>NZ_BSTX01000019.1 GCF_030269765.1 Actinorhabdospora filicis | reverse complement strand
GGAGAAACACCGTGTTTGAAGTGTCCACAATGGACATACGCAAGACCATCGCGCCCGCCGATGCCGTAGGTGTGGTGATGAACCTGCTGAACACCGACCGCGACCGCCCACAGATGGCCTGGCTGACACTGGTACGACGGACTAGTACGACTTCCGGTCCTCACCGCCGTCCTGGTCGACGGCCATGGCGCGGCGTGGATCAACGAGTCCCGCCAGCTACTCGGGGAGAACGACCCGACCGGCGACGAGAACGTG
>NZ_BSTX01000018.1 GCF_030269765.1 Actinorhabdospora filicis | reverse complement strand
ACTCCCCCAGGCCTATCGCGGCCTCCCACGTCCTTCATCGGCTCCTGGTGCCAAGGCATCCACCATGCGCCCTTGACAACTTAACAAACACAACAACACAGACAACGACCCAAAACAACAACAACCCTCACACCCTCGAAAGGATGAAGGATCGTGCCGCATCGGCTCAATTGCTAGATGCTCGCACCCACTATGCACATCTCAAACAACACACGCACACCGCTCAACTAGCCACCCAACCGGCTCGGAACACCAGTCCCTGCCCGAAAAACTTCGAGCCCACCC
>NZ_BSTX01000017.1 GCF_030269765.1 Actinorhabdospora filicis | reverse complement strand
GACTTGCACACATCCACCGGACACCATGCCGGTGATGAAAACACGCACCAGATGCGTGTTACTGACCGAAACACTCTGTTGGGTCCTGAGACAACACGTCCAGGACCACCCCCCTGAGGGAATCCGCGAAGCGCGGGTGTCCGAGGGGGTTTGGTGGTCTCTGACGGGTTGCTCGAAGGTGGCGTTACCACGCCGGCCCCCATAACCCTTGGACGTGTGTTCCCTTGTCATCTGGCGTTTGCCGGGTGGGCTCGAAGTTTTTCGGGCAGGGACTGGTGTTCCGAGCCGGTTGGGTGGCTAGTTGAGCGGTGTGCGTGTGTT
>NZ_BSTX01000016.1 GCF_030269765.1 Actinorhabdospora filicis | reverse complement strand
CAACACAGACAACGACCCAAAACAACAACAACCCCACCCTGCGAACAGGGAAAGGGATCGTGCTGCATCGGCTCAATTGCTAGATGCTCGCACCCACTATGCACATCTCAAACAACACACGCACACCACGAAAGAGACCACCCAACCACATCCCTCCAAACGCACCCGCTCGAAAACCTTCGAGCCAGTCCCGGACATCGCCGGCACTCACGTGCAGCAAGGGAAGAGTTATGGGGGCCGGCGTGGTAACGCCACCTTCGAGCAACCCGTCAGAGACCACCAAACCCCCTCGGACACCCGCGCTTGGCGGATTCCCTCAGGGGGGTGGTCCTGGACGTGTTGTCTCAGGACCCAACAGAGTGTTTCG
>NZ_BSTX01000015.1 GCF_030269765.1 Actinorhabdospora filicis | reverse complement strand
GGTGGCCCAACCCCTTGCGGGAGGGAGCCGTCGAAGGTGGGGCTGGCGATTGGGACGAAGTCGTAACAAGGTAGCCGTACCGGAAGGTGCGGCTGGATCACCTCCTTTCTAAGGAGTAACCCAACCCCGGCCCACTGGTGTCCATCAGAGACACCAGGGTGATCGAGGTTCACCGGAACCTTTGCACACATCCACGCCGACACCATGCGGCGAGATGAACAACCCCGCCTCTAGCAGGCCGAGGGTTGACTGACCGAAACACTCTGTTGGGTCCTGAGACAACACGTCCAGGACCACCCCCCTGAGGGAATCCGCCAAGCGCGGGTGTCCGAGGGGGTTTGGTGGTCTCTGACGGGTTGCTCGAAGGTGGCGTTA
>NZ_BSTX01000014.1 GCF_030269765.1 Actinorhabdospora filicis | reverse complement strand
GTAATGTGTTCAGTTGACCGGTACTAATAGGCCGAGGACTTAACAAATCCTTTAAGCAGCGCGTGACACGCCGCCAGAAAATCGCACCCACTATGTTCATCTGAAACAACACACCACAGCAGCCCCCTGTCGATGACGGGGTGTGCGCCACGGTGAACAAGGATGAACAATTCCATACGACACCAACGCCGAACCCCCACCCCTTTCACGGGACGGGTTCACGGCCGAGGCGTCCAGGAAACCCCCGCACCAGTGATACGTGGTGTGTGTTGTTTCGAGGATGTTTCGGTGGTCATGGCGAAGGGGAAACGCCCGGTCCCATTCCGAACCCGGAAGCTAAGCCCTTCAGCGCCGATGGTACTGCCCTGGGAACGGGGTGGGAGAGT
>NZ_BSTX01000013.1 GCF_030269765.1 Actinorhabdospora filicis | reverse complement strand
ACTCCCCCAGGCCTATCGCGGCCTCCCACGTCCTTCATCGGCTCCTGGTGCCAAGGCATCCACCATGCGCCCTTGACAACTTAACAAACACAACAACACAGACAACGACCCAAAACAACAACAACCCCACCCTGCGAACAGGGAAAGGGATCGTGCTGCATCGGCTCAATTGCTAGATGCTCGCACCCACTATGCACATCTCAAACAACACACGCACACCGCTCAACTAGCCACCCAACCGGCTCGGAACACCAGTCCCTGCCCGAAAAACTTCGAGCCCACCCGGCAAACGCCAGATGACAAGGGAACACACGTCCAAGGGTTATGGGGGCCAGCGTGGTAACGCCACCTTCGAGCAACCCGTCAGAGACCACCAAACCCCCTCGGACACCCGCGCTTGGCGGATTCCCTCAGGGGGGTGGTCCTGGACGTGTTGTCTCAGGACCCAACAGAGTGTTTCGGTCAGTAACACGCATCTGGTGCGTGTTTTCATCACCGGCATGGTGTCCGGTGGATGTGTGCAAGTCCCTGGTGAACCCGGATATCCCCGCCACCGGTAGTGGTGGCGTGTGGTTCCGGGTTGGGTTACTCCTTAGAAAGGAGGTGATCCAGCCGCACCTTCCGGTACGGCTACCTTGTTACGACTTCGTCCCAATCGCCAGCCCCACCTTCGACGGCTCCCTCCCGCAAGGGGTTGGGCCACC
>NZ_BSTX01000012.1 GCF_030269765.1 Actinorhabdospora filicis | reverse complement strand
TTGCCGAAGCCGACGATTTTGCCGACGACCCAGTCGACGGCTTTCATGACGGGTTTGGAGAGTGCCTGGAAGAACTTCTTGACCTTGTCGGCGATCCCGCCGACCCCGAGGAGTGCGGCGAGGAACCCGATGAGGACCGGGATGCTCTTCGCCAGGGCGTTCTCGATCAGGGCGCCGACTCCGCCTGAGCCGCCTTTGGCGATGGCGATGATGGCGTCGAGGACGGAGTTGACGAACTCCATGATCTGGGCGCCGCGGGTGAAGATGAACGTGACGATGTCGATGATCGCCTTACACGCCTTGATGAACGCACTTGCGGGGTTGAGTAGGGAGATGATCCAGGTGATACCGGCGACGAGGACGGTGGGGACCAGGTATTCGGTGATCTTGCCGAGGAGGTTCTCCTTGAGGTCACCGACCTGTTCCTTGATGTCCTCCCAGATGCCTGCCACTCCACCCGAGGCGAGTTTCTGCGCGATCGGGACCGATGCCTCCACGGCGACCATGGCCTGCTCGGGAACACCCTTGGACACGATCCGGCCTCTGATGGCCGCCCAGGTGAGGCCGAGCATGGAGGCGATCATCCCGAGGATGCCCTGCAGGTCGAACTTCGCCGGCAACTGCAAACCCGCACCCGACGCGGTCCCCAGCAGCCACCCGATCAGGCCCTTCTTCAGGTGCCCTGCGATGTTGGCGATGAACGACTTCAAACCAGAACCGATGGCCGAGATCAGGTTGCCCAGGAACCCGATGGGGTCCTTGATGATCGCCATCACCGCCTGCACGGCACGGGCGAGGACGTTCATGAGCATGTTCTTCAGCTCGATGATCGTCTTGATGACACCCGCGACGGCGTCCATGGCCTTGGCGATCAGGCCCTTGTTCTTCTCCTTCTCGGCCGCGATCTCCTCATCCACGGCCTTCAACGCGTCGTTGTACTTGGTGGCGAGGGTATCGACGAGCTCGTTCTGCTTGGAGTTGACCTGCTCGGTGAGCTCATCGAACTTGCCCGTGAAGTCCCCGGCGGCCTGCTTCCCGATGGCCTGAAGGTCCTTGGGCAGCTTCTGGACCTCCAGCTGCAGGTCCTCACGGCCCTTCGCGATGCGCTGCTTGGCTCTACCGAGCTCGGTGCCGATCAGGTCGGCCACACCGGAGATCACGCCCTGCATCGCGGTCACATAGCCCTTGCGGGCCTCGACGAAGATCTGGTTGGCCTCCTCGGGCAGCCCTGCGAACTTGTCCTTGACCCACTTCAGCTTCCCCGTGAACCCCGAATACCTCTTGTCCTTGTAGGCGTCCATCCGCCGCTTGTGCTCGGCGGTGAACCCCTCACGCGCGACCTTCTCACCCTCAGAGAACTTCGCATC
>NZ_BSTX01000011.1:0-3259 GCF_030269765.1 Actinorhabdospora filicis | reverse complement strand
GGGGTTGTTGTTGTTTTGGGTCGTTGTCTGTGTTGTTGTGTTTGTTAAGTTGTCAAGGGCGCATGGTGGATGCCTTGGCACCAGGAGCCGATGAAGGACGTGGGAGGCCGCGATAGGCCTGGGGGAGTTGTCAACCGAGCTGTGATCCCAGGATGTCCGAATGGGGAAACCCGGCACGTGTCATTGCGTGTCACCCACCGCTGAATGTATAGGCGGTGTGGAGGGAACGCGGGGAAGTGAAACATCTCAGTACCCGTAGGAAGAGAAAACAACAGTGATTCCGTGAGTAGTGGCGAGCGAAAGCGGATGAGGCTAAACCGGTGGCGTGTGATACCTGGTAGGGGTTGCGTCATCGGGGTTGCGGGAGCACCTGTCCAGTTGCTACCACTTCTGGCTGCAGTTATAAAGTCGTGTGTTAACCGAATGGTCTGGGAAGGCCGACCGTAGACGGTGAGAGTCCGGTAGGTGAAAACGCATGGCCTGCAGATGGTGTGTCCCAAGTAGCGGCGGACCCCTGAAATCTGCCGTGAATCTGCCAGGACCACCTGGTAAGCCTAAATACTTCCTGGTGACCGATAGCGGACTAGTACCGTGAGGGAAAGGTGAAAAGTACCCCGGGAGGGGAGTGAAATAGTACCTGAAACCATGTGCTTACAATCCGTCAGGGCCCGTGCATTCTTTAGTGGATGGCGGGTGATGGCGTGCCTTTTGAAGAATGAGCCTGCGAGTTAGTGGTGCGTGGCGAGGTTAACCTGTGGAGGGTAGCCGTAGCGAAAGCGAGTCTGAATAGGGCGAACATAGTCGCGTGCTCTAGACCCGAAGCGGAGTGATCTACCCATGGGCAGGTTGAAGCGCGGGTAAGACCGCGTGGAGGACCGAACCCACCAGCGTTGAAAAGCTGGGGGATGACCTGTGGGTAGGGGTGAAAGGCCAATCAAACTCCGTGATAGCTGGTTCTCCCCGAAATGCATTTAGGTGCAGCGTCTCGTGTTTCTTGCCGGAGGTAGAGCACTGATTGGCCTAGGGGGCCGACAAGCTTACCGAAGTCAGTCAAACTCCGAATGCCGGTAAGTGAGAGCGAGGCAGTGAGACTGCGGGGGATAAGCTCCGTAGTCGAGAGGGAAACAGCCCAGATCACCGGCTAAGGCCCCTAAGCGTGTGCTAAGTGGAAAAGGATGTGGGATCGCGGAGACAACCAGGAGGTTGGCTTAGAAGCAGCCACCCTTGAAAGAGTGCGTAATAGCTCACTGGTCAAGTGGTTCTGCGCCGATAATGTAGCGGGGCTCAAGTACACCGCCGAAGCCGTGGCACTCACACATTAACCAGGCCTTCTCCTGCGGGGGTTGGTCCAGGTGTGTGGGTGGGTAGGGGAGCGTCGTGCGGGCAGTGAAGCAGCAGGGTGACCTAGCTGTGGAGGCCGCGCGAGTGAGAATGCAGGCATGAGTAGCGAAAGCAGGGTGAGAAACCCTGCCGCCGGATGACCAAGGGTTCCAGGGCCAGGCTAATCCGCCCTGGGTAAGTCGGGACCTAAGGCGAGGCCGAGAGGCGTAGTCGATGGACAACGGGTTGATATTCCCGTACCCGCGTAGAAGCGACCATGACGAACCTTCGTGTGCTAACCACTCCAAGCATCCTGTTGTGGGCCTTCGGGTCTGCTGGGGTGTGGCCGGGTGGGATCCCGTGTGGTAGTAGTCAAGCGATGGGGTGACGCAGGAGGGTAGCTGATCCCGGTGAATGGTAGTGCCGGGCCAAGCATGTAGCCCGAACCATAGGTAAATCCGTGGTTCACGTAGGGTGAGATGTGACGGGTAGCCGATTGAGGTGAAGTCAGTGATCCCATGCTGCCGAGAAAAGCCTCTAGCGAGTTTCGAGCGGCCCGTACCCCAAACCGACTCAGGTGGTCAGGTAGAGAATACCAAGGCGATCGGGTGAACTGTGGTTAAGGAACTCGGCAAATTACCCCCGTAACTTCGGGAGAAGGGGGACCCCGGCTGGTGACGCGGCTAGCTCGTTGAGCTGGTTGGGGTCGCAGTGACCAGGGGGAAGCGACTGTTTACTAAAAACACAGGTCCATGCGAAGAAGTAATTCGATGTATATGGACTGACGCCTGCCCGGTGCTGGAACGTTAAGGGGACCTGTTAGCTCTTCGGAGCGAGGCGGAGAACTTAAGCGCCAGTAAACGGCGGTGGTAACTATAACCATCCTAAGGTAGCGAAATTCCTTGTCGGGTAAGTTCCGACCTGCACGAATGGCGTAACGACTTCCCCACTGTCTCAACCACAGGCCCGGCGAAATTGCAGTACGAGTAAAGATGCTCGTTACGCGCGGCAGGACGGAAAGACCCCGGGACCTTTACTATAGCTTGGTATTGGTGCTTGGAGCAGTTTGTGTAGGATAGGTGGGAGCCTGTGAAGCGGTCACGCCAGTGTCCGTGGAGGCGATCTTGAAATACCACTCTGATTGTTCTGGGTATCTAACCTCGGACCGTGATCCGGTTCAGGGACAGTGCCTGGTGGGTAGTTTAACTGGGGCGGTTGCCTCCCAAAATGTAACGGAGGCGCCCAAAGGTTCCCTCAGCCTGGTTGGCAATCAGGTGTTGAGTGTAAGTGCACAAGGGAGCTTGACTGTGAGACCGACGGGTCGAGCAGGTGCGAAAGCAGGGACTAGTGATCCGGCACTGGCATGTGGAAGCGGTGTCGCTCAACGGATAAAAGGTACCCCGGGGATAACAGGCTGATCTTCCCCAAGAGTCCATATCGACGGGATGGTTTGGCACCTCGATGTCGGCTCGTCGCATCCTGGGGCTGGAGTAGGTCCCAAGGGTTGGGCTGTTCGCCCATTAAAGCGGCACGCGAGCTGGGTTTAGAACGTCGTGAGACAGTTCGGTCCCTATCCGCCGTGCGCGTAGGATACTTGAGAAGGGCTGTCCCTAGTACGAGAGGACCGGGACGGACGAACCTCTGGTGTGCCAGTTGTCTTGCCAAAGGCACGGCTGGTTGGCTACGTTCGGAAGAGATAACCGCTGAAAGCATCTAAGCGGGAAACTCGCTTCAAGATAAGGTATCCCATCCCGCAAGGGAGTAAGGCCCCCAGCTAGACTACTGGGTTGATAGGCCGGAAATGTACGCACAGTAATGTGTTCAGTTGACCGGTACTAATAGGCCGAGGACTTAACAAATCCTTTAAGCAGCGCGTGACACGCCGCCAGAAAATCGCACCCACTATGTTCATCTGAAACAACACACCACAGCAGCCCCC
>NZ_BSTX01000010.1 GCF_030269765.1 Actinorhabdospora filicis | reverse complement strand
CGAACAGATCGAGGATCCCGCCACTGGCCGGATCGCTCATGATGCGCCACCCCCACAGGCGCAGAAACTCCCACGCCGACAGCACCCGCTCGTCCCCCGGCCACACCTGGATCACCTCGGGATCCAGTCGCAGCAACAGGGCCGGGCGAATGTCATCGGCGTACTGGAGAATCCAGGTCGGCTCGGGTGCGGCGGTCAGCATCACGCCGCTCCTGATGAGCCGACCCGGCCGGAGCGCGCGAGGTTGGCCCGTGCGCGCTCCGGCCTGTGTGGATCGTCCGCCCCAGTGCCCGTGCGGGGCGGATCATCGAGGCTACTCGCAGCGTGATTCATGTCGTACATCCGTTCGGGTGCGGTGGCCGGACCGGTCGCGGTGGGTCGGGCTCTAAACGGGTGCGGTCTTGTACAGGTAGGCGCCGAGCAGGAAGAGCACTACCAGGGCGATGATCTTGCGATTGAACTTCCACCGGAGGAGCTTGCCGTCGATGCGGCCTTGCCTGGTGTTGCGCCCGGAGGCCCAGCCGATCATGGCCAGGCCGATGGCGACGAAGACCAGGGTGGCGATCCCGGTCAGGACCGTGCCGACGGCTTCGTGCGCGCCCCTCACGCGTGTGCCTTGACTCGGGCGAAGGGCACGAAGGTCAGGTGCGGGTGGAGCGCTGCAAGCTGGAAGCAGGCGCGTATCGCCTCGTAGAAGCTGCTGGCGTGCTGGCCGCTGGCGACCCAGTTGCTCGCGCTGGCCCATTCCCCGTAGGTCTGCCCGGGTGCGGGCTCGATCGTGCGGGCCATGATCTCGTAGCGGGTCACAGGTGGTCGGCCCAGATCGTCAGCCGGGCGGGAATCGGCGTCAGGGCCTGGACGGCGGCGATCATGCTGGGGCTGAGATCGATGTCCACACCGGCGGCGCCAGCTGCGTCGCAGACGCGCTCCAGGTCGTCGAGGAGGGCGTGAAGAGCCGGGCGCAGTACCGATACGGCCGCGCGGATTCTCTCGATGCTGCTCCCACCGGTCTCGGGCGGGTCGATGAGCTTCGGCTTGGGCTGCTCGTGTCGGCCGAGCACGGCCACGAACCCCGTGCCCAGGACGAACGCCACCACGCCCATTACGAGTGCCTGCACGGGGGTGGCATCGGCCAGCCGGAGTGCTGCCCCGGCCGCCCCGGCGAGGGGCACCGACGCCAGGGCGCCGATGACGGTGACGCGCTTGCGCTCGGGTGCGGTCAGCCGGCGTACCAGCTGGTCGATCGCCGCGCCGATCTCCCAGGCGTAGTCGGCGGCCTCCAAGCTGATCGGTCCTCCGATCGCGGTGAGAGCAGTGGCCATGCCGTCGGCCCTGGCGCCCAGAGAGGTCAGGGCGGCGATGACCTCCGTGCGCGTGGACGGGACATCGATCAAGGCAGGTTCGGGGTGAGGCGGGCGGCCCTGCCGCCAGCCGTGGGACACCTCGAAGCCCACCTCGGGGGTTCCGCTGGCGAAGTCGGTGAGGACATCGGACAGCTCCGAGTGAGTGAGGGTCAGGGCCGAGCCCGGCAACACCGCCTCTTCTCCGGCCGGCGTCATCACCAACACGTTCTCGTCGCCGGTCGGGTCGTTCTCCCCGAGTAGCTGGCGGGACTCGTTGATCCACGCCGCGCCATGGCCGTCGACCAGGACGGCGGTGAGGACCGGAAGTCGTACTAGTCCGTCGTACCAGGTCAGCCAGGCCATCTGTGGGCGGTCGCGGTCGGTGTTCAGCAGGTTCATCACCACACCTACGGCATCGGCGGGCGCGATGGTCTTGCGTATGTCCATTGTGGACACTTCAAACACGGTGTTTCTCCAGTCTGTGTGCTACATGGAAGGGGGCAGCCCCGGGGGAACGGAGGTGGGCTGCCCCCTTGCCCGCGCTGACGACTCAGCGCGGGGTGCGCGCGGCTGGGGGCCTTCGCGCGCGGGTAAGGATCTAGGCGGCCCGGCTTGAGGTCGCTCGGATGTCGGCATCGCGTTCGCGCCGCAAGTCGCCGAGTGCTCGCGCCAGCGGCCAGTACTGGCCGCAGACGCCGGGCGTCCGGCAGGTCAGGCACCAGCCCGAGGCCGGGTCGGGAGCATGGGCGCTCAAGCGCCGCTCGGCGACGGAGATCGCGACGGCCAGGTCCACGGGACTGCTCATGACCGCACCGCGAACACCGAGCAGAAGCCCGGCACGTCATTGCGGTGGGCCAGGGCGGCTTCTTCGGCCGTGCGCTGCATCTGCCGCGCGGTCTCGCCCGCGCTGCACCCGTCACGCCCGCACGAGCAGCCCCCGCCGGTCTCGGAGCGGTGCGCCCGGTCGACCGCCGTCCAGTCCGGGGACAGCGGGACAGGCCGCCCGCTCATCGTGGCCCCCACGGGTTGTGCGGCACCACCGGTACGGGCTCGCGCCGAGCCGGAACCGACCACAGCAGCGGGCGCGGGACAACCGTCATGCCCCAGGCCATGAACGCCGCATCGCACATCGGCGCATACCCAGGCACGATGTGGCGCGGCTCCTGCCCACACCCCAGGCACTCGAATTCCGAAGGACGCCCGAACCAGCGGGACTTCTCGACCGTCACGTGCACGTTGTGCACCACATTGCCAACCGCGCGCGTCGCATCAGCGACCGCATGGAGATAGGCGGAACGTCCGACTTCGACCGGATCGGGAAGACGGCCGTCCTCTGGACGCCTCGCTTGCGCGGGCCGTACTCTGACAGACGACATGGGAGGTTGCCCCTCTCGTGTGGGCACCCATGGCGGCAGGTCGACCAAAACCACTCGCCAAGGGTGCCTATGCATTTGGGTCGCCCGAGGACGGTGAGTTCGCGCTCACCCACCCCGGGAGATCTAGGTGGAGGGCTGGGGCGTCGGCCTGGAAACTTTCGCCCCGGCCCTCCGGTCGAGTACGCCCAGCTCTGGGGAGAGCGTGAGCCATCTCATTAGGACAATCGCACAGCACCGTCCACAAGACAAGGTGCGACACGAAAATTTCGTGACGAAATTTGCCCTCATGACGAGTGGTCTACGATCCGCTTCGGAGGTGATGATCAGATGACCGATCCAACGGCGGCTCAACGCGCGCTGGGCTTCGCCCTGCGTGAGCTTTGCAAGGAGCACGGAAGAACGCTCAGCGAGGCGGCCACGGCGGCGCTCATCACGCCGGGCACCTTGTCGAAGGTGGAGAACGCGAAGCAGCGGCTCAACCCGAACTCAGTGGAGAAGCTGCTGGGGTACTACGACGTCGGCACGGCCGATCGAGCACGCCTTCTCGCGCTTGCTCAGGCCGCACGGACCAAGGCACGCAAGTGGTGGGAGACCTACACCGACCTCATGCCGGTGGCCTACATCGAGCTGGAAGCCGCAGCCGAGCAGATCGCCTACCTCGAAAGCCATCTGGTTCCGGGTCTGCTCCAGACAAAGAGATACCTGGAGGCACTGATCCGTGCCGAGCGGCCGGACATCACCGAGGATGAGCTGCAACGCCGCATCGAGGCGAGGGAAGCCCGGCAGGAGATCTTGACCAGAACCGTGGACCCGTGCACGCTGCTGGCCGTCATCGACGAGTCGGTGCTCCACCGGGTGATCGGCTCAGAAGAGGTCATGGCGGAACAACTTGACCACATCCTCGAAATGACCCACCTCCCGAACGTGACCGTCCAGATCATGCCGTTCGCCGGTGGCATGTACGAGGCGCTGACCGTGCGGTTCACTCTGCTGCGATTCGCCGCTCCTACAGACCCCGGCACGGTGTACATCGAGAACCTCGTGCTGTCGGATGAGTTCGTCGAGAACCCCGACAATGTCCGCCGCTTCGCTGACGTGTTCAACCGTGCCGCCGCCGCGGCCGAGCCACCAGCACGATCACTTGCCATGATCACCGCAGCGCGAGATCGGTTCGGCAAGAAGGGAAAGGACTAAGCGATGAACACAGGACCCGCAGCATGGCGACGGGCGAGCCGCTCCAACGGCACTGGCGCCAACTGTGTTGAGGCTGGCATTGATGCCCTCGGCAGGGTCGGCATCCGCGACTCCAAGGACTGTGCTGGCCATTTTGGTGACTACCCCGCTCTGATGGTCGCTCCGTCAGACTGGCAGGCGCTCCTCGTCACCGCGAGGACCTTGAACACCTAAGCGGTAGCGCTTGCTCGGGCACGTCCCTCGGGGCGTGCCCGTCTGGTTCTATCCACTATGGAATTCTGAGTCCTGGTCGTGCTTGGTAGGGGGCGTGCGTGGAGTTTCGGCGGTTTGGCAAGCGGGCTCTTCAGGAGCCATCGTTTGAGGTCGAGGACCTGGATGAGTACGGCGGGGCGCTGAAGGGCGCGCTGGAGCTCTCCGAGATCCGGGTCATGGACACCGAAGGCGGTGGCTTCACAGCTGAGGGACGCCTGTCGCGGGTCCTGGTCGAGCGCAGCCAGGGCTCCGCCGCGTCTCCAGAACGCTCCATTGCGATGATCAAGCAAGCGCGCGATCATCACCGCCCCCGAAAGGACTAGCGTGAACACATCAAAGCCCCGCTTTCGGAAGTCCAGCCGCTCTCAAGGCACGGGGTCCAACTGTGTCGAGATCGCCTTGATGGACGAAGTCCTGGTACGTGACTCGAAGCTGGTCGCCCACGCCGCCTGCCCTGTGCTCGAAGTGACTCCTGATACATGGCGCGGCTTCCTCGCCAACATCCGCGGCGACCGCTTCTGAGCACTGACGATCGCGACTTCGGGCACGCCCTTCGGGGTGTGCCTGTTTGCTTTCCACTGTGTAGTTTTTCCGCACCCGCTCAGCTGTGCTGGAGGAGCCGCGATGTGAAGTCGGTAATCCCTGGGACATTCCTGTGATGGCGGGTGAGAAGGCTTTTGGCGATGGCGTGCACGGCGGGCCTTGCACGCGTTTCCTCAGGGGCGGCGGCTTCGGCTTCGAGCAGGGCGGTGAAGGTCTGTTCAGGGTGGCCCCATTGGGCGTAGGCGCGTGCGACGTCGACCCAGTAGCGGGCGCGGCGTTCGGGCAGGGTGATGCTGTTGGGGTTGACGGTCTTGGCGTGGGCGATGGCTGTGCCGGCGTCGCCGAGTGCCCAGGCGGCTCCGATGCGGTAGACGGCGACGCTGGTGGGCCCAAATCCGGTATAGCGGTGGTTGCCGTCGCCGATGCGGCTGGCGGTGCGTGCCGCGGTGTCGAGTAGGTGGTTGGCGTGGTCGCGGTTGCCGCCGTGGGCGGCGGTGTATCCGGCGGTGGACAGCAGTGCCCCGTACATCGCGACATGCGCGGCTGGGGCGTCGGGCCCGTCAACGTCCAGGGTGTTCGCGGCCTCCAGGGCGAGGGCGATCGCCGTGCCGGCGTGGTCGGCTTTGCGGTTGAGGATCACCAGCTCGCGGATCGCTTCGGCGTTGGTGAGCGGGTCGGGGGTGGCTCGGGCCGCTAGAAGTGCGCGGTCAACGCTCATCCAGGCCATGCCGATCTCACCCAATTTGATGAGGATCTGGGTGGTAGCGGTGTAGGTCTCGGCCAGAATCGCCTGCGCCGCCGGCCGGATGATGGCGTGGGCGGTGGATTCGGCGCGGTCGATTAGCGCGGGCAGGCGGGCGGCGAGGCTGCGGTAGCGGCCGTGCTGGAAGTCGGCCCGGACGGCGGCGAGCATCGAGCGCAGCGCGTCGGGGCTGGCCGTGGTCCCGGTGGGGCCGCCGGTGAGGCGGTCTTGGACGCCGGACACCAGTGCGGCGGTCGGGCTCGGCGGGGCGGCTGAGGCCGACGAGGGGATTCCGATGGCCGCGGCGCCGCCGAAAGCGGCGAAGCCTGTCAGTAGATCGCGACGCCGCATCTCATCACCTTCTCTGCCTGGGTTGGTTCCCACCCTAGGGCCAGGGCGTGAGGTGGTGTGCGCGCTTTGGCCGGGCGGCCCATCGGCGAGCCCTACCCGCTGGTGCGGAATGCCGAGGGCTGCGGCGATCTTGCGGAGGGCGACGACGTCGCGCAACGGTTGCTTGCCGCTTTCCATTCGGGAGATGGTGGCCGCCGAATAGGCGACGAGCGAGCCGAGCTGTGTCTGGGTTAAGCCCGCGGCTCGCCTGGCCGTCCGGATTATCGTGCCGACATCGGGTGCGGTGTCGCGTGCTGCCATGGCATCTCCCGTCAGGCGGTGCCTTCCCACGGTAGACCGTCGCGCAGGCGTCACCCAAGGTCATTTGCGTGATGTGCAAACGGTGTGCGGGGTGCGGAAGACCCCTCGCGCACGGTGTTCAGGGCGGTGTTTCGTGGAGGCAGCCGGGGAAACCGGCGATTCCACGAGGAGGTCACCATGCTCATCAGCACCCTCGGTATCCGCGTCGCGCTGGAAGGCGGCGACGACGCACTCATCCCGTCCTCGCGCTGGTTCGGGCTCGGCGCGGCCTTCGGGATGGCCCAGCCCTCATGTGGCACCACCCCGCCGGCCGCCATTCCCTTCGGTGCGTCGCTGGCGGTCACCTCCGAGGCGACCGGCATCGACTTCGCCGTCTACGGCTTCGACACCGCCTCCCAGACCGCCACGGTCACCATCGACGGTGCCGTGCTGCCCGTCCTGAAGCACACCACCGGCACCACCAAGACGCGGACCGATCCCGACGGGACGCGCATGAACGACAGCGACGACGACCAGCAGGAGGACTAGCCATGCACCCCCGCCGAGAGCCGGCCGTCCTGGTGCTGACCCACTGGTTCGACCCGACCGCCGACTACGTGATCCACGAGCTGAACAGCCGCGGCACGAGGGTGTATCGCTGCGATCCGGGCGAGTTCCCCAAGCGGCTGACACTCTCGGCGGGCCACACCCCGACCGGATGGGCCGGAACCCTCCATACGCCCGAACGCTCCATCCGGCTGGAAGAGATCACCTGCGCCTGGTACCGGCGCCCGACCACCTTCGACATGCCCGAGGGTATGACCCAGAGCATGCGGTCCTTCGCGCTGCGCGAAGCACGCATGGGCCTCGGGGGTGTCCTGGCCACCTTGCCGGTGTGGCTGAACCACCCCTTCGACCTCGCCCGCGCCGAGTACAAGCCGCACCAGCTGGCGGTGGCCGCCCGCTGCGGGCTCGCCGTACCCGACACCCTGATCACCAGCGACCCCGACGCCGCCAGGCGCTTCATCGCCCGCCACGGCCGCGTCGTCTACAAGCCCTTCACGCAAGGGGCCATCGCCGAAGGCGACACCACCGGCGTCATCTACGCCACCCCGGTCACCGCCGCACAGATCACCGACACAATCGGCCTCACCGCCCACACCCTCCAGGCCCAGATCCCCAAAGCCCATGAGCTGCGGATCACCGCCGTGGACGATCACCTGTTCGCCGTCCGCATCGATGCTCGCAGCGAGCAGGCGCACGTGGACTGGCGATCCGATTACGCCAACCTCGCCTACACGGCCGTCAACGACCTGTCGCAGGATCTCGCCTCGGGCATCAAAGCCATGATGGACACCCACGGGCTGCGTTTCGCGTGCATGGACTTCATCGTTGATCCTGACGGAGTGCACTGGTTCATCGACCTCAACCCCAACGGGCAGTGGGCCTGGCTCCAAGACGAAACCGACGCACCGATCGCCCAGGCGATCGCCGACGCACTGACACGGGGAGACCAGCGGTGACCACACCAGAAGGCGCCCGCGCCGAACTCGTTGCGAGCCTCACCGGGGCCGGTTCGCTGCGCACGGATGCCTGGACGCGCGCCTTCGCGGCCGTTCCGCGCGAAGTGTTCCTGCCGCGCTTCTTCCGCCAGGGCGGCAACTCACGATGGGAGGCCATCGACGCCGCACACCCCGACTGGCTGACGCTGGTCTACCAGGACCGCACATGGGTGACCCAGCTCAACAACGATCCGGCGGCCTGGACCAGCGCGCGGCTGTCCGGGCCCGTCCCGGGATACCCGACCTCATCGAGCACGCAACCCAGCCTCATGGCCTACATGCTCGAAGCCCTCGACGTATCCGATGGACATCGCGTCATGGAGCTGGGCACCGGAACCGGCTACAACGCCGCCCTGCTGTCCCAGCGACTCGGAGAAGACCACATCGTCAGCGCCGAGTACGACCCCATCGTCGCCGAAGACGCCCGCCGGGCCCTAGACCGGCTCGGATACCGTCCGGCGCTCCACATCGGCGACGGCGCCGCCGGAGCACCCGACGCCGCCCCGTTCGACCGGATCATCGCCACCTACGGCCCCACCACCATCGCACCCGCCTGGATCACCCAAACCCGGCCGGGCGGAAAGATCCTCGCCAACCTCTACCGCGACCTCGGCGGCGGCGCGCTGATCCTGCTCACCGTCAACGACAACGGCACCGCCTCAGGGCACTTCCTGCCCGAGTACGGCGGGTTCATGGCCACCCGCCAGCACACCAGCCCACAGACCACCATCCTGCTCAACCACGCCTCCAAGACCACCGGCGGCCAGACCCGGCCAACAGCGCTCCAAGCCGCCGTACTCGACCACGACGACTTCGGCATGCTCGCCGCCCTCGCACTCCCCGGAATCGCCCCGGTCACCCTCTTCACCGACGAGGGAGACGAATTCTGGCTCCTGGCCGATGACTCCTCTGCCGCCCGCCTCGCCTTGGACGGCACCGTTACCGAGACAGGCCCGCGACGCCTATGGGCCGCCATCGAGACCCTGCACACCCACTGGCAGGAACTCGGCCGACCAGCACGCGAACGCATCGGCTTGACGGTCGGGTCAACCGGAGAGCACACCTACTGGCTCGACGAGCCCACCACGGCGCTTCCCGCCCTGTCGACACGCTGATCCCGCTTTCTCCGCCTGCGGCCGGCGTTTCACCGGCCGCAGGGAACCTGACCGCTAGTGAGTCAGGTGGCAGTCAGCGATGTGCATCAGGCTGACGGCCATGAGCACCGTCCCGGCGGCCTCGGGCAGGTAGCGGTCCAGCAGGACCGCAGCCAGCCCGAACCCGAACAGGAGCATGGTGCGGGGGGACAGGGACGTAGGGCTGCGCGGCATCTCGGCCATGCAGAACCCCCTCTTCTCGTTGTCAGGAGCTGAATCGACCGCGTTCGTCTTGCGCCGCTTGCCTTCGGCGACGAGACACGGCCAAGCAGAACAACGAGCGGGTATCGCGCCGGATGCGCCGTCGCACTTCCTGTCCGTTGGATGCACGTGCAGCACCCGCGACCGCCGCACGCGTGGGATCGTTGAACTTATAAGTTCGGGTCGCTAGCCGCCCCGCCGAAGGCTTTTGAGTCGTCTTCGTCGCGGCTGGGGGCCGCGCATTGCAGCGCGCTCGTTGTCAGGAGTTGCCCGGACTTCGGCCTCCCGCCTTGCCTCGGGAGGCCATCCTTCCGGCCAGCGTTCGGCAACCTGCATGTGCAGATCGCGATTCGATGATCGCTCGGCTTCTTGAACAGTGCGCAGATCCATGTTCAGATGGCCAATGCACAGGTGAGATCAAATGCGGGGCCGCGTTCGGAGGCAATCTGACACGTGTCGCGGTCGGCTACAGTTGTTTCTCTGGCGCTGGACCGCCCAACTCCGGGAACCGGACGTCCAGCCGTCGAAGGGGGACGTGATTGTCGACCGGCCTCGTGATCACCGGCATCATCCTCGTCTTGGGGTTCTTACTCTCGATCGTGGCCAACTGGATCAAGCCCCCAGAGAGGGTCTCGATGGCCTGGATATTCGGGCTGGCCCTGATCATCATTTGTGTGACTGTGGCACTCCAGTCCTGCAAAGAAAGTTGGGACGGTGTGAAGGACGAGCCACGACAGTCGAGCGGGCCGAGTGATGAGGCTGCCGTTCACCCCTCTGATCGCCCAGTCCTGTATCAGGGCGTAGTCGACTTTCCGCTTGGGGGTTCTGTGAACCTTGAAACGGGTGAGGTCGGCTTGGAGATCGACAAGCCCGACGTCACGCTTGTGGACAACACGCCCGAGATACTGGTTCCCGGAAGTCGCTTGCTTGTCGAGCTCGGTGAGCTGTCCAGCGAGCCCACTCTCGACGATTGCTTGACGGAGCTGGGAGGGCCGAACTCAGAATTGACTGGAGAGGTTCACGGCCCTGGTTCGTGGTTCTGCTTCCAGACCGACGGGGGGCACATCGCCGCCGTCAGCATCCTGGAATTGCCGCGCTCTCACGCTCCCGGAAAGCTTCAGTACATCGTTTGGCAGCACTCTAGGCAATGAGCCATGCGGCGCCGTCTTCAGTGAATGCCTCACAGGCGTGGCGGTCGGCTACGTTTGTTGTTCTTGCACTGGAGCACCCAACTCTAATGAGTGGGTCTCTTGCCGTCGAAGGGGGCGTCGTTGGACGTCATCGTTAGCGGCTTCATTCTGCTTGCTGCGGCGTTCGTCGTCTCCGTCCTGGTCAACTGGGGTTTCGCCGACGTTCTGTAAATCCGTCCAGACGAGGACCGTCAGAGGTGCGGCCCCGTGGCCTTGAGAAAAAACCGAGAAAAGCTGCCGGAAGAGGACGTGTTTGCGCTGGTCAACTCGGGTTAGTTCGACACCCTTGAAAACTGCTGAGGTGTCACAGCCTCCGTGGGTTCGAATCCCACAGCTTCCGCCGACAGGACACCCCCTGACCCGGGCATTCGGGCAGGGGGTGTGCCATGCGCGGGGCAGCGGGACGTGGTCCCGCCGGAATACCGTTGGGCATGAACCGGCTCGCACCCGCCACGCGTCGATTCCTCATCTCCGCCTCCGTCCTGGCCATGCCCGTCGTCGGTGTCCTAGCCGGGACGAACCTGGTCCCCGCCGGGTGGCCGACGTGGGTGGCGGCGGCGGCGGTGGGTTTCCTGCCCTTCGCCGTCCTGCTCCGCGTGAGCGCCGACGGGAGGGTGGAAGGCCTCCTCGTGGCGGCGGCGGGGGCCGCGGTGGCCGCCACGGCGTTGCTGCTCGACCTGTTCGGTGAGCAGGTCCAAGGCACCGTGCTCGCCAGTACGAGCAGTGTGGTCGATGACTCGACGGGGGCGACGGTGACGTGGCGCTACGTGCTGGCCGGGCCCGATGGCGAGCGGATTCCGGGTGAGCTGTTGCTGACCGGCGCCCGGCTCGAAGCCGGTGCCGCCGTCGAGGCCTACGCCGATCCCGGCGGGTGGGCCGGGCCTTCGCAGAACTCCTACGACGGGTGGGCGCCCTGGTCGGCGCTCGGCGTGGTGGCCGTGACGGGCGTGCTCTTCGCGGGCGCGCACTGGTCGTCCAGGGGGACGCGACCCGAAGAGGACTGAGTGGCGCACGTCACACCCTGCCAAAATGTCGATCCCCCGAGACATGCCCCGACCACCGGTTGACGCCAACCGGAAGGACCCGTCATGTCGACCACGACCCTCACCCCCGTCAGGGCCGGCCGCCGCGAGTGGATCGCGCTCGCCGTCCTGGCCCTGCCGACGCTGCTCATATCCATCGACGTCTACGTCCTGCTCCTCGCGCTGCCGCAGATGGCGGCCGATCTGGGGGCTTCGGGCGTCGAGCAGTTGTGGATCACCGATGTCTACGGGTTCCTGCTCGCGGGTTTCCTGATCACCATGGGGACGCTCGGCGACCGCATCGGGCGCCGGAAGTTGCTGCTCATCGGCGCCGCCGCGTTCGGGGTGATGTCGGTGCTCGCGGCCTACTCCACCAGCCCGGGGATGCTGATCGGTGCGCGGGCCGTGCTCGGCATCGCGGGGGCGGTGCTGGGGCCGTCGACGATGTCGCTGATCCGGACGCTGTTCCCGAACCCGAAGCAGATGGGCCTCGCCCTGGGCATCTGGGGCCTGTGCTTCTCGGCGGGCGCCGTCATCGGTCCGCTGGTCGGTGGGGCGATGCTCGCGCGGTTCTGGTGGGGCTCGGTGTTCCTGCTCGGGGTGCCCGCGATGGCGCTGCTGCTGATCCTCGGGCCGGTGCTGCTGCCCGAGTACCGCGACCCGGACGCCGGGCGGCTGGACCTGGTGAGCGTCGCGCTGTCGCTGGTCGCGGTCCTGCCGACCGTCTACGGCCTCAAGGAGCTCGCCAAGGACGGCTGGCACCCCGTCCCCGCCATCGCGATCGCCGCCGGTGTCGCGTTCGCCGTCGCCTTCGTCCGCCGCCAGCGACGCCTGGAGCACCCGCTGCTCGACCTGCGCCTCTTCGCCCGCCGGACGTTCACCACCGCCCTCGGCGGCACGATCGCCGCCACGACCCTCATGGGCGCGCTGATGCTGTTCATCACGCAGGACCTCCAGCTCGTCGAAGGACTCACGTCCTTCGAAGCGGGCCTGTGGATGATGCCCGCGATCCTCGCCAACGCCGTGTCGTTCCTCGTCGCCCCCATGCTCGCCCGCCGTTTCCGGCCGGCGCACGTCATCGCCGTCGGCCTGGCGATCTCCGTGAGCGGACTGATCGTCATGACCCGCACGGACACCACATCCGGCCCCCTGACCCTCGCCATCGGCTTCGCGCTCCTCTTCCTGGGCGCCGGACCCCTCGTCACCCTCGGCGTCCAACTCGTCCTCGGCTCCGCACCCCCGGAAAAAGCCGGAGCCGCCGCCGCACTCAACGAAACCGGCGGCCAATTCGGCTTCGCCTTCGGCCTCGCCGCCTTCGGCAGCCTCGCCGCCGCCGTGTACGCCTCCCGCATGGGCGGCGGCGACTTCGTCGAAACCGCCACCACCGCCCGCGCCCTCCCACCCGCCGAAGCCGCAACCGTCCTCGCCCCCGCACGAGAAGCATTCGTGAGCGGCCTCCACCTCATCGCCACCATCAGTGCCGTATTGCTGACCCTGGTGGCGGTCCTGATGCTCCGCCTCATGCGGAACGTCCCACCCACAGGTGCAGCCGCAGCCGAGTAGTCGCGACTAGCGTCCCGCACATGACGACCGTCCCCGCCTGGGCGTACGAACGCCTCACCGTCCACGACTACGACCCGAACTGGCCGCAAAGAGCCGCCGAAACAATCGAAGAACTCCTCCCACACCTACGACCCTGGCTCGCGGACGGTATCGAACACGTCGGCTCAACGGCGATCCCGGGCATGGCGGCCAAACCCGTCATCGACCTGATGGCATCCGTCACGAACCTGGACGCGATCACCACCCACATGGAGCTGCCCACCGACTGGCACTACGTCCCACCAGAACTCGACGGACGCCCCTGGCGCCGCTTCTTCGTGAAGACGAACCCACAAGCCACCCACCGCCAAGCCCACCTGCACGTGATGACCGCAGGACACCCCAGATGGGCGGAACAGAAGAACTTCAGGGACGCACTAAGAGCGAACCAGGAAAGGGCGAAGGAGTACGCCGACCTGAAACGGCGGCTGGCGGAAGAGCACGGAAACGACCGCGAGGCGTACACGGACGCGAAGGGAGAGTTCGTGGCGAGGGTGATGCGAGAGATGGGGCAGGGCCAAGAACGAGGGCAGGAGTAGGGGCAGAGCAGGGCAGAGGCAGAGGCAGACAAGGCAGGGCAGAGGCAGAGCAAGGCGGGGCGGGGAGAAGGGTGAGACGAAGGCAAGAGCCGGGCCACGCAAGCAGTGGTGGGTGTAGCCCGCCCGAGAACAGGGCCGGTGGCGGTAGATGGGCCGGGTGTGATGCGCAGCCTGGTGCGGTGAGGGTGAGACGAAGGCAAGAGCCGGGCCGGGCAGGCAGCGATGGGTGAAGCCCGCCCGAGGCGAGGTCCGGGGACGATGTCACAAGCCGGGTGCGATGCGCAGCAGGGTAGGGCACTTGACCTAACCCGCAGCCGACAACAAGACCTGGCCCGAAAACCAGGCCCCGCACAACCTTTCCCGAAGAGAGCTGGATCTTCTGGCGTACGGCCTGACGGGTCATTGGAACGAGGGTTCTGGGGGTGTCAAGACACGCTCTACCGTCTTGACACCCCCAGGTTCCTCGTTCACCGTCTGCGAGGCCGAACGACGGGAGATCCGCGGGTAGCACGCCGAACGAGAAGGGTGGGGATGGAAGGGCCGGGCCAAGGGGGAGAGGCACGACGGAGGTGGTGCGGGCCGGGGTGGTGCGGGGCTGAGGGCGGGGGAGTCGCTGGGGTGGGGGCTTGGAGGGCTGGGGTGGTCCTGGTGGCCGGGCGTGGTTGGGGTGAGGTGTGTGGCCCGCAAGCCGAGAGATGGCGGGGCGAGAGATGGCGGGGCGAGAGATGGCGGGGCGAGAGATGGCGGGGCGAGAGATGGCGGGGCGAGAGATGGCGGGGCGAGAGATGGCAGGCGGGAAAGAGGCGAGAAGAAGGCGGCGTGGGCCGAGGCAGCGAGCGGGTGAGACCCAAGGCGAGGCGGCTGGAGGCTACTGAGAGCGGCCTTGTGAGGTGAACCCCGGCCCGGTGAGACGGCGTGACCCCGGCGGCCCGGGGCGTGGGCTGGGTGAGGCCCACGGCCCGCAAGCCGAAAGACGGTCAGGCGGTGACGGTCAGGCGGTGACGGTCAGGCGGTGACGGTCAGGCGGTGACGGTCAGGGCTGACGGCGACGGCGACGGCGACGGCGAAGCCGGACCCCTTACTCCCCCGCCACAAACCCCCGAACATCCCAAACCCAAACATCCTTCACCTTCACCGGCTCCCCCAACATGTCCGTCAACATACTCAACAGAGCCGTATTAGCCGCCGTCTCCTGCAAAACCACCACCTCCGCCTTCCACCCCTCCAAATCAACCCGCGCCTGCGCCCGCTGCACGTCCGTAACCTCCGGAACCTGCCCGGTCTGCGTCACCCAAAAAATCAAGTTCGCCGTCGGATTACGAGGAGCCGACCACATCCCCTTGTCGTGGTCCTTCACGTTCGGTCCGATGAACGCCCCCAGCGGAATCGCGAACCCCAGGTCCGCCGCCACCTGCCAGCGCATCCCGGTCCAGTTCACATCCCCGGGCAGCGGCACCGGAACCAGCGTCCCGCCATCGGAAACGTAAGGCTTCCAAGCCCCATCGGTAAAGAAAGCCGGAATCGGCGTCCGCGCCGAAGTCACCACCGGCAGCGGCAACAACGGCAGCAAGGCCACCGCGACCGCCGCGAACCAGCCGAGCCGCAGCTGGTGCCGGACGGCGCTCTCCCCCCGGCGGGGCTTGGGCAGGTCCGCCCCGATCGCGCGGACCTTGTCGATGCCGAAGGCGACCATCAGCGCGACCACGGGCAGCAGCGGGAGGCTGAGGCGCGTGGGCAGGGTCGAGTCGATCAGCGGGATGTGCTCGACGAGCCGGTAGGGGCCGGGGATGCCGGTCCACCATCCGTTGATCTTGATCTCGGGCCCGAAGGAGAACAGGATGAACACCAGCGAGGCCAGCGCCGCCGCGCGCAGGGCGCGGTGGTTGCGCCACAGCCACACGGCGAAGACGATCACCAGCAGCGCCAGTCCCCAGCCGTAGAAGGCGTTCTCTTCGGTCGGGTTGTGCCGCAGCGCGAAGCCGGGCGGCTGGAGGGTGCCGGCGATCGAGCCGGTGGGGAGGGCGACGTAGGACGCCACGTCGGCCTCGAAGGAGCGGGCGGCCCAGGGGATGCCCACGTAGGACTGCGGCCCGAAGAACTGCCACCACAGCGGGAAGGCCAGTAGGGGAGTCGCGACGGCGGCGGCGATGCCGAGGCCCTTGGCGTAGCGGCCGATCCAGGAGCGCACGTCGTCCCACTGGACGAAGGCGTAGAACAGCGTGAAGACCATCATGAACAGCGCGATGAGGAAGACGATCTCCTCACCGATGAACATCTGCACGGTCAGCAGCAGGCCCAGGCAGATCCCGGACCGCAGCCAGCGCCCGTCCTCGCGCAGCCGCAGGATCTGGGCGATGATGAACGGCACCAGGATCATCGCGGTGAAGTTCAGGTGCGCGTTGGCGTGCGACATCGTCGCCGGGCCGAAGGCGCACAGGGCCGCGCCGACGAAGGCCGCCAGGCGAGACAGCCTCAGGTGCCGGACGAGGACGTAATACCAGCCGGCGGCCGTCCCGAAGAGCCCGATCGTCATCGCCAGGGTGTAGGCGAAGGGCGCGCCCAGCAGCAGCGTGAACGGCGTCATGACGATGCCGATGGCGATCACCGACGTGTTCGCCATCAGGTTCACGCCCTTGGGCGCGTTCATCAGGTGCGTCCCGAGCGGGTTCTCGAAATGCGTGACGCAGTAGGCGGTGTGCTGGAGCATCCACTCGAACAGCTCCTGGTCGCCGCCGGGATTGTTGCTCATGATCCGGCCGGCCGGATCGAGCCACATGTTCGACATCACCCAGACCGAGGCCAGGGCGAAGATGACCAGCGCCAGGCGGTGCGGGCGCAGCCGGGCTCCGAGTGCACGCCAGCGACTGCGCACGGTACCTCCACAGATCATGCCGCGGCTGAGGCCGCGGCCGGGACAGTATACGAAGTAGGGCGCAGAACGGTCTGACTGCTCACGGGGTGGACGAGACCATCTCCCCGCGAGGTTGTCCGAACGTGACGCGCGTCGCACCACGTAGGCTGCCCGGCATGACCGAGACACCGTCGCATCGCGTCCTGCGCGCCGAGGTCTTCCTCGTGCTCGCGGTGTCCCTCGGCAAGTCGGCGGTGTACTCGCTGGTCAGCATCATCGCCAAGCTGACCGCGCCCGGCGGGCTGGCCAGCGCCACGTCCACCCTGAACGCCTCGGCCTCGCCGCGGCCGTGGCTGGACCTGACCTACCAGGTCCTGGGCATCTTCTTCGCGCTCGTGCCGGCCGCGCTGGCGGTGCACCTGCTGTCGCGGGACGGGACGAGCCCGTGGCGGACGCTGGGGCTCGACGTGAAACGCCCGTTCTTCGACCTGTCAAGTGGCGCGGGACTGGCCGCCGTGATCGGTATTCCGGGATTGGCGCTCTATTTCGCCGCCCGGGAAATGGGCCTGAACACCACCGTGGTGGCCGCCGACCTGCCTTCCCAGTGGTGGGCGGTGCCAGTGCTGATCCTGTCGGCGGCGCAGAACGCGATCCTGGAAGAGGTCGTGGTCGTGGGCTACCTCATGACCAGAATGCGGCAAATGCGTGCCGGAGTCGTCGCGACCATCGCCGCCAGCTCGATCCTGCGCGGTTCCTACCACCTCTACCAGGGCTTCGGCGGATTCGTCGGCAACGCGGTCATGGGCGTGATATTCGCGCTCTGGTACCGGCGTACCGGACGAATCGGTCCGCTCATCGTGGCGCACACCTTGCTGGACATCGTGGCGTTCGTCGGTTTCGCCCTGCTCAAAGATCACGTTGCGTGGCTTTCCAATTAACCACGGTATTTAGGGATCTCGATTTGATTACGATCGGATCTCGGTCGCAATTCAAGATCGTGTGAGATATTTCGCGGTCACCCTCCGTTCCCATAGGCTCCCGCCTGCGCGCGCAAGATGCGCGCGTCTGGAGGAGGCAACAAATAGTGTCGTCACAGCGAAGGATCGGCGCTCGCACGCCGGTCGCGCTGTCCCTCACCACCGCCGCGGTCACCGCGTTCGCACTGGTGGGTACGGGCAGCGCCCAGGCCGACCCGGGTATCCCGGGTACGAGCCCCGAATATTCCGCCGGAACCTACATCGTCGCACTGGCCGGCGCCCCTGCGGCCAGCTACAACGGTGGCATCTCCGGCTACGCCGCCACCAAGCCCGACGGCGGCGAGAAGTTCGACAAGAACGACCCGGCCGTCAAGGCCTACACCGGCCTGCTCGCGCGCAACCGCGACGCGGTCCTGGACAAGGTGCCCGGCGCCGACACCGTCTACACCTTCGACACCACGTTCAACGGCATGGCCGTCACGCTGACCGCCAAAGAGGCGGCCACCATGGCCAAGACCAACGGCGTGGTCGGCATGTGGAAGGACGAGGCGCGCGGCAAGGACACCGTCGACACCCCGACCTTCCTCGGTCTGTCCGGGTCCAACGGCGTGTGGCAGAGCCAGTTCTCGGGTGTGGAGAACGCCGGCGAAGGCGTCGTCGTCGGCGTTATCGACACCGGCTTCTGGCCGGAGAACGCCGCGTTCGGCCCGCTGGCCAAGCCCTGGTCGGCCGAGGCCGAGGAGGCCCTGCGCCAGAACTTCACCGGCACCTGCGACACCGGCGTCGACACGCCCGAGCGCAACATCGAGTGCAACGACAAGGTGATCGCCGCCCGCTACTTCGAGGACGGCATCCGCAAGAGCAACACCCCGCCCATCGCCGGTGAGTTCCGCTCCCCGCGCGACTACGGCGGCCACGGCAGCCACACCGCTTCGACCGCCGCCGGCAACAACGGCGTCGACGCGAGCATCGACGGCGTGTCCGTCGGCAAGATCTCCGGCATGGCCCCCGCCGCGCGCCTCTCGGTGTACAAGGCGTGCTGGGAGACCATCGACCCCGACGCCTGCGCGGTGACCTCCGACCTGGTCGCGGCCATCGAGCAGGCCACCAACGACGGCGTGGACGTCATCAACTACTCCATCTCGGGTTCCAAGAACTCCGTGGTGGACCCGGTTGAGATGGCCTTCTACCAGGCCGCCGCCGCGGGCATCTTCGTCGCGGCCTCCGCCGGCAACTCCGGCCCCGGCGCGTCCACCGTGGCGCACAACTCGCCGTGGCTGACCACCGTCGCCGCCTCCTCGCACGACCGCGACTTCGCCGCCACCGCCGTGCTCGGCGACGGCCAGAAGCTCGCCGGTGCCGGTCGCGGCGCGGCCCTGCCGTCCGCCCCGGTCGTGCTGTCCAAGGACATCGCGGCTCCCGGTGCCAACCCCAGTGACGCCAACCTGTGCGCCATCGGCTCCCTCGACCCGGCCAAGGCCGCCGGGAAGATCGTGGCCTGCCAGCGCGGTGTCGTGGCCCGTACCGACAAGTCGATCGCCGTCAAGAACGCCGGCGGCGTCGGCATGATCCAGTTCAACGTGCCCGGTGGCGCCGCCGACATCGCGGCCGACTTCCAGGCCGTCCCGTCGGTGCACCTGGACGCGACCAACGGCCAGAAGCTGCTGGCGTACCTGTCCTCCACCGCGACGCCCACGGCGTCCCTGGAGGCCGGTGTCCAGTACAAGAAGCGCGCCCCCGAGATGGGCTCCTTCTCCTCGGCCGGTCCCGCCATCGCCGGTGGCGGTGACCTGCTGAAGCCCGACATCACCGCCCCCGGCGTGGACGTCATCGCCGCCGTGTCGCCCGCGGGCAACAACGGCAACAACTTCCAGTCCTACCAGGGCACCTCGATGTCGTCTCCGCACATCGCGGGCCTGGCCGCGCTGGTCGTCGCCAAGCACCCCGACTGGTCGCCGATGGCGGTCAAGTCGGCGCTGATGACCACCGCGACCACGCTGGACAACGCCGGCAAGCCGATCCAGCGCGCCGGCAAGGACGCCACGCCGTTCGACTACGGCGCCGGTCACGTCCGCATCGCCCAGGCGCTGGACCCGGGCCTGGTCTTCGACTCCAACGAGGTCGACTGGGCGCGTTACGGCTGCGGTCTGGGCCAGTTCCAGCTCCTGCCGAACGGTCCCTCGATCTGCGAGACCGTCGGCTCGATCGACCCGAGCGACCTGAACTACCCGTCGATCGCGATCGGCCAGCTCGTCGGCCAGCAGACCGTCACCCGCACGGTCACCAACGTGTCGAACAAGACCGAGACCTACTTCTCCACCGTCGAGGCCCCCGCGGGCATCAAGATCGCGGTGGACAAGAAGTCGATCGTCCTGCGTCCGGGCCAGTCGGCGACCTTCAAGGTCACCATCACCCGCACCGACGCCGCGGCGAACAAGTACGCGTTCGGCGCGCTGACCTGGAAGGCCCTCCAGGGCCACACCGTCCGCAGCCCCATCGTCGTCAAGCCGGTCAACCTGTCGGCGCCGAGCGAGGCCACCGGCACCGGTGTCACCGGCTCGTCCGACCTGAAGATCACCCCCGGCTTCAGCGGCACGCTCAAGACGGTCGCGACCCCGCTGGCCGCCGACCAGGCCAAGACCCTGACCCTGTCGAAGTCGAACGAGGACTGGGACGCCAACAACCCGGCGACCTCCGCCCACGTCGGCAAGATCGAGTTCACGGTCCCGGCCTCGGCCCTCTTCGGCCGCGTGGCGACCTTCGATGACGACTACGGCCGCTACGGCGACGGCACCGACGTGGACCTCTTCGTCTACCGCAAGGCCGCCAACGGCGCCCTCACGCTCCTCGGCAACTCCGCCGTCGGCGGGTCGAACGAGACCCTGACGCTCGCGCCCGGCGCGACGTACGTGGTCTTCGCCGACTTCTTCGACGGCCCGGCCGCCACGCAGGACATCCTCCTGCACACGTGGACGGTCGGCGCCGAGGGCGCGGCCCCGCTGACGGTGAGCCCGGCGTCCACGTCGGTCTCCGTGGCGGCCCCCGTCACCCTCAAGGCGTCGTGGACCGGCCTCACCGCCGGTCAGCGCTACCTCGGCGCGCTGATCTACCTGGACGGCAACAACGTCCAGGTCGGCAACAGCATCCTGGGCGTCAAGGCCTGACCGCCCCCGCCCGAGCCGCCCCTCGCCGTCACGGCGAGGGGCGGTTCTCGCTCTCCCGGGCCAGGATCGCCGCCTGCACCCGGCTGCGCAGGCCCAGCTTGGTCAGCACCCGGCTCACGTGCGTCTTCACCGTCGCCTCGGCCATGCCCAGCCCGGTGGCGATCTCGGCGTTCGACTCGCCCCGGCCCAGCGCGGCGAAGACCTCGCGCTCGCGCGGGGTGAGGACGTCCAGGTCCGGCAGCGGCTCCGGCTCCGGCCGCTCGGCGAACCGCGCGATGAGCCGCCGGGTGACCGCCGGGGAGATCAGCCCGTCCCCGCGCGCGACCACGCGGACGGCGTCGATGAGCGCCTCGGCGTCGGAGTTCTTCAGCAGGAAACCCGCCGCGCCCGCCCGCAGCGCGCCGAAGACGTACTCGTCCACGTCGAAGGTGGTCAGGATGAGCACGTCGGAGTGGCCGCGCAGGGCCTCGGTGGCCGCGATGCCGTCCATGCGCGGCATCCGCACGTCCATCACCACCACGTCGGGTTCGAGCTCGCGGGCCATCGCCACGGCCTTCTCCCCGTCGGTGGCCTCGCCGACCACCTCGATGTCGGGCGCGCCGCCCAGGATCAGCACCAGCCCGGTGCGCACGGCGGCGTGGTCGTCGGCGACCAGGACCCGGATCATTTTTCCTCCCGGCTGAAGGGCAGGACGGCGCGCATTCGCCACACCGTCCCTTGTGGATGTCCCAGGGGGCCCGCGGCGAACGTGCCGCCGAGCAGCTGGGTCCGCTCGCTCATGCCGACCAGGCCCGCGCCGCCGCTGTCGGCGCCGGGCGTGACCGTCCCGATCGGGCTGTCGACGGTGATGGTGACCGCCTCGGCGTAGTCGATGACGGCCTCGGCCACGCCCGTGCCGTACTTGGCGGCGTTGGCCAGCGACTCCTGGAGGATGCGGTAGCCCGCCAGGTCGACCGCCGCCGGGAGCTCCTCGGGCGTCCCGGTCACCTTCAGGTCCACCTTCAGGCCGGGGACGGACGCGGCCAGCGCCTCCGCCTCGTCCAGCCGGTGGCTGACCGGCGCGTCGGCGCCCTCGCCGGGCGCGCGCAGCAGCTCGATCATGCCGCGCAGCTCCGCCAGGCCGCGCAGGCTGCTGTCGCGGATCGTGTGGAGGACCGTCTGCCGGGTGGCCTCGTCCAGGTCGCCGCGCGAGATCAACGCGGCCGTCTGCATCGCGATCGCGCCGAACTGGTTGGCGACCGCGTCGTGCAGCTCCCGCGCCATGCGCGTGCGCTCGGCGTTGACCGCGCCACGGCGGTCCAGCTCGGCCAGCCGCGCCAGCTGCCGCGCGTGCTCCTTGGCCTCGGCGAGCCGCTGCCGGTACAGGCGCACGATGACGCCGGTGAGGACGGGCGTGGTGCTGAGGCCGATGACGATGAGGGCGACGAGGAAGCCCCAGCGGAAGCTGTCCGAGGCCACGCCCAGCCAGATCCCGCAGCCCAGGGCGATGGTGACGGCGAAGCCGTTCAGCCACCACTGCGTCCGGCGCGGGCCGTACGCCGTCGCCGAGTACAGGTTGTCCTGGAAGATGACGAACAGCGCGACCGAGGGGCCCATCAGGAAGTCGGCGGCGAAGGCGGCGGTGCCCAGGATGAGGCTGGTCAGCGGCATGCCTCGGCGCAGGAACACCGAGAACGCGCCCAGCAGCAGCGGGCCGATCCGCAGCCACAGGGGCTGGTCGCCGTCCTCGGGGAAGAAGCCGGACCCGTAGGCGCCCACGAAGTAGAGGACGACGCCGCCCAGCACCGCGATGGTGGCGTACAGCGCGTCGATGCGCGTGCTGCGTCGGTCGGCGGCCCAGGTGATCACCGACCTATCCCATCACCTCGCGCCCGCGGCCGCATCGGACCCGGGACGTACACACTTCGATGTACACCGGGTTCGTGCGGCGGGGCGATGTCCCGCGCGTTCCCGGTGGTGATCATTGAGGCATGGCAGCATTCATCATCGGCGCCGAGTTCGCGTTCTGGATCCTGATCGGGCTCGGCCTGCTCTTCCGCTACGTGTTCAAGCTGCGCCGGGTGAGCACGTTCATCCTCCTTCTCGTGCCCATGGTGGACGTCGTGTTGCTCGCCGTCTCGGTGAAGCACATGCGCGACGGCGCCACCGCCGACATCACCCACACCCTCGCCGCCCTCTACCTGGGCTACTCGGTCGTCTTCGGGCACGCCATGGTCCGCTGGGCCGACCAGCGCGTGGCGCACCGCTTCTTCGGCGGCCCGCCCCCGGTCAAGCCGCCGAAGTACGGCATGGCCCGCGCCAAGAGCGAGTGGATCTGGACGGCGAAGGCCGTCCTGGCCTGGGGCATCTCGATGGGGGTGGCCTACCTGATGGTGTGGCTGGTGGCCGACTCCGCGCGCACCGACGCGCTGGTGTCGCAGGTGGTGTGGACCCTGAAGGTCCCGGTCATCGCGGGGATCATCGCGCTGAGCTACACGATCTGGCCGAAGAAGCCGAAGGCGGCGCAGGCGCCGGAGCAGCGGCAGTGGGAGCCGGTGGAACGCTGACCCACCGTACGAGCGCGGCCCCCGTCCGGCGACGGGGGCCGTTTCGCGTCGCCGGACGCGCAGGATCGCCCGGCCGCGCGGGCGGCCCGCCGGGGCATCGGCGCAGGTCGCGGGCGCGCGGGCGGGCCGGGCCGGGTGGCGGCGTCCATTGTGGATGCCGCCGTGGCGGCCGAGGCTGTGGGCATCCGACAAGAAAGGGGGAGCGCCATGCGCTTTGTCGCCGGACTCGCCGATCGCGTTCTCGACCGTCTCGTGCCCAGGGTCGCCGCCGCGGCCGGAACCGGGTCCCTGGAGTGCTACCGCTTCAGGTGCGGCACGGGGGTGCGCTGCTGGTATTCCTGCTGCCGTACGCCCGACGTCGGCGGCTGGGACTGTAGTGACTGTCCCTGTGACGTCTGACGGGTGAGAAAACGGCCCCTCGCGTGTGCGAGGGGCCGTTTTCCACGTTGGCGGAGGCTCCGGGATTTGAACCCGGGATGGGGGATGAACCCCAAACCCGCTTAGCAGGCGGGCGCCATAGACCAGACTAGGCGAAGCCTCCATGCGCGCGGATGTGCTGCGCGCCGGTCGAGCATACCGGTCCGGTCTCGGCCCGCGCAAAGCGGTAGCCGACTAGAACGCGACGGCGTCGGTGGTGGTCACGGTGCCGAGGGTGGCGAGTTCGGCGAGGCCCTCCTTGTGGCCCTCGACGGTGAGGCCGGTGCAGGCGTCCTCGGCGACGGTCACGGTGAAACCGAGCTCGACGGCCTCGCGGGCGGTGTGCAGGACGGCCATCTCGGTGGCGATGCCGCACAGGACGAGGTGCCCGGCGCCGTCCTCGCGCAGGCTCGCCTCGGCGTCGGTGGTCTCGAACAGGCCCACCGAGCGCTTCACGAGCTCCCAGTCGCCGGGACCGGGCTGAGCGGCGTCGTGGAAGCCGGAGCCGGGAGGCTGCTCGTCGACGTTGGGACGCTCGACGCGCACGTGGACGACGGTCGCCCCGGCCGCGCGGGCGCGCTCGACGAGGCGGCCGGCGGCGGTCACCGTCTCCTCGCCGGTGAGGGGCGCGAGATCGAGGGCGGCGATGCGCGTCATCAGGTCCAGGACAACGAGGGCGGAAGTCATGCGCGCAACCGTACGTCATGCGGAATGCCGGGATCGGTGTCGTTCAGGAGGCGGTGGGCCTCCGCTTCCAGGGCGGATGTGTCGGCGACGGGGTGGTAGAGGTCGAGTGTGATCACCGCCTCCTTTCCCCTTTCGATGTCCCAGGCGCCGACGAAGAAGCCGTCCACCAGGAGCGAGCCGCGCACGATGCCGTTATTGGTGATGACGCGCTTGATGTCGGTTTCGGAGATGACGCGGGTGCGGTCGGCGTGGGAGAGGAGCAGGTTGTCGAAGGGCGCGACGAGGCGGGCGGGCGCCTCGGCGTCCTCGCCGGGCCGGGGAGCGTCGGGCAGGTCGAAGAGCTCGACGCCGTTCTCGTCGCGGAACGTGATCAGCTCGGGCCGCAGGCTCTCGAAGACCGCCTTGAGGCGGGTCACGCTCGACCACTTCTGCATGTCCTTGACCGAGGCGGGCCCGAAGGCGGCCAGGTAACGGACGACGAGCGCGGCCGGGTCGATGGGGGACAGGGTCCGGCCCAGCCATTTCTCGGCGGTGGTGTGCGCGATGGGGCCCGAGGTGTTCCACAGCCCGCGCGGCGGCACCTGCACCGAGGGCAGCAGGCAGCGGACGGCGTAGGCCAGCGCGGCGTGGTCGCGCTCGGGCCAGCGCTCGGCGAAGGCCTCGCGCAGCCGGACGGCGGTGAGCGGCTCGGCCTCGATGAGCTCGCGGCCGATGGCGAGGACCTCGTCCATGTCGACGCCGGCCACGCCCGCCTTGTGGATGCTGTTGTTGCGCAGGTCGCGTTCGAGGGCCTCCTGGGTGAAGGCGCGCAGCCCCAGGGCGTCCTCGGCGGTGACGAGGTGGATGGTGCTGCGCATGGCCGCGATGCGCACGACCTGACGCGAGACCAGCAGCTGCGAGAGGTCGTCGAAGGCGAAGTTCTCCAGCCGCGACCAGAGCCCGTAGTAGGCGGCGTGCGGCGCCTGTGACTGGAGGCCGACGAGGTGGCCGATCATGTCGAGGGCGGGCATGTCGACGCGGGACAGCAGGTGCTGGCGGGCGAGCGTGGCCCGGTTCAGTGCGCGGCGGGTGAGAACCATGCGCTCACCGTAACGCGCCTTTAGGACTACTCCCGTCCTAAAGAGTCGGGAGCGAGGGCCACACCATCGACAGCAGCCGCACCATCTCGCGCCGGACCGCCTCGGCGTGCGCCAGCTCGCGGGTCAGGTTCTCGTAGTGCACGCCCAGGTCGACGTGCAGGTACAGCGAGTGCATCATGCGCATCGTGTTCGACGCCGGGACCGGCACCGGACCGGGCTCACCGGCCTCGAAGTAGCGCTGCACGCCCGACAGCCACGCCACCGACAGCTCCTCGGTGAGGTCCTGGCGGCACAGGATCAGCGCGAAGGCCAGCGCGAGCCGGTCGTCCTCCTGGTGGGCGTACAGGTAGCCGCTGGGGGCGATCAGGCGCGCGACGCCGACGTCCAGCAGATCGGCGGCCTCCATCGCCGACAGGCGCGGCGAGCAGCCGAAGGCGGCCAGGGTGTCGGCGCCGTGCGCGACGGCGTGCAGCCAGCCCAGCTCGTCGTCCCAGCCGCGCACGTCCGGCTCGGTCGCCCACCAGTTCACGAACGCGTCGCGCCAGGCGCGGACGTCGGCGACGTCCAGCAGGTCGGCGGCGTTGTCGCGCTCCATGACCGCGCCCAGGATCAGCGTCGCGAAGGTGCGGGCCTGGACGTCGGGGTGCTCGAAGAGCTTCACCATGCGGTAGCCGAGGTCGGTGAGCCGGTCATCGAGGGAACCCTTGAGGGTCCAGCGCACCAGCCCGGTATAGGCCAGTTCGTCGCGCAACTCGGGATCGGGAGAGGCGAGGAGGACGGTGAGCTCTTCGACGAGGACGTCGAGCGGACGGTCCGTCGGGATCATCCACTCCATGTCCCGAACCGCTCGCCAGTACTCCAGCACGTTTCCTCCTTCAGCCCTGTGCGAGTGAAAATACCGCGTATGTCAGGCGTCCCGCCCGGCGGTCTTGGTCTCAAAACAGCCGCACGGACGGTGAACGGAGCCTGCCTCGGTTTAGGCTCCAGAAAGACACCCCTGATCGAACGACATCTATCGGAGCACCGTGAGCACCGTTGTTTTCGACCGCAGCCTGACCGATGACCTCATGGCGTTCGTCTCGGCGAGCCCGTCGCCGTACCACGCCGTACGGGCCGCCGCCGGCCGTCTTGAGCGGGCCGGGTTCACCGCGGTCGAGGAGACCGCTCCGTGGCCGTCGCTGCCCGGCGGGCACTACCTGATCCGCGGCGGCGCGCTGATCGCCTGGTTCATCCCCGAGGGGGCCGAGGCGTCCACCCCGTTCCGGATCACCGGCGCGCACACCGACTCCCCGAACCTGCGGGTCAAGCCGCACCCGGACGCCGGGCGCGCGGGCTGGAAGCAGGTCGCCGTGGAGATCTACGGCGGCGTCCCCCGCAACACCTGGCTGGACCGCGACCTCGGGCTCGCCGGGCGGATCTCGCTGCTGGACGGGACGTCCACGCTGGTCGACATCGACCGGCCGCTCCTGCGCGTCCCGCAGCTGGCCGTGCACCTGCACCGCGATGTCAACCAGGGCCTGGTGCTGGACCCGCAGCAGCACATGACGCCCATCTGGGGCCTGGGCGGACCCGATGACGAGGGCCTGATCGCCTACGTGGCCAAGGAGGCCGGGGTCGACCCCGACGCCGTCGCCGGGTGGGACCTGATGACCTACGACCTCCAGCCGCCGGCCTACATCGGCCGCGACGGCGAGCTGATGGCCGCGCCGCGCCTGGACGACCTGCTCGGCGCGCACTCGGCCGTCATGGGCATGATCGCCGCCTCGCAGGGCGCGCCGAGCCACATCCCGGTGCTGGCCCTGTTCGACCACGAGGAGGTCGGCTCGGAGAGCGACACCGGCGCGGGCGGCCCGCTGCTGGGCAACGTCCTGGACCGGCTCATCGCCGTGCGCGGCGGCAACGCCGAGGACCGCCTGCGCGCCCTGGCCGCCACCGTGTGCGTGTCGATCGACGTCGGCCACGCCGTGCACCCCAACTACGTCGAGAAGCACGAGCCGGGCCACCACCCCATGCCCAACGGCGGCCCGATGCTCAAGGTCAACGTGAACCAGCGCTACGCCACCGACGGCGCGGGCCGGGCGGCGTTCGTCGCGGCCTGCCAGCGGGCGGGCGTCCCGTCCCAGGTCTTCGTGTCCAACAACGCGATGCCCTGCGGCACCACGATCGGCCCGATCACCGCCGCCCGCCTGGGCATCCACGTCATCGACGTCGGCGTGGCGATCCTGTCCATGCACTCCGCGCGCGAGCTGTGCGGCTCGGACGACCCGTACCTGCTGGCCGCGGCCCTCGCCGCGTTCCAGGGGGAGTAACGAGCCGCCCTTGAGGACGGCGTCGCGCGGCCGGGCCGGAACCCGGTCCGGCCGCGCGTCCACCGCCGAGATCGCCCGCACGAGCAGATCGGCCGCCGCTATCCGCGTGCGGCACGGGAAGCAGCGTCCGCAGGCGGCGCACCAGCCACCGGCGTTGCGGTGCGTGCGCTGGATCTCCCACGGATCTGCCCCGGGAGCCGCGTCGCTCCGGGGAGAATCGCCCGATACGTCCACTCGGTCAGTCTGCATGTGCAATTTGGTGTAGTCAACCCGTCACGTACTGTTATGTGGCGGGTTGTTCTATACGCCCGCCCAGTTCCCGGTGATCAGCGCCTTGGCGAGGGCGGTGGAGAACTCGCCCGCCTTCGGGTCGCTGTGGCCGGTGTGGGTGCACTCGCCGTCGGAGTCGCCGGGGAACTTCACCCACAGCAGGAACTCCGCCGCGCCGGTGCCGGGGCCGCTGGGGGTGCCGAGCTTGGCGCCCCTGGCGTTGCACCAGTCGCCGTCCACAGTCGAGCCGCCGTTGCGGGAGGTGTCCACGACGAACTTCTTCGGGGTGGGCAGGGCGGCGTTGACGCGCGTCCCGTAGTCCTCGGAACGGGCGGTGGACTTGTAGTTGGACACGTTCACCGCGAAGCCGCGGACATTGGCGATGCCGGACTCCTTCAGGCCCTGCGCCATCGCGGCCGGGGCGATCCAGCCGTCGTTGCCGGCGTCCAGGTACGTCCACGCCTGCGGCGCCTTGGCCGCCAGCTGCTGCGTGGCGAAGGTCAGCAGGTTGCGGCGGGTCGTCTTGTCCGCCTCGGACATGCCGCAGTCGATCATCTGCGCCACCGCGTCCGGCTCCAGGATCACCATCGCGGGCCGGTTCCCGATGCCGGTGGCGAAGCCGCGGATCCACTTCTCGTAGTCGGCCGCGGTCAGCGGGCCGCCCGCCGAGTAGCCGCCGCAGTCGCGCCCGTAGATGTTGTACGCGGCCAGGATCGGCGTCTTGCCCGCGTTCTGCGCGTCGGTGACGTAGTTGCCCACCGCGGTGGCGATCTCGGCCTCGGTGTAGCCACTCCAGGAGCCGAACCACTTCGCGCCGGCCCGGGTGGCGATGTTGTCGCGGATCAGCGGGATCAGCTCATCGCCGGCATGGGCGTCGATCCAGCGCTGCGCGTTGTTGCGGGGGTCCACATAGAACTGCGGCGCCGCGGTGTTCTCGGTGAGCGAGACGTTGTCCAGGCCGAGGGTGAAGGCGCCGTTGCCGCCGAGCTGGAAGCCGACCTGCGCGTTCGTCGTCAGCGTCGAGGTGAAGGTGAAGCTCTTGCGGGCGAAGGAGGTGGTCACGTCGATGTTGTCCGCATCGTGCGTCGGCGTCCACGGGTTGGCCCCGAGCTGCACCACCGAGCGGATCTTCGCCGCCTTGGACGCCTTGACGTCGAAGGAGATCGTGTAGCTGCGCCCGGCGGTGATCGCCACGCCGTCCTGGCCGATCGGTGCGTCCCAGCGGGCACCGCCGCCGGTCACCGCCACGCTCAGCGCGCCGCCGGAGACCGACATGGAGGTGTTGGCGCCGTTCCACCACGAGGTGGTGCCGGAGTCGAAGCCGCCGTTCTTGACCAGGTTCACCGCCGTGGGCGCGGCCGGGACCGAGGGCGCGGCGAACGCCGGGGCCGCGGTGGCGGTCAGCGCCAGGACGGCGGCGCCGGTGAGGGCGGTACGGAGAAGTACGCGCATCTATCTTCCTTCTGTAGCCGGATGACCGTCTTGAGATGACGGAGCACGCCACGGTAGTGAACGCGCTTTCCGATGTCCATACATGCGGCTGTGAGAGGTTTCTCGTGGTTCGCGCGCTTTAAACCCTCGACCCGCCGATGATCTTCGGCTACGGTTGTCGGCGTGATAGGCCTGCTGATCTACTCCTAGGAGCGGCGCCCCCTTGAGGAGCGCGCCGGTGCGCGAGTGCGCGTCCGGGTTCTGCGAACCCGTGACCCCCGTGCCCGGCCGAACGCCGCTCCCGCGCGCCCGTCGCCGGTCTCTTCGCGTCCGGTGAATCCGCCTTTTTCCACGCGGTACCGCTTTTTCTGAAGCCCCGCCGCGTCTTCTCCCGTGCGCGTCCCCTGTGGACACTCCGTCCCTTCGGACGCCGCGCGGCGCTCTTCCCGGAGGTCACCTTGACCCGCGTCCGCACCGCTCATCCCACGTCCCAGCTCGCCGTCGCCGGGGCGTCCAAAGTGTACGGAGACAAGCTCGTCCTGGACGCCGTCTCCTTCACCGTCCGCCCCGGCGAACGCGTCGCCGTCATCGGCGAGAACGGCTCGGGCAAGTCGACGCTCCTGCGTCTGCTGGCCGGGTCGGAGCTCCCCGACAACGGCGAGGTCACCGTCTCGGCCGCCGGTGGCGTCGGGCACCTCGGCCAGACCCTCGACCTCCCGCCGGGCTCCACCGTCGCCGACGCCGTCGATGACGCGCTGTCCGAGATCCGCGCCATGGAACGGGAGATGCGCGCCCTTGAGGAGCGCCTCGCCGAGGCCGACGAGGAGGCCCTGACCGCCTACGGCGATCTGCTGGCCGCCTTCGACGCCCGCGGCGGCTACGAGGCCGACGCCCGCGTCGAGGCCGCCACGCACAACCTCGGCCTGTCCCACATCACCCGCGACCGTCTACTGGAGACACTGTCCGGCGGTGAGCGCTCCCGGCTCGGGCTGGCCTGCGTCCTGGCCGCCGCGCCCGAACTCCTGCTGCTGGACGAGCCCACCAACCACCTCGACCACGCCTCCGTCACCTGGCTGGAGGACCAGCTCCGGGCCCATCGCGGCACGATCGTCACCGTCACCCACGACCGCGCCTTCCTGGAACGCGTGGCCACCGCCATCCTCGAAGTCGACGGCGACACCCACACCGTGTCCCGCTACGGCGACGGCTGGTCCGGCTACCTCACCGCCAAAGCCGCCACCCGCCGCCGCTGGGAACAGGACTACACCGACTGGCTCGCCGAGATCGACCGCCAGACGACGCTGTCCGAACGCGGCGTGGACGAGATGTCCAAGCGCGAGAAGAGCGCCGACCGGCCCAAGACGGCCGGTCACCGCCGCTCCCACGAGGCCGGACTCGCCGGTCAGGTCCGCAACGCCAAGGAACGCCTCGAACGCCTGCGCGCCGAACCCGTCGCCAAACCGCCGGAGCCCCTGCGCTTCCGGGCGTCGGTCGCCGGCGGCAAGGGCGAAGGGCTGGCCGCCGAGCTGGTCGACGTCAAGGTCGCCGACCGCCTCTTCGTCGAGCACTTCACCCTCGCCCCCGGCGCCCGGCTCCTCCTCACCGGCCCCAACGGCGCGGGCAAGACCACCCTCCTGAACGTGCTGGCGGGCGTCGTCCGCGCCGACTCCGGCAAGGTCCGCCGCCCCAGGCGCACCGTCTACCTCCAGCAGGAGCTCCCGCCCGACCGCCTCCGCCGCGACCTGCTGTCCGCCTTCGCCGAGGGCCTGCCCGGCCCCGCCGACGAGCACGCCGAGACCCTGCTCTCCCTCGGCCTGTTCCGCGAGGAGGACCTGCGCCGCTCCACCCTGGACCTGTCCATCGGCCAGCAGCGCCGCCTGGAGATCGCCCGCCTGGTCACCCGTCCCGCCGACCTGCTGATCCTCGACGAGCCCACCAACCACCTGTCCCTCACCCTCATCGAGGAGCTCCAGCAGGCTTTGTCCGACTACAAGGGAGCGTTGCTCGTGGTCTCCCACGACCGCCGCTTCCAGCGCGAGTTCACCGGTGACCACGCCGAACTCCGCGACGGCAGATTGCTTGCCCCATAGTGCATCCCGGGCTGCCCGCAGAGCCGATCCGGCGGGCAGCCCATCCCCCAGTCCCCTCAGGACACTTGATCGAAGGCGATCACCACGGGGGCGACGCGTGACATCACCGCGATATGAGACCGAACGACCTCCGCCCCGCGCTGCCCGCCCACCGGCCGAGGCCACCGATCGCGACACCGAGGCCCCAAAGCCCACGACCCGCCTCGGACCCGCTTCCCTCCAGCGCCTCCAGGGCCGCGCCGGCAACCGCGCGGTCGCCGCCCTCGTCGCCCAGCGCAAGGCCGCGTCCGCCCCCAAGGCGCCCGTGAAGGCACCCGCCCCCGAGGCCGCCCAGTCCTCGGCTCCGGTGGCGGAGACCGAGCTGGAACCGGTGCAGCGCTTGGAGGAGGGGCCGACCCATCGTCCGGGTGCGGCCTCGGATCCCAAGTTCAAGACCTTGAAGACCGACGTGTCGAACAAGGCGTCCACGATGCGTGCGCATCCTCCGGCGACCAAGGAGGCGGATGCCGCCGCGAAGGCCGCCAAGCCTCCCGCTGACGATAAGGAGGCGCAGGGCAAGGCCGCCAACGCGGAGAAGATGAACGCGGCCAAGCCCGGTGAGTTCGACAAGGCCGCCTTCATCAAGGCCGTGAACGACGCGATCGCCCGTCAGGCGCCGAAGAACCTCGATGAGGCCGATAAGTTCGGCAAGTCGGGTAAGGCCGATGGTGTCAAGCAGGACGTGTCGAACAAGGTCGGGGACGGCAAGAAGCAGTCGTCGTCTGCGATTGAGACGACGACGAAGGCTCCGCCGGATCTGGGGGCGGCCAAGGAGAAGCCGGTCGAGCCTTTGGCGGCCGACAAGCCCCCGGCGACTCCAGGTACGCCCGACCCGGCCAAGGCGATTCCGGACAAGGCGCCACCGGCCGCGACCGATTTCTCGCAGGGCCCCAAGGACGTCAACGCCGAGATGGCCTCCAACGAGGTCACCGAGGAGCAGCTGGCCAAGGGTAACGAACCGGCCTTCGATACGGCTTTGAAGGAGAAGAAGGCCGGGGAAGAGCACGCCAAGACCGCCCCGGGTGAGGTCCGCGCCAAAGAGAACGAGACCTTGACCGCCGCGAAGACCGATGCCCAGGCTTCGGGGGCGAACGCCATGAAGGCGTTCTCGGTGACGCGGAACAAGTCCGGGCAGGATGTTTCGTCCGGGAAGGGCAAAGCCCAGTCTGAGGACGAGCGGAAGCGCGCTGAAGTCACGGGGAAGCTTCAGAAGGTCTTCGACGCCACGAAAACCGATGTCGAGAAGATCCTGTCCGACCTTGACGGCAAGGTCGATGCGAAGTTCTCTGAGGGTGAGAAGGTCGCGCGTGAGGGGTTCACCGCCGAGCACAAGCGGCGGATGGACGCCTACAAGGACAAGAGGTATTCGGGGTTCACGGGGAAGCTGAAGTGGGTCAAGG
>NZ_BSTX01000009.1 GCF_030269765.1 Actinorhabdospora filicis | reverse complement strand
GGTTCCTCGCCGCACTCCTCGGGGTCGGCGGGATCGCCGACAAGGTCAAGAAGTTCTTCCAGGCACTCTCCAAACCCGTCATGAAAGCCGTCGACTGGGTCGTCGGCAAAATCGTCGGCTTCGGCAAGAAGATCTGGGCGAAACTCAAGGGGAGCTTCAAGGGCAAGAACGGCACCGACGAGCGGGATGAGAAGCGCAAGCAGAAGGACCTCGACGCGGGTCTGGACGCGGCAAACTCCCTTGTCGAGCGGAAGATGCCGCGTGAGGAGATCGAGAAGCGGCTGCCGGGCATCAAGTCCAAGTACAGGATGCAGGAGCTCAAGCTCGTCGTCACCGGGCACGAGGGCAAAGAGGACCGGGTCCACGTCGAGGGCAAGGTCAACCCGTCCGGGAAGCGGGACGACAAGTTCGTGCCGGGCGCGTTCGACAGCATCGACCCGAACGAGAAGGGGCAGGACGACTTCCGCTTCACCGGCGACGGCCATGTCTCGAAGGCGGGCGGTGAGTACTCGATCACCACGACGGTCGAGTACTACGAGAACAAGCAGAAGAAGGCCACCGGGCACGTCACGAACGTCTTCAACCCCGACACCTTCGAGCTGTCGCTCAAGGAGCACTTCCTCGACGCGATCCCCAATGACAAGCGCTGGATCACCGCTCCGGCCGTGCCGATCGTGCCGGGCAAGGGCACACGGCTCATCACCTACGTGAACCTGCGGCAGCTGAAGAAGTTCGAGGAGTACGCCGGGAACGAGGCGGTCAAGGCGGCCAAGGCCGATCTGCGGGCGAAGGGTCTTCCGGCGAGCGCCCTCACCGCCGCGCAGGAGGCGGACCTCCGCAAGGGCAAGAAGCTGTTCGGCGCCATCAAGGCGGTCAAGCTCGACACCGTCGAGAACATCCCGGCGCTGCTCCAAGTCCACCGCGACGCCGGACTCAAGCGGGGCGCGGAGATGGACGAGGCGATGATGCGCAGCGTCTCGGTCCCCTACGTCAACCTGATCATGCTGCAGCTCGGCTGCAAGGTCGTCTCGGCGAAGGTGTCCGGTGGCGACGAGACGACCGTCGGCGCGCTCATGGCCCACTACGAGGGCCAGGTGAGCAAGAAGCGCCTGCCCGAGATGCAGGCCTATCACAACCAGCTGCTGGCCGAGTACGGTGTCAGCCGCAGTACGACGATCCTGGCCAGCTTCAACGTGGAACTTAAGATCGAGCTCGACAACCACGCCACATGATCGAGGACGGTGCCGGTTTGGGACGCATCCTGTTCGCGCTGACCGATTCCTGGGCGGCCGTCGTGGACGAACACGACGACGGCACGCCGATCACCCGGCGGGAGTACGCCAAGCTCGACGCCTTCGCCGCCGAGGCGGGCGAGGCGGCGAAGATCCCGGTCGAGTTCATCGACGTCGCCGAGGTCCCGGCCGATCTCACCGGTGTCGTGCTCATCGCCGAGGAGGAGGCGCTCCACGAGCTGGCCGAGCGGCTGGGGCGGACGCCGGAGTCGCTGGCCGGGCGGGTCTTCCTGCTGAACACCGAACGGATCTCACGGTCCGGGCGGCACGTGGAGGCGATCGGCGCCGCCGGGACGATCACGTCCCTCACCTTCGGCGTCTGGTCCTCCGATCCCGAGGACGCGCCGGAGGGCAATGTGTTCGGGCGCAAGGACATCGCCGCCGCGATCGGCGCGAGCTGGACCCCCGGGCAGTTCGAGGAGACCGAGCACTACTGCGCGATGGAACACCAGCCCGATCACGACACGCTTCCCGGGCTGCTCGGCGCCTATCTGCGCGCCTACCTTGAGGCATCCTGAGTCCATGCCCGTCTGGCTCGCCGTCCTCATCGGCTTCCTCGTCATCGACGCCATCGCCTTCCCCTTCTTCCTGCGTCACGTCCGCAAGCGGCGCGCGGCCATGGCCGTCACCGATCCGGTGCGGGGTGAGTTCACCGTCCTGCGGGTCGATCGGCGGGGGCGGGGGGTGGCCGTCGAGATCGACGGGGAGGTGCGGTTGCCCGGTGCCGATCCGGTGCGGTTGCGGCATGGGTGCCTGGTGCGGGCCGGTGGGGCGCCGATGGTGGGGGATGTGCTGCCGGTGGTGGTGCAGCGCGGTGATCTGACGCGGATGAACGTGCTGTGGGACGAGGTGGAGCCGCCGCGGCGGTCGCGGGGGGAGTGACGGGGATCGGTTGCGGTCGGGTCCGCATGCGAGGACCCTCGGGGTATGGGCAGCGCACGAACGCGGCCGGTGCGGCCGGGGCCGGACGACGCTCGGCGCGTGGCCGAGCGGCGGGAGCACGGGGTGCTGGCGATGCAGCGGGCCGTGGGGAATCGGGTGGTCACGGCGTTCCTGCAGCGGCAGGACAAGGGCGGTGGCGGTGGGTTTCCGAAGCTCACCATCAAGGGTGTCTGGGTCGCGGGTGAGGCGGCGTCGGCGATCGACGTCATCGACATCAACGAGGCCGCCAAGCAGGTGAAGACGAAGCGGTTCATCGCCTACGCCACGTACGTGAAGCTCGGGGGCACCATCGCGTGGCGGGCGAACAATCCGGGGAACCTGCGGGGTGCGCCGACGGCGATCGGGAAGGCGCCGGGGGCGGTGGGGACCTTCGCGGTCTTCGAGACGATGGACGACGGGCGGGCCGCGCAGCGGGCGCTGTACCTGAACTCCTACGGGACGGCGAAGGTGCGGGCGGCGGTGATGAAGCTGACGCCGCCCTCGGAGAACGACACCGAGACGTACCTCAAGCGGCTGGCGGCGGCGGGGGTGGACCTGGAGAAGCCGGTCGCGGGGCAGATCGACACGCTGATGGCCGCGATCGAGGCGAACGAGGGCATGGTCGAGGGCGTGCTGATCGCCCGGCGGCCGCGGTCGGCGCTGCCCGAATAGAGCGCCGCCCGAAGAAGCTCAGCCCGAAGAAGCCCAGCCCGAAGAAGCCCAGCCCGAATGGAGCGCCGCCGAGGAGAATGCGGCCCGAACCAACGCGGCCCGAGTAGAGAGCTGCCACGTAGGACGCCGCCCGAAGAAGCCCGGCCCGGGACGACGTGTCCGGCCACCGTCGGCGCCGCCCGGGTAGAGCGTGTGTCCCGGGTGAGGTGTGAGAAACGGTGGGCCGTGCGAGCACGACCCACCGTTCAGCGGCGTCCGTCCAGCAGGCGGGCCAGGACCTCACGCCCGGCCGCCACGGGGTCTTTTCCCAGTTCCGCCGGGAGGGCGCCGGACACCCAGAGGGCGCTGAAGCCGTGTGCGATGGACCAGGCGGCCAGCTCCATGCCGGGCTCGTCGAGGCCGGTCTCGCGGAGTCCGTCGGTGAGGGCGGCGCGGGCGGCGTCGGCGGCGGTGGACAGGTCGGGGTCGCCGGAGTGGTAGAGCTCGGGCTGGAACATCACCTGGAAGTGGGCGGGGTGGCTGGTCGCGAAGGCGACGTAGGCCAGGCCCAGGTCCAGGAAGTCGCCGGCCTGCGCGAGTGAGGCGGCCAGGCCGCGGAAGCCCTCGGCGGCGACGGCGGTGAGGACGCCGGCCTTGTCGCCGAAGTGGTGGGCGGGCGCGGCGTGCGACACGCCCGCGCGGCGGGCCAGTTCGCGCAGGGACCAGCCGGACGGGCCGCTCTCGGCGATGGACTCGACGGCGGCGTCGACGATGGCGCGGCGCAGATCTCCGTGGTGGTAACCGATGACGGCCTCCCGGGTGGACATCTTGTCGATGACAAGATACTGTTCGTCTTGACACTGACTAGATTACCTCGGAGGTCGTCATGGCGCCCCTCATCGCCCTACTCGGCGGAACCGCCGTCTTCCGCGTCCTCGGCTTCCTGGGCGTGGACTACTTCGACTGGACCCACTCCGTGCGCGGCGGCCTGTCGCTCATGTTCATCGTGACCGGCGTCGTCCACTTCGTGCCGCTGTACCGGCGCGGCATGATCGCGATGATCCCGCCGAAGCTGCCCGCCCCCGGCTTCCTGGTCACCTTCACCGGCGTCGCCGAGATCGCCGGCGCGATCGGGCTGTGGGTGCCGCCGACCGCGCGGGCGGCCGCGATCTGCCTCGGACTGCTGCTGCTGGCCATGTTCCCGGCCAACATGAACGCCGCCCGCAACGGCATCGAGCTGGCGGGCAAGAAGCCCACGCCGATTCCCCGGCGCGCCGCCGAGCAGGTCCTCTACCTGGCCGCGGCGGTCATCGCGGCCCTGTGAGGGCACGACGAAGCGCGGCACCACCGCCCGAGCGGTGATGCCGCGCTCCAACGCGTGCGTACGGGCCTAGGGCTCGCGCAACTCGTCGATGTCGTCGGCGAACCCGAGGACCGAGGCGACCTCGGCCACCACGTCCGCCGGGAGCATCCCGTCCTTGGCGCACAGGCCGGTCAGGAAGCTCGCGGACACGCCCAGGTCGGCCATCAGGTCCGCCTCGCCGACCGGGTCGGCGTCCATCTCCACCGGCTCGCCGTCGGTGAGGTCCTCAAGGAGGGCCGCGCCGAGCTTGGACGCGTTGCCGTACTCGGCGTCCGAGGAGAAGATCCGCAGGTCGTCGCCTTCGTCGAGACGCAGGACCGTCAGATACTCGTCATCGGCCTCGATGAAGGCGAGCGTGACCTGTGCGGAGTCGTCGACGTCGCGAAGACGATCGGTGACCTCGTCGATGTCATCGACGCCGTCCAGGTCGAACTCATGGACGGACCAGTCATTGCCAGACCGGACCGCCGCGAAAGCAAAGTACGTCATTCACCCACCCCCGACGGGATGCTTATCACCCGCACCGGTGGGCACCCCGAAAGGCTCGCCGACACGAGTTGGTCACCAGAGAATCCAGTCGCCGCCGACGGCGTTCACCTCGACGACGAGCCCCGCGATGCCGAGGGCCATGCCAGTGACGACGGCGACCCCGGCTGCGGCGCCACGGTCACCGTACCGAGCCAGCAGCGAGGCCGCCAGCCAGGCGACGAGTGCTGCGACAGCGGTCACCCACACGTACGCGGAGAGTGTCGTGGCCAGCAACCCAGAGATGAGGAACCAGCCGCACGCCACCGCCGCGCCCGACCAGATCCCACCCGGAGTGATCCGCAGTGCCTCCCGGTAGCGGGGACGCTGCGGGACCGGCGCGTAGGACCGCGGCAGCGGCTCGGCCCACGAGGTCGCGCCGATCCGGCCGCGTGGCGCCTGCCCGCCCCACGAGACGGGAGCGGGCGCCTGCGGCGGGTACGCGGGAGGGCGCGGCGCCGCCGGGGCGTCCGGCGCCGTCCAGGGCGAGGTGTCGTTCATAGAAGGCCGTCGCTCATGAAGGGCTGTCTCTCCTCGCGCGTCGAGGTGTCTCGACTGCGATCGTACTTTCGCGCCGAAACCCTAAGGCCCGGAACTGCGCGAAGCCCCGCTGCTGGATCGTGCCGCCCGCGAAGGTCAGGAACTCGCCGCCGGCCGCCAGCGCGGTCCCGCTGGTCGCCAGGCACCACACGCCCACGGTCGAATCGGCGCCCGGGTCCCAGCCGTCGAGGACGCCGTCGGCGCTCAGCGCGAGGAACTTGCCGCGCACGGCGCTGGAGCCGTCCAGGCACACCCCGTTGGTGCCGGTGCGGGAACTGGCGCACACGTTCTCGAAGTGCCCGCCCGCGTAGATCGTGCCGCCGATCGCCGCGAGGGCCTGCACGTCCCCGTCGGTGGTCTTCTCCCAGCGCAGGTTCCCCGACAGGTCGTAGGCCTGCACCTGCCCGCCGCTGCCCCCCGCCGCCGCGTACACGCGGTCGTGGGTGACGACGGTGTCGTAGACGATCACGCTCAGCTTCGGCGCGAAGGCGGTGTCCAGGGACCCGTCGGGACGCACCGCGGCCAGCTTGCGCGCCTGCACCCCGTTGATGTTGTTGAACACGCCCGACAGGTAGACCCGGCCCACGCCCGGGGTGATCGAGCGGACCGTCCCGTCGGTCACCGGCGCCCACGGCAGCAGCGCGTCCTGCGTCAGGTCCCAGGCCGCGACGTTGCCGCGCGCCTGGTCGTCGGCCACCGTGAAGCTGCCCCCCGCGTACAGCTTCCCGTCGGCCACCGTCAGCGCGCGCGGCACACCCGACAGGCTGTGCCGCCACGGGTGCAGCTTCCCGGCGGTGAACCGGGCGATGTGGCGGCGCTTCCAGCCGTCGATGACGGTGAAATAGCCGCCCACGTAGAGATCGGAGCCGGAGACGGCCAGCGAGTGGACCGTCCCGTCCAGCTCCGGCGCGAAGGGCAGCAGCGCGCCCGTCTTCGCGTTCAGCGCGGCGATGTGCGAGCGCCAGCTGCGCTTGCCGTCCAGGTAGGCGGCGGTGAAGTCGCCGCCCACGTAGATCGTGTCGCCCAGGTAGGCCACCGCCCGGACCGGCCCGTTGAACGACACCGTCCGCATCGGCGTCGCGGGAACCGCCGCGAACGCGGGGGTCGGCAGCAGGGCCCACAGAAGGACCGCCAGGGCCGGGAAGATCCACCATCTACGCTTCGAAAGCGCCACAGGTCACGCCCCCTTATACCGTGAGCGACGATTGTGTCACGGAATAACGGCCGGACCCGGGATTGTGAGAGCCTGTGTCGGTGCGAATAGGCGTCATCGGTCTCGGACTCATCGGCGGCTCACTCCTGCGCGCGCTCCACGCCAACGGGCACGACGCGACGGGATACGACGCCGACCCCACCACCCGCCTCGCCGCGACCTCGGCGGGTCTGCGCGTGGCCCACACCCTCGACCACTGGCGCGCCGACGTCACCGTCCTGGCCGTCCCGCTGCCCGCGCTGCCCGCCGTCCTCGACGGGCTCGGCGACTACGACGGGCTCCTCACCGACGTCGTGTCGGTCAAACGGCCCGTCCGCGACCTGCTCGCCGGACGCCGCTACGTCGGCGGTCACCCCATGACCGGCAAGGAGAGCAGCGGCTTCGCCCACTCCGACGCCGACCTCTTCGGCCACCAGGTGTGGGCCCTGTGCCTGGAGGGCGACACCGACCTCGGCGACTGGCTCGACCTCGCGCGGCTGTTCACCGGGCTCGGCGCGCGCGTCGTCCCCGTCGGCGCCGACGCGCACGACGCCGCCGTCGCCGCCGTCAGCCACGTCCCGCACCTGCTCGCCGGGGCCCTCGTGCACGCCGCCACCGACCCGCTCCAGCGCACCCTCGCCGCCGGGTCCTACCGCGACGGGACGCGCGTGGCCGTCACCCGGCCCGAACTCGTCGCGGCCATGGCCGGCGGCAACGCCGACGCCGTCCGCGAGGCCCTCGACCGCGTCCTGGACTCCCTGCGCGAGGCCCGCGCAGCCCTCGACGGACCCGACCCGCAGGCCGCCGTCCGCGACTGGTTCACCCCCGCCTGGCACACCCGCCGCGCGTGGCCCGTCCGGCCCGGACCGGCGCAGACGGTCGTGGTCGACCGAACGGCCCTGCTGGCGCTCGGAGCGGAGGGCGGCTGGGTCCACACGGTCGAAGACGACCGTCATATAACGGTGATGCGACCCCAGCTCAGGGTGCCGTAGTGTCGCGGCCATGAGACCCGTTGATGAGATCGCCGACAAGTTCGTCGACGAGCAGATCGCCCTCAGCCCCATCACCGCCACGTACCAGGGCGTCGAGGGACACGACCACGAGTTCGACGACTTCTCCCCGGCGGGCGCCGAACGCGAGGCCGAGGCCGGACGGCGCACCCTCGCCGCCCTTGACGCCGCCACCCCCTCCGACGAGCGCGAACAGGTCGCCAAGGACGGCATGGTCGAGCGCATCGCGCTCTCCCTGGAACGCCACGACGCCGGTGACGGCGCCGACCTGAACGTCATCGCCTCCCCCTTGCAGTCCATCCGCCAGGTCTTCGACCTCATGACGATCTCCGGTGAGGAGCAGGCCGCCAACATCGCCGCCCGCCTCGCCCGCGTCCCCGAGGCCCTCGCCGGTTACCGCGAGACCCTGCGCGAAGCCGCCGCCCAGGGCCGCGTCGCCGCGCTGCGCCAGGTCAAGGAGTGCGCCGACCAGACCGACAACTGGAACGGTGCCGAGGGCGCCGACTTCTGGACCGGCCTCGTCTCCCGCGTCACCGTCGACGGCAAGGCGCCCTCCGACGCCCTCGCCAAGGACCTGGCCGCCGGCGCGGAGGCGGCGCGCCGGGGCGTCGCCGAGTTCGGCGCCTTCCTGCGCGACGAGCTGGCCCCCCAGGCGCCCGAGAAGGACGCCGTCGGCCCCGACCGCTACGCGCGCGCGTCCCGCTACTTCCTGGGTGCCGCGGTGGACCTCAAGGAGACCTACGAGTGGGGCTGGCAGGAGCTCCACCGCATCGAGACCGAGATGCGCAAGGTCGCCCGTGAGATCGTCCCCGGCGGCACCGTGGACGAGGCCGTCGCCGCGCTCGACGCCGACCCGGCCCGCCACATCGCCACCAAGGAGGAGTTCCAGGCCTGGATGCAGGAGCTCGCCGACCGCACCATCACCGAGCTCGCCGACACGCACTTCGACATCCCGGAGCCCATCCGGCGCATCGAGTGCTGCATCGCCCCCACCGCCGACGGCGCGATCTACTACACCGGTCCCTCGGAGGACTTCACCCGCCCCGGGCGCATGTGGTGGTCGGTCCCGAACGAGGCCGACGGCTTCTCCACCTGGCGTGAGGTGACCACCGTCTACCACGAGGGCGTCCCCGGCCACCACCTCCAGGTCGGCCAGACCGCCTACCGCTCCGAGCTGCTCAACCGCTTCCAGCGGCAGATGATGTGGTGCTCGGGCCACGGCGAGGGCTGGGCCCTCTACTCCGAGCGCCTCATGGACGAGCTCGGCTACTTCGCCGACCCCGGCGCCAAGCTCGGCATGCTCGACGCCCAGGCGTTCCGCGCGGCCCGCGTGATCGTCGACATCGGCGTCCACATGGAGCTGGAGATCCCCAAGGACAACCCCTTCGGGTTCAACCCCGGCGCGACCTGGAACGCGTCCATGGCCTGGGACTTCATGCGCGCGCACTGCCGCATCGAGGACCAGATGCTGCACTTCGAGGTCTCGCGCTACCTCGGCTGGCCCGGGCAGGCCCCGTCCTACAAGGTCGGCGAGCGCATCTGGCTCCAGGCCCGCGAGGACGCCAAGGCCCGCAAGGGCGCCGCCTTCGACCTGAAGGCCTTCCACACCGACGCGCTGAACCTGGGCGCGCTCGGGCTGGACCCGTTCCGCAAGGCGATGGACCGGATCTAAGGCTCACGCGAAGGGCCGCCTCCGAGGAGGCGGCCCTTTTCGCTTTACCGCAGGTTCCGGCTCTATTTGCTTTACCGCAGGTTGCGACTCTGCTGGCTTTACCGGAGGTTCCGGAACTCGTCCACGGTCATGCCGAAGATGACCAGGTCCTGGTGCCGGCCGTCGTGGTAGACGGCCTTGCGCAGGCGTCCCTCCTGCACGAAGCCGAGGGACTGGTGCAGGCCCAGCGAGGCCGGGTTGTCGCCGTAGACGCCCGCCTGGCACTTCTGGAAGCGCCGCTCGCCGAACATGTAGCGCTGCACGATGCGGATCGCCTCGGAGGCGTAGCCGCGCCGCTGGTCCTCGCGGAAGATCCCCACGCCGTACCAGTAGACGCCCGCGGTGTGGTCGACCCGGCTGGTGCTGATCGAGCCGACCGGGCGGTCGGTCTCCACGTCGGCGATGGCCAGCCAGAACTCGTCCCCCTGGTCCCGCAGCGCCTGCTCGTTCGCCCACCGCTCGTAACCGGCGACCGAGCGCGGGGGGTGCACCCGGTCGACATTGCGCTGATCGGCCGAGTTGTGGTCGAAGTCGCGGTACCGCTGCCACTCCTGGGGTTCGATGGCGCGCAGCCGAACGCGCCTCCCCACCCACAGCGAATCGAGGGTGGAAGGGGGGTACTGATGGGAAGTCACCCGAAGAGTGTCCCCCAACGGTCAAGTTTCGTGCGTCTCGTCCGGTGGACGATCCCCGACCGGTCTGGGCACCCTTGTCGCATGTCGTTGCCGCCTCGTCTCATCCGCGCCTCCGCCCGCCTCGCCACCTCGCACAAGCCCGCGTTCGTCTACGCGCCCGGTTTGTCGCTCCCCGGCGGTGACGAACGTCTGGTGTGCGTGTGGGACGGCGAACCGGACGGCTTCACCTCCATCCCCGCCGGAAATGCAGTCGGGGACGACGTCCCCGTCGAGCACGTGTCCCTGGAGCGCTTCACCTCCGAACTCGACGGGCTCGCCGACGGCGAGGGCTGGAGCTCGCTGGACGCCCCCGTCCGCCGCGTCGCCGGGTTCGCCTACGGCGTGATGCTCTCCGACCGCTCCGGCGCGGGCACCAAGGCCAGGGGAGCGGTCTCGCTGTTCCCGTGGCGCCTGACCGACGTCTCCCGCACCTCCCTGGCCGCCGAGGCCCCCGAGGTGACCAACGAGCTGTCGTCCTGCACCGACGGCTGGCAGCGCGCGCACCTCCTCGACGCCGCCCTCCACCGCGCCTACGTCGCCTGGTTCGCCGCCCACCAGCGCTACTGGCCCGGCCGCGAACGCCGCTACGCCTGGGTGTCCCACTTCGAGCTGCCCGAGACCGTCGCCGACTACGAGCGCGGCATCTGGGACACCTCCGGCGCCCTCGGCCAGGCCGAGCTCTACGCCGGATTCGTGGACCGCGTCCTGGCGGAGTAGGTGGGAGCCGTCACTCTCCCTAACCCGCTCGCGAGCCGCGAAGGGGACCCGCTAGTATTAGCCGGTCGCCGCGGGAACGCGGGGATGAGCGCCCGTAGCTCAACGGATAGAGCATCTGACTACGGATCAGAAGGTTAGGGGTTCGAATCCCTTCGGGCGCGCCAGTCGATTCAGCCGCTCCGGTTCACCGGGGCGGTTTTTTCGCGTCCACGCCCAGAAGAGCGAACACGATCAGGCGCGCGCCCGCCGCGTCCGGCTGAATGGACCTCGCAGGCGGGAAACCGTCCCGCCGCGAGGAGGACGTCATGAAACTCCCCTTCGAAGGCTCGCCCGACGCCACCCTGCTGTCCCCGCCCGTGCTGCCCGAGCCGCCCCGGCGGGGTGAGGACGGGGGTGAGCCGTGCGGTGTGTGCGGGCGCGATGACGCGATCTGGTCCGATGAGCACTGGGCGGTGTACGTGCCGTTCAGCGGGAGCATTCCGGGGACGGTGTGGATCGCCTCGCACGTCCACGCCGACTCGTTCCAGGACCTGCCCGGCGAGGTCGCCGCGAGCTTCGGGACGCTGATCGCGCGCACCGAGCGGGCGATCCTCGGGCTCGGCGGCTTCGCGCGCGTGCACCTGTACCGCTGGGGCGACGGGGGCGCGCACTTCCACGTGTGGCTGATGCCGCGCCCGGCGGGCATGCTCGACGCCGCCAAGTACGCGCTGCCGGTGTGGGAGGAGGTCCTGCCGCCCGCGGAGGACGCCGAGCACGAGAAGGCCGGGCGGCTCATCGCCGAGGCGCTGCGGGCGGCCTGACGTCCGGGCTCCGGCAGTGTTCATCACCCGACCGGGTGAAGCGGGGGTTGACGCCGTCGCTCGCGCGTTCGATCCTTGCCGGGCAGTGCCATCGTGCCCGGCGGGAGCCTTCTCTCCCCCGGCGATCCGCCGGGCACGGTTCTCGGTGCGCGGGGGTCCCGGCTCATGGAGGGGACCCGGCGGAACGGGCGGGGGCGGGCGGACCTCCCGGACCGCCCGCTCTGCCCACGGCGTAAAGACCGCCGATACCGCCGCCCGCGCTCATACGCTCGCCCCATGCGCGAGATCACCACCCCCACCGGGCGCACCATCGCCGTCGAGGAATGGGGCGTGCCCGGCGGCACGCCCGTCGTCTACCTGCACGGCAGCCCCATGAGCCGCCTCGCCCGGTACCCCGACGGCGCGCTGTTCGAGCGGCTGGGCGTCCGGCTCATCACCTTCGACCGGCCCGGGTTCGGGCACTCCACCCCGCTGCCCGGACGGACCGTGGCCGACGGCGCCGGCGACGTCGCGGCCGTCGCCGACGCGCTGGGGCTCGGCCGGTTCCCGCTGTTCGGCGTCTCCGGGGGCGGGCCGCACGCGCTCGCCTTCGCCGCCGCGCACCCGGAGCGGGTCACGCGGGTCGCCTCGCTGGCCGCGCTCGCCCCGCGCGACGCCGATGGCCTCGACTGGACCGCCGGGATGATGGACGGCAACGTGCGCAGCGCGCGGGCCGCCGCGATCGGGCGCGACGCGGTCCGCGCACGGCTGGCGGAGAACCCGCCCGGCCCGCCCGCGCTGCCCGAGCGCGAGCGGGAGGTCCTGGCCCGGCCGGAGGTGCGCGCGATGCTGGACGCCGCCTTCGCCGAGGCCGTGCGGCCCGGCCTCGACGGGTGGGTGGACGACGTGCGCGCGCTGTTCGGGCTGCCGTGGGGCTTCGACCCGGCCGACGTGAAGGTCCCGGCGCGGCTGTGGCACGGGGCGCAGGACAGCGTCGTCCCGGCCGCGCACGCGCGCTGGCTGGCGGCCCGGATGCCGTCCGCCGCGGCCGAGATCGAGGACGGCGCCGGGCACGCCGGGCACTTCGCGGCGACCCCGCGCGTCCTGGAATGGCTGATACTGGAGGCGTGATCCCGCCCGCCCGGCATCTGCTGCGCGCCCGCGATCTCGCCGACCGCCGGTACGCCGAGCCGCTCACCGTGGCGGACCTGGCCCGGGCGGCGGACTGTCGCGCTCGCAGTTCAGCGCGAGCTTCAAGCGCGCCTTCGGCGAGTCCCCGCACGCCTACCTGCTGACGCGCAGGCTGGAGCGGGCGGCGGCGCTGCTGCGGCTCACCGACCGGGCGGTGGCCGAGATCTGCGTGTCGGTCGGCTGGACGGGCGTCGGGTCCTTCACGACGACCTTCACGAGGGTCTACGGGATGCCGCCGACGGCCTATCGCGCGCGGTTCCCGGCGCCCGAAACCTACGCGATGGTCCCTTCCTGCATCCTGAAGTTCTTCGGGCGGCCGAAGAACAAGAGCTTTCGAGAAGACACGGCGGGCCCGCCTCCGTAGGGTCGGCCTTGAGACTTCTGGAGGGCGAAATGATCAAGATCGCGAACTATCAGCTGTGGGTGCACGACCAGGACGCCGCCCTGGAGTTCTACACCGGCAAGCTCGGCTTCGAGGTCCGCTCGGACGTCACGATGCCCGAGATGGGCGACTTCCGCTGGCTCACCGTGGGCCCCGCGGGTCAGCCCGACCTGAACATCGTGCTCATGGCGATCCCGGGCGAGCCGGTCATGGACGCCGGGACCGCGCGGGAGACCCTCTCCCTCGTCACGAAGGGCTTCGCGGGGACGGTCTTCCTCGTGACCGAGGACCTCGACGCCTCCTACAAGGAACTCACCGCGCGGGGCGTCGAGTTCTCCGAGGAGCCCACCGAGTACCCCTACGGCCTGGACTCCGCATTCCGCGACCCCTCGGGGAACAACTTCCGGCTCACGCAGCCGTACGCGATGCCCTGACGGGCGCAAGCGAAGGGCCCCGGCACTACGCCGGGGCCTCCTTCACGCGCGGATCACTTCTCCGCGGCGGCCTTCTCGATCGCCTTGCCCACCCGCGAGCCCTCGAAGGCGGCGCGGATGCGCACGATCTTCCCGTCGCGGATCTTCGAATAGTTCGCCACCGGTACCGGCTCGTCCTCGGCGGTGGTGAGCAGGTGGAACCAGGTGATGACGTCCTCGCCGTCCACCCAGATCTTCTCCACCTTCACCTCGCGGATCACGTGGGCGAAGGACGCGATGCCCTGGACGGCCTCGTCGGCCCCGGCGACCTTGCCCATCGCGCCGACGAAGTCGACGTCATCGGCCAGCAGTGCGCGGTAGGCGTCCCAGTCCTTGGCGTCCCAGGCCGCGAAGTAGGCGCGGGCGATCTCGGCATTGCGGATCTCGGTTTCGGTCTTGGTGCTCATGTCTCACTCCCTCGTTCGTCGCTTACCCTCATACCCTCCCGCGAATCGACTCATAAGTCCAAGAGCTGGATCTACTGCCCGAGATAAGCTCCGGTTATGGAACTGCGTCACCTCCGGTACTTCCTCGCCATCGTGGACGAGGGCGGCTTCACCCGCGCCGCCGAAGCCCTCCACGTCGCCCAGCCGGGGGTGAGCACCCAGATCCGGCAGCTGGAGAAGGAGCTCGGGCACGAGCTGTTCGACCGCACCTCCCGGACGGTGGCGCTCACCCCCGTCGGCGAGTCGGTCCTGCCCTACGCGCGGGCCGCGCTGGCGGCCGTCGACGGGCTGGAGTGCGCCGTCCAGGAGCTCACCGGGCTGGTCCGGGGACGTGTGCGCGTCGGGACGATCGGGCTGCCGCGCGTCCTGGACGTCCCCACGCTGCTGGCCGCGTTCCACACCGAGCATCCCGGCATCGAGATCGGCCTGGTGGAGGCCGGTGCCGAGGACGTCATCGGCGAGCTGCACCGCGGTGAGCTGGACCTGGCCATCGCCGCCGTGGTCGGGGAACTGCCCGCCGGGCTGGCCGCGGAGGTGATCCTGCGGCAGGACGTGGTGGCCGCGCTGCGCGTCGAGGACCCCCTGGCCCGCCGCAAGTCGGTGCGGCTGAAGGAACTGAGCGGGCGGCCGCTGATCGCGATGCGGCGCGGGACGGGCGTCCGGCGGCTGGTGGACGAGGCGCACGAGGCCGAGGGGCTGGGGCGGCCGCGGGTGGCCTTCGAGGGCAGCGATCCGCTGTTCCTGGCCCGGCTGGCCGCGCTCGGGCTGGGGGTGGCGCTGATCCCGGAGTCGGCGGCGGCCTACGAGAAGAACCTCGTGACGGTGCCGCTGGCCACGCCCGTGCACGGCGAGGTCGGGGTGGTGTGGCGGGCCGAGGGGGCGGTGAGCCCGGCGGCGCGCGCGTTCACCGCGCACGCCCGCCGGTTCTTCGCCGAACTAGGCCTCGCCTCCCCTAGACCGTGACGACGACCTTCCCGAAGGCCGCGCCGGACTGGTAGTAGCGGAAGGCCTCGTGCAGCTCGTCGAAGGTGAAGATCTTGTCCACCTGCGGCTTCATGCCGGTGGCGGCGATCAGCTCGACCACCTGCTCCAGGTCGGCGCGGCTGCCCACGAAGACCCGCCGGACGGTGGCCATCGTCTGCGCCCACGCGTCACCGGGGAACGAGACGGATTCGACGCCGGGCGCGGTGGTCGTCAGCTGCACGATGTGGCCGTAGAGGCCGGCCGCGCGCATCGACTCCGCCGCGCCGCCGGGTCCGGCGGTGTTGACCACGATGTCGGCGCCGCGGCCGCCGGTGAACTCCTTGACGGCCTTGCTCCAGTTGGGTTCGCTGCGGTAGTTGACCACCGCGTCGGCGCCCAGGTCCCGCAGCGCCTGGGCGTTCTCGTCGCGGGAGGTGGTGATCAGCACGCGCAGGCCCAGGTGCTTGCCGAGCTGGAGCGCGAACAGCGAGACCGCGCCCGTCCCGAGGGTCACCAGGGTCTGGCCGGGGACGATCGGGGCGCCGCCGGTGATCGACGTCCACGCCGTCACCGCCGCGCACGGCAGGGTGGCGGCCTCCTCGTAGCTGAGGGAATCCGGGAAGCGCACCGCCGCCCGTGCGTCCATCAGCGCGTACTCGGTCAGCATCCCGTCGCTGCTGCAACCCAGCTGGTCGGCGGCGTCATAGGTGAGCGGGCCGTCCTCCCAGCGCGACCAGTAGGAGCCGATGACGCGGTCACCGACGGCCACCCGCGTCACGCCCTCGCCGAGGGCGACGACGTCCCCGGCGCCGTCGCTCATCGGGATCAGGTCCGGCTTGGAGGGCATCGGGTAGACGCCGTTCAGGATCATCTCGTCGCGCTTGTTGAAAGAGACGGCCCGTACGCGCACCAGGATCTGGCCCGGGCCCGGCTCGGGCCGCTCCTCCTCTCGCAGCACATAACCGTCGACGGTGCCAAGGGCGGTGAGGTGGTAAGAGCGCATGTCAGTTCTCCCGCGAGTAGCCGGTGCTGCGGACGACGACGCCGTCGCGCACATGGGTGAGGTTCACGCCCCGGCTGTGGCCGCCGGGGAAGTGGTAGGTCCAGGGGATCGTGGCGAACTCGCCGGCGATGTGCACGGCCTCGACCTCGAAGGTCCCGTCGGCCTCGGCGATCTTCTTCCAATAGCTTCCGGCCGCCTCGCGGCCTTCGAGGGAGCCGCCCTCGATCAGGTCCAGGACCACGTCGTCGTGCAGGACGGCGTCCAGCGCGGCCGGATCGTGCTCGTGGAAGACGGCGTTGAAACGGTCGATGACCTCGGCGGTGCCCATGGCTTCAGGACTCATGACGCCAAGCTTGCGGCACCGGGGAATGATCCTCAATTCCTTGTGGGGAATGGCATCGATGCTGGAACCGGGGATAGAAAGGGCCGGTGACCGTAGGAACCGAGATCGCCCGCTGGCGCACCAGCCGCCGCCTCAGCCAGCTCGAACTGGCCGCCCGCGCCGGGACCACCCAGCGCCACGTGAGCTTCGTGGAGAGCGGCCGCTCCAAACCCGGCCGCGCGATGCTGCTGCGCCTGGCCGAGTCCATGCAGCTGACCCTGCGCGAACGCAACGCCCTGCTCTACAACGCGGGTTTCGCGCCCGTCTACACGGAGACCCCTTTGGACGCCCCCGAGCTGCGCCCCGTCCACGACGCCCTCCGGCGCATCATCGAGGGCCACATGCCCTACCCGGCGGTCGTCTCCGACCCCCGGGGCGAGCTCATCGCCGCCAACGCCGCCGTTGCGGCGATCATCGCCGAGGACGTCGCGCCGGAGCTCATGGGCAACGTGTACCGGGTCGCGCTGCACCCCGACGGGATGCCCCGGCGCGTCCTGAACCTCGCCGAATGGGGCCGCCACGTCATCGACGGGCTGCGCATGCGGGCCCTGCGCAGCCCCGACCCGGTGCTCGACGCGCTCATCGCCGAGCTGGCGCCCTACGTCCCGGACGCCCCGACCGGCCCCGACCACATGGGCTTCGGCGTCCCGCTGCGGCTGATGCACCGGGGCACCGAGCTGCGCCTGCTGACCACGCTGACCAGCTTCGCGACCGCGGTGGACGTGACCGTCTCGGAGCTGCACCTGGAGGCGTTCCTGCCCGCCGACGAGGAGACGGCCGCGGCCCTGCGCCTCAGCGCCGGATCTGCCGGGTGATGGTCGGATCGGTGATCTCGGTGTCCCGGGCCAGCATCAGCGCCTTGCTGAGGACGATCGCCAGGGTCCGGTCGCCCTCGAAGGGCAGGAAGACCTTGTCGCCGCCGTCCTTGGCCTGACCGGGCACGATGCACAGGTACTGGTCGCCGGGGTCCATCAGGATGTTGCCCGAGCCGAGGTGGATCTTGTAGGTGCGCAGGTCGCCGCGCACCACCAGGAACCGCCCGTCCACGTGCGCGCGGTCGGCGATCGCCAGGCGCGGCACGAGCGCGGTGAGGATCTCGCGGCGGGTTTGGGCGGTGCCGGACAGGTCGCCGAAGGCGTACTCGCGCCAGTAGTTCTGGAACCGGCCCTCGGGACCGCCGTCCTGCCACGTCGGGTCGTTGCCCACCGAGGCCACGCCCACGAACAGGTCCACGTCGCGCATGATCTCGCTGAACACCAGCGGTGGGACGGTGTCCAGCGGCAGCGGCTCGCCCGGCGCCGTCCCCCACACCCCGTAGCCGCCGCCACCGGCGTGCGCCCAGTTGGTCGGGGCGTCCAGGGGGTAGAAGCGCACCTGGTCGGTGATGAGCCGCAGGTAGGTCCCGGCTTCAGTGGTGTCGGTGTTCCAGTCGTCCCCGGCGCCCTCGACCCAGTACTCGGCGCGCAGGTTCCAGCGCGCCAGCTCACGCGTGGCCGGCGGGTAGGAGTCGTCGACCATCAGCCGCAGCTTGTCGGCCCAGCCACGCGCCGAGGCCAGCGCGTGGAACTGGTGCTGGCGCAGGACGTGCGCGGCGTAGCGGTTGGAGTAGGTGCCGGTGTTCTCCTCGGCGGCGGTCAGCAGGTACACCTCGCGGTGGGCCTGCTTGAAAGGCTGCACCACGCCCCGCTCGGCCAGCCACGCGCGGGCGGCCATCACCTCGGCGATCTCGCGGCCGATCGGATGCCACAGCCGCACCGGCCCGTCCGGGACGGGCGTGCCGTCCAGCGCCACCAGGCCGCCGTCCCAGGCGCACACCGCGTCCCCCACCAGCCACAGCAGCCGCCGCGCGAGGGTGCCCACCAGCGGATGGTCGAGGTAGTACTCCCGCCACTCCGGCATCGCCCACTCGCGCTCGGCGAGGAACAGCGAGTCCAGCCGCTCGGCCTGGGCGGTGAGCATCTTGGCGATGTCCTTCACCGCGCCCTTCAGCTCCGCCAGCCGCTCGGCGTGGTCACGGCGGACCGAGGCGGGCACGCTCTTCACGGTCTTGCCCGCCGCGTTCGTCCACGCCAGGCGCGGGGACGGGTCGACCAGCAGCTCGACGGTGACGCCGTCCAGCTCCTCGGCCAGCCGCCCCACCTCGGTCAGGCCGTAGTGGGGGACGGCCATCTCCTCGATCCGGTCGCGGGTCAGGCCCATCGCCAGCGCCCGGCGGTCCAGGGCGGCGTCGATCTGCTTCAGCGTGCCCTTGAACGTGACCGTCGAGGCCAGCCGGGCCAGCTGCGCCAGCGCGTCCGGGCCCTCCATCGCCGACAGCGCGTACACCGCCGCATTGGCCAGCTTCGGGCTCTGCGGCCCGACGCCGGGGATCTTGCGCAGCGCGCGCTCGACGACCCGGCCCACCGCGCGCGCCAGCGAGGCCGAGGCCGGCAGCAGCGGCAGCGTCCACAGCAGGCCCTTGAGGGCCGTGGCGTTGAACGCGTCCCACACGTGCGTGCCGCTCTCGCCGTACCAGCTGAACGGGATCGGCTCCGGCGCGGTGACCGGCGCCAGCTCGGCCCACTCGGCCAGCGCCGCCGGGGCCTGCGGGCCCAGGGCGGCCAGCAGCGCCGACGCGCGCTTGATCCACGCGTTCGAGGGCCTGCCGGCCTGGGCGGTGCGCAGGTGCGCCAGGAACGCCGCCCACGCCTCGTCCACCGCGTCGGCGTTGGCGCGCACCGCCCACGGCTCGACCGGGTTCAGCGGTGGCACGGCCAGCGCCGGAGGCACCTCCACCGCGCCCTTGATGTCCATCCCGGCCACGTTCCGCCGGATCGAGACCAGCAGGGACTCCGCCAGCTCACCGTGCTCGGCGAGGATGACGGCCCGTTCGTCCCATTCGTAGTGGTGATGCCAGTGGTGATCGGCGTTCTCGCGTTCGAGGGCCTCGCGCATCTTCGCCAGGGCGGCGGGATCGGTCATGGGGTGGCTCCAGGTGTCGCGGGGAAGACGCGCACAGACTAGGCCGTTGCTACGACAGGGAGCTTCCCTCGGCGTCCCGCGCTCGATATGGTGCAAGCACCGACGGATGGAGGCATCATGGCCTTGACCAGCGAAGACACCGTCCTCATCGTGGGCGCGGGGCTCGCCGGGACACGCGCGGCCGAGACCCTGCGAGCCGAGGGCTTCGGCGGGCGGGTCGTCCTGATCGGCGGTGAGACCCACCGGCCCTACGACCGGCCGCCGTTGTCCAAGGCCTACCTGAACGGCGCGCCCGCCGACGAGGTGTACCTCCACGACGAGGGCTGGTACGCCGAACAGGGCATCGAACTCCTCCTCGGCCGCCCCGCGACCTCCCTGCGCCGCGCCGACCACACCGTCGAGCTCGCCGACGGCGCGCACCTGCGCTACGACCGGCTGCTGCTGGCCACGGGCGCCTCGGCGCGGCGGCTGCCGCTGCCCGGCGACGTCCACTACCTGCGCGACTTCGGCGACTCCACCGCCCTGCGCGAGACCCTCATCAAGGGCGGGCGCATCGTCCTGGTCGGCGGCGGCTGGATCGGCCTGGAGGTCGCCGCCGCCGCGCGCGGCTACGGCTGCGACGTCACCGTCATCGAACCCCAGCCGACCCCGCTCTACGGCGTCCTGGGCGCCGAGATCGGCGCGCACTTCGCCGACGCGCACCGCGCCCACGGCGTCGACTTCCGGCTGGGCGCCTCGGTCTCGGCCTTCGACGTGGACGGGAACCGCGTCACCGCCGTGCTCACCGACTCCGGTGACCGCGTCGAGGCCGACGCGGTCGTCGTCGGCGTCGGGGCGGTCCCGAACACCGCCCTGGCCGCCGAGGCCGGGCTGAGCGTGGACAACGGCATCGTGGTCGGCGAGGACTTCCGCACCGACGACCCGCACGTGTACGCGGTGGGCGACGCGGCGTCCCAGTACCGCTCCTTCTACGGACGCCACGTGCGCGTCGAGCACTGGGCCAACGCCCTCGACGGCGGGCCCGCCGCGGCCCGGTCCATCCTGGGCCTGCCGGCCGGCTTCGACCCGGTCCCGTTCTTCTACTCCGACCAGTACGACCTGGGCATGGAGTACGCCGGCTGGTTCCCGCCGGGCGGCTGGGACACCCTCGTCACCCGCGGGGACGTGCCCGGCAACGCGTTCTACGCCTTCTGGCTCAGCGACGGGGAAGTTGTGGCCGGGATGCACGTGAACATGTGGGACGAGGGCATCGCCCCGGTGCAGAAGCTGATCCGGGAGCGGCGGCGGGTCGACCCGGAGGAGCTGGCCGACCCGGGCAAGGCGCTCTAGGCGGGATCGCGGCGGTCTTGGCAGGCCGCCGCGATCCACTTACCCTCACCCGATGAAGATCAAACTGGCGACCATCGGCGTCGGCAACAACACCTCCGCCCTCGTCCAGGGCCTGGCGCTCTACCGCGCCACCGGCAGCGCCGTGGGCATCCGGCGTCCCGAGATCGCCGGGCTCGGGGTCACCGACGTCGAGATCGTCGCGGCCTTCGCGATGTCCGAGGCCAAAGTGGGCGCCGACCTGAGTGAGGCCGTCCTAATGCCCCCGAACAACTTCCGGCTGGACGTCGCGCTCGAACCCTCCGGCGTCACGGTGACCCGGGGTCTGTCCACGGTGGACGAGGTGGACCGGATCGCCGCCGCGCTCGGCGGCGCCGAGGTCGTGCTCTACTCCGCCCCCAGTGGGCGCCCCGAGATCGCCCGCGCCTACGCGGAGGCGGCGCTGCGGGCCGGGGCCGCGTTCGTCAACACCACCGCGGACGCCGTCGCGCGCGATCCCGAGCTGCTGCGCCGGTTCACCGAGGCGGGCCTGCCGCTGCTCGGCGACGACCTCACCAGCCAGTTCGGCGCCTCGGCGGTGCACGCGACCCTGCTGCGCCTGCTTGAGGAGCGGGGCGTGACGCTGACCAGCTCCTACCAGGTGAACCTGGGCGGCACCGAGGACTTCCGCAACCTCGTCGAGCACGGCGAGTCGAAGAAGAAGTCCAAGATGAACGCGCTCGGTGCCAACGCCGGCAAGGTCGCCGTCGCGCCGCTGGGGTACATGCCGCACCTGGGATCCCGCAAGATCCTGCACCTGAACATCGAGGCGCAGGGCTGGGGCGGCGCCGAGATCGCGATGGACCTGAAGCTCAAGGTGCACGACCCGGCGGGCGCGGCCGGGGTGAACATCGACCTGGTGCGGCTGGCGGCGGCGGCCAAGCGGGAGGGACGCGGCGGGTACCCCGGAGAGGTCGCCGATCTGATGAAATCGCCGCCCGGAACGGCGATTTGATAGTGCTGTATCGCCGCCGGGAACGGCGATTTGATAGCACTGTGTCGCCGCCGGGAACGGCCGCCTAGCCGGTGATGAGCGCCGCGAGCTCCGCCGCGGGCACCGACGTGGTGTCCACGGTCAGGTCGTAGGCCATGCCCTCGTGCGCGTGCAGCGCCGACCAGCGGGCCAGGCCGTGGACGCGCGCCGAGTAGCGCTCCTTCTCGCGGCGCTCCAGCTCGTCCAGGTCGCAGTGGACGCCCACGTACAGCGGGCCGAACGGTGCCAGCACCTCGCGCCAGTCGTCGCGGGCGCGCCCGTCCAGCAGGACCTCGTCGACGATCACGCCGACGCCGGTGGCCACCAGCGCGGCCACCGCGCGGTGGAAGCCGCGCAGGATGCGCTCACCGGCGTCCCCGTAGGTGATCGACAGGCCGTCGGGGACGGGCGTGTAGGCGAAGCCGTCGGCGGAGAACTCCCCGGTGCTTCCCCACTTGTCCGGCACCGAGCCGAAGACCGTGTCGAGCCCGAGGTGCAGGTACGGCTCGGGCAGGCGGTCCTGGAGGGCCTTGGCGAGGGTGGTCTTACCGGCGGAGGAGGCGCCGTTGAGGAAGATGACCGATCGCATCAGCGGAGCCTAGACCAGCGCTTGTAACGCTTTCGCCCGCCGACGCCAATAGCTCCCGTACGGCCTGTACGGCCCGAACCACGCGAAGGGAGACCGGGATCCGTGAGCCAGCACGCACCCGCGGATGAGACGGCGCGCATCGGTACCGACCCGGCCGCGTTCGAGTCCTTCTACCGGGCGCACATCACGGCCGTCCAGCACTTCGTCGCGCGCCGGGTCGCCGAGCCCTACGAGGCCGCCGACCTGGTCGCGGAGGTGTTCCTGGCCGCGATCGGCTCGGCGAAGTCCTACCGGGCAAGTCGTGGCACACCCCGCAACTGGCTCTACGGCGTCGCGCGCAACGTGATCCTGGCCGAACGGCGGCGCCGGGCCCGGGAGTGGGCCGGGGCGAGCCGGGACGCCGGGATGCGGCGGCTGGACCCCGACGACCTGACGCGCGCCGAGGAACGCGTCGACGCCGCGGCCGGGAGCCGGGCCCTCTACGAGGCCATGGACGGTCTGCCCCGCGGCGAACGGGCCGTGCTGGAACTCGTCGCGCTCGACGGCCTGGACGTCGTCGAGGCCGCGCGCGTCCTGGGCCTGCGCCCGGGTACCGCGCGGGTGCGGCTGCACCGGGCCCGCCGCCGTGTCGGCGGCGAGCTGTCCACGCCACCGGTCATGGTGGCCACGACCGGAGAGGCGAGATCGTGAAGGAAGAACTCGGCGGGTACGAGACCCGTCTGCTGGCGGAGCTGACGCAGGTGGTGGAGAACCGCGCGCAGACCCGCCGGAACTGGGCGCGGGTGCCCAAGCCCGCCCGGTTCGGCATGGCGCTGGCGGGGATCGCCGTGGTGGCGGCGCTGGCGGTGCCGATGCTCGGCTTCTCGGGCGAGGGGTCCCCGGACGCCGCCCCGGCGGTGGCGGTCTCGGTCCCGGTGTCCGGGAACCAGCGCCCGGTGGGCTATTCGCTGGCCGTCGACGGGGAGTCGGTCACCGTGACCGTCGGCGACATCCAGGACGGCGCGGGACTGGAGGCGGCCCTCAAGAAGGAGGGCATCGGCGCGAACGTGACCGTCCTGGACGGCGTGTACCGGGACTGCCGGTGGCCCGCCTACACCTCGCCCTCCTCCGGTGGGAGCTTCAGCGCACAGCGCACCCCGGACGGGGGCGCGACGTTCACGCTCGATCGCGCCGAGTTCGCCCACGGCGAGACGCTGCTGATGGCGGTCTACCACGTGCGTTCCGATGAGGGCGCCGAGATCGAGGAGCCCCTGGTGGGCCTGGCCTACGCCTCCGCCGACCCGGGTGACTGCGTGGCGGTGGAGTAGCGGCGGACGAAGAAGGCGCCGCCCCCGGTGCGGGACGGCGCCTTTCGTCTGGCCGGCAGCCCAGTGGGCAGGCGGTCGGCTAGTCGAAGATGTCGCCGATGTCGTCGGCGATCTCGCCGAGGACGAACCCGGCGGCCAGGCCGCCGACGATGCCGCCCGCGATGGCGCCGCCGTGGCCGTGGCCCCGGCGTCCGTGGCGGTACTGGGCGTGCCCGTGGCGGTAGTGGGGCTGTCCGTGGCCGTAAGGCGACGGGTGTCCGTAGCCGTGCTGCTGCGGCGGCGCGTAACCCCCGTGGGCGTGACCGTGTCCGCCGCCGTGGCCGCCGATGCGGGCGAGCCAGTCGTTGATCCCGGCGGCCCAGTCCATGCCCGCCGCCTGCTGGTGCGAGACGTCGAAGCGGCCGATGGCGTCGTGCCCGTGGGAGAACATGCCGCCGCGCTTGTCGGCCTCCAGGATCACGTTCATGCCGTGCGCGGTGGTCACGAAGGTCAGCTCGACCTCGTTGATGCGACCGGCGTACTGGTGCGGCGGAGCGAACTCGATCTCCTGGTAGAACGGCAGCTGCTGCTGGGTGCCGCGGATGTGGCCCTTCTCCAGGTCCGCCCGCCGGAAGTGGAAGCCCAGGCGCTGCATGCCCGCCAGGACCGCCTCCTGCGAGGGCAGGGTGTGGATGTTGACCGGGTCGAGGTCGCCCTTGTCGATGGCGCGGGCCACCGACAGTTCGGTGCGGACGCCCATGGTCATCCCGTGCAGGTGCTGCCCGTAGAAGACCGTCGGAGGGGCCTCCCACGGGACCTGCATCTGGAACGGCAGGGAGTAGCGCTGACCGGCGGGCAGGTGGAACCGCCCGCCGGCGTGGGCGCGGCTGAATTCGACGGTGGAGTTGTACTCGCTGTCCCCCGATTCCACCTCCACCCGGGTGACGAGGCCGAGGGCGACGTGTTCGATCTCCACGTCGTGGTCGCCCCCGGCGATGTGCACGGTGCCGGAGAGGACCTCACCGGGACGGACGTCGGGGCGGTCGAGTACGGTGTCGACGCTCGGGCCCCCGGCCCCGAAAGCGCGCGCAAGTTTCTTGAACACCACGGCATTCACTCCTTGTCGGACGCGGTGGGCGGCCCACCGGGTCTACTCCAAGTTAAGCGCCGTTCGTCAAATCGCCCGGGAGAAAGCCTTCCGGTCGGCGAAATTGTCATATCCGGCACGTGCGAAACCCTTGTACATGCCCACATTCCCGGCATCGCAATCCCCGCGAATGTCGGTGGCGCCATTGGCGACGAGGATGCGCGTGCCGCGAATGACGATGGCGGTCGAGTAGCCCTTGCCGCGTCCGGCCGGGGCGACGCCGACGAATCCGATGACCGGGAAGCCCGGGTTCTTCGCCGGGAGGCTCAGTGCCACCGCTTCGCCGGAATCGTCGAAACCGAGCTCGAACCATTCCGGCTCGTGCTCCATTTCCTTCATGTCGGAGATGAGCAGTTCGGCCGCTCCGCGCAGGCCGAGTTCGGCGATGTCGGCGCGCAGGATCGCGTCCTTGGTGTCGGAGAGGATCCGCTCGGCCATGTCCACGAACGGGGCCTCGCCCAGTTCCACGATGGACTTCCAGGTGACGCGCGGGTCGTCCTCGGGCACCGGCGTGCCGGTCTGCCAGCGGAAGCGGTTGCCGTCGCGGGTGAGGTCGAAGCCGTAGTCGGCCAGCAGCGCCCAGCGCTTCTCGGGCTCGACCTGGTACTGCGGGGCCTCGGCGGGGGAGTCGACGACGTGCGCCAGGTGGTCGGCGCCCATCTTCGCGGCCTCGGCGAAAGCGTGGTCCAGGAGGGCGCGGGCGACGGTGGTGTCGTCCCAGGGCGCGTCGAACAGGACGAAGTCGGTCGGCTTCTCGCCGCCGGGACGCGTCCACAGCACGATGTTGCCGATCAGGTTCCCGTCGGCGTCCTCGGCGACGTAGGCCCACTCGGGGTGGGTGCACTTCTTGTCGAGCAGCGAGGTCAGGTAGTCCGCGCGGGAGGCGTTGCGGTCGTCCTCACCGGCGTAGGTGGTGAGGGCGGGGAGTTCGGTGGAGCGGGCGGTGCGAATGATCAAGAGGAATCCCTTGGTTCGGTTGCTGATGCGCGCTGATCATAACCACGCCACCGTTACCTGTGTCAAGGAAATACCGGTAACGTTCTCGTGCGGCCCACCACCGCCTCGGTGACCAGCGCGATCGCCGGCCACGTGTGCCGGCCCGGCCGCGTCACCGCGAACATCCGCCGCCGCGGCTCCAGCCCCGGCGAGGGCATCACGATCACACCCTCGCGCGGCGGGACGTGCGCGGGCACCAGCGCCACCCCCAGGTCGGCCGCCACGAAGTCCAGCACCAGGCCCAGGCTGTCGGCCTTGTGGGCCACGAACGGCGCGAAACCCGCCAGTCCGCACACCCGCTCCACCAGCTCGGTGTCGTCCTCCCCGCGCGAGTTGACCACCCACGGCTCGTCGCGCAGCTCGGCGAAGGACTCCACCCGCGCCATGCAGGACGGCACCGCCAGCCGCATCGGCGTGTCGCAGGTCTGGCGCACGTGCGCGCCGTTGTCGGCGAACTTCGGGACCACGTCGAAGTCGTAGACGAAACCCAGGTCCACCGCGTCCTCCGCCAGCAGCGCCGAGACCTCGGCCGGCTCGCGCTCCTGGAGCTCCAGCCGCAGCGCCGGATGCGTCCGCTTCAGCTCCGCCGCCACCGGGATCAGGTCCCCGCTGAGCGCGCTCGCCGAACCCGCCACCCGCAGGACGCCCGAGGCCGGGCCGGAGGCCGACAGGTCCGCCTTCGCCGACTCCACCGCCGCCAGGATCTGCCCGGCGTGCTCGACGAGGCGCCGCCCGGCCGGGGTGAAGCGCACCGTGCGGCCCGAGCGCTCCAGCAGCGCCGCCCCCGCCTGCTTCTCCAGCGCGGCGAGCTGGACGGAGATCGTGGACGTGCCGTAGCCGGTCGCCTCGGCGGTGGCGCGCATCGTCCCGTGCTGGTGCAGCTCCAGCAGGACGCGGAGGAGGTGGAGATCCATTCGTCCACGGTAACGGGATGGTCTGTCCCGGAACAATCGCTGGACCGGGACGATCATCTCGGGTGAGGTGGAGGCATGACCGTCGCTCTCCCCGCGAAGGCCGGTGGTGTGGGGACCGCCGTTGCCCTCACCCTCGGCTCGATGACCCTCGTCCAGTCCGGGCTGGCCGCCTCCACCCTCCTCTTCGACGACCTCGGGCCCGCCGGGACCACCTGGCTGCGCCTGTCCTGGGCGGCGGTGATCCTGCTCGCGGTGACCCGACCCAAGCCGTGGGCGATGTCCAAAAAGGACCTCGGCGGCGTCGCGCTGCTCGGCACCGCCAGCGGCCTGATGACCCTGCTCAGCGCCGCCGCCATCGACCGGCTCCCGCTGTCGGCGGTCGTCGCCGTCGGCTTCCTCGGGCCCCTCGGCATCGGCGTCTTCCGCCGCGCCGGGCGCCTCGGGCTGTTGTGGCCGCCCATCGCGCTCGCCGGGGTCGTCCTGGTCACCCAGCCGTGGAACGGATCCGTCGACCCCCTCGGGCTCGCCTACGCCGTCGGCAACGCCGCCTGCTGGGCCGCCTACATCCTGCTCACCCAGAAGGTCGCCGATCGCCTGCCCGGCCTCACCGGGCTCGCGCTGTCGATGACCGTGGCCGCCCTGGTGACCGCCGTGGCCGGTGCCGGGCACGCCGTCCCGCGCCTGGACGGCCGGATCGTCCTGGTGGGACTCGGGATCGCGCTGCTGCTGCCCGTGCTGCCCTACGTCATGGAGATGCTCGCGCTGCGGCGGATGGCGGTGGGCGCCTTCGGGACGCTGCTCAGCCTGGAACCGGCGCTCGCGCTGGTCATCGGCACGGTGTTCCTGTCGCAGGTGCCGCACTGGTGGCAGGTCGCCGGGATCGGCCTGGTGAGCCTGGCGGCGGCCGGAGCCGCCCGGGGCGGGAAACGGACATAGTGCGGCCACTTGCAAGTGCGTACTTCCCGGGAGAGAGCCACTTACCTACGGTTAGTGGCATGACCGAGCTTTCCATTGCCGCCAGGGAGACCCGCCGCGTCGGGTCCATCACCGTCACCTACCTGCCCGACGGGTACGGGCTCCTCGAACCCGCCGCCGCGTTCCCCGCCTGGACCGGCGCGGCCACCCGCCTGCCGGTCAGCGTCGGGTCCTTCCTCATCGCCACCGCCGACCGGCTCCTGCTGGTCGACCTCGGGCTCGGGCCGGTCGCCTTCGACGTGCCCGGCTTCGCGTCCTTCTCCAGCGGCGCCCTGCCGGACAGCCTCGCCGCCGAAGGCCACCGGCCCGCCGACGTCGACACCGTCCTGTTCACCCACCTCCACCACGACCACGTCGGCTGGGCCGAGGCGTTCACCCACGCCCGGTACGTGGTGGCCGAGGCGGAATGGCGGCACTGGCACGGCACCGACTCGCCGGTCGGCCCGTCCCCGGCGATCCAGGACGCCCTGGCCGCGCGCGTGGAGTTCGCCGCCGACGGCGACGAGGTCGCGCCCGGCGTCCGCGTCCTGGCCGCGCCCGGGCACACCCCCGGGCACCTCGCGGTGGAGATCGCCGACGGCGGCGAGCGCCTGCTGATCATCGGCGACGCCCTGCACACCCGCGCGCAGGTCGCGGCCCCGTCCCTGTGCTTCGCCTTCGACGCCGACCCCGGGGAGGCCCAGCGCACGCGCGAGAAGCTGCTGGCCGACGACGTCCCCTTCGCCGGCGGGCACTTCACCGGGACGGTCTTCGGTCGCTAACCACTGGTTAGTATGGGGCCATGCGCACTCGACGCCCCCGGCCGGGCACGCCCGGCCGGGTCCTCGCCTGGCTCCCCGACGGGCGGCCCGCCGACGTCTACAGCGCGCCCTGCCCCTCGCGGGCGGCGCTCGATCGCCTCGCGGACAAGTGGACCGCGCTGATCGTCGGCGTCCTGAGCACCGGCACGAAGCGTTTCGGGGAGATCCGGGACGCCATCGACGGCATCAGCGAGAAGATGCTCACCCAGACCCTGCGCTCGCTGGAGCGCGACGGGCTCGTGGAGCGCCGCTCGTACCCGACCGTCCCGCCCCGCGTGGAGTACCGGCTCACCGAGCTGGGCCTCACCCTGGAGGAACCCCTGTCGGCGGTGCGCGACTGGGCCGAGCGCCACGTCAATGAGATCAACGCCGCACGCGCGCGGCACGACGGCGGTCCATAATCGCCGGATGGACGTCACCGAGCGCTGGTACCGCGCCTTCGCCGAGCACACCGCGCCCACATCCCCCTTGTACGAGGCGTTGTCGCTGCTGGTCGCGGGCGACGCCGAGCTGATCGCCCGCCTGAGCGTCCTGCCGGAGCCCAAGCGCCAGCCGAACCTCCTCTTCGGCGCGACCCGCTACCTCGACGGCCCCGTGGAGTCCACATCGGACTGGCGGGAGTGGGTGCTGTCCCGCTGGGACGAGGTGGTGGCGGTGATCCTCGCCCACCGCACGCAGACCAACGAGACCAACCGGTGCGCCGCGCTGCTGCCCGTGCTGTCGCAAGTGGACGGACCGATCGCGCTGCTGGAAGTGGGCGCCAGCGCCGGCCTGAACCTCTACCCCGACCGTTACCGCTACCGCTACGGCACCCACGAACTCGGCGACGGGCCGGTGCTGCTGGAGTGCGAGCCGCGCGGCGACGTCCCGCTGCCGAAGCGGCTGCCGGAGATCGTCTGGCGCGCCGGACTCGACCTCAACCCCCTCGACATCCGGGACGAGGAGGTCCTGCGCTGGCTGACCGCCCTGGTCTGGCCCGAACACCACGAGCGCCGCACCCGCCTGCACGCCGCCGCCGACATCGTCCGCGCCGACCCGCCCCGCCTCGTCCAGGGCGACATGCTCACCGACCTGCGCGCCCTCGCCGCCCAGGCCCCCGCCGGCGCGACCCTGGTCGTGCAGCACTCGGCGGCCCTCGCCTACGTCGTGGACGCCGAGGCCCGCAAGGGATTCGCCGCGACCGTGACCTCGCTGCCGGGGCACTGGATCGCGCTGGAGTCGCCGGGCGTGGTCCCGGGGACCGAGGTCGAGGCGGACGTGAACACGGAGGTGGTGAGCATGGACGGGCGGATCATGGGGTTCTCGGATTCGCACGGGCGGTGGATCGGGTGGCCGTGATCGACGATCTGGCCGGGTGACGGCCGGTGGCTGCGCGGGGGCCGGTCCCTCGGGCGGTGGCGGGACGGCACTCCGGCTGACCGCGTGGCCGCGGAAGGCTCCCGCCGCTCCGGCAGGCGGGTGAGCGCGGCTCAGCCGCCGTCCGGAAGGCCGCCACGCCTGGAAGTTATCCACATCGCGGTGGTTTTCCACAGGTCGCGCGGTGGGCCGTTTGGTGGACCAGGCGTGGGGTGGGGTTACGTTCGCCCCAGCGGGGCGGGCTCTGGGCCCCCACCGAAAAGAGGTCTCCGCGTGTGTGCGCGGGGCCGATGGGCCGCGTGACCCTTCGGTGCGATGAAGGCGGCGGCCGACGGCCCGGAGATGGGGTACACCGGCGGTAGTTCGGGGGACCGGCCGATCGTGGTGACCGGCGAACGTGTGTCGGCCCGATCGCGGTCTTCCCCGCCGGGCTGATCGACGGCACCGCCGGTCGCCGCGTGATCCCCGTGGTCGGCGCCCGTACCGAGAGGGTCGTCGGGCCGGGTGACGGTGGCCGTTCCCTTCGCCGCCGAGCCGTGACTCCCGCTTCGGCTCGGCGTTGCCCGCCGGGGCTAAAGTCGCTGCATGACCAGCCCGCCTCCCCCTCCCGGAACTCCGTGGGACCCGTCGCAGGGCGCGCCGCCGCCCTACGAGCCGGGGCACCGCGTCTACCCGCCGCCGCCCTCGTCGCAGGAGCCCGACACCGCGCCGATCAACCAGGCGCAGCCGCCGCCGGTGCAGCCCGGTCAGCCGCCCGCGCAGCCGGGTCAGCAGCCGGGCCAGTGGTCGCCGCCGCCCTACGAGGGCCAGTGGTCGCAGGCGCCGCTTCCTTCCCTCCAGCCGGGTTTCGAGCAGCAGGCGCCGCCGCCACCGCAGCAGCAGTACCCGGTGAAGAAGAAGCGGAAGATCCTGCCGCTGGTCGCCATCATCGTCGGCGCGGTCGTGGTGCTGGGCGCCTCCGTCTACTTCGGCGTGAACTGGCTGAACAAGGACAAGGACGGGGATCCGGCGGTCGCGGGCCCGTCGCCTTCGCAGAGCGCGGTCACCGATCAGGGTGTGCGGACGGTCGATCTGAAGAACGCCAAGGTGTACATCAAGGGCGAGCTCACCGCGTTCAAGGAGGGCAAGGCGGGCGACTTCGTGGTCTCGGCGAAGGACCCGGTGTACGCCGATCTCGACGGTGACGGCGATGAGGACGCCGCCGCGCTGGTCGAGTACGCGGGTTCGGCGGCGCAGCCGTGGTCGCAGATCCTGATCTGGATCTGGGACGGCAAGGAGGCCCGGCCGATCGCGTTCGAGGCGAGCTGGCAGTGGGGTTGCGGGACGCTGCCGCCGCTGGCGATGAGCGCGGGCAAGGGCGGGCTGTCGGTGGTGCGGTCGGTGGCGAACGTGTGCGGCGGTGACGCGGCCACCGAGACGATCACGGTGGCGATGGCGGGGAATGTGCCGGTCGAGGTCATCGGCCCGCACCATTCGGCGACGACGCGGTGCCGGGTGGCTCCGGCGGCGGCTTCGGCGGTCGCGGACGTGACGGGCAAGGCCGAGCCGCTGGCGCTGAACGCGTCCAACGCGCCGAAGCTGGCGCAGGCGGGTGAGGTGTCGAAGCTGGAGGTGCACCACCAGCCGAAGCCGGACACCAAGCTGGACAACGGGTACGCGATCGCGGTGATCACGTGGGCCGACGGGCAGCCGCAGGGCTGCGGCTGGGTGCCGTGGAGCGCGGTCACCGGTTAGCGCGAGCGAGGGCGCGGCCCGGGAAGGGGCCGCGCCCTCGGCGTCATTCCTCCACTATCGACAGTGCCCCGGACGGACACAGGGACACCGCCTCGCGCACCTTGTCCTCGTGCTCGGGGCCGGGGACCTCGGCGAGCAGCCACACGATCCCGTCGTCCACGCCCTGATCGAAGACGTCGGGGTCGGTGAGCACGCACTGGCCCGCTCCGACGCAGACGTCCCGGTCCGCCTTGATGCGCATGCCCGTTCTCCCTTACCAGGTCACCGGAACCTCGTGGATCCCGTAGATGAACGCGTCGTTCTTGTACGGCAGGTTTTCGGCCGGGACGGCCAGTGTCAAGCCCGGCACGCGGCGGAACAGGGTCTCGTAGGCGATCTCCAGTTCGGCGCGGGCGAGGTTCTGCCCGAGGCACTGGTGGACGCCGTAGCCGAACGCGACGTGCGCGCGGGCCGAGCGGGTCACGTCGATCGCGTGCGGTTCGGGGAAGACGCCCGGGTCGTGCGAGGCGGCCAGCCCGGAGGCGATGATGCCGTCCCCGGCCTTGATGAGGACGCCGCCGACCTCCATGTCCACCAGCGCGGTGCGGGAGGTGGCCACGTCGGCGATGGCGAAGACGCGCAGGAGTTCCTCCACGGTGGTCGGCAGGAGGCCGGAGTCGGCCTTCAGCTTCGCCAGCTGTTCGGGATTCTCCAGTAGCGCCACCGTGCCGAGGCTGATCATGTTCGCGGTGGTCTCGTGCCCGGCGATGAGCAGCAGCCGGGCCAGCGCGGCCAGTTCGTCGCGGTCGTAGGTCCCGTCGGCGCGCCCGGCGGTGATGAGCCGCCCGAGCATGTCGTCGGGGGTGTTCTTCTCCTTCGCCGTGAGGAGTTCGACGAAGTAGTCCCCCAGCTCGTTCAGTGCCCGGCGGCCCTGTTCGATGGTGCTGTCGCGCGACAGCAGGGCCCTCGTGCGCTCCTGGAAGTAGTCGTGATCGGCGTAGGGGACGCCGAGCAGCTCGCAGATGACCATCGAGGGCACCGGCAGCGAGACGTGCTCCACGAGGTCGGCGCCCTTCCCGGCGGCCAGCAGATCGTCGATGGCGTCATCGACGATCTGCTGGATGCGCGGCCGCAGGTCCTTGGTGCGGCGGACGGTGAACTCGGTGATCACCTGGCGGCGCTGCACCGAGTGCTCCGGCGGGTCCAGCCCGATCAGGGCCGGTTTCGGCATGTTCTTGATCTCCTCGGGGTCGAGATTGACCGCGAGGGGGAAGTTCGGCGCCGTCCGGTCGGACGAGACACCGGGATGCGCCAGGACCTGACGGACCTGGTCGTGGGACGTGATGAGCCAGGCGATCCGGCCCGAACGGGTCAACCGCACCTTGACCGGTGCGTCACCGTCCTGGATCTCGGAGTAGGCGGCGGGTGGGTGGAACGGACAGGTGCGTTCCATCGGAAAGGCTGGAATCTGGTCGACCGGCAGCTCAGGGGCCTGAGATTGGGTCATGATAGGCCTCACTCTCGCCAGAAAGCGGAGGATTCTCTTCCGGATCTCCACTGTAGCCAACCGGAGTAGTACCGTCCAGATAGGACACGAGAAAGGCACGACGGTGTCCACTGCCCCCAGCCCCGTCCCCGCCCGCCGTCGCGCAGACGCCCAGCGCAACCGCGACCGCATCATCGCCACCGCCCACCTCGCCTTCATCCGCCACGGCATCGGCGTTCCCATGGAGGAGATCGCCCGCGGCGCCGAAGTCGGCGTCGGCACCCTCTACCGTCACTTCGCCGACCGCGAGGCCCTGCTGCGAGCCGTCATCGCCGCCGGGCTCGAACGCCTCATGACCGTCTCCCGCCAGGAGACCGACCACGCCACCGACCCGTGGGGCGCACTGTGCCGGTTCGTCCGGCGCTGCGTCGAACTCCGCCTCGGCGGCACCCTCTCAGCCCTCCGCCCCCGCATGGCCCAGGCCATGAAGGAGATCGCCGAACTCGCCGACGCCCGCCAGCGCATGCTCGAACTCCTCGACCCCCTCGTCAGGGGCGCCCAGGAGCGCGGCCAGATGCGCACCGACGTGTCCACCGGCGACATGATCATCCTCATCGGGATGCTCGTCCGCCACGAATGCGAGCTCACCGAGGACAAGGAGTGGATCACCCGGCGGCACGTCGAGATCGTCCTCGACGGACTCCGCCCCGGCGGCGGCGAACTGCCCGGCCCGACCGTCACCCTCACCGACTTCCACCACGACTGACCACCGCCCGGCCTACTGTGACGCCGTGGACACCATCACCGCGACCGTCGCCGGAGGCCGGGCCGAGCTCGTACCCGAACCCGGGCGCACCGGCGCCTGGACCCTCTACGTCGAAGGCGTCGAACAGTCCCATGTGGACCTCGCCGAGCCCGCCCGGCTCGCCTTCGACTACGTCCGCCGCGTCGCCGCCGTCCTGGACGCCGCCGGCAAACGCGGCGAGCCCCTGCGCGTCCTCCACCTCGGCGGCGGCGCCATGACCCTGCCCCGGTACGTGGCCCACACCCGCCCGGGCTCCACCCAGCGCGTGGTCGAGGTCGACGGCGCCCTCGCCGACTTCGTCCGCACCCGCCTGCCCCTGCCCAAGGGCGTCGAGGTCACCGTGGACGACGCCCGCGCCGCCCTCGCCGGACTCGCGCCCGGCACCTGGGACGTGGCCGTCGGCGACGTCTACAACGGCGCGGCGATGCCACCCCACGTCGCCACCACCGGATTCGCCACCGAGCTGCGCCGCGTCCTGACCCCCGGCGGGATCTACCTCGCCAACGTCACCGACCTGCCGCCACTGGCCTTCGGCCGCCGCTTCGCCGCGACCCTGCGCGAGGCCTTCGGCGAGATCGCCGTCCTCGGCGAACCCGGCATGCTGCGCGGACGCCGCGCCGGGAACCTCGTGGTCGCCGCCGGACGCGGCGCCGGGCGCCTGGCCGGCGACGGGCGGGACGTGCTGAAGGGCCCGGCCCTGGCGGGGTTCACCGCGGGGGCCGGGCCCTTCGTGGACTAGCTACTCCGACCACACCTCGGCCGCCGTCAGGAACGCGCTCGACGAGATCCGCTGCGTTCCCGGAAGATCGTCCGCCCCACCCTCCAGCACGACCCCGCCGGGCAGCTCCTCGCCGCCCACGCGGATCGCCGCGCGCGTCACCGGCATGTACACCAGCGACAGCTTGCGGACCAGGTCGCCGAAGGGGAACACGTCGGTGGCGAAGGTGCGCCGGTCCAGGACGTCCCCGGCGGCGATGGCCACGTCCCCGGCGGTGACGGCGAGGCCGTCGAAGTCCAGGGACACCGTCACCCGTGTCTCCTCCAGGCCGCCGACGGTCCAGTCGAGGCCGTGGAACTCCGGGAAGTGGCGGGTGAAGTCCTCGGTCAGCCAGCGGGCCAGTTCGAGGTTCGCGCCCAGCACGCGGACGGGCAGCCCGCGCCGCCACAGGACCAGGACGTTGCCCGGGCCGTGCGCCGACCAGTCGACCACCCACACCGAGGCGATCGCGGTGGGGCCCTCGGCGTCCTTGAGCCCGATCATGGGGTTGGCCCCGACCAGCAGGACGCTCATGGGCGCGGCCTGCGGCGGAAGCGTCCGGCGGCCGTCATTAAGCCCGCCGCCAGTTTCACCGAGCGCCGCCGCCGGGGCGGGTTGTGGGCGTCGACGTACCACTCGAAGTCCTCGGCGAGGAACGCGCGGATCATCGCCAGATCGGTGGTGTCGTCCATCTTCCGCAGGTGGAAGGGCGGCGGGTAGAAGGCGTCGCCGAGCAGCATCACCGAGGCCTCCGGGACCACGACGACGCTGGAGTCCGGGGCGTGGTTCCCGCCGACGTGGCGGACCTCGATGCCGCCGGGCAGCTCCAGCCGGTCGGTGAAGGTCCGGTGCGGGGGGACGATGGTGAAGCCGTCCCAGCAGTCCTTCATCGCGAAGTGACGCCCGCCGTAGCTGGGCTCCAGCTTGTTGTTGGCCGCGATCTCGGCCTCCAGGTAGTCCGGGCTCCACGGCAGCTTCGCCTGCTCGGCGAGGATCTCCGCGCCCGTCTCGTGCCCGATGACCTCCACGCCGTCCCAGGCGCACGCGCCCCAGGTGTGGTCCCAGTGGTGGTGGGTGTAGACGAGGTGGGTCGCCTTGGGCAGTCCGGCCTCGGCGATGGCGGCCTGGACGTCGCGCGCCATCGCGGGGGACTGGCCGGCGTCCACGACGACGCTGCCCTCGGGCGTGGCGATCACGCCCACGCAGCCCTGGACCAGCGCGGGATCGGGATCGCCCGGGTAGAGCCAGACCTCGCCGGACAGTCGTTCCAATGATCTCGGCACGTCGGGGAGTATGCCCCACCCGCGCATCCCGCGCGTCGCACCTTGACCTGCGATGTCGAACCGCGCGGGGGTGGCGTCGGCCACCCGTTCACTGATAAGCCGGAGGTGGGGGCGGGGCCCCCGCGCCGCCCCCACCGGCTCCGGTCGCCTACTTGGGCAGGAAGTTGGCGAAGACGTGCCCGGCCACCGAGCGGCCCAGGTCCAGCCCGGCATCGGCGTCGAAGCGGTAGTGGACGCCCAGGTAGACGCGGCTGATGGCGTCCTCCTCGGCGGCGTTGGTCAGGGATCTGAAGCGGCGGACGGCGCCCTTGGCGTGCGGGTCGTCGGTGGTGGCGGCGAACTCCACGGCGTCGGTGCCCAGGAACAGCCGCAGGGTCTCCGCCCACGCGCCCGCGAAGGTCGCGTGGCCCGACACGTACGCCGGGAACGGCGGCGTGAAGCTCACCCCGGACCGGTCGGCCGACAGCGGCCGCCACGACGGGTCCGGCGCGGTCTCGGGACGCCCGTCGCTCCCGGCCAGGTGGATCGCGGTCTCCGGACGCCACACGTCCACCGGGCCGAGGTACTTCACGTCCCACGCGGCGATCGCCGCGTCGGCCAGCGCCAGCGACAGCAGCGCGAACAGGCGCGCGTTCTCCACCACCGGCAGCTTGTAGCTCAGCGCGATCGCCTTCGTGTGCGCGTAATGCTGCCCCGGCGGCTTGTACGTGCCGTCCAGGTCGTTGGCCCAGAAGTGCGCCAGCCGCGTCTGGTCCTCGGTACGGGACCGCGATTCGCGCCCGCCCAGCTCGCGGACCTCCTCGACCTGCCGCTGATAGAAGCCGCTCGCCAGGAGCTTCTCGTAGTCGTCGGCGTCGCCGGGCGGGCGCGGGCGGAAGTGGTCGCCGGTGGGCAGTGCCCACGGCTTCACCAGGCCCCAGTGCGGGGACGCGGCCGGCCCGGAACCGGTGGGGCGCCAGGCGCCCGGCTCCAGCGCGGCGGTGTACGGAGCGTCCACTTCGGACCCGTCGGCGGCGCGCAGCCGCAGGACGGTGTCGGCGGCCCGGGCGCCCAGGGTGGCGCCGCGGACGATGCGCACCGGATCGTTCTCCGGCACCCGCGCGCTGGCCTCGTCGAGCGCGATGGAGAAGTCGCGCGCGGGGTAGAGCGCGCTCAGCGCGCGGTGGGCGGCCTGGTTGATCGCCGCGAACAGCGACGGCGGCCGGTCGTCCCCGGGTGGCGCGTACTTGAGCGCGTAGGTCGCGCTCTCGCGGGTGATGGCCGCGGCGGCGTCGTGGATCGCCACGTGCACGATCGCGCCGGCGCGGGAGAGCGTGGTCGGCGGTCCGCCGACCGCCCGGATGGTGTCGAGAAGGACGTCGTTCCAGTGGTGGACCGGATTGAAACTCATGTGGCGTGACCCCCGTCATCTGCCCCCGGGGACCCGTCATGCGCGTGCCCCCGTTGCCCCGGCGTGCCGCGCGTGGTGCGCGCACCGCCCGGGCCGGATTCCTTTATAGCCGGGGTTTCGCGGGACTCCGCCGGTATTGTCCGTCCTGTGTGGACTCTCCAATATGGACGGACGGCCGAACTGCCCGGTCGGCCATTCGGTTGACGCCCGGAAGGGGTATGCCCGGGCACGTTGCGCCGACGGCGTTAGTTCACGTTCGCCAGCAGCGCCCGGATCTCCTTGACCGCCGCGCGCCCGGCCCGGTTGGCGCCCACCGTCGAGGCGGACGGCCCGTAGCCGACCAGGTGGACGCGCGCGTCGGCGGCCACGCGGGTGCCGTCCATGCGGATGCCGCCGCCCGGCTCGCGCAGCTTCAGTGGCGCCAGGTGGTCCAGCGAGGCCCGGAACCCCGTCGCCCACACGATCGCGTCGGCGGGCACGAAGCGCCCGTCGTCCCAGGCCACGCCGTCGGGGGTGATCCGGTCGAACATCGGCAGCCGGTCCAGGATCCCGCGCTCCATGGCCGCCTTGATGGTGGGCGTCAGGCTGTAGCCGGTCACCGAGATGACCGACTCGGGCGGCAGGCCCGCGCGCACCCGGGCGTCCACTTTGGCCACCGCCATGCGCCCGCGCTCCTCGGAGAACTCCTCGGTGGAGAACACCGGCTCCCGGCGCGTCACCCACGTGGTCGCGGCGACCTCGGAGATCTCCAGCAGGTGCTGCAACGCCGAGGCCCCGCCGCCCACGACGACGACCTTCTTGCCGGCGAACTCCGCCGCCGAGGTGTAGCCCGCCGAGTGGATCATCCGGCCCCGGAACGAGCCCAGGCCCGGGTAGTGCGGCCAGAACGGCTTCTCCCATGTGCCGGTGGCGTTGACCAGCGCCCGCGTCACGTAGTCCCCGGCGCTGGTTTCGACCAGCAGCCGCCCGTCCCCGTGCTCGCGGACGGCCGTCACGCTCACCGGCCGCCGGATCGGCAGCTCGAAGCGGTGCTCGTAGTCGCCGAAGTAGGCCGGGATCGCGGAGTTCGCGTGCAGCGCGGGGTCCAGGTGCCCGAAGTCCAGCGGCAGCCCCGGCAGGTCGTACACGCCGTGCGTGTTGGCCACGGTGAGGGAGTCCCAGCGGTGCTGCCACGCGCCCCCGGGCGCCGGATTGTGGTCGAAGACCACGTGCTCGATCCCCGCGCGGCGCAGGAAGTAGGACGAGGACAGACCCGCCTGCCCGGCACCGATGACCACGGCGTCGAGCTCGGCGGCGACGGGACGCGGCTCGGAGCTCATGCCCTGGAAAACGGTGGTGGAGGAGGGCGGCATTCCGGCGGGTGACGGGGGTCTCCGACCCTTCGGCCGCCACCCAAAGAAGAGACTCCGGGGACCCGCGCGGGTTGGTCCGGGAAGCCACAGGGTGGACGCGGAAGCCCAGTGGATCACGGCCGTGTCGGGGAGGTGGAACCGGACATAGGTTCACACACGTCAACCTCGACGAATGGAGACCGGCATGCGCGCGATCAACCGTCTCGCCGACCGCGTCCTGGGCCGGTTCGTGCCCGCGACCAAGGCCAAGGCCGACACCTCGTGGATGGAACTCTGCTGGTGCGACCAGTACCACCACTGGAGCCGGTGGTGCACGGTCGTGGGCGGCCTGAGTTCGTGCACCGAGTGCAAACGCGCGGACGGAGGCTGCTGAGCGGGGCCGGGACGAACCCGGCCCCGTGTTCAGTTGATCGGCGCCACCGTCAGGCCGCGCAGGAGCGGGGCGAAGACACCCAGGTCGTCCAGGTCACCGCGATCGATCAGCCGCGGGCTGACCACCAGCGGACCACCGGCGCGCTTCTCCAGTACGACGATGTCGTCGTAGAACTCCAGGTAGCCCGCCACGTTCGGAGCCTGCTGAAGGAGGGCGACCGATGCCCGGATGATCCGGCTCAGCCCGGCGGTCTCCTCTTCCCATGACAGGGCCTTACGCGGCTCGAAGGTCACCGACGCGAAGGCGCCGCCGGTTCCCATGCGAGCGGCGGCCGTCGGCGCGTCCGACGCGTGGGTCGTGGCCAGCGCGACCCACCAGGCGGGACCCGTGAGGGGGGAGTCGGCGGGAGGCTCGGCCTTCGACAGACCGAGCAGCGCGCCGAAGTACTCCGACAGGCGGGCGACCGAGTAGGACGGTGTATTGAACTCGTAGCTTGTGGACACCTCGGCTCCCTAAGGGTAGAAGTCGATGACTTGGCCATGGCGGACGATCTTGATCTCCTTGAGCCCGCTGATCGGCCTGCGATCCAGAAGGGCCCGGATGCTCTCCGGGGTCGCCGTCACCGCGGCATCCATGTCCAGGACGATCCGGTCGGCCTGGCCCTTCTTGACCTTGTCGGAGATCTTGGTTCGCACGTTGTCGACGGATGTCTCCTCGGCCGGAGCGTAACAGTCGGCGTACTCGCCTTCGATCTTGTAATCGGGCTCCCTGCCATTGGATTTGGGCGGCGGATTCTGTTCGACGTCGTAGCCCTGTTTGGCGAGCGTGTCGGCGGCCCGGTTCTCGGCTTCGAGCGCGCGCTTCTTGGCCGTGTTGCCCCTGACCTCGGTGGGAGTGCCGCGCGGGGTCGCGTTCGGATCGGGCGGGTTGGACGGCGTGAGCCGCATGTGAGTCGTGCCCGGCAGGTCCGCCTCCCCGTCCCCGTCGGAGTCCTTCGGCTTCCCCGCCGCGACCTTCCCCTCGACCGCCGCCTGCGCGTCCGAGACCGACTTGCTCGCGTCGACGTCCCCGTACTTCTTCGCGGGGGTCCCGTCGCCGCCGTCGCCGTCGCCCTTGGGGCGGCCGGGTGAGCCGTCGGGGCCGTCCGGGCCGTCGCCACCGGGCCCTTTCGGGCCCTTCGCCAGTGCCAGCCCGATGGCCAGCAGTGTCATCACCAACCATGATCGTCGCATCGGCCGCCTACCCGTCGACCAGCTTGCTCAGGTTCTGGATGCTCTCCACGAGCGCGGTGATGTAGCTGAGGGCCATGCCCGACCACTTCACCACCGCCGCGGCGATCTGCGTGGCGATGACCGGGATGGTCACCACGAAGATCGCCTCGGCCACCCAGACGATGACGTGCGAGACGAGTTCGGCGATCAGGTCGCGGACGATCTCGCGCACCAGGGACACCAGCCCGCCGGCGCCCTCGGTGGCCACGGCCATCGCCGCGGCCGTGGCGCCGAGGCCGCCGACGGCGTCCACGTTGTTCGCCATGAGCGCCTGGTACGCCTCGGCGGCCTCGCCTCCCCAGGTGGGGAGGTCGCGGGCCAGGGAGTCCTTGAGGGCTCCGGCCATCTCGAACAACGCCCCCGCGATGTTGTTCCAGGTGGCCGCGTGCGACATGACCGTGTCGGGCTTGCCGGTGAGCCAGTCGAGCATCTCCCGCAGCGGCTCGAAGTACTCCATCGCCCAGCCGATGCCGTTGGACAGCAGGGCCGAGAAGGGGTCCATGACACTGCCGGCGATCTCCAGGCCGAGCCCGGCTCCGGCCAGCACGCCCTGCTTCCAGCTACCGCCCTGGATGGCCTCGACCAGCCCCTGGACGCCGTCGGCGAGCCCCGCGCCGGTCCACGCTCTGCGGGTGGAGGTGACGGGGGCGATCAGTGATCCATTGGTCATGTCAGCCACCCGGTCCGCTGATCATGCGGTCGAAGCCCTTGGCGTGACCGTCCTCGGTGTCGCGGTAGCGGTCGGCGTTGCGGACGAGGGCCCGCGCGCAGGCCCGCAGGTTCGCCTCCACCGAGGCGACCAGGTCGTCCTGCTTGCCGTGTCGGCCCTCCAGGATCGCCGAGATCCATCCGCACAGTTGCCCGTAGGCCTCGTCGTCCTGGGCGATGTGCGCGCTGGCGTCCTTGACGGCCTGGAAACCCTCCGCGATCGATTCCAGGTTCCTGGCGTGCCCGCGCAGCTCTTCGGGATCCACTTGGAAGTTCACCGGCGCTCCTCTCTCGGCTCGGGGGTGAGGCGTTGTTGCACGCGTTCGGCGATGGCGCGGCCCGCCTCGGTGCCGCCGATGGTCTCCTCGATGACCTCGCGGGACCGCCCGGCCAGCCGGCGCTTCGCCTCGTCGAGGGCGGCCAGGACGTTGCGGGCGATCTCGTCGTGGGGGATGCGCCCGACGCGCGGGCTCAACCGGAGGTCCACAAGGGACCCTCCGGAGTCGATGGTGACCTCGGCGAACTCGCCGGGATCGGTGGCGGTGACGCGGAGTTCGCTCATCCGCGCGCTCATCGCGGCGGTGTCGGCGGCGAGGCGGTCGATCCGTCCTCGCCAGGCGGCGATCTTCCCGCGCGCCTCCGCCGGGTCCGGAATTCCGTCCACTGTGGCTCCTTTCGGGCGAAAGAAGCCGACACGGTAGTGGGGCCGCGCAAGGTCCACTGTGGGCGCCGGTCCGGTGGCGGAGCGCTCGATCCGTTAAAAGACAGGAGTCTTGACAGTGATGTCACGGTGTCATAACCTTCACATCACTTCTCTGCAAAAGTTCCTAACTAATTCCTGGGAGACGGAATTATGCGGAAGACGCCCTTTCGAACCACGCTGCGGGCCTTCTTATTAGGCCTGACGGCATTCGTCCTCGTCGCGACATCGACCCAGCCGGCGTATGCCGCCGAAACCCTCACCGCCACGTACAAGCTCGGCACTGACTGGGGCTCGGGTTACGGCGCCGACTACACCATCAAGAACTCCGGCACCAGCGCGACCACCTCGTGGACCCTGAAGTTCACCCTGCCCACCGGCCACCGGCTGGCCGGTCTGTGGAACGGCACCTACACCACCAGCGGGCAGGACGTCACGGTCAAGAACGCCGGCTGGAACGGCGCGATCGCTCCGGGCGGCACCCTGAGCGTCGGGTTCAACGTTTCCTACTCCGGCACGAACTCCCCGCCCACCAACTGCACCATCAACGGCGCCGACTGCGGTGGTGGCGGTGGTGGTGACGACACTCAGCCGCCCACGGTTCCCGGCAACCTCCAGGCGACCGGCGCGACGACCAACTCGGTCTCGCTGTCGTGGACGCCGAGCACCGACAACAAGGGCGTCACCGGCTACGAGATCCACGTGAACGGCGCCCTGAAGACCACCGCGCCCGGCACGTCGTCCTCGGCGGTCGTCTCCGGCCTCACGCCGAACACGACCTACACCTTCAAGGTGCGGGCCACCGACGCCAAGGGCAACCTGTCCGGCTTCAGCAACGAGGTCAGCAAGGCGACCCTCCCCGACGACGGTGGTCCCGGCGACCCCGGCGCCTACAAGAAGGTCGGCTACTTCACCCAGTGGGGCATCTACGACCGCAACTACTTCGTCAAGGACCTCGTGACGAGTGGCGCGGCGGCGAACCTGACCCACATCAACTACGCCTTCGGCAACGTCAATGAGCAGGGCCGCTGCTTCGAGGCCAACCAGGCCGGGGTCGGCGACGCGTGGGCCGACTACCAGCGCCGCTTCGACGGTTCGCAGACCGTCGACGGCGTCGGCGACGTCTACAACCAGCCCCTCGCCGGCAACTTCAACCAGCTCAAGAAGCTCAAGGCGAAGTACCCCAAGCTCAAGGTGATGATCTCGCTCGGCGGCTGGACCTGGTCGAAGTACCTGTCCAACGCGGCCCTCCCGGCCAACCGGGCGGCCTTCGTGTCCAGCTGCATCGACCTCTACCTGAAGGGCAACCTGCCCTGCATCAGCGGTGAGCCGCAGTGCGGCGCCGGTGTCGCCGAGGGCATCTTCGACGGCGTCGACCTCGACTGGGAGTGGCCGGCGAGCGAAGGCAACACCGGCAACGTCGTGCGTCCCGAGGACAAGCAGAACTACACCGCCCTGGTGGCGGAGTTCCGCAGGCAGATCGACGCATACGGCAACACCAAGGGCCGCAAGTACGAGCTGACCGCGTTCGTGCCGGCCGACCCGGTGAAGATCACCGCCGGTTTCGAGGTGCCCCAGCTGATGGCGAACTTCGACTTCGTCACCGTCCAGGGCTACGACCTGCACGGCGCCTGGGACAACCAGACCAACCACCAGGCGCAGATCTACTCTCCCGCCGCCGACCCGTGGCCCGCCAAGTGGTCCTCGGATCTGGCGATCAACGAGTGGCTCACCCGCGGCGCACCCGCCGCCAAGCTCGTCCTGGGCGTCCCCGCCTTCGGCCGGGGCTGGACGGGTGTCCCCTCCGCGAACAACGGCCTCTACCAGATCGGCACCGGCCCCGCGCCGGGCAAGTACGAGAACGGCATCGAGGACTACGACGTCCTCAAGAACAAGGCGGGCACCCGTTACCAGGACCCCGCCGCCATGGCGATCTGGCTGTACGCCAACGGCGAGTTCTGGTCGTACGATGACACCGCGACGATGACCGCCAAGATGGGGTACATCAAGTCGAAGAAACTCGGCGGCGCGATGATCTGGTCCCTGGACGGGGACGACGGGACATTGACGGCCGCCATCAATAACGGACTCAAATAGGTGTAGGAGCCTTACTCCTCCACACCCCGCCCCCGGACAACGTCCGGGGGCGGGGCTTGTTCTTGGGGAGCGAGGCCACAGGCCGCCCGAGGCCGGAGGCCGAGGGGCGGCCGTGGGCGCGAGGGTGGGGTTTTGATCGCGTGTCGAAGAATGACGCGCGCGTGCAGCGGCGCAACCAACCCCCAGAGCCACGAATCACCGTGTGCCGAAGAACAGAGGCCGCCTCCGGCTCGGGAGAAATGTTTTGAGTTCCCGGGGTCGGCGGGGACGGAGTTCCCTGGTGGGGGTCCAGGGGGCAAAGCCCCTTGGGCACCAAACGGAGAAAACGACAAACCACGGCCGCAAGCCCCACGCACCCGCCCGAAGGGCCGGGCCGACGCCCCGGCCCTCCTCCCCAATCGAGCGACACCCACGCCGTCCCGGTCGTCCGGCGCACCCTACGCGGGCGCCCCTCGCCGCCCGTCCAGCAGCACGAACGGCACCGCCAGAACCGCCATTCCCGCCCCCACCAGGCTCACCGTCGTCAGCTCCATCCCCATCGCCAGCGGCACCGCCGCGATCACCGGCGTCAAGCTGATCCCCAGCTGGAACGCCGACACCGTCGTCGCCCCCGCCAGGGTCGGCGCGTCCGCGGCCACCGCGAAGACCCGCCCGTAGATCGCCGGGTTCAGCAGGAACGCCGCCACTCCGAGCAGCAGTACCGCCGGTACCACCGTCCACGCCGATCCGGCGGCCGGGACCATCAGCAGCGACAGCACCGCCACGCCGAGGGTCCCGGTGAGCAGTGTCGCGTGCGGGCGCCGGTCGGAGGTCCGGCCGCCCACCGACAGTCCGGCGAACGCGCCGACGCCGAAGAGGGCGAGCACCGCCGGGACCCACACCTCGGGGATGCCGGTGACGCCGGTGAGCACGGCCGCCAGGTAGTTGAAGGTGATCATGTACGCCCCGGTGGTCAGGATGGTGACCGCGTACAGCCCCCACAGGCGCGGTCGCCGCATGGTGACGAGCTCACGCGCCACGCCGGGACGCGCCGAAGCGCGGCTCTGCCGGGGCAGCCCCGCCACGCACCCGGCGATGCCCAGGACGGTCAGCGCGACCACCGCCCAGAACCCGCCGCGCCAGTCGGTGAAGTGCCCGAGCAGGGTCCCGGCGGGTCCACCGGCGACCATCGCCACGCTGAGGCCGCTGACGACGACGCCGGACGCGCGGGCGTTGCGGTCGGGCGTCACCAGGCTGATCGCGGTCACCGAGGCCACCGCGAAGAAGCCCGCGTAGGCGACGCCGGACACGACCCGGGTGGCCAGCAGGACGGGGTAGTTCCCGAGCAGCCCGGCGGCGATCGCGGCGGCGAAGACCGCCTGGGTCGCCACGAGCGCGGTCCGGCGCGGCCAGCGCAGGCTCAGGACGGCCAGGGGCGGGCCGCCGACGACCACGCCGAGGGCGAAGGCGGTGATGAGCATCCCGGCCGAGGACAGGGACACGTCCAGGTCCTCGGCGACGGCGGGCAGGACGCCGGCGAGCAGGAACTCGGCGGTCCCCATCGCGAACAGGCTGAATCCGAGCAGGTAGACCCCGGCGGGGAGCCGGGTCGTGGGCGGGGCGGTGGTCGTCTCCATGCCGCGACGATCCGGAAGCGGACGCCCGAACGGCAAGTTCTGTTGCCGAAAGCGGGACGCGCTGAGCAAAAGGAAAGCCCGCGCGCATCGCACGGGCCGTCCGTCGTCTAGCGGGTGACCGCCTCCAGCGCGATCTCCACCATGTCCCCGAAGGTCCGTTCCCGCTGGTCGGCCGGGAGGGCCTCGTTCTTGAAGATGTGGTCGGAGATGGTGCAGATGGTCAGCGCGCGCGCCTTGAACTTCGCCGCCAGGGTGTACAGCGCGGCGGCCTCCATCTCCACGGCCAGGACGCCGTACTCGGCGGCCTTCTTGTACGTGTCGAGCGAGTCGCCGTAGAACACGTCGCTGGACAGGATCTGCCCGACGTGGGTGGTGCCCTCACGCCCGGCGGCGATCTCGGCGGCCGCGCTGAGCAGGCCGTAGTCGGCGACCGGCGCGTAGGACAGCTGCCCGGCGAAGCGGTTGGTGTTCATCGAGGAGTCGGTCGCCGCGCCGATGCCGATCACGACGTCGCGGACGTTCACGTCGTCCTGGATCGACCCGGCCGAGCCGACCCGCACGATGGTCTTCACGCCGTACTCGGCGAGCAGTTCGTGGGTGTAGATCGACGCCGAGGGCATGCCCATGCCCGAGCCCTGGATGGAGATCCGGTGGCCCTTGTACTGACCGGTGAAACCGAACATGTTCCGGACGGTCGAGTAGCACTCGGCCCCTTCCAGGAACGTTTCGGCGATCCACTTGGCCCGCAGCGGGTCGCCGGGCATGAGGACGGTCTCTGCGATCTGGCCGGGCTCGGCGCCGATGTGATGACTCATGATCCGCATCCTGCCATGTGGCGGCCTGTCTCGTGGCTCACAACCTAGGACACCGTGGACGCCGGGGCCCACCCGCAGGAGACCGTCCCGTCGCTGCGCACCAGGCGCGCGACCGTCCACGGCTCGGTGCCGGTGGAGGGTTCGGCGGTGATGGACGTGAACTCACCCGCCGTGCCCACCGCCGGCGCGGCCGGGTCTCGCCAGACCAGCGGGACGGCGGTCACCTGCTGCGTGGAGAGCGCCGCCGGGCAGCGCGACACCGCGCCGTACGGGTTCAAGGCGACGGGGAAGCCGCCCCGGACGGCGATGGTGACCTCGGTGATCTCGAAGTCCTTGGGGTCCGGGGCGCACATGGGCGAGGCGATGCGCCGCCAGATCTTCATTCTGACGGTGTTCCCGTCGACCACCGGTGCTTCGAACTCGTCGCCGCAGTGGACGCGCCCCACCACCCAGCCGGGGATCTGCACGGCCTTCCCATCCGTCCACAGCCAGATGAACACGGTGGTGGGCTCGGCGTTGCCGCCGTGCCGGACGAGCATGGTCACCGCGTCCAGGTCGCCGTCCTCGTCCAGGTCGGCGTACAGGGGCACGTCGGGCATCTCGATGAACTCGGTCTCGGAGTACACGTCGGCCTTGCCGCCGGACAGCGTCACTCGCGAGTCCTGGTCCTCCTCGAAGCCCTGGAAGGTCGCGTTGGCCCAGTCGTAGTTCTTGATCTCGGCCGTCGGGGGCCCGTTCGGCTTGGACGACGCCGAGGGCCCGGCCACGATCGCCGGGGCGTCGTCCCCGGAACCGCCGCCGCCGAAGGCGTTGACGCCGATGGCGACGCCGGTCGCCACGACCGCCACGGCCACCACGCCCACGCCGATCTTGGTGAGCAGCAGGCCCACGCCGGACTTCGCCGCCGCCGCGCCCGCCTGCGCGCTCGCGCCCACGCCCGCCAGCCCGGGCAGTGCGTGGCCGACGACCACGCCCGCCGCGACGGCGGCACCGGCGGCGGCCGCACCGGCCACGGCGATGTTGATGGAGACGACCTTGTCGGTGAGCGGCCGCACGTCGGCGCCAACCGCCTCCGGAGACAGCGGGACGGGCGGGACCGTGCCCTCGGGGACGGTCAGGCCCGCCAGGAGGTCCCGCAGCGCCGCCGCGCCCGGCCGCAGCGACGGATCGGCCGCCGTGCACGCCTTGAGCAGCGCCGTCAGGGCGTCCGGCACGTCGTACATCGCCGTCACCGCGCCCTGCCCGCCCATCGCGCGGTACAGCGTCATCGCCAGCGCGCACACGTCGGCGGCCGGACCGGCGTCCCCGGGCGGCGCGAACGGGTTGCGCGCGCCGGGCCGCGCCAGCCCGGGCGCGAAGGTGTCGAAACCGGCCAGGAACGCCCGGCGGCCCAGCGCGATCGTCGACGGGCACACCGCGCCGTGCGCCAGACCGGACGCGTGCAGCGCGGCCAGCCCACCGGCGATCGAGCGTCCCACCCGGACGGCCTCGGCCGCGCCGATCGCGCCGTGCTCCACCAGCCGCTCCGCCAGCGTCACCGGGGCCGCCTCGACCACCAGCACCGCCCGGCCGTGCTCGTCGCGCCCGGCGTGCCGGACGCCCGCCAGGCCCGGATCGGCGGCGGCCGAAAGCCTCGCCGCCCAGGGGTCGTAGTCGCCCGGGGCGGGCTGGAGCGAGACGACGCGCAGGCCGAGCGGGTCGATGAAGACCTCGGCGGCGGCGTCGGTGAAGACGGGGGTCACGTCGTCCATTGTGGTCCTATTTCAGCCGGTCGCCACGCAGCCAACCGCACACGACCGAACCGTCCGTCCGGGTCATTCGCACCCGCGCCCACGTGTTGTCCGCGCCGGAGTAGGTCAGCAGGATCGCCTCCAGCCGGGTGAACTCCTCCGGCTCGCCGACCGCGGGCGCCAAGTCGTCCGGCGCGAGCAGCGGCTTGTAGCCGGTGATCTCCTTGGCCTCCTCGTACTCGCCGACGATGCAGGAGGCGGCGGCGCCGAAACCGGGTTCGAGGGTGACCGGGAAACCTTGCCGGACACCGATCGCCACCGTCTCCGACTGGTACTGCGGCTGCGCGCAGGTCGGGGTGGCGACCACGATGTCGCGGGTGAGCCGGAACCGGTCGGCCTCGCCGGTGAACGCGCCGACGCGGCTGCCGCAGCGTCCGCCGTCGGCGATGGCGTGCGGGATCTGCACGGCCTTCCCGTCCTGCCACAGCCAGATGTAGACCGATTCGAAGAAGCCGTTGCCGCCCTCCTGGACCAGCATGACCATCGCGTCCTGGTCGTTGTCGCCGTCGGCGTCGGCGTACACGATCGGCGGATCGCCGAGCCGGTAGCCGCCGGTGCTCTTGTCGTAGTCGAAGGGCTCGGACTTGCCGCCCTGGAGTGCCGCGGTGGTGCCGCGATCGGCGTCGGTGAAGGTGGCGTTGGCGAAGTCGAACTGCTGGATCGCGGTGACCAGCGGCTCCCTGGGCGCCGGGGCCTCCTCCTCCGACAGCACGTTGATGGCGACCGCGACGCCGGTGGCGACCACGGCGGCGGCCAGCGCGCCCGCGCCGATCTTGAGCGCCAGGCCCGCGCCCGTCTTCGCCCCGGCCCCCAGCATCCCGGGCAGCGCCTTGCCCGCGATGACACCGGCGGCGGTGGCCGCACCGGCCGCGGCGGCCCCGGCGATCGCGATGTTGATGTTGACGACGGCCTGGTTCACCGGCCGGACGTCGGAACCCACCAGCGCGGCCGGAAGCGGCGCGGTGGGCAGGATGTTCTCGGTGGCGCCGACCGTGGTCAGTGCCTGACGCAGCTGCGCGGCCGTCGGGCGCTGCGCCGGATCGGCCGCCAGGGCCGCGCGCAGGATCGCCGTCAGCGGCGGCGGGACGTCGTACAGGTCGGCGGTCGACTCGCCCGGCCGCCCGCCGAGCGCCAGGTAGACCGTGGCGGCGAGGGCGTAGACGTCGGCGGCCGGGCCCGGAGCGCCCTCGGGCGCGGCGAAGCGTCCCGTGACAGGTTTGGCCAGACCGGGCGCGCAGGCGTCGAAACCGGCCAGCAGCACGCCGTCCTGGAGAACCACAGTGGACGGACAGATCGCGCCGTGCCACAGACCCGCCGCGTGCACCCGCGACAGCGTCTCGGCCAGCGACAACGCCGCCGTGTGCGCCTCGGCCACCGGCAGCGGGCCGGACGTGGTCAGCCGCTCGGCGAGCGTGACGCCCCCGGCGTCCACGACCAGCACCGGCCGGCCGTCGGGTTCCCTCGCCGCCTGGTGGATCCGGGCCAGGCCCGGTCCGGCGGCCACCGCGAGCAGCGCCCGCGCCCAGGGATCGAAACGGGAGGCCGCCACGGGCAGATGCCCGGCGACCATGATCGCCGGACCCCCTCCCGGTGCGGTGACGGCGAAGACGGACGCGGTGTCGTCGCGGTAGAAGGGGGCCGGGGCGGTCATGCAGGGAGATTAGTCCCACGCGGCAAGCGTTTGCGCGCTACGTCCGGCGTTCGTAGCGGACCCGCACCGGACCCTGCGGCCACTTCGTGCCCGGGCCGGGGACCGGGCGCGGCTCGGCGTCCAGCAGCTCCAGCCGGAACCCGCGCAGCAGCAGCGTCAGGATGATCTGCATCTCCAGGTAGGCGAAACGCGCGCCCAGGCAGCGATGCACGCCGCCGCCGAAACCGATCAGCAGCCCCGCCGCCTTCGGATCGTCGATGAAGCGCTGCGGCCGGAACTCCTCGGGATTCTCGAACAGCTCCGGGAGCCGGTGCGTGATCGACGGCGACAGGAACACCCGGTCGCCCTTGGCGATCGTGTACTCGCCGACCTCGATGTCCTCCAGCGCGCCCCGGGCGATCAGGCCCGCCACCGGGCGCAGCCGCTCGGTCTCGTGCAGGGCGGCGTCCAGGTAGCGCGCCGCGCGGACCCCGGAGAGGGTGAGCGGGCCGTCGGCGATGGCGTCCACTTCGGACACCACCTTCTTCAGCTCGTCGGGGTTCTGCAGCAGGTGGATCAGGCCCCAGCTCGCGTGACCCGTCGTCGTCTCCTGGCCCACCCAGGCCAGCGCCAGCACGATGTTGACCACCAGGCGGTCCGGGAGCGGCTCACCGTCCATGTAGGACGCGGTGAGCAGCCACTGGAGGAAGTCCGGCGGATCGGTCGGGTGCTCGCGCCGCTCGTCGATGAGGCGGCCCAGCGAGGCGTGCAGCCGCGCCCGCGCCCGGCGGCTGCGGATGAAGTGCGGCAGCGGCAGCCAGGACGGGAAGATCACGTCCAGCCCGGCCGAGAAGTTCCGGAACTCGGTGAAGAAGTCGGTGTCCAGCTTCTCCCCGAAGTCCTCACCCAGGAACGACTTCGCCGCAATGCGCATGATCAGCGGGCCGAACTCCTCGATGATGTCGAACTCGCCCTCGTGCTTCAGCCCCGCCAGCCACTGCTCGGTCTCGTCGGCCATCACGTGCGTGTAGTGCTCCAGGTAGCGGGCCTGGAAGCGCGGCAGCAGGATCTCGCGCTGCCGCTGGTACTCCTCGGGTCCGGCGAGGAAGTACATGTCGGGGTCGAACATCCGCGCGAAGAAGGGCATGCCCTCGCTGATGGAGAACAGCCGGTCGGTCTCCTTGAACAGCCAGCGGTCGTGCTCGTCGCCGAGTAAGACGACGGCGGGCTTGCCCGCCAGGCGCAGGGAGAACACACGGCCGTGCTCGCGGTGGCCGCGTTTGAGGAGCGGGTAGGCGTCCTTGTACATCTCGACGGCGTGCCCGAGGAACGGGCGCGCGCCGGAGACCAGTGGGGGAGCCGTCACAGGGGGCCTCCTTCCGATGCACCCAGTGTCGACCTCGCCCGGCGGTATGTCCAGATCAGTCCCGATGATCACCGTGCTGGAAGAACTCGTGCAGGACGGCCGCGCATTCCTGTTCGCGGACGCCCGCGTGGACCTCCGGGCGGTGGTTCAGCCGCCGGTCGCGCACCACGTCCCACAGGCTGCCGACCGCGCCCGTCTTCGGCTCCCACGCGCCGAAGACCACCACCGCCAGCCGCGACAGGACGATCGCGCCCGCGCACATCGTGCACGGCTCCAGCGTCACCACCAGCGTGCAGCCCTCCAGCCGCCACCCGTCGCCCTTCCGGGCCGCCGCCCGCCGGATCGCCAGGATCTCGGCGTGCGCGGTCGGGTCGCCGGTCGCCTCGCGCTCGTTGGACCCGGCGCCGAGCTCGACGCCGTCCGGCCCGTAGACGACGGCCCCCACCGGCACGTCCCGCGGATCGGCGGCGCGCGCCAGTTCGAGGGCGCGCGTCATCTGGGCGTCGTAGCGGTTCACCAGATGAGGGTAACGGCGGTCACCGGGACCCGAGCTTGAACACGTTCAAAAATGCCGTAGAGTCGGCGTCGGTTGAACGTGTTCAACTACGTCTCACGTGGGGAGTGCCCAATGGAACCCGTCATCGTCGGCTACATCGTCTACCTGGTCGTCTCGGCCGGGATGGTGATCACCGTCAGCCAGATCCTGGCCCGCAACGGCCTGATGTTCCTCCGCGAGGCCTTCAAGGGGAACGAGAGCCTCGCCGTGGCCATCAACCGTCTCCTCCAGGTCGGCTTCTACCTCATCAACTTCGGGTTCGTGGCCCTCGTCATGGTCATCGGCTCGGGCACCATGACCCCCCGCCACGTCATGGAGTCGGTCGTCACCCGCCTCGGCGGCATCCTCCTCCTGGTCGGGATCCTGCACATGGTCAACCTCGCCGTCCTCAGCGGCCTGCGCACCCGGGCCACCGAGCGCCGCCGCGTCGTCCATCCCCTTCCGCCCTACCCCGCCGGCCGGGCCTTCTAAGCTCGGATCCGTGACCGAACCCGACCCGCCCGCCGCGGACCGTGCCCGTGCCCGCGGCGAGCGCACCCGCAGCGCGATCATCGAGACCGCGCTGCGGTTGTTCGATGAGCGCGGTTACGACAAGACGACGATGCGCGCGATCGCGGCCGAAGCCGGGGTGTCGGTCGGGAACGCCTACTACTACTTCGCCTCCAAAGACCACCTGATCCAGGGCTTCTACCTCCGCATGGCCGAAGCCCACGAAGCCATCGTCCTGCCCCGCCTCACCGGCGTGGACGACCTGTCCGAGCGCCTCGCCATCACCCTCGACACCTGGCTCGACGTGGCCGAGCCCTACCACCGCTTCGCGGGGCAGTTCTTCCGCAACGCGGCCGACCCGGCGTCCCCGCTGTCGCCGTTCTCGCCGGAATCGGCGGAAGCCCGGTCGCGGGGGATCGCGCTTTACCGGGAGGTCCTGGCGGGCGTTCGGGTGAGTCCCGACCTGCGCGAGACACTGCCGGAGCTGCTGTGGCTCTACCAGATGGGAGTGTGCCTGTACTGGGTGTACGACCGGACGGCCGGGCAGGAGCGGTCGCGAGGGCTGGCGCGGCGGACGGCGCCGCTGGTGGGGAGGCTGGTGGGGCTGTCGCGGTGGAAGGTGGTGCGGCCCCTGGTGAGGCAGGTGGAAGGGGTGATTCGCGACTATCTGGTGTCCGCTTCGGTGCCCGCCGATTCGGTGCCGGCGGATACCCGCGCGACGAGGGCTGAGGGCGTCGAGTAAGGTGGTCGACGGTGGCGTGTCCGAGTGGCCGAAGGAGCACGCCTCGAAAGCGTGTGACGGGGTGACCCGTCCGTGGGTTCAAATCCCACCGCCACCGCCAGGTATACGGGAACGCCGCCTTCGGGCGGCGTTTTTGTTTGTTCGGGCCTCAGTCCCTGCCCCTGCCCCTGCCCCTGCCCCTGCCCCTGCCCCAGCCCCCAGCCCCCAGCCCCCAGCCCCCAGCCCCCAGCCCCCAG
>NZ_BSTX01000008.1 GCF_030269765.1 Actinorhabdospora filicis | reverse complement strand
CTCCCTCGCCCTCTTCCCCCTCCCTCTTCCCCCACCCTCTTCCCCCACCCTCTTCCCCCCCCCTCTTCCCCCGCCCTCTTCCCCCGCCCTCTTCCCCCGCCCTCTTCCCCCGCCCTCTTTCGGCTTGCGGGCCGTGGGCCTCACCCAGCCCACGCCCCGGGCCGCCGGGGTCACGCCGTCTCACCGGCCGGGGTTCACCTCACAAGGCCGCTCTCAGTAGCCTCCAGCCGCCTCGCCTTGGGTCTCACCCGCTCGCCTCCATGGCCCCGCGCTGCCTCAGCCCACGCCGTCTTCTTCTCGCCTCTTCCCCGCCCACCATCTCTCGCCCCGCCACCTCTCGCCCCACCATCTCTCGACTTGCGGGCCACGCGCCTCACCCCAGCCACGCCCGGCCACCGGAGCCACCCCACCCATTCGAGCCCCACCCCAGCGACTCCCCCGCCCTCAGCCTCGCCCCATCCCCGCACCACCCCAGCCCGCACCACCCCAGCCCGCACCACCCTTCCTCTCGCCTCTCCCCCTTGGCCCGGCCATTCCATCCCCACCCTGATCGTTCGGGTTACTGCCTGCGGATCTCCCGTCGTCCGGCCTCGCAGACGGTGAACGAGGAACCCGGGGGTGTCAAGCCAAAGAACGCGGCTTGACACCCCCAGAACCCTCGTTCCAAAGACCCGTCAGGCCGCACGCCGAAAGATCCAGCTCTCGAAGGAAAGGTTGTGCGGGGCCTAGGCTTCGGGCCAGGTCTTGTCTTCGGCTGCGGGTCAGGTCAAGAGCCCTACCCTGCTACGCATCGCACCCGGCTCCAGCCATCGTCACCGGGCTGTCTTCGGGCAGGCTTCACCCATCGCTGCGTGGGTGGCCCGGGTCCTGCCTTCGTCTTGCGCTTCTCTCCCCCACCCCACTCCACCCCACCCGGCCAGGACTTCGTCTCACCCCCACTGCACCAGGCTTCGCATCACACCCGGGCGGTCATCCGTCACCGGCCCTCACCTCGGGCGGCCTTCACCCATCACTGCGTGGGTGGCCCGAGTCCTGCCTTCGTCTCGCGCTTCTCTCCCCCACCCCACCCCACCCCGGCCCGCCGTGGCCGTCGCCCATGCCGTCGGCCTCACGCCACCTTTCTCCTCACGCCACCTTCTGCGGTCCGAGTAGGCGTCGGCCCAGTTCGGTCGGCATGTGGCGGACGCGTTTTCCGTCGCGTCGGGTGGCGACGAGGCCGGCGTCGCGGAGGGCGGTCGCGTGTTCTGACACCGAGGCGGGTGAAACGCCCAGGCGGCGGGCGATTTCGCCGGTTCCGGCTCCGCCGACCACAGCGCGGAGGACGTCGGCTCTTGTTCTGCCGAGGAGGCCGACCAGGGGGTCCGTGTTGGGTTGTTCGGGGATGCCGGGGGTTGTGTCCACGGGGTAGACGAGGACGGGGCGGTCGTCGAAGCCTTGTTCGGCGAAGGCGGGGCGTTGCCAGAAGACGCTCGGGGAGAGTCTGATGCCTTTGCCGGTGAGTGTCACTTGGCGGTCGGGGCGGCCGTCTTCGATTTCCAGGGTTTCGCCGTCGAAGCGGATGGCGGGGCCGAGGGCGTTCATGGCGGCTTTCAGTCCGCCGGCGGCCAGGTTGTCGGCGAATTCGGCGGCGGCGGTGGCTTTTCTCGCCTGGACGCGGTGCCAGACGTCGCCTTTCAGGCAGGCGTCGTAGTAGGCGCGCATGGCTTGCCAGACGGCTCCCTCTCCCGGGAGGGTGCAGTCGTTGGGGATGACCTGGTCGGGGATGCCGTCGGGGTAGAGGCGGACGAGGTCGACGATGGCTCGGGCCGATGGGGGGATGTGGCGGAGGGCGTGGGCGCGCCAGCGTTCCATGAAGACCGAGCGTGGGGGGACGTGCAGGGCTTCCAGGGACGCGGGGATCTCGATGACCGGGGCCTCGCCCACGATCACCATGCCGAGATCGGCCATGCCGAAACGGATCCGCAGCATCCTTCAACCTGCACGTCGGGCCTGAGAACTAGGAGTGGTCGAGCACGATCTTGCCGAAGATGTCGCCGTCCGCCAAATGGGCCAGGGCCTTCTTGGCCTCGCGGAGGGGGTAGACGCGGTCGATGACGGGACGCAGGTCGTGCTCGGAGCAGAAGATCAGCAGCTCGGCGAGTTCGTCGCGGGTGCCCATGGTCGAGCCGATGATCTCCAGCTGGAGGAAGAAGACCCTGCGCAGGTCGACGGGGGCCTCGTGGCCGGCGGTGGCGCCGGAGACGACGATGCGGGCGCCGGGGCGGGCCGACTTCAGGGAGTGGTCGAAGGTGGCGGAGCCGACGGTTTCGATGACGACGTCGACGCGTTCGGGGAGGCGGGCGCCGGCGGGGAGGGCGGTGGCGCCGAGTCCGGCGACGCGTTCGCGTTTGGCCTCGTCGCGGCTGGTGACGTAGACGCGGGCGCCCATGGTGGCGGCGAGGCGGACGGCGGCGGTGGCGACGCCGCCTCCGGCGCCCTGGACGAGGACGGAGCCGCCGGGTTCGAGGCGGCCGCGGGTGGTGAGCATGCGCCAGGCGGTGAGCCAGGCGGTGGGCATGCACGCGGCCTCGTGGGCGCTCCAGCCCTCGGGGGCGGCGAGGAGGTTGCGGGCGGGGATGGCGATCTTCTCCGCGAAGGTGCCCGGGTGCAGCTCCGACAGGAGGGTGCGGCCGGGGTCGAGGGTCTCGTCGGGGAGGCTGGCGTCGGCGATGACAGGGTAGATGAGGTGCGGGTGTCCGCGCCGGATGGCCACGCCGTCGCAGCCGAGGATCATCGGCGTGCGGTCCTTCGGCAGGCCCACGCCGGCCAGGGACCACAGGTCGTGGCGGTTGAGTGAGCTGGCGACGACGTCGACCGTCGTCCAGCCGTCGGGGACCTCGGGGTCGGGCAGCTCACCGACGGCGAGGGCGGACAGCGGATCGTCGGACGAGACCGTGTTTGCGTACGCGGCGAGCATCCATCGACGCTATCGGTCACGGCGCGTGCGTGGTGGGCAGCGCGCGCAAAGTCACAGCTCGACCGGTGAGAAGTCCCAGGAGTGGGGTTTGCGCGTCACGAGGTAGCCGGGCGGTTCCTCGATGTCGACGGGGTCGCGGCGCCAGCGGGTGATGACGACGACGCGGTGGTCGGGCGAGGAGAAGACCTCCACCGACACCAGGTTCGGATCGGCCCGGACGGCGGGCACGGCCCGCTCGCAGACCCACGACAGCACCTCGTCCAGCGACTCGGGGTGGGACTGGACCTCCCACATGCGCACGATCACGCCCGTGATTCTCGCATCCGCGCGGCCCCGGGCACCATTGTCGGCATGTCCCCAATGGAGACGGGCCTGGCCGGACGCGCCCGCGAGGTCACCTGGGTCAACGGGCCCGGCGGCGCGCGAGGCCTGCTGCGGCGGATCACGCGCGGGCGGCTGGGCCGGTCGCGGCCCTTCGAGCGGGTCACGCTGCCCGGCGCGCCGTGGCAGGACGCGCCGTCTCCGAACCTGTACGGCTGGCGGGAACGCGCGGCCAACGAGGACGGCCAGACGCGCTTCGCCGTCGACTACCTCGTGTGCGGCGAGTGCGCCCTCGGCTGGCTCGAAGAGCCCTTCCGGCACCAGTCGCACGAGGGCACCGGGCTCGCGGCGGCCTGCCTCGCCGCCCTCGGCGCCGACCACCCCGGGCGCACCTGGCACGCCCTGCCCGGCGGGCGCATGGACGCCGCCGGGTACTGGGACGTCACCGAGGCACCGCTGTGCGCGCACCTGCGCGCGATCGCGCTGGCCGGGCGCGTCCCCGAACCGCCGCGGCGGGGCCGCTAGCCCCGCCACGGCACGGGTTCAGCGCGACTCCCAGGCCGCCTTCACCGCGGCGGCCACGGCGGGCGCGACCGTCGGGTCCAGCGGGCTCGGGACGACGCACCCGGCGGACAGGTCCTCGCCCACCCGGTCGGCGATCGCCTCGGCCGCCGCCAGCTTCATCGCCTCGGTGATGTGGGTGGCCCGCGCGTCCAGCGCGCCCCGGAAGATGCCCGGGAACGCCAGCACGTTGTTGATCTGGTTCGGGAAGTCGCTGCGGCCGGTGGCCACCACCGCCGCGTACTTCGCCGCGACCTCCGGGTGCACCTCCGGCGTCGGGTTGGCCAGCGCGAAGATGATCGCGTCGGGCCCCAGGCCCGCCAGCGCCGCCTCCTCGATGGAACCGCCGGACACCCCGATCAGCACCTGCGCGCCGCGCAGGGCCTCGGCGATGTCACCGGTCAGGCCGCGCGGGTTGGTGAACTCCACCAGTTCGCGCTTCACCGGGTTCAGGTCATCGCGTCCGGCGTGGACGATGCCGCGCGAGTCGCACACGACGAGCTCGCCGACACCGGCGGCGTGCAGGGCCTTGGTGATGGCCACACCGGCGGCGCCGGCGCCCATCACGACCACGCGCAGGTCGCCGAATTTGCGGTCGGTGACGCGGGCGGCGTTGCGCAGGGCGGCGAGGGTGACGATGGCCGTGCCGTGCTGGTCGTCGTGGAAGACCGGGATCGGGAGGCGTTCCTCCAGGCGGCGCTCGATCTCGAAGCAGCGCGGCGCGGAGATGTCCTCCAGGTTGATCCCGCCGAAGGACGGCGCCAGCCGCGCCACGGTCTCCACGATCTCGTCGGGATCGGTGGAGTCCAGGCAGATCGGGATCGAGTCGACCCCCGCGAACTCCTTGAACAGCGCGGCCTTGCCCTCCATCACCGGCAGGGCCGCGCGCGGCCCGATGTCGCCCAGGCCGAGGACGGCGGTCCCGTCGGTCACCACGGCGACCAGATTGGACGTCCAGGTGTACTCGGCGGCCAGCGACTCGTCGTCGGCGATGGCGCGGCAGACCTCGGCCACGCCGGGGGTGTAGGCGATCGAGAGATCCTCCTTCGTGGCCAGCGGGACCTTGGAGGACATCTGGAGTTTGCCACCGCGATGGGCGGCGAATATGGCGTCATGCTGCGGATCTGGCACCCACCGACATTAACCGTCTGACGCGGGAACGGCCGTGAGGCGAGCTGGGCGTCCCAGGAGGCAGGAGTACGGGAGTCCGGCATCCCATGCCGCGTTCCCGGGTCCCGCGCCCCTGCGGCGGCCCCCCGAGTAAGGTCGCCCGTGGACGATCACTTACCTGCTGGAGGATCCCCATGCTGTTCAACCGCCTGCTCTCGGCGATCACGCCGAGTACCACGGCGTCCGCGCACTGCGACCTGCCCTGCGGCGTCTACGACCCCGCGCAGGCCCGCATCGAGGCCGAGTCGGTCAAGGCGATCTGCGAGAAGTACCAGGCCAATGAGGACCCGGAGTTCCGCACGCGCGCGCTGATCATCAAGGAGCAGCGCTCGGAGCTGGTCAAGCACCACCTCTGGGTACTGTGGACGGACTACTTCAAGCCTCCCCACTTCGAGGCCTACCCGCAGCTGCACCAGCTGATCAACGAGGCGACGAAGCTCGCCGGCGCGTCGGGCGCGAAGGGGTCGGCCGACCCCGAGGTCGCCGACAAGCTGCTGGCCAAGATCGACGAGATCGCCAAGGTCTTCTGGGAGACCAAGCAGGGCTGAGCCCGCGGTCGCGCGACCGCCCGCAGCCGCGCCGGGAGGCGCGGCTGCGGGCGCTTCGGTTCCGGCGCCCGCGCGACACACCGATGGGGGAGGATGCTGCGGTGGGGACGCCGCTTCCGCCGGATCGCACCGGCCGGGAACGAGAGGGAGGCACATGAACGACGCAGACGTCCTCGGGATCGAGGTCATCGAGGTCCAGGTTCCCGTCGACCCCGCATACCTGGCGGTCCTGCGCACCGCCGCGGCCGGTCTGGCCACCCGCCTCCAGTTCTCCCTCGGCGAGATCGAGGACCTGCGCATCGCCGTGGACGAGGCCGCCGCGATGCTCATCGCGGGCACCCGCCGCCACGCGCCCGACGCCGAACTCACCTGCCGCTTCGAGGTCACCGACGATGAGGTGCGCGTCGCGGTCTCGGTGCCCGGCGACGGTCCGCTGCTGGGGCACGACACGATCCCCTGGCGCGTCCTGAACGCGCTCACCGGGACGGTGCGGGCCGAGCAGTCGGCCTCGGGGACGACGATCACGCTGGTGAAGACGCGTCCGGCCTAGCGTCACCGGAACGCTGAACCGGACCGGCGGCGGGCAATCCGCGAATCGCGGCGGACCGGTCCCGGAGCGCCGGAAGTCGGTCATCCGGGCGTCGCCGGAACGCTGAAACACACCGGTGGCGGTCCCCCCTCGAATCGGCGGCCCGATCCGGCCGCGGGATCCCGATTCGCCATGGATTGCCGGAATCCGTCACCCCGGTGTCACCGGAACGCTTAAGCGGGGACCGGGTGGGCCCCATCGCGTCCCCGCGACGGCGGGCCGGGTGTCGCCATCGCCACACCACCGCCTCTCACCTGCGGTGACGTGGATCGCTTCACATGGGGGCCACCGTACGGCCATCCCGGCCGAAGTTCTTGTCACACGCGTCCCCTACAGTGAGCGACATGGAGTACTCGTCCGGGAAACCGTGGGCGGTCTGGGAGACGGCTGTGAATACAGTCATCCCCTCGTCCCGGGGAACAGGACGAGGGGATGACTGGAATGGCTGGGAAGTCTGCGGAACAGTTCCGTCAGACGGCCTCGGCGGACAGGGTCCGAACACCGCCCCGGCGCTTCAGCGCGCGGCGTTCGTCCTCACTCATTCCACCCCAGACTCCGGCGTCTTGGCCCGACGCGAGGGCCCACTTGAGGCAGTCCTCGGTGACAGGGCAACGACGGCAGACCTGCTTGGCCTGCTCGACCTGGAGCAGAGCCGGCCCCGTGGTACCGATCGGGAAGAACAGCTCCGGGTCTTCGTCCCGGCAGATGGCGTGGTGGCGCCAGTCCATGAGTGCAACTCTCCTTGATCTGAGTAATGGATCTTGCAACGACTCAACGTCATATGGCGCGTACGTGGCATCGTGCGCGCGACGGGCGCGGCCTCGTACCGAGCGACCTTGTGAATGCTTTCACGAACTCGCGCAAAGTCAAGGGGGAAACTCCAGGAAACTTGGGCCGCGTGAGCAACCTCACGGGGCTTATGCCCGAATTTACCCAAGCTTCACAGGGCCGTTCCACACGCCGGTACGGCGGCCTCTTACAAACCTAGTACGTTTAGCCGCCGAATGTGGGCCATTCCGCCGAACATCACGTCAGAACTTTGAGTGCTCCCGGAATCGACCGGAAGTGCACGACGTCCCGCTCCCCTACGTAGTCGCCGTCCAACTGGAACGGTTGCGGGCGCTCACTGCGCAATGTGAAGTCGCCCAGATCATGCAGTGTGACGACCTGCTTGCCGTGTGGTCCCGAACCGCCGAATAGAAGCTGTGACGCGGTACGCACAGTGGCGGGCGTGGTGAGGGCGTGCAGGCCCATGACGTCGAGTCCCGTATCGAAGGACGCCTTCGGATTGGGGTTGATCGCGCGCCCGCCGATATAAGTCCACGGTGCGGTGTTCTGCACGATCGCCATCGCCAGATTCGTTTTCCCCGACTCCCCCGGACGCTCAAGCGTGACGACGGGATGACGCCGGTCGGAGCCGACGAGGAACTGTCCCATGAGCGACTTCAGATACAGCCCGGGCGTGGCCGTACTGCCCTTGACACGGGCTCGCTCAACTCTTCGGATCACCGCCGCGTCGAGTCCGAGTCCGGCGCAGAAGGTGAAGAAGCGGCCATCGGCGGTGCCGAGTCCGATCCGCCGGTATCGCTTGTCGCGCAAGGCCTCCAGAATCACGCCGGTGCCTTCGGCCCAGTCGCGCGGCAGTCCGAGCGCACGCGCGAAGACGTTCGTCGAACCGCCCGGGACGACGGCCAGCGCGGGCGCGTCATCGGCGGTGCGGCCCTCGGCGAGGAGCCCGTTCACGACCTCGTTGACGGTGCCGTCCCCGCCGAGGGTGACGACGACGTCGGCGCCGTCCTGTGCGGCCTCGGTGGCGATGTCGGCGGCGTGGCCGCGACGCTTGGTGTACTCGACCGTCAGATCGACCTCGCTGCGCAGCGCGCGGACGAGGACGTCCCGGCCGCGCTCGGTGGTCGTGGTCGCTTTCGGGTTGACGACGAGGACGGCGCGCATGGCCTGGACTGTACGGGGGTTAGCCTTGGGCCCGTGACCGGTTCACCTCGGGCCGTGCTGCCCATCACCTTGAAAGCCGTCATCGCCGCGCTCGTCCTGGAGGCGGCGGGACTGGTGACCTACGGGTCCTTCACCCTCACCGCCGCCGCCGACGGCCAGGCGTTCTCCTATGGCGCGGCGATCACCGAGGGCGTCGTCTGGATCGTCCTGGCGGTCCTGCTGGGCGTCTTCGCCTGGACCCTCGCCAAGCGCAAGTCGTGGGCCCGCAACGCCACGATCTTCCTGCAGCTGATGCTGCTGCCCATCGGGTACTTCATGATCAAGGGCGGGCACCCCGGCTGGGGTGTCCCGGTGCTGGCCCTGGGGCTGCTGAGCGTGCTGGTGCTGATGTCGGCGCCGGTCCGCGAGGCCCTGGGCATCGAATAGCCCGCGAATACGGCGGAAGGGCCGCTCACCATCGGTGGGCGGCCCTTCGGCGCATCCGGGCTACTTGGACCGGGCTACTTGGGCGCCCGCGCGCTGCGGAAGGCCGCGACCGCGAGGGTAATGGCCGCGATGGCCAGGACGCCCGCCACGCTGGCGATGACCAGCGAGACGGTGTCGTTCTCGTCGGCGTCCTTGGCCTCCGGGGCCGTGGCGCTCGGCTGGTCGGCGTGCTCGTCGCCGCTTCCGGCGACCACCTTCAGCGCGGGGGCGGGGTTCTCCGGCTCCTCGGCGCCGGCGGCGGGCGGGTCGGCGATCCACGCCGCCTCCTCACCGTCGGAGTAGGTCTGGATCGCCTTGAAGATCAGGGTGCTGCCGGCCACGTCGGGCACCGGGCCCAGGGACAGCCCGAACTCCACGAACTGGCCCGGCTGGACGCCCGCGGCGGCGTTCTCGGCCGTCCACGTCACCGTCGAGACGGCCTCGGTGATCTGGCGGCCGTGCACGTCCAGGGGCGTGGTGAGGGTGCGCTTGGCCGTCTCGACCTTCCAGCCCGCGATCGGGGTGGTGCGGACCGAGGCGAACGGGTACTGCTCGGGCAGGGTCAGCTCGATCTTGACGGTGCTGGCCGTGTCGCTCTCATTCGGGACGCGCAGGTCGACACGCGCGTACGAGCCCGCCTGCACCTGGCCTGGGTTGATGGTCACGTGTGCCGAGGCCGCGCCCGCCATCGTCAGGACGCCGATGAGCGCGAGCCCGGCGACGGCGGTGAGGCGTTTGAGGACGCGCATGGGGTTCTCCTTGTGGGTTCTAACGAATCGTGATCGTTTGGGTGACGGTCGCCTGCTCCGTGCGCCCCGTGCGCAGGGTCAGGCTGAAGGACCAGTCCCCGGCGGTGGGCACCGTGAAGTCGGCGGTCACGTGGTTGGGGGACAGTTCGAGGATCTTGTCGACGGGCACGGCCGCGAGGTTCTGCGAGGGCAGCGACATGGTGATCTTCCATTCGAGCGGGTCGATCTCCGTGGTGCCGTCGGGCGCGAAGGCGTACAGGTGCATGGTGTTGGCGCCGACGCGGCCCGGGTCGATCTCCAGCTGGAGCTGGAAGTAGTTCGAGCTGAGGCGCTTGGACACCGGCCCGGCCGTCTCCTGCTGCTGCTCGGTGTAGGCAACGCGCGCGGGCGTGGTCTGCACCAGGACGGCGGTGACGGCGATGATGACGGCCGCGATGACCAGCTCGGCGGCGATGACGCCCCGCAGGCCGCGCGTCTCCCGCTCGTCCAGCGGCTCGTCGGGGACGCGTTTGCGCAGCATCGCGCGGGCGATCGCGGCCGTGCCCAGGACCAGCGCGAACAGCGCGGCCTTGACCACGACGAGACGCCCGTAGGTCGTGGAGAACAGCGCGGCGGGCTGCCCGATCTCGATGAGCGCCTGCGCGACCCCCGCCACCGCCAGCGCGATGACCAGCCGCGTGGCCCACGCCGACCACACCGGCAGGAACCGCGCGGCCTCCTCCGCCCGCGAGGGCCGCACGAGGAAACCGACGAGCGCGGCCAGCCCGCCGACCCAGATCGCCCCCGCGCCGACGTGGACGGTGTCGGTGAGGACGGTCAGGGGCGGCATGGGGGACGTCGTGGCGTGCCCGGCGAGCGGCCAGCTGGCCACGCACGCCAGGCCCAGGACACCCAGGCACCACTTGTCGCTCTTGCGGGCGTCCCGGCGCAGCGCGAACAGCAGGATCGGCAGCGCGGCCAGCACGGTGAGCATCCGCAGCAGCATCGCGATGCCGAAGCGACTGGAGACGACCTCGGCGATGTCGCCGCGCCCGACCCCGAACAGCCCCGACCCGACGGTGTAGGGGGCCTGGAGGTACAGCCCGGTCATGGCGGTGACCGCGACCAGGCTCAAGCCGGTCGCGGTCAGCCGCAGGACGCCCCGGCGCGGCGCGGACCAGGCCGCGATCAGCAGCAGCGTCGGGCCCAGCGCCAGCGCGAGCCCGGCGACGGCGAGTCCCCGGTTGACCTGAACGAGCAGCTCGACGGCCGGGTCCACGTCCGGCGCGTCCGGCAGCGCCGGTGCCGCCGCCGAGGGCGCGCCGATGGAGAACGTGAAGCCGCCGGGCACGGGGTGCCCGTCGGCCGAGATCACCCGGTAGGTGACCAGGTACGTGCCGTTCGGCAGGCCCTGGCGCAGCGGCAGGGTCATCGTGGCGCCGCGGACGGCGGCGTCGCCGCTGTTGGCGCGCGCCCCGTCCGGCGCGACGACCCAGGTCTGCGCCTTGACGGGGCTGACCGGTTCGCTGAAGGTGACCGAGACCTCCACCGGCTGCGTGGGCAGGACGGTGTTGGCGGTGGGACTCGTGGACACGACGGTGGCGTGCGCGTAGGCCGCCTGCGAGCTGAGGAGGACGGTGACGAGACCGGTCAGGACGGCGGCGAGCAGGCCGAGGCCGCGCGCGACCCGGGCCACGCCGGGCGTCCTCACGCCGTCACCGGTCGCGGGGGACGGACCGCCGTGCGCCCCAGCAGCCACAGCAGGCCCGCCTGAACGCAGGCGACCATGTGCCCGGTCTCGTCGGCGAGCGCGCGCATGCCCTGCGCGACGTCGAGGGAGGAGCTGAACAGCAGGCACACGGCCAGCACGACGGCGACGGGCACGAAGGCCTTGGCCCGCTCCGGGCGCAGCGCGGCGAGGAGGAAGCCGACGGCCACGGCGATGTCGAAGGAGGCCATCTCGCGGCTGGTGTGCACGACCTGGAAGTCGGTGATGCCGGTGGCGGTCAGCAGCGCGGGGACGGCCAGGGCGAGCTGGACGACCGCGGCGACGCCGACGGCGATGCGCAGGATGCGCCGCCGTCCGGCCAGGAGTGATTCGGCGTAGACCTCCTGGCGGCGGCCGTCCTCGCGGACGGCGGACAGGACCCGTTCGGTGAGGTCGGGGGGCTCGGTCGCCGAAGAGGCGAGGGCGGCCTCGCGCAGTTCGAGGGCGCGCGCGTGCCAGGCGGCGCAGCCGGGGCAGGTGAGGAGGTGCTCGTGGACGGCGTCACCCTCGTGCTGGTCGCCGGGGGTCTCGCCGTCGAGGATGGCCGATAGCGCGGCTCGCGCGGTGTCACAGTCCACGCTGGTGTAGTCGGGCGGCGGCGGGGATTGGTTCCCGGCGGGAAGGGGGTGTCGGGCGGGTGTCGTGGGGATCACGGGTGGGGTGGTTCGGCGAGGGGCGCGGTCGTGGGTGGGACACGGCCTCGCGTCACCTCGGCGGGTGGTCACGGGTGAATCCCACTCGGCCGCCGTGTTGCCGCACCGGCCTCTCGTTCCTCCGCGTGAGCGCGTGCGGTGGAGTGCCCACTCGGTGTGGCCGCCGGGTTGGGCCCGTCAATCCGCGCGGGTGGTGGCGGCCCGGGCGGCGCGGAGTGCGGCGGTCTCCGTCCCTCCACGCGATCGCGGGCGGCGACCTCATCCACGCGCCGGTGAGGCGCGCGTCACCCGCGTTCCCCCGAACGTGCCGGTTCCGGGCGTGTCGTCCCGGCGGCGGGTGAATCCGGTTCGCCGGCCTTCGCGAGGGCACGTCGGTGCCGCACTCGTCCGGCAGGTCACCTGAGCTCCACGTCACCGGCACCCCGGCGCGCGTCCCCCTCGTCTCTCCGCCCTCTCGTGTCCCCTTCCGCCCCACGACACCGGGTGAGCGGTCTTCAGCTCCGCCCGCGACCCCCGTACTCTCGGTGTCTGTGAGCCTTCCCGACACCGCGGTCCCCCGCCCCGACGCCGATGACGAGGCGACGTCGTGGGCGCTGGCGGCGCGTTCGGGCGATCCGGTCGCGCAGGCGGCGTTCGTGCGCGCCACGCAGCGGGACGTGTGGCGGTTGTGCGCGTCCCTCATCGACCGGGGCAGCGCCGACGACCTCGCGCAGGAGACGTTCCTGCGGGCGTTCCGTTCGCTCCCGGCCTTCGAGGCGCGCAGCACCGCGCGCACGTGGCTGCTGGGTATCGCGCGTCGTGTGTGCGCCGATCATCTGCGGACGGTGGTGCGCCGCCGGAAGCTGGCGGCGGCGGTGGCCGTGCGGGCCGAGCCGGGCCTGCGGGAGCCCGATCCGGCGGGCGCGGTGGACGTCCGGGACCTGCTGCGGCGGCTGCCCGACGAGCGACGCGCCGCGTTCGTCCTCACCCAGGTCCTCGGGTTGCCCTACGCTGAGGCGGCCGCGGTGGAGGGGGTGCCGGTGGGCACCATCCGCTCGCGGGTGGCGCGGGCGCGCGCTGATCTGGTGGCCACGCTTCTGCACGATCCGTCGGAGAATCCCGTCTCAGAGGGGAACTGAGCCGCCCACCGCCGCGTCCGTGTCGAGGGAACTTCGACGCGCGAGGAAGCGACTAAGTGGTGATGACGAAGACCGAGAACCGTTGGCTGCCCTGGCTGGGCGTCGCCTGCCGGCTCGTTCTGGCGGGGGTGTGGATCGTGGCGGCGGCGCTGAAGCTGCCGGAGCTGGGCGATTCGGTGCGCGCGGTGCAGGCGTACAAGCTGCTGCCCACGGGCATGGCGTCGGCGGTGGGCTACACGCTCCCGTTCGTGGAGATGGCCGTGGGCCTCTTCCTGCTGGCGGGCCTGCTCACGCGGTACGCGGCGGCCGTGTCGGGCCTCCTCCAGATCGCCTTCATCATCGGCATCTCCTCGGCGTGGGCCCGTGGGATGAGCATCGACTGCGGATGCTTCGGGAACGGTGGTGAACTGACCGCGGGGCAGTCCCCGAACTACTTCTGGGACCTCCTCCGCGATGTCGGGCTCCTGATCGCGTCGGCGATACTGGTGCTCTGGCCGCGTACACCCCTTTCCGTCGACCGTTGGATCCGCGGCGAGTGACCGTGGCGTGTACGCGACAGGAAGGTACCGATGGGTAAGGCACAGAGGAAGGCCTCGGCCGTCGTCAAGGCGCAGCGAGAGGCGGAGGCCCGCCGCAAGCGCGTGACGATCGTCGTCTCGGTGGTGGCGGCGCTGGTCGTGATCGGCGGCATCATCACCTGGGGGATCGTCAAGAACAACAGTTCCGCCGAGGTGGTGCAGCCCAAGGCGCAGACCGAGAACTACGGATTCGCGCGCGGCACCGGTCCCATCAAGGTGGACGTGTACCTGGACTTCATGTGCCCGGTGTGCAACAAGTTCGAGGAGACCTACGGGCCGCAGCTCGACCAGGGCGTCAAGGAGGGCCGGATCACCCTGGTGACCCACCCGGTGGCCATCCTGAACCGCATGTCGCAGGGCACCGACTACTCCACGCGCTCGGGGGCGGCGTCGGTCTGCGCGGCCGACGACGCGAAGTTCCCCGAGTACGCCGCCGCGCTGTTCAAACAGCAACCCGCGGAGAACACCGCGGGCATGACCAACGAGCAGCTCGCCGGGATCGGCCGCACGATGGGCCTGGGCGACACGTTCAGCACGTGCGTGACCGACCAGACCTACGCGGGCTGGATCGACAAGGCGACCGAGGTGGCCTCCGAGGACGGTCTCAGCGGCACGCCGTGGACCAAGATCAACGGTAAGGTCGTGGAGCTGAAGGACTTCGGCACGACCCTCGACGCGGCCCTGGCCGCGAACCCGAGCCCCAGCGCGACCTGAGGACGGCGAATGTGAGCCCGGCGCGGCGCAGCGGACGATCCGCCGCCCTCGCCGGGCTCTTCGCCGTCCTTATCCTCCTGGTTACACCCGGTATCGCCGTCGCGCACGGCACCGCCGGGCTGGAGAACTCCGACTACCGGGTGAGCGTGACGAGCGTCCCCGGCCTGCCGGGCCTGGAGGTGCGGCCCGTGGAGGCCGCCAGCCGCCTGGAGCTGACCAACACCGGCGACCTGCCGGTGGAGGTCCTCGGCTACTCCGGCGAGCCCTACCTGCTGATCTCGCCCGACGGCGTGTTCGTGAACGTGTTCTCCCCCGCGGCCTACCTGAACGAGACCGCGACCGGGGCGACCGCCGTCCCCGCCTACGCGGCCCCCTCGCAGGCGCCCTACTGGCAGAAGGCGACCGACGAGCCGCGCGTCCGCTGGTTCGATCACCGCGCCCACTGGATGAACGAGGCACCGCCCGCCCAAGTCGCGGGCGCCACAACAGACCAGCGCATCCTCGACTGGACGATCCCCCTGCGCGTCGGCGTCACGCCCTACCAGCTCACCGGCACCCTGGACTGGGTCGCTCCCCCGTCGGCGGGCACCTGGGCGGCGCTGACGATGCTGGCCGGAGCGGCCGTGGTGTTCGTCGGCGTGTCCACCCGCATCCCGGACCGCGTGGCGCGCCTGAGCCTGGCGAGCGCGGCCGCCGTGGCCGGCGCGGCGGCGGTCGCCGACGCGATCGGGCGCGCGATCACCTCGCAGGACCTCCAGACCGGCTGGTTCAAGATCCTGTTCACCGCCGAGCTGTGGCCCCTCTTCGGCGGCGCGGTGAGCGTCGCGGCGGCGGCCTACGCCTTCGCCCGCAAACCCGCCGCGGACCTCGCGCTGGGCGTGGCGGGCGTGTGCCTGGGGATGTTCGCCGGGCTGTCGCGGATCCCCTCGTTCGCCTACGCGGTGACGCCCACGCCGTGGTCAGGGGACGTGGACCGGGTGCTGATCGTGGCCGGGCTGGGGCTGGGCACGGGCCTGGCGGTGGGGGCGCTGGTGCGGGCCAGGCGCAAGGGGCAGATGCACTGATCGGCGCGACAATGTGTCCGATCAATCCATGATGCGCCGTCTGAGCAGGGTTAACGTCGATTCTCCCGTGCCCGGAGAAGAAGGCCCCCATGGTGAACCAGCCCCCACGCCCACGCCCCCTCACCCGCAAGCAGACGACGGTCATCGGCATCATCGGCGCGATCATCGCGCTGGTGATCTGCGGCGGTTGCCTGAACCTGCTCGGACTCACGCCGGACAAGCCGTCGAAGCCCGCCGCCGACCAGGCGCACGCCACGCCCACGCCGTCCCGCACGCCCTCGTCCAGGCTGTCGAGCCCGAGCCCATCGCCCAGCCCGTCGGCGAGCCCGTCGCCGTCGAAGTCCTCGAAGCCGCCGGCCGACGACGGCGACGACCGCGACGGCGATGACGGGAAGGACTCCGGCGACAAGGGGCACGACGACCCGCCGCCCGCGGCGAAGAACGACCCCCGTTACAAGACCTGCAAGGAGGCCAACGCGCACGGTTACGGCCCCTACCGCAAGGGCGTCGACCCCGAGTACGACTGGTACATCGACCGCGACAAGGACGGCCTGGTCTGCGAGACCTAGAAGTCCTCGTCCTCCTCGTCGGAGACCTCCACGAGGCTCCCCCCGCGTCCCTTCACGCCGAAGACGATCCGCACCCGGTGCGTCGCCTCCGCCCCGCCCTGCGCGACCACGAAGCGGACCTTCCCGTCCTCTTCCCGCGCCTCCAGGCCGATCTCGGCCTCGGCTTCCTTGATTTCGAGGCGGATCCGGTTCTCCCCGGCCGCCTTGGCCCCCGCCGCCGCGCGGCGGCGGGCCTCGGTCAGGTCGGCGCGCAGGGCGGCGATCGCGTCGGCGATCCCGTGCTGTTCAGAGCTCATGCGTGAGGCTAGCGCGAACCGGCCATACTACTGCATGTCCTATTTGACAGATTTCGCCCCCTATGCCATCCTCGGCTATCGGTCAGGTCGCGATCGTCCCTGATGGACCGTCCACACGGTTCACGAGCCACAGTCCGTTGCCACGGCTGTCCGGACACGAGCGCGTCCGCCTCTCGGGGGAGGCTTCATGCGTCCTGCTCACACCGTCCTTTCCACTCTCACTCTCGCCGCCGCGCTGGCTCTCACATCCGCCGTGGCGGCGCCCCGGCCCGCGCACGCCGAGGGCCGCCCACAGGTTTGGCCGAAGCCGCGCGAGTACTCCGCCGAAGGCGACGGCTTCCGGCTCGGCGACCGCGTCGGACTGGTCACCGGCGCCACCACCGACGCCGCCGCGGTGCGGGCCGTCCGGGACGCCCTGCGCGCGGCCGGGGTGGGCGACATCCGCGAGTCCGGCGAGGATCCGGGCACCGGCGTGGTGGTGTGGTTCGCCGGTGATCCACCCGTGGACGCCGATCCCTCCGGGCTGCCGCCCGAGGGCTACGCGCTGACCGTGGCCGCTTCGGGGAAGCGCGGCCACATCGCCATCGGCGGCGATGGTCCGGGCCAGTTCTACGCCGCGCAGACGCTCCGGCAGCTCATCGGGCCCGACGGCGGGCTGCCCGGCGTCGCCGTCCGCGACTGGCCGGGCATGGCGGTGCGCGGCACCGTTGAGGGCTTCTACGGCGACGCCTGGTCGCACGCCGAGCGACTGTCGCATCTGGACTATCTGGCCGCGCACAAGATGAACACCTACATCTACGCGCCCAAGAACGACCCGTACCACCGGGCCCGCTGGCGCGAGGCCTATCCGGCGGCCGAACTGGACCGCTTCGGCGAGCTGGCCGCCCGCGCCCGCGCCGGGCACGTGACCATGGACTTCGCGCTGTCCCCCGGCCTGTCGATCTGCTTCGGCGACACCCGGGACGCCGACGCGGTCCTCGGCAAGTTCGAGGCGCTGCGGGCGCGCGGCGTCCGGAAGTTCACCCTCGCCTTCGACGACATCCGGGCCGGCGACTGGCACTGCGATGGCGACGCCGCCGCCTACGGCTCCGGCGGGGCGGGCGCGGGCAAGGCCCAGGCGGACCTGCTGAACCGGGTGGCGTCCTGGGCGCGCGGCAAGGGGCTCCCGGCGCCCGGGTTCGTGCCGACCGAGTACTGGGGCCTCGGCGACACCCCGTACCGCGCCGCCCTGCGCGACCGGCTCGACGCGTCGGTGATCGTGCACTGGACCGGCACCGCCGTCATCCCCGGCACCGTCACCGTCGACCAGGCCCGCCGCGCCCGCGCCGACGTCGGCCACGACCTCATGCTCTGGGACAACTACCCCGTCAACGACTACATCGCCGGGCGCCTCCCGCTCGGCGACTACACCGGCCGCGAGCGCGGCCTGTCCGGCCCGCTCTCCGGGCTGGTGTCCAATCCCGCCAACCAGCCCACCGTCAGCCGCCCCGGCGTCTTCGGTGCCGCCGCCTTCGCCTGGAACGACGCCGCCTACGACCCCGGCGAGGCCTGGACGGCCGCGCTGGCCGAGTCCGGCCCGCTCGGCCCGCTCAAGCTCTTCGCCGACGTGAACACCTACGACGGCACCCTCCACCGCGAGCAGTCACCGCGACTGAAGGCCGCGATCGCCGCCGGTGGCGCCGAACTGCGCTCCTACGCCTCCCGCCTCGCCGCGGCCCCCACCGGCATTCGCGCCGGCGTCTCCCCCGCCTTCGCCGCCGAGGCCCGCGCCTGGCTCGACGCCACCGACCTGTGGGCGAAGGCCCTGCTGGCCGCCCTCGACGTCCTCGACGACAAGGGCCCGCAGGCACTGTCCGACCGCCGCCGCGCGGTGGACGCCATGACCGCCGCCCGCGCCGTCCGCGATGTCCGCAGGCCCCACTCGGGCGTCGCGCCACGCGTGGGCGACGGCGTCCTCGACGTGTTCATCGCCGAGGCCTTCACCGACCTCGACCGCCGCCTGGGCATCATGCCGCCCGCCTCGGCCCGCTCCACCATGGACGTCTACGGCGACAACGGCCCCGCCCGCATGCTCGACGGCGACACCGGCACCTACTACTGGAGCCGCCGCGCAGCCCGCACCGGCGACGCCCTCACCGTCGACCTCGGCGGCGTCCACCGCGTCGGCCGGATCGCGCTCCTGATGGGCAAGGACGACCGGCCCGGCGACTTCGTCCACGAAGGCGTCCTGGAACGCAGCCGCGACGGCACGTCCTGGACCCGCCTCACCGCCTCCGACGAGGCCGAGGTCCGCGCCGACGCCGGCGAAGCGGAGGCCCGCTACATCCGCTACCGCGCCACCGCCGACAACACGGCCGAATGGGTGGTCGTCCGCGAGTTCGCCGTCACCGACCTCGACCGCGTCACCTACACCGTCACCGGCGGCCCCTCCGGCGACCTGCGCGCCGCCGCCGACGGCTCCCTCGACACCACCTACCGGGGCAGCGGCGACGGCGAAGGCCAGACCCTCACCCTCACCGCCTCCCGCACCGGCCCGCTCTCCCGGGTGACCTTCGTCGGCCACGGCACCGGCACCGCCGAGATCCGCACCGGCGACACCTGGACCTCCATCGGCCACTTCGACGACTACACCGAGCTGCGGGTGGAGAACGTGCGGACCAACGCGATCCGCCTCCGCTGGAGCGGAACGACGGCACCGGAGGTGCAGGAGGTGGGGGTGAGATGGTGAGAACGCGCGGGGCGAGCGAACGCGCCGGTGAACGGCCGCCACCCGGCCACGGCCCGGTGAGGAGACCGGCGGGTGGAAGGTGGTGGCGACAGACGGGCGGCACGGCACCCCGCCGCCCACCGGGCCACGGTGTGGCGGGGCGGTGAAGCCGCCCGGGGACTTCGGCCCGGCATGATCCGCACGCACCCCGCAACGGCGACCTGCACGGCGAGCGGATGCGGCGACCCGGCTGGGCGATCTGGCTCGGCGCCCGAGTACCGCGACATGCGCCCGGCGATCACCCGACCACGGACCCCGGCCCGAGGCTCGGACCTCGGCCGAGCTCATGCGCCTCCCGCGATTTCCGCGCGCGGCGTGTGCAGCACCTCGATCACGGCGGGCCGAGGGCGGCGGCGATACCCGGTGGCCGCCGGGGCACCCGCCTCGCCCGCGAACCACATCGGCGAGCACCACTTCGACCGGCGCGAACGCCAGACCGCCCGGTCTACCGGGATCGACCGGTGGAGATGGTGGTGGGTCATGCCGCCACGGTGCCGAGGTGTGTGGCGAGGGCATTCGCCCATCGGTCGGCGATGTCCGGCTCGGCGCGCCACGCCACGGCGGGGCGCGGCGAGGCAAGGCAGGGCGAGGCGGGGCGAGGCAGGGCGAGGCGGGGCGGAGTGAGGCGGGGTGGGGTGCAGCGGGTCGAGTCCCCGGGAGCGATGCCACGCCGGATTGCCTTTGGTGGCACGGCCATGGCGCGGTGTGCGGTTGCCGGTCGCGGCGGGCCCGTGGCACGGCCAGTGCCGCTGGTGGCTGGTGGCTGGTGGGCCGGATCGAACCCGCCAGCCGGCCACGCTGCCCGCGAGCCGAAGGCGACGCGGCTCGGGCGTGGCGTGGCGTGGCGTGGCGTGGCGTACGTGATGCTCCGCCGAGCCGCCGTGGCCCGTCTCCCCGGCCGGTGTGCGTGGTGCGTCCATGCCCGGTCGGCGGCCGGGCATGCTCCCTACGGCCTCACGTCACCCGGCGGCCCCGCCCCTCAAGCCCCCGTCGGCACCGTGAACCCGTACGGCAGTTCCAGCCGGTGGCGGGCCAGTAGCGCCTCGTCGGCCAGGATCTCGCGGGTGGTCCCGTCGGCGGTGATCTTTCCGGCGTCCAGGATCAGCGCGCGTTCGCAGAGCTGGAGGGCGTAGGGCAGGTCGTGGGTGACCATCAGGAGGGTCACGTCGAGGCCGAGGAGGATGTCGGCGAGTTCGCGGCGGGCGGCGGGGTCGAGGTTGGACGAGGGTTCGTCCATCACGAGGACGCTGGGGCGCATGGCGAGGACGGTGGCGACGGCGACGCGGCGACGCTGGCCGAAGGAGAGGTGGTGGGGGGCGCGGTCGCGGTGTTCGCTCATGCCGACCTGGGCGAGGGCCTCGTCGACGCGGGCGTCGAGTTCGGGGCCGCGGAGGCCGAGGTTGGCGGGACCGAAGGCGACGTCTTCGGCGACGGTGGGCATGAAGAGCTGGTCGTCGGGGTCCTGGAAGACGATGCCGACGCGGCGGCGGATCTCGGTGAGGTTGGCCTTGGTGACGGGGAGTCCGTCGACCTCGACGGTTCCCTCGCCGGCGTGGATGCCGTTCAGGTGCAGGACGAGGGTGGTCTTCCCGGCGCCGTTGGGGCCGAGGAGGGCGACGCGTTCGCCGCGGCGGACGTCGAGGTCGACGCCGTGGAGGGCGCGGCGGCCGTCGGGGTAGGCGAAGCGGACGCCGCGCAGGGAGAGCACCATGGAATCGATCATGTCAGTGCCGCCGCGAGGGCGACCGCCCCGGTCACGGCGGGCAGGGTCAGGGCGGCGGCCCATTCGGCGGGGCGGGCGGGGCGTCCGCCGAGGCGGGGCATGACTCCGGCGTAGCCGCGGGAGAGCATCGCGACGTACACGCGTTCGCCGCGTTCGAAGGCGCGCAGGAAGAGGGCCCCGGCGCCGGTGGCCCAGGCGCGCAGTTGCCACAGGAAGCGCTGCTCGTAGCCGCGGGAGAGGCGGGCGACGCGCATGCGGGCGGCTTCCTCGCCGAGGACCTGGCCGTAGCGGAGCATGAATCCGGCGATCTGGGTCATGACGCGGGGGCAGCGCAGCCGGTCGAGGCCGGTGAGCAGGTCGTTGACGGGGGTCGTCGCGGCCAGCAGCAGGGACGACACGACGCCGAGGGTGCCCTTGGCGGCGATGTTCCAGGCGCCGTAGAGGCCGGTGACCGAGAGGTTCAGCCCGAGCCAGTGGACGGTCTCGCCGCCGCCGAAGAACGGCAGGAGCAGCGCGATCAGCACGAACGGGAGCTCGATGACGACGCGGCGCAGCAGCCAGCCGGGGCGGACGCGGGCCGCCGCGACGACGATGGCCAGCAGGAGGGCGTACACGCCGAAGGCCCACATCGCCTCGCGCGGGGTGAGCACGACGAGCAGGGTGAAGCCCACCGAGGCTGCGATCTTGACCTCGGGGGGCAGTCGGTGGACGGCGGAGTCGTGCGGCAGGTGCAGCAGGTGCGCGTGCCCGGCGCCCATGTCAGGCGTCCTTCGGCCTGCGGTGCCGGACGAGCCAGAAGGCGCCGCCGCCGATGGCGAAGGTGATGGCCACGCCGATCAGCCCGGACAGGCCGGTGGCGATGACGGGGTTGTCGATGCCCTTGATCGCGTAGTCGGCGAGCGGGCCGCCGACCTCGTGCTCGCGGGCGGTCTTGGCCATGCATTCGCCGCCGGTGATCTCGTCGTTCTCGTCGAAGGTGCAGCCTTCGCGGCTGACGGAGTCGAGGCCGTCGGGGGCGCTGTAGGCGAAGTTGCTGACCACGCCGGCCAGGACGGCGGCGACGAGCAGGCCACCGGCGATGAAGGCGAAGAGTTTGACCTTGGGACGGCTCACGCGGCACTCTCCTGGGCGACGGGGGCGAGCGCGCGGCCGCGCAGGGCGTAGACGAGGTCGGGGCGGACCTTGGCGACGGCGAGGACGGTGGCGGCGGTGATGAGGCCCTCGCCGATGCCGATGAGGACGTGGACGCCGATCATGAGCCCGGCGGCCTTGCCGAGGGAGATGTCGCCGACCTCGCCGCCGAGGGCGTACTCCAGGACGAAGCCGGAGGCGCCGCCGACGACGGACACGATCGCGGCGACGAAGGCGGTGGCGGCGATCGCGCCGGGCTTGCGGGGCAGGACCTTGAGCAGCAGCGTCAGGACGCCGTAGGTCAGGAACGTGCCGATGACGGCCATGTTGGTGATGTTGAGCCCGATGGCGGACACGCCGCCGTCGGCGAAGACGAGGGCCTGCACGATCAGGACGATGCTCACGCAGAGCGCGCCGATCCAGGGCCCGACGAGCATCGCGGCGAGCGCGCCGCCGAGGAGGTGGCCGCTGACGCCGGGCAGGACCCAGAAGTTGAGCATCTGGACGGCGAAGATGAACGCGGCCACGAGTCCGGCCATGGGGGCGAGCCGGTCGTCGAGGTCGCGGCGTCCGCGCAGGACGCAGACGGCGAGGGCCGCGAGGGCGATGGCGGCGAAGACACCAGAGGTGCCCGGGCCGACGATGCCATTGGATATATGCATCGCCACGGTGTCCATGAGAGACCTTCCGTAACCGAGGGGCAGGGGGCTCTGACTCTAGACCCGTATTTGCAAGGTCTTTGCAACAAGTCCGACACACTTGGAATCGGCAAGGAACTTTCCCAGGTTCACTGACTGGCACCAACTGCCCCAAAACGGTCTTGGTCGCTAGAGTGGTGCCACTCCGGACATACGGCATTCCCGGAAACACCCGGTAACCCTCCTGTGATCTCTCACCACACGAAAGCAGGACCCCTCTCATGCGACAGCTCTTAGCCTTACCCCGCATCGCCGCCGTCGCCGCGGCACTCGTCATCGGCGCCACCGCGCTCACCGTCACCAGCGGTGTCGCGGCCGCCGACCCCGCGCAGACCTTGCGCGAGCAGACCCGCGATCGGCTCGCGGCCACCATCGCCCCCGGCATGGTCGCCGAGCTCGGCCGGACCTTCGGCTTCACCGCCGACCAGGTCCTGGATCGCCTGACCACCGAGAAACTGGCGATGACGGCGCAGCCCGGCGTCGCGCTCGCCCTCGACAAGACCTACGGCGGCCTCTGGATCGGGGACGGCACCTCGACCGTCTACGTGGCCGTCACGACGCCCGCGGCCTTCGGCAAGGTCGAGGCCCTGGGGTACACCCCGACCCTGGTCACCTACGCACAGAAGACGCTGACCGGCTACCAGCGCCTCCTGGACGACTCCTCGGCACCGGCCGGCGTCACCGGCTGGCACGTGGACATCACGTCGAACAAGGTCGTCGTCCTCGCCAGGCAGCGCGCCACCGGCGACGCGCGCGCGTGGGCGGTCAAGCTGGGCGTTCCGGCGAACGCCCTGCGCGTCGAGGTCGCCGGCGAGACCCCGCGGCCCTTCGCCGACATCGTCGGCGGCACGGCGTACTACATCAACACCTCCTCGCGCTGCTCCGTCGGTTTCTCCGTGGTCCACCCCAGCCGCGGCGACGGGTTCGTCAGCGCCGGGCACTGCGGCTCCACCGGCGCCTCGGTGACCTCCGGCACCGGCTCCCCCGGCACCTTCGTCCTCTCGTCCTTCCCCGGCAACGACTACTCCTACATCGACGCCGGCGCAGGCTGGACCGCCTCGCCGCGCGTGCAGGGCAACAGCCAGGAGGTCGCCGACGCCAATGTCGCGCCGGTCGGCTCCTCGATCTGCCGCTCGGGCTCGACCACCGGCTACCACTGCGGCTCCGTGCAGCAGCTGAACACGTCGGTGACCTACCCGCAGGGCACCGTGTCCGGCGTGACGCGCACCAACGTGTGCGCCGAGCCCGGCGACTCCGGCGGCTCGTTCATCTCCGGCGCCTCGGCGCAGGGCATGACCTCCGGCGGTTCGGGCAACTGCTCCTCCGGCGGCACGACCTACTTCCAGCCCGTCGGCGAGGCCCTCTCGGCCTCCGGCGCGACCCTCAAGACCAGCGGCAGCGGCCCCGGCCCGGGCCCCGGCACCTGCGGCACCCACCCGAACAACTACTCGGGTTCCCTGTCCGGCACCGGCCAGCAGGCCTACCAGCCGAACAACTCCTACTACCAGTCGACGGTGTCCGGGACGCACTCCGCGTGCCTCCAGGGCCCCAGCGGCACCGACTTCGACCTGTACCTGCAGAAGTGGAACGGGAGCGCCTGGACCGACGTGGCGACCTCCGACAGCTCCAGCAGCCAGGAGACCATCAGCTACTCCGGGACGGCCGGTTACTACCGGTACCGCGTGTACTCGTACAGCGGTGGCGGGGCGTACGCGCTGGGGCTGACCAAGCCTTAACCCCCGCATGATCGAAGGAGGCCGCCGGACGCGTCCGGCGGCCTCCTGTCGTCCCCTGGCGGTAGGGTCGGGCCCGTGACCGATCGGCTTCAAACGGGCGACACCGCGCCCGACTTCACCCTGCCCACCGACGAGGGGCAGGACGTGACCCTGTCCGGCCTGCGCGGCCGGAAGGTCATCCTCTACGTCTACCCGTCGGCGATGACGCCGGGCTGCACCAAGCAGGCCTGCGACTTCCGCGACTCCCTGGCCAGCCTCCAGGCGGCCGGCTACGAGGTCCTCGGGCTGTCCCCCGACAAGCCGGAGAAGCTGGCGAAGTTCCGCGAGCGCGACGCGCTCACGTTCCCGCTGCTGTCGGACCCCGAGAAGAAGGTCCTGACCGCCTACGGCGCCTTCGGCGAGAAGAAGAACTACGGGCGCGTGGTCCAGGGCGTCATTCGGTCCACATTCGTCATCGACGAAGACGGCGAGATCGCCCTCGCCCAGTACAACGTGCGGGCGACGGGGCACGTGGCGAAGCTGCGCAAGGACCTGGGGCTCGACTCCGACTGACCGACTAGACTTCGACAAGGCCGCGCCGGGGACGGCGCGGCCGCGCGTGAGTGGCGGAATTGGCAGACGCGCTGGATTTAGGTTCCAGTGTCCTCGGACGTGCGGGTTCAAGTCCCGCCTCGCGCACAACTGTGCTCCCCTTGCCTGAGGGGGCGACTCCTCCCTCCTGAGGGGGCGACTGCCGTCTCCACCCTCAGACTCCCGCTCCCCCTTCCTGAGGGGGCGACTTCGTCTCCACCCTCAAACTCCCCCTCTGCCGTGGGTTGCGGTGAGTGGGCGTCTCCGGCTTCGGGCCGTCCCGCCGTCCGGGTCGCGCGGGGTGGGTGTCCCCGCTCTCGGGCCGTCTCCGTCCGGCCGGGGCGCGTTCGCTCCGGTCCGTCTTCCGGGTGATCGTCCGGCCACGCTCGCCGCTCCGGTGTCGCCCCTTCGTGCGCGCTTCCACACGCCGCGAGCCCGGCTCACGCCCGCACCCGATACCCTGCTCCTGTGAGCAGACCCGATGGCCGCGCACCCGACGCGCTTCGTCCCGTGACCTTCAAGCGCAACTGGACCGACCACCCGGAGGGCTCGGTGCTCGTCGAGTTCGGCGGGACGCGCGTGCTGTGCACCGCGAGCGTCACCGACGGCGTCCCGCGCTGGCGCCGGGGCACCGGGCAGGGCGGATGGGTCACCGCGGAGTACTCGATGCTGCCGCGCGCCACGCACACGCGCGGCGACCGCGAGTCCATCAAGGGCAAGATCGGCGGCCGGACGCACGAGATCTCCCGCCTGATCGGCCGCAGCCTGCGCGCCTGCGTGGACATGAAGGCCCTCGGCGAGCACACCATCACCCTCGACTGCGACGTCCTGCAGGCCGACGGCGGCACCCGCACCGCCGCGATCACCGGCGCCTACGTGGCGCTGCAGGACGCGATCACCTGGATCGGCAACGAGAAGAAGGTCCGGCGTCCCGAGAACGTCCTGAAGCGGTCGGTGGCCGCGGTGTCGGTGGGCGTCATCTCCGGCCAGGCCCGCCTCGACCTCTGCTACAAGGAGGACGTGGCCGCCGAGGTCGACATGAACGTGGTGTGCACCGGCGACGGCGAGTTCGTCGAGGTTCAGGGCACCGGCGAGGACAACGTCTTCGACCGGGCGGCGCTGGACGCGATGCTCGACCTGGCCGCCAAGGGCTGCAAGGAGCTCACCGGCATGCAGGTGAAGGCGCTGCTGAGCCGATGAAGACCGTGCTGGCCAGCCGCAACGCCAAGAAGCTCAAGGAGCTGCGCCGCATCCTCGCCGAGGTGGCGCCCTCGATCGAGCTCGTCGGCCTCGACGACGTCCCGGAGTACCCGGAGGCGCCCGAGACCGAGCTCACCTTCGCCGGGAACGCGCTGCTGAAGGCGCGCGAGGCGGTCCGGTACACCGGTCTGCCGGCGATGGCCGACGACTCCGGCATCACCGTGGACGCCCTCAACGGCATGCCGGGGGTCTTCTCCGCGCGCTGGTCGGGACGCCACGGCGACGACCGGGCGAACCTGGAGCTGATGCTCGGGCAGATCGGCGACGTCCCCGACGAGCACCGGGGTGGCGCGTTCGTGTGTGCCGCCGCCTACGTCCACCCGGACGGGACCGAGCTGGTCGCGCTGGGCGAGGTCCGGGGCCGGATCATCCGTGAGCCGCGCGGGGAGAACGGCTTCGGTTACGACCCGGTTTTCGTGCCCGAGGGCCACGAGGTGACCACCGCCGAGCTGGCCCCGGAGGTCAAGGACGCGCTCAGCCACCGCGGCCGCGCGTTCCGTGACCTGGCCGCCCGGCTGGCCGAGCTGTGACCTGCGGCAAGGGTGATCTTGCCCGGCTGAGCGGCGGCGAGCCGCCAACGCGGACTATTCTCGCCTGGTGATGAGCGCGGGCTGGTTCTACCTCGCGGCGATGATCGTCACCTACGGGGTAGCGAACTTCCTGCAGGCCATCGCCGCCAACAAGGTCAAGGCGCAGCAGTCGTTCTCCCCACGGCTGCTGTGGCGGCTGGCCGCGCACAAGACCTACGTCCTGGGCGTCGCGCTGCAGAGCCTCGGCTTCATCCTCGCGTTCATGGCCCGCGGGTACCTGCCGCTGTTCCTGGTGCAGGCCAGCGTGGCCGCCGGGATCGGCATCACCGCCGTCCTGGGCGTGCTGATCCTCAAGTGGCGGCTGCCGCGCTCGGAGATCCTGCTGCTCACGGTCATGTCCCTGGGCATCGTCGCGCTGGTGGTCTCGGCGCGGCCCTCGCCCTCGGACCAGCTCACGCCCGCCGCGATCATCGCGCTGGTGGTGATCCTGGTCGGCATCGCCGTCGCCGGGTACTTCTGCGCGCGGCTGCAGGGCGTCACCGGCTCGGTGGTCCTGGGCGGGCTGGCGGGGCTCGCGTTCGGCGCGGCCTCGGTGGCCTCGCGGCCCCTGGCCAACTTCGGCGACCCGGTCGCGTTCGTGACCGACCCGCTGCTCTACCTGATGATCATCTACTCGCTCACCGGCCAGCTCCTGCTGGCGATGGCGATGCAGCGCGGCAGCACCACCGCCTCGGTGGCGTCCATGGACGCCGCGTTCGCCGCGCCCGCCGCCGTCGTGGGCCTGCTGCTGCTGGGCGACCAGATCGCGCCCGGCCGCGAGTGGCTGGCCGCCCTGGGCTTCCTGGTGACGCTGGGCGCGATCATCGCCCTCACCCGCTACGCCGAACCCCAGGCGCACGAACGGCGGCCCCTCGAAGAGGCCGCCGTCGCGCAGGCGTCCGCGCCACCGCCGGTGTCATCACCGCAGCCCGGGAGCACCCGCACCCCCGTGCGCGACACGGTCTAAGGGTTCCTCGGCTCCTCACCCGGCTTCGGGGGCTCCGGCGGTGCCGTCGGGTCCGAGGGCGGCGTGTACGGGTCCTGCGTGCCCTCGGGGGCCGCGTACGGGTCCGACGGGGGCGGCGGAGGCGGCGGGACCGGCGACGTCGGCGGCGGGCTGTACCGCTCCGAGGTCGGCGGCGGCGTCGAGTACTGCGGCGGCTCGCTACCCCGCTGCTGCTCCCGACGGATCGCCTCGTCCACCGCCGCGCCGCCACCGCTCAGCCGGCGGCGCGCGCTCCGGCGGCGCACGATGACCACGATCACGATGATCAGCGCGACCACGATGCACACACACGGCAGGCCGATGCCGACCAGCAGGCTGCCCGCGCCCGCCAGGATCGCCCCGCCGAACGGCATCGACCCGATGCCGTAGACGGCCAGCGTCCCGTCGGTCTGCACGCACACGATCTGGTAGGACCCGGCGGCCGAGGCCGACATCGTCATGACCGCCTGCCACTCGCGCTTGGCCTGCGAGTCCGGCAGCATCAGGTCGTAGCCGGGCGTCCCCAGCGTCACCTCCGGACCGGCCTCGCACGCCGTCACGTTCGGCGGCGCGGTCTTGTTGCCGTTCTCGATGTAGGGCAACTGGACGTAGATGAGCTTCTCCTCGCCCTCGTCCACCTTCACCGTCATCGGCTCACCCGACGCGAACGTGTTCTTGGCGTCCGGCAGCGCGTTCGACCACAGCTTCCCGGTCAGCAGCAGCGCGCCGCAGCCGAGCAGGATCCCGACCACGGCGATGATCCCCGCCACCCAGTACCAGGTGGTCTTGGGCCTGATGTCGGCCGGCGAGACCGGCCCATACGGTTGACTCATGCCCCGATCATCGCGGCAGAGGCGACCATAAACCCGCGAAACGGGTGATATCGACCGTCCTGACCGGGCGGTGAACGGAGGGAGACCCCCCGGATTTGTCGATCACGACGGCCCGGGGTATGGTTTCCAAGCACTCAAGCGACGCGGGGTGGAGCAGTTCGGTAGCTCGCTGGGCTCATAACCCAGAGGTCACAGGTTCAAATCCTGTCCCCGCTACCACGTGAAAGACCCTCGGACTCCGGTCCGGGGGTCTTTTTCTCGCCCTCGGACGGCTTCGGCGAACGGGCGTCCGTCGGCCGTTCGCCGGGGCCTTCCCCGTCCTGTGCGGCCTCGCCGAGGACCCGTTCGAGCCGCGTGAGCGGATGTCCGAGAAGGACCACGAGCGAGCCGAAGCCCTTCCGCCGGACGGGTGGAACCGCCCACGACGGCACAGGGTATGCTTTCCAAGCACTCAAGCGACGCGGGGTGGAGCAGTTCGGTAGCTCGCTGGGCTCATAACCCAGAGGTCACAGGTTCAAATCCTGTCCCCGCTACCACGTGAAAGGCCCCCGGACTCCGGTCCGGGGGCCTTTTCACACCCCCGGACGGCTCTCCCGGCGAATCTCGATCGACCGTCCACACTGGACCCGGCTACGATCGGCCTCCCCATACCCCCGAGGGAGGTGACATGAAACGTCTCATCACGCGCGCCGCCGATCGACTGCTGTTCGCGCTGATCCCCGCGTCCGCCGCCGGAGCCTGCACTCCCGGAACCGGCACCAGGGTCTGGCAGACCATCGGCTACTGCCCTTGCACGCCCGGACACCACGCCGAGATCATCCGCGCCGAGTACGAGATCGACTGCTGGGGCGATTACGTGTGGACCGGCCGCCGCCGGTGCGAGGTCGTCTCGCAGATCTGCCCGTAACCCCGACAGGTGAGACGCCGGCGCCGCCCCGCCGGTCGTCATCTCCCCCGGGCAGTCGGCCGCCGGACCGGTGCCGCGACGCCGCCGGCCTCGCGGGCACGGACGACGCCACGGCGTCCCGGCGTTCTTCTACGACGCCCCGATCACCGGTACACGGCCAGGTGCTCCAGCAGCAGCCGCGAGGTCTCCTCCGCGGCCTCCTCGGGCACGAAGTGGCCGACGCCCTCCAGGATCTCCAGCCGGTAGGGCCCGCTCACCCAGTTGACGGTGTCGTGGACGCCGGACATCGCCACCGCCACGTCGGCGTCGCTGGCGATGAACAGCGCGGGAACCTCGCACTGGCCTGGCCGGTCGCCACCGGTGCCCATCGCGCGGTACCAGTTGAGCGCGGCGGTGAGCAGTCCCGGTTCGGTGGCGAAGCGGTCGCGGTACTCCTTCACGCGCTTCTCGGGCATCCCGAAGCGGTTGAACTCGGCCAGCACGGCCTGCTCCGGGATGGGCGAGGGCTGGCGGAACAGGTCCATGTACGCCGACTTGCGCTGCTGCTCGGGGTCCTCACGGATGGCGCGCCCGAAGGCTCCGGGGTGGGGAATGGAGACGGCGGTGACGCTGCGGACGCGGTCCGGCACGGTGATCGCGGTCAGCCAGGCGACCGCCGCGCCCCAGTCGTGGCCGACGACGTGGAAGCCGTCCCAGCCGAGGGCCCCGGCGATGCGCAGGACGTCGCCGATCAGGTGCGGGGCGGCGTATGCGGTGACCTCGGCGGGACGGACACCGCGGCTGTAGCCGCGCTGGTCGGGCGCCACCGCCCGGTATCCGGCCGCGGCGAGCGCGGCGAGCTGGTGCTCCCACTGGACGGAGAACTGCGGGAAGCCGTGCAGGAGCAGGACCGGCGTCCCCTCCTCGGGCCCGGCGGCGAGGCCGTCGAAGGTGCCGGCCTCGGTGGGGATGACGATCGGGTTGATCGAAGAGATGCCCATGGCACCCGATTCTGCTCCTGAAGCGGTGTTTGCGACAGGCCGGGCGATTCGCGTCACAGGGTGCTTGAGGGCCTATCGTCGATGTATGAGGTGGGCGCGTGCGGCGGCGGTGGTGTTGCCGCCGGCCTTCATCGCCATCGCGGTGTTATCGGGGACGGCGAGGCCGCCGGGCGTGCTCGGCATCGCGATGCCGTTCGCCGCCGCGATCGCGGTGACCGTGGTCCTGGTCACGCTGCTGGTCGCCGGGGTGTGCGTGCTGAGCAACGCCTCGGCGGCGATCCTGGACCTGCGCGGCGAGCGGGTCACCGCGACGGTGGTCGCCCGCTACGGGCACGATCCGGCGGCCTACGCCCTGGCCCGGCCCGGCGGCTCGCCGATCGCGGGTCGGCTGAGCGGCGGCGATCTGCGCCCGGGTGAGTCCGTGGTGGTCATCGCCGATCCGGGCGGGCGAATCCGGCGCGGCCGGACGCGGTGTACCCGGACGCGGCTCTGGCGCTGCTGGTGATGGCGGCCGTCCGCTACGGCGTGTGCGTGGCGGTGAGCCTGCTCGCGGTGGGCAACGCCGTCCCGCCGCCGGTACCGACTTGAGGGGCCGTGCGGCCGAGACACCGCAGCTCCGGGCCCCGCCCGTCCCCGCCAAGGTCAAGAATCCTTGACCCGGTGTCAAAAATTCTTTACCTTCGATCCATGGCCTTCGAAGAGAAACGCGCCTGGATCTTCATCGCCGTCACCCTCGCCGCCTACCTCACCTACGTCGCCGTGGTCGTCACCGGCGCCGGGGACGGCCCGCTCGCCGAGGCCTCCTACGTGCCCGCGATGCTGTGGAGCATCGGCGGCGCCATCGTCGCGAGCGTCGCCGCCGAGGTCGTCGTGGTGGCCGTGGGCGGACGCGGGCAGCGGCGCAAGGACGAGCGCGACCGCGAGATCGACCGCTTCGGGACGTGGGTGGGGCACGCGTTCCTCGTCATCGGCGGGGTCGCCGCGATGGTGATGGCGATGCTGGAGACGCCCTACTTCTGGATCGCCAACGCGGTCTACCTGTGCTTCGCGCTCTCGTCACTGCTGGGGGCGCTCGCGCGCATCGCCGCCTACCGGCGGGGATTCCAGCCGTGGTGAAACCGACCAGGGTCAGCAACGAGATCCGCGCCCTGCGCTTCGCCAACGGCGAGATGACGCAGGCGGAACTGGCCGAGCGCGTCGGCGTCACCCGCCAGACCGTCATCGCCATCGAGCAGGGCCGCTACTCCCCATCACTGGAGATGGCCTTCAAGATCGCCCGGGTCTTCCGGGTCGGCCTCGACGACGTCTTCCAGTACCCCGACGAAGGAGAATCATGAAGGCGATCACCCAGGACCGCTACGGTCCCTCGGCCGTGCTGACCTTAAACGACATCGAGCTCCCGGCGGTCGCGCCCGGCGGCGTCCTGGTCCGCGTCGCGGCGGCCGGGGTCGACCAGGGCGTCTGGCACCTCATGGCGGGACGCCCCTATCTCGTGCGCCTGGCCACCGGGCCGCGCCGCCCCCGGCAGCGCGTGCCGGGCATGGACCTGGCCGGCACCGTCGCCGCCGTCGGCCGCGACGTCACCGCCTTCAAGGTCGGCGACCGGGTCTTCGGCAACGGCGAGGGCACCTACGCCGAGTACGCGCGGGCGAAACCGGCCAAACTCGCGCCGATGCCGCGCGGGCTGTCCTTCGAGCGGGCCGCGGCCGTGCCGGTCTCGGCGTGCACGGCGCTGGACGCCGTCGAGGACGCCCGTATCGCCGCGGGCCACTCGGTGCTCGTGCTGGGCGCGGCCGGGGGCGTCGGGTCCTACGCCGTCCAGCTGGCCGCCGCCCTGGGCGCCGAGGTCACGGGGGTGTGCCGGGGCGAGAAGACCGACTTCGTGCGCGGGCTGGGCGCCGCGCACGTCCTCGACTACACGCGCGAGGAGCCCACCGGGCGCTTCGACGCGATCCTGGACACCGGCGGCCAGCGCTCCATCCCGGCGCTGCGGCGGCTGCTGAAGCCGAAGGGCACGCTCGTCATCATCGGCGGCGAGACCGACGGCAAGTGGTTCGGCGGCTTCGGCCGATCCCTGCGGGCGCAGGCGCTGTCGCCGTTCACCGGGCAGCGGCTGCGCGGGCTGGTCTCGCTGGTCAAGGGCGCGCGGCTGGCGCGCGTCGGCGAGCTGATCGAGTCGGGGGCGGTGACGGTGCCGCTGGACCGGGTCTTCCCGCTGGCCGAGGCGGGCGCGGCGATCGACCACATGCGGCAGGGGCGGGTGCGCGGCAAGGTCGTCGTGACCGTGTGAGTCCGCTGTGGACAATGGGCCGATGGACCCTCGCCTCTCCCCCGCCCCCGAGGTGCCGGCCTTCGCCGGGCGGCTGCGGGAACTGATCGGCCCGCTCGCCGTCTACGTCGGCGGCTCCCTCGCCTTCGGCGACTACCGGCCCGGCATCAGCGACATGGACGTGATCGCGGTGACCCGCGCGCGGCCGGACCGCCGGGAGCTCAAAACGGTCGTCGCCCTGCACAAGGAGCTGGCGGTGGAGAAGCTGCACTGCGCCTACCTGCCCGCCGACGACGCCACCGACCTCGCGCGCGAGCACGCCTACTGGGCGCACGGCCGACTCTACGAGCGCGCGGTGAGCGGCATCGCCCGTGCCGAACTCCTGCGCGGCGGGATCACGGTCTTCGGCCCGGCGCCGGAGGAGCTCGTGCCGTCGCTGTCGGTGGACGAGGTGCGGCGGGCGGCGCTGGCCGAGCTGACCGGCTACTGGTCCTGGGCGGTGACCCGGCGCAGGATCTGGGCCGATGACCTGTACGTCGACCTGGGCCTGGTCACGCTGGCGCGGGTGGCGGCGACGGTGGACGCCGACCGGCTGATCACCAAGGCCGAGGCGATCGCGCGGCTGGGCGACTTCGGCGTCCCGGTGGAGCTGGCCGAGCAGATCAGGCGCCGCCGGGACGGGGAGACGGTGCCGCTGACGGGGAGGGAGCGCGTTCAGCGCGGCGACCTGGCCAGGCGGCTGGTCCGGGAGGGGATCGCGCGCCTGGTCGCCTGAGCCGTCACTCCCCCGGCAGGCGGTCCAGCTCGATGCCGAAGATCTCCCGGTAGACGCCCAGGACCTCGGCGTCGTCGGTGATGATCTCCTCGCGCTTCTCGTCGCCGACGGTGGTGATGAGCTTGCGGCCGCGCAGGGTGACCCGCCCGTCCGGGACCACCAGCGAGCACACCGGGGACCGGGTGAAGTGCGACTTCGGCGAGGTCTGGTGCCACCAGCAGGTCGGGACGAAGGCGTCCAGCTCGCGGGGACGCAGGTCGACCACGAACTCCTTCTCGCCCTCGCGGCGGACCAGCAGGTCGCCGTACTCGACCTCCTCGACGGTGTAGATCCCGTCGGGGTCCTGCTGCTTGCCGCGCGACTCCAGGCGCAGCGGCTCGTGGGCGAAGCGGCCGAAGCCGACGTCGACCAGCAGCGGCTCGTCGATCTCGACCATCAGCGTCAGGTGGTCGAAGGGGACCAGGCCGGGCATGGCCTGGAGGCGGGCCACGTGGTAGCCGAGGTGCTCCAGCAGGTCGGCGAACAGGCCGTTGAGTTCGTAGCAGAACCCGCCGCGGCCGCCGTCGACGATCTTGCCGACCAGGGAGTCCTCGTCGAGCTCGATGGGCTCGCCGAGGTGGATGGAGAGGTTCTCGAAGGGCACCGAGCGCAGGTGCGCGCTCTGGAGGGCGCGCAGGGCGTCCAGGTCGGGGACCTCGGGCCGGTCGGCTCCGATGCGGGCGAGGTAGCGGTCGGCGGTGGCGGCGTCCATGCAGCGAACACTAGTCCCATTCCCAGCGGATCCCGTAGATGCCCGGGGCGGGGTCGATCACCGCGAACTGGAACCAGGCCGGGCCGTTCCCGGCGTCCAGCGGCGTCTCGGGACGGCCCTGGGCGGCCTGGTAGAAGCCCGCGCAGCCGCGCGGCGGGCAGGCCGGGTCGAAGGCGGCCTGGACGACCACGTCGCGCAGGCCCGGCGGGACGCGCAGGTCCATGTGGCGTTCGCGCTGCCCGGGCGGAAAGCGCACCACGAAGTCGATCTGGCGCAGCTCGTCGGGCCGCAGGGGCGTGTCCAGCAGCAGCTCGAAGGCGGTCAGCGCGGCCGGGACGTCGGCGCGCATCCGGCCCGGGCGGCAGCCGTCGGTGCCGGCCACCACCGGCAGGCGCGGCAGGGACGCCGAGCGCAGCATCCCGAACACGCGCGTGGTCTCCTCGCGCCCGCCGCGCAGCAGGTTGCGGTGGTGGGACTCGCGTTCGAAGCCGCGCCCGTCCACCACGATCTTCACCGTCCGCGAGACCCGGGCGGGGACGTAGAGGTCGGCCGGGGCGGCGTCCAGCCGGGCCAGCACGCGCTCGACGGCCTCCGGCGAGCGCCACATGCGCCGGTGCGGGAGGGTCGTGGAGGCCGGGGCGCGCCAGCGTCCTCGGGGGCGGCGGGAGGGGACGAGCGCGAGTAGTGTCCGGGGCGGCAGGCCGAGGATCTCCTCCAGCGTGGCCAGTGCGGCCAGGGACGAGGCGCGCTCGGGGTGGTTCTCCCCGGTCTGCCAGCCGCTCAGGGTGGACACCGAGGCGGGCGCGCCGCGGGCGCGCAGCTCGCGGGACAGCGCCACCAGGCTCTTGCCGCTGGCGGTGATCGCGGTGCGTAGGGCGGAGCTGAAGGGGTTCACGGCCGTTCCCTGTTCACCTCGTCACCAAAAGACCATGCAGAGTTATCCGGAGATTCCGGGCTTCGAGACTGGTCACGTTCTCGCCACGCCGATCTAATCACGCGGTGACGGGCCCGGTGGAGGCCCGAGAGGAGAACGATCGACATGAGACGCAAGCTCTTCGCCGCGGCCGGTGGCCTGGCGCTGTTAATCGCGGCCACGGCGGCCGCCTCCCAGGCCGGGGCCCATCCCGGGCAGGGACCGGACCTGGTGGCCGACGCGGCCCGGGTCCCGGTCATCGAGCAGGTGGAACAGGTCGCGCAGGGCGGTCAGCGCGAGGGCGTGGTCGCGCCCGGCGCACGGCAGGTCTGCGACGCGGGCGCCGGGCGCATCCGGTTGCGGTTCAGCGCCCTCGATCTGCGCGGGGACGACTCGGTGACGCTCACCGGCTCGCGCGGCGGCTCCTACACCCTCACCGCGAAGAACTGGCCCGGCAAGGGCTTCTACACGCGGTCCTTCCCCGGCGAGTGCGTGGCGATCACGCCGTCGGTCGAGGACGCCGCCAGCACCTACGCCGTGGACGCCTGGCAGTCCACCGCCGCCGACGCCACGGTCGTGGTGGCGGGCGCCGGCGACATCTGCGGCACGGCCTGCAACCAGACCGACGACCTGATCAGCTCCATCAACCCGGTGGCGGTGTTCACCGCCGGGGACAACGCCTACGAGAGCGGCACCCTCTCCGAGTTCAACAACCAGTACGCGCCCACGTGGGGCCAGTTCAAGGCCAAGACCCACCCGGCGCCCGGCAACCACGAGTACGGGACGTCCGGCGCGTCCGGGTACTTCGACTACTTCAACGGCACCGGCAACAACACCGGCATCGCCGGTGAGCGCGGCAAGGGCTACTACAGCTGGGACGTCGGCGACTGGCACTTCGTCGTGGTCAACAGCGACATCAGCCACACGGCGAGCTCGGCGCAGCTGACCTGGCTGAAGAACGACCTGGCGGCCAACACCAAGCCCTGCACGGCGGCCTACACGCACCACCCGCGCTACTCCAGCGGCGACCACGGCGACGACACCGGCATGGCGCCGGTGGTGAGCGCGCTGGTGGCGGCCAAGGCCGACGTCCTGATCCAGGGCCACGACCACCACTACGAGCGGTTCGCGCCGGTCAACGCCTCCGGGCAGACCGACCAGGCCAACGGGCTGCGCACGTGGGTGATCGGCACCGGCGGACGGGCGCTCTACAGCTCCACGTCCAGCTCGGCGGGCCCCTCCGAGGTGTTCAACAACAACACCTTCGGGGTGGCGAAGTTCCAGCTGTCGGCGACCGGTTACGTCTTCGACTTCGTGCCGGTGGCCGGGCGGACCTTCACCGACCACGTGACCGGGAACTGCCACAAGGCCTCCCAGACGGCCGACTTCGGCGTCGCGGCATCGCCTTCGGCGGTCTCGGTGGCCAAGGGCTCCAGCGGCTCGTCGACGGTGAGCGTGTCCTCCTCGGGCGGGTTCTCCTCGGCGGTGGCGCTGACCGCGTCCGGCGCGCCCTCGGGCGTGACGGCGTCGCTGTCGCCGGCGTCGGTGACGCCCCCGGCGAACGGCTCGGGAACGTCCACATTGTCCCTGTCGGTCTCGGCGAGCGCGGCGACCGGCACCTATCCGGTCACCGTGACCGGCACGTCGAACGGGGTGACCCGCACGGCGACGGTGAACCTGACGGTGACCGGCACCGGGACGTCGTCGTTCAGCGACGACTTCGAGACCGACAAGGGCTGGACGGTGAACCCGGCGGGTTCCGACACCGCGAGCGCGGGCAAGTTCGAGCGCGGTGACCCGGAGCAGACCACGTCGACCTATTCCAACCAGGTCAAGCAGCTGGGCACCACGCCCAGCGGTGTGAACGCGCTGTCGACGGGCCGCCTGGCGGGCAGCGCGTACGGCGCGAACGACCTGGACGGCGGGGTGACGTCGGCGCGCTCGCCGGCGTTCACCGTCCCCAGTGGAGCGTCTTTGTCCTTCGGCTACAACGTGGCCCACGGCGACAACTCCAGCGCCGACGACTACCTGCGGGTCAGCGTGACCAGCGGTGGCACGACGACGCAGCTGTGGCAGAAGGTGGGCGCGGCGGCCGAGGTGGCCGGTGCCTGGCAGACGGCCACGGTCTCGCTGGCGGCCTATACCGGGCAGAGCGTGACGCTGCTGGTCAGCGCCGCCGACGCGGCGGGCGGCAGCCTGTTCGAGGCGCAGGTCGATGACGTGAAGGTCACCGGTACCTCGGCGGCACCTCCCGCCAACTACATCCCTCCGGCGACCTCTACGGAAGCACCTTCGGGAACACGGGTGCTCACCGCGTTGCCCATGGTTCGCTTCGCTCACGTGGCCAGCTCCACCGGCGCGCGCCGGTCCGGGCCGCGCTGACGACCCGGGCCCGCCGCTTTTCACTGGGGCGGCGGGCCCGTCCATTGTGGAGGTGTGAGATGTATCTGGCGGCCACGAGGGCGGCGGATGGCAAGGCGGTGACCTCACCGGCGGCGAAGGTCTCCGGCACGGTGGTGGCGCTGGGCCTGGTCAGCCTGGTCACCGACATGTCGGCGGAGATGGTCACCGCCGTCCTGCCGATGTACCTGATGTACGGACTGGGCCTGGGTTACCTGTCCCTGGGGGTGCTGGACGGGGTGTACACCGGCGCGACCGCCGTCCTGCGGCTGGCCGGTGGCTACGCCGCCGACCGGCTGGGACGGCCGAAACTGGTGGCGGCGGCCGGGTACGGGCTGTCGGCGCTGACCAAACTGGGGCTGCCCCTGGCGGGCGGCTCGATGACCGGCATCGGGCTCATGGTGGGCGCCGACCGGCTCGGGAAGGGCGTGCGGACCGCGCCCAGGGACGCGCTGATCGCCGCGGCCACGCCGCCGGGCGCGCTCGGGCGGGCCTTCGGCGTCCACCGCACCCTCGACACCGCCGGCGCGCTGCTCGGGCCGCTGCTGGCCTGGGCGCTGCTGGCGGCGGTGACCGGCGGCTACGACACCGTCTTCGCGGCGAGCTTCTGCCTGGCCGTGGCGGGCGTGCTGGCGCTGCTGTTCTTCGTCCGCACACCGCCCACGGTGGACGTGAAACGCAGGGCGGCGCTGCGGACGGCGATCCGGGCGGTGACCGCGCCGGGCGTCCGCCGGATCTGGCTGCTGGCGGGCCTGCTGGGGCTGGCCACCGTCGGCGACATGTTCCTGTACCTGGCCATCCAGCGCGGGATGGGACTGCCACCGGCGGTGCTCCCGTTGCTGCCGCTGGGATCGGCGCTCACCTTCATGCTGGCCGCCACGCCCGTCGGGCTGCTGGCCGACCGGCTCGGGCGGTGGCGGGTCTTCGTCCTGGCGCACCTGCTGCTGGTGGGCGGGTACCTGGCGCTGGCGGGGCCGGTGCGGGGCTGGCCGGTGGCGATCGGCGTCCTGGTCCTGCACGGGCTGTTCTACGCCGGATCCGACGGGGTCCTGATGGCCCACGCCGGGAAGCTGCTGCCCGGGGAGGTGCGCGCCACCGGCATGGCCGTCGTGCAGACCACGCAGGCCCTGGGCCGCGGCGCCGCCGCGATCGGTTTCGGCGTCCTGACCCAGGCCACCGCGCTCGGGCCCGCCTTCACCATCGCCGCGGCGGCTCTCGCGACGGCGGTGCTCACCGCCGTCCTCATCGGACGGAAGGTCCCGGCATGACCCGCAGGACGCTCACCGGGATCGCGGTGATCGCGCTCGTCCTGGCCCTCGGCGGAGGCTACGTGCTCTGGCGGCACGCCTCCGCCGCGACCCCGGCGGCCACCGGCCTGGACCTCGGCCGCCCGGGGTCCTATGTGTACGTCGAGGACGGCCGGGTCCGGCAGGGCGACGGCGCGGGATCCACGCTCGTCGGCATGGAGTGCCAGCGCGCCTACTACCGCGCCGGGCTGCTGTCGTGCCTGCGCGCCCTCGGCCCGGCCTTCTCCGCCGAGCTCATCGTCTACGGGAGCGATCTGAGCGAGAGGCTGCGGACCCCGGTGTGGGGCAACCCGTCGCGGACGCAGGTCTCGCCCTCGGGCCACCTGGTGGCCTGGACGGTGTTCCGCGAAGGCGACGACTACATGGCCGACGGCCGCTTCTCCACCACCGCCGGGCTCTACGACCTGGCCACCGGCCTGCACCACGGCTCCCTGGAGGACTACACGTCCTATGTGGACGGCGAACGGTTCACCGCCGCCGACGTCAACTACTGGGGCATCACCTTCGCCGCCGACGACAACACGTTCTACGCGACGATGTCGGCGGGCGGAAAGACCCGGCTGATGCGCGGTGACATCTCCGCCCGCACCCTCACCGCGATCCGCGAGAACGTGGAATGCCCTTCGCTGTCGCCGGACGGCACCCGCGTGGCCTACAAGCAGCGGACCGGCGACCGGTGGCGCCTGCACGTGCTCGATCTCGGCACCGGCGCCGATGTGGCGCTGGCCGAGACCGGGCACGTGGACGATCAGGCGGCCTGGGCCGACGACCGGACGGTGATGTACGTGAAGGCGCACGAGGGGCGTCCCACGGTCTTCACCGTCCCGGCCGACGGCACCGGATCGCCGGTCATGGCGTTCCCGGGGGCGTCTCCCTCTCCGGTCGGCTGAGGATCAGCGCCAGCCCGAGCGCCACCATCGGCACCAGGAGCAGCAGGTCGGCGGCGTGGCCGATGATCTCGATGCGCGGGATGCGGCTGATGGGGAAGACCGCCCCGGCCACCACGAGGGTGACGGCCGTCCATAGGGGAGCCTTCTTGAGGGTGGCCAGGCACAGCCCGAGCGCGATGACCGACATCGGGAACGTCACCCCGGGCAGCCACAGCACCAGTGGCGTGGCGGCCGGGTGCTGCGCCAGGTGCGCCAGCGAGGCCTCCTTGTCGAGGCCGAAGGCGGCCTCGTAGAAGCCCTGGAGGCCGAAGGAGATGCCGCCGAAGCATCCCGAGACGGCCAGCAGCGAGCCGAGGACCCCGATGACGGGTTTCGCGGCGCGGACGCGGTCCCACAGCCCGAGCAGGCCGTAGAGCCACACGACCGACGAGAGCGCGGCGATGACGCCGCCGGTGACGCCGTGGCGTCCCTCGTCGTTCCAGTAGAAGGTGCCGATCGCGTTCAGGACCGGCCCGGCGATGAGACTGGCACCCCTGGCGAAACGCTCGAAGGGGTGCTCCGTCCACAGTGTTCTCTCCATTAACACCATGTAGACAGGCTATATATAGAGAGACTACTTGACCTCCGGATCTTCCCCCAGGTCAGACCCCTAGGGGTGCGCCCGTCGCCAGCCGCTCGGCCAGCACCGAGGCCTGGAGCCGGATCTCGGGCACCGCCGTGGTCTCCCACAGGTACCCGTAGCGGGGCGGGCCGACCGTCCACAGTGCCGGGTTCGGGCGGCCGGAGGCGTCGCGCACCGCGCCCTCGGGGTTCACGTGCAGCCCGTGCCCGCCGGGCCCCGGCAGCGCCAGCCCGTCGGCGAGCAGGCCCGTCATCAGCGGGTCGTCGGAGCGGGTGAGCCGGTCGCGGCCGGTGCAGTTGACCACCGCGCCGTAGATCTCGTTGCGGCCGCCGATGGTGACGGCCAGGCCCTCCGGGGTGGGCTCGATGGCGTCCACGCCGCCGGAGCGGACGGTGAAGCGGTCCTTTTCGCGCAGCCGGGCCACCTTCTCGGCGACCGAGGGGGCCATGCGATGGCGGTGGACCTCCCAGTGCCGGGCGAGGTGGCGGGCGAAGCGGTCGCGCCCGGCGTCGCTCAGGCCGCGCCAGTACTCGTCCACGCGGGGGCGCAGCAGGTCGACGGCCGCGCGCCAGTCGGAGACCGAGGCGGCCAGCCGCCGCACGCGCCGGGTCAGCTCCGCGAGGGACTTCGAGGGCTCGGGCGCGGTGACCGCGCCGACGGCCTCGGCCGCGCCGCGGCTGTGCTCGCGCGGGAGCAGGCCGTGCCGCGAGACGGCGGTGACCGGGCCCTCGGCGCCGCGCTCGGTGAGGCTGAGGAGGACGTCGACGGCGGTGAGGCCGGTGCCCAGCAGCAGCACGGGCGCGCGGTGCGGTAGGGCGTCCAGGCCGCCGGGCGCCCACGGGTCGGCCAGGTAGCGGGGGTCGCCCTCGACCGCCTCGGCAAGCTTCAGGCGGCGGGCCGGGCCCTGCCCGACGGCCAGGACGACGTGGTCGGCGCGCAGCTCGCCGGTGCGGGTGTGGACGACCATGCCGCCGTCCTGGTGCGGCAGGACGCGCACGGCCCGGTCGCGGACGAGGGTGAGGCGCCCGAGGGCGGCGGTCTCCTCGACGCCGAGGGTCTCGGCGAGGTATTCGCCGTAGGTGCGGCGGGACATGAAGTCGCCCGGCCCGGCGGAGGGGTCGGTGGCCTGACACCACTCCAGGAAGTGGGCGGGATCGCCCTGGTAGGCGCTCATCGCCCGCGCGGGCGAGTTGAGGAGATGCCACGGCTCGGCGGGGCCGTAGGCCAGTCCGCGCCCGGGTTCGGGGTCGACCAGCGCGACCTCGTGCACCGGCGTGCCGAGAAGCGCGGTGACGGTGAGCACGCCGGCGGCTCCACCGCCGATGACCGCGACCTGGAACGTCCGCATCGCATCGCCTCCTATTTTCGAGTAATCCTATAGGCGCGATAGGAGTTACCGGGTGGCACCACGCCGCCGACCTGGGCGCGTGGGTGACCGCAGAAGTCTATTGGGTGCCGATCGGAGCTCAGTCGTCGTCCCGGTCCCCGGAGCGTTTCAGTGACGGCTTGCGCTTCACTTCGACGCCGCCCATCAGCGCGAAGCCGGTGACGCGGATGCGCGGGCCCCGCCCGACCGGGCCGATGCCGCCGGTGTGCTGCGAGAAGCCGCCCATGATCGCGAAGCCGTCGACGTGGACCTCCGACTCCTCCGGCACGATGATCTCGCAGCCGCCCATCAGCGCGAACACGCGGATCGTGGCCTCACCGGCGGGGACGCGCGCCCGGCGCAGGTCGAACTTGCCGCCGCCCATCACCGCCACGAAGTTCAGGACGCGGCCCAGCAGCCACTCGCCCTTGCGGTTGACGCCGCTCATGAATGCCACCAGCCACTTCGGCGCACCGGCCTCGGCGGCGGTGTCGTAGCGGCGCTCGACCGAGCGGCGGCTCATCTCGGCGACCGGCAGGTCGGAGACGAGCGGCTCCAGGTCGGCGTAGGTGCGGGCCTCGTAGACCCAGGCCAGGCGCTCGTCGAGCTCGCTGAGGCTCAGACGGCCCTCGCCGGCCGAGGCGCGGAGGATGTCGGCGATGCGCTCGCGGTCGGCGTCGGAGGCCCGCATCAACTGCCGGTCGTCGGGCCGGTCGGGGAGGTTCGGCATGGCGCCAGCCTAGTGCGGCCGGCGCCCGCCCGCCTCACACGAATACGTAGTACAGCGCGGTGCCCGGCAGGTAGATCGCGGCCAGGGCGCACGCGATCAGCCCGATCCCGCCGAGCACGAGTCCGCCGACGGTGACGAGGGTGCCGCGCGAGCGCAGCCGCGCCGGAGTCTCGGCGCCCTCCCCCGGGATGACGCGCAGGGGCAGGACCGGCGGGGACGCTCCCCGCCGCGGGTGCCGGAACGGCTGTGGCGCGTGGCCCGCGACGACGTACTCGTAGAGGTCGGTGTCGCCGTCGGCGCCCACGAGGCGCGCCTCGACCAGCGGCGCGGCGGCCAGCCGCCGCCACGAGCGGACCAGCCGCCAGACCGCGAAGATCAGGCCCGAGCCGATGGCCCACAGCGGCAGGCCGACGGCGATGGAGACCATCGCGGTCACCGGGCTGTCCGACAGCAGCAGGAGGCTCACCAGGTTGAACGCGGTCAGGACGGACATGACGATCAGGTAGGCGTAGAGCCAGACACGGGTGGTCATGGGCGCTCTCTCACATGAGGGTGGCGACGGCCGGAGCCGGCATGAGCGTGGCGGCGTAGTAGCAGGCGAGCCCGCCGAGCCCACCGGTGATCAGGATCGCGACCGTGGTCAGGACGTACCGCGTGACCTGCGCCGAGGCCGGGACGGCCGTACTCCTGATCACCCGCAGGCCCAGCATGGCGGGCGGCTTCGCGTCCTTCTTGTGCACCAGGTGGTAGGAGTGCGTCTTGCCGTCGGCGCCGGGGTACTTGTAGAGGTACTTGCCGTCCCCGTACGGCGAGGTGTAGCGGGCCTCGACGGCGACGCCGTCGCGGATGTCGATGGCCAGGTAGCGGATCAGCCACCAGGCGATGTAGAGCCCGAACAGCCCGGCGGCCCACAGCGGGACGCCGAAGAAGAAGCCGTCGACGAGGTCGTAGCGGTCGTCCTCGACGTCGTAGTCGAGCCGCCAGATGCTGAAGGCGCCGAAGATGACCATCGTGAACAGGTAGCCCCAGCGCCAGACCTTCCCGCTGGCCACCGGGTCGGCCGACTTCGCCCGCTCGGCGATCTCCTCCGGGGTGGGCTCCGCGGCTTCCTCGGGCTCGGGCTCGGGCACGGCGGCGGCGATCTCCGCCTCTCCCTGGGTCAGGGCGGGCTCGTCGGAGGCGGGCATGGGCGGGCTCCTCGGGGTGGGGTCGGACGATCTTACCGGCGGGCACAAAGAACGGGCGGCGCCCGAAGGCGCCGCCCGTGTCCGCGTTGGTGAGGGTCAGCCCCCGGCCGCCTTCACCGCCGCGTCGTACTCCTTGATCGCCGCGTCGAGGGCGGCCAGGGCCTCGCCCTGGGCCTTGAAGTCGCCGTTCTTCTGGGCGGTCCGCAAGTCCTCGATGGCCTTGTTCATCTTCTCCACCGCCGCGGTGACGGCCGGATCGTCCTTACCCGGGTTCGTCGTCGTCGGCGGTGGTGTGGTGCCCGGATCGGTCGTCGGCGGTGGTGTGCCGGTACCGGTCGTGTACTGCTTGATGATCGACTGGAGCGCGTCGGGCAGCGTGTCGGCGTAGGCATTGAACTTGCCGTAGGCGACCAGCACCTTCCGCATCTGCGGCAGGGACACGCCGTTGGTCCCGGCGGCCTGCTGCCTCAGATAGAGCGGCTCGACGTACAGGACGCCGTTGCCGACCGGCAGGGCGAGCATGTTGCCGTACTCCACCGTCGTCTTGTTCGTCTCGAACAGCCGCAGATCGGAGACCACCTCGGGCAGCGAGGTCAGGTTCTGATGCGTCTGCAGCGACGACGACAGCTCCTCCTTGACGGTGTAGAGCTGCAACTTCGGCTTGTTCTCGGCGTCGTAGTAGGCCGACAGGAGCCCCGAGGTCACCGATCCGCGCGTCCGCGGGGACATCGTGGAGGTGAGCTGGAACTGCGCGCCGGTCTGGCCCGGGTAGTTGGCCACCACGTAATACGGGGGCTGCTTGCCGTCGGGCTTGGCCGGGTCGACCGGGGTCTCCCACGCCTGGTTGCCGCCGATGAAGGTGGCCGCGTCGGTGACGTGGAAGCGCTGGAGCAGGTCCCGCTGGATCTTGAACAGGTCCTCGGGGTAGCGGAAGTGGTCGGCGAGGGACTTCGGGATCTCCGCCTTCGGCTTCACGATCCCGCCGAAGGCCGCGTTCCACGCCTTGAGCACCGGGTCGGCGTCGTCCCACGAGTACAGGCTCACCGTGCCGTCGTAGGCGTCGACGGTGGCCTTCACCGAGTTGCGGACGTAGTTGACCTCGCGCCCGGCCTGGGCGGTGGTGCCCGTGCCGGTCAGGGTGTCCTTCGAGGCCGATTCCAGGTCGACCTTGTCGGAGTACGGGTAGGTCGCCGACGTGGTGTAGCCGTCGAGGATCCACACGACCTTGCCGTCCACGACCGCCGGGTACGGGTCGCCGTCCAGCGTCAGGAACGGCGCGACCTTGGCCACCCGGTCCATCGGGTTGCGCACGTAGAGCAGCTTGGAGTTCTCATTGAACTCCTCCGAGAGCAGGAACTTCGTCTCCCGGAACTCCCACGCGTACAGCATCCGGTTCCACAGGGAGTCCATCTCCACGCCACCGGAACCGGCGTAGGTGGTCTTGGCGTCGCCGGAGGCCGACGGGTGGTCGAACTCCTTTGGCTGCGCGCCGTCCGGGACGCCGACCACGGCGTAGTCGGTCATCAGCTCGCCGTAGTAGATCTGCGGCCGGTCGACCTTGATCTCCTCGGCCGCCGAGCGGCAGTTGGCCGCGACCTGGTCGGTGTTGAGGAACCCGGACACGAAGTAGGGCTCGCCCTCGCCGCAGATCTGGTTGGCGGGGGCCGCCACGAAGCCGTACCCGTGGGTCAGCTCGGTGTGCCGGATGGTCCAGTTCTTCTGCTGCTCGGAGTACTTGTCCGGGCTCAGCTCGCGCACGCCCACGATGTAGTCGCGCAGCTCGCCGTCGGCGGTCTTGTACCGGTCGACGTCCAGCTTGTCGGGGAAGCCGTGGAAGCCTCGCGCCTGCTGCTTCTGGCTGAAGATGTCGGCGACGATGCTGGGGTCCAGCAGCCGCACGTTCGGCACGGTCAGCTTGTCGGTGCCCAGAGCCGTGGCGTCGCCGTTGGCGGTGACGCCGCTGTCGACCGGCTGGACGCCGTCCATGCCGTAGGCGTCACGGGTGGCGTCGATGGACCACTGGACGTACCTGCCCTCCTTGGCGGGCACGTTCGGCGCGACGCTGATGGACTTCACCGCGTACGGGTAGATGCCGCCGATGGCGATCGCGGACACCACCACCAGGCCGATCGCGCAGGCCGGCCACAGCATCGTCTTGCCGAAGCCGTTGGAGAACAGCACCACCGCGACCGCGCCGATGATGGCCACGAAGATGAGGATCTCCTTGGCGAACAGCAGCGCGTTCATCTCGGTGTAGCCGCCGCCGGTCAGGCCGGTGACGTCGTTCTCGGCGATGACCAGGCCGTAGCGGTCCATCCAGTAGGCGACGGCCTTGAGCAGCACGAACAGCGCGATCAGGGAGGAGATGTGGATGCGCGCGGCGGTGGTGATGCGCTCACCGCGTCCCGACAGCCGGATCGAGCCGTACAGGTAGTGCGCGCCCAGGGCGCCGATCAGCGCGATGACCGTGGCGGTGAAGGCCACGCTCAGCAGGTAGGTCCAGAAGGGGTAGTCGAAGAGGTAGAAGCCGATGTCCTTGCCGAACTGGGGATCGGTGACACCGACGTCCTGCGCGTTGGAGAAGAGCAGCCAGTCCTGCCAGTGGTCCTGCGCGGCCAGGCCGGTGAACAGCCCGACGACCGCGCCCAGCAGGATCGTCCACAGCCTCAGCCGGGGCGACAGGGCCCGGCGGTAACGGTCCAGGACCTGCTGGTCCGGGGAACTCAGTTGCGCGGCCGGGCGCCGGAACCGGTGGGCCAGCCACAGGTTCAGCACCACCCACGACGCCATCGCCAGCCCGAAGACGGCGAACAGGACCGCGCGGGTGCGCAGCGTCGTGGAGAAGACCTTGGTGAACCCGACCTCGTCGTACCAGAGATAGTCGGTCCAGATGCCGACCATCCATCCGGTCGCCGTCAGCAGCGCTATGAGACCGACCAGCAGACCAAGGACCCATCTGCCTCGCCGGTTCATGCGCGGCAACGGATTGCGCATCGCCACGGGGGGACTCCCTCACTCGGTGTTCTTGTGACTAGCTCAGCACAGTTCCGGCGTTCGTCCTTCCCGCAACGCCTTGAGCGCGTTGAGGGCGTCGTCCAGTGTGTTCACCTTGACCAGGGTCAGGCCGTCGGGAACGTTCGATTTCGCCGCCGGGCAGTTGGAGGACGGGGTCAAGAAGACCGTGGCGCCGTTGTCGCGGGCGGCGATGACCTTCTCGGCGACACCGCCGATGGGGCCGACGTTCCCGTCGTCGTCGATCTCGCCGGTCCCGGCGATGTTCAGCCCGCCGGTCAGGTCGGTGGCGTCGACGCGGTCGATGATCCCGAGGGCGAACATCAGGCCCGCGGAGGGACCGCCGATGTCCAGGCCCTTGGTGTTGATGCGCACGTCGTACGGGTTGTCCTGCTTCTGTTCGAGCGACACCCCGAGGAAGGCGTTGCCCTGGCCGCCGTCGCCGGGCTTCACCTTCAGCTTCTCCTCTTTGCCGTCCCGCGTGACGGTCAGCTCCCGCTCGGCGCCGGGGGCCTTCGCCGCGATCTGCGCGGCCAGGTTCTGCGCCGAGGTCACCGGCTTGCCGTCCACGGCCACGATCACGTCACCGGGCTTGAGGACGCCCTCGGCGGCCGAGCCGGGTGTGATCTGCGTGACCACGACCCGCACCGGCTGCCCCAGGACGCGCAGCGCGGCCGTCTCGGCGCTGCTCTGCGACTGCGTCCACTGCTCGGTCTGCTTCTGCGCGATCTGCTCCTCGGTCTGATCCTCGGGGTAGATCAGCTCGCGCGGCACCACCGCGTACTCGTCGGAGAGCCAGTAGAAGATCGCCCGCGCCAGTTCCACCTCGCTGTACACGCGGACGGTGACCAGCTGGAGCTTGCCGGCCGACTGCGTCCGGTACTGCTCGGAGGCGGTGATGATGGGCTGTTCGCCCTCGTCGGTCTGCACCGATCCGAGGGTGTCGACGGTCGGGCCGGGGCCCAGTGCCACGTAAGGGACCCGCACGGACAGCGACTGCCATGTCAGCACGGCCACGAACACGGCGCCAAGGAGCACCGTCCAGCCACGACGTCTCATCGGGAAAGCGTAGCCAGCCCCGTCGCGTCGCGTGACTTGAGCCCGCTCGGGTCAACTTCTCAGGTTCATTGACGTACGGTTGTCTGGTGAGCACCGATAACCCGTTCGGCTTCGACCTGTCCGGTGGCATGCCAGACCCCAATGACCCCAAGGTCCGGCAGATGCTCGCCCAGTTCCAGCAGATGATGGCCGCCTCGACCTCGAAGAGCGGGCCGGTGAACTGGGACATGGCGCGGCAGCTCGCCGAGAACGCCGTCCGCGCCGAGGACCCCGGCGTCGACGGCGTGGCCCGCACCAAGGCCACCGAGGCCCTGCGTCTGGCGGACCTGTGGCTGGACCCCACCACGTCCCTCCCGTCCGGCGTGTCCGCCACCGAGGCCTGGAGCCGCCTCGACTGGATCGCCAACACCATCGACACCTGGAAGCGCCTCTGCGACCCCGTCGCGACCAAGATGGTGGCGTCGATGGGCGAGCTCGTCCCCGAGGACATGAAGGCGATGCTCGGGCCGATGGCCGACATCATGAAGGGCCTGGGCTCGGTGATGTTCGGTTCGCAGCTCGGGCAGGCCCTGGCCGGGCTGGCCACCGAGGTCCTCACCTCGACCGAGATCGGCATCCCCCTGGGCGCCAAAGGGCATGCCGCGCTGATCCCGGCGAACCTGGCCGCCTACGGCACCGACCACGAACTCCCCGAGGACGAGGTCCGGCTGTACATGGCCCTGCGCGAGGCCGCCCACCACCGGCTGTACGAGCACGTCCCGTGGCTGCGCGCGTACGTCCTGGGCACCGTCGAGGCCTACGCGAGCGGCATCCACATCGACGCCTCCGCCGTGGAGGACGCGGTCAGCGAGATCGACCCGTCCCGCCCGGAGACGATGCAGGGGCTGGACCTGTCGGAGGTCCTCAAGCCGACCGACACGCCCGCCCAGAAGGCCGCCCTGGCGCGCCTGGAGACCGTGCTGGCCCTCATCGCGGGCTGGGTCACCCACGTGGTCGGCGAGGCCGCCGGCGACCGTCTCCCGTCGCTGCCGCAGCTGGCCGAGCTGTTCCAGCGCCGCCGCGCCGCCGGCGGACCCGCCGAGCAGACCTTCGCCACCCTCGTCGGCCTGGAACTGCGGCCGAAGCGCCTCCGCGAGGCGGTGACCCTCTGGGCGAAGCTCACCGAGGCCCGGGGCGTGGAGGGCCGCGACGCGGTCTGGGAGCACCCCGACCTGCTGCCCGACGCCGAGGCCCTCGGCGACCCGGACGGCTGGGTGAGCGGCGGCTTCGACCTCGGGGAGATCGACATGTCGTTCTTCGAGGAGAGCTTGAAGGAGGACTCGGGCTCCGGCTCGGGGCCCGACGGGGGTGCGGACAGCGGTTCGGACGACGCGCCCGGTGAGGGTGAGCAGGGCGACGGGCCCGACGCGAAGAAGTAGCGCTCGGATCGGTAGAAGGATCGGTAGAAGCAGTAGTGAGGAACGGCGGGCGCGAGGCGCCCGCCGTTTTTCGTGGGTGGGGACGGGTCGGTGCACCGGGTGGGGCGGTATCAGCCGCCTCGCCTGTTGCCACGGCAGGCCCGAACAGCGGCATCCCGGGCGCGGCGAGCCCGAGAAGACACGGGCAACGGGTGCTTCACCGCCCACTAGCCGACGTGATCGTGCACCTCACGGGCGGCCCGGGCCTCAGCCGCACCCACCGCAATGGCGAACCCATGCCGGTGGTTCTGTCATCACCGCGCCCACTCGCCCCCTCGGCGCACCATGGGCGGATCGCACGCAACTCGGCCTCGCCCCATTCGACCGGCAGGCTGGAGGCGCGTCGGGGTACCAGGTGAGCCGGTTCCGGCCGCCTCACGGACACCGCTCCAGGCGCAGGCCGAGGCTCTTCGCGCCACCCGGGTCCCGCGCACCCCAGCCGACCCTCTCCCCCGGTGGCATCATCACCGGGGTACGTGATCTCCGTTACAGCGCGCGGGTTCCGGCCGCAGCCGCGGCCGATAACCACCGTCCGCACACGGGCGCACGGCCCGTCCGATGCCGCCTAAGTCATCCCCGTGCAGCATCGGCGCGATGGCCTTGGCCTCGCCCGGCTACTCCTCCCCGAACCCGGGCAGCCACTTCTCCAGCACCCCTCGGTATCCCGCCGCCGCCTCCAGCTGGCAGAGCACGCCGATCGAGCCGAGGGTCACGCGGTGGATCATCAGGTACGACGGGGGCAGGTTCAGCTTCTTGCCCAGCTGGTAGGCGTCGCTGCGGGGGTTGGCGATGCGGGTCGCCTCGGCGCGCAGCCAGGCGCGGGAGAAGCGGAACTCGGGTTTGGCGATGGGTTCCAGCATCGGCAGCAGGAAGTCGAGGATCGCCTGGGCGTCGACGTCGAGGTCGGCGGGGACGAAGCCCTCGGTGCGCAGGCCGTCCAGGACGAGGTCGGCCTCGCCGTCGAGGGCGAGGCGGGTGAGGCGGCCGATGGGCTTGGGCAGGCCGCGGGGGAAGCGGGCCACGGCGCCGAAGTCGAGGACGGCGAGGCGGCCGTCGTCGAGCATGCGGAAGTTGCCGGGGTGGGGGTCGGCGTGCAGGAGCTTGGCGCGGGAGGGCGCCGAGAAGTGCAGGGTGGACATGCGCAGCCCGGCCAGGTCGCGGGCTTCCTCGTCGCCTTCGGCGATGACCTTGGCCATGGGGGTGCCCTCGGTCCACTCGGTGACGATGACGCGCATCGAACCGGCGACGACGGCGGGCACGAAGATCTCGTCGTCCTCGGCGTAGGCCTTGGCGAAGGCGCGCTGGGAGCGGGCCTCCAGGGTGTAGTCGAGTTCCTCCACGACGCGTTCGCGCAGCTCGGTGACCAGCGGCTTCACGTCGAGTCCGGGTTGCAGGACGCCGAAGAGCGAGGCGAACCGGCCCAGCTGCTTCAGGTCGCTGATCAGCGCGTCGCCCGCGCCGGGGTACTGGACCTTGACGGCGACGTCGCGGCCGTCCTTCCAGACCGCGCGGTGGACCTGGCCGATGGAGGCGGCCGCGGCGGGTTTGTCGTCGAACTCCTTGAAACGCTGCCGCCAGCGCGGTCCCAGCTCGGCGGCGAGGACCTTGTGGACGGTCGCGGCGGGCAGTGGCGGGGCCGCCTCCTGGAGCTTGACGAGGGCCTTGCGGTAGGGGCCGGCGAGGTGCTCGGGCAGGGCCGCCTCGAACACCGACAGGGCCTGGCCCAGTTTCATCGCGCCGCCCTTGAGCTGCCCGAGGACGCTGAAGAGCTGCTCGGCGGTGCGTTCCTGCACCTGCTGGCTGATGACCTCGCTGGCCATGCCGGTGATGCGTTTGCCCAGGCCCAGGACGGTGCGTCCGGCGAAACCGAGGGGCAGGGACGCCAACTTCGTCGTCCGGCTGAACGCGCGGCGGGGAATGTCGCTCAAAACGCCCTCCTGCTTCCGCGGCCCGGCACCGGGGCGCGCGCCCACAATGCTGCCACGCGGCCGCCGCCCGGGCACGCCGACCGGCCAAGCGCGGTGGGCGACACGCGAGGTTGGCCCCGTACGCACGAATTACGCGTACGCGTGGCATTCTGTGCGGGTTGTGCGCATACGCGGCAACGGTTGCGCCCGCCAAGGGGGCGGGTGAGGGTCGCAACAGGAGGTCATGGTGGCCACGGATACTCAGACATATAACGGTTACTGCGTGAAGTGCCGCGAGAAGCGGGACTTCGAGGGCACGGTGAACGTGACCGACTCCGGCCGCCGCATGGCCAAGGGCAAGTGCCCGGTGTGCGGTACGACGATGAACCGGATCCTGGGCAAGGCCTAGGGAAGCCGATTTCGCAGGACTGGGACGTGTCGAGGCTCACCGGCCGCGGGACGCCCCGGAACCCCGCGAAGCCGGGCGCCGCTCAGGCACCGGCCGGCGCCCCGGTCGGCGATTCACGCCGACGCACGCGGCGCCGCACCGTACCGGCGGTTCGAGGGGCATGGGAACGTTTCCCATGCCCCCGCGCGGCTTCTCCCACATTCTGGGATCAGAGGCATGGCGAGGCGGGGATTCTTCACCCATCGCGGGACGTTTCACCGCAAGTTGAAAAGTCAACCCTTGCGCGCCAGTGGCATGGGCTGATTAGCGTACGACATGGCCCGGAAGGCAGTTCCATTGCAGGCGGCGCCCGCCGTTGAAGTGCGGCGCAGTACCCGCCGACGCCGAACCGTGTCCGCCTACCGCGACGGCGGACGCGTGGTCGTGCTCATCCCCGCTAAGTTCACCCGGCGCGAAGAGCGCGAGTGGGTCGATCACATGCTCGGCCGCCTCGACGCCCGCGACAAGCGCACCGGCAGACACGGCGACGACGCGCTCATGGAGCGCGCGGTCAGCCTCGCCGCCCGCTACCTGCCCGAGCACCCCGAGGCGGCGCACCCCGCGTCAGTGAGATGGGTGTCCAACCAGCAGGGACGCTGGGGCTCCTGCACCCCCGAGGACCGCACGATCCGGCTGTCGGAGCGCCTGCGCACCGCGCCCGGCTGGGTCATCGACTACGTGCTGCTGCACGAGCTGGCGCACCTGGTGATCCCCCGCCACGGCGCCGACTTCTGGCGGCTGCTGGAGGCCTACCCCAAGACCGAACGCGCCCGCGGATACCTCGAAGGCGTCGCCGACGCCGCGGTCGCCTAACCGAACACGGTCCCGCCTCGCGGCCCGCCCGGCCGCGACGACAGTGTGCGCTGCCTTCTGACGAGCGGTGCCCCTGGGAACAGTTCTCCTGAAACAGTGCCCCCGAAACAGAGCCCATCGAAAGCCCGCGCACCGCCCGTGTGACTCCCGGCCGACGGACGCTCCCCGCGAGCCGCCGTCAGTCCCAGAAGGCCTGGTCGAGTCCCCCCTCGATGGCGGCGAGATTGCGGCGTGTGCACTCGGGGCAGGTCCAGACCAGGCCCCGCTCGTTCCGCTCCATCGTCCAGATGAGAGCGTCCTCCCCCGCCGATCTCCCGCAGCGCCCGCAATGGCGCCCCAGGGCCAGGTGGGGATCTTCGATGATGGCGATGTGCTCAGATGCCGTGGACACCGCGAACCTCCCTATCGCTCGCCATCGACGCTACGCCGCCCTGACGTGCCGACCCGGGACAAAGCGCGCGTAGTCCACTGTCAACTCGCGGACACCTAGATGTCGATCTTCATTCTCCCCGCCGTCACGGGAAGATCATCCAGATCACGTGAGAAAGGGCTTCCCGGTTGCGGAATCCCGGCGATCTTTGACCGGACGGATGACGTCCGCCCGCCGGGTGGTGGGGCGGGCGGGCCGGGTGGACAGCGCGGTGCGGTGACGCACGGTGGGCCCTGACACGGGCGCCCGGGACCGCCCGCACCCGCGCGGACGGAAGGCGCGCCACCGTGACGGATGGTGAGGCGTGCCATCGGAGTCGGCACCCTGACGGCGAACCGGGCGATGATGGCCGCCGCCATCTCGGCGAACCCGGCGTCGGGACCGAGGTCGGCCGGTGGGCAGGGGTGGCCGCTTGAGGGCTTGCGGCTTGCGGCTTGTGGCTTCTGGTCTCGGGACTCGGGACTCGGGACTCGGGACTCGGGACTCGGGACTCGGCCGAGCCTGGACCGGTGGGCCGGGTAGGCCAGATGACCCGGCCGAGTCGGCCGAATGCCGCGCGGCCACGGGTTCGCCGGGCGTCGGCTCGGGCTCCCGCCGCCCGCGAACCCGCCCTGGTCACCGGTCGGCGCCGGGCCGGGCGACACGGCGTCCGGTCGAGCCGTACCCCGAAGCCGACACCGCGCAGGTCACCCACACCGTCGGCAACTAGGCCCGCCGGGACCCGGCGCGCGCCTCGTCACGGCCCGGCACCCCGGCCCCAGCACACCCGGCGTCCGGCACGCGGCACGCCATAGTCCGGCGACCCGACCCGACCCGGCGCACGGTCCACGGTGGTCCGTACACACGAAACCGCCCGTACCGGGCACGTGCTCCGGTACGGGCGGCGAGGTGGATGTCTCCACCCGTTCAGATCAGGTCGCCGTCCGCGTCTTCACGTCACCGGGTCCGCTCGGAGTCTGGCCGCCGGGTTTTCATCGGCCCGGCGGGGATCCTGCTGCGGTGGTGGGTGTCGACGGTGGACGACTGGCGGGACTAGTTGGCGTCCTTGCGCCGGCGCGCGCGGAGGAGGATGTCCTTCGCGCCGCGGTGGCGGCCGACGTAACGGGTCTCGTCTCGCCAGAGCTCACGCATTCGCGCTCGCGCGAGGGCTTCATTGAGAAGATTCATGGTGTTGTCCTTCTTGGTGCGAAAAGTCTTGAAGATGTGGGTCTTGCCGGCGCCGAGTGCGTCCTGAGCGGGAGTCTCGGCAGGTGTGAGGACGTCGGTGTTCATGTCAGGCGGCCGCCTTCTCCACGAGACCGGCGGTGCGGTCGGCCAGCGCGGCCTGCGCCTTGGCGGCGACGATCGCGTCGTCCTTGCGCGGACGGCCACGGGGCCGCTTGCGGGCCACGACGACACCGCGCTCGAAGATCTCGCCACCCCAGACGCCCCAGGGCTCCTGGCGCTCCAGCGCGCCGGCCAGGCACTCGACCTTGACCGGGCAGTCGTTGCAGAGGGACTTGGCGAACTCAAGCTCGGTGGGAGTCTCGGCGAACCAGAGGTCGGCGTCATTGGTGCGGCAGGGCAGCGTGCGGCCGGTGGCGGCGACGGCCTGCTCGGTGGTCAGGTCCAGACCAAGGGTGAACACCCCGGTCACCTCTCTTTCGGTCGAGTTGTGGTCTCGGTCGAGCGTTCGAACTGTCATGTCATTCCTTCGTTGACCGGGATCTGAGAGGCGAAAAACAATGAGGCCGCGGATCCCGGTGGCGGGTTCCGCGGCCTCGAAGTGAGTCCGGAGAGGCTTTTCAGCCTTCGTCCGGTTTCCTTCGAGGCGGGAGTCCGCCCGTGTCGCCCTTGGCTCCGCGCGGGTCGCGCTGAGCGAGAACGATGGACTTGTAGTTGTGTGCGGGGGCGAAGCCACCGGTGGCGACACGGGTGCCGAAGACACCGGTCTCGCGCTTACCGGAGGTGCCCGCGACGATCTCGCGTCCGGCGATGGACACACTGGTCCCCTGAACACCGGCGAAGACGGGCGCAAGGCGGCGCTCCATGCGCTCGCTCGCGGTCGTCATCGGCTCGGTCACGGCCGGCAGGACGGAGGCTTTGCCACCGGTCCACAGGCTCAGGCCCCGGTCGCCATTCGCCGGGCACGCGAACGCGTCCTGCGAAAGCGGCTTCCGGATGGCGGTCAGGAGGGCAGGGTCGTGCGCCTCGCGACGTTCGATCAACGTGTTGCTCACCATCGGAAACACACCTCCATTTCTGCTCTCCTGGGCCCGTGACGGACCGGCTGTCGATAACTCGGTGTCAACCCTAACCCGACACCGCCACTCCGGTAGGCCCACACCTGGTCCTGCCGCAGCGGTTTGAAGGCTATGCCCCCGCCTCACGAGCGCGCAACCGTATTTATGAAGTCGTTGCCGAGTTCATCTGTTCGGCCGATAGGTCATCGACGGAAGCGCCCCCCACCAGCGCCAAGACCGCCTCGCCGTACTTGGTGATCTTGCTCGGCCCGACACCGGCGATCTTGGCGAGGGAAGAAATTTCTTCCGGGCGCAGTTCGGCGATGGCCGTCAGGGTCGCGTTGGTGAAGACGGTGTAGGCGGGCAGGGCGGTCGCGCGGGCGACCGCCAGGCGCCATTCGACGAGCCGCTCGTAGAGCTCCTCGTCGATGTTGGAGGGGCAGTCGACGCAGCGGCCGAGCTTGCGGGCCTCGGCGTCGATGAGGGTCTTTCCGCAGATCCGGCAGATGATGGGGCCCGACTTCGGGGCCTTCTTGCCGGGCTTGGCCGCGGGTGGCTTGGCCAGTTCGGGACGGTCCCCGGCGAGGCGTTCGGCGAGAAAGCGGCAGGGCCTGCGCGGGCGTCCGCCGGGCAGCCGCGACAGCGACCACGACAGCCACAGCGAGTGCCGGGCGCGGGTGATGCCGACGTAGAGGAGCCTGCGCTCCTCCTCGACCTGCGCCGACGTCCGGGCGTAGGTGGTGGGCAGCGTGCCCTCGACGAGCCCGACGAGGAAGACCGCGTCCCACTCCAGGCCCTTGGCGGCGTGCAGGGACGCCAGGGTCACCCCGTCGACGGTCGGGACGTGCTGGACGGCGGCGCGGCGGGCCAGCTCGTCGACGAAGCCGGGCAGGTCGAGGTGGGCGTGCTCCTCGGCGAGGCGGACGAGGGCGGCCACGGCCTCCCACTTCTCGCGCGCCTGGCCACCGCCGGGCGCGCCCTGGGGACGCCATCCGACGGCCTCCAGGGCCTCGGTGACGGTGTCGACGAGCCCTTCGGCGGGCGCGGTGCGGGTGGCGGCGCGCAGGGCCACCACGGCCTGGCGGACCTCGGGGCGGTCGAAGAAGCGCGCGGCGCCCTGCACGACGGTGGGCACGCCCGCGTCGGAGAGGGCGGCCTCGTAGGCCTCCGACTGCGCGTTGGCGCGGAACAGGACGGCGATCTGCCCGGCGGGCACCCCCCGCGCGATGAGTTCGGCGCAGCGGGCGGCGACGGCGGCGGCCTCGGCGTGCTCGTCGTCGAAGGTGAGGGTCTGCGGCGGCGGCCCGTCGGGCCGCTGGCCGATGAGCTTGAGTCGCAGGCGGGCCTGCGCGCCGGTGGCGGCGCCGATGGTCTCGTTGGCCAGGCCGACGATCTGCGGGGTGGAGCGGTAGTCGCGCACGAGGCGCACGACGGTGGCCTCGCGGTGGACGCGGGTGAAGTCCAGCAGGTAGTCGGCGGTGGCGCCGGTGAACGAGTAGATCGTCTGGGCGGCGTCGCCGACGACGGTGAGGTCGTCGCGGTCGCCGAGCCAGGCGTCCAGCAGGCGCTGCTGGAGCGGGTTGACGTCCTGGTACTCGTCGACGACGAAGAGGCGGTACTGGGCCCGGATCTGCTGGGCGATGTCGTCGTGCTCCTCGATGCCCCGGGCGGTGTAGAGCAGCATGTCCTCGAAGTCGATGACCCCGGCGCGCTGCTTGCCCTCCTCGTAGGCGGTGTAGATCTTGGCGACCTCGGCGGCGTCGCCGGGGATGTCGCGCCCGGCGCGCAGGGCCATCGCCTGGTAGGTGTCGGGTTCGACGAGGCTGGACTTGGCCCATTCGATCTCGCCGGCGATGTCGCGCAGCTTCGTGCGGCTGAAGGCCAGCCCGAGGCGGGCGGCGGCGATGCCGACGAACTTGGCCTTGCTGTCCATCAGCTCGGGCACCTCGCGGCTGCCGAGCAGGCGCGAGGAGAAGTACCGCAGTTGCCGCAGCGCGGCCGAGTGGAAGGTCCGCGCCTGCGCGCCGTCGGCGCCCAGGGGCCGCAGCCGGTCCCGCAGCTCACCCGCCGCACGCTGCGTGAACGTGACGGCCAGCACGTGCTGGGGCCGCACGTCGCCCTTGGCGACGCGGTAGGCGATGCGGTGCGTGACGGCGCGCGTCTTACCCGTCCCCGCCCCCGCGAGGATGCACACCGGGCCCGCCGGCGCGCTCACCGCGGCCCGCTGCTCGTCGTCCAACCCGGCCAGGACCTGCTCGACTCGGTTTCCGGTCACAATCGGCCATCATTCCAGGCGCCTGTGACGTTGCAACCGGCGTAGCCTCGATCGAGGTTCCCTGTAACGGACGAAAGGTGTGTTCGATGCTGACCATGTACTCGACCGAGTGGTGCGGTTACTGCCGTCGTCTCAAGACGCAGATGGACCGGGAGGGCATCGCCTACGAGATCGTGGACATCGAGGCCGACCCCACCGCCGCCGACTTCGTGATGAGCGTCAACGGCGGCAACCAGACGGTACCGACGGTCCGCTTCGCCGACGGCTCGGCGATGACGAACCCCACGATCGTGCAGGTGAAGGAGAAGCTCGCCGTCTAGTGGCGGGTGGAACCGCGGGCCGCCCCGGGCGGCCCGTTTTTCATGGGCGCGTCCCCTTCGGGTGATCTTCTCTGCCCCTCGGTCCCTGGAACCGGACGGCCGGCTTCCGATTCAATGAACCGGGGGTGGGCCGATGCGCTTTCGCACGCCGATGGGGGAACGACCCGTGCCGCGCCGGGCGGAGCCGGGCCGGACGCCGGGACCGCACGAGGCGATCCTGGCGTTGCAGCGCGCGGCGGGCAACGCGGCGGTGGCGCAGCGCTTCACCGAGCGCCGCACCAACAACGGTGACTTCACCGCGCCCTACCGGGTCACCGCCGGGGGCCTGTACATCGTCACGGGGGCCACCCGCTCCGACGCCACCGGGATCTGGGCGCGCGACGATGCGCCCGCGCCGCGCGGCTGCGGCCCGACGCCCGCCGTGGCCACCTACCTGAACCGGCGGTTCGTGCACTATCTGCCCGGCGGCCAGTTCCTCGCCGACTGCGCGCACACCGCCGAGGAGCTCATGCACGGCCGGCAGCTCGCGCCCGGCGGCGACTACAGCCTGTTCCGGGGCACTCAGGACCTGTTCGGCGAGGGCGACACCGAGAACCGGCAGCGCGCGAACAACTGGCGCGCCGCCGGGCCGCAGGGCACCGATCGGGGCGCCGCCCCGAACGTCGGGGAGGCCTACGCGATCATCGAGGACCGGTGGGCCGTCCCGCCCAGGGGCAGGCGCGAAGTGCCGTCCAACCCGCCACGCTGGCCCTACCACGTCGCGGCCGTGGTCGCCGTGGACGGCGGCGACCGGATCACCGTCGAGCAGGCCGCAGTCACCGGGGCGCAGGCGGGCCGGGTGCACCAGGGCATCGTCGACGTGTACTCCTCGGGCGAGCAGCTCGGGCGCACCTTCCACGCCCGCCACGGCGAGGGCCGGACCTTCTCGGTCGACGCGATCACCGTCGTCCTGGTGGCCAATCCGCAGCCTCCCGCGCAGGCCGGGACGGGCTGAGCCGAACCCGCCGCGCCCGCGTCCGCGCCTCGATACCCTCCCCTCATGAAGCTCGCCGAAGCCCTCGCCGAACGCGCCGACGCCGCCCGCCGGGTCGAGGAGCTGCGCGCCCGCGTCCTGGGCAACGCGCGGTACCAGGAGGGCGAGACGCCCACCGAGGACGCCGCCGCGCTGCTCGACGAGGTCGCGCGCGTCCTGGCGCGGCTGGAGTACCTCATGGGCCGCATCAACCGCACCAACGCCGAGGTGCACATCGACGCGATGACGCTCACCGAGGCCCTCGCCAGGCGGGACGTGCTGCGGCTGCACCACGGCGTGCTCACCTCGGCGGCCGACGCGGCGGCCACCGGCGGGTACCAGCGGCAGCTGCGCTCGGAGCTGAAGATGCTCTCGGCGCTGTCGGTGGCCGACCTGCGGGCGCGCGCCGACGAGGTGGCGCGCGAGCTGCGGGAGCTGGACCTGCGCGTCCAGCGCGCGAACTGGGAGGCCGACCTGCTGGAGTGACGTGGAGTCGGTACTCGCCCCGGGGGCGCACACGAACCGGGCCGGCGGTATCCGGCCGACTTGCATGGCGCGCCGAGGGCGGCGTAGGGGTTCGAATCCTCACCTGCACATCGCATGCCCCGCACGGCCTACAAGTGAGAGCGCATCGCGCACGACTCATCACCACCGTGTGGACCCGGGGCGGGGAGGGCGGGACAGGGGACCTCCACGTACCGCTAAGGCCCGGCCGGTCGGCCGGGCCTTCGCGCTGGGCCACTCCCCGTAGGTGAGCGGCGATCCCGGCGAGGGTGAGGCCGAAGGGCGGACCGCCTCCGGGGTGGTCGCGAAAAGGCCCCGGCTCACCGAACCGGGGCCCTGACCTGTCCCGAGCGGGACGTCTACATCCGCCGGACCATCACGCCGAGCAGCCCGTCGGCGCGCTGGTAGCCGAAGCGGCGGGAGTCGGCGCTGACCGCCGGGTTGTCGCCGAGGATGAGGAACCGTCCGGGAGGGACGGTCTCCCCGCCCGCGATCTCGCGCAGGGCCTCGGGCACCGGGTCGCCGGGGACGGCGACGGCGCGCTTGACGAACCAGGTGGACCCCCGCTGCGGGCTGGCGAGGACGACGATGTCCCCGCCGCGCACGCGGTCCAGTCCGGCGCGGCGGACGAGGAGCCGGTCACCGTCGGCGAGCGCGGGCTCCATGCTCGGCCCGTGGACGGTGACGATGACCAGCCGGGTCCTGATCAGCAGTACCGCCGTCACCGAGAGACAGCCGATGGCGGCGGCGATCAGGTACGGCATGGGGACTCCTCAGTGGACGGCGGGCATGGCGACGGCCCGCCGTCCGGTCTGGCTCTACTCGTCGTAGCACTTCCGGGCGCAGTTGTCGTAGTAGGCACAGCAGCGCTTGCGGCCGTTGTAGCTGAAGCAGTGCTCGTAGAGGAAGATGCAGCCGGCGTCGGCGTCGGCCTTGGGGGCGACCCGCGCCATCAGGCGGTCGGCGAGCTTGGCGATGAGCTTCACGGGGGGACCTCCGCGATCGGTTGACAGTGATCACAGCTCATCAGCGGAGGGCGTGTCCGAGAAGGAGGTGGACAATCTGAGACGGCCTGAGAGATCAACTTCCGCCGGAGCCGCCGTGTCCCCCGATCCCGTCCGCGCCAACGATCCCGCCGCTTTCATCGCCCTGCTCGCCGAGTTGCGGGACTGGGCGGGCCGCCCGTCCCTGCGTGAGCTGCGCCAGCGGGGTGGGACCACGACCGCCCCGAACGGCGACGTCATCGACGCGCTGCCGCCGAGCACCGTCTCCTATGTCCTGCGGGGGGAGCGGCTGCCGAGCCTGCCGCGGCGGTCCTTCGTGGAGGCCTATGTGGCGGCCTGCCTCGCCGTGGGCGGGCTGTCCGGGGAGGAGATCCCGCCGGTGGTGGCCCGGTGGGCCGCGGCGTGGCGGGAGCTGCGCGGCGGTGGCCGCAGGCCTTCGCTGCCGCGCGACCTGCCCGACTTCACCGGCCGTGAGGCCGAGCTGCGGACGGTCGAGGCGCACCTGACGGGCTCCTCGCGCATCGTCGTCGTGGACGGCATGGCCGGGGTCGGCAAGACGAGCTTCGCGGTGCGCGTCGCCCACCGCCTCGCCCCCGACTTCGACGACGTGGTCTTCCTCGACCTGCACGGGCACCGGCCCGACCGGCCGCCGCGCGAGCCACTGGACGCGCTGGGGACGCTGCTGCGCGCCTCGGGGCTGGACGCGGCCAAGGTGCCCGCCGACGCCGACGAGGCCGCGGTCCTGTGGCGTTCGCGGACGGCGTCGGGGCGGCTGCTGGTGGTCCTGGACGACTGCCGGGACGCCGCGCTCGCCGAGCCGTTACTCCCGTCGGGGCCCGACTCGGCGGTGCTGGTGACCTCGCGGCGGCGGCTGGGGCTGGACGGCGCGCGTTCGCTGTCGCTGGGGGTGCTGTCGGCGGCCGAGGCCGCCGAGATGCTGGCGCGCATCGCCGACCGCAAGCGCGTCACCGCCGAGCCGGAGGTGGTGGACACGCTGGTGGCGCGGGTGGGTGCGCTGCCGCTGGCGCTGCGGGTGGTGGGCGCGCGGTTGCAGCACCGCCCGGACTGGCCGGTGGCGGCCTTCGTGGAGCAGCTGCCGGAGGGGAACGCGCTGGCGCGGCTCGCCGACGCCGACCGCAGTGTCGCCGCCGCCTTCGAGGCCTCCTACGTGCGGCTGCCCGAGTCGGCGCGGCGCACGTTCCGGCTGCTGGGGGCACATCCGGGTGAGCTGGGCCTGGACGTCGCGGCGGCGCTGAGCGGGCGCACGCCGGACGCGGCCTGGGCCGATCTGGAGCTGCTGTCGGACGCGAACATGGTGCAGCGGCCGCATCCCGAGCGCTACCGCGTCCACGATCTGCTGGCCGCCTTCGCCCGCGCGCACGGGGGTGAGCGGGAGATGCGCGCGGCGGTGGGTCTGCTGCTGTCGTGGTACCTGCATTCGGCGTGGCGGGCGTCGCTGCGGCTGTCGCCGCGGCGGCGGCCACTGGAGCTGGCCGGGGAGGCGGTGTCCCCGTTCGATCCGGCCGACCGGGCCGGGGCGCTGGCGTGGTTCGACCTGGAGCATCCGAACCTGGTCGCCGCCGTCGGTGCCGCCGCCCGCGCCGGGCTGCACCGGCACGCCTGGCAGATCGCGATCTCGCTGATGCCGTTCCTGGAGACCCGGGGCCTGCGCGCCGACTGGATCACCACCCACCTCACCGGCCTGGACTCCGCCCGGGCCGTGGGCGACCGGCCCGCCGAGGCGCTGCTGCTGACCGCGCTGGGCATCGCCCGCAGGGGCGCGGGCCGGTTCGAGGAGGCCGTCGCCGACTGGGAGGCGGCCCTGGTGATCCGCGAGGAGCTCGGCGACGAGCTGGGCGCCGGGCTGGCGCTGAACAACCTCGGGGCGGGCTACTCGTCCCTGGGCCGCACCGGTGACGCGATGGACGTCTACGAGCGCTCGCTGGCGATCTGGGTGGCCCGCGATGACGCCTCGCACCAGGGCATGGCGCTGACCAACATCGCCGATCTGCACCGGCTGGAGGGCCGGTACGGCGAGTGCGTGGCCGCCGCCGGGCGGGCCGCGGAGCTGGCGGTGGAGTGCGCCGACGTGCGGGCCGAGGCCATCGCCCGCCACAACCTCGGGCGCGGCCTGGCGGGCCTGGGGCGGCACGAGGACGCCCTGGACGCCTTCGACCGGGCCCTGGCGCTGCTGCGGGAGATCGGCGAGCGCTGGGGCATCGCGGCCACGCAGCGGTTCCGGGGTGTGTCGCGGCAAGCGCTGGGCAAGCCCGCCGAGGAGGAGTGGGAGGAGGCGCTGCGGTTGTTCACCGAGATCGGCGACGCGCAGGCCGGCGAGGTCCGGGCGCTGCTGGGGAAGTGAGAGAGGGCACCGGGTGTCCGGTGCCCTCTCGCTAGCGGTAGGCCCAGCCCGACATCAGGTGGTGCGCCACCGAGATCGCGCCGGGGGTCGCCATGTCCGGTGAGCGCCCTTCGAGGGCGTCGCGGAGTTCGGCGCGGGTGAACCAGCGGGCGTCGGCGATCTCGCCGGGGTCGCGCTGGATGGGGTCGGCGGGGTCGGCGACGGCGTAGAAGCCGAGCATGAGGGAGGCGGGGAACGGCCAGGGCTGCGAGACCACGTAGGTGATGTCGCGGACGGCCAGGCCGACCTCTTCCTGGACCTCGCGGGCCACGCACGCCTCGGCCGACTCGCCGGGCTCGACGAATCCGGCCAGGCACGAGTACCAGTTGGCGGGACGCCCGGCGCCGCGTGCCAGGAGGCACTGGTCGCCGCCGTCGGTGACCAGCACGATCATCGCCGGGTCGGTGCGGGGGAACATCGACGGTCCCCCGCCCTCGGGTGAGCGCACCCATCCGGCGTGGGTGGTGACGGCGGGGGTGCCGGTGACGGGGCTGTAGACGTGCGAGGCGTGCCAGTTGACCAGGGCGAGGGCGGTGGACACCAGTTCGGCGTCGGCGTCGCTCAGGTCGAGGGCGAGTTCCCGCAGCGTCGACGAGGACGCCCCGACCTCGGCGTGGACGGCGAAGTAGGGCGTGCCGTCGGCGTCCTGGCCGAGGAACCAGCGTTCCCCGGCCGGGACGTCGCCCGGGTCGAGCAGGCGCAGCCCACCGGCGTCATCGACGGGCACGCGCCCGTCGGTGTCCATGACCAGGACGCGCGAGGAACGCCACGCGGCGGCCAGCCAGGCCTCGTCGGTGCGGCGGTGCGCCGCCCGGTCGATGACGCCCCGTGAGAGGAGTGGGAGCATCGGTTGTCAGGCCGCCTCGATCGCGGTGATCGCGCGCAGGGACGGGGTGATGACCTGCGCGTCGCCGAGGATCACCGCCACGGCGTTGGCCGGGGCGAAGTTGGCGGCGGCGAAGCGCGCGACGTCGTCGACGGTGGTCTCGGCGAGGCGGGTGGCGTGCCCGGCGAGCCAGTCCAGGCGCAGCCCGGATCCGGCGAGCACCGAGACCAGCCCGGCCAGGCCCGACTGGGTGGAGGTGCCCAGGCGCAGGGTGCCCAGGGCGTACCTGCGGGCCTGCTCGACCTCTTCCTTGCCGGGTGCGACGGTGGCCAGGCGGCCCATCTCGTAGAGGGTCTCCCACAGCGCCGGGGCGGTGACCTCGGTGGCCACGTCGGCGGAGATGGACAGCTCGGTGCCGGCCGCGGAGTGCTCCACGCCCGAGCGCGGCGAGTAGGTGTAGCCCTTGTCCTCGCGGATGTTCTCCACCAGGCGCGAGGAGAAGTACCCGCCGTAGACGAGGTTCGTCAGCTGCTGGGCGGCGTTGTCGGCGTGGGTGCGCGATACGCCGTTCATGGCCAGCCGGATGTTCGACTGGACCGAGCCGGGCCGGTCGACGAGGGTCAGCGGGCCGGTGACGAAGGGCGCGACCGGGGGCAGCTCGATGAGCGTCCCGGCGCCGTTCCAGCCGCCGAGGGCCTCCTCGACGGCGGCGATGGCGGTGTGCGGTTCGACGTCGCCGACCAGGACGAGGACGCCGCCGTTGGGGTGGAGGCGCTCGTCGTGCATGGCGCGCAGGACGCCGGTCTCCACGGCCAGGACGTCCTCGGCCTCGGGGGTCTGGCTGGCGTAGGGGTGGTCGCCGTACAGGCGCCGGTTCAGGGCGCGGGCCACGACGTGCGCGGGCTGCTGCGCGGCGACCTTGAGGCGGTCGGCGATGCGCTCGCGCTCGGTGCGGACCTCATTGGCGGGGTAGACGGCCCCGGTGAGGACCTCGTTGAGGATCCGCAACATGTGCGGGAGCCCGTCGGCGAGGCTGTTGCCGGCGATGAGGAGCCGGTCGGGGTCGCCCCCGGCCGACAGCCCGCCGCCGACGGCCTGGAGCTCGGCGGCGATGTCCACCATGGACTTGCCCGCGGTGCCCGCGAACAGCGTCTGGGTGAGCACCGAGGAGATCGCGGTGTCGGCCTGGGCGAACGGGAGGCGCAGGCGCAGTTCGACCAGCGGCACGCTGGGGCGGTGCACGGCGATGACGGTGAGGCCGTTGCCGAGGGTCTTCTCGACCGACTCGGGCAGGGTGAGGGTGGTCTCCGGCGCCAGGTCCGGAACCTCGGTGATGCTCACTGGTCTCCTCCCGGGACGACCTCGACGGATGCGCGGCGCTCGGGCCGCAGGGTCGCCGCGGCGGCGGTGACCTGCTCGGCGGTGACCTCGCCCAGCTGGCGGGGCAGGTCCAGGGCCAGGGACGCGTCCCCGCGCTGGATCTCGTAGGTGGCCAGGTGCAGGGCGCGGTTGAGGACGGAGTCCTCGTCGCGCAGCAGGTGGGTGGCGATGCGCGCCTGGACGCGGTGCAGCTCGCCGGGCGCGAGGCCGTCCTGCGCGAGGCGGGCGATCTCCTCGTCGACGGTGGTGAGGAGCTTGTCCGGGTCGCCGCCGGGCGGCAGGTGCGAGGACAGCACCAGCGCCGTGGGGTCCCGCACGGCGAAGGGCTCGCCCATGAAGCCGAGGTAGCCGCCGACGCTGGTGGCGACGCGGTCGCGGGACACCAGGCGCTCGACCAGGCGGGAGGCGTCGCCGTCGGTGAGGACCTCGGCGAGCACGACGTAGGGCAGGTAGCCCGGGAGGTCCTTGACCGGGTCGGGGACCCGCCACGCCGAGGCGATCGCCGGCAGCGGCGCCAGGGCGTCGGTGTAGGACGAGCGGCGCTCGGCGGTCAGGTCCGGCTCGCCGAAGTCGGGCCGCGCGGGCGCCGGGCGGGCCGGGACGTCGGAGAAGTGCCGCTCGATGAGGCGGGTGGCCTCCTCGACGGTGAAGTCGCCGGAGACCGACAGGACGGCGTTTCCGGCGGCGTAGTACCGCTCGAAGAAGTCGGTGGCGTTCTCCACGGTGGCCGCTTCGAGGTCGTCGAAGGAGCCGTAGCCGTCGTGGGCGTTGGGGAACGTGTCGAACATGACCGGGGGGAGCCGCAGCCACGGGAACCCGCCGTAGGGCTGGTTCAGGACGCGGACCCGGATCTCCTCCTTGACGACCGCGATCTGGTTCTGCAGGTTCTCCTCGGTGATGCGCGGCGACCGCATGCGGTCGGCTTCGAGGAAGAGGGCCCGCTCCAGCGCGTTCGAGGGGAGCTGCTCGTAGTAGTCGGTGTAGTCCAGGTGGGTGGAGCCGTTGAAGGTGCCGCCGGAACCCTGGACGTAGCGGAAGTGCGCGAGCTTCTCCAGGTTCGCCGAACCCTGGAACATCAGGTGCTCGAAGAGGTGCGCGAAACCGGTGCGCCCCTCGGGTTCACTGCGGATGCCCACGTCGTAGACGACCGACACGCCCACCACTGGCGCGCTGCGGTCCGGGCTCAGGACCACCCGCAGCCCGTTCGGGAGCGTGAAGCGCTCCACGGGGTAGTGGGTGGCGGGGATGCGAATCTCGGGAGAAGCCACGCGATGACCTTATCTCGGGAAGACGACCCGGACGGTCCGCCTCACTCCAGCATGAGCAGTACGTAACCGTCCTCGGGCTCGCCCTGCCGGGTGAATCCGCAGCGTTCGAGCAGGCGGATGGAGGCGGTGTTGCCCTCGGCGACGTCGCCGTAGAGCGGGCGGGTCGTCTCCAGTTCCAGGAACAGCCGCATCGCGGTGGTGCCCAGGCCGCGTCCCCAGAACTCCTCCCCCAGCCAGTAGCCGGTCATGCGGCGGCCGTCCTGCGGCCAGGACACGATGTTGCCCGCGATGCGGCCGTCGGCCACGACCGTGTAGGCGATGTTCTCGGGGACGGCGAAGATCTTCGTCTCCCAGTGGGTGAAGAAGGCCTCGCGGTCGCGGGCGGGGAAGTCGGCGCGGCGCACGCCCTCGGGTTCGGCCTGGTGGGCGAAGAAGGTCTCCAGGTCGTCGTGGACGCTCTCGCGCAAGATCACGTTCATGCGCGGCAGTGTCGCCCGGGGGTGCGACAACTCCGGGCGACACCGCCGGGGGCCTCAGCAGGCCGCGTTGCAGTTGTAGGCGCCGCAGCTGGTGGCGCCCGAGCCCAGCTGCGTCGAGCAGATGCGGCAGCACAGGCGGTTGTTGGCGTTGCAGTGGCAGTCGCGCCAGCACTCGACCGTGCAGGGCTCGACGCTGCCGCAGCACCAGGCGGCCGCCCGCGCCTTCGGTGCGACCGTCCCCAGTAGACGGTCGGCGGCGCGTCCGATCAGGTCTTTCATTGAACGCATGGCTCACTCCCAGGCAGATCCGGTATGTGCCCCCGATCCTGGCGAGCGGCACCGGCCGTCCCAAGCCTTTCGAGATCCCTCAAAACATCGAACCCGCGTACGATCCGGCCGGGAGGCACGGTGGCGACATGGACGCGTTTGCGATTGGGCGAGCTCGATCGCGTGGCGGTGTCCGTCGCGCCCGACCAGGGCGCCACGCTGATGTCGCTGGTCGCCGACGTCCTCGGCGGGCGCCCGCAGGGGGTGCCGCCCGGGGTCCGCGCCGGGCTGCGCGCTGCGCTGCCGGCGGAGGCGGGGGCGATCGTGCGGCCCATGTTCGCGCCGGGCTTCTCGCTGGTCCCCGACTGCCTCACGCTGACCCGGACGCTGTCGGCGACGCCGGTCGGCGAGCGCCTGGAGGAGCTGGCCGAGCTGCCCGGCGAGGTCTTACTGGCCGAGCTGGAGTACGACTTCGACGGGGTGGTGCCGCGTCAGTGGCGGGTGGTGGTGGACGATCCGCGCGCCTTCATCGCGGGCTACCTGGGGGTCCTGCGGGCGGCCTGGGACGCCTTCGCGCCGCTGTGGCGGCGGACGGCGCCGCTGGTCGGCCGCGAGATCGAGCGGGTGGGGACCGCGGCGGTCTCCGGGCGGCTGGACGCCGTCCTGGGCGCCCTGTCGCATCGCACGCGCCTGCGCGGCGGCGATCTGCTGCTGCCCGATCCGCATCCGGAGGTCTTCGCGCTGGGCGGGCGGCGGATCACGCTGGTGCCGCTGGCCTCGGGGACCTCGGCCTCGGTGTTCAGTCTCGACCGGCCCGATGAGGTCTGGCTCGGCTATCCCCTGCGCGGCCTGGGCGGGCTGTGGGCGGGCGAGCCGGTGCCGCCACCGGCGTCCGACGCGCTGGCGCTGACGCTGGGCGGGGTCCGGGCGGCGATCCTGCGCGCGGCCGGGCGGGGCGTGACCGCCGGGGAGGCCGCGCGGGAGGCGGGCTGCTCGCCGGGGACGGCTACCTACCACTGCGCGCGGCTCGAAGGGGCCGGGCTGATCACGCGCGAGCGGCGCGGGAGGCGGGTCCTGCTGCGCCGCACCGAACGCGGCGACGCGCTCACCGACGTGCTCGGCTAGACGACGCGGACCGACTCCATCACGTCGTCGACGATCCAGTCGAACTGCTTGTGGGTGCTGGGGACCGACACGTACAGCACGGCCGCCTCGGGCCGCCCGACGTCGATGAGGGCGACGCCGACCAGCTCGTCCTTGGCGGTCAGGCCCTCCTCGTCGAAGTGGATGCGCATCCGCACCACCCACGCCGAGCGCCCGCCGATGTCGATGCGCTCGTCCCGCAACGTCTCCATGGTGTTCGGTTTGGGGTAGTAGGAGGCGCGCACGTCGGCGGCGACGAGTTTGGCGGTGCACTGGAGGTCCAGGTCGGCGCCGTCGTTGACGCGGGCGGGCACCGAGCCCGACAGGATCGAGGCCAGGTACTCCCCGCCGGGATAGTTCTCGGTGACGAAGTACTGGCCGACGCGGTAGGAGACCTCCAGCTCGCCCATCCGCCAGTCGTCGTGCCAGGGCTTCCACGGGTCGCCGTAGGCGCGGTAGGAGATGCCGGACTTCTGGTCGACCGTCCGGTCCCCCTCCGGGGGCGGGCCGGGTTCGCCCTGCTCGGGCGAGGAGGCCAGCGGCGGGCACTGCTCGGCGAGGAAGGGCTTGTCGTCCTTGGGGGCGGAGTAGTCGTTCGCCGACTGGGGCTTGTCGCCGGGCAGCGCGCCCTGCGCGGCCAGGGCGATGACGATCACCAATCCGATCGCCACGATGCCGATGCCGGCCACGACGAACCAGCGCAGGACCTTGGGGTCCATGCGCGGGGGCGTCTGGGGGTGCGTGCTCACCCCGCTAGTGTGCCCCGGCGAGTCACGGGACGCGGACGGAGGCGAAGACCTCGTCGATCACCCCGTCGAGGTCGTCGCGGACGCCGGGGACGGTGACGAACACGATCGCCGCGCCCTTGTCGCCGTCGATGAGCAGCGTGCCCTGGAGTTCGCTGCGGGACGAGAAGCGCTCGTCGATGACGTGGTAGCGCGACAGGTTCAGCCACGCCGGGCGGCCGTCGATCGTCCGCAGCTCCTGGCGCAGGACGTCGGTGGAGGCCGCGCCCGACTCGTAGCCGGTCATGTCGATGATGTCGGCGACGACGAGCGCGCCCAGGCAGGCCAGGTCGGTGACGACGGCGTCGCCGACGTTGGTGGGCATGCGCGTGGACCCGATGACGGCCCAGTTGGGCGTGCCGTCCACGCCGACCTCGGCCTCCAGCATCTGCCCGGAGTGGAAGCTCAGGCCCAGCTCCTGCGTCTTCCAGTCGAGCACGAACGGCCGCCACGGGTCGGGGTAGGCGCGGTAGGACACGCCCGACTCGCCGTCGGCGGTCCGCGCGGGGCCCGCCTCGCCGTCGAGGGGCTCGCCGGTGTGCGGGGCGTCCTCGGGCGAGAGGCAGGTGGCGATCTTCTGGGTGTAGGGGTCGGGGTCGACACCGTCGACGTCGTCCCCGCCGCCGGTGGGGCCGGAGGTGCAGGCGGTCAGCGTGATGAGCGCTATCGCCGACACGACAGCGCGAATTCGCATGTAGACGGTGTTCGCGGCCACCTTCTCACCCTTATGCTACGTGACGACCGTCACAGATCATCTGTGCTCGTCCACAAAGGAGTGTCCCTCATGCGCACCACTTCCCGGCTCAGATGGGCCGGCTCGACTTTACTCACCGCCCTCGCGGTGATACTCACGGTCATCGCCGCGCTCCCGGCACACGCGGCGGGTCCGTCCTATGTCGCCCTGGGCGACTCGTACTCGTCCGGCGTCGGCACCCGGTCCTACCTGGCCGACGACGGCTGCTACCGCTCGCAGTACGCCTACCCGTACAAGGCGGCGGCCGCGATCGGCGCGAGCCTGTCGTTCCAGGCGTGCTCGGGCGCGCGCACCTACGACGTCCGCGACAAGCAGCTGGGTTCCCTCAGCGCCGGGACGAACTTCGTCACCGTCTCCGTCGGCGGCAACGACGCCGGTTTCTCCTCGATCATCACGCAGTGCGCCAAGCCGTGGCCCTACACCTGCTGGGGCGACATCGACAAGGCCGACAACTTCATTCGCGGCACCCTGCCCGGGCGCCTCGACGAGCTGTACGGGCTCATCCGGTCCAAGGCGCCCAACGCGAAGGTGATCGTGGTCGGGTACCCGCTGCTGTTCAACGGCGAAACCTGCAACGCGCTGGCCCGCCTCAGCGCCGGCGAGCAGTCGCGGATGAACACCACCGGCGACCTGCTGGACGACACCATCCGCGGCCGCGCCCAGGCGCACGGCTTCACGTTCGTCGATCCACGGTCCGCCTTCAACGTCCACCGCGTCTGCGATGACGTGGAGTGGATCAACGGGCTGTCCAGCCCGACCACGGAGTCCTATCACCCGAACCGCGACGGCCACGTCGCCTACACCGGGCTCGTCCGCCCGCAGCTGAGCTGAGAGGTCCTTTGGAGCTTCCCCCGGCACCCGGGAAGCCCTAGAGTGGCGCCACCGGTTACCCACCGGTAGTCGCTTCTCTTTACCCCCAAGGAGAGCAACATGTCACGTCGGCTTCGGATCCTCGCCCTCGGCGGGGTCCTCGCCCTCGCGTCGGTGTTGTTCGCGGCGGCCCCGGCACAGGCCGCCTCGATCGACTACGTCGCGCTCGGCGATTCCTACTCGTCCGGTACCGGCACCGGCCAGTACATCGAAACCAACTGCTACACCTCCGTGCACGCCTACCCGTACCAGCTCGCCACCGACATCGGGGCGAACCTGTCGTTCAAGGCGTGCTCGGGCGCCCGGACCGGCGACGTCACCGCCAACCAGATGGGCACCCTGTCGGCCGGCACCGACCTGGTCACCATCTCCATCGGCGGCAACGACGCCGGATTCTCCGACGTCATCACCCAGTGCAACATCCCGTTCGTGAACTGCATGGACGACATCGACAACGCGAACACGTTCATCGCCAACAGCCTGCCCGGCAAGCTCGACGCGGTGTACAACGCCATCAGCGCCAAGGCGCCCAACGCGCACGTGATCGTGGTCGGCTACCCCAAGCTGTTCAAGGGCAACAACTGCAGCGTCATCAACGGCATCAGCGCCGCCGAGCGCACCGCCCTGAACGACACCGCCAACCGCCTGGCCAACGCGATCGCCGCCCGCGCCTCGGCGCACGGCTTCACCTTCGCCGACGCCAGGACGCCGTTCACCGGGCACGCCATCTGCGATTCGACGTCGTGGATCAACGGCCTCTCCTGGCCGATCATCGAGTCGTACCACCCGAACAAGCTCGGGCAGGACGGCTACACGACGCTGGTGGAGGGGAAGCTCTAGCCGCCACCGGGCTGGATAGACGGATGGATTGAGGAACGGGACGCCGGGGCTTTCGGGCTCCGGCGTTCCGGTGTTCTGGTGGGTGGGCGTTCGGACGCGACTGAGGGACGAGCGGGCGGGACGGAGGGGCGGGTGGCGGGTCGGCGGGTGGTCGGTGGTCGCGGATCATGTTTCGGCTTTGTTACGAACTATCCACAATCACCCGGATATCCACAGGTGCCGGGGATCAGCCGTTTGACACCCCACGCTCAAGGCCGGTTACGTTCGCCCCAGCGGGGCGGGCTCTGGGCCCCCACCGAAAAGAGGTCGGCGAAAAACGCACGGTGAGCAGGGCGAGCGCGCGGCACGTCGTCGCGCGTCATGTGCCCGGGATCCGCTGCCCACGCCTCATCGGCCCAGCCCCAGCCCACCGCGATCGTCCAGCCCCAGCCCACCCGGGCCCCCGTCCGCGCCCCACCCCGTCACACCCCCCGGTTACCGTCCCACCATGGGTGTCTGGGGCCGCGGCCCGTTCGACAGTGACGGCGCGTGGGACGCGCTCGACCACATCGGTGGGGCCCGCCCGGTGAGGCCGCCGCGCGGGTGCGGGAGGCCCTGGACTGGGCCGTCGCCTTCGACGGCTACCTGGACGCCACGGAGGCGGCCGGGGCGATGGCCGCCGTCGCCCTGATCGCGGCGAGGCTGGGCGCGCCGGTCGAGGACGAGCGGGCCCGCGAGGTCCTGGCCGCGCGGCCCTTCGAGGCCGGCGCCGGGCTGGTCGAGCACGCGCTGCGCGCCTGGGACCGGGTCACCGCCGCCACCGGCAGCGAGTGGCACGACCTGTGGGCGGACGTCGGCCGGCTGCCGGAGGTCCTCGCACTGCACGAGCCGTACCGGGCGGCGCTGGCCGCCGCGCGGGATCAGGCGGTCTGAGCCGCCACCGCTGCGGCGACCCGCGCGACCTCGGCGTCCGGCCCCAGGGCGAGGGGCCGCCGGACGACCCGGAAGTCGCCCATCTCCTCGTCCCGCCACACTCCCAGCGCGAGGCTCCATCCGCCGCGGGAGCGCCATTCCAGGTTCGCGTGGTAGACCTCGCCGTCGTCGACCGCGCGCTCCAGCAGCGCCGAGGCGTGCAGGCCGAGGCGGAGGAGCGACCCGTGCTCGCCGTCTTCGAGCCCGTCGGGCCCGGCGAGCGGGCGGGTGAGGGCGTGGTCGAGCCCGGCGGCGGTCAGGGCGTCGCGGGCGGCGGCGATGAGCGCCGGGTCCGCTTCCCGCAGCGGTGCATGGGACGCCAGGGCGGCCTCCAGCGCGGGGTCGGGCACCGACGCGCGGCGCGCCTTCCAGTCGCCGTCGCGGCGGGAGAGCCCGGACATGTCGCGGCCCAGCGCGAGCATCTCGGCGGCCAGCTCGGCCGGGGCGGGGACGATGCCGGAGCCGATCGCGTAGTCGGTGTGCAGGTAACCGCGCACCGCGCCGGGCTCGCTGGTCTCGTGGACCGTCCAGCCGGTCTCCTCGTGCCAGCCGAGGCCGGCGTCGTAGAAGGTGTCGTCGTGGTCCATGAGCGCCATCCGCCAGGCGCCGCCGACGCGGAAACGCCGGGAGCGCACGGGATGCGCGAGCGCGCCGATCCCGCTGATCTCGACGCCGGCGGCTTCGAGGGCGGCGACGCAGATGCCGAGGTAGGGGGTGGGGTCGGTCATCCCGGCACCCTAGCGAGAGAACGCGAAGCTCCACAGTGGATTAGGAGCCGAAGCCCCTCTTCTCGGCCGCGGCGCGCTCCTCGTCGGAGGCGTCGCCGCCGGTCACCGCGTCCTTGCCGGTGTCGTAGGCGTAGTCGGCGCCCGCGCCGATGCCGTAGTCGATGGCACCGTCGATCGCGGCGTTCTTCGCCGCCCGGCCGGTCAGGGTCGTCCCGCCCAGGACGTTGCTCAGGAGGTGCTGGGTGATGTTGGTGGCCAGGGCCTGCGGCCCGATGACGCCGTTGGCGAAGCGGTTGGCGGTGGTCGACAGGCCCTCGCCGTTGGCGCGGGTGAGGATGCCCAGCCCGGTGCCGTCGATCTTGCGGCCGAGGGCCCGCAGCGCGAAGTTGCCGTTCCGGAGCTCGTCCATGGCCTCGATGACGGGTTTGATCTTGCCGCGCAGGAGCTGGAGGGCCTTCTCCAGCTCGGTGACGGCCTTGGCGACCTTGCTCGCGGTGTTGGCCACCTGGATGGTGGTCGCGGTTCCGGCGGCCACGACCGAGGCCCCGGCGGTGATGTAGGACGCGGCCAGCGCGGCCAGCCACTCCACGATCAGCCCGGTGACCAGGTCGGTGAGGATCGAGACGCAGAACTCCACGAAGGCGTCCATGAGGTCGGCGAAGGTCTCCAGGGTGTCCTTCAGCCCCCGGACGTCGCCGCCCATCGCCTTGGCGCCCTTGCCGAAGTCGTCCATCCTGGTGCGGAAGGCGTCACCGGCGGCGCCCTGCCACGCACCGGTGGTCTTGCGGGCGCGTTCGGGTTCGGCGGTGGCGACCTGGTCGAGCCAGTTGCCGACCTGTTCCCAGCCGGACGCCGTGGCGCGCATCTGCTCGGGGTCGCCGAGGGCGGGTTCGATGACGCCTTCGATGATCGGGCTGAGGATGATGGAGATCAGCCAGCCGAGCCCGTTGGAGATGAGGGCCTGCCCGGGGCTGGCGATCGCCGAGAGGATCTCCATACGGGAGGAGACGGTCGCGGCGGCGACTTCCGGTGGCGAGGTGGCGTCGGCGAGGTCTAAAAAGGACCCCGCGATCGAGCTGCCGCGTCCCGAGGCCTGCTCGAACCAGCCGTCCTGTTCGTAGGTGCCCTTGTTCAGGTCGGCGAAGGTCCCGGGTCCGTCGGGCGTGGTCACGCCGGGCCGCCCATCTTCTTGAGCGCGCCGGCCACGCCCTGGTCGGTGCCGGTGTAGCTGCCGTGGACGTCGGTGAGCTTGCCGTCGACGTCTTCGAGGAAGGTCTTCGCCTGCTCGCTGGTCGCCTTGACCGCGTCCAGCGCGTTGAAGTAGATCCGGCCGTAGGTGACGCCGCCGATGAGGCCGAAGCACTGATCGTCCACTCTGGCCTGTTCGAGGAGCTGCGAGAGCCGCCGGAACTTCGCCGCCAGTTCCTTGCTGCCCTGACCGTAGGAGAGGAGGGCCTCGGGGTCGACCTCGAAGGTGCTCATGCGGTGCCCTCCGCGTCCTGGCGCGCCTGGTCGATGCGGGCGAGTTCGGCGGCGAGTTCGGGATCGAGGTTCGCGCGCGTCTTGTCGGCGGCGTCCACTGTGGCCTGCCGGATCATCGCCATGATCTCGTTGGTGAGCGGCAGGTGCCCGCGGGTCATGGCCTTCGCCGAGAGCCTCAGGTCGAGGACCGCGCCGGTGCCGGTGACGGTGACCTCGACCGAGCCGTCGCGGCTGCGGGCGTGGCCGGTGATGTCGCGCATCCCGGCGGCGGCCCGGGCCAGGCGCGCGGTCTTCTCCTCGAAGTCGCGCAGGATCTGCTGGTAGCGCGGGAGTTCCGCGGCTGGCTCGGGCATCACCGGCTCCTCGGACACGTCTCGGGGGCTCACCGTGAGGCTAGTCGCGGTGCCGGTTTCGCGCTGTCCCGTGCGCCGCGCGGGCGGTGGCGGTACCTTCTCCGCGACGATCTTGAGAGCGATCCCGAGCGGAGTGGAGGCCGACGTGCGCAAGGTGATGCAGGAGTCCCACGGCGGACCCGAGGTGCTGCGGGTGACGGAAGCGGCGATCCCCGAACCCGGGCCGGGTGAAGTGCTGGTGCGGGTGGAGGCCGCTGGGATCGCGCTGCCGGACCTGCTGCGGCTCAAGACCGCCTCGCCGCTGCCCGCGCCGGTCGGGGGTGAGCTGGTGGGCGAGGTGATGGCCCTCGGCCCGGATGTGCGGGGCATCGGGCTGGGTGAGCGGGTCGCGGGAGTGACGCCGCACGGCGCCCTCGCCGATTACGCGGTGGCCCCGGCGGGGCTGGTGAGCCGGGTGCCGAGGGCCGTGGACCCCGTGGAGGCGGTCGTCATCGCCCGGAGCGGGCTCGTCGCGCTCGGGGCCGTGGAGGCCGCCCGGGTCGCGGGTGGTGAGCGCGTCCTGGTCACGGGCGCGGCCGGTGGTGTCGGGCATCTCGCGGTGCAGATCGCGCGCGGGCTGGGCGCGCGGGTCGTGGGCGCGGTGGACTCGCCGGAGAAGGCGGAGTTCGTGCGCGGCCTGGGCGCGGAGAGGGCGATGTCCTATGAGGACGGCTGGGACGGCGGGTTCGACGCGGTCCTGGACGCCGTGGGCGGTGAGGTCCTGCGGAAGGGAATCGCCGCGCTGAAGCCCTTCGGGCGGGCGGTGACCTTCAGTGCCGAGGGAGCGCTGGTGGACACGTACTCGCTGCGGCCGGAGATGAAGAGCCTCACCGGGTTCGCCGTCGGGACGCTGGCGCGGCATCGTCCGTCCGAAGTGGAGCGGATGCGGGCGCAACTGTGGCGACTGCACGCGGATGGGGCGGTAAAGCCGCAGGTCCACGCACGTCTGGCACTACAGCGGGTGAGCGATGGTTTCGAGATGCTCGACACACGCAAAAACATGGGCAGGGTCGTGATCGTTCCCTAGATTGTCGCCATGACCAACACGAACTTCGCGGTGACGAGCGGATACGCCGACGTTCCCGGTGGATACATCTTCTACAAGACGGTGGGTTCGCTCGACACGGCGACTTCGGGACGAGACGTCGTCCTCCTGAACCCGGGCGCCGCCGACATGCGGGTCTGGGACTCCACTGTGGAGTGGCTTTCGCGGATCGCGCGGGTCACCATGTTCGACTACCGGGATTCTGGACTTTCGTCGCTGGCGACGGAGAAGTACGACGAGATCGAGGACGTGCGGGCCGTGATGGACGCGGCCGGTGTGGAGCGCGCCGTCCTCATTGGAGTCTCGGACGGCGGACGGCGGTTGCTCGCCTTCGCGCACCGGTACCCCGAGCGGGTGGAGCGCGCGGTGCCGGTGTCGGCGTCCTTCGGCCCGTTCCCGGACCCGACGGAGGAGGAGACGGCCGCGCGTGAAGTGATGCTGAAGCACTTCGAGCACGTGATCGCGCTGCGGAACCCCGAGCTGGGTGGAGTCCCGGCCGTGGGTGAGGCCGACATCGCCGCGTGGGCGCCGAAGCTGCCCGAGCACGAGCGGCGGCGGCTGGTGGCGATGCAGGTACAGGCCTGGTACTGGGTGATGCTGGAGGATTACCTGGGCGTCGAGCTGGACCCGCCGGTGGCGGAGCGGTTGAGTGAGATTCGCGTGCCGGTGAGCGTGCTGTCCGGGAAGCATGATTTTCAAGGGACGCAGCTGTGGTCCAAGCGCCTCGCCCGGGAGGTTGAGGGGGCGACCCTCACCGAGCTGGACGAGGGCGACCACTACACGATGCTGTCGGCGCCGAAGGAGTTCGAGGCCTTCGTGCGAGGGCTGCTCGCCTGAGCCTGTTCCGACTGACTCTGCTCTTCTAATCGATCGCGGTGGCCTGGGACCAGACGACCCGCCAGGGTGAGGACGCGTCCTCGCGCCGGTAGGAGTCGGTGTGCCAGGCCTCCAGTTCGCCGGGCTGGTTGCCGCCGATCTGGATGCAGATCGAGGAGCGGTAGCGCAGGACGGCGATGGTCGTGTCGGCCATGACCTGGATTTCGGTGAGGGCTTCGAAGCGGTGGTACCGGATCTCGCCGGAGAGGATCCCGCCGATGTAGTCGGACTTCGTCCACACGCCGCCACTGGGGTGGACGAGGAGGAAGTCCGGGGCGTGGAGGGCGTCAAGGGTCTCGGCTTCGGCGGCGACGAGGGCCTTGAGGCGGCGGTGTTCGAGCGCGGCGAGTTCGGACATGGGGTGACCGTAGTCCGTCACCGGGGTCAGAGGTGGAGAGCGCCGGTGCCCCAGGTGATGTAGGTGTCGGAGATGGATTTGGTGTCGTAGTTGCCTTCGGGGTCGGCGGGGTGGAGTGCGACCCAGTAGAGGCCCATCTCGTGGAAGGTCGAGGTGAGGGCGGCCAGTCCCCAGGGGACGAGGCCCGCCCTCATTTCTTTGAGGGAGATGTCCGGCGCGGCCGCCGCTTGACGGATGACGAAGTGGACAGCGCCCTCAGGTGACTTGCAGACTTCCCACAGGACGTACTCGTACGTATCTACGACAGTGGTTTCCTCGTTGACCATGACAGGCCTCCAAGCCTCGTGACCGCCTCCCCAGGCCGTTAGTTGAGACTACGTTTCGACTATCAACTTGAGCAAGAGCGTGGTCTACTCGGCGTGTCGCACCACGCGTGCGATGACGGAAACCCGACAGTGAGGGAGTTCGGTGCACCCAGCTGAAAGCAGCCCGACCGTAGCCGCCCGGCTGCTCGCCAATGAGCTGCGACGCCTGCGCATGGCCGCCGGTCTGAGCCAGGCGGATGTCGCGGGCGAACTCGGGTGCGCACCGGCGAGAGTCGGTCACCTGGAGACGCGACGGAATCAGGTGCGGCGATCCGACCTGCTCGTGATGCTCCAGCTGTACAAGGTGCCGGTGGAGCGCCAGGTCTGGTACCTCGACCTCGCGGTGAAGGCCAAGGAGAAAGGCTGGTGGGATCGGGCCTCGGGAGTGCCGGAGTGGTTCTCCTCCCTGATCGGCCTGGAGTGGGGCGCCACCCAGATCCAAACCTTCGAGCTGAGCGTGATCCCGGGCCTGCTCCAGACGCGTGGCTACATCGAAGCCCTCTTCCGCGACGATCCCGAGCGACCTGAAGACGTGATTCGTGAGTTCGCAGAGCAACGTCTCCGGCGGCAGGAAGCGCTCACCCGTGATCGGCCCATGCTGCTGCACGCGATCCTCGATGAAGCCGCACTCCGCCGGATGGTGGGTGGGCCAGAGGTGATGCGGGAGCAACTTGGGCACCTGGTCGAGGTGAACCAGCAGCCGCACATCCGTGTGCAGGTACTGCCATTTGTGCGCGGAGCCGTGCCAGGTCTTGAGAGCGGCTTCCACCTGATCGGGTTCGGTGTGGAGGCCGACCCGGGCGTGGTCTACCTGGAAACGCAGATCGGCGGGATCTTCCTCGAAGAGGAAAATGAGATCACCACGTACGAGGTCTCCTGGGCGAAGCTCACCCGCAGCGCGCTGACGCCCGATGAGTCTTCAGCAATGATCAAGAGCCTGATGAAGGAAACCAAATGACCGAGTTCGTCTGGCGCAAGTCGAGCTACAGCACCAGCAATGGCGGCAACTGCATCGAGGTGGCGTGGCACCGGTCGAGCTACAGCCACGGGAATGGCGGCAACTGCGTCGAAGCCGCTGCGACCGGCCCCTCGATCCTCGTCCGCGACTCGAAGCTCGCCGTGTCACCGATCCTCCAGGTGGATCGTGCGTCCTGGGCCTCGTTCGTGACCGCACTGGGTTCCCTGGGCTCCCTCACCTGAACATGTCCTCCGCGATCTCCGGCACGAAAGACTGGTGCGCGTAGGTGAACGGCTCCACCGGCCTCCACGTGCTCCTCGGCGTCCCCGGGGGATTGACGTTCTGAAGGTTGTTCCACTCCAGGAACGCGAATGGCGACGTCATGACCCGGGGCGCCAAACTCATGAAGTTCTCCACCCGCCCCTCCCGACCAGCATCGCCGACAACGCACTCCTGCGCGCGGCCGTGAAGTCCTGGATGCGCACCCGCCCACCCGACGCGGTCGCCGCGGCGGTGAACGTCCCGCACCTCGGCAACCCGACGGCGCCCACCAGCGAGGCGATCACCGGCGGCAACCCCGGCACCCTCCCATCGGCGTAGGCGTCACCGATGAGCCGGGCATATCCCACCCCCCGCACCCCCACCTGATCCATCTCCTCGATGGTCCCCCCGCGCGTCACCCCGTCGAGCACCCACACGTGATCGATCAGCGCACTGGGAAGCAACGCTGCAACAACGTCCCGCCTATCCCGTTGTTGCCTCTGCTGTGCGCCGACGGCCGCAGCGACGCGATCGTCCCCGGCCGCCCGACCGACTCAAGGGCCGCGCTGATCTGCCCGGCGCTGATCGGTCACCGGCGCCCCTTTCGGCAACGCCGTCACCGCCGTGGTCAGCGAGTCGAAATCCGCCTGCGCGAGCAGATCCAGGTCGAACAGCCTCGGCAGGAGCCCTAAGACGGCAGCAGTTCCTCCAAATCGGGGAACTCCCCGGCGTCCACCGTCCTATTGACACCGACGTAGTGGAAGCACGCGCGGACCTTCTCTTCTTCAATCCCCCGGAGCTGGGCCCAGGCCCTCCGGTACGCCGCCAGCTGCACCGCCGCGACTCTCCTGGCCTCCAGCGAGCGCGGCGGGCGGCCGGTCTTCCAGTCGACAACCTCAAAATCAAACTCTTCGTCGCGGCTCTCGAAGACGGCGTCGATCCTCCCCCTCACCGGCACGCCACCGACCATCGTCACGAACGGCACCTCCACGGCCACCGGCCCACGCGCGGCCCACCGGCTCTCCGTGAACGCGCTCTTCAAGTCCTCCAAGTCCTCATCAGGCGCGGCGTCATCATCGGCCGCGCCCGGCAGCTCGTCCACATCCAGCAGCGGCCGGGCACCGAAGAACTCCTCGACCCAGGCATGAAAAGCCGTCCCTCGCCTAGTCCTCGGCTCGGGCTGCTCGGGAAGGGGCCGGCGCAGACGAGCCGCGAAATCTTCCGGATCCCGGCGCAAGGCCACCAGCTGGGACACCGACAGCTGTCCGGGGAGCTCAAGGCGCACCACTCCGGACGCGTTCTCGTCGCGCTCGGCCAACAGCAACTCCGCCTCATGCGCCCAGGCGGCGACTTCCTCGTCCTCCTCGGGCGCGATCTCCGGCACGTCCACCGTCGACATGGCCATGACCAGCGCCGCCGCCTCTTCGATCGCGCCCTGCTTCGCTCCCAGCGGCGCGGGCGCGGGCCACACGGCACTCGGCGGGTTCTCCAGCATCGGATTGCGCTCGTCCATCGGACGCTCGGCCCACTGATCGACCGTCGCCTCGGCCGACCTCAACTCCTCCAGGTAAGCCGAGGGGCCCGACACACCCACCGAGGTCTCACCCCACCAGTACCCACTCGTCACGAGCGTGTGCCGGGCACGGGTGAAGGCCACGTACGCCAGCCTCCGATCTTCCGACAGGTCATGGGCGCGCCAGTCGGTGGCGAACTGCTTGATGGCCTTCGCCGAGGTGGTCCCCTCCAGCTCCAGCATCGGCAGGTCGGACGCATCGCCGCGCAACTCGGTGGGCAGCTCACCCGGCGAGGACAGCCACGACGAGCGGGCCTTCTCCCCGGGAAAGACCCCTTTGGACAGTCCGGTGACCGCCACCAGATCCCACTCCAGCCCCTTGGCCGCGTGCACCGTGAGAATCTGCACCGCACCCGGGTGCGGTTTCGCGGGCGCCGCCTCCAGGCCGCGCTCGGTGTCCTCAGCCGCCTTCAGATACGCCAGGAATCCCGTCAGCGTCGCCGTGGGCGAATCCGCCGAATACTTCGCGGCCAGATCGGCGAACGCGTCCAGCTGCGACCTGTCTCCCCTGTGGACGGACACCTCCACGTCCAGCCCGGTGGTGCGCTCGATGTCGGCGATCAACTCCGACAAGGGCTGCCCGAGGCGGGAGCGCAGGGCGTCGATCTCCTCGCGCAGGGCGTGGATGCGCTCCCACGCCACCTCGGTGTACAGATCCTGATCGCCGGGATCGTGGATGGCCTCGGCCAGCGCGGTCTCCTCGGCACGATCGGCGTCACGAGCCTTACGCCCCTTGCCGCGCGCCTCGGCCAGCTCGCCCGCGCGACGGTAGAGCGCGACGAGGTCCCTGGGCCCGAGGCGCCAGCGGGGCCCGGTCAGCAACCGGATGAGCTGCCCGCCCGCGCCGGGATCGGCCAGGACGCGCAGGGTGCAGTAGACCTCGCGGACCTCCGGCACGTCCAGCAGGCCGCCGACGCCGACGATCTCCACCGGCAGCCCGCGGCCGCGCAGGGCGCGCTCCAGCAACGGGATCTGCGAACGCTTGCGGACCAGTACGGCCGTGGACGGCAGCGCGGCCGGCGGGGTCTCGGTCCAGTCCCCACCGGACACCGAATCCGAGACCGAGTTCCAGATCTCCTCGACGGTGTCGGCGACGTACTCGGCCTCATCGGCCACTGTCGGCAGCAGCGCACACCTGACATCGCCCGCGCCCGGCGCGCCGGGCGTCAGCGGCGCGACCACCGCGCCACCGTCCCGCAGGGGCCCGGAGATCGCGTTGGCCACGGTCAGGATCCGCGCCCGGTTGCGCCAGGAGATCGTGAGCTGAAAGGCCTGCGGTTCTTGATTCTCGGCCGCGGGGAACGAATCCGGGAACCGCTTCAGCGTCCCCGAGGACGCCCCACGCCACCCGTAGATCGACTGGCACGGGTCCCCCACCGCCGTCACCGGATGCCCGCCGCCGAACAGCGAGCGCAGCAGCACGATCTGCGCGTGGCTGGTGTCCTGGTACTCGTCGAGCAGGACCACCCGGTAGCGGTCGCGCTCGGTCGCGCCGACCTCGGGGACGCCGGCGGCCAGCCGCGCCGCGTGCTCCATGATGTCGGCGAAGTCGGCGGCACCGAGCTCGCGTTTCCGGTGGTGGTAGGCCTCCACCAGCGGCAGCAGCTGCAACCGCGCCTGCTGCACCGAGATCGCCTTCGACACGTCCTTGACGAGCTTCTTCCCGGCCTTCTCGGTCAGGCTCTCCACCATCGAGTCGGTGTAGCGGCGCAGCTCCTCGGGCCCGCACAGGTGCTCGGCCAGTTCACCGGCCAGCGCCCGGACCCGGTCGACCACCGTGTCCAGCGTGAAGTCCACATGGGACATGTCTCCGCCGTAACTGCGGACCACCGAGTCGGCCAGCTGCCAGGCGGAGGCCTCCGAGAGCATCCGGGTCTGGGCGTCCAGCCCGGCCCGCAGGCCGTGCTCGCCGACCACGCGGGCGGCGTAGGAGTGGTAGGTGGACACCGTGGGCTCACCGAGCTCGGCGCTCTCGTCCTCCACCTCACCCCGGTCGGTGCGGTCGTTCTGGAAGGCCGACAGGCCCGCCAGCCGCGCCAGGCGGCGCCGGACGCGCTGCCCGAGCTCCGCGGCGGCCTTGCGGGTGAAGGTGAGCCCGAGGACGTGCTCGGGCCGCACGAATCCGTTGGCTATCAGCCAGACCACGCGCGCGGCCATGGTCGCGGTCTTGCCGGACCCGGCCCCGGCGACCACGATCGTCGGCGACAGCGGCGCCTCGATGACGGCGGCCTGCTGCGGGGTGGGCGGGAACTCGTCGCCGAGGAGCCGGGACAGCTCCACGGCGCTGTACCTGGGGCTCAATCGGTCACCTGCCGGCCCTTGCCCGAGATCGGGCAGGCGTCCTTCACCTTGCAGGTCGCGCACTTGCCGGTGTGCTTGGCGGTGAACGTCGCCGCCGCCATCCGCTCGGCCACGTCCAGCACCAGATTCTCCGCCCACTTCGGATCGTCCCTTTCGGACAGCGCGCTCTGCTCGCGCACCGCCGGTCCCACGCTGGACGAGCCGATGTGCAGCAGCGCGGCTCCCCCGGCCTCGGTGCCCTCCTTGAAGGCCCCGTGCTCGGCGGCCACCTGGTAGGCCGCCATCTGCGGGTTGGCCTCCGCGTCGGCCTTGCTGGGCGCGTCACCCCGGCCGGTCTTGATGTCCACGATGTACAGACGCCCGGCGGCGTCCTTCTCCAGCCGGTCGACCTTGCCCGACAGCTCCACCGTCACATCGCCCTCGGACAGCGTCACGGTGAAACCGCGCTCGGCGGCCACGAACTCGCGCGGGTTCTCCCGCACCCACGCGGCGAACTTGTCCACCATCTTCGCCACCCGCTCGCGCTGCTTGGCCGACAGCCAGGGCGCCTCCACGGGCATGGACTCCATGTTGGCGCCCACGTAGTCGTGCATCGCGGCGGCCACGTCGGCCGCGCCCACCGACTCCTCGGCGGCGGCGTGCACGATGTTGCCGATCAGCTGGGCGGTGCCGGACGCCTCGGAACCGCCGTGCCGCTCCAGCACCCAGCGCAGCCCGCAGTCCAGCACGCTCTCCACTGTGGACGGCGACACGCGCACCGCCTCGCCCGGCATGGACAGCGGCCGGTCGTCCGACAGCGCCGCCAGCCCCCACCACGAACGCGGATCGGCACCGGCGACACCGGCCTCCGCCAGCCGCGACAGCTGCGCGGCGGCGGCCGCGCGCCGGTGGTCCGGGGCGTGCTGGTCGGCGGCGGCCAGCCGCAGCCGCGCCACCAGCGAAGGCAGCGTCATGGGCGCCTCGGGCGCGGCGGCCTCCTCCGGCTCGATCCCCAGCTCCTCCAGGAACCGCGAGGGCACGCCCTCCTCGTCATCGTCGACGGCGGTGACCAGCAGCCGCTCCCGCGCCCGCCCCACCGCCACGTAGAACAGCCGCCGCTCCTCGGCCAGCAGCACCGCCGCGCGGTTGATGTCGCGCGCGGCACGACCGGCGTCGGTGTCGACCAGCGCGTCGGCGGCCAGCAGCCCGTCGCGCAGCCGCAGGTTCGGCCACGAGCCCTCCTGGACCCCGGCGATGACCACCAGGTCCCACTCCAGGCCCTTGGCGGCGTGCGCGGTCACCACCCGCACCGCCTCACCGCGGTCGGCGTGCGCGGCCAGGGTGTCGGCGGGCAGGTCCTGCGCCAGGACGTGCTCCACGAAGACCTCCGGGCCCGCGCCCGGCAGCCGGTCGGTGAAGTTGGCGGCCCCGTCGAACAGCGTCATCATCGCGTCGAGGTCGGCGTCGGCGGAGGCCGCGCGCGGCCCGCCGGACAGGGCCAGCTCGGTGAGCCGCTCGGCCAGCCCCGAGTGCCGCCACACCGCCCACAGGGTCTCCTCGACGCTGTACCGCAAAGACCGGTCCCCGTCCCGGACGAGGGCCATCAGCTCGCCCAGGGCCCGCACGGGCCGCGCCCACGGCTCCTCGGGCAGCTCCCACAGGTCCGGGTCGCGCAGGGCCTCGGCGAGCAGGTCGCCCGAGGGACGCCGGTCCCCGCGCTCCATCGCCGTGGCCCGCAGCGCCTGCCGCAGCCTGCGCTCCCCCAGCGGGTCGGCCCCGCCGAAGGGCGAGTGCAGCAGCGCCACCGCGGTGTCCTCGTCGACGTGCTTGGGGTCGAGGCCGCAGCGGACCAGCGTCAGCAGCGGCCGGACGATCGGCTGCTGCGACAGCGGCAGGTCCTCGCCGTGCACGGCCATGGGGATGTGCGCCTGCCGCAGCGCGCGGGCCAGCACCGGCAGGTGCGCGGCGGTGGACTTGACCAGGACGGCCATCCGCGACCAGGGCGTCCCGTCGCGCAGGTGGGCGGTGCGCAGGACGTCGGCGATGTGGGCGGCCTCGGCCCCGGTGGAGGCGAAGACGCGTGCCTGGACGACGCCGGGGGTCTCGCGGGCCGATGCGCGTCCCCGGTGCGGGCCGAGCCCGGCGAGGCGGCGGGAGACGGTGCGTCCGGCGGCCAGCAGCTTCTCGCCCGCGCGGTGGGCGTGGGTGAGGTGGACGCGCTCGGCGGGCGTCCCGTCGCGGTGGGTGAAGACGTCGGGGAAGCGGCGGACGCCCTCGGGGTCGCCGCCGCGGAAGGCGAAGGTCGCCGAGTCGGGGTCGGCGAAGGCGACCAGGTGCGTGCCCGCGCTCGCCAGCCGCCGCAGGAGGGCCAGCTGCCCGGGGTCGGTGTCGTGCAGCTCGTCGACGTAGACGTGTTCGGGGCGGACGGCCTCGGCCAGCGCCGGATCGCGGTCCAGCAGGGAGGCGGCCACCCGCACGATCTCGGCGGTGTCGTAGCGGCTGCCGCCCTCGCGCAGGGCCAGTTGTGTCAGGTAGTCGTGGTAGAACTCGGCGGCGGCGGTCCATTCGGGCCGGTTCTCCGACTGGCCGTAGGCGGCCAGGCGGGGCGGGTCGATGCCGCGTTCGGAGCAGCGCAGGATCAGGTCGCGCAGCTGGGTGGCGAAGCCGCGCGTGGGCACCGCCGCGCGCAGGGAGGGGGGCCAGGCGGCCGGGTCGGACTCGGCGAGCAGTTCGCGGATGATGAGGTCCTGCTCGGGTCCGGTGAGCAGTTTCGGGGGTGGTCCACCGGCCAGGCGCAGGATCGCGAAGGCGAAAGCGTGAAATGTGTGGACGTTGACCTCGGTGACCGTGCCGCCCCGCCCGGGGGCGACGGCCGAGGCGATGCGCCTGCGCAGGGACTGCGCGCCCCGGCGGCCGAAGGTGAAGGCGAGGATGCGCTCCGGCGGCGTCCCGCGCGCCACCCGCGCGGCGACCGAGGCCACCAGGGTCGAGGTCTTGCCGGTGCCGGGCGCGCCGAGCACAAGGAGCGGACCGGCATCGTGATCGATGACGGCCCGCTGGCTCTCGTCCGGTTCGTAGGACCCCGGTTCGGTCTGCCGCCGGAAGGCGTAGCGCGAACTCACCGGCCCAGGTAACCACGAGGGGGCGACGCCCGGCCAGTGCGACACGTTCGAACGTCTAGTCGGTCACCTGATGACGCGCCCGGCTCCCGCACGCCTCGGATCGCCCGCCGCCTCGGTCGGCGAGACCGCGCTGGCGCCCCCGAAGTAGTGCCGGTCCACGCTCCACTCGTTGACCTCGTAACCGGCCTTGACCAGGGCGGTCAGCACGTCGGTGGACACCCCGGGCTCGGTGTGGGCGACGCTGCCGCAGATGTGGAAGCGGGGCCGGTCCAGGGCCTCCCCGAGGGGTGCGCCCAGGGCCAGATGGTTCACCAGGACGTGCGTCAGCGCCGTTCGAATGCGCGAGGCGCCGGCCGAACCGGCGGCCAGGACCACACCCCGGTTGTCCATCGCCACCAGCGGGCACATCATGCTGCCCATCCGGTGCCCGGCGGTCAGCGGGCCGCGCAGCAGCTCACCCTCCCCGAGCATCGAGTTGAGGTGGACGCCGAAGCCCGGCAGCCACACCGCCGAGCCGATGCCCAGGGTGGTCGTCACGACGCAGGCGTTGCCGTGCCGGTCCATGACCGAGATGTTGGTGGTGTCGCCCGGCCCGCCCGGGTCGGGGCCGGTGAGCGCGTCGGCGATGGCCACCGCGCGGTCGCCCTCGTCCAGGCCCGTCATCGTCGGCAGGCCCGCCAGGGTCGCCAGGGTGTGGTTGAGGTCGTCGCGGCCGTAGACGACGCGCCCGGCGAAGACCGTGCGGTGGACGGGCACGTCCAGCACCCGGTAGGCGGCCAGGTCGGTGGGCCCCATGCGCCCGCCGCCCTCGCGGACGGCCTCGACCATGACCGCGCCCAGCTCGCCGGTGTAGAAGTCCCCGGCGCCCGCGCGGGCGATGCGGTCCAGAGCCTCGGCCAGGCCCGGGTGGTAAAGGATCTGCCCGCCCCGCAGGAGCTCGCCGTCGGGGGCGTAGGCGACGCGCCCGTCACCGGGCAGCAGCGCCGCCGCGACCGTCGGGAGGGTCGTGGCGTGCTCCTCGGGCAGTGGGACGCCCCGCTCGGCGAGGCCGATCGCGGGCTCCAGGAGGCTCCCCCACGGCCTGCGGCCCCACCGGCGGTGCAATTCGGCGGCACCGGCCACCAGGCCCGGTACGCCGACGCTGGCGCCGCCGATGGAGAAGCGCATCGGGACGGCGCCGAAGGCGACGTCGATCTCGTGCATCGGGCCCGCGTCCCCGCCGTCGAGGCCCGGGACGGCGGCGAAGAAGTCGAGACAGGTGACGGTCCCGGTGGCGGCCTCCACGTAGGTGGCGAAGCCCGCGCCGCCCAGTCCCGTCATCACCGTCTCGCCGACGCAGGACGCGAACATCGCCGCGACGGCGGCGTCGGCGGCCGAACCGCCCGCGGCCAGCACGGCGGCACCGGCGTCCACAGTGGCCGGATGACCGGCTGCGATACCCCCATAACGGCCCATGCACGGGAGAGTACGCAGTCGGTCACCGGCCGAACTGTCAATTCCTTGTCTCAGACCGTCCCATGGGGACCGTCGCGGCGGATCGGGCCCAGCCCGCGCGGCTCCTCCGGAGGATGCGCCTCGAGGGTCCGTTTCCCGGCGCGCGGCCAGGTCAGGCGGCGCACCGCCTCGTCCATGTGCGACTGGACCAGGCCGAGGAGCCGCTCCCGGTCCCGCTCGCGCAGGGCCGCCACGATCGCCTCGTGATCGGCGGGCAGATCCGCCGGAACGGTGAAGTGGTCCTGCATCGAGAACACCGACAGGCGCGACTCGATCAGCAGCGTGCGGATGGCGCGGCTGAGACGGCTGCTGCCGGCCGCGTCCACCAGATCGCGGTGGAAGTTGATGTCGGCCTCGCCGAGATGGTCGGCGTCGCCCTTGCGCGACGCCCTCGTCATGCGCCGGACCTCGCCCTCCAGCGAACGCGCCACGGCGGTGAGCCCGGCGGCGTCCAGCGCCAGCAGCCGCAGGCACGCGGCCCGCTCGACGGCCGCGCGCATGACGTAGACGTCGGTGACCTCGTCGGCGCTCAGGCACGGCACCCCCAGGCCGCGCCTGCGGACCGAGGTCAGCAGACCCTCCTGCACCAGCCGCTGCATCCCCTCCCGCAGCGGGCCCCGGCTGACGCCGAGCTGTTCGGCCAGCTCCGCCTCGCCCAGCGGCGACCCCGGCGGGAGGTCCCCGGCGGTGATGGCCTCGCGGATGCGGGCGGCGATGAGATCGACCGTCGACGACCGGGACACCGGAGCCAGTCTGCTCCGGGACGACAGGGACGCGGCGGGTCGTGGCACCTGGCACCTCCAGGTTGGGGGAAGGGGGCCGTACCGCCGGAAATTTACCCTGCGCGAGCACATAGTGGGCAATCCGTCGCCCCGCCCACGTCCGGTACCCACCGACCGTCACCGGTTCGCGGGCCCCCTGTTCGCTGAAGCCCGGGTTCAGGCGACCGCGGACGCGAAGAAGCCCCGGCGCACGGGGCACCGGGGCTTCGATTCGCAGTTGTTCAGTGGACCGACGGCCCTACCCGTCAGTACGAGGGCAGCGCGGGGTCGATCTGGTTGATCCACGCCAGGACGCCGCCCTGGACGTGCACCGCCGAGGTGATGCCCGCCGCGTGCACCGCCGCCAGGGCCTCCGCCGAGCGGACACCGGCCTTGCAGTACAGCACGACCTGCTTGTCGGCCGGGATCTGCGACAGCGCCTCACCGGAGACGATGTCGCCCTTCGGGATCAGCGTCGAGCCCGGGATCTTGACGATCTCGTACTCGGCGGGCTCGCGCACGTCGATCAGCGCCAGGTCCTTACCGGCGTCCTGCCATTCCTTCAGCTCGGACGCGGTGATGGTGTGGCCGGCAGCGGCCATGCTCGCCTCCTCGGAGACCACGCCGCAGAAGTCGTCGTAGTCGATCAGTTCGGTAACGGTCGGGTTCTCACCACAGATGGCGCAGTTCGGGTCCTTGCGGACCTTGATGTCCCGCCAGCTCATCTCCAGCGCATCGAACACCATAAGCCGTCCGACCAGCGGGTCGCCCGTCCCGGTCAGCACCTTGATGGCCTCGTTGACCTGGACCGACCCGATCGACGCGCACAGCACGCCCAGGACGCCGCCCTCGGCGCAGCTGGGGACCATGCCCGGCGGCGGGGGCTCCGGGTACAGGCACCGGTAGCAGGGACCGTGCTCCGACCAGAAGACGCTCGCCTGACCGTCGTAGCGGTAGATCGAGCCCCACACGTAGGGCTTGTTCAGCAGCACGCACGCGTCGTTGACCATGTAGCGCGTGGCGAAGTTGTCGGTGCCGTCCACGATCAGGTCGTACTGCGCGAACAGGTCGAGGACATTGTCGTTGTCCAGGGCGAACTCGTGCACGTTCACCTGGATCAGCGGGTTGATCTCGCGGACGGAGTTGGCCGCCGACTGCGCCTTGGCGCGCCCGACGTCGCTGACGCCGTGGATCACCTGGCGCTGGAGGTTCGACTCGTCCACCACGTCGAAGTCGACGATCCCCAGCGTCCCGACCCCGGCCGCGGCCAGGTAGAGGAGCGCGGGCGAGCCCAGGCCACCGGCGCCGACGCAGAGGACCTTGGCGTTCTTCAGCCGTTTCTGACCGGCCATGGCGAAATCGGGAATGATGAGGTGCCTCGAATAGCGGCGCACCTCCTCGACGGAGAGGGACTCGGCGGGCTCCACGAGCGGCGGTAGTGGCATGGGTCCCATTCTTGCCGGTCGGACGGGGTGGGGGCCAACCGGCGGGTGTGATGTTCGACCGGTGGGACGCCCCGGGCGCGGCCACTGAAACAGTGGTTAACCGTGGGAAACATCGTCGACCCCGGCCGAGCCCGCCGCTCATCCCGCACGAGCCCGCCGTACCCCGCCCGGCCACGCCTGAGCGCTTCGCCGGGCGGCCCGCCGCATGCGCGCATCGGATAGCCCACCTCCCCATGTCGGCGTAGCGTCCACCGCGTGACCACGGATCGCTCATGCTCCTACGATCAGGCGACGCTCGGCCAGCTCATCCGGGCCGTGCGACTCCGCCGGGGAATGAGCCAGTACGAATTGGCTCACAAACTGGTGGAGCTATCCCACAATGACGCGGTCAACCGCCACCAGGTGGCCCGCTGGGAGCGCGGCAGGCGCATCCCCGGGCCCTACTGGCGGCGCTGGCTCGCGGTCGCGCTGGGCATCCCCGCCGCGATGATGCACCGGGCGCTCGGGCGCTCGCGTCGTCAGCGGCTGCGCGAGGCCCTCGTCTGACGGGTGGCGGGACGGCCGGGCGGGCCGCCCCGCCACCGCCCGCCGGGCACCGCGCTAGAAGCGGCGCAGCGTCCTGGACGGCGGCTCCCCGTACCGCAGCCGGTAGGCCGTGGCGAACCTCCCCAGGTGCGTGAACCCCCACCGCCACGCCACCTCCGAGACCGTCAGCCCGTCCCCGCCCGCCTGGAGCTCGGCGCGCGCACGCTGGAGCCGCACCCGCCGCAGGTAGTCCGTCGGCGTGGTGTCCAGGTTGCGGCGGAAGCCCAGTTGCAGCGCCCGCACGCTCACCCCCGCCTCCCGCGCCAGCGAGGACACCGTCAGGGCCCGCTGCGGCTGGTTCTCGATCAGGTCCACCGCCAGCCGGACGCAGCCGGCGCCCGGCGCGCGCGGCGGCGCGTTCAGCGCGGCGGTGTAGTTGTGCGGCTGCGCCAGCAGCAGCCCGGTGATCAGCGCGTGCTCCACGCCACCGGCCGCCAGCTCGTGGCGGGCCAGGCCGCCCCCGTCGTCCAGGTCGGCCACGACGTGCCGGACCAGCCGCCACCAGCTGCGCGCCATCGACCGGTGCAGCGGCATCGTCACGTCGAACTCCACCGGGCCGGGCAGCGGCCGGTCGATCAGGTCGCGCAGCTCGGCCTCCACCGCCGAGCGCTCCACCCGCAGCACGATCTGCTCGCAGTCGCCGCGCCAGCGCATCGCCAGCCGCCGGTGCGGCGCGGGGATCGTCACCACGCCCGGCCGGGCCAGCGCCGTCCGGCAGCCGCTGGTCACGTCGGCGGTGCCGCGCAGGGTCGCCTGGAGCACGTAGAAGTCGGTCAGCTCGCCGGGCACGATGCCGACCTCGGCGCCGTAGCGGATGTAGTTGAAGCCGACCTGGCGCAGCCGGACACTGTGCTGGGCGGCGTCCAGCAGCGCCGTGCGGCCCAGCGGGATCAGCTGGTGGTCGCAGAAGACCCGGGCCACCTCCTCGCGCGCCTCGTCGACGTCGGAGGTGCGGAAGAGGCGGTAGTCGCTCAAGGGCAGTCGGCTGTCGAACGGGAAATCGGGGCTCACTCGGGCTCCTCGGGATTTCCGTCGTCACGGGCAATGACCGGTTCCCACCATATTGGGGCGCCTCCGGGAACGCCATACCGGAACAAGGGGGCCGATAGACCGGCAACCGTCACGAAAGACGCACCGAGAAGCCGCGCTCACTTCTCCCCGTCGACCCACCCGATCAGCGTCGCCCGGATCCCGGCCTGGAACCGCGTCCGCGCGCCCAGCCGGTCCAGCAGCGCCCGGATGCGCCGCTGGAGCGTGCGGGGACTCACGCCCAGGTGCCCGGCGATGCGGTCGTCGGGCAGCCCGGCGGTGAGCAGGCTCAGCAGCTGCAGCTCCGCCTCGGTCGGCTCGCGCGGCGAACGCCCGGCCGTGACCCGTCCCGGCAGGGGCAGCGGCAGCGCGCGCTCCCACAGCTGCTCGAAGAGGGCGGCCAGTGCCTCCAGCAGCGCCGAGGGGTAGACGACGACGATGGAGTCGATGCCGCTGGGCGCGATCTGGAGGGGGATCATGCCGACCCGGTCGTCGGCGAGGACGAGCTTGGTGGGCGCGGGACCGGCCAGGACGCGCGCCTCCTCGCCGAGGGCGACGCTGACCTGCACGTCGCCGGTGAGGTCGTGGCCGTCGTCGAGTCCGGCGGGGTCGTAGATGGCGCGCCAGCGGACGCCGCGTTCGAGGAGCTCGCGCTCGAAGCCGACGTTCTCTTCGGGCCCGGCCAGGGCGTAGGGGGGCTTGTCGATGATGCGCAGCTCGCGGCGGCAGGCGCGCTGGACCTGCTGGAAGCGGCGGACGACGGCCTCGCGCCCGGCGACGACCTCCACGAGCCGGACGGGGTCCCCGGCGGCGGTGCTGCGGCGGTGGGCCTCGGTGAGGCGCTGCGCGAAGAGGCGGGCGCGTTTGAGCTGCTTCTCCTTCTCCAGCAGCACCGCTTCGAGGGCGGTGTCGGGCGGGGCGGCGACGTAGGCGGGTTCGATGCCGGGGACGACGGCGACCAGGCCGAGGCCCTGGAGGCGCTCCAGGATCTCCTGGAGGTGCGCGCCGGAGGCCCCGGAGGCGGCGGCGAGCTCGGCGGCGGTGCTCTGCCCGGTGACGACGGCTTCGTAGACGGCCTGAGCCGTGGCGTCCAGGTCGACGATTTCCAGCATTGCCCCACCTCGCTGAGTTCGGGGCCCCGTAAGGCCCATCGTGGCACCAGGGGGCGGGGCGGGGAACCGCCGGACGGCCCGCGTCGCGCGGTTCCCCACCGGTTCTTCAGAAGGCGGGGCCGGTCGCGGCGGCCAGTGCCGACGCCAGTCGCGCGGCGATGTCGGCGTACGCGCGGCCCCCGGCGAGGGCGGGTGGGGACGCCGAGAGCGTCGCGCACTGCCCGCTCGCCCCGCCGCGCAGGCGGTTGCCGCCGCCGGTGGGGGCGGTGGCGTTGTCGCGGCAGGAGAGCGGGCCGCGGACGGTGCTGCCGGTGACGTCGACGGCGGCGTTGGCGGTGAGGGTGAGGCGGGCGCCGAGGACGGCGTAGCCGCAGTCGCCGCCGACGCGGACCGGGCCGCGGGCGCCGGTGACGGTGACGTCGCCGTCCACTTCGGACGCGCACAGCCGCGCGCCCTGGGCGGGTCCGGTGATGCTGAGAGAGCCGAGGACGACGGTGTCGTCGAGGTCGGTGAAGCGGTCGTCGCGGGTGCTGACGCGCCCGTCCACGCGGGCCGAGGCGAGGTAGGTCTCGCCGCCGGTGGAGGTGAGGGAGTCGAGGGCGGTTCCGGTGGCGTAGAGGAATCCGGTGTTCTCGGCGGTGACGGGGGCGTGGAGGCGGCCGCCGTGGGCGTCGAGGCCGTAGGCGGCGGTGAGCCGGACGCGTCCGCGCACGGTGGACGCCTCGGCGGCGACGAAGGCGTTCGATTCGGCGGCGAGTCCACCGTGGACGGTGGTGGTCTCCAGGACGAGGTTCGCGCCGGGCGCGACGGTGACCCGCCCGGTGACGGTGACGCGGGTCAGGCGGCAGGACGCGCCCGGCGGGACCAGGAGGTCGCCGTGGACGGTCAGGTCGGCGGCGGTCCCGGCGCAGGACGCGGCGGGGCGGGCGGACGCGGCGGCGGGCAGGGCGGTCAGCGCGAGCGCGCTGAGGGCGGCGGCGATGAGGATCCGGCGGGTCTGCATGGGTCTCCAAAGGTGTGCGCCGCGGCCCGGGGGCCGCGGCGCGGTCGGGGTCAGGTCAGTTCATAGGCGCGCTGAACGGTGGATTCGACGGTGCCGCCGGAGGCGTCGGCCGCCTTGACCCGCAGCCAGACGAAACCGTCGGTGCGGTCCAGCGGCGGGTGCTTGACGATCGCGGTGAGCGTCCCGTCCCGCATCGGCCCGGTGGGCCGGGCGGCCGTCCAGGTCTTCCCGCCGTCGGTGGAGGTCTCCACCGTCAGCGAGACCACCGGCGGCCCGGACGCCTGGGAGTGCGTCCCGGCGCGCACGGTGATGGTGTGGGCGCGGCCGGCCGGCGCCCGGTCGCGCAGGTCGAGGCCGAGGTCGTAGCCGAGCTGGATGAGCGGCTGGAAGCGGCACACGTCGCCGATCCAGTAGCCGCCGTCGATCCGGTTGGGGACGCCGCACACGTACCCGTCGGGCACCGCGGCGTCGGAGCGGGCGGAGCGGAAGGTCCACACGGTGGTGGCGGTCGGGGCGGTGCGGAACAGGTCGCCCACCTTGTCGGCGGGCGCCCGGTCCACCGCTTCGAGGCGGTAGCCGGCCGCGGCCGGGTCGAGGTGGAACACCGGGAGCGCGTAGCCCCAGGCGGACCAGTCGACGGGCAGCTCGGTTCCGGTGCCGGTGTTCCACATGCGCCAGCGGGCGTACATGTCGGCCGGGCCGAAGTAGGTCATGCCGCTGCCGGGGGCGTTCCCGAGGGCCTGCGCGCCGGGCAGGAACTGGTCGCCGTCGGGTCCGCCGCGGATGGCGAAGGCCTCGCGGGTGTAGCCCATCGGGTTGGCGCGGAAGGGATCGGGGACGTCGAGGGCGCCGACGCGGGCCGGTGCCTCGAACCAGTGCTCGTCGGGCCGCCGCGTCCCGGCCTCGGCCGAGCGGAAGGTCTCGCGCGAGTAGAGCGGGTAGGTGTACTGGACCGAGGCGCTGGGGTTGCGGAACAGGTTGGCGTAGCGGTCCCAGGTCAGGTGGTCGTCGGCCAGGACGTACTCGGTGACCTCACCGGGCACGAGGTAGATGATCGGGTTCCACAGGACGCCCAGGGTCGGGGCCATCGCGGTGTAGGCGCGCTGGAGCAGCGCGCCGGGGTTCTCCGAGTGGTAGAGGACGCGGGTGCTCACCAGGTCCCGGTTGGTCACCGCGCGCGACAGGTTCGCCGGAACGCCGTTGAGGTAGGCGAACTGGAGGTTGTAGATGTAGCCGGGAGCGTCGCTGTAGGACAGTTGCCCGTTGGTGTAGGGCACCGGCCGCAGCGGTTTCGGCTGCGCCAGGACCCAGTGGTCGTGCAGTGAGATCGGCGCCAGCGCGCCGGGCGCGGCCGGTGAGGCCAGTACGGGATAGGTCTTGCCGATGGCGTATCCGGCCATCGAGTAGGACAGGTCCAGCTTCGCCCAGTGCCGCGTCATCGCGTAGGAGTGCATGCGCATGTCGGTCGCCTGCGGCGCGCGGGCCGCCAGCTCGACCGCCGCGCGGGCGTCCAGGGTGATTGCGGTGTTCCCGGTGACGCGCACCTCGACGGCCGCCAGGAGGCTGGCGCGGCGGAAGTCCGGCGCGGTCCCCTCGTAGACGGTGGTCATCGCGGTGTACACCCCGTCGGGGACGTACTCGGTGGCCTCGCCGCCCTCGGGGCCGAGGAGGTACTGCGGGCGCCCGACGGGGTTCGCCGGGTCGTAGTCGTCGTGCATGAGCACGATCGGCCAGGGGTAGGACGCGGCCGCGCCGGTGGAGTCGACCACGTTGACCGTGAGCCGGTTCTCGCGGCTGAGCCCGTAGCCGACGCCGGTGCGCAGCGACACGCCCGGCCCGGTGGCGGTGATCGTCCCGCCGAAGACGCCCTGCGCGACGGCCGCCGGATCGACGCTCACCGCGATCTGGGCCGAGCCGTGCGCGGGCACCGTCACCGAGGTCGCCGACAGGCTCAGGCCCGTGGCGGGGACGCCGGTGCGGTCGGCGACCTTCGCCGTCAGCGCCAGCGGGAGCGAGGTGCCGGTGTCGTTGGTGTAGGTGAGGGTGGCGGTGGACGGCGCCGTCGCGGTGGTCAGGTCGCCCAGGTTCACCGAGGCCGAGGCCCGCACGGGCGTGTTGATGGCGTGCGGAACGTCCACGCGCCCGGTGCCCTGCGCGAACCAGGCCGCGCCCTTGTCGGCCGCCGCCGAGACCAGCGCGTCCTTCAGGGCGGGCCCGGACAGGTCCGGACGCGCCTGGCGCAGCAGCGCCGCCGCGCCCGCCACGTGCGGTGTGGCCATCGAGGTGCCGTTGAGGGCGGTGTAGAACGCGTCGACGGGGGTGCCCTGGGCGGTGCCCTTGGCGCGGGCGGCCACGATGTTGACGCCGGGCGCGGTGATCTCGGGTTTGACGGCGTGGTCGCCGACCCGGGGCCCGCGCGAGGAGAACGACGCCATCGCGTCGCCCTTGTCGACCGCGCCCACGGTCAGCGCCGACGTGGCCGCGCCGGGGGTGCTGATCAGCGGCCCGCCGGGGCCGCTGTTGCCCGCCGCGATGACGAACAGGGTGCCGGTGCGGGCGGTGAGGTCGTCCACGGCCCGCGCCAGGGGGTCGCGGCCGTCGGTGACGCGCCCGCCGACCGACAGGTTCACCACGGAGGCGCCGTTGCGGGTGGCCCACTCCATCCCGGCGATGATCCACGACTCCAGCCCGTTGCCGTCGGCGCCGAGAACCTTGCCGCTGATGAGTTTGGCGTCGGGTGCCACGCCCTTGTAGCGGCCGTTGGAGGCGCTGCCGCTGCCCGCGATGGTGGACGCGACGTGCGTGCCGTGCCCGTTGCCGTCGGCGGCGGTGGGATCGGCGGTGAAGTTCTGCTCGGCGGCGATCTTGCCCGCCAGGTCGGGGTGGGTGGCGTCGACGCCGGTGTCCAGCACGGCCACCGTGACGCCCGCGCCGGTGTACCCGGCCGCCCAGGCCTCCGGGGCCCCGATCTGCGGGACCGAGCGGTCCAGGACGGCGGTGACGCGGTGGTCGAGGGACACCGAGGCGACCCGGCGGTCCAGGGAGCGGGCGGTCAGCGCCGACCAGAAGGACGCCGCGTGCGCCCGCCGCACCGCCGCGCCCGCGCCGTCCACGCTGGCCAGCGCGACGACGTCCTCGGTGGCGGGCAGCGCGTCGGTGTCGGCGCGCAACCGGGCCGCGCCCGGGTCACCGGCGTAGCCGACGATCACCGGGATGCTGTCGCTGGCGGCGTCCGACAGGCCCTGCGCGACTAATCCGGGCAGGTCGAACAGGTCGCGGTCCAGCACGCCCGCCGACAGCAGCGGCACCGCGTCGTCGGGGTACACGTGGAAGTCGCCGGGGCCGCCCTCGGCGTGGAAGGCCACGGTCCGCCCGTCGCTTCTGGGCGCCGGGGTGGCGGTGAAGACGGGACGGCCGCCGGAATCGAGATGGTATTGAATCGTGTCGCCGGTGATCAGCGTGACCGCGGTGTCGGCGGCTGGTGCCGAAGGCGGCCGCCAGGGGGAAACGGGAGCGGCGGCCGCCGCGGCCCCCGTCACCGATTGCATCGAAAAAACGATCAGGCCACAGAGCGCGAATGCGCACGACCGCCTGATCCAGAACCGTGTGTCATTTACGCGCCGGCCGGTCGGCGCGCATCCTTCGCCGGGGGGAGACATGGTGCCGCTCCTCTTTTTCGCACTGTATGCCGATCGGCTCTTTTCCAAGCCGGTGTGCAGCGAGTGTGACACGTGTCCGGCTGGTGAAAAAGATCTGAACCTGACCGAAACCGGCCGCTGGCGCAATTTCGCCATTTGTTCGTCCGGCCCCGACAGTACGACCCGGGCCGCCCCGAGAGGGCGGCCCGGGCGGGGAAGAGGAAGGGTCTTCCCCGGCTCACTCGGCGTCGCGATGGAGGATCAGACCGAGAAACGGTTCTGCGGGCTGCGGGTGATCAGGCCGAAGTCGATCGAGTTGGTGTCGGTGTCGGTCGCGGTGTGGTTGCGCTGCGCGGACAGGTTCCACGTGTTGAACACGGGCACCGACGCGGCCGGGCCGGACGCGTTCGTCTGCTCCAGGCAGGATCCGGCCAGCGGGGAGAAGCCCACGCCGTCGACCTTCTGGCCACCGTTGTTGAACGGGGTGCGCAGGATCGCGCCGCCCTGCTGGGAGATGCTCGGCGAGGCGATGACGTCGGGGGCGACGCCCTTGACGGCGGAGGGCGCGATCAGCAGGTGCTGGCCGATCTGGCCGTAGGGCGCCAGGACGGTCCCGGGACCGAAGGTCTGGATGACGGTCTCGTTGCCCGAGGTCTCGCAGCGCAGGAGCTGGTAGCCCGCCAGGTCGATGCTGTTCGGGGAGACGTTGCGAAGTTCGACGAACTGGTCGCCGGCACTCAGGCCGTGGGTCTGGACCTCGTTGATGACGACGGTCATCGACTGCTTGGGGGTGATGACCCGGTCGGTGCCGGAGTCGGCGGAGGCACTGGCCGTACCGGCCACGCCGAGGGCGAGGATCATACCGGCCGAAGCGGCCAGGGCGAGGAGCTTGCGCATGAGCTTTCCTTTCTGCCACCCGGGTCGAACTCATTTCCGGGGGTGGGGACAGAATTTCGGTGGAATGGGGGCGCCCCCAAAGGCCGCGACAACCGGATCACCGGCTCTGCTTTCACGCCGAATCCGTTCGAGCGCGACCCGATTCGAGTCTCATCAACACCCTGACCGAATCCCGCCAATGGCGAAAGGGGGCCACTCTACTGGCCCCCGGAACGGGGTCCCCGGATGTGCCACATTCGGGCCTTAATCCTCCGTGACCGACTCCGGCCGGGGCACAACATGATAGGGAGCGGATGACATCCACTCGCCACCCGCCGATTACGGACAGGGAAAGAGAAGAACAGTGAAGAACGGTGCCCTCATACCCGCCCTGATATGCGCGTCCCTCACCCCGATGGCCCCGGTACCCGCCACCCCCGGCGTCGTCATCAGCGAAGCCGCGCCCGCCGGACCCGGCGGCGCCACCGACGAGTACCTCGAACTGCGCAACCCCACCGCGTCCACCGCCGACGTCTCCGGCTGGCGCCTGGCGGTCTGCTCCGCGCCGGGGCTCACCACCGTCATCGCCACCCTGCCTCCGGGGACGTCCCTCGCGCCCGGCGCGCGCCGCCTGCTGGCCGGGCCAGGCTTCCGGCCCCGCCGCGCCTACGCCGGCGGGCAGATGCCCGACCTGCGCTACGGCGCCGACGTCTCCACACGCGGCGGCTGGCTGCTGACCGACGCCTCCGGCGTCATCGTCGACGGACTCGGCCTCGGCCCCGGGCTCGACTGCACCGAGGGCGAACCGGCACCGGCGTGCGCGTGGGCGTCCGGCGAGGCCGACGAACGCGACGGCCTCGGCCCCGACTCCGACCGCAACGCGGTGGACTTCCGCTGCGCCAGGGCGACCCCGGGCGGCTGACGCCTAAAAGACGCCGTCCTGCGCGACCTCGACCGCGCGGACGGTCCGGCCGCGCACCAGCGCCCAGATCGGCTTGGCCGCCACCGCGTCCAGCCACTGGTCGAAGGACTTCGCGCCACCGGCGGTCCACTCGCTGCCCCAGTCACCGGCGCCGATGAGCTCGGCGTCGACCTCGAACTGCAACTCGACGCGGGCCTGGACCACGTCCAGCTCCTCATCGGCGGGCTCCAGCTGACGGGAGAACCCGACGGCGAAGAAGGGCCCGTCACCCCAGTCGAGGGTCCCGTACTCGAAGGCGAAGTCGTCGCTCACCGCGTCGAACTCCACCGCGGCGAAGCGGCGCACGGCCGACAGGACGCCGTCGGCGTCGGGCGTCTCCAGGAGCTTCTCCAGGACGTCGGCGGCGTCCTCGACCGGTAGCGCGCTCATCAGTACTCCCCCGAGGGTCCCGAGTGGTATCTGCCGTTCGGATAAGGCCACGCGTTCGCCGTGCAGCCGTGCAGGCCGAGGGTCTGCTGCTGCATCACGGGCGCGAGCTCGCCCTTCTTCGGGCACAGCTCGTGGCCGTGGCCGAGGGCGTGTCCGCTCTCGTGGTTGACGACGTAGAGACGGTAGACGTCCAGGGGCGCGCCGTAGTCGGGGACGCCCTCGATCCAGCGCGCGAGGTTGACCACGACGCGGTCGCCGTTGCGGCAGGAGGTGTAGTAGTCGTCGGCGGCGCACAGGACCGCGCGGGTCTTCGGGGAGGCCAGGTAGATGGTGAAGTCGGCGGCCTCGCCCTTGGCGACGCGCTGGAGGCGCCATTCGCCGCCGCCGGACCAGCCGCGCTCGTCGGCGAAGGCGGTCTCCACGGTCTCGGCGAAGGGCGCGACGTCCTGCTGGATGCCGTCCTCGACGGCGACGCGGTAGCGCATGAGCGTGCCCTTGTCGCCGTGCCGGTCGCCGCCGCCGGCGTAGGACCAGGTGCCCTTGCCCTTGTCGACCACCGTCGGGGACGGCGAGGGCGACGGGGACGGGGCGGGCGGCTGCGCGGCGGACGCCGTCGCGGTCGGCGCGGGCGCGGGCGGGGCGGCCTCGGGTTCGGCCTCGCCCTGGCCGGTGCGGAACAGGGCGACGGTCACGATGATCAGCGTGACGAACGAGATCGCCAGCAGCACGGTACGCCGAAGACGCGCCCTGCGTCGGCGCGAGAGGCGCGTGGGCCTAGTTGCCCCGCGGCTCCGCTGCCGGGGCGGCGCTGGGGCTGCTGCTGCTCGGCGAGTCGTCGACATCGCCTCTCATGATCTCATCCAACATCCCCACGAAGGCGCGCGCCACGGCGCGTGGCGCCTCCATTTGCGCGAGATGCCCCACCTTGTCCAAGATCAACATGCGTGAGTCGGGGATCGCGCGGGCCACCTGCGGGGCGAGCCGGACGTCGACGAGCTTGTCCTGTTTGCCCCACACGACCAGAGTCGGCGCCGTCACGTGCCCCGCCAGGCGCCACAGCGAGCCCGAACCGGGCAGGTAGGCGCGGATGAAGGACGAGACCAGACCCCGGAAGGAACGCACGTAGGCGTCGGCGTGCCAGGGCAGGCTCATCCGGTATTCGAGTTCGGCGACGGCCTCGGCGCGCCGGACCTCGGTGATCGTGCTCGGGTCGGCCCAGCAGTTCTGCGCGACCTGGTCGACCAGCTGCGCGGGCGTCATGCGCGCCAGTGCGCGAATGGCGATGCGGTCGGCGCGCGGGATGGCCAGCAGCGGCACCATGCGCGAGTGCACCGAGCGCGACGGGTCCAGGAACGGCATGGCCGGGCTGATCAGCGTCAGGCTCCGCACCAGATCGGGCCGCTTCCCGGCCACGTACACCGACACCGCCCCGCCGAGGGAGTTGCCGAACAGGTGCACCGGCCCACGCTGGGCGAACTCGATCCAGCTGATGACACGCTCGGCCATGGCCGGGATCGTGTACCGCCGGGAGGGTTCACTGCGGCCGAAACCCGGCAGGTCGATGGCCTGCCCGTCGAGACGGGTGGCGAGGACGTCGGCGAGGTCGGTCCAGTTCTGCGCGGACCCGCCCAGGCCGTGCACGTACAGCGCGGGCTCGGCACCCGGCGCGGTCGGCGGCGTCTCGCGGACGAAGGTGTGCATGCCGTCGATGAGGTGATCGCGGCCCGGCCACGGCCCGTGCTGAACCTCGATGCTCGGCACGGCCTCATCCGGGGCGATCACGGCTCGTTTCACGGCAGCAGCACCTCCAGCCGGCGGTTGAGGGCGGACATGGTCGCGTGCACCATCGCCTGCCGCGAGTCACCCGCGACCGGCGCGGCGCCCGCGAGCTGCTCGGCACCGGCCTCGGTCAGCAGCAGCACCACCACGACCGCGACCCGCAGGGCCCCGGCCGGGACGACGGAGGCGTGCTCGACCACGGCCCGCCCGCGCTCGCCGATGAGCCCGGCGACGGCGTCGACGGTGGCGTCGGCGGCGGTGCGCAGCACGTGCCAGTCGACGGCCGGTCCGGCGGCGCGCCCGATGGCGACCTGCCCGTCCACGTTCAGCGCGACCTCGACGGCGGTCTCGAACCCGGCGGTGGCCACCGAGACCTGCTCGACGACCGCGCGGCTGGTGAGCCCAACCGGCGGGCGCGGGAACGAGAAGGACTGCGTGGTGCGCGGCTGCGCCCGCACGCCCAGCCGGTCGGCGAGCAGCCGCGCGGCGGCGGCCGAGACCACGTCCGGGTCGGCGGCGGAGTCCAGGTCGAGCCGCAAACGCCGGGTACCGGTGGCGTCGGTGTACAGCTCGGCGTCGTTGACGCCGGGCAGCTCGCGCACGGCGACCAGCACCGCGTCGTCCTCGGTCGGGGTCGCCTCGCCGGTGGTGACGACCTCCGGCTGGTAGGCCGGCGGGCGGATCTCCTGCGTGGCGGCGCTGTCCCACAGCGCCAAGCCGTCACCCGCGGTGGCCTTGCGCTCCTGGTCGGCACCGCGGAAGAACGCCGCTATCCGGTTGAGCTGGGCGTCCACGGCGGCCTCGGCGACCGGGGCGGCCGGTTCCGGCTCGTCGGCGTAGCGGTGGCGCCGCGCCCGCGGCACGGGGGCGACGGGCGTCACGGTCGTCTCGGGCTCGTCGTTCTCGGAGGCGCGGCGCGACGTCTCGTAGCGCCTCACGGGCGCCACGACGGCATTGTCCTGCGACGCGCGACCCATGTCGGTATCGCGCCGATCCTGCTCGTACACGACGCACTCCTCGCCCGGTCTGTCAGCACATTACCGCCAACGCACCACTCCCGCTAACCGAGCGCGATCCCACGGGCTCCGGCAGGCCGCTAACGTTGTTCATCGGAAGGAGGAGGCGCATCCCCGAACGAGGGGTCCGCCGAACGCTCATGGCGCTGACCGACGGCCGCAGTGTCCGCATGCCCCGACCCGAACGCCGACGCCAGCTGCTGGAGGCGGCGCAGGAGGTGTTCGTCGCACGCGGCTACCACGCCGCGGCCATGGACGACATCGCCGAGCGGGCGGGCGTATCGAAGCCGGTGCTCTACCAGCACTTCCCCAGCAAGCTCGACCTCTACCTGGCCCTCCTGGACGTCCACGGCGACAACCTCGTCAACACCGTCCGCTCCGCGATGGCCGGCACGACCGAGAACAAGGAACGCGTCCACCGCGCCATGCAGGCGTACTTCGACTTCGTCGACGCCCAGGGCGAGGCCTTCAGGCTCGTGTTCGAATCCGACCTCCGCAACGACCCCGCCGTCGCCGAGCGCATGCTACGCGTGGAACGAGGATGCTCCTCGGCCATCGCCGACACGATCATGGCCGACACCGGCGCCACCCGCGAAAGGGCGGAACTCCTGGCCGTCGGCCTCACCGGCGCCGCCGAGATCGCCGCCCGCTACTGGCTCTCGTCGAAACGAGCCGTCCCGAAGGAAGAAGCGGTGGAACTCCTGGCGACCCTGTCCTGGCGGGGCATCTCAAGATTCCCGCTTCAGCACGGAGATGACACACGCGACAGCGAAGGCCGATAACGGCCGCCGCCGGATAGCCTTTGTGGCGATCATTCGATATTGCGGTAGGAGGGCCCGTGGAGGTCAAGATCGGCGTTCAGTACGCGCCGCGCGAGCTGGTTGTGGACAGTGCCCAGTCCGCCGACGAGGTCCACAAGACCGTCGCGGAAGCCCTCGAAGGCAACGGACTGCTCCGCCTGAGCGACAAGACCGGCCGCACGGTGATCATCCCCGTCGGGAAGATCGCCTACGTGGAAATCGCGGAGCAGACCCAGCGCACGGTGGGCTTCACCGTCAGCTAAAGCCGACGCGACACGAACGGCCATAGAGCAAGCGCACAAGCTTCAACGCCACGCCCGAAGGGGCGTGGCGTTGGTGCGTTCGGGGGATGGGTGGGGCAGGGCGGGGTGGGGAACTGGGCCGGGCGCGGTGACTGGCGGGCAACGGGGTCAAAACCCGGGTGGGGAGTCGGCTTGTTGTTCTAGAGCCGGGTCGAAGACCGGACGCAGGCCGCAAAACTGAGCCGGGCCGAAGACCAGCCCGCGCGGAAACAGCGACCCGGGATAGGAGAGGTGGATCCTCCGTCGGTCGGCCGGGATGGGCCTTGGAACGAGGGTTCTGGGGGTGTCAAGACACGCCCTTCCGTCTTGACACCCCCAGGTTCCTCGTTCACCGTCACGACAGCCGACCAGAGGAGGAGACGCCTCCCGAGAGAGGCCCAGGTCCAGGACAGCGTCCTGGTCGGGGACGAGGGCTGAAAGCCCAGGCCAGAGGGTGACCGTCACTTAGCCGCAACGCAGTGGATACATCGAACACGAACGATCCGCGGGGCGATAGACAAGAAGCACCGAGGGCGGCAACAGGCGTCGGAAACCCACGACCTCCGGCCTGAAGACGGCCACGAAGGCCGGGTGAAACGGCCTCGGGTGATGAGGGACGGCCGCACCAGGGAAGGCCCCGTGTGTGGTAGCGATGCTCGCGCTGGGTGGGCTGGGTGGGCTGGGTGGGCTGGGTGCGCCGAGCGGACCACCCCCCAAAAAGAACCCTCAGTTGTTCAACCCCACCACCCTCATCCGCTCCCCATGCCCCTGCGACAACCGCTTGAACAGCGCCCCCACCCCCACCAAATCCCCCGTCCCCGCCACCACAAGCTCCACCAGCGAGTCCCGCTCCGCCGCCACCCGCTGCGCCTGCGTCATCGCCTCCCCCACCAACCTCCGTGCCCACAACCCCAACCGGTTCGCCACCCGGGGATCGGCCTCGATCGCCGCCCGGATCTCCCCCACCGCGAACTCGGCGTACTCGGTGTCGTGCAGGACCTCCAGCACGAGCTCCCGGTCCCCGTCCCCCAGGAACGGAGCGATCTCCCGGTAGAAGTCGTCGGTGATCCCGTCCCCGACATAAGCCTTGACCAGCCCTTCGAGCCAGTCCCGCGGCGCCGTCGCCTCGTGATAAGCGTCCAGGGCCGCCTGAAAGGGCTCCATCGCGGAAGCGGGCCGGACCCCGAGAGACGAAAGGCGTGAAGCGAGCCGCTGATAGTTGCCGATCTCGGCCCCGGCCATGACCGCCAGCCGGGCCCGCCGGGTCAGGTCGGGCGCGAGCAGGGCGTCGGCGGCGAGCCGGTCGAAGGCCACGAGCGACCCGTAGGCCAGCGCCCCGAGCAGGTCGGCGACGGCGTCAGGGGAGGCGGCGGGACCGGAGACGGGACCGGAGGGAACGGAGGAAGTGGCCACTCCGCGAGGCTATCGAAGAATCGACTCCCGTGGTCCCACGTCACATCAGCCACACGCGCGCATGAAACGGAGCACACCTGTACTGGTAAGGCGCTGGCCATTCCCCGGCGACCACGTACCATGGAGGAGTTTAGATCCGCGTGACAGTCGGATCACCGGCCGCCCTGGAGACGAAAAGGGCGGGAACACTCCAGCGGGTACAGCGACACCGGGCGTAAGCGAACCGGTGCGGCGACCGGCTCATCATGTTAGGAAAATCGAACTGTACAGCGATGCAGAACATCAGATCCCGGTCGACGAGACCGAGGTCGGGGAGCTGACCCCTGTCGCTCCCGTCCGCCCCGACAGCCCCACGCTCGCCGAGCTGGGTGTCCGCTCCGAGACCGTCGAGGCCCTGGACGCGGTGGGCATCACCCGCGCGTTCGCCATCCAGGAGTACGCGATCCCGATCGCGATGCGCGGCACGGACGTCATCGGACGCGCCCCCACCGGCACCGGCAAGACCCTCGGTTTCGGCATCCCGATCCTGGAGCGCGTGCTCGGTCCCGACGAGGGCGCCGACGGCCGCCCGCAGGCGCTGGTCGTCGTCCCCACGCGTGAGCTGGGCCTCCAGGTCTCGCGGGACATCGAACTGGCCGGCAAGCTGCGCGGCGTCCGCGTGCTGCCCGTCTACGGCGGGCGCGCCTACGAGCCGCAGATCGAGGCGCTGCGCACCGGCGTCGACATCGTGGTGGGCACGCCCGGCCGCCTCATCGACCTCATGAAGGCCAAGCACCTGCGCTTCGACGGCATCCAGATCGTGGTGCTGGACGAGGCCGACCGCATGCTCGACCTCGGTTTCGCCGAGGACGTCGAGAAGCTGCTGGGCGCACTGCCCGAGGAGCGGCAGACGATGCTGTTCTCGGCGACGATGCCCGACTCGATCGTGGCCCTCTCCCGCCGCTACCTGCACCAGCCGATGACGATCCACGCCGACGTGGCGGTGGACCCCGCCGCCTCCGGCGGGGAGGTCCGCGAGCTGGCGTACCTGACGCACTCGCTCAACAAGATCGAGGTGCTCGCCCGGATCCTCCAGGCGAAGGACCGCGGTCTGACGATCGTCTTCTCCCGCACCAAGCGGCACGCCCAGCGCATCGCCGACGACCTCGACTTCCGCGGCTTCGCGGTGGGCGCGGTGCACGGCGACCTCGGGCAGTCGGCGCGCGAGCGGGCCCTGCGGGCCTTCCGCAACGGGAAGATCGACATCCTGGTCGCCACCGACGTCGCCGCGCGCGGCATCGACGTGCGCGACGTGACGCACGTGATCAACTACGACAGCCCCGAGGACGTCGAGACCTACGTGCACCGGCGGGGCCGCACCGGCCGCGCGGGCGCCACCGGTATCGCGATCACCTTCGTGAGCTGGGAGGACGCGCCTCGCTGGAAGATCATCGACAAGACCCTCGAACTGAACCTCGGGGAGCCCGTCGAGACCTACCACACCTCGGCGCACCTCTACACCGATCTGGACATCCCCACCGACGTGACCAGCGAGCTCCCCAAGCGCGACCGGTCCCGCGAGGGCCTGTCGGCGGAGGAGGAGATCGACGTCGAGGGCGGCAAGGCCTCCCGTTCGCGTCGCCGGGCGAAGAGCCCGGCGGGCTCCCAGTCGGAGTCGCGGCCGTCGCGTGAGCGCCCGGCCCGCGAGCGCTCGGCGGAGCGTCCGTCGCGCACCCGCACGGAGGTCACCGAGTCGGGCGAGGGCACCGAGCGCCGCCGCCAGCGCCGCCGGACGCCCGCGCAGCGCACCGACGAGGTCACCGTCGAGGCCGTGGACGCCGCCGTCCAGGCCACCGCCGTTCAGGACGTGCTCGTCGCCGAGCCCGTCGTGGAGAAGCCCGCCCGTACCCGCACGCGCCGCCAGGCGCCCGTCGCGCAGACTCCCGCCGTTCAGGACGAGACCCCGCGCGAGCCGGCCGCCCAGGACGCCGACACCCTGGTCGCCGAGCCGGTCGTGGAGAAGCCCGCCCGTACGCGCACCCGCCGGCAGGCTCCGGTCGCGCAGGACGAGGCCCCGGCCGTCCGCGAGGAGACCCCCGTCGTCCGCGACGAGGTCCCCGCCGTCCGCGAGGAGGCCCCGGTCTCCGCGCCGAAGCACCCGCTGCACTCGCCGCTGGTGCCGGTGTTCTCCGACCCGGGCGCCTCGCTGCCCCCGGTCGACGAGACGGGCGTCCTGGAGACCCGGACCCCGCGTCGCCGTCAGCAGCGCCGCCGCCCCGACGCGGGCTAGTAATACCATCGGTCCCGTGACCGATCCCGACGCGGTGTGGCGCCGCCCCAGCGGCGACGCCACCCCCATGGAGGTGGTGGTGCCACAGGCGCCACCACCGTCCCGTTATGAGGGGCCGCCGCGCGCGGCCCCGCCTCCGCCGGGCTGGAGCGTCCCGCACCTGGTGAACGCCGCCCCGCCCCGCGCGCTGCCCGCCCAGGACGTCGCCGCGGCCGAGGTCGCCGAGCGCCAGGCCCGCACGTTCACCGCGGGCGTGGGGATCATGGCGGGCGCGGTCATGGTGGTCGCCCTGTTCGTGCTGCTGGTCCGCGCGATCACCTGAGAGCGTCGTCACGTTCCCCGCGTCGGCACGCCGGACGCTGAAGCGGTTTTCAGCCACGCACACCCCGCTGACCTGCGCGTTCACTCTCCCCACACCTACCGGGTATACACGCGTCGCCCTTTCCGGGTAGGTTTCGGGTCCCTTCCGCGCGCATTGCGGCGCCCGGCGCTGAGAAATTTCATGCCCCTCTCAGCAACCCTTCCTACGCTCCAGCGCGTTCACCTCCACAGACCCCCGGGAGACGAGTGGATTCGAAGGAGAAGATCGAGGCCGACTTCCGTGACTTCGTCACGGCCCGGTCCGCTGCCCTGCACCGTGCGGCATACCTGCTGACCGGTAACTGGGCCACGGCCGAGGACCTGGTGCAGACCGCCCTGACGAAGACCTACCTCGCGTGGAAGCGCATCGGCGACATCGGCTCGGTCGAGGCGTACGCGAGGCGGGTCCTGTACACGACGAACGTGAGCTGGTGGCGGCGGATGTGGCGCAATGAGCATCCGACCGAGATCCTCCCCGAGCACCTCGGGAACGATCACACCGACGAGCACGTCGAACGGGACCTGATGTGGCGTTTCGTGCGCAAGCTGCCGCCCAAGCAACGGGCGGTGCTGGTCCTGCGCTTCTATGAGGACATGTCCGAGTCGGAGACGGCCCGGGTCCTGGGGATCGCCGCGGGAACGGTCAAGAGCCAGTGCTCACGGGCACTGTCGAACCTGCGGACGTACCTCGCCGAGGCCGGCATCGAAATGGCCGCCCTCGACACACCTGGAAGGAGGCGGACGGCCACATGACCCGAGAGCTGGAGCGCGGGCTGCGCGCCGTGTTCGAGGACCGCGCGGACCCCGTGCCCGCGCAGGAACCGGACATCGCCGACCGCGTGCTGGTGCGCGCCGGGCACGTCCGCCGCCGCCGCGCGGCCACCGCCGGGCTCGCCACCGCGTTCGTGGTGATCGTGCTGGCGATCGCGACCGTCACGGGCGTCCTGCCGGGCATGCGCCCCTCCGGCCCCACCGACGAGGCGGCCGGTCCGCAGCCGACCACGACTCCGTCCGGCAACGGGATCGACGCGCTCGTGCTTCCCAAGGACGGCGGCAGGTCGTTCATCCGCGCCGCCGACGGGACGAAGATCGAGCCCGAGGACGGCCGGTACGTCCAGCAGGGCGCGCGCGTACCCGACGGCTTCCTGGCCCTCACCTACTTCGGCGGGCAGCGCGACGGCGAGACTCCCGCCAGTACCCAGCGGCTGTCCCTCTACATGCCCGGGCGGTCTCCGGTCACCCTGGCCGAGGACAACAACCTCGTGTTCAGTGTGAGCGCCGACGGCAAACGGGTCGCGGTGATGGCCCCGTTCGTCACCCCGGGGCAGAAGCCGTGGCTGCGGGTCTACTCCCTGCCGAACGGCGAGCAGCTCGGCGAGCGCGCCGTCCCCGAGGGCAGCGATCTCGGCGGCTGGGTGGGCGAAGACATCGTGTTCGGCTCGAAACGGGTCCTGCAGGCCTGGAATCCGGTCTCCAATGCCGAGACCACGTCCGGTCCCGACCGGCAGCTGCAGATGTTCGGCACGTCGAAAGAGGACTTCGGGCAGACGCCGATGGCGAAGTTCGCCGGAGACCAGATGTGCATCGTCGGGATCGACGTGCGGTCGTCCTTCAAGGAGACCACCACGCCCCGTTGCTACGCCAAGACCGACATGCGGGTGTCCCCGGCCAGCGTCTCACCGGACGGCCGGTGGCTGGTCTGCGTGACACTCACCCTGCCCGGCATGGGGGTGGCGCCGCTCACCATCGACCTGAGCCGCGACCTGTCCCCGACCGACGACCACGGCAGCATGCTGAGTCTCCCGCCGGGATACGAGATGGCCGGCGCGGTGTGGACCCGCGACAACCTGCTGCTGCTGGTCAACAGTGACGGCTGGTGGGCGTACGACCCGGGCGACCAGTCCCTCGAACGGGTGTCCCTACCGGACGGACCGGTCGCCACGCCGGTGCCCCGCTACGGTTCGTGACGGGCGTCGCCCCGGACTCCCGTTCGACGTGCACCATCCCTCACGCGGTGCTATCAAGATCTCGTGAATGGATTCGCACTCGTCGGCGAGGCCTTCGTGACCTTGTTCGTGATCATGGACCCGCCGGGCGTAGTGCCGATCTTTCTGGCGCTCACCGGGGCCATGGACGCCAAGGCGCGAAGCAAGGCCGCGCTACAGGCAACACTGCTCTCTTTGGGCGTCATCTCTCTGTTCGCCCTCGCGGGCAAGCAGATCCTGCACTACCTGAACGTGGACCTGCCGGCCCTGCAGGGCGCCGGCGGCCTCCTGCTGCTCCTGGTGGCCCTGGAACTGCTGACCGGCAAGGCCGACGACCCGAACCACTCCGGGGCGTCCAATGTGGCCCTGGTGCCGCTGGGCACGCCGCTGCTGGCGGGGCCGGGCGCGATCGTGGCGGTGATCCTGTTCGTCCAGCAGGCCGACGACGCCGGTGGCGCGGGCGGTTACCTGGGCGTCGGGCTGGCGATCCTGGGCGTGCACATCGGCATCTACCTGGCGATGCGGTTCTCGTCGGTGATCGTGCGGCTCATCAAGCGCGGCGGCATCGAGGTCTTGACGCGCATCGCGGGTCTGCTGCTGGCGGCCATCGCCGTCCAGCTGATCGCCTCGTCCATCTACGGGTACATCAAGCTGTTCACCGCCTAGCGGCGGTGGGTTCGGGCGCCGGGGCCAACGGGTCCCGGCGCTCCTTTTTTGTACGCGAAACGGCCCCCGCTCGCGGGGGCCGTTCGGTGGTCTGCGATGAGGCTAGGCCTCGGCGACGTCCTCGGTGGCGCGCTTGCGCGGGCGGTAGATGACCGCGACACCGGAGTCCAGGTCGAGGGAGTCGAACTGGCGTCCGTTCCCGATGTCCTCGCGCATCCGCTCCTGCTCCTGGATGAGCTCGGTCTGCTTGCGCCTCGACGGCTGGACGAAGCCCTCCAGCTCGGCGAGCCCGGCGGACATGGCGGCGACACTTGAGTCATTGTCGTCGCCGCCGCGCAGCCAGCGCAGTAGGCCCATCGGTGTGCTCCTCCCAGCGGGTTACTGATCGATTCTGACGCGTGAACGGCCGATTGGGAAGGGCCACGCGGGAGGAGGATGCCACTCCGCCCGGGAACGCGCTAGGAGCGGGCGGCCTGGCAGCGGGGGCAGATCCCCCAGAAGGTCACTTCGGCCTCTTCGACCATGAAACCGCGCGCCATGGCCGGTTCCAGGCAGGGCGTCTCCTCGCCGGAGATCTCCACGTCGAGGACCTCGCCGCAGGAGCGGCACACGAGGTGGTGGTGGCTGTCGTTGACGCGCGCCTCATAGCGGGCGTGGCTTCCGGCGGGCTCGATCCGGCGGGCGAGCCCGGCGTCGGTGAGCGCGGCCAGGACGTCGTAGGCGGCCTGCGTGGACAGCGAGCTCACCCGGCGGCGCGCACGCGTGATGATCTCGTCGACCTCGGGGTGCCCGCCCTCCTGGAGCACATCGAGTACGGCGAGGCGCTGCCGGGTTACGCGCAATCCGTGGGATCGCAATAGACGCTCGCTCTGCACGTTCTTCACCGTTACATGCCGGATGGAAGGGGTCAAACAGAAATGGGACCTTACCGGCGTGATCAACGACACGGAGATCACGACCACGCTGCGAATTGTCGTGCAGGTCACGCCCGGTGTTTCGATGGTGTTCAATGGATCGATGCCGACCGAAGTCGATGGTCTCCCCCTCCACCCGCTGCTGGTCCACCTGCCCGTCGTACTGGTGCCGCTGCTGGTGCTGTTCGCCCTCGCCTACGTCCTGATCCCGCCCGTCCGCCAGCGCATCGGCTGGGCCGTCCTCGTCCTGGCCGTCATCGCCCCCGTCGCGGTGTTCTTCACCCGCTGGAGCGGCGAGAAGTTCGCCGCGTCCCTCCCGTCCGCGCCCAACGGACTCGCCGATCACGAGAAGTTCGGTGACTGGCTGCTGTGGGCGTCCATCGCGATCCTGCCCCTGTTCCTCCTCTTCGGCGCCCTCGAACGCGGACGCCGGACCGCCGCCGGCCGCGCCTTCACGCCCACCGTCAAGGAAGGCGAGGAGGCGCCCAAGCCCCGCACCGACGACCCGGCCGCGACCGGCCGCCGCGTCGTCATGATCGTCCTCGGCGTCCTCCTCATCGCGGCCGCCGCCGCCAACGCCTACATCGTGTTCGAGTCGGGCCACACCGGCGCGAAGATGGTCTGGTACACGGGCTCCTAGCGGCCCCCGGGCGTCCTGTCGGTAGCGTGGGACCGTTTCGTCCACACGCACCGATGGGACCCCGCCCGTGAACACCCCCAGAAGACCGACCATGGTCGACGTGGCCCGCCACGCCGGGGTGAGCCTCAAGACGGTCTCCCGCGTGGTCAACGGCGAGCCCACGGTCAACGCCGGGCTCGCCGAGCGCGTCCTGGCGTCCATCGGCGTCCTGGGCTTCCAGCGCAACCAGCTCGCCAGCACCCTGCGCGCCGGGCGCCGGACCGGCACCGTCGGCCTGGTCATCGAGGAACTGGCCAACCCGTTCTACTCGACGATCGCCTCGGTCGCCGCCGAGGTCGCCGCCCAGCACGACACCATGCTCATCACCGCCAGCTCCGAGGAAGACCCGGACCTGGAACGCCGCCTGGTGTTCGACCTGTGCTCCCGCCGCGTGGACGGGCTCCTCCTCGTCCCCGCCTCCGGCGACCACGCCTACCTGCGCCCCGAGGTCGACATGGGCGTCCACGTGGTCTTCCTCGACCGCCCCGGCGGCGGCGGGCTGGAGGCCGACACCGTCCTCATCGACAACCGCGGCGGCGCCCGCGCCGCCGTCGACGCCCTGCTGGCCAAAGGCCACCGCCGCATCGCCGTCCTGCTGGACTCGACCGGCGTGTACACGATGCGCGAGCGCCTCCTCGGCGCCCGCGAGGCGATGGAGAGCGTCGACGCGCCCCTCACCGTCGTCGAAGGCGTCGCCAACCCCGACGACGCCGCCCGCGCGGTCGCCGGGCTCCTCGACGGCCCGCAGCCGCCCACCGCCTTCTTCACGGTCAACAACCGCCTCACCGTCGGCGCCGTCGGCGAGCTCTGGCGCCGCGGCGACGACGCCGAACTCGCCGGCTTCGACGACTTCGAACTCGCCCACCTGATGCCCCGCCCGCTGACCGTGGTCGCCTACGACACCCGCGCGATGGCGGGACGCGCGACGGAGATGCTGTTCGAGCGGGTGCGGGGCGAGCGCGCGGCGGCGCGGACCGAGGTGATCGGGACGCGGCTGGTGGCGCGGGGGGTGCGGCGGTAGGGGTCCACACGCCACCGTCCACCGTCGACCCGGCCGTACCGGCGTCCACACACCACCGTCCACACGGTCCGCTCTCCGGCGCGCAAAGAAACGGCGCGGCCGAAGCCGCGCCGTTCTCACACTTTCGGGGGTCAGGCGTCGTTGACCGCGCTCGGCGACGAGGCCGTTTCCTCTTCCTCGCCCTCGACCCGGGCCTGCACGGCGTCCGGCTCGTACATCTCCTCGACGACCTGGAGGTACAGCTCGTTCGGGTCGGGCAGGTGCTTGATCTCGCGCAGCGCCTGGTCCTGGCCGGCCGACTCCAGCACGAACGTGCCGTAGTTGAGCATGCGGCCCAGGGGCGTCTGCTCGTACTTCATGTCGGTGACGCGCAGGAGCGGCATCATCGCGACCTTGCGGGTGACGACGCCGGAGACGACCATGACGCGCTTGTTGGTCAGGATGAAGCGGTCGAAGAACCAGTCCATGACGCGCCAGCCGACCCAGCCCAGGACGATGACCCACGCGACGATGACGGCGCCCATGGCGCCCTCGTTGTTGGTGCGCGCCAGGAGTCCGGAGACGTAGCCCATCACGAAGGTGGCGAGGACGCCGATGACGAACTCGGGCACCAGGTGGATCCAGTGGCGGCGCCATTCGCCGCGGTACTTCTCGGTGGGGAAGAGGTAGCGGGCGGCGAGCGGACTCGGCTCGTCCGGCAGCGGCAGAACACGACGAGGCCCCACCGGCATGCCGGCGGAGTCGTAGCGCAGGCCGTCGAGGTCCTCGTCGGCGACTTCGAGAGGGGGGCTCATGTCGCCGTCGATGGGCCTGCGGGGGGCGGGGGGGTCTAGATCGGGCGAGTCGAAAAGATCGGAATCGAGCAGCGTGTCATCGTCACGCGGCTCACCATCCCGTTCCTCACGACCGCCCGACCGACCGAACTCACCGGGGCTCATCGGGACCGATCAGCTGAGCAGATTCGAAACGAAGTCACCGAGACCCCGGACGGCGTCCATAATGCCGCCGCCGATGTTTCCGACGACATTGGACGCTTCCTTCGGCCGGTACGCGACGAAGAAGACCAGGAATGCCAAACCACCCCAGGTCAGGATCTTCTTAAGCATCGGGCGAGCCCCCTCCCACGGTGCCGCGTTGGTGGCCCCATGCCCACGCAGTCTGCGGCTGCGTGTCGCACAGGCCTCGGGCACTTAGAGCCTACAGCTTTTAAGGTGATGTTGAAACTCTTACTGCTTGTAACCGTAACGGGCGCCGACACACCCGGCATCCCATTTGACCGCTTCCAGGATAACCCCCCTTTGCGCCTTCCGGCTCCACAGACATCCCTGGTCACGACCACAAGTGACGCTACCGGACGGACGTGACGATGTACGGACAGTGCCGCCATCCGCACTTCCCGTACGCCTGAAGTGTCGGCAACCCGTCACGCTCCACAGGCGACCGACGCCCCTTCTCGCCACCCCAACGTCACGCGCCCCACACATGCTGTCGCACCCACGCGTGCATCGCGATCCCACTGGCGACACCGGCGTTGATCGACCGCGTCGACCCGTACTGCGCGATCGAGCACACCATGGACGCCGCCTCGCGCACCTCGTCCGACAGCCCCGGCCCCTCCTGCCCGAACACCAGCACGCACCGCTCCGGCAGCCGCGTCTCCTCCAGCGCCACCGCCCCCGGCAGGTTGTCGATCCCCACCACCGCCAGCCCCGCCCCCGCCGCGTACTCGCAGAACTCCCCGACCGTCGCATGATGCTCGACATGCTGGTACCGGTCGGTCACCATCGCACCCCGCCGGTTCCACCGCCGCCGCCCCACGATGTGCACCGCCCGCGCCAGGAACGCGTTCGCGTTGCGCACCACCGTCCCGATGTTGAAGTCGTGCTGCCAGTTCTCGATGGCGACCTCGTAGGGGAACCGCCGCGTGTCGAGATCGGCGACGATCGCCTCGCGCGTCCAGTAGCGGTACTCGTCGCGGACGTTGCGGCGGTCGCCGAGCTCCAGGAGCTCGGGGTCGTACCTGGCGTCGGTGGGCCATTCGCCGGGCCAGGGGCCGACGCCGATGCCGTCGAGGTGGTCGTCTTGGGAGGTCACGGGAGTGAGCGTAAGCAGCGGGGGACGGTGCGGTGTCCCCGACCTCGGCGCCGGCCGGTCCCCCGCCGGTCAGCCCCGCCGCTCCGCCGGTGGCACCAGCACGACCTTGCCGCGGATCCCTCCGGCCTCGCCGAGGCGGTGGACGCGGGCCATGTCGGACAGCGGGTGCTCGGCGCTCACGTCCACGGTGAGGGTTCCGGCGTCGACCAGGCGGACGAGGGCGGCGAGGTCGTCGGCGTCGTTGCGGGCGACCACGTGGTGGGCCGCCACATCGGTGTCACCGGCGGGGAACGGGGTGGCGACGCTGACGATGCGGCCGCCCGGGCGCACGAGCGCGGCGAGCGGCCCGGTCTCCGAGGGCGGTACCGGGACCAGGTTCAGCAGGACGTCGACCGGGTCCGCGAGCTGTTCGGTGAGCGGGGAGGCGGTGTAGTCGACGACCCGGTCGGCGCCGTGCGCGCGGACGGCGGCGGCGCTGCGGGGCCCGGCGGTGGCGATGACGTGCGCGCCGGCGTGCTTGGCGAGCCGGGTCGCGAAGCCGCCGACGCCGCCGCCCGCGCCGTTGACCAGGACGCACAGCCCGGGTGTGATCGCGGCGCGCTCGACCGCCTGCCGGGCGGTGACACCGGCGATCGGGATCGCGGCGGCGTGCGCGAGCGGGATCGACGCCGGGGCGGGGGTCAGCACGGCGGCGGGGACGGTGACGTACTCCGCGGCCGCGCCGCCCCCGTCCGAGCGGCCGATGACGTGAGCGCCGGGCGCGAACTCGTCCACCCCCTCGCCCGGTTCGACGACGGTGCCGGCGACGTCCCAGCCGAGTGTGTAGGGCAACGCGAGCGGGAAGAGGTCGCGCAGCACGCCGGAGCGCAGGGCCATCTCGGTGGGGTTGAAGGACGTCGCGGCGACCCGGACCAAGACCTCGCCGGGGCCGGGAACCGGCCGCGGGGCGTCCTCGTAGCGGATCACGGACGGGTCGCCGTACTCGTGGATTCGTGCGCTCTTCATGATCCCACCGTAGAAAGCGCGGACGAGACGAACCATGTGTGCGGATCCCCCGTTCATACGCGATCGTCTCGCGGCGGGTAGTTTCCCGGCGTGGACGTGCTCAGCGACGTGATCGCGGTGACCCGGACCGGGACGCCGCGCTCGGCGCTCGTGCGATGGCACGCGCCGTGGGGGCAGCGGTTCGCGTCCGTGCCCGGGGCGGCCGGATTCCAGGTGGTGCTGGAGGGATCCTGCTGGCTGCTGAGGCCGGACGACGCCCCGCTCCGCCTGTCGGCGGGCGACGTCGTCTTCTTCCCGCAGGGCGGTGCCCACACGCTCGTCGACAGCCTCGCGACACGCGCCGACGACCCGCCGTGCGATCCGGGCGACCCCCGGCCCGGGGACCGCTACTCCACGGCGACCGTCGACCCCACCGGAGCCAACGGCCCGCCCACCACCCTGCTCTGCGGCGCCTACCGCCTCGATCCGGCGCGCGGCCACCCGCTCCTGCGCGGCCTCCCCGCGGTGATCCACCTCCCGGCGCGCGTCGAGCTCCTCGCGATCGTGAAGCTCCTGGCCGCCGAGATCGCAGACCCCCGCCACGGCTCGGACGCCGTCCGTCCACCGCTCCTGGACATCCTGCTGCTGTACATCCTGCGCGCCTGGTTCGGCTCCGGGCCCGCCCGCGACGCCGTGACGGGCTGGGCCGCCGCCCTCAACGACCCGCCGGTCGCGGCGGCGCTGCGGGCCGTCCACCGCGACCCGGCCGCGCCATGGACAGTGGCGTCCCTGGCGGCGCAGGGCGCGCTGTCCCGCGCGCCCTTCGCACGGCGCTTCACCGAACTCGTCGGCCGCCCACCCCTCGCCTACCTGACCTGGTGGCGGATGACCACCGCCGCCGGGCATCTCCGCGCGTCCGACGAGCCACTTCGAACGGTGGCCGCCGCGGTCGGCTACCACTCCGAGTTCGCCTTCGCGACGGCCTTCAAGCGCGAGTTCGGCATCGCCCCCGGACGCTTCCGCGCCGGGGAGAGGGGATCCTCACGGGCCGGGACCGCCGATCTCGCCGCCGAGATCGCGCGGGACTGAAGCCGGGGCACCGGCGGAGGGCATCGGTTCCGGCGTAGGCCACGTCCACCACACCCGGCGGGGACCGGCGCGGCCGGTTCGCGCGAGGAACTCCTCGCCGGTCAGCACATCGCCGAAGTTGGTGTCGACGAGGCCGGTCGTGCCCGAGAGGATCGCGCGGGCGATCGACTCCGCGAGCGCCGGAACCCGGTAGTCGATGGCGAAGGCCGCGAAGGGCTCCTCGGGGATCAGCGCCTCGGGCCAGTCTTCGAAGAGGCCGTCTCCCTCCCGGTCCATGAGGACGACGTAGGCGCGAGCACTCGATTCCGGCCGCGAGACCACGAGGTGCCTCCCGCTGCCGGGGGACGCCGGGGCGACCTGGTGCGAGGCGCCGAGCGCGGCGGCGAACACGCCGAGGTCCCAGCCCTCCGCGGTGACGATGACGACGAGGGTCTCCATGGATCAACCGTCCACGATGCACCGCGGCGCCGACCGGCCACCCACCCGCGCCGACAAAGCACCCATTCCCCGCATTCGGGGCCTGCGCCGAGTGAAAAATCCGACTCGTGGATCTGTAAACGCCTCGATCAGCAAGCCGGGAATCGCCGCTCTACCTGCTTGTTCATCTTTTGGAAAGATCCACGGCGATGGTGCCGATGATTTGTTACTCGGCCGGGAAACAGATTACCGTCGATGCTCGATCTTTTCCATTGACATGGAGAGAGGAGTGGAGTGAAGTATCTCACATTCGGTAAACCAAACCCGACCATTGCACCGTCGATAACGTCCCCGTCGCCGGGTCGACTGGACTCGCTCACGGGGTTGCGATGGTTCGCGGCATTGTTGATCTTTCTGTATCACTTCTCCTACGAGGACAAGTCCTATGGGACGGCGGGAGAAGTCCAATGGCTCAAGCACACGTTCTTCGGCGGGCCGACCGCCGTTTCGTTCTTCTTCGTGCTCTCGGGATTCGTGCTCGCGTGGACTTTAAGGGCCGATGACACCAAGGTGGGCTTCTGGCGCAGGCGGTTCGCGCGGATCTACCCCAGCCACCTGGTGATGTTCCTGGTGGCGCTGGTGGCGCTGCCGTGGCTGGCGCAGCACTTCTCGTGGCGGGCGGCGCTGGCCAACGTCACGCTCACGCAGGCGTGGGTGCCCGGTGATGACCGGATCTGGTTCGGCTTCAACGGGGTGTCGTGGTCGCTGAGCTGCGAGTTCTTCTTCTACGCGATGTTTCCTTTCCTGGCGCGATGGCTGCGGGGGCTGTCGGTGCGAGGGTGGTACGTCGTGGGCGGGCTGTCGTGCCTGTTCGTGGTGGTCCTGCCGTTCACGGTCGAGGTGTTCCGTTCCGTGCTGGGCTGGACGCCGCTGTTCGTGACGTACCTGCTGCCGCCGCTGCGGCTGCCCGACTTCCTCGCCGGCATCTGCCTGGCGTTCATCGTGAAGGCCGGTAAATGGCGCGGACCGGGTGTCGTCATCAGTCTCGGACTGTGCGCGGCGGCGCTGTTCTGGGGCGTGCATCAGGTGCCCGACGAGTTCCATCGGGCGGCGGTGACGGTGATTCCGTTCAGCCTCCTGATCGCCGCGGCGGCCTCGGCGGACCTGCGTGGCGCACCGTCGGTGTTCCGGAACAAACGCATCGTGTACCTCGGTGAGATCTCATTCTGTTTCTACCTGGTGCACGAACTGGTGATCTATCTGGCGAACCATGTAATGGGGAGTCGCGACATCGCCACGGTGCCCAACTTGATCGCGGTCTTCTGCATCGCACTCGTGGGCGCGGTGCTACTCCATGAGTTCGTGGAGAAACCGGGCGTGAAATTGCTGTCCGGAAGCCGCAAGAAGACACGTCCGCGCGTCACCCGGATCGATCCGGCCCCGGCCGCCGATTTCGAGGAACGCGCCAACGGCGCCGAACCCGAAACCCGCCGCCACGGACCGGTTTCACGCACCCGCCTGGCCTGAGCGATCCCCGGCCGGTCACGGGCCCGCCCGTGATCGGCTGATTTGCACCGAAACGGCCACAATGGAACTAACGTGAGTCCATGAGCGACCAGCAGGCGGGGGGCAAGACCCCGGGCAAGTTCAGGATCACCCCGAAGATGGTCCTCGGCGCGATCATCATCGTCCTGGCCGTCTGGTTCGTCCTCGCCAACCGGGACAGCGCCCGCGTGCAGCTGTTCGTCACCTCCGTCGGCGCGCCACTGTGGCTGGTGCTGCTGGTGACGTTCCTGGCCGGATGGCTGACGGGATGGCTGCTGCGGCGGCGCAAGCAGGACTGATCACGCCCGCCACCGCTCCAGCCCGTCCAGCACCAGGTCCAGTCCCGCCCCGAACTCCACCGCCGGCGAGTGCGCGTTCCGGTGCGCGATCAGCTCCGCCAGGTGCGGGTACTCCTCCCCCACGGCGTCGAGGATTCCGGACGCGACCTCGTCCAGCTCACCGGCCGTCGCGAACGGCAGGCTGAGTTCCTGCAGCACGAACCCGTAGACGTAGCTGTCGAGCGCCGAGACCGCGTGTGCCGCGCCCGCGACCGGGAAGCCGTTCGCGCGCAGCAGCCCGAGGACGCCGTCGTGGCGGCGGAGGGTGGCGGGCCCGGGGCGGCCGCGGGAGTCCATCAGCCCGATGGCCCAGGGGTGGCGGACGAGCACGTCGCGCATCGAGGCGGCGTGATGCCCGAGCGCGGCCCGCCATTCGGTGGCGGGCGGTGGCGGCTCGATCTCGGCGAAGACGTGGTCGACCATGCCGTCCAGGATCAGGTCCTTGTTGCGGAAGTGGTGGTAGAGCGACATCGCCTCCACGCCGAGCCGCTCGGCGATCTTGCGCATGCTCGGGACGCCGCCGCTCTCATCGGCGTAGGCCACCGCCTCGCGCAGCACGGTCTCGGTCCTCAGTGGACTCCGCGTCATCGGCCCCTCCGCTTCCGGTCTTGACAAACTTACACCGTAAGGCCCAGCCTTACTAAGTAAGGAAGAGGAGGGGAGCCGACGTGGCATCCAACGGCAAGAGACTGTGCGTGATCGGCGCGTCCGGGAAGCTCGGGCGGTACATGGTGCGGCTGGCCCTGGAACGGGGATACGAGGTCGTGGGGGTCTGCCGGGAGAAGAGCGTGCCGAAGCTGGCCGAGTTCGCCGGGCGCATCACCGTCCACCCCGGACGCACCAACGACCCGGCCGTCATCGCGCGGGCGGTGCGGGGCTGCGACGCGGTCCTCACCGTGCTGGTCCCGTTCGGGGTGGACGGTTACGCGTCCGGGACCGCGCAGGCGGTGCTGGACCACGCGCGGCCCGGCGCGCGGCTGGTGTTCTCCTGCGGCTGGCACATCAGCCGCGACGGCCGGGACGTGTACCCGTGGCACTTCCGGGCGATGGCGGCGGTGGTCGGGCGGCTGGCGAAGCTGCTGCGGGTCATCGACGTCGGCGACCAGGTCGAGGCCTGCCGCCGGGTCTTCGCCAGCGACACCGCCTGGACGGTGGTGCGCGGCAGCGACCTGGAGGAGGGCGAGAGCCAGGGCCTGCCGGTGTGGAGCCACCACGTCGGCGACCCCGTCCTGGCCAGCAACCGGACCCGGCGCGTCGACTACGCCCGCTTCATGGTCGAGGCGGTCGAGGACGACGCGCTCGTCCGGCAGGCCCCGGCCATCGTCGGGCGGCTGACGCCCTCGGCGCTGGCGCACGCGGGGACCTGACGCGGCTCACGGCCGGGGCAGCAGCGCCTCCCCCGCCCGCCGCCGGACCGCCGAGGCCAGCAGCGCCGCCACCCGCGCGGCCGGGACGGGCACGCCCGGCGTCCCGGCCGTCCAGGCGAGGAACGCCGCCGCCCTCCCCCAGGTACGGGAGGATGTAGGCGGGCGTGCCGGGCTCGGCGCGCCAGCTCTCGGCGAGGACGCCGGCGTCGGCCGCGTCGAAGCCGAGCCGATCCAGCAGCCGCGCCACCTCGGCCTTGGCCCCGGCCTCACCGGCGATGGGCAGCGCGCTGCGGTCCGCAGCCCCGGCGGGGCGGGCGAGTGTCCCGATCTGGTGCGGGGTGATCGCGTTGAAGCCCTTGACCACTGTGGACGACGGCAGGTGCCGTTGCAGCAGCTCGCTGGAGGTGAGCGCGCCGGAGTCGAGCTCGGCCAGGTGCCCGTCGCGTTCGGGGTAGTAGTTGGCGGTGTCGACCACGATCTTCCCGGCGAGCGCCCGGGCGGGCAGTTTCCCGAAGGCCGAGACCGGGATCGCGGCCACCACGACGTCGGCGGCGAGAGCCGCCTCGGCCGCGAAGGCCGCGCGGGCGCCCAGGGACGCCGCCAGGCCGGCCAATGTGGACGGTTCGCGCGAGTTGCTCAGGACGACGTCGAGCCCGGCGGCGACGGCGCGCCACGCGACGGCCGAGCCGATCATGCCGCCGCCGATGATCGCGAGGGTCATGTGGATCTCCCATCGATAGATCCACAGCCTCATCGCCGACCGGATGATCGGCCAGATCCGGCTTCCGCGTACTCACCGCGTGATCACGTACGTTTGCCGCGTGGACGACCGAGCCGAACTGAGCGGATTCCTCAAGTCCCGCCGCGCCCGCCTGCGTCCCGGCGACGTCGGCCTGCGCGAGCACGGCGGCACCCGCCGCGTCGGCGGCCTGCGCCGGGAGGAACTGGCGGCCGTGGCGGGCGTGAGCATCGCCCACTACACCCGGCTGGAGCAGGGACGCGGCGAGGCCGTCTCGCCCGGGATCCTGGACGCCGTCGGCCGCGCCCTGCGGCTGGACGCCGACGAACTCGCCTACCTGCACGGCCTCGCCCACCGCGGCAAACCGTGTCCACATGAGACGACGCTGCCGGAGGCGTGGCGGACGCTGCTGGACTCCTTCGTCCGCAGCCCCGCCCTCGTCTTCGGCCGCCACACCCAGATCCTGGCCGCCAACCGGCTCGCCGTGGCCGTCTTCGGCCAGCACCGGACGCTCACCCACACCCTGTTCGCCTCGCGCGGCCTCTACCGCGACTGGGAGGCCGCCGCGCGCGGACACGTGGCGCACCTGCGCGTCCTGCACGGCCGCTACGGGGACGCCGACCTGGCCGCGCACATCGCCGAGATGCGCGGTGACACCGACTTCGCGCGGCTGTGGGACGAGCGCCCGGTGGCGCGGCTGCGCGAGCGGGCGCTCGTCCTCGATCACCCGCTCGCGGGCGAGCTGAGGCTGGTGGCCTCGTCGGTGGCGCTGCCGGAGGCACCGGCGTGCTGCGGGCTGGAGGTGTTCGCGGCGGAGGCGGGAAGCGCGTCGGAGGAGGCCCTGCGGCGCCTGTGAGGCACCAGCGCTCCGGCGACCGCCGCCGCGCCCGCCAGGATCGCGCTCACCGTGATCGCCGCGGAGAAGCCCGCGGCGAACTCACCGGGCGCGGCCACGGAACCGTTCGCGGCGAAGACCGCGACGAGCGCGGCCACCCCGAAGGCACCGCCGAGCTGGCGGAGGGTCCCGTACGCGCCGGAGGCCCGGCCGAGGTCGACGGGCGCCACCGAGCCCATGACCGCGCTCTGCGTCGCCGGGATCGCCGCGGCCACCCCGGTCCCGGACAGCATCAGCGGCACCACCAGGTGCCAGTAACCGATGCCGGAAGTGGCGATCCACAGCATCGACGCGCCGTGCAGGAGCATCCCGCCGACGATGAACGGGCGCTCGCCGAAGCGCGGGATGAGAGCACCGGCCAGACGCGGGACGAGGACCGTCATCGCTCCCCACGGGACGAGCTGAAGCCCGGCGAGCAGCGGCCGCGAGCCGAGCCCGGCCTGAAGGTACTGGGCCATGTAGTACACCGAGCCGAAGGCCGAGGCCCACAGCAGGAAGATCGCGGCGTTCCCGGCGGCGAAGGCGCGCGAACCGAACAGCCGGGGCGGCAGGACCGCACCGGGCCGCCGCTCCACGAGCACGAAGACCACCACGAGGACGAGCCCGAAGGCGACCAGGCGGAGGTCACCCTCGGCCAGGCCCAGGACCAGCGCGGCGGACGCGGCGGCGCCGACCAGCAGACCCCAGACGTCGAGGCGTGCCTCACCGCGCGAGTCGGGCAGCCGCCGCAGCACCAGCAGGAGCACCGCCACCACGGGCACGTTCAGCCAGAACACCCAACGCCACGACAGGCCGTCGACGACGAGCCCGCCCAGCAGCGGCCCGGCCGGAACCGACGCGCCGACCACGGCGGAGAAGGCGCCCAGGGCCCGCGCTCGCCGCTCGGGTGTGTACGCGGCGCTCAGCAGCGTCATGGCCAATGGCAGGACGGCGGCGGCCCCGGCGCCCTGGACCGCGCGGGCGGCGATGAGCACGGGCAGGTTCGGCGCGAGCGCGCAGGCCGCCGAGGCGAGGGCGAAGAGGATGAGTCCGGCGCCGAAGACGCGGCGGCGCCCGAAGCGGTCGCCGAGGGCGGCGGAGGCGAGCATCGGGACGGCGAAGGCGAGGGTGTAGGCGTTGACCGTCCACTCCAGGCTCTCCCCGGTGGCGCCGAGGTCGATGCGGACGGCGGTGAGCGCGGTGGCCACCACGGTGGTGTCGAGCCCGACGAGGAGGGCGGCGACGGCCGTGACGGCGAGGACGCGCCGGGCGTTGACATTGTCGGTCATGCCGATATCGACACCGGCGGTCACCGGAATGGACCGGTCCGTTTCGGGGTTCGGTGGTGTCGATGTAGGTGACGAGAGGAGTTCGGTGTGTCCGTTCTCAGTGAGTCGGCCTTCGCCGAACTGGTCGAGCCGTATCGGCGTGAGCTGCACCTGCACTGCTACCGCATCGTGGGCTCCCTGACCGAGGCCGACGACGTGGTGCAGGAGACGCTGCTGGCGGCGTGGCGGGGGCTGCCCGGCTTCGAGGGGCGGGCCTCACTGCGCACGTGGCTGTACCGCATCGCCACCAACCGTGGCCTGAACGCGTTGCGGCGGCTGGCGCGGCGTCCGCGCGAGGCCGAGCTGCCCGAGCCGACGCGCCTGGCCGAGCCGCTGTGGCTGCATCCGTACCCGGACGCGATGCTGGACGCGGTGACCGCGCCCGACTCGCGCTATGAGGAGCGTGAGGCGGTCGGGCTGGCGTTCACCACGTTGTTGCAGCGGCTCCCGGCGCGGCAGCGGGCTGCGGTGGTGCTGGTCGACGTCCTGGGGTTCCGGGCGGGTGAGGCGGCGGCGATGCTGGAGGCGACCCCGATCGCGGTGAAGGGGATGCTGCGGCGGGCCCGGGCCACTTTGGACGCCCACCGGGAGAGCGTGCCGGAGGCCGGTGACGCCCGGGAGCGGGAGGTGGCGGCGCTGTTCGCGCGGGCGATGGAGGACGGCGACACGCCCGCGATCGTGTCGCTGCTGACCGATGACGCGTGGCTGACGATGCCGCCGATGCCGCACGAGTACCAGGGGCCCGCGGCGATCGCGGCGTTCCTGGAGAGCCGGGCGCGGGTCCGGCCCGGTCCGCTGACCACCGCGTACACGCGCGCCAACGGGCAACCGGCGCTGGTGGCGCACGTCCACGCGCCGGAGGGGGTGCGGCCTTATGGCGTGCTGGTGCTGGCGGTGTCGCCGGCGGGGCTGGAGCGGGTCACGGGGTTCATCGGGCCAGCGGTGTTCGGGCACTTTGGGTTTTAGGGGGGCTGTTCCTGAGCTGACCCGGTATGGCTTGAGGCCGTAGTGCTCGGGCTGGCGTCTGGGCTGCCGCGCATCCGGGTCGCAGGGCGACCCGGATGCTTGCCACTGAAGTGCCCCGTACCCAGCCTGTGCGAAACCACAAGCCAAGCCCCCACCGTCGTGTTTGAAGCCAGGTCTTAAAAGCGCAAGCCGCACACATCGCCGGGGCAACGGTGAAAGAGCAGATCTCTCCATCCCTTTAGTCGTCGAACTAAAGACCATCGCGGTCACCGCAACCACACGCCGAGCCGCAAGCCCTGCGGCCAGCGTCCGACTCGGCTCTAGAGGCAGCAACGCCGGGTACGGAAACCGAGGGCAAGTGTTCCGGCCGGCCACGGCCGGAACACGCGCCAGCCCATTCGCGGCGACGACCACGACGGCGGTGACCCGACGACAAGCACGTGGACGGGCCTCGACCACGGCCAAGGGCAAGGGCAAGGGCAAGCCACACGACAAGCCCGTGGACGAGCCCAATCCCCCTAAGCCCGCGACAAGTAAGCCCGCACCCTCGCCCCGCTCACCAGCACCGGCCCGATCGCGCACACCACCACGCCCAGGCCGCACAGGAGCACCGTCCAGAAGTCGTGCCCGTCCATCACCGTGTCCCGGTACTCGACGCGTTCGGCGACCTGCGGTCCCAGCAGCACGATGAACAGCAGGTACAGGGGTATCTGGAGCGGCAGCGTCACCAGGACCCCGATGCGCGCCGACGGGCGTGCCGCCACCAGGCCGTAGGCGAGGACGCCGAGTCCGGCCAGGCCGGGGACCATGATCACCAGGGCCAGGTCGAAGAGCGGTTCGGGGCCGTTGTCGACGAGCCGGATCACCGCCAGCGCGATGAGCGCCAGCAGCACCGCCGCGTTCAGCAGGATCATGACCACGGCGGCGTCGAGGCTGCCCGGTCGGCGGGGTGGTTGCCAGGCGGGGTACATGATCGCGAGCCTAAAGCGTGAACACCACTCGCCTCACCCCCCGGTCCCGTAGCGTCGGCCACGGGGGTGGGCATGAGGGCGGTGACCTGGCGGTGGCCGGACGCGCTGCACGCCGCGCTGGCCGTCGCGCCCGCCGTCGTCCTGGTGGCGGGCGGGCACGTGGCGCAGGGGGCGGCGCTGGCGGTGGGGACGCTGCCGGTGGGCCTGATGGGGCTGGGCGGGCCGCGCCGGAAGCGCCCGGTGGCGGTGATCGCGGGTGTCCTGTTCGGACTCGGGGTGCTCGTGGGCAGTGTGCTCGCGCTGAACGCGGTGGCGGCCGTGGCGGGGATCTTCGCGCTGTGCCTGGGGGCGGCGATGCTGGCCGCGCGTTCGGCGCTGGGGCCGCCGATGCTGTCGCTGATCGTCCCGTCGGCCTCGGTGGGGCTGAGCTGCGAGGTGGGCACGGCCGCCGGGCTGGCCGTGGTCATCGCCATCGGCTCGGTGTGGAGCGGTCTGCTGGCGCTGTTGTGGCCGGACGGGGCGGGCGGGCGGACGCCTCCGCCGCGCATGGGCGAGAAGTACGCGCCGGCCTACGGGACGCTGCTGGGGCTGGCGGCGGCCGTGGCGGTGGCGACGGGGTTGCTGCTCGGCGTCCCGCACCTGGGGTGGGCGTCGACGGCGGCGCTGCTGGTGATGCGCCCGGACCGGGAGATGCTCACCGTGCGGGCGGTCGGCCGGGTGGCGGCCACGATCGCGGGGGCGTTCGCCGCGTGCGCGGTCATCGCGCTAGGCGTGCCGGTGGGGTGGGTGGCGGCGCTGATCGGGCTGGCCACGGTCGCGGGCATCGCCACCGCCGCCAGCCGCTGGTACCTGGCCTCGGGGGCGACGGCGTTCATCGTGCTGACGATGATGCTGTACGGCGTGGCCGATCAGGCGCAGATCCAGCGGACGTTCTGGCTGCGGGTCGGGGAGAACCTGTACGGCGTGGCCCTCGCGCTGCTGTTCGGGATCGTGGTCCCGCTGCTGCTGCGGCGGGTCCGGCGCGCGCGGGCTTAGACGAAAGGCGCCGGGCAGTCCATCAGCAGCGGCCAGGCGAGCGCGAGCCCGGCCACGGCGACCGGCGCGGACGCCATGGCGGCCAGGGCGGCGGTGAGCCCGGCGCGCGTGCCGCGCCCCAGGGGGACCGGCGGGGACAGGAGCCGCTTGATGCGCGTGAGGGCGTCCCCACCGGAGGCGGCCAAGACGGTCGGGAGGGCCTGTGCCTCGGCCATCGTCACCAGCGCGCGGGCCAGGTCGATGCGGGAGTGGCGGCGGGCGGCCGACTCGTCGGCGCAGATCTCCACCAGCAGCGCCACCTGTGCGTGGGCGACGGCCAGGAAGCGGCTGCGGGGGAAGGCGCGGGTGAGCACGCGCATGCCGTCGACCAGCAGGTGGTGGCGTCCGGAGTGGTGGCCCTGCTCATGGGCGATGACGGCGGCGAGCTCGCGTCCGGTGAGCGCCTCGACGGCGGCGCTGGTGACCACGATCGTGGCGTGGCGGCCGGGGACGAGGTAGGCGGTGGCGACGTCGTGGTCGACGACGGTGGCGCCGGTGCCGGGGAGGCGGCGCCCGGCGGTGGCGGCGAGGCGGGCCTGGCGGAGGCGGCCGCGCATGGACGCGCCGAGGGTGCCGACGGCGGCGACGCCGATGCGGAAGGACACGATCGCGGCCCCGGCCAGGGCGAGCGCGGCGAGCAGGACGCCGATCCAGTCGTGGGCGCCTTGCAGGGCTTCCACGCACAGCCGGACCAGCGCGCACAGCCGTTCCCACGAGTGCTCGGGGGTGGCCACGAGGAGCGCGGCGGCGGCGATGAGGGAGGAGCCGACGGTGACCACGGCGGCGTACCAGGCGGTCACGGCCAGGCGTGGTGCGCGGTCGGCGCGGCGCAGGGCGAGTGGGGCGAGGCGGGTGATGAGGAGCGCGTAGGCGCACAGGAGCAGGGCGGCGGTCATCGGCCGTTGCGGCGTTCGTGGGCGTCGAGGGCGGCGCGGAGTCCGGCGGCCTCTTCAGGTGACATCTGGTTGACGAATTTGAGCAGGGCCACCGCGGGGTCGCCGCTGGCGTCGAGGGCGTGGCGCATCTGGGCGGCGCCGTATTCCTCGCGGGTCATGACGGGGGTGTAGCGGTGGGCTTTGCCGGAGGATTCGCGGCGCAGCCAGCCCTTCTTGTGCAGGTTGTCCAGGACCGTCATGACGGTCGTGTAGGCGATCTGGCGTTGCTGGAGGAGTTCGGTGAGCACCTCGCGGACGGTGCGCCACTCCCCGGCCGACCACAGGCGTTCCATGATCACCGCCTCTAGTTCACCGAATGCTCGCACGCGTCCTCCATTCACCGTGGCCGATGCTAGCGGGCGGATGGGACGGGATCGCGGGGCACGCTGGACCAGTGGCTCGCCTTACTTCACGTAGGAAACGGTGGCCATCATTCCGGCCTCGCCGTGGTAGGCGTTGTGGCAGTGGAGCATCCACTGGCCGGGGTTGTCGGCCCGCATCTCGAACTCGGCCTTCTGCCCGGGCAGGACCAGCAGTGTGTCCTTGCGCAGGGAGCCGGTCTGGAAGGTGTGGCCGTGCAGGTGGACGGGGTGGAACATGGCCGAGGCGTTCTGGACCCGGAACCGCGCGCGCTGGCCTTCGCGGACCTCGAAGGGCGGGACGTCGGGGTGGAGGCGCCCGTTGATGGTCCAGTCGTAGGTGGCCATGTCCCCGGCCAGGACCACGTCGTGGGTGACGTCGGCGGGGCGCGCGGGCAGCAGCCGCTCGGGTGGGGTGGTCAGGTCGATGCCCAGCAGTGGGGTGCCCAGCAGCTCCGGGACGCCCGCCGTCACATCGGCCGCGCCGGACGCGGTGCGCAGCAGCGCCGCCGCCCGCGCGCCCTTGCCCTCGGCGGCCGCGACGATGGGGAACGCGCCGTCGCCCGCGGTGAGGAGCACGTCGTAGCGCTCGCCCATGCCGATGAGCAGCGAGGACGTCTCGACCGGCACGACGGGGTACCCGTCGGTGGCGATCACGGTCAGCCGGTGCCCGGCGACGGCGAAGCGGAAGGCGGTGTCGGCCCCGGCGTTGATCAGCCGCAGCAGGACGCGCTGTCCGGGCCCGGCCGTCACCACGTGCGGTTCGGCGATGGTGCGCCCGTTGATCAGGAAGTGGGGATGGGCGACGTCGCCGGCGTCGCCGCCGAGGACCGGGCTGGGGAACATGGCCATGCCGTGATCCATCTCCATGCCTTTCAGCAGGGTGGCCAGTTCGGCGTCGGGGTCGCGGCCGTCGACGCCGTCCAGCCAGTCGTCCAGGACCAGCACGGCCTCGGCGTCTTGGCGTCCGAGGTCGGCCGGGTCCTCCACGATCAGCGGCGCGTACAGGCCCCGGTCGAGCTGGACGCCGACGTGCGGGTGGAACCAGTGCGTCCCGGCGTCGGGGACGGTGAACTCGAAGACGCGTGAGCCGCCGGGCGCGATGGGGTCCTGGGTGAGGTGGGGGACGCCGTCGGCGTCGTTGCGCACGGCCAGGCCGTGCCAGTGCAGGGTCGTGTCGACGGGGAGCCCGTTGGTGACCGTCGCGCTGAGGACCTGCCCGGCCTTGAGCCGGATCTCCTTGCCCGGGACGCGCCCGTCGTAGGCCCAGGTGGCCACGGCCAGGCCGCCGCCGAGGTCGACGGTGGCGGGCGCGGCGGTCATGGCCGCCGCCACGACCGCCGCGCCGTCGAGACGCCGGGCCCGCTCGGCGGCGGCGACCGAGGGGTCGCCGGGGAGGACGGGCGTGGGAGCGGAGGACTCGGGCGCGCACCCGACGGCCGCTCCGGCCGTCGCCGCCGCGGCCGCCGTCAGGAATCCGCGCCTCGACCAGGTCCGCATGGCCATCTCCTATCCGCCTTAGTGACCAAGATACCTACCAGGGGTATGAGAATACCCCCGGTCAGTATCCGGGGATGCGGGCGGCCCCGTAGTAGTCGCTGGCCGCGCTCTCCACCGTCTCCACCTTCACGTTGTTGAAGTTGATCGCCGCCTGGACCACGTAACCGTTGCCGATGTACATCGCCACATGGCTCAGGTCGTTGTAAAAGACCAGGTCACCCGGCCGCAACTGGTCGCGCGGGATGTGCGGGAGCATGTTCCACTGCGCCGCCGCGTTATGCGGCAGCGCCAGCCCGACCTTGCTCCAGGCCCGCAGCGTCAGCCCCGAGCAGTCGTAACCGCCGGGACCCGAGGACGCCCACACGTACGGCTTGCCCACCTGCGCGAGCGCGAAGTTCACCACCGTGCCCCGGTCGCCGGGCACGAACGGCGGGACGAAATCGTCCGGCCGCAGCCCACGCGAGTCGCGGTAGGCCTTCTCGCGCTCGCCCTGGAGGCGCTCCAGGTCGGCCTCGATGGTCTGCTTCTTGGTCTTGAGCTCGCCCTCCCGGCCGGACTGCTCGGCGTAGAGCCCGTCCAGGACGGACTTGCGCTCGTCGAGCCCGGCCTTGGCGGCGTTCAGCTCGCCGATCACCCGCGCGTCGGCGGAGGTGAGCTGGTCCAGCATGGTCATGCGGTCGGCGAGGACGTCGGGGGTGCCGGCGCCCAGTAGCGCCGCCACCCCGTTCATCCGGCCGCCCATGTAGGCCTGGGCGGCGATGTCGCCGGTGCGCCGGTAGAGGACGGCGAGCTCGTCCTCGAAGGGCTTGAGCTCCTTCTCCAGCGCGGCGATCTTCTCTTTGGTGTCACTGAAGGCGAGGGTGATCGAGTTGTAGTCCTCGATCACCGCCTCCAGGTCGTGGAACTTGTCGGTGAGCTCCTTCTCGATGCCGTCGACGGGGTCGGCGGCGGCCGGGGAGGCGAGGCTCAGGAGTGCGAGGACGGCGGTCACGACCGCGGTGAGGCGTGCGCGTCTGGTCATCCCGGAGGCTTTCGGTCGGGGGTGGTTGACCCGGCCAGCCTACTAGGATGATTAGTAGATCAGATGAAGGCGGGGGACGCCGGCACCGGACGCCAGGTCGCGCCCCAGTCGGGCGCCTGCTGGAGGGCGGTGTCCTCGGCGGCGGCCTCCTCCAGCAGCCGGGCGGGGTTCAGGTCCGGCCACGCGCCGGTGTCCAGACGCTGGAGCAGGGCCCGCAGCGTCGTGCGGATCTCGGCGAAGGTGAAGCACACGTGCCCGCCGCGCGAGGCGTAGACCGCCCGCACCAGCTGCCGGTCGGCGCGCGAGAGGTAGCGCGCGAGCCCGCCGACGGGGGTGAGGCCGTCCCCGGTGGAGTGCAGGGCCAGCACGGGCGCCAGCGCGGCCCCGGTCGGCGTCATCTTCTCCAGCTCGGCGCGGACGCCCGGGTCGGCCTCGATCGGCGGCACGCCCGCCACCCACGACGGCGTGGACGAGGGGTTGCCGCCCAGGCGCTGCTCGACGTCGCCGCGCAGGGTGGCCCAGAAGGTGGCGATGCCGACCGTCCCGTACTTGACCAGGGCCGCGTGGGCGTCCTCCGGCTCGACGGGACGCGGCTTGAGGGCCTGGAACCACGGCGGCACCTCGGCGGCGGCGCTGGCCTCGGCGAGCGCGAGCGGCGTGGCCCGCGCGATGAGCTCGCGCACCGCTCCGAGGGTCGCCAGGCGGTCGGTGATGCCGGTGACGGGGATGTCGGAGCCGAGCCGGGTGGTGAGGATCTGGGCGTAGCCGAGGGCGCGGTCGAGGATCCCGACGGGGCCGTCGAAGGCGCCGCCGAGGGGCATGGCGCCGTCCACGAGGCCGCGCTCGGCGAGCAGGGTGGCCAGCAGGCCGCCGCCGGAGCCGCCCCAGGCCACGACGCGTTCGGGCGCGAGGGTGTCGTGGACGTGGCTGAGCAGCCGCTCGCTGTCGGCGAGGGCTTCGGCGAAGGCGCCGCCGGGCGGCTGGGTGTAGTTGGAGGCGGCGAGGGCGTAGCCGTCGGCGAGGAGGGCTTCGGCGAGGACGGGGTGGGCGGCGAGCTCGACGGGCTCGCCGGCCGCGGACAGGTGCAGCGGCGTGCGGTTCCAGAGCAGGAGGGTCCCGTTGAAGTCGTCGGGCACGGCGACGGCGGTTCGGGCGCCGTCCAGCATCGTTTCGATCATGCGTCAAGGCTGGCCGGGAACGGGCCCGGCGGCGTCGGCCGAGTGTGGACGGTGTGGGTGCGCCCGGCGGCGCAGGCGGGCGGGGTGTCCTACGCTCCGGGTCGTAGGGTCGCGGCGGCGGCGGAGAGGTCGGCCACGAACAGGTCGAAGGCGGCCTCGCGGTCGGCGGGCGGGGTCCGCAGGATCGACGATGGGTGGACGGTGGCCATCAGCCGGTACCCGTCGCGGCCGTCGAGGAGCTGCCCGCGCCTGCGGGTGACCCGGAAGGACGGGCCGATGACGGCCTGGGCGGCGGTGGCGCCCATGGCGACCACGAGCGCGGGCCGCACGGCGGCGATCTCGGCGCGCAGCCACGGCAGGCAGGCCAGGATCTCGGGGCGGTCGGGTTTGCGGTGACGGCGGCGGCCGTCCTCGTCGACGGTGAACTTGAAGTGCTTGACGGCGTTGGTCAGCCACACCGCCTCGCGCTCGATTCCGGCGGCCAGGAGCGCGCGGTCGAGGACGCCTCCGGCGGGCCCGGTGAAGGGGCGGCCGCGGTGGTCCTCGGTGTCGCCGGGCTGCTCGCCGATCAGCATCAGCGACGCGTGCGGGTCGCCCTCGCCGAACACCGTCCGGGTGGCGTCGGCCCAGAGGCGGCAGCCCCGGCACGCGGCGGCGGCCGCCGTCAGCTCGGCCAGGTCGCGCTGTTGCGGAAGGTACTCCTCGGCGGACATGAGGGGTGAATACCCCGAAACGCGCCCGGGACACAAGGAACGGGCGGCCCGAAGGCCGCCCGTTCCCGGAAACGCGTGGTCAGACCGTGGCCGCGTCGTCCTGGAAGGACTCGATGACGGCGGTGGCGGGACCGTGGATCTCGCTCTCGTGGTCGCGGCCCTCGACGATGCGCACGACCTCGTCGGTGAACGCCTCGCTGTAGCGCTCGGCGGGGAAGTCGCCGAGGTAGTAGGTCTTGGCGGCCAGCCGGTCGGCGCGCTTGGGGTCCTCGCCGAGCAGGTCGTCGAGGACGGCGCTCAGGCGCGTCATCTTCTTGTCCAGCACGTAGGAGACCTTGGCGAGCGGGAAGTCCGAGGTGAACGTCGCGCCCCGGTCGTGCATGTCGGTGATGGCGAAGGGACGCTCGGAGTACAGCCAGTCGGAGGCCACGCCGGACACGTCGGAGATCATCGCGTCGGCCATGTTGAAGCAGTCGACGTGGTCCATGTCGCGGCTGGTGACCTCGCCGAACAGGTGCTTGCGGCCGGTCTTGGCGGCGTCCTCGGTCAGCAGGGCCTCGACCTTGGCGAGCTGGTTGACCGAGGCGGCGTTGCGGCTGACGAAGGGGTGCGGGCGCAGGATGATCGTGGCGCCGCGGTCCAGCAGGGCCTGGACGATCGCGACGCCCTTGCCCAGCGAGGAGTAGTTGGTGTCGTCGGCCGCGCCGGCCCAGGTGGGTGCGTACACGACCGTCTTGCCCTCGGCGCTGACCGGGCCGACCTTCAGCTTGTCGAGCTGGGGGCGGCCGACGATGCGGAACTTGCGCAGCGAGATGTCCACGCCGTGCTTGGCGTAGCGGTCCACGCCCGCGCGCCCGGCGACCCACACCCGGTCGTAGATGGCGGTGACGGGGCTGTAGCTGCTGGCCTTGTCGGAGTCGCCGTGGCCGATGAAGACGTGCTCCAGGCCGGTGAAGCGGATCATGTGCAGGTTCTTGCCGCCGTTGTTGACGTACAGGACCGCCTTCAGGCTGGGGACCAGCAGGTTCTCCAGCTCCACGATCGAGTTGGCGAGCACGATCGGCTTGTCGGTGGCCTGGGCGATCTTGTCGATCAGGTGCTTCTCGCGCAGCACGATCAGGTAGGGCTCGCCGAGCCGGTCCAGGTAGGGCAGCCAGGTCAGCAGCTGGTACTCCGAGCCGACCGGGGCCGACATGTGGACCATGTACTTCGGCGCGTACTTCTGGACCGCGTCGCGCACGTCGGAGTCGGTCTTGCGGACGTAGCGCTTGCGGATGCGCCAGGCGGCCAGCACGGCTCCGGCGGAGAAGATCGCCGCGATCGCCACGATCGCGGTCACGATCGGGGTCTGCAGGTCGAAGGCCGCGCAGGCGCCGAAGACCAGCGTCAGCACCGAGATCAGCACGAAGATCGGGCGGCCGTCGATGAGCTTGGACTTGCCGACCCGGACCACGTCGAGGTTGTGGGTGACGGTGCGCCCGGTGCGCAGGGCGATCACCATCAGCGGCTCGTAGGCGATCAGGCAGAGCAGACCGATGCCGGAGACGGTCAGCGGCCACTGGTCGGCGGTCAGGCCCAGGTGCCCGCGGCGGCCCAGGTCGATCAGCACGGCCGACACGACGATGACGCGCGGCATGAGGTGGTGGCCGAGGCCGCGCACGCTGGTGCGGGACCACAGGAACGCGATGGCCGCCAGGCACAGGACGTACCCGACCCAGTCGAAGGAGGTCAGCGCGAAGACCGCCAGCGCGGCCAGCGGCAGGCCGACCCCCGCGAGCCTGCCGACCAGCGCCTTGAAGATGTAGCGGAGCAAAAGATCCTACCTGTGTGTAAACGGGTCACAAACGGACGACGAGGTTGCGGCTGTCGACGAACCGGCCGACGTCGGTGGTCAGCATCTCGATGACCCCGGCGACGTCCTCCGGCTGCATGATCGTTGTGGGGTCCTCGTCGGGTGCGAGCGTCTTGCGCAGATCCGTGGCGCAGCGCCCGGGCGAGATGCACACGACCCGGGTGCCGTAGATGGCCAGTTCCTCCTTCATCACCTCGCTCATGGTGATGAGGGCGGCCTTCGACGCCGAGTACGTCAGCCACCCCGGCCGACCGGCCATGCCGGCGGTGGAGGCGATGTTGACGATCAGCTCGAAGGTGTTCCCGTTGTGCAGGAGCTCCTGCACGAGGGTGAAGGGCGCGTACAGATTGACGGCCATGGTCCGCTCGAAGTCGGCGAACTCGACCTGCTGGAAGGCGCGGGGAGAGGTGTAGCCCGCGTTGTTCACCAGGATGTCGACTCGGCCGACCTCGGCCATGACGTCCTTCAGCACGCCCACGGTTCGGGCGCGGTCGGCGAGGTCCACGTAGTAAGGACGTATCGCCTTGCCGTGGGGGTTGCCCGCGTGAAGTCTTTCTTGCGTGGCGGTGAACTCGGCCGACTCCCGCGCGAGCAGGATCAGGTCGGTGACACCGTTGTCGGCGGCCATGAACCGCTCGGCGGTGGCCGCGCCGATGCCCTTCGAGGCACCCGTGATGAGGACGGACCTGCGCTCACTCACCCTCGTCGTCTCCTCCCAGCAGGAACCCGGCCAGCCGCACGTCGGTGGCGGTGGTCACCTTGAAGTTGCGGTCGGCGCCGTCGAGGAAGTACACGTCCTTGCCCGCGACCGTGGCGAGCGTCCCGTCCTCGGTGAAGATCAGGCCATTGGCCTCGGCGTAGGCGTGGGCGTCGGCGAGATCCGACAGCCGGTACTTCTGCGGCAGCTGCACGTTCCGCAGCCGGTCGCGCTCCAGGTGCCCGGTCACCTTGCCGGTGGCCGGGTCGACGGGGGCGACCGTGAACGGGATCGGCAGCATGAAGCTCACGTTGTCGTGCGGGGAGGCGATCAGCCGCCGGAAGTCGGCGGCGGTCACCAGCGGGCGGGCCGTCTCGTGCAGCAGGACGTGCTCGTTGCGCGCCAGCGGCAGCAGCGACCGCACCGACTCGTGCCGGGTCGCGCCGGCCGGGGCGTAGGTGACCGGCTTGCGCACGGCGTAGTCCACGACCAGCTTCTCGACGTCGTCCCGCCAGCCCTCGGGGTAGTTCAGGATGATCTCGTCGATCTCGTCCACCGCGTCGGCCGCGACGAGGGAGTAGACGATGATGGGCAGCCCGTTGACCGAGACGAACTGCTTCGGCTGACCGGCCGCCACACGGCTGCCGATGCCGCCGTTGAGCAGGATAAGGCTGTACAACTTCCGACCCCTCATGGATGAGACGTGCGCGTCGTCGCACGATAACGCGCGAGCCCGGCCGAATCGGGCGCGACCGCGCCCACGGCGGGACACGTCACGCCACAGCCCCGGGACGCGGGCACGTCTCGTTCCGTTGGTGATGTTGCTGGAAGTCTAGTGGGGTTCAGGTGTGCGCCCTCACACGGCCATGCGAGGGTCATACGCGGGACACGGCACGGCCATATCGGTCAGGCCGGTCCCACCGGCACGAGCCGCCGAAACCCCCACCCGGGGGTCCTGAGTACCATGACCCCCTGATCCATCGCCTCCCCATCGCCCCCGCGAGGAGCCCGTGTGAGCAAGCCGATCATCGAGGCACGCGACCTCGGTATCCGGTTCGTCCGCAGCCGCAAGCGAAACCTGAAGCTGCGCGACATGATCATCCACCGCGGGGGACGCCAGCCCTCCGCGGACTACTTCTGGCCCCTGCGGAACGTCTCGTTCGGCATCGGGCAGGGTGAGGCGGTCGGGGTGATCGGCTCCAACGGCACCGGCAAGTCGACGCTGCTGCGCCTCATCTCCGGAGCCCTCGTCCCCGACGAGGGCAGCGTGCACTGCCGCGGCAAGGTCGCCCCGCTGCTCCAGCTGTCGGCCGGTTTCTCCGGCGACCTCACCGGGCGCGAGAACATCTACATGGTCGCCGGCATGCACGGCATGACCCGCAAGCAGATCCGGGACAAGTTCGACGAGATCGTCGCCTTCTCCGAGATCGAGAAGTTCATCGACACGCCCGTGACGCACTACTCCTCCGGCATGAAGGTCCGCCTGGGCTTCTCGGTGGTCACGCAGCTGGGCCACCCGATCCTGCTGGTCGACGAGGCCCTGGCCGTCGGCGACAAGCGCTTCCGCAACAAGTGCTACCAGAAGATGGAGTCGATGCTGGCCGAGGGCCGCACGCTCTTCCTGGTCAGCCACAACGAGGGCGACCTCAAGCGCTTCTGCACCCGCGGGCTGTTCCTGGACGCCGGCAAGCTCGAAGTCGACGGGACCCTCGACGAGGCCCTGGACGCCTACAACGTGGTGACCGGCGCATGACGCGGGTGGCGCTACTGGCCACCACGCCCGGCGCGCTGGCCGTCGTCAACGGCGAGCTCCTCGCCGCCCGCCTCGACCGGCAGCTCGCCTCGCTCGGGGCCAAGATCGTCATCGTGGCCCGGCCCGAGCTGGCCGGGCCGCTGCGCGACCTCAACCGCCGCGTCATCGTCTCCGCCGACGTCGACGGCGACCTGGAGACCCTCGCCGACCTGGCCGCGCACTCCATCGCCGACGGCATCCCCCTGGTGGCCTGCGCCGCCGACCTGCTCACCCCCGACTCCGCGCTCTCCCTCGTCCTGGGCGACTCGATCCCGCGCGTCGGGGCCCTCGTCGGGCCCCTCGACGCCGGTGAGGCCGTGCGCGCCGAGCGCGGGCGCGTGGTGGGCGTGGCCACGTCCTTCCACGAACTCGACGCGCCCAACGCGGGCCTGCGCGGCCTGCTGCGGGTCGGCGAGCCCTTCTGCGCCGACTTCATCGCCGTCATCGAGAAGCTGCGCGCCGAACGCGTCGCCGCCCTCGCCCCGGAGGCCGACGCGATCGCGCTGGCCGCCCTCGGCCTGGCCCGCAGCGGCGAGTCGGTGACGGCCTACCAGATCAAGGGCCTGCCCTACCGCCGCGTCGCCGACGCCGAGGACGCCGGGCCCGCCTGGGCCTACGCGACCAGCGTCGACGAGTGGAAGCTGCGCTACAAGCTGGCCCGCAAGGAACACGACGACCTGTTCGCCACCTTCTTCGTGCTGCCCATCGCGCCACGGGTCATGAAGCTGGCCAACAGGCTCGGCTTCTCCCCCACCGGCGTCACCTGGATCTCCATCTTCGTGGCCGTCATCGGCGCCGGGATGTTCGCCTGGGCGACCCGCCCGGCGATGATCGCCGGCGCCGTCCTGCTGTGGCTGAGCTTCCTGCTGGACTGCGTCGACGGCGAGCTGGCGCGCTACACGCACCGCTTCAGCCGCTTCGGCGGCTGGCTGGACATGATCGCCGACCGCGCCAAGGAGTTCCTGCTCTACGCCGGTCTCGCCTACGGCGCGGCCAAGAGCGGCCACCCGAGCGCGTGGTGGCCGGCGATCGCGGCGCTGATGCTGCTGTCGGTGCGGCACATGGTCGACACCTGGTACGGCACGATGCGCGACCACGACGTCCTGCGCCGCGCCACGGCGTCCTTCACCACCGCCGCCGACCCGTTCCGGATCGGCGAGAAGCCGTCGGCGGAAGAGGGCCTGGCCAAGGCCGGTGGCGCGCTCGGGCGGGCCGCGACCGACTTCGGGGCGCGCAAGAACAGCCTCAAGTACTGGTTCAAGCGCACCGCCGCGTTCCCCGTCGGGGACCGCTGGGCCGTCCTGGGCATCGCCGCGGCGATCTGGGACGGGCAGGTCGCCCTCGCCGCGTTCCTGGTGTGCGCGGGCGGATCGTTCCTGTACGTCATGGCCGGGCGGGTCCTCCAGTCGTTCTCGGTGCGCTCGCCGGTCTTCGAGTCGGCCGACAAGTCCACCCACCGCGACGACGGCCCGATCGTGCGGCTGGTGTCGCTGCTGAAGCTTCCGGCCCCGGCGCCCCTGCCGGTCCTCGGGCTGATCTTGGTGGTGCTGCTGGCGGGCGTCCTGACGACCCCGTGGACGGCCACCGCCGTCCCGTGGACGATCGTGGCGGCCTTCGTGGTCTACCTGCTGTTCGCGCTCACCGCCCGCAACCCGCACGCCGGTGCCACCGACTGGCTGGTCCCGGCCGGGAGCCGCGCGGCGGAGTACCTGTTCGTGCTGTTCGTGGGGCGCTCCTACGGCGTCCCGCTGCCGCTGATCTTCAGCACCCTGGCGGTGCTGGCCGTCTACCACTACGACCTGGCGGCCCGCATCGACAAGGCCGCCTCGCCGCTGTCCATCCGCTGGGCGGGCCTGGGCTGGGACGGGCGCGCGCTGCTGCTCACCGTGGGCGCGCTGCTGAACCTGGTCCCGGTGTTCATGTGGATCCTGCTGGCCGGGATCGCGGTGGTCTTCGTAGTGGGCTCCCTCACCGGAACCTTGGGGCAACGGCGCAAGCTGGCGAATACTTAGCGGTATGCGACCGGTGTTCCTGTACGACGGAGACTGCGCGTTCTGCTCGTCGTGCGCGCGCTTCATCGAGAAGCGCGTGCACACCTCGGCCGACGTGCTGGCCTGGCAGTTCACCGACTACGCGGCCCTGGGCCTGAGCCTGGACGACGTCGACAACGCCGTGCAGTGGGTGGACCGGGACGCCGAGGGGCGCCCGGGGAGGCCCGCGGCCGGTCCGGCGGCCATCGCGCGCCTGCTGAAGGACGCCGGTGGGCTCTGGAAGCCGCTCGGCGCGGTCCTGGGCCTCAAGCCGGTGCTGGCGGTGGCCTGGCCGCTCTACAAGTGGGTGGCCCGCAACCGCGACAAGATGCCCGGCGGGACGGCGGCCTGCGCGCTCCCGGCCGCGCAGCGCGAGGCGGCCAAGCGCGCGGGGCTGTAGGACATGCGAAGGGGCCGGTGCCGATGCACCGGCCCTTCTTCGTGTGCCGCGTCTAGTGCGCGAACTGCCCCGCGACGTAGCTCCCGGCCGGGGTCCGGTTGATGGCGTTCATCCGGTTGACGGTGTTCATCAGCGAGACCAGCAGGATCAGCGCGAACTGCTGCTTCTCGTCGTAGTGCTCGACCACCGCGGCCCAGGTCTCGTCGGTCACGCCGGGCGCGTTGTCGGCGATGCGGGTGCCGCCCTCGGCCAGGGCCAGCGCGGCCCGCTCGGCCGGGGTGAACACGGTCGCCTCGCGCCACACCGCCACCATGTTCAGGCGCACGGCGTCCTCACCGGCGGCGACGGCGTCCTTGAAGTGCATGTCGGTGCAGAAGCCGCAGCCGTTGATCTGGCTGACGCGCAGGCGGACCAGTTCCTGGGTGGTCTCCGGGATGCCCGCGTCGGTGACGGCCTTGTTCATCCCGTGCAGGTGCTGGGTGAAGGTGCCGATGCCGGGGATCTTGAAGAGGTTCAGACGGGCGTCCATCGGACGCTCCTTTCGCTCGCGGGTGTGTGTCGCCTACACCCTCAAGACGAAATGGCCTCTCCCCTTCGTGACATCCGCCGGACCCATGTGACCGGGCGCACCTTCTCCAGCGGCAGGAACGCCGCCATGGCCACCAGATGCGGCAGGAACGAGATGGTGATCGTGGAGAAGACGACCAGGTGGAAGACGTAGAAGCCGCCGATGGCCCACCAGCGCCACTTCTCCTTGAGGAAGAAGATGGCCGGGGAGCACAGCTCGAAGATGATGATCCCCCACTGGGAGACCACGAGCAGGCCGGGCACGTCGAGCAGCAGCCGCGCGCCCCACGTCCCCCGCCGCAGGACCGCGCGGGTCAGCGTCGAACCCCACAGCCACTTGATGCCGCCGAAGCGCAGCTTGGCCCAGGAGGCCAGGAAGTAGGTGGCCACCACGGCGATCTGGGTGCAGCGCAGGGCCCACCCGGCGGCCTCGGAGCGGGTGGCGTCGCCGTGGCGGGCGCGTCCCACGGTCGGGAGGACGGCCAGCGCGACGAGGAAGCCGACGCGGTCGTGGTCGACCTTGCCGTAGCTCATCGCGATGATCATCCACTCCAGGTACAGGACGAACACCGGCCAGCCCAGCAGGCGCGGCGCGCGCCCGGTCGCGGCCACCGCCGCCAGCACGATGAGGACCACGAAGATGCCGTTGACCAGCAGCGGCGTCGGGGTCGGCAGCGGGAGGATCCGCCCGATCGCGAGGGGCTGGTACAGCGAGCCCGGCACCGAGGCGTGGTTGCGGACCCAGCCGGTGAACACCAGCAGGTCGGCGACCACGAACAGGTAGCAGAGGGTCCGGAAGGCCGCCAGCCGGCCGAGCGGCACCGGCGAGGTGAACCAGCCCGCCACCGCCGATCCCGCGCGGGAGACTAGCGCCGCCACGTGGCCACCACCTCGTCGGTGACCTCACCGGTCACCGAGCCGTCCTTGAGCCAGTGGTGCTCGATGATGACGTCCACCTCCACCAGCTGCGGCTTCCCGGGGTTGTGCGCGGCGTAGGCGTCGGCGATGGCGGCGACCTTCGCCGGGTCGGCCATCAGGCTCGCCATCTGGCCCTCGATCTCGGCGCGCCGGACCCCGGCGTTGTCCTCGTCGAGGGTGAACCTCGCGCCGGTGGCGTCGACGGCGTCCACGCGCGCGATCTTCACCGGCAGGTTCGGGTCGTCGGCGGTGGAGAACATCCGGAACGGCGCCAGCGGGAACCAGTCGTCCTCGCCGTAGAGGGTGCCCACCGCCAGCGCGACCATGCCGATGACCGCGGCCAGGACGCGGATGATGCGGCCCCGGGCGCTCAGCCGCCGGGTCGTCGTGGAGGTCACCCCGGAAGGGTAGTGCTTCGCCGAAACGGGGAGGGCTCCCGAGTCGGAACTGTCGTATCGGCGGGTTACGCTGCCCGACCACATGATCGAGTTGGAGGGGTCACCGATGCTCACCCGTGAGGAACTGCGCCGCGCCGGAACCGGGATCTACGACGACTGGACGGCGCTGTGGAACGGCGGCACCGAGCTGGCCGGGCAGATCATGGCGCCGCTGTTCACGCTGCGGTACGCGCAGGCGAACACCGAGCCCTTCGACGAGATCCGCACGCCGCCGCAGCTGGCCGACGTCATCGCCGCCTGGCGCGACAAGCGCGGCGACCTGCGCTTCACCGCCGAGGGCACGCCGGTGGTGGATCTGGAGCTGCTGGACGGGACCCTGAACGGGCTGGTCGCGCGTCCCTACCTGGCGGTGTTCACCGGTGACGACGGCGGCGAGGTCGCCCGCAGCGGCACCGACACGCTGCGGGTCGAGGGCGGCCTGATCACCGAGGTCTGGTCGGTGTCCTCCGGCGCGGCCGGGCGCACCTTCTACCGCTGATCTCTACCGCTGATCTCCGGACGACCGACGACCCGGCCGGGCGCGCACCCGGCCGGGAGTCCGGTCGCTACGCGCCCTCCGCCTCGGCCCAGGGGGCGAGGCTGCCGGAGGCGAGGGGCTCCGCGGAGGGCCGGCGCACGTCGATGACGTGCCCGGTCAGCTCGGAGATGAGCACGTCCACCGACACCGCCGAGACCAGATCGGCGGCCAGCAGGCTGTCGCTGGGTTCATCGCCGAAGGCCTTGGTGCGCATGGGGGTGGCGGTGCGCTCGGGGTTGACGCAGTTGACGCGCACGCCCTCCTCGGCCCACTCGTCGGCCAGCGCCTGGGTCAGGTTGACCGTGGCGGCCTTGGCCGAGGAGTAGAGGCTGTACCCGGAGCGTCCCCGGGTGTAGGAGCTGGACGTGTAGAGCAGCAGCGAGCCCTTCGACTCCCGCAGGTAGGGCAGGGCGAGGCGGGCGATGTGCACCGGCGCGAGGTAGTTGACGCGCAGGGCCTCCTCGATGGCTGCCTCGTCGTACTCGTCGATGCGTCCCTTGTGGAGGATCCCGGCGGTGTTGACCACGAAGTCGACGCGGCCGGTGGCCTCGAACGCCTGCTTCAGCGCCGCCGCCACGTGCTCGGGGTCCTCGATGTGGGTACCGGTGGAGCTGCGGGAGAAGGAGTGCACCGCCGCGCCGTACTCCGAGGCGATCTTGCAGATGCCCTCGCCGATGCCGTAGCTGCCGCCGAAGACCACCATCGTCTTGCCCGCCAGCGCCGCCCGGTACTCCTCCGGGGTCGCCTCGGCCGGGGCGTACCCGGAGGCGAGCTGGAAGAGCCGGTCGGCGAGGTACACGTCGATCGGGTGGGTGACCTTCATGTTGTGCTCGCTGCCGGCGACGACGTGGATCGGCACGTCGGGCAGGTAGCGGTGCACGACACCGCAGTCGTCGGTGGTGGTGAAGTCGGGGTCCTGCGCGGCCAGCTCGTAGGCGCGGCGCAGCACCGGCAGGGCGAAGCCCTGGGGGGTCTGGCCGCGGCGCAGGCGGGAGCGGTCCGGGATCGCGCTGATGACCTCGTCGGCGGCGTCCCCGGTGACCTCGACGATGGTGTCGGAGGAGGGGATCGCGACGTCGATGGCGTCGTACTTCTCCAGCGCGGCCACGCAGTCGTCGATGATGCGCCGGTCGATCAGGGGCCGGACGGCGTCGTGCAGCAGGATGTTGCAGTCGCGCTCGCCGAGCTCCTCGATGGCCAGGCGCGTGGTGTCGGCGCGCGTCCCGCCGCCGGGCAGGATCTTGCGGACCTTGGCATAGCCGCGCGAGGCCACGATCTTCTCGATGTCCCCGACGTAGTCCGGGGTCATCAGGATGTAGATGTCGTCGATGGCGGGCGCGGCCTCGAACACGTCGATCGTGTGCTCGATGATCGCCTTGCCGGACACCTTGAGCAGCTGCTTGGGCAGCGGCATTCCAATGCGCTGACCGGTGCCGCCCGCGAGTATGACCGCGACCGTGGGCCTGGTGGTGCTCACGGGTTCCATCGCCTTCATCCAGCCTCTCCTCGGGAGCTCGCGACAGCGCGAGGCTCTCCACCTTTTGGCCTCCCGCTGTCGCGGGTCGCCGTGGGTCATGTCGCCGTGCGGCCGGATCGGGGGTGGAGTGTCGGCCGCCACACCGGCAACTGTTTTCGGGCAACGGCTATCTTAAGGTTCGTCCACCGCCACCCGACCGGGCGGTTACGACCCGAGCCTACTGATGGGACCGTCCATGGCCTCTCCCGACGTCAGTGTCGTCATCGGCGCGTACAACGCGTTGCCGTACCTCTACGAGACACTCGACTCGGTGCTCAAGCAGTCGATCGGCATGGACCGCCTGGAGCTGGTCGTCGTCGACGACGGCTCGACCGACGGCACCGGGGACGTACTGGACGAATACGCCGCCAAGCACCCGAACATGACGGTACTGCACCAGCCGAACTCCGGCGGCCCGGCCGCTCCCCGCAACGCGGGCATGGACGTCGCCAAGGGCAAGTACGTCTACTTCCTGGACGCCGACGACTACATCGGCCTGGAGGCCATGGAGCGCCTGGTCGCGATGGCCGAGGAGAACGGCTCCGACATCGTCCTGGGCAAGATGGTCGGCGTGAACGGGCGGGGCGTGGCCGCCTCGATGTTCCGGCACGACGAGGCCCGCGCGGACCTGTACAACTCGCGCATCTACTACACCCTCTCGGCGCTGAAGCTGTTCCGCCGCCAGTTCCTGGTCGACTTGGGCGTCCGCTTCCCCACCGACCTGCCCACCGGCGAGGACCAGCCCTTCACCGCCCGCGCCTACGTCGCGGCCAAGAACATCTCGGTGCTGTCCAGCTACGAGTGCTACTACGCGACCCTGCGCGACGACGGCGGCAACACCACCGGCAAGCCCGGCGTGTCCCGCCGCCTGCCCTTCTACCGGGCCATGTTCGACGACTTCCTGCCGACCGTGGAGGCCGGGCGCAAGCGCGACGCCCTGGCCCGGCGGCACCTGTCGGTGGAGCAGGCGCACTTCCTGTCCCACATGTCCCGCGAGACCGACGAAGAGGTCAAGAAGGCCGCCTTCGATGAGTTCCGGGCCTGGGTGAAGACCTACCTCAACGATGACGTCCTCAAGCCCATGAGCGCCTGGGACAAGGTGCGGCTGCCGCTGATCGCGGGCGGCTTCATGGACGAGGCGATCGCCTCGCGCAAGATGGAGACGTCCAAGACGCCTTACCCGATCGTGGTGGAGAACGGCCGCGTCTACGCCAAGTGGCCGACCTTCCGCGACCCGAAGTACGGCATCCCCGACGAGGCTTACGAGCTGCGCGACCTGCCCCTGCGCTACGAGCTGACCGCCGCGGAGTGGACCGGCTCCGGCTACCGCGTGGCGGGCCTGGCGCGCGTCGAGGGCGTCCGCGCCGACCGCGCCCGCCTGGTCCTGCGCCGCCGCTCCGACGAGGAGGAGCGCCGCCTGCCCATCGACCTGTCCGACGTGTACCTCACGGCCAACCCGAACCCGCTCGGCGACGCCGAGGGCCGCGAGGCCCGCTCGTGGGACACCACGCTGGCACCGGGCGCGCTGGCGAAGCTGCCCGGCGGCCTGTGGGACGTGTTCCTGGAAGTCGAGGTGGGCGGCAAGATCGCCCGCGCGCGCGTCGGCTCGAAGCGGCGTCCCGAGGTCGACGTCGCCGACCGCCCGGCGGTGCTGACCGGCCCGGGCGCGGCCACCGTCGCGATCGCCTACTACACGTCCCCGCACTCGAACCTGACCATCGACATCCGCAAGGGCGCCAAGGAGGCGGCGGGCCTGGGCCTGGTGTGGCGCGCCGACTCCGGCGTGGCCGTGGCCGGTGCCACGACCGGCGCGACGACGGCCTCGGCGGGCGGGACCGAGCTGCCGGTGGCGGTCGTCGGCGGGGTGTTCACCGCGTCCTCGGCCACCGTCCCCGATGGAGAGTGGGACGTGTCGGTGACGCGCGCGGGCAAGACCGTGCGCGTGCCGCGCACCAAGGAACTGCCGCGCCCGTTCGCCGCCGCCGAGGTGCCGGTGCTCGTCGCGACCGACGGCGGGCAGGGGTTCACAACGCCCCCTACGTCCACGCTGAAGAAGCTGGTCCGGAAGTCTCCGCTTCTGCGTAAAGTGGCCCGTAAGCTGCGCGGGCGCTGACCGTTCGAGCGAGCCGACTGCACACCGTCACCGACTCGCGGCACCTATATTGAGGGAGCCCGCCCCTAACTTGAGGATCCCTCATGCCCTCACCCGACGTCAGTGTCGTCGTCGCCGCGTACAACGCGCTCCCTTACCTGCGGGAGTGCGTGGACAGTGTGCTCCGCCAGTCCATCGGCACCGAGCGGATGGAGCTGATCGTCGTCGACGACGGCTCCACCGACGGGTCCGCCGCCGTCCTCGACGAATACGCCGCAGCGCATCCCGCCGTCATGCGCGTGACGCACCAGCCGAACTCCGGTGGCCCCGCCGCCCCCCGCAACGCCGGAATGGACCTGGCCCAAGGGAAGTACGTGTTCTTCCTGGACGCCGACGACTACCTCGGCGACGAGGCCCTGGAACGCCTGGTCGCCATGGCCGAGGCCAACGACGCCGACATCACCCTCGCCAAGATGAAGGGCGTCAACGGCCGGGGCGTCGCGGCGTCCATGTACAAAGAGGACCAGCCCGACGCCGACCTCTTCGACTCCCGCGTCTACTGGACCCTGGCCACCCTCAAGCTGTTCCGCCGCGATTTCCTCGCCGAGCACGGCCTGCGCCTCGACCCGTCCCTGCCCGTCGGCGAGGACCAGCCCTTCACCGCCCGCGCCTACCTCGCGGCCAAGCGCATCTCGGTCCTGGCGTCCTACGACTGCTACTTCGCCCGCCTGCGCGAGGACGGCCAGAACACCACCACCAAGGAGGGCGGCGCGATCCGCCGCCTGCCGTTCCTGAAGGTGATGTTCGAGGAGATCCTGCCGCTGGTGGAGGAGGGCCCCAAACGCGACCTCCTCGCCCGCCGCCACCTCCACATCGAACAGCGCGACTTCCTGTTCTACCTGGCCGCCGAACCCGACGGGCCCGAGAAGCGCGCGGCCTTCGAGACCTTCGCCGGCTGGGTCCGCGCCCACCTCACCCCCGGCTCCTCCGAACCCCTCCACGCCTACGACCGCGTCCGCCTCGCCCTCGTCGCCGCCGGCCACATGGACGCCGCGATCGCGCTGCGCCTGGCCGAGGAGAACCGCGAGCCCTACACCGCCGTCGTCGAGGACGGCCGCGCCTACGCCGCCTGGGCGCCCTTCCGGGCCGGGCTCGGCGTCCCCGACGAGGCCTTCGAGATCACCCGCGAGATCGGCCTGCGCCAGACCCTCGACACCGCCGCCTGGTCCGCCGACGGCTACACCCTGTCCGGCACCGCCACGATGGGCCCCGTCGTCCCCGACGGCGGCGCGCTGCTCGTCCGCGCGCGCGCCGGTGAACCCGCCCACGAGGTACCGGCGTCCATCGTGGACGGAACCTGGACCGCGACGATCCCCGCGGACCTGCTGGGATCGCTCGACGAGGGCTTCTGGGACGTGTCCCTGCGTGTGAACGCCGACGGCCTCTCCCGCCTCGCCCGCGTCGGCCGCCACGGCACCGCCGACCTCGGCGACGCCCCCGCCGTCTGCGGCCCCCGCGGCCTGGCCGCCTACGCCACCGAACACGGCAACCTCAGCTTCGACGTCGGCCTCAAACGCCGCGCCTCCCGCGAGGCCCTCGGCCTGACCGGCGCCTGGAAGGACGGCGTCGAAGTCCACGCCGTCGCCCCCCACGGCGCCGGCCCCGACATCGCCGTCCGCCTGCTCTACCAGGGCGGCGGCTCCCGCGCGGTCCCGACCCTCGTCACCCCCGAGGGCACCGTCTCCGCCTTCGTCCCCGCCGCCGAACTCGCCCGCCTGGACCTGGGCGTCTGGCGCGTGGCGGTCTCCTTCACCGGCGGCGGTGGGGAAGTGACCCTCCCCGTGCCGCACCGGGCGGGACTGCCCAAGCGCGTGGACGTTCGCGCGACGGGTGTGCTGATCACCCACGTCGACGGCGGCCTCGCGGTGAACCTGGTGCGGATCCCGGTGAAGACGCGCGTGAAGCGGATGGCGAAGCGGCTGATCGGGAAGTAGCGATCTCCTCCGTCGGGCGGCCGGTCTATGGTTTCCCGGCCCCCGAGGGAAGGAGACGCACGTGCCCGACGCAGTTCCCGTCCGCGAATTCGCCGAGACGTACCCGTTCCGGCTGATCCTGGACCCCGGCTTCCGCTTCCCCGGCGAACCGCGCCATCCCTCGCCCCAGCCCGAGATCGGGCCGCCGACCGACCCGGCGGTGCTGGCCGAGGTCGGCGACCTCGTGGCGGAGTTCATCGCCCGCTACACCGAGATCATCGGCCACCCGCCGGATCTCGGCGCAGGCTGCACGGAGGCGGACCTCCTGGCGGCCGAGCGGGCCATCGGCCTGCGGCTGCCCGACGACGTCCGCGCCCTGTTCCGGCTGGTGGAGTGGGATCCGGATGAGACGGGGCTGCTGGGGCGGCAGAGCCTGCTGCCGCTGGAGGGGCTGACCGAGGGCTACCTGTCCGGAGAGCCGGGTGTCGTCGCGTTCGACGACGGCCCCTTCACAGTGATCCCTGTACTGGGTGAGCCGGAGCCGCATGGCCATGTTCGTCGCATCCACCGCAGTGACCGGTGGCTGACCTTCGCCGGTGACATGTCGGGGAACGTCTGCGTCCTCGACCTGGATCCGGGTCCGCTGGGCCGCCGCGGGCAGCTCATCGAGTACGGCCGCGACTTCTACGACTCCGTCGGCTACGTCGCCGATTCGGTGCTCGGCCTGCTGCGGGAGGTCGTGGCCGCCTTGCGCGCCGGGGACCACGAGTCCGACGGCGACCGCCTGTTCCCCGGTGACGGGATCGGCGCCTCGTATCCGGTGCCCGCACGGCACCTGGAGAGTCCCCTGCGGCTCGACCTCTCCCACGGTGGTCTGGCCGAACTGGCGGCCCTCGCCGACGCGCCCGCCCTCCGCGTCCTCACCCTGAACCCCGCCCAGTGGGGGCGTCTGCGCGAGACCGGCCGCGTCCCGGGGAACCTCGCCGCCGCGGAGCTCACCGGCTCGGTCACCCTCGACGAGGCCCGCGAGTGGGCCACCTGGTTCTGAACGCGAAAACGCCCGCCGGAGCCGATCCGGCGGGCGTTTGCGAAACCGGGTCCTAGAGCTCCTTCAGAACCCGTGCCTCCAGCGAGCGGAACAGCGCCCACCCGACGAACAGCAGGGCGAAGGAAATGCTGGTGCTGTACCAGAAGAGCGGCCAGCCCGGCAGTTCGTGGGAGTTCCACACCGAGTGGTGCAGCTGGATGATCCCGACGAACGGGTTGGCCATGTACAGGTCCTTCAGCCAGCCGGGGGCGCTCTCGGCGTTCAGGACCTTGGAGAGCGGGTAGACGACGGGCGCGGCGTAGAACAGGATGCGCATCGCCAGTCGCATGAAGCGGTCCACGTCGCGCATCAGCACGTTGATGGAGCTGAGGATGAACGAGATGCCGACGAGCAGGGCGGTCTGGATGAGGATCGCCACCGGCAGCAGGAGGAGGGTCCAGCTGAAGCTCGCGCCGTAGAACAGGGCGAACACGACGATGATCGGCAGACCGGCGGCGTACTCGGCGAAGCGGGCCACGACCTTGGCGACGGGGAAGATCTCGCGGGGGACGCGCATGGTCGTGATCAGCGAGGCCTGGCTGGTCAGCGAGCGCGTCGACTCCGACATCGCCGAGCTGGCCCACTGCCAGGCGAAGATGCCGACGACCACGAAGACGGGGTAGGCGCCGCCTTCGACCTGCTTGCCGCCGCTGTTGTACAGGACGCCGAAGACGAAGTAGTAGATCCCCGCCATGCCCATCGGTTCGATGAGCGACCAGAAGTAGCCGAGCACCGAGCGCTGGTACTTCACCGCCAGGTCACGCTGGACGAGGGTGAGCAGGGTCTGGCGGTTGCGCCACAGGGCCCCCACACCGGTCGCCTTGCCCAGGGTCCGGGAGATCACTGCCACTGGCGCGGCTCCTTATTGTGAGGCACAGGGGCTCCCTTGCGGTGAGAGCGGATGCGGCAAGGGCTCATCTTACGAGGCACGCAAAAAGGACACGGTCCACCCCGGGCCGGGTAGAGATCAATGGGCGTGAATGGATTCGCCGCCGTCGACGACGAGTACCTGCCCGGTGACGTAGGACGCGTGGGGCGTGCAGAGGAAGCCGATCACGGCGGCGACCTCCTCGGGGGATCCGGGGCGTCCCATCGGGGAGTCCAGGCCGCGCTGGAGCTCGTGAACCGTGGACGAACCGGTGCGAATCACCCCGGGCGCGACCGCGTTGACGGTGACGCCGTCGGCGACCAGCTCCATGGCCAGCGCGCGGGTCAGCCCGAGCATCCCGGCCTTGGCTGCGGCGTAGGCGGCCTCGGCGGGGACGGCGTTGATGAGCCCGGCGGTGGCGGCGACGTTGACCACGCGTCCCCAGCCGCGTTCGGCCATGCCCTGCACGAACGCGCGGCTCACGAGGAACGCGGTGGACAGGTTCCGGTCCAGTTCGCGCTTCCACTCGTCGTAGGTCAGCTGCGCCACGGGCCGCAGGACGGCGGGGGCGGCCTTGGAGTTGAGCCCGGCGTTGTTCACGACGATGTCGACCTCGCCGACCTGCTCGGTGATCGCGTCGGCGACCCCGGCGACCTCGGCGTCGTCGGTCAGGTCCGCCACGAACCCGTATCCGCCCACCTCACCGGCGCGGTCGTGGATGCGGCGGGTCGTCGACACCAGGGCGACCTCGGCGCCCAGGGCGCGCAGGTGCCCGGCGACGGCGAAGCCGATGCCGTCGGGGGCCCCGGCGCCGGTGACCAGCGCGACCTTCCCGTCGAGGCTGCCGGCGGTGAGCGGCTCGACCCTGGCGACCCGGTTCATGGTGGGGTGCGGGATGACGTCGGGGTGCGAACGCCGTGGCGGGACTGGGGTCATACCCCCGAGTCTCCCATGCGGGAGAATGCAGGGTATGGAGCGTCCCGTCTTCGTCATCACCGGCGCATCGGCCGGTATCGGCCGCGCCGCCGCGGTCGCGCTGGCACCGATCGGCCAGGTCGTGCTCGTCGGCCGCGACGAGCGCCGCCTCCACGACGCGCTGGACGCCGTCCGCGCCGCCGGTGGCGCCGACGCCGTGGCGCACCGCTGCGACTTCGCCGACCTCGGCGACGTCGGCGAGCTCGCGGTGAAGCTGCGCGAGCTGGACCGCGTCGACGTCCTGGCCAACAACGCGGGCCTGCTGGCCACCTCGGCGTCCACCACGGTCGACGGTTTCGAGACGACGATGCAGGTCAACCACCTCGCCGGTTTCCTGCTGGCGCACCTGCTGCGGGACCGGCTGTCGGGCGGCCGCCTCATCACCACGACCTCGGCGATGCACGTGCAGGGCCGCCTCGACCCGCCGGTGTTCACCACCCGCGACCGCTTCTCCCGCTGGCGCGCCTACGCCGACAGCAAGCAGGCCAATGTCCACTTCACCCGCGAGGCCGCCCGCCGCTGGCCCGACATCACCCCGGCCTGCTTCCACCCGGGCGCGGTCCGCTCCCGCTTCGGCGACGAGAACGGCCTGTTCCGCCTGGTGAAGAAGATGCCCGGGTTCTTCGTCAGCCCCGAATCGGGCGCCGACACCCTGGTGTGGCTGGCAACGACGGACGACGCGGTCACCCGCGGCGGCTACTACGTCCGCCGCCGCCTCCGCCGCCCCGGCGGCAAGGCCGGTGACGACGCCCTGGCGAAGCGGCTGTGGGACCGCGGCGCCGAAACCCTCGCGTTGTGACACCATTCCCCCATGGCAGGCATCGGTGACGCGGTCACCCGCATCGCGCTCGACGCCGTCCGCGCGCGCCTGACCGGAACGGCCGTCACCCTCGGCGACCTGCTCACCGAGGCCGATCCGGCCGAACTCCGCGAGCCCGGCGCGTCCTTCGTGACCCTGGAGCACGACGGCCGCCTGCGCGGCTGCATCGGCACCCTCGAAGCCCGCCGCGCCCTCTACGCCGACATCGCCGCCAACGCGCAGCGCTCGATGCGCGACCCGCGCATGCCTCCCGTCGAGGCGGGAGAGTGGCCCGGCCTCACCGTCAAGGTCTCGGTGCTGACCAGTCCCGAACCCGTCGCGGCCGCCACGCCCCGGGAGCTGCTGGACGCGCTGCGCCCCGGCGTCGACGGCCTCATCCTGAGCGACGGCACCCGCCGCGCGACGTTCCTCCCGGCGGTCTGGACGCGCCTGACCGAGCCGCGCGCGTTCCTCTCGGCGCTCCTGCGCAAAGGCGGCTGGACCGCCTGGCCCGAGGGCGTCTGGGCGGCGCGCTACGAAAGCCGCGAGTACATCTCCGACCCGCCACCGGGAGGACGCCCGTGAGCAGTCCCGAACTGATCGCCGAAGCCGTCAAGAAGGCCGCCGTCGCCTGGATCGGCGGCCGTCCACTGTGGTGCGTCCCGGTGGGCGAGTCGCTGGCCACCGTGGTCGGCCCCCGCGAGCAGCCCGACCCGGGCCTGACGGCGTCCACGGTGGACGTCACCCTGCGCGGCGACCACGGCGGCGCGATCGTGACGTTCCCGGCGACCGTCGAGCGCCTTAGCCCCGGCGGCGAGCGCTGGGAGGAGGTGGTGCCGACGCTGACGCAGAAGCGCCTCAACCTGCCCGGCACCGACGACACCGTGGCGCGGTGGACGGCGGAGTGCGCGGTCTACACCCTCGCCCCGCTAGGGCAGGGCGAGCAGCTCACCCCGGGCGACTAGCACCGCCCCACCGGCCACCGTCACCTTCGTCGCCACACCGCCCGAGGCGTCCACCGCGCACTCCAGGACCGAGGGCCGCGCGATGCGGTCGCCCTGGTCGATGGTGAAGGCCGAGGTCCCCTCGCCGGGCAGCGCGCCCGTCCCGACGAGGTAGGCGCCCAGTCCCAGTGCCGCCGAGCCCGTCGCCGGGTCCTCGCTCACGCCGATGCCGGGCGCGAACAGCCGGGCGTGCGCCCGCTTCGCCCCGGCGTCCCAGGAGAAGAGGTACACCTTCGGCACGTCCGGGCGTGGACGGCTCGTCGCGCGCGCCACCGCGTCTGCGCTGACCGGCAGGTAGTGGTGGTCGAGGCCCGCGCCGGTGCGGTACGGCGTCCCGGCCAGATCGTCGGTGGTGAGCCCGGCCGCGGCCAGGTACGGCTCCGGGTCGAGTTCCACCAGCGGCGACGGCGTCCCGCCGGTCAGCACGGCCAGGCCGCCCTCGACGGCGATCGGCATGAGCCCGGCCCCGCACTCCTGCAGATGCCCGCCCTCGGTGAGAAGGCCGTGCCGGGCGAGGGTGAGGGCGGTGCCGATGCTGGGGTGCCCGGCGAAGGGCAGTTCGGCGCCCGGTGTGAAGATCCGGACCCGGTAGGAGGCGGCCGGATCGGTCACCGGCAGCACGAAGGCGGTCTCCGACAGGTTGAACTCGCGGGCGATCGCCTGCATGGCGTCCCCGGTCAGGATCTCGCCGCCGAAGACCACGGCGAGCGGGTTGCCGGTGTAGGCCGAACCGGTGAACACATCGACGATCTCGTACCGAAGCGACATTCCCGGAGCCTACGGCAGACCCCGACGCGGCGGCACCCGCAGCGGATACGCTGCCCCCATGACCGCAAGGGAGGGAGGCGCGTGAGCTCGTCCACGCTCGTCTATCTGGCCCGGCTGGCCGGCACTCCCATCTTCGACCCCAACGGGGACCAGGTCGGGCGCGTCCGCGACGCCGTCACCCGCCCACGGCCGGGGACGCTGGCTCCGCGCGTCCTGGGCGTGGTCGCCGAGATCGGCGCCTGGCGGCGCATCTTCATCCCCATGGGACGCGTGATCAACATCGGCGGCGGTGGCGTCGAACTGTCCACCGGGCAGCTGAACCTGCGCAAGTTCGAGGCCCGCGCCGGTGAGGTCCTCGTCCTCGGCGAGCTCCTCGACCGCCGCGTCAGCGTCATCACCGAACCCGGCGAGCCCGAGCGCCTCGGCGAGGTCACCGACATCGCGATGTGCCCGGTGAAGGCCACCGGCGACTGGGAACTGGCGCGCATCGCCGTCCGCGAGCGCGGCGGGCGCCTGGGCCGCTCGCACGTCAACCAGTTCGACTGGGACGAGGTCCGCGGGCTGGTCACCGTCCCCACCGCGCAGGGCACCGAGGGCCTGCTGTCCATCGTGGAGGGGATGCGCTCGGCCGACGTGGCCACGATGATGCTGGACCTCCCCAAGCGCCGCCGCGTCGAGCTGGCCGCCGCGCTGGAGGACACGCGCCTGGCCGACGTCATGGAGGAACTGCCCGAGCACGACCAGGTCGACATCATCGCCGCCCTCGACCGCGACCGGGCCGCCGACGTCCTGGAGGAAATGGAACCCGACGACGCCGCCGACCTGCTGGCCGAGCTGCCCTCCAGCGAGCAGGCCGAACTGCTGGACCTGATGGAGCCCGAGGAGGCCAGCCCCGTCCGGCAGCTCCTCAAGTACGTCGCGGGCACCGCCGGCGGCATGATGACCTCCGAGCCGATCATCCTGCCCCCCGACACCACCATCGCCGAGGCGCTGGCGCTGATCCGGGACCGCCGCAACTCACCGGCCATCGCCGCGCAGATCTTCGTGACCCGCCCGCCCTCGCTCACCCCGACCGGGCGCTACCTGGGCATCGTCCATTTCCAGCGGCTCCTGCGCGAACCGCCCGCCGACCTGATCGGGTCCATCGTCGACCGCGACATCGACCCCCTCGACCCGGCCGACGACCTCGCCAAGATCACCCGCAAGATGGCCACCTACGACCTGGTCGCGCTCCCCGTCGTGGAGGCCGGGCGCCTCGTCGGCGCCGTCACCGTCGACGACGTGCTCGACCACCTCCTCCCCACCGACTGGCGGGACCAGCCCCATGACTGACGACGCGCGCAACCTGTCCGAACCGAGAGTCCCCGGCCGCATCCGCCTCCCCCGGTTCAGCGCCGACGCCTTCGGCGCCTTCGCCGAGCGCTTCGCCAGGTTCATGGGCACCGCGTCGTTCCTGGTCTACATGACGCTCTTCGTCATCCTGTGGATCCTCGTCAACCTCATCGGCCTGTTCGGGCTGCGCTGGGACCCCTACCCGTTCATCCTGCTGAACCTCTTCTTCAGCACCCAGGCCTCCTACGCCGCCCCGCTGATCCTGCTCGCGCAGAACCGCCAGGCCGACCGGGACCGCATCCAGATCGAGGCCGACCGCCGCCGCTCCGAGGCGTCCAAGGCCGACACCGAGTTCCTCGCCCGCGAGATCGCCGCCCTCCGCATCGCCCTCGGCGAGGTCGCCACCCGCGACTTCGTGCGCGGCGAACTCAACCGGCTGCTCGACGAGAAGCCCGACAAGCACGAGCGGTACGAGAAGCGGTAGCCGCTCCGCGCCCCACCGACGTCACTCCCTCACCCTCGGTGAGGACCCTCACAAGGACTGGGCAGCCCCCGCCCCGGTTATGCAGGCTGGAAACTTCGCCCGCCGACCGGAGGTGCCATGACCGACGAGGACGAGACCCCCAAGCCGAGAGGCCGCATCGAGCTCAATGGGCTCCAGGTCGCGGCCGCCACGGCCGCGGCGGTGACCGCGACGGTCGCCGCCTCCGCCCTCGGCGTCGCCGGGACCATCATCGGCGCCGTCCTCGCCAGCGTCATCAGCACCGTCGGCAGCGCCATCTACCTCGCCTCGATGCGGCACACCAAGGAGAAGCTCAAACCCCTCGGCAAGCACTTCGGCATCGACGCCACCCGCGTCGACGGCGCACCGCCCACCGAGGTCGTCGAAAGCGAACCCGAGACCACCCGCGTGGTCGAGTTGCGCGACCCGCGCCCCATCGGCCGCGCCACCGTCGGCGCGCCCGTCCCCACCCCGAAGAAGCCCGCCCGCAAACCCTGGAAGACCATCGCGGCCACCGCCGCCATCGTCTGCGTCATGACCTTCGGCCTCGTCACCATCGCCGAAGCCCTCCTCGGGCACCCCCTCTCCGGCCTCTTCGGCAAGAACGACGGCACCGGCACCAGCCTCAACCACACCCCGCCCACCCAGGACAAGCCGCACACCCAGGAACCCGTCGAACCCACCGACGACCCGACCGAGCCCACACCCGACCCGACCAGCCCCTCACCGACCCCCTCGGCCTCCTCGTCGTCGCCCTCGCCGACGCCGTCCTCGCCGTCCCCGTCGAGTCCGTCACCTCCGGCCCCCGGAGGGGACGTCCAGGGTTGATCCGGACGTAGAGTGGACGCCATGTCCGCTCCCAGCACCACGATCGAAGACGCCATCCGGGCCGCGCTCGCCACCGTCGACGACCCCGAGATCCGCCGGCCCATCACCGACCTCGGCATGGTCGACTCGGTGCGCGTCGAAGACGGCCAGGTGGCCGTCACGATCCTGCTGACCATCGCCGGATGCCCCATGCGCGACAAGCTCCAGCGCGACGTCACCGCCGCCGTCGGCGCCGTCGCCGGCGTGACCGGCGTGAGCATCGAGTTCGGCGTCATGTCCGACCAGCAGCGCAAGGACCTCCAGACCACCCTCCGCGGCCCCGGCCGCGCCGAGCCGGTCATCCCCTTCGCGCAGCCCGGCTCCCGCACCCGCGTCTACGCCGTCGCCTCCGGCAAGGGCGGCGTCGGCAAGTCCTCGGTCACCGTCAACCTCGCCGCCGCGCTCGCCGCCCGCGGCCTGCAGGTCGGCGTCGTCGACGCCGACATCTACGGGCACTCCGTGCCCCGCATGCTCGGCACCGAGGACCGGCCCACCCAGGTCGAGGACATGATCATGCCGCCCCAGGCCAACGGCGTGAAGGTCATCTCGATCGGCATGTTCACCCAGGGCAACGCCGCCGTCGTGTGGCGCGGGCCGATGCTGCACCGCGCGCTCCAGCAGTTCCTCGCCGACGTCTACTGGGGCGACCTCGACGTCCTGCTCCTGGACCTGCCCCCCGGCACCGGCGACATCGCGATCTCGGTCGCCCAGCTCCTCCCCGGCGCCGAGCTCCTCGTCGTCACCACCCCCCAGATGGCCGCCGCCGAGGTCGCCGAACGCGCCGGCGCCATCGCCATGCAGACCCACCAGCGCCTCGCCGGCGTCGTGGAGAACATGTCCTGGCTCGAACTGGAGAACGGCGAGCGCATGGAGATCTTCGGCGCCGGAGGCGGCGAAGCGGTCTCCGAGGCCCTCACCCGCATCACCGGCGCGACCGTGCCGCTGCTCGGGCAGATCCCGCTGGAGCCGAAGCTCCGCGAAGCCGGGGACGCCGGAGTACCGCTCGTCCTGCGCGACCCCGAGACCCCCGCCGCCCGCGCGCTGAACGCGGTCGCCGACCGCCTGGCGGTCCGCAAGGAGAGCCTGGCGGGCAAGCCGCTGGGGCTGCTGAACGGACCCGGGCGGGGCTGACCGCAGGGGATGGCGGGGACCGCGGGAGATCGCGGGAGACGGCTGGAGACAGCGGGAGACAGCCGGAGACAGAGACAGAAGGCGTGACGGTGAAAGGGCCTCCGGTGGGGGCCCTTTCGCTTATCCACAGGCTGTGGATAACTGATCTTCAGGTACGCGGTGCGACAGAGTCCTAGGTACGCGGCGCGTACATGATCACCGCCACCCCGAGCAGGCAGATCGCCGCGCCGATCGCGTCCCAGCGGTCGGGCGTGAACTTGTCCACGACCATCCCCCAGGCCAGCGAGCCCGCCACGAAGATGCCTCCGTAGGCGGCCAGGATGCGGCCGAAGTTCGCGTCGGGCTGGAAGGCGGCGACGAAGCCGTAGGCGCCGAGCGCGAGGACTCCCCCGGCGATCCACAGGGCTCCCCGGTGCTCGCGCCAGCCCTGCCAGATGAGCCAGGCGCCGCCGATCTCGGCGAACGCGGCCAGCACGAACAGCAGCAGGGAGCGCAGAACGGTCACCGGGCGAGGGTATCGGTGCTGATCAGCGGACCCACCGGGTGCTCGCACCCGGGCTCGACCCGCCGTGCCCCGCATCCCACCCGGCGTGGCCTTGGCGCTGGGGACAACCCGGCGTGCCTTTGGCCTTGGGGCAACCCGGCCCGCCCTTGGCCTTGGGGCAACCCGGCCCGCCCTTGGCCTTGGGGCAACCCGGCCCGCCCTTGGCCTTGGGGCAACCCGGCCCGCCCTTGGCCCCGGGCTGCCCTGCCCCCTCGCCCCGGGCGAGGTGCCGGTGCCAGTGCCAATGCCGGCGCCGGTGCCGGTGCCGACCAGTCGACTCGCCGTGCCCGCACCCTCGGGCGCGGCTCGCCATTGCCGCGCGTCCGGGCTCGCGCGATCGCACCTCTTTTCGGTGGGGGCCCAGAGCCCGCCCCGCTGGGGCGAACGTAACCGGCCGCGCGCGAAGGGTGCCAAATGGATGAGTCCACAACCTGTGGATAACCTACTGAATGTGGACAACTCGTAACATCACCGAAACAGTCCGGTTCAGCGACTCATGCGTCCGGTAGTTCGGCGGCCCGCACCGGCGGGGCTGGGGCCGTACCTGCACTCGGCAGTCCCCGGATGCGACGGCTCCGCCTTCTCCTGCTCAGGCGCCCCGGGGCCGCGCCCGTGCTCGGCAGTCCGGCCCGGCGTACCCGAAGCCGCGGCCATACCCAGCCGCCTGATGGCCGGACGGTCCCGCCCGGTGAATCCGGTGTCGCGTCCGTGCTTGGCCGCTCAATGGCCGGACGGTCGTCCCGCCCGGCGAACCCGCGCCCCCGCTCGGCGCCCCAGTGGCCCGGCGGTCCGCCCCGGCCGACCCGAGGTCACGCCCGCTCCCAGCGGCCAGGCCACCCCGTCCCCAGGCTGCCAGTTGCCCACTGCCCCGGCGGTCTCGGCAGTCTCGGCTCGCCGTCCAACCCGGCGCCCCAACGCCGTCTCACAACCGCGCGCGCTCAGGCCAGCTCAGGTCGCGTCGTCGTCGAAGCGCCTGCGCGCGGTCGTCTCCACCGTGTTCTCCGCGGCCGACGTCGACGCCGCCGAAGCCGAGGCCCCGGTGGCCGCCGCGGCGGAGGAGCCGTTGGTGCGGGTGATGCCGTCGGCGGTGTCCTTCAGGGTGCCGCGCACGCCCTCGGTGTCGCGCTTGAGGTCCTCGAAGGCCGCCATCAGCGGCTTCTTCAGGGTCTCCTCGTCCTCCTCCGACAGCACGTGCTTGCGGATGAAGGTCTTGGGGTTCAGGTCGGTGATGTCCAGGTTCGTGCCGAGGTCCTTGTTCAGGTCCGCGGTGGCCGAGGAGGCCATGGTCCGGATCTTGCGGATGAACCGGCCGATGTCGGCCAGGATCTTGGGCAGACGCTCCGGGCCGAGGACGAAAAGGGCGATCAGGAGCAGGGCCAGGATCTCCGGCCAGCCGAGGTTCTCGAACATGTACAGCTCCCTAAACGATGTCGCCCCGCCGAAGCCTACTCAGCACCTCGGCGGGGCGGCAATGCCCGTGGGGATCAATCACCATCGGCGGCGAGGGTCACCGCGACCTGCTTGTCCTCGGAGCCGTGCTTGAACCCGATCTGGACGACGGTGTTCGGCGCGTACTTGCGCACGAGCGCCACGAGGTCCACCGGGCTGGTCAGGTGGCGGCCGTTGAAGGTGGTGATCACGTCGCCGGCGACGATGCCGGCGGTGGCCGCCGGGCCGGGGTTGACCACGTTCTTGACCTTGACGCCCGCCGCGTTGCCGTTGTCGGAGGTCTCGATGCCGATGACGGTGCGGGACGGCTTGCCGTCGGCGATGATCTCTTGCGCGATGCGGTTGGCGAGGTTGATCGGGATCGAGAAGCCGAGGCCCATGTTGCCGCCCTTGCCGTCGCTGTTGGCGAAGGTGGCGATGGAGGCGTTGACGCCGATGGCGCGGCCGGACGCGTCGAACAGCGGCCCGCCGGAGTTGCCGGGGTTGATGGCCGCGTCGGTCTGGATGGCGGCGGTGACCGAGGACTCGTCGGCCTCACCGGCGACGACGGGACGGTCGAGGGCGCTGATGATGCCCTGCGTCACGGTCCCCGACAGCCCGAGGGGCGCGCCGATGGCGAGCACGGGGTCGCCGACGGCGAGCTGCTCGGAGTCGCCGAAGGTCACCGGCTGGAGCCCGGAGCGGTTCACCTTGACCACGGCGATGTCGGATTCCTTGGAGCTGCCCTTGAACTCGGCGGGCTCGCTGGAGCCGTCGGCGAAGACCACGGTCAGCTTCACGTTGTGCAGGTCCGAGGGGTTGGCCACGTGGTTGTTGGTGATGATGTAGCCGTCGGCGCTGATGACCAGGCCGGATCCGTTGCCCTCGCCCTCCTTGCCCTTGATCAGGATCGTCACCACGGAGGGCGTGACCTGACGGACGACGTCGGCCACCGAGCCGACGGGGCGGTCCACGGGCGGGGCGCCACCGGAAGTGGTGCCGGGACCATTGCGCGCGGCGAGGACGCCGATGGTCGCGCCGAGACCGCCGGCGAGCAGTGCTGTGATGAGGGCCACGGTGAAGACCAGGCCCATGACGTTCTTGCGCGGCTCGGGCGTCCGGGGCGAATCGGGCATCGCGGCCGCGGGGTCCGTGGGCGGACCGGCGGGCGGCGCGGTGTGCACGACGGACGCCGAGGCGCCCGGATCGCGCCACGGATCGCTCTGCGCGTTCTGCGCCCACCACGGCGAGTCGCCGGTGGGGGCGGGTGGGGGTGGTGGCGCCGGCGGCGACAGTGGGGCCGCGACCGGCGGATACACCGGTGAGCCCGGTGTGCCCGGGTAGGGCTGCCCGTAGACCGGGCCGCCCGGATTGGTCCCGGCCGGATTGACGCCGTCAGTCACGCCGTGCTCCTCCCCATCGGAGATCGTGCGGCGATCGGTTCGTCTTCCGGTCGCCTGCGCGCACGCCGGTGCACCGCCATGGCGTCACGCGCTTCACCGTCCAAGCCCTGGTCGCTCCGGCACGTCCGGATCCAGCTTGGCATGCGGAGCGGCCATCGTATTCAGGGCTGTCAAACTCGGCCGGGTACGCCCATACCGGGCGGGAGGCGGAAGCGGGATCCGGCCGCGTGGTGGTAACCGGATCCCGCCGCGAAGTCGAAGGCCGGGAGAACTCGGACTTCCGCCGTCACTCCGAGGTGACGGACTTCAGGGCCTCGCCGAGGTCGTTGGCCTCATCCGGCGTCATCTCCAGCACGAGCCGGCCGCCGCCTTCGAGCGGAACGCGCATGACAATGCCGCGGCCTTCCTTGGTGACCTCCAGCGGACCGTCGCCCGTCCGCGGCTTCATGGCCGCCATGTTGTCTCCCCTCGATCCAATGCCGCGGTCGCCCGCGGGCCGTTCACAAGCCGTCGCCACCCACCGCCGGGGGCGGCTGCGGGCGCACGACCAGTGGCGCTGAATGCCACCGACGAATAATCTTCCCCGATGAGGGCCGCAAAACCCAAACCGCCCCGGCGTGGTTGTGACAAAATCTGGCATTTTTGTGACGTGACTGTCACAATGGTCTGCCGTGCGAGCCCGCTCCGCCCTATTTGATCTGTACGGCGACCACCTGCGAAATCGCGGTGGCGCCGCGCCGATCGCCGCCCTCGTGCGGTTGCTCGCACCCCTGGGCATCGCCGCGCCGGCCGTGCGCACCGCCGTCTCGCGGATGCTGCGGCAGGACTGGCTCACCCCCGTCCGCCTGGGCCGTCAGCGCGGTTACGCCCTCACCGGACGGGCCGTGCGCCGCCTGGACTCGGCCGGCGCGCGCATCTACCGCACCGCCCGCCGCGAGTGGGACGGCCATTTCGATCTGCTGGTGCTGACCCCGCCCACCGACCGCACCGCCCGAGCACGCATGGCCGCGCAACTCCAGCTGTTCGGTTACGGCCGTCTCGGCGACGGCTCGACGTGGCTGTCGCCCTGGCAGGCCGAGGAGGCCGGGCAGCTGCTCACCGAGGCCGGGGTCCCCCACGAGCGCTTCCACGCCCGCCACGGCGGGGACGCCACCGCGCTGGTGGCCCGCGCGTGGGACCTGCGCGACCTCGGGCTCGCCTACGAGAAGTTCATCGACGAGCTGGAGCCGGTGGTGTCCGCGATCGGCCCGATGTCGGGCGACGAGGCCGCCTACGCCGCGCGTTTCCGGCTCGTGCACGCCTTCCGCGCGTTCCTGTTCCGCGACCCGCAACTGCCCGCCGCGCTGCTGCCCGCGGGCTGGGCCGGTTCGGCCGCCGCCGCCTTCTTCGACGCCCAGGCCGCCCGGCTTCGCCCCGCCGCCGACCGGCACGTCGACCGTATGCTCACAGAAACGACATAGGAGAGTGCCTCACGTGACCGATTCCCTGCTCGTCGAGCGCGCCGAGGGCGTGGTGACCCTCACCTTCAACCGCCCCGACACCCTCAACTCCCTCACCACCGAGCTCAAGGTCGCCTTCCGCGACGAGCTGGCCGCGCTGGCGACGGACGCCTCGTGCCGCGCGATCGTGCTGGCGGGCGCCGGGCGCGCCTTCTGCGTCGGCCAGGACCTCAAGGAGCACGTGGAGAACCTCAAGACCGGCGATCCCCTCGCCACCGTCCGCGAGCACTACAACCCGATCGCGCAGAGCCTGGCGACCATGCCCAAGCCGGTCGTGGCGGCCGTGCGCGGCGCCGCCGCGGGCGCCGGGGCGTCCCTGGCCCTGCTGGCCGACTTCCGCGTCGGCGGTCCCGGCACCAGCTTCTCGATGGCCTTCGCGGGCATCGGCCTGTCCGCCGACACCGGCGCCAGCCAGACCCTCCCCCGCCTCGTCGGCCATGCCAAGGCCACCGAGATGCTCATGCTCGGCACGAAGGTCAAGGCGGACGAGGCGAGCCGCATCGGCCTCCTCGGCACCGTCACCGAGGACGACGACCAGGTCCTGCCGCAGGCCCTGGAGCTGGCGAAGCGGCTGGCCACCGGCCCCACCCACGCCTTCGCCTACATCAAGCGCACCCTGGGCGCCTCCGGGCACATCCCCTTCGCCGAGGCCCTGGAGCTGGAGGCCGAGGCGCAGAGCCGCTGCGGCTTCACCGCCGACCACCGCAACGCGGTGGAGAGCTTCGTGAACAAGCGGCCGATCGTCTTCGAGGGGCACTGACCCCGGTACGACGCCGACGGGCCGGACGCGGGTGAGCCCGCGGACGGCCCGGCGCACGCCCCGCGGGCCGCTCGCGCGGACTCACCTTCCGCTCGCGCGGACTCTCCTTCGGCGGGGGCCCGAAGCCCGCCCCCTCGGGGCGAACGTAGCCGAGCCCGTGCGGAGTCCACCAAACGGCCGATGCCGGGCACCTGTGGACAACACACCCATTGTGGATAGTCCGTAACCGGTGCGAAACATTCACCCGCCGGTCACGCCCCGCCCGCGCCTGGAGCCCGGCCCGGGCCCCCAGGACCTGTCCTGCGGATCTTTGCAGAGCTGCGACGAGCCGACCGCACTTCAGCGAACCCGGCCGACACCGTCTCGCACCCACAAGACACGCCCTAGGGCGTGTCCTGTGGATCATCGGAGCCAGATCATGATGGCGGCGATGGTGAGACTCGCCTGGTAGATGCTGGCGCGTTTGGTGTAGCGGGTGGCCAGGTCGCGCCACTGTTTCAACCGGTTGAAGCAGCGTTCGACGACGTTGCGTTGCTTATGGGCCTGCCGGTCGAAGCCGGGTGGTCGTCCGCCGCGTGAACCTTTCTGCACGCGGCGGCCGATGGTGTCGGCCCGTTCGGGGATCACATGCTTGATCCCGCGCCGACGCAGGCGACGCCTGGTGGAGTCGTGCGCGTAGCCCTTATCTGCCAGGAGCAGGTCGGGGCGTCGGCGTGGCCATCCGGGTTTCCCGGTGGCCACCGCGATGGCCTCCAGGACCGGGAACAACATCGGGTTGTCCCCTGCCTGACCAGGCGTGATCAGGATCGACAACGGCCGCCCTCGTCCGTCAGCAGCCAAATGGATCTTCGTGGACAAGCCGCCCCGAGACCGCCCGATCGCCTCGCCGGTCAGCGCGGGCGGCGACGACCACGTAGATCCCCTTTTTTGCGGGCACCAGCCGCATGCTGATGCGCCCGCACCACCGATGAGTCGACACTGATGACCCACTCGACCGGTCGCCCGTCGTCATGGACGATCACCGCTGCCAGGATCTTCTCCCACGTCCCATCCGCCGTCCACCGACGAAGACGCTCGTGGCAGGTCTTCCATGGCCCAAAACGTTCAGGCAGATCACGCCACGGAGCACCCGTCCGCAACTTCCAGAGAATCCCGTTGATCACCTGACGGTGATCACGCCACCGACCACCACGTACCGCAGGCGACGGCAACAACGGCGCGATCACCAACCATGCGCTATCAGTCAACTCACCACGACGCACCACCAGACCATTGTGGACACACACTCATGATCTACAGGACACGCCCTAGACGATCACCCGCTCCGGCATCGCCGCCGGAGCCCCGTGCCGCCGCGCCTCCCGCCACGCGCTGCCCAGCCGGCACACCAGCGTGTCGATCGTCTGCGCCGGGAACGTGAAGGGCACCCGGATGCGGTCGGTGAAGCGCCCGTCGGTGCTCATCGCCGTCCCGGGCACGACCTCCACGCCGTGCCGCAGCGCGACCTGCGAGAACACGCGCGCGTCCACGCCCGGCACGCGCACCCACAGGGAGCCGCCGCCGTCGGGCGTGCGCCACTCCCACTCGGGCAGTTCCTCGCGCAGCAGCTCCTCCATCACCCGCAGCTGCTCCCCGGCCTCGGCGGCCCGCTCGCGGCGGATGACCGGCAGGTCCGGGACGAGCCGCGCGGCCACCGCCTGCTCCAGCAGCGGGCTGCCCAGGTCGGCGAGGGCCTTGCGGCGGGCCAGGCGGTCGACGATCCCGGCGGGACCGCGCACCCAGCCGATGCGCAGGCCGCCCCACACGAGCTTCCCCAGCGAGCCGACGGTCAGCACCTCGGCGAGCGGCGCGAAGGCCGCCACCGGCGGCGGGACCGCGCCCGCCGAGTAGCCGTCGTAGGCGTTGTCCTCGCACACGGGGATGTCGTGGCGGGTGGCCAGCTCGGCCAGGCGGCGGCGCCGGGTGGCGCTCATGACCAGGCCGGTGGGGTTGTTGTACGAGGGCATGACGTAGATCAGCGCGGGCTGGTGGCGCTCTATGGCCCGCTGCACCCCGGCGAGGTCGATGCCCTCGTCGTCGAGGTCGACGCCGACGACGTCGGTACCGGCGTCGCGGAAGATGTCCACGCTGCCGGGCCAGCCGGGCGTCTCGGCGATGACGGTGTTGCCGCGCCGGGCGTAGAGCTGGGCGATGAGACCGATGGCCTGCTGCGCGCCGGTGGTCACCAGGATCTGGTCCTCGGAGGTGGGCAGCCCCTGCTCGCGGTACATGGCGGCGATGGCCTGCCGCAGTTCGGGCAGGCCGCGCGGGTGGTAGCCCTGGTTGGACAGCAGCGCGGGCAGGTCCAGTTCGGCGAGGGCCTTGGCGACCCATGGCGAGCCGGGGTCGGCGGCGCAGCTGAGCGAGATGAGCTTCTGCCCGGGCCCGTCCAGGAGCCGCTGGAAGATCATCCCGGCCTGTCCGTTCTTGACCCGGCCGTCCCCGGCGCGGCGGGCCACATCGGTCAAAGCGGACCGGGCCACGACCGTGCCACTCCCCTGCCGGGAACTGACCAGTCGCTCGGCCCGCAGGGCCTCGTAGGCGGTGACGACGGTGGCGCGGGAGACGGCCAGGGACTCGGCGAGCGCGCGCTCGGACGGCAGGCGCTGCCCGACGGTCAGGTCGCCGTCGGCGATGGCGCGGCGGAGACGCTCGGTGAGCTGCTGGTAGAGCGGGCCGTCGCCGGCCGACCAGTCGCCGAGCAGTTCGCGAATCTCGGAACGGTCCACTTTTCTCTCCTTTGGCCAGTCCACTCCCGGTCCATTGTGCCCACACTGGACTTGACGCGCAACCGGAGGCAATCATGGAACTGGTCTTCGTCGGACTCTTCTTCGTCCTGCTCGCCGTCGCCGGGGCACTCTTCGGGCATGATTCCCGGGAGCCGGGCGACTGGCGTCGTCCCATCGAGCGCCGGGTCAGCCCGGTGCCGCCCGCCCGCGAGGTCTCTCCCTCTCGCGCGACGACGGCGGCTCCCTCGCTGACCCTGCGGCAGAGCTGAGGCGGCGCCCCTCCGGACGCGAGGGGCGCTACTCCTCGTCCTCGTCCTCCTCCTCCTCGGGGTCCATCTCGTGGACCTCGCCGAGGACGTAGGCGCGCATCTCCAGCTCGTCGCCGTAGGGCGAGACGAAGGCCGGCAGCTCGGCCGGGCCCAGCTCGCGGACGTAGGCCCAGTACAGCCGCGCCGCCTCGGCCGGTGAGGCGGCCTCCACCGAGATCGGCACGCTCACCAGGTAGTCGCGCAGGGGCGCGGTGACGGCGGCGGTGTCGGGGACGAGCGCGCGCAGCGCCGTCCAGGCGGCGGCGTCGAGCTCGCCGGTGACCGGGGCGTCGAGCGCGGGCGGCTCGTCCAGCAGCCGGTGGGTGTAGGCGACGCGGCCCCGGCGGACCGTCCCGGCGCCGAACAGGACGCCGTCGGCGGCGAGCAGCACCAGGTCGCCCTCGGCGGGCCCGGGGACGGTGAGGGGCACGGAGTCGGCGGCGTACATGCGCTGGCGCTCGTACTCCGCGTCGTCCACCACGATCAGCCAGTGCGCCATACGGCCATCAGATCATGGCCACCGGCGTGGCGTGGCGGGACCCCTTAGGCAAGCCTCACTCGTCCTCGCCGAGGATCACGCAGCAGCCCTCGACGTGGTCGTCGACCATGCCGACGGCCTGCATGAGCGCGTAGGCGGTGGTGGGGCCGATGAACTTGAAGCCGCGCTTCTTGAGGTCCTTGGCCAGGGCCTTCGACTCGTCGGTGACGGCGGGGACGGTGTCCATGCTGAGCGGGCGCGGCCGGGGTTCGGGCGCGTGGGACCACAGCAGGTCCGACAGCCCGGGGCCCATGTCGGCGGCGACCCTCGCGTTGTGCATGACGGCCTCGATCTTGGCGCGGTTGCGCACGATCCCGGCGTCGCCCATGAGGCGCTCGTAGTCGTCGGGGCCGTACTCGGCGACCTTGTCGATGACGAACCCGTCGAAGGCGGCCCGGAAGTTCTCGCGCTTGCGCAGGATGGTGATCCAGGACAGCCCGGACTGCATCGCCTCCAGGCACATTCGTTCGAACATCTCGTCGTCGCCGCGCAGCGGGCGTCCCCACTCGTCGTCGTGGTAGGCGCGGTAGTCGTCGGCGGTGGCGCCCCAGGAGCAGCGGAGCAGGCCGTCGGGGCCGGCGACCAGACCGCTCACTCGGCGTCCTTCTTCGCCGCGGGCTCGTCATCGGCGGGGGCGCCCTCGACGGGCTCCGTCCACGCCGACTCCGGGGCCTCTTCACCGGCGGGCGCGGGCGCCTCGGCCGGACGCACCTCGCCGACCAGCGGCAGTGCCGCGCCGGAGGCGTCCGGTCGCGCCCCGGATGTGTCCACTGTGGCCTCACCGATAGCCTTGGCGCGGGCCAGGCGCAGCTGTTCGGCGTCGTCCTCGCGCCCGTCCCGCAAGGCCTGGACCTCCGAGACCAGCACCTTGATCAGTTCGTCCTTGAAGCCCACGTCGTAAGCGAGTCGCGCGAGGGCGTCATCGACCTGACGGGTGCGGTAACCACGCGGTCCGGTGTCGAAGCGGGCGGTGAGGACGTCCTCTTCGGACAGCGGCCGGTCGGCCGGGAGCCCGATGGACACCCCGTCGGGCGTGACCGGGCGCAGCCCGTCGTCCTTGCCGGTGGCCAGGACGACCACCCCGAACACCAGTCCGGCGGCGATGACGACCACGACGAGCAGGAGCAGGAATTGAGCCATGTGAGCGGCGGCAGGAGCTGTTCCTGCCCCTCCTTTCATGGTTGCATGGTAGTAGCATCGTGGTCGTGCGAGGTGATCCCCGAGTGTCCCTTAACCAGCGGGTGACTCCTTCTCCGCTGAGGACTCCTCGGCAAGCGACGACACCCGCGCTGAGACACCGTGAAGAACGGTACGCCGCGAGCCTCGGCTTCTCCGTCAGCGCCGCCGCGTCCATCCGGACCCGTTTCCGTCGAGCGCAGGGACGCTCCATGACGGACCCGGGCCCGGCCGGGCGCTAGAGCCGAGAGAACCCCTCAGACGCAGGAGCGTCATCACCCCACACTTCCCGATACCAGGACAATTGACTTCCATGACTGCAATCGCACCGACCCCCAACTCACCGGGCACACCCCAAGGCACATTGCGACTGGGCTCGCGGACCTTCGGGCCCGGCTCCTTCGCGCTCATGGTCATCGTCAACCGCACCCCCGACTCGTTCTACGACAAGGGCGCCAACTTCGCCTTCGACGCCGCCCTCGCCGCCGTCGACCGGGCCGTCGCCGACGGCGCCGACATCGTCGACATCGGCGGCGTCAAAGCCGGACCCGGCGACGAGGTGTCCGTCGACGAAGAGATCCAGCGCACCGTCCCGTTCATCGCCGAGCTCCGCCAGCGCCACCCCCGGCTGGTCATCTCCGTCGACACCTGGCGCGCCGAGGTCGCCGAGAAGGCCACCGCGGCCGGCGCCGACCTCATCAACGACACCTGGGCCGGAGCCGACCCCGAACTCGTGTCGGTGGCCGCCGAAGCCGGAGCGGGCCTCGTCTGCTCCCACACCGGCGGCATGACCCCCCGCACCATCGCCGGGAAGGTCACCTACGAGGACGTGGTCACCGAGGTCGCCGACGCGCTCGCCGGCGCCGCCGAACGCGCGCTGGCCGCCGGCGTCCGCCGCGACGGCATCCTCATCGACCCCACCCACGACTTCGGCAAGGCCACGGTGCACTCCCTGGAGCTCACCCGCCGCCTCGACGAACTCGTCGCCACCGGCTGGCCGGTCCTGGTCGCCCTGTCCCGCAAGGACTTCGTGGGCGAAACCCTCGACCTCCCCGTCAATCGCCGCCTCCCCGGCACCCTCGCCGCCACCGCCGTATCGGCCTGGCACGGCGCCCGCGTCTTCCGGGCGCACGACGTGACCGCGACCAGGCAGGTGCTGGACATGGTCGCCGCCATCCAGGGGCACAAGCAGCCGAAGGCGCCCAAGCGGAGCGTCTAGCGCGAGCGCAGGGCCCACCCCGGCACGGTGGGCCTGCTCCATTTCTGGCGCCTATTCGGCGCGTTCAGCCCGCTCTACGCGGGCTGAGGGGGCGACGGAAGTGCCGTACCGCCGGGGGGCTGTACGGCCGGATCGAACCGCTCGGGCTAGTCGGCGTCCTTGACGGCCGCCGCGCACTCCATCGCCGGCGCCTATTCGGCGCGTTCAAGCCCCCGTCACCTGGTCAGGGTCAGTCGGCGTCCTTCACCGCGGCGGCGCCCTTGACGACGTGGGCGACGGCTTCGGTGACGTCGTCGGTCACCAGCAGCATGTCGATGTCCTGCGCGTTCACCATGCCGTCTTCGAGCATGCGGTCGCGCATCCAGTCGACCAGGCCGCCCCAGTACTCGGTGCCCATCAGCACCACCGGGAACTGCGTGACCTTCTTCGTCTGCACCAGCGTCAGCGCCTCGAAGAGCTCGTCCATCGTCCCGAACCCGCCCGGGAGCACGATGAACGCCTGCGCGTACTTGACGAACATCGTCTTGCGCACGAAGAAGTAGCGGAAGTCCAGGCCGATGTCGACGTAGTCGTTCACGCCCTGCTCGAAGGGCAGCTCGATGCCCAGCCCGATGGACTCCCCACCGGCCTCGCTCGCGCCCTTGTTCGCCGCCTCCATGACCCCCGGCCCACCACCGGTGATCACCGCGTACCCCTCGGCGGCCAGCGCGGCCCCCACCCGCTCGGCGAGCAGGTACCCCTCCGAACCCTGCTTCGTGCGCGCCGAACCGAAAACGGCGACGGCGGACCCCACGTCCGAGAGCGTGTCGAACCCGTCGACGAACTCGGAGAGGATGCGAAGGGTGCGCCAGGCGTCCTTCTGCTTCCACTCGGAACGGCGCTGGGAGTCGAGGAGATGCTGATCGGCGGTGACGCGCGGCTTCATGGGCCGAGTGTCGCACGTGGAGCTGTCCGGGACGGCGCGCAGGCGGCGGCGCGCGGATGATTGCGGGATGGATCACGCCGACGAAGAAGAGGCCTTCGAACTCCTGTGGATCGTGCTGGCGGGGCTGGCCGAGAACGAGTCCGCGCCGGAGGACGTCCGTGAGCGGGTGGCGGACTTCGCCCGGCCCGGGCCCATCCACCAGCCCGGCGCGGCGGACGAGAGCGCTCCCCGCACCGAACGGGAGATTCCCGAGGAGCGGCTCCTCGAACTCGCCGCCGATGAGGACACCCGGATGGACATCGCCGAGCGCGAACACCTCAGTCCCGCCGTCCTCGACCTGCTCGTCACGACCGCCCTCAGCCGCGACTGGGACGCCCACCTGATCGCCTACGGCCTGGCGCCCCGCCGCGAGCTCTCCGAAGACACGCGCGCCGAACTCCTCGACCTGATGGACGACACTCCCGGCTCCTTCCCCACGGGCCTCCTGCGCACGCCGGAGCTGGAGTGGCTACGGCTGGCGCCACTCGGCGAGCGCCTCCCCTACGCCGCCTCACCGGCGTGGATCATGCGGGCGACCGTGGCCTCCTCCCCCGGCCTGCCCGGCCCGGTCGCGGCGACCCTCTGGGAGGACCGGGACCTGCGCGTGGCCGCCGAGGCCCGCCTGCACCCGTCCACACCGCGCGAGTACATCGCCGACATCCTGCTCCGCTACGAGCTGCCCATCTCGGCCTGGCGCTTCGCCCGCCACCCGAGCTTCCCGGCCGAGATCCTGCCCAGGCTCGCCGGGTCCGGTCCGCCGCACCGCCGGTTCGCCGCCGGTTGCCGCGCCCTGGATCCGGCGCTCATCATCGCGCTCACCGAAGACCCCGACGGCGAGGTCGTCGCCGCCGCCGCCCGCAACCCCTCCCTCCCCGTCCCGTACATGTACTCCCTGCTCACCAGGGCCGGTCGCTGACCCGGCTACCCTCCCCCTGTGAGCACCTATCTATCCACCGCCGCCTGGGGCGTCGGCGAAGCCCATGTCACCCTCGACGGCGCCATCCTCGACGTCTGGTACCCCGAGCTGGGCCTGGGCGAGCCGAAGGAATCCGACCTGGAGTTCGAGCCCGGCGAGGACGACGTCCTGGGCATCGAGACCAAGCAGGTCACCACGGTCATCGACTCGCTGGCCGAGCCGCCGAAGGACGCCGCCGACGCCTACCTGCGGCTGCACCTGCTCTCGCACCGCATCATCCGCCCGCACCAGGCGAACCTGGAGGGCATCTTCGGTGTCCTGGAGAACGTGGCGTGGACCGACCTGGGCCCGCTGCCCGCGGCGGGCCTGGACGAGGTCCGCACGAAGCTGCGCCTGGAGGGCCACCGCCTGATGGTGTACTCGGTGGACAAGTTCCCGCGCATGACCGACTACGTCGTGCCGTCGGGCGTCCGCGTCGCCGACGCCGACCGGGTGCGGCTGGGCGCGCACCTGGCCGAGGGCACCACCGTCATGCACGAGGGCTTCGTGAACTTCAATGCGGGGACGCTCGGGACCAGCATGGTCGAGGGCCGCATCGTCGCGGGTGTCGTGGTGGGGAACAACTCCGACATCGGCGCGGGCTCCTCGATCATGGGGACGCTGTCCGGTGGCGGCAAGGACGTCGTCTCCATCGGCGAGGGCTGCCTGCTGGGCGCCAACGCGGGCATCGGCATCTCCCTCGGCGACAACTGCGTCGTCGAGGCGGGCTGCTACATCACCGCCGGTTCGAAGATCACGCTGCCGGACGGGCAGGTCGTCAAGGCGCGCGAGCTGTCCGGTGCCGACAACCTGCTGTACTGGCGCAACTCGCAGACCGGGGCGCTGGAGGCGAAGCCGCGCACGGGCACGTGGGGCGGCCTGAACGCCGCGCTGCACAAGAACTGACCGGCGAACCGCGCCCCGGAACCCCCGGGGCGCGGTAGCGTCGTGTCATGGGGGTCGAGGAATACAGCGGAGGCGTGGACGCCTCGTCCGGGATGCTCGTGGTCACCATGAACGACGTCCCCGGGTACAAAGTGGACCGGGTCATCGGCGAGGTCTTCGGCCTCACCGTCCGCTCGCGGCACGTGGGCAGCCAGATCGGCGCGGGCTTGAAGTCCCTTGTGGGCGGTGAGCTGAAGGGCCTGTCCAAGACGCTGGTGGAGAGCCGCAACCAGGCCATGGACCGGCTCATCGAGCAGGCGCGGACGCGCGGCGCCAACGCGATCATCGCGATGCGCTACGACGTCACCGAAGCCGAGACCGGCGCCGAGGTCTGCGCCTACGGCACCGCCGTGGTCATCTCGCCCGCGTAGCCGGGACGCCCCACGTCACCGTCGCCGTGACGGTCATGTCGAGTACGCCGTCACGGATCCACGGCCCGACCGCCTCGGCGACCTCGCGGCCGAACGCGTCGGACTCCCGCGCGTCCATGTGCTCGCGCGCCAGCGCCGAGGTCGAGTGCAGCCCCTCCACGAAGTCGGCCACCGGCTGCCGGAACGGCACCGGCCGCGTCTCGGCCATGCCGGCCCGCCGGAACGTCTCACCGAGCACGTTCACCACCGAGAAAGCCGGGTCGTGGTCGGGATTGCGGGAGTACCGCTCGATCACCGCGTCCAGCCGCTCGCGCCAGGGTGCGTCCCGGGCGCCGTGCTCCACAATGGCCAGCTGCGCGCCGGGCGCCAGGACGGCGTCCAGCCGCGCCATCAGCGGCGCCAGGTCCATCCAGTGCAGACTCGCCCCGGCCGTCGCCAGCGCGTAGGGACCGTCGGCCCCGGCGGTCTCGGCGGGGCCGTGGATCCAGCGCAGGTTCGGCGCGTCCCCGCCCGGCCGCGAGCGGCCCACCGCGATCATCGCCGCCGACACGTCGACGGCGTCCACCCGCTCCACAATGGACGCCAAGGGCCGCGCGAGCGCGCCCTCACCCGCCCCCAGGTCCAGCACGGTCCGGGGCACGGCGGTGGCGAGGCGGCCGAGGATCGCGAAGACCTGGTCCGGGTAGGGCGGGCGGTGCCGGTAGGCCTCGGCGACGCCCTGGTGCCCGAAGACCCGGGCGAATCGCGGTAATCCGTTCATCCCGCCAGTCTGACAGCCGCGGCCTTGATCCGCTCGTCGGTGGCGGTGAGCGCCACGCGCACGTGCTCGCGCCCACCGGGCCCGTAGAACTCGCCGGGGGCGGCCAGAACGCCCAGGTCGGCGAACTCGGCGACGGTGTCCCAGCAGTCGCGGCCGGCGGTGGCCCACAGGTACAGCCCGGCCTCGGAGTGGTCGACGCGCATGCCGCGCGCGACCAGGGCCTCGCGCAGGATCTCGCGGCGGGCCCGGTAGGCGGCCTTCTGCCCGGCGGCGTGCTCCTCGTCGCCCAGCGCGGCGGCCATCGCGGCCTGCACCGGCGTCGGGACGATCAGGCCGGTGTGCTTGCGCGCCTCCAGGAGGGCGGCGATGACGGCGGGGTCGCCCCCGGCGAAACCGGCGCGGTACCCGGCGAGGTTGGAGCGCTTGGACAGCGAGTGCACGGCCAGCACGCCGGTGTTGTCACCGTCCAGAAGGGACAGCACCGAGACCGGCTCGGTGTCCCAGCCCAGGGTCAGGTAGCACTCGTCCACGGCCAGGACGGCGTTCCGCGAGCGGGCGAAGTCCACCCACGCGCGCAGCTCACCGGCGGTGGCGACCTTGCCGTGGGGGTTGCCGGGGCTGTTCACCCAGATCAGCCCGACGTCCACGGCGGGCACCTGCCCGGGATGGTCGGCCATGGTGACCGGGGAACCCGACACGCGCGAGCCGATGTCGTAGGTCGGGTAGGCCAGGCGCGGGATGACCACCGTCCTGGACTCGCCCAGCCCCAGCAGCATCGGCAGCAGGCCCACCAGCTCCTTGGAGCCGATGGTGGGCAGGACGCCGAAGTCGCCGGTGACTCCACAGTGGAGCCGCAGCCAGGCGGCGATCGCCTCGCGCAGCTCCGGCGTGCCCGCGGTCAGCGGGTAGCCGGGCTCGGCGGAGGCGGATTCGAGGGCACGCCGGACCAGCGGCGGAACCGGGTCGACCGGCGTGCCCATCGAGAGGTCCACGATCCCGTCCGGATGGCGGCGCGCGCGCTCACCGTAGGGAGCGAGTCGGTCCCAGGGGAACTGCGGCAGCCGGTCGGACAGCATCGGTCAGTGCTCGGTTTCCTTGGGCGGCAGGGAGGCGACGAACGGGGCGTCGGTCTCGATCTTGCCGAGCTTGGAGGCGCCACCGGGCGAGCCGAGCTCCTCGAAGAACTTGTAGTTGGCGTCGGTGAAGGACGCCCACTCCTCGGGCACGTCGTCCTCGTAGAAGATGGCCTCGACGGGGCACACAGGCTCACAGGCGCCGCAGTCCACGCACTCGTCGGGGTGGATATACAGCATCCGGTTGCCCTCGTAGATGCAGTCGACGGGGCATTCCTCGATGCACGCCTTGTCGAGCAGGTCAACGCACGGCTCGGCGATGATGTATGTCACGGCCAGTCCTCTCACGTCGGCAGGTAGGTTCGCTGCCGGAAGACCAGCCTAGTGTGGGTCTTCGTCCGCCGCGAACCGGGAGCCCTCATCATGCCGCCTCTGACCCCCTCGCACCTAGGTGGCCGGGTCGTTATCCGGGTGAATGCCGGGTTGATCGAAGGCCGGGAACGGTTCACCGACGTGCTCGGCGAGCTCGTCGAGATCAGTGATCGTTCTCTCGTCGTGCGCCGCGACGACGGCTCCCGCGAGACGATCTCCGCCGAGGTCGTCGTGGCCGCCAAACCCGTCCCGCCGCGCCCGGTGAAGTACTCCGAGATCGCCGCGCTGGAACGCGTCGGCGCCGACCACTGGCCCGCGCCGGACACCGAATGGCTCGGCGGCTGGCTCCTGCGGGCCGCCTCCGGCTGGACGAGGCGCGGCAACAGCGCCCTCCCCCTGGGCGACCCCGGCATGCCCCTCAAGGACGCCGTGGCGCGCGTGGGCGACTGGTACGGCGCGCGCGGGCTGCCCCCGGCCTTCGCCGTCCCCCTGCCGCTGTCGCGGGGCGTGGGCGAGCTGCTGCGCGAGACGGGGTGGGAGGAGCAGGTGCGCGTGGAGGTCCGCACGCGCGCGCTGGCCGACTGGGTCTCGGCCGCGCGCCCGGACCTGCCGCCCGTCCGCATCGACTCGGCCCCGAGCATGGACGCGCTGTCGCTGGTCTCGGCCCGCCGCGGCGAGCTGCCGCAGGTGGCCCTGACGATCCTGGGCGGCCCGCCGAAGACGGGCTTCGCGATCCTGCGGCTGGACGACGCGGTCGCCGCGATCGGGCGCGGCGTGGTCTCCGAGGGCTGGCTGGGCCTGTCCCTCATCGACGTCGCCGTGGACGCGCGCAGGCGCGGCCTGGGCACCTACATCATGGGCGCGCTGATGGAGTGGGGACGGGAGCTGGGCGCCGAACGCGCCTACCTCCAGGTGGAGGACACCAACGCGGCGGCGCTGGCGATGTACGACCGGCTCGGCTTCACCGTCCACCACACCTACGTCAACTGGGGAGTCAGTGCCGCTTAGCCCGGGCGGAGTAGTACCGCTCGGCACTCTTGAGCTGGCGGCTGCGGTGGTCGGCGCCGAACAGCACCAGGCCGACGTACCCGAGCGCGACCCCGACCAGGCCCACGGCCCAGAAGAAGAGCAGGCGCTGCAGGAAGAAGCCCAGGCCGTCCTCGAAAGGTGAGCCGCCGGCGGCCCACGCGCCGCACAGGACGGCGACGACACCGGCGACCACGACCGCCAGGCCGGTCTCGGGGATGAGCCGGGACAGCGGTCCCACGCGTCCCCACCACACGCCCGCGGCGATGCTGAGCGCCAGTACGAAAGCGAGCGCGATCAGTTCGATGGTGAACGCCTCGTCACCCAGTGGGTCGAGGTTCTTCGCGTTCACGACGATTCCCGAAACGACCTTCGCCAGCACCATGCCGATGGCGAAAACGGCCGCGGGAATCCAGCGGGTACGGGGATTCGTCACGGCACATACTTACCGGAAACGCCGGGGGACGCGCAAGTGGCCGGTCAGGGCCTTCGCGTGAAGGCGATGTACGCCGAGATCACCACGGAAACCGCGCCGCCCAAAAGCAGGGCGTATCCCGTCCACATATCGGAAATCACCAGATCGCCGTCGGAAGTGCGCATCGTCATCGGCACCGTCACCACGAACCAGACGATTCCCGGAATCAGCACCGCCGCGCGTTTCTCGGTCAGCCAGGCGGCCAGGAACGGCAGTCCGGTGTTCACCACGATCGCGATGAACGCCGAGACCGGAATCAGCGCGCCGTCCATCCCGACGGTGACCGCGAACGGCCCGCGCACCCGCAGCGGGACCAGGAACGCCTCGATGACGGCGAAGACCAGCGCGGCGGCGGCCACCAGCGCGGCCCCCGCCAGGCGCAGCGACAGCGGCGACTCCGCCTGCCGGGCGGGTTTCGTCCTGGTAGTGCTCACCGGCTGAGACTAGCCCCGCCGGATGTGAGGACGCTTAACGCGGTCGGCATGTCGCATCGACCGGCTTGATCAGATCCCCGCGAAGAGGTCGGTCTCCCAGCCCTCTCCGGGACCGCGTTCACCGTCGGCGAGGATGTAGTACTCCCCCATCGTCCCGTCCTCGCCCAGGCGCGCGGCGAGCGTGAACATCCAGTCGTCCCCCGGGATCTGCGTGGCGTGCGCCTTGAGTGCGGCGTGCTTGTGCATCACGTAGGAGCCGACCTCGATGCGCGCGGTGATCTCGGCGTCGGGCGTGCCGAACGGGAGATCGTCGGGACTCTCGGCGTCCCCGAAGGGGTTCTCGGTGGAGTTCTTGAAGATCTCGAAGGCCGCGGCCAGCTCCCGCTTGGCGACGGTGGTCCAGTAGAACTTCGCCACCGCGTGGCCCTTCCCGGCGGCCAGCTCCATGCCCCGCACGGCCACCCGGTGCGCCTGGATGTGGTCGGGGTGCCCGTAGAACCCGTTCGGGTCGTAGGAGACCACCACCTGCGGCCGGATCTCCAGGATCACCTCCGCCAGGTGCGCCGAGGCCTCGTCCAGGTCCGCCCGCCAGAACGCCCGCGCCTTCTCATTGGCCGGCGTCCCCATCATCCCGCTGTCCCGGTACCGCCCCGCCCCACCGAGGAACCGGTGATCGCTCACCCCCAGCGCCGCACACGCCCGCTGAAGCTCCGCCACCCGGTACCCACCGAGCTGATCGGCCTGCGCCGCCTCCAGCCGCGCCAGGGCGGGGACGTGGATCTCACCCTCTTCGCCGAGCGTGCAGGTCACGAGGGTGACGTGCGTGTCGGGAGTGGCGGCGTAGTGCGCCATCGTGGCGCCGGTACCGATGCTCTCGTCATCGGGGTGGGCGTGGACGAAGAGGATCCGGCGGGAGGCGTCAGTCACACGCGAGACCATACGCGATCGGGGTGGGGAAGGGGAGGCTGCCGCCATTTCCGGGGCCGGATGATCGGGGGGCGGGGGCGGGGGC
>NZ_BSTX01000007.1 GCF_030269765.1 Actinorhabdospora filicis | reverse complement strand
ACCACACACCAACCGGGAAACCCGGCCGACATGCCAGTGTGCAAGAGCCCTGCACAAACTGACCAAAAACACCCTGTTGAGTTCTCAAACAACACACCCACACCAAGAACCAAGTCACTCTGGACCAAATCCCGACTGGCGGGTATATTCACTTTGTCTTACTCGTTCTCGCTGTCTTACCGTCTTGCTCGTCTTACTCTAGCAGGCCCATTTTCACCCGCTCTTTCCGGTCTTGCCTGTCTTACTCTACCAGGCCCGTTTTCGACTCCCTTTCGGGGGTCTTGCTCGCTCCTGGCCGGTAAGTCCGGCTTTTCCGGTCCGCCCCACTCTAGTACCTCGGATTTCGCGGCCGTTTCCGGCCTCTCACCCTCGGCCCCGTTTGAGGCGCAACCCCTCGAACTTACCACCCGGGCTCCGGGGCGTCAACCGGAGGTTCTGTGACCTTCGCGGCGCGCGCCCCATCGCGATCGGTTGTTCGATCCGTGGGATTGGTGCCTGCGAGTCGTACAAGCCGGTATCGAGTGACTCTCGGTCTCTCTCGCCGTCTTGTCCGGTTCCCCGCTGGCTTCGAAAACATTACGCGGCCGTTTTCCGGCTGGAACACCGGGGTCCGACTGCGGTTCGAACCCCGGTGTAACCGCTGGTAGAGCTACTTTCCGCGCTTCTTTTCGATCTTCTCCAGCTCCGCGTGCAGCTCCGCGCGGCGCTCCCGGCGCATCGCCAGGCGCTCGGCGGCGCTGACACGGTCGGTGCTGTCCAGACGCGGGTCGGTGCCGCGCGGCGCGGCCGGCGCGCCTTCGAAGCTGAGGAGCGTCGGCTCCCAGTCGAACTCCTGGGTGCCGATCCGGACCGGGCTGCCGGAGACCGCGCCGGCCTTCGCCAGTGCTTCCTCCACCCCGAGCCGGGCGAGACGGTCGGCGAGGTAGCCGACGGCCTCGTCGTTGTTGAAGTCGGTCTGCCGCACCCAGCGCTCGGGCTTGGCGCCGCGGACGACGAAGAAGCCGTCCTCCTCCTCGGTCACCGTGAAGCCGGAGTCGTCGACGGCCTTCGGCCGGATGACCAGGCGGGTCGGCTCGGTCTGCGGCTGCGCCGCGCGGTGCTCGGCGACGATCTCGCCGAGCGCGAAGGACAGTTCCTTGAGCCCTTCACGGGTGGCCGCGCTCACCTCGTAGACGCGCAGGCCGCGTTCCTCCAGCTCGGGCCGGACGAACTCGGCCAGCTCCCGGGCCTCGGGGACGTCGATCTTGTTCAGCACGACCACGCGCGGCCGGTCCTCCAGACCGCCGTACTCGGCCAGCTCGTGTTCGAGCGCGTCGATGTCGGAGAGCGGGTCGCGGCCCGGTTCGAGCGTCGCGCAGTCGAGCACGTGCGCCAGCACCGCGGTGCGCTCGATGTGCCGCAGGAAGCGGATGCCCAGGCCCTTGCCCTGCGCCGCGCCCGGGATCAGGCCGGGCACGTCGGCGATCGTGTACGTCTGCCCGCCGGCCTGGACCACGCCCAGGTTCGGCACGAGCGTGGTGAACGGGTAGTCGGCGATCTTCGGCCGCGCCGCCGAGAGCACCGAGATCAGCGAGGACTTGCCCGCCGACGGGAACCCGACGAGCCCGACGTCGGCGACGCTCTTGAGCTCCAGGACCAGGTCGAGGGCGTCCCCGGGCTCCCCCAGCTCGGCGAAGCCGGGCGCGCGGCGGCGGCTGTTGGCCAGCGCGGCGTTGCCGCGTCCACCCCGGCCGCCCTCGGCGGCGATGTAGGTGGTGCCCGTGCCGACGAGGTCGGCCAGCACCTGGCCGTCGGAGGTCTGCACGACCGTCCCCTCGGGCACCATCAGGATGAGGTCCTCGCCGTTGGCCCCGTTCTTCATCGAGCCCTGCCCGCCCTTGCCGTTGCCGGCCTTGGCGTGCGGGCGGAAGTGGAAGTCGAGGAGCGTGTGCACGCCAGGGTCGACGGTCAGGACGACGTTGCCCCCGTGCCCGCCGTTGCCCCCGTCGGGCCCCCCGAAGGGCTTGAACTTCTCCCGGTGGACGGACACACACCCATGGCCGCCGTTACCGGCCTGGACGTGCAAGACGACGCGATCGACGAAGCTGGTCACCAGACCACTGTCCCTTGAAAAACTTGCGCTGACATGGAAAACACCCGGGCCGGAGGTGCGACACCTCCGGCCCGGGTGGGACGTTTCGCGCGGCCCCGCGAGGGGGCCGGCTGTCTTACTGCTCGGCGGAAACGATGTTCACGGTCTTGCGACCGCGCTTCGAGCCGAACTGCACGTGGCCGGCGGCCAGCGCGAACAGCGTGTCATCGCCGCCACGGCCGACCAGGTCACCCGGGTGGAACTTGGTGCCACGCTGGCGGACCAGGATCTCACCGGCGTTGACCAGCTGGCCGCCGAAGCGCTTGACGCCCAGCGACTTCGCGTTGGAGTCGCGGCCGTTCCGCGAGCTTGACGCACCCTTTTTATGGGCCATCTCGGTTACCTACTTCCCGCTGGTGATGCCGGTGACCTTGACGCGGGTCAGCGGCTGGCGGTGCCCCTGGCGCTTGTGGTAGCCGGTCTTGTTCTTGTACTTGTGGATCTTGATCTTGGGGCCCTTGGTGTGCTCCACGAGCTCACCGCTCACGGTGACGCCGGCGAGCTTGTCGGCGTCGGTGACGACGGTGGTCTCGTCCACGAGCAGGACGGCAGGCAGCGTGACGGAGTCGCCCGGTTCGCCTACGAGCTTCTCCACCTCAAGTACGTCGCCTTCGGCGACCTTGTACTGCTTGCCGCCGGTTTTGACGATTGCGTACATGGGACGCTGGTCTCCTTCGAATCCGAATTTAGGCCGTCGACTAGGGTACTTCACCTTGGCGGGCGGCCCCAAACGGGGCCGCGTGCCGGTGGTCACTGGACCGGTTCGCCCACCTTGCGGCTGCCGGCCAGCACGGCCTGGACAGCTTCGGTGGCCGACCCGTCGCCCGACTGGGCGCCCTCGTCGTCGTTCGCCTTCTGGTCGTTCTTGCCGTTCCGTTCCGCCTTCGGCTTCTCGGACTTGGCGTTCTTGCCGCCACCCTGCTGGGCGCGGCCGCCCTTCCCGTTCCCCTGGCCGTTGCCGTGGCGGTCGGGCTGGTCCATGTGCACGATCACGCCGCGGCCCTTGCAGTGCTCGCAGACTTCGGAGAACGCCTCCAGCAGGCCCTGGCCGATGCGCTTGCGCGTCATCTGGACCAGACCCAGCGAGGTGATCTCGGTGACCTGGTGCTTGGTGCGGTCCCGGCCGAGGCATTCGGTGAGCCGGCGCAGGACCAGCTCCCGGTTGGCCTCCAGGACCATGTCGATGAAGTCGATGACCACGATGCCGCCGAGGTCGCGCAGCCGCAGCTGACGCACGATCTCCTCGGCCGCTTCGAGGTTGTTCCGGGTGACGGTCTCTTCGAGGTTGCCGCCCTCACCGGTGAACTTGCCGGTGTTGACGTCGATGACCGTCATGGCCTCGGTGCGGTCGATGACCAGGTGCCCGCCGGACGGCAGGAAGACCTTGCGGTCGAGCGCCTTGAGCAACTGCTCCTCCACGCGCAGGTCGGCGAACACGTCGCCCCTGCCGGTGTGCCGGTGCAGGCGGTCGACCAGCTCCGGGGAGACCTGGACGAGGTAGTCGCGGATCTCGTCGTAGGCCTCGTCGGTGTCGACGACGACCTCGCGGAAGTCCTCGTTGAAGACATCGCGGACGACCTTGGTGATCAGGTCGGGCTCCTGGTAGAGGAGGACCGGCGCGCCGCCCTTGGCGGCCTTCGCCTCGATCTCCTCCCACTGGGCCTTCAGGCGCTCGATGTCGTTGGCCAGCTCGACCTCGCTGGCGCCCTCGGCGGCGGTGCGCACGATCACGCCCGCGCCCTCGGGGACCAGCTTCTTCAGCACCGACCGCAGGCGGCGGCGCTCGGTGTCGGGCAGCTTGCGGGAGATGCCCGAGGCGTTCCCGTTCGGCACGTACACCAGGTGGCGGCCCGACAGCGCGATGTGGTTGGTCAGGCGCGCGCCCTTGTGACCCATCGGGTCCTTGGTGACCTGCACCAGGACCGAGTCGCCGGACTTCATGGCCTGCTCGATGGAGCGGGCGCGCCCGGCCAGGCCGGTGCGGTCCCACTGGACCTCGCCGGCGTACAGGACGGCGTTGCGGCCGCGGCCGATGTCGACGAAGGCCGCCTCCATGCTCGGCAGCACGTTCTGGACCTTGCCCAGGTACACGTTGCCGGTCATGCCCTGCCCGCCGGAGCGGGTGACGTAGTGCTCGACCAGGACGCCGTCCTCCAGGACCGCGATCTGGGTGCGCTCGGCGAGCTGGCGGATGACCATCTGCCGGTCGACGGCCTCACGGCGCGCCAGGAACTCCGACTCGGTGAGGATCTGCGGGCGCGTACGGTGCTGCCCGCGTCCGTCCCGGCGGCGCTGGCGCTTGGCGGCCAGGCGGGTGGAGCCGGACAGGCCCTGCACCTCGTCCTCGACCGGGCGCGGCTTGCGGATCTTGACGACGACCTCGGTGCCCGGCTCGGCCGGGGTGTCCCCGCCCTCGGCGTCGGCGTCACCGCGACGGCGGCGACGGCGACGGCGACGGACGCCGTCACCGGCGTCACCCTCGTCGTCGTGGTCGGCGGACGTCTCGGCGGACGCGCGGCCGGACGCCGGAGCGTCCTCGATCTCGTCCTCGCCCTCGCCGTCGAAGTCGGCGACGCCCTTGCCGCGGCCACGGCCACGGCGGCCGCGCCGACGGCGGCGGCGGACGCCGTCGGCGTCCGTCTCGTCGTCATCGTCGTCCTCATCGAGGGCGGCGACGGCCGGCTCGGGCTCGACGGGCGCGGCCTCGGCGACCTTCTTCCGCGAACGGCGGGTGCGCTTGGCGGGCGCCTCGGCAGCCTCTGCGGGCTGCTCGGCGGGCTTGGCGGGGGTCTTGGTGGTGGTGGGAGTTTCGGCGACCGGTGGGGTGACGTCCTCGCCGCCCCGGGTGCGCTTACGGGTCGTGGTGGCCTTGGCGGCCTTCTTGGCGGCGGGCGTGGAGCGCGTGGGCTGGCGATCGTCGGTCACCGCGGGGGCCGGTGCGGCCTCCGGGGCGACGAACAGGATCGGCGCCGGTTGAACTCTGCCGCCCGCTGTCTGCTTCGGCTCGTTATCGAGCATGTGGGTCTTACTCCGTATCCGACCGCACCCGGGCGCGAAAACGCTGCCACGCGGGCGCGGGCTTGTCGACCGGCGGCCTGCTGGCCACCGAAAGTCCTCTACCTGGTCGACACACTTAGACCAGGGCCACCGGATGGCGGCTATGCCGTGACGGCCGTGCCACGATCGGGCCCGAGCGGGTCGGTGAGACCGGCTGCCGCGGCCGGGGAGGGCCCCGCGCCGTTGCCGGACTCCACGCCCGTGACGGAGGGAGTGGCCCCTTCGCCGTGCTCGGCGATCATGCCCTGGGCAAGCCGGGTGACTCGGGGTGGCACCGGCGGCTCCAACCCGGCTGCGACACGCAGACCGGCCAGGACGTCATCGGGCCGTACAGACGGCGTGACGTGCTGTACGACAAGGTCGAGTATGGCACATGAGTCGGTGTCGGCCGCGTGCGGCGCGGTCTCGGCCCCGGATTCGTCACTGTTCAGGGAGAGGCGCGCCACCGGCCCGCGGGCATCGATGGTGCGCAATCCCTTCTTCGTCATGCGCTCGACGAGCACCTCATCGGCGGATAGGAAGGCCTCGATGGCCGGCGTGGCGGCCTCCCGCGCGACCCCCGGGAGCTCCAGCCGCCACAGGGACGCCTCGATGCGCTCATCGAGGCCGCCGCCCTGCGCCTCGACGGCCTCCACGACGTCCAGACCAGGGGGAAGAGCCGCGTCGAGGTCCCGGCGGAGGTCGGCGGGATCCATGCGCTTCTGGAGGGCGATCTCGGCGTACTCGGCCTCGCTGGCCACGCCGGTGGGCGCGGCCGAGACGTAGGAGATGCGCGGGTGCGGGTGGAAGCCCGACGAGTACGCGATGGGCAGATGGGCGCGCCGCACGGCGCGCTCCAGGGCGCGGGCGAAGTCACGGTGAGACGTGAAACGCAGTGGGCCGCGCTTGGTGTAGCGGATGCGGACCCGCTGGACGACGGGAGCCTGCTGCTCGGGCTGTACGCGTGCCATGGGTTACGCCTCGTCCGCCTCGTAGGAGTGGTTGCTGGGGACGTGCCCCCGCGTACCCGCGATGGCCAGGGGGAGGAGCTTCTTGCCGGTCGGGCCGATCTGGATCTCGGTGTCCATGGCCGGGCACACGCCGCAGTCGAAGCAGGGCGTCCACCGGCAGTCGTCGAGCTCGACCTCGGCGATGGCGTCCTGCCAGTCCGACCACAGCCAGTCCTTGTCCAGGCCCGAGTCGAGGTGGTCCCACGGGAGGACCTCCAGCTCGCCGCGCTCGCGCGTGGTGAACCAGGCCAGGTCGAGGCCGTGCGCGGCCAGGGCCTCATCCGCGGCGCCGGCCCACCGCTCGTAGGAGAAGTGCTCGGTCCAGCCGTCGAAGCGGCCGCCCTCGCGCCAGACCTGGAGGATGACGTCGCCGACGCGGCGGTCGCCACGCGACAGGAGTCCTTCGATGAGCGAGGGCTGCCCGTCGTGGTAGCGGTAGCCGATGGAGCGGCCCAGGGACCGGTCGCTGTTGATCGCCTTCTTGAGCAGGTCGAGACGGCGGTCGATGACCTCCGGGTGCTCCTGGGCGGCCCACTGGAACGGGGTGTGCGGCTTGGGCACGAACCCGCCGATGGACACCGTGACCCGGATGTCCTTGTTGCCCGCGGCGGCGCGCCCGGCCCGGATGACCTCGTGGGCCATCTTGGCGATGGCGACCACGTCCTCGTCGGTCTCGGTGGGCAGGCCGCACATGAAGTAGAGCTTGACCTGGCGCCAGCCGTTCCCGTAGGCGGTCACCACGGTGCGGATCAGGTCCTCTTCGCTGACCATCTTGTTGATCACGCGGCGGATGCGCTCGCTGCCGCCCTCGGGGGCGAAGGTCAGGCCCGAGCGGCGCCCGTTGCGGGACAGCTCGTTGGCCAGCGTCACGTTGAAGGCGTCCACGCGAGTGGACGGCAGGGACAGCGAGACGTTCTCGCCCTCGTAGCGGTCGGCGAGCCCGGAGCAGACGTCGCCGATCTCGGAGTGGTCGGCGCTGGACAGCGACAGCAGGCCGACCTCGTTGAAGCCGGACTGGTCGATGCCGCGCTGGACCATCTCGCCGATGGTGGTGATGGAGCGCTCGCGCACGGGCCGGGTGATCATCCCGGCCTGGCAGAAGCGGCAGCCGCGGGTGCAGCCGCGGAAGATCTCCACGGCGTAGCGCTCGTGGACGCTCTCGGCGAGCGGGACGAGGGGCTTCTTGGGGTAGGGCCAGGCGTCGAGGTCCATGGTGGTGCGCTTGTGGACGCGGAAGGGCACGTCGGCGCGGTTGGGGATGACGCGCTGGATGCGGCCGTCGGGGAGGTAGTCGACGTCGTAGAAGCGGGGGACGTAGACGCTCTCGGTGCGCGCGAGGCGCAGGAGGAGCTCGTCGCGGCCGCCGGGGCGTCCCTCGGCCTTCCAGGCGCGGATGATGCCGGTGATCTCCAGGACGGCCTCTTCGCCGTCGCCGAGGACGGCGGCGTCGATGAAGCGCGCGATGGGCTCGGGGTTGAAGGCGGCGTGGCCGCCGGCGATCACGATCGGGTGATCCTCGGTGCGCTCGGCGGCGTCCAGGGGGATGCCGGCGAGGTCGATGGCGGTGAGGAAGTTGGTGTAGCCCATCTCGGTGGCGAAGGAGACGCCGAAGGCGTCGAAGGAGCCGACCGGGCGGTGGGCGTCGACGGTGAACTGGGGGACGCCGTGCTCGCGCATGAGCTTTTCGAGGTCCGGCCAGACGGCGTAGGTGCGCTCGGCCAGGACGTCGGGCTGCTCGTTGAGGACCTCGTAGAGGATCTGGACGCCCTGGTTGGGCACGCCGACCTCGTAGGCGTCCGGGTACATGAGGGCCCACCGTACGACGGTGTCCTCCCACGGCTTGGTGACCGCGCCCAGTTCGCCACCGACGTATTGGATCGGCTTCTTGACCAGGGGAAGCAGTTGTTCCAGCTTCGGGTACACCGACGTCACGCTCATAACGGACCAGCCTAACTTCCGGCCCCCGTACCCTTGGCGGGAGTGGGGGTGCGGCGTGACGGCCCCCGCCCGTATTGATTCAGCGAGGTGATCGTGACCACAGCCGAAGCGGCCGCGACCCCGGGCAAGTACCGGGGGCGGAGGCGGCCGCCGAGCCGCCGACGGCTGTTCCTCAAGGTCGCCGTGGTCCTGGGCACGGTGACGGTGGTGCTGGTCGGGGTCGGGGTGGCCATCGCCACGACGGTGAGCTCCGACGACGAGAAGGGCCGCTACGGCGACGGGGTGGCCGATTTCTGCCCGCTGGTGGACGCCGCGCCGCTGACCGGTTTCGGGTTGGGCGAGCGCGAGCGGCATCCCCAGAACGTGGCGGAGCCGCGTCCGCCGGCGACGGGCTGCCTGGTGCTGCTCAGTGGTGAGGAGCAGGCGGCGACGTATCTGACGGCGGAGTTGCGGGCGTCGATGCGGGTGTATCCGAGCGTGACCGACGCGCTGGCGGGGTACACGGGGACCCTGGACTTCGAGCGTTCGGAGGGCCGTGAGCCGGAGTTGCTGCACGGCCTGGGTGAGCAGGCGGGTTTCGTGGCGTCCTCGGCGTCCTCGGCGAGCGAGGGTGTGGAGTTCCGGTTGCGGGTGCGTGACAGCAACGCGACCTTCGACGTGACGGTGTTCGCGCAGGGTCTCGCCCCGGACGCGGTATCTAACGATCAGGTAAAAGACGCGCTTTTGAAGATCGGGACGAAAGTCCTCGAAGGGGCGCGGCAGGGGACATAACACCCGTTGTCGGCTGGCGGGTCCGGGGCACTATCGAATGGCTCGGGAAGTTCGCGTCACCGGCACGGCTCTTTCACGGGGCAGCGCGCCCTTCCCGTCCGAAGCAGACAACGCCGTAGGAGGCAAAGACCGTGACCGGTCCGTACCCGCCACCGCAGAACGACGGTTCCTGGCAGCCGCCGCAGGACCCGACGGCGGGTTCCTGGCAGCAGCAGCCGCAGGATCCGACCTCCGCGGGGAACTCGTATGAGCTGTACCCGCAGTCCGGCGGCTGGCCGGAGCAGAACCCGCAGCCGGTGACGGGAGTCCCGGCCTCGGGTCAGCCGTACGGTCCGCCGCAGCCGGTGTCCGGGCAGCCTTATGGCCCGCCGCAGCCGGCGTACGCGCCGCCTCCTCCCGGTGGCTACCCCCCGCCGACCGGTCAGTTCATGCCGCCCGGGCCGCCGCAGGCGCCGTCGGGCGGCAACAAGGGCTGGATCTTCGGCGGTATCGCCGTCGGCGCGGTGATCCTGCTGCTGGTGATCGGTTTCATCGTGGTCAACGCGATGAACAAGAAGGACGACAACTCGGCGTCCAACTCGGGTTCGAACTCCAACTCGCAGGGCACCGACGACAAGGGCAAGGACGACCCGAACCCGCCGGCCGCGTCGGGTTACAAGACGGTGGCCGACATCTGCACGACGTTCACCGAGTCCGACTACAGCGCCTCGGGTCTGGGGGAGCAGAAGACGCCGCAGTCCAGCTCCAACGACAGCGGGTACAGCAAGGACATGCGCTGCACGGTGGACCTGGAGGGCAAGGACTACAACCTGGGCACCCTGGACGTCGAGGCGACGATCTACCAGGACCAGTCCTCGGTGTCGACCGGCTTCGACTCGATGGTGTCGATCTACGCCAGTTCGGGCACGGCCACCGACCACCCCGGTTTCGGTGAGAAGGCGAAGCTGGTCTTCGACCCGTCGATCGGGCCGACGGCCTACCTGTTCGTCCAGGACAAGAACATGGTCCTGATGGTGCGCATCTTCACCACCGACGACAAGACGGCCAACTCCAAGCTGCAGACCACGGTCGAGACCGTGACGAAGAAGGTCATGACGGCCCTGGCGGCCTAGTGAGCCGACGATGGGCCGGGTACCCCGCTGGGTGCCCGGCCCTTTTCCATACCGGCGACAATGAGCGGGCCGCGACGCCCGCGCGGCATCGAGCAGGAGGCTTTTTGCGATGACCAGTCCGTTTCCCCCGCCGTCGCCCTCGGAGTGGGGCCGTGACGGGGCGCAGCCGCCGGACGATCCGCCGGCGTCGTCCCCGACGCAGTACGAGCTCTACCCGGCCGACGGCGGCTGGCCCGAGCAGCAGCAACAGCAGCCGGTGACGGGCCCGCCGTACCCGCAGCACCCGCCGGCGTACACGCCGCCCCCGCCCCCGCCGGTGTACCAGCAGCCGGTCTACCAGGTCCCGCCGCCGGTGGTGCAGTACCCGCAGCCGGTGGCCTATCCGCAGCCGGTCGTCGTCCAGACCCGCAACAACAACAAGGGCTGGATCATCGGCGGTGTCATCGCGCTGGTGGTGATCCTGGGCTGCGGCGGTGGCTGGCTCGCGCTGCGCGGGGTGATCAGCGGGATCGGCGACGCCGCGGGGGGCGGCTCCGATGACCCGCCGATGGCCTACTCGGCGTCGGTTCCGGCGGCGCCCTCGAACGGGCGCTACAAGACGACCACGGACTACTGCGCGACGTTCACCAGCACGCGCCTCACCACGGTCCTGAAGCTGGGCATCGACGGCACGCCCGCCAACAGCAACAGCGACTACGGCGACGGAACCGGGAACGGCTCGTGCTCGTTCTCGATGAACACCGACGCCAACAGCAGCAGCCGTAACGGCTACGACTACGCGATGTTCTCGATGCATCTGACCATCGACAACGGCGACTACAACAAGAGCGCCTTCGAGAGCAGCAAGCAGTACATGATGGGCACCGAGGTCGAGCTGAAGGTGGGCGCGAAGTCCTACGCCACCTGGCAGTCGGACACCAGCCGTGAGCTGAAGCTGGCCATCCTGGACGGGAACATGCTGCTGGAACTGGACCTGTACACCTCGCAGGAGAACGCCACGCAGAGCGCCTTCGCGGCGCTGGTTCAGGACACCGCCAACGAAATCATGACCAGCCTCGGCTGAGTCCGGGTGCGGACGGCGGTGGCGCTTCCGACTACGCTGCAAGGTCGTACGTGAGAAAGTCGCGTCAATCTATGCCTCAGGCGGTGCAGGGCGCCGCCGCCGAGCCGCCAACGTGGAGGTTTGCAGTGGGCTCGCATCACGCCCCCGGAGACGACCGGTACTCCCAGGACGACCCCCGGACGCGGCGGGCCCGGGAGCAGCGGCGAGAGCCCGACCCCGGGTCGCCCTACGGGCGTCCGGCGCCGGAGGGCCGCGGAGGGTACGCGGGTGCGCCCACGAACCCCTACGCGCAGCAGCAGCCTCCTCAGCCGCCCCCGCAGGCCCCTCAGGCCGGGCGGCACGGCGAGGAGCAGCCCTACGGCGGCGGGTACCGGCCCCAGCAGCCGCCCGCCGAGGCGCCCCGGCGCCGCCGCCGCTACGCCGAGGAGGAGCCCGAGCGCGCCTACGAGCCCGCACCGGCTCCCCCGTACGAGCCGGCCCGGCCGTCCTACGACCCGGCGCCTTCGTACGACGAGGCGCCCGCGCCGGTGTGGGCCGACGCGCCCGCCGCGCCGCCGCGCCGGTACGAATCCGACGACGACCGTCCCTCCTCGTGGAACGACGACCAGGCCACCCAGGTCTACAGCCACCTCGGCTACGTGCCGCGCGAGGAGCGCCGCCGCCGTCCGGCCGCCCCGGAGCAGGAGGCCTTCAGCACCGAGGCCTCCGCCGATGACAAGAAGTTCAAGTCGATGCGCCGCGCGCGGCGCGCCAGCGGCAAGGCCAAGGCGTTCATGGCCATCGGCCTCGTGGTCGCCCTCGCCCTCATCGGCGGCGGCGTCTGGTACCTGATCAACGGCAGCGGCGACGACGGCCGCACCGACACCGGCGGGGCCTACGCGGCGCTGGAGAATCCCTGCTCGGTGCTGGACCTGGCCGCGGTCTCCGACCTGGGCCTGACCGAGGACACCGCGCGGCACCGCCAGTCCAGCGAACCCAAGTCCGACGGCGGGGCCGCCCAGACCTGCGCGGTCTCCCTGACCGGCGCCGACGGGCTGGGCGTGGACGTCGGCTTCGACGCGCGCGTCTTCGACTCCGCCGCCAAGGCCCGCAACGACTGGGAGTTCAAGATGGACGCCCAGAAGACCAAGGGCGGCAACGGCTGGAAGCTCACCGAGCTGGGCGGCGAGCCCGGCACGCAGGCCTACGCGCTGCTGCAGTCCTGGAACGCCGATGCCGGTTCGGCCGACTACCGGCTGGTCTTCTGGCACGAGAACGTGTCGGTGGAGTCGCGGCTGACGATCCTCAAGCAGAGCCAGGTCGACGAGAACGACCTCGCCAAGCGCGCGATGGAGCTCGCCAAGGCCTACATGGCCAAGTGGGCGGCCTGAGGTAGAAACGAAGAAGGCCCCCGCCGGTTCGGCGGGGGCCTTTCCCATGCGCGTCAGTAGCCGCGGTGCGGATTGCCGAACAGGCGCGTCTCGTGGGAGGTGGGGGTGCACCACACGAAACGCTCCGGGACGCCGTCGCGGACCACGGCGACCATGTCGTCGTACATCATCTGCAGCAGCCGCAGGTTGTCGCTGCTGACCCGCAGCGACGTCGAGGCGGCCGGGGCCTCGTCGGGGTGGAGGCGCTGGAGGATCGTCAGGTGCGCGTCCTCCACGGCCTGCGAGCCGTAGACGGTCAGGCGCGGCAGGACGGTCAGCTGCGTCCGCCACGGGCCCAGCACGGGCGTGGTGGCGGTGCCGTGGTCGCCGACGTCGTAGACGTAGAGCGCCGGGGAGTGCGGGTTGGCGTCGACGGTGACCGGACGGTCCCCCGCCAGCACCGCCAGCCGGTCGTCGCGGCCGGTGGCGGCGCGTCCCAGGCCCTCCCACTCGCGCGGGCGGACGGTGCAGACGGCGACGCGGGCGCCCAGCGCCAGCGCGCGGAACACCACGACCTTCGCCGCCCACAGGCCGCCCACGAGGGCCGCGCGCGTCGGCTCGGGCCGGAAGAGGGGCATGACGACGGGCTTGCGCTCGGCGTCGCGCCCGATGACCAGGCCGGCCGGGGGCGCGGGCGTGGCCAGCAGCTCCAGCGCGCGGGGGGTGGCGATGTGGCGTCCGGCGCCCAAGGCGTCGATGGTGCGGCCGTCGGGCCCGGCGTCGGCCTCATCGGCGACCGTGGAGGGGCCCTGGCCGCCGTAGACGGTGCCGGAGCGCCCGGCGCTCTTCGGGCCGAAGATGCCCGGGGAGAACTGGCTGGACGGCGGTCCCGAGACCGGCGGGCCGGAGACGGGTGGCCCCGACACCGGCGGAGCCGAGACGGGAGGCGCCGAAACCGGGGGTGCCGAGACGGGCGCCGGGGACATCATCGGCGGAGCCGATACGGGCAATGGAGTCGGCGGAGCCGATACCGGTGGTGCGGGCGGCGGCTGGTAGGCCGGGGGCTGCGGGTGCCCCTGGGGCGTCAGGGCGTCCATGCGGCCGCTCAGGGTGCCCGGCAGCGGGTCCGGGCGCAGCGCGGGGACGCTCGCCCGGCCCGGCGAGGTCGGCGGGTTGGGGTTGGCCGGAGGAGGCGTGGCGCCCGTGGGGGCGTCCGGGGCCACCGGGCGCGCCGAGCCGTACACCGTCGCGCTCGTGCGCGGCGACTGCGGATAGGGCGTCGGCGGCTGCGTCGGGGAGTCCGGCTGCGGGGGACGGGCCGAGCCGTACACCGCCGCGCTGGCGCGTCCGGTGCTCGGCGGCGGGACCGCCCCGGGCGGCTGGATGAGCCCGGGGACGCTCGCGCGCCCCGACTGGGTGCGCGGCTCCTCCGGCTGCTCGGCCTCGGGCTGCTGGGGCGGGTACGGCGGACGGTATCCCTGCGGCGGCGGTTGCTGCTGGTACGGCGAGTTCGGGTCGCTCATCGCGGACCTCCTCCGGTGGGGGCCGAGGCGTAGGCGGCCGGGCCGTGCTCGCCGTCGAGGCGGGCGAGGCGGGCACCGACGGACGCGGCCGCTTCGCGCAGGCGCCCGTTCACGGCCGATGAGGTGCTGGGGTCGCAGGACAGGCGCACCAGCCCGCGGACCTCGACGCGGCGCTCCAGGGGCGCGCCGTCGGGCGCGCGGCGGGAGACGGGCCCGGGCGAGATGGTGACCGAGACGGTGGTGAAGGCCGCGGGCACGGCCGCCATCTCGTCCAGGACGCGCGGGAGGGTGTCGATGCCGCTGGGCCAGGTGCGGACGCGGTGGGTGATGTGCTCCAGTCCACCGGCCTGCCAGGCCCGCCAGGTCTCGTTGGTGCGGGGGTTGGCGGTGGGGCTGATGGAGGTGAGCGCCAGCGACTGGCGCAGCGCGGCGCGCAGGCCGTCGTCGTCCAGGACGCGGTGGGTCACCCCGGCGTTGCGCAGGGCCTTGCCGATGCGGGAGACGGTGACGGCGATGGACTTGTGCACGCCCTCCACTCCCCCGCCGCGGTTGACCGCGGCGTCGGCGGCGTCCCCGAGGTCGAGGCGCACCGCCAGCCAGCTCGTCTGGTGCACGACGGCGGCGGTGCCGCCGAGGAGCTCCTGGTAGGACTGGGCGGCCGGGCTGCCCTGGATGGCCACACCGACGGGCACGGTGTGGGCGACGACCTGGATGGCCGAGACGGGCGCGCCGGCCTCGGTGAACAGCCGCGCGAGCCGCTCGAAGGGCACGGGGGCGCCGATGCCGTCGGGCCCGCCCATGGCGAGCGCGGCGAACCAGCCGCCACCGTCGCGGGCGACGCCGATGATGGTGTCGCGGTCCTCGACGCGGCTGACGCTCACGTCGGGCGACAGCTGTTCGAGGAGGTCGTCGTCGCGTACCTGCATCGCCGCCCGGCGGCGTGCCGAGAGCCGCCGGCGCGCGGGGAAGGCCTGGTACAGCCAGCGTCCGCCGCTGCGCGCGAAGACCGCGATGAGCAGCACCAGCGCGACGGCCCCGCCCGCGATCTGGAACGGCGGCGCCTTCGTGATCGTGGCGGCCACCGCGACGGCGGCCAGCTCGACCGCGACGAGCTGCGCGATCGTGAAGGGTCCGAGCCGGTTGCGGATGGAGGCGGTGAACGCGACCTTGTTCTCGCGTTTCTGGGCGCCGCGGATCTGGGCGCTGCCTCGGGCGCGCGGCGGCGCCTGCACCATCGTCATGTCTTGCGGCCCTCCTGAAGGGTAGGCGGCGGGCTGCCTGTTCGTACGAATACGGCCATCCTACGAGTCCGGGGCCACCGGTGTGGGGACGGCTTGACGTGCGCGGCAGCGGGGTCGGTCCGGGCGGTCAGGGCCTCCGCCATTGCGCGTCGTCCCCGGGCGGTGGCGGTGGCCCCTGCGGCGGTGCCGGAGGCGTGACGGCCGACGTGGCCGGGCGCCTCCTCCGCGCCGATCGCACGACGAGGATGACGACGACGGCGACGAGCAGCAGCCCGCCGGCGGTGACGGCGACCGGGACGAGACCGCTGGTGCCGGAGCCGGTGTCACTCGCGGCGGCGGCCGGTCCGGACGAGAGGGTGTCCACCGGCGGGGTGGCGTAGGCGACGTCCTCGGTGAGCGCTCGCAGCGGATCGACGACGCCGTAGCCGTACTCGACGTCCGGGCCGGGCGCGCCCTTGTCGTCGGCGGTGAGCAGGAGCCGCTCCAGCATCTGCCGGCGGTTCAGGTTCGGGAAGCGCGACTTGATCAGCGCGAGGGTCCCGGCCACGATCGGGGCCGAGTAACTGGTCCCGGCCGCCTCGCGGTAGCCGCCGCCGGCCTTCGCCACCGTCATCGGCGCCGCCGGGGCGGAGATCCCCAGATAGCCCGCCTGGACGACGTGCTGCACCGAGCCGTCCCAGAACGCCGCGCCGGTGGTCGTGCCGGTGACCGCGACCGCGCCGGTGAACGCGGCCGGGTACATCGTGGTGTACCAGGTCTCGTACGGGCGCTCGCCCTTCTTGTTGCCCGCGGCGGCGATGACGGGGACCTCGTGGGCGGTGGCGTAGTCGACGGCCGCCTGTCCTTCGGCGTCCCCGGCGTTGCCGCCGAGGGAGGCGGTGATGACGTCGGCGCCGTTGTCCACCAGCCAGCGGATCGCCTCGGCGATCATCGGGGCGGACAGCTCACCGTTGGCGTCGGTGGCCCGCACCGAGATGACCTTCGCGCCGGGCGCGATGCCCAGCACGCCGTCGGGGTCGTCGTGGCCGACGAGGACGGAGGCCACGCCGGTCCCATGTGTGTCGGAGGGCGCCAGGCCTTTGCCGCCGGTGCCGCCCAGGTCGGCGCCGGGCAGGACGCTGCCGGTGAGGTCGGGGTGGGTGGCGTCCACGCCGGTGTCGATGACGCCGATGGTGACGCCCTCGCCCTTGGTGATCTTGTGGGCCTCGGCGACGCGCAGCTCGGACAGGTACCACTGCCCGTCGCGCGTGGCGTCGGCGGCAGCGGCCGGTGGAAGCGCCAGCGCGCCCGCGATGACGGAGGCGCTCAGGGCGAGCGCGGCGGCTCGGCGGGACATCCTCTTGGGCACCGGTGGCGGTCCTTTCCCTGTCGGCCGTCGGGAACGGGGCCCGGAGCGATGCGCTCCGGGCCCCGTCCGCAGGCTATTCGGATCGGCCGGTGAAGGTCGGTCCGGCCCCGTGTTCTCCCGTGTAAGGGAGCTGCGAGGTCATGACCCCGGGGACGCCGCCTTCGACGCGGAAGAGCTCGTCGTCGAGCGGGCCGTCGCCCTTGAGGGTCTCCTCGTCCTCTTCGCGCCGCTTATTGGCGTTCGGACGCATGAGGGACTGGTTGGCGTTGCCGCGAGCGCCTCGCATGACGCCGTTCTCGGAGACCTTGACGGGCTTGGAGGCCACCGAGCGGACGCCGGGCTGGCCGGCACCGCGCGAGGGCGCCGCGCCGCCGTTGCGGCCGCTGAGCACGCCCTCGCCGGGTCCACCGGGAGCGCGGACGCCGGAGCGGCCGGGCAGGCCGTTGTTCCGCTGGCCGAGCACCGAGTCGGTGACCTTCCCGTACGGCGTGTTCTTCACCGGCGGGTTGCCGCCCTTCGGCGGGACACCCGGCCCGCCCTTCGGGGGCACGCCCGGACCGCCCTTGGGCGGCGGGTACGTCCCCGGGGGCTTCGGTCCCCCGCCCGGAGGCTTCGGGTAGGTCCCCGGGGGCTTGGGGTAGGTGCCCGGAGGCTTCGGTCCCGAGCCCGGGGGCTTCGGGAACGTCCCCGGCGGTTTCGGCGGCGGCGGCTTGACGCCTCCGCCCGGAGGCGGCAGCGGGGTCACCGGCGGCGGGATGTTCGGTGGCGGCGTCACCGGCGGTGGCGTCGGCGGCAGCGGCGTCACGGGCGGCGGTGGGGTCGGCACCGGTGTCGGGGTCGGTGTCGGGAATTCCGGCGTCGGGAACTCCGGCTTCGGCGGCGGGGGCGTCGGCGGAGGCGGAGTCGGCGGCGGGGGTGGCGGGTTGTGCGGCGGAGGTGTCGGGGTCGGGGTCGGTGGTGGGGGCGGAGGCGGAGGTGGCGGGTTGTGCGGCGGAGGCGACGGCACCGACGACTTCGGGTGCGAGCCGGGACCACCACCGGGGCCACCGCCGGGACCGGAGTACTCCTTCCACTCACCGACGTCCTTGACCTCCGGACCTGCGTCCAGCGGCTTGTAACTCGGCGGGTAGAAGATGTCGTCCTGGTAGACCTTCTGGTAGGTGTTGGTGGCACCGGTCATGATCGTGTCGGCCTGGGCGTTGAAGTTCGCGCCGTTCTTGTACTGCCCGCTCATGACCGAGGCCTCGGTCGGCGCCTTCGGGTGGTCCCAGAGGTCGGAGATGCCACCCAGCCCGAACAGCTTGTCGTGCCGTTCCTTCTGCTCCTTGTCGAACTTCTGGCCGGCGTCGGTGAACGACTGGTGGAAGCTGGTGTAGACCTGGTCGATCTCACGCCGGGCCGAATCGGCCTTCTCCGCGATGGCGGTCCAGCCCGAGTCGTTCTTCCCCGCGATGCGGGACGATTCGGTGATGACGGTGCGGATCTTGTCCACCTCGGCGAAGAAGACGTTGGCCGCCGCGCCTTTGAACTGGCCCTTGAGCGGGGCGACATATCCGTCGAAGGCTTCGAGATAATCGTCGAAGAACTTCTTCATGTTGGCCCAGCCCGCCGCCTGTTCCCGCATTTGGGCGGGCTTGTCGGCGTCGGCGATCTCTTTGATCTCTTTGACGTTGAACTTGCTGAAGTCTCCCATGTCCCTCCCTCCTAGATCTCAGGACGGTGCCGCAGGCCGGGAGGCGGGTCCGGCGGAAGATTGAGCTTCGTCCGGATGTCCTCTTCGGTGGCGGCGTTCAGTTCGTCCGTGGAGCGGTAGGCCGCCGCCATCGCCATCGCGATGTTGGCCAGCGAGGCCATGCCCCGCCCGAAGTCGTTCATGAGCTTGGTCCCGGCGGCCATGGCGCCGGTGTGGTAGTTCACGATGTGTTGAGACGGCTCGTTGCGCGGATCCACGCCGAGGGTCTTGCCCTCGGCGTAGAGACCCGAAGGATGGACATTCGGGTTCTGCAGGGCGCCGTTCACCGTGATCGCCGAGGGCATGATGTTCTTCTCGACCTCGGCTCGCAACGCGAGCGCGAACGTGCGCAGTGAAAAGACATCGACCTCGACCGGGTCGTGAGAGATGTCGTTGTCTCCCATGCACTCCTCCCCCATTGCCGGTGGCGGGCGACAGCTGGGGGCATGTCGGCATCCGCCTATACGAATGGTGTCGCGAGCGTACCGAGGGCGCGCAACCCACGCCAGGGGTCGCGGTGTCGATATGGCACCGATCCGGGGTACGCCACCGATATGGACTCCGATCGTTACATCCGGTGATGGAACTGCATCGGGGAGCGGGCCGGGCGCGGCCGTACGAAATGCACAAGCGGGCCCGGGAGCGGCGGGCGCGGCAGGTGGGACGGCTGTGCCGCCGGATCCTGCTGCCGCTGCTGACGCTGCTGCTCGTGGGCGGTCTGGGGCTGGCGGCCTACGCCACGCTCGGCGGTGATCCGGCCAGTTACGAGGCGCCCTACCGGTGGTCGGGCGGCCCGGTGTACCTGGCGGGTGGCGCGTTCCGGGACGGCGGTGCCGCCGAGGGCGAGGCCGCCTACGCGGAGTGCCTGGTGCGCCCCGACGACGGCGAGGTGCGCGCGGTGGGTGTCCCCGCCGGTGGGCTGGCGCTGCCGGCGTGGTTCACCGGCGCGGCGACCGTCACGTGTGGACGGTCGGTGTCGGTGACCTCGGGCCCGCAGGTGCTGCTGTACCCGTACGCGCTGAACCGGACGGTGCTGGTGGCGCTGGCCGCGCTGACCGTCGTGGTCGGGTGGGCTGGGTTCAGACTGGGCGCATGGGGTTCGCGCCCAGGGTGACGGAAGCACCCACCCGGTGCCTGCGATCCACCCCTCCGCCAGGAGCCCCACCCGGGCGCGCATTCGCGCCCGGGGTGAGCGTCGCGTCCTCCCTCAGTCGGCGAGGGCGATCGTCGAGGCGGTGATCCACAGATTTCCGAGCCTGCCCTGCTTGAGCGAGACCACGCATCCGTCGGCGGGGTGGCGGACGTGCACCGCGCGGAACCAGTCGGGGTGCGCGCCGGGCTCCTCGGCGGTGTCGGAGACCGGGCGGTAGCCGCGTTCGGCCCAGAAGCGTTTCAGGACCTCGAAGTAGCGCTCGTTGCGGACCGCGGGGACCTCGTCGTCGGGCAGGTCCTCCAGGGTGCAGGAGACCTCGACGTTCACGTACTCGCCGGGCCCGAGCTCACCGGCGTCGTAGCCGATGGCGTTGCGGATGCCGGGCGCGAGCCGGACGGGGACGGCCAGGGCCGCGATCGCCTCGGCGATGTGCTCGTCGGCGCGGACGTAGGCCTCCTTCTCGGTGGGCGTCGGCCGCATCGGAGTTTCCATGCCGTCTCCCTACTTCCGGTGGTCGCCGGTGACCGTGCCGCCGTTGCCGGTGACGATCTTGGCGATGTTGTCGCGGCTGGCGTTGCCGTCGTCCCAGTACTCCGAGTGCGCCGCCCCCGACAGGTGCGGGTCGAAACCGACGGGGACGGTGACGCTGGGACCGAAGGGCCCGAGCGGATCGTACGTCTTGGTCTTGATCTCGGGTTTCATCAGCGGAGTGCCGGGGTCGCTGGCGAACTTGTGCCCGCCGAAGTCGGCGGAGCTGGGGTTGTGGCCGTGGATGAGGTCCACGTCGGGATTCAGCGGGTTCTGCATGCGCACGAGGTCGCCGGGGTCCAGCGCGTACTGGATCGGGTCGTTCTTGGCGTGCGTGGAGTACACGTGGTTCGGGTCGAGCCCGAGATCGCCGGCCTTCTCGACGCCGACGCCGGGACTGCCGACGAAGACCGCGTTGTCGATGTCGAGGCCGTGGTCCTTGGCCGCGTAACCGACCACGGTGGACCCGTAGGAGTGCCCGAGGACGGTGTTGGTCGAGCGCGGCCCGTCATGGGTGACGCGCAGGCCGTCCTGGAACAGGTCGAGGTCGTTGCCGGCGTTGACCGCGTACTTCGGGTCGGTGGCGTCGCCGCCGGGCGGGAACTGGATGATCTTGTCGGGCGCGTCGTAGCCGAGCCAGAGGATGCCCGCGGTGCGTTTGGTCGGGTCCATCTGCTGCGCGTCGAAGACCATGCGGTCGACGCGGTTGATGTCGCCGCCCACCTTCGACAGATCGGCACCCGTGCCGGGGATGTAGGTGACGATGTTGTCGGCGGTGTCGGGGTTGCCCACGGCGACGATGGCCTTGCCGTCGCCGGAGGTGTCGACGCCGAGCAGGTAGGCGCGGCGGTCATTGCTCTGCATGCCGTCGGCGTCCTTGCCGTCACCGCCGGCGGCCAGCAGGCGCTGCTCGATGCGGTCGAGACCGGCGAGCTTGCCCTGGAGGTCCTTGTACTCGCCGGTGCCCTCCTTGCCCTCGGCCTTGAGCCGGTCGAGCTCGTCGCGGATGCGGTGCTGCTCGCGGGCGAGGGTCAGCCGGTTGGCCTGGTCGCGGTTCTCGGCGGGGACGCCGTCGAGCCAGCCGACCTTGTCGGGGAAGTGCGCGATGAGGTACTGCCGCTCCTCGGGACTCAGCGAGTTCCACCAGTCGCGGACCTTCTTCGGGTCGGTGCCGCGCGGCGGGATCTTGTCCGCCGGATACGGCTTGCCCTTCGTGCCCGGCACCGTCGCGCGCAGATCGGTCGTCGCGGTGGTGTCGGCGGTCGTGGCGTACTGGACGGCGTCGCGGATCGCGGTCTGCGCCGCGTCGACGAGCTTGTACACGCCCGCCCACGCCGGATGCCCGCTCGGCGGGCCGTCCTCGGGCCGCACGGTGAGCGTCCCGTCGGCGGCGATCTGCGCGGGAATCGCGCGGGCGTCGGCGACGGCGTCGGAGAGCATGGACTTGGCCTTGTCCAGCTCACCGGCGAAGTCGGCGAGGATCTGGTCGCAGCGCTGGAGCATGAGCACGGCGTCATCGGTCTCGGTGACGGCGTTCTTGATGGCGGTCGCGGCGGCGTCGGTGCCCTCGCCCTCCCAGGCTTCGGGAAGCGCGCGGAGCTGCTTGGCGGCGTCGTCACTGCGGTCGATGAGCTTGTCGGCGAGGTCGCCGTAGGCCTTGGCGGCATCGCGGAACGGTTGTGAGTTGGCGGAGGTCAGCTGGGCGTAGGTGACCATCGGGGACTCCCGAGGGAAGTGGTGTGCCGGATGGGATCACCGTAGGGAAGCGCGTGTGAAACCCCCGTGAGCGGCGGGGACTTCGGGTGAGGGGGGTTCAGCTGTTCGTGGTGGGGTGGGGGTGGGGTGGCGCGGCCCCTGCGGTGTCCCGGCCGGTTGCGGGCGGTCGGTGCGAGAGCGCAGGCGCTTCGCCCTGCACCCGACCAGGCGCTTCGCCCTGGACCAGACCAGGGAACTCCGTCCCCTGGACCCCGGAAGTCAAGACACTTCTCCCGAGCCGGAGGAGGGCTCTGTTCCTCGGCACCCGCTTGCGTCGTGGTTCTGGGGGCTGGTTGCGCCGCCGCACGCGCGCGTCTTTCTCAGACACGCGGTCAAGACACTTCTCCCCGCGTGGGTGGCCGCTCTCGCACCTCGGCTTATGGCTTGTCGCGGCTTACGGCCCACGGCCTACGGCTTGTCGTGGGTGCTCTCGTCCCGGGGGTTGTCAGAACGAAATGTCGATCGACGAGCCGTTGTCGTCCTTCCAGCCGTCGTCGAAGCCGCCGTCCTTCGACTCCGGTACGCCTTCGTCGACCTGGTCGTCGTAGCGCATCAAGGGCTTGCCGGTTTCGCGTTCGTAGCGGCCCAGGACAGGGGGGACGGCACGTTTCGCGGGGGCCCAGACGTCGGCGTCGTCGACGTAGTCGTCGGGGCCGAAGGCGGGGGGTTCCTCGGCGGCCGCCGGGCGGAGGGCGCCGTAGGCGTCGAGCGAGGCGCGACGCGCGGGTTCGGCGGACATGGCGGAATTCCTTCGCGTGGGGTGGGCACGGCCTGGTCCAAGTAAAGCGCAATCAGACGCGCGGCTCCACATAGGCGAGCTGGACGAGGCGGACGCCCTCGCGGCGGGTGATGAGATGGCCGCGGCCGGGAGGCAGCGGGCGGGCGCGGACGTTGCCGAGCAGGGTCCCCTCGTCCTTGGGCGCCGAGCCCTGGAAGCCGGGCGAGGCCAGTTCGCGCAGGCGGTTGATGAAGCTCTCGTAGAGCGCCCGGCTGGCACCGCCGGAGCGGCGGGTCAGCACGATGTGCATGCCGATGTCGCGGGCCTGGGAGGCGAACTCCAGCAGCGGCAGGAGGGGGTTTCCGGAGCCGCCGATGATGAGGTCGTAGTCGTCGATGAGGACGAACAGCTCCGGCCCGGTCCACCAGCTGCGGCTGCGCAGCTGCTCGGGGGTGATGTCGGCGGGAGGCAGGCGGCGCTCCATGGCCACCGCGATCTGGCGGACGGCGTCCTGGCTGACCGCCGAGGACGAGCAGTACTTGAGCAGGTAGTCCTCGGGCACCTCGCCGAGGAGGCTGCGCCGGTAGTCCATGAGGATGATCTTGGCTTCGCCCGGCGCGTAGTTGTTGGTGATGCCGCGGGCGAGGGAGCGCATGAAGGTGCTCTTGCCGGTCTCCACGTCGGACAGGAACACCAGGTGCGGGTCCTGGTCGAAGTCGAGGTAGACGGGCTTGAGGTCGTTCTCGGCGATGCCGATGGGGATGCGGCCCTTGCGGTCGGGGTCGACGGCGGTGGGCAGCGCCTCGAAGGACAGCTTCTCGGGGAGCATCCGCACCTGCGGCGCCACCGGCCCGGTCCAGGCGTCCTTGACGCGGGTGACCAGCTCGGCGAGCCCGTCGGAGACCGTCGAGGCGTCGCTGACACCGTCGAGGCGGGGCAGCGCGGTGAGCATGTGCTTGGCCTCGGGGGCGAGGCCGCGTCCGGGGCGGCCCACGGGGACGGCCTCGGCCTCGCGGCGGCCGACGTTGGAGTCGAAGACGTCGCCGAGGCGGAACTCCAGCTTCGAGCCGAGCAGGTCGCGGACGGCGGGCCGGAAGTCCGACCACTTGTTGGCCGTGCCGATGACGTGGACGCCGTAGGACAGGCCGCGCTGGGCGATCTGCGTGACGTTGTCCTCGATGTCCTCGAAGTCGTTGCGGATGGTCAGCCAGCCGTCGATCACGAGGAACACGTCGCCGAAGGCGTCCTCGGGGTACTTGCCCTCGCGCCGGGCGCGGCGGTAGGAGGCCATGGAGTCGATGCCGCGCGAGGCGAAGGCGCGTTCGCGCTCCTCCATCATCGTGAAGACCTCGGCGACGGTGCGGCGGACCTGGTCGACGTCGAGGCGCTGCCAGACGCCGCCCACGTGCGGGAGGTCGCGGACGCCGGCGAGGGAACCGCCGCCGAAGTCCAGGCAGTAGATCTGCGCCTCGCGCGGGGTGTGCGACAGGGCGATCGCGGCGACGACGGTGCGCGCCGCGTTCGACTTGCCGGTCTGGGCGCCGCCGACGATGCCGATGTGCCCGGCGGCTCCGGCGAGGTTGAGGGTGAGGACGTCGCGGCGCTGCTCGTAGGGCTTGTCGACGATGGCGACGGGCACCTGGAGCGCGCCCTGGAGGTCCTCGCGGGTCACCGTGAGGCCGCGCTCGGGAGTGGTGGTCAGCTGCGGCAGCAGAGCGTCGAGGGTGGGCGGCGCGTCGAGGGGTTCGAGCCACACCTTGTGCGCGGGCACGCCCTTGCCCTCCATGCGGCCGACGAGGACGTCGAGGAGGGTGTCGCCGACGGCCTCATCGTCGACCTCCTCGATGACCACGGGCGCCTCGGGCTCCGGCGGCGGGGCGACGAAGTTGGCGGTGAACTCCTGGACGGAGGGCCCGCCGGCGGCGGCGATGGCCAGCTCGGCGGCGCTGCGGCGGTAGACGCCGGAGACGTAGGCGGCCTTGAAGCGGGTGAGGGCCTCGGTGCCGAACTTCAGGTAGCCGTGCCCGGGCGAGCGCGGCAGTTCGTAGGCGTCGGCGACGCCGAGGACGCTGCGGGACTCCACCGCGGAGAAGGTCCGCAGGCCGATGCGGTACGAGAGGTGCGTGTCGAGGCCGCGCAGGCGTCCCTCTTCGAGTCGCTGGGAGGCGAGGAGGAGGTGGACGCCGAGGGAGCGGCCGACGCGGCCGATCTGGACGAACATGTCGATGAAGTCGGGTTTGGCCGACAGCAGCTCGGAGAACTCGTCGCAGATGATGAGCAGGCTGGGCAGGGGCGCCAGGGGCGCTCCAGCGGCGCGGGCGCGTTCGTAGTCGCGCAGGGAGGCGAACTTGCCGGCCGAGCGCAGGAGTTCCTGGCGGCGGTTGAGTTCGCCTTCGATGGCGTCGAGCATGCGGTCGACGAGGGGCAGTTCCTCGGAGAGGTTGGTGATGATCGCCGAGGTGTGCGGCATCTTGTCCATGCGCGTGAAGGTCGCGCCGCCCTTGAAGTCGACCAGGACGAAGTTGAGGGTCTCCGGGGAGTGGTTGCAGGCGAGGGCGAGGACGAGGGTGCGCAGGGCCTCGGACTTGCCGGAGCCGGTGGCGCCGACCATGAGGCCGTGGGGTCCCATGCCCTCCTGCGCCGATTCCTTCAGGTCGAGTTCGACGGGCTGGCCGTCGGGTCCGACGCCGATGGGGACGCGGAGGCGGTCGCGGTTGGGGCGGGGCGCCCAGTGGCGGTTGGTGTCGAACTCGTAGGGGTCGCCCAGGTCGAGGAGGTCGTTGAAGCTGAGGTCGCCCATCAGCGGGGAGACCTCGTCGCCGCCCTGGCCGAGGGCCGACAGGCGCAGGGGGGTGAGGCGGCGGGCGAGGGTCTCGGCCTCGGCGTGGCTGAGGCTGTCGGCGGTGCCGACCTCGTCGCGGCTGTCGCCGCCGACCGACCACAGCTTGCCCTCGGCGTCGACTTCCACGACGAGGTAACCGGCGTCGAGGTTGCGCGGGGGCGGGTTGGTGAGGTCGATGAGGGTGACGCCTTCGACGCCGCCGTCGGTGGCGAGGGTGTCGGAGCCGCCGGCGTGGCCGCCGTCGATGAGGACGACGACGTGCTTGTCGTCGGTGGGCGGGGTGGCGGGGTTGAAGCGGGGGCGGTGCTCGATGAGGTCGCCGAGGTGCTCCTCCAGCTCGCGCAGGGACGGCGCGATGAGCCGGATCTGGCCGAGGGCGTCGGTCTGCTCGGGGTGGACGGCGTGCGGCAGCCACTTCGCCCAGTCCCAGCGGCGCTGGTGCTCGGGGTCGACGCAGAAGGTGACGAGCATGTCGTCGGGGGCGTGCCAGGCGACGGTCTGGGCGAGCAGGGCGCGGGCCAGGCCGCGGGCGCGGGTGGCGTCGCCGCGGATGTAGATGCGGGAGAAGCCGCGCAGGTCGATGGCCACGGGCAGGCCGTCGACGATGGCGTAGGTGGCCACGAAGCGGCGCAGCGCGGCCGCGCAGAGCGGCTCGATGTCCTCGATGGGCCGGGTCTCGGGCGGGATCATGCGCGTGGCGAGCCGCTGTGGGCCCAGGCCCATGCGGATGACGCCGAAGTCGCCGTCGGCGGTGCGCCGCTCCCACACCCGGGCGCTGCCCACGGTCGACCAGAGGGTGTCGGGGTCGGGGTGGCGGTAGAACATCGCGCGTTTCTGGTCGCGGACGGTCTTGCGGACGCCGCGGCGCAGGTGCCCGAGGCGGCGCAGGTAGTCGCGGCGCATGTTCAGCATCTCGCGCTTGGAGGGCTGGCCGCCGCCCTGGAAGAGCTGCGTGATCATCATGCCGAGCATGGAGACGCCGAAGAGGCCGCCGGTGACCAGCCGCAGGGTGTAGCCGCCACCGCCGCCGGTCGCGCCGGGGCCGGCGAACATCAGCATCATCGCGCCGGAACCGGCCAGCATCGGGACCATCATGATCATCTGGCCCCACTGCTTGCCGCCGGGTTCGGGCAGCTCGGGCGGGGCCTCCAGGGCGAGGTCGCCCTCCGGCAGATCCGGCGCCGGGCGGCGCGGACGCCGTTTGATCACGACGAGACCCACGGGTGGTCCTCCTGACTCGCGGCCTACTGGCGGGCTCTCCATCGTCGAGTGCCCGCCCACTGGCGGTCACCGCGGCACAGGGCGGCGCCCGCTCGCGGGCACTGTAGCGGCATGTGTCGCGTGGGGCCAAGGTATGCGAGAGCCTGGTAGTTTCGGCGCACTCGAATACTTCCACCTAAAGAGATGGACGTACCCGGTGAGCACGCCCCTTCGTACCGGCCTGGCCCGGCTAACCATATCGGCACCGCGCCGCCGAATCGACCTCGTGCTTCCCGATCATGTGCCGCTGGCCGAATTGCTGCCCACGGTGCTGGAGTACGCCGGGGAATCGGCGGCCGATGACGGGGAAAGGCACGGCGGCTGGTCCTTGCGCAAACCCGACGGGAAACCTCTCGTCGCCACTCAATCGCTGGCGATGCAGCAGATCCGCGACGGCGAGATCCTGCATCTGGCACCGCGTTACGCCGACTGGCCCGAGGGCGAGTACGACGACGTCGTGGAGGCCATCGCCGACGGCGCCAAGGTTCTCGGCACGCCCTGGCAGGGCCGCCACACCCGCCGCACGGGCCTGACCCTCGCGGTGATCCTGGGTGTCGGGACGCTGTTCGGCGTGCTGTCGACCGGCCCCGGCTGGCTGGTCACCGGTGTCCTGACCGCCGCCATCGGCTTCGGCCTGCTGGTGGCGGGTCTGGTGCTGTCGCGGGCCTCGGGCGATTCCTTCGCCGGTGGCGTGATCGGCGCGATCGGCCTGCCCTTCGCCTTCACCGGCGGATACCTCGCCCTGGGCGGCGATCTGCCGCTCGGCGGCTTCGGCGCGCCGCAACTGCTGGTGGCGTCCTCGGCGCTGCTGCTGGCCGGGATCCTCGGCTTCGTCGGCATCGCCGACCTGCTGCGGGTCTTCACCGCCGCCGCGCTCGTCGGCCTGTTCGGCATCGTCGCCGCGCTCGTCGGGCTGTCCTCGCTGGGACCCGACGGGGTCTCGGCGATCGTGGCGACGATGGCGGTCACGCTGCTGCCGATGTGCCCGCTGCTGGCGATCCGGCTGGCGAAACTGCCGATGCCCGAGCTGCCGCAGACGGCCAAGGACCTGGTGAAGGAGGGCAGCCCGCCGCCCAAGGACCGGGTGTTCTCCGCCGTCCTGCAGGCCGACGAGCTGCTGACCGGGCTCATCATCGGCGCCTCCTTCGTGGCCGCGGTCGCCGAGTTCGTGCTGTCCCGGACCGGCACCGAGCCCGGCAAGGCGCTGCTGATCGGCACCATCGCGTGCGTGTTCCTGTTGCGAGCCAGGCTCTTCCCGGCCGTGCGGCAGCGGATCCCGCTGCTGATCACCGGCGTCATCGGGCTGTCGCTGCTGGTCGCCGACCTCATCGCCGGACTCGGCAAGCCGGCCGCGCTGGCGGTCCTGCTGGGCGGCGTCCTGCCGATGGCCGGACTGGTGGCCGCCGCCGGGATCGGTTACGCCAAAAGGACACCCTCGCCCTATCTGGGCCGCATCGCCGACATCGTCGACATTCTGCTGATCATCGCGATGGTTCCGCTGGCCTGTCTCGTTCTGGGGCTTTTCGGACTCGTGCGCGGCTTCGGCGGCTGATTCCCGTTCAGCTCACGCCAATTTCACATCCGATCCCCTTGACTGAGTGCACTAGCGTGACTTGACACACGGCGATACCTTCGCCGTCGCACCAACTCCCGCCGCTCGTTCGGCGGGGCACCAACCCAAAGCGGGATCCCCACTCGGGGGAGCCCATGACAGTGGGGGTGACTCCGAAGATGACCCAGGCAATTACCGGGCAACTAGAGACCACGGCGGGCCAGGTCGAGGGCACCGCGAGCGAGATCGCCGGCAACATGAACCGCCTCCTGATCGACCTCCAGCCCCTCCTGAAGGACTTCCAGGGCCCGGCCGGTAAGACCTTCCAGGGGGTGCAGATCGACGTCGAGCGTCAGCTCAAGATCATCGTCGACTCCCTCAACGAGGTCGCCCGCGGTGTCCGCGAGTCCGGCAAGGAGTTCGACGTCGAGGACTCCAAGGCCGTCGAAGAACTCAAGAAGACCATGCCCGACAGCACGATCATCGACGCACTCTAAGAGAGGGGAAACGACATGGGTGACTCTCTGGTTTACAACCACGGTTCCATGCACGCCGGTGCGGAATCGATCAAGGCCGCACTCAAGCGCCTCCACGAGCAGCTCGAACAAGTCGAGCGCAACGTCGCACCGTTCAAGGCGACCTGGTCGGGTACGGCGCGGGAGTCCTACGACATCCGCAAGAAGAAGTGGGACGGCGCCGCCGCCGAGATCGCCAAGTCCCTCGGCCTGCTCGGGCCGGCGCTGGCCAAGTCCTCCGACAGCATGAAGGCCACCGACCAGCGCGCCTCCCGCCACTTCGAGTAGCGCGCGCCCGGCCGGTCCCAACGAAGGCATCGCGGTCCCGGCACCGACATCCGTGCCTCCGCCAGGATCGGCCCAGACCGCTCACGCGGTCGGTACAGAACGTGGCGCCCGCCCCGGCGCTCAAGCCTCCCCAAGGTGAATTGCCGGGACGGGCGCCGCCCCATGTTCGCGCTACGCGCCCTAGGGTGTGAGGCCGAGGAGGTGCGATGGCCAGTCGCAGGGACCAGCTGCACAGCTATCAGTTCATGGTGCAGCGGGTGGTGTCCGCGCTCGTCTTCCGCAAGACCGATCCCGACCAGTCGCCGTTCCGGCGCGCCGGGGGCGCGGTCTTCGCCAGCGTCATGGTCGCGGTGCTCGCCCTGGCCGTGGTCGGCGTCATCGGTTTCATCACCGGCGGACCGGCCGATCCCGAGGCCGCCAAGCAGTACATCATCGTGGAGAAGGAGACCGGCGCGCGCTACGTCCTCATCGACGGCGTGCTGCACCCGGTCCTGAACACCGCCTCCGGCGCGCTCATCGTCGGCAAGGCCGAGACGCTGTCGCGCTCCGGCAACAGCCTCGCGCAGTACCCGCGCGGCGCGACCGTCGGCATCCCCAACGCCCCCGACTCCATTCCCCCGGCCGACCGGCTGCTCAAGGACGGCTGGGCCCTGTGCTCGCGGCCCGGCGACGGCGGCCCGACCTCGGTCCTCTACGCCGGATCCCAGCCCGCGCAGGGCGTCCCGCTCGCGGCGGGGCAGGCCCTGACCGCGGTGTTCCACAAGGGACAGGCGGACGAGAAGTGGTGGCTGATCACCGACGGGCACCGCTACGGGCTCGCCAAGGAGCTCGTGGACGCCGTCGGCGGCAGCATCAGCGACCCCGCGATGAGCTTCACCGCCGAGGCCGCCTGGATCAACTCCATCCCCGAGGGCGCTCCGGTGAGCGTCCCGCCGGTGGAGAACGCCGGCCAGCCCTCGCAGGCGATCTCCGGCGCCAAGATCGGCGCGATGTTCGCCGACGCCACCGGCAAGCGCTACGTCGTCCTCGCCGACGGCTGGAGCGAGATCACCCCGCTCCAGGCGCTGCTGCTCCAGGCGAAGAACCCCGGCGCGACCATGGGCCAGGTGGCCAGCGGCCCCGCCATCGGCGCGCGCTCGGCGACCAGCCTGTTCCCCACCGGGACCGAGGGCGCGCCCGTCCTGTCGCTGCCGCCCACCTTCGTCCCCGTCGGCGCCACCGGCACCGCCTGCGCGATCTACACCGACCACAAGGGAGTGCCCGGCATCCTCGCCGACGCCACCATTCCCGCCACGTCGGGCATCAAGACCACCGAGACCAACGCCAACGGCGGCGATCTGGTCAACGAGGTCGTCATCGAGCCCGGCCACGCCGTCCTCGTGGAGTCGATGACCGGCGCCGAGGGCAGCGGGACGGTCCTGTTCGTGAACGAGATGGGCGTGGCCTACGGCTTCACCGACCGCGCCTTCATCGCCAGCTTCGGCTACACCGAGAAGGACATCGTCAAGCTCCCGGCCACCGTCACCGGCCGCCTGCCCACCGGCCCGGCGCTGGATCCGGTGAAGGCCAAGGAGAACGCCATCATGAAGGCGAAGTAGGAGACGGACGTGCGCCTCACCCGGATCCTGACCGCCGCCGCGCTCGTCCTCGGCGGCCTCGTGGCCACCGCCGCGCCCGCCGCCGCGGCCGAGGACTGCTTCACCGGCGGCGTCGACCTGACCACGGTGCCCTGGGAGCAGAAGATGCTCCCACCGGACAAGGTCGCGCCCTTCGCCACCGGCAAGGGCGTCATCGTCGCGCTGCTGGACACCGGCGTCGAGGCGAGCCATCCCGCGCTGAAGGGCCGCGTCCTGCCCGGCCGCGACTTCCTCAAGTCGGGCGCCGCCGACACCGACTGCGTCGGGCACGGCACCGGCGTGGCCGGCGTCATCGTCGGCAAGAGCCCCGACGGGAAGTTCAAGGGCGTCGCGCCCGGCGCCCAGATCCTGCCCGTCCGCGTCGTCGACCGCGACCCGCAGGCCCCCGAGGACAAGACCGGCGACAAGGCCGTCAAGCCCGAGGAGTTCGCCGCGGCCATCAACTGGGCCGTCGACCAGCACGCCGACGTGATCAACATGTCCCTCAAGTACGACACGCCCTACCCCGTCATCGAGAACGCGATCAAACGCGCCCACGACGCCGGCGTGGTCCTGGTCGCCTCCGGCGGCAACGACCACAAGGACGACGAGTACAAGATCAAGGGCAAGGACACCATCAGCTACCCCGTCGGGTACGCGGGCGTCCTCGGCGTGGGCGCCATCGGCCCCACCGGCAAGCGGGCCCCGATCTCCGAGATCGGCGAGTGGATCGACCTGGTCGCCCCCGGCGAGAGCGTCACCTACGCCACCCGCGACGGCAAGTACGCCGCCACCACCGGCACCAGCCTGTCCGCCCCCTACGTGGCGGCCACCGCCGCGCTCATCATCGAATCGCACCCCGAACTCAAGGGCAAACCGGACGAGATCGCCAAGCGCATCCTCGGCACCGCCTCCCCCGCCCCCGGTGACGCCGGGTACGGCGCGGGCATCGTCGACCCCTACCGCGCGGTCACCGACCAGATGACCGGCGACGCCCCCGCCGCGATGGAGCCGATGACCGTCGCGCCCGTCGATCCGGCGCAGGCCGCCGCCGAACGGGCCTACCGGCACAACCAGGACATGGCGACCTGGATCGCCCTGGGCACGCTGACCGGCGTCGTCCTCATCGTCACCGCCGTGGGCGCCCTGCGCCGCGGCCGCCGCCGCAAGTGGCGCGTGGCGCGCGCGGCGCCCATCGACGACGGGCCCGACGACGGCGACGGCGCTCCCATCCAGCTGCTGCGGGACCTGAAGATCTGAGCCCGCCGAGGGGGTGACCGGCCCCGCTAAGCTGTCCGGGTGTCACGCGAACCCCTCCTTTCCCGGCGAACGGCCGCCCTCGCGCTGGCCGCTTCGCTCCTGGGCCTGACCGGCACCATCGCCGTACCCGGCCAGGCGAGCGCGGCCAACCAGTGCGGTCCGGAGGTGACCGCGCCCCTCAGTGACAAGCAGTGGGAGCTGAAACGGCTCCAGCCGGAGAAGGCCTGGCCGCTGTCGGAGGGCGAGGGCCAGGTCGTGGCGGTCATCGACTCCGGCGTCTCCAACCAGCCGACGCAGCTCGCACCGCAGGTCCTGGACGGCAAGGACTACGTGGGAAGCGACGCGCACTGCGACAACGTCCCGCACGGGACGATCATCGCCGGCATCATCGCCGCCGCCTACAACGAGAAGAACCCGCAGTACTACGGGATCGCGCCCAAGGCGAAGATCCTGCCGATCCGGGTCGCGGAGGACTCCTCGAAGTTCGCGCAGGACGAGAACTCGCCGAAGAAGGTCGCCGACGCGATCCGGTGGGCGGTGGACAAGAAGGCCACCATCATCAACCTGTCCCTGCGCACCGATGACACCCCGGAGCTGCGCAGCGCGGTCCAGTACGCGCGGCAGAACGACGTGGTGATGGTGGCGGCCTCGGGCAACACCGGGGAGAACCTGACGGCGGGCGCGACGGTGTACCCGGCGGCCTATGACGGCGTGATCGGCGTGGGCAGCGTCGACCAGAACGGCGCGTGGGTGGGCACGTCCAACCCGGCGTGGTTCGTGGACGTGGCGGCGCCCGGCTCGGAGATCACCGGCATCGCGCCGCGCGGCAACGGGTACGGCGTGATGAAGGACGGCGGGACGAGCTTCGCGACCGGTTTCGTGTCGGGCACGGCGGCGCTGGTGCGGTCCTACTACAAGGATCTGACCGCCGATCAGGTGATCGAGCGGATCGAGGCGACGGCGGACTCGCCGCCCGGCGGCTGGTCGAAGGAGTTCGGGTACGGGGTCGTGAACCCCTACCGGGCGGTGGCCTCGCTGGACGGGAAGCTGGCGGGCGCGCCGCGGACGGTCGGCAGTGAGCAGATCAGCGCGCCGCAGGCGCCGGTGGATCCGCTGCGGGGCATGAAGATCGCCGCGTCGCTGACGGCGGCGGGCGCGGTGGCCGTGACGATCGTGCTGCTGTCGGCGTTCCTGGTGCGCAGGCACGTGCGGCGGCGGGCGGCGGGCGCGCGGACGGCGCAGCCCTAGGACCCGTCCTGCGGGTCCGCGACAGGCCGACGGCGTTTCAGGACCCTCGGTGCCTCTCGCTACACCGCTCTCCCGGCCTCGAACAACGCCGGTACGGTGCCGCAGGACCGGCTTGCGGGAAACACAGAGCTTCAAGAACACAGAGCTTCAAAAACCCAGCCGACACCGTCTCGTACTCACGAGACCCGCCCCGGCCGGGTTCCCGAAGCCAGTGGGCCGTGGGCGCGGCTGAGGCCGCCGCTCGCGGCCTTTCAGTGTCTTCGCCCCACTCGGTACACCGTGGCGTTCCGGACGGGCCGTGGGGCCCGCTGGCGGCGGATACGCGAAGGCCGGTGTCGGTAACCGACACCGGCCTTCGCGTTGTGGGGTCTATCCGCTAGCGCAGCAGCGACGGCGGCGCGTCGTCACCGTCGGTGCCCCAGACGTCGTCGTCCTCCTGGAGCCACGTGCCGTGCTCTTCGTTCTCGTTGCCGTGGGCGCCGCCGCGGCCGCCACCCATCATTCCGGCTCCGGCGCCCTTGCCACCGGCTCCGGCCGCGCCCTTGCCGGCACCGGCTCCGGCGCCGCCCATCATGCCCATGCCGCCGCGGCCCGCGGCGCCCTTGCCGGCCGCGCCCGCGCCGACGCCACCGGCGCCCGCGCCGCCGAGCATGCCGACACCGCCACCGGGGGTGCCGACACCGCCGCCGCCACCGGGCGTCCAGCCACCGCCACCGGGGGTGCCGATGCCGCCGCCACCGCCGGGGTTCCAGCCGCCGCCACCGGGCGGGACCTTGGAGAAGCCGGGGTCGCCGACGCCCTGGAAGCCACCGTGGTCACCCGGGGGCTTCACGCCCGGGGGCGTGATGTCGGGCTTCGGCGGGTCGTAGGGCTTGGGGGTGGGGATGTCGGGAGTGTCGCCCGGCTTGATCGGCGGGGGAACATCCGCCATCGGGCCCTTGGGCAGGCCGCCGGGCGGGGGCACGCTTCCGGGCGGCGGGCCGCCGAGCCCGGGCGGAGGCGTGTTGGGGTTCTCACCGGGCAGCCCGGGCGGGGGCGGCGTGGTGGTGTCGAGCTTGGGGTGGTCCTTGCTGTAGTCATCATTGGCGGTGTTGACCCGCTTCTTGATGTCGTCGGCGGTCTCGCGGTAGTTCTTCTCGTAGTCCTCGTAGATCTTGTCCTTGGCCAGGCGCGCGACGCTCGTCGTGTAGTTCTCGGCGAACTTCTTGGCGTCGCCGTCCGAGCGCTGCTTGTCGGCGGGCAGCGACTCGCAGCTCTCGCCGGGCTTGGGGGTCTTCGCCTGGTAGGCGTAGCCGCGTCCGCCGTAGGCGTAGAAGTGGATGTTCGGGTTGGCGCAGGACTTGAAGTGCGCCGTCCACGAGGAGGTCATGTTCGAGTAGTCGCTGGAGGCGCCCTGCATGCCGTTGACGAGCTTCTCGGCGGCCTCGGCCAGCCCCATCTCGTGGCAGTCGCCGACGTGCCACGGCGGGCGGATGTGCACCCGGTCCTCGGAGGACGTGCCGCCCTCGTGCGACCACACCTGCGCGGCCGGGAAGCGGCAGCCGGTCTGCTGCTGGCTCAGGTTGGTCGCGTAGTTGTTCAGACCGGTGATGATGGTGTCTTTGTCCGAGTTCGTCTCACCCCCCAGGTTCCCGAGGATGTCGTCGATGAACTTGTGGGTGGCGGTGACGCGCTCGGTGAACTTGGTGAAGTCGTCACCCTCCCAGCTGCCCTTGAGGGTCTCGAACGCACTGGTCAGCGCGGGCTTGGTCGTGGTGACCATCGGCGACTTGACGTGCGCGTTCCAGCCGGTGCTGATCGCCATGATGGCGTGCACGCCGGGCGGACGGACCGCGTGCAGCACCTCGGCGTAACGCTCGGGCGAGGGCGCGGTCTTGCCCTGGGCGGGCAGCGGCGGGTCGATGTCCTGGTCGCTGACGCGGCCCGACCACAGCTCCTCCCAGGCCTTCTCCTCCTCGGACTTGGCGAGCTTGCAGCCGTCCTTGTTGCAGTGGCTGCCGGAGGTCTGGTAGACGTCCTTGCTCGCGCCGTCCCCGACCTTGACCCCGGTCTTCTTGAGTTCGAGGTTCTCGGGGACGTTCTCCGTTCCCGGGGGCTTTCCGTTCGTCATTCGTCTCTACTCTCGTCTACTCGAACAATGCCTACGCCGCCCCGGCCCGATGCCGGGCGGGAGCCGGGAGCCGTCAGGACTTGGCCGTGTTGGTCGTCTCGGTCTCGTCGTAGTTCTTCAAGGTCGTGTTGCAGGCGTCGTCGATGGCTTCGAGGGCGCTCTTGAGCCGGTTCAGATCGGCCCAGACCTTGTTGAAGTTGCCCTTGTAGGTCTCCAGCGCCGTGTTCGCCTCGGGGAACTTCCCGAAGGCGGGCTCGACCGAGAGGTTGTTCTTCACCCCCGCGATCATGGTGTCCTCGACCAGGTCGAGCTGCTCGCGCACCACCTTCTGGTATGCCCGCAGCGCGTCGGCACTGAACTTGATGCCCGCCATGAGGCAAGCCCCTTTCTCACATGTAGGTAGATCTCAGCCCGCGAGCTTGCCGGAGGCGGAGGTGTAGAACTTCCCAATGGTTTCGGTCACGGTGGCCTTGACCTCGTCGAGGGTGAAGGGCCACTTGTCCTTGAAGGTCTCGTCCGAGGCCACCTGCAGCTGGATCTTCACCAGGTAGGAGTCCTTCTGGACGAGCGCGTAGATCATGTTGTCCGAGCTGCCCTTGCTGACCACGACCGAGCCCTTGGTCCAGTCGCCGGTCAGGTCGGTGGCGGTGTCCGCGGGGTTCTTCTTCACCGCGGCCAGCCGGTCGGTGTACTGCTTGGCGGCCTCGTCGGCGGTCGGATAGGCCACGACCGACGCGTTGAGCCGGGACGGCGGGACGACGCTGGTGCCGAGCGGCTCCTGGGTCAGCTGCGCCGAGCACTGCGGGCCCTCGGGGTCCTGGCCGGTGCCCTTGGGGATGTCCGAGGGGCCGTTGGTGTAGCCGGTGGAGTGGAGAGTGCTCGCCAGCTGCGAGAGGTCGACCAGCTCGCACACCTTCAGCGAGGCGACCTTCGTGGTCAGGTTGCCGCCGTTGTCGCCACCGGACGGCGTGTCGCCGCCCTTGTCGCCGCAGGCGGAGGCGATCAGAAGCAGGCCCGCGCCCAGAAGCGCACCGGCGAGCACGCGGACGCGACGCCCGCGCGCGGTCGGAGTCTGTTGGCTCATGTCCCTGGTTTCTCGTGTAATCGGCCGTTTCGCGCACGCGCGCGAAGGGCCTTGTACCGACGGCCGGAAAGCACTACTTCCGTCACATGCTAGCCACCTCCGTCAACCGCCGGACGGGTCGTTGACGCCCGACCGACGTGCGGGCCTCCCCCGCGCGGCTAGACTGGCGCGTCCCGGTCGGCGCGGAGGTGATGGTGACCAGGAGCGACATTCCGGACCGCGAGCCGGCCCGGCGGCTGCTCGCCGGGTTCACCACCGACAGCCTCCCGCACGCGTCTCTCGGTCTGCTGTCCGGACGGCGGCGAATCGGTAAAACCACGCTGGCGCGTCAGACCGGCGGTCTCCTGCACACCGCGACCGACGCCGGTCACCGCGCTTCGCTGGAGAAGCTGCGCGGGGACCTCGCCGCGCACCTGGGCGCCCCTCCCCCGGACTTCGGCACCTGGCCGCAGGCCCTGGACGTCCTGCTCGCGCTGGGCCGCGACCGCGCCTTCACCGTCGTCATCGACGACACCGCCGAGCTGTACCGCTCGGAGAACCGGATCCTCGACCAGGTCGCCGCCGCCTTCGACCCGGCCCGGCCGGAGGTCGCCGAGTCCCGGACGCGCCTGCTGCTGAGCGGTTCGGCGGCCACCCACTTCGGCGAGCCGCTGCTGCGCCACAAGCCGCTGCGCGAGCGGGCCGTCCTCGACCTGCGCCTGGAGCCGCTGGGGTACCGCGCGGCCGCCGAGTGGTGGGGCGTGGGCGATCCGGCGGTGGCGATGCCGCTGTACGCGATCCTGGGCGGGACGCCCGTCCACCGCGACCTGGCCGGTCCCCCACCGCTGTCCGCGGCCGACATTCGCGACTTCTGCCGGCGCACGGTCCTGGAGCCCTCGCACGAGCTGTTCGACATCGCCATCCGCTTCATGCGCGACGAGATCGGCCCGACCGACATCGGCTGGTACCGCACGATTCCGTTCACCATGGCCTTCGGAACCGCCTCGCTGCTGGAGCTGGCGAAGCACTTCGCGGTGGAACCCGTCGAGCTGCGCCGCCACCTGGCCACGCTGGTCGCCTGCGGCCTGGCCGAGAAGCGCGCGAACCTGCTGTCCCCCGGCGACGTGCTGTTCCGGATCGCCGAGCCGCTGCTGACCTTCTACCACGCGATGATGCGCACCGACCTGGGCCGCCTGCGGCGCGGCTACATCCACGACTTCCTGTGGGAGCGGCGCGCCTCGCGCTTCTCGGAGATGGTGCTGAACCCGCAGTGGGCGGCGATCTGCCGGGAGTGGGCGGCCGGGACGGACCGCTTCGGCGAGGCCGTCCACGTCGGGCGCGGCTACGTCCGCGACCCGGAGAACATGCGGCCGGTATCGGCCGACGTGATGGTGCTGGGCGAGCCCGTGGACGGCGGTCGCCCCCGGCTGCTGGCCGCCGGGCTGTGCCGCTGGGACGCCCCGGTCACCGCCGGGGACGCCGCGACGCTGCGCCGGGCGGTGGAACTGGGCGCGGGACGCTACGACGTCTCGGCCACCCGGCTGCTCGCCTTCACCGGGCCGGGCGTGGAGTCGGTGCCGGGACTGGAGATCGTCACCGCCGGGACCGTCTACGAACTCTGACGCATAAACAACGGCGGCCCACCCCGCGAGAACGGGATGGACCGCCGGGAAGGCCTGCGCGTCCAGTGCCGGGCTCACCCGACCGATGGTCCGGGTGAGGCAACGTGGACCGTGGGTCCTGCCGGGAGAACTACCAGGAGGCGGCGTTGGAACGCTCGGTCTCGTTGTAGTTGTCGTGGGCCTGGCCGACCGCCGCGGCGATCTGCTCCAGCAGCTCCTTGATGTCGATGACCGACTGGCTCGCCGCGGCCTGGTGCTCGTTGTACGCGTTGGCGTCCTGGCCTTCCCACTCGATCTTGGCGAGCTGGCCCTTGAGGTCCTCGATCTCCTGCTGGATCTGCCCGGCGATCTTGCCCATCTCGGCCTGAGCGCCCTGCATGGCCTCGTAGCTGACGAGGATCCTGTCACCACTCATGTCGCTTCTCTTTCCTCTCTAAGGCGGTCGGCTAGATCGCGCTGAACTTGTCGAGAACCTGCGCCGAGGCCTCTTCGTTCGAGGCGATCGAGTGGCCGGTCGACTTCAGCTGCTCGGAGATCGCTTCGAGAGCGTCCATGAGAGTCTTCGCCTCGCCGTTGTACGTCTCCATGACGCGGTTGAACGCGCCGGCCGCCTGGCCCTGCCAACCGCTGGCGAGCTCGGCGATCAGGCTGCGCAGCGCCGACAGCTGGCCATCGATGTTGTCCTTGGTCGTCAGGACGTCCTGGCTGGCCTTCTGAATGGTGGCGACATCCGCGATAATTGCCACGGGTCAACCTTCCTGTAGTCGGATGATGTTCACCGCCGAGCCGGGGAGCCGACGGCACGGGACAAGCGCCCGCCTTCCGTTGGCACCCACGATAGCCGGGCCGCGCAAACCCGTGCCGTCACGATTTTGCGACGAATTGACGGACAAGCACGGCCCGGACATCACGAGACCTCGCCCCGGAAGACGGTCTGGATCAGTTGCTCGCCGTCGCGGCGGCGCACCAGGGTGCCCCGGCCGGGCGGCTGCTTGCTGGGCCGCAGGGTCCCCAGGACCTGGCCCTCCTCGCGGCGGCCGTCCATCAGCAGACCCGGCGCGTCCAGCTCCTTGAGGCGCTGGATGACCGGTTCGTGCATCGCCCGGCCGACGCCCGACATGCGGCGGGCCAGGATGATGTGCAGGCCGATGTCGCTGGCCTGCGGGATGAAGTCGGCCAGCAGCGCGAGGGGGTTGGAGCGCCCGACGGCCACCAGGTCGTAGTCGTCGATGAGGAAGAAGACCTCCGGACCCGTCCACCAGCTGCGGTTACGCAGCTGGTCGGGGGTCACGTCCGGGCCCGGGAGCCGCAGCTCCAGGCGCTTCTTCACCGCACCGACGGTCTTCTCGAACTGGGTGGAGTTCATCGAGTAGTCGAGCAGGTGCTCGCCCTCGACCGCGCCCAGCATCCCGCGCCGGTAGTCGGCCATGATGATGCGCGCCTGGTCCGGGGTGTACTTCTCGGTGATGGACTGGGCGATGTGCCGCATGAGGTTGCTCTTGCCGCATTCGGAGTCGCCGAAGATCATCAGGTGCGGCTCGTCGTCGAAGTCCAGCAGCACCGGCTTCAGACCCGCCTCGTTGAGGCCGATCGGGATGCCCTGGGCACGGCGGCCGACCATCGGGGCCAGCTCCTCCATCCGCAGGTCGCGCGGCAGGAGACGGACCTTCGGGACCGTCGGGCCGCGCCAGGCCTTGCGGACCTCGGCGACCATGTGCGCCACGCCCTCCTGCAGGTCCTCGTCGCGCTGGTGCCCGTCGATGCGGGGCATCGCGGTGAGGAAGTGCAGCTTCTCCTTGGTCATACCACGCCCCGGGGTCTTCTCCGGGACGTTGCGGGCGGCCTTGCGGTCCAGCTCCGACTCCGAGGGGTCGCCCAGGCGCAGCTCCAGCTTCGTGGCCAGCAGGTCGCGCATGTTCAGCCGGATCTCGGCCCAGCGGTTGGCCGAGATGACCAGGTGGACGCCGAAGCCGAGGCCGCGACCGGCCATCGACAGCAGCGTCGACTCGAACTGCTCGTAGTCCTCGCGCAGGGTGCCCCAGCCATCGACCACGAGGAACACGTCGCCGTACGGGTCGTCGGCGTGCTCGCCGCGCGCCCGCAGGCGGCGGTAGGCGTTCATGCCGTCGATCTGGTTCTCGGCGAAGCGGGCCTCGCGGTCGTCGATGATGCTGTTGACCTCGGAGATCGTGCGGCGCACGCCCTCCTCGTCGCGACGGCCGTAGACGCCGGCCACGTGCGGCAGGTCGCCCAGGCCGCGAATGGTGCCGCCACCGAAGTCGAGGACGAAGAACGCCGCCTCGCGCGGGGTGTGCGTGAGCGCCAGCCCGGAGATCATCGCGCGCAGCATGGTGCTCTTGCCCGACTGCGGGCCGCCGACGATGGCGACGTTGCCGCCCGCGCCGTCCAGTTCCACGGTGAACGGGCTGCGCCGCTGCTCGAAGGGCCGGTCGACCTCGCCGAGCACGGCCATGAGCCGCCCATTGTGGTTCCAGCCGACCGGGGTCAGGCCGCGCTCGGGGTCGATCCCGAGCTGCGGCAGGACCCGGTCGAGGCTCGGGGGCTCCTTGAGCGGCGGGAGCCACACCTGGTGCGCGGGCCGTCCGTGGCCGCGCATCTTGTGGACCATGACCTCCAGCATCGAGATTTCCTTGCCCTCGTCGTTGACCGGAGTCTCGACGGCGACCTCTTTCTCGCGGGGCTTCTCGATGACGGGGATGTAGTCCAGGTCGTAGTTGACGAGGTTCACGTCCTCGCGGACCTTCGGCGCGCCCGGCAGGCCGGGTGCGCGTCCGGTCGGCTTGTAGGCACCCGAGACGTAGGCGGCGCGGAAGCGCTGCATGGTCTCGGTGCCGACCTTGAGGTAGCCGTGACCGGGCGCCTGCGGCAGGTCGTAGGCGTCGGGGACGCCCAGGACGACCCGGGACTCCACCGCCGAGAAGGTCCGCAGACCGACGCGGTAGGAGAGATAGGTGTCCAGACCCCGCAGCTTGCCCTCTTCGAGGCGCTGCGAGGCCAGCAGCAGGTGCACGCCGATGGACCGGCCGATCCGGCCGACCTGCACGAACAGGTCGATGAACTCCGGCTTGGCGACCAGCATCTCGGAGAACTCGTCACAGATGATCATCAGCGCGGGCAGCGGCTTGAGGGGCTCGCCGGCCAGGCGGGCCTTCTCGTAATCCTGCCGGTTGACGTAGTTGCCCGCCGCGCGCAGCAGTTCCTGACGGCGCACCATCTCACCGGCGAGCGCGTCCTGCATGCGGTCGACGAGGGCGATCTCGTCGGCGAGGTTGGTGATGACCGCCGAGACGTGCGGCATCTCGTCGAGGAACGCGAAGGTCGCGCCGCCCTTGAAGTCGACGAGGACGAAGTTCAGTTCCTCCGACGAGTGGGTGGCGGCCAGGGCGCCGACGATGGTGCGCAGGACCTCGGACTTGCCGGAGCCGGTGGCGCCGATGAGCAGGCCGTGCGGGCCCATGCCCTCCAGCGCGGCTTCCTTGAAGTCGATGTCGACGACCTGCCCGTCGGGGGACATGCCGAGCGGCACCTTCATGAACTCCCGCATCGGGCGGGGGCGCCAGTGGATGCTCGGGTCGAGCGCGGCGGCGTCACCGAAGCCGAGCAGGTCGGGCAGTTCCATGACCGTGGACAGGGGTTCCTCGGTGGTGGCCTGCTGCTGCTGGGAGAGCCGGTAGGGCGCCATCTGCCGGGCGATGCCCTCGGCCTGGCTGATGGACAGCATGTCGGGGACGCCGAGGGGCGCCTGGCGGGTGCCCTGGTCGTGGGACACGCTGCGGCCGTCGCTTTCCAGGCACAGCAGGAAGCGGCCGGAGTCGCGGGGCACGTACCCGGACAGGTCGAGGACGGTGGTGCCGAGCAGGCCGCGCCCGGCGAGCTGGCAGTTGGGGGCGACCTCACCGCCGTCGAGGATGACCAGGATGTGCGGCTGCCCGGCGAGGGGCTTGGCCTCGGGCCCGAAGCGGCCGCGGCCGGAGAGCTCGTCCTGCAGGGCGCGTTCGAGGCTCATCATGTCCTCGAAGGCCAGGCGGGCGGCTCCGGCGGCGTCGCTGCGGGACTTCGACTGCAGGTGCGGCATCCACTTGGTCCAGCGCCAGCGGTCCATGCGCTCGGGTGCGGCGACGACGGCGATGATGAGGTCGTCGGGCGAGTGCAGGGCCGCCAGCTGGCAGACGATGCTGCGGGCCATGGCGGTGGTGATGTCGTACTCGCCGCGCAGGACGACCTTGCTGAACGAGCGCACCGACATCGAGATGGGCAGGTCGCGGACGCTGTTGTGGGTGCGCACGAACCGGCGCAGCGCGATGGCGCTCATCGGTTCGAGGTCCTCGACCGGTTTGGTCTCCGGTGGCACGATTTTGACGGCGAGCCGCTGCGGGCCCTTGGCCACGCGGACCTCGCCGAAGTCGTCGTCGGTGGTGCGCCGCTCCCACATGCGCGCCGAGGCCACGATCGACCACAGCGAGTCGGGTTCGGGGTGGCGCCACTGCTGGGCGGCGCGCTGCTGGTCGGCGGCGCGGCGGACGCGGCGGCGGGCCTGCGCGAGGTACCGCATGTAGTCGCGGCGCTCGGCGTTGAGTTCGGCCTTGTCCTTGCCGCCGGTGTTGCCGATGTTGCTGACGGCCATGCCCAGCATGGAGACGCCGAAGAGGCCGCCGGCGACGTAGGACATCGCGCCGCTGCCGCGGTTCCCCATCATCATCATCATGGCCCCGGCGCCGCAGATCATCGGCAGGATCATGAAGATCTGGCCGAAGCTCTTGGGGAGGATCTCGGGCAGTTCCGGGGGCGATTCGAGCAGGAGTTCACCGCGCGGCAGTTGCGGTCCTCGGCGGCGGGGTGGCCGCTTGAACAGTTCGGTGCTCACCGGATGCCCTTCTCGGACTTTTCACACTGGGGTTGACCTAGACCTTACTGACGTGCGCCACATGGGGTCCATCGGCCGTCGTGAGCCCGGGTTGCGCGCCTCGGTAGGCTGACCGCATTCCCGCCGCCCGTGGCCGCAGATCCCCCGCGCGTCCCGGCCGATCCCGGCGGGAGGTCGCTTCATGGGAGGAGCCATTCGTGGCCGGCACTGCGAACGGGGAACTGACCCGCGTCACGATCGTCAGCCCGAACACGCGGGTCGATCTGGCGCTGCCGTCGGAGGTGCCGTTGGCGGAGCTGCTGCCGACGATCCTGCGGCACGCGGGTGAGGAACTCGCCGACGAGGGTGCCTCGCACGGTGGCTGGGTGCTGGCGCGCCTGGGCGGGCAGCCGCTGGATTCCGGGCGCAGCACCTCGCAGCTGACGGTGCGCGACGGTGAGCTGCTGTATCTGACGATGCGGCAGAAGATGGCGCCGGAGATGGTCTTCGACGACGTCATCGAGGCGGTGGCGACGGCCACCAACAACCGGGGTTCACGCTGGGACCAGCACTCCACGCGCAAGTTCAGCCTGACGGTGGGCGTGTGCGCGCTGCTGGCGGGTGCGCTGGCGGTGCTGTTCTCGGGTCCGCCGCAGTTGTACGGGGCGATCACGGCTTTCGTGGTCGCGGTGGTCCTGCTGTCCGTTTCGGCGGTTTTCGCCCGCGCGCTGCGCGCGACCGACGCGGCGGTGGCCTTCGCGCTGGTGTCGCTGGCGTACGCGGCCGTCGGCGGTCTGCTGGTGGGCGCCGGTGACCGCGAGGTGGGCGAGCTGACCTCGGCGAACCTGGTGATGGCGACCTCGGCGGTGCTGGTCTTCGCGGTCCTGGCGCTGGTGGCCGTGGCCGACCGGGCGCCGCTGTTCCTGTCGGCGTCGTTCTGCGCGGTGGCCTTCGGCATCGCGGCGGGGACGTCGATGGCCCTCGACGGCAACGCGGCCCTGGGCGCGGCGATCGTGGCGTCCCTGACGTTCATGCTGGTCCCGGCGACGCCGACGCTGTCGCTGCGGCTGGCGCGGGTGCCGATGCCGCAGCTCCCGGCCAACGTCGAGGAGCTCAAGCAGGACAACTACTCGGTCAACGGCACCGAGGCGCTGGACCGTTCGGCGCGCGCCAACGACTTCCTGACCTCGATGTACGGGACGATCGCGGTGATCAGCTTCGCGTGCTGCATCGCGTTGTCGCTGGACGGCGGCGTCCCCGGCTGGCTGCTGACCGGTGTGCTGTCGCTGGTGCTGCTGTCGCGGGCGCGGGTCCTGGTGGTCCGCAGCGCGCGGATCCCGCTGCTGACGGCGGGCATCGCGGGCCTGGGCCTGCTGACCCTGGCGGTCTTCGCGGCCTCGCCGACGCTGATCCGGCTGACGGCGGTCCTGGGCGGGCTGCTGGTGATCACGCTGATCGCGGTGTTCTACGGCCTGGCGGTCACCGGGAAGCGCATCTCGCCGATGTGGGGCCGCACCCTCGACATCGCCGAGATCCTGCTGATCGTGGCGATCGTGCCCCTGGCGGGCTGGATCGGCGGTATCTACACGATGATGCGCAGCCTGAACGGATAGTCCGAGACGTACGAAAAGGGCCCCGCCGACCGGCGGGGCCCTTTTCGCGTTCAGTACCGGCCGGGCGGGCCGGGCGGGATGCGCCGCCGTCGCTTGCCGCGCACGACCAGGACGATCACCAGCACGAGGACGCCGAGGAGGACGATCGCCGCGATCGGGACGATCACGAGCTTCACCAGCAGCGACCGGTCCTGCTCGACGCGGTCCTCGGCCGCGCCGGAGAGGGCGTTGGCGGGGTCGCCGAGCGGGTTCTCGCCGACGTGCGGGACGTCCTTCGTCAGCGCCGCCTCGGCGTCCACGAGGCCGGTGCCGTAGACGTCGTCGCGGCCGGGCGCCCCGGCGTCGGCGGCGGTGGAGACGAGCCGGTTGATGAGGTCGGGCCCGCTGATGCCGGGGTACTTCGCGGCGACCAGCGCGGCGACCCCGGAGACGAGGGCGGTGGCGATGCTGGTGCCGCTGCCCTTGGTGTACCCCGGGTCGGTGCCCGGGTTGTCGGGGGTGATGCCCATGACGTCGACGGCGGGCGCGACCAGGACCGTGCCGGGCCCGGTGGCCGACTTCTCCCAGATCTTCCCGTCCTGCCCCACCCCGGCCACCGCGACCACGCCCGGCAGGTTCGCGGGCGCGCCCACTCCGGCCGAGGGGTCGTTGCCCGTACCGGCGATGACGACCGCGCCCTTGCCGAGGGCGTACTTGACGGCCTCGATCTCGGTGTCGGAGGCGCTCCCCCCGGTCAGCGAGACATTGATGATCTTGGCGCCGCTGTCGGCGGCCCAGCGGATGCCCTCGACCATGGGCCCGGCGACGAACTCCGCACCGCCGGAGGTGACCTGCACCGGGAGGATCTTCGCGCCCGGCGCCACCGACAGGATCTGCCCGGCCATGTCGGTGCCGTGCCCGGCGCGGTCGCGACGGGGGTCCTCCTCGACGAAGCTCTTGCCGTCCAGGACGTGCCCCTCCAGGTCGGGGTGCTTCCCGACGCCGGAGTCGACCACGGCGACCACGACGCCCTCGCCGGTGCTGATGGCCTGCGCCTGCGCGGCCTTGATCGCCTCCAGCTGCCAGCCGGTGATCTTCGCCGTCGCGGGCTGCGCCCACCCCGTCAGCAGTACCGTCGCCGCCGCGATCGTCACCGCCGTCCTGGACCGTGCGGTCATGACCGCCTCCGTTTCGGTTGCGCGGACTGCGCCGACCATACCGAGACCGGGCCTCGGCCGCGAGGGTGACGAGGGGCCCTAAGGTGGGGGCACACGTCATCCAACCGACGACACCCCCGGCAGAGGTTCGCAGATGCGTTCGCGTAAGGAACAGGTCCAGGCCCACCGGTTCGTGAGCCACCGGCTCATCTCCGCGCTGCTCCTGGGCGATCCGGAGAGCACCGAGACGCCCATGCGGCGCATCGGCCTGTCCGTCATGGGCAGCGTCATGGTGATGGCCGTGATCGCCGCCGCGTTCGGCATCTACGGCGTGTTCAAACAGGGCGGCGGCAAACCCCAGGCCGATGTCCTGATCATCGAGGAGGAGACCGGCGTCCGCTACCTCTACGGCAGCCTCGCCGGGGCCAACTCCAAGCCCGCGCTCTACCCCGTCCTCAACTACTCCTCGGCGCGCCTGATCCTGAACAAGCCCGAGGTGGAGACGGTCACCATGTCGCAGAACTCCCTGCGCGACTACCCCCGCGGCCTCCCCCTCGGCATCCCCAACGCGCCCGACACCCTCCCCCTCCCGGAGAACCTGACCCAGAACGGCACCGCCTGGAACGTCTGCAGTTCCAGCCCCCGCCCCGCCGCCAGCGGCCTGGTGACCCAGGTGATCGTGCAGAACCTCACCGGCGGCGAACTCCCCGGCGACAAGGCCGTCCTCGTCCAGGACTCCGCGGGCAAGGACGAGTTCCTGCTCCTGAACGACAAGCGCTTCCACGTCACCGCCTTCGCCAAAACCGCCCTCGGCATCACCAACCAGCCCATCCCCGTCACCAAAAAGGTCATCGACGCCCTCCCCGCCGGGCCCGACCTCGACCAGATCCGCGTGACGAACGCCGGCGGCAACAGCAACCGCCCCGTGGTCGGCTCCACCGCCAAGGTCGGCGCGGTCTTCACCACCTCCGGCAAGTTCTTCGTCCTCACCGACCGCGGCCTCATCCCCGTGGGAGCGGTCGCCGCCAAACTCCTCGGCGGCGAGACCGAACCCATCCCCGCCTCGGCCTCCGACATCAACTCCGCCCTCGCCCCCGACGCCGGCGGCATCGAAAAACCCGGCTTCCCCCAGGAAGTCCCCGTCGCCAAGCAGGTCACCGGCGACCACACCGCCATCTGCGGCGTCTACACCCCCGGCGCCGGCATCCAGGTCATGACCTACGGCCACGCCCCCGAAGACCTCGTCATCCCCGACAACACCACCCTCATCGACACCACCGGCCTCGCCGACCGAGTAGTGCTGCCCGGCGGCCGCGGCGTCCTCGCCCAGGACCAGCCCACCGACGGCGCCACCTCCGGCCAAACCGTCTACCTGATCAACCAGCAGGGCAACAAGTACGGCCTCGTGGCATCCCAGGGCTCCGACCCCAAGGCCGCCCTCGGCTACTCCTCGGTGACCCCGGTACTGGTACCCGGCTCGTTCCTGAACCTGCTGCCCTCGGGCGTGGCCCTGAGCCAGCACGCGGCATTGCAGAAGGTGATCGAAACGGCCCCGGACCAGACCCCGGACCCGGCGGCGAGCTAGCGGCGATGAGTTCGCGGTGAAGAAGTGGTGAAGAAGAAGTAGTAGGGCACGAGGAACACGGAACGACGACCGGGGCGAGCCGAGCGGCTCGCCCCGTGGCGTGTGCGGGGGTGGGCGGGGCGGGGCTGGGGGGTGCGGGGTGGAGTGATGGGGGCGGGAAGAAGAGGTGCGGGCCGGGCGGGACAAGGCGGCGGGCGAGCAGGGTGGACGAAGTGGGTGGCCCACGTACCGCAAGGTGCCCCACAGACCCGGCGCGAAGCGCAGATGCCGACTTCGGGTGGTGGGGTCCTTCGTCGGTCGGCCGCAAAGGAATCGGTAACGAGGGTTCTGGGGGTGTCAAGCCGCGTTCTTTGGCTTGACACCCCCAGGTTCGTCGTTATGGTGCCGGGGCCGACCGACGAAGGACCCCACCGCACGCAAAGAACAACCCAAAACAAGCCCGACCATGCCCTAAGCCCGTGGACAACGGCCCGCAACCCAAGGCGAAGCCCCCTTCCGAGAGAGGCCCAGGTCCAGGACAGCGTCCTGGTCGGGGCAAGGGCTGAAAGCCCAGGCCAGACGGCGATGGGACCCCAGCGCCAACCCCCGGGACAGCACAAGGGCGATCCGTGAGGGGGCGGACAAGAAGCGCGACAGCCGGGAGTCAGCCACTACGACAAACCCCCTCCAACCCGCTACTGTTATCCAACACACACCCCACCCCGAGGACGGCCATGGCCAACACCGACGTCGACGTCTCCTCCCTCGACGGCTTCCTAGCCAACCTCGCCAATCGCCGCATCCAGCTCGAAACCGTCATCGCCAAGATGAACGAACAGCTCAAGGACAAACCCCCCGCCCTGGGCACCTTCCAGCACGCCAACACCAGCAAGGCCGTCTACGCCAAGCACTACGGCGAGTTCGCCGACCGCATCAATCGCCTGATGGACGCCGTCGTAGCCGCCGAGCTCGCCACGAAGCGCATCGCGGAGAACTACCGCACGGCCGAGCAGCTGAACTCTCTGAGCGCCACGAGCATCGGGTCGCGCTTGGACGACGTGGACACCGCACTGGAGAAGAAGTGAGCGATCTCGACGCCTATCTCCCCCCGTACCAGTCGCAGGACCATGCCGCGCTGTGGAAGTCGTTGCAGGCGGGTGATCCGGGGCAGATCGATGGTTTGGCCGCGACGTGGGTGAATCCGATCCGGGCGACGCTGGACGACTTCGTCCTGGATCTGGACCGCGATCTGACGGACCTGATGGACTACTGGAGCGAGAAGACCGAGGGTGGCGCGGAGTTCAAGCGGCGGTTGAGTCTGGTGATCCAGTTCGCCGATCAGCTGGCGGGTCACGTGGGCACGATCAAGGACAATCTGCACGCGTGGAAGACGGCTTTGGAGACGGCGCAGGGGAATGCTCCGGATCCGGCCGACACCGATGATTCGGGGCGCACGATCGCGGGTGCCGCGATCGGGACGGCGATCCTGGGTCCGGCGGGTGCTCTGATCGGTGGTCTGATCGGGCATGAGCAGGACGAGGAGCAGCGCCGGGAGGCGCGCGAGAAGATCATCATGATCATCGCCGAGCTGGCGCGGGAGTACGACACGAAGGAGGAGATCAAGTCTCCTCCGCCGCTGCCGCCGGTGGATCTGCCCGATTCGGTCAATCACGGCAACCCGGGCATGAAGGCGATCGACGGGACGGTGATCCCGACGGCTTCGGCGTTCACGCCGAAGGCGATCGCGACGCCGGACGACGGGGAGCCCGCGCCGGAGAAGCCGGGTGAGCCGCCGGTGATCGGGCCGCCCGGTGGCGAGACCGATCTGCTGGGGGTCGGCGACGGGACGCTGACCGGGGTGAACGTGGGCACGTCGGGCACTTTGGGTTTCGCGGCTCCGGGTGGGAGCACGTTCGCCGCGTCGCCGCTGAGCGGTGGGGCGGGGCTGTTCCCGGGCGCGGCGACGCTGCGGGGTGGGCGGCCGAGTGTGACGGCGCTGGAGAGCGCGAAGTCGCCAGCGGCGGCCAAGACCGAGGCGGCGAAGGCCGTTCCGAACGCGAAGGCCCCGGCGCGTCCGCCGAGCGCGCGGACCGCGCCCGACGAGGAGTCGCGGGACCGGGTCTACGAGACGTGGCTGACCGAGGACGACATGGTGTGGGGCGATGCCGCCGAGCCCGCCCCGGCGACGCTGGGCGCGCGGTTCGTCCCCGAGCCGCCGGAGCCGCCGAGGGCGGCCGTGAAGGAGATCGAGGGGCCGCCGGAAAACCTCGCGTGAGGGCCGATTCGACCCCAGAGGACTCCGTCCGGCCACAAAACCGACGGGAATTATTCGGCTGGACTTCACACTCGTTGATCAATTCCTTTAGGATGCCCGGAAGGCCGCCGATCATGGGCCCGGCAGGCGGGACGGCCAGGTCAGTCCCGCCATGTCCGTGATCGGTCACCGTCACCCTTCTGGAAGAGGCTCTGCAATGTCTTTCCACGTCGACTTCGCCGGTATGACCGCCGCCGAAGGGCGCTTGAAGCGACTGTCGGACAACAGCTCCGACATCGCCACGGTCGCCAAGGACGCCGACCCGGAGTGGTTCATCTGGGGCCTGTTCGGTTCGCCGCTGGCCGCGGGCTACTTCCCGCTGGCCGAGCAGATCCACACCCACCTCAAGGATCTGACCGAGGCGCTGAACGCCAATGCCACGCGCATCAATGAGTGCGCCGCGCAGTACAAGCAGCGCGAAGAGGACACCACCGCGACGATGGACATCATCCAGCGGCGCCTCGACGGCAAGAAGCCCAGCTAACCGCCACCCCCGACAGGAGTTCCCACCGTGGGCGACGAGTCCCCCGACATCACCAAGCACAAGGACTACGACAAGGTCAATGACGACGGCTCGATGCTGTCGGGTGACTGGGGAAGCCGTAACAGCTACGTCGAGAGCCTCGACGGGCTCAAGGACAACATCTGGGCCTATGCGCAGATCGACAAGATCAGCGAGAACATCGGGAATCTGTCCGAGGGCAAGGAGATCCCGGGCAGCCTGATGGAGATCGGCGTCCAGATCACCGACTTCGCCGGAAACGTCGGCGGCATGATCGCCGACCCGATCGGTTGGCTGGCGGCGGCCGGGCTGGGCGTCCTCATCGACTTCGTGCAGCCGCTGGAGGACATCCTCGGCATGGCGACGGGCAATCCCGAGCGCATGGAGGACGAGGGCAAGAAGTGGAGCGCGGTCATCGACTCCCTCGAACCCCTCGCCAAGGAGGTCCAGGAGGCGGCCAGCACCGACCTGTCCCAGTGGGACGGGGAGGCCGCGGCCATCGCCAAGCGGCGCCTCGGGCAGCTGTCGGCGGCGATCGTCGACGTCAACCAGCAGATCAACTGGGTCCTGGGCGTCATGGAGGCCGCCAAGGCCGTCGCCTCGATCCTCCAGGACGTCATCAAGACCATCATCGGCGGCTTCATCGGCGAGCGCCTCATCGCCTGGGCGGTGGCGACGTCGACGGCGGCGGTGAGTTTCGGGGCGTCCTTCGCGGCGTTCATCGCCAACACGCTGATGGCGTACTCGCGGGCGATGGTGCGGATCATGTCCTTCGCCAACCGGGGCGCCAACATCTTCGCCAAGATCCTGAAGCTGGTCGTGCGGCTCGGTGAGGTGCTGGGCAAGGGCGGCGGCGCGGTCTTCGCGATCGTGAAGACGCTGCCGGGCGTGGTCCAGAAGGGCATCAACGCCGCCGGGAGCTCCGACTCGACCGCCGTCACGGATTCCATGCAGTGACGGCGCAGTGGTCGCCACCGTCGCCGGGCTGGGAGGTGTCGGCGCATCCGGCGTCCCCCTACCGGTTCGGCGCGGACACGGCGGCCGCGGGCGAGGGGATCCTCGATCTGCGTCTGGGCGGTCGGCGCGACACCCGTTCGGCGGGCGTCGAGTTCGCCTACCGGGACCGGGTGCGGGTGCCGCGCCCGCAGGCGCCGGTGGTGCTGGTGGACGGCCGTCCGGCCCTCCAGGGCTGGGGGCACGCACGCGTGTCACTGCCGTCGGGGCCTCGCGTGGTCGAGGTGCAGGCGGGTGTGTCGCGGGTGTGCCGGGTGGTCGAGGTGCCCGAGCGGGGTGCCGTCGAGCTCGATTACGCGCATCTGTGGCCGAACCGCTTCGACAGCGGCGAGGACGAGGCCGCGCTCGGCCCGCGTGGCCGGACGGCCGAGCGGCCGGGTCTGTTCGCGCGGCTGCTGGGCCGGGGCGCGGCGCCGGTGCCGGTGGACGGCGTGTTCCTGCTGGACCCGGGTTCGCGCGCGGTCCCGGAGCTGCCCGGCGGCCACGGTGGTGTGCTGGTGCGCGCGCGTTTCGCGATCGCCCCGAACAGCCGTGACCGGCTGGACGCGCTGGTCGCCGCCGGTGGCGACGCGACCGCACTGACCTCGGCGTGGCTGACGCTCGGCGAGCCCGCGCCGCTGGCCCATCGTCCGTGGGTGGCGCCGTTCACCCTGGCGGTGGCCGGGCGGACGCGGACGCTGCCGTGGGGTTCATGGCTGGTGCCGGTGCCCGAGGGCGTCCACGAGGTCGTGCTGGACTCCACGGCGCCGGCGGCGTCGCTGGTGGACGGGGACACGGTGGTGGATCTGGCCATGGGCCTCAAGACCGCCGAGGCGCGGGTGCGGGCGGGGAAGGTGACCGAGCTGCGCTACCACGTGTCGGTGACGTTGCGGCCGCGCGCGGCCGGTCCGGCGCTGGACGAGTACGCGACCACGGTCTTCGCGACCGCGATGCGGCTGTGGTGAACGGAGGATGGTGATCATGGCCGATTTCGGCCGGGACATGCAGAACCGGGCGGGTGAGATCCAGCGGATCGTCGCCGAGGCCCGGGCGGAGAGCAGCAGCGCCGACTACGCCGTGAAGGTCGTGGTCGGGCCGGGTGGCGCCGTCCACGACGTGGAGGTGACCGGGCGGGCGGGCAAGTACACCGCGCGCGAGCTCGGTGAGCTGATCGTGGCGCAGCTGCGCGAGGCCAACCGCGCGATGGGCGTGGAACTGACCGCGCGCCTGTCGGAGGTCATGGGCGGCCCGGCGCCGGAGGTGTCGACGTCGCTGCCGACGGCCGAGGAGCTGCGGCGGCTGCGCGAACGCAACGAGCGCGATCTGGCGGAGGAGCAGTAGTCATGGTGGACAACCCGCTCGCCGGTTTCGGCAAGGACAATCGCGGCCGGAGCCTGGAGGACGCCGACGAGCTGCGCCGCGCGCTGGGAAAGATGCTCGATCAGGCCAACGCGACCCTGAAGGCCTTCGAGGACGCGCGCGCCGAGACCGGCGCGCTGGTCGCCGAGGGCCGCTCGGAGGACGGGCTGGTCCTGGTGGTCCTCGACGACGACGGCTCGGTCTCGCGCGTCGACATCGACGACTCCGCGATGGGTCACCCCGCCTCGATCGGCCGCTCGGTGCTGGACGCGATCCACCGCGCGCAGGCCGAGCACGCCCGGCAGATGGCGGCGATGGCCGACAAGCTCGCCGGGATGGACGTGATGAAGATGGTCGACGACGCCATGCCGGAGGAAATGCGCGAGCGCTTCAAACGGGAGCAGCCGCGCTGGTGAGCCCGGTGACGCCTTGACGGCGTCGCGTACTCTCCAGGCGTCCGCACCGTACGGCGTCGAAGGGACCGGCCGATGTTCGCCGCGCTGACCGGCCTGGGGCTGTCCTCGGCGGCCGGATTCAACGCCTACATCCCGCTGCTGGTGGTGGGGCTCGCCTCGCACGTCACCGACCGGGTCGCGCTGCCGGCCGGGAACGAGTGGATGGGCGCGTGGTGGGCGATCGGGCTGTTCTCGGTGCTGCTGCTCGTGGAGATCGTGGTGGACAAGATCCCCGTGGTCGACCACGTCAACGACGTGATCCAGACCGCGATCCGCCCGGCCTCGGGCGGCGCGGTGTTCAGCGCGACGGCCGCCGCCGGTGAGGCCGACTCGTGGCTGGCCGACCGGCCGTGGATCGGCTGGCTGGCCGGTATCGTCTGCGCGCTGGGCGTGCACGCGGTCAAGGCGCTGGCCCGGCCGGTGGTCAACGCGACCACCGCGGGCGTGGGCGCCCCCGTGGTGAGCACCGTCGAGGACGGCGGCTCGCTCGGGATGAGCCTGGTGGCGATCTTCGCGCCGATCCTGGTCGTGGTGTTCCTGGCGCTGTTCGCCTTCATCGGCTACCGCTTCGTGCGGCGGATCCGGCGGCGCAGGGCGCGCAAGCTCGCGGCCCGGACGGCGGCGGCGTGAACGACGAGGTGACGCGGCGGCCGTCCACGGCCCTGGGCCTGGTCACCCGGCTGGTGGTCCTGGCCGCGGTGGTCGCGGTGATCCTGGCGGGCGTGGTCGTGGTGTGGCGGGCGGCCGATCCACCGGTGCCGCCGGACTGCTCGGCGCTGCCGCAGGACCTGGGCGCCGCCGTCGGCATCCAGGGCCCGGCGCCGGTGTTCTATGTGGACGACGAGGAGAACGCGCGCCACTGCGAGTGGCACGTCTCCGGGGTGACCGGGCGGGTCTCGGTGACCGTCTTCGCCCGCGACTTCTGGGACGCCCCGGCGCGGCTCACCGAGCTGCGGCAGGACGTGGAGAAGGAGGTGGCGGTGTCCCCCGGCGACTTCGGCGAGGGCTCCTTCACCGCCGAGCGGGCGAGCTACGGCGACCACTCCGGCGTGGTCGGTTTCCGCGCCGGTGACCTGGTGGTGCTGGTGGAGGTCTACGACAAGCAGCCGACCACCTCGGACGCGGTGACACGAGCGGCCGAGGCCGCCCGGCGTGTGCGGGTGGCGCTGTGAGGGCCCTGCTGGTGTGGCTGGCGCGGGAGCGGCCACGCTCGGCGAACCCGGTCCACCGTGGACTGACGCGGGCGATCCTGTGGCTGCTGCCGCTGTGCGCGGTGGCGCTGCTGGTGATCCGGGCCTACGCGGTCCCGGAGGCGCCGGACGACCTGGACCCGGCCTATCCCGACGTGTGCGCCGAGCTGACGCCGCTGGCCGCGAAGGTCCTCGCGGCGTCCACACTGGACGACCGCACGCTGGACCGCGACTCCACCCGCTGCGAGTGGCGGGCCGGGGAGTCGCTGCTGCGCGTGGAGGCGCAGCGGCCGCTGTACGTGTCGTCGGGTGAGACGGCGCTCGGCGAGGCCGCCGAGGACTACCGCGACAAGGTCGACGGTGCGCGGGGCACGACCGGCGTGACGCCCGTCCCGCTGGTCGGCGTCGGCGTCGGCGTCGGCGACGAGGCGGTGTGGGCGGCGGGCGAGGACCGGAGCGTCCTGGTCGCACGGGTCGGGCCGCACGTGCTGGAGCTGACGGTGTCGATGGCCGACCCGCCGCAGAACCAGGCGCAGACGGCGATGCTGATCGCGATGGCGCTGCTGGAGCGGCTGCCGGCGGAGTGACCGGCCGCGCTGTCCATGGGACAGCGCGGAACGGCCGGTTTCTCTACTGTGAGGCCATGCCGCTCCTCAAGCGCCTGGCCGTCCGCGCGGCGGCCGCACTCCTGGTACTCGCGCCCGGCGTCCTCATCGGGCCCTCGGCGGCCTTCGCGGCGTGTCCCGGGGTCGAGGGCAGTCTGGATCCGGGTCCCGAGCCGGTGCAGCAGACCCGACTGGGCCTCAAGCGCGCCTTCGCGCTGGCCACCGGCGCGGGCGTGAACGTCGCGGTCATCGACTCCGGCGTCGCCGCGCACCCCGTCTTCGGCGGCAAGCGCGTCGAGGGCGTCGATCTCGTCGACAAGAGCCGCCCGGGCGGGGGCCAGGGCGCCGACTGCGACCTGCCCAGCCACGGGACGGGCGTCGCCGGGATCATCGGCGCCCAGTACGCGCCGTCGAAGTCGACCTACTACGGGGTGGCGCCCGCGGCGAACCTGTTCTCGGTGCGGGTGTGGGGCGAGAAGAAGCCCAGCCCGGACCCCGGCGCCGCCGACTGGCTGGCCGAGGGCGTCGAGTGGGCCGTCACCAACAAGATGAACGTGATCAACATGTCGATCACCACCACTTTGGACTCGCCCCGGCTCAAGGAGGCCGTCAAGCGGGCCTCGGAGGCCGACATCGTGGTCGTGGTGGCCTCCGGCAACTCCGGCGACCAGCAGGGCAAGCCCGAGTACCCGGCGGCCTGGGCCGGCGAGATCGACGGCCTGATCGCGGTGGCGGGCGTGGACGCGGTGACCGGCGAGCGGGTGAGCTCCTCCTCGTCGGGCCCGTGGGTGGGCGTCGCGGCCCCCGGCGACAACATCGTCATCCCGGCCTCGACGGGTGAGAAGTTCAATCTGGACAAGGGCACCAGCTTCGCCGCGCCCTTCGTCGCCGGTACCGCCGCCCTGCTGCGAGAGCGGTTCCCGGACCTGTCGGCGAAGCAGATCGTGCGCCGCATCGAGGAGACCGCCAACCATCCGGCGGCCCGGCGCGATGACCTGGTCGGCTACGGCGAGGTGAACCCCTACGCCGCGCTGACCGCCGATCTGCCCGCCGAGGTGACCAGCCAGGCCGCGGAACCGGCCGCTCCCCCGGTACTGACCGCCGACGAGTACACGCGCACCCGGCAGTGGGCGCTGGCGGCGGTGGCGATCGCGGCGGTCCTGGTCGCGCTGCTGATGGCGGGCCGCTTCAGCGTCCCGCGCGGCAACCGGCGCGGCTGGCGCGGCGAGTAGCCGACGGCATGAAGCCCCCGGGCCGGGACGGTCCGGGGGCTTACGCGTGAGCGCCGGGTCAGACCTGGAACTGCTTGGCGTTGTACAGCTCGGTGTTGACGTACTCCTCGCGCGCCTGCCCCACGGTGGCGCCGATGCGGTTGAGGGTCTCGTTGAGGCCCTGGGTGGCCTTGGCCCACTTGGCCTTGTACTCCTCGTAGGCGGCCTGGTCCTGGCCCTGCCACTCCATGGCCTCCAGCTTCGCGGCGAGACCGTCGAGGATCCCGTCGAGCTGGGCGGCGGCGGCCTTGATCTCGCTCTCGGCCTGCTCCAGCTGGCCGGGGTCGACTTTAAGTCGCGTCATGGCGAACCTCTCAGGCGCTCAGGGGGGTGACGGTGGGGATCTGCAGGTCGGCCATGACGTTCGACACGACGGTGCTCTGGTCCTGGTCGGTGTTGGAGTGGTTGGCGCTGACCTTGTCGATCAGCTGGCCGATGCCGTCCAGGGCCTCATTGAGGTCGGTGGCGTGCTTGTTGTACTGGATCATCAGCTCGTTGAAGGCCTGCGAGGCGTGGCCGTGCCAGGCGACCTGCACGAGGTCCTCGCACTCCTTGCGGACCTTCTGGATCTGGGCCTCGGCGTCGTGGACGGCGGTCCGGATGTCACTGGCGCCTTGACCCAGTGACTCGAAATCGACTTCGAGCGGTGCGCTCATGCTGGTGCCTTTCTATTCGTCTCGACCTGGGTCCGTTATGGACGGTCCACTGCTCTTGTCAGAGGTCATGGCGCTTGCGAGCCGAGAACTCGGAACCGACTCGACGGTATCGAGACCCGTTCGGCCGCGCTGTCCCCCATGGACGAATGCCCCGAAGCGGACATCGTCAGCTCTCGTGGCGCGGGGTCGCCCAGGCCACCTGGACGAGCCCGACGCCGTTGCGGCGGACCAGCGTCCCGCGCCCGGGCGGCTGCTGCGAGGGCCGCACGTTGCCCAGCACCGCGCCCTCGTCGCGGTCGCCGGACAGGATCAGCCCGGGCGCCTGGAGTTCCTTGAGCCGCTGGAGGACCGGGTCGTACATGGCCCGGCCCAGGCCGCCGGAGCGGCGGGCCACGATCAGGTGCAGGCCGACGTCCCTGGCCTGCGGCAGCAGCTCCACCAGGTTGTGCACGGGGTTGGGGCTCTGCCCGGCGATGATGTCGTAGTCGTCGACCAGGACGTACAGCTCCGGCCCGGTCCACCAGTTGCGCGCCCGCAGCTGCTCGGGCGTCACGTCCGGCCCCGGCATCCGGTGCTTGAGGGCCTCCCGGACGCCGCCGAGCAGCTCCGCGGCGGCCTTCTGGGTGGCGACGTAGCCGGTGAGCCGGTCGTCGTCGATCTCCCCGAGCAGCGAGCGCCGGTAGTCGACGACGACGAGGCGCACCTCCTGCGGGGTGTGCTTGGCGACGAGCTGGGCGGCGATCGCGCGCAGCACGTTGGTCTTGCCCGACTCGCCCTCGCCGAACACCATCAAGTGCGGCTCGTTGGCGAAGTCGAGGCCGACGGGCGCGAGGTGGCTCTCGTTGACCGCGAAGGGAAGCAACGGCGTCGTGGCGGGCGCGGGCAGTTCGGCGAGGCCGACGCGCGCGGGCAGCAGGCGCACGGCCGGGGCGGGCGCGCCCGTCCAGGCCTTGGTGACGCGGGTGACCAGGTCCGAGACGCCGTCGGCGAGGTCGTCGTGGGAGGAGCGGCTGTCCACTCTGGGCAGTGCGGTGAGCATCTGCATCGCGTCGACCGACAGGCCGCGCCCGGCGGCGCGTTCGGGCACGTTCCAGGCGGACTTGCGGTCGATCTCCGATTCCGAGGGGTCGCCCAGGCGCAGTTCGAGGCGGGTGCCGAGCAGGTCGCGCAGGGCCGGGCGCATGTCGGTCCAGCGGTTGGTGGCCAGTACCAGGTGGACGCCGTAGCCGAGGCCGCGCTGGGCGATGGCGGTGACGGCGTCGATGAGCTCCTCGAACTCGGCGCGGACGGTGGTCCAGCCGTCGATGATGAGGAAGGCGTCGCCGAAGGGGTCCTCGGTGAACTCCCCGGCGGCCTTGCGGCGCCGGTAGGAGGCCATGGAGTCGATGCCGTGCTCGGCGAACAGGGCCTCGCGATCGTCCAGAAGGGACGACATCTCGGCGACGGTGCGGCGGATCTTGTTCAGGTCGCGGCGCCCGGCCACGCCACCGACGTGCGGGAGCCCTTCGAGGCCGCGCAGGGTGCCGCCGCCGAAGTCCAGGCAGTAGAACTGCACCTGCTGTGGGGTGTGGGTCAGCGACAGGGACGCGATGAAGGTGCGCAGCGCGGTGCTCTTGCCCGACTGGGTGCCGCCGACGATGACCACGTTGCCGCCCGCTCCGGCCAGGTCCACGGTGAGCAGGTCCCGGCGCTGCTCGAAGGGCCGGTCGACGATGCCGAGGGGGACGGCCAGGCCGCCCAGCCCGTTCCAGCCGGCCGGGCACAGTCCACCGTGGACGGGGTCGGGGCGCAGGTCGGGGTACAGGTCGGACAGCGCCGGGGATTCCGACAGCGGCGGCAGCCACACCTGGTGGGCGGGCGGGCCCTGTCCGGCGAGCCGGTCGGTGATGACGGCGAGCATGGAGTTCTTGACGATGTCGTCGGGGTTCTCGGGGGTGTCGTCGTCTTCGGGTGCGGCGTCGGGGACGGCGAGGTCGGGCAGGGGCATGTGCCCGGGTTTGAAGGCGACCATGCGGCCGAGGGACCCGCCGGGTCCGCCGTCGCCGGCGCGGGCGCCCCGGTAGATGCCCGAGACGTAGGCCGAGCGGAACCGCAGCATCGTCGAGGTGTCGATCTTGAGGTAGCCGTGGCCGGGCGCCTGCGGGAGCTCGTAGGCGTCGGCGACGCCGAGCACGACCCGCGACTCCATCGCGGAGAAGGTGCGCAGGCCGATGCGGTAGGACAGGTGGCTGTCCAGGCCGCGCAGGCGTCCCTCTTCGAGGCGCTGCGAGGCGAGGATCAGGTGGACGCCGAGGGAGCGCCCGAGGCGGCCGATCATCACGAACAGCTCGATGAAGTCGGGTTTGGCCGACAGCAGTTCGGAGAACTCGTCGCAGACGATGAGCAGGCTGGGCAGCGGCGCCAGGTCGGCTCCGGCCCGGCGGGCCTTTTCGTAGTCGCGCTGGGAGACGAAGTTGCCCGAGGCGCGCAGGAGCTCCTGGCGGCGGGTCATCTCACCGGCGATGGCGTCGGCCATGCGGTCCACCAGGGGCAGTTCGTCTTCGAGGTTGGTGATGACCGCCGAGGTGTGCGGGAGCCGGTCGAGGGTCGCGAAGGTCGCGCCGCCCTTGAAGTCGACCAGCACGAAGTTGAGTTCCTCCGAGGAGTGCGTGATGGCCAGGGCCGAGACGATGGTCCGCAGCAGCTCGGACTTGCCCGAGCCGGTCGCGCCGATGACCAGGCCGTGCGGGCCCATGCCGCCCTGCGCGGCCTCCTTGAGGTCCAGGAAGATCTTCGCGCCGGTCGGGTCCAGCCCCAGCGGGATCGACAGGCGGTCGGCGGTGGGCCGGTTGGGCCGCCAGATCAGCCGCGGGTCGAGCGTCCCGATGTCGCCGACGCCGAGCAGGTCGGGCAGCTCGGCCGACACGGCGAGGGGCTCACCGGTGCTGGTCACCGCCGAGGGCCGGTGGCGCGACAGGCGCCGGGACAGCGCGGCGGCCTGGATCTCGCTGAGCGCGTCGGGCGTGCCCAGCGGCGTCCGGCGGCCCCGGAAGACCATGTCCAGCGCCGACGGCGTGACGTCGAGCCGCAGCATCCATCCGCCCGCGTGGCGCGGGACCGTCCCCGACAGGTCGAAGACGGTCACCCCCGCCAGCCCCGGTCCCACCAGGTCGCAGTCGGGGTCGACCTCGCCGCCGTCGTGGATGACGATGACGTGCGGGGTGTCGGTGAACGAGCCCTGCTCGGCGTTGCCGCGCGCCCGGTCGGCGAGCTGGTCGGCCAGCAGCGTCTCCAGCTCGCTCATGGTGTCCACGATCAGGCGGCGCGGACCGGCGGCGTCCAGGACCCCGTCGAGCTGCGCGTGCGGGAACCACTTGACCCAGTCCCAGCGCTTCATCCGCTCCGGTGAGGCGACCACGGCGATCCGCAGGTCCTCCGGGGAGTGGAACGCGGCGGCCTGGCACAGCATCGCCCGCGTCATGTCCTCAATGGACGCCCGCTCGCCGCGCACCGCCACCCGCCGAAACGCCCGCAGCTGCAACGCCATCGGCATGTTCGGCAGTGTGGAGTGGGCGCGCACGAACCGGCGCAGCGCCAGCGCGCTCATCGGCTCCAGGTCCTCCACCGGCTTCGTCTCCGGCGTGGAGATGCCCACCGCCAGCCGCTGCGTGCCCACCGCCAGGCGGACCTCGACGAAGTCGGGGTCGAGGGGCCGCCGCTCCCACAGCCGCGAGGAGTTGATCATCGTCCACAGCGCCGAGGGCGCCGGATGCCGCCACAGGATCGACTGCCGCTGCTGGGCGGCGGCCCGGCGGATGCGGCGGCGGGCCTGCGCCAGGTAGCGCATGTAATCGCGCCGCTGGTTGACCTGCTCGCCCTTCTTGTCGCCACCGCCCATGTAGGACGCCCCGAACATGCCCACCATGGACAGTCCGAACAGGCCGCCGACGATCCAGCTCAGCGGGCCGCGCGCCGCGCCCCGGTACAGCAGCATCATCGCCGCCACCCCGGCCAGCATCGGCAGCATGAACAGGATCTGCGCGACGTTCCTGGGCGCCGGGACGGGCAGGTCCGGCGGTGGTTCCAAGGCCAGCTCGCCGTCGGGCATCGGCGGTCCCGCCGTCCTGGGCGGCCTGGTGAACACGACGGTACTCATGCTGCTTCCCAACGCTTCAAGGGTGGGGGGATACCGGCATCGTAGGAGCCGCGGCGCTTCCGTGGGGGGCACGCGAGGGTCAGCGGGAACCGCCCCCGGCCCGATACGCTCCGCCCGAGCGCACCTCGCGCCCCTTCGAGGAGATACCCCATGACCGTCACCAGCGAGCTGTGCCGGGTCACGATCGTCGCCCCGCACACCCGGATGGACATCGCGCTGCCGAGCCACGTCCCGCTCGCCGAACTGCAGCAGGACCTGCTGCACTACGCCTCCGGCGGACCCGACGCACTCGACCTGGCCGACGCCGGGGCCGCCAAGGGCGGCTGGGTCCTGGCCCGGCTCGGCAAGGCGCCCCTCAACCCCGACCTCTCGCCCCGGCAACTGGGCATAGTGGACGGTGAGGAGCTGTTCCTCCAGCCCTACGCCCAAACCGGGCCGGAGATGGTCTTCGACGACGTCATCGACGCCGTCGCCACCGCCGCCGGGGAACGCGCCGGACGCTGGCAGCAGTCGACCAGCCGCGCCTTCGGCATCGGCCTGGGCACCGTCGCGCTGCTCGGCGGCGCCGCGGCGGCCATCGCCACCGGCGGCGCGGCGGCCTTGTGGACGTCCCTGGCCGTCGGCGTCGCACTGCTGCTGGCCGCGCTGGTCATGGCCCGCGCCCTCGGCAGCACCCGCGCCGGCACCGTCTTCGGGCTCGTCGCGCTCGCCTACGGCTTCGTCGGCGGCTCGCTGCTGCTCGCCGAGGGCGGCGGCGTCGAGGCGATCGGCGCGCCGCACCTGCTGACCGCCGGGACCGTGGTGACCGTGTTCGCGGTGATCGGCGGCATCGTCGTCCCCCGCTCCGCGCCGGTCTTCCACGCCGCCGTGATCTGCGGGGTCGCCCTCACCGTCGGCGCGGCCCTGTGCACGTTCCTGCCCGGGCGCATGGTCACCCCCGGCCGCGCGGCCGTCGCCGTCGCCGTCCTGGCCCTGGCGTTCCTGCCCGCGCTGCCGATGTTCGCCTACCGCGTGGCCCGCCTGCCGATGCCGACGATCCCGACCTCGCCGCAGCAGCTGCGCACCGACGCCGAATCGGTGGACGGCGAGCTCGCCCTCAAGCGCAGCGAGCGCGCCGACGAGCACCTGACCGCGCTGCTGGCGACCGTGGCGGCGATCGCGGCGGCCGCCGAGGTTCTGATGCCGCTGGACGAGACGCTCCCGGCGGCGCTGACCACGGGCTGGCTGGCGTTGCTGCTGCTGGTCCGCGCCCGGGTGTTCCCGACGATCCGGCAGCGGCTGCCGCTGCTGCTGGCCGGTGTCACCGGCCTGGGTTCGCTGGCGGTGGCGACCATGACGGCCGACTGGGCCGACACCGTCAAGCTGCCGGTGGTCCTGGGCGGGCTGATCGCGCTGGCCCTGATCGCCCTGGGCTACTCGCTGAGCGTGGCGGGCAAGCGCATCTCGCCGTCGTGGGGGCGGGCCCTGGACATCGGCGAGATCCTGCTGATCGTGGGCGTGGTCCCGCTCGCGCTGTGGGTGTGGGACGTGTACTGGACCTTGCGGACCATCAGCGGCTGAGAGCGGCGAGTGTCTTTGTAGTGCAGGGCCGCTCCCCCTCGGGAGCGGCCCTTTTCGCGTCCGCGCTACATGCCGATCACCGGCGGAGCGGTGTTGTCCTCGCCGTGCCAGGCGTCCTCGTCCTCGGTCAGCCAGGTCTCATGGCCGCCGGAGTCGGAGTTGCCGTGGCCGCCGCCCATGCCTCCCATGCCGCCCATCGGCGCCATCCGCGACGCCGCACCGGCCCCCGCGCCGATCGGTCCCATGCCCGGCTGCTGCTGCGGGGCGGCGACGCCGGTGGCCACACCGGGTCCGCCGGTGCCCGCGCCGAGCCCGCCGCCCACTCCCCCGCCACCTCCGCCACCGGCACTGGCCAGGCCGGTGGAGGGGTCGTAGGAGCCGGGATCGTAGGGATCGGGCTCGTAGGGGTCCGGGTCGTAGGGATCCGGCTTGTACGGATCGGTCTTGCCGGGGTCCTGCGGATCCTGGCCGCCGGGATCCTGGTCCTTCGGGTCTTGGCCTTTCGGGTCTTCACCCTTGGGGTCCTGGCCGCCCTTGTCCCCGGGCTTCTGGCCCGGGTCGGCGTTCGGATCGGTCTTCGGCTTGGTGTCCGGCTCGGTCTTGGGGGTCTCGACCTTGGGCGTGGTGGTGTCGGGCTTCTTGCCGCCGGGGTCGGTGGTGGGCTTACCTCCGCCGGTGTCGCCGTCCTTGTCCTTGTCGTCCTTGGGCTTCTCGGCCTTGTAGGGCTCGATGATCAGGTCGTTCTTGATGGCGGTGTAGTCGACGATCAGCTGGAGCTCCACCTCGTGGGCGGCCTTCTGGCCCATCTCGTACCACTGGGCGATGCGCGTCTTGGCCACACCGTGGTCCTTGGTGGGCTCGACGACGATCTCCTGCGCCTGCACGGGCGGATACCAGCCCAGATGGAGGGTCAGGTCGGGTTCCCAGATGCGGTAGGCGGCCGCCTTGTAGTCGAAGTCCTCACCGATGTACCCGTTGGCGTCGGCACCGGCGTCGTGCTGGCCGTTCGCCCGTGAGTCCTGCCTGCCGATGACCGGCATCGGCATCGCCTTCTGCGCCTTGGCGAGCGCCTCGGCGGCCTTCTCCAGCGCCTTGGTCACCGGGCCGATGGCCTTGTGCCGGTCGGCGAGGGGGTCGGTGAGCTTCACATCGACGTACTTGCGGAAGGCCGACCCGGCCGGGCCGTGCCATCCGGTCTCGCCCTTGGGCTTGGTGGTCTTGGCGATCTCGGCGGCGTCGCCGCTGTGGCCGTCGAACTGGTTGCCCACCGAGGTCAGCTCGGCGGCGAACCGGTTGATCGCCTCGGGCTTGCCCTTGACCTTGATGCGCCAGATGTAGTCTTCCCAGTTCCCACGGTCCTGGTCGGCCATGCCATCCTCCTAGGCGGGTTTCACCGGCTTCTGCTGCGCGGCGACCTCCAGATCGGCCAGCGCCTTGGCGACGGTGGTCTTGTTGTTCTTCTCTACGTCGTCGTACTTGTCGGAGACCGTCATCACCTTCTCCAGCAGGCCGTAGAGCTGCTGCTCGGCCGCCGAGGCGTCGGCTTCGAGCTGCCCGAGGCTCTTGACGAGGAACGGCATCAGGTCGGTGCGGGCGACCCGCACCTGACCGAACATGCCGCCCACGTCGTTGGCCGCGCCGCCCGCGCCGGGCAGCTGCTCCTTGAGCCGCTGCACGCTGGCGACGGCCTCGCCCTTGACCCGCTCGCCGAGGGCGTAGCAGTTCCCGCCGAGCTGCTTGAAGCTCGCCGGGCCCTCGTGGGCGATGCGGTACTTGCGGTTGCGGGCGTCGCCCTCGGCCCATTCATCGGGCCGCTCATCCTCTGGTTTCGCCATCTCGCCTCCTCACCATCCGCCGCCGGTCAGCGCCGACGCGTACACCGACGGCCCTTGTTCGCCGTCACATCGCTTCAGCCGCACGCGGTAGGCCCGTGCCAGGGCGGCCAGGCGTCCGCAGATCTCCTCGATGCGGTCCTCGTCCCCGGCGAGGCGGACGAGGCAGCGCACGTCCAGCCTTTCGTCGCCGCGACGGGCGGTGAGGCGCCGCATGGACACCGACACGGTGGTGAAGTCGGCGGGCAGCTCGGTCACCGCCGTCCACAATCGACGGACGACGCGCGGCTCGGCGAGGCGGCCGTGGAGGGCGTAGGTGACCTGCGCGAGGGTGCCCACGTGCCAGGAGTTCCAGCGCTCGCGGACGCCGTCGGCGACCGCGACGGCCACCGTCTCGCCGCCGACGGAGCGGCGGATGGCGTGCGCGAGTTCGGTCTCGCCGAGCGCGCGCAGCCGGACGCCCGCGCCCTCGGCGCCCTTGGTGAGCCGGGAGACGGTGGAGGTCAGGGCCCGGTGGACGCCCTGCTCGCCGCCGCCGCGCCCGGCGGCCACCGGCGCGGCGTCGACCACGTCGAGGCGGGCGGCGCACCAGGTCTCGCGGTGGGCGACGGTCGGGTCGCCGCCGAGGAGCTCGCGGTAGGACAGGGCGCAGAGCGCGCCGGGGTCCACACCGGTGCTGGGCACGGGGACGCTCTGGGTGAGCACCTGGACGGAGCTGACCGGCGAGCCGCCGTGCGCCAGGATCTGGGCGAGGACGTCGAAGGCGCGCGCAGGCGGCTCGTCCTGCTCGACGGCCATCGCGGCGTACCAGCCCGCGCCGTCGAAGGCCACACCGAGGCTGCCGCCGCGTTCGGCCACGGTGGACAGTCGTGGGCTCGGGGCGAAGTCGGCGGGTGCGCCGGGTCGCGCCAGGGCCGTCCCGGCGGCGCGATCGGCGCGGCGGCGGCCGCGCAATCGGCGCCACACCGCGATTCCGGCGTACCACCAGCGCCCGCCCAGGCGGCCGAAGGTGAACAGCAGGACCAGCGCCGAGAGGGTGGCCACGCCCGCGAGCACGGGACGCGGCAACGGCAGCGCCAGCATGGCCGCCGCCAGCGCCAGTTCCAGGACGACCAGTTGCGCGACACCGATCGCGCCCAGCCGCGCCCGGCCGGCCGGTGACCTCGTCATCAGCCCAGATCCTTTGCGTGTCAGGGGTTGTTCGCACGCGTGCCGGGCGGCCGGAGCCGATCCTCGCACGGTCTGCGTGGCAGTCACGTTAGCGGTAAGTTCCCCCTCGACGCTGTCCCGTCATCACCCCGAGGGAGCCGGCCGCCATGCGGACCAGACGTGAACAGGTGCAGGCCCAGAGGTTCGTGGTGCGCAGGATTGTCTCGGCGATGCTGAGCGCGAATCCCGAGACCCTGGACCTCCCGATGCGGCGCATGGCGCTGTCCCTTGTGGGCGGTTTCCTGGCCGCGGTGCTGGCCTGTGTCGGCTTCTGGGTGGTCGGGAAGCTCTACCCGGGCGGCGCGACGGCCTGGCAGGCGCAGGGCACGATCGTCATCGAGGAGGAGACCGGGGCGGTCTACGTCTACCGGGACTCGGCGCTGCTGCCGATGGCCAACTTCGCCTCGGCGCGGCTGTACGTGGGCATCGAGGCGCCGGTGGTGACCACGGTCCATCAGTCCTCTTTGGAGGGCACGCCCCGGCAGGGCATGTACGGGATCCCGGACGCGCCCAAGGCCCTGCCGGACCCGAAGCTGTTCGTGAGCCAGCCCTGGCAGATGTGCAGCACCTCCGACCCGGCCGCACCCACCCGGCACGTGATGCGGGCCGTCGTCGGCCAGCGGCCCGCGACCGGCCTCGACCTGGCCGGGCGGGCGATGCTGGTCGCCGACGACGCCGGTGAGTACTACCTGCTGTGGAACGACCGGCTGTGGCTGCTGCCGAAGGCCTCGGCGGCCACCACGATGAAGGCGCTCGGGGTGCCGCAGGACCGGCCGGTGGCGATCTCGCAGTTCCTGGTCCCGCTGTTCTCGCGGGGACCGGACCTGGCCGTGGAGGCCACCGGGGACGCCGTCGTCGTCGCCGACCAGACGCTCCAGCCGGGCACCGTCATCCGCTCCGGCGAGCTGTACTACCTGGTCACCGGGGGCCACCTGGAGCGCGTCGGCGTCCTGGCCGCCACGATCGCCTTCCACGGCGACCCGGCGACGGTGAGATCCGTGCCGCAGAACCAGATCCTGGACTCGATGATCCAGACCCCGGCGCCCTCGCAGAAGGAGGCGCTGCCCGACGCTCCCCCGCAGGTCCACGTGCCCGAGCAGGACACCCGTGACACCGCGGTGTGCGCGGTCTCGACGGGCGCGGCGGGCCCGAACGGGACGCCCTCGCACGCCGAGGTCTACACGCCGACGCCGCCGGTCCTGACGGCGGCCAACACCAGGCTCACCGTCGCCATCACCGGCAGGGTCTCCTACCTCGACCTGCCCGCCGGTCGCTCGGCGCTGGTGCGGGCCACGGTCAGCCCCGGCGCGGGCGGCGGCACGGTCTACCTGGTCACCGAGGGCCGCAAGTTCGGCATCGCCGACGCCGCCTCGCTCACCGCCCTCGGCTACGGCAAGTCCACCGTGGACGAGGTCCCGGCGCAGTTCCTCGGGCTCATCCCCGACGGGGCCGCGCTGTCGTCCCAAACGGCCCGAACAGCTGTTCCATAGGGACAGCGCGGGGCCTCCACTGTGTCCTATCCTGACGCCGAAACCCCCACGCGACCGTCTGGGAGGCATCATGCCGGGCCCCGCCTCGGACAGCACCATCGACGTCAACACCGAAGCCCTCGAAGAGTTCATGCAGGTCTTCGAGCAGCTCCTGGCCCTGCAGAAGTCGGGTCAGGGCTCGGTGCACAGCACCACCGGCAAGGCCCTCGGGACCTTCGACGCGGCCACCCAGACCGCCGCCAAGCACGACGAGATGCGGCGCGAGCACCTGGTGCGGCTCAAGCGGCTGCTGGCCGCGCTCCAGGCGACCGAGAAGTCCACCGCGCAGACGATCGTCAACTACGACGACTCCGACGCGGTGGCCAAGAGCAACATGAACGCGTTCTTCGCCGCGCTGGCCGAGACCGGCTCGGTCGGCGACGCCCCCGGCATGATCGAGGGCTCCGGCCCGAAGGAGGCATAGGCGATGGGAGGCTACGACGGCTGGAGCATCGAGCAGCTGACCGGCGCGATCTTCTCGGCCGATCCCGATGAGATCGACGACTCGGCCGGATCCTGGCACTCCGCCCAGAAGCGCACCGAGGAACTCGGCCGCCTGCTGGCCAAGAAGCTCGAAGCCCTCATGCACGACTGGAAGGGCCTGGCCGCCGGCGAGTTCGACGCCTACATGAAGGCGATCCACACCTTCTGCGGCTCCCTCAGCGAGGACCAGGGCGAGATGGGCGACGGCATGTGGAAGTGCGCCACCGCCGCCAAGCAGGCCCGCGATGACGCGACGCAGGCCCTGAAGCTCCCGCAGAAGACCAAGGAGCAGAAGGAGATCGTCCGCAAGAAGCTGGTGAAGATCCTCACCGGCCTGGCCACCGGCTACAAGGGAGCGGCGAGCTCGTCGTTCAAGGCGCCCACCAAGGCCCCGGCGAACCTGCCCACGGTGGAGGACCCGGAGCTGGAGCCGCAGGACGTGGTCACCACGCTCGAACCCGAGCCGGGCAAGCTCGACCCGGGCGCGCCTCCCTACGACCCCACCCCCTACGACCCGGTGCCCTCCGAGCCGGTCCCGTACGTGCCGCAGCCCGGCTACGACAACGGCGACACCGAGACCGGCCTGGCCAGCGCCACCCCGCTGGGCCTGGGCGCGGCCACCGGCGGTCCCGGCGGCGGCTTCGGGCCGGGCTTCAGCCCGGGCGGACCGGGCACCGCGACGGGCCTGGCGGCGGCGGGCGGTCCCGCGTTCGGGACCTTCGGCGGCGCGCCCGCCCCGGCGCGCGGGCCGGCCATGGGCTCCGGCGCCGCCGGGCGCGGACACCAGCACGAGGACGAGGAAGAGCAGGGCAACCGCACCTGGCTCACCGAGGACGAGATGGTCTGGGGCGGCGCGGAGGGAACTCCGGCGGCGGTGGTCGACCAGCGCGGCTGAGGGCGCGGCCACGTTCTTTGAGACATCGGGGACCGTGGCCCACGGCCTCTCCCCCGACCCGGCCGCCCGGTCGTGGACCGTGGCCCGCGCGGCCTACGAGGGAAGGGCCTCCCGGCGCACCGGGAGGCCCTTCTCTTCGTGCTCTTGCGCGTCAGCCGTCGGTGCGCTTGACCAGTACCCGGACCGCCACGCCCTCGCCGATCTCGCCCCGGAAGGCCTCGTCGCCGAGTTCGGTGTAGCCGAGCTCGCGGGTGAGGGTCTCGCCGGTGACGAACTCGCGGTGGGTCTCCACCGCCGCGCGCGCGTCCTCGGGCAGGTCGGCGACCACGGTGATGCGGTCGGTGACGGCCAGGTCGGCGTCGCGGCGGGCGGTCTGGATGACCCGGACCACGTCGCGGGCCAGGCCCTCGGCGGCCAGTTCGGGGGTGACGTCGGTGTCGAGGACGACCACGCCTCCGCCGGGCAGCGCGGCGGTCCGGTCGGCGGCGGTGACGAGCATGGTGAGCTCGTACTCGCCGTCCTGGAGTTCGACCCCGCCGACGGTGACGGCACCGTCCACGATGGACCAGTCACCGGACTTGTGCGCCTTGATGACCCGCTGGACGTCCTTGCCCAGGCGCGGCCCGAGGGCGCGCGGGACCAGGCTGAGCGTCTGCGTGCAGTACTCGCCGAGGTCGCCGGTGAACACGACCTCCTTGACGTTGACCTCGTCGGCGATGAGCTCGGCGTAGGGCCGCAGCTCCTCGACGCCGGGACCGGCGACGGTGAGCGTCGCCAGCGGCAGGCGCACCCGGCGGCGGGTGGCCTTGCGCAGCGACAGCGCCGCCGAGCAGACCTCGCGCACGGCGTCCATGGTGGACACCAGGGCGGGGTCGGCCGCGCCGGCCGTCTCCGGCCAGTCCACCAGGTGCACCGAGCGCCCGCCGGTCAGGCCGCGCCAGACGTCCTCGGTGACCAGCGGCAGCAGCGGGGCCGCCACCCGGCACACCGTCTCCAGCACGGTCGCCAGGACGTCGAAGGCCCGCCGGTCGCCCTGCCAGAACCGGTCGCGCGAGCGGCGCACGTACCAGTTGGTCAGCGCGTCCAGGTAGGACCGGACCTGCGCGGCGGCACCCGACAGGTCGAAGGCGTCCATCGACTGCCGCACGCCCTCGACGAGGTCGTCGGTCTTGGCCAGCACGTAGCGGTCGAGCAGGTGATCGGAGGCCAGGGCGCCGGTGCGCGCCGCGTGCGGCGTGGCGTCGTAGCCCTCGGCGTTGGCGTAGAGGCTGAAGAAGTACCAGACGTTCCACAGGGGCAGCACGACCTGGCGGACGGCGTCGCGGATGCCGCTCTCGGAGACGATCATGTCCCCGCCCCGCACCACCGGCGAGGAGATGAGCAGCCAGCGCATCGCGTCGGCGCCGTAGGTGTCGAAGACCTCGTAGACGTCGGGGTAGTTGCGCAGGCTCTTGGACATCTTGCGGCCGTCGTCGCCCAGCAGCGTGCCGTGCACGACGCAGTCGCGGAAGGCGGGCCGGTCGAACAGCGCGGTGGCCAGCACGTGCATCGTGTAGAACCACCCGCGCGTCTGCGGGGTGTACTCCACGATGAAGTCGCCCGGGTAGTGGTTCTCGAACCACTCGCGGTTCTCGAACGGGTAGTGCACCTGGGCGTAGGGCATCGAGCCCGACTCGAACCAGCAGTCGAGGACCTCGGGGACCCGGCGCATGGTCGAGTTGCCCGTGGGGTCGTCGGGGTTGGGCCGGGTCAGGTCGTCGATGAACGGCCGGTGCAGGTCGGCCGGGCGCACGCCGAAGTCGCGCTCCAGCTCGTCGAGCGAGCCGTAGACGTCCACGCGCGGGTAGTTGGGGTCGTCGGAGACCCACACCGGGATCGGCGAGCCCCAGAAGCGGTTGCGGGAGATCGACCAGTCGCGGGCGCCCTCCAGCCACTTGCCGAACTGGCCGTCCTTGATGTGCTCCGGGGTCCAGGTGATGCCCCGGTTCAGCTCGACCATGCGGTCGCGGAAGGTCGTGACGGCCACGAACCAGCTGGACACGGCCTTGTAGACCAGGGGCGTGTCGCAGCGCCAGCAGTGCGGGTAGGAGTGCGTGTAGCCCTCGTGGCGCAGGACGACGTCGCCGCGCTCCTTGAGCTCGCGCACGATCGGCTTGTTGGCGTCGAAGACCTGCACGCCCTGGTAGTCGGGCACGATCGCGGTGAAGCGGGTGTGCTCGTCGACGGTCATGACGGTGGGGATGCCGACCGAGGCGCAGGCGTTCTGGTCGTCCTCGCCGAAGGCGGGCGCCATGTGCACCACGCCGGTGCCGTCCTCGTCGGAGACGAAGTCGGCGCCGATGACCTGGAACGCGTTGGGGGTGTCGGCGAGGTAGTCGAACAGCGGGGTGTACTTGCGCCCGACGAGGTCGCGGCCCTTGAGCTCGGCGACGACGGTGGCCTCGCCGAGTTCCTTGGCGTAGGCGGCCAGGCGGGTCTTGCCCAGCACGTAGCGCCGCCCGTCCTGCTCGACGACGACGTAGTCCAGGTCGGGACCGACGGCGGCGGCGAGGTTGGAGGGCAGGGTCCAGGGCGTGGTCGTCCACACCAGCAGCTTCTCGCCGCTCTCCAGCTGGAAGCCGACGGTCAGCGCCGGGTCGGTGCGGTCGCGGTAGACGTCGTCCATCCGCGTCTCGGTGTTCGACAGCGGCGTCTCGCAGCGCCAGCAGTAGGCGAGCACGCGGTAGCCCTCGTAGATCAGGCCCTTGTCGTAGAGGGTCTTGAAGGCCCACATGACGCTTTCCATGTAGTCCAGGTCGAGGGTCTTGTAGTCGTTGGCGAAGTCGACCCAGCGGGCCTGGCGGGTGACGTAGCGCTCCCACTCGCCGGTGTAGCGGAAAACCGACTCGCGGACGGCCTCGTTGAACTTGCCGACGCCCAGGGCCATGATCTCGGCCTTGGTGTTGATGCCCAGCTGCTTCTCGGCCTCGACCTCGGCGGGCAGGCCGTGGCAGTCCCAGCCGAAGCGCCGCTCGACGCGGCGGCCGCGCATGGTCTGGTAGCGCGGTACGACGTCCTTGATGTAGCCGGTCAGCAGATGCCCGTAGTGGGGCAGGCCGTTGGCGAAGGGGGGACCGTCGTAGAAGACGAACTCGTTGCTGCCGTCCGACCCGGCCGGGCGGCGGTCGATGGATGCCTGGAACGTCCCGTCGGCACCCCAGAAGTCGAGAATGCGCTGCTCCACCTCGGGAAGCTTGGGACTCGCGGGCACCCCCCGCTGCGGGTCGTCCTTGGGATATGGCACGTCATCGCTCCTTCGCACCGGTCTGCGTTCTCCTCGGTGCGAGGACGAGCCTTGGCCCGCGGTACCACCCCGCTTGACGCCGCCGGAGCGACGCCCTCTCATCGGACGGCTGTGACGGGCCGCACCCGTCCGGTTCTACTGAAGCCCTCGTGGGGCTCTTTCTTCCGGAGGCTCACCGGTGATGGCCGGGTCAACGCCGTGCTGCGGCAAGTGTAGCGGGACGCGGTGAAACGCTCCGCCCGGTTTACCAGACGGTGGCCACCGACGCGTAATGGCAGGCGGCCTCGGCGCCACCGGCGCGCGGGCGCGGCGCGGGGGCCTCGGCGGAGCACTTCCCGCGCTGGAGGGTGGTCAGCTCGGCGGCGAACTTGGGGCAGCGGTGCCGGAAGCGGCAGCCGCCGGCCGGTGCGTCGGGACGCTCCTCGGCCAGCGGGACGCGCCGGCGCCGCCGCTCCCGGCGCGGGTCGGCGACGGGCACCGCCGACAGCAGCGCCTGGGTGTAGGGGTGTGCGGGCGCCTCGAAGACCGCCTGCGCCGGTCCGCGCTCGACGATCCCGCCGCGGTAGAGGACGGCGACGCGCTCGGCGAGCTGCCGCACATCGGCCACGTCGCGGGTGAGATAGAGGTAGGCGGTGCCGAGGCGTTCGCGCACGGCCCGCAGCAGCGCCGTCAGCTCCGCCCGCGCCGAGGGGTCGAGGTCGGCGACGGGTTCGTCGAGGACCAGGACGCCCGGCCGCAGCGCCAGGCCCCTGGCCAGCGCGGCCCGCCGCAGCTCGGGCGCGGGCAGGTCGGCGGGCCTGCGGCGGCCGTCGCCGGGTCCGAGGCCGACGAGGGTGAGGAGCTCGTCGCGCCAGGCGGGGTCGTGGCGGCGGTGGACGCGCATGGGCTCGGCGACGCTGTCGGCGATGGTCATGCGCGGGTCGAGGTCGGGGAACAGCCCGTGGACGCCGTCGGCGGGCAGGCCGCCGGAGGTGGGCCGGTCGAGGCGCAGGAGGAGGCGGGCGAGGGCGGTCTTGCCGCTGCCGCTCTCGCCGACCACGGCGAGGGTCTCGCCGGGGGCGATGTCGATGGTGACGCCGGTGAGCGCGCCGCGGCGGGTGAGGTTCTCGGCGATGATCATCCGAAGACCGCCCGGGCGGTGACGCCGTCGAGGCGTTCGGCGAAGTGGCAGGCGGCGACGCGGCTGGGCCCGAGGTGGCGCAGGGCGGGCGCCTCGTCCAGGCAGCGGCGGACGGCGAGGGGGCAGCGGGCGGCGAAGACGCAGCCGCCGGTGAGGGGGTCGCCGGGTCCGTGACCGGTGGGGAGCGGCCGGGAATGGAGTGTGCGCACGACGGGCAGCCGCCGGGCGGGCAGGTCGACGCGGGGCACGCTGCCGAGGAGCCCGAGGGTGTAGGGCATCCGGGGTCCGTAGAAGACCTCCTCGGCGGTACCGCCCTCGACCATGCGACCGCCGTAGAGGACGACGACGCGGTCGGCGTGCCCGGCCAGCACGCCCAGGTCGCGGGTGATGAGGACGAGCGCGGCGCCGGTGCCGCGCACGACGTCCATGAGGCGGCCCTGGGAGGTGACGTCGAGGGCGGCGGTGGGGTCGTCGGCGACGATCACGTCGGGCCGGTTGGCCACCGCGATGGCCACCGCGGCGCACTGGGCGGTGGCGGTGGTGAGCTCGTGGGGGTAGGCGCGGGCGGCGCGGGCGGGTTCGGGGACGCCGAGGGCGGCCAGCAGGTCGGTGGCCACGCGGCGGGCCTTGTCGCGGGTGGTGCGCTGGTGGGCGTGGAGGGCGAGGGCGACCTGCTCGGCGACGGTGCGCACGGGGTCGAGCCAGCCGCGCGGTTCGGCGGGGACGTAGGCGATGCCGCTGCCCCTGATCGCGCTCCACCCGGCGTCGCCGACGGTGGTGAGGTCGCGTCCGTGGAAGCGGACGGAACCGGTGGCGGGCACCAGCCCGAGCAGCGCGGGGGCGAGCAGGTGCGCGCCGGAGCCGCTCTCGCCGATGACGCCGACGGTCTCGCCGCCGCCGAGGCGGAAGCACACCCCGGCCAGCGCGTCCCCCACGGTCAGCCCGGACACCTCCAGGACGGTCCTCACGCTCTCCCCCCGGTGGTCAGGCGCACCGCGAGGCACACCGCCAGCAGTACCCCGAGGGCCGCGCCGGGCGAGGGCCCGGCCAGCAGCCGCCCGAGGCTGTCCCCTTTCGCGTCGAGGCCGCCCAGCCCGAGCCCGGCCTCGATGACCGCGGCGGCGCCCATGCTCAGCAGCCAGCCGGCGCCGATGGCGCGGGCGGTGCCGGGCAGGACGTGCCGGACGAGCAGCCGGACGCGGCCAGCGCCCGCCGAGCGGGCGGCGTCCATGAAGCCCCGGGCCCGCACGGCCGCGGCCCGCTCGCGGACCGCCCACGCCACCGGCGGCCAGCAGGCCAGGCCGAGCGCCACCGCCAGGCGCGCCCAGGACGCGCCGGTCCCGGCGAGCGCGGCGGCCAGGCCCAGCGCGGGCAGCGCCAGCAGCGTCCCGGTGATCCAGCCCAGGGGCAGGAGTCCCCAGGCGGTGCCGATGAGGGTGGCGATGGACGCGGCCACCACGGCCATCGCGAGGCTGCCGCGCGCGGCCCGCATGAGCTCGGCGACGGCGTCGGCGCGCGGCCAGGAGCTGGGCCCGGCGAAGGCGAAGAGCGCGGCCATCGCCAGCAGCACGGCCCCGGCGGCCCGGCGCGGGTCACCCATGGCGCACCCGCGGGTCCAGGGCGGCGCGGGTGAGGTCGGCGGCGATGCCGACGGCGATGACGGCGGCACCGGCGACCAGCAGCCACGCGGCGACGGCGTAGGCGTCGCGGGCGCGCAGCGACTCCGGCAGCCACGCACCGAACCCGGGTCGCGCCAGGACGCCCTCGGCGACGACGAGGGCGGCGAGGAGCCCGGCGGCCAGGCTCGCGGCGGCGGTGACGCCGCTGGTGAGGGAGGCGCGGACGGCGTGCCTGCGCACCGCGACGCGGTGGCGGACGCCCAGGACGCGCGCGGGATCGACCAGTCCCGTCTCGGCGGCGGGCGCGCGGCGGCGCACGGCCAGCGCGGCGAGGGCGAGCCCGCCCAGCAGCAGCACCGGCCGGGTCCCGGCCTCGCGGGCCAGCAGCAGCGGGCCGGTGGCGGCCGCGCCCAGGCCGAGTAATCCGGCGGCGATGACGGCGGCGTCGGCGGTGCGGTGGCGGGCGGCGACCGCCGCGACGCCCCCGGCGACGGCGAGGCCGGTGACGGTCAGGACGCCCAGGCCCAGCAGCCGCGCCGAGCCGCGCACGCGCTCGCCGAGCTCGCGTCCGACGCTCTCACCGGTGACCGAGGGTCCCCACCTGCCGCGCAGGAGACCGGTGTCGCCGTGTCCGCCCAGGCCGGTCAGCCACGTCCAGTAGCGTTCGGGGACCGGGCGGTCGAGGTAGAGGCGCTCGCGCTCGGCGGTGGTCGCCGGTGCGGGCGCGGCGGGCCCGTAGAAGGCCACGCCGAAGGCGAGCACGGAGATCAGCAGCAGCGCCGGTAACGCCAGGGCGAGCCTGCGCGCGGTGTGAGCGAGCACGTGGACCTCCCTCCCTAACGGCCCGGTGCCCGGTGCACATACGGTCGCACAGATCACGACGGTGCGTCGATACAGTTCACGACAGAATCCGTTCCGTTACCGGTCCGTGATGCACACGTGACGCGGGTAGGGGGACGGTCACCGTCCCAACCACCGGACGGCGAGGTCCGGTATCGGGGACTTCCCGTGCTAGAGTCGCGCCCATGCGAACCTTCCCCCATCTGCGCTGGTGGCGCCGCTAGAGGCGGCGTGGAATTCGCATGGAGTCGTGACGACCGCCGGGAACTCGGCGGTCGTCTCTGTCTGAGGCGCCCCATCCCGGCGAGCGAGCCGAGGGATGACGAGGGGCAATGAACCAGACCGAACTGACCACCGCCGGGGGCGCGCGCGTCCTCCGCACCACCGAAGTCTTCGACCCGGCGGGCCTGCCCGCCATCGTGGCGGCCGTCGAGACCGCGCGCGGCGGGGTCCTGAGCTCCGGCATGGAGTATCCGGGCCGCTACAGCCGCTGGAACCTCGCCTACGTCAACCCCGCCGTGGAGGTCACCGCCCACGGCCGCACCCTGAGCGTGCGCGCCCTCAACGCGCGCGGGACGGTCCTGCTGCCGCTGCTGCGGCGGGCCGTGGACGGCCCCACCGACGCGCCCGGCGGGTTCAGCGTCCACGTCGCCGAGAGCGAGGGCGTCCTCAGCGAGGAGCGGCGCACCCGGCGTCCGACCGTGTTCACCGCGCTGCGCGCGATGATGGCCGCGCTCGCCGTCGACGACCCGCACCTGGGTTTCTACGGCGCCTTCGGCTACGACCTGTCCTTCCAGTTCGAGCCGCTGACGCTGGCCATGGAACGCGACCCGCGTGACCGGGACCTGGTGCTGCACCTGCCCGACGAGGTCTACGTCGTGGACCGCAAGCGCGAGCGCGCACACGTCCACCGCTACGAGTTCACCGTGGACGGCGAGTCGACCGAGGGCCTGCCGCGCACCGCCGAGGCCACCCCGTACCGGGTGGCCACCGAGGTGCCGGCCCCGCCGGTGCCGGGGGTGTACGCGGGCATGGTCCGCGAGGCCAGGGAGCGCTTCTTCCAGGGCGACCTCTTCGAGGTCACCCCCAGCCACACCATGCACGCCGCCTGCGATTCGCCGGCGGCGTTTTACGAGCGGCTCACGGCCGCCAATCCCGCCCCCTACGAGTTCTTCTTCAACCTCGGCGAGGCCGAGTACCTCGTGGGCGCCTCCCCGGAGATGTACGTGCGCGTCAGCGGACCGGTGGGCGCGCGGCGGGTGGAGACGTGCCCGATCGCCGGGACCATCCGGCGCGGCGCCGACCCGCTGGAGGACGCCGCGCGCATCGCCGAGCTGATCGGCTCGGCGAAGGAGGAGTCGGAGCTGACGATGTGCACAGACGTCGACCGCAACGACAAGTCGCGCGTGTGCGTCCCCGGCAGCGTCCAGGTCATCGGGCGCCGCCAGATCGAGATGTACTCCCGGCTCATCCACACCGTCGACCACGTCGAGGGCGTGCTGCGGCCGGAGTTCGACGCGCTCGACGCGTTCCTCACCCACACCTGGGCGGTGACGGTGACCGGCGCGCCCAAGAACTGGGCGATGCAGTTCATCGAGGACCACGAGAGCACCCCCCGCCGCTGGTACGGCGGCGCGGTCGGGTTCCTCGGCTTCGACGGGACCGCCAACACCGGCCTGACCCTGCGCACCGCGCAGATCCGGGACGGGCTGGCGACCGTGCGCGCCGGGGCGACGCTGCTCTACGACTCCGACCCGGAGGCCGAGGAGCGCGAGACGCACCTGAAGGCCCGCGCGCTGCTGGAGTCGGTCGGCACGCCCGTTTCGGACCCCGGGAACGCCGCCGTGGTGACCGAACCGGCCGGTGCGGGCCTGCGGGTGCTGATGGTGGACCACCAGGACTCCTTCGTGAACACCCTCGCCGACTACTTCCGCCAGCACGCCGCCGAGGTCACCACCCTCCGCTTCGGGTTCCCGCCGTCGATGCTGGACGACCGGCCCGACCTGGTCGTCCTGTCGCCCGGTCCGGGCCGCCCGGCCGACTTCGACTGCGGCGGCCTGCTGTCCGAACTGGACGCCCGCGGCCTCACCGCCTTCGGCGTCTGCCTGGGCCTGCAGGCGATGATCGAGCACGGCGGCGGGAAACTGGCGCTGCTGCCCGAGCCCGTGCACGGCAAGCCCGGCCAGGTCAAGGTCCTGGGCGGCGAGCTCCTGGCGGGCCTGCCCGACGAGTTCACCGCCGCCCGCTACCACTCCCTGCACGCCAAGGCCGACCAGGTCCGCGGCGGTTTCACCGCCACCGCGATGACCGATGACGTGGTCATGGCCATCGAGGATCCGGTCAAGCGCCGCTACGCCGTGCAGTTCCACCCGGAGTCGATCCTGACCGCCGCCGGGCGGGCCGGGCACCAGATCGTGTCGAACGTCCTGCGCCTGTCGCGTTAGGACGGTGGCGGGGGCGGTCGCGCGGGACAGCGCGGGACCGCCCCTTTGCCTTACGCTCCCGTCACGAGAGGGGCGGTCACGAGAGGCGGGAGCGGCCATGGAATTCGAGTACGGCACGGTGAAGTCCATCGCGGCGAAGGTGATCACCGCGGGGACCGAGATCACCGACTACATCGGACGGTCACGGGGCGTCATCGAGCGCACCGCCCAGGGCAATGACGGCTTCGCCTCCGCCAAGGCGCTGTCCACGATCGCGAAGAAGCTCGTCGAGGACACCCTCAAGGCCGCCGGCAAGTGCGCCGACACCGGCCAGAAGGTCGTCGAGTCCGCCGAGAACTACCGGCGCACCGAGAGCACCGTGAAGTCCGAGGTGAACCTCGCCAAGGAGTACCTCGGCGCCGTCCCCGGGATGTGAGCCGTGGTCGACTACCGGCAGCTCAAGGACGCCCGCCCGGCGGTGTGGACCGAGGGCGGCACCAAGGCCGCCTCCATCGGCCGCGACATGGACCAGTACGCCGAGGACGTCGGCAAGTACGGCAACGACCTCGACCGCGCCTGGCAGGGGAACGACGCGGTCGCCGCGCGCCACTCCATCGTCGAGGCCTCCCGCGACTACGTCCAGGCGCAGGTCGCCTTCACCGCCATGGGTGAGATCCTCGGCAGGCTCGCCCACGACGTGACCGAGGCGCAGAAGATGCTCAATGCCGCCGAGGACCACGCCGCCCGCGTGCCCGCGAAGATCCACCCCGACGGCAGCGTCACCGCCGACCCGCCGCCCGAGGCCCGCAAGTCCGACGGCTGGATGGCCTCCATCCGCCAGGGCGTCGAGGCCGTCGCCGACGAGATCAAGCGCGCGCTGGAGCTGGCGAACAAGGCCGACAAGGACGCGGCGAAGGCCCTCGCGGCGATCACCACGCCCGAAGCCCCCAACGTCGACCCGCTCACCGCGCTCCAGACCCGGCCCGAAGGCCACGACGGGCAGCCGCCCACGCCCGACGAGGTCAAGAAGTGGTGGGACGGGCTCAGCGAAGAGGAGCAGGAGTCCCTCAAGAACGAGTACCCCGGCATCGTCGGGAACATGGACGGGATCCCCACCACCGACCGCGACGACGCCAACCGCGTCACCCTCGACTACGCCCGCGAGCAGAACGACCGGGACATCGCCGGCGCCAAGGCCGAACTGGACCGGCTGCGGCACGAGGTCGGCGAAGGGAAACTCGACCCCTTCGACCCGAGACTCGACGCCGCGCGGCAGAAGATCGAGGACCTGGAGGCCAAGAAACACGGCCTCGACGCCATCGACGCCCGCCTCAACGACGGCTCGAAACCCCAGGCCCACCTGCTGTCCCTCGACCCGCAGAACGACGGCAAGGCCGCGGTGGCCATCGGCAACCCCGACAAGGCCGACAATGTCGCCACCTACGTCCCGGGCACCGGCGGCGGCCTCAACGACGGCTTCAAGACCGACATCGACCGGGCCGACCAGATGCAGAAGGACGCCGCCGGGCGCGACCCGTCCAAGACCACCGCCTCGATCGTCTGGCAGGGCTACGACTCACCCGACGAGCTCACCGACGCCACCGACCCGAAGTACCGCCACCAGGCCGCCGACGACCTGGCGCGCTTCCAGCAGGGCCTGCGCACCACCAACGAACACGGGCCCGACCACTCCCGCAACACCCTCCTCGGGCACAGCTACGGGGCCTCGGTGGTGGGCACCGCCGCCGAGAAGCACGACCTCAAGGTGGACAACCTCGTCCAGGTCGCCGCCCCCGGCAGCGGCCAGGACCACGGCACCACCGCCGCCGACTACAAGGGCCACCCGAAGGTCTACGCCTCCACCGGCAACCTCGACGTGATCAACCTCGCGCGCGGGCTCCACGGCGCCGACACCGTGAGCCACGGCTACGGCGCCAACGTCTTCGACGGCGGCTATACCGGCCACACCGGCTACTGGAACGACGACGCCTACAACGAAAGCGTCAGCAAGATCGTCACCGGCACCGGCGGGGAGGTCGGGAACATCCCGCCCGAGCAGTTCTCCAAGTACCGCGCGCCCCACCGCTGAGGCGCGCGCCCGGCCCCTCGGCTCAGCCGAACCAGAGCTTGATCTCGCGCTCGGCCGACTCCTCGGAGTCGCTGGCGTGGATCAGGTTCTCCCGGTTGGACAGCGACAGGTCGCCCCGGATCGTGCCCGGCGCCGCCGCGCGGCCGTCGGTGGCCCCGGCCAGAGCCCGGATCACCGGGATCGACTCGTCACCGGAGACGATCAGCGACACCAGCGGCCCGCTGAGCATGAACTCCTTCAGCGGCGGGTAGAAGGGCTTCTCGACGTGGTCGGCGTAGTGGGCGTCGGCGAGATCGGCGTCCATGGTGCGCAGCCGCATCTCCTCGATGCGCAGGCCCTTGCGCTCCAGGCGCGCCAGGATCTCGCCCACGAGGCCGCGCCGGACCGCGTCCGGCTTGATCAGGACCAGGGTCCGCTGAGACACGTCGGTGTCCCCCTTCTGGGTGTACAGGATGGGCGGCCAGCTTAACCGGACGGCCGACCTCCGCGAGCCGAGGACCGGCGTCCCGGGCGTCGCCCGGATGGTTGCCGCCGGAGCGTGACGGGATCTAAGCTGCGCGCAGACACCCGTCCCCCGCGTGTCCACAAAGGAGTGATAGATGGCGGTTCGGCAGCGGCGGCCCGCGCGCAGGCCGATGTCGGCGCGCCTCCTGGGAGCCGGGTTTTTACTTCTCGTCGCGTTCTTCCTGGCCGCGCTCGCCGTCGGCGCGCGCGACCTCACCATGGGCCTGCTGGCCTTCCTCTTCCTCTCCGCCGGAGTGGCGCTGCTCACCTATGAGCGGATGCTGAACCGGCTGCGCCAGGCCGGGCGGGCCGCGCCCCGCAACAACCCCTCCCCGCTGGAGGAGTTCAAGGCCGAGCTGCGCCACGAGGACGAGGAGGACGACGAGGGCCTGCGCGAAAAGGAGGCCGAGGAGGAGGAAGAGGACGACGGCCTGGGCTTCGACGACCTGGAGCGCACCTTCCGCGCCGAGGAGCCCGAACCCGCCCCGGCACCTCCCCCGCCGCCCCCGCCGGTCCCGGCGCCGCGGCCGTCACCGGTGAGCGACTCCTACACCGCCGCCGGGCACCTCGACGCCCCTCAGCCGGCCTGGGACACCAAGCGCGCCTTCGTCAGCGAGACCTCGCTGCCGGCCGCCTCCGTCCGGGACGTCGCGGCCACCCTGGTCGTGGCCGACCTCACCCGCTCGGTGGACTTCTACGTCGGCCTGCTCGGCCTGGTCGAGCTGGACCGCAGCTCCGACGCGGTGCTGCTGGAGGCCGGGTTCGGGCGGGTCCTGCTCTGCCACCGCGACGACGCCCCCGTGGCCCGCGGCTCGCTGATGCACCTGGCCCTGGAGGTCCCGGACGTGGCCAACGCGTTCCTGCAACTCCAGGAGCGCGGCGTGATCTTCAGCCACCCGCCTCGCGCGGCCATCACCGGCGAGACCTACGAGGTGCTGGCCGCGTCCTTCACCGACCCCGACGGGCACGGCCTGGCCATCACCGAGATCAGGGAACGCTGACCGCGACCGGCTCCCGCCGCACCGCCCTGACCCGCCGCACCGCGTCGAAGCTGAACAGCGCCAGCGCGCCCCAGACCAGGCCGAAGCCCAGCCAGCGGCCCACCGGCATGTCCTCGCCGAAGACGAAGACGCCGATGGCGAACTGCAGGACCGGCCCGATGTACTGGATCATGCCCATCACCGACAGGGGCAGCCGGTTGGCCGCCGCCCCGAAGAAGATCAGCGGGACGGCCGTCACCACACCGCCGCCCGCCAGCAGCAGCGCGTGCCCGACGGAGATGGACGCGAAGGTCCCCCGCCCGCTCGCCTCCAGCCAGCCGATGAAGGCCAGCGCCGGGATCGCCATGAACGCCGACTCCACGAACAGGCTCTCCCCCGGCGGCAGGCCCAGGCGCTTCTTCACCGCGCCGTAGGCGGCGAAGCTGAAGGCCAGGGCCAGCGCGATCCACGGCGGGTGCCCGTAGTCGAGGGTCAGGACGCCCACGGCCACCGCGCCGGTCGCCACCGCCGCCCACTGCCAGGGCCGCAGCCGCTCACCGAAGAAGGCCACGCCGAGGGCCACCGAGACCAGCGGGTTGATGAAGTAGCCCAGGGAGGTCTCCACGACCCGCCCGGCGTTGACGCCGTAGATGTAGATGCCCCAGTTGACGGTGATCACCAGGGCGGCGATGCCGACGCCGAGCAGCTTGCGGCGGTTCTTGAGCAGGCCGCCCAGGGCCGAGGGCTTCTTCGTCCGCACCTTCACCGCGTACAGGAGCAGGCCGGTGAAGGCCACCGACCAGAGGATGCGATGGCCCAGGATCTCGACGGCCCCGGCGGGCTTGACGAGTTTCCAGTAGAGGGGGACCAGGCCCCACATGCCGTACGCGGCGAACGCGGCGAGATAGCCGCGGCGGGAGTCGCTCACAGAAGAAACGTACGGTGCGCGATGGGAATCGGCACTTACCGGGCCGCGTGACGCCCGGCACAGATCACCCGGCGGCGACCCCCGGGTCGGCCACGCCCGCCCCGCCCGCGGATTAGGCTCTCGTCGTGACCGACGACTTCACCGCCGCCAACGCCGAGCTGGAGGCCAGGGGCTTCACCCGCATGGTCTTCGACCTGGACCGCATGAAGGCCCTCCTGGACCACCTGGGCAACCCGCAGCGCGCCTTCCGCTCCATCCACCTCACCGGCACCAACGGCAAGACCACCACCGCGCGGATGATCGAGTCACTGCTGCGCGCGCACGGCCTGCGCACCGGCCGCTACACCAGCCCGCACCTGAAGACCATCCGCGAGCGCATCAGCATCGACGGCGAGCCGATCTCCGAGGAGGACTTCGTGCGCGTCTACGGCGAGGTCGGGCCGGTGGCGCACCTCGTCGACGCGCAGCTCGGGGAGACCCTCACCTACTTCGACGTGACCACGGCCACCGCGTTCGCCGCCTTCGCCGACGCGCCCGTCGACGTCGGCGTCATCGAGGTCGGGCTGGGCGGCGAGACCGACTCCACGAACGTGCTGGGCGCCGAGGTCGCCGTCATCACCCCCATCGGCATGGACCACGCCGAGTTCCTCGGCGACCGGATCGAGGACATCGCCGACATGAAGGCCGGCATCGTCCACAAGGGCGCGACGCTGGTCACCGCCCGCCAGGAGCCGGAGGCGATGGAGGCGCTGCTGCGCCGCACCGCCCAGGTCGGCGCGAGCGTGGTCCGCGAGGGCAAGGACTTCGGCGTCGAGGAGCGCTACCTGGCCTTCGGCGGGCAGGTGCTGACCCTCCAGGGCCTCGGCGAGCGCTACGAGGAGGTCTTCGTGCCCCTCCACGGCGCGCACCAGGCACAGAACGCGGCGGTGGCGCTGGCGGCGGTGGAGACGCTGCTCGGCACCGGCCTGGACGCCGAGGTCGTGCGCGAGGGCTTCGCGCAGGTCACCTCGCCCGGCCGGCTGGAGCGCGTCCGCACCGCCCCGACGGTGCTGCTGGACGCCGCGCACAACCCGCACGGCATGAAGGCCACCGTCGACACGGTGCGCGACGAGTTCTCCTTCGAGCGCCTGGTCACCGTGATCGGCTCGGTGGAGGGCAAGGACGTGCTGGGGATGCTGGAGCTGCTGGAGCCCATCACCGACCGGCTGATCGTGACGCGCAGCTCGACGCCGCGCGCGATGGCCCCGGCGAAGCTGGGCCGCCTGGCCGAGGACGTGTTCGGCGAGGAGCGGGTCCGCGTCGTCCCGCACCTGCCCGACGCCATCGAGCTCGCGGTGACCCTGGCCGAGGAGGACCAGGGCGTGACCCTGGGCACGGCGGGCGTGCTGATCACCGGCTCGGTGTTCACCGTCGGCGAGGCGCGGACGCTGCTGGTCCGCGAGTAGCTACTCGCCGAGGGCCTGCCCGAACAGCCGCGTCACCGCGAACAGCCCGCCGCAGGCCAGGATCGCCCCGAAGCCCCCGCCGGCCGCCAGGACGCACCGCTCGCCGAACGAGACGTGCTCCACGGCCCGCGCGGGGTCGTCCGGGTCGTAGCGGACGGTCTTGCGCTCGGCCCGATTCGCCGACAGGTAGGTGTAGGACGCTCCCCCGGCGTCGGTGTACCGGTAGGCCCTGCGCCCGGCGCGGTGGTCGGGTTCGGCCATGACGGCCACGCCGTGGCGGTCGAACCAGGCGAACCTGCGCAGCTCGGCCAGCACGGTGAGCGCCACGGCCGTCCCGAAGCCGGTGAACAGCAGGATGCCGAACAGGACCGCCGCGTACCCGCCGTGCCCGATGACCGCGGCGGCGATCTCGGCGGCCAGCGCCAGGGCCGCCACGGCGCCGAGGGCGGCGAACCGGCCCTTGCGGCGGGGTCGCGGGCGCGCCGGTGGCGCGGTGGTCTCGCGGTCCAGCAGTGCCGGGGATGTCATCAGCGGCCTCCCCGGTTCTCGTCCTCACCGGTCTTGGGCTGCTCGCCGGGGTCCTTGTTGATCAGTTCGGGGTGGGTGCCGAGGAACTCCGCCATGTCGTCGGCGCGCAGGGCGGCCCACAGGTCCTTGGCGCCGGGTTCGGCCATGAGCACCGAGGCGTCCCCCATCCACGTCGGGTAGGCCGGGACGCGGACGGTGGTCATCGCGCCGGGTTTGATGCCGCGCAGGGTGTAGGCGACGTCGGTGGGCAGCATCCCGGTGGGGCACTGGACGGTGAGGGTCGCGCCCACCTTGTCGATGAGCGCGGTGATCTTGCCGAAGTCGCTCAGGTAGCCCTCGTCCTCGGCGCGCTTGAGCAGCGACTTCACGAACTGCTGCTGGGTGCGCTGCCGCTGGAAGTCGCCGTCGGGGTAGTTGCGCTGCCGGACGATGTCCAGCGCGTCGACGGGCCCGTAGGTCTCGCAGCCCTTCTTGAAGGTCTTGTACGAGTGGATCGAGGTGAGGTCGTCCTCAAGGCACAGCTCGACGCCGCCGACGAGGTCGACGACCTCCTTGAAGGAGTTGAAGTTGATGATGGCGGCGCCGTCGAACTTCAGCCCGGTGAGGTCGCTGACCGTCTCGGCGAGCAGCTTGAAGCGTTCGGCGCGGGTCTCGCCGCCGAAGACGTAGGCGGCGTTCACGCGCTGCTCGCAGGGCGACTGGTCCTCGTAGCAGCGCTTGATGGGGACCCACAGGTCGCGCGGGATCGACACCAGGTAGGCGCGCTGGAGGCCCTTGGGGATGTGCAGGACCATGATCGTGTCGGTGCGGGCCTCGGCGTCGGCGTTGAGGGTGTCGCGCGAGTCGGTGCCGATCATCAGGAAGTTCAGGGGGCCGTCGGTGGAGACGTAGTCCACGCCGGTCTTGACGGCGGTCTCGCCCAGCAGGTTCTCCTGCGCGACCGCGTCGTTGACGTGGCCGGTGAGGGTCCGGGCGGCGTAGACGGCGCCACCGGCGGCGAGCATGAGCAGCACGCCGACCACGACCATCGTCTTGGCCCACCACGGGGACTTCCCGCGCGCGGCGGCCACGACGGGCTCGGGCTCGGCGAAGGACTCGTCGGCCTCCTCGGCGGGGGCGGCGGTCTCGGGTTCCCCGGGGCCTTCGGCGGGTTCGGGAGAGCCGGTCTCGCCGGGCACCTCTCCCGCGCCGTTTTCGGGAGCCTCGCTCATGCTGGACCGTCCTCGAAGAAGTTGCTGCCCGATTGACCGGCAGCTCTCCGAGATAAACGCGTGGAAGTGTTCGGCGGGTTGCCACGGCGGACGATCTTGGCCGGATCGTTACGCGTGCGTACCGCCCCGCACCTGCGCCGACACCCTGGGTGGCGGGTGGGGTTCAGTGACTAACCGGGGGTCGTGTCGCGCACCGGCGGGCGCGAGAGGACCTTGCGCACGTGCAGCGTGTACAGCCACGCTCCGAGGAAGACCACGCCGATCGCGGTCAGCGACCAGTGGAAGAAGTAGCAGGGCAGCAGCGCCAGCTGGAGCACCGTCCCGGCGTGCCAGGCCCAGGCCCGCTTCGTCATGCCCGCCAGCACGATCGCGGCCGCGGTGAGCACCAGGACGACCGTCACCGCCCAGCCCAGGTGCGGCACCTTGAGCATCCGCATCGGCGCCAGCGCCATCAGCAGGACGATGGCCTCCAGGCCCAGCACGCTCGCCCCGAGGGTGCGCACCGCCCGCTTCGGGTCGCGCAGACCCGAGCGCGTCGCGTCGTCCTCGCCGTTCTCCACCAATACCGCCTCCAAGCGGCCATCGTACGCAGCCGCGCACGGGCACCGGCCGTGGGCGCGGGCGCGGGGGACCCACCTCACCGGACGCGAAAGGGCGCGGCCCGAAGGCCGCGCCCTCTCCGGATCGTCAGGCGAACAGACCCTCGCCCCAGAACCCGCCCGGTCCCGCGACGCCCGGCGGGCACGCGAAGAGCCCGGAGCCGACGTGCCGGATGTACTCGTTCAGCGCGTCACCGCCCAGGTTCTGCTGGATCGGCACGAACCCGGTGCGCGGGTCGCGCTGGTAGGCGATGAAGAACAGGCCCGCGTCGAGGCGGCCGAGCCCGTCGGAGCCGTCGGCGAAGTTGTAGCCGCGCCGCAGGATCCGCGCGCCCTTGGCCTGCGTGTGATGGGCGAGCCGGACGTGCGCGTCCATCGGCGTGGCGGGCTTGCCGTCGGGGCCCTTGGCCTCGAAGTCCAGCTCGTCGAACTCGCCGGTGGCGTGCATGGGCGCCCCGGCCTTCTTGGTGCGGCCGATGACTCCCTCCTGCTCGGCGAGGGAGGTGCGGTCCCAGGTCTCGATGGTCATCCGGATGCGCCGGGTGACCATGTACGACCCGCCGGTCATCCACGCCGGGCCGTCGCCCTGCGGCACCCACACGTGCTCGTCGAGGAGCTGGGTGTCCTCGGCCTTGATGTTGTTGGTGCCGTCCTTGAAGCCCATCATGTTGCGGGGCGTGACCTGGTCGCGCGTGGTCGCCGAGGTGCGCCCGAAACCGAGCTGCGACCAGCGCACGGAGACCTTGCCGAAGCCGATGCGGGCCAGGTTGCGGATGGCGTGCACCGCGACCTGCGGGTCGTAGGCGCAGGCCTGGACGCACAGGTCGCCGTCGGAGATCTCCGGCCGCAGCGCGTCGCCCACGAAGTGCGGCAGCTCGGCCAGCGCGGCCGGTTTGCGGTCGGCGAGCCCGAAGCGGCCGTCGAACATCGACGGCCCGAACCCGATGGTGAGGGTCAGCCCGCCCGGGGGCAGGTCGAGGGCCTCACCGGTGTCGTCCGGCGGGGCGGCCGGGTGCCCGTCGACGGCGCCGGTCGCGCCCGCCGGGTGCCCGGCGGTCATCTGCGCGGCGGCGGCGCTCCAGGCGCGCAGCAGCGCGATCAGGTCGTCCCTGGACTTGGTGATCAGGTCGAAGGACGCGAAGTGCAGCCGGTCCTGGGCCGGGGTGGTGATCCCGGCCTGGTGCGTTCCGTAGAACGAGATCGGCGCCGAGACGTCGGCGGCCTGCGCGACGCCGGACGGGCCGAGCGCCAGGGACGTCCCGGCCACGCCGACGGCGACACCGGCGCCGCCGACGAGCCCGAGCATCGTCCGCCGCGAGATGTTGCTCTCGCCCATGGCGACTGCTCCTTACTGGGTAGGGGCGTTACTGGGTGGGGAGGACCTTGGCGCCCACGTGGCTGAGCGGCTCGGCGAGCGCGTTGACCACGTCCGACAGTTCCTTCAGCTCGGTCTGGGTGAGCTCGTTGTGGAGCTTCCAGCCGTCCCCGGACTTGTACTTGGCGAGGGTGTCGTTGACCGTCTTGAAGGCGGTGTCGAGGGTGCCCAGGAAGGCCGCGTCGCGCTTGGCCAGGACGGGCCGGAGGGCCTCGATGGCCTGCTGCGCGCCGGAGACGTTGGCGTTGATGTCCCACAGGTCGGTGTGGGAGAAGACGTCCTCTTCGCCGGTCATCTTGGTGGCGGCGACCTCGTCGAGGAGCTCCTTGGCGCCGTTGCCGACCTGGGCGGCCGACAGCTCGGCGCCCTTGGCCTTCTCGGCGATGGTCTTCACGTCGGCGATGAGCCGGTCGGCGATGGGGCCGGAGTCCTTGATGTCCTTGCCGATCCAGAGGTCCTTCTCCAGCTTGTGGAAGCCGGTGAACTCCTGGCCCTGGGCGAGGTCGGCCTCGCGGCCGTCGATGAGCGGGTCGAGGTCGCCGAAGATCTCGGCGACGGGCTCGATGCGCTCCCACGGCTCGCGGGCGAGCGGGTAGAGGCGCTTGGCCTCGTCCAGGTCGCCCTTCTTGACGGCGGTGGTGAACTGCTCGGTGAGCTTGACCAGCTCGTCGGCCTGGGTGGCGACGTAGGTCTTGTAGGTGGCCACGGCGGCCGAGAGCTCGGCGTCGTCGGCGGCCACGGCGTCGTCACCGGTGACGGTGATGGGGGTGCGGATGCCGTCGCCGACCATGCCGGGCTTGCAGGTGCCCTGGAAGGTGCCGGACTTCAGGGGAACCGACAGCTTGCGGGTCAGGCCGGGGGCGACGTTCTCGACCTCGCCGACGATGACGTCGTTCTCGCCGTAGATGTAGAACTCGGTGACCTGCGCGCCCTTGTTCTCCACCACGAAGGTGTAGTTCCCGGTCGACAGCTGGGTCTTGTCGAGCTTGCACTCGCTGTCGGTGGCGGTGACCGCGATCTCGTTGGACGCGCCGCCCTTGTCGTCGGCCTTGTCGCCGCAGGCGGCCAGGCCGAGCACGGCGGTGGCCGCGAAGGCTCCGGCGGCGATCATCCGGGTCCGGGGGGTGTTCACACGGTCTCCTTTGCGGGCGTCGCGTCCGATGCGACGGGTTTGGGCGCGGTCTTCTCGGCCGGCCAGAGGAAGAACAGCAGTACGGGCACGATGTAGGCGGCCCACGCGATCGTCTCCAGGACGGTGGGCTGGGGGGTGAAGTTCAGCAGCCCGCGCACCAGCTCGGCGTACCACTCGGTGGGCTTGAACCACGAGGTGATGTCGAAGGCGTGGGTGTGCAGGCCGGGGAGGACACCGGCCTCCTGGAAGTCGTGGACGCCGTACTTGAAGATCCCGCCGGCCACGAAGACCAGGATCGCGCCGGTCCAGGTGAAGAACTTGCCGAGGTTGACCCGGACGGCGCCCAGGTAGAGCAGGACCCCGATGACGATCGAGGTGACCAGGCCGCCGGTGAGCGCCCACAGCGGCCCGAGGCCGCTCTCGTTGGCGGCGGCGGCGTAGAAGATGAGGCTGGTCTCGATGCCCTCGCGGACCACCGACAGGAAGGCCATGAGCAGGACGGCGAAGCCGCCGACGGTGATGGCCTCGGCGAGCTTGGCGGTCAGTTCGCCCTTGAGCTTGCGGGAGACCTTCCGCATCCAGAAGATCATCCAGGTCACGAAGACGACCGCCAGGACCGACGTGATCGCCTCGAACAGCTCCCGGTCGGCGGGGTCCTTCAGGAGGGTGGTCTCGGTGTAGGTGAGCAGCCCGCCGAACAGGACCGACAGGGCCACCGCGGCGCCGACACCGGCCCAGATCAGCGGGAGCCGGTCCCGCCGTCCGGCCTTGACCACGAACGCCACGAGAATGGATACGACGAGGGTCGCCTCCAGGCCCTCGCGCAGGCCGATGAGATAGATGCCGAGGTTCGGCATGGCCGTCTCCGATGAACGTCACGGATGGGTGAGGCGAGGCTACCCATGGGAAGGTAAGCCTTGCCTGGCCACATTAGTGACGGGCGGTGGCCGGTTGTCAAGCCGGGGGGTGACAGCGTCCCGCATCGTTACCGGATGGTGATGCACGGATCGCGCTGCGGTGACGATGGACACCCCGGACCCCGGTTGATCACCGGGAACGGTGAGGAAACCGTCCGGTGCCTCACCCGCCGATGAGGGTCACGCCCGCCCAGAAACGCGGATCCCGCGCCCGGTGTTCGAGCTCCATGAGCGACTCCCGGACGATCGTCAGCGGCACCGGCCCCCGGTCGGCGGCCAGCCGCCGGTGGAACGCCCCGGTGAAGATCTCCCCGGCGGCGGCGTCCATGTCCCACAGGGACGCCGCGACCAGCGGGACGCCCCGCTCGAACAGCGCGTGGGCGACGCTGTGCCCGTCGGCGCTGTAGGCGTCCGGGGTCCGCCCGACACGGCAGGCGGTCAGCAGCGCGACCCGGGGACGCGTGAAGCGCTCCATCGCCAGGTCCTCCCAGCCGATCGCGGAGTCCCGCAGCAGCAGCGAGGGCACGGCGTGCCCGTCCAGGACGTCGCCGTGGCAGTGCAGCTCGATCACATCGTGCCCGTGGCAGCGCCCGATCAGGTCGGCGGCGGCGACGTCCCCGCCGAGCAGGGTGAACTCGCTCCCGGCCACCCGCAGGACCCGCCGCCCGTCGGCCAGCTCGGCGCGCATGTCGCCGAGATCGTCCAGCCCCGGCCGCAGCCGCGTGTTCGGGGCGACCACCGCCAGCACCGCCGGGCGCTCCACCAGCCGCTCGCCCGCCACCCGCGACAACGCCCACGGGTCGGGGATCACGGTGGACACCGAGGACCGCAGCAGCGAACCCGAACCGTCGGCGGCGACCGCGCCGGTCACCGGCAACCGCCGCCACGGCCCGGTGAGGCACCACGCCACGCGCGGGCAGTCCCCCGGCACGAGCGCCAGGACCTTCGCGGCCAGCTCGTGCCACAGGGTGTCCAGCAGCCCGGCCAGATCGCCCGACTCCAGCCGGCCGGCGGCCCGCCGCAGCCACTCCGGGGTGAAGGAGGGCACGGTGATCTCACCGACGCCGTCTCGCGCGACGACCACGGCCAGGCCGCCGGTGGAACCCGAGGACAGCACGACCACCGCGTCCACGCCCGGCGTGAGGCAGTCGGCGAGATCGCGTTCGGCGGCCGCGACCGGGTCACCGCCCAGGGCCGCGCCCGAGCGGGTCACCAGCACCGGCGGTTCGAGATCGCGCCGCCCGAAGTAGGCGATCGCCTCGAAGAAGTGGTCGGCGGAGAGGTCCTGCGGCGGCGCGGCGCGGAAATCGGCCGCCGAGGCGCGGATCTGGCCGCCCATGGCGTCCATGAACCGGCCCAGGTGGTACTCGGGATCGGGCACGTCGGCGACGAAGGAGTCGATGACCCGCAGGTGGTGCCAGGTGACCCCGGACGCGGCCAGCGCGGCGGAGTAGAGCCCGGGGACGCCCGCCGCTCTCGCCCGCGCCATCGTCTCGCCCTGCGCGGCGTCCAGGCGGCGCATCACCCACTCCTTGGTCGCCGCGGCCGTCTCCAGCCACGCCGGGCTCCACAACGCCGACAGCAGCAGGTTCCACGCGTCGTACAGCTGGAGCAGGCCGTGCCCGGCCAGCGCCGTCTCCACCTTGGTCATGGTGTGCTCCAGCGTGAGCCGGAAGTCCTCACGGCGTCTCACGGGCTCCCCCGAGGCTCTCGCGGACCATCTTCAGTGAGTACAAGTAGGAGCGCTCCCACTGCTCCACGCCCTCGATGAGGACGGCCTCCTCCATCCGCCCGGCCAGGGCCAGGCCGAGGGCGTCGGCGAAGGGACAGGTCACCGAGCCGGAATCGACCCGGACGCAGCGGATCGCGGTCTCCACCTGCCGCCGCGCGGGCACGAACCCGGCCCACGCCTGCGCGAAGCGCGGGGCGAGGTCCAGCAGGATCGTCTGCGTCCCCGAGGGCACCGCCGGGCCGGGTTCCTCGCCGTAGGCGGGGTAACGGACGACGAGGGAGTCGCTCAGCCGCAAGCCGGTCCCGGGGTGCAGGCGGTGGAACTCGGCGACCGGGACCACGTCCCGGGAGTACCCGGCGGCGGTGTCCAGGACCACCGACCGCTCGGCGGCGTCACGGGCGGCCAGGCGCGGGTCGGCGACGGCGCGGGCGGCGTAGACGTCCAGGGACATCTCCAGCGGGCGCGTCTCGACGAAGCGGTTGCCGATGGCCGACATCAGGGTGAGGTTCGCGGCCGCCGCCAGGCGCGCGGCCAGCTCGCGTCCCTCCTCGCCGCAGAGGGCCGCGCGCAGCTCGCCGTCCTCGCGGCCCCGGACCAGCTCGCGGGCGCGGGCCCGGTCGGCGAGGTAGTCGATGCGGTTCTGGTCGCTGTCGGTAGTGCGGGTGTGGACGTCGAACTCGCCCTTGTCATCGCTGCCGGTGATGAGGACGTGCTGCGCGCGGGAGCGGATCTCGCGGGCCCGCCAGAGGGTGAAGACCGGGGTGAACACCGCCACGACGGTCACCCACGAGCAGCTGGGCCCCAGGCGTCCGTAGGGCCACAGGATGGCCGTCTGCGCGGCGGCGATCACCAGGATCGCGCCACCGAGCACGGCGGCGACGGGCAGGATCAGCCGCAGGTGCGGACGCCACAGCCGCCCGTCGGGCTCCGACTCGTGCGGGTGCCGCCGGTCGCCGTACCGCTCGGTGAGCCGGACGGTCCACCGGTAGGCGAGGACGCCGACGGCCGCGGCGAACGGCAGGAGCGCCACCGTCCGCCATGGCGCCAGGCCCGGCGCGGCCCAGGTGAGGAACCCGGCCCCGCAGGAGGCGGCGATGATGACGCCGATGAGGGCGTGCAGGCGGTAGGGCGTGGCGAGCACGGCCACCGCCGCCAGCGGGGAGTCACCGCGGATCTCCTCGGTGGCGATGACGTCGGTCCGGACCCGCCAGCCGCGCCTCACGTCCGGCCACCGTCCACAGGGGACTCCGGCGCGGCCGGTTCGGGAGGTTCCACCCGCTGCTCCGCGCCGTCGCCGGGCTCCGGCTCCACCGAGCCGAACTGGAGGACCCAGTTGATCCGGCGCCCGTTCGTCCCGTGCGAGATCCGGACGCCGACCCGCCGGATGACCAGGTAGAGGACCACCATGCCCGTGCCCGGCGCGACGGCGCCGGTCAGCGCCGGCAGCCACGTCTCCGCGCCCGCCTTCGCCTCGCCGAGGCGGCTCTCGGGCTCGAAGAACCTGGCCCGCCTCAGCTCGCCGCCGAAGCGGGACGCCGCCATGCCCGTCCACGCCGCCGCGAGGGCGAGGACGAGCGCGGCCAGGGCGAGCGGGAGACTCTCCAGCCCGAAGGCCAGGACCGCTCCGGCGGCCGCGAGCAGCGTCAGGGCTCCCACGGCCACGTGTGTCCAGCGCATCGCGCGCAGGACGCGGTCACGCGTTAAAGAGCAGGTCCGGCCCATGTCTTCTCCCCCGATCTCACCCGGCCCGGCCGGGGCGGCCGGGCCCGATCCATCCTCCTACAGCGCGGCCAGCGCGCGGTCGATCCGCTCCAGGTTGGCCAGCGCGGCCGCCTCGCGCTCGCGGATCTTGGCGACCACCGCGTCGGGCGCCTTGGCCAGGAAGGCCTCGTTGCCCAGCTTCTTGCGGCACTGGTCGAGTTCCTTCTCGTTGACCGCGCGGTCCTTGGCCAGCCGGGCCCGCTCGGCGGCCACGTCGATGGCGCCGCGGGTGTCGAAGTCGACGCCGACCTCGGTGGTGGCCGCCAGCGAGGCCGTCACCGTGAACTCGGCGCCGGGGGCGTCGAGGCGGGCCAGCGAGCGGATGAGCGCCTCGTCCCCGGCGATGCCGGCGGCGTCCAGGCCGCCGAGGCGGGCCGCGACGCGCTGCGAGGGCTTGAGGCCCTGGTCGGCGCGGAAGCGGCGGATCTCGCCGACCACGCGCTGGATGGCGTCCACGCGGGCCTCGGCGGACGGGTCGCGCAGCTCGGGACGGAACCGCGGCCAGCAGGCCGTCATCACCGTCTCGCCGCCGGTCAGCGCCGTCCACAGCTCCTCGGTGACGAACGGCGTCAGCGGGTGCAGCAGCCGCAGCAGCGTGTCCAGGACCTCGCCCAGCACGCGGCGGGTGCGGTCGGCGGCCTCGCCGCCCTCGAAGAGCACCGGCTTGATGAGCTCCAGGTACCAGTCGCAGACGTCGTCCCAGGCGAAGTGCCGCAGGGTGTCGGAGATCTTGGCGAACTCGTAGCCGGTGTAGTACTCGTCGACGGCGGCCACCGTCTCCTGGAGGCGCGAGAGGATCCAGCGGTCCACCGTGGACAGCTCCGCGGGCAGCGGGCCCGTGGTGGTCGCCCCCGACATCAGCGCGAAGCGGGTGGCGTTCCACAGCTTGTTGCAGAAGTTGCGCGAGGCCTGCACCCAGTCCTCGCCGATCGGCACGTCCACGCCCGGGTTGGCGCCCAGCGCGAGGGTGAACCGCAGCGAGTCGGCGCCGTAGGCGTCCACCCAGTCCAGCGGGTCGACGGTGTTGCCGAAGGACTTCGACATCTTCTTGCCGAACTGGTCGCGGACCATGCCGTGCAGCACGATCTCCTTGAACGGCACCGCGGCCTCGGGGGCGGCGTCCTTGAACGCGTACAGGCCGAACATCATCATCCGGGCGACCCAGAAGAAGAGGATGTCGTAGCCGGTCACCAGCACCGAGTTCGGGTAGAACGCGGCCAGGTCGGGCGTCTCGTCGGGCCAGCCCATCGTGGAGAAGGGCCACAGCGCCGAGGAGAACCAGGTGTCCAGGACGTCGGGGTCCTGCGTGTAACCGGCCGGCGGCTCCTCGCCCTCGGCCAGGCACACCTGCTCGCCGTTCGGGCCGTGCCAGATCGGGATGCGGTGGCCCCACCACAGCTGCCGGGAGATGCACCAGTCGTGCAGGTTGTCCACCCACCCGAAGTAGCGCTTCTCCATCTCCGGCGGGTGGATGGCCACCCGGCCGTCGCGGACGGCGTCACCGGCGGCCTTGGCGAGGGGCTCCACCTTCACGAACCACTGCTTCGACAGGCGCGGCTCGACGGTGGTCTTGCAGCGCGAGCAGTGGCCCACGGCGTGCACGTACGGGCGCTTCTCGGCCACGATCCGGCCCTGCTCGCGCAGCGCGGCCACGATCGCCGGGCGCGCCTCGAAGCGGTCCAGGCCCTGGAACGGGCCGTGCGCGGTGATGACCGCGCGCTCGTCCATGACGGTGATGGACGGCAGGTCGTGGCGGCGGCCGATCTCGAAGTCGTTCGGGTCGTGGGCGGGGGTCACCTTCACCGCGCCGGTGCCGAAAGACGGGTCGACGTGCGCGTCGGCCACGATCGGGATGCGGCGGCCGGTCAGCGGCAGCTCCACCTCGGTGCCGATGAGGTGCTTGTAGCGCTCGTCGTCGGGGTGGACGGCCACCGCGGTGTCGCCCAGCATCGTCTCGGCGCGCGTGGTGGCCACGACGATGGAGTTCTCCCCCTCGCCGTAGCGGATGGAGACCAGCTCGCCCTCGTCGTCGGAGTGCTCGACCTCGATGTCGCTGATCGCGGTCAGGCAGCGCGGGCACCAGTTGATGATGCGCTCGGCGCGGTAGATGAGGCCGTCGTCGAAGAGGCGCTTGAAGATGGTGCGCACCGCGCGGGACAGGCCCTCGTCCATGGTGAAGCGCTCGCGCTCCCAGTCCACCGAGTCGCCCATGCGCTTCATCTGGTCCAGGATGAGCCCGCCGGACTCCTCCTTCCACTGCCACACGCGCTCGATGAACGCCTCGCGGCCCAGGTCGTGCCGCGACACGCCCTCGGCGGCCAGCTTGCGCTCCACCACGTTCTGGGTGGCGATGCCGGCGTGGTCCATGCCCGGCTGCCACAGCGCCTCGAAGCCCTGCATGCGCTTGCGGCGCACCAGGGCGTCGATGATGGTGTGCTCGAAGGCGTGCCCGAGGTGCAGGTTGCCCGTCACGTTCGGCGGCGGGATGACGATCGCGTAGGGCTCGCGCCCGGAATCGGCCACCGCGCGGAACCGGCCGTCCGATACCCACTTCGCGTAGCGCGCCGACTCGACGTCGGCGGGGGTGTACTGGGCCGGCAGTTCGGGGCGTGCCTGGGATGCGTCTGCGCTCGTCACGCCGATGAGTCTACGAAAGGCGGGGTGGCCGCCGTGGCCCGGTTTGGGACCACCGCGCCGGACGCGCCGCGCGCCCGCCGCGATCTGGGCGAATCGGCCCGCTTCCACCCCTATCCTCAGGCGGAGACCCACGTCGGGAGGAACCGTCATGAGCGAGGCCGCAGCCCCTTCCCCGGCGGAGGGGACGGAGTCGGAGTCGGTCGGCACCGTCGTCCTGGCCGGCGCCATGAACCTCGCCATCGCCGCCGCCAAAGGCGTCGCCGGGTTCCTCTCCGGCTCCTCGGCGATGCTGTCGGAGGCCATGCACTCCGTGGCCGACACCACCACCGAGGTCTTCCTCTTCGTCGCGCTGCGCCGCTCGGCCAAACCCGCCGACCGCCGCCACCCCCTCGGGTACGGGCGCGAGGCCTACCTGTGGGCGTTCCTGGCCGCGGCCTTCACGTTCGTCGCCGGTGGCGGCTTCTCCATCGGGCACGGCATCCAGGAGATGGGCGCGACCGAGGAACCCGGCGACTACCTCGTCTCCTACATCGTGCTGGCGATCTCCTTCATCCTGGAGAGCGTCTCGCTGGTCCGGGGCCTGCGGCAGACCAGGGGCGAGGCGAGGCGCTGGGGGACGTCCTCGGCGAAGCTGCTCAAGTACACCCCCGACACCACGCTGAAGGCCGTCGTCCTGGAGGACACCGCCGCGCTGGCCGGGCTCGTCATCGCCGCCGCCGGGCTGGGCCTGAGCGAGATCACCCGCTCGCCGTTCTGGGACGGGCTCGCCTCGGTCCTCATCGGCGTCCTGCTGCTGGCCGTGGCCGGGATCCTGGCGTGGTCGAACGTCTCGCTGCTGATCGGTCAGTCGGTGCCGCAGAAGCTGCGCGAACTGATCATCAATGACCTGGAAGAACTGCCCGAGGTGGTGCAGGTCCGCGAACTGGTGGCCCTCCACATTGGACCTTCCGACGTGCTGGTGGCGGCCAAAGTCGATTTCGTGGACGCCGTCAGCGCCGGGGACATCGAGACCGCCGCCGATGCCGCCGAACGCCGTTTGCGGGCGCTTTACCCGTCGATCGCCTATCTGTTCCTCGACCCGACACCCGGCCCGGCCAAGCCCGCCGATTGAGCGGGCGACCCTATCGATTCCGGGGTGAAAAGTCGACCGGCGAAATCGCGCGTGGATTCTGCTAGGCTCGCGCACGATTCCGGCCGTGATGCCGATCACAGCCGCTCATTCAGCGTTCCCTCCTGATTGGAGAACCGGCGTTGACCGCCCCCGAACGGACTCCTCCCCCTACTGCCGGTCCCACCACATCCGGGCGATCGGACCGCAGCGGGTGGAACTGGCTTCTCATCATTCCGGTGGCCCTTCCCCTCCTGCCGTTCATCTACAACAGCGATGAGCCGCGCCTCTTCGGATTCCCGCTGTTCTATTGGCTCCAGCTGGCCTTCATCGGCGTCGGCGTCGCCGCCACCAGCGTCGTCTACCTCATGACGAAGAAGAAGGGCGGCGAATCATGAAGACCCAGTGGACCGAACTGATCGTCTTCGCCCTCTTGTTCGTCGGCGTCTCGGCCATCGGATTCGTCGCCTCTCGCTGGCGCCGCCCCGGAACCATGGAACACCTCGACGAATGGGGACTGGGCGGCCGCAACTTCGGCGGCTGGATCACCTGGTTCCTGATCGGCGGCGATCTCTACACCGCCTACACCTTCGTCGCGGTTCCCGCACTGGTGTTCGGCGCCGGCGCGCTCGGTTTCTACGCGGTGCCTTACACGATCGTGGTGTACCCGATGCTGTTCCTGGTCCTGATCCGGCTGTGGTCGGTCAGCCACCGGCACGGATTCGTGACCCCGGCCGACTTCGTGCGCGCCCGGTTCGGCTCCCCGATCCTGGCCCTGCTGGTCGCCATCACCGGCATCGTGGCGACCATGCCCTACATCGCCCTCCAGCTCGTCGGCATCGAATCGGTGCTGAAATCGATGGGCGTGACCTGGGACCTCAAGCTCGGCGGCGTCACCCTGAACCTGCCGATCATCATCGCCTTCGCGATCCTGGCCGCCTACACCTACCAGTCCGGCCTGCGCGCCCCGGCGCTGATCGCCTTCGTCAAGGACACCCTCATCTACGTGGTGATCTTCGCGGCGATCCTGATCATCCCCTCCCAGATCGGCGGCTGGGGCGCCATCTTCGACAAGGCGCAGGTCGTCTTCGAGGGGACCAAGAGCCCCGCCGACGGCCTCCTGCTCAACGCCAACAACCAGCTCCAGTACGTCACCCTGGCCTTCGGCTCGGCGCTGGCGCTGTTCCTCTACCCGCACTCGGTGACCGGCCTGCTGGCCTCGAAGAACCGGGGCGTCATCAAGCGGAACATGTCGGCGCTCCCGGCCTACTCGCTGCTGCTCGGCCTCATCGCCCTGCTCGGCCTCATGGCCCTGGCCGCCGGGACCAAGCCGATCGGGACCGACAAGAACACCATCGTCCCGCAGCTGTTCGACTCGATGTTCCCCGACTGGTTCACCGGCGTGGCCTTCGCCGCGATCGGCATCGGCGCCCTCGTGCCCGCCGCCATCATGTCCATCGCCGCGGCGAACCTGTTCACCCGCAACATCTACAAGGAGTACATCCGCAAGGACGCCAGCCCGAAGCAGGAGGCCTCGGTCAGCAAGATCGTGTCCCTGGTCGTCAAGTTCGGCGCCGTCCTGTGCATCCTGCTGCTGGACCCGCAGTTCTCCATCGACCTCCAGCTCATCGGCGGCGTGATCATCCTCCAGACCCTGCCCTCGGTGGGCCTGGGGCTGTACACCCGCTGGTTCCACAAGGGCGGCCTGGTGGCCGGGTGGATCGCGGGGATGGGGCTGGGGATGTGGATGCTGTGGCTGATCGGCAACCCGGTGACGGGGAAGCAGCACTTCGCCGGATCGGCCTTCCCGCTGGAGAAGTGGGGGCTGGACACCAAGATGACGATCTATGTCGGACTGGTGGCGGTGGTGGTGAACCTTGGGGTTGCTGCTCTGGTGACGCTGGTGCTTCGGGTCGGGAAGGTCGCTGATGGGGTGGATGCGACTCGGCCGGACGACTACTTCGCCGACGAGGGTGACGAGAAGAAGCCCGAGGAGGACGAGAAGACCGTCGTGGAGACCGTGAGCTCCACCTGACGGGCGCGGCAACGATGAGGGGCGGGCCCGAAGGCCCGCCCCTTCGCCGTCAGCCCCGGCCGAAGAGGCCCTTCTTCTTCGGGATCTCCATCGGGTCCTCCTCCACGACGGCCTCCAGCCGGGCCACCTCGACGCGCAGGTGATTGTCCGAGTGGAAGATCGTCTTCCCATCCAGGGAGACATAGGGCGTCTGGACCGCGACCAGCCAGCTCGTCTCACCGGTCCGGTAGATCTGGCGGCCGCTGTTCTTGCCGTCCTCTCGGGCGCGGACGCCCTTGGTGCGGCAGAACTCCCGGGCGATCTCGATCGCCGCCGCACGCCCCTCCGGCACATGGATCGGGGGCATGAGGACCCGCTCCTCGCTCTGTGTCCGTTCCACCAGCACGTACCAGTCGTCCGCGTCGCTCATGCGTGGATCATGCATCACGGCCCGCCGGGCGAGACCCCCGCATGACGGGAGACGACGGCGGCCGGTGGGTCCGCTTCAGGGGAAGTGAGAATCGTCGTCCTCGGTGGTGTATCCGGCTCCGGCTCATCGGGGACCGCCTAAGGTCGAAGGCGACACACACCTTTGCTAAGGAGTTCTCGCATGGCCGGAACGGTCCGCACCGCGCACACCAACTGGACGGGCACCCTCCTCGAAGGCTCGGGCGTCGTCCACTTCGACAGCTCGAACCTGGCCTCCACCGATGTCACGTGGGCTTCGCGCGCCACCGAGGCCAATGGCCTGACCTCGCCCGAGGAGCTCATCGCGGCCGCGCACTCGTCCTGCTTCTCGATGGCCTTCTCCGCCGGGCTCACCAAGGCCGGCACGCCGCCCACCGCTCTGGAGACCACCGCCGAGGTGACCTTCGTGCCGGGTACGGGCATCACCGGCATCGCGCTGAGCGTGGTCGCCGAGATCCCCGGCATCTCCGAGGAGGACTTCCAGGCCGCCGCGCAGGCCGCCAAGGAGGGCTGCCCGGTGAGCAAGGCGCTGGCCGCCACGCCGATCACGATCACCGCGACCCTCAAGTAGTCGCGTCCGGGTACGGCCCGGTAGTACCTTCGACGGCCCGGGGACTTCTCCCGGGCCGTCGATCCCTTTTGGAGCAGCTGGCATGAACGCCGCCGACATCGTCACCATCGCCGCCGGCGTCACCGGCGCCCTCATCTCCGGGGTCTTCTTCGGGTTCTCCGTCGCGGTGAACCCGGGGCTGCACGCGTTGTCGGACGCCGACTACCTCAAGGCGATGCACTCCATCAACCGCAAGATCCTCAACCCGGTCTTCCTGCTGACCTTCGTGGGCTCGGCGATCCTCGTCGTCGTCGCCGCGATCATGGCCGCCGGGACCGACGGTTTCTGGCTGCTGGTGGCCGCCGCCGCGCTGTACGTCGTCGGCCTGTTCTTCGTCACCGCGGGCGGGAACGTCCCGCTGAACAACCGCCTGGACGCCTTCGACCCGTACACCGCCGACGAGGCCGCGCTGGCCGAGATGCGCGGGGTGTTCGAGAAGCCGTGGAACCGCCTGCACACCGTGCGCACGCTGGCCGGCATCGCCGCGACGATCCTGGTCTTCTGCGCACTGGCGGTGTGACCCAGGCCATATTCGGTATTCGCCGAAAGGTCACGGCCATAGGTTTCCCGTCATGAGCAGCAATCCCCCGGCCACCGGCCTGGATCGCCGGGCCGTCCTGGCCATCTCCTTCACCGTCCTGTGCTGGGCCTCGGCCTTCGTGGCGATCCGCAGCGCCGGCGAGCACTTCTCCCCCGGCGCGATGGCGCTCGGCCGGCTGCTGGCCGGCTCGGTGGTGCTGCTGGTGATCGCGCTGGTGACGCGCTCGAAATGGCCGCCGAAGCAGGCGTGGCCGGGGATCGTCATCTCCGGCCTCCTGTGGTTCGGCGGGTACATGGTGATGCTGAACTGGGGCGAGCGCGAGGTGGACGCGGGCACCGCGGCGATGGTGGTGAACATCGGCCCGATCCTGATCGCGCTGCTGGGCGGCTGGCTGCTGAAGGAGGGCTTCCCGTCGCGGCTCATGGCGGGCATGGCCGTGTCGTTCGCGGGCGCGATCATCGTGGGCGTGTCGATGTCTTCGGGCGGGTCGTCGTCGGTGCTGGGGGTCGTGCTGTGCCTGCTGGCGGCGGTGGCCTATGCCATCGGGGTGGTCTCGCAGAAGCCCGCTCTCAAGCACGCCTCGGCGGTGCAGGTGACCACGTGGAGCTGCGTGGTGGGGACGGTGGCGACCCTGCCGTTCACGCCGAACCTGATCGACGACGTCCAGACCGCGCCGCTGGGCGCGACGCTGAGCGTGGCCTACCTGGGCGTGTTCCCGACGGCCCTGGCGTTCATCACCTTCAGCTACGCGCTGCGGCGGACCACGGCCGGGAAGCTGGGCGCCACGACCTACGCCGCCCCGGCGCTGGTGGTGCTGATGTCGTGGCTGCTGCTGGGCGAGGTCCCGGCGTGGCTGACCCTCGTGGGCGGCGTGGTGTGCCTGGCGGGCGTGGCGGTCGCGCGGTCCAGGCCGAAGGTGCCCGCGAAGGTGCCCGCCGGGACCTGACCTGGCGAGCGTGGGCGACCTATCGTCTTGAAATGGACTGCGACCTGCCGGATTGCGCCTACCTGCCCGATGATTGCAGCGGCGACTGCTCCACCGCCGGGTGCGGCGGCTCGTCGTCGTCGAAGCGAAAGCGTCCCCCGCATGAGGAACCGCAGCAGGATGAAGGCGCGGTCCACCGGGTGATGCGGGCGATGGCGCTGGACGTCCTCCCCGCCACCGCCCGCCCGCTGCGCCCGTGGTCGCCGCGCCTCCTGGGCGTGTGGGCGATCCGCTTCTACCAGCGGTTCCTCTCGCCACGGCTGCCCTACCGGTGCCGGTTCACCCCGTCGTGCAGCCGGTACGGGATGGCGGCGGTGCGCACATACGGGCTGTGGCGCGGTTCGCGCCTGGCGGCCGGGCGGATCCTGCGCTGCAACGGGACGGTCCGGCGAGGCACCGCCGATCCGCTCCGGGTACCGGGGGAGGCGACGGCGCACTAATCTTGCGCCATGATCACCGAACGGGGACCTCTCACGGTGATCGGTGGCGGTGTGGCGGGCGTCCCGCGCGGGTATTTCACGATGGCGGGCCGACGGCGGCACGGTCCGCGCCCGCGGCTCGCCGACGACTAGGAGCTTTCGTGTACGAGATCATCATCGGCCTCTACGGCACGGCCAAGGACGTGACCCGCATCGGGACGGCCGCCGCCGATCTCCTCGAAGCGCGCGCCCTGGGCGCCTCGCTGTCCATCGTGGACGGCGGTGGCCGCCACGACGACCTGGCCGAGCAGTGGCGGATCACCCATCCCGGCACCGACCCGGGCACCCGCGCGGCCTTCGAGCTGCGGGTGGGCCTGGAGTCGGGGCCGGTGGACGTGGCCGCGCTGACCGAGGCGATCACCCGGGTGGTGTGCCCGGATCCGGAGCACTCGACGCCGTGCCGGGTGCCGTGGGACTCGTACTGGCGAGAGAACTGAGCCGGCCCGCCAGGAAGCGCCGCTCGGCGGCGTTACGGGTGAGCGCGATCGCGCGGCCGTAGGCCTCGGCCGCGCCCTCGGCGTCCCCGAGCCGGGCGAGGAGGTTCGCGCGGACCACGTGGAACGTGTGGTGCCCGTCGAGGGGCAGCGCGTCCACGAGGTCGAGCCCGGCGCGCGGCCCGTGCGTCTCGGCCACCGCCACCGCCCGGTGCAGCGCCACCACCGGACTCGGGCCGATCGCCAGCAGATGGTCGTAGAGGAGCACGATCTGCCGCCAGTCGGTGGCCGGGCCGTCGGTGTGGACGGCGTTGATCGCCGCCTGGAGCTGGTAGGGACCGGGCCGGTCCCGGCGCAGGCAGCCCCGGACCAGGGCGTGCCCCTCGGCGATCGCGGCGGCGTCCCAGCGGCCCCGGTCCTGCTCGGGCAGCGGCACGGGCGTCCCGTCGGCGGCCACGCGCGCGGCGCGGCGGGCGTCGGTGAGCAGCATCAGCGCGAGCAGCCCGGCGACCTCCGGCTCGTCCGGCATGAGCTCCCGCAGGAGCCGCCCCAGCCGCAGCGCCTCGGCGCACAGCTCCGGCCGCACCAGCTCACCGCCTTCGGAGGCGGTGTGGCCCTCGGTGAAGATCAGGTAGACCACCGCGAGGACGCCCGCGAGCCGGTCGGGCAGATCGGCGTCCCGCGGCATCCGGTACGGGATGCCCGCGTCCCGGATCTTCGCCTTGGCGCGGACGAGCCGCTGCGCCATCGTCGTCTCGGCGACCAGGAACAGCCGCGCGATCTCCGGCGTGGCCAGCCCGCCGAGCATCCGCAGCGTCAGCGCCACCCGCGCCTCGGGCGCCAGCGCGGGATGGCAGCAGGTGAAGACCAGGCGCAGCCGGTCGTCGTCCACGGGACCGTCCTCCTCATGGGGCGAGTCGTCGGCGAGCAGGACCGCCTGCCGGTGCTTCCCGTCGCGTTTGGCCTCCCGCCGCAGCCGGTCCAGCGCCCGGTTCCTCGCCGTGGTGATGATCCAGCCCGCCGGACTGGGCGGCGGCCCCTCACGGGGCCACCGCCGCACCGCCTCGGCGAAGGCGTCCTGCACGGCCTCCTCGGCCAGGTCGAGGTCCCCGAACCGCCCGGCGAGCACCGACACCGCGCGCCCGTGCTCGGCCCGGAAGACCTCGGCGACGGCCTCGGCGCCGCTCGCGGGAGTGGAGGTCATCCGAAGAAGGGCCTGACCTCGATGGGCAGGCCGGTGATCTCGGCCTGGCGGCGCGCCCAGTCCAGCGCCACGTCCAGGTCCGGCGCCTCGACGATGCTGAAACCGCCCAGGTGCTCCTTGCCCTCGATGTAGGGCCCGTCGGTCATGACGACCCCGCCGTCACGAGCGCGCAGAACGGTCGCGCTGGACGCGGGATGCAGGCCCGAACCGAAGATCCAGCCGTCCTGGGCGCGGATCTCGTCTTCGAGCTCGCCCAGCCGACGCATGATCACGTCGAGCGCCTCGGGCTCGGGGGTGGGGCCCTCGGGGTGGTACATGGCGAGGAGGTACTTCACGGTGACTCCCTGGGTGGGTCGGTGAGCGGGTCGGTGAGCGGGTCGGAGTGGTTCACCGGCTACACGAAGAGGGTCTACGGGAATCGACAGTGCGGTGGAAGTTTTTTTCCCGGCGGTGGTCGGGCTTCCAAGGGACTCCGTCCCCTGGACCCCGGGACCCGGCCGGTTGGGTGGGTGGGTGGTGACGGCCGTACTCGGCTGTGGCCGGGTTTCATCCCGGCCGCGCTTTTCTCACGCGCTCATCCCCACGCCCGTGGGGAACACCCTTCACGACCTGGCCCTCCACCACGCCGCCCACCCGATTCTCGCCCTCACCCCGTCCCGCCGCCAGCCCGCGTCTCCGCCCGTCTCCTCTCCCGGCCTTCTCCTCACTCTCCTCCCCGCCCTGTGTCCCCCGCCACATCCCCTTGCCATCTTGATACCCCCCTAGGGTATAAATTCCACTCGTGGCCGCCCGCCACGGCCTCCCCTCCGGGAAGCCCACCCCAGGGGGCACTCCATCCACTGGATACCCCCTACCGGTAAGGAGTAAACCATGTCTCAACCCGCCCCCCGGCGCTGGTGGGCCCTCTCGCTCATCGCGCTCGCGCAGTTCGCCGTCATCATGGACACCAGCATCATCGGCGTGGCCCTGCCCGAGATGCGCGAGGTCCTCGGCTTCACCCAGGAGAACCTGTCCTGGGTCTTCAATGCCTACGTCGTCGTCTTCGGCGGCCTCCTCCTGCTCGGCGGGCGGCTGTCGGACCTGTTCGGCGCGCGCCGGGTCTTCGGCCTCGGCTGGGCCGTCCTCGCCGCCGGCTCCTTCGTCGCCGGGTTCGCCGGGAACGTCGCCACCGAGCTCATCGGGCGCGGCGTCCAGGGCGTCGGCGCGGCCCTCATCGCCCCCTCGGCGCTGACGCTGCTGATGATGCTGTTCGGGCACGACCCGAAGGAGCTCACCAAGGCCTTCGCCTTCTACGGCGCGGCCGCGCCCGCCGGTGGCACCGCCGGCGTCTTCCTCGGCGGCCTGATCACCGAGTACGCGTCCTGGCCGTGGGTCTTCTACATCAACATCCCCCTGGCGCTGCTGGTGCTGATCCTGCTGCCGCTGTGGCTGCCCGGCGGCAAGCTCGCCTCCGGCGGCTCCATCGACGTCCTCGGCGCCCTCACCGCCACCCTCGGCCTCGGCGCCGCCGTGTTCGCCGTGGTCCGCGCCCCCGAGGTCGGCTGGGGCCACCTCGCGACCTGGGGACTGCTGCTGGGCGCGGCGGTCCTGCTGGCCCTCTTCGTCCTCATCCAGGCGAAGAAGAAGAGCCCGCTGATGCCCCTGGCGATCTTCCGGGCCCGCAATCTCGGCTCGGCCAACCTCGCGCAGGTCCTGCTCGGCGGGGCGTGGGTCCCGATGTGGTTCTTCCTGAACCTGTACCTCCAGCAGGTCCTCGGCTACACCGCCTTCCCCTCCGGCGCGGCCCTGCTGCCGATGACCGGGCTCATCATGGTCGGCATGATCGCCATCGCGCCGAAGCTCCTGGCCGTCTTCGGGCCGAAGACGATGATCGTCAGCGGCATGATCCTGCTGGCCGGCGGACTGGTGTGGCTGTCCTTCATCCGCCCCGACGGCACCTACGCCGCCGACGTCCTGCCCGCCTCACTGCTGTCGGCCCTCGGCATGGCCCTGGCCTTCATCCCCTCCCTGTCCACCGCGATCTCCGCCGCCCGCCCCGAAGAGGGCGGCCTCGCCTCCGGCATCGTCAACACCGGCTACCAGATCGGCTCCGCCCTCGGCCTCGCCGTGGTCACCGCCGTCTCCGCCGCCTACGGCGCCGGGGAACTGGGGAACAAGGAGGCCCTCACCGACGGTTTCTCGGTGGCCTTCATCGCCGCCGCGATCATCGCCGCCGCCGGAGCCGTGCTGACCCTGGCGACCTTCCGCAAGACGAAGACCACCGTCTAGAGCAAGATCGAGAACGGGACCCGGGCGCACCCGCCCGGGTCCCGCCACCACGAGGAGACCGCCATGAGCGACCTGCCCGCCGCCGTCCACGCCATGCTCGCCGACGCCACCGCCCACGGCCTCACCGTCACCGTCCGCGAACGGCCCGCCGCCAGCTCCCTCCCCGAGGCCGCCGCCATCCTCGGCGTCACCCCCGCCGACATCGCCAAGACCATCGTCGTCAAACGCGGCGAGGGCAGCTACCTCTTCGCCGTCATCCCCGGCGACAAGACCATCGCCTGGCCCAGACTCCGCGCCGCCGTCGGCGTCAACCGCCTCTCCCTCCCCGACGCCGCCGAAGCCCTCACCGCCACCGGCTACGAACGCGGCACCATCACCCCCATCGGCGCCCGCGGCGACTGGCCCCTCTACATCGACGCCTCCCTCACCGGCCGCACCACCGCCATGGGCGCCGGAGCCCACGGCTACAGCGCCTTCGTCCCGATCGACGACCTGGCGAAGGGGTACGGCGCGACGGTGGTGGAGCTGGTCTAGGGGGTGAGGTGACCGGCGTGGAGGAGGCCGTCGTGGTCGGTGACGAAGATCCGCCGGAAGCCGGTGTCGATCAGCCCGTCCTCCCGCAGGCGGATCAGCGCCCGGTAGACCGTCTTCTCCGACACCCCGATGAGCGCGGCCAGCTCGGGCTGGGTGATGTCCAGGCCGATCTCCACGCCCCGCGGGCACGACTCCCCGTAGGACGAGCCCAGCTCGGCCAGCGCCCGCGCCAGCCGCGTCTCCGCCGGGAGGCCCGGCGCGTCCGCCCGCCGCTCGTTGGCCCACCGCAGCCGGTCGGAGACCAGCCCGGCCAGCTCCAGCGCCGCCGCCGGGTAGCGCCGCAGGTAGGTCCGCAGGTCCGTCTGGGTGATCAGCCGGAAGTAGACCTCACCGCAGGCGACCACGCTGGCCCCGCGCGGGCGGTCGTTCAGGACGGCGACGTCGCCCACCAGGTCCCCCGGCGCCCGGATGGCCAGCAGCACGTCGCGCCCGCCCGGTCCCGGCGCGGCGATCTTCACCAGGGCCCGCTGGAGCAGTAAGGCGTGCGCTCCCGGCTCCCCCGCGCGCAGCAAGACCGTCCCCGGCACCGCCCGTCTCGACACCCCCAGAGACTCCAGCGCGACCCGGTCGGGTCGCGGCAGGCGGTGCAAAAAGGTCCCCGTCGGCCAGTCGCCCATGTCCCCTCCGTCAACCGGTCGGCCCACCGTCGACGCGGCGGGTCGCCTCAACGATCGCACGGGGCGGACACGGAGAGCGAGGGTCCTTTCGGGCACCGTGGTCAGTCCGGGTAGATCCGGAACCCCGGTTTCACCCGATGCGTCAGCGACGCGTAGAACCCCACCGAGTCGTCCTCGGCGAGCAGGTCCATTCGCGACAGTCCACATCGGTCGAAAACGGCCGCGACCAGCCGCTTCCCGATACCTTGGCCGCGCCGGTCGGCTGCGGTGACGAGGGTGGCGAGGTAGGCGGTGGTGACGCCGTCGGTGAGGGCGTGGGCGAAGCCGGCCACGGTCTCGCCGTCGAGGGCGACGAGGGCGATGACGCCGGGCGCGGTCAGCGCCCGGGTCACCGTCTCGGGATCCGACCAGCTGGGCCAGTTCTCGGCCGCGCACAGGGCCATCACGCCGGTCAGGTGGGCGGTGGTGAAGGTGTCGATCCGCATGGCCGTCATAGTGCCCAGGCTCGCAGCTTCTCGGGGTTGCGGACCGCCCACATCCGCCGGATGCGGTCGCCGTCGATGTCGAAGGCGATGACGGTGAAGGGCTCGCCGTCGTGTTCGGCGACGAGGCCGGGCCGGCCGTTGACCGTGCGCTCGTGGAATCGCATGGTGGGGATGAGGTCGAGGATGCCGACGGCGTAGCGGGCGACCTTCGCGGCGCCCTCCACCGGGTCCATGACCGAGTTGACGAGTCCGCCGCCGTCGGCGACGGCGACCGCGCCGGGGTCGAGGAGGCCGACGAGGGCGGCGATGTCCTTGGCCTCCCAGGCCTTCTTGAAGTCGCGGACGACGGACGCGCGCCCGGCGAACGGCGTCGCCGCCGGGCGGGCGTCCCGGACGCGGCGGCGTGCGGAGGCGGCGAGCTGGCGGCACGCGGCGGGGCTGCGCCCGATGACCTCGGCGATCTCGGCGAAGGGGTGGCAGAAGACGTCGTGGAGGATGAAGGCGACGCGCTCGGCGGGCGTCATGGACTCCAGGACGACCAGGAAGGCCATGTCGACCGACTCGTCGAGCGTCACCCGGTCGGCGGGGTCGGACTCGCCGTCGCCGGGCAGCGGTTCGGGCACCCAGGAGCCGACGTAGCGTTCGCGGCGGGCGCGCGCCGAGCCGAGCAGGTCCAGGCAGATGCGCCCGGCGACGGTGGTCAGCCACGCGCCGGGCGAGGCGATGCCGGCGCGCTGCTCACCGGACATGGCGTACCAGCGGGCGTAGGTCTCCTGCACGACGTCCTCGGCCTCCGACAGCGAGCCGAGGAGCCGGTAGCCGAGGTTGATGAGCTTGCGCCGCTCGGCCATCACCGCGCCGAGTTCGGGGTCTTCCATGGGCACCTCCTGATCCCGACGACGAAACCACGCGCCCGGCTGTGAGCCGCGCCTCACCGCCTCACATCCGCCACGGCGGCGTCGTCGTACCGGTGACACCGCAGAAAGGGAACCACCATGCGCAAGCTGTACACCGGCCTGACCGTCCTGCTCGGGGTGGCCGTGGGCGCCCAGTTCTACTTCGCCGCCGCCGGAGCCTACGGCGCCTCCTACCGCCCGCACCACACCCTCGGGTACGTGATCTTCAGCCTGCCGGTGCTGATGCTGATCGTGGCGGCAGTCGGACGCCTGGGCGCGCCGCTCGTCATCGGCCCGGCCGTGGTCGCCGGGCTGGTCACCGTCGAGGTGATCGTGGCGGCGGTGTCGCGCAACTTCGACGGGACCGCGCGCGGCCTGGTCTTCGGCCTGCACGCGCTGGCGGCGGTGGGCATCCTGCTGACGGTGTGGCGCATCGCGAACCGGCTGCGGTCCTGAGCCTCAGCGCGTCCCGGCCGGAAGGGGCGCCTTGACGCGGTTGCCGTACTCCATAGTGGACTCCTCGCCGTGCCGTCGGGGACGGAGAAGGCCACCACCGCCGCGCGGGTCGCGCCCGCCTCGATGGGCGTGCCGGAGTACGAGCCGTCCCGCCACGGGAAGGTGTGCCACTCGTCGTACCGGGCGTCCTCGAACGCGGTGACGACGATGGCGTTGTCGTGGCAATGCCGGTCGTCGCCCGGATCGCGGGCGCCGAGCCGGTCGCGTCCGCAGACCTCGCCGGTGCCGAACCGCAGGCCCAGGGCGAGGGTGGGCATGGAGCGAACGGACATCCGGTTTCCTCAATCTCCAGCCGCGCGGTCCGGCGGCTTCGCCGGGATGATGTCGGCGCCCGGCTTCACATCGGCTTCATCGCCCGGGGCTAAGGTGACGGCATGCCGGACCCCGATCGCACCGAGCCCGGCGGGGTCGAGTTCGGGCTGCTCGGGCCGCTGCGGATCGCCTCGGGCGGCGCGGAACTGGCGCTGACCTCACCGCGTTCGCGCGTGTTCCTCGCGCTGCTGGTCCTGAACGCCGGACGGCAGGTGAGCCTCCAGGCCTTCGCCGACGCCATGTGGGGCGAGGCGCTGCCGAAGAACCCGCGTCGCGCGGTCCAGTTGTGCGCGGTGCGGGTGCGGGCCCGGCTGGAGCGGATCGGCGCGGGCGAGGTCATCGTCACGTGCCCGGACGGCTACCGGCTCGACGTCCCGCCCGGCCGCACCGATCTCGGGCGCGTCGAGGAGCTGCTGCGCGGGGGCGGCGACGAGCTGACGGCGGTGACGGCCGCGCTCGGGCTGTGGCGCGGCGAGCCGCTGGTGGACGTGCCGTCGGAATCCCTTCAGCGCGAGGTGGTCCCGGGCCTGGTGGAGCGGCGGCTGCGGCTGATCGAGCGCCGAAACGACATCCTCCTGGACGCCGGGAACGCCGCCGCCCTGGTCGGCGAGCTGGTCCCGCTCACCGCCGCGCACCCGCTGCGGGAGGCCTTCTGCCACCAGCTGATGCGCGCCTTGCACCACTGTGGACGGCGGGCCGAGGCCCTGGACGCCTTCCACCGCTTCCGCACGTCCCTGGGCGAGGAGCTCGGCCTCGACCCGGGCGAGGAGATCCGGGCGCTGCACGCGGCGATCCTGACCGGCGGCCCGGACGGCGGGCCGCCGCGCCTGCCCGTCCCCCGCCAGCTCCCGCCCGGCACGGCCGTCTTCACCGGCCGCGGCACCGAACTGGCCGCGCTCGACGGACTGCTGGACGCCCGGGAGCAGCCGGTCGTCGGCGTCCTCACCGGCACCGCCGGGGTCGGCAAGACCACCCTCGCCGTCCACTGGGCGCGCCGGATCGCCGACGCGTTCCCCGACGGTCAGCTCTTCGCCGACCTGCGCGGCCACCATCCCGGCCGGGCCCTGTCCCCGCAACAGGTCCAGGCCCGCTTCCTGCGCACCCTGGGCGTCCGCGGTGAGGACGTGCCCGCCGACGCCGAGGAACTCACCGCCCTCTACCGCTCCACGATGGACGGCCGGCGCACGCTCATGCTGCTGGACAACGCCGGTAGCGCCGACCAGGTCCGGCCGCTGCTGCCCGGCGCGGCCGGTTCCCTCGTCCTGGTCACCAGCCGCGACGTCCTGCTGAGCCTGATCGCCGGGCACGGCGCCCACCGGGTGAACCTCGACCTGTTCACCCTCGCCGAGGCCCGCGAGCTGCTGGAGCGCCGCATCGGCCCCGAACGGGTGGCCGCCGAGCCGCGCGCCGCCGACGACATCATCGCCGCCAGCGCCCGCCTCCCGCTGGCCCTGGCCATCGCCGCCGCCCGCGCCGTCATCGGCCGCGAGGACCGCCTGGGCGACCTGGCCGCGCAGCTGCGCGGCGGGATCGGCGCCTTCGACACCGACTCGGCGGCCACCGACGTCCGCGCGGTGTTCTCCTGGTCCTACCGCGCCCTGGGCGCCGGAGCGGCCCGCATGCTGCGGCTCCTGAGCCTGCACCCCGGCCCGCACGTCACCGTCCCCGCCGCCGCCAGCCTCGCCGGACTCACCACCCGCGACGCCGCGCGCCTGCTGGCCGAGCTGACCCGGGCGCACCTGGTCACCGAGTCCGCGGGCCGCCACACCCTCCACGACCTGATGCGCGAGTACGCCGCCGAACTGGCCGCCGCCGAGGAGACCCCCGCCGACCGCGAGGCCGCCACCGGCCGCGTCCTCGACCACTACCTGCACACCGCGCACGCCGCGTCCGCCGTCGTCAACCCGCTCCAGACCCGCGAGACCCTCGCCGCACCGCTCCCCGGCGTCCGGCCCGAACCCGTCGCCGGGACCGCGACCGAGTGGCTCACCGCCGAGCAGGACGTCCTGCTCGCCGTCCTGGACCGGGCCTCGGCCACCGGCCACCACCGGCGCGCCTGGCAGCTGGCCCGGGCCCTGTCCGGGCACTTCGAACGCCAAGGGGACTGGGCGCACTGGACCGGCTGCCAGCACGCCGCCCTCGCCGCCGCCGAACGCCTCGCCGACCCCGCCCTGCGCGCCAAGGCCCACCGCGGGCTCGGGCGCGTCCACGTCCGCCTCGCCCGCATCGAGGACGCCGAACACCACTTCACCGCCGCCCTGGAGCTCCACCGGAGCATCGGCGACCTGCCCGGCGAGGCGCACATCGCCGCCGACCTGGCCATCCTCCACGAGCAACAGGGCAGGTACCCCCAAGCGCTCGAACACGCGCTGCGGGCCCTCGCGCTGCACGAACCGCACACCGCCGGGCACGCCTACGCGCTCAACACCGTCGCCTGGTGCTACGCCCGCACCGGGCGATACGAACTCGCCCTCGACCACGGCCACCGCGCGCTGGCCGCCACCCGCGAACTCAACGCCCCCGGCGGCGAGATCGCCGTCCTGGACACCATCGGCTACGCCCACCACCACCTGCGGCGGTACCCCGAGGCGATCGCCAGCTACCGCGAGTCCATCGCGACCGCCGAACGCCTCGGCGACCGCTTCAACCTCGCGATGACCCTCGACAACCTCGGCGACACCTACACGGCCATGGGCGACGACGCCTCCGCGCTGGACGCCTGGCACCGGGCCGAGGCGATCCTGGACGAGCTGCGGCACCCGGCGCTGCGCCGGGTCCGGGAGAAGCTGCGCGGCTAGCCGACGACCTCGTGGCCGGTGCGCGCGCGATGGCACCCGTAGCACTCCCAGCACTCGTAGGACGCGCACTCCACGCAGATCGTCATGTTCTCCAGCCGGTTGGTCTGGCCGCAGGCGCAATACCCGCGTTGATGGAGCATCCCGATCCAGCCGAGCTCACCGCCGATCCCGGCCAGCGACGCGTCGATGAGCCCACGCAGTGCCGCAGCGTCGGTGGTGTGCCGCTGGAACCAGCAGTACAGCAGGAAGAACGCCACCCCGTCGACGAGCACGGGCTCGTCGGCCGCCGAGCCGCAGTGCTCGATGAGGCGCGCGATCCGCCGCTCGAAGGGGACCGTGCGGTCGAGGACGATCCCGTTGCCCGTTAACGCGTCCATGTGGCCTCTCGGGGTATGGAAGACGCCGGCCGGCGCGTGGGCCGACCGGCGTCCGGGCGTCGATCTAGAAGCGCGCGGGCTCCCGGTACTCGCCCCACTCCTCGCGCAGGACGTCGCAGATCTCGCCGAGGGTCGCCTCGGCGCGGACGGCGTCCAGCATCGCCGGGATCATGTTCTCGTCGGTGCGCGACACCTCGATGAGGTGCTTGAGGGCGGCGTCGACGGTGGCCTGATCGCGGGCGCCCTTGCGGTCGGTGAGCAGCGCGACCTGGGCGCGCTCGACCTCGTGGGACACGCGCATGATGTCCAGGTCGCGGGCCACGGTCTCGGTGTGGCAGTTGACGCCGACGATGCGCTTCTCGCCGCGCTCCAGCTTCTGCTGGTACTGGAAGGCGGCCTCGGCGATCTCGCCGGTGAACCAGCCGTCCTCGATGCCGCGCAGGATGCCGGAGGTGACCGGGCCGATCTTGTGGTTGCCGGCCGCGAGGGCCGCGCGGGTGGTGGTCCCGGCGTCCTCGCCCTGCTCGCCGCCCAGGGACAGGATGCGGCGGAAGATCGCCTCGGCCTCGGCCTCGATGCGGTCGGTGAGGGCCTCGACGTACCAGGAGCCGCCGAGCGGGTCGGCGACGTTGACCACGCCGGTCTCCTCCATGAGCACCGTCTGGGTGCGCAGGGCGATCTCGGCGGTCTCGTCGGTGGGCAGCGCGAGGGTCTCGTCCAGCGCGTTGGTGTGCAGCGAGTTCGTGCCTCCGAGGACGGCGGCGAGCGCCTCCACGGCGGTGCGGACCACGTTGTTCACCGGCTGCTGCGCGGTGAGCGACACCCCGGCGGTCTGGGTGTGGAAGCGCATCCACTGCGCCTTCTCGGAGGTGGCGCCGTAGACGTCGCGCAGCCAGCGCGCCCAGATGCGGCGGGCGGCGCGGAACTTGGCGATCTCCTCGAAGAAGTCGATGTGGGAGTCGAAGAAGAAGGACAGGCCCGGCGCGAACACGTTCACGTCCAGCCCGCGCGACAGGCCCAGCTCGACGTAGCCGAAGCCGTCGGCGATGGTGAACGCCAGCTCCTGCGCGGCGGTCGAACCGGCCTCGCGGATGTGGTAGCCGGACACCGACAGCGGCTTGTAGCGCGGGATCGTCCCGGCGCAGTACGCCATCAGGTCGCCGATGAGGCGCAGGTGCGGCTCGGGTTCGAACAGCCACTCCTTCTGCGCGATGTACTCCTTGAAGATGTCGGTCTGGAGCGTGCCGTCCAGCTTCGTGATGTCGGCGCCCTGCCGTTCGGCGGCGACGAGGTACATGCAGAAGGCCGGAACCGCCGGGCCCGAGATCGTCATGGACGTCGTGACGCCCTGCAGGTCGATCCCGTCGAACAGGACCTCCATGTCGGCGGCGGAGTCGATGGCCACCCCGCAGTGCCCGACCTCGCCGAGCGACTTGGCGTCGTCGGAGTCGCGGCCCATCAGCGTCGGCATGTCGAAGGCCACCGACAGGCCACCGCCACCGGCGGCGAGGAGCATCTTGTAGCGCTCGTTCGTCTGCTTGGCGTTGCCGAAACCGGCGAACTGGCGGATCGTCCACGCCCGCCCGCGGTAACCGGTCGGGTAGAGGCCGCGCGTGTAGGGGAACTCGCCGGGCCAGCCGATGCGCTCCATGCGCGGGTCGTCGACGTCCTCGGGCGGGCCGTACGCCGGGTCGAGTTCGAGCCCGGAGAGGGTGGTGAAGTCGACGTCGCGCTTGCGCGCGCCGTCGTAGCGCTCCTGCCAGCGGTCGCGTCCGGCGGAGATGTCGGCGGAGTTCACGTGTGGTCCTTCCGGTGCGGCTGCTTTGCCCCGACCATCCTAGGTCGCGTTCCTTAACGATCGCTAGGGCGTGGCCGGTGAGGCGGAGGTGGGGGCGGTGAACGCGTGGGGAAGGGCACACGACGCGGGAACGAGGGCGGTGGGACGGGCTCGCGTCGGCCGATCCGGGCGCCGTTCATGCGCCATTCGGCCGAATTGTCGCACCCGGCTGATACCCCTGAATGCAAGGGGCCCTCTCGCCGCCGCGGATGCACACACGACGCGCGCCACCCCGAACCCACGCCCGCTCCGGCCCGTCGGCGAACGCCAGAGGCCACGGAACCAGCGGCCTACTCCCGGGCGTCCACCCGGGCTCGAATGGCCGTGGCATGGCACGAGCGATCGGGGCGTGATTAGGGCTCGGCGCGATCCAGGCCGATTCAGCCGAATTGTCGTACCGGCCCGGCACCCCTGACTGCAAGGGGCCAACTTGCCGCCCCGGGCACACACACGACGCGCGCCACCCCGCCACCGCCCCGTGCCCGCTCACCCCACCCGCGCCCCCACCGGCACTGTGCGCCACCGCCAACCCTCCGCCGCCCCGATCACCGCGGCCCCACCCCGCCGCCACCCCACCACGTCGCCATCCGCCGAACCCGCCCCCGGCACCCCGTGCCAAGCCCGTCCGCACCCCCGCCCCCGCGCCGCCCATTCGCCCCTATTCCCTTATTCCTCCGCCCTCAGGCCCTTCGCTCCGGCATCGCCCCGCCATCTCCCCGCTCGTCGGCTGCGGACATGCCGAAGGCGGCACCCCGCCTGTCGGGATGCCGCCTTCGCGGGGGCCGAAGTACGTGGTTACGGCCTCCGAAGGTCCCCACCACTGATCGCGTCGATCAGTCCGGCCCAGTTCGAGGGGGTCGCCACCAGGACCGGCCCACCCCGGTCCTTGGAGTCGCGGACGCCGATCATCGGCTGCTCCACGGCGCGCGCCACCTCGACGCAGTTGCCGTTTCCCTGGCTGCTTCGGGACGCTTTGCGCCAGGTCAGGAACCTATAGCCGCCCACTGAATTACCTCCTGTCAGTCAACCGCTGCGCGGTGCTACTGAGCAGCTTCTCACTGTCCATAGGAGATAGCGAGGCCTCACGGAGACGTTCGAAGTGGGCGACGAGCGGGTTCACGTGTTCGGGGTCGGCGAGGAGTTCGTCCACCGCCGACATCTCCACCGCCGCGACCACTGGATCTTCGGCGTCGGGGTAGGTGAAGATCGAGTAACTCGACCACGGCACGCTGTAACCGGGTACGAGCGCGTCGACGGGGAGAATGCGGATCGTTATGCGGTCCGATTCGCGCTGGACGGCCAGCATGTGCTCCAGCTGCTCGGCCATGACCGGCGCGGAGACCGACAGCCGCCGCAGGGCGATCTCGTCGATGATGACCTCGTAGGTGGTCCCGCCGGGGCGCTGGAGCATCCGCTGGCGGCCGGCGCGGCCCTCCCAGACGAGCGGGTTGGACTCCTGGGATCCGGCGAGGGACGCGGCGGTGCGGTCGCGGGATTCCAGGTACGCCTGGGTTTGCAGCAGCCCGGGGATGAAGTTCTGCTCGTAGGCGCGGATGGTCGCCGCGCCCGCTTCGAGGTCGGCGTACATCGCCTGCCGGATGCCCATCTGCTCGGCGATCCGGTGCCACCAGCCCTGGTCGGCGGCGTCGCGGGCGATGTTCACCAGCTTGTTCCACTCGCCGCCGTCGACGTCGAGCGCGTCCAGCACCTTGATGATGTCGCCGACGTCGGGCCGGATGCGGCCGTTCTCCAGCCGGGAGAACTTCATGCGCGCCTGCCCGACCTTACGGGCGAGCTGCTCATGAGTGAGCCCTGCTTTCTTCCGGAGAGCGCGCAGCTCGTTGCCGAGCCGCATGCGCCGCACCAAAGGACTGATCATCCGCGATCACCGCCACTGATCTGGGTGAACTGTGAGTACTGCCGCCGTTGCCGACCTTACGCCGCAGGTCATTGAGGTCAACATGTGCGCACAGTCGCAAAGACGACAGAAATGGTAAGGGACGTACGCTAACACTCACCGTCCGATGTACTCGGCGGCACCGTCCACAAGGTGCAGTCGCGCATCGCAGGCACCGGCCGCTTCCAGGTCGTGCGTGGCGAAAACCACCGCCGCGCCGCGCCAGGCCTCCGCGTGCAACAGCTCCAGAACTCTTTCCCGGTTCGCGGCGTCCAGTTCGGACGTTATCTCATCGGCGAGCAACACGCTTCCCTTCTGCGCCAGGCCACGCGCGATCGCCACCCGTTGCTGCTGCCCGCCGGACAGCTCCTCGACGAGCTGCTCGACCTGCCCGGCGAGACCGACGCGCTCCAGCGCGTCCACGGCCCGCTCGGCGGCCTCCTCGGACCCGCATCCGGTGCCGATCAAGGGGATCAGCACGTTCTCGTAGGCGGTGAGGCTGGGTGCCACGCCGTTGTCCTGCGGGATGAGGACGATGCCGTGCGCGACGGCCGAGTCGCGGTCGCCCACCGGCTCACCCGCGTAGGTGATGGTCCCGCTCTCCGGGCGCACCAGCCCGGTCAGCGTCCACAGGAGACTGGTCTTGCCCGCGCCGGACGCGCCGGTGACGGCCAGCACGCGGCCGGGCTCGGCGAGCATCGACACGCCGGTGAGGATGTGGTGCCCACCGGCGGAGACGGTGAGGGAGTCGGCGATGAGCGCGCCCCCGGCGTCCACAGTGGTCATGTCTCGCTCCCGGTGCCGATGGTGGGGATGAGCCGGATGGTGCCGTCGGGTTCGGCCTCGGCCCGCATGAGCGTGCCGGGCGGGTGCAGCTCCAGCAGCTCCTGCGGCAGGTGCACCGATCCGTCGCGGCCGACGATGAGGTAGTCCTCGCCGCGGCGGCCCTCGGCGCCCACCCGGCCGTCGCGGATGGTGACCGTGCGGTGCATCCGCTCGCCCACCTCGGGGTCGTGGGTGACCACGATGACGGTGCGGCCGGTGGCGTGGACCGCCTCCAGCGCGGCCAGGACCTCGTCGCGCGCGTGGGTGTCCAATTGGGACGTCGGCTCGTCGGCCAGCAGCAGGCCCGCGCCGCTGGCGGCGCCCACGGCCACCGCCAGGCGCTGCCGCTCACCGGGCGACAGCCGCTTCGGGAGGCTGCTCGCGACGCCGGATCCGGTGAGCCCCACCAGGTCCAGCAGCTCCCGCGCGGCCGGCATGTCGGTGCGGTACTCGCGCGGGACCTCCCGCTGCGCGAAGCGGATGTTGTCCTCGGCGCCCAGGTAAGGCAGCAGGTTGCGCGAGGCGCCCTGGAGGACCACGCCGACATCGTTGGCGCGCATGCGCTGCAGCTCCATCGGCCCGGCCTTGGCCAGGTCGTGGGGCCCGACGCTGAGCCGCCCGGCCGAGGGCCGCAGCAGCCCCGCCATCAGGCCCATGAGCGTGGACTTCCCCGATCCGGACGGCCCGACCAGCGCCAGCGACTCCCCCGGCGCGACGTCGAGGTCCACACCGGACAGCGCGACCACGTCGTAGCCGTCCAGGCGGTAGATGTAGACCAGTCCCCGGCAGGTGACGCCGATGGGGTCGCGGACGATCGCGATGCTCACTGCTCTCCTTCCCGCAGCCGGGAGGCGCGGCCGACGCGGCGCAGGGTGCGCACCGCGACGCCGACCGCCGCGGCGAATCCGAACAGGGTCACCGCGACCGCGGCTGGCGGCCACGGGCCGGTCCACACCAGGTCGGGCGGCAGGCTGTCGCCCTCGGCCGACACCAGCGGTATCAGCGGGATCATCAGCTTCGAGGCGACCGCGCCGGACGCCACGCCGAGCAGCAGCGGCACGCCCACCACGATCACGTACTCGTAGGCGACGCTGCGGCGCAGCACCTTGCGCGGCACACCGGCCACGCGCAGGGCGGCGACCTCGTAGCCGCGCGCCGCCGAGGCCGCCTGCGCGGTGAACAGGACGCTGCCCACCGCCAGCAGCACCGCCGCGCCACCGGCGAGCAGGTACAGCCGCAGCGACAGCGCGGGCGCGCGGCGTCCGACGCGGTCGAGGTAGGCGGTCATCGAGTCGGTGCCGGTGACGTCGATACCGGCCGCCGCCAGCCGCTGGGGCAGGTCGGCGGGGGCGTCGGCGGTGGCCCACACCTGGTAGACCACTGTGGACAGGTTGGACACCGAGCCGAGCGTGGTGGCCTGCGTGGTGAGCAGCCCGAGGTCGGTGAACAGCCCGCGCGTCCCGCCCTGCGGCAGGATCCGCGCCGAACCGGTCACGTGGAAGGGCTGCGGGACGCCGTTGAGGCCCGGGTAGGCGAAGTCGGCCGCGGCCTTGTCGTCGGCGGGCGCCTCACCGGCGATCACCGCCGGCAGGTCGGCCGGGATCGAGGCGTGCTCGGCGATCAGGTCGCGCGTCTCGACGCTGCGAGCCTGCATGCGCAGGCCGGTTCCGTCCGCGCTCACCAGGAAGCCGGAGTCGCCGAGCCCGGCCAGCCGCCGCCAGTTCGCCGGATCGCCGAGCGTCGCGCTCAGATCGGTGTCGCCGGAGGCCATCCCGGAGACGGTGACGGTCGCGCTGATCTCGTCGGAGCTGCCGGGGAAGCGGCTCAGGCCCAGCCCGACCAGGCGGCACGGCCCGGGGCAGACGGTCGAGGTGAAGGTGTTGCGGCCCTCCACCAGGTCGCCGAGGCGGGCGGTGATGGTGCGGTCCCCGTCGGTGAGGACGGTGGCGACCAGCTTGATCGGCCGCTGGCTGGACAGCCCGCTCGCGGTCGCCTCGATGGTCAGCGAACCGTTCAGCCGCACCGGATCGGGCAGGCCCGGCCGCAGTTGCCGCGCGACGTCCTCCAGCGCGGCCCGGTCGTGGTCGCGCCAGCGGCCCACCGCCGCCAGCCGGTCCGACTGCACGCCGATCACGGAGAAGGTCGCGTCGTTGTAGCGGGACAGCGCACGGGCCGCGGCCATCGCGTACGTCCCTTGTGGATCGACGGAGGTCACCGCGTTGATCAGCGCCACCGGATCCTTCGTGGTGACGGTGTAGACGGTGTCGGCGCCCAGGGCGTCCTCGGCGGCCAGCTCGCGATTGTGCTCGCCCATCTGCCAGGCGATCGCGGCGAAGGACAGCAGCGAGACCGCCACCGTCACCAGCACCACCAGCTGCCGCATCGCCGGTCGCCGCGCGATCTGCGTCCAGGTCAGCATCGCGGTGGCCCGGCCCCGGGTCCCGGCCGCGCCGACCCGGCCCTTGGCGAAGATCGCCAGCAGCCGCGCCGTCGCGATGCCCACCAGCAGCGCCAGCATCGGCGGCGCCAGCAGCACCAGCGTCCGCGACTCGCCCGGCTTGGCCTCCACCGCCTGGTAGACGGCGATCGCGGCGACGGCGGCCAGCACGCCGTCCACGATGCCCACCCGCCAGCCCTTGCGCGGCGGGACCCGGCGCAGCAGGTCCGGGACGCCCAGCGAGAGCGTCCGCCACGCGCCGATCGTGGCCGCCACGGCCGCACCGGCGATCGCGGTGAGCGCGTAGACGAAGACGTCGGCGTCGATCCGCACGTGCGTGCCCCCGGCCAGCACCAGCGAGGCGGTGCCCTCGACCAGGCCCAGGCCCAGCAGGAACCCGAAGGGCGCGGCGAGCGCGATGAGCCATAGCGGCTCGCCGAGTCCGAATCGGACGGTTCCGCCGCGCTGGTAGCCGCGCAGTTTCGCCAGCGCGATCTCGGGTCCGCGCCCGGCGGTGAGGTTGGCGACGACGAGGAAGAGGACGAACCAGCACAGCAGGATGAGCGGGATGGAGACCACCGGGACGGCCGCGGCGACGGCGTCGTTGTCGGCGCGGACTCCGCCGAAGACGCCGGGCAGGACGGTGTCGATGTTGCGGCCCTCGGCCAGCAGGGCGGTCTTGAGGTCGGCGAGTGCGTCCTGGATGGTCTCCACGTCGGCCAGGCGCGGCACCTCGCGCAGGACCGGGTACTCCAGGCCGGTGGTGATCGGGATCTTCGGCCCGCCGAAGGCCCGGACGACCTCAGGGCCGGCGACGAAGACGGCGTCGGAGATCATCTTGTCCTGCTCGTCGCGCCCGAAGGAGAAGTACGGGTTGGGGCCCCAGTAGGGGTCCTTGAGGTCGGTGGCCTCGTGCAGCCCGACGAGCGTGAGGCTCCCCTGGTACGGGTGGCCGGGCTGGCCGTTGACGACGGTGACGCTCTGCCCGAGGACGAAGCCGAGGGCCTTGGCCGATCGCGCCGACATCGTCACTTCGCCGGGCCCGGTGGGGCAGTGGCCGGAGGTGAAGGTGAGGTGCGCGCATACCGCGTCCCGGGAGGAGACGAGTACCTGCGCGTTCTCACTGCCGCCGGTGATGGCGGCGCGGCCGCTGTTGTTGAAGTCGGTGTAGCCGACGGGATCGCCGAGCATTTCGGCGATCTTCGGCCGCTTGGCCAGTTCGGCGGTGATGGCCGCGCGGAACTCGGCGGGGTCCCGGTAGGCCTCGCCGGTCTCGTCGCCGACGGTGTAGAGGGTGACGGTGGCGGTCGGCGTGCTCATGGCCCGCATCTCGTCGGTGAGCATCGACTGCTGCGCCGCCGCCGTGTAGGCGGGGGCGAGGACGGCCGCGGCGACGGCCACGATGGCCAGTGTGAAGACCACGGCCGAGCGGCCGGCCCGATGTCTGATGCCGCGGAAGGTCACATTGGACACTCGGGTCCGCCTCTCCCCGTGGGACGTGGATCACAAGCTTCCGACGCGGGGAGGGGAAGTGGGAGGTGTGTATCCGGATCGTTAGCCAACGGAGACGCGCTGGAGATGGGGGGTGGGGAGGTGGCGGATTGGTATTGAGATAGGGGTATTTGTCGATGTTTTCGATCATCTGTACGATCGGTCCGGGAGGAACGCTTTCACCCGGACGGTTCGCCGAGGAAGGGGGCACACTGTGCTTATGGAGATGCGCGCGCGAGCGGACGAGGGCGTCGAGGACGCTCCGGCTGAGGGCACCATCCTCAAGACCTTCTTCGACATCAGCGACATGACGCCGCCGGGTTATCAGGCCGAACTGATCACCGAGAGGATCGTCGTGAACCCGCCCCCGTCAGCCGCCCACGAGTCGAACTATGACGAGATCGACGAGCAGATCCGGCAGCATCATCCACGCGTCTACCGGCTCAGCGGCAACACCGGCCTGATCACTCCACTCGGCAGGTTCATCCCCGACCTCACCGTGAGCCCGAAGGGCACACTGCGCGGCCCGGAGACCTGGTCGCCACCCACCGAGGTCGAACTCGTCGCCGAGATCACCTCACCGAGCGGCCGTAACGAGGACCTCGGTATCAAGCGGCGCGGCTACGCACAGGCGGGCATCCCCATCTACCTGCTCATCGATCGCAAAGAACGCACGGTGATCCTGTACGACCTGCCCAAGGATCACGACTACACCCAGAAACGCACCGTCAAGTTCGGCGACCCGCTACCCCTGCCCGAACCGTTCGCGTTCACGCTGGAAACGGCCGACTTCGTCTAGCGAAAGCGCCCGGTCCCCCGGGCGCTCCCCACGACTCCCGCTACCCCAGCAGCCGGTCGGCCGCCGCGTACGGGTCCATCTCGCCCGCCGCGACCGCCGAGGCCAGCTCGTCGGTGACGTCCAGGCGCGCGCGCAGCAGCCCGAGCGCGATGGCGGTGATCTCCGCCGAGGCGCGGGCGGTGCGGCGGCGCTGAAGCTCGCCGTGCTCGGCCAGCCAGGAGTGGTGCTTGCCGATCGCCTCCAGCAGCTCCTCCAGGCCCTCGGTCTTGTGCGCGACGGTCTTCACGATCGGCTGGCGCCACTCGTTGGGTTCGCGGGTGACCAGGGCCATCATGGAGCGGATGTCGCGGAGGGTGTGGTCGGCGCCGTCCCGGTCGGCCTTGTTGATCACGAAGACGTCGGCGATCTCCAGGATCCCGGCCTTGACCGCCTGGATGCCGTCGCCCATGCCGGGCGCCAGCAGCACCAGCGTCGTGTCGGCGAGGCTGGCGATGTCGACCTCGGCCTGGCCGACACCGACGGTCTCCACCAGGATCACGTCGCAGCCGACACCGTCCAGGACGCGCACGGCCTGCGGGGTCGTGGCCGACAGGCCGCCCAGGTGGCCGCGCGAGGACATCGAGCGGATGTAGACGCCGGGGTCGGTGGCGTGCTCCTGCATGCGGATGCGGTCGCCGAGGATCGCGCCGCCGGAGAACGGCGAGGACGGGTCGATGGCCAGGACCCCGACCTTCTTCCCCTCCCGCCGGTAGGCCGCCACCAGCGCGGTGGTGGTCGTGGACTTGCCGACGCCGGGCGAACCGGTGAGGCCGATGACCTGCGCGTGTCCCGCGTAGGGAGCCAGGGCCGAGGCGACCTCGCGGACGCCGGGGCCACCCGACTCGACCAGTGTGACGAGCCGGGCCACGGCGCGGTGGTCACCGCTCCGGGCCCGGCTCACGAGCTCAGAAATCACGGACGAGCCTCGCTCCGCGAGCCACGTCCGTGATCCAGACAATGCTCTGTTTTCTGGTGAGTTCGCTGGCGCTCACTCACTGCTCGGCACCTTGAGGATGAGCGCGTCGCCCTGACCGCCGCCGCCGCACAGGGCCGCCGCGCCGATGCCGCCGCCGTTACGGCGCAGCTGGAGCGCCAGGGTCAGCGCCAGGCGCGCGCCGGAGGCGCCGATGGGGTGGCCGAGGGCGATGGCGCCGCCCTGCGGGTTGACGATGGCCAGGTCCACGCCCAGCTCCTTGGTCGACTGGAGGCCGACGGAGGCGAAGGCCTCGTTGATCTCGATGACCGTGAGGTCGGCGGCGGTGATGCCCTCCTTCTCCACGGCCTTCTTGATCGCGTTGGCGGGCTGCGAGTGCAGCGAGTTGTCGGGACCGGCGACCGAGCCGTGCGCGCCGATCTCGGCGAGCCAGGTCAGCCCCAGGGCCTCGGCCTTCGCCTTCGGCATGACCACCACGGCGGCGGCGCCGTCGTTGATGGAGGAGGCGTTGCCGGCGGTGATGGTGCCGTCCTTGGTGAAGGACGGGCGCAGCTTGCCCAGGACCTCGGCGGAGGTGTCGGCGCGGATGCCCTCGTCGGCGCGGACGACGATCGGGTCGCCCTTGCGCTGCGGGATCTCCACCGGGACGATCTCCTCGTCCAGGAAACCGTTCTTCTGCGCCTCGGCGGCCAGGCGGTGGCTGCGGGCGGCGAACTCGTCCTGCTCGGCGCGGCCGATGCCCAGGCGCGTGTTGTGGTGCTCGGTCGACTCGCCCATCGGGATCTTGTCGTAGGCGTCGGTCAGGCCGTCGAGGGCCATGTGGTCGGCGAGGGTGACGTCGCCGTACTTGTAGCCCTTGCGCTGCCCCATGAGCAGGTGCGGCGCGCCGGTCATGGACTCCATGCCGCCGGCCACGATGATCTCGGCCTCACCGGCGCGGATCAGCTGGTCGGCCAGCGCGATGGCGTTGAGGCCGGACAGGCAGACCTTGTTGATGCCCAGTGCCGGGACGGTCATCGGGATACCGGCCAGGACCGCGGCCTGACGGGCGGGAATCTGCCCCTGCCCGGCCTGCAGGACCTGCCCCATGATGACGTAGTCGACCTGCTCCGGGGCGACGCCCGCGCGCTCCAGGGCGCCCTTGATCGCCACGCCGCCCAGGGCGGTGGCCGGCAGGTCGGCGAGGGCGCCGAGCAGCTTGCCGATCGGGGTGCGTGCGCCGTGCACGATGACGTTGGTCATTACGCCTCCGGTCTGGGGGTGTTACGGAGAGGGACGTCGCCGGGGTCTCCGGCCCATCCGCCAGACTAGCCCGATGAGCGCTTTGACACCCGTCGGCCTGCTGCGAATCGATCACGTCGGCATCGCGGTCCCGGACCTGGACGCGGCGATCGAGTTCTACACGGGCACGTTCGGCGCGACCTGCGAGCACGTCGAGGAGAACACCGAGCAGGGCGTGCGCGAAGCGATGCTGCGCATCGGCTCCGGCGACTCGATGATCCAGCTGCTGGCGCCCCTTTCGCCCGATTCCACGATCGGCCGGTTCCTGGGCAAAAAGGGTCCGGGGATGCAGCAGCTGGCCTACACGGTCGCCGACATCGACGTCGCGTGCGCGGCCCTGCGCGAGCGTGGCGTTCGTCTCATCTACGACGAGCCGCGCCGGGGCACCTCGAACTCGCGCGTGAACTTCGTGCACCCGGCCGACGCGGGGGGCGTGCTGATCGAGCTCGTCCAGCCGGCGGGGTGAACGTGGCACGGGGGGCTTCGCCGCGAGGCGTGGATCTGGACCGCCGGGCGCGGGCGCGGCTGCTGCTGCGCACCACGCCGGGCGCGGTCGACTACCTGTTCGAAGAGGTCCGGCACCTCGCCGGCGACATCACCCGGCGCCCGGACGGGCTGACGCTGGACTGGGACGGGCCGCTGCGCCCGCTGGCCGACGTCCGCTACTTCAGCGGCGCGGCGGTGGTCCTGGACGACGTGGAGGCCCGCGCGGGCGACCCGGACGGCGTGTTCGCCGCGCTGGACGCCCCGGTGCGCTTCCGGGTCGCCCCGGTCGGCGAGGAGCGCTGGGACCTGCGCGACCTGCTGAGCGAGAAGTTCGGCTGGGTCAACGACGCCGGTGACTGGTCGGTGAACGTCGAGCGCGACGAGCGCGAGGGCCTGATCGCCGAGATCGGCCCGCTGTTCTACCCGCGCCGCTTCGGCGAGCTGACGCGCGCCCCGGCCTCCACGACCCCGGTGGTCGCGGCGGTGATGGTGCGGCTGGCCAAGATCGAGCCGGGCCAGACGGTCGTGGACCCGTGCTGCGGCGCGGGGACGCTGCTGGTCACGGCGGGCCAGATGGCCGAGCCGGGCGAGCTGCTCGGTTTCGACCTGATGGACCGCTGGGTCGAGGCGGCCCGGGAGAACCTGGACGCCCGGCGCGTCCCGTGCGTCGTCGCGCGCGGGGACGCCGCCGCGCTGCCGCTGCCGGACGGCTCGGTCGACCGGCTGGTGGCCAATCTGCCGTTCGGCAAGCGGGTCGGCTCGCACGCGGGCAACACGAGGCTGTACCCGGCGCTGCTGCGGGAGGTCCGGCGGGTGCTGCGGGGCAAGGGCCGCGCGGTGCTGCTGACGGAGGACAAGCGCCTGTTCCGCGAGTCGGTGCAGCGCACCCACGGCCTGCGCGTGGTCAAGGAGATCGAGTTCACCCGGCCGGGCGCGCATCCTTCGGCCTATGTGGTCACTTCCCGGAGATCCTGAGCTTTTGGAGGGTGCTGTGGACGTCCGCTGGTCGGCGGTGACCGATGAGGTCGCCCCTTATGCCTTCACCCCCGCCGAGCTGCGGCGGGCGGAGTCCTTCCGCTTCGCCGCCGACCGGGACGCCTACCTGGCCGCGCACGCCCTCGTCCGCGACTGCGCGGCGGCGCTGCTGGGCGCCGATCCGGCGGTGCTGACGCTGACCCACCTGTGCCCCGACTGCGGCGACACCGAGCACGGCCGCCCGATCATCGAGGGCGTGCACGTGAGCCTGTCGCACACCCGCACCCACGTGGCCGCGGCGGCGGCCGACCGCCTGATCGGCGTCGACATCGAGGAGACCGGCCGCGAGGACGTCCCCGACTCGGTGCTGGCGCCCGGCGAGCGCGGGGACGGCCCGTCGCGGTTGCGCCGCTGGGTGCTGAAGGAGGCGCTGGTGAAGGTGGGCGCGACGTCCCTGGACGGGCTGGCCGGGGTGGATTTGTCGCATGTGGACACCGATGGCCGGTTCCGGTGGCGGGACTGGGATCTCGATGTCTCTCTTGTGGACGGCGGTCGCGCCCGGCTGGGCGTGGCGGTGGCCTGACCTCCGCTTATTCAGTGAGTCTCGGGGCGGTTTCTAGGCGTCACTTTTTTAGGCTAGCCTAACCTCACCTGACCCCCAGGGAGGTTCTGTGAGCATCGCCGTGGTCACCGGCGCCGCCAGCGGTATCGGCGCCGCCGTCGCCGAAGCCCTCGCCGCCGAGGGACACACCGTCGCCGGGATCGACCTGGACGGCCCGTACGCCGCCGACGTCGCCGATCCGCTCGCCGTCACCGGCGTCATCGCGTCCATCGAGGACGGGCTGGGACCGGTGGAGATCCTGGTCAACGCCGCCGGGATCTGCCGCACCGGACCGGCGGTGGACCTGGCCGACGCCGACTGGGACGCGCTGTTCGCGGTCAACGCCACCGGCGTCATGCGCGTCTCGCGCGAGGTCGCCCGCCGGATGGCGCCGCGCGGGCGGGGCACCATCGTCACCGTCGCCTCCAACGCGGGCGGGATCCCCCGCGCGCACATGGCCGCCTACGCCGCCAGCAAGGCCGCCGCCGCGCACTTCACCCGCTGCCTGGGTCTGGAGCTGGCGCCGCGCGGCGTCCGCTGCAACGTCGTCTCGCCCGGCTCCACCGACACCCCGATGCAGCGCGCCCTGTGGGCCGGGACCGGCGGCGCCGCCGCCGTCATCGCCGGTGACCCCGCGCTGTTCAAGACCGGCATCCCGCTGGGCCGCCTGGCCGAGCCCGCCGACGTCGCCGCCGCCGTGGTCTTCCTGGCCTCCCCGGCCGCGCGGCACATCACCATGCAGGACCTCTACGTCGACGGCGGCGCGACCCCGCGCTGACCGCCCCCACCTCTCACAGGGAAACCCCCTTATGACCCTCTTCGACGGCTACCGGCCGCACTCCTCCTTCCTGTACGGCACGAGCGAGAGAGCCCTGCACGCCAAGGGGGCGACCGTCACGCTCCCCGGGCGCGGGCCCGAGGCGCCCGCGCGGGCCGCCGCGGTGCTGCGCGCCCTCGGCGGCGACGCCATCGTCGTGGGCGCCATCCCGTTCGCCGACGACGAACCGGCGCGGCTGGTGGTCCCCGAGCACTACCGGTGGGGACCGCCGATCACGGGCGCCGCCGTGCCCCGGGTCGGGGCGACCGTGCGGGCCGAGCCGACCGAGGAGCACTACCTGTCGGCCGTCCACAAGGCACTGTCGATGATGGACGGCGGTGGGCTGGCCAAGACGGTGCTGGCCCGCTCGCTGGTGCTGCGCCCGAACCGCCCGGTGGACCTGCCCGCGCTGCTGCGCGGCCTGGCCGGGCGCGACCCGCGCGGCCACACCTTCGCCGTGCCGCTCCCCCGCCGCCGGGTGCTGGCCGGGGCGAGCCCGGAGCTACTGGTCCGCCGCCGGGGACGGGTGGTCACCGCCCACCCGCTGGCCGGTTCGCGTCCCCGCACCGGCGACGGGCGCGACACGGCCGCCGTGGCCGAGCTGCGCGCCTCCGACAAGGACCACCGCGAGCACGCCCACGTCGTCGACGCCATCACCGCGGCCCTGGCGCCCTACTGCTCGCGCCTGCGCGTCCCGGAGCCCGAGGTGACCGGCACCGCCGCGATGTGGCACCTGGGCACGCTCATCACCGGCGAGCTGGCCGATCCGGGCACCACCGCCCTCGAACTGGCCTGCGCGCTGCACCCGACCCCGGCGGTCTGCGGCACGCCCACCGGCGCCGCCCGCGAGGCGATCACCGCCCTGGAGGGCTTCCACCGGGGCTTCTACGCCGGGATGGTCGGCTGGACCGACGCCGCCGGCGACGGCGAGTGGGCGGTGGCGATCCGCTGCGCGGAGTTCGCCGAGGGCGAGATCCGGCTGTTCGCCGGGGCCGGAATCGTGCCTGGGTCACATCCGGACCGGGAGCTGGCGGAGACCACCGCGAAGTTCACCACACTGTTGGCGGGACTGGGACTGGAGGACGGCGATGTCCGGCGAGTACACCACGTGGCCTGAGGCGTTCGCCGAGCGCTACCGGGCGGCCGGGTACTGGACCGGGGAGACCTTCCCGATGCTGCTGGACCGGGTCGCCGCCGAGCACGGCGAGCGCACCGCGCTGGTCGGCACCGGCCTGGACGGCGCGCCGCTGCGGCTCAGCTACGCCGGGCTGCGGGAGCGGGCCCTGGCGTGGGCGGGCGCGCTGCGGGAGCTGGGCGTCGGGCACGGCGACCGGGTGGTGCTGCAGTGCGGGAACCGCCCGGAGTTCGCCGTGGCGGTCTTCGCGCTGTTCCGGCTGGGCGCGGTCCCGGTGTTCGCGCTGCCCGCGCACCGAACCGCCGAGATCACCCACTTCGTGGCACAGTCGGGAGCGGTGGCGTTCCTGCACGCGGGCTTCGAGGAGAACGCGGCGGCCGTCGCCGGCCGGGTGCCGACCACGTCGCTGGCCGACCTCAAGCCGGTGGACGGAGACCTGCCGCCCGGCCCGGCCGCCGCCGACATCGCGCTGTTCCAGCTGTCGGGCGGCAGCACGGGCCTGCCGAAACTGATCCCGCGCACCCACGACGACTACGCCTACTCCGTGCGGGCCAGCGCCGAGATCTGCGGGCTGGGCCCGGAGACGGTGTACCTGTGCGTCCTGCCGGCCGCGCACAACTTCGCGCTGTCCTCCCCGGGCGTCCTGGGCGTCCTGCACGCCGGTGGGACGGTGGTCTTCGCCCCCGACGGCAGCCCCGACACCGCGTTCCCGCTGATCGCCGCCGAGGGCGTGACGATGGCGGCGCTGGTGCCGCCGCTGGCGCAGATCTGGGTGAACGCCGTCCACGGGCACGACCTGTCGACGCTGAACCTGGTGCAGGTCGGGGGCGCGCGACTGGCCGAGCCGGTCGCCGCCCGCGTCGACCCGGTGCTGGGCGCGCGGCTCCAGCAGGTCTTCGGGATGGCCGAGGGCCTGGTCTGCTACACCCGCGACGACGACCCGGAGGAGCTGGTCCTGACCACCCAGGGCCGCCCGATCAGCCCCCTGGACGAGATCCGGATCGTCGACGACGCCGACGCCGAGGTCGCCCCCGGCGAGGAGGGGCACCTGCTCACGCGCGGGCCGTACACCATCCGCGGCTACTTCCGGGCCGAGGCGCACAACCGGTCGGCGTTCACCGCCGACGGCTTCTACCGCACCGGAGATCTCGTGCGCCGTTCGCCCACCGGGCACATGATCGTCACCGGGCGGGCCAAAGATCAGATCAACCGGGGCGGGGAGAAGATCGCCGCCGCCGAGGTCGAGCGGGTCCTGCTGGAGCATCCCGCGATCGCCGAGGCGGCCGTGGTCGCGATACCCGACGACCTGCTCGGCGAGCGCTCCTGCGCCTACGTGGTGGCACGCGTGCCGCTCAAGGGCGCGGCGGTGCGGGCGCACGTGCGCGAGGCGGGCCTGGCCGCCTACAAGGTCCCCGACAAGGTCGTCTTCCTCGACGTCCTCCCACGCACCCCCGTGGGGAAGATCGACAAGCTGTCCCTGCGAGCGAAAGGCGCCTGATGCCCCTCCCGAGCATCCCCACCTATCCCCTGCCCCGCGCCGATGAGCTGCCCGCGAGCCGGGTCTCCTGGCGGTTCGACCCGGCGCGCGCGGTGCTGCTCGTGCACGACATGCAGCGGTACTTCCTGGACGCCTACACCGAGGAGTTCACCGCGCTCTACGAGGGGATCGCGGCCCTGCGGGAGCTGGGACTGCCGACCTTCTACACCGCCCAGACCGCGCCGCAGGTCCCCGAGACGCGCGGGCTCCAGTCGGACATGTGGGGTCCGGGCATGCAGGAGCGCGGCGAGATCGTCGCGGCGGTGGCCCCCGCGGACGGCGACGTGGTGCTGACCAAGCACCGCTACAGCGCCTTCGCCCGCAGCGACCTGGCGGAGCGGATGCGCGAGCTGGGCCGCGACCAGATCGTGCTGTGCGGGGTCTACGCCCACATCGGCGTGCTGACGACCGCGCTGGACGCCTTCGTCCGCGACATCAAGCCCTTCTTCGTCGCCGACGCGCTGGCCGACTTCTCCCGGGAGAAGCACCTGACGGCACTGTCCATCGTGGCCTCCTGCGCCGGAGTGGTGACCACGGTCGCCGGGCTGAGCACGATCGGCCTGGACGAGGTCCGCGCGGCCGTCCTGGCACTCCTGGACGAAGAGGCCGGCGACGACGAGAACCTCATCGACGCCGGGCTCGACTCCATCCGGGTGATGACCCTGGTGGAGGACTGGAAGAAGCGCGGCCTGAACGTCGGCTTCGCCGACCTCGCCGAGGAGCCCACCATCGCGGGATTCCACCGCGCACTGACCCGGGGGACCCGATGAACGCCGTACTGCCCTCACCCGAGGAACTCCAGAAGTCCATCCCCGTCACCGCCGCGCTCGCCGAATCGGTCGCCGGGCACCGCGCGGCCATCGCCGCCGTGCTGGACGGTCTCGACGACCGGCTGCTGGTCATCGCCGGGCCCTGCTCGGTGCACGACGCGGCGTCCACACTGGACTACGCCCGGCGCCTGCGCGCGCTGGCCGCCGAACACCGCGCGGACCTGCTCATCGTCCTGCGCGCCTACCTGGAGAAGCCGCGCACCGGCATCGGCTGGCCCGGCCTGCTGCTCGACCCGGGCCTGGACGACTGGTGCTGCGGCCCGGCCGAGCGCGCGCTGCGCCCGGTCGCCGACGCCCGTACCGGCCTGCCCATGGGCCGCCGCCTGCTGGCCGAACTGGCCGAGCTGGACCTGCCGCTGGCCTACGAGTTCGTCGAACCGGCGCTCGCGCCCTACGTCGCCGACCTGGTGTCCTGGGGCGCGATCGGGGCGCGGACGGTGGAGTCGCCCCCGCACCGGCGGCTGGCCTCGGCCCTGCCGATGCCCATCGGCTGCAAAAACCGGCCCGACGGGCACGTCGGGGCGGCCGTGGACGCCGTCGGCGTCGCCACCGGTGGCCACAGCGTCGTCGTCCCCGACGGCAAGGGCCGCCTCGCGGTGTCCCGCACCGGCGGGAATCCCTACGCCCACGTGGTTCTGCGCGGCGGCTCGCACGGGCCCAACTACGGCCCGCACGCCGTGGCCGACGCCCTCGACCGGCTCACCGCCGCCGGGCTGCCCGCCCGCGTGGTCGTCGACGCCTCGCACGGCAACTCCGGCAAGGACCACACCCGCCAGCCCCTGGTCGTGGAGTCCCTCGCCGCGCAGATCGCGGCCGGGCGCACCGGGCTGGCCGGGGTGATGCTGGAGTCCTTCATCCACCCCGGGAACCAGCCCATCACCCCCGATCTCGCCTACGGCATCAGCGTCACCGACGGCTGCATGGGCCTCGACACCACCGCCGGGACCCTCGGCGCGCTGGCCACCGCCGTCCGCGCCCGCCGCGAGGCCCGCGTGGCGGTCCCGACGTGAGGGCCACCGAGGCGCAACTCGGCATCCTCACCGGCCAGCGGCTGGATCCGGAGTCCCCCATCTACTCCACCTGCGAGATCCTGGAGATACCCGGCGCCGACGCGCAGCGGCTGCGGGAATCGGTCGCGGCCGTGGTGTCGGCGGCCGAGACGCTGCACCTGACGTTCCGGGACGCCCAGGCGCATCTCTCCCCACAAGGGACGGTGCCGCCGGTGGCCTCCGCCGACGGCTACGCCGACGTGCTGGCCGCCGCCCGCGAGGCCCTCACCGTCCCGCTCGACCCCGAGCGCGGCCCCCTGTTCGGCTACCGGGTCCTCGCCGGTCCCGGCCGCGTCTGGTGGCTCCAGCTCGTCCACCACGCCGTCCTCGACGGCTACGGCTACGGCCTGCTCACCCGGGCCGTCGCCGCCCACTACACGCGCGGCGAGATGCCCGCCTTCGGCCCGCTGGCGGCGCTGGCCGAGGCCGACGCGGACTACCAGGCCTCCGATCGCCGGGACGCCGACCGCGCGCACTGGACGGGCCTGCTGGCCGGGCGCGGTCCCGCCGCCGGGCTCACCGACGCCACCGCCGCGCCCTCGCGCACGACGATCCGCCACGCCGTGCCGGTCTCCGGGCTGGACGGCGCCTGGCCGCACCGGGTCCTGGCGGCCGTGGCCGCCCACGTCCACCGCGTCACCGGCTCCCGCGAGGTCACCCTCGGCCTGCCGGTCGCGCTGCGGCTGGGCACACCGGCGGCCCGCACCCCGGCGATGGCCATGAACATCGTGCCCCTCGCGCTGGACGTCGACCCCGCCGCCGGAATGGACGCGCTCACCACGGCGGTGGCCGCGCGCCTGAAGGCCGACCGCCCGCACCACGCCTACCGCTACGAGCACCTGCGCCGCGACCTCGGCCTGGTCGGCGGCGGGCGCATGTGGGGACCGGTGGTCAACATCATCCCGTTCGTCGAGGAACCCGACTTCGGCGGCGGACCGGCGATCGCGCACCCGGTCTCGGCCGGCCCGGTCGACGACCTGTCGGTCACCATGCGCGGCCCCGGCGAGCTGCTCCTGGAGGCCAATCCGGCCCTCTACACACCCGCCGACCTGGAACGGCACGCCACCGGGATCCTGGCGTGCCTGGCCGAGACCGGCACCGTCGGGAGGTGGCGGGAGCTCCCGGGCGAGCCCGCGCCGGAGGTCCGGCCCGTGCTGGACCGGATCCGCGAGCACATCGCGGCCACACCCGCGCGAGTGGCCATCGTGGACGGTGAGCACCAGATCAGCTACGGCCGCCTCGGTGAGCTGATGGACCTCTACCGCCACCGCAGCGCCGCTCAGGGCGTGGGCCCGGGTCACCTGCTGGGCATCGCCATGGAGCGCGGCCACGCCGCCGTGGCCACCATGCTCACCGCCCTCGACCTGGGCGCGGGATACCTGCCACTGGACCCGAGCGGGCCGCGCGAACGCAACGCGGCGATCGTCGCCGAGGCCCGGCCCGCCTTCATCGCGGGCGCCGATCACTTCCGCGACGCGATGCCCGCCGTCGAGCCGCGCCACGAGCCCGCCGCGCCCGCCTACGTCATCTACACCTCCGGCTCCACCGGCCGCCCCAAGGGCGTGGTGGTCGGCCGCGCGGCCCTCGACTTCTTCGTCTCGGCCGCTATCCCCCGCTACGGCATCACCGCCGCGGACCGCGTCCTGCAGTTCGCGCCCCTGCACTTCGATGCCGCCGTCGAGGAGATCTTCTGCACGCTGGCGGCCGGGGCGACCCTCGTCATCCGCGACGAGTCGGCCCTGGAGTCACCGGCGGCGTTCCTGTCCTTTGTGGAGGGCCGGGAGATCACCGTCCTGGACCTGCCCACGGCCTACTGGCACGAACTGGTCTACGCGCTGGACGCGGGCACCGCCGTGCTGCCGTCATGCGTCCGCACGGTCATCATCGGCGGTGAGGCGGCGCTGCCCGAGCGGGTCCGGCAGTGGTTCGCCGCCGTCGGCACCGGCGTCCGCCTGATCAACACCTACGGGCCGACCGAGACCACGGTGGTGTGCCTGGCCGCCGACCTGAGCCCCGAGGACGGCGCGACCGTCCCCATCGGACGGCCCCTGCCCGGCGTGCGGGCCTTCCTAGGGCCAGGCGAGGAGCTCCTCATCGGGGGTCCAGGTCTCGCGTCGGGTTACCTTGAGCGGCCAGAGCTGAGTGTCGCTCGGTGGACCGAACTGGGCGGCGTCCTTCTCTACCGCACAGGAGATCGTGTACGTGAACACGTTGGTGACCCCGTCACCGTGGGCTACGTCGGGCGTGTCGACGACGAGCTGAAGATCTCCGGACATCGCATCCATCCCCAAGAGGTCGAAGCGGCGCTGCTGACCCATCCGAGCGTACGTGAGGCGGCGGTGGTTCCGCAGTCCGCGAACGGCCGGATCTCGCTCACCGCACATGTCGTCTCCACTGTGGACGCCGGTGAGCTGCGCGCGCACGCCGCCGCCCGCCTCACCGGCCCGGCCGTTCCGCGCATCCACCTCGTGGCCGCCCTCCCCCGCACCCCGAGCGGGAAGATCGACCGCCGCGCCCTGGCCGCCAGCGAGATCACCGCCGAACCGGTCACCGGCTCGGCGGGCGAGCGCCTGGTCGCCGGGATCTGGGCGGAGGTCCTGGGCGCGCCGGTCACCGACCCCGCCGCCGACTTCTTCGCCCTCGGCGGCGGATCGCTGCAAGCGGTGGCCGTGGCCGCGCGGCTGTCCGCCGCCCTCGGCCGCCCGATCGGCGCCACTCTGCTGTTCGCGCACCCCACCGTCGCCGGGCTCACCATCGCGCTGTCCACACCGGACGTTTCACCGGCCGGGGACACCATGCTCGCCGACTCCGTCCTGCCCGCCCACGATCTGGGCCCGGCCGCCTCCGGCGACCGGATCCTGCTCACCGGCGCCACCGGCTTCGTCGGCGCACACCTGCTCGACGCGCTGTCCACACGCGACGCCGAGATCGTCTGCGCGGTGCGCGGCGGGGCCTCCCGGCTCGCCGAGGCCGCCCGGCGCCACGGCCTGCCCGAGCCGAAGGCGACGGTGGTCGCGGCGGACTTCCCGGCCGCGCCGGAGGGCGCCTTCGCCGAGATCTGGCACTGCGCCGCCGAGGTGAGCCTCACCCGCGGCTATGCCTCGATGCGCGCGGCCAACGTCCTCACCGTCGCCGCGCTGCTGGAGTCGGCGCTGCGGCACCGCTCCCGCTTCCACCAGGTCTCCACCGTCGCCGTGGGCGCGGGCCTGGCCGAGCTGCCCGAGGACTTCGTGCCCGCCCACGACGGGCTGCGCGACGGCTACCAGCGCGGCAAGTGGGCCGCCGAAGAGCTGGTGCGCCAGGCGATCGGGCGCGGCCTGCGCGCCACCGTCCACCGCCTCGGCCGCGTCACCGGCGGCACCGAGCGCCCCTACATCAACCCGGCCGACCTGGTGTGGCGCCTGGTGCGCGCGGGCCTGACCGTGGGCGCGCTGCCGGACCTGGACGTGTCCGAGCCGTGGACGCCCGCCGACTGGGCCACGCGCGAGATGGCCGCCGAGACCCGCACGGGCGTGGTGAACCTCGTCCCGACGGCGCCCGTGCGCCTGCGGGACGTGTGGGCCTGGATCGGCGAGGACCGCGGCCTGCCGGTCGTCCCGCTGCCGCGGTGGCGCGAGCTGCTCGCCGGCAGCACCGATCCGGAGCATCTGGCCACGGCGGCGTTCTTCGATCTGCACGAGGCCCTGCGGCCCCCCAGACTCCACGGTGGACGGGCGGTACCCGCCGTCACGCGGGACCAGGTCTTGATGTGCCTGTCCACCGTGGACTGACATGCCCTGGACCGACGAGGCGAGGAATCGGTACGCCGGGGACCCGGTCGGACGCGTGTCGCCATCCGCGCCCGACCGGGCCCTCGGCGCCCATACCCTGTCACCGGAGTAGGGGCGTCCCGCGACCCCTCTCCGGTCGCGGGACGCCCTGCCGCGCGGACCGGCCCGGCTCCACGCTCCCACAGTTGAGCGAGGTCGCCTCGACCCGCGGAGCGCGGGCCGGTCGCCATTCAGGGAAGGGCGGGTGCTGCTTGGTATCCGAAGAGCGCCCGGGCTCACAGGTCACCGAGCACCCTCCGGAGGTACTAGGGACCGGGTGACTGGCACCCGGTCCGCGCCTCCGCGACCCGCCTGCCCCTGCCATGGTCGCCATAAGTGCCGCGGAGACAGGTATGACGCTATTGCCGCGCGGCACCCCCGGGCTACTGGGGAAAACCCTTGACCCGCTCGGCGAGGGTCGGCTCGGCCAGCCGCGCCGCCAGCTGCGCGCGGGAGCGCAGCCCGAGCTTGCGATAGACCCTGGTCAGGGTCGCCTCCACGGTCTTGACGCTGATGTAGAGCTTCGCGGCCGCCTCGGTGTTGCTGACCCCGGACGCCACCAGCGCCGCCAGCCGCGCCTCGGCCTCGGTGAGCTCGGCGGAGGCGTCGGACTTCGCCCCGTCCAGCCGCTCCAGCTCGGCGTCCACAAGGGATGACCAGGGCCGGGCGGCGCAGCGGGCGAACAGCGCGGCGGCCTCGGCCAGCAGGGCCCGGGCCGCCGCCTTGCGCCGGCGCCTGCGTTCCAGGCGGGCCATGGCCAGCAGCGTCCGGCCCTCTTCGAGCGGCAGGCCCAGCCGCGCGAAGCCCTCGCGGGCGGCGGTGAACCGGCGCGCGGCCGCGCCCGCGTCCCCGCCCTCCAGTAGCCGCACGCCGTCGGCGTGGTCGAGCCCGGCGAGCACATTGGGCTTCCCGGCGGCCTCCACGCGGGTCTTGTCGATGATGCGGGCGGCCTCCTCCAGGTCCCCGGTCATCGCCAGCGCCTCGGCCAGTTCCCGGTGCCACTGGAGGATCGCCGGATCGGCGATGTCGAAGGCGGTCTCGAAGGCGCGGACCTCCCGGAAGGTCTGGGCGGCGGTGGCCACGTCACCGGTGAGCATCTGGACGCGGCCGAGGGCGAACAGGCAGCGCGAGGTGAACAGCACGTCGTGGTCCTCGTGCGCCGAGCGCAGGCCCTGGCGGGCGAAGCTGGCCGCGCGGGCCAGCTCACCCCCGGCGGTCTCGGCCAGCGCCACGACGTACCAGACGGTCGCGGTGGAGGTGTCGGAGTCGGCGAGGCGGTCGGTGGCCTGGCGGATGTGGTCGAGGGCGAGCGCGCACCGCCCGGCGCGGATCTCGACCTCGGCGAGGCTGCGCAGGACGTCGGAGTGGTCCTTGATGTCGCCGTGCCGCTGCGCGATCGGCACGAGCGCGAGGAGGGTGTCGCGGGCGGAGTCGAGCCGGTCGTCGAAGAGGTCGTTGCGGGCGCGGATGAACTTGGCCGAGCCGCGCACGGCGGTGACGGTGACGTCCGGGTCGAGTTCCCCGGCCCGGTCCAGCAGTTCGTCCACATCGGACAGGTCGAGCGCGCGGGCGAGGCGCGCGGCGGTGGTCAGCGCCTCGATCTCGGCCTCCAGGTTGCCGCCCTCCACCGCCAGCCGGTGCGCCTCGCGGGCCTCGTCGTGGGCGCGGCGGGTGTCGCCCTCGCAGATGTAATAGCGCCAGGAGATCCACAGGTGCAGGATCGCCCGCAGGCCCGGCTCGTCGCGGGCGGCCTCGGCCATGTCGGCGAACACGTCATCGACGCTGCCCAGGGCCTGCCCCGCGCATTCGATGACGGCGGTCAGGGCCACCACCCGCATGGACGCCTCGGTGACGCGCCCAAGGATGACGGCCGCGGCCCGCCGTGTGAGCCCCACGTCCCCGGCGAGCCCGGCGTCCCCGGCCGCGGCCACGAACCGGCGCAGCATCGCCGCCTGGTCGGCGGCGGGCGTGCGCTCGGCGGCCAGGAAGGACAGCTCCGCCGACCGGGCCCGCGCACCGCGCTCGCGGGCGGTTAGCGCGGCCGCGTCCAGCTCGGCGGCCAGCGCCTCGTCGGCGGCGGTGGACAGGTGCGCGCGATGCCACACCGCGGCCACGGGATCGTCGGTGACCCCGGCGAGCGCGGCGTGGGCGTCGACCAGGTCGGCCGAGGACGCCTCGTCGCGCACGGTGTCGGCGACCAGCCCGGAGGTGAAGGCGACGCGCCCGTCGCGGTGCGAGACGGTCAGCCCGGCCGCGGCGGTGGCGGCGAGGTCCTCGCGGGCGCTCGCGCGACCGGCGCGCGCCAGCAGCGACGTGCTGGGCCGGTCGGAGAGGGCCGCGTAGAGGAGGGTCGTGCGCACGCTCGCGGAGAGGGAGGCGAGCTGCGCCCGGACCGGTCTTCGCGCGACCTCCGGGAGGGGCAGGGCGGTGTCGGCGCGCGGCCAGCCGCCCATCGCGGCGCCGATGCGGACCGCGAGGCGCGGATTGCCGCCGCAGGCCCGGAACACGCGTCCCGCCAGCCGCTGCGGCAGGCCGTGCCCGGCGAGCAGTTCGGCGATCTCGTCGAGGTCCCAGGGCGGCACCGCGATCTCCACCGCGCCCGGCGGTCCGTCCGTGCGGCGGGCGGCGACGAGGGCGAGCCCGCCGTCCGGGGTGTGCTGCCCGGCGAAGGCGAGGATGTCGGCGCTCTCCTCGTCCACGTCGTCGGCGTTGTCGAGCAGGACGAGCGTCCGTCCCCCCGACAGCAGCTCGGTGACGGCGAGACGCACCGCGAGGTGGTCGACGTCGCCACCGGTCTCCTGCCGCAGCAGGACCCGCACCGCCAGGCGCCGCGGCTCGGGGAGCCGGGCGATGTCCCCGGCGGGCAGTGCGGAGAGTAATTCGGTGACGGTGGCGTAGGAGACGTCCCTGTCGCGCCCGGTCGGCGCGAGCCGCAGGACGCGTTCGCCCGCATCGCCGAGCATCCCCAGCAGGCTCGTCTTCCCGGAGCCCGGCGGGCCGGTGAGCGCCACCGTCCGGGTCCGCGCCAGCGCCCGCCTGATCATCCCGGTGACCTTCGGCCGCGCTACCACCGCGGCGGGAATGACATCGACCATCGCACGCTCCCAACCCGGCGGTTCCACGTAACGCGCGGTTCACGCCCGCCGTGTGGTGTAGACGGTTGCACAGGAGACCGCACATGGGAAGCGGCCGAACGTTTCGCCGGAACACGGTACGGGTGTTCATCGCGATGTAATCCGGTAGCCGCCTACCCGTTCGGTGAGCGCCGACAATACACTCGTGACAATGGTCAGAGATGATTTCCACGAGCGGTTGGCGGCACTCGACGCCAGCCTCGTCGGCATGGCGCAAACGGTGACGGACATGATGGGCCGCGCCAGCCGCGCGCTGCTCACCAGCGATACCGACCTCGCCGAACGGGTCGTGGAGATGGACGCCAGCGTCAACGCGATGCGCAACCGCGTCGACGACCAGGTCGCCGAGCTGATGACGACGCGCCCGCCGATGGCCGGGGACCTGCGCTTCATGCTCTCGGCGATCCGCATCACCGGCGATCTGGAGCGCATGGGCGACCTGTCCAAGCACATCGCGAAGATCGCGATCATGCGCGCGCCGGCCTCGGCCGTCCCCACCGAGGCGATGCCGCTGTTCACCTCGCTCGCCGAGGTCGCCGTCCGCATCGCCACCAAGGCCACCCAGATCCTGGGGACCCGCGACCAGCTCGACGCCACGCAGCTCAGCCTCGACGACGACGAGATGGACGCCCTCCACAAGCGCATGTTCGCGCAGCTCCTGTCGGACTGGCCCTACGGCGTGGAGGCGGCGGTGGACTTCACCCTCCTGGGCCGCTTCTACGAGCGCTACGCCGATCACGCGGTCAACATCGCCCACCAGGTCGTGTACCTGGTGACCGGCGACGTGCGGCTGCGCGATTGAGCGACTACCGGGGAGTCTTCGCCTTCGACGGCCCGCCCTCGGCGGTCTGGCGTTACTTCACCGAGGCCGAGTTCGTCTCGGCCTGGCTGCCCGGTCTGGTGTCCTGCGACGCCGGAGCCTTCGTCTTCGACCTCCCCGGCCACGGCCGCCTCACCTGGCCCGTCGTGGAGTCGGTACCGCACGAGCGGCTCACCTGGACCGAACCGCCCGCCGCCGTGCCGACACCCCGCCGCACCACCGTCCGCCTCACCGCCGACGGACCCGTCACCCGCGTGACCATCGACGAACGCGGCTTCGGCGACCTGCCCTCCGGGCACCTCGACGGCACCGTCCTCGGCTGGCGCCAGTCGCTGGCCGGGCTCTACCTGTACCTGCGCGACGGCGTCCGCCTCGACCGCATGTACACCTGGCGCGCCTCCCTGGAGGCCGACCTCACCGAGACCCCCGCCGGGGTCGAGGTGGAGTCGGTGTCCCCGCACGGCTTCGCCGCCCGCGCCGGACTCCGCCCCGGCGACCTTCTGGTCGGACTGGGCGGCGCGGCGGTGTTCGCGCTGTCCGACGTGTGGTTCTTCACCCGGCTCGGGGTGGAGGGAGCGGTGAAGGTGGAGTACGTGCGCGAGGGACGGGTCTGCGCCTCGGAGGCGGCGGCCTTCTAGCGCGGGTCATCGGGCCCGGGCTCTGGCCGCGCTCGTCGGCCCGAACGAAGCAGCGGCCCCAGGGCAGGCTCCGGTAAATCATCTGGCCCATGCGCCGACCGGCACTCGGCCGCACCTTCGCGCCCACGCTTGCGGACCCGCTCGGCCACGGCACGCGCTTGGGCCGCCCGGTCGCCCTTTCGCCGCCGGGCCCGCATCTTGGCGGTACCCGCCCGCGCTCGCTAGCCGATCGCCACCAGCAGTCCCTCGTGGACGGCGTCGATGTCGGCGATGAGGTCGGCGGCCCCCGGATGCGCGGTGCCCATCAGGTACGACCAGTAGCCGTCGGCGACCTCGACAAGCGTGACCCGCAACCGCAGATCACCGCTGCTGCTGCCCGGGAACGTCGCGACGAGACTCGCGGTGCCGCCGCGGCGTCCGTCGATCTCGATGGCCCGCGACTCCTCGTCGGCGAAGGACGCGCTGACCCGCGCGTCGGACAGCTGCGCCCAGCCGTAGGCGAGCTGAAGGGCGGCGGTGGCCGGATCCCGCCCCGGCGCCTCCTCCAGGACTCCGGCCAGGACGGTGGCCTTGCGGCCCTCCTCGGCCTCGGCGACATCGGCGGGCGCGATGCCGCTGGTGGGCCCCTCGCCGACATCGGCCCGCTCCCAGCCCGTGGGGACGGGGTAGAGGAACTGGGCGGCGACGTCACGGATGAAGGCGGTGGTGGACTTCTCCATGGGGCGGATCCTGCCACAGGGAAGTCAGTGGGGGTAGGGGGTGGTTTGGGTCGCTCTCAGCGCATGGCCGTTTCCGCCCGGGATCCCCCGCCACCCCGGGCCTGCCGGGACCACCCAGAGGCCGACCGCCTCGCCGCCGCCCGGCCCCGGGCCCACGCCCTCCATGGCACTCGCCCGGCTGCGATCACCACGCACGCCACGGCCCATCGCACCATCCGCACGCCTCGCCACCCGCGCCTCATCCACCCGCCACACGGGCTCCACCCACGCCGCGTTCACCGCCCCAGGACCCCGCCCCATGCCCCCTGCGCACACGGATCCCGCCGTCAGGTCACGGCACCGCCGGGGCGCCCAGCGCCACCGGCATCAACACATACTGGCCCCATCACCCTGTGCAGTTGTCAAGGTTCCAGCCGGAGCGCCGGTCATCGCACCGCCACTCCACCAGCCATAACGACCGCCCTGCATCCCAGGTGACGCAACCTTTCACACACGCATCGCCTCCCCCCGTACGCGAAAAACACCGCCCCGACAGCCGTCGGGGCGGTGCTGGACGAGCGCGTTCGCGGCCTAGCCGAAGCGGCCGGTGATGTAGTCCTCGGTGCGCTTCTCGCTGGGGTTGGTGAAGATCTTCTGGGTGTCGTCGTACTCCACGAGGCGGCCGGGCTCGCCGGTCTTCTCCAGCGAGAAGAACGCGGTCTTGTCCGACACGCGGGCGGCCTGCTGCATGTTGTGGGTGACGATGACGATCGTGTAGGAGTCCTTCAGTTCGCCGATCAGGTCCTCGATGGCCAGGGTCGAGATCGGGTCGAGGGCCGAGCAGGGCTCGTCCATGAGGACGACCTGCGGCTCGACGGCGATCGCGCGGGCGATGCAGAGGCGCTGCTGCTGGCCGCCGGAGAGGCCGGCGCCGGGCTTGTCGAGGCGGTCCTTGACCTCTTCCCAGAGGTTGGCGCCGCGGAGGGCCTTCTCGGCGGCGACCTGGAGTTCGCCCTTGCGGCGGACGCCCTGGAGCTTCAGGCCCGCCACCACGTTGTCGAAGATCGACATGGTGGGGAAGGGGTTGGGGCGCTGGAAGACCATCCCGATCATGCGGCGGACGGCGGTGACGTCGACGTCCTTGTCGTAGACGTTGTGTCCGTCCACGTTGATCGATCCTTCGACGCGGGCGCCGGGGATGACCTCGTGCATGCGGTTGATCGAGCGCAGGAAGGTGGACTTGCCGCACCCGGACGGGCCGATCAGGGCGGTCACCGACTTGCGCTCGATGACCATGCTCACGCTGTCGATCGCCCTGAAGTTGCCGTAGTAGGCGGTGACGTTGTCCGCTTCGATCCGCTTGGCCATTGATCTTTCCTCGTTATCGGGTCAGCTTGGAGCGCCGGGCGATGAGCTTGGCGACGACGGTGAACAGGAGCACCAGCGCCACCAGGGTGAGCGCCGCCGTCCAGGCGCGGGCGGGCGCGTACTGGGACGCGGTGCCGGCCTGGTCGTAGATGAACAGGGACAGCGAGGTCTGCTGCCCGGAGAAGGGGTTGCCGTTGATGGCGAAGGCGCCACCGGCGACGAGCATGACCGGCGCGGTCTCGCCGGCCGCGCGGGCGACGGCGAGCATGACACCGGTGACGATGCCGGGCAGCGCGGTGGGGATGACGATCTTCAGGATCGCCCGCCACTTCGGGATGCCGAGGGCGTAGGCGCCCTCGCGCAGCGAGTTCGGCACCAGCCGCAGCATCTCCTCGGCGGAGCGGACGATGGTCGGCAGCATCAGCACCGACAGCGCCAGCGAGGCGGCGAAGCCGGAGTAGGCCGGGCGCCCGTCGTTGAACAGCGGGCTGATGATCATGACCCAGAAGGAGAGCACGAACAGACCGGCCACGATGGACGGGATGCCGGTCATGACGTCGACGAAGAACTGGATCCACTTCGCCAGGCGGCCGCGGCCGTACTCGACGATGTAGATCGCGCCGGACAGCCCCAGCGGCACCGTGATGAGGACGGCGATGCCGACCTGCTCCAGCGTGCCCAGGATCGCGTGGTAGGCGCCGCCACCGGCGTCGAAGGCGGTGATGCCGTTCATCGACCGGTAGAAGAAGTCGCCGTCCAGGCGGGTCAGGCCGCGCGAGATGGTCGTGGCGGCCACCGACAGCAGCGGCAGCAGCGCCAGCACGAACGCCGAGCCGATGAGGGCGGAGGCGGCGCGGTTCTTCGCCGAGCGGGCGCCCTCGACGGCCGTCGAGATCACCACGAGGGCGATGAAGTACAGCAGCGCGGCCACGATGGCGCCGATGACCGGCCCGCCGTCGGCGGCGTAGGTGACCCCGCCGAGCCCGACGGCGATCGCCGCGGCGCCGATGGCCCACGGCGCCCACTTGGGCAGGCGCCGGGCCTTGAGCTGGGCGCCCGTGTCGGTGATGGTGAGGGTGGTCATGCCGCCTTCTCCGTGTTCGCTACGTCGTTGGTAATCGCCGCGGTCATCATCACGTCGCCGCCGCCGCGAGGAACTTCTTGCGCCGCCGCACGATCGCGCGGGCGCTCATGTTCACGATGAGGGTGATCGCGAACAGGACCAGGCCGGAGGCGATGAGCGCGCTGCGGCCCTGCTGGTTGGCCTCGCCGAAGGAGTTGGCGATGTTGGCGGCGATGGTGTTGCCGCCGGGCTCCACGACCGACCAGGAGATCAGGAAGCTGGAGCCGAGGGTCATGGCCAGCGCGATGGTCTCGCCGAGGGCGCGGCCGAGGCCGAGCATGACCGAGGCGACGATGCCGGGGCGGCCGTAGGGCAGGACCGCGGTGCGGATGACCTCCCACTTGGTGGCGCCCAGGGCCATGGCGGCCTCTTCGTGCTCGCGCGGGGTCTGCATGAAGACCTCGCGGGACAGGGAGGTCACGATCGGCAGGATCATGATCGCCAGGACCAGCGAGCCCAGCAGGACGGAGTGGCCGAAGCCGGTCTCGCTGGAGAACAGCGGGATCCAGCCGAGGTACTTGTTCAGCCACACCGAGAAGTCGGTGACCGGCCCGGCGAAGTACTCGCGGCCCCACAGGCCGAAGACGACCGACGGGACGGCCGCCAGCAAGTCGACGGCGAAGCCCAGGATGGTCGCCACGCGCTTGTTGGCGTAGTGCGAGAGGTACAGGGCGATCCCCAGCGCGATCGGGACGGCCACCAGCAGCGCGATCGCCGCCGACAGGACCGTGCCGAAGGCCAGGGACGCGATGCCGAAGTGGGCGTCGTCGAGCGGGTTGGGGTTCCACTTCAGGTAGGAGAAGAAGTTCTCCTTGTTCGCCCGCAGGGAGGGGATCGCCTCGACGATCAGGAAGAGCGCGATCGCGGCGATGATGGCCAGGACGGCGGACCCGCCCACGGTGGTGACGGCCTTGAAGTAGCCCTCGCCGCCGACGCGGCGCTTGCGGGGCAGCGGCTCGCCGGGGGCGTCCGTCACGTCCGGCGCGGGGGCCGGAGCGGTGCGGGTGGGCACCTCGACACTCGGAAGGGCGGTGCGCGGAGAGAACTCGTCGGCCGCGGTGTCCGGAGAGGACACGCCGCCGAGCCCAGCGAACGAGTTCTCACTCGTTCGCTGGGCCGGCAGCACCGACGGTCCCGTGTTCGCGGGGCGATTCATGTCACCGTCAGTCATTGTCTTCAAATCCCGTGGGTGGGTGCGTACTGGGGCGTGTTACGCGATGGACTTGGCGATGGCCTCGACCTTGCCGCGCACCGACTCGGGGAGCGGGGCGTAGCCGATCTTGGTCAGCTCCGCCTGGCCCGCGGTGGAGGCGGTGTAGGTCAGGAAGGACTTCAGCAGCGCGGCCTTGTCGCCGTTGCCCGCGGAGCAGACGATCTCGTAGGTCGCCAGCACGATCGGGTAGGCGCCCTTCTCGGCCGTCTTGTAGTCCAGCTCAAGCTTGATGTCGGTGTCGGTGCCCTTGTTCGTGGCGTTCGCGAAGGTCTTCGAGGCCGCGTCGGGGGTCAGCTCGACGAACTCACCGGCGCCGTTCTGGACGGCGGCCTTCTTCAGGCCGGAGGTCTCGGCGAAGCCCAGCTCGACGTAGGAGATGGAGTTCACGGTGCTCTTCACCGCGGAGGCGACGCCGTCGGAGCCCTTCTGGCCCACGCCACCGTCGATCGGCCACTTCTTGGCGTTCGGCCAGGTCCAGACCTCGGGGGCGGTCTTGCCGAGGTACTTGGTGAAGTTGTCGGTGGTGCCGGAGTCCTCGGAGCGGTGCACGGCCTGGATCGGGGCCGAGGGCAGCTTCGCGGTGGGGTTGTCGGCCTTGATGGCCGCGTCGTCCCACTTGGCGATCTTGCCGGAGAAGATGCCGGCGATCGTGGCGGGCTTCAGCTGGAGCTTGTCCACGCCCTCGACGTTGAACACGACCGCGATCGGGCCGATCACCATGGGCAGGTGGACCGGGGCGCCGCTCTTGCAGCGCGCCTTGGCGCCGGGGAGCTGGTCGTCCTTGAGCGCCGAGTCCGAACCGGCGAAGTCGGCGGTGGAGGCGTTGAACGCCTCGATGCCGGCGCCGGAGCCGTTGGCGTTGTAGGTGATGGTCGAACCCTTGCACTTCGCCTGGTAGGCGGCGATCCACGCCTCGATGGCGATCTTCTGGGCGGAAGATCCCTGGACGTTCAGCGTGCCCGTGGCGCAGTCGCCAGAGGGGGCCTGGGCGCCGGGCTTGTTGTCGCCACCCTGGTTGTCCGAGCCGCACGCCGCCATGGCGAGGGTCGCGGAGACGACGAGGCCGGCGATCACGCCGTGCCGAAGCAGCTTCACGAGAGTCGTTCCTTTCACAGAACCTCTGGTCCGGACGCCCCGTCGATTGGGCCGCTTTCCGGGGTTGACGTCCATCAACCGATGCGAAAGTTAAGCGCGTCAGGTAGCGACCACACCCTGCCTCGGTGAACAAAGAGTGAACAGGGCTCTGTGCTGCTGATTCGTTATAAACGGAGCGGAGTTATCGCGGGTATGATGCCGGTTTTCACCGATTCCGTTTATTGCCCGTTCGCGCAGGGGATACCTGTAGGTCCGTTTCTCGTGATCTAGACGGTCACCGCGGTCACACGCTTCGGGGCCTCTCGTCACCCCGCCCGGTTAACCTTCGCGCATGCCGAAACCGGTCATCGTGGCCCTTCTGCCGCACGCGTCCCTCGACCACCGCGCCGGGCGGGTCACCTGGCGCGCCGATGGCCGCCGTTTCTTCACCTCCACGGCCGCGCTGCTGGCCGGGGACGCCCCCGCGTTCGAGATCGCGCCGCCCTGGCCGGACCGGCACGTCCACGACGTCGCCCTCTCCCCGGCGGGCGATCGCGTGGCGGTGGCCGGGACGCACGCCCTGCGCGTCACTAGCACCTCCGGCGAGCCCCTGTGGGAGCTCCCGCACGCCTGCTGGGCGCGCTGCGGCGAGCGCCACGCGTCCGCCGACTACGCCGACGACTCCCGGCACCGCTACCCCGACGGCGGTTCGGCGGCCTTCTCTCCCGACGGCGCGCTGCTGTGGGCGCACGTCCGCGCCGACGGGGGCGAGGAGTGGCTGGTCCTGGACGCCGCCACCGGCGACGTCCTCGCCCGGCACGCGCTGGACACCTACGCGCACGGCTCGCACCACCTGTCCCTGCCGGACGGGTCGATGCTGCTGTGCGTGGGCGAGGGCCAGGACGGCGTGCCGGTGTACTTCGGCGCGTACCGGGACGGGCTGGTCGCGCGCGAGGTGTCGGTGGACCGGGTCCCGCTGGACGTGAGCCCGTCCGGGACGCTGGTGATGACCGTCGCGCACTACGAGGAGTCGCTGTCGGTGCACCGGCCCGGCGAGGCGGAGCCGCTGATGGAGTGCCTCGCCGAGGACCACTTCCCGTCCGGCGGGGAGGACCGCGCCCAGTGGCGGTACGTGGGCGGTTTCCTGAGCGAGGACACCGTCATCTCCTCGGGCAACGAGGACGACGTCGAGCTCGGCCCCGACCGGCACCGGCTGGTCGACACCGAGTCCGGCGCGGTCACCGAGGTGGCCTACGACCGCGAGGTCACGGGCCGGCCCGTCCCGCTCGGGGACGGGCTGTGGGCGACGGGGGTGGCGGCGGGGACGGCGGTGTGGCGGCTGGACTAGTCCACGGACTTGTCCACGTAGAGACAGAAGGGATGCCCCGCCGGGTCCAGGATGACCCGCACGTCCTCCTGCGGCTGCGACTCGGCGAGCCGACCGCCGAGTTCGATCGCGTGGGCGACGGCGGCGTCCAGGTCGGCGACCTCGAAGTCCAGGTGCGAGGTGATGCGCTGGCGGCCCTCCTCGGCGGGCCACACCGGCGCGACGTCGCCGCGCTGGACGGCGAGATAGGCGACGCCGTCGGGCGGGGCGAGGATGACGTGCTCGGGGTTCTCCTTGACCAGTCCCCAGCCGAGCAGCCCGGCGTAGAAGCGGCCGACCACGAGGGGCTCGGGCGCTTCCAGGACCACGCCCCAGTAGTCATGGCGCTTCTCGCGGGGGGTGCCGTCGGGGTGGTTCGGGCGTCCTCTCATCGCGACAGGTTACCGCACAGGTGTGCGAAAATCGGAGCATGACCTTGCCTCTCCCCCGCGATCGCGCGCATGTCGCGCCGGGGGCGGTGCACGTCCCCGACTGGCTGTCGCCCGAACGGCAGACCGCGCTGCTGGCGGCCTCGCGGGAGTGGGCGCGCCCGCCCGCCGGGATGCACCAGATCGAGCTGCGCGAGGGACGCAAGATGTCGATCCGCACCGTCTGCCTGGGCTGGCGGTGGGAGCCGTACCGCTTCACGCGCGTCGCCCACGACGGGCACCCGGTGAAACCGATGCCGCAGTGGCTGGCCGAGCTGGGCCGCGAGGCGCTCGCCGACGCCTACGGGCGGCCGGAGCTGGCCGCGTCCTACGCCCCGGACATCGCGGTGGTCAACTACTACGACCGTGAGGCGCGCCTGGGCATGCACCAGGACAAGGAGGAGCGCAGTCTCGCGCCGGTGGTGTCGTTCTCCCTCGGCGACACCTGCACCTTCCGCATCGGCGGCACCGAGCACCGCAACCGGCCGTGGACGGACGTGTCGCTCCAGTCGGGTGACCTCTTCGTGTTCGGCGGGCCGTCCCGGATGGCGTTCCACGCGGTCCCGCGCACGTTCCCCGGGACCTGCCCGCGGCACCTGGACCTCGTCGGCCGCGTGAACATCACCCTGCGGATGTCCGGGCTGTGAAAAAGGCGCCCCCACCGAGGTGGAGGCGCCTTTGGCGAAGTCGTGCGGACTACGCGCCCTGCGAGGTGTCGACCGGGGCCGCGCCGGTGGCCTGCACGCCGCCGTTGCACGTGGCGCCGGGCTCGACGGAGGCCTTCAGGCGGAACAGGTTGATGAACTGCGTGATGCGCTCGTCATCGGCCTTGTCGACCTTCAGCTGGTAGCCCCACGCCTGCAGCGAGATCGGCTTGTCCAGGCCCGGGTAGGGGCTCATGAGGGTGTAGTCCTTGCCCTCGACGCGCTTGGACAGCGAGGCGATCTGGTCGGCGGGCAGGTCCGGGCTGTAGGTGATCCAGACCGCGCCGTGCTCCAGGCTGTGCACGGCGTGCTCGTCGGGAACCTGCTGGGTGTAGACCACGCCATTGCAGGTCTCCCACGCCGGATTGTGGTTGCCGCCGACCGGAGGCGACTGCGGGTACGTCTGGTCGCCCTGGACGTGGTTGCGGCCCAGCTCGGCGCCGGTGCGGAAGTTGGACAGGCCCTCGATGTCGGAGGGCGAGCTCGGGTTCGCGTTGTTCTTCTGCGTGACCGTGATGATGCTCCACGCGATCAAGCCCAGAACCACCGCGCCGACCAGCCCGAACAGCGCGATCATGCCCCAGTTCGGTCCCGGCTTGGCCACGACGACGGGAGTGCGCTTCCGGTTGCCGGGCGCTCCCGCGCGCGACCGGGGCGCGCTGGCCTTCTTGCTCATACTGTCCGCCTCCTAAGTACGAAGGCGAATAGTACTAAGCCGGAAGGACGCTCACCAGACCCGGTTGAGAAGAGTTCACGAATGGTGACCGGCGAGGCGGCCGGGCAGGGGGAAGCCTAGGTGCCGATGGGGTGCGACGGGGTGGGGGCGGTGGATGGGATGGGTGGGGCGGGTGGACTCGGGCGTGACGCGCGGGCTTCTGCGGGCACGGGGACATGGGCGGCCCGACGCCACTCGCGCGGATGGCGGAGCGGCCATCGCGGGCGCGGTGAAGGCACCGCCATTGGGTGAGGCGCATGGGCAGGGCGGGACGGGACGTCTCACGGGTTGCGTCGGGCGAGGTGAGGCGTGTGGCGAGAGTGTGACGGTGGTGAATGCAGCGCGCCGAGCACGGCGACCGCATCACCCCCTGGGGGCGCCCGGACCGGTGGCGCGGGAGTGAGGACAGGCGCGCGGGACGCGCCCGACGCCCACAGCGCGGTCGTGGGCCGCACCGACGACGGCCGAGGAGAACCCGGCGGGTGAGCGCGACGACCGCTTCGCCCCATGGTGGGCGCACGGGTGGACGGCCGTCGCGGGCGAGGTGAGCTCCAGTGGCCGAGGTGGAGGCGTCACTCTGGGCGCGGTGAACGCCTCGCCCGACGACGAGGCGCATGGGCCGGGCGGGAACATGCCCGCAGCGGGTGGGTGGGATCGGCGAGGACGGTCATGCCCCGAACCTCCGCACGAAGCCCTTCCGCCAGGCTTCTCCACCGCACCCGGGTGGCATCCGGCGCACACGTGGAGGGCGACTCCCCCGTCACGGCCGGGGAGACCACATCGGCCGCACCGGCTGCGGGACGAAGGAGGCCCGGCGAGCGGGGGCGACGCTGGCGGTGCGGTTGGTGCTGGTGGCGGGAGCCACGCTGGTGGCGCTGGCGGTATGACTGGCGCTGACGGCACAGGCGGCGTGGCTGCCACAGGGCGGCGTGGCACGCGCGGCGCGGCCGGTGCTGGCGGCGTGAGCCGTGCAGGCGGCACGAGCCGTGTGACCGGTGCTGGCGACACAGACGGCGTGGCTGCCACGGGGCGGCGCGGCCAGTGCTGGCGGCGTGAAGCCGTGCGGGTGGCGAGCCGTGTGACCGGTGCTGACGGCACAGACGGCGTGACTGCCACAGGGCGGCCGGTGCTGGCAGCGTTAGCCGTGTGGGTGGCACGGGCCGTGCGGCCGGTGCGCGCGGTGGTAACCGGAGACGGTCCTGCCCGGCCACGCCACCACACCACGCACGGCACGGCACGGCACGGCACGGCACCACACTGCACCCAAGCCGGGGCCGCGGGGCTGAAATCCGCTTCAGCCGGGCCCGGCCAAGCGGCGGCGGGTGACGCCCACCGACACGGCACGGGAACCGATGGCGAGCCCGCCGTCACCGCCTGTGGACAACCCTGTGGAGAACCCGTCCCACACACGGCGAGACGCCCCCGGCCACCGCCTCAAGTGACAGCGGTCGGCCGGTCAGAACTCCCACCGGCCAGAACCGCTAAGCCCCGGTCCAGGCCTTCACGACTCCGGCCAGGACGCCCTTGGTGTCGAGGTCCTTGATCGCCTTGTTCAGGTCGTCGCGGAGGTCGTTCTCGATGTAGATCGAGGTCGCGAAGGCAACGGGGAGGCCGGGCTCGGCGACGCCCTCGACGAGCCGGTAGCGGCCGGGCTGCTGGGTGGCGAGGTAGCGGAGGGAGGCGTCATCGGCCAGGAGGGCGGGCACGTCACCGGCGTCGAGGGCGGCGAGGGCGGCGACCATGTCGGGCTGCTGGGACTGGGTGACGCCCCATTCGCCGGCGTAGGTGGTGAGGACGCCGGTCCAGGGGCGGGCGCCGGGGGTGGCGACCGCTTTGCCCTTGAGGTCGGTGGGCTGCTTGACGGGCGAGTCCGCGCGGACGAGGAGGGACACGTGGGTGCGCAGATAGGGCACCGTGTAGTCGAGGACGTCGCGGGTCGAGGCGTCGATGATGCGGCCGCCGGCGATGACCTCGCAGCGACTCTCGTCGAAGGGCTTGTCGGTGCCGATCCAGTCGGCGGGGATCACCACGTACTGCGGGCTGAGCCCGAGCTTGCCGCTCACCTGGGCGAGGACGTCGGCGTCCAGGCCGGTGACGGTGTCGCCCGCGCCGGTCTGGGCGTACATGGGGGTGGGGACGGGTACGCAGACCGACAGCTTGCCCTCGCGGGACAGGCCGTACTCGGTCGTGTCGCCGCCGCCGGTGCACGCGGTCAGCGCCGCCACCGCCGTGACGACGAGCGCCACGACCTTCCCGTACCGCCTCATCGGGCCGCCTTCCCGCTCCGGTGCCTGCTATTCAGGGCCGCGCGCCGCCACAGCAGCAGCGCTCCGCCGGAGACCACTATGCCGGTAAGCGCGACGGTGGCCGCCGCCGCCCACGCCCTTCGCGCGGGAGAGGCCGCGTAGAGGTCGATGTCGCTGGCACAGGACGCCAGGGCGCGCCCGGGACCGGGGGCCACGCACACCGTCGCGGTCAGCTCACCGGAGACCACGTCGGCGGTCACGGTGAAGACGCGGCGCTCGCCGGGCGCCAGCGGCACCCGCCAGGTGACCTCGCCGCCGTCGACGCCCGCAGCCCCGGCGGCCGAGTGCAGCCGGGCACCGGACGGCAGGACGTGCGCCACGCGCGCGTCGGCGTAGGCGGTGCCGCCGTCATTGGCCACGGTGACGGTGTAGGTCACGCGCTGGCCTTCGGTGACGGACACGGCGCCGTCGTCGAGGGCGACCACGAGACGGGCGACGCCCACGTCGGTGAAGGAGGCCGGGTCCACCGGGGCCGGGCCCGAAGGCGCGGGGAACGGCGGATCGGCGGAGGCTGGAGAAGAAGAGAAGAGAGTGAAGGCGGCGACGGCCGCCAGGACGATCTTTCGCATAGATCCCCCCGAATGGTGCATTCGGGTTAACGATCCGGCCGCTCCCGGGTTACGTGAGCGCCGCCGGGGCGGCCGCGGACGGTCACGGGACGCGGCTCCGGCCGCGCCGGGTCACCCGGCCACCATCGGGGCGGCCGTAGACAGCACGCCCTGGGTCCACATGAGCGCCGCCGGGACGGCCGTGGACGGGTCGCGGGACGCGGCTCCGGCCGCCCCGGGTCCACATGAGCGCCGCCGGGGCGGCCATGACAGGTCGCCCGGCGGTCACGTCGGCTCCGAGGCCAGGTGATCGGCGGTGAACCGCTTCATCGCCTTCCCGGGCCGGATGGCCAGCAGCGGGAAGATCAGCACCGACAGCATCGCCGCCCCCACCAGCGAGGACTCCGTCGCCGCACTGATCCGCCCGGTGTCGGCGCCGATCCCGGCGACCACCACGACCAGCGGCAGCTGCGTCGAGGCCAGCAGCGACAGCGACAGGCGCTCGGCCCGGCCGAAGTCGCGCCGCAGCACGAACCACGTCACCACGCCGCGGACGACGAGGAACAGCAGCAGGAACAGCGGCAGCGCCAGCAGCGCCGACGGGCTGTCCAGGAGGGCCTTGAGGTTGTAGCCGACGCCGGTGGTGACGAAGAAGAACGGCACGAGGAACCCGAAGCCCACCGCGTCCAGCTTCGAGGCGACCCGCTCGGCCTCCTCGCGCTCGATGGTGGAGATCAGCAGCCTGATCACCACGCCCGCCACGAACCCGCCGAGGACGATGTCCAGGCCCAGCTCGTAGGCGATCCAGATCATCATGACCACCATGAGCATCGACAGCCGGACGGCGAACTGGACGCTGGTGCCCAGGGTCGCCGTCAGCAGCCGCCCGACGCGCTCCGAGCGCGGCCGCATCGCCAGGAACGCCGCCGCCACGGCCAGCAGGACGAACGCCGCCCGCACCCACGGTGGATGGTCGCCGCCGCCGGTCGGCCCGAAGAAGACCACGATCGCCGCCATGGGCGCGAACTCCCCGATGGCGCCGACGGCCATGATGTGCGCGCCGACCTTCGTGGGCAGCAGTCCGGCGTCGCGCACCATCGGCAGGATCGTGCCCAGCGCGGTGGTGGTGACCGCGATGCCGATGACGACCCCGGCGCGCCAGCCGCCGCCGACGAGCGTGCCGAGCCCGAGTCCGGCGGCGATGCCGATGATCCAGCCGGCGCTGGCCAGGGTCAGCGGGCGTCCCTTGATGCGCCCGAACTCGATCTCGTAGCCGGCCAGGAAGAACAGCATCGCCAGGCCGAGGTCGTGGAAGTAGCCGGTGACCACGTTCTCGTGGACGAGCAGGAACACCGGTCCCAGCAGGATGCCCAGCACGATCTCCAGGACCGTCGAGGGCACCGGGATCCACCGGTTCAGCCGGTCGGACAGCAGTGGCGCCAGCACGGCGGCGGCGAAGATGAGGGTCAGCCCGAACCAGGCCGAATCGGTGGAAATGCCGTCCATATCCGGTGAGGTTAGGTCCCCGGACGCCCGGCTCGTCGCTTATGCACTTATGGCGATGTCCGCATGTTCGGATTCCGCGTTTCTCGACACTTGCCAACGCACCCGGCCATAAGCCCTGACAGTGGACAATGACCGGGGAGCGAACGGGAGGAACGACCATGGGCGCCGGACACGACCATGGGGCCAAGAGCCTCGGGGACGCGCACAGAACACGGCTGCTGGCCGCCTTCGTGATCACCACGGGATTCATGGTCCTGGAGGTGGCCGGTGGCGTGCTGACCGGTTCGCTGGCGCTCATCTCGGACGCCGCGCACATGTTCACCGACGCCCTCGGCATCGGCATGGCCCTCGCGGCGATCTTCGCCATCCGCCGCGCCGACGGCGCCCGGCACCGCACCTTCGGCCTCTACCGCCTGGAGGTCCTGGCCGCCCTGGCCAACGCCGCGCTGCTGTTCGGCGTGGCGATCTGGGTGCTCGTGGAGGCCGTCCGCCGCTTCGGCGACCCGCCGGAGGTGCTGACCGGCCCGCTGATGATCGTCGCCGTCGCCGGGCTCATCGCCAACATCGCCTCGTTCCTGCTGCTGCGGGACGGCGCGAAGGAGTCGATCAACGTGCGCGGCGCCTACCTGGAGGTCCTGGGCGACATGCTCGGCTCCATCGGCGTCATCGGCGCCGCGCTCATCATCCAGCTCACCGGCTGGTGGTACGCCGACCCGATCATGGCCGTGGCCATCGGCGTGTTCATCCTCCCCCGCACCTGGCGCCTGGGCCGCGACGCGCTGCGCATCCTGCTCCAGTCGGCCCCCGCCGGGATGGACGTGGAGGCCGTGCGCGGCAGCCTGCACGGCGTGCCCGGCGTCGAGGACGTCCACGACCTGCACGTGTGGACCCTCACCTCCGGCATGGACGTGGCCTCCGTCCACCTCTCCATCAACGCCGGCGCCGACCTCGGCGACGTGCTGAACGAGGCCCGCCAGGCCCTCCACGACGGCTACGGCATCCACCACGCCACCCTCCAGGTCGAGCCCGCGGGCAGCGCCCGCGACTGCGAGACCCTGTCTTGGTAGGAGGAGCGCTCTCCTGGTAGCGCGCACGAAGAAGGGCCCCGGCGATCGCCGGGGCCCTTTCTCACACTCGGGTCACACGCGCTGCGCGACCTCGGCCTGCCGTGCCGCGACCGCCTCGCGCAGGTGCTGCTCGGCCTCGCTGTCCAACGAGGTCTGGATGATCGAGCCGCCGTACTGCCCCAGCCGGTCCAGGACCTTGTCCTCGGTCGCCGACTGCACCAGGATCACCAGGGCCGCGCCGCCCGGCTGGAGCTCGTTGCCCAGGTTCTTCATGAAACCGTCGTCGATGCCCGTGTCGGTCATAGCGCCGCCGGCCGCGCCCGCCGCGGCTCCCACGGCCATGCCCAGCAGCGGCGCGAAGAACAGCAGCCCGATCAAACCGCCCCACAGGGCGCCGCCGGTGGCGCCGATGGCGGTGTTCGACGAGGTCTGCCGCAGCTTCACCGAGCCGTCGCCGCGCCGCTCCACGACGACGGCGTCCTCCAGCTTGATGAGCTCTTCCTTCTGCATCTCGACCAGCTTGCCGAGGACGGTCTGGGCGGTCTGCGGGTCCGGGTAGGCCACCGCAACGAGATAACTCATACTCGCTCCCTTCGGGATCGCTGACTGCGACCATCCTGCCCCATTTGCACCGACTCATCCGCATGGATGGCGATTACCGGGGCGTGGACCACGTCACGCGGCCGGGACCACGGCCGGGCGGCGGCATTTCGCGCAATTTCTCCGCGCGAGTACCGATTGCGGCAGCATGAAGGGCATGACCCGACTCGCGCGCGGACTCGTCCTGGCCGCAATGACCGTGCTGGCGCTCACCGGCTGCGGCAGCGGCGACGGCGCCGTGCTCGCCGAGCCCGGCGCGATCGAGGGACCCTAGGACTCCCGGATCGGGATGCGCCCGCCGAGCAGCTGCTCGTTGTCGGCGGCCTTGCGGACCCGGTCGGACAGCGCGCCGGGCGTCAGCACCGCCGAGGAGTCCGGCACCGCGTAGGCGGGCACCAGCCTCCCCTTGCGCGCCACGACCTTCGCCAGCCAGTCGGCCGGGAGCGGGACCGAGCCCTCCCACAGCACGCCGCCCGGACGCCGCACGGCCACCAGGTCGTCCCCGCCGTCGGCCCCCTTGGCCACGACCAGGCCCCACGCGAACAGATCGAGGATCCCGCCACTGGCCGGATCGCTCATGATGCGCCACCCCCACAGGCGCAGAAACTCCCACGCCGACAGCACCCGCTCGTCCCCCGGCCACACCTGGATCACCTCGGGATCCAGCCGCAGCAGCAGGGCCGGGCGAATGTCATCGGCACGGTCGAGGGCGTAAACCGGCTCAGGCGCACCGACCAGCATCAACCGTCCCTCCCGTCACGGGCCCGTGTATCCCACGCCACAGACCCGCATCCATGGTGCACCGTCACGGGGCGTGGCGTACACCCGGGCTCACCGAGGAGGGTTCTTCGCGTCACACCATCGAGGGATCACCCTCCGCAACGATCGACGTAACCGCAGGTCAGACCCACTTTTCGCGCGAGCGTTAATCCACCTTTCGGCCGGATTCCACGGGTCACCGAGCGTGGATCACGCGCTGTAAGCGAGCTCACGACCACGCAGTGGCACCTTCCAGGGGGTGGGCGCGTGATGATGGTGGCGCGGCGTCGAGGCCGTCCCCAAATACCCCCGTTCTTCCACAGTGAAGACCCCATGCCCGAAAGGACCGCAGTGAGCCTCTCGCCGCCCGCCGCCGTATCCCCGCGCGCCGTTTTCCACGGCTGGCGGATGGCCGGATACGCCGCCGTGCTCCTCGCGCTCACCTCGCCCGGACAGACCGTCGGCGTCTCCGTGTTCATCGACCCCGTCATCGAAGACCTCGGCGTCAGCCGCTCGGCGGTGTCGGTCGCCTTCCTCATCGGCACCCTCGCCGGCGCCGCGGCCATGCCCGTCATCGGGCGCCTCGTCGACCGCTACGGCTCCCGCCGCGCCATCACCGTCATCGCCGCCGGGCTCGGCGCGGTCCTGATCGGGATGGCCTTCATCACCGGGATCGCCGGCCTGACCGCCGGGTTCATCGGCATCCGCATGCTCGGGCAGGGCGCCCTCGGCCTGGCCGCGACCACCATCGCCGCGCACTGGTTCGAGCGCCGCCGGGGCATCGCCACCGGCGTGGTCTCCGCCTTCGGGCTCGCCGGGATCTGCCTCCTGCCGATCGCGATGGAGAAGGTCATCGCCGCCTCCTCGTGGCAGACGGCGTGGCTCGTCCAGGGCGTCGGCGTGTGGCTGATCGCCCTCCCGATCGCGGTGTTCGGTGTCCGCAACCGGCCCGCCGACCTCGGCCAGCACGTGGACGGCGAGCCGCCCACCGCCGGGACCCTGCGCGACCAGGCCGGGATGACCCGCGCCGAGGCCCTGCGCACCCCCTACTTCTGGGTGCTGGCCGCCGCCGTCGGCGTCACCGGCCTGCTCACCTCCGCGGTCGCCTTCCACCAGGTCGCCCTCTTCGAGGCGCACGGCATGTCGGTCGCCGACGCGGCCGGGAACTTCCTGCCGCAGACGGTCGCCGGGACGCTCATGGCGCTGGCCGCCGGGGCGGTCCTGGACAAGGCCAGCCCGCGCCTGCTCATCGCGGTCACCGTCGGCTTCCTGGCCGCCGGGCTCGCCTGGGCGGTGGTGATCACGCCGGGCCTGTCGGCGATCGGCTTCGGCCTGGTCCTCGGCTCGGCCGGGTACCTGATCTCCCCCGTCGGCGACGGGCTCGCCCCGCGCCTGTTCGGGGTGCGCCACATCGGCGCCATCCGCGGCACGATCGCCGCGATCGGCGTGGGCGCCAGCGCGTTCGGGCCGCTGCTGTTCACCGTCCTGCACGACGTGGCCGGGACGTACACCCTGCCGCTGCTGCTGTCGGCGACGCTGCCGCTCGCCGTCGGCGTGGCCGCCTGCGCGGTCCGGCTGCCCGGGCCGCAGCGGACGCCCGAGGCGCAGTTCGTCGGCACGCACGGGCTGGGCACGACCTGCTGCGTGGACGGCGATGGCGAGGAGGCCGTCCTGCGCCTGCGCCCGGTGTCGCGGACGCGCCCGGTCAGCGCCCGCATCGGCGTGCGCCCGTGGGCGTCGCGCATGGCGCACGCGGCCGGACGGCGTCACGAGGCCTACGCCAATGGGGAGTCAACCCGGCGAAACGGCGAATAACCGCCCCTTTCGACGGACAGTTTGTGCGACTGCACACCGTACCGTCCCGAATACCGTTCCGCCCCGGCGACTCCGCCGGGGTGGTTCCACATCCGGGCACACTGGACGGTTAATACCGCGCCTGAACTGGGCACTGACCCAAGGACGCGCCCGTCGCCGAAGCCCACGTCAGGTCCACAGTGGACGTCGGCTGATCGGTTCGTCAGTTTGTCAACGATCGGAACTGACCATTTCCCGACAACACGAACCGGTGATTGTCCGTCGAATCTCCGAACAAGGCGGCATAGCCTGACCACGAGTCGACCAACCGTCGGCATCGCGGACCGCGCTACCGCCCCGGACCGACCGGGGCCCGGACCACGAACTGAATAGAGGCCATGATCGATTCAGCGAGATCGTGGAAACGTCGCACACGGTGTCCGTCATGCACACCGGCATTCGCGGTATAAGCGTGTGCGATCCGATCGGAGATGGCATCCGGTCGTCCTCTCGCCGACGGACACGGATATCCGAGAGAACGTACGTGCCGCATGCGCACGCGGCACGCGCCCCAAAGCCCAGAGGTTCTAGAAAGGTGGGAGCAATGCTGACCAGGGAATGGCACAAGAGCTCTTACTCCGGTCATGAAGGCGCCTGCGTGGAGGCGCGACTGCTCGACGCCTCCGTGGAGGTCCGCGACACGAAGGACCGCGGCGGCCCGACGCTGACCGTCGGCCTCGCCGAGTGGCACCGCCTCCTCACGGACGTGGCCGCCGAGTAACGGCGGCACCGCACGGAACGGCCCGGTCGCCTGGGAGCGGCCGGGCCGTTTCACGTCTTCGCGCGGGTCAGGAGTTCTTGACCTCGCGCAGCAGTTCGCGCAGGAACTCCAGGGTGTCCACCGGGCTCAGGGCCGCCGCGCGGAGGCTGTCGAAGATCTGCCAGTACGGGCGGACCTGCTCCTCGCTCTCCTCGTACACGTCCCCGGTCTTGCCCTCGACGTAGACCACGTCGGGGTCGGCTCCGGCGAACCGCAGGATCGTGAATGTGCCGAGCATGCCCGGGTAGGCGCCGCCGTCGAAGGGCAGGACCTGGAGGGTCACGCCGGAGTACCCGGCGATCTCGATGAGGTGCGCCAGCTGCTCCTCCATGATGTCCTTGCCGCCGATCATGCGGCGCAGCGCGGCCTCGTCGATGACCGCCCACAGCTGCAGCGGACGGGGCTCGCCGCCGGTCGGCTCGTCATCGGAGGGCGGGCGCATCTCGGCGCCGCCGGAGATCAGCTTGAGCCGCTCCTGGCGCTCCATCCGCAGCTCGATGCGCTGCGCGATGAGCTTGGGGTCGCCGGCCGGGGCGAACTTGAAGGTGGCCTCGGCGTAGCGGCGGGTCTGGAGCAGCCCGTTGATGATGATCGCGTCGTAGATGTGCAGGTAGGTCGCCTCGGTCTCCAGGCCCACGTAGGTCTGGTAGGGCGGCGAGATCGTCTCCGAGTAACGCGCCCACCAACCGCGCTGGCGTCCCTCGCGGGCCAGCCCCTCCAGCTCGGAGATCTGGTCGCCGGCGATGCCGTAGCGGTCCAGCAGCGTCTTGACGTCCCGCGGCTTGATGCCGACCTTGCCGCGCTCGATGCGGTAGATCGTCGACGAGTGCACGTCCAGCGCGGACGCGGCCTCGTCGGCGGTCACTCCGGCCTTCTCCCGCAGATCCCGCAGTCTCGCCCCGAGACTGCGGCGGCGGACGGTCGGATTGGCGCCGCGCGACTTCGAACTGGTCACCACCTCATCGCCTCCTGGCGAAGTCCCGTCGTCGTCCGGGAGCCCCACCGGATCCCGATCCTTCGATACTCCTGCCATCTCACACCTCCGGGGGTCAGCTGTAGGCGTGACCCGCCCGCTCCCGTCGCGAAAAAAATCTTGTCCCCGAATTGCTGATACGTGTTGCAGAGACAATCTGCATCTGCAATTCTCCACTCTAGAGCAAAAAACGGTGGGAACCCCAACCGCGGGTCGCAAGATGGCCGCGGTGATCACGAGAGGGTGGGGAACGTGAGGAGCCCGTTCGACTTGAACAATCCGCCTCCCGAGGAGGGCCCGGTGGGGGTCATCTGCCCGGGACTGTGGACCGTTCAGGTCCGTTGGTGGAAGCGGCACACGCCGCGCCAGGGTGAGAAGACCTGTTCTGAGTGCGGTCAGTCGTGGCCGTGTCACTCGTGGTTGTGCTGGGACGGTCAGATCGGTGACGCCATCGAGGCGTCGGAACGTTTCAAGCGCGACAACCCCCAGACGCCGAAGACCCCCGTGCGCGGAGCGGCGGTAGCCCGTCGCGCGCCGCGGAGAACCTTGTCGGCCGCCTGAACCGGCGCCGGATCCGGTCGTCTCGCGACTCCCCCAGACGGCGGCCGGTTCCGGCGCCCGGGCGTCACTTCGACGCCCCCACGACCAGCCACATGAACAGCACCCCGAGCACCGTCATCAGCAGCGTCAGCCGCGACGGGTGCTTCGCGTGGGCCTCCGGCAGGATGTCGCACGCGGCCAGGTACAGCAGGAACCCGGCGAAGTAGCCCAGGTACAGCCCGACCGCCACCGGCGGCAGCGAGACCAGGTTCGCCAGCAGCACGCCGACGACCGGCGCGCAGGCGTCCAGCACCAGCAGCGTCAGCGCCTTCTTCCGGGCGTTGCCGTAGACGGTCGTGATGGTGAACGTGTTGAACCCGTCGGCGAAGTCGTGCGCGATCACCGCGATGGCGACGGTGATCCCGACGGTGGCGCTGGCCTGGAAGCCCAGGCCGATCCCGAGGCCGTCGAGGAGGCTGTGGAAGACCAGCCCGCCACCGGCGAGCAGGCCGACCCGCGACAGGTCGTGCGAGTGCTCGTGCCGCCCGAACTCGTCCTCGTGGCCCCGGTGGATCACCAGCGAACGCTCGATGATGTGGATGGTCAGGAACCCCGCCACCGCCGTGAGCATCGCCCCCGGCACCCCGAAGACCTCACCCGGGGCCAGCTCCAGCGCCTCCGGCATCAGGTCGAAGGCGACCACGCCGAGCATGACGCCCGCCGCGAGCCCGAGGATGAGATGCCGGGCGTCCCTGGCCTTGAGCGCGACGAGCCCGCCGATGAGCGTGGAGCAGAAGGCCGCGACGGCCAGCACGATCGCCATCGCGACAGCATGGACGATGGGGTGCGCACCGCGCTGGAGAAACGCGCGTGACGCTCAGTAGAGCAGGTCGCTCCAGACGGGGATCGTCGTGTGCGGCGGCCATGGCTCATCATCGTCCGGCTTGCCGAACTCCCGCCGGATGTAGCCGTCCAGATTCGTTCCGTAGCAGATGATGTCGGTGTCCCACATGGACAGCACGGGATGCGCCGGGTAGTCGGCGCCCGCGGGCAGATAGCGGTGGCTGAAGACGGGCACCATCTGCGGCGCGCCCGCCAGGAAGGCCCGGGCGGCGGCGATCCCGGAGCGGCGGTCGTCGGGGAACGGCCCGAACCGCAGGTCCCAGCCGCCGTCCTCGACCCGCTCCATGATCGAGCGCACCGGACGGTCGAGCCGCCGCCGGAGGTCCTCGGGATCGCCGTCCCGCCAGTCCGGCCAAGGCCGTGGGGCGACGATCACCCCGGGCTCCGCCTGGATCTCGCCGAGCGGCAGCCCCTCTGCGAGGAACGCCCGATGCTCGGGCGCGAAGCTGAAGCCGAACTCGGCCTCGACGCGTGCGAACTCCGCTTCGGTGAGCCCCGGCGTCATCTCGCACAGCCCGGTCGCCGCCAGGTGCCGCGCGGCCCTCCGTCCCATCTCCACGAGATCGCTCATGCCCCGAACCTCCGCACGAAGCCCTTCTGCCACGGCGTCTCCACCGCGCCCGGGTGATATCCGGCGCGCACGAACGCCACCGCCTCCCCGGCCGGGACGCCGTCCAGCACCGCCAGGCACGCCAGCGCGAGCCCCGTCCGCCCCCGCCCGCCGCCGCAGGCGACTTCCACGCGCGATTCGCCGGAACGCTGAAGCGCCTCGGTGAGGGCCGCGCGGGTCTCGTCAGGGTCGGGGGTCCAGAAGTCGCGGCAGCGCAGCCAGCGGGTTTCCCACGCCATCGGCGGTGGTGTGCGGCCGAGGAGGTAGACGCCGTGGTCCGGCGCCTCCCGAGGTGGGCCGTGGCGGCTGTTCGAACGGTGGAGACCCCGGCCGCGAACCAGGCGGCCCGAGGGCAGCCGGAGCAGGCCGGGGGTGGCGTCGTCCCAGGTCGTCATGCGTCCCGATGCTATCGGCTCACGCCCGCAGGATCAGCTCGATGACGGGCACCTCCACCTCCGGCGCGGACGAGGGCACGGCCACGGTGAGGGTGCCCTCGGGCAGTCCCCGCAGGTGGTTCAGGAAGGGGTCGTCGCCGTCGGGTTCGACGAGGGCGACCTCGGAGTGGTCGTGCAGGAAGCGCGCGTAGGCGACCTTCCCGGCGAGGCCGGGCAGGTGCAGGTGCTTCATCGGCCACGACAGGACGTGCAGGTACAGCCGGTCGCCGCGCTGGGTGTAGCGGCAGTCGGGCGGCGGGACGAAGGCGCTGGGCCCGGCGCCGCGGATCGCCGGTTCGTGCAGGGCCGTCCACGCGCCGATGGCGGCGAGGGTCTCGCGGGCGCGCGGATCGAACCGCCCGCGTCCGGTCGGGCCGACATTGAGCAGCATGTTGCCGCCCTTGGACACGGTGTCGACGAGCATCCGCACGAGCAGGGACGGCGGCTTCCAGTCGAGGTTGTCGCGGTCGTAGCCCCAGGACCCGTTCAGGGTCTGGCAGGCCTCCCAGGGGACGGCCGCCGAGGTCTGCTCGTTCTCGTGGCCGGGCGGCTGGACCTGCTCGGGCGTGGTGAAGTCGCCGGTCTCGGGCCCGGGTCCCACGCCCAGTTCGAGGCGGTTGTTGACCAGGATGTGCGGCTGGAGCTCGCGGACGAGGGCGAGCAGCTCCGCCGAGCGCCACTCCGGGGCGCCCTTGGCGTTGAGGCCGCGCCCGGAGTAGGAGAAGTCGAACCACATGAGGTCGATGCGCCCGTAGTTGGTGAGCAGCTCGCGGACCTGGCCGTGCAGGTAGTCGGCGTACTTGTCCACGTCCCGCCCGGCGGTGGCGGCGATGTACTCCCCGTCGTCGCGTCGCGGGTGGTAGAGGTCGACGGGGAACTCGGGGTGGTGCCAGTCGAGGAGGGAGTAGTAGAAGCCGACCTTGAAGCCGCGCGCCCGGAAGGCCTCCACCATCGGGCGCAGCAGGTCGCGTCCGGCTGGGGTGTGCGGGGCGGAGTAGTCGGTGAGCTCGCTGTCGAAGAGGCAGAACCCGTCGTGGTGCTTGGTGGTGATGACGAAGTACCGCATCCCGGCCTGCCAGGCGTCCTCAGCCCATTGGACCGGGTCGTACAGGTCGGGGTCGAAGTGCTCGGCGTACTTCGCGTACTGCCCGTCGGTGAGGCGCTCGCGCGCCATGACCCACTCGTGGCGGGCCGCGGCGGCGTAGACGCCCCAGTGGACGAAGAGGCCGAAGCGGTCGTGGGTGAACCAGGCCGCGCGTTCGGCGAGCGGAGCGATGTCGGTCATGACGTCCTTCCTATCCGGCGGCCATGGCCGACTCGTATTCGCCGCGGATCTTGTCGCCGCCGTTCTTGCGCCAGGTGTCCAGGGCGCCGTCGAGCTCGGCGAGTTCGGCGCGCCCGGCGATGATGGAGGTGACGAGGTCGGTGACGGGCTTGGCGAGCTTGGTGCCCTCCTTGTCGGAGGTCTCCGAGCGGTAGCCGGTGGTGGGGTTGGCGACGGCCATCGGCAGCATCTTCGCCAGGGCCTGGTGGGCGTAGTCGGCGTAGGCCTTGCCGCCGGATGCGTTGTAGACCACCGGCGGGTTGGCCGCGAACTTGTCCCAGGGCACGGTCATCTCCTGCGTGCCGCGCTCGTTGGGGACGGGGTTGCCGGTGGCGTCGCGGGTGAAGTGGACGCCTTCGACGCCGTACTTGAGCAGCTGGTACTCCTCGGAGCCGAAGGGCGCGGCGAGGAAGTCGGCGACGCGCAGGACCTCCTTGACCTTGTCCGGCTCGGCCTTCTTGACGAAGGTGTAGGCGAGGATGACGTTGTCCTGGTAGGTGACGCCGTCGCCGCCGTCGTGCCCGAAGGGGACGTAGGGTCGCGGGTCGTTGTCGGGGTGCTGGGCGCGCAGCCCGGTCCAGAAACCGGGGAAGGCCGGGAAGCCGTCGTAGACCATGGCGGCCTGCCCGGCGGTGAAGGCGTTGCCGCGCTGGACGGTGGTGAAGCCCTCGGAGCCGGGGTAGAAGACGCCGGCCTGGTAGAGCTTGCGGGCGAAGGCGACGGCCTCCTTGAACTCCGGGGTCTCGCGCGCGGAGGTGAGCTTGCCGCCGTCCACCCGCCAGCCGTAGGGGACGCGGAAGATCTGGGTGAACAGGGTGAGGCTGTACATGGACCCGTTCGAGGTGGCCAGGGCGTAGCGGTCCTTGCCGGGGTCGGTGAGCTTCTTGCAGATCTCCAGGAACTCCTCGGCGGAGTTGGCGATGCGCGTGTGGTCCTCGATGCCGAGTTCTTTGAAGAAGCGCATGTTCACGAAGCCGCTGCCGCCGGTGATGTTGCGGCACACCGGGAGCGCGTACAGCTTGCCGCCGACGACGCAGTTCTGCCAGGCGACGGTGGGGATGGCCGCGAGGTTCTTGTACTCGGCGATCTTGTTCCCGGCCAGGTGCTCGCCGAGGTCGGCGCAGGTGGCCTGGGCGAACTGGGGGACGTTGTTGAGGCCCGAGGAGTACAGGATCATGTCGGGCAGTTCGCCACCGGCGATGGTGGTGTTGAACTTGGTCTCGTAGTCGGCGGCCGAGACCACGGAGATGTCGAGTTTGCCGCCCAGGCGCTTCTCGACCTCCTGCCAGGCGGCGTTCTCGTCGCGTCCGGGCGGGAAGGACAGGAACGTCATGGTCATGCCGGTGACCGTCCCGCCGGACAGCGGCGTCCCGGACACGCTGCGGACCAGCTGCTTCGGGTAGGCGTAGTAGCCGGGCGGGACGTCCCCGGCGGCGGGCAGGTCGGGGGTGGGCCCGGCGAAGGGGATGCGGTCGGGGAGGGCGACGCCGGCGTTGGACGAGCCGCCGCCGGAGTCGGCGCCGGTCCCGCAGGCCGACAGGAGGGTGGCGGTGGCGGCCGCGCCGAGTCCGGCGCGCAGGACGTCGCGTCTGGTGGGTGCCATGGGAGGTCTTCTCCTAAAGGGGGTGGGGAGGTCAGCCTTTGATGGCGCCGGTGAGGACGCCCTTGGTGAAGAACCGCTGGAGGAAGGGGTAGACCAGCAGGATCGGGACGAGCGCGATCACCACGACGGCCATCTGGATCGCCTGCTGCGGGGGCGGCGTCTCGCCGAGGAACGCCTCGCCCTTGGCCAGCGGCTGTCCCATGAGGACGAGCTGGCGCAGGATCAGCGGGAGCGTGTACATGTCCCGGTCGTCGAGGTAGAGCATCGCGTTGAAGAAGGAGTTCCAGTAGCCGACGGCGTAGAACAGCGAGACCACCGCGATCGGCGCCTTCGACAGCGGCAGGACGATCTTGAACAGCACCCGCAGGTCCCCGGCTCCGTCCACGGTGGCCGAGTCGATCAGCTCGCGCGGGATGCTCGTGAAGAACGAGCGCAGGACGATGAAGTTGAACGCGCTGATCAGCCCGGGCAGCACCAGCGCGGCGAAGGTGCCCATCAGCCCGAGTTCCTTGACCAGCAGGAAGTTCGGGATCGTCCCGGCGTTGAAGAGCATGGACAGCAGGGCGACCATGAGGATGAAGCGCCCGCCGGTCAGCCCGCGCCGGGACAGGCCGTAGGCCATCATCACCGTGGCCACCAGGCTCGCGGCGGTGCCGACCACGGCCACGCCGAGGCTGTTGACCAGGGCGTGGGTGACCTGGCCGCCGGCGAAGATGACCCGGTAGGCGTCCAATGTGGGCTCGGTCGGCCACAGCACGAGCCCGCCGTTGGCGATGATCTCCTTGTCGGTGGACAGGCTGGTGGCGACCACCGCGACGAACGGATAGGCCACCGCGATGACGATGACGGTCAGCACGATTCCCTTGAGGGTGAGGCCGTGCCAGGTGGGCCGCTCCATCCACACCGGCCGCTTACTTGTCCGCGCCACGGTAGATCCCTTCATGGCCGAAGTAGTGGGCGATCTTGTTGGCGCCCAGCAGGAGCGCCGTCCCGACGACGGCCTTGACGATGCCGATGGCGGCCGAGGGGCCCCACTCGCCGTTCTGGATGCCGTTGAAGAAGATGTAGGTGTCCAGCACCTCACCGGACTCGGCGCCGACGTTGTCGCGTTGCAGCAGGATCTGCTCGAAACCGACCGACAGGATGCTGCCGAGGTTGAGGATGAACAGCAGGATGATGATCGGCGTGATGCCGGGCAGCGTGACGTGCCACAGCCGCCGCCACCGGCCCGCGCCGTCCACCGCCGCCGCCTCGTAGAGCTGCTGGTCGATGGCCAGCAGCGCGGCCAGGAAGATGATGGTGCCCCAGCCCATGTCCTTCCAGACCAGCTGGATCGTCAGCAGCCACGGGAAGGCGCCGGGGTCGGTCATCATGTCGTAGCGCGGCAGGCCGACGGCCTCCAGCACGTTCGGCAGCAGCCCGGCCGCGCCGAGCAGCTGCTGGAAGATCGACACGATCAGCACCCAGCCCACGAAGTGCGGCAGGTAGACCACACTTTGGACGAAGCGGCGGATCTTGTCGCTGATCACCGAGTTCAGCAGCAGCGCCAGCGCGATCGGGGCGGGGAAGAACAGGATCAGCTGCGCCAGCGCGATCAGCAGCGTGTTGCCCAGCGCCGACCAGAACTGCGGATCGGCGAAGGCGTCGGTGAAGTTCTCCAGGCCGACCCACACCGAGTCGAAGAAGCCCAGGTAGGGCTGGTAGTCCTGGAACGCGATCACGTTCCCCAGCAGCGGGACGTAGTGGAAGACCAGGAAGTAGAGCAGCCCCGGCAGCGCGAGCAGCAGCATCACCCGATCCCGCTTGAGGCGCTGGCCGAGGGTGAGTTTGCGGCGGACGGGCTTTCGCGGGGTGGGGGTCCCGGCGCGCTTCGGGGTCTCGGTGGTGGCGCTCATGCGGCGGCGCCCGGGTCCACGACCCTGCCGCACGGCACGGCACGCGAGGCACGCGAAACGCGCGGGTACCCCGTTGGTGGGGGCCCGAAGCCCGCCCCGCTGGGACGGACCGTAGCGGGTGCCCACGCACGGGTGTCAAACGAAGGACCGGAAACCCTGTGGACAACCCACCGGTTGTGGACAACCCGGGGCGCCCGGCGCCCCGGACGGGCGGGTGAGAGCCGCTCGCCCGACGGCGGACGCGGTGGGCTCACCCCGGCCGCCTCCGTCTCCTGCCCGATCTGCCGCACGGCCGTCCTCCTCCATCGCCGGTCACCCCGGCACGCGCTTTCACGACGGTGCCGTGCCACGCAGTTTGGTAAGCGCTTACCCCTCACGTCAAGAGCCGGACCGAAACATTTTCCTTCGATGACATGCGATCCCCGCCGTTGACCATGAACCGCGAGACATCTACGGTGGCAACCGATAGCAAGCGCTTACTGAATTCGGAGTGCCGATGTCGCGTCCACGCGCCCTGCTCGCCATGGCTCCCGGCCTGCCCGGGCAGCTCTTCGACGAGCGGCAGCGAGCCCGCCTGGCGAGCCTGGCCGATCTGGTGCGGCCGGACGCGGTGGGCGAGATCCCGGACGGCGCCGCCGACGTCGAGCTGCTCGTCACCGGCTGGAACGCGCCGCGCCTGGACGCCGCCGCCCTCGACCGGCTGCCGAACCTGCGCCTGGTCGCCCACGCCGCCGGGACCGTCAAGACCTTCGTCACCGGCGAGGTCTTCGCCCGGGGCGTCCGCGTCACCTCCGTCGCCGACGCCAACGCGATCCCGGTCGCCGAGTACACCTTCGCCGCGATCCTGTTCGGCGCCAAGCGCGCGCTGCCGCTGGCCCACTGGTACCGGGAGCACCGCCGGTCCCGGGACGTCGGCGGCGTGGCCTGGCTGGGCACGCACGGCATCACCATCGGCGTCATCGGCGCCTCCCGCACCGGCCGCCGGGTCATCGGGCTGCTGCGGAACCTCGACGCCGAGATCCAGGTCCACGACCCGTACCTGGACGAGGCGGGCGCGCGCGAGCTGGGCGTCCGCCGGGTCGGCCTGGACGAGCTGCTGTCCACCAGCCACGTCGTCTCGGTCAACGCCCCCGCCACCCCCGAGACCCGGCACCTGCTGGACGCCCGCCGCCTGGCGCTGCTGCCGGACGGCTGCGTCCTGGTCAACACCGCGCGCGGCTCGCTCATCGACCACGAGGCCCTGCTGCCGCACCTGGTCTCCGGGCGCATCGACGCCGTCCTGGACGTCGCCTCACCCGAGCCGCCGCCACCCGACTCCCCGCTCTACGACCTGCCGAACGTGCTGCTCACCCCGCACATCGCCGGTGCCCTCGGCAACGAGGTGGGACGCCTGGGGCGGGCGGTGCTGGACGAGATCGAAGCGCACTACGGCGGCCGCCCGATGCCCGGCGAGGTCCGGCCCGGCGAACTGGGCCGCCTAGCATGAGTCGTCCCCGCCCGTTAGGAGCCAGCCGATGCAGCCGCGCCGCGCCACCATCGCCGACGTCGCCGCCCGCGCCAACGTCTCGTCCGCGACGGTCTCCCGCGCCCTGGCCGGGAACTACCCCGTCGCCAAGGACACCCGCGAGCGCATCGAGGCCGCCGTGTCCGCCCTGGGCTACGTGGTCAACGCCCAGGCCCGCGCCCTGGCGGGGCAGGCCACCCGCACGGTCGGGATCATCATCCAGGAGATCGTCGACCCCTTCTACGCCTTCGTGGCCCGCGGCGTGGAACAGGAGGCCGCCGTCACCGGCCGCCTCTGCCTGGTGTGCTGCACCCACGGCGACCCCCGCCAGGAACTGGCCTTCATCGACCTGCTGCACGAGCAGCGCGCCGACGCCGTCATCCTGGTCGGCGGCGCCATCAGCGACAAACGGCACGCCGGTGAGATCATGGCGCGCGGTGCCAGCCTCCGCCAGCACGGCGGCCTGCTGATCCACTGCGGACGCGCCACCCCGAGCGCCGACATCGCCGCCGTGGAGTACGACAACGAGGGCGGCGCCTTCGCCGCCACCGACCACCTCATCACCAACGGGCACACCCGCATCCTCTACCTGGGCGGCCCCCGCCGCATGTCCACCAGCGCCGACCGCCTCGCCGGCTACAAACGCGCCCTGTCCAGCCGCAACCTCCCCTTCGACCCGGACCTGGTGCGCCTCGGCGCCTTCGGGCAGCCCTTCGGCCACACCGGAATGCTGGAAGCACTCGACGCCGGCCTCGACTTCACCGCCGTCTTCGCCGCCAACGACTCCACCGCCATCGGCGCCTACGCGGCCCTCTCATCACGCGGCCTCCGCGTCCCCGAAGACATATCGATGGTCGGCTACGACGACATCCCCGCCGCCCGCCTCCTCAAACCGGAACTGACCACCGTGCACGTCCCACTGGAGGAGATGGGCCGCCAGGCGGTACGGCTGGCGGCCGCGCACGCCGACGGATACGGCGGCGGCGACATCCGCCTCGGCACCCACCTCGTCCTGCGCGACTCGGTGTCGGCACCCCGCCGCAAGAAGCGCTGACGAGACGCGCCAACGGGACACGGCGGTGCTCTTACCGCCGTCACCCACCCGCCCCGGACCCCCGCACAACCCCCACCACCACCCCTCGCGCGACAATGACCGGGACCAGCCCACCGGCGAAGGGACACCCGTGACCAGCATCGTCCTCCCGATCGGCCGCTCCCTCGGCCCGACCTACTCCGCCGAAGGCGAGCTGGAGTACACCGAGGTCTTCCTCGGCGCCGAGACGATCGAACTCGACGACGTCGCCCTCACCGCCTGGACCCTGGCCCGCAGCGACGCCGACGCCCACAACGAACACCGCTTCACCCGCGAACACCTCCGCGACCTGCTCGTAGAAGCAGAAGCCGACGGCGACCCCACCGCCACCATCGAAGAACTGTTCAAGCGAGGCGCCCTCGCCGAAGTCGACCTCGAACTCGACGACCTCCGCCCCCTCCTCGCCCGCCACAAGCTCATCCCCACCGCCAACGCCTTCGGCAACACCCCCGAAACCCCCGCCTGGTACGGCATCGGCAAAGGCACCGACGAAGTCGACATCAACCTCGGCGCCACCACCCACTACCTCTGGGCAACCGGCCACCGCCACACCTCCATGTGGGACGCCGTCGCCGACTTCGTAGCGGGCACTGACCTGGACGCGGACGAGATCGCGGCGGAACTCGCGTCTGCGCTGCCGATCGTGCTGGCGGCGGACTGCGGATACCTGGAGACGGTGTAGCGAACGCGAGCGCGAGACGCACGGCAGAGCCGGGTGGGATGCGCGACTGAAGGCGCGGCGGGGTGGCTTGGGGAGAACTGAGCCGGGTGGGTGACTGGCGGGCAACGGGGTCAAAACCCGGGCACGAACAAAAGCTCGTTGTAGTAGAGCCCCAACGAGACGGTCAGTAAGCCGCAGAACAGACGGCAACCCAAGACAAGCCCGCGCGAAAAGCAGCGACCCGGGATAGGAGAGGTGGATCCTCCGTCGGTCGGCCAGACGTGGTTTCAGAACGAGGGTTCTCGGGGTGTCAAGCCGCGTTCTTTGGCTTGACACCCCGGGGTTCCTCGTTCAGCGTCGTACCAGCCGGCCAGAGGAGGAGACGCCTCCCGAGAGAGGCCCAGGTCCAGGACAGCGTCCTGGTCGGGGACGAGGGCTGAAAGCCCAGGCCAGACGGCGACCGTGTCATAGCGCCGATGCAGGGAATCGAAAGCGGCCGATCCGTGGGGGGAGACGGCGACGGTGTCATAGCCGCAACGCCGTGGATGCATAGCGGGCGGACGATCCGCGGGGCGATAGACAAGAAGCACCGAGGGCCGAGCAGGCGTCGGAAACACACGACCCCCGGCCTGAAGACGACCACGAAGACCGGATGAAACGGCCTCGGGTGACGGGCGACGGCCGCACCGGGAGGATGCCGGGCGGGCCGTGGTAGCCAAACTCGCCGGGCTGGGGCTGGGGCTGGGGCTGGGGCTGGGGCTGGGGCTGGGGCTGGGGCTGGGGCTGGGACTGAGGCTGGGACTGAGGCTGGGACTGAGGCCGGAACTGGGACTGAGGCCGGAACTGAGGCCCCAGCCACCACCAAACACCAAAGCCACCCCACCACCCCCCTACCTAAGCCCCACACCCCTCCCCACCCCTCTGCACCGTCACCCTCACCGTCGACCCCGCCGGAGCGCTCCCCCCACCCCCGGGGCTCTGCTCACTCACCGTGCAGGCCACCCCCTCCCCGAAGTACCCCACCTCCGGCACGAACCCCGCCTCACTCAGCGCCTTCTTCGCGTTCTCCTCGCTCATCCCGATCACCAGCGGCACCGCCTTCCCCTCCGGCGTCGGCGAAGCCGACGGCACCGCCGAGGCCGACCGCGAAGCCGAAGGCGCCGCCGAAGCCGACCGCGAAGCGGACGGCGACGCCGAAACAGACCGCGAAACCGAAGGCGCCCCCACCGGCTCCACCGGCGCCTCCGCGGGCTTCTGCGCGTCCAGGTGCCGCCCGTTCCCCCCGCCCGTGTCCTGCCCGGGCGGCGCGGCCCACGGCTCGGCGGCGACCGCGACGGCCGAGGCGAGCAGCACGGCGAGCCCGAGGACGAGCGCGACGAGGCGCGCGCGGCGTCCACGGTGGAGCCGGTGGACTCCGGGGCGGGGTTCGGGACGGGGTTCGGGCGCGCGCAGTGGCGGCGCCTCGAAGACCGGCCCGGGGGCTCCGGCCATGACGACGGCGCGGTGGGGGGCTTCGGCGAGCCTGCGGGCCGCCTGCGCCATGCGCGCGGCGCTGGGCCAGCGGTCGGCGGGGTCCTTCGACAGGGAGATCGCCACGAACTCGCGGACGGCCTCGGGGATGTCGTCGGGCAGTGGCGGCGGGGGCTGGCGGACGTGCATCGAGGCCACCACGAAGGGCGTGTCGGCGGCGAAGGGCGATTCGCCGGACAGGGCCTGGTGGGCGACCACGCCGAGCGAGTACACGTCGGACGCGGCGGTCACGCGCACGCCCGAGGCCTGCTCCGGCGACATGTACGTCGCGGTGCCCATGACCGCGCCGGTGGCGGTGAGGGTCGCCGCGGACGGGTCGCGGGCGATGCCGAAGTCGACCAGCACGAGGCGCCCGTCGGGGCGCACGAGCATGTTGGCGGGCTTGATGTCGCGGTGGATGATGCCGGCCTCGTGGGCGACCTGGAGCGCGTCGGCGGCCTGCGCGACGAGGCGGAGCGCGTCGCCGACGTGCAAGCGTCCCCAGCTGCCGAGGCGGCGGGACAGCGGCTCGCCCTCGATGAACTGCATGACGAGGTAGGACACCTCCTCGCCATCGGGGAGGACGCATTCGTCGTAGTCGTAGACGTCGACGATGGCCGGGGACTCCAGGCACGCGATCGCGCGGGCCTCGCGCCGGAAGCGCTCGCGGAAGTCCTCGGCGTCGGCGTAGCGCGCCAGCAGGACCTTCACCGCGACCTTGCGCCGCAGCACGATGTCCTCACCGCACCACACGTCGCCCATGCCGCCACCGCCGACCCGGCCGGTCAGGCGGTAGCGGTCACCAAGGACATCGCCAGCGCGCAGCATCACTCCCCCATCCGTCCCCGGTCACCCTTCGTGTTCAACGAGTGGGACGGACAGGGGTTGCGGCGGGGCGTTAGTCGAGGGGCTCCAGGTACCCGCAGTCGACGGAGATGATCACCGGGAGGGCCTCCAGGAACTCGCGGGCGATGTCCTCGGCGGTGACGTCGTCCAGGTCGGCGGCGAACGCCTCGGCGGCGGCCCAGATGGAGCCGTCCAGGTAGGAGCGCGCCCACAGCGAGTACACCCAGCCGCTCATCGACACCACGGGCTCGTCGGCGGGGCCGATGCCGCACTCGTCGGGGGCGTCGGGGCGGTTGCCGAAGCCGTGGCCGCCGGGAATGAACCGGTGCGCGCGCAGGACGTCCTCGACCGGGCCCTCGGGGTCCAGTTCGAGCAGCGCCCCGGCCTCCAGGAGGCGCTCGATCGCGGCGTCGGTCTCCTCGTCGGGAAAGCCCTCGGTGGCGTCGCGGACGGCCTCGCGCAGCTTCGCGCGGTCGAAGGCGAGCTCGCCGTGCGCGTCGGGCTCGTCGTGGGCGCAGGCCCACACCCCCATGTCGTCCTCGTCGAGGGAGGCGGTGCTCGGGCCGAGGTGCAGCTCGTAGCTCTCCAGCTCGCCCTTGTCGTCGAAGAACGGTCCGAGCGAGCGCCCGACCGGAATGATGATCGTCCCCATGGGGCCTTAGCCTAGACCGCCGGTCAGGATGAGGAAGGCGATGATCTCCAGGACGGCGAAGGCCACGCCCAGCCGGGGGCTCTTGTAGATCTTGAAGTCGATGACCTTGCCGTGCTTGTCGAGCGTGGGCACGCGTGGCCTGGAGACCATGCCGACGGCGATGTACCCGGCGAGGACGCCCGCGACGGGCGGGAGGCACGCGATCCACAGGGTGGCGTCGGCCTTGGCGGTGGCGTGCAGGCCGAGCTGGACGGCGAGGACGGCGGCGAGCGCGGCCAGGTAGATGACGGCGTTGCGGACGAGGTGGGGCGCGCGGGGCAGGAACGACGGCTGGCGTCCGGCGGCGACGGCCTCCTGGCGGGCGGTGGTGGCGCGGGCGAGGGCTTCGCGGCCGTCGCGCAGTTCGCCGTCGAGGGTGCCGGGCGGGGTGGTGGGGTCGGCGGGGGCGCGCAGGTCGGGGACGGGCGCCGAGAGCAGGTGCGCGTGGTCGCGGATCTCTCCGGCCTCGTCTTCGAGGGCGTTGCGGAGGGCGAGGACGGCGCGGCGGTCGCGGTCGAGGCCGGCGCGGGCGTCGGCGGCGCCGGTGGCGTCGACCTGGCGGACCTTCGCGAGGCGGGCCAGGAGTGCGGGGTAGTCGTCGGTGGTCACATCCGCTCCTCGTTACAGGGTTTCCTCGTCGAGGCGGCCGGGGGCGACGAACGGGACGCACAGGCGGACGGTGCCCTCGTGGCGGTCGATGGCCAGGGCGCGGTTGGTGCGGGGCCGCCAGTCGAGGCCGATGTCGCCGATGAAGCCGCCGAGGTCGGTGCCGGGGAGGTTCAGCGCGACGAGGCAGGCGACGTCCTCGCGGTGCTGGGAGCCGCCGAGGTCGTCGATGAACCGGCGTAGGCCGCGCCACCAGCCCAGGACGTGCACGCCGCGCGCGGGTCCCTGTTTGAGGACGGCGCGCAGGTCGGCGAGCCCGGCGTTCTCCAGGACGGGCGCGGCGGAGTCGCCGCCGAAGAGGACGAGGTGGGTGGGGCGGTCGGGGTCGGCTTCGGCGAGCAGGCCCGCGACGGTCTCCTTGAGGGCGGCGGCGGTGACGACGGTGTGGTCGTGGCCGGCGGCGGTGAGTTCGGCGACGGCGGCGTCGGCGGCCTCGTCGGCGGCGGCGACCAGGGGGACGAGCAGGAACCTGGCGTGCCCGGGCGCGTGCTGGCGGGACAGGCTCCGCACGACCGCTTCGAGGATGTCGGCGCCGACGGCGCTGGGGCCGAGGATGGCGATGTGCCTGCCGGGTACGGGATCCAGCGGGAAGGACACGGTGGACAGTCCCACGTCGACGGATCGGCCGACGAGGGCGAGCGGGCGGCGTCCGCCGGTGCCGAGGGACGGGTAGAGCGGGTCGTCGTCGAGGTGCTGTTCGGCGTATCCGGCGAAGATGACGGGCGGTGCGTTGCCCGCTTCCCGGCGTTCCCACAGTTCCCGGCGCAGCCCGGCGAGGATCTCGGCTCCGGCGGTGGCGTCGGGGAAGCGGATGAGCCGGTCGGCTCCGGCGACCCCGCCGGAGTGGTTGACGACGGCGCTGCCGAGGGTGATGGTCTCGGCGGAGTTGTTCAGGACGTCCAGGACGCCCTTGGCGCCGGGCAGGGCCACCCGCAGCGGGAACTGCCCGAAGATGGAGTCCTTCTTGTCGTAGAGGGCCTCGACGCCGGAGATGGTCTGGCTGGCCAGGATCAGGTGGACGCCGTAGGAGCGTCCCTTGCGGGCCAGTTCCTCCAGGTGCGCCACGGCCTGCCGCGCGAGGCGGTCGTTGCCCTGGAAGAGCACGTGGAACTCGTCGATGACGGCCAGCACGCGCGGAGTCTCCAGGTCGGGACGGCGTTTGCGCAGCTCCGAAAGCCGCGTCACGCCCGCCCGTTTCATCGCCGTGGCCCGCCGCGACATCTCCCGCCGCAGCTCGGCCAGCACCGCCACCCCGTACTCGCGGTCGGATTCGACGCCGACGGCCCGCACCTGCGGGATCCACGTCGGGTCGTGGTCGCTGGGGGTGAACTCGGTGAAGGAGACGCCTTCCTTGAAGTCGAGGAGGTACAGCGCCAGCTCGCGCGGCCCGTAGCGGGCGGCGAGTCCATAGAGGACGTCGAGGAGGAACACCGTCTTGCCGCCACCGGTGCGCCCGCCGATGAGCCAGTGCGGGGTGGCGTCGTCGAAGGAGAGCGTGACCGGTCCCCGCTCGTCGCGGCCGACGACGGTCGACAGCCCGTCCACACTGGACGCCCACCAGCGCTCGCCGGGCAGCAGCGTCTCCACGTCCAGCGTGGACTCGCGCCGCACGGTCTCGGCGAGCCGTCCGTAGACCGCGCGCGTCAGCCGCGCGGGCGGCGCCGGGTCCAGCACCAGTGGCGCGGCGATCTCCTCCAGCGGATGCTCCGCGGCCAGCCGCAGGTGCGTGGCGTGGTCGACGGCCGGTACCCGGTCGTGCTCACTGCGGTCCCGCCACCCGGCGAGCACCAAGTGCACCCGGTAGCGCGGACCGGCGTGCGCCAGTGCCGCGATCCGCGTCCGCGTGCCCGTACCGAGCTGCGGCGGCAGGCCCGCGATGACGATCAGCCGGTACGGCAGCTCGGCGGCGCCCTCGGCGGCCACCTGCGCGTCCCGCACGTGCTCCTCGGCCTCGGACAGGATCGTGTCGAGTCCGATGTGGTCGGTGGCGGTCCGCGAGACGATGCCCGCCGCCACCAGCGGCGCGCACGCGGTGAACGCCTGCCCGAGCGTGACACCGTCCACAAGGGAGATGCGCACCCGCGGCACCGACGCCAGCACCCGCAACAACACCGACTGAAGAAGCCCCGCCACCACCGGATCGGTGGCGTCCCCGTCGATGACCAGGTGCCCCTGCCCCAGCAACGGCACCAGCGCCGGAAAATGCGCGTCCGGCAACGGCCTCGCCGTCCCCACCCGGACATATAGAGGCCCGACGGGCACATCACGCCGATGCGGCGTGTCCGGGTCCACTTCGGACAGGACCTGCGTTAACCAGCCCGGCGCGGTGTACGCCGCCGCCGACGCCAGCCGGAAGCACAGATCCCGCAACTCGGCCGCCGAAGCGTCCGGTGCCGGCAACGACGCCGACCGCGCGGCGATCACGTCCTCGGCCCGGTCGAGATGCGCGGAGGCCTCCCGGAACGCGCCCACGGCGCGCTCCAGCGCGGAACGCCAGCTCATCGCGCGCTCCCCCCTCTCGCCCCGGACCTCACCGAAACCTTCCTTGCCACGGCCAATACCCTAACGGACCAACGGGCCCACCGCCTCAGCCACAAGTCAGCGCCAGCCGACCCACCCAGTGGACGCCGATGCATTACGCCGAGTTCGACCCCGACCCGAACCACCGCCCACCGAGGCGCCACGTGGCCCTCCGCGAAGCGACCACCGAAGCCGACTACTTCGCGTGCGCCAAGCTGATCTCCGGCCACGAAGACGGCGACGTCCGCCAATGGCTCGACCGCACCAGACGCCACGCCCACGGCCCGCGCAACGCCCTCCTGGTGGCCGAGTCCGCCACGGACGGCATCGTCGCCTACGGCCGCGTCACCTGGTTCCCCCAACCCCGCTACCCCGGCCTCGACGCCGCCCCCGAGGGCTACTACCTCGGCGGCCTCATCGTCGCCGACGACCACCGCCGCATGGGCATCGGACAACGCCTCACCCTGGCGCGAATGCGCTTCATCCAACGCCGCTCCGGCGACGCCTGGTACCTGGTGAACCAGACGAACGCGGCCTCGATCCTCCTCCACGAACGCCTCGGATTCCACGAGGCAACCCGCAAGTTCACGTTCCCGGGAGTGAGCTTCGAAGCCCCGGGAGGCCTGGTCGGACACCGCAGGTTCGACAACCGGGGAGTGATCTGCCCGGGATGCGCGGAGGCGTGAGAAGAAGAGGAAAGTGCAGGTGTGAAGGAGCAGGGGTCGGGCAAGGTGACTGGCCGGCTACGGGGTCAAAACCCGGGTGGGGACAGAAGCTCGTTGTTTTAGACCCGGGCATGGTGACTGGCGGGCTACGGGGTCAAAACCCGGGCACGGACAAAAGCTCGTTGTAGTAGAGCCGGACCGAGACGGCCCGCAAGCCGCAAGACAACACGGGCCCGGGACCAGATCCGCTGGGGTGACTCGGGATAGGAGAGGTGGATCCTCCGTCGGTCGGCCAGACGTGGTTTCAGAACGAGGGTTCTCGGGGTGTCAAGCCGCGTTCTTTGGCTTGACACCCCGGGGTTCCTCGTTCAGCGTCGATATGGCCGGCCAGAGGAGGAGACGCCTCCCGAGAGAGGCCCAGGTCCAGGACAGCGTCCTGGTCGGGGACGAGGGCTGAAAGCCCAGGCCAGACGGCGACCGTCAAATAGCGCCGATGTGGCGAATAGAGGACGGTCGATCCGCGGGGCGAGGCGAGAAGCGCGGGGAGACGGGCTCGGGGTGAGGGCGACGGGAGAGGTGCCGCAACGGGGGCCGTGGTAGCGAGACTGCGACGGCCGGGACTGGGACTGGGACTGGGGCCGCGGCCGGGACTGCGGCCGGGACAGGGTGTGGGCGGGAGGGCTGGCCCCCCAACCCCAATCGAGCCGCCCGATCCCCTCGGGCGGCTCGATCAGCGCCCGCCACGGCGACTAGCGCAAGCGTGGCGGGCGCGATGCTTATGAACTTGTACTACCCAATCCCGCGAAAACTAGCTAGCCGGCGCGGCAGGCTCAGCCGGAGCAGCCGGGTCCCCAGCCGCCGGAGGAGCCGAAGTCACCGAAGCGTCCCCATAAACCACCTGGTCCACCACCCCGTCCCCGTCCGTGTCACTCAGCGTCGCGTCCGCGATCCCGTCCTCATCCGAGTCCAGAACCGTCTCGTCCACGACCCCGTCGAAGTTCGTGTCCGCCGCGTACGAGTCCAGTGCCCCGTCCCCATCGGCGTCCACGGCCACCGCGTCGATCAGCCCGTCGTGGTTGGTGTCGGACGCGACCTGGTCGACCAGCCCGTCCCCGTTGAAGTCGGACACGACCGTGTCGGCGTACCCGTCCCCGTCACCATCGACGAGCGAGGACTCGATCGTCCCGTCCCCATCGGCGTCGACCAGGACCTCGTCGACGACCCCGTCCTTGTCGGCGTCGACGTAGACACCCTCGGCGTCCCCATCGCCGTCGGTGTCGACGAGCGTCTCGGTGTGGTCGGCGTACTCGACGGTGATGGTCTCATCGGCGACTCCGTTGCCGTCGAGGTCGCTCGCCGCGTGGAACTGGGCGTCGTACTCGGTGTCGGTGGTCTCGTCGTGCGGAGTGTCGAAGTCGCTCACTGCGGTTCCTCCCAATGGATCGGCCCCCGGATGCCCCGTGGCTCGTGAAATCCAAGGTACGGCGACCGGAAGACCGCGCGATCCCATCTTCGTGCCACACCCGGAAAGCACTGGGAAGCAGGGGAAAGCACCCGGAAGGCAGCGCCAGAACCAAAAAAGACGGGTGAGGAGCCGAGACAGTGGCTCCCCACCCGCCCGTCCACCCCCTAAACCTCCCGCTGCCCCCGGGCGAAGTAAGCGGCGAGATCGGCCTCCACCGGCGGAACCGTCTGCGGCGCGGCGCCATTCCGCAGCGACAGCGTCGCGTAAACGCCGGCGGCGACGGAGTCGCGAGCGGCCACGGGGGACGTGTCGGTGACGCCACCCTCGCGCACGAAGCGCAGGAACTCGTCGATCAGCAGGGTGTCCGCACCGCCGTGGCCACCGGTCGAGCGGGGGATCTCGACCTGCTTGTCGCCGGTGCCGTCGTAGTTGCGGCGGCCCTTGTTCCAGACGCGGACGACGGCGTCGCCGCCGGTGTCGCCGAAGTTCTCCACGCGTCCCTCGGTGCCGATGACGGTGTAGTTGCGCCAGTAGTCGGGCGTGAAGTGGCACTGCTGGTAGGAGGCGTGCACGCCGTTGTCTAGGCGCATCAGCATCATCGACACGTCCTCGACGTCGACGACGGGGTGCAGGCCCTTCTGGGACAGCGGCGGCCAGTTCGTCTCCGGCCGGTACCAGTCCTCGCGCTTGGTGCCCTCGACCTCCTGGCGGTCGGTGACGCGCCCGTAGACCTTCAGCTCACCCATCGCCGTCACCTCGCGCGTCGCGCCACCGGCCAGCCAGTGGATGACGTCGATGTCGTGGGCGCCCTTCTGGAGCAGCAGGCCGGTGGTGCGGCGGCGATCGGCGTGCCAGTCCTTGTAGTAGAAGTCGCCGCCGTGCCCGACGAAGTGGCGGCACCACACGGCCTGCACCTCGCCGATCTCGCCGTTCTGGATGATGTCGCGCATCGCGCGCACGACCGGCATGTGCCGCATGTTGTGGCCGACGTAGAGCTTCGCGGCGTGCTTGCGGGCCAGCGTCAGGAGGGCGTCGGTGTCCTCCACGGTGATCGCCAGCGGCTTCTCCATGAAGGTGGGGACGCCGGCGGCCAGCGCCAGCTCGCCGAGCGCGCGGTGGGTGTCGTCGGGGGTGAGGATGAGGACGGCGTCGATGCCCGAGGCCAGCAGCTCGGCGAAGTCGGCGGTCACGGCGACCTCGGCGCCGAACTTCTCGCGCGCCCACTCGTGGCGGGCCGGGTCGGTGTCGCAGATGGCGGTGACGCGCGCGCCTTCGCCGGGGCGGTGGGCTTCCAGGGCAATGGAGGCGCGGAGGCCGAGCCCCGCGACGCCGAGTCGCAGATCATCCATCCGCCAGACCCTACCCGCCGTTGATCACCATGGGGCAACAGGTAGCAAGCGCTTACCTAACACACTCCCACATGATGGAAAGCGAAAACCGGGCGGCTCCGGATGAAGCCGCCCGGTTCGTGACATCGCGGATCAGACGTCGTCCCACCGGAAAAGGCGGGTGGCGATGAAGCCGACGACGATCCCGAAGACCACCAGGACGCCCAGGTTCGGCAGGACCGCCGCCGGTCCCTCCCCGCGCACCATGACGTCCAGCATCGCCTCGTTCAGGTACCGCAGCGGCGACACGTAGGAGATCTTCTGCATCCAGTCGGGCATCTGGGACAGTGGGAAGAACGAGCCCGAGGTGAAGGCCAGCGGCAGGATGATGAGGTTGGCCAGGCCCGAGGCCGACTCCGATGTCTTGGACACCGCACCCACCAGCAGGCCGATCGCCAGGAAGGCGAGCGCGCCGATCAGGACGCAGGGTATCGCCATCCACCAGAACGCGGTGAGGGTGAGGCCGAAGAACGGCAGGGACGCCACCAGCAGGAACACCGTCATCTGGATGAGCGCCAGCAGGAGGGTGTTGCCGACGCGCGCGCCGACGACCGCACCGACGCTGACCGGGGCGAGCCGGATGCGGCGGAGGGTCTTCTTCTGCCGCCAGGTCACCAGGGTCATGGCCGCGCCGAAGACGCCGGACATGGAGATCGCCCAGCCGAGGAGGCCGGGGGTGAGGTACTGGATGGGCTTGAGGGCCTTGTCCTCGACCTGGTCGGTGGTGACGGCGATGGTGGGCGTGCCGGGGGCGGCGGCCTTGAGCATCTCCAGGTTGGTGTTCTCCACGATGCCGGACAGGATCCCGGTGACGATGCCGGCCTGGGTCCGGTCGGCGGCGGAGTAGTAGATGGTGACGGTCTGGCCGTCCTGCTTGATGGCCGCGGCGGCGTCGCCGGAGGCGACCTGCTGCTTGGCGTCGGCCTCGTCGCTGGACTTGGTGATCTCCAGGAGGTCCTTGAGGGCGTCGGGGTCGGCCTTGGCCATGTTGTCGAGGACGGCGACGTCGCCGATCTCGATGACCTTGCCGGGCTTGGTGTCGGACCCGCCGCCGAAGATGGCGCCGAAGATGACCAGGAACATCAGGGGGAACAGGAGGGTGAAGAACAGGGTGGTCTTGTCCCGGAAGAGGCCGATGAGCATCGCCCTGCTGAGACTCAGGTAGGACTTCATGCCCGGTACTCCCGTCCGGTGAGTTCGAGGAAGACGTCCTCAAGGGTGGCGCCGCGGACCTGGAGTCCATTGAGGACTCTCGCCTCGGCCAGCGCGGTGAGCACGGTGGACGGGTCGCGGGTGGTGAAGGTCAGGATCGCGCCGTCGTCGGCGACCTCGGCAACGCCGTCGGCGACGCGGGTGACGTCGGCGGCGGAGAGGTTGCCGCTGTCCACGGAGATGCGCGTGGGGGCGTCGAGGCCGCGGACGAGCGCGGCGGGGGTGTCGATCTTGAGGATCTTGCCGTGGTCCATGATCGCGACGCGGTCGCAGAGGAGCTCGGCCTCGTCCATGTAGTGCGTGGTGAGGACGACGGTCCGGCCGGTCTCGTTGATGGCGCGCAGGAGGTCCCAGAGGTTGCGGCGGGCCTGCGGGTCGAGGGCGGCGGTGGGCTCGTCGAGGAAGACCAGCTCGGGGTCGTGGACGAGCGCGCACGCGATGGACAGGCGCTGCGCCTGGCCGCCGGAGAGCTTCTCCACACGGGTGCCGGCCTTCTCGGTGAGGCCGACCAGCTCCAGCATCTCGTCGGCCCTCTTGGGGCCGACGCCGTAGAGGCTGCCGAAGGTGTGCAGCTGCTCGCGGGCGGTCAGCCGCTCGAAGAAGGCCGTGCCCTGGAGCTGGACGCCGATGCGGGGCAGCAGTTTCGGGTTCCGCGGCCACGGCGACTCGCCGAGCAGCTCGACGCCGCCGGTGTCGGACTGGCGCAGGCCCTCCACGATTTCGAGCGTCGTCGTCTTCCCGGCGCCGTTGGGGCCGAGGATGCCGAAGAACTCGCCGCTGTTTACCTCGAAGGACACCCCGTCGACGGCCCGGACGTCGCCGTAGCTCTTCCGAACGTCGGTGACCCGGATGGAGACACTCATGGTGCACACCGTACGGGAGAGATCAATGGGGTCGAGGGCGGTGGCGGAGCGTGCGGGCCGGGGACGGCGGTATCGGATGAGAAGCCCGATACGCGCCTGGCGGGCGGGGCTACTGCGAACGGGCCGCGATCGGGCAAACTCTCCCCATGACCGAGTTCGTCGCCGCCATCGACCAGGGCACCACCTCCACGCGATGCATCGTCTTCGACGCCCACGGCTCGATCGTCGCCACCGCGCAGAAGGAGCTCACCCAGCATTTCCCGCGTCCGGGGTGGGTCGAGCACGACGCGAGCGACATCTGGCGGGACGCGCACGAGGTCACCCGGGCGGCGATCGGCGAGGCGGGGCTGACCGCGCGGGACGTCGCGGCCATCGGCATCACCAACCAGCGCGAGACGGTCGTCGTCTGGGACCGGCGGACCGGTGAGCCGGTGCACCGCGCGGTGGTCTGGCAGGACACGCGCTCCGGCGAGCTCGTGGCGGGTCTGGCCGCCGAGGGCGGGCAGGACCGCTTCCGCGAGGCGACGGGCCTGCCGCTGGCCACCTACTTCTCCGGCCCGAAGGTGCGCTGGCTGCTGGACCAGGGCCTGCGGGAGCGGGCCGAGCGCGGTGAGCTGGCCTGCGGCACGGTCGACTCGTGGCTGATCTACAAGCTGACGGGCCGTCACCTGACCGACGTGACCAACGCGTCGCGGACGATGCTGATGAACCTGTCCACACTGGACTGGGACGACGCGCTGCTGGACGCCATCGGCGTCCCGCGGGCGCTGCTGCCGGAGATCCGGCCGTCGGTGGAGATCTACGGCGAGGCGATCGCCGAGGGCCTGGAGGGGATTCCGGTGGCGGGCGCGCTGGGCGACCAGCAGGCGGCGCTGTTCGGGCAGACCTGCTTCGCGCCCGGCGAGGGCAAGAACACTTACGGCACGGGCAGTTTCCTGCTGCTGAACACCGGGACGGAACCGGTGGCCTCCACGGCGGGGCTGGTGACCACGCTCGCCTACCGGATCGGCGACCGGGACCCGGTCTACGCGCTGGAGGGCTCGATCGCGATCACCGGCGCGCTGGTGCAGTGGCTGCGCGACAACCTCGGGATCATCTGCTCGGCCGATGAGATCGAGGAGCTGGCGGCGAGCGTGGACGACACCGGCGGCTGCTACGTGGTCCCGGCCTTCTCGGGCCTGTACGCGCCGCACTGGCGCTCCGACGCCCGGGGCGTCATCTGCGGCCTGACCCGCTACGTCACCAAGGCGCACCTGGCGCGGGCGGTGCTGGAGGCGACCTGCTGGCAGACCCGCGAGGTCGCCGAGGCGATGCGGCAGGACGCCGGGGTCGAGCTGTCGTCGCTGAAGGTCGACGGCGGCATGACGGTGAACTCGCTGCTGATGCAGCTCCAGGCCGACATCCTGGGTGTCCCCGTCATCCGCCCGGCGGTCGCCGAGACCACCGCGCTGGGCGCGGCCTACGCCGGCGGCCTGGCGGTGGGCCTGTGGCCGGACGTGGACGCGCTGCGCGCGCACTGGCGCGAGGACGCCGCCTGGCGCCCGGAGCGGAGCCGCGACGGCGACTACGGGCAGTGGCTCAAGGCGGTCGAGCGCTCCACCGGCTGGATCGACTGAGCTCAATACACTCGCGGCATGATCCGGCTCGCCCTCGGGACCTTCGGCGCCTTCGCCGCACTCTCCGGCCTGACCATGCTCGCCACCACCGGGAACCTGCTCTACCTCGCGGTGCTCGGCGCGGGCCTGGCGGTGGGCCTGCCTGCCATGTCGTACTGGGAGTTCGGGCCCACCAAGGGCGCCGCGACCCGGCGGCGGCTGGAACGCGGCGAGGGGATGCCCGCCGTGGTCACCGATGCCGACGAGAAGACCGACAATGAGGGCAACGTGTCACTCGACCTGACCGTCGCCGTCCACGGCGACCACACCGACCCCTACCGGATCAAGATCGCCGAGTCGGTGAAGCCGGACCACCGGTGGATGTACACCGTCGGCACCAAGCTCGTGGTCGTCCCCAAACGCCCCGGCCGCCCCGAGGTCGCCATCGCCGAGCACCCGGGCCCGGAGTGGGCCGAGCGGCTGGAGAAGTGGCCGGTCCCGGAGGACCTGCCGCCCAGGGCCGAGACGAAGATCGAGGTCACCCGCCGCCACGCCGCGGTCTTCGTGACCGCGCTGCTGGCCGGGATCGCCGTCTCCGCCGCGATCCGCCCGGCCGCCACCGCCGAAGTCGTCGGCGGCGTCTTCTCCGGCGCGTACAACGACTTCGTCTTCGGCGACCGCCGCGCCCAGGCCGTCGCCCGCCTCACCGAGGACCACCCCGAGGTCGCCGCGATCGAGTTCCGCAGCGACGGCCGCGTCCTCGCCGACGCCCGCGCCGAGCGCAACCCGATGTACCTCGACACCTACGCCTACGAGTACGGCGAGGTCACCCGCGAGGGACCGGCGACCGACCAGCGGCCCTACCCCGACCTGTTCGCGCCGGGCTCACTCGACCTCGACGTCATCGGGGTGATGGCCAACCGCGCCCGCGAGCTCACCGGGATCCACGACCCCGGCGACGCGCAGGCCCGCGTGTGGATCGCCGACGGCGTCCTGACCTGCCAGGTCTTCCTGACCGACGACTACGTCCAGGGCCAGGTCACCTTCAGCGCCACCGGCGAGGTCCTGGGCATGTCCGGCGGAGCACCCGGATCGGCCGCCGCGCGAGCGAACTGAGGGCGTCGACCCGCCTCCATACACTCGCCGCATGATCCGGCTCGCGCTCGCCACCTTCGGCGGCTTCGCCGCCCTCATCGCGCTCATCGTGCTCGGCACCACCGGACAGACCCTCTACCTCCTGGCCGCCTTCGCCGCCGCCCTCATCGGCATTCTCGCCGCCCTCATGTGGGCGGGCGGGCCCGTCGCCCGCGCGGCGGCCCGGCGCAGGCTCCTGCGGGGCGAGGGCATGCCCGCCGTCATCACCGACGTCTTCCGGACCACCGACGGCGACGGGGAGGTCAGCGTGCACGTGACCGTCGGCGTCCACCCCACCGGCGCCGCCGCCTACAACTACACCCTCAGCGAGATCTTCGGCGAGGGCGAGGCGGCGCAGCGCTTCCACCTCGGCCGGAAGTACGTGGTCGTCCCCAAACGCCCCGGCCGCCCCGACGTCGCCCTCGCCCCCGACCCGGGACCGGAGTGGCAGCGGCGGCTGGACGCCTGGACGCCCCCGCCGGGCGTCCCACCGGAGTACGCCGGCGAGCGCCCGGGACGGGCCCTCGACTTCCTGGTGTTCTTCACCGCGGTGGCCGCCGCGGTCGCGGTGGTCGGCGCGATCCGGCCGCCGGTGACCGGGGAGATCGTGGGCGGGATCCTCGACTCCTCGTACAACGACTTCGTCTTCGGGAACCGGCGCGCGGCGGCCGTCGCGGTCCTGGCCGAGGAGCACCCGAACGTCGTGGAGATCGAGTTCCGCTCCGACGGGCGCGTCATCGTCGGCGTCGCCGTCCGGGACACCATCACGTCCTACGTCTACGAGTACGCCGCGATCGCCGACGAGGGCCCCGCCGACGAGCAGTGGTCCGGCCCGGTGTCCTTCGAGCTGCGCTCGCTGGACCTGCGCGGCATCGGCGAGGCGGCCGCCCGGGCCCGCGAGCTCACCGGGATCGGCGACCCGGGCAACTCCCAGGCCCGCGTGCGGGTGGAGAACGGCGTCCTGACCACCCTGGTGCACCTGTCCGACTGGGACTACCAGGGCTGGGTCGCCTTCGGCCCGGGCGGCGAGGTCCTCAGCATGACCGGTGGCGCGCCGGGCTCGCCCTCGGCCGGGAAATAGACTCCCCGCCCTTCGGAAAGTGGAGTGGGACGGGTGGTGGAAGGTCGCCCATTACCTTCCACCACCCGTCCTCGGGGAGGAGAACAAAGGCTTTGACGAACCGGCCCGCGAGCCGGTTCCAGGTCTTATGAACCCGAACCGGCGAAGCCGGTCAGGAACCCTGCGCGATCAGCTTTTCGGCGACCTGCTTGGCGGTGTTCGACGGGATCGCGAAGCCGACGCCGATGGAGCCCGAGGAGCTGCCGTCGGTGGCGATGGCGGTGTTGATGCCGATCAGCTCGCCGCGCCCGTTGACCAGGGCACCGCCGGAGTTGCCGGAGTTGATGGCGGCGTCGGTCTGGATGAGGCCGTTCAGTTTGGTGGCCTCGGAGCGGCTGAAGGGGCTCTCCTGTTCGGAGCCCACCGAGATGGTGCGGTCGAGGGCCGAGACGATGCCGGAGCTGACCGAGCCCTCCAGGCCCAGCGGGGAGCCCAGGGCGAGGACGGTGTCGCCCACGCGCAGCGAGGAGGAGTCGCCGATGGCGATCGGGGTGAGCTTCTCGGAGGCGCCGACGTTGATCACCGCGAGGTCGTTGGCGGGGTCGGTGCCCACGATGCGCGCGTTGGCGGTGGTGCCGTCGGCGAACTTCACCGTGACGGTGTTGCCGCGGGCGGTGGACACGACGTGGTTGTTGGTGAGGATGTTCCCGTTCTTGTCCAGGACCACCCCGGAGCCCTCGGCCTGGCCGGTGGTGATGACCACGACGCTGGGCTGGACGGCGGCGGCCACGTCGGCGATGGTCGCGCCGTTGGCCACCGGCGCCGACGGGGAGGAGATGTGGCTGCCGGAACCGGAGGCGTTGGCGTCACCGGCGAGGTAGCCGGCCACGCCACCGGCGGTGGCGGATCCGACGACGAGGGCCGCGATCAGCGCGACGGCCGCCAGAGGCTTGCGCCACGCGGGGGTCTTCGGCGCCGGCGCCGGGTATCCGGTGACCGGCGAGTTCGGGTAGTAGCCGGGGGTCGGCGGCGGCGCGTAGGAGACGCCCGGGCGGGGCTGCGCGTGCTGCGGCGCGGCCGGCCACACCGGCGGGAGCTGGCTCGTCAGCGGGTGGCTGGCGGGTCCGGTGACCGGCGGCGGGACGGGACGCTGCGGCGCGGCCCAGGCCGGGGGCTGCGGGCTCGCGGGCCACTCCACGGCGGGAGCGGCGGCCACGGGCGGAACGGCGGTGGGGGTGGGGGTGGGAGAAGGAGCCTCCGGCGGCACCGCGGTCCCGGCCGTCTCCGGCTTCCAGGACGGCACCTCGGCGGCGGCCTTGGCGACCTCGGCGTGGTTGGCCGCGATCTCGGCGGCGGTCAGGTCGTTGGCGGGGGTCTCAGAAGAGTGGGTCTCGTTGAGAGGAGTCACGCCCTCGGCCGACGCCGGGGGGTTCGATCCGTCCCGGGGGTCCGGGGCGGCGGATGCGTTCGGCTCGTTCATGAGCAGAACTATGGCCGGTCAAACTCAGGCATCCCTGGACTCATCCTGCGAATTGGCTGAAAGCGGGGCGACGGGAGCGTCGGCGGGCACGTCGGCGGAGACCTCAAGGGCCTCCTCCGCGGGCTCTTCGGGTTCCGGTGCCAGCAGGTCGGGGTCGAGGTCGAGGCGCACCCGGAAGACGGTGCCCACGCCGACCTCGGTGTGCACGGTGACGCGCCCGTTGTGCGCGGCGACCAGCGCCGACACGATCGCCAGGCCGAGCCCGGAGCCGCCGGACTGCCGTCCGCGCGCCGGGTCGACGCGGTAGAAGCGCTCGAAGACGCGCTCGGCCTGGTCGGGGGTCATGCCGGGGCCCTCGTCGGCGACCTCCAGGTAGGCGTGGACGCCTTCGGCGTACACGCGGACCTCGATGGGCGTCTCCGGCGGGGTGTGCGCCAGCGCGTTGGCCAGCAGGTTCGACAGGATCTGCCGCAGCCGCAGCTCGTCGCCGAGCACGATCAGCGGCCCGCGCCCGACCTTCAGGTCGAGCGGGCGCTCGGGGTGGGTGACCTTGGCGCCGGTGACGCCGTCGGCGGCCAGCGACAGCAGGTCCACCGGGTCGGCCTGGACCGGGCGCTCCCGGTCGAGGCGGGCCAGCAGCAGCAGGTCCTCCACGAGCAGGCCCATGCGCTTGGCCTCGTCCTCGATGCGGCGCATGCTGGCGGCGACCTCTTCGGGCCCGGCCGAGTCGCCGCGCTGGCGGTAGAGCTCGGCGAAGCCGCGGACGGTGGTCAGCGGGGTGCGCAGCTCGTGGCTGGCGTCGGCGATGAACCGGCGCATCTTCTCCTCCGAGCGCAGCGCCTGCGCCTCGGAGGCCGTGGCGGCGGCGAAGGCGGTCTCGATCTGCCCGAGCATGGTGTTCAGGGCCGCGCCCAGTTGCCCGACCTCGGTGCGCACGTCGTGCTGCGGGACGCGCCGGGACAGGTCGCCGGCGGCGATGGCGACGGCGGTGGCCTCCATCTGGCGCAGCGGGTTGAGGCTGGCGCGGATCATCGCCACGCCGATGCTGGCCAGGGCGATGAGGACGGCGGTGCCGACCAGCAGGTCGATGGTGGTCAGCTCGGCGACGGTGGCGGTGACGTCCTTGAGGTCGACGCCGACGCCGACGATGTGCTGCTCGCCGGAGGAGTTCACGGTGGCGACGCGGGTGACGAAGCGCCAGCGGGTCTTGCCGTCGGCGGAGGCGATGGTGTACGCCTCGCCGCCCAGGTGGCTCTCCAGCTGGACCTGGATGTCCTCGGCGGCCACGCCCGAGAACGGCAGTGACGACGGCAGCTCACCGCTGTGCAGGTACAGGTAGTACAGGCCGCCATCGGCGTTCACGTCGGGCCACATGATGATGGTGTCCGACGGCGTCGACAGCAGCTGCTTGGTCTTGGGGTCGAAGGCGATCTGCAGCTGCCCGCTGTAGCGGCTGGCGAGCTCCTCGTCGACGCGGTCGGTGAGGACGCTGTCGAGGCGGGTCACGCTGACCACGCTCATGAGCACGAGGGCTCCGGCGACCAGCAACAGCATGGACGCCATGAGTTTGACCCTCAGGGGGGTGCGCTGCCAGCCTCCGCGGACCGCGCTGACTCTCGGAACGCTCATCTCTACTGCGGGGACCTCAGGACGTAGCCGATGCCGCGCAGGGTCTGGATGAGGCGCGGCTCCATGTTGTCTATCTTGCGGCGCAGGTAGGACACGTAGGACTCCACGATGCCGTCGTCGCCGCGGAAGTCGTAGCGCCAGACGTGGTCGAGGATCTGCGCCTTGGACAGCACGCGCCCGGCGTTGACCATGAAGTAGCGCAGGAGCTTGAACTCGGTCGGCGAGAGCTGGACGGTGCGCCCGGCGCGCCAGACCTCGTGGGTCTCCTCGTCGAGCTCCAGGTCGGCGTACTTCAGGCGCGGGGGCGGGGTCACGTCGCCCTGGGTGCGGCGCAGCACGGCGCGCAGGCGGGCGATGACCTCCTCCAGGCTGAAGGGCTTGGTGACGTAGTCGTCGCCGCCCAGGGTCAGCCCGCGGACCTTGTCCTCGGTGGCGTCGCGCGCGGTGAGGTACACGATGGGGGTCCGGTCGGAGCCGGAGCGCACCCGGCGGGCGACCTCGAAGCCGTCGAAGTCGGGGAGCATGACGTCGAGGACGATCAGGTCGGGCCGGTGCCTGGACACCGCCCGCACGGCCTCTTCGCCACCGCTGGCCGTGTGCACGGCGAAGCCCGCGTAGCGCAGGCTGGTGGCCAGCAACTCGCAGATGTTCGGGTCGTCCTCGACCACGAGCAGCGTCGCCTCCGCCTCGGTGGCGGCGCGGTTCTTCTCCCCTACCGGCATGAGTCCATCTTGCGCCCCCTGTCCCCGACGAGGCTGGACATCGGCTGAGAGCTTCCTGGCAATGGGGTGGGCGGCGCCTCCGGGGCCGCCGACTGCCAGACTGCCCACGTCAGTGACGTCCCCGAGGGAGCCGAGATGACCGCGACCGTGACCGTCCCCGCCCGCTTCTGCGGCCCGCCCGACTCCGGCAACGGCGGCTACACCAGCGGCCTGATCGCGGGGGCGGCGCCGTGGGACGCGGTGACGGTGACCCTGCGCGTCCCGCCGCCCCTGGACGTCGCCATGACCGTCGAGCCCGGTGAGACGGTCCGCGTGCGGCACGGCGAGGTCCTGGTGGCCGAGGCCACCGAGGCGGCACCGGACGCGTTCGCCGCGCCCGTCGAGCCCGGCGATCCGGCCCTGGCCGGTCCATATCCCGGACTGGCGCACCACCCGTTCCCGACCTGCTTCACGTGCGGTCCGCGCTCGGCCACCGGCCTCCACCTGGCCCCGGGCCGCCTCCCGGACGGCCGCACGATCGCGACATGGCGGGTTCCCGCCGAGGTCGGCGCTCCCACGATGTGGGCGGCTCTGGACTGTCCGGGCGGATGGGTCAACGATCTGGAGCAGAACCCGCGACTCCTCGGGCGCCTCACCGGACAAGTGAGGCATATCCCACAGCCGGGAGAGAACTGCCTGGTCATGGGACGACTGGACGGGTTGTCGGGACGCAAGGCGGCGGTCACGACGACGCTGTACGGCGAGAACGGGCGCGTTCTCGCGCAGGCCCAGGCCGTGTGGATCTCCATCGCGCGCTGACCTGCGCGTTTACCGTCCACATTGGAAAAGAAACCGTCCGGTTCAGCCCGAAAAAACACTCCGGCCGCACGTCGACAGACCGGCGAGGCGCTAGTACCGTTGCCAGCTCAAGGCAAGCCGACCGCTGGTCCCAATCGGCTAACAAATCGGTTACGCTGGTCTCTCCGCCGAGCCCGCACGCGTGATCGAGCTGTGCGCGGACCGGGCCGCCGGTGGCGGACCGCCTCGGTTTCGAGAGAGATCTGCGAGCGCGCCGGCTCATCCGCCGCGCGCCCCGGTACGACCTGCACGAGACGATGACGAGTCGACGACGATGAGGGTGCGATGACGCTGTCAATCGAGACCCACACGGCCCCTGACGGCCGAGTGACTCTGGCACTACGCGGCGAGGTCGATTACGCGACCGCTCCGAGGATCCGGGAGTCGATCACCGAGATCCTCGCCACCGACAAGGCCAAATCGATCCACGTGGACGTGGCGGGCGTGACCGTCCTCGACTCCACCGGCATCGGCACGCTCGTGGTCGGATACCGCATCGCCCGGGACGTGGGCGTCACGGTCACCGTCACCAACCCCAGCCGTTTCATCACCCGCCTCTTCACGGTGGTCGGCGCCCAGGAGCTCCTGGAAGAGCAGACGGACGCCTTCGCGGTCGCTCCCACGAGAGCGACCTGAGTCACGGCGAGTATGAATTAGTACACCCGTACCGGTGGATGACCTGCGCTTGGGCTCCGGGCGGGTGCGCTTCGCCCTGCCCGCCGACGTAGCCTGTAGCGCAGGACTACCCATGCCATTCATAAAGCTGTAGAAGAGGCGATGACGGCCGTGTCGACCGACAGCAGTTCGACAAGCAAAGAACAGACGCTCGCGGAGTTCGGACCCAACGAGTGGATCGTCGAGGAGATGTACCAGCGGTACCTCGAAGATCCCTCCAGTGTCGAGCCGACGTGGCACGAGTTCTTCGGTGACTACAAGAAGGCGCAGCCCGAGCCCGCCGCCCCCGCGGCACCCGTGGCCACCCCCCAGACCCCCGCGGCACCCGCCGTGAGCGCTCCGGCGCCCGCGAAGCCCGCACCGGCCGCCGCCAAGCCCGCGGCCGCCCCGGCCAAGGCCACCGTCCCGGTCGCCGAGGACGACAAGGTCGTCCCGCTCAAGGGCGTGGCGGCCAAGGTCGCGCAGAACATGGACGCCTCGCTGGAGGTGCCGACCGCGACGAGCGTGCGCGCCGTCCCGGCGAAGCTGCTGTCCGACAACCGCATCGTGATCAACAACCACCTCAAGCGTGGCCGCGGCGGCAAGGTCAGCTTCACGCACCTCATCGGCTACGCCCTGATCAAGGCCCTGTCCACGCATCCGGAGATGAACAACCATTTCCGGACCGCCGAGGGCAAGCCCGAGCTGGTCCAGCCCGCCCACGTGAACCTGGGTCTGGCGATCGACCTCCAGAAGCCCGACGGCAGCCGCACTCTCGTGGTCCCCTCCATCAAGGGCTGCGAGACGATGGACTTCCGCCAGTTCTGGCAGGCCTACGAGGACATCGTCCGCAAGGCCCGCAACAACAAGCTCGGCATGGACGACTACGCCGGCACCACCGTGACCCTGACCAACCCCGGCGGCATCGGCACCGTGCACTCGGTTCCGCGCCTCATGCTGGGCCAGGGCACGATCATCGGCGTCGGCGCGATGGAGTACCCGGCGCAGTTCGCCGGGGCGTCCGAGGAGACCATCACCGACCTGGGCGTCTCCAAGACGATCACGGTGACCTCGACCTACGACCACCGCATCATCCAGGGCGCGCAGTCGGGCGAGTTCCTCAAGCGCATGCACGAGCTGCTGCTGGGCGCCGACGGCTTCTACGACGAGATCTTCACGTCGCTGCGGCTGCCGTACGAGCCGGTGCGCTGGGTCCGCGACGTCGCGGGCACCTCCGAGGGCACCATCGACAAGACCGCCCGCGTGATCGAGCTGATCCGCTCCTACCGGGTCCGCGGCCACCTGATGGCCGACACCGACCCGCTGGAGTTCGAGATCCGCCGCCACCCGGACCTCGACATCCTCCAGCACGGCCTGACCCTGTGGGACCTGGACCGGGTCTTCCCGGTCGGCGGTTTCGCCGGTCAGCGCACGATGAAGCTGCGCGACATCCTGGGCGTCCTGCGCGAGTCGTACTGCCGCCGCGTGGGCATCGAGTACATGCACATCCAGGACCCCGAGGAGCGCGCCTGGATCCAGGAGCGCGTCGAGAAGCCCTACGAGAAGCCCTCGACCGACGAGCAGAAGCACATCCTGGGCCGCCTGAACGCCGCCGAGGCCTTCGAGACGTTCCTGGGCACCAAGTACGTCGGGCAGAAGCGCTTCTCCCTTGAGGGCGGCGAGTCGCTGATCCCGCTGCTGGACGAGGTCCTGTCGAACGCGGCCCGCGAGGGCCTCGACGAGGTCGTCGTCGGCATGGCCCACCGCGGCCGCCTGAACGTGCTGGCGAACATCGTCGGCAAGCCCGTGGAGAAGATCTTCAACGAGTTCGAGGGTCAGATGGACCCGAAGAGCACGCAGGGCTCCGGGGACGTCAAGTACCACCTCGGCATGACGGGCAAGTTCACCACCGCCGACGGCAAGCACGTCACCACGTCCTCGATCGTGGCCAACCCCTCGCACCTGGAGGCGGTCGACCCGGTCCTGGAGGGCATCGTCCGCGCCAAGCAGGACCGCATCAACCTCGGCCTGGCCGGGTTCACCGTCCTGCCGGTGCTGATCCACGGTGACGCGGCCTTCGCCGGTCAGGGCGTGGTCGCCGAGACCCTGAACCTGTCGCAGCTGCGCGGCTACCGCACCGGCGGCACCGTGCACGTCGTGATCAACAACCAGGTCGGTTTCACCACCGCCCCGGAGTTCTCCCGTTCCTCGCTGTACTCCACCGACGTGGCGCGCATGATCCAGGCGCCGATCTTCCACGTCAACGGCGACGACCCGGAGGCCGTGGTCCGCGTGGCCGCGCTGGCCTTCGAGTACCGCCAGGCGTTCAACAAGGACGTCGTCATCGACATGCTCTGCTACCGCCGCCGCGGTCACAACGAGGGCGACGACCCGTCGATGACCAACCCGCTGATGTACCAGATCATCGACCAGAAGCGCTCGGTGCGAAAGCTCTACACCGAGGCCCTGATCGGGCGCGGCGACATCACGCTGGAAGAGGCCGAGGAGGCCCTGCGCGACTACTCGTCGAAGCTGGAGGAGGTGTTCCGGCTGACCAAGCAGGCCAACGGGAACGTCCAGCCGACGCCGCGCCGCCACGTCGCCGAGCCCGAGATCGAGGTCGAGACCGCGATCCCGGCCGAGCTCGTCAAGCGCATCGGCGACGCGCAGGTCTCCTACCCGGAGGGCTTCACGCCGCACAAGCGCGTCAAGCAGGTCCTGGAGCGGCGCGCCAAGGCCGCCGTCGAGGGCGGCATCGACTGGTCCTTCGGTGAGATCCTCGCCTTCGGCTCGCTGGTCAACCAGGGCGTGAACGTGCGCCTGGCCGGTCAGGACTCCCGCCGCGGCACCTTCGTGCAGCGCCACTCGGTGGTCGTGGACAACAACAACGAGGCCGACTACACCCCCATCGCGACCGTCGCGGCGGAGAACACCCGCTTCTGGGTGCACGACTCGCTGCTGTCGGAGTACGCCGCGATGGGCTTCGAGTACGGCTACTCGGTGGAGCGTCCCGACGCGCTGGTGCTGTGGGAGGCGCAGTTCGGCGACTTCGCCAATGGCGCGCAGTCGGTCGTCGACGAGTTCATCTCCTCCGGCGAGGCCAAGTGGGGACAGCGCTCCGGCGTGACCCTGCTGCTCCCGCACGGCCAGGAGGGCCAGGGCCCGGACCACACGTCCGGCCGCCCCGAGCGCTACCTGCAGCTGTGCGCCGAGGACAACATGCGCATCGCCAACTGCACCACCCCGGCCAACTACTTCCACCTGCTGCGCCGCCAGGCGCTGTCGCCGAAGAAGAAGCCGCTGGTGGTGTTCACGCCGAAGTCGCTGCTGCGGCACAAGGCGGCGGTCTCGTCGGTGGAGGACTTCACCAACGGGAAGTTCCAGCCGGTGCTGGCCGACCCGGCCGTCCTCGACGCGTCGAAGGTGACCCGGGTCCTCATGTGCTCCGGCAAGGTCTACTACGACCTCGCCGCCGCCCGTGAGCAGCGCGGCATCACCGACACCGCGATCATCCGCCTGGAGCAGCTCTACCCGCTCCCGGTGGAGGAGGTCCGCGCGGCGCTGGCGCAGTACCCGAACGCCACCGAGTACGCCTGGGTCCAAGAGGAGCCGGCCAACCAGGGCGCCTGGAGCCACATCGCCCTGAACCTGCTGGAGCACCTCGACGGGGTCCGCCTGCAGCGCCTGTCCCGCCCCGCGGCCGCCGCGCCGTCGGTGGGCTCGGCGAAGATCCACGACGTGGAGCAGCAGGCCCTCATCGACGTCGCGATGCCGAAGGGCGCCTGACACCGATGTACTACACCGACCGAGGCATCGAGGAGCTGGAGAACCGGCGCGGCGAAGAGGAGGTCACCCTCGAATGGGTGGCCGCCCGGCTGCGCGAGTTCGTCGATGACAACCCCGAGTTCGAGGTCCCCATCGAGCGGCTGGCGACCTGGCTGGCACGGCTCGATGACGAGGACGACGACGAGTAGGACGGTTCGACACGGAGGCCGCGCCCGGTGGGCGCGGCCTCCGTCCGTTTCAAGGGGGGACATGGGCAACACCTTCACCGCGCGCGGCACGACCGCCGTCCCCGACGCGCTGAGCCTCAGCAACGGCGGCACCGACGCCTTCTTCGACGTGCTCATGCCCGCCGCCTGCGACCTGGCCGCCACGCCCTGGGAGCTGCGCCTGGCGGTCCTGCTGGTCGACTCCGGGCACCGCCACCTCGGCGTGTGGGAGGGCTTCGACCTGGCCGAGCTGCCCTGGACCGGCGGGTGGCCGCACGAGAAGGCGTTCCTGCTGCGCGTCATCGACCTCGCCGCCACCGGCCACGGCCGGGACCGGCTCGGCTACGAGCCGCCGTTCGCGGCGGGCTACCTGGCCGACTACCGCGCGATGGCCGCCGGGTTCACCCCCGTCCCCGCCGTGGGAACCGGCTGGGACGCGCCGCCCGATCCGCGCCATGTCGAGCGCTGCCGGGAGCACGGGCTGTTCCACGGCTCGTACGGCTGCCCGTGGGACGGCCGACCGGCCTGGCGCGTCCCCACGCCCCCCCTGTGCTGAAATCTCTTCATGACCAAGATCCGCTGGGGAATCCTCGCCACCGGGGGCATCGCCTCCGCCTTCACCGCCGACCTGAAGCTCATCCCCGACGCCGAGGTCGCCGCCGTCGGCTCGCGCACCCTCGACTCCGCGCGCGCCTTCGCCGGGAAGCACGGCGTCCCCCGCGCCCACGGATCCTGGGCCGAGCTCGCCGCCGACCCCGGCGTCGACATCATCTACATCGCCACCACCCACAACGCGCACTACGACGCCGCCGAGCTGTGCCTGCGCGCGGGCAAGCCGGTCCTGGTCGAGAAGCCCGTCACGGTCAACCTCGCCCAGGCCGAGCGGCTCATCGCGCTCGCCCGGGAGCGGGGCCTCTTCTTCATGGAGGCCATGTGGATGCGCTGCAACCCCGGCATCCGGCGGATGCTCGACCTGATCGCGGCGGGCGCGATCGGCGAGGTGAAGTCCGTGCACGCCGACTTCTCCCTCGGCGGGCCCTTCCCGCCCGAGCACCGGCTGCGCGATCCCGAGCTCGCCGGCGGCGGCCTGCTCGACCTGGGCGTGTACCCGGTCGCGTTCGCGCAGATGGTCCTCGGCGCGCCCGCGAGCGTCGCCGTCTCCGGCTGGCGGACCCCGGAGGGCGTGGACGCCATGGCGGGCCTGCTCCTGGGCTACGAGCGGGCCGTCGCCGCGCTCACCTGCGGCATCGAGTCGGCCTCGCCGTGCGTCGCGCAGGTCACCGGCTCCGAGGGCTTCTTCGAGCTGGCCGCGCCCTTCTTCCGGCCCTCGGCGATCCGCCTCACGCGCGGCACCACCGAGGAGGAGTACGCCGTGGAGGAGCTGGACGTCGCCTACACCGGGACGGGCCTGTTCCACGAGGCCGTGGAGGCCATGCGCTGCCTGCGGGCGGGCCTCACCGAGAGCCCGATGGTCCCGTGGCGGGCGACCCTCGACGTGATGGCGACCCTGGACGAGGCCAGGCGCCGGCTGGGCGTGGCCTACCCGGGGGAGTGAGGGCGGCGCCACTCGCGCGGGGTCGTTAACCTACCTGGTATGCACCCCTGGCACGAGTCCGGCGGCGGCGAACCGGTCATCGATCTGGGCGCCGTCGACGGCGAGTCCACCTGGGAGCCCGCCGACACCCCGGCTCCGCGCGACCGTCCCCCCGCCCAGCCCTCCACGCGCTGGGTGCTGGTGACGGTGACGATCGTGCTCACCGCCGTGGCCACGCTCGCCTCGGCGGTGCTGTTCCAGCGGTGCACGGCACCCGAGACGCCGCCCGCGGCGGCGCCCCCGCCGAACAACGCCGCCGAGCTGACCCGGTGGGTCCTGAGCGAGGCCCCGGCCGAGTTCGAGGGCGAGGTCATGCTGCTCTCCCAGCTGGGCGGCCCGCCCACCGGCGAGGTGGCGCGTGTGGTGGCCCCGGGGTCCTACCGCCTGCACATGCGCTGCGGGATGCTCGGCGCGCAGGCGCGGCGGCTGACCACCAGCTTCGACCTCCAGGTGTCCACCACGGCCGGGGCGTACATGGTGAGCATGCCGTGCCCGTCGACGGTGGTGCGCATGGAGCACGTGCTGACCTTCACCGAGCTGGGCGGACTGTCCCTCGGCGGATACCTGAGCGCGCCGGAGGACGCCGCGCCCTACGTGGTCGCGGTGTGGCTCGTCCCCGAGGAGGGCGACTGACATGGGCCGTTTCACGTTCCCGCGCCGGCCCTGGCCGACCTCGGTGGTGGTGCTGCTGACCGCGATCATCGCCGCGGGCGCCGGTTACGCGCTGGCCGCCTCGCGTCCGGCGCCGCATGCCCCGAAGGACGCGCCGATGGCCCTGCAGAGCTGGGTCGCCGAGACGGCCCTGCCCGATCCCCTCGGCTCGGCCAAGGCGCCCGCGAAGGCCCTCGCCGAGCCGCCGGACGGTGCCCAGGTCGTGCACTCGATGGCGATGGCCTCGCTCAGCGAGTTCGGCACCGGCGGCATCCAGGCGCTCCCGGCGGGCCGCTACCTCGTCTACGCCGGCTGCAAGGCCGTCAACGCGCCGGCGGACTTCAAGAACGTCTCGGTCAACCTGAACATCGCCTACTCCGGGCGCACCGACTACACCTCCGTGCCCTGCCCGTCGAAGGCGACCGCGCCGGTGTTGCGGGTCAACGCGCCGCAGGACGTGGTCGTGCACGCCGGGTTCGAGGTGAACGTGCCCGACCCGGAGCGCGCCGGTGACACGATCTGGTCGACCGACGTCGGCGTCGCGCTGTTCTTCGTCCTTGAGTAGTCAGCCGAGCACCGAGTGCGTCGGGGTGAGCTCCGGCGTCGCCGAGCGCGTGACCACCCACGCGCCCAGCAGGTTCGGCAGCAGCGCGGCCACCGTCCCCGGCAGCCGGAACGCCAGGTAGCCGTCGGGCCGCACCAGGGCGAGGTCGCCGTCGCCGATGCGCATGCGCCGCCGCAGGTCGCCGCGCGAGTCCTCGATCGCGGGGACCGACGCGTCGCCCCCACCGAGAAGGTAGGGGCGCACGAGTCCGGTGTAGACCTCACCGACCTGCCGCAGCAGCCCCACCGCCGTCGCCCCCGCGCCGACGAGGAGGTAGCCGGGACTGCGCAGGAGCCGGTACAGCCCGCCCGCGTCCGGAACGCGGTCACCGGCCGCGCGGGCGCCGTGCTCGCGGTGCGAGCGGGAGAACGCGGTGTGCCGGTAGTGCGTGCCCAGCTGCGAGAACAGCCCGCCCACCCGGTCGCGGACGCCGCCGAGCCGCAGCACCCGCCGCAGCGGGCCGCGCAGGAGCCGCTCGCCGCGCAGGGCCTCGGCGGCCACCACCCGCCGCTCGGCGTGGTAGGTGTGCAGGAGGCTGTCGGAGGCCAGGCCCCGGCAGACGTAGGCGAGCTTCCAGGAGAGGTTCATCGCGTCCTGGACGGCCAGGTTCAGCCCCAGCCCGCCGGTGTCGGGGCTGCGGTGGGCGGCGTCCCCGGCGAAGAAGACGCGCCCGGCGCGGTAGTGGCCGAGCACGCCGCTCTCCTCGCTGCGGACGCCGAAACGCGCGGCCAGCCACGTCCCGGCGGTGTCGATGACGTAGCGGGCCAGGAACTCCTCGCCCCCGGCGCGCACGACCGCGCCGAGCGGCCCGTCGGACAGCGATTCCACCGGGGCGTCGACGATGGGGACGTTCAGGCGCGCGCCGAACTCGGCATCGGGCACCACCAGCATGTACGGGTAGGGCGTCTCGCCGCGGTCGAGGCCGACGGCGTAGTCGCCGACGCGGACCTCGCCGTACTGGCGTCCGGTGTGCCGCAGGTCGAGCCCGGCGGCGTCGAGCAGTTCGAGGGTGCGGGAGTGGAGGCGCACCTCGTGCGCGGCCCCCGGCGGCCCGCCGACCACCGCCGCCCGCACTCCGTGCCGGGCGAGTTCGGCGGCGGCCACCAGGCCCGCCGGTCCCGCGCCGATGACCAGTACGTCCACCGTGGTCGGCATCGCACGCTCCCCTCATCTGAGGAACCCGGGCCTGAATTATCCGTCCGGGTTCGCCGGTCGTGTACCCGATTCGGCGAAGGTCATAGCCCGGAGCTATGACCTCATCCCCGCGCGGGGTCTGCCGGTGGGCGGCGCGGAGGCGGAGGCTGGAGTCATGATCGACAGGTTCACCCACCACATCGGACCCAACTGGTTCGCCTCCGTCATGGGCACCGGCATCGTGGCCAACGCGGCGGCGGGACTGCCGGGCGCGCCGGGCTGGCTGCGCCCGGTCGCGGCGGTGGTGTGGGCCGCGGCGGCGGTGTGGCTGCTGGTGCTGTCGGTGGCCTTCGCCGCGCAGTGGCTCTCGGGGCGGGCGGGACGGCACCACGCCGACCCGGTGGCGGTGCAGTTCTACGGCGCTCCCCCGATGGCGCTGCTGACGGTGGGCGCGGGCGCGCTGACCTTCACCGGCAACGTCCCGGTGGCCTTCGGGCTGTGGCTGGCGGGGACGGTGGCGGGCCTGGTGAGCGCGGTGGCCGTCCCGTATCTGATGTTCACGCGCCCGGCCCTGTCGGGGGCGGCGCCCTTCGCGGGCTGGCTGATGCCGCTGGTGCCGCCGATGGTGTCGGCGGCCACCGGCGCGGCCCTGATCCCGCACGTGCCCGACGGGCAGCCGCGCCTGACGATGCTGCTGGCCTGCTACGCGATGTTCGGGCTGTCGCTGATGGCGACGCTGGTGCTGCTGCCGCAGATCTGGGGACGCCTGGCCGCGCACAAGCTCACCGCGCCGGTCCCGACCCTGTGGATCGTGCTAGGCCCGCTGGGGCAGTCGGCGACGGCCGCGGGCAACCTCGGCGGCGTCTCGGGACACCCGGGCCTGGCGGCACTGGGCACCGGCTACGGCGTCCTGGTGATGGGCTTCGCGCTGCTGTGGCTGGCGCTGGCCCTGGCGGTGACGCTGCGGAGCCTGCGGGAGGGCCTGCCGTTCACGCTGACCTGGTGGAGCTTCACGTTCCCGGTGGGGACGTGCGTGACGGGAGCGTCGGTGCTGTCGGCGCACACCGGCGCGGTGGTCTACGGCTGGCTCGCCTGGGCCCTGTACGCGGGCCTGCTCGGCGCGTGGGCGGTCACCGCCGCGCGCACCGCGCACGGACTGGTGACCGGCGCGCTCACGCCAGCAACCGCCGCAGTGCCGTCGGCGTCCCACCGGTGAGCGCCCGGACGGTGCGGGTCAGGTGGGCCTGGTCGGCGAAGCCGAGCTCGGCGGCCAGCCGCGCCAGGCCCGTCTCCCCCGCTTCGAGGCGGGCCAAGACGGCCGTCACCCGCAGCGTGTTGCGGTAGCGGGTGAGGGTCATGCCGGTCACGGCGGGAAAGGCCCGGCTGAGCCGGTAGGGCGAGACGCCCAGGTGCGCGGCGAGGGTGAACAGGCCGGCGGCCGACGGGTGTCCCGACGCCAGGGCCTCCCGCGCGGCGGCGACGGCGCGCCGGTCGGCGGGTGGCGCCGAGGCGGGCGTGGCGGCGTCCACGGCCTGGCTCAGGGCCCCGGTGAACAGCTCCAGGAGCTGCTCGGCCATCGCGTAACCCGGGTCGGCGGTGGCCCGCAGGAGACGCCGGTGGACCAGGTCGAGGCGAGCGTCGACGTAGAGCGCCGAACGGTCCACGCGCTCACCGGCGAGGGCCTCCCAGCGCTCGCCGGTCATGTGCACCGCCGTGCACTCGTCCCCGCCGCCGTCGGGATGCGCGAAGCGCTCCTCCTCGCCGAGGCGGGCGATGTAGGCGACGTCGGGGGCCAGCTCCAGGAGCCCGTCCCGGCCGCGCCGGCTGAAGCGTCCCGCGCGGACCAGGACCAGCGTGTAGGCGTCCCGCACCCCGGGCCGCCCCCACCCGCGCATCTCGTCGGCGCACACGACGGACTCCACGGTCAGTCCCGGCGCGGAGGCGATCGTCGTCTCGGACAGCACCCGGGCACGGTACCGGGCCGGTACGACAAGCCGTCCCCGCAAGAATCTTCAAGCCACCGGAGGCGGTCGCGGGCGAGTCTTGGCCGCGATCACCGATGAAGGGAAACACCATGAGCATCGCGACCGTGTCCGGCGTCGTCATCGACTGCCGCCGACCGCAGGCGCTGGCCGAGTTCTACGCGAAGGCCCTGGGGGGCACGGTCACCTCGGCCGACGACACCTGGGCCACCGTCGAGGCCGCCCCGCTGAACCTCTCGTTCCAGTTCGTCGCCGACTACGAGCACCCGGTCTGGCCGGGCGCCAAGTACCTGCACCTCGACCTCACCGTCGCCGATCGCGCAGCCGCCGTGAAGGCCCTCCTTGAGCTGGGTGCGACCCTCCCTCCGCACCAGCCGGGCGGGGAAGACTGGACGGTCCTGCTGGACCCCGCGGGTCATCCCTTCTGCGTGCTGTGACCGGACGCCCGGCGGAGCGGCGGGCCCGCTCCGCCGGGCGTTCCCCAACGGGCTCACGGTAGTTGGACGGTCGGGTGAAGATCGTTTCCGCCGCTCATGAACCACGGCGCCGGGCCAGCGCGAGCAGGTCCGCCGCCGGGCCCGCCGGGCGCGTGCCCGTACGCCACACCGCGCGCAGCCCGCGTCCCAGATCGACCTCGGCCACCGGGACCCTGACCAGCCGTCCCGAGGCCAGCTCGTCGGCGACGGCGAGGGAACTCAGGACCGCCGCGCCGTCCCCCGCCAGGACCGCGGCCTTCACCGCGGTCGTCGAGGCCAGCTCCAGCAGTGGCGCGACCGGCTCGGACCCGAGGGCGGCGGCGAGGGCCGCGCGCGTACCCGAACCCTCCTCACGGCAGATGAGCGCCGTCTCCCGCAGCTCACCCGGCGAAAGCGTCTGCCGCCTCGCCCAGCGGTGCTTCGGGGCCACGACCAGGACCAGCTCGTCACGGGCCACAACGGCCGAACGCAGGCCCTTCACCGGACCCGGGCCCTCGACGAAACCCAGATCGGCCTGCTCATCGCGGATCAGCTCGTGCACCACCGCGGAATTCGCCACCGCCAGCGAGACCGCGGTGTCCCGATTGGTCTCCTTCAGCGCCACCAGCCAGCCCGGCATCAGGTACTCGGCGATCGTGAGACTCGCGGCGATCTTCAGCCGCCGGTCACGCGTCTCGCGCAGGGCGTCGATACCCGAGTCCAGGACCCGCGCGGCGTCCACGACGGCGCTCGCCCACTCGACCATGAGGGTGCCGTCCTGGGTGAGGCGGGAACCCCGTGGGGTGCGGGTGATCAGGGGGACGCCGACCAGTCGCTCCATCGTGCGGATCCGGCGGCTCGCCGAGGGCTGGGAGATGCCGTGGGCGGAGGCGGCGCGGCCGATGCTGCCGAGCCTCGCGACGCTGACCAGGAGGTCGAGGGTGGGGAGGTCGGGGACGCGGGGGGAGAGGGGGGGCGTGCTGCTGGCGGTCGTGCTGATCATGGGGTTAGTGTGCCGGGTTTTGTGTTTTTTTGCGGGGCGCACGAGTGCCGTGCTGGTGCGCCCCGCCCCCGTTCGGGGCCGGAACCGACCCGCCCGCCGGTTCCGGACCCGGGGGAAGTCTGGCGCGGGGGGAGGGGTGGGGGCGATGGTTTCGGGGTGGGGCGAAATGAGGGGGGCGGCGTCTTCCCCTCGCCCTCTTCCCCCGCCCTCTTCCCCCACCCTCTTCCCCCACCCTCTTCCCCCGCCCTCTTCCCCCGCCCTCTTCCCCCGCCCTCTTCCCCCGCCCTCTTCCCCCGCCCTCTTTCGGCTTGCGGGCCGTGGGCCTCACCC
>NZ_BSTX01000006.1 GCF_030269765.1 Actinorhabdospora filicis | reverse complement strand
CTGGAACGACGCTGAACGAGGAACCCCGGGGTGTCAAGCCAAAGAACGCGGCTTGACACCCCGAGAACCCTCGTTCCAAGAACACGTCTGGCCGACCGACGGAGGATCCACCTCTCCTACCCCGAGAGGGCTGTTTTGCGCGTCGGCTTGTCTTGAGTTGCCGTCTGTTCTGCGGCCTGCGGGCCGTCTCGGCCCGGGTCTAAAACAACAAGCTCTCGTCCTCACCCGGCTTTTGACCCCGTTGCCCGCCAGTCACTGCCCCGGCTCAGTTCTTGCGCCCTGCCTTCTTTCACGCGGGCGGGACCTCGCCGGGTCGCTCGGGTGCCGTCGCCACCACATGGGCGGTGGTGGCGGTGGTGGCGGTGTTCCCGACGGCGAGGTCCCTTCCCGCTCCGGCTCCGGCTACGGCTCCGGCTACTGCGGCTTGCGGGCCGTGATCACCGCGTAGCCCTGGCCGTCGACGCAGAGGCGGTTGTACTGCTTGACTGCCTCGGCGGTGAAGCCCGCCGCCTGGTCGCCGACGGCGTGCACGAGGGCTTCGTGGCGGTCGGTGACGGCTTCGGTCATGTGGGCGGCGCTGGCGCGGCAGTCTTCGGTGATGTCGCGGGCGGCGACGAATTCGAAGCCGGCGTCTTCCAGGAGGCGCTGGAAGGCTTCGAGGGTCACGAAGGGCGAGCCGAAGATCAGGTCGTGCATGAGCTGGGTGTCCTCTGCGGGCTGTTCGTGGGCGAGGTAGTAGTCGCAGATGACGAAGTGGGCACCGGGCTTCAGGACGCGGTTGACGCCGGCGAAGGCGGTGGCCTTGTCGGCGACGTGGAAGACGGACTCCATGGCGTAGGCGGCGTCGAAGGAGGCGTCGGGGTAGGTCATGGCGGTCATGTCGGCGAGTTCGAAGGCGACCTTGCCGGCCAGTCCGGCCTTGGCGGCGCGGGAGGTGGCGTCGGCGACTTGGGCGGCGCTGACGGTGACGCCGAGGACGTCGGTGTTGAGGCGGCGGGCGGTGTGGAGGGCTGGGCCGCCCTGGCCGCAGCCGAGATCGAGGACGCGTCCGCCGGTGGGCGCGGCGGCGGCGTCGAGGACGAGATCGGTCAGGTCGCGCTGGGCTTCGGGGAACGTGGTCGCGCCTCGTCCCCAGTAGCCGGTGTGGATGGTCCCTTCGAAGATGATGTCGAAGGCGCCGAAGGTCATGTCGTAGAAGGACCCGACCTCCGGGCCGCTGCGTCCGGACTGTTCCATGTCAACCCCAGGTTCGCTGAGAGGATACGGAATGGGTGGCTCCGTGCCTGGTCAGGTTAGGACTGCGCGGATCCCCCAGACGAGTGATACCGGCGTGTCGATCTCCATAAGGGACGGTTTCAGCGAATGGCGTCCTGAAAGCCGAGTGGGCGAATCCGTTCGGACCGGGCGGGGTCACCTGACCAGGGGATACTCCGGGGTATCGCCGTAGTGAAACGGAAATGGTGCTAGTCGGCATAAACGTGCGGGGGCCGCCATCGCGTGAACCGGTCGTCATGATCGAGCACCGTGGAGGTCACATGCGGACCAGATCCATCGCGGCGATGTCGGCCGCGCTCTTCGCGTTCGGATTACTGAACGCGCCACCCGCCGGGGCGGATCCCGGCGACACCGTTCCCACCGCCCGCGATGACGGGGGCGAGCGGCGGGAGCTGACGCTGATCACCGGCGACCGGGTCGTGGCGGGGCCGGACGGGTCCTTCGCGTTCCACGCCGGTGAGGGGCGGCGGGACGTCGGGTACAGCGCCTACCGCGACGCGCGCGGGGACACGCACATGGTGCCCGCCGACGCGGCGGGGCCGGTGCGGGACGGGCGGCTCGACCCGCGCCTGTTCGACGTCACCGCGCTGTTCCGCAACGGGTACTCCGAGCGGCGGGACCTGCCGTTGCTCATCGAGGGCGGCGCGGCGAAGCGCGCGGGCGCGCGGCTGGCGAGCCTGGACGCGGCGCCGGTGGCGAAGCCGGTCGGTGAGCTGGGCGCGTTCTGGGCGGGCCTGGCCTCCGCGCGGAGCCTGTCGGGCGGGCGGATCTGGCTGGACGGGACCTCGCGCCAGCTGCTCGACGTGAGCGTCCCGCAGGTGGGCGCGCCGGCGGCGTGGGCGGCCGGTTTCGACGGGGCGGGTGTCACCGTCGCGGTGCTCGACGGGGGTTACGACCCGGGGCATCCGGACCTGGCCGGGCGGGTCGCCGAGGCGAGGAGCTTCGTCGGCGGCGACGCCGTCGACCGCAACGGGCACGGGACGCACGTGGCGTCCACGGTGGCCGGTTCGGGCGCGGCCTCGCAAGGGCGGTACAAGGGCGTCGCCCCGGGTGCGAAGCTGCTGGTGGGCAAGGTCTGCGGCGATGACGGCCGCTGCCCCGACAGCGCGATCATCGCGGGCATGGAGTGGGCGGCGGCGCAGGGCGCGCCGGTGGTCAACCTCAGCCTGGGCGGGGACTGGACCGACGGGACCGATCCGCTCTCGCTGGCGCTGAACCGGATCAGCGAGGAGACGGGGACGCTGTTCGTGGTCGCCGCCGGGAACGACGGCGACCGGGAGAGCGTGAACAGCCCGGGGTCGGCCGAGAAGGCGCTGACCGTCGGGAGCGTCACCAAGTCCGATGAGCTGTCGTGGTTCAGCAGCCTCGGGCCCCGGGTCGGGGACGCGGCGGTCAAACCCGACATCGCCGCGCCGGGCAGCGACATCACCGCCGCTGCCGCCGCCGGTACCGGCCCCGAGGGCCAGATGTACGCCACCCACAGTGGCACCTCGATGGCCACCCCGCACGTGACGGGCGCGGCGGCGATCGTGAAGCAGGCCCATCCGGACTGGACGGCCGAGCGCATCAAGAGCGCGCTGATGAACGGCGCCAGGGACGACGGCCTGTCCGTCTTCGCCGAGGGCGCCGGGCGGCTGGACGTGGCGCGCTCGGTCGCGCAGACCGTGCTGGCCGAGGGCAGCCTGAGCTTCGGTCACCTCGCGTTCGGGGACGCACCCGTCACCCGCACGGTCACCTACACCAACACCGGGGACGCCCCGGTCACCCTGAACCTGTCGGTCAGGGGCGGGTCGGGACTGTTCACCGTGGACGCCACCTCGCTCACCATCCCGGCGGGCGGCACCGCGCAGGCCGTGGTCACCGCCGCGCCCGGCACGGGCACCGGCGCGGGCGATCTCGGCGCGGACCTGCTCGCCACCTCCGGCGACACCGTCGTGACCACCGCGCTCGGCGCGGTCTACGAGGGCGAGAAGTACCCGGTCGACGTCACCGCGCTCGGCCGCGACGGCGAGGCGGTGACCTCGGCCCGGATGACGGCGGTGAACCTGTCCACGAGCGACACCGAGTGGCTGGACTTCGACGGTGAGGGGCACGCCACGGCCCGCCTGGCACCGGGTTCCTACCGGGTCGGGGGGACCGTCGAGACGGCCGGGACCGTGACGGTCTACGCGCTCACCGTCTCCATCGGGCACGGCCCGGCCTCGGTCACCGTGGACGCCGGGCGCGCCTCGGCGGTCCGCGTCGACCTCACCGACCGCGACGGCGAGCGGCTGGACACCCAGCGGGTCTTCGCCTTCCTGCCCACCGGCGAATCGACGGTGTGGCTGGAGTACGGCGGCCCGGCGAGACTGCACCTGCTGACCGACGGCGACTACGCGGGCGAGTGGGGCTACACCGCGAGCTACCTGGCCGGGAAGGACCGCTACAACATCGTCCACACCGCCGCCGGCGTCCCCGGCCGCCTCGACCTGTCCTACGCCGACGCGCAACTCGCCCGCGAGGACACCGTCTACGAGGGACGCGGCGTGGCGAGCACCGCCATGCGCTACGACGTCACGCGGGGCGCGGGCTTCTTCGCCGCGATCGTCGAGTACGAGGTCCCCGTGCCGGTCGCCGGGACCACCGGCACCCTCCGGTACACGCCCGGCGTCTGGAGCTCGCAGCTCTTCTACGGCGACCTCGACTCCCATGACTCCGTCACCACGAAGGACACCCCGCGAGCCGCCGGGGACCGCTTCACCCGGCGGTGGAACTCCGCTCCCCTGGGCTCGGGCATCCGCGACGACCGCGACATCGTCTTCCGCGATGTCAACTCCCTCTACGTCACGGTGCCGATGTTCACCGGCCCGGCCGCGGACACGCCGGTCATGACCCGGCTGTACGAGCCGGGCCACAACCGCATGAAGCTGTCCGTCGACGGCCGGGTCGTCTACGACGAGGGCACCGATCCCGCGCGCACCTACATCGACCTGCCGCCGGGCACGTCGGGCCGGTTCACGCTGGAGTGCGAGGTCGGCAAGGAGGTCCCGTGGACCACCTTCGGCACGCGCTCGAAGGTCGCCTGGACCTTCGGCTCCGAGGCCCCACCGGACCTGGACAACATCACCTCCGACATCTCCACCGTCCGCCTGGACGCCACCGGCGTCCGCAACGGCGTGGCGCGGCGGGTCCTGCCGCAGCTGGTCACCATGACCGTCGACCACGCCCGGGCCGACAACCCGGGCACGGCCTCGCTCACCTTCGAGGTCTCCTACGACGAGGGCGAGAGCTGGACGGCCGTCCCGGTGGCGCGCTTCGGCGAGACGGCCGTGGCCGCGCTGATCCACCCGGCCGGGGCCACCTCGGTCTCCACGCGGGTGTCCACCGTGGACAAGCGCGGCAACACCTCGGCGCAGGAGATGATCCGCTCCTACGGCCTGGCCTGAGCCGCGGCAACGGAGGCGGGGCGGGCGCGCGTGCGCCCGTCCCGTCCCGCCGCCCGGAACAGGGCGAGCGCGGCGAGGCCGCCGATCCCGGCGAGCACCAGCCACGGGACCGGCGGCCCGGTGGCGTCGGCGAGGGCCCCGGTGAGCAGGTTCCCGGCGGTGATGCCGATTCCGGCGACGGTGCTGTAGGCGCCGTAGAAGGTGGCGGCGAGTCCTTCGGGGGCGCGGGCGATGACGATGTCCATCTCGAAGGGGAACGCGACCATGGTCGCCACGGTGATCCCGGCGGCGGTGAACAGGACCGCCGCGACCGTCCACATCGGGCCGATGGTGAGTCCGATGGGGACGATGAGGAAGGACGCGGCGAGCCCGGCGACGCCGAACGCGACGGCCCGGCCCGGCGCGAGGCGGCGTTTCAGGGCGGCGGTGAGCCGCACCTGCCCGGCGATGGTGACCGCGCCGGTGAGCGCGAACATCCCGGCGGTCAGGAGCGCGGCCCGCTCCGGCATCGCCGCGCGCAGGGTGAGCGGGAGCAGCAGGTAGACCTGGAAGGACAGCAGGTAGGCGGCGGCCATCGCGGTGGCGAAGCGCATGAGCCCGCCGGACCGCCGCAGCGCGCGCAGCCCCTCGGCGACCGGCCGGGCCGGTCCGCGCTCCTCGCGGGCGGGCAGCGCGAGGGCCTGCCAGACCGCCAGGACCGCGAAGACCCCGGCGGCGGCCAGGCTCGCCACCCTGAAGTCGAGCATGCTCAGCGCGAGACCGGCGACGGGCCCGGCGAGCATCCCGGCCTGGTAGAACACGTTGAACAGGGCGAAGGCCTCCACCCGCCGCTCCCCTGCCTCGGCGGCGAGCAGGCCCCGCACGGCCGGGTTGAACAGGGCCCCGGCGAGGCCGGTGGCGACGGCTCCGGCCAGCTGCCAGGGAAGCGCGGTGGCCAGGCCCAGGAGCGCGAACCCGCCGGTCCGCAGCACGCATCCGGCGACGATGAGGGGTTTGCCGCCGAAGCGGTCGGCGAGCATCCCGCCGGGCAGGAACATGCCCTGCTGGGTGAGGTTGCGCAGGCCCAGGACGAGCCCGGCGACGGCCGCCGGGACACCGAGCCCGGCCAGGTGGGCGGCCAGGAACGGCATGAGGATGTAGAAGCCGAGGTTGATGCCGAACTGGTTGACCATCAGCAGCCGCGCGGCGGGGCTGAAGGACGCGAAGCCCCTCACCGGCGGGCCGCCGGGTCGAGCCCGGCCGCGCAGCGCGTCCAGGAGGTGGCCTCGGCGGCGCCCGGGTGGGCGATGGTGCGCGGCCCGGAGGGTGCTTCGCCGCCGAGGAGGCCGTTGCGCCGGCAGTAGCCGTCGTCGAAGACCGTCCCGGCGTAGCGGGCGGGCCCGTCGGGGAAGATCGCGGCCACGCGCGTCCCGGCCGGTGCGGTCCGGGCCAGCCAGCCGGCGACCAGCGCGACCGCGCCGACGCTCCAGCCGCCGGTGGCGTAGCGGTGCCGGGCGAGGTGCCGCGCGGCCCACACGGCCTCGGCGGGGGCGATCCAGTGCACCTCGGCGAAGGCGGCGTGGCGGACGTTGCGGGGATGGATGCTGGAACCCAGGCCGCGCATCAGGCGCGGCCGGGCGGGCTGCCCGAAGATCGCCGAGCCGACGGTGTCGACGCCGACCAGCCGCACCGACGGGCAGCGCCGGGAGACCGCGTCGTGGATCCCGGCGGAGTGGCCGCCGGTGCCCACGCTGCACACCAGCACGTCCACCCGCCCGAGCTGGGCGACCAGCTCCTCGCCGAGCCCGCGGTAGCCGTCGGCGACGTCGGGATTGGTGTACTGGTCGGGGCACCAGGACCCGGGACGCTCGGCGAGCAGCCGCGCCACGGCGTCACGGCGGGCCTGCTGCCAGCCGCCGGTCGCGTGTGGACGGTCCACGGTGACGACCTCGACGCCGTGCGCGGCCAGCATCGCCGCCATCATCGGCTCCAGCCCGGGATCGGTGACGACGGTGACCGGGTGCCCGTAGGTCATCCCGGCGATGGCCAGGGCCAGCCCGAAGGTGCCCGAGGTGGATTCCACGATCGGCGCGCCGGGCGCGAGCTCGCCGCGCTCGCGGGCGCGGTGGACGGCGTGCAGCGCGGCGCGGTCCTTGATGCCGCCCGGGTTGGCGCCTTCGAGTTTCGCCCAGAACCCGGTGGGCGCGGCGGTGAAGGGCTCGCCGATCCACAGGACCGGCGTGCCGCCGACCAGGTCGGCGGGGGTCTGGCAGGGGCCGCGTCCGGCGGGCGCGGGCAGGGTCGAGCGCATGAGAAGCTCCGTGAAGGTCTTATGTGGACGATGAGCGGCGACGGCGGTGGGCCGTCCCCGGTCACGTCCGGCTCACGCACAACCTGGTGAGCAGCCCGTCCGGCCCGGCACCGGTGGACCGGCGGCCACAGTGGACGCCCATGGCGGTCGGGATCGCCTCGTGGCGCGCGCCTCCGGCGTCCAACGCGGGCGCCGGTGCCGGGAGCGGGGAGTCGACCGCGACGTCATCGGCGCACTCGGGATGCCGCGAGTCACCGGGGCAGGACGCCACGCGCTCGGCGTGGTGATGTTCCGTGGCGTGCGCGACGGCCAGCCCGGCCAGCAGCAGCGCCAGGGCGGCGAGCAGGACGCGCGGCCACCACCGGCGGGCACGTCGCGTCATCAGCACATCGCCGATGGTAGTCACGGCGGCGGCCGGACCCCGGCGGCGCGCCGCGCTCTCAGGATCCGTTCGCCCGCGGCTGTTACCCTGCCGTCCATGCCGGACGAAGACGCCGACGACTCCAGTCCACGGCCGGGCCAGGCCCGGCGGCAGCCGTTCCGGTGCGGCGACCACCCCACCCTTCGAGCGCGTGGGGCCGTCGCCCCCGCGCTCCTTCGCGCCTCCCCGAATGGAGCGGTAGTCCTCACATGTTCAAGAAGTTGCTGAAAGCGCTCGGCGTCGGCGGTCCCAGTGTGGACACCGTCCTGGACGGCGCCGAGGTCCACCCGGGCGGGACGCTCACCGGGCGCGTCCACGTCAAGGGCGGCAAGCACGACGTGGAGATCGAGCACGTCACCCTCACTCTGCGCACCCGCGTGGAGGTGGAGAGCGGCGACGAGGAGCACGACTCCACCGCCGAGTTCGCCCGCGTCGGCGTCGCCGGGCCCTTCACCCTCGCCGCCGAGGAGGAGCGCCAGATCCCCTTCAGCTTCACCGTCCCCTTCGAGACGCCCGTGACGCACACCCGCGGCGTCCACCTGCACGGCATGTCCCTGGGCGTGCGCACCGAGCTGTCGGTCGCCAAGCAGCTCGACACCGGCGACACCGACGCCGTCGAGGTCCACCCGCTGGCCTCGCAGCAGCGCGTCCTGGAGGCCCTGGAGAACCTCGGCTTCGCCTTCGTCAAGGCCGACCTGGAACGCGGCCGCGTGCACGGCGTCCACCAGGAACTGCCCTTCTACCAGGAGATCGAGTTCCGGCCCCCGCCCGCGGCCGCCGGTCGCATCGGGCAGGTCGAGCTGACCTTCGTCGCCGACGCCCACCACCTCGCGGTGGTCCTGGAGGCCGACCGCTCCGGCGGCGCGAACGGTTCGGGCGCCGACGAGTTCGGCCGCTGGGTCTTCCCGCACGAAGTCGCCCTGCGCAGCGACTGGGAGGGCGAGCTGGCCGCGTGGCTGGAATCGGTCGCCGCCCGCGCCGGGCACGGCGTCCACCACCACGGGCACGACGACCACTCCTCCTCCGCCGGCTCCGCGATCGCGGGCGCGGGTGTCGGCCTGGCCGCCGGGCTCGTGGTCGCCGAGGTCTTCGACGAGATCGGCGACCTCTTCGAGGACGAGGAGGAAGAGGAAGACGAGGAAGAGGAAGAGGAAGAAGAGGACTAGTCCAGCCAGCCCAGGCGGGCGGCGCGCACGCCCGCCTGGAAGCGGCTGCCCGCCTCCAGCGTCGCCACCAGCTCACCGACCACGCGCGTGACGGTGCGGGTGGAGACCCCCAGGGCCCGGGCGATCGTGTCGTCCTTGGCGCCCTCGGCCAGCATCCGCAGGACCGCCCGCCGCTGCTCGCTCAGCTGCGCGTCCTGCGCGCCGCGCGGGACGTCGGTGACGCTGGACGCGCCGGTCCACAGGTGATCGTGCAGCGCCGCCAGCGGCACCGCGACGTGCTCGCCGCGCACGATCACCGCGCGCACATCGTCCCCGGCGCCCTCCAGCACCGCCACCCGCCGGTCGAAGACCAGCATCCGCGTGGCGACCACCGGGGTCAGCCGGACCTCCACGCCCAGCTCGGCGCGCAGCCGCAGATGCTCGCGGACATGCGGATCGAGCAGGCTGCTCTGCACGAACAGGACGCGGACGCGCGCCCCGGCGGCGAGCTGGGCGGCGTCGTGGCTGCGCGCGCTCTCCAGCACCGCCGGATCCCACGCGGCCGGCGGCTGCATCTCCAGGACCTCCCCGCGCACGCCCCGGGCCAGTTCGCCGACGGCGGCGCGCAGCCGCTCGCGATCGCGGGGGTCGTGGCCGTAGGCCTCCGCCGGGATCTCCGCGCGCCCGGGTGAAGCGACGTCCACGAAGGACCGCAGCAGGGCCCCGGTGACGCGCTGCCTGGCCGCCATGAGCTCGGCGAGCGCGGCGAGCTGCCCGTCGCCTTCGTCGGTGAGCCGCCGCAGCGCGGCCAGGGCGTCCACGGCGATCTCGGCGGCCGGGTCGAGCAGGCCCAGCTCGGACAGGTGCCGCCGCAGGCCGGGGACGCGTTCGGGCGCGACGCCGAGCGCGGTGGCGGCCTCGCCGAAGCCCTCGCCCTTGGCGCGCATCCGTTCGTAGACCCGCTTGGCGAGCGTCTCCACCGCGTTCTCCTCCGCCTGTCCAGTTCGCGCCATGTCGTGTCCCCGAACCCCGGGAACCCTTTCCGCTCGCCGGGCCGCCGGGCATCGTCGGTCGGGCGAACGAGAAGTGAATTGTGTCCATGTGAAGGAGCCAGCGGCAAATGATCACCGTCGACTACAGCCTCACCGTCTTCCGGGTGGCCCACCTCAGCACCGAGACCTGCGAGGCGTGCGCGGACGCCATCCGGGTCGCCGTGATCCGCGTCCCCGGGGTCGTGGGCGTCGATGTGAACAAGGCGGGCGGCAGTCTGAGCGTGCTCACCGACGGGCCGGTCCCGGCGTCCCTCATCGATGAGGCGATCGACGAGGCCGGCTGCCACGGCCTGTTCGGCTGAGCGGGGCGGGGCGCGCATCCGCCGGGGCGCGCCCCTTTTGCCGAGCCCGTACCGATGCGTAATATTCCGGGCTACCCGAAAGCTTGGAGGTACGGCGATGACCACGGCCCCGGACCGGCAACCGGACGCGTCATCACCGCTGTCGGCTCCCGGCAGCACCCGCAGGGCGATCCTGAACACCCTCAAGGGATCGTCCGGCAATCTCGTCGAGTGGTACGACGTCTACGTCTACACCGTCTTCGTGTCCTATTTCGAGAAGCAGTTCTTCGCCGAGCAGGACGCCAACTCCACCGTCTACGCCTACGCGATCTTCGCGGTGACGTTCCTGATGCGCCCGGTGGGCTCGTGGTTCTTCGGCCGCTACGCCGACCGGCACGGGCGCAAGGCGGCCCTGCTGTTCAGCGTGACGCTGATGGCGGCGGGTTCGTTCGTCATCGCGGTGATGCCCACCCGGGCCACGATCGGCGGTTTCGCCGCGGTCGTGCTGATCCTGTGCCGCCTGGTGCAGGGTTTCGCCACCGGCGGCGAGTACGGGACCTCGGCGACGTACATGTCGGAGGCGGCCACGCGCGAGCGGCGCGGCTTCTTCTCGTCCTTCCAGTACGTGACGCTGGTCGGCGGGCACGTCCTGGCGCAGCTGACGCTGCTGGTGATGTTCCTGTTCCTGGACACCGATGACATCAAGTCCTGGGCCTGGCGGATCCCGTTCGCCATCGGCGGCCTGTCGGCGCTGGTGGTGCTGTGGCTGCGCCGGACGATGGACGAGTCGCTGTCGGCGGAGCACCTGGCGGCCACCCGCGACGGTTCCGACCGCACCTCGGGCACCCTGCGGGTGCTCTTCACGTCCTACTGGCGGCCGCTGCTGCTGGTCTTCCTGATCACGCTGGGCGGCACGGTCGCGTTCTACACCTACAGCGTGAACGCCCCGGCGATCATCAAGAGCGCCTATACCGATCAGGCGGTGGCCGCGACCTGGGTGAACCTGGCCGGGCTGGTGTTCCTGATGCTGCTGCAACCCGTCGGCGGCTGGCTCAGCGACATCATCGGCCGCAAGCCGCTGCTGGTGTTCTTCGGCGTGGGCGGGGTGATCTACACGTACTTCCTGATCACCTACCTGCCCAAGACCACCAATCCGGTGGCGTCCTTCGCGCTGGTGGCGGTCGGCTACGTGATCCTGACCGGTTACACGTCCATCAACGCGCTGGTGAAGGCCGAGCAGTTCCCGGCCTCGATCCGCGCCCTGGGCGTCGGGCTGGGCTACGCGATCGCCAACTCGGCCTTCGGCGGCACCTCGCCGCTGATCTACCAGGCGCTCAAGGAGGCCGACCGGGTCGGCTGGTTCATCGTCTACGTCACCGCGGCCATCTTCATCTCGCTGCTGGTGTACGTGTTCTGGCTGAAGAACAAGGCGACGACGTACCTGGACGAGGAGTCCGGGCACGCCTTCGCCACCGCCGGACGGCGGTAGGACGGAGCGGGGCCGGGAATCCACTCCCGGCCCCTCTCCGTCTACTGAACCGGCACGCGGGGCATCGCCAGGAGGAGGTCGGCGAGCTGGCGTGCGGTCAGACCGGTGTGACCGTCCTGCGACCAGTCCCAGGCGTAGTCGCCCACCTTGATCGCGGTCCCGTCCGGGAGGTAGAGGACCGCGACGGTGTAGTTGTTGTAGGTGATGTCGCGGTCGGCCGTCGTGGCGGTGACCATGAGGATCCGCTCCCCGTTCGGTCCGGTGGCCTCGGCGCAGGCGTAGTCCGCGCCCCGCACGGGTCCGCTCGGTCCGGTGTACTCCCGGTACTCGCAACCCGGCGCGAGGTATCGCACGTCGGTGTCATCGGGCGCGAGCCCGAAGCTGGCGTTGCGCCCGCCTTCGAGGAACGTCCCCGCCGGGTAGTACTCCAGGCGGAAACTGTCCTCCCGGCCGTCGGGACCGACCTGCGCCCGGTAGTAGGCGCGGTAGATCATCCGCTGGAGGAGCGGCGTGGGCAGGGGCGGCTTGACGTAGTCGCTCGGTGCGCCCCCGGGGAGGGCGCTCCCCGGGATGGAGTACGTGCCTTCCACACCGTCGCCGGGGATGTACGGCTGTTCGCTCTCGTCGGCGGCGATCTCCTCGGCGGTGCGCGAGAGCACCAGGAACTGCTGGGCACGGACCGCCTCTTCGATCCCGTCGTCGGCGGCCCGGCCGCCGAGGGCCGCGATCTGGGTCGCGAAGGCCTCGGTGATCGCCCGGGTGGTGTCGTTGGTGCGGGGCTCGGGCACCGGCCAGCCGTCGCCCTCGTGGAACCACTCGTCCCACATGTAGCTCGCGTCCGGGTCCAGCCGCACCGGGAACCCGTCGTCGGCGGCGGGCGCGACTCCCGGCGCGGTGAGCATCACCGCGGCGGCCACGAAGGCGGCGATCCCGGCGAGGCCGCCACCGGCCGCGCCCATCATCCGGCCCCGCTTGCGGCGGCGTCCGGCGGTGACGATCTGGCCGGGGTCGGCCGACCAGTCCGGGGCGACGGAGTCGAATTCGCGGGCCAGGTTCTCGTCGAGATCTGCGGGGTTCACAGGATGGCTCCCTTCAGGCGGTCCACGGTGGCGTCGGTGAGGATGGCGCGCAGAGCGTCCAGCCCGCGCATCACGAGATTGCGGGCGGCGCCGTGCGAGCAGCCCAGGACGCGGGCGACCTCATCGGAGGTGAGGTCCTCGCAGTGGCGCAGGTAGACCGCCGCGCGCTGGCGGGCGGGCAGGCGCATGAGGGCGGCGGTGAGGACGAGGCGGTCCTCCGGTCCGGCCGTCTCCAGTAGACGGTCCTCGAAGACGTCGGTGGGGCGCTCCTTGCGGAAGCGGAACAGCCTGCTCTCGTCGATGAGGAGATTGGCGATGATCTTGCGGACGTAGGCGTCGGTCGAGGTCCGGCCGGGCCTGGTCCACACGCCGTAGAGGCGGATCAGCGCGTTCTGGACGGCGTCCTCGGCGCGATGCCAGTCGCCGCAGCAGTAGTAGGCGAAGCGGTAGAGGCGTCTGCTCTGCCCGGCGACGTACTGCCGGAAGTCGTCTTCCTGTTCTGGTGTCATCTCGCTCCAAGGCCATGTTCTTCTGACCCGGAGACGATCCGAGGCGCCGCGAGTGTCACACACGAAACCGCCCACCGGCGTCACGGCCGGTGGGCGGTCTCGTGCGGTCCCTACTCCCCCACGGACGACTTGTACAGCCGGACGATCTCGGGACGCACCTCGGCCCGCTCGGACAGCGGTCGCGCCCAGGCGATGCGCACCGCGCTCTCCACTCCGGCGGCGGTGACGGCGAAGTCGGCGCCGGTGGCGTCGAAGCCGGTCATGCGGGCGTCCTCGGCGTCCGGGCGGCCGCCCGCCCCCTGGCAGATGACCAGGGTGTCGGCGATGTGGTCGGTGTTCATGTGGTGGGTGATGGCCTCGATGACCTCGGGCGCGAAGGGATTGCTCACACCGACCTCCGCATGGTCGTGGCCAGGGCGGCCAGCACGTCGCCGTTGAAGTCGTAGGCGCCCAGGACCTCGGCGATCACGCGCGCGGCCTCGGCCTCGTCCCAGGGCGCGGCGTCGAGCCGCCGCCGGTACTCCGCCTTCCACTCGGCCAGGTCGCCGAGGGCGTCGAAGCGGTAGAACTCCACGCCGGGCCCGTCGGCGAAGCCGAAGGCGTCGTTGGCGGCGGCCCGGAAGGCCTGCCCGCCGGACATGTCGCCGAGGTAGCGGGTGTACTGGTGGGCCACGAAGCCGCCGGGCCAGTCGAAGCACACCGCGCGCAGCCGGTCCACATAGGACTCGGTGGCGAGCAGGGGCGTGATCTCGCCGCGCCAGCCGGGGCCGATGAGCAGGGCCAGGTCCGCCTCGAAGGCGGGCAGCCGGGACAGGCCGGGGAACACGAAGCGGCCGGCGACCGGGTGGCCCTCCCAGTGCGCGGCGGCGGCGTCCAGGACCTCGTAGACGAAGTACTGCTGCGCGTGCCAGGCGGCGTAGTCGGACAGGTCGAGGTCACCGGCGAGCAGCGCGCCGAGCACGCCCGGCTCGGCCGGCTCGTCGGTCCCGACGCCCTGGTGCTTGGCCCAGGTCGCCTGTCTCAGGCGGGCGGCGAAACCTTGAGTGTCGACGGTCATGCGGATTCTCCTAGGGGTGCGGTGCGAGGGGATCGGACGGGCAGGACGATGGGCTCGTCCCGCGCGGGATGGGTGAGCACGTCCACGGGCTGCCGGTAGACCTCCGAAAGCAGCGCGGGCGTGAAGACCTCGCGGGGCGGGCCGCACGCGGCGATCGCGCCCTCGCGCAGGACCGCGACGCGGTCGCAGTGGGCGGCGGCCAGCCCGAGGTCGTGCAGGACGACGACCACGCCGTCCCCGGCCCCGGCGCGCTCGCGGCAGACGCGCATGACCAGCTCCTGGTGGCGCAGGTCGAGCGCGGCGGTGGGCTCGTCGAGCATGAGCAGCGCCGTCCGCTGCGCCAGGACGCGCGCGAGCGCGACGCGGGCCTTCTCCCCGCCGGACAGCTCGGCGAAGGGCCGCCCGGCCAGCTCGGCGACCTCGCAGTCGGCCAGGCACGCGGCGACGATCGCGCCGTCGGCCTCGGCCATCGGGGTGCGGGCCCAGGGCGCGCGGCCCATGGCGACGACCTCGGCGGCGGTGAACGGGAAGGTCAGGGCCGGATGCTGCGGCAGGACGGCGCGGTGCCGGGCGAGTTCGGCGACCCGCCAGGCGCGGGCCTCGCGTCCGGCCAGGCGGACCGTGCCCGATGCCGGGCGCAGGTCGGCGGCGAGCGCGGCGAGCAGCGTGGACTTCCCGGCGCCGTTGGGGCCGACGAGGGCGAGGACCTCTCCGGCGCGCACGTCGACGCTGGCGCCGCGCAGGACCTCGCGTCCGCCGAGGGTGAGGGTGACGTCCACGGCCGCGGCGAGTTCGGTGTGGGTCATCCCCAGCCTCCGCTCTTGGCGCGGGTCGCGCGTAGCAGCCAGAAGAAGAACGGGCTCCCGATGAGCGCGGTGAGCACGCCGAGGGGCAGTTCGGCGGGCGCGGCCAGGGTCCGTGCGGCGAGGTCGGCGGTGAGCAGGACGAGCGCGCCGCCGAGGGCGCTGCCGGGGATGAGGAAGCGGTGGCCGGGTCCGGCGATCATGCGCAGGAGGTGGGGCACGACGAGCCCGACGAAGCCGATGATCCCGGAGACGGACACGGCGGCGGCGGTGAGCAGGGCGACCAGGACGATGAGGGTGAGGCGGAGGCGTTCGACGTCGACGCCGAGGTGCCGGGCGGGGCGTTCGCCGAGGGCGAGCAGGTCGAGGCGGCGTGCGTATCGGGGCGCGACGATCAGCCCGAGGAGGGCGCAGGGCAGGACGGCGAGGACCTTGGGCCAGGTGGCCTGGGCCATCGAGCCCAGCTGCCAGAAGGTGATGCCGGTGAGCCGGGCGTTGTCCACGGTGGACATGACCAGGCCGATGAGGGCTCCGGCGAAGGCGTTGACGGCGATGCCGGTGAGGATCAGGCCGACCACGCGGGTGCCGCCTTCGCCGCGGGAGAGCAGGTAGACGCCGCCGACGGTGACGAGCCCACCGGTGAAGGCGAAGGCGGGGACGGTCCAGGCGCCGAAGGCGGTGGCGCCGAAGCCGATTGCGGTGACCGCGCCGACGGCGGCGCCGGAGGAGACGCCGATGGTGCCGGGGTCGGCGAGGGGGTTGCCGAAGACGCCCTGCATGAGGGCTCCGGCGCAGCCGAGGGAGGCGCCGACGAGGACGGCGAGGGCGACCCGGGGCAGGCGGACGTTCCACAGCACCGATTCGGCGACGCGGTCGAGTTCGCGGCCGCCGAGGCCGAGGCGGTGCAGGGCGGATCCGGCGAGGTCGGCGAGGGGGATGTCGAAGGCGCCGAGGGCGGCCGAGGCGGCGGCCAGGACGGCGAGCGCGATCGCCATGGCGAGCACGGTTCCGGCGCGGGCTCCGGTGCGGGTGCGGGGCGGCCGGGTGGCGAGGGTGGTCATGCGGCGTGGATCTGGGTGATGAGGGAGGTGAGGACCTGGTCGGTGCGGGGGCCGTAGTTGAGCAGGACGCCGTCGTCGATGGCGGCGACGCGGCGGTCCATCCCGGCGGGGGTCTGGGCGACGCCGGGGAGTGCGAGGAGGCCGTCCACGCCGTCGACCGAGGCCAGTCCCTTGGTCATGACGAGGATGACGTCGGGCGCGGCGGCGGCCATGGCCTCGGCGGTGATGGGCACGAAGTCGCCGTCGAGTCCGGCTTCCTTGCCCGCGTCGATTCCCCCGGCGGCCTCGATGAGCCCGGCGGCGCCGGAGCGGGCGGCGCCGATGAGGTAGACCGAGGCCGATCCGCGCAGGTAGAGGAAGGCGACGCGGGGTTTGGCGGCCCCGGCGGGGATGGTGGCCTTGGCGCCGTCGAGGCGTTCGGCGGTGCGCTGGCGGAGGCGCTGCCCGGCCTCGGGCACGCCGAGGGCGGCGGCGACGCCGGCGATGCGGGTGTCCACATCGGACAGGTCGGCGGCGCCCTTGACGACCACGACGTGGATCCCGGCCTGGCGGATCTGGGTCATCGCCTCCACGGGCCCGTTGCCCTCCTCGGCGAGGACGACGCTGGGGCGCAGCGAGAGCACGCCCTCGGCCGAGACGTCGTGTCCGCGCGTGACCAGCGGCAGCGCGGCGGCCTGCGCGAAGGTGGCGGTGATGTCGCGGGCGACGACCCGCTCGCCGAGCCCGAGGGTGAAGACGATCTCGGAGAGCGAGCCCGACAGGGGGACGATCCGGTCGACGTCGGTGAGGGTGACGTTCACCCCGTCGGCCGAGGCGACGGTGACCGGCAGGGCCGGGACCGGGACGCCGTCCAGGGGCTCGACGCGGTCGGCGACGGCCGGAGCGGACGGGCCGGGCCCGTCCGCGCCCGTGGGCCCGCCGCAGGCGGCGAGGGCCAGCAGCGCGGCTGCGGCGAGGGGGATGACGCGGGTTCGCATGGTCCGGTGCCTTGTCTGTGCGGGGTCGCCCGGGGACGGCGAGTGAGAATCAACTTAGGACAGGCTTCCCTAAGTGGCAACCCAGGGGGTACGGTGGCGGCGCGTTGAACGTAGGTTAGCCTCACCTAACTTTCTCGTCCATCCTCCGAGTGAGGTTCCCGTGACCCCCCGATCCCTCCGGGCCGCCCTGGCGGCCCTGCTCCTGTCCGCCGCGCTGGTCACCGTCCCCGGCACCGCGCACGCCGCGACGTCCACCGTCTCCGGCGGGCGGCTCGACTGGGGCGTGAAGTCCTCCTTCCAGAACTACGTGACCGGCCCCATCGCCAAAGGCTCCTACTCGACGACCGGCGGCGCGGCCACCACCGGCGGGAGCCGCTTCCGCTTCCACTCCGCCACGGGCACCTACGATCCCGGCGGTGGCGCGCTGAAGGCCGGGTACTCCGGCGGCGTGCGCTTCCTCGGGCACGCCAAGAAGGGCGGCGGCCACGAGCTGGACCTCACCATCGCCAACCCGCGCGTGGAGATCTCCGGCGGTTCCGGCGTCCTCTACGCCGACATCACCACCCCGTCGGGCACCTCCCGCGGCGTGGCCTTCGCCGACCTCGGCGTGGGCGGGCTCGACCTGTCCGGCGGCACCACCGGGATGCGCCTGGACGACATCCCCGTGACCCTCACCGGCGATGGCGCGCGATCCTTCGCCGGGTACTACGAGGCGGGCACGCAACTGGACCCGCTCAGCCTGAGCGCCGACTTCAAGGCCAAGCCCGCCGCCTCGCCCTCCACCTCGGCCGACGGGAAGTCCTTCACCGGCGCGGCCGTCGACTGGGGCGTCCGGCGCACCTTCCGCGAGTACGTCACCGGCGACATCGCGCGCGGCTCGTGGACCCTGTCCGGCGGCGCGCAGGACGGCGGCGCCCTCTTCCGCTTCGGCGACGGGCGCGGCACGCGCACGCCCGGCGGGCTCACCGCGTCCTTCGCCGGCGAGATCCGCTTCACCGGCACCGGACTCGACCTGCGCCTCGGCGGCTTCTCCGTGACACTCGCCGGGAAGAAGGGCACGCTCTCGGCGAAGGTGAACGGCTCCACATCGGACACTCCACTGGCGACCTTCGAGGCCGCACTCGAAGAAGACGGCGGCCTGGTGCGCCTCGACGAGGTCCCCACCGTCCTGACCGCCGAGGGCGCCACCGCGCTGGGCGGCCTCTACGCCGAGGGCACCGCGATGGACCCGCTGTGGCTGGCGGTGCCGGTGGAGTCCGGCGCGGCCCTGCCGCCGCTGCCCGACCTGGGCTCCGACGTGACGCCCTCCAGCGCTCCCCCGTCGCTGGCGGCCACACCGGCGGCCGCCACGCCGTCCTCACCGCTCCCCTGGATCGCCGGTGCCGCCGCCCTGCTCGCGGCCGCCGTCGCCACCGTCCTGTTCCTCCGACGCAAGAACCCCGTTCCCACACAGGAAGAGAGCCCCACCGCATGATCATCCGGCGTCCCCTCGCCATCGCCGCGCTCTTCGCCGCGGCCGGCGCCGCCGTCCTCACCGCCGCGCCCGCCCGCGCCGAGGCGTCCACGTTCCCCATCACCGACGGCACCCTCGACTGGGGCGTCAAGGAGTCCTTCCGCAAATACGTCACCGGCCCCATCGGCCACGGCGAGATCAGCGCCTCCGGCGGCGCCACCGTCAACGCCGACGGCACCTTCCGCTTCCCCGGCGGCGAGGGCGCCTACGACCCCGCCACCCATGACGTCACCACCGCCTTCGACGGCTCGGTCACCTTCCGCGCGCACAAGACCGGCGACGACTGGAAGCTGGAGACCACCGTCTCGCAGGTCCGCCTGACCACCACCGGCAAGACCGGCAAACTCACCGTCGACGTGTCCTCCAAGGACATGTCCACCGGCAAGACCGTCGTCTACGACGACGTGGACTTCGCCGCCCTCGACCTGTCCGGCGTCCGCCCCGGCCAGTCCGGCGGCTACACAACCCTGGCGAACATCCCCGCCACCCTCACCGCCGCAGGCGCGCCCGCCTTCGGCGGCTTCTACCAGGCCGGGGCCGCGCTCGACCCCGCGTCCGCCGCGCTCAAGGCGTCCGCCACCACACCCACCACACCGCCCTCCTCCTCGCCGCCCGCCGCCTCCGGCACCATCAAGGCCGGCAACCTCGACTGGGGCGTCAAGGAGTCCTTCCGCAAGTACATCACCGGCCCCATCGCCTCCGGCGGCACCGAGGTCACCGGCGGCGCGGCGTCCACCGCCGGCGGCTTCCGCTTCCCCGGCGCCACCGGCGACTTCGACCAGGCCAAGCAGACCCTCACCGCCAAGCTCGGCGGCGCCGTCCGCTTCTACGGCCACAAGAAGGCCGACGGCACCTGGGAACTGGACACCACCTTCAAGGACCTCTCCCTCAAGGTCAGCGGCGGCAAGGGCACCCTCTACACCGGAACCACGCCCCTCGCCGAGCTGGGGAAGGTCCCCACCATGACCCCCAAGGACGGCGTCCTCACCCTGTCGGCCGTCGCCGCCACCCTCACCCCCGAGGGCAAGGCCGTCTTCGGCGGCTTCTACGAGCCCGGCACCGCCCTCGACCCCGTGACCCTCGCGGTGTCCCTCAAGGACGACGCCACCCTCCCCGGCACCGAGCCCGGCGAGAACACCCCCACCGGCACCCGCGCGCCCTCGGTCTCGCTGGCCAAGACCGGCGCGTCACTGCCGCTGCTCGGCCTCAGCGGCGGCGTCCTGCTGGCGGGCGGCACGACGGCACTGCTGGTGGTGCGCAGGAAGCGGGTTCGCGCCTGAGGACCGGGGCACGGCCTCCGGGCCGTGCCCTACTCCAGGTCCGCCATCGCCTTCCACTTCGCGCTGGGCGCCTTCCAGGCACCCGTCGGCACGATCCATTCGAGCCGCGCCGCGGGGATCCCGACCATCGTCACCACCTCGTCCGAGCCTCCCACCGCCTTCCAGTGCCACACGGCTCCGTCGCCCGCGGCCACGACCATGCGCAGGACGATCGGGCCGGGCGGCAGGGTCACCCCGCCGGTCGTGGTGGCCATGCTCAGGTAGCCGTCCTTGGAGGCGTCCCAGCGCTTGCCGCGGAACTTCGGATCAGCGGGAATGAGGCCTTTCGACTTCACCTCCAGCGCGACGGCCCTGGTGGTCCCGTGATAGAGCGGCTGGCCGACGGTCATCGGGGTGTCGGGACGCTTGGTGTGCTTCTCGCGCCACTTCTCAAGGGAAGCCGCGTAATCGGCGTAGCCGCCGTAGGGAGACTTCCCCTTTATCTTTCTCCAGGCCTTGGACTGCTCCTCCCCGAGCACCTTCTCCGCGATGGGAATGTCCCTCGCCTCGACGGTGTACGGCTTGCCCTCCACGGTGAACTTGCCGGGCGCGCGCTTCGACACCCGCATCATCTCCAGCAGGAATTCGTAGGACTGCGTTTTGACCGGGATGCTCTTGCCGTCGGCGTCGAGCAGCCGCTGGACCGTCGCCGTCACCCCTCTGTTCCCCACCGTCCGCTGCGCCGCCAGGATCGCCACGCGCACCGGCTCGGTCACGGACGGCTCGCTGTGGGCGTCCTCGCGGGGACGGGCGCCGACGGGCGGCCAGACCCGGGCCCTCACTTCTTCCCGCCCTTGAACGCCGACATCGCGCTCCACTCCCCGTCCTTCGCCAGCCCCCACCCCGGGCGCGCGACGATCCACTCCAGCCGGTCGACGGGGATCGTGATCGTCGTGACGACCTCGTCGGCGCCGCCCGCCTTCTTCCAGCGGTCCTTCACGAGGTCATCCTCGACGAGGGTCACGCGCAGCACGATGCCGCCGGCCTTGATGGTGACGCCCTTGGGGAGCTTGGCCAGGCTCAGGAAACCGTCCCTGGAGGCGTCCCACATGCCGCCCCGGAACGCGGGTTTGGCGGGGGTGAGACCGGTGCCCTTGATCGCCGCGGCCGCCTCGGGGGTGGTGCCGTGGTAGAGGACCTGCCCGGCCGCCACCCCGGCCTCGGCGCGTTCGAGGTACTTGCCCGCGTGGTCCCCGCGCGCCTTGAGGTAGTCCTCGTAGCTGGTGTAGGGGCTGACCTTGCCACTCGCGCGGAACATCTCGGCCTGGCGGCGCCACAGCTCCTTCTCGGCGGCGGGGATGTCCGGCGCCTCGACGGTCCACACGGCCCCCATGACGGTGAACTTGCCCGGCGCGCGTTTGGACACGTGCAGCATGTTCAGCAGGAACCTGTCGTCACAGCTCTTGATCGCCTTCTTCCTGCCGGTGGCGTCGACCAGCCGCTGCACCGTCCGGGCCACCTCCCGGTTCCCCACCGTGCGCTGCGCCGACAGCACCGCCGCCCGCACCGGATCGGTGGCGGGCGGCCCGTCCTCGCGCGGCCGGGCGCCCGCCGGCGGCCAGACCGCCGCCCGCTCTTCCTCCACCCGCCTGTACTTACCCATGCCCCCATGGTGAGCCGGGCCGCGCGGTCCACATAGGACCCTCCGGTCGGTCTCTCAGGGCACTCGGCTCAGCTTCTCGGGGTTGCGCACGAGGAACACCTGGCCGATCCGGCCCTCGGCGTCCAGCTCCACTCCCAGCACGCCGAAGACCACTCCACCCTCGCGCAAAACCACCCCGAGCTCGCCGTTGACCGGCTCGAAGGCGATGACCACCCCGGGGGCCAGCTCACTCGCGGTGCCCACGGCGAAGCGGGCGACGCGGTCGGCGCCGTGGACGGGGCGCAGGGCCGCGCGGACCCGGCCGCCGCCGTCGCTGTGGAAGGTCACCTCCGGCGCGAGGATCTCCATCAGCCCGGCCAGGTCGCCACCGGCGGCCGCGGCGATGAACCGCTCGGTGGCCGCGCGGGTCGTGGCGGGGTCGTGGACGTGGCGGCGGTGCCGGTCGCGGACGTGCCGGGACGCCCGCGAGGCCAGCTGCCGCACGGCGGCGGGCGTGCGGTCCAGCATCAACGCGATCTCGTCGAGCCGGTACCCGAAGGCCTCGCGCAGCACGAACACCGCCCGCTCGGCCGGGGGCAGCGCCTCCAGGACCACCAGCAGCGCCAGCGAGGCCGTCTCACCGTCGATGTCCACGGTGGACACCGGCTCGGGCAGCCAGGGCCCGGGATAGGCCTCGCGGCGGGCGCGGGCCCGGCGCAGCAGTCGCAGCGCCTCGCGGACGGTGACGGTGGTCAGGTACGCCTCGGGCGTCTCCTGCCGCTCCAGCGGCACCCGCCGCCAGGCCAGCCAGGCGTTCTGGACGGCGTCCTCGGCGTCGGCGGCCGAGCCGAGGAGGTGATAGGCGATCGAGGTCAGGCGGGGGCGTTGCGACTCGAACAGCGACACGGCGTCCACCCCCTCATTACTACAGATGTGACGGGCGTCGCACGACGTCACACACCGGGCCGGGCCGCGCATCAGGTGGGCACAGGGAAAGGAGCCCGACATGAGAATCCTGCTCGCCGGAGCGACCGGCGTCATCGGCCGCCCACTGGTCACGGCCCTGGAGGCCCGGGGACACGAGGTCGTCGCCATCACCCGCAGGCCCCGAAAGGACGCCGTGGTCGCCGACGTCCTGGACCGGGACGCGCTGCTCAAGGCCGTCGCCGGGCTGCGCGCCGACGTCATCGTCCAGCAGCTCACCGCGCTCGCCAAGCCTCCGCGCAACGGCGCCGACCTCGCCGCCACCAACCGGCTGCGCACCGAGGGCACCGCCAACCTCCTCGCCGTCGCGCGCGAGACCGGCGCGACCCGCTACATCGGACAGTCGATGTTCTTCGGCTACGGCCTGCGCCCGGGACGGACGCGCCCGATCACCGAGGACGAGCCCTTCGGCGAGACCGTCGGCGGCGGCATGGACGCGGCGGTGTTCGCGCTGCGCGACGCCGAGAACCTCCCGTTCGCCGAGCCCGGCCTCGACGCGGTCGCGCTGCGGTACGGAATGTTCTACGGGACGATGGACGCGATGTCGCTCATGGTCGGCATGGTGCGCAAGCGGATGCTCCCGCTCCCGCGTGGGGGAACCGGCCTGCTATCGCTCATCCACGTCGACGACGCGGTGAGCGCCACCGTCGCCGCGATCGAGCGCGGACGCGGCGGCGAGGCGTACAACATCGCCGACGACGAACCGGTCGGCCTCGACGTGTACGTCGACGCCCTCGCGCGGGCGGTCGGGGCGCGCAGGCCGCTGCGGGTGCCGGTGTGGCTGCTGCGCGTCCTGTCGCCCTACTTCGCCACGATGGCCACGGGCACGTCGCTGCCGGTGTCGAACGCGAAGGCGGCCCGCGAGCTGGACTGGCGTCCACGGCGGCCCTCCTACCGCGAGGGCCTCGCCGAGCTGGTCGTGGAGGCGTGATGGAGAGGCTGCTGCGCGGAACGCTCGGGCTGGGCGTCTTCTCCTTCGGCTCCGGCGGGGTGTGGGCGTTCTTCTGGCCGGAGTCCTTCTACCGCCACATCGCCACCTACCCGCCGTTCAACCTGCACCTCTTCCACGACGTAGGCGCCTTCCAGCTCGGCGTGGCGGCGGCGCTGCTCGGCTGTCTCATGTGGAGCGACCTGCTGCGGGTGGGGCTCTTCGGCGGGATGGCCGGGACCGTGGCGCACGCGGTGTCGCACCTGCTCGACCGGGACCTCGGGGGCTACCCGAGCGACCCGTGGGTGACGTCGGCGCTGGCCGTCGTCTTCACCGTGATGTTCGTGCTGCGGCTGGCCTCCCGCCGCCGCGAGGGGTGACCCGGACGGGGCCCGGCGGTTAGCATCGGGCCCCACACCACCCCACGGGAGACGACATGGGCGCACAGGCCTGGCTCGACGGGAACTTCGCACGACTGGTCGCCGAGAGCCGCGTCGCCGGGGCCGCGGTGGCCGTCCTGGCCGACGGTGAGATCGCCACGGCCGCGGCGGGTTCGGCGAACCTGCGGGCCGGCATCGAGGCCACCACCGACACGCTCTTCCAGATCGGCTCGGTGACCAAGATCTGGACCACCACGCTGGTCATGCGCCTGGTCGACGAGGGCCTGGTCGACCTGGACGCGCCGGTCACCGACTACCTGCCGGAGTTTCGCACCTCCGACCCGGAGGTCTCCGCCGCGGTCACCGTGCGGCACCTGCTCAACCACACCGCCGGCTTCGAGGGCGACTCCTTCAAGGACACCGGCCGCAATCCCGACGCCATCGAGCGCTTCGTCGCCGAGATCATGCCCAAGTCGCGCCAGACGCTGCCGCCGGGCGTCCTGTTCTCCTACAACAACGCCGGTTTCGTGCTGCTGGGCCGCATCGTGGAGGTCCTGCGCGGCACCACCTGGGCGCGGGCGCTGCGGACCGAGATCGCCGAGCCGCTCGGGCTGACGGTGGCCACCGACGCCGGTGAGGCGATCCTGCACCGGGCCGCCGTCGGCCACATCCGCCAGACCCCGGACGCCGAGCTCGAAGTGGCCGCCGCGTGGGCGCTGCACGCGTCCAACGACCCGGCGGGCGCCTCGCTGGCCACCACCGCCGCCGGCCTGGCCGCCTTCGCGCGGCTGCACCTGGACGAGGGCCTCGCCCCCGACGGGACGCGGATCCTGTCTGCGGAGTCGGCGCGCCTCATGCGGGTGGCCACAGTGGACATCCCCCGCCGCTCGGCCCGGCAGGTGCGCATCGGCCTCGGCTGGCACCTCTTCGACTGGAACGAGCCGGTCATCGGCCACGACGGCAACACCATCGGGCAGGCCGCGTTCCTGCGGCTGATCCCGGCCGAGGGCGTCGCGGTGGCGATGCTGACCAACGGCGGCAACGTCGCGGGCCTGTTCGCGGAGGTGTACGGGCACCTGATGCGCGAGCACGGCGGCGTGGAGATCCCACCGGCCGTCGACCTCCCCGGGGAGCCCGCGCCGATCGAGCGGCCCGAGCGCTACACCGGCTCCTACGAGTCCGGCCTCTTCCGCTTCGACGTGTCCGATGTGGACGGCCGCCTGTGGCTGGAGACCACGCCGGGTCCGGATCTGGCCGGGCTCGGGCCGAAGCCGCCGCGCCGCGAGCTGCTTCTGGTGGAGGGCGACCTGTTCAAGGCCCTCGACCACGACGACCCCGAGGACACCGGCCTGCCGCTGGTCTTCGTCGGCGACGACGGCCGGGGCCGCGCGGCCTACCTGCACAACCACCGCGCCAATCCCCGGATCGACTGAGCCGTGACCGACGCCGACGCCCGCCGGGACGCGTTACTGGCCACCGGCCCGTTCCCGGACGCGCTGCGCGCCGCCATCGCGGCGCGCGGCCTGGGCGTGGACCGGCTGCGCGCCCGGCTGGCCGAGGCGGGCACACCGGTCAGCGGCGCGACCCTGAGCTACTGGGCCTCGGGCCGCAGCCGCCCCGAGCGGCGGGCGTCTATGGCGGCGCTGCGGTCGCTGGAGCGGGTCCTGCGGGTCCCCGACGGCGCCCTGCGCGCGCTGCTGGGCCCGTCCCGCCGCGCCAAGGCGCGCCCGGCGCTGGCCGCCTACTGGCCGCGCCCGGAGCAGGTCGCCGACCTGGTGTCCGATGTGGACGTGCGCTGGGACGAGCGGCTGACCCGGCTCAGCCAGCACGACCGGGTGGTCCTGGGCCCCGAGGGCGGTGAGCGCGCCATCGTCTCCCGCCAGGTCCTGCGGGCCGAGGGCGACGGACCCGACCGGTGGGTGCTGATCGCCCACATCGACCAGCACGACCGTCCACTGCCGACGGTGGTCGCGCGCCGCAACTGCCGCCTGGGCCGGATCTCGGCGCGCCCGGCGCTGGGCCTGGTGGCCGCCGAACTGCTCTTCGACCGGCCCCTGGAGAGCGGCGAGACGGTCATCATCGAGCACGAGGTGCGCGGCCGCACCCCGTACCCGATCGGCACGAACTACGAGCGCAAGTTCCGGCTGGGCGCCCGGGAGTTCGTGCTGGAGATCTGCTTCGACCCCGCGCGGCTGCCCGCGCGCTGCCTGCGCTTCGAGCAGGCCGACGGCGACCCGGAGTCCGCGTGGGAGGTCGCCGTCGGCCCGCGCGGGACGGTGCACGCCGTCGCGCTCAACCTGCGCCCGGGGCGCTTCGGCTTCCGCTGGGACTGGCCGGCGGAAGCCGAGGCCACGGTCTAACAGGCGCCGAGGTCGCTCCAGCGTCCCCAGTCCCAGGACCCGCCCGGCTCGATGTTGTAGGCGGCCCAGGTGGCCCGCCAGGTGTGTCCCTTGTGGGCGACGACCGCGCCCGCCTGGTACCAGACGGTGGCGTTCCAGGCCGGTGCGGTGCAACCGGACGGCGGGCCGCCCACGGTCAGCGCCAGCGACGCGCTCCGGTCGGCCGAGGTCCCGTGCGCCAGCACGGTGATCGTGGCCGGGCCGGTGGTCGCGTTCGCCGAGGCGGTGAGGGTGAGCGTCGCCGACTGCCCGGCGGTGACGGTGGCCGGGCTGAAGGACGCCGTCACACCGGTGGGCAGCCCGCTGGCACTGAGCGCGACCTGCTGCGCGCTGCCCGAGGTGACCTGGGTGGACACCGTGACGGCCCCCGACCGTCCCCTCTCGACGCTCAGGGACGCCGGGCTCACCCCGACCGAGAAGTCGTTCCCGGTGGGCGCGCCGGTGTAGAGCGTCAGGCCCCACTTGCCCAGGGCCTCGTTGACCGGCTGGAAGATGGACTCGTCGTCCGGCCCCGGGTTGTCCACGCACTGCGAGGGACCGCCCGAGTGCAGGCCGACGGCCTTGTCCCCGGCCAGCCACGCGCCGCCGGAGTCGCCGCCGAGCGAGCAGGCGGTGCTGGTGGCGAGCCCGTCGATGATCACGTTGCCGTAGTTGATGGTCTGGTTGACCCGCCGGACCGTGCCGCAGCTCCACTTCGAGGTGTTCCCCGAGTGGCAGACGGTCTGCCCGACCACCGGCTCGGTGGAGCCGGTGACGGTGACGGGCGTCCCGCCCCAGGTGTTCACCGCCGCCGAGAGCGTCCAGCCGGTCTCGGTCACCGCGACCACGCCCATGTCGCCCTCACGCGCGTTGACGCTGCGGGAACCGCCCACATTGGACGTGCCGAGCCGGTTGCGCTGGCCGCTCTCGCCGTAGGCGGCCTGGTTGACATCGTTGGTGCAGTGCCCGGCGGTCAGGAAGTGCTTGCCGCCCTGGGCGTCGGTGACGGGGAACCCGACCGAGCAGTTGCTCTCCGAGCCCGGCCACCACGGGTTGCCGGGCTGGACGGTGCCGGACTGCTGGTGCGGCGAGCCCTCGACGGTCACGAGCGTGACGCCCTCGACGGCGCGCAGCCGCGCCACCAGCGCCGGGTCGGCGGCGGGAGTGACCTGGACGCTCACCGCGTTGGCCACCGGGTCCACGCCCCAGGAGTTGATCCCGGTGGGCGCCGGTGGCAGCAGCGCGGTGACCCGCGCGAGCGCGCCGTCCAGTTCGGCCTTGCCGCGGGCGACGACCTGTACGCGCGCTCCCAGGGCGCGTACCGCGTCGGCGTCGGCGGTCGTGGCGGCGACGACGAGGTCGCCGTTGGCGTCGAGCCACTGGCCGGGCGAGCGCTCGCGCGCCCAGGCGGGGAGGCCGGACAGCTGCCGCAGGGCGGCGTCCTGGTGCTGGAGTAAGCGGCCGGTGTCCGGGGTGGACGGGCCCGGGCCGGCCTGGGCGGCCGGCGCGGCGAGCGCGGCGGCGGCCAGGCCGAGCGCGCAGGCGAGGCCGATGAATCTGGTTCTCATGGTGATCCTTCCGGTGTGGTGCCGTGGCGTGATCCTAAGCGCGCCACGGGCCGCCGAAACCGGTCTGACCTGCGTTAACACTTAACTTACGGTGGCCCGTACGGCCTTGCGGGTGGTGGGGGCGAGGCTGGAGCCGACGAGGACGCCGAGGGCGATCGCCAGGACGGTGAGCAGGGTGGTCACCAGGTCGTTGACGCCGCCGACGACGCTCTTGGCGCCGGTGACCAGTTCGGACACGCCGGTCAGGCCGAGGGTGCCGGGGACGATGAGCCAGAAGGCGGGCAGGAAGGAGACCTGCGCGGGTGGGCCGCCGGGGCGGGTCTGCACGAAGTAGCTCAGGGGGGTCAGGACGAGCCCGGCGAGGAACGCGCCGAAGAGGGCCGAGCCGAAGAGGTCGCCGCCGCGCAGGGCGAGCCAGACGCCGTAGAGGACGAGGAGCAGCCAGGGCAGGGAGCGTGCGGGCCCGGAGGAGTTGAGGAAGTGCCCGATGCCGGTGATGAGGACGCCGAGCCAGGGCGCCCACCAGCCGAGGGTGGGCGCGGGGTGTCCGGTGTGGACGTCGGTGATCTCGGTGCCGATGAGGATGCCGAAGGACAGCAGGAGCAGCACGATGACGGCGTAGGCGAGGCGGGCGCTGCCGGCCATCATCGAGCCGGAGGCCAGTTCGATGGTGCCGATGGTGAGGGCCGCGCCGGGCAGGAACATGACCAGCGGAGGCAGGAGCAGGGCGGTGGGGTCGCCGCCGGTGACGGCGTCGGGGAGGGTGTAGGCGGCGAAGGTGACGAGGATGGCGGCGGCGACGGGCAGGCCGAGGGTGAGGACGCGGATCTTCTTCGAGATGAGCTGGAGCGCGCCGACCATGGCGCCCAGGAGCGCGTAGCCGAAGAGGGCGACGGGGGCGGGGTTGCGGATGAGGCCGAGGCCGAGGGCGAGGAGGGCGAAGGCGGCGATGGTGACCCAGGGGCGGAAGCGGGGTTTGTCGGCGATGATGTGCCGGAGCTTGTCGGTGGCCTCGACGGGGTCGATGTGCTCGTCGCCGATCTCGGTGATGAGGTCGTAGAGGCGGGCGATCTGGTCGAGGCGCAGCTGGTCGGCCTCGGCGAGGGAGAAGTCGATGTGGGCGGAGCCGTCGGCGTCCCCGACGCGGACGAGGACGACGGTGGGCATGACGAAGAACTCGACGTCGTGGACGCCGTAGCAGGCGGCGACGTCGTGCAGGATCGCCGCCGCGCGGTCGCTGGCCTCGCCGCTGCGGCACAGCGCGACGCCGAGGTCGCGCAGCAGGACGAGCAGTTCCTGCGGCAGCGGCGGCGGCCCGGGGTCTTCCGGGGGCGGCTCGGAACGGCGGCCGAGGATCGAGTGCAGGAGGCGGCGCGGATCAAGGCGCATGGGCGGCTCCGCTCGTCATGAACTACCTATAGCACCCTTAAGCGCCCAAATCGCACGGATCTCCCGAATGGCGCCCGCGCTCTATCCTTTGTGGACCACCTGGCGAGGAGCCGAGCCGATGGACGAAGCTTCAGCACTGCGGGACTACGGCCACGCGCTCGCCGCCGCCGGGCGCGCCGAGGACGGCATGCTCGTCTGCGCCCGCGCCGCCGAGGACCTCGCGCGGCTGGCCGCCGCGGGCGCGCCCGACGAGGTCGTCGCCGCGCTGTTCACCGTCCGCGCCGAGGCCGCCGCGCTGGCCGGGCACGCCGGGCGCCACGACGTCCGCGACCGCCTGCACACCGCCATCACCGCCGACGCCGCCTTCGCCACCGGTCCCCTCGCGCTGCGCGCCCTGGGCGCGGCCCTGCACGCCGTGGCCGCCGCCCGGCTCGACGGTCTCCTGTCGGCCCTGCGCACGGGCGCCGAGACCGACCCCGACGGCGCGGCGGAGGCGGCGGCGCTGGCCGTCGCGGTCCGCCACCGCGCGGGCGGCGAGCGCGAGCTGGCCGAGTCCTGCCTGCTGCGGCTGCACTGCCTGCTGGTGACCGGCGATGACGCGGGCGCGCTGGAGGCGGCCCGGCTGGCGCGCGGGCTGATGCCGGCCGCGCCGCACCTGGTCCCACGCTTCGAGCTGCTGCTGGGGCCGCTGCGGGCGGCGCATCCGGGCGAGGGGTGGTAGCGGGAGTCGATCTCGTGGCGGATACGTGGCCGTTCCGCAGTGGATTCGCAGCGGCCCGCTCCAACATCGGTGCCAGCGGCGCCATCGGGGGCCGCCGACACAGAGCGGAGCAGCAATGTCGCGTTACGACTGGGGTCAGACCCACCCGGGCATCGAGCGGCTGGAGAAGGCCGTCGCCGCGTCCCGGGACCGGGTGGTGGGGCACCCGATGTACGCCGGGCTGGACAGCCACGAGGCCATCGTCACCTTCATGGAGCATCACGTCTTCGCGGTATGGGACTTCATGTCGCTGCTGAAGTCGCTCCAGATCAGCCTCACCGGCGTCACGATCCCGTGGCTGCCGACCACCCACCGCGCCAGCCGCCACCTGATCAACGACATCGTCACCGTCGAGGAGAGCGACGAGCTCGGTGAGGGCTACATCAGCCACTTCGAGCTGTACCTCCAGGGCATGCACGAGGCGGGCGCCGACACCACCGCCGTGGACGCCCTCATCGCCGCGCTCCGCGAGGGCACCGCCGTCGCCGACGCGCTGGCCTCGTCCGGTCTGCCGGAGCCGTCCCGCCGCTTCTCCGAGACGACCTTCGCGTTCATCGCCGGCAAGCCCGTCCACGCGCAGGCCGCCGCCTTCGCCTTCGGCCGCGAGGACCTCATCCCGGACATGTTCGCCCAGGTCGTCGCGGTCAACGAGCGCGGCAACCGGCTCAACTCCTTCGTCGACTACCTGGAGCGGCACATCGAGGTCGACGGGGAGAAGCACACCCCGATGGCCATGCAGATGCTGGCCGACCTGTGCGGCGACGACGACGTGAAGTGGCAGGAGTGCGCCGACACGGTCAACGCCGCCCTGGACGCGCGCGTCGCGCTGTGGGACGGCATCCACGCCGCCATCAAGGGCTGACGCCGGGTGTGAGGGGGCCGCGGCCCCCTCACGCGAACAGCATCCGCCGGAACGCCGCCGCCGCGGCGTCCACGCCCTCGCGGTCGCCGGTGAGCAGCAGGTCCATGAGCAGGCCGCGGACGGCGGCCAGCGCCAGGCGGGCGCGGGCGGCGGCCTCCTCGGGGGTGTGGCCGCGCTCGGCGAGGGCGGCGGTGGTGGGGGCGAGCCAGGCGGTGATGACGGCGTCGCGGAAACCGGCGGCCCAGTCGGGGTGGTGCAGGGCGAGGGCGTAGACCTCGAAGAACAGCCGTTCGGGCGGGGCGAGGGCGGGGTCGGCGAGCCGGTGCCAGAAGGCCTCGGCGCCGGTGGCGGCGTCCAGGGTGGACAGCTCGGCGAGGGCGGCGCGCTGCTCGGCCTCGACGCGGGCGACGACCGCCGCGAGGAGTCCCTCGCGGGAGCCGAAGTGGTAGATGAGCATGCGGTGGCTGCTCTGGACCCCGGCGGCGATCTGGCGCAGGCTCTGGTCGCCGAAGCCGGTGCGGCTCAGGTACTCGACGCAGCGGTCGAGCAGGGCCTCAGCGCGACTCACCGGCGGCCTTGAGCCCGGCGGCCTCCAGGGTCAGGTAGCGGCGGGTGCGGCCGCGCATGAGCGCGGCGACGAGGGTGCCCAGCGCGCCGGTCTGGGTGACGCCGACGTCGATGCGGACGCCGTCGGGGACGGGGGTGAGGCGGTGCCATCCGACGGTGCGCGCGCCGGGGGCGCGGGTCTCCCAGACGAAGGACTCGCCCTCGGCGACCTCGGTGACGGTCCAGACGAGGGCGGGCAGGCCGGGCTGGACGACGCGGAAGCGGTTGCCGACGGCGACCTCGGGGGTGTCGAGCGGGGTGACGGAGGTGATCGACGCCGTCCAGTTCGGCCAGTCGGCGACGTCGGTGAGGGCGGTCCAGCAGGGGGTGACCGGCGCCGTGGCGGTCGCCGTCGCATTGAACTCCATGTACCAAATGGTACATCAATCTGTGCGCACCACCACCTGGTCGCCGCGCGGCCCGTAGAGGTGCAGGATCTCCACCGGCTCCGCCCCCGCCGGGCCGAACCAGTGCGGTTCGCGCGTGTCGAACTCGGCGGCCTCGCCGGGCCGCAGCAGCAGATCGCGCTCGCCGAGGATCAGCCGCAGGTCACCGGCCAGGACGTAGAGCCACTCGCGGCCGTCGTGGGTCTGCAGGCGCGGCTCGCGCGGGGCGAGGACCTGCTTGAACACCTGGAGGCGTCCCGGGTAGCGGGTCAGCGGGACCACGACGCTCTCGCGGCCGTGCCGCAGCGGTTCGAGGTGGACGCGCGGGTCGCCGGTCGCGGGCGCGGCGACCAGCCGGTCGAGGGCGACGCGATGCTCCCGCGCGATGGGGATGAGCAGGTCCAGCGTCGGCCGCCGCAGGACCGACTCCAGGCGCGAGAGGGTGCTCACCGAGATGCCCGTGCGCGCGGCGAGCGCCTCCAGGGTCAGGCCGCGCTCGTGGCGCAGGGCGCGCAGGCGGGGGCCGATGGCGTCGAGGATCGCGGCGAGTTCGGCGTCGTGAGAGGAAGGGGCCACCCGCTCATTTTGCGATTTCCGCAAAGAACCTGGCTCCGGAGGGGTGCGCGGGCCGAGCATCGCCTCGACATATGGAGGTGGACCGATGACGGATCCGAGCGCGCGGAAGCGCTGGACGGTGCTGGGGGTGTGCGCCCTGAGCATGTTCCTGGTGGGCCTGGACACCACGATCGTGAACGTGGGACTGCCCGCGATCGGGCGCGGCCTGGGGGTGGGCACGCGGGATCTGGAGTGGACGGTCGACGCCTACACGATCGTGCTGGCCGGCCTGCTGATCACCTCGGGCGCGCTGGCCGACCGCTTCGGGCGGCGGCGGGTGTTCCGGGCCGGGCTGGTGCTGTTCGGCGCGGCGTCCCTGGCCTGCGCGGCCGCGCCCTCGGTGGGCGCGCTCATCGCCGCGCGGGCCGTGCAGGGCGCGGGCGCCTCGATGCTGAGCCCGGTGGCGCTGGCCATCGTGGTGACCGCGATGCCGGACGCCCGGGAGCGCGCGAAGGCGATCGGCGTGTGGGCCTCGGTGTTCGGGCTGAGCATGGCCGTGGGACCGGTGGTGGGCGGCGCCCTCGTGGCGCACTTCGGGTGGCGCTCGCTGTTCTGGGTGAACGCCCCCGTGGTGGCCCTGGCGCTGGCGCTGACCGCGCTGGTGGTGCCGGAGTCGCGGGCACCGCGGCCGCGGCGGCTTGACCCGCCCGGGCAGGCGCTGCTGGCGGTGGTCATCGCCGTGGCGGTGGGCGCGCTGATCGAGGGACCGCGCGTCGGCTGGACCTCGCCGGTCGCGATCGGCCTGTACGCGGTCCTGGCGGTGGCCGCGCTCGCCTTCGCGCTGGTGGAGGCGCGGCGGGCCGAGCCGCTGGTGGACCCCGGGCTGTTCCGGCGTCCGGCCTTCGCCGGTGCGGTGCTGGGCGCGGTGGCGGTGTTCGCGGCCCTGAGCGCGACGCTGTTCCTGGCGACCTTCCGCCTCCAGCACACCGAGGGGTGGACGCCCCTGGCGGCGGGGACGGCCGCGCTGCCGATGGCGGTGGGCGCGATCGTGTGCGCGCCGCTGTCGGGATGGCTGGTGGGACGGGTGGGCGCCCGGCCGCCGCTGCTGCTCGCGGCGGGCTTCCTCACCGCGGGCGGCCTGTGTCTCCTGGCCGGTTCCGGCGTCCCCTGGCTGATCGCCGCCCAGGGCCTGATCGGCGCCGGTTTCGGCTTCGCCAACGCGCCGATCACCGACACGGCGGTCAGCGGCCTGCCGCGCGAGCGCGCCGGGGTCGCCGGCGCGATCACGTCCACAGCGCGGCAGTGCGGGGCGGCCCTGGGCGTGGCGATCGCCGGTGGGCTGGTGGCGGCCGGGGGCGACCTGGTGGCCGCCTCCCGGCCCGGCTGGCTCATGGTGGCCGGGTGCGGTGTGTTCCTCGCCCTCGCGGCTACAGCGCCGCGGCCAGCACCCCTACCGCGTGATCGAGTTCGGCCGACTCGATGACCAGCGGCGGCGCGATGCGCACGGTCGTCTCGTGGGTCTCCTTGCACAGGACCCCGGCGGCGGCCATGCGCTCGCACACCACGCGGGCGGGCGGGGCGTCCGGCGACAGCTCCACCCCCGCCCACAGGCCGCAGACCCGGATCTCCTTGATCTTGGCCGGGTCGAGCCCGGCGAGCGCGGCGGCCAGGTGCTCGCCGAGGCGGCGGGCGCGGTCCTGCCACTCACCGGTGGCCAGCATCGCCACGACCTCGGCGCCGACGGCGGCGGCGAGGGGGTTGCCGCCGAAGGTGGAGCCGTGGCGGCCGGGGGTGAACACGTCCATGACCTCGCGGTCGGCGGCGATCGCCGAGAGCGGGACGACACCGCCGCCGAGGGCCTTGCCGAGCAGGTACACGTCGGGGCGGACGCCTTCGCGCTCGCAGGCGAAGGTGTGCCCGGTGCGGCCGAGGCCGGACTGGATCTCGTCGGCGATGAGCAGCATCCGGTGCTCGTCGCAGAGCTCGCGGACCCGGGCCAGCCAGCCGGGCGGCGGGATCAGCACGCCCGCCTCGCCCTGGACGGGTTCGGCGAGGACCGCGACGGTGTCGGGGGTGATGGCGGCTTCGAGGGCCTGGGCGTCGCCGTAGGGGACGACGTCGAAGCCGGGCGCGAAGGGCCCGAAGCCGTCGCGGGCGACGGGGTCGGTGGAGAAGCCGACGATGGTGGTGGTGCGGCCGTGGAAGTTGCCATCGAAGACGATGACGCGCGCGCGGCCGTCCGGGACGCCCTTGCGGGTGTAGCCCCAGCGGCGGGCGGCCTTGATGCCGGTCTCGACGGCTTCGGCGCCGGTGTTCATGGGCAGCACGGCGTCCATGCCGGTGAGGGCGGCCAGGTCGGCGACGAAGCGGCCGAGCCGGTCGTTGTGGAAGGCGCGGCTGGTGAGGGTGAGCCGGTCGAGCTGGGCGTGCGCGGCGGCGATGAGGCGGGGGTGGCGGTGCCCGAAGTTCATCGCCGAGTAGGCCGAGAGCAGGTCGAGGTACCGGCGGCCCTCGACGTCGGTCACCCACGCGCCCTCGCCGTGGGCGAGGACCACCGGGAGCGGGTGGTAGTTGTGCGCGCCGAAGCGGTCTTCCAGATCGATGGTCATCGTTCCCCCTACTGGAGATGGGCCGCGGTGGGCGGCGCGTTGGCCGCCTTACTGCAGTAGGGCGGCGATCAGCGGTGCGGACGGGTCAGCCGCAAGCCCCATGGGCGCCCATGGGGCTCCGGCGGCGGCGACCATGGAGCCGACGGCGGCGATCATCGCGCCGTTGTCGGTGCACAGGCGGGGCGGTGGGACGCGGAGGGTGATCCCGGCGGCGGCGCAGCGGGCCTCGGCGACCGCCCGCAGGCGCGCGTTGGCCGCGACGCCACCGGCGATGACGAGGGTGCCCACCTCGTGGGCGGCGCACGCGGCGACGGCCTTGGCGGTGAGCACGTCCACGGCGGCCTCCTGGAAGGACGCGGCGAGGTCGGCGATCGGGAGGGGCCCGTCGTGGCGTTCGATCCAGCGCGCGACGGCGGTCTTGAGGCCGGAGAAGGAGAAGCCGTAGGTCCCGGCGCTGGGGCGCGGGAAGCGGATCGCGGCCGGGTCGCCGCGCTCGGCGGCGCGCTGGACGGCGGGCCCGCCGGGGTAGCCCAGGCCCAGGAGCCGGGCGACCTTGTCGAAGGCCTCCCCGGCGGCGTCGTCGGCGGTGTCGCCGAGGTGGACGATCGGGTCGCGCGCCAGGTCGCCCAGCAGGAGCAGCGAGGTGTGCCCGCCGGAGACGACCAGGGCGATGCTGCGCTCGGGCAGCGGGCCGTGGACGAGGGTGTCGGCGGCGACGTGCCCGGCGAGGTGGTGGACGCCCAGCAGCGGCACGCCGAGGCTCACCGCGTAGGCCTTCGCGGCGGCCAGCCCCACCTGGAGCGAGGAGGCCAGGCCGGGACCGGAGGTGACGGCGACCGCGTCGATGTCGGACAGCGCGAGCCCGCCCTCGCGCAGCGCGGCGCGGACGGTGGGCACCAGGGCGTCCAGGTGGGCGCGGGCGGCGATCTCGGGCACCACGCCGCCGAAGCGCAGGTGCTCGGCCATGCTCGACGAGAGCGCCTCGCCGAGCAGGACCCCGTCGCGGACGAGGCCGACGCCGGTCTCGTCGCAGGAGGACTCGATGCCGAGGACGAGGGTCACGCGCGGCTCCTAATCAACCGGCCGGGGCGGCACTAACACAAGATCACTGTTGTTGCATATTACTTGCAACAAGACCGCCCGCCGGTTCGGGCTCCACTCCCCTACGGTGGGGCATATGGACCGTTTACCCCTCCGCACGATCCTCATCGCCGCGGCGGCCGTCCTCGCCGCCGCAGCACTCACCGCCGCGCAGATCCTCATCGCCGAGTGGTGCGGGCTCATCCGCCTCACCCCCTTCCCCGGCGGAGGCGACGACCGCGTCGGCGAGTCGAGCCTCGCCGTCGCGGGCTGGTTCGTGGCGGTCTCGGCCTCCATCGCCGTGCTCCTCGCGCGCCATCTGGCGCTGCCGGTCCGGCTGCTCACGGCGGCGCTGGCCACCGGGGCGGGCGCCGAGGCCGCGCTGCTGACCGCCGGGTTCTACACCGACGCCGACGGCGTCTCGATCATGACCGGGACGGTCCTGGGACTGGGGATGGCGCTGCTGACGGCGTGGCTCCCGGCGGCCGGGGCGGGCATGGGGCTGCACGCGGGCGTGCTGTGGCTGACGGCGGCGGCCGGGAGCGTGGCCGGTCACCCGGCGATGCTGGTGGGCTTCACGGTGGACTCGATCATCGAGCCGGGCCTGCTCACCGGGTGGGGCTTCCTCCCGGACCACGGCGTGGTCACGCTCGGCGCGCTGCTGCTCTTCGCGGCGGTGACGCCGGCCGTCGCCCACCGGGCCACCGGGCGGGTCCGGGACGCGCTGCTCGCCGCGTGCGCCGGGCCGCCGTTCGCGCTGGCGCTGTACCTGCCGCGCCCGCAGGACCTCGTCCAGTGGCACGGGTACGCGTTCGGCCTGCTGGTGCTCCTCACCCCGGCGATGCTGGTCCTGAGTGGACTGTCCACGCTGATCGCGGCACTGTGGCGGCGGGCCCGTTCGGGCTAAGGTCACCGGATGATCCACGGTCGGGACGGCGAACTGGCGGCGATCGGCGAGGCCCTCGGGCGCGTCCGGGACGGCGGGAGCGCGGCCCTGGTGCTGCGCGGCGAGCCCGGCGCGGGCAAGACCGCGCTGCTGGAGCACGCCGCCGGGACGGCCGCGGACATGACGGTCCTGCGCGCCGCCGGGGTCCAGGTCGAGACCGAACTGCCCTACGCCGCGCTGCACCAGGTCCTGCGCCCCGCGCTGCGGCTGAGCGAGCGGCTCCCCGCGCCGCAGGCCGCCGCGATCGGGGCCGCGCTGGGCCTGGCCGAAGGCGGCGCGCCCGACCGCTTCGCCGTCGGCCTGGCCACCTTGAGCCTGCTGGCCGAACTGGCCGAGGAGCGGCCGGTGCTGTGCCTGGTGGACAACGCGCAGTGGCTGGACCGCGAGTCCGCCGACGCCCTCACCTTCGCCGCGCGCCGCCTGCACGCCGACCGCCTCGGGCTGCTCTTCGCCGCCCGCGACGGCGGTTTCCCCGCCGAGGGGCTGGCCGAGCTGCCCGTCCCGGGCCTCGACGACGAGGCCGCGCAGGCGCTGCTGGCCGAGGCGGGACTCGCCCCCGCGCTGCGCGCCCGCGTCATCGCCGAGACCGGCGGCAACCCCCTCGCGCTGCGGGAACTGGCGCGCACCGCCGCCAGCGCCGACCCGGCCGGGTCGGCGCTGCCGCTGCCCCGCCGCGTTCAGGACGCCTTCGCCGCCGAGGTCGCCGCGCTGCCGGGCGAGGCGCGCACGTTCCTGCTCATCGCCTCCGCCGAGGACACCGGCGAGCTCGGCGTCCTGCTGCGCGCGGCCGCCGCGCTGGGCGTGCCCGCCACGGCGGTGGAGTCCTGCGGCGAGCTGATCGAGGTCTCGGCCTCGGCCGTGGCGTTCCGGCATCCGCTGGTGCGGGCCGCGGTGTACCAGTCGGCGCCGCTGACCGAGCGCCTCGCCGCGCACCGGGCCCTGGCCGGGGTCCTCACCGACGACCGCCGCGCCTGGCACACCGCCGCGGCCGCCACCGGCCTCGATGACGACGCCGCCGACCTGCTGGCGGCCACCGCCGAGCGCGCCCGCGCCCGCGGCGGACGCGCGGCGGCGGTGACGGCGCTGGTGCGCGCCGCCGAGCTGACCTCGGGCACCGAGAAGAAGGCCGCGCGGCTGGCGGCGGCCGCCGAATCGGCCGGTGACTCCGGGCAGGGCGCGCGGGCCCGCGACCTCGCCGAGCGGGCCGCCGCGCTGGCCACCGACCCGCGCGTGCTCGCCCACGTCGCCGAGCTGCGCGGGGAGGCCGAGCTGCTCACCGGCTCCCCCGCCACCGCCCACCGGGTCATGCTCGCCGGGGCCGCCGCCGTCCTGCCGGTCGATCCCGGGCGGGCGGCGATCATGGTGATGCACATCGTGGACGGCTGCCGCCAGGCCGGCGATCACGAGCGCGCGGCCGAGGCGGTGTCGCTTCTGGACGGCGTGGACCTCACCGGGCCCGCCGCCGCCGGGCTCCCGGCCACCCGCGGCCTCGCCGCGATCATCGCCGGGCGTCCCGCCGGGGCCGCCGCGCCGATCCGGGGCATGGTCGAGGCGATCCTGCCGCTGCGCGGCGGGCAGCCGGGCCTGCGCGGGTACGCCGCCTCCCTCGCCTTCGCCGTCGGCGACCACGACCGCGCCGCCGAGCTGACCGGCGCCCTGGCCGGGGAGTGCCGCTCGGCGGGCATGGCGGGCTGGCTGCCGACGGTCCTGTCCACCCTCGGCGAGTCGCTGCTGCGCCTGGGCCGCTTCGCCGAGGCCCGCATCATCGCCGCCGAGGGCGGCCGGATCGCCGCCGACACCGGGCAGTACCGGCTCACCGGCCACTTCGGCGCCCTCGCCGGCTGGCTGGCGGCCACCGCCGGTGAGGTGCCCGCCGAGACCGACGACGACGCCCTCACCTCGACCGTCGCGACGCGCGCGTGGGCGCACGCGCTGGCCGATCTCGGCGCCGGGCGCCACGAGGCCGCCGCCGACCGCTGGGACGCCGCCACGCGCGGCCCCGCGCGCCACACCGCCGCCGCCCTGGGCTGGGCGCCCGACCACGTCGAGGCCGCCGTCCGCGCGGGCGACCCGGCGCGCGCCGAGGCCGCCCTGGCGCTGTTCGCGCCCTGGGCCGAGGAGAACGGGCGGCCGTGGGCCGAGGCGGTCCTCACCCGCTGCCGCGCGCTGTTGTCGGCCTCACCGGAACCGCACTTCGAGCGCGCGATGGCCCTGCACGGCCGCGAGCGCCGCCCGTGGGACGAGGCGCGCACCGCGCTGCTGTACGGCGAGTGGCTGCGCCGCGAGAAGCACCGCTCGCGCGCGAGGGCGCACCTGCGCGCGGCGGCCGAGACCTTCGAGCGGCTGGGCGCGACGCCGTGGGCCGAGCGCGCCACCACCGAGCTGCGCGCGTCCGGCGAGAGCCACGGGCCCGCGCGCGCCGCCGAACCAGACACGTGGTCGCGGCTGACCCCGCAGGAGGCGCAGGTGGTGCGGCTGGCCGCGACCGGCGCGTCCAACCGCGACATCGCCGCGCAGCTGTTCCTCAGCCCCCGCACCGTCGGCCACCACCTGTACAAGGCCTACCCGAAGCTGGGGGTGTCCGGGCGCGGCGAGCTGGCGCGGCTGATCAGCCCGTGAGCTCCCGCGCCAGGGGCTCCCACGGGGTCTGCACGGCCGACACGTCCGGGCGCGGCAGGCCGCCGAAGACGGTGCGCTCGGTGGCGGCGAAGGCGTCCTTCGTGGCGTCGAGGAGCCCCTGGACGCGCCCGCCGCTGACGGTGTTCATCCGGTCCCACTCGGCGGGCGTGGCGTAGCGGGCGGTGAAGGGCAGCACCCACCCGGCGTGGGCGGGGTCGATCTCGGCGCGGATGCGCGCGTCGGCCTCGGCGTAACCGGCCGCCGACACGTACCGCAGGATCGCCGGGAACAGCTCGCGCTCCTCGGCGGCGATGTGCTCGTCGAGGAACGCGCTCAGCTCCAGCAGCTCACCGCCCAGGACCGCCCGGTGGTTGCCGGGGTCGGCGGCGAAACGCGCGGCGGCGTCGGCGATGCGGTCCAGCACCGGGTCGAGGTCGCCGTGCTCGGCGCTGAGCGCGGCGAGGTCGACGGCGTCTCCGGGCACCGAGGCGGCCACGTAGGGCCACAGGATGCGGTCCTCGCGCTCGTGATGGGAGTGGACCTCGGCGCACACCGCGCCGATGTAGTCGCGGATCGCCACCGCCCGGTCGGGTCCCACCGGCCCGAGCTCGCCCATGAGGGCGGCGAGGCGGCGGACCTCGGCGAGCATCGCGCGGTGCACCAGCGCGAAGGAGGTCAGGTCGGCGACGGGGTCGCCCTCGGCGCGCGGGGCGAGGTTCTCGATCATGGGCCGATGGTGGTACGGACCGATAGCAGCCCGGTTGCAGAAGAGTGGCGGCCCCACCCGGGCGGGGCCGCCCCCGGCGTCACCAGGTGACCGGCAGCTTCTCCAGCCCGCCGACCACGACGCCCTTGCGGAGCGGCAGTTCCTCCAGCGGCACCGCCAGGTCCAGTCCCGGCAGCCGCCGCAGCACGACCGACAGCACGCTCTGCAGCTCGGTGCGGGCCAGCGCCTGCCCGATGCAGGAGTGCGGCCCGACACCGAAGGACATGTGCGTGTTGGGTGAGCGGTCCAGGCGCACGTCCCCGGCGCCGTCGAAGACGCTCTCGTCGCGGTTGGCCGACGAGAGGCTGGAGATGACGGTGGTGCCCGCCGGGAGGGTCTCCCCGCCGATCTCGACGTCCTCGGTCAGGTAGCGCGGCAGCCCGAAGCCGGACAGGGCGTCCATCCGCAGGGTCTCCTCCACGGTGGTGCGCACCAGGCCCGGATCGGCCAGCAGCGCCGACCAGCGCTCGCGGACGGCGAGGAGCTGGGTGAACATCTTGCCGAGCTGGTTGGACGTGGTCTCGTGCCCGGCGAGCAGGAGGCCCTGGCCGGTGGCGATCAGCTCGGGCTCCGACAGCCGCCCGTCCTCGGCGTCGACGACGGTGATCAGCTCGCTGAGCAGGTCGTCGCCGGGAGCGGCCCGCTTGGCGGCGATGTGCGCGGCGAAGTACTCGGCGTACTCGGCGGCGGCGGTGTCCACCTCCTCCTGGGTGTACTTCGAGATGTTCAGCCCGGCGCTGGACCAGTGCGAGAAGCGGTCGCGGTCGCCGTCCGGGACGCCCAGGATCTCGCAGATGACCCACACCGGCAGCGGGAAGTTCAGCCCGGCGACCATGTCGGCGGGCGGGCCGTCCTTGATCATGCCGTCCAGCAGCGTCTCGGCCATCGCCTCGATGCGCGGCTGAAGCTCGTTCATGCGCCGGACGGTGAACCACCGCCCGACCAGCCGCCGCCACCGCTGATGCCCGGGGCCGCTGGCGGGGATGACCGAGGCGCCCTCGAAGACGCCGCCCCGGGTGGTGGCCAGGCGCGCGGCGTCCGGCGCGGTGAGCTCGCGGGTGAAGCGCGGGTCGGACAGCATCGCCCGCACGTCGTCGTAGCGGGTCAGGAGGCGGGCCTCGTCGCCGCTGGGGAGACGCACGTGCGCGACGGGACAACCTTGTCGCAGTTCGGCCCACTCCGGCGGCGGCTCGACCGGAGTGGGGGCGGTGAAGGGATAGTCGGGCGGGGTCTGCGTGGTTTCGCTCATGGTGAGCCCCTTTCGACGGGTGATCGCCCACTCACCCTATGCCGCACGCCCTTTCCAGTCCAATGTGGATCAAACCCCCACGTCGAGGCTCACGTGGTATCCGGCGGAGGGGTCGCCGGTGATCGCCGCGAGCTGCTTGTCCGAGCCGTCCCGGAAGACCATGTCGGAGTCGAGGGAAACCCGCGCGAAGGTCCGGGTGCTCTTCTCGTACCCGCCGGTCGCGTAGACCTCGTCGCAGGCGGCCTTCGGCAGCGCCAGCTGCGAGGTCTTCAGCTTGTCCCCCGCCGAGGTCGCCGCGGCCAGGTCGGCGTAGACCTCGAAGTGCATGTGCGGCCAGCGCCCGTCGTAGCAGGCGGGGAAGATCGTGGTGAAGGTGACCGTGCCGCCCGCGTCGGCCTCCTGGACGCCGCGCAGGTAGTTCTGGTCCTTGGCCGCCGCGGAGTACATGGAATAGTTCCCGTCGCGGTCGCAGTGCCAGATGTAGACCGCCGCGCCCTTGAGCGGGGTGGCGGTGCCCGCGTCCACGATGTTCAGGGTGACCACCGCCGGCACGCCCTCGGCGGTGCCGCTCGCCGTCCCGAAGCTCGACCGGATGTCGGAGCGCACGATGCCGCTCTCGGTGAGCGCGTTCGGGCCGTTCGAGCCGTCGCCGGGGTAGGGCCCGGCGGTCTCCTCCGGGATCTCGCCGACGTCGGTGGCGGTGCCGGTGGCCGGGCCCGGCGCGGACGCCTTGGGCTCGGCGGCCTTCGGCGCGGCGCACGCGGCGAGCGCGCCAGCGCCCGCCGCGCCGAACAGCCCGAGCACGAGCCTGCGGCTGGTCAGGGTCCGCAGGTCGAAGTCGAGTCCGCGGTCGTGGTCTTCGATCTCTGTCATCGTTCCTCCTTGGTCGCCGCGACGTTATGGCGGCGGCCTCGGAGCCGGGTCGGCGTCACCTCGGAGGGACCTCGGAACCGGTGCCGGGCGTCGGGCAGACTGGCCGTCGTGCGTGTACAGCTCCTGGGCGCCTTCGAACTGCGCGGCGATGACGACGTCGTGCTCCCCCTGTCGGGCGGGCGGCTGCGCGCGCTGGTGGCGCGGCTGGCGCTGGAGCCGGGCCGGGTGGTGTCGGCCGAGGCGCTGATGGACGCGATCTGGGGCGAGGGGCTCCCGGCCAACGGCGCCAACGCGCTCCAGGCGCTGGTCTCGCGGGTCCGGCGGGTGGTGGGGGCGGCGGCGCTGGAGGGGCGCGCGCCGGGTTACGTGCTGCACGTCGGGGAGCCGGATGTGGACGCCCTGCGCTTCGAGCGGCTGGCCGCGCTGGGCCGCGAGCGCGGTGACGCGACGCTGCTGCGGGAGGCGGAGGCGCTGTGGCGGGGCACGGCCCTCGACGGGCTGCGGGACGCGCGCTTCGCCGACGCGGCGGCGGTGCGGCTGGAGGGGCTGCGCCTGGCGGCCGCCGAGGAGCGGCTGGCGCTGGAGCTGGCCGCCGGGGGCGAGGTGCTGGGCGAGCTGGAGCCGCTGGCGGCGGCGCATCCGCTGGCGGAGCGGTTGCAGGGGTTGCTGATCCGCGCGCTGTACGCGGCCGGGCGGCAGGCGGAGGCGCTGGCCGCCTACGACCGCACCCGCGACGCGCTGGCCGATGAGCTGGGCATCGACCCGTCGCCGGAGCTGGCCGGGCTGCGGACGCGGCTGCTGCGGCAGGACGAGGTCCTCGCGCCCCGGCGGCGGGGGAATCTGCGGGCGCGGCTGAACGGTTTCGTGGGCCGCGCCGACGAGCTGGCCGGGCTGCGGGCGCTGATGGACGAAGCGCGGCTGGTGACGGTGGTCGGGCCGGGCGGGGTCGGCAAGACGCGCCTGGCGGTGGAGGCCGCGGCCGGGCTGGACGTCCGCGACGGGGTGTGGCTGGTGGAGCTGGCCGCCGCCGAGGCCGGTGACGTGGCCACGGCGGTGCTGCGGGCGATCGGGACCCGCGAGGCGGGCCTGCTGGAGGCGGCCGCGCACGACGCGGCGTGGCGGCTGGCGGAGTACTTCGCCGAACAGCGGGCGGTGCTGCTGCTGGACGACTGCGAGCACGTCGTCGACGCCGTGGCGGTGCTGGCCGAGCGGCTGGTGGCCGAGTGCCCCGGGCTGCGCGTGCTGGCCACCAGCCGGGAGTCCCTGGGCGTCCCCGGCGAGCGGCTGTTCCCGCTGGGGCCGCTGGGTGAGGCGGCCACCGAGTTGTTCGCCGAGCGCGCGCGGGCGGTGCGGCCCGATTTCCGCCCCGAGGCCGAGGCCGGGGTGGTGGCCGAGATCTGCCGCCGCCTGGACGGGCTGCCGCTGGCGATCGAGCTGGCGGCGGCGCGGCTGCGGTCGATGAGCGCCGCGCAGATCGCCGCTCGCCTCGACGACCGTTTCGCGCTGCTGAGCGCCGGTCCCCGCACCGCCGCCGAGCGGCACCGCACGCTGGAGGCGGTGGTCGCGTGGAGCTGGGAGCCGCTCACCGCCGCCGAGCGTGACCTGGCGACGCGGCTGGCGGTGTCGCCGGGCGGCGTGGCGGCGGCGCACGTCGCCGACACCGACCTGGACGCCCTGTCGGCGCTGGTCGACAAGTCCCTCGTGCAGCACGCCGGGGACCGCTACCGGATGCTCGAAACGATCCGGTCCTACGCCCTGGCGCGGCTGGCGGAGTCCGGTCGCGCCGATGAGGTCACCGGCGCGCACGCCCAGTTCTTCCTCGCGCTGGCCGAGGACGCCGACGCGGCCCTGCGCGGCGCCGGTCAGCTCGCGGCGCGGGCGCTGCTGGCCGCCGAGCACGAGAACCTCCTCGCCGCGCTGCGGTACGCCGCCGGTGACGCGGCGGTGAGCCTGCGGCTGGTCGCCGCGCTCTTCTGGTTCTGGCACCTGCGGGGCCTGCCGACCGAGCGGACCCGCTGGACGCGCGCGGCCCTGGCGATCCCCGGCGCGCCGCCGGAGCTGGCGCCGGTCGCCGAGGTCCTGCGCGGGCTGCTGGCCTACGAGTCGGGCGCGTTCGCCGAGGGCGCCGCGCTGATCGCGAAGGCCGCCCCGGGGCCCGGTGGCGGCGCGCTGTTCGTGATCGCCTCGGCCTTCCTGGAGGGCGCCGAGGCCCGCGCGGCCGCCGAGCGCCTGTCGGGCGCTTCGGGCTGGGAGCGCGGCATGGCGCTGCTGCTGTGGCCGGGCGAGGAGGGCGGGCGCGAGCGCGTGGCCGAGGCGCTGCGGGAGTTCACCGCGGCCGGTGAGCGCTACGGGCTGTCCTCGGCCCTGCGCGTCCACGCGCAGTTCCTGTCCCGCGACGGCGACCTGGCCGGGGCGGTGGACGCGCTGCGCCGCGCGGCGGTGCCGGTGGGCGAGCTGGACGTCCCCGCCGACGCCGCCGAGGTGCACGCCGAGCTGACGATGGCCCTCGCCCGGCTGGGCGACCTGGCCGGGGCGGGCCGCGCGCTGGCCCGCGCCGACGAGCTGGCCGCCGAGGTCCACGAGCCCCGCACGGCCGCCTACGTCCGCGTCGCCGAGGCCGAGCTGCGTTTCGCCGCGGGTGACCTCGTGGCGTCCCGGGCCCTGCTCGACGTGGTCGACGCCGCCTTCGCCGGTACCTCCCTGGCGGCCCGGGCGCGCACCTGGACGGGCGGGTTCCGGATCATGGCGGCCGTCCTGGACGGCGATCTCGCCGCCGCGCGCGCCGAGCTGCGCGCCTGCGTCCCCGACCCGGCGGCCGTCCCCGCGCCGGACCTGGCGATGGTCGCGCACGCCGCGGCGGCGCTGGCCCTGGCCGAGGGCGAGGCCGGGCGCGCGGCCTTCCTGCTGGGCGCGGCGGCGTCCCTGCTCGGCGGCGAGGACCGCCGCGGCTACGACGCGCCCCTGCGCCCCGCCGAGCGCGCCCGCGAGCTGCTCGGGGAGCGGTTCGCGGAGGCGTACGGACGGGGCGCGGGGCTGGGTGCGGCGGAGGCGGTGGCGGTCTTCAGCTGAAACCGCCGCGCGGGTAGTCGGGAATCGGCCTGGGACTCGGGATGTCGGGTCGGCCGACGCGCATCGCGATCCTCCCCGCCCGCTCCATCGCGGGCGGCAGCCGGTCCCAGGTGTAATAGTTCAGGATCTTCGGCCACGTCCCGTCGACGAGCTGGACGTCCCAGGTTCGGCTGAGTACCCGGCAGTGCGAGCGCATCTCGAACATCGCGAAGTCACAGCCCCCGTCGGACCTCGCGGAGAGCCATACCAGCCGATCGGCCGGAAACAGCCCCTCGTGCCCGTTCAAGATGCCGTTCGGGCGCTCCTCCTTCGGATCGAAGTAGCGCCGGGGATCTGTCAGGGCCTCCTCGTCGCCCGCGGCGAACGATGGCGCGGGCGTGGCCGTGCCTTCCAGCTCCAGCATGTCACCGGTCGCGTGGACCTCCCACAGGTCGAGCAGGTCGGGACGCGGGTCATCGGGCCGGTGGTGCGCCTGGACCAGGAACACGTCACCGGCTCGCGCGCTCAGCGCGAGGATGTCCCCGGCCTCGACCCGCACGAAGTCCGCGAACCCTCCCCAGTGACCGATGCCGCTCATCCTCAGCAGTTCGGCCCGCACGGCCTTGACGGCTTCTTCGACGGTGACGTCGAAGTACTCCCGGCCGGGCCTGACCCGCGCGTCCGCGAGACGCTCGTGAACCGCCCGCTCGACCGCCTTCACATTCGACGCCCGTGCCTGGAACTCGACCACGAAGTCCTCCGGAACGGCGGTGCTCAGCTCACGAAGTCGCGACTCGACATAGGGTCGTTCGGTGAACCCGATCTTGAGCGGGTTGCCCATGAACGACGGATTGCTCAGTACATAGACGTACCCGGTCTCGTACGCTCCCCCGGTCCGCCCGGCCGAGCCTCGTACACGTCCCATGCCGTGAATCTCCCTTCAGGACGGTCGGCGAGAACCCTGCCATTCCCCTGTGACATCAGGCGTCCTTCGGCTTGTCCCGCACCCACCACGCCACCGCCAGGGCCAGCGCCGAGGCGATCGCCACGCCGATCACCACCGCGTGCATGCCCGATACGACGCCCTCGCGGAAGGTGTCGCGCGCGGCGGCGGGCATCGCCGCGACCGCCTCGGGGGTGGCGTGGGCGTCGCCGATGTTGCTCGCGAACAGCGCGCCCAGGGCGGCGATGCCGAGGGAGCCGCCGATGGTGCGCAGGAGGGTGACGGTGCCGCTGGCGGCGCCCATGTCGCGCCGGGGTGCGCTACCGAGGGTGATGAGCATGCTGGCCTGGGCGATGAAGCCGACGCCCGCTCCGGCGATCACGCCGAGGCCGGAGGCGAGCCAGGTGGGCGTGCCGGTGTCCAGGACGAGCAGCAGTAGCGCGCCGGCGGTGGACAGCAGGCCGCCCAGGATCGGGTAGATCCGGTACTTCCCGGAGCGGGCGGCCAGGCGCCCGCTGCCCAGTTGCGCGGCGAGCATGCCCATCAGCAGCGGCAGGAGCAGCAGGCCGCCGGTGGTGGGCGAGGCCCCGGCGACGAACTGCATGTACTGCGGCAGGTAGTTGGCCAGGGTCATCATCGCCGCGCCGCCCAGGAAGCTGAGGACCTGCGCGAGCCCGAACTCGCGGCTGGCGAACAGGCGCGGCGGGATGATGGGCTCGGCGGCGCGGCGTTCGACGCGCACGAACCAGGCGGTGGCCAGCGCGCCGACGGCGATGAGGGCCAGGATCTGCGGCGAGGTCCAGGCGTACATCGTGCCGCCCCACGCCGCGACCAGGGTGACGGCGAGGATCGCGGTGACCAGCAGGGCGGCGCCCAGGACGTCCACGCGCGCCCGGACCCGCTCCTGGGTGAAGCGGACGCGGAAGGCGACCAGCAGCAGCGCGATCGCGCCGATCGGGAGGTTGACGTAGAACGTCCACCGCCAGTCGAGTTGATCGGTGAGGAAGCCGCCCAGCAGGGGCCCGCCGACGAACGCGATCGGCATCATGATCCCGATCATCGACTGGGCCTTGCCGGCCTCGGCGGGCGGCAGGATCGTGCCGATGATGGCCAGCGCACCCACCATCAGCCCGCCCGCGCCCAGGCCCTGCACGGCCCGGAACGCGATGAGCTGCGTCATGTCCCCGGCCAGCCCGGACAGCGCCGATCCGGCCAGGAACAGCGAGATGGCGGCCATGAAGGTGGGTTTGCGCCCGGCGAGGTCGCCGAGCTTGCCCCACAGCGGCGTGGTCACCGCGGCGGTGAGCAGGTAGGCGGTGACCACCCAGGACAGGCGGTCGAGCCCGCCGAGCTCACCGACGATGGTGGGCAGGGCGGTGCCGACGATCAAGCCGTCCAGCATCGCCAGGAACATCCCCAGCATCAGCCCGAAGACGCCGACGTAGAGGCCGCGGCGGGTCGCGGGCGCCGGTGGGGCGAGGGTCGCGGTGGTCATCTCAGGCCGCCACCGTCCCGAACGGGCGCGCCGCGCGGGCCTCGCGCAGCGCCAGTCCCCACCAGGTGAGCTGGTCGAGGAACGCGGTGAGGCTCTTCTCGCCCCCGGCGTCGGCGTTGCCCTCGGCGTCGAAGCGCTCCCACGCCCCGGCGAAGCTGACCGTCTCACGGATGGTCATCGCGTTGAGTTCGGCCAGCACGTGACGCAGGTGCTCCACCGCCCGCAGGCCGCCGGAGACGCCGCCGTAGGAGACGAAGCCGACGGGCTTGCCGTGCCATTCGGTGTCGTGCCAGTCGATGGCGTTCTTCAGGGACGCCGGGTAGCTGTGGTTGTACTCGGGCGTCACGATCACGAAGGCGTCGGCGGCGGCCAGGCGCGGCGAGACCTCGGCGAGCGCCTCGGTGGTGCCCGGCCGGGGCGGCTGCCCGAAGGCGGGCAGGACGGTGGGGAGCTCGTGCTCGGCGAGGTCCACGACGTCAACGGTGAGGTTCGCCCGGTCGGCGAGGCGGCGGGCCAGCCAGCCCGACACGACGGGGGCGAAGCGGCCGTCACGGGTGCTGCCGACCAGGACGGCGATGCGCAGAGGGGTGGTCATCTCGGGCTCCTGAACATAGGTGTGTGTACGTTGTATCTAGCTCGATACAACGTACACAGGATCGGGTACACCGTCTACTCCGGGTACGATGTACACAGCCGACCAGGAAGGATGGTCCCCTTGCCGACCACATCCCCGTCCCCCAAGGGCGACGCCGACCGCCGCAGCCTCTGGGAGCGCATCGACCCGTCCGCGCCCTCACCGCGCCCGTCGCTGACCGCCGAGCGGATCGGCCGGACCGCCATCGCCGTCGCCGACGCCGAGGGGCTCGACGCGATCACCATGCGCCGCCTGGCCACCGAGCTGGGCGTGGCGCCGATGGCCGCCTACCGCTACGTCGACGGCAAGGACGAGCTGCTCCAGCTGATGGGCGACCTCGTCCACGACGAGATCGAGCTGCCCGAGGCCGGCGTGCCCTGGCGGGAGACCTTCCGGACGATCGCGCTGCGCACCCGCGAGCTGCGGCTGCGCCACCGCTGGCTGGCGGCACTGCCACCGGAGGCCGCCGTCATCCCCAGCCCGCACCGCATGGCGATCACCGAGCGGCTCATGGCCTCCCTCGACGGCCTGCTCCCCGGTCCCGACGAGCGCATGGCGACCGCGCGCTCGCTGCACGCCTACGTCGGCGGCGCGATCAACTACGAGGCCTCGCTGGTCATGCTAATGGAGAACCGGGGGTGGGCCAGCGGCCACGAGGTCCGCACCGCGCTGGCCCCCGAGATGACCTACCTGATGGAGTCCGGCCGCTACCCCTCCATCCGGGCCTGGGCGCTCGGCGCCGCCCGCAAGGACGACCCGTCCTGGGAGTTCACCTTCGGGCTCGACTCACTGCTGGACGGCATCGCCGCCCGCCACGGCATCTGAGCCCGCGCCCGCACGAAGGCCGCCACGATCGCGTCCACCTGCTCGCCGGTGTGCCGCGCGGTGACCGCGACGCGCACCAGCTCGCCGCCCACCGGCACACCCGGCGAGGAGACCGCGTTGACCAGGACGCCCTCGTCCAGCAGCGCCCGCCACATCGCCCGGCAGCGCTCGTCGTCCCGCACGAAGACCGGCACGATCGGCGCGTCACCCGCCGTCTCGAAACCCTCCGCGCGCAGCCCCTCCCGCAGCCGCGCCGACAGCCCCAGCACCCGCTCCCGCAGCTCCGGCTCGCTCTCGATGATCTCCAGCGCGGCCAGCGCCGCCCCCACCGACGGCGGCGGCAGGGCCGCGGAGAACACCAGCGACCTGGCGTGGTGCCGCAGGAAGTCCACCACCTCCCGATCACCCGCCAGCACTCCTCCCACCGACCCGAAGCACTTGGAGAACGTCGCCGTCACCAGATCCGGCGCCACCCCCTGCACCTCCGGCGTCCCCCGCCCGTTCGGGCCGAGCAACCCCATGTCGTGCGCGCAGTCGACGACCAGCCGCGCCCCCTGCTCCCCCGCCAGCCGCTTCAGCGCGGGCAGATCGGCGACATCGCCCTCCATCGAGAACAGTCCATCGGTGACGATCAGCCGCCCGCAATCAGGATCCGTCGCCTCCAGCAGCCGCCGCAGATGCCCCAGATCGGCGTGCCGGTACCGCCGGTGCCCACCGAACCCGAGCCGCGCGGCGTCCACCAGCGACGCGTGATTGGCCCGGTCGGCGAAGACCGTGTCACCCCGCCCGAGCAGCGTCGCCAGCGCCAGATTCGCCTGAAAACCACTCGGCGCCAGCACCGCCGCCTCCCGCCCGAGGAACACCGCGAGCCGCTCCTCCAGCTCCCGGTGGATCCCCGTCGTCCCGTTCATGATGGGCGCCCCCGTACACGACGCCCCATACCGCCGCGCCGCCCGCGCGGCCCCCTCGACGACCCGCGGATCGACCGACAGACCCAGATAGTCGTTCGAGCTGGCCATGATCACCTCCCGCCCCCCGACCACCGCGACCGGCCCCCGCCGCTCGGCGAGGACCGTGCCGTAGGGGTAGGTGCGATCGCGCTTCATGGCGTCGGCGCGGGTGGTGCTGGCCTGGATCTTGGCGAAGACGTCTCTCATCCGGTGACGGTAGGGGGAGGGATCAAGGGGTGGGGTGGGTGGGACGGGATAAGGATCAAGAGGAGAGGGGTTTACGTCAACTTGACATTAAGCTAGCCTCGGGTCATGGAAGAGAAACTCATCGTGATCCTCACCGCTCTCGACCTTGAGTACGAAGCGGTCCTCGCCCACATCGGACCCGTCACCCCGCACCGCTACCGGGGCGGCACCCGCGCCGAGATCGGCCGCGGCCCAGGCGGCTGCCGGATCGCGTTGACCAATGTCGGCAAAGGGAACACGTCCTCCGCCGCGCTCACCACCCGCATCATCGACGAGGCCGACCCGGCCGCGGTGATCTTCTCGGGCGTGGGCGGATCCCGGCGCGCGAACATCGTCCTCGGCGACGTGGTCGTCGCCAGCCACGTCTACCACTACCAGGGCGGCACCAGCACCGACACCGGATTCAAAGCCCGCCCACGGGTCTTCCCGACCAGCCACGCCGCCGAGCAGATCGCCCATCACCTGAACCGCTCGAACGACTGGCGGAAGCACTTACGCGGAGCCGCCCACCCCAAGGTCCACTTCGGTCCCATCGCCGCCGGCGAGATCCTGCTGGATTCGGTCACCTCACCCGAGGCGATACTGCTGTTCGAGCACTACAACGACACCTACGCCGTCGAGATGGAGGCGGCGGGCGTCCTCCAGGCCGCCCACATGGCCGGTTCACTTCCCACGGTCGTCGTCCGGGGGATCAGCGACTTCGCCGACGGGCGCAAGTCCGAGACCGACGCCCGCGACTCCCAGCCCAATGCCGCCGCGCACGCCGCCGCGTTCGCCTTCGCCCTGGCGGGCGAGCTCGCCACCCTCGACCGCCCCGCGCGGGGACTCACCCGAGAGGACCGGACCATGGTCGGCTCCAACCAGAACAACGCCAACGGGAACGCCCGGGTCGGTGTCCAGACGGGCGTCTTCGCCGGCAGCTACACCTTCCACGAGGTGGACGCCATCCCGGTCGGCGACGCCTTCGCCGGTCTCCGCGCCGCGCTGCGCCGGGCCGCCGACTCCGGCGAGCTCGACACCACCGACCACGGCGCCGCGATCGCCGAACTGGACGCCGCGGAGTCCCTGCGCGCCACCGACCGCGCCGCGGCGCTGCTGGCGCTGAAGCGCCTGCGCGGCTTCATCTTCGCGCTGCCCGGCCCGGCCGGGCTGCTATCGGCGCTGATCACCGACCTCGGGGACGGGCGGTGAGCCCGGTGGAGAACGCCAATACCGCCGACGGCCACGCCCGGGTGGGAGTACAGGCGAACACGGTCCACGAGGTCACCGTCTACCAGGTCGGCGCCGACGCCGATCCGAAGGAGAAGTTCCTGGCGGGGGTGCGGTACCTCGACGGCGGGATGCCCACCGCCGCGCGGAAGCTCATCGACGAAGCCGTGCACGCCGGCCACACCGGCGTCGACGTGGGCTTCTACTGGGTTCTCGCCCGGCTCAGCGGCCGTACCCGGCGTGACCTGTCCGATGAGGACATGGCCGCCCTGCGCCGTGCGCCCGAACGGTTCCCTTCCCGCGAGAACGGACAGTGGACGCACGGGCTTCGAATGATCGCGCGCCTGATGGAGACGCCCGAGGCCGACGTCGAGACCGTGACCCGCGATTTCGACCACCTGCCGGTCAGGCTGCGCGAGGACATCCTGCGGCACCTCGACCGATTCCTCACCGGGCCGATCCGGGACCGGCTGTGGGAACGCACGGTGCGGCAGGCGGCGAGCGGATGGCGTGCCGGGTACCGGGTCGAGCGGGCCTGGAAGTTCTTCCAGCCCACGCCGAATCCTCCGCGCCCACGCCGCACCGAGCCCTTCGCCGCCACCCGCCGTGAGCGCGGCACGATGTGGACCACCGCCGCGCTCGCCGCGCTGTCCGCCGCGGGCATCGGCGCGATGCTCGTCGCGAACCCGAACGTGCCCGGCCTGGTGGCCTACGCCCTGGCCGTCACCGCCGGGCTGTTCGGCGCGGGACCCGCCACCGACTGGCGCCACCTGGCCGAGCGCGTGCGCGCGAAGGAGGCCGTGCTCAGCCCGTACCGGCCACCGCGCCGGGAACCACCGGACGGTGGCTTCACCGCGCGGATCCGCGAGCTGTTCGCCCACTACTTCGCCACGTACGTCCCCGCCGGGCTCACCGCGAACGCGTGGCGTGCCCAGATGGCGGGGATCGAGCAGGATCTCGGCACCGAGGTGGCCCACCGGTACCGCGAGAGCAGAATCGGCGCCGACGGGCTGGAGTGGCTGGTCGATTTCCTCGCCCGCCGCACGATGGAGCGATGGGAGAGCGGCGCGATGCTCGCCCACCGGCACCGGCCGGTCGCGCCCGCCCGGATGAAGGCGCTCGCCGGGGTGGCCGCCGCCGCGTTCATCGTGACGACGCCGATCGCGCTGATCGGAGCCTGGTCGTCCTCCCCGGAGCTCGGGTTGCCGCTCACCGTCTCGCTGGCGCTCTTCGGCTTCACCGCCGCAAAGATCGCCTACCGGCTGCGCACCGGCCCGGTCCGGGCGGCGGAGGACGCGAAGGCCGCCTCGGCGGAGTACGCCGAGTGGCACGGCGCGTACCTGCGCCGCGTCGCCGAGCTGGCCGACCGGCCGTCCGACGAGGAGATGGCCGCCTGGCTCGCCACCGACAAGGTGCTCCTGATGAACCGGGCCCTCCATGACTACAAGCTGTCTCCGGCCGACGTACTGGAGCACGCGTTACTCGAAGATCCCGCGCAGGAGGCCGGACGGGCCCGCATCAAGGACGGCCCATGGCGCTACACCTGGTACCGCCTCATGCTGTTCATCCTCACCGCCGACGGGGTCCGCCAGGTCCTGGCCGAGGTGAACACGTCGACCGGGCGGCTGCACATGAAGGAGTGGAACGAGTACGGCTTCCACACGATCGCCTCGGCGCACCTGGTCCGCTACGAGAACAACCGGCGCCGGTTCACCTTGCGGCTCCTCTCCGGCCTGGAGACATCGATCCCGGTGCGTGGGCCGCGCAGCGATGACACCGAGGAGGAGCGGACGACCCGGCTGACCATGGACGCCTCCGGTGTCCACGCCACCCTCCACGTCCTCCAGGGCGTGGCCGCCGAGGGCAAGGAGTGGGTCGCGCTCGACGGCCGCCGCGATCGCAACCGCATGTCGCTCCTCAAGGCGTCCCTGCACGCCATGACCCCCTGACCCCCACAAAAAAACCGGCCACCCCCCACCGGGTGGCCGGTTCGTCTCTGCGGGCGCCCGGTCATAACGCCGGGATCGCGACCTCCCCGCGTTTCACCGCGTACGGGTCGACTCCCGCTTCGCGCAGCTGCGAGTCGGCGTCGCGGCGGGAGGCGCAGGGCCAGGATTCGTGGCAGCCTTCGCGGCAGACCTTGTACGGGACGATGGCCTGGCCGTGGGCGTCCCAGACCGACCACATCGCGTGGATCTCCATGGCGTTCATGAGGCGCTGCCGGCCGCGGCGAGACGTTCGTCGTCGCGCAGGATCTGGGCGGCCATTTGATGGGGACCGCAGGGGAAGCTGCGTCCACAGTCGACGCAGCGGCCGGTGCCTACGGGCTCGCCGTGCTCGCCGGGCGTATGTATCGCCTCGACGTGAGCATCCCGGATCGCCTTCCACGCGACCACCAACGCGGCCATGATCACCGTCTCCCTCCGTACCCGGGGCGCGCTTCTTTCGGCGCGTCCCTCCCACCGATTCGCGAAGTGATCTCACCGGCGGCGGGTGTCGTGGTTCCGACAATCGCACTCTCGACTCCGTATGTGGGGGGACGGCTCCCGCGCGGCTGGTGAGCCGCGGCCGGAGCCGTCCCCGCCGACGACGTAGCGAAGCCACCCCATGGCCTCCTGCGCCTGTGCCGCGCGGAGTGTCCGAAATGGACCCGCACGACCCCACCTGACTATGGATCTCCACCTACTTGTCGGTGCCGGTGCATGTGTACGTTATCACATTCATCGTCACTTGCATCCGACCGCCGCAGATGCACGTGCATCTGCACGGCAGTTTTCTCGCGCATTCGCACGCGCGGCCTTAGAGTGTTCCTTGCACAGCCGCTGACGGCCGGTGGTGGGATTCCGGCCGTCGCGCCCCCAGCAGGCGGCAGGTGCCGACCGCCCGTCCACATCGGACGGGGGAAAGGAAGACCCATGGACACGGCTCGCAACGGCATACCGGCCGGCGAACTGCCCTCCACCGTCGTCTGGCAGAAGAGCCGCCGCTCCAACCCGAGCGGCAACTGCGTTGAGATGGCCGCCCTTCCCGGTGGCGAGTTCGCGGTGCGCAACTCGCGCGACCCGCAGGGACCCGCGCTCGTCTACACGCGCGATGAGATCGTGGCGTTCCTCGAAGGCGCCCGCGACGGCGACTTCGACAACCTGATCCGGTAGTCGTCCCCAAAGGACGGACCGCCGGAGGCATCGCGCCACCTCGCCTCCGGCGGTCCCGGCTAAGCTGGAACAGTGCGCGAGCGGGCACCGTCCCGCCGTCCCAACGGCGGATCCGCGAGCGCGCGGGCCTCATCTGATGCACCATGTGGTATCCCGGACGGCCGCTCGGCGGCGGGCGGACGGGACCGCGTAAACGGAGTGGGGCCACGGCAGCGCGCCCTCGCCGGGACGCGTCCCTTAAGCGAACCGGTGAGTAGGCCCGTATACATCGACGAGGCGAGGAGGTGGGATCGTGACGTCAGCACCATCGTCGTCCGGTGGCGCCACCGGACCGACCGCGCTGCGCATGCTGTTGGGCGCGCATCTGCGCCGGCTACGCGAGGCCGAGGGCATCAGCCGGGCCGACGCGGGCTGGGAGATCCGCTCCTCCGAATCCAAGATCAGCCGCATGGAGCTGGGCCGGGTCAGCTTCAAGGAACGCGACATCGACGACCTGCTCACGCTGTACGGCGTGGACGATCCCGATGAGCGCAAACGGCTGCTCGACCTGGCCCGCGAGGCCAACGCGCCGGGATGGTGGCACCGCTTCGGCGACGTCCTGCCCGGCTGGTTCCAGTCCTACATGGGCCTGGAGGCCACCGCCTCGCTGATCCGCAACTTCGAAGTGCAGTTCGTGCCGGGCCTGCTGCAGACCCGCGCGTACGCCGAGGCCGTGGTGCGGCTGGCGCACGACCTCAAGGGAAGCAAGGACGTGGAACGCCGCGTCGACCTGCGCATGTCGCGGCAGGCGGTCCTCACCCGCCCCAACGCGCCGCGACTGTGGACGGTCATCGACGAGGCCGCGCTGCGCCGCCCGATCGGCGGCCGGGAGATCATGCGCGACCAGCTGGAGACGCTGATCAAGCTGTCCGGCAAGGCGAACGTGCAGATCCAGATCATCAAGTCCGACGCGGGCGGTCACGCCGGTGCCGGTGGCGCGTTCACCGTGCTGCGGTTCCCCGACGCCGACCTGCCGGACCTGATCTACCTGGAGCAGCTCACCAGCGCGCTGTACCTGGACAAGCGGGACGACGTCGACCAGTACGTCGCGGCGATGGAGCGGCTCTGCGTGCAGGCCTCACCGCCGTCGGACACCCCGAAGATCATCGACGCCATCATCGATGAGCTCTACTGACCGTTAGCTCTATATGGACGGGCGCGGCACCATCGGGTGCCGCGCCCGCCGTCGCTACTTCTTGACCGCGATTCCGGCCATCAGGATGCGCTGCCACGGCTCCAGCGCCTGCTTGTCGGGCACCTCGGCGGTGGGGTTCTCGGGGAACCACCGGGCGAGGAAGTCCACGCCCGGCTTGATGATCTCCATGCCCAGGAAGTGCTCCTCGATCCGCTCGGGGCTGCGGATCCAGCCGTTGCCGAGGGACTCCAGACCGGCCTGCTCCATGCCCTTCTGGAGCGGTTCGCCGGTGTCGACGAAGTCGGTGATGAAGAGGTGGCTGCCGGGGACCATGGCGTCCATCAGCGTGCGGACCCATTCGTCGGGCTGCTCATCGTCGTGGAAGTGCATGTGCAGGCCCACCAGCATCAGCCCGATCGGGCGGGTGAAGTCGAGCATGCGCTTGACGTCGGCGTTGCCCAGGATCTTGTCCGGCTCGCGCAGGTCGGCGGTGATCACCGTGGTCGACTCGTTGGTCGCCAGCAGCGCCCGCCCGTGGGCCAGCACGATCGGGTCGTTGTCCACATAGACCACGCGGGCGCTCGGGTTGATCTCCTGCGCCGCCTCGTGGGTGTTCTTCGACGTCGGCAGTCCGCTGCCGACGTCGAGGAACTGGTCCAGCCTCGCCTTGCGGGCCATGTAATGGACGCCCTTGATGAGCGCCTGACGGTTCTCCTGGGCGCAGCGCCCGGCGTCCGGCACGTACTTCAGGTAGGTCTGCGCACCGACGCGGTCGGCCTCGAAGTTGTCCTTGCCGCCGAGCAGCGCGTCGTAGACGCGGGCGATGGTCGGCTGGGAGATGTCGAACTCGGGCACGTAACCGGGGTCAGTCACGCCGTCGGTAGCGGTCATGGCGTCGCCTTTGCGGCTAGGGAGTAATTGGTGCCGCATATGTTACGACTTCCCTTGTCCGCCCGGGTAACCGATCGTACCCGGTTTCGGCCCCGGGAAGATGATCTAGCCGGTTCCGCGCGGAAAGCGCAGGTCCGCGCGGTCCCGGGTCACTCGTTCGGGCCGGACGGCCCCCGACCGACTGGCCGGTTCGTAGTGGTCTCCTAGCGCCAGGCGGGCCGGTCGGCGCGTCCCTTGCGGACGGCCGGGTACAGCAGCGCCCCCGCGTAGGCGGCCGCGATGAGCAGCCCCGCCCACCACGGCAGCGGGTAGTAGCCGGTGTAAGGCGCGTAGAGCGACTCCACCTGCGGGTAGGCGGTCAGGACGCCGAGGACGGAGTACCCGGCCGACGGCGTCACCATGAACAGCCAGTCGACGACGCCCGGCGGCAGCACCGGCAGCATGACGAAGAGGTAGGGCACCAGGGCCGCCGCCGAGGCCACCAGCCCCGCCCGCCATCCCTTGCGCAGCAGCACTCCGAGCGCCAGCGCGAGGACGGCCGCGCAAGCGCCGAACACTCCCGCCCCGAGCACGACGCGCGCGCCGGTGGCGAATCCGGCGTGGAACATCGGAGTCTCCGGTGCCCGCAGCGCCGATCCGGCCCACACCGCCACCGCGGCGCCCACCGTCGTCACGGCGAACGCGGCGGCACCGGCGACGCCCGCCCGCGCGGCGGTCCCCGGCCTCCCCGCCCCGCGCGCGCCGAAGCGGGCGGCGGCGATGAGCAGCGCCAGCAGCGCGAAGGGCAGCCCGGCGAGCGTGTCGGAGAGCGTGCGCACCATGTCGGTCGACACCGGGCCGATGTCGCCCGAGCCGGTGACCTCGAAGGCCTCTCCGTCGCGCACGACACCGGAGGCCTTGTGGTCCTTCTCCCAGTCGGTGTGGCCGTACTCGCCGACGTGATCGGCCGACCACTCCTGCTGCGGCGCGCCCTCCACGGTGACGTTCTCGAAGCGCCCGGTGGCCTGGGTGAAGCGCATGGCCGCGCCGATCGCCTCCACGGTCACGTCACCGGGCGAGGCGGTGAACAGGCCGACGCGGACGCGCTCGGGCAGCCGCAGCCGCGCCCGGCCCACCTCCGTCCACTGGAGACCGTCCGGCGACTCGTAGCCGGTGATCTCGTCCCCGGCGCGCACCAGCCGCAGCCAGCGCGTGAGCTCACCGGCGGGACTGCCGGCGATGTCGCCGGTGTAGTCGTACTGGAAGCGGACGCCGTGCGCGCCGGTCATCGCGATCGCGGCGTAGGAGGAGCCCTGCCCGGTGCCGTCCTTGATGATCAGGCCGGTCTTGGCCCACGGCACCAGGCCGGAGACGATCTCGTCGTGGTTCGGCGGCGGGTAGGTGATGATCCCGTTCATCGCGGTGAGCCGGGCCGTGATCATGCCGTCGGGGCCCAGATCGCGCCCGGCCATGGCGAAGATGTCGGCGACCGGATTCCCGTCGGGCCCCACCGGGCCGCTCACGCAGGCGACCTCCAGATCGCCCTGCATGCAGGCGTTTCCGTCACCGGCGCCGACCAGGACGCCGAAACCGGCCAGCAGCAGGAAGGCGCAGGCGAGCCCGATCCAGTTCCCGATCCGGCGGCGGTAGTCCGTCCACTGTGTTGCGAATGCGTTTGGCATGCCGTCGTTTCTAGGGATCCGGCCATGACGCGGGCCGCATCGCCGCCGTCATCGCGGTGTTATCCGCCGCCGGGCATGCTGATGCGATGGTGCGGACGGTCGGCTGGCGGTACACGCTGCTCTACGCGGTGGTCTTCCTGGTGTCGGGAGTGGCGCTGCTCGGGCTCTCCGGCGCGCTCTCGTGGAGCGACACCACATCGGCCGCGCCCGCCGGGGCGCCGCCGGTGGCCGAGCGGGAGCGGCTGCGCGCGCTGGAGGAGGAGCGCAACCGGCAGCTCCTGGTCTCCTCCGCGCTGTCGCTGACGGTGATGACGGCCGCCTCGCTGGTGCTGGGCCGCCTGCTGGCCGGGCGGGTCCTGCGTCCACTGCGGACGATCACCGCGGCCACCCGGCGGATCACCGCCGAGAACCTGCACGAGCGGCTGCGGGCGCCCGGTCCCGACGACGAGGTCAAGCGCCTGGCCGACACCATCGACGGCCTCCTGGAGCGGCTGGAGGCGTCCTTCACCGCGCAGCGCCGGTTCGCGGCCAACGCCTCCCACGAGCTGCGCACGCCGCTGACCACGATGCGCGCCTCGGTGGACGTCGCGCTGGCCAAGCCCGGCCCGCTCGCGGAGTCCACGGTGGCGCTGGCGGGACGGGTCCGCGCCGAACTGGACCGCATGGAACCGCTGCTGGAGGGCCTGCTGCTGCTGGCCCGCGCGCAGCATCCGGACGCCGGTGAGCGCGTCCCGGTGACGCTGCGCGACCTCGTGGACGACGCGCTCGCCGCCCGCGACCGCTCACGCGCCTCGGTGGTCGCCGACGCCAGCGCGGTCCGCGGTGTCCCGGCGCTGCTGGCGGGGCTGGTGGACAACCTGGTGGCCAACGCGTTCGCCCACAACCGGGACGGCGGCGCGGTGCGGATCGCCGTGGCCGCCGGGATCCTCACGGTGGAGAACGACGGGCCGGAGCTGGATCCGGCGCAGGTGGCCGGGCTCGGCACGCCGTTCCGGCGCGCGGCCCCCGAGCGCACCGGGCGCGGCACGGGGCTCGGGCTGTCCATCGTGGCCGCGGTGGCCGAGGCGCACGGGGCGGTGCTGGAGCTGTCGGCGCGCCCGGCCGGCGGGCTGCGCGCGGTGGTGGCGTTCCCGGGAGAGGAGAACCGGTGAGGATCCTGGTGGCCGAGGACACCGAGGCGCTGGCCGCGGTGCTCGCCGAGGGCCTGCGCGATCAGGGCATGGCGGTGGACGTGGCCCCGGACGGCGCCGAGGCGCTGGCGCGGGTGGGCGTGAACTCCTACGACGTGGTCGTGCTGGACCGGGACCTGCCGGGCGTGCACGGCGATGACGTGTGCCGGATCCTCACCGAGCGCGAGGACCGGCCGATGGTGCTGATGCTGACCGCGGCCGCCGCGCCGGGCGACCGGGTGAGCGGGCTGTCCCTGGGCGCCGACGACTACCTCGGCAAGCCCTTCCACTTCCCCGAGCTGGTCCTGCGTGTCCACGCCCTGGCCCGCCGCCGTCCCGGCGCGCGGCCCCGGGTGCTGCGCGCGGCCGGGATCGAGCTGGATCCCCTGCGCCGCAGCGCGACCCGCGACGGCCGCGTGCTGGACCTGTCGGTGAAGGAGTTCGCGCTGCTGGAGGAGCTGCTGCGGGCGGTGCCGGGCTATCTGAGCGCCGAGGACCTGCTGGAGCGGGTCTGGGACGAGCACGCCGATCCCTTCACCAACACTGTCGCGGTGACGATGGGGCGGCTGCGCCGCAAGCTCGGCGAGCCGGGCGTCATCGCGACGCTGCCGCGCGTCGGCTACCGGATCATGGTGGACGCCGCCGGATAGCATGTGCTCCCCTTCGCGGAGGTGCCCGCCATGCGCAGGATGTTCGCGCCGCTGCTCGCCCTCGTCCTGTTCGCGCTGGCCGCCTGCGGCGGCGGCGGTGAGCCGGAGGCGACCGTCGGCACCGATGAGCCCTCGGCCGTGGCGCGCGAGATGCGCACGGTCCTGGACGGCGTGGTCGCCGGGAACGGGCTGAGCGCCTCGCGGAAGGCGTTCACGACGGCCTTCTGCGAGAAGCCGAAGTTCGACAACCCGCCCAAGGACCGCTTCAAGATCCGCGCGGAGTACGACTATCCGCAGGAGCGCGGCATGGGGAACGAGCACGTGCGGGCCCTGTTCGAGCGGTGGCAGGCCGACGGCTGGGGCGCCGAGGAGAAGTTCGACGAGTTCGGCTACGCGCGCGCCAGCGCCATCGATCCGGCCACCGGCTACTACTACGCGGCCTGGACGGACTGGCTGACGCTCAAGGTGTGGGTGATCTCGCGCTGCCATCGCTATCCCGAGGGGAGCGAGGTCTACGGCGAGGTCGATCCGGACGCGCTATGAGATCCACTTTGCCGGACAAATTGGACTAATGCCACTAATGTGATTCCTCAGGCCGTCTATCTGGGGGATCCACGTGCGCACCAGAGCCCGTCTCGCAGTCGTGCTGACCGTGGCCGGGGTGGCCGCGCTACTGGGCATCGTCATGGCCCTGCCCGGATCGGCCGATCCGCTGCCCGGCGGGCTCGGTCCCTGTCTGGGCGGTGACTGCCCGACCGGCTGGGACGAGCCGCACACCGGCCCGGCCGCCGGTTACGACGCGGCGATCAACGTCTACGTCGGCGGGAACTACTCGGTCCAGGACCGCGCCGCCGAGGCCGAGGGCAAGATCGTCGTCCTGGGCGACTTCACCCAGAACAAGGCCGCCGGCAGCGGCGGCCTGTACAACGTGGGCATCGTCGGCGTCGGCTCGCAGGTGCAGCCGCCGCCCGGCAGCGACTTCCTGACCGTCGGCGGGAACATCACCATCACCACCCCGCAGATCCTGGAGGCGGCCGGCGGGAACGTCCGCTATGCCGGGACCGCGACCGGCACGATCAACGCCGACCAGAAGATCCAGGACCCGAACGCGGTGGCGCCCTACACCGACCTGCGCGGCGAGCTGGAGGAGGCCTCGGCCTGCTACGCCGACCAGTCCAAGGTGCCCGCCACCGGGACCGTCACCTACCCCAGTAACCAGACCGGGCCGGTGGTCACCTTCACCGGCGACGGGACCTCACAGCTCCAGGTCTTCTACGTCGACCGCGACATCCAGACCGCCGGCGGCGGCGCGGTCGACATCCAGTTCGCCGGGATCCCGGCCGGGGCGACCGTCCTGATCAACGTCACCAAACCCGACTGGACCATCAAGGCCACCGGCAGCAATCCCGACACCTGGACGCCGCTGCGCGAGACGATGCTGTGGAACATCCCGGAGGCCACCACGCCCAACTTCGGCGGCACCGCCCAGTTCCAGGGCAGCGTCCTCGTCGGCGCCCCCGCCAGCACCACCAGCGTGGTCGTGCCCGGCATGAACGGCCGCTTCTTCACCGCCGGGAACGTCATCCACGGTGGACCCGGCGGCGGCACGGGCAACGAGTTCCACTCCTACCCCTTCACCGGCGACCTGCCGTCCTGCACGAAGCCGACGCCCAGCCCGACGTCCTCGTCGAGCGCCTCGCCGACGGCGAGCCCCACCGCGTCCCCGACCGCGTCGCCGACCAGCTCGCCCACGAGCTCGCCGACCCCGTCCCCCACGGTCTCGCCGACGGCGTCGCCGACCGCCAGCCCGACGGCCTCGCCCACCGCGAGCCCCACCGCGTCCCCGACGGCCTCCCCGACCGCCTCGCCCACGGCGTCGCCGACCGCGTCACCCACGAGCTCCCCGACGAGCTCGCCGACCTCCTCCCCCACCGCCTCGCCGACCACGTCGCCGTCGTCCAGCGGCCCGGTGCCGACCGGTCCGACGACAACCCCGTCCTCGCAAGGCCCGGCACCCACGGCGCCCACCACGGGCCCGGTGCTGCCGACGACCGGCGTCAAGCTGTGGATCGGCATCATGTCCGCGCTCGGCCTGAGCCTGGTGGGCGTCGGCGTCCTGGCGATGATCCGGCAGCGCCGTCAGGAGTAGCCCGGGACACTGAGGTCACAAGATCACCGGTGGTGTGCGGAAACGCGCGCCACCGGTGCTTTTTGTTGCTTCCCGGTGACGGTACGCAAGCCATTAAAGGTCCCTTGTGGACGCGAAGTGGCGCAAGTCACTCCTACCCGAGTTCTGGTCCCTCTTCGGCGTCAAACAGGTCAATCCAATGCTCAAGAAAGGTAACGATTTGATAGCCGATCTGGTGTGACCACGGGCACTACGGATAACTTCCTTTTGCAAAGAGACTTTCCTGCATCGGCTGGTCTTTGAGGAGACGGCGAGTGTCCGTGAAAACCCCCGCACCCCCCGCGAGCGCCCCACCCCCTACGCGATTGCGGCGGGCCGGGCGGGTCGCGCTCCGGATCTGGCGCTCCTACGCCTTCCGGCGGTTCCGCCGCGGCGTCCTGGTCGTCTTCATCGTCACCAACGCCGGGTTCTTCCTCATGCGCGCCATGCCCGGCGACCCGGTCGACGTGCTGGCCGGGCAGATCAGCCAGCGCGGTGTGTCCCCTGTGGAGGCGCGGGCCCTGGCGATCCAGTCGCTGGCCTTCGATCCCGGCGCGCCGCTGTGGGAGCAGTGGTGGGACTACTTCTCCGGCCTGGTCACCGGGGACATGGGCACCAGCGTCACGCAGGTCGGCGTCCCGGTCAGCGAGGTGATCATGAAGGTCCTGCCGTGGACGCTGTTCTCGGTGGGCGCCGGTGTCACCATCGCCATCACCCTCGGGCTGCTGTTCGGCATGGTCATGGCCTACCGCCGCAACAGCCGCGTCGACCACGCGCTGAGCCTGATCGCCTCGATCCTGGGCGCCATCCCGAACTACCTGATCGCGATCACCCTGGTGACCGTCGGCAGCACGCTCCTGGGCGTCATCAACTTCCTGGACATGCGCGGGCGCTACGGCCAGGGCGTGCAGCCCGGCTTCAACCTCGACTTCATCGGGGACGCGCTCTACCACGGCATCCTGCCCATCAGCACCTACGCGATCGCCACCATCGGCACCTGGATGCTGGTCATGAAGGCGGCGACCACCGAGGTCCTCGGCGACGACTACGTCACCGTGGCCAGGGCGCGCGGCCTCACCGACAAGCGCATCGCGCTGACCTACGTCGGCCGCAACGCCGTCCTGCCGCTGGTGCCGCAGGTCGCCATCGCGCTGGCCACCGTCATCGGCGGCTCGATCCTGGTGGAGCAGGTCCTGGCCTACGAGGGGCTCGGGCTGCTGTCGCTGAGCGCGGTCAACAACCGCGACTACTTCGTCCTGCAGGGCGTCCTGGTGATCACCACCTCCTGCGTGGTCTTCACCAACTGGATCGCCGACCTCATCTACGGGCGGCTCGACCCCCGGGTGCGCGTGTCCGATGTGGAGGCCTCCTCGTGAGCACGAAGACCAAGAAGGGCACAGGGGGCACCCTCTCCGTCCTCTGGCAGGGCATCACCCGCAGCCCCAGCGGCTTCACCGGGATGTGCATCGTCGTGGCGATCCTGGCGTTCGTCTTCCTCGGCCGGTTCCTGGTCGACCACGACAACCCGACCGACCCCGACGCGCTGTGGCTGCCGATGTCCGGCGAGCACTGGCTGGGCACCAACTTCGAAGGCAAGGACACCTTCACCAAACTCGTCCTGGGCGGCGCCGAGCCGATCTGGGTGGGCGCGCTGGCGGCGGCCATCACCGTGGTCGTCGCGGTGATCCTGGGCGCGCTGGCCGGTTACCTGCGCGGGCGCTTCGACGACATCGTCCTGCAGGCCACCGACATCACCATGACCATCCCGTTCATCACGGTGCTGATCATCGTCGCCTCCTACTTCCGGAACATCTCCCCGCTCATGGTCGCGCTCATCATCGGGCTGCTGACCTGGCCGTTCCTGACGCGCTCGATCCGGGCGCAGGTGCTGACGCTGAAGGAACGCGAGTTCATCGAGGCCGCCAAGCTGCAGAACCTCGGGACGACCCGGGTGGTGTTCGTCGACATCCTGCCGAACATGGCCGGCTACATCTTCATCAACTTCATCATCGCCGTCACCAACGCCATCTACGCCATCGTCGGGCTCTACCTGCTGGGGCTGCTGCCCTCGACGGCGGAGAACTGGGGACTGATGATCCAGCAGGCCTGGCAGAACTCCGCCTACCTGCTGCCGCGCGCCCTGCCGTTCCTGCTGGCGCCGCTGGCCATGATCGCGCTGTTCCAGGTCGGGCTGGTGCTGGTGACCCGGTCGCTGGAGCAGGCCCTCAACCCGCGCCTGCGGGAAAGGTAGGTCGACGATGCGCGAACCCATCCTGTCCGTCCGGGACCTGTCCATCGTGTACCGGACCGGCCGCCGCACCTCGGTGACCGCCGCCCAGGACGTGTCCTTCGACCTGTACCCGGGCCAGTCGATGGCGCTGGTCGGGGAGTCCGGCTGCGGCAAGACCACCCTGGGTCTGGGGCTGCTGCGGCTGCTGCCGCGCCTGGGCCAGGTGTCCAAAGGGGAGATCGTCTACCGCCTCAAGGACGGCATGTCGGTCGACATCACCGGCCTGGCCAAGGAGGAGCTGCGCCGGTTCCGCTGGCACGAGGCGGCCATGGTCTTCCAGGGCGCGATGAACTCCTTCAACCCGGTGCTGCGCATCGGCGAGCACTTCACCGACACGCTCCGCTCGCACGAGGGCGAGAAGCGGCGGACGCGCGCCGAGATCACCGCGCGCGCCACGGAGCTGCTGAGCATGGTGCGGCTGGAGCCCGAGCGGGTCCTGAAGTCGTTCCCGCACGAGCTGTCGGGGGGTATGAAGCAGCGGATCCTGATCGCGCTGGCCCTGGCCCTGGAACCGCAGGTGCTGGTGCTGGACGAGCCGACCACCGCGCTGGACATCCTCACGCAGCGCTCCATCGTGGAGCAGCTGCACGAGCTGCGGGAACGTCTCGGTTTCGCGATGATCTTCATCACCCACGACCTGGGGCTGGCCGCCGAGCTGGCCGACCGGGTGGCGACGATGTACGCCGGGCGGATCATCGAGAAGGGCTCCGCCGAGGACGTCTTCTACGAGCCCCGGCACCCCTACACCGTCGGGCTGATCAAGGCCGTGCCGCCGGTGATCGGCGACCTGCCGGAGCTGTCGTCGATCGCGGGCTCCCCGCCGAGCCTGGCCGACCTGCCGTCCGGGTGCTCGTTCCACCCGCGCTGCGAGTGGGCCGTCGACGCCTGCCGCGAGACCGTCCCGTCCCTGACCGTGCTGACCCCTCGCGGCGAGGACGGCGGGCACGCCGCGGCCTGCCTGCGCGCCGGGGACATCGAGTACACCCGCAAGGTGGTGGCCCGTGCCTGAGCAGACCGAATCCGCCCCGCTGCTGGAACTGAGCAAGTGCGAGCAGATCTTCCGCACTAAACGCGGCGACGTGCGGGCGGTGGCGGGGGTGGACCTGGAGGTGCGCCCCGGGAAGGTCCTGTGCCTGGTCGGGGAGTCCGGCTGCGGCAAGACCACCACGGCTCGCGCGGCGGCCGGGCTGACGCGGCCGACGGCCGGGTGGGTCCGCTACAAGGGCGAGGACGTCAACACGATGGACTCGGCGTCGCGGCAGGCGTTCCGCGAGGCCGTCCAATACATCCACCAGGACCCCTACGCCTCGCTGAACCCGGTGCGCACGGTCTACTCGACGGTGACCGCCGGGCTGCGGCGGCACAAGCTGGTCAAGACGCGCACCGAGGCGCGCGCCAAGGCCGCCGAGCTGCTGGAGCTGGTCGACCTCACCCCGGCGGAGTCCTATCTGGACAAGTACCCGCACCAGCTCTCCGGCGGGCAGCGGCAGCGCGTGGCGATCGCCCGCGCGCTGGCGATGGGGCCGCAGGTGCTCATCGCCGATGAATCGACCTCGATGCTGGACGTGTCGATCCGGGTGAGCCTGCTGAACACGCTGGGGCGGCTGCGGGACGACCTGGACGTCGGCTTCCTGTTCATCACCCACGACCTGGCGGTGGCCAAGTACTTCGCCTGGGACGGCGAGATCGCCGTGATGTACCTCGGCGAGATCGTCGAGCAGGGCCCGACGCCGCAGATCATCAATGATCCGCAGCACCCCTACACCAAGGCCCTCATCTCCGCGGTCTGCGAACCGGACCCGCGGCTGGCCCGCGAGAAGAAGACCGTCCGGTTGCGCAGCTCGGAGATCCCGAGCCTGACCGCGCTCCCCTCCGGATGCACGTTCCATCCCAGGTGCCCGCTGTTCGAGCCGGGTCTCTGCGATGCCTCCGCACCGCCGCTCTCCTTGATCAACGGGGACGCCCGGCGGCTGGCCTGTCACGTGGTTGCGCGAGACCACGGGCCGGCGCGGGCCGGTGCGAACTGATGCTGGCCTTCGTGGCCCGCATGGGTCTGTACATGGCGATCTTCCTCATCACCGTGCCCGCGGTGATGCTGCTCTTCCTGCAACCCCGGACGGCCGAATTCGTCATCACCGTGCTGACCCTCGGCATGGGGCTGTTCCTCGCGCTCATCTCCACCTTCGCCCTCATTCGAGAAAGGAAGAGGCTGTGACCTCTCAGTTCGACATCTCCCGGCGGCGCCTGTTTCAGGTGATGGGCCTGACCGCCGTCGCCGCCACGGGCGCGACCGCCCTGACCGCGTGCGGCTCCGGGGACGACGGCGGCGGCAAGAGCGGCGGCGAGTTCACCGGTGTCTACGACTTCAAGCGCGACACCCAGAACATGAACGCCGCCGACGCCAACGGCGGTCTGCTGCTGTCGTCGATCTACGCCGACCTGTTCGCGACCACCGGCGCGTTCTACGACTGGGGTGCCAAGACGTGGCTGTACCAGCTGATCGAGTCCCACTCGTGGGAGGGCCCGGTCCTGGTCATCAACGTCCGCAAGGGCGTGAAGTGGAGCGACGGCAGCGACCTGACCTCGGCCGACTTCCACCGCACCTACGCGACGCTGATCCTGAACACCCCGGTGTGGGGTGACGCGTGGCCGATGGTGAAGCAGATCGACGTGGTCGACGACCACCAGCTGAAGCTGACCGTGGACAAGCCGTACCCGGGCATGGAGCGGCCCATCCTCAAGCAGCGCGTGTGGCCGAAGGCCACCCACGGTGCCCTGGGCGACAAGGCGATCGCGATGCTGACGGAGGGCGTGAAGAACGCCGACCCGAAGCAGACCGCCTTCAACGACGAGCTGCTGGCCCTCAAGCCGGAGAACTTCGTCTGCTCCGGCCCGTTCAAGCTGGACCTGGGGCAGAGCTCGGACACCGTCCTGACGTTCGTGAAGAACACCGGCGGCTACGGCGCCGACAAGGTCAAGTTCGACAAGGTCACCATCTACAAGGGCGACAACAAGGCCGCCGCGCAGTTCCTGGTGGAGCGCAAGCTCGACTACTCCACCAACGCCTTCACCCCCACCGAGCACGAGACCTTCTCGGCGGTGTCGGGCCTGAAGCTGCTGGAGACGCCCGGTTACGACGGCGCGGGCGTGATGTTCAACTACGCGTCCAAGCCGGAGCTGAAGGACGCGCGCGTCCGCAAGGCCCTCGCCTACGCCCTGGACTTCGAGAAGGTCGGCAAGATCGCGCGCGGCAAGACCTTCTACGTCTCCAAGTACGACAACGGCCTCCCGGACGTGCAGAGCGAGGAGCTCTTCACCGCCGACCAGCTGGCCAAGTTCGAGGTCTACAAGTACGACACCGCCAAGGCCGAGGCGCTGCTGACCGAGGCGGGCTGGAAGAAGACCGACGGCAAGTGGCACCTGCCCGACGGGAAGCCGGCCACCTTCGAGGTCATCGGCGTCCAGGGCTGGAACGACTTCGAGCTCACCGCCTCCCAGGTCGCCGAGGCGTGGACCGCCTTCGGCATCGAGACCAAGGCCAACAACGTGCCCGGCGACAACCCGTGGGGCGTGTGGTCCTCGGGCAAGTGGGAGGTCGCCGTCCGGCACTGGGGCAACCCGTTCAACCCCGAGTACTGGGGCGCCGGCTTCATGAACTTCCAGGTGGACAACGGCCGGACCGCCGAGGCGCCCGGCCAGATGCTCGACCTGAAGATGAAGAGCCCGACCCTGGGCGACGTCGACGTCGACGCCCTGATCCTGACCGCCAAGACCGACCCCGACGCGGAGAAGCAGAAGGAGGCGGTCCGCAAGATCGCCACCGTGTTCAACGAGCTGCTCCCCCGCATCCCGATCTGGGGCTACAAGTACCTCAGCCCCGCCATCGAGGGCGTCCGGGTCAAGACCTTCGACGCCGGCGGCACCACCGCCAAGAACCAGGTCTACCAGGACAACCCGGTCATCCTGTCGCTCCTCGACGGACGGCTCGGGCCGGCCTGACCGGCCGCGACGCACGAAACTCTCCTGGCGGGCGACGCGGCCGGCCGGGATGGGACGGCGGGTCCGCCCGCCGTCCCGCTCCTCCCTCAAGGTGGCGGGTCCCTCCGGGGGCCCGCCACCGGGGTCTTCGTCACGTCGGGGAATCGCCCCCGCGCCGGGCCGGTTGCGATGATCATGACGCGCATCTCGGTACTCGACCGCTCCCTGGTCCGCGAGGGGCACGGTGCCGCGCAGGCGCTGCGCGACACCATCGTGTTCGCGCGGGCCGTCGAGGAACTCGGCTACCACCGCTTCTGGGTCTCCGAGCACCACAGCGTGCCGGGCGTGGCCGGATCGGCGCCCACCGTCCTGGCCTCGGCCGTCGCGGCGGCCACCAGCCGCATCAGGGTCGGCACCGGCGGCGTGATGCTGCCCAACCACAACCCGATGGTCGTCGCCGAGCAGTTCGGGGTCCTGGAATCGCTGTTCCCCGGCCGCATCGACATGGGACTGGGCCGCTCGGTCGGCTTCACCGACGGCGTCCGGCGGGCCCTCGGCGTCGGCAAGGACGAGGCCGAGGCCTTCGGCGAGCGCCTCGGCGAGCTGCTGTCGTGGTTCGCGGGCGGGAACCCGGCGCATCCGGGCGTCCACGCGCTGCCCGCCGAGGGGCTGCGGGTCCCGGCGTTCGTGCTGGCGATCAACGGCGGCGCCGACATCGCCGCCGCGCACGGGCTGCCGCTGGTCATCGCCGCCGGACGCGACGGTGCCCGGCTCACCGACGCCGTGGCGCGGTACCGGGCGTCCTTCACCGGCGAGCGCCCCTACGTCGTCATCGCCGCCAATGTCGCGGTGGCCGCCACCGACGCCGAGGCGCGGCACATGCAGCTGTCGGAGGCGTGGGCGACGGTGGTCTCCCGCACGCGCGGGTTCTTCCCGGCGCTGACCCCTGCCGACGAGGTGGCCGCCCTGGTCAAGACCGAGCGCGAGGAGCGGATGCTCACCGAGGCCGTCGCGGGCAACGTCCACGGCACCGAGGAGGAGGTCGCGGCGGCGCTGGGCGGCCTGGTCCGGGCGGCCGGTGCCGACGAGGTGCTGGTCACGCTGAACACCTTCGACCCGGCCGCCCGCCTGGACTCCTACCGGCGGCTGGCGCGTCTCATGCCGGAAACACTCGCTTAGGCCGTGCTCACTTCGGTGGCGTGACCTCGGCGGAGGTGACCGCGCCCTCGGCGAGAGCGGTCACCTCGGTCCGCAGGCCCATCCCGGTCGCCGCGTCGACGGCCTCCCGCAGCAGGACGTGCGGCCCGGCCACAAGGGTGCGGACCTTCGTCACCCAGCGCGCGCCCTCGCGCGTACCGGACAGCTCGGAGATGTACTCGGCGCAGTCGCGGTCGAGGAAGCGGACGCGCCCGCCGGGCGCGCGGCCCGCGAGGTCCCCCGCCAGCAGGCCCGTGGCGAGCGGCAGGACGGCCTTCACGTCCACCGTGACCGGCTTGAGGTCGTCGACGCGCACCACCGCCTTGCCCGCGGCGAGGTCGCCCCACACGTCCACGGTGCCCTCCATGGCCTCGCGGGTGTCCATGATCTCTTCCTTGGAGCGCGGCTCGAAACCGATGCCGCGCTCGCCGGTGGCGTCGGCGAGGATCTGGTTGAGGGGACGGCCGGAGACGTCGCGCAGGTGGAACCGGTCGCCGAGCCGCCACAGGGTCTGCGCGGCGGTGACGTCGCCGGAGTGCCGCAGGCGGGTGATCAGGAGGTCGGCGCGCAGGCCGGCCGCTTCGGGTGCCATGCCGGTGCTCCTCTCATCGGGTGACGCGGAGGGCGTCGGAGTAGGCCAGGGCGACGTCGGCGTGTCCCAGCGGGCCCACGTCGTACATGTGGACCGCGGCGGGCATCCGCCCTTTACGCCGCAGCCAGTTCATGTGGTAGCTGCCCATGGCCGCGTAGCGGACGTTGTTGGCGCTGGCCTGGGCGACGACACCGGCCATGTAGAAGTTGCGCCACCGGTTGAAGATCTTCAGCATCTTCTGCGGCGAGGTCCGGGGCAGCCCCTGGAGCTCCAGGCGCTCGGCCGGCTGGATGCCGGGGTCGGTGAAGGCGCGCTGGAGCATCAGGTCGCAGTAGGCGGCGCAGAAGTCCCGCAGCGGCGCGTAAAAGTCGCGGTGCCCGTCGATGGAGACGCCGAGGTACCCGCGGAAGGTGAGCCCGTTGATCCAGCCGCCCAGCAGGTTCCGGTGCGTGTTGTACTCGTGGACCAGCACGGTCTCCTCGGGCGAGGCCGCGCCCGCGGCGGCGATGTCGTGCGCGTGCGCCCACGCCATGCGCAGGTAGCGCTGGTTGGGGATGCCGTCCCAGTTCGGCGGGCGCTGCTGCGCCATGTCCTTGACGCCGGTGAAGTACGGGATGAGGTCGGCGGTGGTGTCGGCGATCTTCGGGTAGAGCGATTCGCCACCGTACCGGCGGTGGTCGGGCGCGGCGGCGATGCCGAGGGCATTCATCCGCTGCCGGTTCTCGTCCAGGTAGACCCGCGCCAGCTCGGAGCCGGGGGCCAGGACATCGGTGCTGAAGGGTTCGTAGGTGAAGGACCGCGCACGCACCGCCGCGCCCAGCTCGTTGAATTCGATGTAGCTGTGGTCCTCGCCGATGACGTTCATGTGCGCGTCGTGCTCGAACCAGATCCACGCTCCGGCGCAGTTGGGTCCGGGAAGGGTCCCGATGTAGTCGGTGGCCCGGTCGATGTAGGCGGTGACCTCGGCCCAGTCGGCGAAGTCGCGCACCACGTCGTCGGCGACGAACGCCGCCGCCCTCGCCTCGGTGAGGGGGTCGCCCGCGCGGACCCGCCGTCCGCCCACCCACATCATCGCGTCGCCCGTTCGCTCATGCCGTCCGCCTTTCGGTGAATCGAGCCTTCACCGTAGGCGCGCGGGCGAGACCGCCCGAATGTCCATAAGGGACGATGAACGGGCCGCGGTCACGCCCCCTCGGGCACGTGCTCCAGTCCCGCGCGCAACAGTGCCGCCCGCGCCTCGGCCGCGCGGGCCTCATCGGCGTCGTCCAGCGCGGTGTGCACCGCGGCGAGCACGTCCAGCCCGGTGGCGGCCCACGCGGGCGTCCCGATCGACTCCCACAACCGCGCGGCGCGGGAGGCGCGGGTCAGCGCGCGCTCGGCACGCCCGGCCGCCAGGTGCGAGACCGCCAGGCAGTGCAGGACGGCCGCCTCGCCCCACGTGTTGGCGTAGGCGCGGTAGACCCACAGGCTCTCGGCCATCAGCCGGTGCCCGCGGCCGCGGTCCCCGAGGCGCGCGTGGACGTCGCCGAGCCACACGCGGGCGTGCGCGGTGCCCAGCCGGTCGTCCAGGTCCAGGCTGATGCGCTCGGCGTCGCCGTAGTGCCGCAGCGCCGACTCCAGGTCCCCGGAGTTGCGGGCGGCCTGCCCGAGGCAGCGGTGCGACTGGGACTCCCCCATCAGGTAACCGGCCTCGCGGCTGAGCTCCATCGCCGAGCGGAACAGCTCACCGGCCCGCCCCGGCCGGCCCTCCTCCAGCCACACCACGCCGATCCCGTTGACCGCGTAGACCTCCAGGTTGCGGTTGCCGGTGCGGCGGGCCAGGTCGCGGGCGCGCTCGAAATGCGTCAGCGCCGAGGCGTAGCGGCCGGTCAGGCGGCACACGTAGGCGAGCCCGGCGACGGCGTCGGCGGTGTAGGCGGGATCGTCGGCGGGCCCGAAGGCCAGGCAGTCCTCGAAGTGCGCGATCGCCGCGGGGTAGTCGTCCACAATGGTCGTGAACTCCCCCAGGGCCCGATGCAGGCGCGCGGCGGCCACCGACAGCCCGGCGTCCCGCGCGGCCGACAGCGCGCGGGTCTGCACCCGCCGCCACTCCTCGAACAGGCCCCGGACCTGGAAGTACGCGGTGAGCGAGGCGGCGATCGAGGTCGCGGGCACCAGCCGGGTCGCCGCCCCGGACAGGCCCCGCTCGCTGAGCCGGATCAGGAAACCGTGCTCGCGCTCGAACCAGGCCAGCGGCTCGGCGAGTTCACGCTCGACGGTGGCCGCGTCGGGACGCCAGCGCGTCGCCGGCGGGCCCGGCAGGCCCTGGAAGTCGGTGCCGACCCGGGACTCGGCCTCACCCGCCAGATGCATCGCGCCGCTCAGGAGCCGCGCGAAGGCGGCCTCGCGGCCCGGTTCGGGCAGCTCGGCGGCGAAGTCGCGGACCAGGTCGTGCAGGCCGAAGCGCTCGTGCCCGTCGCGGTCGATGGAGGCGACCAGGTGGACCTCGACGAGCTCGTCGAGGGCGCGCTCGGCCGCCTGCGGCGTGGCGTCCAGGAGCGCCGAGGCGGCCCAGCCGGGGAAGTCGCCGGGGACGGGGGCCAGCAGCCGCAAGAGGCGACCGGCGTCGGGCCCGAGCCTGCGGTGGCCCACTTCCAGGCTGGTGCGGACGCCGACGTCGCCCACGGTGAGGGCGTCCAGGCGTCCCCGCGCGTCGCCGAGGGCGTCGGCGACCACGGCGACCGGGAGGTTGGGGCGCGCGGCCAGGCGGGCCCCGGCGATCCACACCGCCAGCGGGAGGCGCCCGCAGTGCTCGGCGATGGCCTCGACCTGCCCGGGATCGGCGTCGGCGCGGCGGTCGCCGATCATCTCGCGCAGCAGCGCGGTGGCGTCGGCCAGCGGCAACAGCCCCAGCTGGAGACGGTGCCCGTCGAGCCCGGCGAGCCCGGCGCGGCTGGTGACGAGGGTGGCGCAGTTGTCGCCGGTGGGCAGCAGATCGCGGACGTGCGCGGGCCCGGCCGCGTCATCGAGGACGACGAGGATCCGCCGGTGCGAGGTGATCGAGCGGTACAGGTGCACGCGCCCGTCGTGATCGGCGGGCACGGCGGTGCCGACCGAGCCCAGGGCGCGCAGGAACCCGGTGAGCACCGCCGCCGGATCGGCCGGATCGGTGCCCGCGCCGCGCAGATCGGCGTAGAGCAGCCCGTCGGGGAAGTCGGCGGCCAGATCGTGGGCGGCGTGCACGGCGAGACTGGTCTTGCCGATCCCGGCCGCGCCGGTGACCAGCACCGTCGCCGAGGCCTCCCCCAGCAGCGCGGCGGTGACACGGGCGAGCTCGCCGTCACGTCCGGCCAGGTGCGCGCCGCGCGGCGGGATCAGGCGCGGGACGACGGCGGGCGCGGCCTCACGCCGGGCGGGCGGCGCGGCCGCGCGGGACACCCGGGCGCGGGCGGCGGACTTCTCGGCCAGGCGGCGCCAGGCCGCGGCCCATTCGGTGACTCCCCCGCCGCAGGCGCGCACGAAGGCGGTCACCACCGCCAGCGGCGGGAGCGTCTCGCGGTTGAGGGCACCGGCGAGGGTGCTGGCGGGGAGGACGTCGCCCGCCGAACGGGCGCGGCGCTCGATCTCCCGGTACGACAGGTCCGACCAGGCGCGCAAACGGCGCAGCTCATCGACGAAGGCGGCCGGGGTGAGCACCTGGCCGGGTTCGGGCACCGTCATTCCGGCCAGCGTACGGGAGGTGAAGGGTGGGAGGCGAGAGCGATTTTCCCCCGCCCCGCCTCCCCCTGGGGTCACCAGCTGGTGGGCATCGCGTAGAGCATCCGCCTTCCGTTTCCGGTGGCGTGCTTGTGTTCGGTCACCGACCACACCTCGCTCCTGCTGCGCCAGACGGACAGGGCCTCGGGGCCGATGGGCGCGGCCAGGCCCTGGCCGACCACGGTCAGCGCGCCGCCGCTCCTGGTCGCCCGGAACAGCCGCCCGGCGTTGACGGCGGTGTTGCTCTGGTTGAGGAACACGTAACCGCCCGCGCTCGCCACACCCTGCACGCGCCGCACCGGCAGGTCCCACGAGGCGTCGGGGACGCCGTCCATGAGGCGGTGGTCGTCCATGTCGTAGGCGACGACCCGGCCGTTGGACGCCTCGCCGCCGTCGCAGTACTCGCCGACCACGAGCTGATGGCGCGGGCGCGCGTCCCGGTCGATGGAGATGGTGGAGTAGCGCGAGTCACCGGAGTCGGCCTCGCAGTAGACGGCGCTGTTCGGGTCGCGGCCCGCGGTGCCGGCCTGCTGCCACATGCCCACCTGCGGCATCACGTACTTGTAGGTGCTCGCGCAGTACTTGTCGGCGACCCCGTTGGCGTTGGTGTCGACGTAGCCGATGCCGCTGCACGAGGTGGTGCCGTTGGTGGAGGCGCCCAGGTCGAAGATGTGCTTGGTGTCGAAGACCCTGATCCCGTAGAAGGTGTCCACCACGTAGAGGTAGTCCCCGTACCAGGCCATGCCGCCGGCGTGCAGGCCCTTGAGGGCCTTGTAGGTGTAGCGCTCGCCGTCCCAGTACGGGTTGGCCAAGAGGACGTGGCGGTAGGTGTTGGTCGCGGTGTTCAGCACCGAGATGCGCACGCCGCTGCCGCCCTCGTGGTACCAGCCGACGATGATGCCCTTGTTCCCGTTCCAGTCCTCGTCGTCGAGGGCGTCGGCGGTGGTGGTGACCGCCTGCGGGATCCAGGCCGAGACGCCGTCGTCGGGGCCGTTGTAGAAGCTGCTGGTGTCGCCGCTGTCGAAGCAGTACCAGTACTTGGGGTAGGCGGCCTCGTCGGCGCCGTTCTTCGCCGCGGCGCACTCGTTTCCGTTCAGCACCGCGTTGCGATTGCCGTCGCCGAAGACGGCGGTCATGCTCGCCTTGACCATCGGGATGTTGTCGGCGGCCGGGTAGGCCGTCCAGTCCATCACGAAGTCGTTCGCCGGTGGCGCGGCGGCGGCCGGAGCCGTCGCCACGGTGACGGCCACCGCCGTCGACGCGGCCATCGTCAGGGCCAGCACCGCGGCGCGCAGCCGGGCGCCGGGTCGCGTGTCGTTCAAGCGTCCTCCATGCGGACAGCCGCATCCCCCGTGGATGCGGCTGTTCAGTAATGAAAGTAGGACGACGGGGGCCGGGGGTGGCGGGCGCGGGCGTGCGGATCCGTACGCATCCGTACGAGCGCGCGGCGCATTCACGGTCTCACCGGCACGGCCCGATCCCCCCGGATTGTCTACTTTGGACGCATGTCCCAGTTGGAACCGCCCACCGGCGCTCCGCGCCGGGTACTGCTGACCGGCGCGCTGGCCGCCGCCGGCGGCGCGCTCGTCGCCGGGCGCGCCTCGGCCGAGCCGGAGGCCGCGCACGTCCCCGAGGACCTGGCGCGCTTACTGCGCCGGGTCGATCCCGGCCGGATCGAGGCCACCGTGCGGCGGCTCGTCTCCTTCGGCACCCGCCACACCCTGTCCGCGCAGGACGATCCGGCGCGCGGGATCGGGGCCGCGCGCGACTGGCTGCTGGCCGAGCTGCGCGGCTACGGCGGGCGCCTCCAGGTCACCGCGCAGTCCTATGTGCAGCCACCCGGCCCGCGCATCCCGTCGCCGACGACGATCACCAACGTCGTCGCCACGCTGCCCGGCACGGTCACCCCGAACCGGACCTACGTCGTGTCCGGGCACTACGACTCCCGGGTCACCGACGTCATGAACGCCACCGCCGACGCCCCCGGCGCCGATGACGACGCCTCCGGCGTGGCCGTCGCGGTGGAGCTGGCGCGGGTGCTGGCCGCCCACGAGCCCGCCGCCACGATCGTGCTGACCGCCGTGGCCGGCGAGGAGCAGGGCCTGTACGGGTCCCGGTACCAGGCCGCGCGGTACAAGGCCGCCGGAGTCGACGTCCAGGGCATGTTCACCAACGACATCGTGGGCAGCTCCACCGCCGAGGACGGCACCCGCGACGCGCGCACGGTCCGGCTGTTCGTGGAGGGCGTCCCGACCGCGGAGACCCCCGCGCAGGGCGACGTCCGGCGCGCCGTCGGCGGCGAGAACGACTCGCCCACCCGGCAGCTGGCGCGGCACGTCCTGGCGGCGACGAGGGGCGCGCGCGGCGCCGCGGAGGTGCGGCCGGTCTGGCGCCGCGACCGGTACCTGCGCGGCGGCGACCACATCGGGTACCTGGAGCAGGGCTTCCCGGCCCTGCGCTTCACCGAGCCCGCCGAGGACTTCGCCCACCAGCACCAGGACGTGCGCGTGGAGAACGGGAAGCGCTACGGGGACCTGCCGGAGTTCTGCGACTTCGACTACATAGCGCGGGTCGCGCGGGCGAACCTGGCGGCGGTGTGGTCCCTGGCCAACGCGCCCGGCACGCTCACCGGCGTGAAGATCCTGACCGCGAACCTGAGCAACGACACCGAGCTGGTGTGGAACCGCGGCCCCGAGCCCGGCATCGGCGGCTACGAGGTCGTGTGGCGGGAGACCTCGGCGCCGGACTGGACGCACGTGATCCCGGTCGGAAACGTGACCGGCGCGCGCGTGGCGATGAGCAAGGACAACGTGTTCTTCGGCGTCCGCGCCGTCGACCGGCGCGGGCTGCGCGGGCCGGTGGCGTTCCCGGTGCCGCAGAGCTGAGGAGGGCCGGTCCGCGAGGACCGGCCCCTTGCCGTCAGCGGCAGAGCGCGCGGCCCTGTTAGCGGCAGAAGGCGCAGTGATCGAACTCGTAGATCCAGGTGCCGTTCGAGCAGCGGTAGCGGTTCTGCCAGTACTGCCCCCTCGTCGCGGTGCAGCCGGAACCGACGATGCACCACTGGCCGACGAACGGGCACTCCTGGGCGGCCGCGCTGCCGGCGGGCACGAACCGGGAGAGCATCCGGTCGGCGAAACGGGTCAGGGCCTTGGACATGTGCCACCTCCATGACGGTGGACCGGACGGTCCCGGTCCTCTTCCGCCACGCTCCCCCACCGCCCTTGCAGAAACCTTGCGCACCGAGATCATCCGGTGACACACGGCTCGTGTTGATCACAGAGTGAGAGGAAGCCCCATCGCGGTGAAGCTCTCGTCGCCGATGAACGACGTGAGCGCGCAGACCCGGCCGTCCCGCAGCGTCAGCACCGTCACCGACCAGCGGTGGTGGCGGCCGTCCTCGCCGAGCAGGTAGCCCGCCACGGCGGGCTGGCCGTTGGCCTCGGTGACCACGTGCCGCCACTCCCCGCAGCTGCTCAAGGGCACCGCCTCGGCGAACGCGGTGACACTGGCCAGGCCCGAGTACCACGACGGCAGCGGCGGCATCGCCCACGTGACGTCCTCGGTCAGCAGCGCCACCAGCGCGTCGGTGTCGCCCAGTTCCAGGGCGGTGGAGAAACCGGTGACGATCTCGCGGACGCGCGCGTCGCCGATCTCGCTCAGCGCGCGCTGCTGACCGCGGTCGGGGACGCGCTCGGCGATGACCCGGCGGGCCCGCGACAGCGCGGAGTTCACCGACGTCACCGAGGTCTTCATCATCTCGGCGATCTCGGCGGCGCTGAAGGCGAGGACCTCGAACAGCAGCAACGCGGCCCGCTGGTTGCCCGGCAGGTGCTGGAGCGCGGCCACGAAGGCCAGCTCCACCGACTCCCGCCGCTCGTAGCTGCCCGCCGGACCCACCGGGTACGGGCCCAGCCAGGCGACGTCGTCGCGCGGGGCGTGGGCGGTGTCGACCGTCTCGGCGGCCGGGCCCAGGTCGACGGGGAGGGCCCGGCGGCCCCGGCTCTCGATCAGGTCCAGGCAGGTCCGGGTCGCCACCGTGTACAGCCAGGTCCGCAGGGTGCTGCGGCCCTCGAAGCGCGGCAGCGCGCGCCAGGCGCGCAGCAGGGCCTCCTGGAGGGCGTCCTCGGCGTCGTGGACCGAGCCGAGCATCCGGTAGCCGTGCGCGCGCAACTCGTCCCGCAGCGGGGCCACGAGGCGCGTGAACGCCGCGTCGTCACCCGCCCGCGCGGCGGCGAGTTCGGCCTCGGCGAAAAAGTTCTCGCTCATCGCGACGATTCTGCCCGACGGCGGGGGTCTCACCCGGTGAAGGCCTAACAAGGAGGAAGCAATGAACCGTGTTCTCGACGTCCCCGGCGCCCGGCTCCACTACGAGGTGCGCGGCGAGGGTCCGCTGGTCGTGCTGTTCGGCACCCCGATGGACGCCCGCTCCTTCGAGGGGCTCGCCGACCTGATCGCCGGCTCTCACACCGTGGTCACCACCGACCCGCGCGGCATCCGCCGCAGCACGGTCGCCGACGCCGACGCGCCGATCTCGATCGCGACGCGCGCCGATGACCTCGCCCGGCTGATCGCGCACGTGGACGCCGGCCCGGCCGCCGTCCTGGGCTCCAGCGGCGGCGCGGTGACCGCGCTCGGCCTGGCCCAGCACCACCCGGACGCCGTCCGCCTGGTCATCGCCCACGAGCCGCCCCTGAACGAGCTGCTGCCCGAGCGCGAGGAGCTGCGCGAGAAGAGCGCCGACATCGCCGCCACGCACCTGTCGGGCGACGTGCTGGGCGGCTGGCGGAAGTTCCTGGCGCTGGCCGACATCGAGCTGCCGGAGGAGTTCGTCCAGATGATGGCCGCCCCCGGCACCGAGCAGGACACCGCCGACGGGAACTTCCAGTACACGCACCTGTTCACGCCCAGCGTGTCCTGGGAGCCGGACCTGGCCGTCCTGAAGGGCCTGACCGGCAAGCTGGTGATCGGCATCGGCGAGGACTCCGCCGGTGAGCTGTGCGACCGGACCTCACGCGCGCTGGCGGCGGCCCTGGGCGTGGAGCCGGTGATGTTCCCGGGCGGGCACATCGGCTTCGCCGAGGACCCGGCGGCCTTCGCACCTCGCCTGCGCGAGGTCCTGGGCCGCTAGGACGATGGAGGGCCGCGCCGGACGCGGCCCTCTCCGCTCTACCCGGGCAGCTGGGCGAAGGCCTGGCGGCGGCCGGACCCCAGCCGCTCGCGCAGGGCCTCGGCCTCGCCGGGCTTCCCGTCGGTCCACAGCCGGATCTCCTCGGCGGTGTCCGGGACCTCCGCGGCGAGGGCGGCCGTCCAGTCCTCGCCGTGGCGGTGCTCCCAGATCAGGGAAGCGGTGAGGACGCCGACGAGGTGGTGGTCGCGGTAGTGCTCGGCCCACTCGGCGAAGTCCCACGTGCGGCCGGCCGGGATGTCGCGCAGGCGGGCGCGCTGGGCGGCGACCTCGGCGTGGACGCGCTTGGCGAAGCGCTGGACGCCCTCGATGTTCTCCGGGCGGAAGACGCGCTTGTGGCCGCGCGGGCTGGGGAACGGGTAGGTGGTGTAGTCGGGCAGGCCGTCGGCGTCGTACCAGGTGAGCCCGACGAGCATGTTCCGGTCGACTTCGAGGTCGGCGCGCAGCCCGGAGTTGCCGTAGACGGTGGCGTCCTCGCCGCCGAAGATCGCCACGCCCTGGGCGTTCAGGGCGTGCGCGGGCACCGAGCGCTCCTCGCGCACGACGTCCGGGACGCCCAGGGCGGTGGCGACGGCCAGGAGGTGCGGCTCGACGTGCTCGCGCAGGATCACGTAGTCGATGTCGCGGCGCAGGTGGCACAGGGCGGCGAAGGCCTCCTCGGTGCCGAGGGTCTCCAGGGCCCGGAAGGCGACCTCGGCGATGGCGTCGTCGCGGTAGCGCGCGCCCATGCCGCGCAGGGCCGCGGCATAGCGGGCGAGGTGCTCCAGGTGGGCGGCGAAGGAGCCCTCGCCCGAGTACCCGGAGGCGAGCACGAAGGCCTTGGCCAGGGAGCGGGAACCGGCGGCGGTGAGGCCCATGTCGCGCCAGTTGGAGGTGTCGTGCGAGAGGGGCTCGCCGGTCAGCGCGAGCACCATGTCGAAGACGAAGGGCCGGGTGTCGGAGCCCATGAGCTTGGCGGTGGTCTTCTCCCAGGCCTTCTTCACCGCACCCCGGGCGGTGCGCTGCTGGTCGAGGGTCGCCAGGTGCGCGCCGAGCGCGTCGATCCCGGGGATGACGCCGTCGGCGAGGAGGTCGCGGAGCCGGGCCGACCAGGCGTCCTCGGCGGTGGGCACCCAGGAGGGGAGGGAGTCGATCATCCGGCGATTGTGCCCGGTGTACGCCAGCCGGCGCCGTTCGGTGTGAGGAGGGCCGCGCCGGGGTGTCCCGGCGCGGCCGTGCTCACTACAGGATGCCGCGAGCGTGGAAGGCGTTCTGGCAGACCGTGGCGGCGGAGGCGCCGTACAGCCTGCGGGCGGTGTTGACCGTGACGGTGGCCGCGGCGGCGAAGGACGTGTTCGGGGCGTAGGAGAACTGCGCCTCCAGCACGACCTTGACCGCCTGATCGCGGCCGAGGCCCTTGTAGACGTCCCACAGAGCGCGTGACCAGATCTCACCGTCGGCGTGGACCTCGTTCTCCACGTCGCCGGGGTAGACCTTGGTGCCGTCGACGCGGCGCAGGCACTTGGGGGTGCCCGAGGCGTAGGAGACGGCGTCCCAGTCGGCGACGCAGGCCAGCGGGGTCTTGACCGTGTCGGGGTTGTTCGGGATGGACATCATGACCGCGAACCAGTCGCCGAAGCCCTCGCCCATCGCGCCGGCCTCATTGGAGGAGCCGAAGCCGGGGACCTGGGCGTCCTGGATGGCGTGGCCGTACTCGTGCCAGATGACCTCGGCGTCCTCGGCGTCGTCGACACCGCCGGTGCCGAAGGTGATCGAGTCGGCCGAGGGGCTGTAGAACGAGTTGTCGTCGGTCAGGCCGGTGGTCTTGAAGTCCTGGGCCTCGTTGTTGACCGAGGTGAAGCCCAGGCTCTGGATGTAGCTCTGCGCGCTGGTGATGCTGTAGTAGGCCATCACCTGCTCGAAACCGGCCTGCGAGCGGTTGTAGTTGAAGGTGTTGGTGTTGTTCTTGACCTCGCTGGCGCTGATGTTGTTGGCGAAGGACCCGTCGAGCTTGCCGGTGCCGTTGAGGTTTTTGAGGGTGACCGACTTGTAGGCGCCGGACAGGGCGGCGTAGTCCTTGTTGTTCTGGTCGGTCAGCGTGGTGTTCTGCAGCGTCGCCACGGGGTTGGGCTCGAAGACCTTGCCGTGGCCGTCGACGTGGTCGGAGAGCTCGTCGACGCGCAGGACCGAGCCGGAGTCGGTGTCGACGACGGTGCGGTACTCGCCGGTGGCGTCCTGGCTGAGGACGGCGTAGGCGAGGGTGGCGTTGTCGCCGGGGACGACGACGATGTCGGTGCGGAAGGCGTGGCCGCGCGCCTTCGTCTCCGCGGTGGCGGCGCGGTCACCGGAGACGCGCGCCTTGCCGAGGTCGAGTTTGCCGACCGTGAGCCTGCCGTCCTGGATGGTGACGGCGCCGGTCTCGCGGTCGGTGTGCCGGGCGTAGAAGCCGCCGAGCACGGGGTGCCCGGCGTAGGTCTGGGCGTACAGCTCGTGCACGCCGAGGAGGGACTGGTTCGACGCGATCAGCGTCAGGCCCGCGGGGTCGGCCTGCGCGACCGGGGCGCTCACGAGCGTGGCGGCGATGGTCGCCGCCGCGATCGCGCCCGCCATGGCCGCTCTGGGGAGTAACCGCATGATTCACTCCATGGTTCGTGGGATGACGACGGGTGACCGCCGCCGGGCCGGATCGTAGCGGGGAAGCGAACCCCTGCGGAAGGGCCGGAGAAGGGAAAGCCGGTGGAACGCGAGTTCGGCCGGATAAGTTGCGGGAAATCCTTCATACGACGGGGGACCCGCCGCCCGCGCGACCGGGGACGGCCCGCCGCGCATCCCAATAGTCCGATTGACCCGATCAGTCCGATTAGGATGACCGGATGATCAAGCGTCTGGCCTCCGCCTGCGTCGCGCTCCTGCTGGTGCTCGGACCGGCCGGACCCGCCTTCGCCGACGCGCGCATGAGCGTGCGCCTCGATCCGGCGACGACGCCGGTGGCCGCGGGCGACTACCTGTCCTATAACGGGTTCATCCAGTGCTCCATCCCCGGCGGCTGCCAGGACGTGTCGGTCACCTTCACGCCCCCGCCCGGCGCGTCCGGGGCGGGCCAGGTGGCCGAACCGTGGCCGCCGGGGGTCACCTCGGTGACCCCGAACGCCGACGGGACCGTCACCGTCGCCTACGACCACATCGACGCCGGGGCGACCTCCCAGCTCACGGTGAGCTGGCCGTCCCTGGACTACTACACCCCGCCGGGGAACCAGAAGGCCTCGATGGAGGCCACCGCGTCCAACGGGGACGGCACGCCCAGCACCGACGACGCCACCCTCGCGGTGACCGCCTCCCCCAACCCGCAGATCACCAAGAAGGCGCCCGCGCAGGCCGTCCTCGACCAGGACTTCACCTACGAGCTGCGCGCCACCAACAACCCCCGGGGCAGCACGCCGCGCGGCAACCTCGCGCTGGAGAACGTCACCCTCACCGACCCGCTGCCCACCGGGGTCGAGTTCGTCTCGGCGAAACCCGACGAGTGCGTCTACGACGCGGCCACCCACACCGTGTCGATGCCGGTGGACACCAACCCGGACATGCCCGGCAGCCAGTGGGACCAGATCACCGAGTTCCCCTACGAGGTCCGCTGCGACGTCACGGTGAAGGTCACCGACCCCGCCCTGGTCGGCACGGTCCTGGACAACACCGCCTCGATCAGCGGGACGCCCTACGGCGGCGGGGACGAGATCACCGTCTCCGACACCAAGCAGACCACCATCGTGGACCAGGGCACCGTCACCGGCGAGTTCAGCAAGTACACCGACAGCAAAGAGGCCACCGACGGGCAGACCGTCCAGTTCGTGCTCACCGCGCACAACACCGGCAGCTCACCGGCCGACCTGGTCATCAAGGACACGATGCCGAACGGCTTCGACCCCAACCAGGTGAACCTCTACGTCCCCGGGCAGTCGGGCAGCTACCAGGGCGAGGCCACGATCACGGTCACCTACGCCAACGGCACCACCAAGACCATTCCGTGGAACCAGCAGGGCGTGGACGTCGCCGCGCCCGGCGGCAGCGACGTCGTCTCCCTCAAGATCGCCGTGCCCGGCCTGGGCGCGGGCGTCCAGATCAACGCGCAGATCTACGGCGTCATCGACGGCTCGGAGGTCTCCGGCGGCACCGGCGACGTGAAGAACTGCGCCGACTTCAGCCTCGGCCACGGCGCCGGGAAGGTCACCGGGAACGACTGCTCGACCATCCACATCCACCCGGCGCTGGCCTGGCCGCTGATCAGTAAGAAGACCGACGCGGCCCCGGTGGCCCCGGGCGGGACCCACGTGTGGACCCTGACCGTCACCAACGACCCCTACGGCCGCAACACCTCACCGCTGCGGCCCGAGATCATCGACCTGATCCCCGACCAGCTGGAGTACACCGGGGGCACGTTCCGGCTGGCCGCCGGTCAGCCGTCCTACTGCCCCGCCGGTGACCGCTTCGACGTGACGACCCGGCCGGGCGCGCGCGGGCGGGTGGCGCTGGTGGCCGTGGCGAAGCCGGGCGCGACGATCCCGGCGCAGAACTCGGTGTGCGACTACGAGTTCGAGACCACCGTCAAGGCGGGCGCGCCCGACGGCACCTACACCGGCGACGCGACCGCCTCCGACTACCCCGGCAACCTCGTGGGCCTGTTCGACCCGGACAAGCCGCTGCTGGGCGGCGAGCCCGACATCGAGGACTGGGACGGTGACGGGAACACCACCGAGGACTTCCTCAAGGCCGGTGACGACTTCGCCATCGCCCAGTCGGCGGCCCTGTCGGTGAAGAAGGAGGTCCAGGGCGACAAGGACGGCGCCTGGCAGGGCTCGGCGGAGCAGGACGCCTCGCAGGTCGGGCACGCCACGTCCGGCGGGACGGTGTCCTACCGGGTGGTCCTGGGCAACCTCGGCAACAAGACCCTCACCGACGTGGTCGCCTACGACCTGCTGCCCGCGCCGGGCACCAAGGGCGTCACCGACGGGCGCTACAACGACCCCGCGGTGAGCGTGTGGCGTCCGACGCTGACCGGGCCCGTCGACGTCGGCACCGCCCCGGCCGTCATCACCTACTCCACGAAGGACGATCCCTGCCGCCCCGAGATGGACAACTCCAACGGGGGCGCGTCCTTCTACTGCGGCGGCGTCGTGGACCCCAGTTTCGTCCCGGCCGCCGCGGTGACCGACTGGACGGCGATCCGCTCCCTGCGCTTCGACTTCGGCTCGCACCGGCTCCTCGGCGGCGAGACCTACACCTTCACCTGGACCATGGACGCCCCGGAGGGTGATTTCACCGGCAGCGAGCGGACCTGGAACAAGATCGCCATCGGCGGGCGCCGCATGGACGGCGGCACGCTGCTGTCGACCGAGGCGCCGTGGGTGGTGTGCGAGATCAAGACGGAGAAGGTCCCGCCGACCACTCCCCCCACGACACCGCCGACGGTGCCGCCCACCTCGCCCCCGACGTCGCCGCCCACGGTGCCGCCGACCGTCCCGCCGACTGTCCCGCCGACCACCGCGCCGCCCGCTCCCGGGCCGCTCCCGGTGACCGGCGTGAACCTCGCCCTGGGCCTGCTGGTGGGCCTGACCCTCGTGATCGCCGGACTGGCCCTCGCCCGCCTCCGCAGGTCTGGACAGGAGATCGACTGAGGCCCCAATATGGACGGGCTCCGGCAGAAATAGGCCCTCACCGGCCATGACACGAGTGGGAGACCGCGATGACCTTAGAGACCAACCGGACCAGACGATGGCTGCTCACCAGCGGCGCGGCCGCCGTCGCGGGAGTGGCGGTGTCGTCGGCGCTGGCGCCCGGCGCGTTCGCCGCCGTCCCGGCCGTCGACATGGAGATGGTGCTGCTCGCCGCCCAGGTCGACCCCCCGAAGGCCGACACCGGTCTCACCCCCGGCTGCCACGATCACGTGCTGCCGGTGGAGCAGGCCCTGACCGCGAAGGGCTTCCTGGCGGCCTCGGCCGATGACGGGCACTTCGGGACGTCCACGATCTCGGCGTACGCGGCCTACCAGCGGTCCCTCGGCTACACCGGGATCGACGCCAACGGCCTGCCCGGCGCGACCTCGCTGACCTCGCTGGGCAGCGGCCGCTACACCGTCACGCGGCCCGTCCGCGCCGGTGCGCGCGACGACTCCTACGGCGGCAAGCAGGTCAACGCGCGCACCGCCGACATGCTCGCCCGCGCCGACGGGATGATCGCCCCGAGCATCACCCTCACCCAGGGCTCGTACAACTCGTCGAACCCCGACTCGGCGGGCACCCACGACGGTGGCGGCGTGGTCGACATCTCCGTGTCGTCCATGACCGACACCCAGCGCTGGCAGGCCGTGAAGGCCCTGCGCACGGTCGGCTTCGCCGCCTGGCTCCGCACCCCCGCGGACGGCTTCGCCTACCACATCCACGCGGTCGCGGTCAGCGACCCGGACCTGTCGGGCCCGGCACAGCGACAGGTCCACGACCACTACTTCGGCAAGAACGGCCTGGCCAACCACGCCGGGGACAACACCCCCTCGGCGTACAAGGTGCCGTTCACGTGGTGGGAGAAGTACCTGCGCGGCTAGGACGCGCGACGCCGTCCGCCCCGCCACGGCGGCGGGGTGGACGGCGTGAAGCACGGCCGGGCCGCGCGGACGGCGGGACCCGGTCCCGGCCGTCGGCGCACCCGGCATGAGGGTGGGCACCCGGCTTCGCGCCGGCGGGCGGGTGAGCCTCACTCATCCGCCGCCGCCGCCGCGGCGAAGCGGGCGGGCGGTACACCCGGCCCGGATCCCCTACCTGCGGGCCGGACACCGGCTCCAGCCCGGCAGGCGGGTGAGCCGTGCTCATCCGCCACCGCGGCGAAACGGGCGGGCCGGTTCACCCACCCGGTCCCACCCGGCCCGGATCCCCTGCCCGACGGCCGGACACCCATTCCATCCCCGGCAGACGGGTGAGTTCCATCCAGGCAGGCGGGTGAGCCTCGCTCATCCGCCACCACGGCGAAACGGGCGGGCCCTCACCCCTACCGGCGTGTGAAGTCCAGGGTGTACCTGGTGACCTCGACGTCCTGGGTCAGCGCCAGGGTCGCCTTGTTCGACAGCAGCGTCAGCTTCCCGCGCGGCTGGAACTCCAGCTCGAAGGTCGTGGCGTCCCCGGGCATCTCGTAGACCCAGGTGAAGTAGCCGCCCTTGTCGTCGGTGTCGGTCCAGGTCACGTCGTTCGCGTTGAAGTACTGCCCGCTCGTGCTCATCTTGAGCGAGTTCTCCGCGTACAGCTCGAAGTAGGTGACCACGTCCTTGGTCTGCTTCGGCCAGTAGATCTTGATGGTCAGGCGGGCGCTGTTGCCGCTGACCCAGCCCAGCTCGGGATCCCACAGGTCGCGCCAGGCGGTGATGCCGCCGTTGCACTCGTACCAGCCCCAGGACGAGCCGGACTCGCCCTTGAAGTACGCGTGGTAGTCCGGGACGTCGACGGCGCCTTCGATCGCCGAGTAGTAGCCGTTCACGCTCTCCTGGCGCTCACGGTCGCGCAGCGAGAACGACTGCAACCGCCCCTCGTCGGTGACGGCGAGCGTGGCCGGCTCCTTCACGGGCGCGACGGCGACGATCACGTCACCGGGATCGGGTGTGCGTTCGAGGGGGACGTGGAAATCGCCCAGGACCAGCTCGGCGTTGACGCTGCCACCGGAGGAGTAGGCGGTCTCGCCGGGCGCGGTCGGGGAGATCGTGACGACCACGAACTCGTAACCGGGCGGCGCCAGCGGCGGGGCGTCGGTCTTGTCCGGGTAGACCGCGTCGAGCCCTCTCACGCTCCTCATCGTCGACACGCACGCCACGGTCAGCGCGAAGTGCGGGCCGATGAGGTCTCCCGCACCGGTCTGGACCTGGTCCTCGGCCTTGTCGCAACCCGAACCGCCCACACCGGAGACCTGGTGGACGTAACCGCGCGGCGCGGCGAGCTGGGGCGGCACGCTCGACCCGCACCCGGCGGCGACGAGCGGGAGCAGCAGTAAACCGAAACCCGCCGTCCGAAGTGGACCGATGCGCCGCATAAGGCCTCCCTGTTGAGATGCCGCAGAGGATACCCCCCACGGGCCGCCCGCGCCCGACGGCCACCCGGCGCCTCCGCCTCGCCGCCGGACCCGCCCGAGCCCTAGTCTTGGGCCAGTGCGTGTGAGCCTGCTGGGACCGGTGACGGCCCGCGACGATGACGGCGCCCCACTGGACGCCGGTGGGGCGCGGCTGCGCGCGCTCCTGGCCCGCCTCGCCCTCGACGCCGGGCGCGTCGTCCCGGCCGGCGCGCTCATCACCGGCCTGTGGGACGCCGAGGCCCCCGCCAACGCCGCCAACGCGCTCCAGGGCCTGGTCTCGCGGCTGCGGCGCGCGCTCGGCGCCGACGTCCCGCACGTCGACGGCGGCTACCGGCTGTCCGGCGCCACCGTCGACGCCGCCGAGTTCGAGGAGCTGGCCGCGCGCGGCCGCGCCGAACTGGCCGCCGGGCGCGTCCACGAGGCCGACGCGACCCTCACCGAGGCCCTGGAGCTGTGGCGCGGCGAGGCCCTCGCCGACGTCCGGGACGCCCCCTTCGCGCTCGCCCCCGCCGTCCGCCTCGACGGGCTGCGCCTGGAGACCACCGAGGACCGCTTCGAGGCGCGACTGGGCCTGGGCCGCCACACCGAAATCCTCGCCGACCTGGCCGCCGCCACCGTCGAGCATCCGCTCCGGGAACGCCCGGCGGCGCTGCGGATGCGCGCGTTGCAGGCGGCCGGGCGCACCGCCGAGGCCCTCACCGTCTACGCCGAGCTCCGCGAGCGCCTGGCCGAGCGGCTCGGCGCCGACCCCTCCCCCGAGCTGCGCGCGGCGCACCTGGAGCTGCTGCGCGGCGAGGAGCGCGCCGCCACGCCCACCGCCGGGCGGCTGCCCGTGCGGCTCACCAGCTTCGTCGGCCGGGAACCGGAGCTGGCCGCGCTCACCGGCCCCGCCTCGCGGCTCACCACGATCGTCGGGCCCGGCGGCGCGGGCAAGACGCGCCTGGCGGTGGAGGCCGCCGCGCGGCATCCCGCGCACGCCGCCGGGCGCGTGTGGTTCGCGCCGCTGGCGGGCGTCGGCTCGCCCGACCGCGTCCCCGACGCCGTCCTGGCCGCCCTCGGCCACGGCCTGCGCCGCGACGGGACGCCCGCCGAGCGCGTCGCCGCGCTCCTCGGCCCCGAACCGGCGGTGCTGGTGCTGGACAACTGCGAGCACGTGATCGCCGCCGTGGCCGCCCTCGCCGAGGAGCTGCTGGAGCGCGCGCCGGGCCTGACCATCCTGGCCACCAGCCGCGAGCCGCTCGCCGTCACCGGCGAGGTGCTGTGCCCGCTCGGGCCGCTCGACCCCGCCGACGAGGCCCGGCGGCTGTTCACCGACCGGGCCCGCGCGGTGCGTCCCGGCTTCGACGCCGACGAGGGCGCGCGCGAGGCCGTCGCCGAGATCTGCCGCCGCCTCGACGGCCTGCCCCTCGCGCTGGAGCTCGCCGCGGCGCGGCTGCGCTCGATGAGCGCCGAGCAGATCGCCCGCCGCCTCGACGACCGCTTCCGGCTGCTGGCCGCCGGATCCCGCACCGCCGTCCCCCGCCACCGCACCCTCCAGGCGGTCGTGGAATGGAGCTGGGACCTGCTCGCCGAGCCCGAGCGCGTCCTCGCCCGCCGCCTCTCGGCGTTCCCCGGCGGCGCGCGCCTGGCCGACCTGGAGGCCGTCGCCGCCGGACCCGAACTGCCCGCCGCCGACGTCATCTACGTCCTGGGCTCGCTGGTGGAGAAGTCCGTCGTGGACGCCGACGGCGGCGCCGACCCCCGCTACCGCATGCTCGAAACCGTCCGCGCCTACGCCGCCGGGCGGCTCACCGAGTCCGGCGAGCGCGCGGCCGTCGAGGCGCGCTTCATCGCCCGCCTCCTCGCGGTGGCCGAGGAGAACGAGCCGCACCTGCGCACCGGCGAGCAGCTGCGGGCGCTGGCGGTGTTCGAGGCCGAGGACGACAACATGTCGGCGGCGCTGCGGCTGGCCGTCGACGGGCACGAGCCGGACTCCTCGGCGCGGCTGATCGGCGCGCTGGCCTGGTTCTGGCAGACGCACCGTCCCGACCGGCGGCTGACCACCCAGATCCGCCAGATCCTGGCCGTCTTCGGCGATGAGCTCCCCGAGCACGCCCGGGCCGGTTTCGCGGCCGTGGCGGCGCTGTCGGAGGGAACGCCGATCCTCCCTGCGACCGCTCGCGCGCTGGTCGACGAGTGCGTCCGCACCGGCGCGTTCGAGCGGTACCCGGCGCTGGTGGCCGCCGTCCCGACCGGGGCGATGCTGGCCGGGGACGCCGAGCTCGCCGACCGCGAGCTGCGCCGCGCCGCCGGGCATCCCGACGCGTGGGTGCGGGCGGTGGGGCGGCTGATGGAGGTCACCGTGCGCGGCGACCGGGGCGACTGGGCGGGCGCGGCGGCGCCGCTGGCGGAGGCGATCGAGCGGTTCACCGCGCTCGGGGACCGGCTGGGGCTGATGATGGCGCTGTCGGTGCTCGCGCGGCGGCACTCGGTGGAGGGGGACCACGCGCGCGCCATCGCCGAGTTCGAGCGCGCGGCGGGCGTGGCCGCCGAGACGGGCCCGTTCGCCGACGTGTGGCTGCGCACGCAGGCCGCCGGTGAGCGCGTCCGCGCCGGTGACCTCGACGGCGCCGAGCGGGACTTCACCGCGCTGCTGGCGCGGCTGGCGTCCGGCCCGCCGGAGCGGGTCCTAGAGGTCCGGCTGGGCCTGGTGAACCTGCATCTGCGGCGCGGGGACCTGGCGGCGGCCGAGGCCGCGGTGGCCGAGCTGACCGGGATGCTTCAAGCGAGCGGCCATCCGCCGCCGCTGGCGAAGATGATCACCGTCGTGGCGCGGATGGGGCTGCGGCTGGCGGCGCGGGACGCGTCCGGCGCGCGCGAGCTGTGGCCGCCGGTGGTCGTCTCCTGCAAGTCGCTGCGGGACTTCCCGCTGGCCGCCGAGCTGTACGCCGCGCTGCTGGCCGCCGAGGGCGACGCGGTGGGGGCGGCGAGGGCGCTGGGGTGGAGCGAGCGGTTGCGCGGCGCCTTCGACGCCGGGAACCCCGATCTCGCCGAGCTGGTCGCGGACCTGACCGCGAGGCTCGGCGAGGAGGGCTACCGCGCCGCTTACGCCACCGGTACCGGCGCCTCCCGCGACGAGGTCGCCCGCACCCTGGCGTAGGCCAGTCCGGCGGCGACGACGATCGCGACCACCCCGTAGGCGGTGAGCGTGGCGGCGTCCGGGTGGGCGAAGGACTGGTCGCGCAGCATCTGCCATGAGGTCACCAGGAAGAACCCGGCGTACCCGAGCGCGGCGGCGCCCACGACGCGGCGGCGGGTCGCCTCCGTCATCCGGCCGCGCTTGGCGAGAACGAGGGCGATCAGCAGGAGCACGTGGACACCGTGCAGGCCCACGAAGTGGGGGACTCGGATGTCGCCCCCGGCGTCGTTCCAGCCGGTCAGGGCCATGCCGTTGCCGTCGGGGTGGCCGGCCAGGCCGTGCCCGCCGGCCATGGTGACCTCACGTCCGGCCGCGTCGGTCACCGTCCGCGTGGTCACCTCGATCAGGCCGGGCACGAAGTTCGGCACGATGACCACGATCATGCCCAGCGTGGACAGCAGCAGCCCGGCCCGCAGCGCGCGGTCCACGGCCCGGTCCCCGGAGCGCTGGACCAGCACCAGGATCGCGAAGGCGATGTTGGCCAGCGCGATCGGCGGGACGCCGTAGGCGAAGACGATCTGCACGGCCTTGCTGAACGCGTCGGTGCTCGCGTTGAAGTGGCTGAACGTGCCGCGCGCGGCGGCCAGGACGATCATGGTGATGTCGGACAGTCCCGCCACGGCGAAGACGGTGCCGAACCACCAGCCCGTCCGGCGCGCCTTCTTCAGCCGCGACAGCAGCCAGGCGAGGGTCAGGCCGTAGACGCCGAAGGCGAAGCCGAACTTGGCGGGCTTGAGCCAGACCGGGTCGCCGAGCAGCGTCCGGCCGTCGACGGCGATGCCGACCGCGGAGACGAGGGCCAGCAGGAGGAAGAGGGCCGACACGACGGTCAGCGGGCGGTGCCATTTGAGGGGTGCGAATGCCATGGCCCGACGATCGCCGGGCCCGCTGACAGATCACGGCCAGATCGCTGTCACGTCTTCTTGCGCATCGCAGCGACGATGGCGACGCCGACGACGGCCAGCGCGAGCTGGAAGAACAGCTCGATCCAGTCGACGCCCTTGGTGGTCGCCACGCCGAAGAGCTTGGCGAGCGCGGTGCCCAGGAACGCGGCGACGACGCCGACGACGAGGGTCAGCCAGATCGGGATGTTCTGGCGGCCGGGCAGGATCAGGCGTCCCAGGGCACCGACGACGAGGCCGATGATGAGGGCGGAGAAGATGCCGTCGATGGTCATGGCGCCTCCCTTGTCACGTGGGCTCCTCCATCTTGCCCTCTCACCGGCTCTCACCAGGGCGTATTCGCCGACTCCGCCCGGCCGCCCGGGTCAGCTCGAACGCCGGATGCCGGAGAGGACGCCCACGCCGACGGCGGCCAGGGCGACCTGGATGCAGATCTCGATCCAGTCCACGCCCGCGGTGTCGGCGACGCCGAGGGCCCGCGCGATGGCCGTGCCGATCAGCGCGGCGGCGATGCCGACCAGGATGGTGAGCCAGATCGGGATGCTCTGGCGGCCGGGCAGGACGAGCCGCCCGAGGACGCCGATCACGAGTCCGACGATGATGGCGGAGATGACACCTGCGATGGTCATGCCAGCACTCCTGTCCCGGGCGAGCGAGGGGGGCTTCGCCCGTGGACGGAGAGATGCCCCCGCCGTGCCGGATCAAACGTGCCGGACGTAGGACCCCGTGGCGATCTCGTCGACGGAGGAACGCGCCGGGCTCCACCCGAGCCGCGCCGCGCGCGTCGAGCGCACATCCTGGTCGAGGGCCAGCGCGGTGGCGTAGGGCGCGCCGAGGAGCTCCACCGCGCGGTCCAGCGGTAGCGGCTCGGTGCGTCCCCGGCCCCCGGCGGCCAGGTCGGCGGCCGCGGCCAGCGCGACCGTCGACACGGCCGGCTCATCGATGCCGTGCCAGATCGCGCCCGCCTCGAAGCGCTCCACGACCAGCGCGAAGAGCCCGGCGAGATCCTCGACGTGGACCATCGGCCAGCGCCCGCCCGGCCCGCCGACGTGGCGTCCGATGCCGTGCGCGGCGGCCCAGTCGACGAGCATGGCGGGAATCCCCGCGCCATCGCCGTAGACGATGCCCGGGCGGATGATCGACCCGCCGCCGCCCAGCGTGAGCTTCTCCATGCGCGGCCGGAACGCCGCGATCGGCAGCGGGTTCAGCGGCGCGTCCTCGTCGGCGTGATCGCGTCCCGTCTCGCCGAGGACCCAGATGCCGCTGGTGTACACCAGCGGCCGGTCGGCGCCCAGCAGCGCCTCCAGCGCCGAGGCGTCGGCGTCCTCATCGCCGGTGGGCGCCGCAGCGTGCACGATCACGTCCGAGCGCGACGCCACCCCCACCAGCCCCGCCGGATCGGTGATGTCACCCCGCACCCCTTCGACCCCGGGATGCGCGGCCCGCCCCGAGCGACTCAAGCCGGTGACGGCATGCCCCCGCGCGGCGAGCGCGCCGGACACGGCGGCCCCGATGTAGCCGGTGGCACCGATGACGAGCACCTTCACGTGACCTCCAGGATCGCGGCGGGCGAGTTCGGTTCGATCATGCAACGCGAGCGGGTGGGGTGGGGGCGGTTCGGGGGCATGGAGGGTGGGGCGGTAGCGCGCCCGCGCTGCGAGAGCCGCACCGTCACGGCCCGACGACGCCGTACTTCACGACGCGCCACGACGTAGCGAGCGCCTTGATCGATGCCCCGCGGCATGGAAGACCGGCGCCGGGACCGCACCCTCACGCCTGCGGCACCGCGCAGCACCGGCGCACCCGGGCCGCGCGGCCGACGCGGCACGGCGTAACACGCGGCAACCTCGACCCGGGGTGATGCCATGCGGCGGCGAGGGTCCCGGCGGGGCTGCGTCACACACCCCGCCACTCATCCAGCACCCTTCGCGTGGCCGCGTGGAGCCAGCACAAGGCCGCACCGTCGCCCGACTGGTCCGCTCCGTCACGACCGCGCCTCACACAAGCCGCCTCACCCCACCAGACACGGCCCGACGACACCGTGCCGCCCACGTCGCGGCCCGGCGAGGCCATGCCGCGCACGTCGTGGCGTAACGCACGACAGCATCGACGCGGGTCGGTGCATTACGGCGGCTAGGATCCCGGCGGGGCCGCGTCGTCGTGGCCACGGAGCCGCCCCGAACGCGCCTCACCGGGCGTACGGCGAGCCCGCGTCACGCACCCGCCGCCTCGCCCGGCACGCCCCTCCCTGGGCCGCCCCGTCACGCCCACCGGGCCGCGCGCCCCACACGAGCCCACCGTCGTCCCACCGGCCCGGCTCCACCCACGCCCTGCCCACACCCTGCCCGCTCCGAGCCCGCTCCCCGCCTACTCCCCCGGCTCCTCCACCAGTCCGTGCCGGAACGCGTAGGCCACCGCCTGTGCCCGGGTGCGCAGTCCGGCCTTGGCGAAGAGGTTGTTGATGTGCGTCTTCACCGTCGCCTCGCTCACGTACAGCTCCGCGGCGATCTCGGCGTTCGAACGACCGGCGGCGATCAGGATCAGCACCTCGCGTTCGCGGCGGGTGAGGCCGTCGGGGGCCTCCTCGCGGCGGGACGGCGGTCCGGCGACCGGCGCGGCGGGGACCGCGCCGGAGGTCATGCTGTCGAGGAGGCGTCCCTGGACGCGGGGGTCGAGTCCGGCGTGGCCGTCCATGACCGAGGCGATCGCGGCGGCGATCTCGTCGGCGCCGGCGCTCTTGGTCAGGAAGCCGCGGGCGCCGGCGCGCAGCGCGGAGAACACCGAGGCGTCGTCGGCGTAGGTGGTCAGCACGACGACCTGGGTGCCGGGGTGTTCCTCGCGGACCCGTTTGGTGGCGGCCACCCCGGACAGGCGGGGCATGCGCAGATCCATCAGGACGATGTCGGGTTGGTGCTCGGCGACCAGCCGCAGGGCCTCCTCGCCGTCGGCGGCGGCGCCGACGACCTCGACGCCGGGGAGCAGCCCGAGCAGCAGGACGAGACCGTCGCGGACGATGGCCTGGTCCTCGGCGACGACGACGCGCGCCGTCACACCGGGATCCTCAGGCGCACGGTGAACACGTCCCCGGTGGTGGTCTCCAGGGTCCCGGACAGCAGTTCGGCTCGCTCGCGCATCCCCACGAGGCCATATCCTCCCCCGGGCTCGCCGGGGGTGGGCGAGGCGGGGTTGGTGATCTCCAGGACGCACTCGGCGGCACCGAAGGCGAGGACGACGCGGGCGGGGCTGCCGGGGGCGTGGCGGCGGACGTTGGTGAGGGCCTCCTGCGCGGTGCGGGTGACGGCGAGGGCGGCCTCGGTGGGCAGCGGGCGGGGTTCGCCGTCGATGACGACCTCGCAGTCGCGGCCGGTGGCGGTGGCGAACTCGGCGGCCAGGGACCGCAGGGTGCTCGGGAGGGGCGGGAGGTCCTCGCGGAGCGCGGCGACGGCCGAGCGCGCCTCGTCCAGGCCGCGGCGGGCGAGGTCGCGGGCGAGTTCGACGCGTTCGAGGGCGGCGTCGGTGTCGTGGGCGCGCAGTTGGAGGCGGGCCGCCTCCAGGTGGACGACCTGCGCCGACAGCGAGTGCGCGAGGAGGTCGTGGAGCTCGCGGGCGATGCGCGCGCGTTCACTGTGGACGGCCTCGTGGGCCTCGGCGACGCGGGTCGCGCGGCGCTGCCGCACGGAGTAGCCCACGAGGTAGGCGATGCTGATGCTGAAGCACAGGTACAGGTCGCGCCGGACGTCGCCCTGGAACCAGCCGGCGAGGAGGAGCCCGGTGACGGCGAGTCCGCCGACGGCGAAGGAGTACATCGGCGGGTGGCGGACGGCGGCGATCCCGACGCTCCAGAGGAGCACGAACACGATCGGGTCGCGGTCGGTGAGGACGGCGACGGCCAGGCACACCACGACGACGGCGATGAGCGCGTAGATCTGGGCGGGGACGCCGAAGGGCCCGCTGCGGCGGCGCAGGAGGAGCGTGGCCCCCAGCGACAGGAGGAGCCCGGCGCCGAGGGCGATGTCGAAGGCGCCGCCGCGCAGCTGGTCGGCGGAGGCCAGGACGCCCGCGACGAGCAGGACGGCGGTGGTGAAGAGGCCTCCCGTGGGTGCCCAGCGGCGCCAGTCGGTCACGCGCCGACACTACTCATGGCACGGATCCGCGTGCCGCGCCACGCCACGAGCGCCGCCTGGACGCCGATGGTGACGCCCGCGAACAGCAGCGCGCTCTTCGGCTCGGGGCGCAGGCCGAGGGCGAGTCCGATGCCGTAGAGGCCGAAGCGCCCGGCGATGGACCCGGCCCACAGCAGCACCGTCCACCACGTCCCCCGCGACCACGCGACGCCCCGCTCGTCGACCCACACGTGGACCGACGCCGCGCGCGCCGCGCCCGCCCCGGCCGCGAAGGCGAGGTCGACGATGAGCATCAGGATGCTGAGGGGCAGCAGGTCGCGGTCGATGACACCGGTGGTGAGGCCCATGACGGTGAGCGCGGCGGCGAGGATGAGGATCCCCGGCCGGTCGACGCGGCGGGTGGTCAGCTGCCGCCAGCCGACGAGGAGGACGGCGGCGGGAATGGCGATGGCGACTGCCTCGGAGCTCATGTCCTCGACGGTATGGACGGACGCCGCCCGCCGGATCGGCGCGCGGGTGGAGACCCGACGATCTCCACCCGGGGATGGACGCCGTCAGACCGCGGCGGGGCTGCTCTCGCCGGAGCCCCTCGGCTCCGGCGGGCCGCTCTGGCGGATCCACAGGTCGGTGTTCCCGGCGATGAGGACGCGCCCGTCGGCGAGGGTCGTCACGACGCGCGCGGGATAGGCCTGGCAGCCCAGGTCACCGCGCCGCCACCCCTGGAAGGTCTCGGCCCACACGACGCCGCACTGCTCCTTCGCCGATCCGGTGTTGCCCACGATGACGAGCCGGCCGTCGGCGTCGAGGGTGGCGTCGAGGACCGAGCCTTCGCCCTCCATGGCCGCGCCGGTGTCACTCCAGTTCAGGCCGTCTTCGCTGGTGAACACGACGGGCGCCTGCTCCCCACCGTCCTCGGAGCCGCGGGAGGCGACCGCCAGGAACCCGCCCTCGCGTTCCAGCACGATGAAGGGCGAGCGGTTGTATCCGTTCGGCGGCACCCCCGTCACGGCCTCGGGCGTCCAGGTCGCGCCGTCGTCGGTGGAGACGAGGGCGGTCGCCGCCCACGGGTCGACGGCGACGAGGCGTCCGCCCGCGCGGATGATGTGCAGGTTCGGGGACGTGTCGCCGGGCACGGTGACCTCGGCCAGGGTGCGGCCGCCGTCGGTGGAGCGCCAGAGGCGCCCGCGCCAGTCGACCCGGCCGGCGATGAGGACGAGGTCGCCCTCGGCGAACAGGTCGCTGAAGCCCGTGGAGCCCTCCGCGTCGCCCTTTCCGGGGTAGATCTCGACGCCCTCGCCGAGCACGGTCACGGTCCCGTCGGCGGCGCGGCGGTCCAGGCTGGTCTCACCGATGCCGAGGAGGGCGCCGTCGCCGAGGTCCACCACGTCGCGCCTGGCGCCGAAGGGCGTTCCGAGCTCGATGGGTTTCGGCCCGTCGTGCGGCGGGTTCGCGGGCCGCTCGGCGAGGGTGAGGCTCTCGCAGCCGGTACCGCCGGTCCACATGGCGCCGACGCGGGTGTAGCCGGTGGAGTAGAGCCCGAATCCCAGGACGCACGGCCCGTACGGGAAGAGCTTCTGGATGCCCTTCGAGGGCGGTACGTAGTCGTGGGCGCCGGGAAAGTCGACCGCGCCCGGGTGTTTCACGAAGCCGAGAGTGCCCCCCGGTGCCTCCGCGCTCGCTCCGGTCGTTCCCGGCTTCGCGCACGCGCTGAGCAGTAAGGCGAGCGTCAGTAGCGCCGCCGTTCCCCGTATTCTCATGAGGCCACCCTAGCAGTGTTAGGCAAGACTTGCAGTGCTAGGCGATGGCCGGGGATAGTCTCGGCCGATGTCCCACCCCCTGCTGCCCGTCCTCCTCGACGCCGCCGACGGCGTGTTCCCCGAGGCCGACGGGACCGTCGAGATCCTCCCGCCGCTGCCCGGTGGCCTGGAGTGTTCCCTGGCGCTCACCGGGCGGGCCTACGTCGCCACCGCCCTCCCGGACGCCGAGGTCGCCGCGCTGGCGCCGGACGGTTTCGGCGGCTCGATGGCGCCGGACTTCCTGCGCGGGCTCGCCGGGCCGGGCGGGGAGATCGGCGTGCTGGACGCCGTCCTCGTCGCGCGCGGCACCGGCGGCGGGACGCTCCCGGCGCGCGGGGACCTCGCCGGGCATCCGCGCGTCCGGCACGCGCTGGGGCTGCGGGCCGGCGTGCGCGTGCACGGCGACGAGCGCGGCCTGGTCACGCTCGCGGCGGGCCTGGCGGGCCGGCTGGAGCTGAGCATCGAGACCGCGGCCACCGGGCGCGGGGACGGCCCGTCGCTGCTGGCCGACGCGCTGGCGCTGGTCCCGGCGGGCGAGCCGGTGTTCGCGGCGGTCTCACCGGGCAACGCGCGGTCGCTGCGGGCGTTCCTGCGGCTGGGTTTCACGCCGGTGGGCGGTGAGGTGATCATCCGGCCGGGCGGGCGGCGCGGGCCAGCAGGAAACGGCGCTGCGCCATGTTCCGGGTGAGGTCGGCGGCGCGCAGGTAGGCCTCGTGGGCGGCGGCGAACTCGCCGGTCTTCTCCAGGAGGTGCGCGCGTGCGGCCTGGTAGCGGTGGTCGCCGTCGAGTCCGCCGAGCCGGTCCAGGAGCGCCAGGCCCGCGCCGGGCCCGGAGGCCATCGCCACGGCCACGGCGTGGTTCATGCGCACCACGGGGTTGCCGTCGACGCGCATGAGGACCTCGTAGAGGGTGACGATGCGGGGCCAGTCGGTGTCCTCGGGGCCGGGCGCCTCGTCATGGACGGCGGCGATCGCGGCCTGGAGGCGGTAGGGCCCGAGCCCGTCGCGGGACAGGGCGGCGGTGAGCAGGGACGCGCCCTCGGCGATGCGCGCGGTGTCCCAGCGGCGCCGGTCCTGCTCGGCCATCGGCACGGGCAGCCCGTCGGGGCCGGTGCGGGCGGCGCGGCGGGCGTCGGTGAGCAGCATCAGCGCCAGCAGCCCGGCGACCTCGCCGTCGGCGGGCAGCAGCCGGTGCAGCAGCCGGGCGAGGCGGATCGCCTCGTCGGCGAGGTCGGCGCGCTGGAGGCTGCGCCCGCCGGTGCCGACGTAGCCCTCGTTGAAGATCAGGTAGAGGACGCGCAGGACCTCGGTGAGCCGCTCGCCGCGTTCGGCGCCGGTGGGCAGCGCGAAGGGGATCCCGGAGTCCTTCACGGTCTGCTTGGCGCGGGTGACGCGGCGGGTCATGGTCGCCTCGGAGACCAGGAACGCGCGGGCGATCTCGCCGGTGGTGAGGCCGCCGACGGCGCGCAGGGTCAGCGCGATCCGGGAGGCCGGGGACAGCGCGGGGTGGCAGCACATGAACAGCAGGACCAGCGAGTCGTCCCCGGCGGGGCCGGGCGGTGGCGGCGTCCAGGCCGCCACGGTCTCCTCGCGGCGGCGGCGGGCGCGTTCGGCGCGCACGAGGTCGGCGTAGCGGCGGGCGGCCACCGTCACCAGCCACCCGAGCGGTTTCTCCGGGACGCCCTCGCCCGGCCAGCGCGAGGCGGCGGCGATGAGCGCCTCCTGGACGGCGTCCTCGGCGAGGGCGAAGTTCCCGTACCGGCGCACGACCGCGCCCAGGACCCGCGGCGCGAGTTCGCGCAGCAGGTCCTGCGGCACGTCGCTCACAGCAGCTCGTCGGCGCTGTCGTTGATGGGGCGGATGTCGATGTAGGCGCCGTTCTGGACGTGCTCGGGGCCGGGGCAGTTGCTCAGTTCCATGGCGATCTCGGTGGCCTGCTCGATGCCGTCGCAGTCGACGACCCAGTACCCGGCGAGGACCTCCTGGGTCTCGGCGTAGGGCCCGTCGGTGACCACGTTCTCGCCGTTGTCGTGGGTGACGCGGCGGGTGTGGACGGGCAGGTCGAGGCCGCGGGTCTCGACGAGGACGCCGGAGTCCTCCAGCTTCTTGTTCAGCGCGGTGATGAACTCCACCATCGCCTGGAACTGCTCCGGCGTCCAGGCGGGCTTGCCGGTGGACTTGCCGGCCATGCCGTCGTAGTCCTCCTGGGTGCCGTAGGTCATCAGCATGAACTTCATCGGACTCTCCTCTGCTCGATGGTCTTCACCCGTGGATCGGAGCCGTCGGCGCCGACCGGACATCGCCGATGGGAGATCTTTCCCGAAGGCGGCGATCGGCGCGCGGTGTCGCGGGCATCCAGTAGCGTCGGGGCAGCGCGCACCCGAGGAGCCGCCATGCCCGACCTCGTCCTGGGTCCCCTGCTCCGTCACGTCGACGCGGTCTCGGCGACCGTGTGGGTGGAGACGGACGCGCCGTGCGACGTCGCCGTCGCCGGGCGCGTCTCGCCGACGTTCACCGTCGCCGGTCATCATTACGCGCTGGTGGTCCTGGACGGCCTGGAACCTGGTTCGGTGACCTCCTACGACGTGCGGCTGGACGGGGTGACGCGCTGGCCGCGCGAGGGCGCCGACGCGCCGTCGGTGCGCACGCTGGGGCGCCAGGACGAGCTGCACCTGGTCTTCGGTTCGTGCCGGATGCCGGAGTCGCGGGACCCGGCCGAGAGCGCCTCGTGGGGCACCGACGCGCTGGCCGCCTACGCCGCGCGGCTGACGGGCGGCGGCGAGCGTCCCGACCTGCTGGTGCTGCTGGGCGATCAGGTCTACGCCGACGAGACCAGTAAGGCGACCGGCGAGTGGATCGCCGCGCGCCGGGACGTGTCGGTCCCGCCGGGCAAGGAGGTGGCCGGTTACGCCGAGTACGCCCGGCTCTATCACGAGTCGTGGGCGACACCGGCGATCCGGTACCTGCTCTCCACGGTCCCCACGGCGATGATCTTCGACGACCACGACGTCCGCGACGACTGGAACACCTCGCTGGCGTGGCGCGAGGCCATCGAGGCGACCGCCTGGTGGGCCGAGCGCGAAGAGGCGGCGCTGGTGTCGTACTGGGTGTACCAGCACCTGGGCAACCTCTCCCCCGCCGAGCTGGCCGCCGACGACACCGTCAAGGCCGTCATGCACGCCGGGCGGGACGGCGGTGACGCCCACGGGGTCCTGCGCGAGTTCGCGCGCGCGGCGATCCGGGAGGCCGACGGGGCGAAAGGGACGCGCTGGAGCTACCGGCGCGATCTGGGCCGCACGCGGCTGATCATGACCGACACCCGCTCGGGACGGATCCTGCGCGAGGGCCGGGCGATGGTCGGCGACGGGGAGTTCGCGTGGCTGGAGGCCAACGCCGAGGGCGACGTCGACCATCTGCTGATCGGCTCGTCGCTGCCGTGGCTGCTACCGCACGTGATCGACCGGGTGCAGGCGATGAACGAGGCGGCGTGCCGCCGCCCGGGGTGGCGGGGCCGGTTCGCCGAGCGGTTGCGGCAGGCGGCCGACCTGGAGCACTGGGCGGCGTTCCGGGCGTCCTCGGAGCGGCTGGCGCGGCTGATCCGGGGCGCGGCCGAGCGCGGCGCGGCGACGGTCTCGGTGCTGTCGGGCGACGTCCACCACGGCTATGTGGCCGAGGCGTTCTTCGATCGGCCGGTGGGCGCGCGGGTGTTCCAGCTGGTGTGCTCGCCGCTGCACAATCGCGTCCCGCGCTGGCTGCGGCCCTTCTTCCGGGCCGGGTGGTGGCACCCCCTGGCGGCGGCGCTGTGGCGGTGGCGATCTTCGGTGCGGTGGCGCAGGCTCGCCGGGCCGTACTTCGGGAACATGGTCGCGACCCTGCGGATCAGCGGCCGCCGGGCGGAGGTGACGGTGGAGCTGGCGGGAAGCGGGCCGGTCCTGCGCCCGCTCCCCGCCGTCTCGATGTCCGCCCCGCCTCCCCCGTAGCTCTCTGCGGGCGGGACGCGCTGAGCAGATGATCTCCGGTGACGGCGAGGCCGCGGCGAGGTGGCGGCTAGTACGCCACGCCCGTGGCCTCCTCGGAGACCCGCCACAGGCGCCCGCCGTTCTCCGGATCGAGCGCGTCGGCCGAGAGCTTCACCGCGACGGGATGCCCACGCAGTTCGGCGAGTCCGCCGGGCCCATAGAAGCCGCCCGCCACCGCCTCCGGTGAGGTCGCCGCGTACAGCTGCGGCCACGCGCCGCGCTCGGCGGGCTGGGCCAGGAGCGGGTTGCCGATGCCGCCCAGCAGCAGCTTCCACACCCCGGTGGTCGAGCGGGTCTGGAGGCCCGTGCGGGTGTAGCCGGGGTGGGCGAGGACGCTGCGGACCGGGCTCCCGGCGGCGGTGAGCCGCCGGTGCAGCTCGGTCCCGAAGATCGCGTTGGCCAGCTTGGACATGTTGTAGAAGCCCATCGGGGTGTAGCCGCGTTCCCCCGTGAGGTCGTCGAAGCGCATCCGCCCCTGCCGGTGCACCGTCGAGCTGACGGTGACCACGCGCGGGTCGCGCCCGGCCGCCAGCCGGTCCAGCAGCAGCCCGGTGAGCGCGAAGTGGCCGAGGTGGTTGGCCGCGAACTGGATCTCGTGGCCCTCGGGGGTGAGGGTGCGCGGCGGGCCCATCACCCCGGCGTTGTTGACCAGGACGTCGAGGCGCTCCAGGCGCGCGGCGAGCGCGCGGATCGAGGCGGGGTCGAGCAGGTCGAGTTCCTCGACGTCGAGGCGCGCGCCGGGGTGCGCGGCGGTGATGGCCGCGGCGGCGCGGGCGCCTTTGGCGGTGTCGCGGACGGCGAGGACGACGTGGGCGCCGTGGGCGGCCAGCGCGCGGGCGGTGGCGAGTCCGAGGCCGCCGGAGGCCCCGGTGACGAGATGGACGCGGCCGTCGAGGTCGGGGATGTCGGCGTCGGTCCAGGGTTGCTTCTTCACGCCTGACACTCTGGCGCATGGTGTCACTGAGTGTCAAGTAGACCTTGAGTGCCAAGCTGGCATGACGTAGCATGTCCGGGTGGAGACACCCAGCCTGACCGCCCGGATGCGCCTGCTCGTGACCGGCGAACTGACCGGTGCCGCGCTGCGCCTGATGGCCGCCGACGGCTTCGACGCCGTCACCGTCGACCAGATCGCGGCCACCGCGGGCGTCTCCCGGCGCACCTTCTTCCGGCACTTCGCGTCCAAAGAGGACGTCGTCGTGCGCCTGCTGACCGACATGGGCGGCGACATGGCCGCCACGCTGGCCGCGCGGCCGGAGTCCGAGCCCCCGTCACTGGCGCTGCGCCACGCCGTCACGGCCCCGATCGCGGCCTGCGCCGGGCACGCCGGGGACGCGCTGCCGGTGGTCCGGCTGGTCCTGACGACCCCCGCGCTGCTCGCCCGCTTCCTGGAGCGGGTGAGCGCCTGGCAGGACGAGCTGACGGCCGCGCTGGCCGCACGCGCCGGGCTCGGCGCCGACGATCTGCGGCCGCGGCTGGCGGCGGGCACCGCGCTGAGCGCGTTTGGGACCGTCCTGCACCGCTGGGTGGCCAGCGAGGGCGCCGAGGACCCACTGGCGCTCACCGAGGCGGCCTTCACCGTGATCGGGCCGGTACTGGACGCCGTTCGGCGTTGATCGAAAATGCGCCGCGCGAGCCGGGCGGAATTGATCTAGGAATTGCGCGGCGCGAATCCACAATGGTCGGATGATGAGTCAATAACGGATTGGCCGGGCGTAGCCGTCCGTTCATCCGAATTGATCATGCGGTTCGACTGGTAGACACATTTCCATGTTTCACAGGCGGCTGTGCACGCCCGTATTGATCCTCGCGATCCTCGCCGTCGCGGCTCCCGCCCACGCCGCCGGCCCCGCCCTCACCACGTTCGCGGGCACGGGGCAAAGCGGCGCCGACGGGGACGGCGGTCCCGCCGGAAACGCGCGGCTGGACCGGCCCGTGGCGCTCGCGGTGACCGCGTCCGGAACCGTCCACATCGGTGACGCCGGCACCCGCGCGGTGCGCTCGGTCGCCGCCGACGGCACCATCCGCACCCTCGACGTCTCCTCCGCCGAGCCCACCGAGCTCCTGGCGGGCGGAAAGCTGGCCGTCGACGCCGTCACCGCCCTGGCCGCCGGGCGCGACGGCACCGTCTACCTCGCCGACTCCGGCGCGACCCCGCGCGTTCTGGCCGTCTCGCCCGACCGCACCGCCCGCGTCTTCGCCGACGAGGTCGGCGTCCCCGCCGCCCTGGCCGTGGCACCCGACGGGACCGTCTACATCGGCGACTCCTCCGGCCACCGCGTCCTCGGCTCCCTGCCCGGACAGCCGATGCGCACCGTCGCCGGGAACGGCGGCGGCGAGATCCTGGTCGCCTCCGGCGAGGCCCTGGGCATCCCCGTGCCCTACCCGACCGGGCTGGCCGTCACCACCGACGGCGCGGTCTGGATCGCCGACGCCGGCGGGCTGCTCCAGCGCCTCAAGGACGGCCGCATCGGCACCGTCACGACCCCCACCGACACCGAGTGGACCGTGACCACCGAGGCCGCCTGGCCGCCGGCCCAGACCGCGCTCTCGCAGGTCCTGTCGGTGACCGCGCAGGGCGCCGACGTCCTCGTCCTCACCGGCACGGGCACCGTCCTGCGGCTGAGCGCGGGCGGCGCGGTGTCCACCGCCCTCACCCTCGCCGAGGTCTACACCGGCCCCATCGCGGTCGCGACCACCGGCACCGTCTACATCGCCGACACCAAGGGCCACCGGGTCCTCACCGCCACCGCCGAACCGCTCGCAGAGGGCCTGCCCTGGTGGCTGTACGCCGCCGGTGTCGCGCTCGCCGTGGCGGTCGTGCTGGTGACGCTGCTACTGCGGCGGCGCCCTCGCGGACGCCGGAGGGCCTAGCCACGGCACCCTAATCTTGAGGAGCCCACCGCACCCCTACGTCCCCTGGGGCTCCCATGCGCTCGATCGCGACACGTCTGGCCGGACTCGCCGTCCTCTTCGGCGGCCAGTGGATGGTGCGCCTCGGCGCCCGCGACGCCGCCACCGTCGAGTGGTACTGCGAGCACGGCGAATGCTCCACCGACGACTTCGCCGGCGCCGCGCCGGTACTGAGCCTGTTCGTGATCATCTTCGGCTTCGTCCTGCTCATCCCCGCCGGGTACAAGCGATTCATCACGCCCGCCACGATCGCCTTCTACGCCGCCGGCAACGCCTTCGGGCTCGCCGAGGGCCTGGAGGCCGGGCACGTCACCCCCGACGGCGACAGCCACCTCTTCCCGTTCATCGAGGTGTCCAGCAAGACCATGCTGATCATCTACGGGGTCATGGCGCTGATCGCGTTCGTGATGGCGGCGATGATGTGGCGGACCCCACCGCCGAGCCCCCCGGAGCCCGAGAAGCCCGAGGAGCCGGCCGAGGACGCCAAGGTCGCCGAGGTCATCGCCCACCTGGCCCGCATGCGCGAGAGCGGCGAGCTCAGCCGGGAGGCCTTCGACATCGCGGTGGCCAAACTCAAGGAGTCCTAACCTGACGCCTTCTGTCAGGTACCGCCGGTAGCTTTCGCGCGTCACCACCACCCCACCGGGAGCCGCCATGACCATCGCCGTCGCCGAGCTGCGCCGCTACACCCTCCACCCCGGGCGCCGCGACGAGCTCATCGAGCTGTTCGAACGCGAGTTCATCGAGACCCAGGAGGAGACCGGGATCGTCCTGCCCGGCCAGTTCCGCGATCTCGACGACCCCGGCCGCTTCGTGTGGCTGCGCGGCTTCGCGTCCATGGACGAGCGGCGCGAGGCCCTCACCGCCTTCTACGGCGGCCCGGCGTGGAAGGAGCACCGGGACGCCGCCAACGCCACCATGATCGACAGCGACGACGTCCTGCTGCTGCGCCCGGTCCGCCCCGGCTCCGGGCTGCCCGGCGACGGCTACCGCCCGCGCGTGGGCGCCGAGCCGCCGGACTCGCGGGTGACGATCGTCCTGCACCACTTCCAGCGTCCGGTGGGCGAGGAGTTCCGCCGCGTCTTCGAGGCGGCGATCCCGGCGCTGGAACACGCGGGCGCGGGCCCGCTGGCCTACTACGAGACCGAGTACGCCGAGAACGACTTCCCGGGCCTGCCCGTGCGCACCGGCGAGCACGTCTTCATGTGGGTGACGCGCGGCTACGACCCGGCCCGCCTGGCGGAGTGCCCGCAGTGGGCGGCCCTGACCGCCGGGGCGGTGCGGACGGTGCGGCTGACGCTGGCGCCGACGGTCCGGTCGCTGCTGCGGTAGCGACGGGGCCGATTCCGCCGATCTCCGTATACCCTAGTTCTCCTATAGGATTACTCGGACAGAGGAGATCCGGTCATGCCCGTGGAATTCCTCGGCATCGGCGGCACCCACGACGGCTCGGAGGCCGTCGCGCGATCCGCCGGCTCCTTCGATCCCGCCTACACCCTCAAACTCGCCCGCGCGCACGCCGAGTACGGCTGGGACCGGGTGCTGTTCGCCTACGGTTCCGGCTCACCCGATCCGGCGCAGGTCGCCGCCTTCGTCGCCGGGCACGTCCCGGACCTGGGGCTGCTGCTCGCGCACCGCCCCAACGTCTCCTATCCCACCTACGCCGCCAAGACCTTCGCGACCCTGGACCGGCTCAGCGGCGGGCGGCTCACCGTCCACTTCATCACCGGCGGCAACGACCACGAGCAGGGCCGCGAGGGCGACACCCTCGGCCACGACGAGCGCTACTCCCGCACGCGCGAGTACATCCAGATCGTCAAGCGCGCGTGGACCGAGACCCGGCCCTTCGACCACGAGGGCGGGCACTACCGCTTCGCCGACTTCGTCAGCGACGTGTTCCCGCTCCAGTCGCCGCGACCGGGGGTGTCCTTCGGCGGTTCCTCCCCGGCAGCGCTGGCCGCCGGTGCCGCCGAGGCCGACGTCTACTGCCTGTGGGGTGAGCCGCTGGCCGACACCGCCGAGCAGATCGCGGCGGTGCGCGCAGCGGCCAAGGAGGCCGGGCGCGAGGACGTCCCGCGCGTCCAGGTGGCGTTCCGGCCGATCATCGCGCCCACCGAGGAACTGGCGTGGGAGAAGGCGCACCGCACACTGGGGCGCATCCACGAGCGGCGCGGCGCCGGGACCAGCGCGCTGGTCCCGGGCGTCCATCCCGTCCACCGGCCCGAGAACACCGGTTCGCAGCGGCTGCTGGCGATCGCCGAGCGCGGCGACCGCTTCGACCGGGCACTGTGGACGGCCACCGCGAAGGCGACCGGCGGCGCGGGCAACTCCAACGCGCTGGTGGGCACGCCGGAGACGGTGGCCGAGGCGCTGCTGGAGTACATCGACCTGGGCGTGGACATCATCTCCGCGCGCGGCTACGACATGCTCGACGACACCATCGACTTCGGGCGGCACGTGATCCCGCTGGTGCGCGCCGAGGTCGCCCGGCGCGACGCTCAGGCGAGGTCCTTGGCGAAGCAGCGCGAGTAGGGCAGGTCCTGGTAGGGCGGGAAGGCCGGGATCGGGCGGTACCCGGCCTTCTCGTAGGCGCGCACCGCCTCGGGCTGCCGGTCGCCGGTCTCCAGGATGATGCGGGACGCCCGCAGCCCGGCCCCGGCGGACTCGGCCGCGCGCAGCAGTAGCGCCGCGACCCCGCGCCCGCGCCGCCCGGGGACGACGTACATGCGCTTGAGCTCCAGGTCGGGCCCGTGCCAGCGCAGCGCGAGGTGCCCGGCGGGCTCCCCCGCCGCCAGGGCGAGCGCGGTGTAGGGGATGTCGTCCCCGGCGAAGACCTCCTCGGCGGGGAGGTGGATGGGGTCGCCGGGCACGTCGGCGTAGCGCACGCGCATCTCGGCGACCATCTGCTCGCGCAGCCGGATCGCGGCGGGATCGGCCCAGGCGACGCGGTGGACTTCGACGGTCACGTCCACGCCTCCGCGAGCAGCTCGAAGGAGCGCAGGCGCGCCCGGTGGTCGTGGGCGATGGTGGTGACGATCAGCTCGTCGGCGCCGGTGGCCCCGGCGAGGGCGCGCAGCCGCTCGGCGACGCGGGAGGGCGAGCCGGTGAAGCGCGTGGCGAGCCGGTCGGCGACCAGGGCGCGCTCGTCGTCGGTCCATCGCGCGCGGGCGGCGCTCTCGGGCGAGGGGTAGGGGATGGCGCCCCGGCCGTCGCGGATGGCCAGGACCCAGTCGCCGAATCCGGCGGCGTGGTGTTCGGCGGTGGCGTCGTCGTCGGCGACCAGGACGTCGGCGGAGGCCATGACGTGGGGCGCGGCGAGGCGTCCGGGGCGGAACGCGTCGCGGTAGGCGGCGACGGTGTCGAGGGTGCGGGCGGGGGCGCTGTGGTAGTTGACCACGAACGGCAGGCCCAGTTTCCCGGCGGTGCGGGCGCTCTCGCCGGGGCTGGAGCCGAGGATCCAGACCTCCGGGTCGGCGCCCTCGGCGGGGATCGCGTGGACCTCGCCGGACTCGGGCGCCCGGTGGGTCCCGGCGAAGAAGGAGAGGATGTCGGCGACGGCGGTGGCGTAGTCGGCGTCCGGGTCGGTGCCCAGGAGCCGCGCGGCGAGCCGGAAGCGCGCGGCGGCGGTGCCGAAGACGAAGGGCGCCGGCTGGAGGAGGCCGCCGGTCCCGGCCGGGGTTTCCGGGGCGTTCTCGGCGGGAGGCGACGGGCGCCCGCCGCTGCGGCCGAGCCCGAGGTCGACGCGCCCGGGGTGGAGCTGCGCGATGGTGCCGAACTGCTCGGCGACCTGGAGTGGACGCTGGTTGCCCAGCAGCACCGCCCCCGAGCCGACGCGGATGCGGGTGGTCGCGGCGACGATCAGCGCGATGAGGACGGCGGGCGCGGCGGAGGCGACGCCGGGCGCGAGGTGGTGCTCGGCGACCCAGAAGCGCCGGTAGCCGAGCCGCTCGGCGTGGCGGGCGAGGTCGAGGGCGTTCCGCAGCGCCCCGGCGGGCGTGCCGCCCTCGGCGACGGGCGCGAGGTCGAGGATCGAGAGGGGGATGGGGTGGGGGCTGGAGAGGGGAGGCGGCGGCATTGGGTGGACCTCCTGCGATACCCTATTAAACCGATAGGATAAATAGGATCAAGGGGAGAGTCAAGCCGGCTCACGGGGCACGGCTCACGGCCCACAGGGGCGCACGGCTCACGGGGGTACGGGGGCACGCCCGAGGGAGGTGTACGGCTCACGGGCACGGTGACGACCGGCGCCACACGGCGGCACGGCCGAGCCGGATCGCCGGACCCGCACCGAACGTGCCCACAGGACCATCAGGACCATCAGGACCATCAGGGCCATCAGGGCCATCAGGGCCATCAGGGCCATCAGGGCCATCCTCACATCACCAGTGGGCGCCGGGCGGCATGAGCACCCGCGCGGCCTCGCAGGCCCCCTCGCGACACGAGGGAGTGCTCCCGTGTGGACACCGGCCGACCACAGCCGCGCAGGTCACGCGGCGCGCGAGAGCACGACGTGGCGCCATGGAGGCCCGAAACCCCGCCGCCGACACGCCGAGGCTCGGCCCCTCACCCGCGCCCGGCGTCCCTCACTCCCCCTCGTTCCGCCGCGCCGCGTAGGCCCGCACCTTCGCGCGGTTGCCGCACACGCGCATCGTGCACCAGCGGCGGGTGCGGCTGCGGGTGGCGTCCCAGAACACCCAGCCGCAGCGGTGGTCCGGGCACTGCTTGAGGCGCGCCCAGTCGCCGGAGGCCACGGTCAGCGCCCACGCGGCGGCCAGCGCGCCGACCGCGCCCGAGGCCCCGAGGGGCGCGGCGGGTTCCGGTTCGCCGCCCAGCCGCACGGTGACGGGGGCGCGGGACAGCAGCTCCTCGGCGGCGGCGATGGCCTCCTCGTCGGCGGGGCCGCCGTTGGCGATGAGCAGCCGCGCGCGCAGGCCCTCGCGCAGCACGAGCATGTCGGCGAGCGGCGCGTCCTCGGGCAGACCGCGCTCACGCAGCCAGGACGCCAGCCCGGCGGGCGTGCCGAAGGCGTCGGTGGCGTCTTCGATGTCGACGGTGTTGGCGAAGTCGAGGACGAGCGCGGCGGAGGACGACGGTTCCATGAATCCATCTAAACATATAGACGGTTAGTTCGCCCACTGCTAGCGTCACACCGTCTATTGAGTTAGCCGGTGCAACGCATCCGAGGGAGCCTTCTCGTGTCCGCCGTCCTCGCCCCCGCCCAGGCGCCGCCCGCGCGCAACGGCACCGTCCTGATCGCCTTCACGGCCGTCACCAACCTCGCCGACGGGGTCCTCAAGGTCGCGCTGCCGATGCTGGCCGTCGGCCTGGCCGCCTCACCGGCGCAGATCGCCGCCGTCGGCTTCGCCCTCACGCTCCCGTGGCTGCTGGCGGCGCTGCACGTCGGCGTCCTCGTCGACCGCCTCGACCGGCGCGTCCTGCTCGGCGCGGCCAACGCCGCCCGCATCGCCGCCGTCGCCGGGATCCTCACCGCGCACCTGACCGGTGCGGTGAGCCTGCCGCTGATCTACGCCGCCGCGCTCGCCGTCGGCGTCACCGACGTCATCGCCGCCACCGCGCTCGGCGCGATCGTGCCCGGCGCGGTGCCCGACGCGAAGCTGCCCTCGGTCAACGCGTGGCTCACCGGCGCCGAGACCGTCGCCAACGAGTTCGCCGGACCCGCCCTCGGCGGCCTCCTCATCGGGCTCGGCGCGGCCGTCTCGCTGGGCGCCACCGCGGTCGCCTACGTCCTCGGCGTCGTGGTGCTGCTGGCGCTGGCGCGCGTGGCCCGGCCCGTCGCGCCCGAGACCGCGCGGCGCTCCGTCCACGGCGACATCAAGGAGGGCCTCAGGTTCGTGTGGGGCCACCCGCTGCTGCGGACCATGACCATCACCATCGCGGTGCTCATCACCTGCTGGAGCGCGTTCCTGGCGCTGCTGCCCTCCTACACCACCGGCGACCTGGGCATCTCCACGCAGGCCTACGGGCTCATCCTCGGCGCCATCGGCGCGGGCGGCCTGGTCGGCGTGGCCCTCGTCCGGCCCATCGAGCGCCTCATCGGCCGCCGCCGGACCCTCTTCCTCGACCTCGTGGGCACCTTCGCGATGGTCGCTCTGCCCGCCGTCCACCCGCATCCGGTCGTCATCGGCGTGGGCGCGTTCCTCGGCGGCATGGGCGGGACGCTGTGGTCGGTCACCGCGCGCACGATCAGCCAGCGGCTGGTGCCCGCGCACATGTACGGCCGCTACTCCGCCTCGGCGCGGCTGCTGGGCTGGGGGACGCTGCCGCTCGGCGCGGCCGCCGCGGGCGCGCTCGCCGAGCTCATCGGCCCCCGCGTCACCTTCGGGGTGTTCGCCGTGGTCGTCGCGCTGTTCGTCGTCCCGTTCCTGCGGCACGTCACCCCGGCGGCGCTCACAGACTGATCCGCCCGGTCGCCAGGAACACCACCCCGCAGACCGCCCCCGCCACCGTCACGGCGAACACCGCCCACTCGGCGGGGGCGAAGGCGCGCTCCCGGCGCTCCCGGCGCGCCATGACGTACAGGACCGTCGCGGGCGCGTACACGATCAGCGACACCAGCAGGTACTTCAGGCCCGCCGCGTAGATCAGGAACAGCGTGTAGGCCACCGCGACGGCCGCCACCGCCGCGTCGGTGCCCCTGGCCCCGCGCAGGCCGAACCCGGCCGCCAGCGCGTACGGGACCAGCACCAGCGCGCTGGTCAGGCTCAGCGCGAAGGTGAAGGCGTCGGCGGAGAACAGCGTCACCACCAGGAACACCTGGGCCAGCGCCGTCGACAGGGCCAGCGCGGCCACCGGCACGTCCCCGCGGCTGGTGCGGCGCAGGAAGCGCGGCATGTCGTCGTCGAGCGCGGCGGCGTACATGACCTCGGCGGCCATCAGCGTCCAGGCCAGGTAGGCGCCCAGCACGGCGATGACCAGCCCGACGCCGACGAGCACGGCGCCCCACGAGCCGACCGCGGCCTCCAGCACACCGCCCATCGACGGCTGGCGCAGCGCCACGATCCGGTCGGCGGACAGGATCCCGTAGGAGACGATGGTGACCGAGGCGAACACGGCGAAGACGCTCAGGAAGCCCAGGACGGTGGCGCGGCCGACGTCCTCGCGGCGCCGGGCGTGCCGGGAGTAGACACTGGCGCCCTCGACGCCCAGGAACACGAAGACGGTGGCCAGCATCGTCCCCTTGACCTGCCCGAACAGCGAACCGAGATCCCCGCCGCGCAGGTTCTCGGCGAACACGTGGGTGTCCAGGCAGAACAGCGCCAGCAGCACGAAGACCACGATCGGCATGACCTTGGCCACGGTCACCACGCGGTTGATGGCCGCCGCCTGCGTGACACCGCGCGTGACGAGCCAGTAGAACGCCCACAGCATCGCCGAGCAGACCACGAAGGCCAGCGGGGTGTCACCCGCGCCCAGGCCCGGGACGACGGCGCCGAGAGTGGAGGTGATCAGGACGACGTAGGTCACGTTGCCCACGCACGCGCTCGCCCAGTAGCCGAAGGCGGAGAAGAAGCCCATGTAGCGGCCGAATCCGGCGCGCGCGTAGGCGTAGATGCCGGTGTCGAGGTCGGGACGCCGCAGCGCGAGCCGCTGCAGGACGACGGCGAGGGCGAACATCCCGCCGCCGGCCACCGTCCACGCGACGAGGGCGCCGATGACGCCGGTCTGCTCGGCGAACAGGCTGGGCAGCGAGAACACGCCCGCGCCGACCATCGAGCCGACGACCATCGCGGTCATCGTCGGCAGGGACAGTTTGGCGGCGCGCTCGTTCCCCATGGACGGTGATGATCTCATCCGGGGCGGCGAAATATCCGTTTGCGCACTCTCCGGGCGCGCCGGTACCGTGCCCGCCATGTCGATAGGCACCTTGCGGGCCGTCCGTGGCCCGCTGCACTTCTGGCGTCCGCGCGCCCGCTGACCGGTCCTGGTCGGCGTTTCTCCTCGCGGTTCCACGGCCGGTCTTCCACGTCCCGATTCGACGTGGACGGGCGTCGCCCGTCCCTGCCCCCGTTCTCCGGGGAGACAGGACCGCCACCGTGGCCTCCCATCGGCGTACCGCCGTCGACGCGCGCCGCCGCGCGCTCTCACAGAACCTCCTGCACGACCCGTCCGTCGCCCACCGCCTCGCCGCCGCCTCCGGCGCGGGACCGGGCGACCTCGTCCTGGAACCCGGGCCCGGGCGCGGCGCCGTGACCCGCGCGCTGGCCGCACGCGGGTTCCGCGTCCTCGCCTACGAACTGGACCCGCTGCTGGCGCGGGACCTGGACGCGCCGGGCGTCACCGTCCGGCGCGGCGACTTCCGCGCCGCCCCCGATCCCGGCGAGCCGTTCCACGTCGCCGGGAACATCCCCTTCGCCGCCACCGCCGGGATCGTCGCGTGGTGCCTGGACGCACCGAACCTGCGCACGGCGGCGCTGATCACGCAACTGGAGTACGCGCGCAAACGCGCCGGGCACTACCGGCGCTGGACGCGGCTGACGGTGCTGACCTGGCCGTGGTTCGAGTGGCGCCACCCCGGCGTCATCGGCCGCGACGCCTTCCGGCCCCGCCCATCGGTGGACGCCGGGCTGCTCACCCTCACCCGCCGCGCGAGGCCGCTGGTGCCGCCCGGCCGCGCCGGCGCGTGGCGGCAAGCCGTGGAGACCGGCTTCACCGGCGTGGGCGGGAGCCTCGCGGCGAGCCTGGCCACCGTCCACTCGCGACGCGGAGTCCGGGCGGCCTTCGCGGCGGCGGGCGCAGACCCGTGGCTGCCGGTGGGACTGGTCCCGCCGGAAACGTGGCTGGCGGTGTTCGGGCGGCTGTGAGGACGGCACGGCAAAAGGGCCGGGCCCCATCGGGACCCGGCCCTCACTCCCCCACTACGCCGTGGCGAGCAGGACCGTTCCGGTGCACGCGAGCGAACCCACGTTCTTCACCGTCAGGTAGAACTCGCGCTCGGCGGTACCGCTGTTGAGGCGCTGGAGGTACCACTCGGCGGTGATCTCCAGGTCGCAGCTCTGCAGGCCCGAGGCGCCCTGCGGGGACAGGCCCGGCAGGTAGACCGCGGTCAGCGGGTTGGCGTTGTTCCAGTGCCAGGTGCCCGAAGCGCCGGGGCTCAGGGCGCCGGTCGACCAGGAGGTCGACGTGGTGGCGTTGGCCAGGCGGATCGAGGCGCTGCAGGCGATGGTGCCGACGTTCTTGACGTTGAAGTGGAACTCGCGCTCACCACCGGGCTGCTGCACGTACCAGGTGCGGGTCACCTCGAACTGGCAGGCGGTGGTGCCGGTGGCGCCACTCGGGATCAGGCCCACGAGGTGGGCCGAGTTGAGCGGGTTGGCGTTGTTCCACTGCCAGGTCTGGGTCGCGCCGGGGTTGACGCCACCGGTCGACCAGTTGGTGAACGCGCTCAGCGAGTTGAGCAGGATGGTGGTGCCGCAGGAGATGGTTCCGGTGTTCTTGATGGTGAAGTGGAACTCGCGCTCACCACCGGGCTGCTGCACGTACCAGGTGCGGGTCACCTGGAACTGGCAGACGGCCGAGGTGCTGGCCCCGGACGGGCTGAAGCCGACCTTGTAGGCGTCGGCGGGGGCGTTGTTCCACTGCCAGCTCTGGGTACCGCCGGCACCGACGGTGCCCGAGTACCAGGAGCTGACCGCCGAGTTGAGGGTGACCCCCTCGGCTCCGGCGGCCTTGCGGGCGTCCAGCGACACCCCGTCCCCCGTGGTCGCCGCGTTCGCCGCCTGGGGCGCGGTGAACAGCGCGGCCATGGCCGCGAGGATGAGCGCGATTAAGGTCGCAGTCTTGCGCATGGTTTTATTTCCCTCCCGATGTTCCTTCGCGCCGGTGACGAACCGGCACGGGAGAAAGCTACGAACGGCGGGGGTCCCCACATATCGGGGACGAACCCCACACTTGCCCACCGCCCGATTCGAGGGTGGCGCTCCCGGCGGCCTCACCCCACCATGAAGGGGCATAAGAGAAGTGCGCGTCGAGCGCACGAGGATCAAGGGGGATACATGAGCACAGGAAGCGGCCCGGCCCATCGCGACAACGGCGCCGGCGGCGGGGGGCCGACCGGGCCGGTCGTCGTCCCGCACGCCGTCGAGGACGACGGGCAGGGCGGCGGCGGGCCGACGCGCCCCGTGAAGGCCGGCGAGCACCTCGTCGACGGCAGCGGCGGGGGCGGTCCGACGCGCCCGGTCGCCGTCGACGGCTCCGGTGGCGGCGGCCCGACGAAGGTCGTCGCCGCGCACCTGGGCGACGGCGGCGGCGGGGGCGGACCGACCGCCCCGCAGCTCGCCGACGACGGCGCGGGCGGTGGCGGGCCCACCGGTCCGCGCAAGTGACGCTTTCCTTCGGCCGTGCCCGCCTCGTGCGGGCACGGCCTTCGAGTACCTGGGGGCGGATGTGGCGAAACTGATCGGCCGGGACGTCGAACTGTCCACCGTGGACGCGGTGCTCGCGGCGGGCGGGCCGGCGGCGCTGACCATCGCCGGTGAGGCCGGGATCGGCAAGAGCGCACTGTGGCGGCACGCGATGGAGGCGGCACGCGGGCGCGGCTTCGGCGTCCTGTCCTGCCGGGCGGCCGAGGCGGAGGTGCGGCTGTCCTTCGGCGGCCTGGTGGACCTGCTGCGGCCCGTCAACGGCGACGTCCTGTCGTTCCTGCCGGTGCCGCAGCGCGACGCGCTGGAGTGCGCGCTGCTGCGCCGCCAGGGCGAAGGCGAGGTCGACCGCCGGGCGGTGTACCTGGCGGTGCTGGGGGTGATCCGGACCCTCTCGCGCTGGAACCCGGTCGTGATCGGCGTCGACGACGCCCAGTGGCTCGACGAGCCGACGCGCGCGGCGCTGGAGTACACCGTCCGCCGCCTGACCGGGGAACGCGTCGTGGTGATCGCGGCGGTGCGCGGCGACGCCGACGAGGCGCCGTTCGGCGCGGGCGAGGCCCTCGGCGACGCCCGCGCGCCGATGCTGCGGCTGGGCGGCATCGACGCCGGCGCGCTGCACCGCCTGCTGCGCGAGCGCACCGGGCGGTCGTGGCCGCGGCCGGTGCTAACCCGGCTGCACGCGTCGACGGGCGGGAACCCGTTCTACGCGCTGGAGATGGCGCGCGCGATGGACCGCTCCGGCAAGGGCGCCGCCGGTGAGGTCGTGCCGCTGCCGCCGACGCTGACGCAGGCCGTCCGCGACCGCATCGACGCGCTGGAGCCGCCGACGCGGGAGGCGCTGCTGTACGCGGCGGCGATGCCGCAGCCGGAGCTGTCGGGGCTGCGCACCGTCCTGCCCGGCGACGGGATGGCCGCGCTCCAGGACGCCGAGGACTCCGGCGTGGTCGACTTCGACCGGGGCGCGGTGCGCTTCACGCATCCCTTACTCGCCTCGACGGTCTACGCCGCGGCCGCGCCGGGCGAGCGCCGCCGGGTGCACGCGAAGCTGGCGGCCTCGGCGGCCGATGACGAGGCGCGGGCGTGGCATCTGGCGCTGTCGGCGACGGGCCCGGACGAGCGGATCGCGGCGGCGCTGGAGGAGGCCTCGGCGCGGGCGCTGGGGCGGGGTGCGCCGACGACGGCGGCGGACATGCTGGACCTGGCCGCGCGGCACGCCCCGGAGCCGGACCGGTCGCGGCTGCTGGCGGCGGCGGCCGAGCGGGTGTTCTTCGCGGGGGACGCGGCGGGCGCGCGGAGCCGGTACGAGGCCGCGCTGGCGGTGGCCCCGGCGGGGCCGGAGCGGGTGCGGATCCTGCTGGATCTGGCGCTGGCGGTGTTCTACGCCGACGGTCCCGAGCACGCCGGTCCCCTGTGCGACCGGGCGATCGAGGAGGCCGAGGGCCCGGCCGCGGCGGTGGCGTACCTGCGGAAGGCCTGGTACCGGCTGGACGACCACCGGGCGCGGGCGGGGGACGCGCGGCGGGCGCTGGAGCTGCTGGACACGGCCGCGCCGCCGGATCTGCTGGCGCTGGCGCTGCTGACGGCGGCGTGGTTCGGTTTCCACGCCGGGCTCGGATTCGATCCGGCCGACGTGGCGCGGGCGCGGGCGGTGCTGCCGCCGGAGTCGCGGACGCGTGAGGCGTCGATGTCGCGGAACGTGCTGCGGGTGTTCCCGCGCTACCTGGACCCGGTCGCGGGCCGCGCCGAGATCGAGGCGGCGCGCGCGGCGGCGGCCGAGGTCGGTGACGAGTCGGGGGCGATGCAGTCGCTGGTGCACCGCGGTGAGCTGGACTGCTGGCTGGGCGCGTGGGAGGCGGCGCGCGAGGGCGCCGGGCGGGCGGTGGAGACGGCCGAGCAGATCGGGCAGCTGCCGTGGCGTCCCTACGCGCGTTACGTGCTGGCGCAGGCGACGGCGCTGCTGGGTGATCTGGACGGCGCCGACGCGATCGCCGACGCCGGGCTCACCGAGTCCGACGCGTGGGTGGAGCTGCACCTGCTGGGCGTGCGGGGGTTCACCGCGCTGTCGCGCGGCGAGGCCGAGGAGGCCGACCGGTGGCTGACGCGGCTGGCGGACCTGTGCGCGTCGATCGGCCTGGCCGAGCCGGGCGTGTGCGGCCCGGCCGCCGACCACGTCGAGGCGGTGACGATCCTGGGCGACCTGGAGCGCGCGCAGCTGCTGCTGGACGGACTGGAGGAGCGCGCGCGGCGGGCGCCCCGGCCGTGGCTGGCGGCGGTCCTGCACCGTTCGCGCGCGGTGGTCGCCACCGGGCGCGGCGATCTGGCCACGGCCGCCGAGGAGGCGGCGCTGGCGCTGGCGGTGGACGTCCCGATGCCCTTCGAGCACGCCCGCGCGCACCTGGCGATGGCGCGGGTCCGGCGGCGCGCGAAGGAGAAGCTGGCCGCGCGCGACGCGCTGCTGGCGGCGCGCAAGGGCTTCGAGGAGCTGGGCGCGGTCCGGTGGGTGGCGATCACCGACGAGGAGCTCCACCGGCTGGGCCTGCGGCGCGGCACCGAGCACGACCTGACGCCCACCGAGGAGCGCATCGCCGAGCTGGTCGCCGGTGGCATGAGCAACCGGGAGGTCGCCGCCGCGCTGTTCGTGACGCCCAAGACCGTCGAGGCGCACCTGGGACGCGTGTACCGCAAGCTGGGCATCCGCACCCGCCGCGACCTGGCGCGGGTGCTGCGGGAACCGTGATCCTCCCGTTACCGCCGCCCGCCATCCCGCCGGGTCCCCCGGCGCGTATACCGAGGACGGCGGGAACGGCCCCGGGAGGCTCCGGGCCACCCTGCAGGGGCGCGGGACGCGCCGGGGACGCCCGTCGTCGCGCGCGGGCCGCCGCTCATCCGGAGGGCGGCCCGCGAGGCTAACCTCGGGGGATGAGCTACATCGTCGGCGGTCTCATCATCGCGGTCTTCGCCGGTGCCCTCGTGGGCCTGGCGTGGATGTCGGTCCGGGCGCGCAAGCGGGCCATCCCGGGCGTGAGCGCGGCCCTGGCCTCCTACAACGAGGTCTTCCAGCCGACCGCGCACGACTCGCACTGGGAGCTGCGGACCGACGAGGAGCGCAAGGCCCCCACGCCCAGTCCCGACGATCTCTGATCCCCTGTCGCACCCCTGTGCGAGGCTGGGCCGGTCGGGCCCCGCGAAGGAGAATCAGATGGCCGAGGTAGTCCTCTTCCACCACGCGCTCGGGCTCACCCCCGGCGTCCGGTCGTTCGCCGGTGAGCTGCGCGCGGCCGGGCACACCGTGCACACGCCCGACCTGTACGACGGCCGGACCTTCACGACCGTCGAGGAGGGCGTCGACCACGCCCGCTCGATCGGTTTCGACACGATCATCGCGCGCGGTGCCGCCTTCGGCGAGGGGCTCCCGGCGGCGGTCGTGCACGCCGGTTTCTCCCTGGGCGTCCTGCCCGCGCAGCTCCTGGCGCAGACCCGGCCCGGCGCGCTCGCCGCGCTGCTGCTGGAGGCCTGCGTCCCCGTGAGCGAGTTCGGCGGGCGCTGGCCCGACGAGGTCCCCGTCCAGGTCCACGGCATGGAGAACGACCCGTCCTTCGCCGGTGAGGGCGATCTGGACGCCGCGCGCGACCTGGTCGCGCAGGCCGCCGACGGCGAGCTGGTGCTGTACCCCGGCGACGGTCACCTGTTCACCGACCCGGCCTCGGCCGGATACGACGCCGAGCAGGCCCGGGTGCTGACCGCGCGGGTCCTGAAGTTCCTGGCGCGCTTCTAGAGCGGCGGGAGGGCAGGCCCGGGTCGTCGAGGGCGTCCCACGTGATCGGCATCGAGACGGGCGCGCCGTGGGCGGGCCGCGCGCTGAAGGGCGCGATGAGGGTCTTGCCGCGCGCGTTCTGGGTGTAGTCGAGGCGCGCGAGGCCGTCCCGTTCGGCGATCTCCCACGCCCAGCTGACCAGGCCGGGGGCGGTGTCGGCGACGACCACCGAGACCTTGCGGACCCACTCGCGGGTCTCCTCGAAGGCGAGGCCGGGCCGCACCGGTATCCAGATCTGGACGCCGCGCGCGCCGGTCACCTTCGGCGCGCCCGCCACCCCGAGGTGGGCCAGCGCGTCCCGGAACAGCCGCGCCAGCAGCAGCGTGTCGGCGAAGGACGTGCGCTCGCCCGGGTCGATGTCGACGAACGCCCAGGACGGGCGGCGGGGGTCGGGCAGGCGGCCGTTCCAGGGGTGCAGCTCGATCGCGGCGTGCGCGGCGGCCCACACCAGCGCGGCGGTGCCGTCGATGACGGCGTACTCGCCGGTCCGCCCCGGTTTGGGCGCCGGGTCGCGCCAGCGGGTGAGCCAGTCGGGCGCCCCGGCGGGGACGGCCTTCTGCCAGAAGCTCTTGCCGTCGACGCCGTCGGGGTAGCGGTGCAGGTTGACGGGGCGTCCGGCCAGGTACGGCAGCATCGCGGTGGCCATGACGGCGTGGTAGCGGACGAAGTCGCGTTTGGTGACCGGCTCGGGGCCGCCGAAGAGGACCTTGTCCAGGCCGGTGAGGCGCACGTCGCGGCCGCCGACGTGCCAGCGGCCGGTGTCGCCGAGGGCGTCCAGGGCGGCCAGTTCGGCGGGGGTGACGGGCGTCCAGTGCCCGCGCGGGCCGAGCGGGATCTCGGCTCGGTCGGCGGGCTGGTCGCCGCGCCACATCGCGTCGGGGTCCTCGGCGACCTCGGCGTTGGTGCGGCCGCTCTTCACCGAGCGCGGATGCTCCTCGGGCGACCAGCCGGGGACGGCGTGCCCGTCGCGTTTGTGCACGATGATCCACTGGTCCTCGCGGCTGCGGTGCAGCACGAACCGCCCGGCGAGCTTCTCGCCGGACAGGTCGAAGTGCAGTTCGCCGCGCGTGACGGCCCGCAGCGGATCGGTGGTCTTGGCCGGCTCCCACGTGCCCCGGTCCCAGACGATGACGTCGCCGCCGCCGTACTCGCCGGACGGGATGACGCCCTCGAAGTCGGCGTACTCGACGGGGTGGTCCTCGACGTGCACGGCCAGGTGCCGCACGCCGGGATCGAGCGTCGGCCCCTTCGGCACCGCCCAGCTGGCGAAGACGCCGCCCATCTCCAGGCGCAGGTCGTAGTGGAGGCGCGTGGCGCGGTGCCGCTGCACGACGAAGCGGTTTCCCCCGGGCGCGGGAGCGGCTCCGGCGGGCTCGGAGGTCACGTCGAAGTCGCGTTTGGCGCGATAGGCGGCGAGCGGGTCTTCCCCGGCCATGGGCCCATCGTGGCAGACGGGCGGTGGCGGCGCGGGCGGATCAGGTGGCCCGGCGCTCGCGCATCGCCCGGGCCGTCGCCGCGACGCCGATGCCGGCCGCCGCGAACACCGCCGCCAGGACGGCCCAGCCCGCCGCCCCGCGCGCCAGCGGGAGCGCCGTCAGCACGCCGGGCCCGATCATCGCCGCGAGGGCGGTTCCGGCGGCCACCAGTCCCTGGTACTGCCCCTGCGCGTCGGCGGGGGCCAGGTCGGTGGACAGGTAGAACAGCGCGTTGTTGGCGCACAGGCTTCCGGTGAGCATGGCCGCCACCGCGCCCGCCAGCAGCGCCGACGCGGCGAGCGGCGGCGTCCCGGCGGTCGCGGCGAGCAGGAGGCAGGCCACGGCGAGCGCGGCCCCGGCGATGACGGCGGCGCGCACGGCGGCGGCCCGGCTGCCGACGCGGCGGGCGACGGGGACCTGGGCGAGCATGTTCGCGGCGGTGTTGGCCACGAAGACCGCGGGGATCGCCACGCGCGGTATCGCGGTGTCGGCGCTGATCCACAGGGGCAGCGCGAAGGTGGTCATGGTGACGACCACGCCGAGGACGGAGAAGAGCGCGATCATGCCCAGGTAGGGCAGGTCGCGCACGGCCCGCCACGGTGAGGGGCGCGGTCCGGCCGGGTGCGGCGGCCGGGCGGGGAGGCGGAGGTAGAGCAGCGCGGCCAGGACGCAGGTGGCGGCGTCGGCGGCGATGCCGATCCGCGCGGCGGTGGCGTCCCCCAGCGCGAGCACGAGCGCGGAGAGCCCGGTGCCGATGGCGAGTCCGGTGTAGACGACCGAGCGGAGGTGGGCGCGGGCCCGGGTGCGTTCGGCCGCGCCGGGCACGGCCTCGGCGATGAGGGCGGCGGCCACCCCCGCGACGCCCCGGTCGAGGATCTGCGCGGCGGTGACCAGTGGCGCGTACAGCCAGATGCTGTCCACCAGCAGGTAGCAGGCGATGATGGCGCCGATCCCGAGCAGCAGGCCGACCAGGACGTTGCGGGCGCCCAGCCGGTCGCCGAGGTGCCCGAGGGGGACGGCGGCGAGCATGCCCGCGCACGAGGCCACACCGAGGGCGAGGGCGACCTGCGCGACGGGCAGTCCGACGACGCCGGTGAAGTAGATGGCGCTGAGGGGCATGAGCATCCCCGCGCCGACGGTGTTGGCCAGGCTCGCGGCGGCGATGACGCGGATCTCGGGACGTTCGTGGACGACGCGGCGCAGGAGGGCGGCGGGCATGGCCGCCACCCTCCTGCATCGCTGCCGCCCGGGCAAGCGGGTTAGCCGCGCCGGATGACCTCGTAGAGGCTGGTCCAGCTGTCGCGGCCGTGACCGGCCTCGATGGCGCGCCGGTAGTGGGACTGGACGGCCTTGGGCAGTTCCAGCTCGATCCCGGCGTCGCGGCTGGCGGCCACGATGTGGTCGGTGGTCGCGCTCATCATCGTGACGTTGGCGCCGTGGTCGGTGTGGTCGCCGGTGTCGATGGCCGTGGCGGAGCCCGCCAGCAGGAGCTTCACCAGGTCGAGGTTCTCCCGGGCGTAGGGCACCAGCTCTTCGGCCTTGACGCCGCCGGAGGCCAGCAGCGCGGCGGCGTGCGCGAAGGACGACAGGCCGGTGAGGAACACGTCGAGCAGCGCCTGGTACCAGAGCTGCGCCAGTCCGAGGTCCTCGCCCTTGTAGTGGGGGCGGCCGATGACGTCGAGGGTGTCGTGGTGGGCGTCCATGATCGCGCGCGGCCCGCTGTAGAACACGAAGGACGCCTCGGTGCCGACCATGTTCTCCGGCACCATGACGCCGCCGGTGAGCAGCTCGGCGCCCCGGTCGGCGAGCCAGCGTCCGGCCTCGCGGCTGGCGGCGGGGCTGTCGGAGCTGAGGTTGACCACGACGCGCCCGGCGAGGGCGTCGCCGACGCCGTCGAGGATCGCGTACATCGCGGCGTAGTCGGTGAGGCTCAGCACGATGAGGTCGCTGGCGGCGACGGCCTCGGCGGGCGTGGCGGCCAGGACCGCGCCGCGCGCCACCAGGTCGTCGGCGCGGGAGGCCGTGCGGTTCCAGACGGTGACGGTGTGGCCCTTGGCGAGGTAGACGTTCACCATGGCGCGCCCCATGGGGCCCAGTCCGATGACGGTGACGGTCGAGGCGTTCATGCTCTTCTCCTTCAGGTGGTGTGCCGCCACTGTGCGCGGGACCGCTGATGGTCGCCTGAGGCTTCGCTGACGCCGCCGGTACGGTTGCTGATCATGCGATTCGGGGTGCTGGGCACGGTGACGGCGTGGGCGGGCGACGCCGAGGTCGCGGTGCCCGAACGCAAGGTCCGGCTGCTGCTGGCGGCGCTGCTGACCGATCCGGGACGCGTGGTGTCCGCCGACCGCCTGGTCGAGGAGGTGTGGGACGGCGACCCGCCCGGCAAGCCCGCCAACGCGCTCCAGCGCAAGGTCTCCGAGCTGCGCAAGGCCCTCGACGCCGCCGAGCCCGGCGCGCGCGACCTGGTGTCCTTCCGCGATCCGGGCTACCTGCTGCGGGTGACGACCGCCGAGACCGACGCGGGACGCTTCGAGGCGCTGGTGGCACGCGCGCGCCCGGCCGCGCCCGCCGCGAAGGCGCGCCTGCTGGAGGAGGCCCTGGGCCTGTGGCGCGGTCCGGCCTTCGCCGACGTCGACCTGTCCTTCGCGCGCCCGGCGGCCAGCCGCCTCGACGAGGCGCGGCTGGACGCCATCGAGTCCCTCGCCGAGGCGCGCCTGGAGCTGGGCGCGCACGCGCGCGTCCTCGCCGAGCTCGCCGCCCCCCTCGCCGAGCATCCCTCCCGCGAGCGGCTGCGCGCGGCGCACATGCGCGCCCTGGACCTGGCCGGGCGCACCACCGAGGCCCTCGACGACTTCGGCGAGCACCGCGAAAGGCTCGCCGACCTGGGCCTGGACCCCTCCCCCGCGCTCACCGAGCTGCACCGCTCGCTGTTGCGCGGCGAACGCCGTCCGGCGGCCAGCGCGCCCGCGCTGCCCGCGCCGGTCACCGAGCTGATCGGCCGCGACGCGGCCATCGCCGAGGTCCTGGCGCTGCTCGGCGAGTCGCGCCTGGTGACGCTCACCGGGACCGGCGGGGTCGGCAAGACCGGTCTCGCGCTGGCCGTCGCCCGCGAATCGGGCGAACCGGCGCGGCTGGTGGAGCTGGCGGCGCTGCCGGAGGGCGCCGACGAGACCGCGCTCGCCGAGGCGGCACTGGCCGCGCTGGGCGTGGCCGAGGAGCCGGGCCTGCCCGCGCCGGAGCGGCTGGCCGAGGCGGTGCGCGGCGGCGTCCTGCTGGTCCTGGACAACTGCGAGCACGTCGTGGCGGGCGCCGCCGCGCTGGCGGCGCGGCTGCTGCGGGCCGCGCCGGGCCTGCGCGTCCTGGCCACCGGCCGTGAGCCGCTCTCGACCGCCGGTGAGGCGCTGTACCCGGTGCCGCCGCTGGACGCCGCCGCGGCCGCGCGGTTGTTCGCCGCGCGCGTCGCGGCCACCCTGCCCGGCTTCGCGCTCACCCACGCCAACACCGCGACGGTGGAGGCGATCTGCCGCCGCCTGGACGGCGTGCCGCTCGCGCTGGAGCTGGCCGCGCCGCGCGTCCGCGTCCTGGGTCCCGAGAAGCTCCTGGAGCGCCTCGACGACCGTTTCGGGCTCCTCACCGGCGGCTACCGGGACGCCCCCGCGCGGCAGCGGACCCTGCGCGCGGTCATCGACTGGAGCTACGGGCTGCTGTCGCCGCGCGAACGGGAGGTCCTGCGCGGCCTGTCGGTCTTCGCCGACGGCTGCACCCTCGAATCGGCCGAGGCGGTGCTCGGCGACGTCCTCGGCGAGCTCACCGGCCTCGTCGACCGTTCCCTGGTCAGCGTGGCCCCGGGGCCGCGGTTCCGGCTGCTGGAGTCGGTCTCGGCCTACGCCGCCGCGCGCCTGGACGAGGAGGGCGAGACGCCCGGCGTGCGCGCCCGGCACACCGCGCACTTCGCCGGGCTGGCCGCCTCGGCGCTGGTGTGGGGCACCGGGCAGCGCGAGTGGCTGCCCCGCCTGGACGCCGAGGCCGCCGACGTCCGCGCCGCCCTGGAGCACGGCGCGCCGGTGCCCGACGCGCTCGCCTGGTACTGGGTCCTGCGCGGCCGCTACGCCGAGGCCGACCGGCACCTGAGCGCACCCGACGCGCGCACGGCCGCGTGGCGCTGGGGCGTCCGGCGCCTGCGCGGCGACCTGACCACGCCACCGCCGCCCCTCGACGGCCTCGACGGGCGCACCCTCTGGTTCCTGGGTTTCGCGTGCCAGGAGAGCGTCGACTTCCCCGCCGCGTGGCGGTTCCTGGCCCGCGCGCTGCCCGTCCTGCGCGCCGAGGGCGACGCGTGGGGCGTCGCGGCGGCCCTCGCGCTGCGCGCCGTCCACACCCGTGCCGTCAAGGGCCTGGACACCGCGCGCGGCGAGGCCGAGGAGAGCATGGCGGTCTTCACGCGCCTGGGCGACCAGTGGGGCCGCGTCCGCGCCGCCTACCCCCTCGCCTCCATCGCCGAGGCGACCGGCGACTACGACCGCGCCGCCGCCCTCCACACCGGCGCCCTCGCCGACGCCCGCGGCCTGGGCCTGTGGCGCGAGGCCGCCGACCGGCTGTGCGGACTCGGCCGCATCGCGCTCCTGCGCGGCGACCTCACCGCCTCCCTCCGCCTCCACACCGAGGCCCTGGCGCTGTCGGAGACCCACCACCACCGCAACGGCATCGTGTCCGCCGAGATCGGCCTCGGCCTCACCCACCGCCGCGCCGGCGACCTCGACGCCGCCGAGACGACCATGCGCCGCGTCCTGGGCTGGGGCCGCGAACGCGACTTCCCGCCCATCACCTCCCTCGCCCTGGCCGAACTCGGCTTCACCGCCGAACTCCGCGGCGACCGCACCGAGGCCCACCGCCTCCACACCCTCGGCCTCGCCGAGGCCCACCGCGCCGACGACCGCGCGGTGGCCCTGGCCCTGGAAGGACTCGCCGGAGCCACCCCCGACCCGGCCGAGGCGTCCCGCCTGCTCACCGAGGCCGCCCGCCTGCGCGAGGACGCGGGCACGCCGCTGCCACCGGGCGAGCGCGGCGACGTGGAACGGATCACGGCACGGCTCGGCGGGGTCGGCGGTACGGCGAGCGGGGACGCGGGGGGTTAGCGGACGGGGCGGAGTGATGCTGCCCCGCCGCACTGCCTCGCCGGGTGCCAGGGATGATCGGCGCACGCCGCCGGAGCCCACCGCGCGCCACCTGCCCCGGCTCACCACGACGGGACCGCCACGCCGGTCGGGCCTCCGGCGGCGCGGCATGTCCCGTGCGCTTCACCACGACACCCACCGTGACCAGGCCACACAGGCCCCGCCAAGACTGCCCAAGGCAGCCCCACCGGAACCACCGCACCGGGACCAGGCCAGTCCCGGACCTCCGGCGGCGCGAGACCCACTCGAAGCCGTGCCAGGCCACCGGCCGCGCTGCCCGTCCCGCGCCCTTGACCACGACACGGCCGTACGGAGCCGCGACGAGGCGGGCGGCCTTTCCGACGGCACCGCCACACCGACCGGGCCGTTCGGGGCTCCGGCGGCGCGGGACCCACCCGATCCCGGGCCTCACCGGCCGCATGCCGCGTCCCGTGCCCTCATCACGGCCCGCAGCACGGGAGACCGGCTCCGGCCGCGCGAGACCCGCTCGATCCCGGGCCTCACCGGCCACATGCCGCGTCCCGTACCCCCATCACGGCCCGCAAGCACGGGGAGACCGGCTCAGGCCGGCCAGGGCTCCGGCGGCGCGAGACCCACCCCCCGCCGTACCCGGCCACATGCCGCGTCCAGCGCCCCTAGTCGCCGCGCACGCCACGACCCGGCCGCGTCGCCGCATCGGCCCACACCCCGCACCGCGACACGCGCGGCCCCTCTCCGCGCCACCCCTTCCCCGCCCCTCTCACCGCTACCCTTCGCTCATGACGCCCTCCCGCCGCGCCTTCCTCGCCGCGGCCCGCGACGCCGCGCGGCTGCTGCGCGATCCCGCCGTCGCCGCCGCGTGGGAGCGGCCGAGCGCGCTCGCCGAGTTCGGCGTGTCCGGGCTCGCCGGGCACACCGCCTACCAGGTCACCGCCACCGTGCGGGCACTCGCCGAGCCGGAGCCCACCGAACCGCTCGTGTCCCTCATGGGCCACTACGAGCGCGTCGCGTGGATCGGCGCGCCCATCGACGCCGCGGCCAACGTCGGCATCCGCGAGGGCGGCGAGGAGCTCGCCGCCCAGGGCCCGGCGGCGCTGAGCGCGCTGATGGACGGCGCGCTCGCCGGTCTGGCGTCGGCGCTCCCGGACGCGCCCGCGCGGCGGGTCCGCATCCCGCTGTGGGGCGCGTGGTCCCTCGGGCTCGACGACTTCCTGCTGACCCGGGCCATGGAGCTGGCCGTCCACGCCGACGATCTCGCCGTCAGCGCCGGCCTCCCCGCGCCCGAACCGGCCCCCGAGGTCGCCGAGACCGTGGTGGTCCTTCTCACGCGACTGTCCACACGGCGCCACGGTGCGCTTCCATTGATCCGTGCGCTCTCCCGCCGGGAACGCGCGCCGGAGACCATCGCCGCGTTCTGACCGAGACGGAGCCACACGTGTCCCTCCCGCACATCGACGACTCCCTCGTCGGGCTGCTCATCGCCACCCAGTTCCACCAGTGGGCCGACCTGCCGCTGCGCCGCGTCGAGCCCGCCGGGTCGGACAACGTGATCTACCGGCTCGGCGAGGACATGGCGGTGCGGCTGCCGCGCGGGCCGTGGGCCTCGGGCCAGCCGATCCTGGAGAACCGGCGGCTGGGAGCCCTGGCGGGCGCGCTGCCGCTGCCGGTCCCCGAGCAGCTGGGCCTGGGCGAACCGGCCTTCGACTACCCGTGGCACTGGTCGATCAACCGGTGGCTGGAGGGCGAGGCGGCCACCCCGGAGGGGCTCACCGATCCTCTCGCGACCGCACGTGAGCTCGCCGATTTCCTGAGGCGGCTGCGCGAGACGCCCGCGCCGGGCGCGCTGGAGGGCGTCTCGGGCGTCCTGGCGTCACGGGACGCCGCCACGCGCGAGGCGATCGCGGCCGTGTCGGGCGTCTACGACACCGGCGCGCTGACCCGGGTGTGGGACGAGGCGCTGGCCGCGCCGGAGTGGTCCGGCCCGCCGGTGTGGTTCCACGGCGACATGCACAACGGGAACCTGCTGATCGTCGACGGCCGGCTCACGGCGGTCCTGGACTTCGGCGGGCTCGGCGTCGGCGATCCGGCCTGCGACCTCGTCGTCGCCTGGACCCTGTTCGAGCCCGACGCCCGCGCGGAGTTCCGCCGCTTGATCGGCCTCGACGACGACGCCTGGACGCGCGGGCGCGGCTGGGCGATCAGCACCGGCCTGAGCGCGTACACCGCCTACGCCGACACCCGCCCGGACATCGCGGAGGCCACGACGCGGCAGATCACCGAAGCACTGAGGTGATCCAGAGAGCAGAGCAACGAAGCACCGAGGTGATCCGGCAAGTGGAGCAACGAAGCGCTGAGGTGATCCGGCAAGTGGAGCAACGAAGCGCTGAGGTGATCCGGCGACCGGGTCACCCCAACCCTGCGGGGCCCCGGCCACCAGATCACCGAAGCGCTCACGTCACCCACCCAACAGCGCGACGAAGCACCGCGGGCAGCACACCGACGGTCGGCGGGGCACTCCGGTGACCTCCCCGACCGGGCACCGCGACGCCGAAGCCACCCGCCCCATCCCGCCCGTAAGCCCCACTGTGGTCCGCGCCCTCCAGGAACGCGCCGCCCGTGCCTTCCCCGCCGTGGACGAGTCGCGCGACGGCGGCTGGTGGCTGCGCCACACGACCTCGCCGTCGTGGTGGCTGGGCGCGACGCTCCCTCACGACGACGGCGACCTCGACCGGCGGGTCAACGCCGCCGAGGAGTTCTACGCCGAACGCCGGGCCGTCACCCGCTTCCAGATCACCCCCGGCGTCTGCGCCCCCGCGCTGGATCCGCTGCTGGCGCGGCGCGGCTACCGGCGCGAGCTGTCCGTCGAGCTGCGCACCGCGTCCACGGTGGACGCCCTCGGCCCGGCGAACGGGGTCGAGCTGTCGGACGCCCCCGGCCCCGCCTGGTTCGGCGTGTGGCGCTCGCGCCACGGCGGCGACGCCGAGGCCGAACGCGCGCTGCTCGCCCGCGTCCCCGCGCCCTCCGCCTACGCGCTCGCGCATCGCGACGGCGTCCCGGTCGCGGTGGGCCGCTGCGTCGCCGAGGACGGCTGGGCGGGCGTCTTCGGCATGGTCACGCTGCCCGGCGAGCAGGGCCGGGGCGCCGGGCGCGCGATCCTGGCGGCGCTGGCGGGCTGGGCCGCCGGGCGGGCCGCGACGGGCATGTTCCTCCAGGTCACCGCCGACAACGCGGGCGCGCGGCGGCTGTACGAGCGCGCGGGATTCACCACGGCGGCGGTGTTCCACTACCGGGTCGGCGACTGAGCCCCCGGCGTCACTCCAGGGCCGCGTCGAGCGCCCGCCGCAGCGCCGTCACGTCCAATGTGTCCGGTGTGCTCAGGGCGGGGTGAACGACACCACGTAAAGCCTCGCTGTAGCGCTGGTAGCGCGGGCTCTCCGGCCGCCGCCGCGCGTTGACCACCGCGTCCAGCAACAGCCCGGCATAGGGGTAGTCGGCGCGGACCTTGGCGTCGCGGTACACGACCTCGCGGGTGGCGGCGAACCCGCCGCGCTCGAAGAGGAGCTGCTGGCTGCGGGCGTCGGTGAGGAACTCCACCAGCTCACGCGCCGCGACCGGCTGGTCGGTGTGGGCGGAGACGGCGAGGTTCTGCCCGCCGAGGGCCCCGGGACCGGGGAGGCGCGCGACGCAGTAGCTGCGCCCGGGCTGTCCACAGGGGACCATCCCGGCGCGCGCGAGTTCCCGGTAGGCGTAGGGCCAGTGGCGCAGGAACACCGTGCGGCCCTCGGCGAAGGCCGCCAGCCCGTCGGCCTCGCGTTCGCGCAGCGAGTCGCGCAGGATCAGCGGGTCGTCACCGGCCAGGCGCGCGTCGAGTTCGCGCAGGGCGGTGTCGGTGGCGCTGCTTCCCTCACCGAGGTCGCCGCCGTGGCCCCACACCCATTCCATGACGTTGACCGAGAAGCCCTCGTAGTCGGCGAGCTGGAGCGCGATGCCCGCCGCCAGTTCGGGATTGGCGGCCCGGACGGCGGAGTCGGCCAGGACGCGCGAGGCGTCGGCGGCCAGCTCGTCCCAGGTCGTCGGCGGCGTGGTGAGCAGGTCGCCGCGGTAGTAGAGGAGCCCGGTGTCGGTGTTGAACGGGAGGGCGTACTGGACGCCGTCGTAGGCGCCGGAGCGCAGGGGCTCGGCGAGGAAGCCGGCGGTGTCGGAGTCGATGGGCAGGAGGTATCCGGCGGCGGCGAACTCGGCGGTCCAGGTGACGTCGAGGTTGAACACGTCGACGCGTTCGGACGGGGCGGGCTCGTCGCCGTCCTGCGCGGCGGCGCGGGCCTGCGCGTACTGCTGGTCGGCGTCGCCGCTGGTCTCCACGATCTCGGCGCGCGGGCCGTCGGGGTGCAGCGCGTTCCATTGCTCGACGAGCTGCCCGCGCTGGCGGCCCTCGCTGACGTCGCGGCCGGAGAGGACCCGGATCGTGCCGGGCTCCGGGGCGGGTTCGGCGGACGGGACGAGGAGCACGGTGGCGAGGACGGCGCCCGCGCCGAGCACCGCGCCGGTGAGCCCGGCTGCCGTCCGGTTCCAGCGGAGCCTAATTCGCGGGCGCATCGGCGCCTCCCCACAGCAGTCCGAAGAGTTCGCCCAGGCGTGCGCCGACGGTGCCGTACTCGGCGTCCACGCAGGCGCCGCCGCTGTCGGCGGCGATCGTCGACAGTGGACCCGACAGGCAGCTCGCCTCGCCGACGGCGACGACGAAGACGCGCACCCCGCCGGACGCGGCGGCGTCGACGGCCGCGTCGATGCCCGGCGAGCGGGTGGTGTCGGCGCCGTCGGTGAAGACCACGAGGACCGGTAGGACGTCGGGCCCGGCGCCGGTCAGGCGGGCGATGCCGTCGGTGACGGTGCGGTAGACGGGCGAGTCGCGTCCGCCGGGGCTGCGGGCGGCGAGGTCGCCGGCGACCTCGGCGGCGCGGGCGCCGGGGTCGGGTGCCGAGGCGACGGGCAGGACCTCGGTGTAGGGCGCGTCGCCGTCGCCGGGGAAGGTCCACAGGCCGAAGCGGTCGCGTGGGCCGAGCAGGGCCAGGGACGCGCTGACGGCGGAGGTGGCGACCTGGAGCCCGGTGCGCCCGTCGGCGTCCACGGGCACGCCCATCGAGCCGGAGACGTCCACAGCGAGCAGGACGGCGGTCTCGCGGCGGGCGTCGAGGTATGCGGTGAGGGTGGCGTCCAGGCGCGGGGAGAGCGGCCCGACGGGCGGCCCCTGCCAGGAGCCGCGGACGTAGTCGGCGTCGCCGCGCGCGCCGTACTGCTCGGTGACGAGGCCGCCCTGGCCGTCGGCGGGGCGCAGGCCCTCGTCGAGCAGGGCGCCGCGGCCCTCGTCGCCGCCGAGCCAGGCCGCGAAGGCGTCCACCGCCTCACGGCGGCGCTCGCGGTAGCCGCCACCGTCCTCGGTCCAGCGGGTGAGGGTGTAGTCGAGGCTCTCGGCGCGTTCCTCGAAGCCGTCGCCGGGCGCGGGGTAGAAGGCGGTGAGCCGGACGCGCGGCTGCCCCGGCAGAGGGCAGGAGGCCCCGAGGCCGCGACCGGCGTTGTAGCGGACCAGTGCCTGCTCGGTGGTGTAGACGGCGGCGCTGGCGGCGTCATCGGGCGCGGCGCGGCGGTGGCACAGCAGGGTCGCCTCGTCCCCGAGGGGGTAGCCGCCCTGGTCGGCGGCGGCGCCGAGGCGCTGCTCGATGTCGCGGCGCACGCGCGCGTCGGTCTCGTGGCGGTACATCGCCTCGGTGTGCCGCAGTCCGGTGTAGGACAGGGCCGGGTCGGGCCGCAGCATCGGCAGCCCGATCTGCCCGGCGGCGGCCCGCAGGCGCGACAGGAGGGCGGTGCCTCCGGCGTGGGCGGTCAGTGATTCGGCGCGCGGGTTCGGGACGCCCAGGACCAGCGGCGTGTAGGCGAACGGCGATGGGTCGGCCACGAGCGGTGTTCTCCCTCCGTGTGCGGCGGCGTCGGCGGCGACGCGCCCGTACTGCTCCAGGGACTCGGCGATCCACACGTCGGGTCGCGGGCCGAGGTCGCGCAGCGCGGTGCCGGTCCAGCCCTCGGCGAAGGCCTTGCGGACGCGCGGCCAGGCCGCCGAGTAGACCGTCAGGTGCGCCGGGCGGCACCCGTCGCCGTCGACGCGCTCGGCGAAGCGCGCGGCGAGCGCCGCGAAGGCCGGCGCGGACTCGTCGGGTACGAGCACGCGCACCTCGACGGGTTCATCGCAGCCCCAGAACGCCACGGAGGTGCTCTCGGCGGCGCGTGTGACGGGCCCGATGAGGGCGAGGACGAGGAGGACCGCGGCGAACGCGGCCCCGGAGACGAGCGCGAAGACGCGCAGGGCGGTGCGTGATGGGCGGATGACGATGGCGATGGCGGAGACGATCGCGCCGAGCGCGGCGACGCCGAGCCAGATCCAGCGCGCCGGTGTCGGCGGATCGCCCTGGGCGAGGACGGACGCGACGGCGGTCAGGGCGGCGCCGGCGCCCGCGAACACCAGCCACCAGGGCCGTTTCTCGTCCCGGCGCGGCTCGCGGTCCTCGGTCGATAAGGCTTCGTCAGGTGGCGTGTCGCGCATGTAGGCTCCCCGCTCGACTGCCGGTCAGTGTATGGCAGTCCGACCAAGGGAGACGCCATGTGGCCACGGGTCAACGGGATGCGCACGATGGAACTCGGTATGCCCGGTGAGCAGCGCACGCTGCTGAACGGTTACGCCCTCGCCGGCGAGAAGGTCGCAACCGCCGGTCTCCTGGTCGAATACGCCGAGGAGGGTGAGGAACTGGAGCACGTCGGCGAGCGGATGTCCCTCGTCGACGATGAGAACAACGAGCTGGGCGTCATCGAGGTTACGGCCGTCGACGTGGTGCCCTTCGCCGAGGTCACCTGGGAGTTCGCGCGCTCGGAGGGCGAGGGCTTCACCTCGATCGCGCACTGGCGCGAGGTCCACACCGACTACTGGGCGAAGACCGGTGTCACCGTCGACGATCGCACCGAGATCGTGTGCATCGGGTTCCGGCTCCTTTAACGCGTCCGGTATCCCGCGTCGGCGGGAGAGTCGCACGGCGGCGATAGACTCCGCCCGTGCCAGCCACCCCCCACTCCTCTGGGCTCGGTATCGACTTCGGGACGTCCCACACCGTCGCCGTCATCCGCCGCCCGGACGGGCGCGTCGAGCCGCTCCTGTTCGACTCCTCGCCCCTGCTGCCCTCGGCGGTCTTCGCGCCGCCCGACGGGCGTCCGCAGGCCGGTCGCGACGCCCTGGACTGGGCCCGCGTCGAGCCGTCCCGCTTCGAACCAAACCCGAAACGCCGCGTGGACGACGGGACGGTCCTGCTCGGTGAGCGCGAGCTCGCCGTCGCCGAGCTGTTCGCCGCCGTCCTCGACCGCGTCCGCGAGGAGTACGTCAAGGTCACCGGGTACACCCCGGTCAACGTGACGCTGACCTATCCGGCGGCGTGGGGTCCGGCGCGCCGGGCGGTGCTGCTGGACGCCGCGCGCCGCGCCGGTCTCGGCGAGCCCGCGCTGGTCCCGGAGCCGGTCGCGGCCGCGACCTACTTCGTGCACCAGCTGCACCACGAGGTCCCGGTGGGCTCGGCGGTGGTCGTCCACGACTTCGGCGGCGGCACCTTCGACGCCTCGGTGGTGCGCCGCACCGCCTCGGGTTTCGAGGTCCTGGCGGTGGGGGGTCTCGACGATCTCGGCGGCGTGGACGTCGACGAGGCGATCATCGGGCACCTGCGGTCGCGGATCGGCGCGCCGGAGGTGTGGGAGCGGCTGCTGCGCCCGGAGTCCCCTGTGGACCGGCGGCACCGGCGGACGTTCCTGGAGGACATCCGCCGCGCCAAGGAGCGCCTGTCGCGGCACAGCACCGCCGACCTGTTCCTGCCGCTGCTGGATCAGGACGTGCACCTGACGCGCGGTGAGCTGGAGTCGCTCACCGGGCCGATGCTGGCCCGCGCGGTCGCGGTCGTCCTGCGCGTCATCGGCGAGTCCGGGGTGACCCGTGCCGACGTCGCGGGGGTGTTCCTGGTCGGCGGTTCGAGCCGGATGCCGCTGGTGGCCACGATGCTGCACCGCGAGCTGGGCATCGCGCCGACCGCGATCGACCAGATCGACCAGATCGTGGCGCACGGCGCGCTGCTGGCGACGCCCGCGCCGGTGGCGTTCACACCGCCGCCACCGGTGTCCGCGCCGCCGTACACGCCGCCCATCCCGGTCTCGGCGCCGCCGGTCTCCGCTCCACCGGTCTCCGCACCGCCGGTTTCGGGCCCGCCCGTCTCGCCCGCCCACCCACCCCAGCCGCCGGTCTACCCGTCCGGCGGGAACGGGCCGGTCTTCGGCTCCGAGCCGGGCAAGGCGACCTATCCCACGCACCTCGAACCGGCGACCATGGCGGCGATCGAGCTCTCCTGGAAGGACGCTCTCCCGCCGGCGCCGGTGAAGGGCAAGCGCAACTGGCAGGCGGTGGTCTCCACGCTCCTGTCCCTCGCCGTGGTCGCGGCGATCATGGTCTACGCCTTCTCCAAGACCGGAGGCGGCGGCCTCCCGGACTTCCTGGGCGGCGGCGACTCGGGATCGGGCGGTCCGTCGATGGGCAAGCCGACGTCCACCTACGACCGGGCCTCGCAGACGCAGGAGCGGGTCGAGATCGCCGTCATCGACGGCAAACCCTTCGTCGTCGGCTCCGACGATTTCAACTCGATCCGGGTCTGGGACGCCTCGACCGGCGATGAGAAGGCCACCCTCAAAGAGGAATCCATCGGCGTCAAGGAACTGGCGGTGATCAACCGCGAGAACGACGACCCGCTCATCGCGTACAACATGACCGCGGTCGGCATCAAGGTCTGGAACCCGGTCACGGGCGATGTCGACGTCCTCACCGACTACGGCTTCGGCAGCGGAAAGCTGATGGCGGGAGGCGTGCTGGACGGCAAGCCCGCGCTGCTCAACCTCAGCGGGAGCGGCAAGAACTCCGTCACCGTCACCATCATCAACCCCGCCAACGGCAAGCGGCTCGGCGAGTGGACCAACAAGGACATCTACGCCGACGACGCCTCGGTCGGCGTCATCGACGGCGAACCGGTCATCGCCCTGGCCGGCAACGACAAGACCGACAACTACCGGGTGATCCTCGCGCGCCTGTCCGACGGGAAGGTCCTGCGCGTGATCGAGCCGAAGATCGGCCAGGAGAAGGACTCCGATCCCCGCAGCGGGAGGGTGGCCGTCACCGGCGGCAATCCCCCGGCCGTGCTCACGGCCAACGGCGTCAAGGAGATCGAGCGCTGGAACGCCGCCACCGGTGAGCCGATCGGCGACGCCTTCACCGGCATCCCCACGACCGTGGACATGATCCGCGCCGTGCAATGGGGCGAGCGGTGGCTCGTGATGTCCGTCGACGACTTCGACGACTTGGCGCTGGTGTGGGATCCGCTCACCGGCGAGGTCGTCAAGCGCTTCTCCCTGGACGACCTGGACGGTGACATCGGCTTGCAGGCCGCCGGAATCGGCGTCGTGGGCGCCAAGCTCGTCCTCTCCATCGCGGTGCTGACCGAGAGCAAGGTCCACACCTGGGTCATCAGCCCGTGAAGGCCGCCGTCGGCTTCCTCGTCGCCGCCACGCTCCTCCTGGCCGGCGTCCTCGTCGCCGGACCGGCGCTCGCGCCCCGCGACGGCCACGGCGCGGCGATCGCCGCCGCCCGCGAGCTGATCGACGGCTACGCCGACGAGCTGGACGCCGGGACGACGGTCGAGGCCGCCAACGCCGCCCTCGACCACGTGCAGGGCGCGTGGGTGACACGGGAGGGGATCTCCAAACCGGTGGTGGCCGTCCTGGCCACCACCTACCCCGGGTCCTCGATGGCCGACTTGGACGACCCGGTCCGGGTGGGCGCCTGCTTCATCCTGTCGGGCCGGGTGAACATCGCCGACGGCTGCCTGGACGCGTGGAGCGCGCTCCCCCACAAACCCGACTTCCTCGTCACCCCGGAGGACGAGTGAAGCGCGCCCTCATCACCGTGGCGATCCTGGAACTGCTGCTGACCGCCGTCCTCGTCGTCCACCAGCGGACCTCGGGACCGCGGCCCGCCGCCGACGCCGCCCTGTACCGCACCCGCGCCGCCACCGACGAGCTCGCCTCCCGCGTCGCGGCCTCGCTGCGAGAAGTCGCCGCGCGGCGGGAGTCCTTCACCGAGGACGGGCGCCTCGCGCCCGACGCGGCCGGTGAGCTGACCGGGGTGGTCACCGCCGTCCCCGGCGCGCACCTGTTCGCGCTGGACGCCGCGGGCGACGGCGTCCTGGTCACCGTCGGCCTGCGCGTCACCGCCACCGTCGGGGACGAGAGCGTCACCGCCGGGAGGTGCGCGTCCTTCGAGGTCAGCCCCGGCGCCGACGTCTATCCGCAGCCCGGCACGTGCGCGGGCTCCTGGGGCCCGGAGGGACCACCGCCGCACCTGCTGCCCTGAGGAAGGTAATGGTGGCCGCCGCGAACCTTACGGTTTACCCCAAGGTCCACGCGCCCGCGCCCGCATAACTTCGCCTGCATGACGACGATCGAACCCGGCGGCATCGCGGCCTGGGCCGTGGACCTGATGGACAAGCTCGGCGGCCCCGGCGCGGGCCTGGCCATCGCACTGGAGAACCTCTTCCCGCCGCTCCCCAGCGAGGTGATCCTGCCCCTCGCCGGCTTCACCGCCAGCCAGGGGAAACTGACCCTCGCCGGAGCGCTCATCTGGACCACCCTCGGCTCGGTGGTGGGCGCCGTCGCGCTGTACCTGATCGGCGCGTGGCTGGGCCGCGACCGGGTCCGGGCGATCGCGGCGAAGCTGCCGCTGATCAAGCTCTCCGACGTCGACAAGACCGAGGCGTGGTTCCAGCGGCACGGGCGCAAGGCGGTGTTCCTGGGCCGGATGATCCCGATCTTCCGCAGCCTCATCTCGATCCCCGCGGGCGTCTCCCGCATGCCCCTGCCGGTGTTCCTGCTCTACACCGCCATCGGCAGCCTCATCTGGAACTCCGTGCTCGTGCTGGCCGGTTTCTACCTCGGCGAGAGCTGGGACCTGGTGGAGACCTACGTCGGCGTGCTGTCCAAAGTGGTCATCGTCGCGGTGGTGATCGCGTTCGTGTGGTTCGTGGTGGCCAGGTTGCGCGCGCCGCGCGGGCGTCACGAGTCCAGGTAGCGCAGCACCGCCAGCACGCGGCGGCTGTACCCCTCGCCCCGGGTCAGCCCGAGCTTGCCGAAGATGGCCGCCGCGTGCTTCTCCACCGCGCTGAGGGACATGTGCAGCTCCTCGGCGATGCGCGCGTTCGTCCACCCCTGGGCCATGACCTCCAGGACCTCCGTCTCGCGCGGGGTGAGCGTCGCCAGGGGATCGCGATGCGAGGTACGGGCCACCAGCTGCCGCACGACCTCCGGGTCGAAGGCCGCTCCCCCGCGCCCGACGCGCTCCAGGGCGTCCAGGAACTCCCCGACGTGCATGACGCGGTCCTTGAGCAGGTAGCCCACCCCGCCGGAGTGACCGGTGATCAGCTCGGTGGCGTAGCGCTTCTCCACGTACTGCGACAGCACCAGGACGCCCACCCCGGGCCGCTCCTCGCGGATCCGCAGCGCCGCCCGCAGGCCCTCGTCGGTGTGGGTCGGCGGCATCCGGACGTCCACGGTGACCGCGTCGACGTCCCCCACGGCCGCCAGGGCGGCCATCAGCTCATCGGCGTCCCCCACGGCGGCGGCGACCTCGTGGCCCTCCTCGGCCAGCAGCCGGACCAGCCCCTCGCGCAGCAGTGTGGAGTCCTCGGCGACGATCAGGCGCACGGCAGCACCGCCCGCACCACGGTCGGGCCGCCGGTGGGGCTGTCGACGGCGAACTCCCCGTCGGCCGCCGCGACCCGGCGCGCCAGGCCCGACAGCCCGCCGCCGGTGGCGTCGGCGCCGCCTTGGCCCGGGTCGGTGACGGTCACCGTCAGCCGCTCATCCTCGGCGCGCACGTCCACCTCGATCCACTCGGGGGCGGCGTGTTTGGCCGCGTTGGTCACCGACTCGCTCACCACGAAGTAGGCGACCGTCTCCAGGTCGGCCGACAGTCTGCCGGAGAGCCCGTAGGACAACCGCACCGGGATCGCGCTGCGCTCGACGACCGCCTCCAGCGCCGGGCGCAGCCCACCGTCGTCCAGCGCCGCTGGGAACACCCGCCACGACACGTCGCGCAGCTCGCGCAGGATCTCGGCGGTCTCCTCATGCGCCTGCCGGACCAGGTCGGCGGCGCGTTCGGGGTCGCCGCCGCGCCGGGCGCGTCCCAGCAGCATCCCCAGGGCCACCAGCCGCTGCTGGACGCCGTCGTGCAGCACCCGCTCGATGCGCCGCCGCTCGTCGTTGACCGCCGCGACCACCGCCGCGCGGCTGGCCGCCAGCTCGCCGACCCGCCGCTCCAGCTCCTCGGTGCCGCTGGGACCGAGGAGGTCGCGCGCCAGACGCCGCTCGACCACCGCCAGCCCCGACATGCCCTGCACGTCCACGAACAGCAGCACCAGCCCCAGGAACACGTTCACCACGAACAGGCCCGGGCCGTCGTTGAAGGCGCCGTCCAGCAGCTGCGCCACCAGCACCCCGGCCAGGCCACCCCCCATGACCAGCAGGAACACGATCAGGCCACCGGCGGCACCCACCCACAGGCGCGTGGCCAGGTACAGCAGCACCCGGCGGCCGGAGTAGGCCAGCGTGCCCGGATCGCCGAAGAAGCGCTGGAGCCGCCGCAGCTCCAGCCGCGCGAAGGCGTGCGCGCGGGCCAGGATCGCGCGCCGCACCGCCGTCCGCGCGCCGGGGAAGGGCGCGGCGAAGACGTAGGCGAGTCCCGAACCGATGAGGAACAGCAGGTGAGCCGCCGCGGTCAGCGCGCCCAGGGTCAGTCCGGCCACCAGCAACCCGTACCGGCGGACGAGGGCGGACGGTGAGAAGTTCCGCAGCACGCGGCAAAGGTACGCGAGATCGGCCCTTTCGGGCAGGCCGCGATGATCCCGCTCACCCGATACTCGAACATCGGCTCGGACAGGAGGCGCGCGTGCTCAGCTGGTGGATCCCCGTGACGGCGATGGCGGTCGCACAGGTCCTGGTCCTGCTCATCCCGTGGGCGGCGCTCGCCGTGGTCTACTCCGGGTACCACACCGCGTGGATGGATCCCTATCACCAGCGCGACCAGCACCGCACCCTGTGGAACGCGCGCGTATGGATCGAGTGGCCCGTCGCGATCGGCCTCGGGTGGCTCGGGTCGTGGTGGATCGGGCCGCCGCGCGGCCTCGTCCTCGCCGTCTTCACCGCGCTGCTGGCGCGCGCGACCTACATCGGGTTCATCAAGGCGCGCCGCCGTCGCGGCTGGTGGACGGGCCGCGCCCTGGAGCTCCTCCTCACCCTCGTGTTCACCGTGGGCGGCGCGCTGCTCGCCGAGCGGCTGCTGGAGCGGTACCCCGACCCGACGTGGATGCAGTGGGCTGCGGCCGGTGCGTTCCTGCTGCTGGCGCCGATGGTCATGGCGTGGCTGCTGTCGTGGCTGGCGCGGATCATGCTCGCGGTCGCGCGGGTCTAGAGGAACGCCCTCCCCTCCCCCCGGTAGGTGGGGACGACGTCGCGGATCTCGCCGCCGTCCACCAGGTGGAGCTCGTTCACCCGCTCGCACAGCTCACCGGCCTTCGTGTGCCGGAACCACACGCGATCGCCGACGCGCAGGCCGCGCGCGCCGGTCAGCGGGGTCTGGACCTCGCCCGCGCCCTCCATCGCGGTCAGCTTGAGGCCCTCCGGCCACACCGGCGTGGGCAGCCGGTCGCGGCCGGGCGTCCCGGAGGCGACCCAGCCGCCGCCCAGGACGGTGACCATGCCCGGCGCCGGGACGCGCGTCACCGGCAGCGCGAAGAACGCCGCCGGTTCGGGCCGGAACGCGCGGTAGGTGTCGAAGAGGGCCGGGCCGTAGAGGCCGGACCCGGCGGCCAGCTCGGTGACGGCGTCCTCGGCGGCGGTGCTCTCCAGGCTGCCCGTGCCGCCGCCGTTGACGAACTCCAGCGGCGCGACCTCGGCGACGGCCGCGACCGCCTCCGCACGGCGCTGGCGCAGCTCACGGCGGGACAGCGCCTGGATCAGCCGGACGACCGGGCGCGCGCGGTCACCGAGACCGGCGATCTGCGCCTCGTAGGACATCACGCCGACCAGCCGCAGGCCCGGCCGCGCGACCACCTCGCGGGCCAGCGCGCGGGCGCCGGCCCCGTCGCGCACCGGTGAGCGCCGGGTGCCCAGATGCGCGCCGAGGAGGCGCAGGGAGGCGTCCAGGTCGAGGCAGACGCGGATGGGCGCGCCGGACGGGACGAGGTCGAGCTGCGCGGGATCGTCGATCATGATCGTGACGCGGTCGGCGAGCCCGGAGCCGGCGAGCCGCCAGAGCGCGTCGGTGTCGGTGGTGGGGTAGGCGACCAGGACGTCGTCGACGTCCTCGGCGAGCCACATCGCCTCGGGGAGGGTGTAGGCGAGGACGCCCCGGTAGCCGGGGACGGCGAGGGCGGCCCGGGTGAGGGCGCGGCAGCGGATCGACTTGGAGGCCAGCCGGATGGGTTTGCCCCCGGCGCGGCGGGTCATGTCGGCGGCGTTGCGGTGGAACGCGCCGGTGTCGACCACCGCGAAGGGCGGCTGGAGGTCGCGGGTGGCGCGGTCGAGGTCGGCGAAGGTCACGGTGCCCCCAGGACGCGGTCGAGGTAGTCGTTGGTGAAGAGGCGGCCGGGGTCGAGGGTGTCGCGCAGGGCGGTGAACTCGGTGAAGCGCGGGTACTTCTCGCGCAGGGCGGCGGCGTCGAGGCGGTGCAGTTTGCCCCAGTGGGGGCGTCCGCCGGCGGCGCCGAGGATGTCCTCCATCGCGTCGAAGAAGCGGCGGTAGGGCATGCGTCGGTATTGGTGGAAGGCGATGTAGACGGAGTCGCGGCCGTAGGTGGGGGCGAGGGGGATGTCGTCCCCGGCGACGTAGCGGACCTCGAAGGGGAACGAGACGCGCTCGTCGTGGGTGTCGACCCAGTGGCGGATCTCGCGCAGCACCTCGGCGGCCGCCTCGCGGGGGATGGCGTATTCACCCTCGAAGAAGCGGACCCGGCGGGTGGAGGCGAAGACCTTGTAGGAGGTGTCGACGTACTCGCGGCGGGACAGCGCGCGCCCGGCGAGGCGGGTCAGCGGCGGGATCGTGGCCGGTATCGCGGTGCCGGTGAGCATGATCGCGCCGAGCGCGCCGTTGGACAGGATCTCGTCGTCGATGATGTGGCGCAGCCTCCCGATGGGTTTGAGGGGAGCGTCCCCCGGCAGCCGCGTGTGCCGCTTGGTGAGGGCGGTGCGGCCGTGCGGGAACCAGAAGAACTCCCAGTGGTCGTGGGTGTCGGCGAGTTCGTCCATGCCGTCGAGGACCTCGTCGATCGGCAGCGGCTCCTCGACGCCGTGCAGCGCGAAGGCCGGGACGCACTGGAGCGTCACGCGGGTGATGACGCCGAGCGCGCCCAGTCCGACGCGCGCGGCGGCGAACAGTTCGGGGCGCTCGTCGGCGGAGCAGTCGACGACCTCGCCGTCGGCGAGGACCAGCTGCATGGCGCGGATCTGGGTGGCGATCGTCCCGATGGCGGCGCCGGTGCCGTGTGTGCCGGTGGAGACGGCGCCGCTGATGGACTGCCGGTCGATGTCGCCGAGGTTCTCCATCGCCAGGCCGTGCCGGTGCAGAAGCGGTCCCAGTTCGTACAACGAGATACCGCCCTCGACGGTTACGAGGCCGCTGTCGCGGTCGACGTCGACGACCCGGTTGAGCCGGTCGGCGCGCAGCTGCACCCCGTCCGTCGCCGCGATCGACGTGAACGAGTGGCCCGCGCCGACCGGTTTGACGCGCAGCCCCTCGCGCGCGGCGGCGCGCACCGCGTCCACGACCTCGCCGGTGGTCGCGGGCGCGACCACGCGCGCGGGATTCGCGCGGACGCCGCCGCTCCAATTGCGCCATGCGGACATGTGACCCTCCACACTGTGATGCGGGCTACCCTGGCAAACGCGGCGCGCGGAGTGAAACAACCTCTCCGGCACCGATCTACAATTTCCGGTTGTGGATGTGTCGAGTCGTCGCCTGCGTTACTTCACGGTCCTGGCCGAGGAGCTGCATTTCAGCCGCGCCGCCGCCCGGCTGTTCATGACCCAGCAGGCCCTCTCCAAGCAGCTGCGCGAGCTGGAGGCCGAGGTCGGGGCGAAACTCGTCCACCGCACCACCCGCAGCGTCGCCCTCACCGAGGCCGGAGCGGTCTTCGCCGGCGCCGCCCGCGAGGCCCTCGCCGTCATCGACGCCGGCGTCACCGCCGCCCGCCGCGCCCACGGCGTCACCCCACTGCGCCTCGGCTTCCTGATCGGCGCCGCGATGGAACTGACCACCCCGCTCCTGCGCGCCTTCGCCGCCCGCCATCCCGCCGTCCGCCTCGACCTGCACGAGTACGGCTTCGCCACCCCCTCCGCCGGTCTCGCCGACGGCTCCTCCGACATCGCCCTCCTGCGCCTCCCCCTCGCCACGACCGGGCTCACCACCGTCCCCCTCTTCACCGAACCCCTCGTCGCCGTCCTCCCCGCCGGCCACCCCCTCGCCGCCCGCCCCACCGTCACCGCCGCCGAGGTCGCCGCCGAACAACTCGTCATGGGCGCCTCCCCCGACCCCGTATGGCGCGGCTACTGGACCCTCGACGCCCACCGCCCACCCGCGACCCCCCGCCGCGTCCTCGACTCGGCGACCCAGAGCGAGGAAGTCGAGATGGTCGCCGCCGGAGTGGCCGTCACCGTCACCGTCGCCGGACTCGAACGCTATGTCGGACGCGGCGGCCTGCGCTACGTCCCGATCGAGGACGCGCCGGGCTCGACCCTCGCCCTCGCCTGGCGCGAGACCGACGGCGGAAATCCGGCGGTGCGCGCCTTCGTCGAGACCGCCCTGGCGGTACGGGACGAGGAGAGCGAGCTGGTGGCGATGATCGAGGCGGGCGGCGGTTAGGGAGGATTTGTCGCACCGGCCGTTTAGTGTGCCGGGCCATGACCACTTCCGGATTCGTCACGCTGGGCACCGGCGTCCGTTTCGCGTGGACCAGCGCAGCGCCCAATACCCGAACACCGGCGACGACGCGCTCCTCATCGAGCGCTTCACCGCCGGAACCGATGTCGCCGCGCTCGCGCATCACTTCGGCCGACGCCGGTCCGCGATCCGCTCCCGCCTCGTCAAGCACGGGCTGATGGACGCCGAGGAGGCGAAGCTCCGCTGGCGGCGGGAGGAGGACTGAGGCGGTCGGGCGCGGCGCGTTCTCCCACGCGGGCCGTTTTCGCGTGCCTGGAGCACCGAAGGCATGCACCGTCCACAGTGGGCGTCGTCCGGCCCGAGCCCGAGCGTCTCAACCGCGTGAGCGATCGCCCACGCCGCCACCTGAAACTCGGTACCGCGCCGACCGCGTCCACGGCACGATCCGAGAATGCCCGACCACTATCTCAAGCCGGCCGTGATCCTCTCCGCGCTCTTCAGCCGTGGGCTGCTCACCTACGCCTCCCAAGCCGCGCACATCGGGATCGCGAGGCAGACGCTCTCCGCCGTACTCTCCGGCAGGCAGCAGCCTCAAGCAGCGACCGTACGCAAAATCGCCGAGAGCCTGGAGCTGCCCTACTCCGCGTTCGTCGTGGCTCTCCCGGTGGATCAGGCCGACTGAGGACGCCCACCTCACCGGCTCACCTCACGCGAGCCGCCATCCCGACCCGCGCCCGGCCCGCCTAGCTCAGCCGGTCCAGCAGCTCCGCGAACAGCGCCGATTCGCCCGGGGTGAGCTTGCCGTGCGCGTCCGGCAGAACCGCCTTGAGCCCGATCGCGCGGGTCGCGACGACTTCCAGCCCGGTGACTCCTCCGTGCCCGTTCCCGGGGGCGGCTTCGGGCGCAACGATCGCGGCGAGGATCGCCTCGCGCACCGATGCGGAGAGCTCGGCCGGTGAGCCGGGGTCGGCGATGAGGGCGAGCACCACTCCCACACCGGCGGCGTGGATCATCGCCGCGGCGGCGTCCACGCCGAGGCGCAGGCGTCCGGCCGCGGCGAGCTGCTGCACCATGCCGCGCAGGATGTCGCGGCCCTCCCGCGCGGCCGGGAACTCGGCGTCGGGGCGGGGATCGCCGTACATGAGCGTGTACAGCGCGGGGTTGGCCAGGCCGAACTCGACGTGGGTGTCCCAGCCGACGCGGAGGCGGGCGACGGGGTCGCCTTCGGTCTCCTGCGCCCGCTTCGACTCAAGGTAGGTGGCGAAACCGAGGCTCGCGACCGCCGCGAGCAGGCCGCGCATGTCGCCGAACTGGCGGTAGATCGTCTGCGGCTGGACCCCTGCGTCGGCGCTGACCGCGCGGGTCGTCACCGCGTCGCGGCCGCCTTCGGCGAGCAGGCGCGCGGCGGTGTGGAGGATGCGGTCGCGGGGCGAGTCGGTCATGCATCGACGATAACACCGGGCCGTGATCACATGTCACTCCAAGCCCTCTCACCTGCGAGAATCGTCGCTCACGCGGACATGTTGCCAACGGTCACGGATCTGTGCTAACTTGATTCCGTTACCGACGATCACCTCGTCGATCAGGCGAACGACCTTCCAGCCGACTCAGGCAACGCACTCAAGCACTGGAGCCGCATCATGTCCGCCATCACCGGCACTCTCGCCCGCCGCTCGCTCGGCGCGCACGGACTCGTCAGTTCAGCCCTCGGGCTGGGGCTGATGGGCATGTCCGACCTCTACGGGCCCGCCGACGACGCCGAGTCCATCGCGACCGTCCACGCCGCCATCGACGCCGGGGTCACCCTGCTCGACACCGGCGACTTCTACGGCATGGGCCACAACGAGATGCTGCTGCGCGAGGCCCTGCGCGGCCGGGACCGCGACGGCGTCCTCATCAGCGTCAAGTTCGGGGCCCTGCGCGGTCCCGACGGCGCCTGGCTCGGCTACGACGCGAGACCGGCCGCGGTGAAGAACTTCGCCGCCTACAGCCTGCGCCGCCTGGGCACCGACCACATCGACGTCTACCGTCCCGCCCGCCTCGACCCCGAGGTGCCGATCGAGGACACCATCGGCGCCATCGCCGAACTCGTGGACGCCGGTCACGTCCGCCACATCGGGCTCTCCGAGGTGAGCGCCGAGACCCTGCGCCGCGCCCACGCCGTCCACCCCATCTCCGACCTGCAGATCGAGTACTCGCTGCTCTCACGCGGCATCGAGGCCGACATCCTCCCCACCGCGCGCGAGCTCGGCATCGGCGTCACCGCCTACGGGGTCCTCTCCCGTGGGCTGCTCTCCGGGCACTGGGACGCCTCCCGCGAGCTCACCGCCGGTGACTTCCGGGGCTTCAGCCCGCGCTTCCAGGGCGAGAACCTCGCCCACAACCTGGCCCTCGTTGAGGCCCTCCGCGCACTCGCCGAGACCAAGGACGCCACCGTCGCGCAGATCGCCATCGCCTGGGTCGCCGCGCAGGACGCGACGATCGTCCCCCTGGTCGGCGCCCGCCGCCGCGACCGGCTGGCCGAGGCCCTCGGCGCCGCCCGCGTCGAACTCACCCCCGCCGACCTCGCCGCGATCGAGGACGCCGTCCCAGCCGGCTCGGCCGCGGGAACCCGCTACGCCGAGGCCCAGATGCACCACCTCGACAGCGAACGCTGAAGCGAGCCGCACACCGGACTCCGTCAAGGGGTGACGGAGGTTGGAAGGAGGGGGGAGGGAGTCCCGCTCCCACCCGGAACCCATCTCCCGGAATCCATGTCCCGGAACCCATGTCCCCGGGCGGCCTCGGCACCGTCACGCCGCCGGTCATCCGGACCGGGCGACAGGCCACGGGCCACGGGCGACATGAGTCGGGTGACGAGTGGGCAGGAGACGAGCGAGACAGGCCACAAGCCACAAGCCACGGGTCCCAAGCGACGGGCCATGGGCCATGGCACGGGCGACGGGCGACGGGCGACGGGCGACGGGCGACGGGCGACGGGCGACGGGCGACGGGCGACGATCAGGGCTACCTCGATGTCGTGGTGATCAATGCCGGAATCGCTCAACCTGGACCACCTCCGAGGTGGCCGAGGCCATGCCGCACTGGGGCCAGGCGGCACCGGGGACAGGCGGCGCTAGGGGCCAAGCCGCACCGGGCAAAGCGGCGCCAGGGCCAGAAGGCAATGGGGGCAAGCGGCACTCGGCGCCAGGCGGTGCCGAGGCCAGGCGGCGGTGCCAAGCGGCACCGGGGCTAGAGGGCACCGGGACTAGAGGGCACCGGGGCTAGAGGGCACCGGGGCTAGGCGGCGCCAGAGACCAAGCGGCACCGGGGTCAGGCGGTGTTGGGGAACGGTGAGCGCTGGAGCCGGGCTGGGTCCGGGTCGGGCGGTGCCGGAGAGCGGCACTCCGACATTGGCTTCTGCCGACATCGCGTCTGCCGGGTCCGCCCGCTCTCACGGCCGGAGTCACGGGCGCGGTTCACCGGCGCGGCGGCCGTTTCCCGTACGGCCTGGCGGATGCGCTCGGTTCCGCTCGGGTCACCGCGATCGGTGGCCTGGCGGTGCCAACCGCCTCGCCCACGGCCCACAGCCCACGGCCAGTGGCCAGTGGCCCGGCGGTATCGGGTCGATGCCCGACATGTGCGGCCGATGGGTGAAGGTCCTCACCCTCGGATACCCACCATGTCCGCGGCATTCGCCGTCGCAGACCTGCGCGATGGGCGCGCCATGCCCGTCACGCTGATCGGCACCTGCGCCGGTGTTCGCTCCGGTCGGCTCCCGTTCGAGTCGCGGGCGCCCACCCGGCGTGATGCCATCGCAGGTCGGGGCAACACCGGTTGAAGCACGGCCGGTCGCGGTGCTACCGATTGAAGTGTCGCCGGTCGGTGTCCCGGTGCTCCCATGGCCCGGCGTTCCTGCCAGGCGGAGTGGCCGTAAACCCAGTTCACGCGCGTCAACTCCCGTCAATCGCGGCCTCGGTGTTCGTGTCGTCCTCGTGCGCTCCCATCGGGCGAAGGGGCCGGTCGGGCTGCGGATCGGGCGGGGCGGCGTAGGGCGGGTGGTGGCGGGCAGGAGTAGGGGATGTTGGGGTTGTCCGGTGGCTCGGGCGGCCTCAACCGGACCGGCGGTGGCAGGCGCCGCCGATGGCGGGGCAGTGGGAGATCCGCTGGCGCACCAGGGCTCCGGCCTGGTGTGAGCCGGGCTTCCCGGTGTGCTGCGGGATCCGGGGGCGGCGGGCCGGCCCGCTCGCCTTCGGCGGGGCGGTCACCGGCGGGAGCGGCGACGGTGCCGTCCCGGGCGTTGACCAGGGTGTCGTCCGGGGTGTCGTCCGTCGTGCCAGCGCCGGGGCCGCCGGCCGGGGCACCGGACGTGCCTCCGGCCGTGGTGGCCGTGGTGGCCGCGGTCGGCGGGGCGGCGGTTCGGTGGTGACTAATCCGAACACCCGCCGGAGGCCGTCCAGGGTGCGGGGATCGCGGAGGATATCGCGCAGGCCTTCGGCGGTGACGGTGCGGATCCGCAGCTGGCCCACGAGGGGACGCCATCCCAGGTCGCGGGGGGCGGCGGCGGACTGGATCAGCATCGCGGTGCCGGGGTAGCGCACGGGGACGTGCTCGACGTCGGCGAGGCGCGCGGCGGCCCAAACGACCTGATGCCAATGGAAGGAGGTGGGATCGGTACCGGACTCGGCCCAGCCGACGCTCGACATCTCGGCGATGAGGGCGCGGGCGTCGCGGGTGCCGAAAACACGGGAGAGCACGTCCAGGCGGAAGTCGTACAGGTCGCGCAGGTCGCGGTGACGGCCGAGATTCTCGCCCCCGGGGGCGGGGGTGTCGACCATGGCCAGGACGGCGGTGTGCTCACCGGCGGCGTGGAGCTGGCGGGCGGCCTCGTGGGCGAGGCGGCCTCCGGCGCCCAGGCCGAGCAGGCGGTAGGGGCCGCCGGGCTGGACGCGGCGGATGTCGCGCAGGTGGCGGGCCACGATCTCGGTCATGGTGGCCGGCGGCGTGCTGCGGTCGTGCAGGCCGATGGCCTCGGTCGAGTAGAGCGGACGCCGGTCGCGGATCGTGTCGCCGAGCTCGCGGATCTCTCCGCTGCCGCCGTTCTCGGTGTGGAAGCAGAAGATCGGCGAGCCGATGCCCTCGGCCAGCCGGACCAGCGTGTCGGAACCGGCGTCTGGGCGACGCGTCGCCCAGACCTTCTCAAAAGAATGTTCGGGCACGGAAATCTCCGTTTCTGGGCATGCTTGCAAGCCGGAACGACCCCCGTTGATCGTCCCGGCGCAGGGATCGAGCGACCCCGATGCCATCGACCAGTGAAGACGCGGCCCCCGAAGGCACGCGCGGGGGAGCGAACATGGCGGGGGCCGCGTCTTCATCAGAAGATGGAACACGGAGAGCTTGCCCCGGCCATGTGTTGATCTTGTTCGTGATCGTCCTTCCACCTAGCATCAAGCGCTACAGAACCTATTCACCGCGGGGGCAGCGTGGAGTTCCGAATACTCGGGCCGGTCGAGGTGTGGCGGGAGTCCACACGCGTCCACTTGACCGGACGCAAGAGCAGGTCGCTGCTGGCGGCGCTCCTGCTCACCCCGGGGCGCGCGGTCACCGAGGACCGCCTGATCCGCCTCACCTGGGGCGAGGACGCTCCCGTCACCGCGCCCAGATTGCTGCAGCAGCAGATCTCGGCGCTGCGAGGGCTGCTCGGCGACGCCGAGATCATCGCCCGCGACGCCGCCGGATACACCTTCCGGGGCGCGCCGGACTCGGTGGACCTGCACGTCTTCGACCGGCATTGCGCCGACGCCCGCTCGGCGCTGGGCATCGGCGACGCCGACAAGGCCGCCGAACTGCTCGGCGCGGCGCTCGCGCTGTGGCGCGGCCCGGCGCTGTCGGGCGCCGGTGACGAGCTGGTCGCCGCGGCCGGTCCCGGGCTCGACGAGCGCAGGCTCGCCGCGTTGCGGGACCGCGTCGAGGCCGATCTCGCGCGGGGACGGCACGACGAGCTCATCGCCGAGCTGCCCGCGCTCGTCGGCGACCACCCCTACGACGAGCGGCTGCGGCGGCACCTGATGACCGCCCTCGACCGCGCCGGGCGCCGCGGTGAGGCCATCGCCGCCTACCACGAGGTCCGCGAACTTCTCTCCGCCGAACTCGGCGTCGACCCGGGCGCCGAGCTCCAGGCCGCCTACCGGGAGCTGATCGACCAGCCGCACGCCGCGCCGCGCGCGTCCGTGCCGCGTCAGCTGCCGCCCGCGTCCATCCCCTTCGTCGGCCGCGACGAGGCGCTCGCCGGGCTCGACGCGATCCTGTCGGACGGCACCGGCCTGGCCACCATCGTCGGCACCGGCGGCGTCGGCAAGACCACCCTCGCCGTCCACTGGGGACGGTCACGGGCCAGCGCGTTCCCCGACGGCCAGCTCTACCTCGACCTGCGCGGCTTCGGCGAGGCCGAGCCGATGACGCCCGCCACCGCGCTGGAGCTCCTCCTGCTGTCGCTGGGCACGCCCGCCCGCGACATCCCCCAGGACGCCGACGCGCGCGCCGCCGCCTACCGCTCCCTCATCGCCGGGCGCCGCATGCTGGTGCTGCTGGACAACACGCGCGACACCGAACAGGTCCGCCCGCTGCTGCCCGGTGATCCCGCGACGCTCGTCCTGGTCACCAGCCGCGACATGCTCTCCGGCCTCAGCGCACGCGAAGGCGCCGCCCGCCTCCCCGTCGACCGTCTCGACCACGACGACGCCGCCGAGCTGCTCCGCCGCATCCTCGGGCACCGCGCGACGGACGAACCCGACGCCCTCGAACTCGTCATCCGCCGCTGCGACAGCCTCCCGCTCGCGCTGCGCGTGGCCGCCGAGCGGACCGCGCGCCGCCCGGACCTGTCGCTGGCCCGCGTCGCCGCCGAACTCGACGACGAGATCCGCCGCTTCCGCTTCCTGGACGCCGGGGACTCCCTCACCCGCGTCGGCGGCGTGTTCTCCTGGTCGCTGCGGCACCTGCCCGAGGACACCGTCCGCACCTTCCGCCTCCTCGGCCTGCACCCCACCGCCGACGCCACCCCGCACCTGGCCGCCAACCTCGCCGACGTCACCCCCGACGCCGCCGCCGGGCACCTGCGGCTCCTCGCCGACGGCTGCCTCCTGCAGGTCTCCGGGCCGGGCCGCTACCGCGTCCACGACCTCCTGCGCGCCTTCGCCGCCGCCACCACCCGCGAGACCGAGACCCCCGAAGCGCGCGCGGCGGCACTGTCGCGGCTGCACGCCTGGTACACGCACACTTCGACCGCCGCGATGGACGCGATCGGCGCCCGCCCCGATGTCCCCACCCCGCCCGAACCGCCCCGCCATCCCGGGCCCGCCTTCGCCGACGAGCGCGCCGCCACCGGCTGGCTCGCCGCCGAACTGCCCGCCGCGATCGAGGCCGTCCGCCTCGCCGCCGCCGGAGGGGACGACCGCGAGGTCCGCGACCTGCACGTCCCCCTCGCCGCGTACTCCCTGATGCAGCGCCGCACCGACGACGCCGTCGCCGTCCTCGAACTCGGCATCGCCGCCTCCGCCCGGCTCGGCGACGTCCCCGCGCAGGCGGCCGCCGCGATCAACCTCGCCAACACGTACTCGACCTCCCACCGCTTCACCCAGGCCGGGTACTGGTTCGAGCGCGCCGCAGCGCTGCACCGCGACGTCGGCGACATCCGCGGCGAGGCGGCCGTCATGCGCGGCATCGCGATCGTCCACGGCCGCGCCGGGCGCTTCGACGAGGCCATCGCCACCCTCCACCGCGCCGCCGACCTCGCCCGCGAGGCCGGTGACGAGATCGAACGCGCGCGCTGCCAGGTGAACATCGCCACCGCGCACAGCCGGCTGGACCGCTGGGAGCAGGCCATCCCCCTCTACCAGGAGGCCAGCGCGATCTTCGCCGACGCCGGGGACCGCCAGTCGGTACTGGCCGCCAAGGTGGGACTCGCCTACTGCCGGTGCGAACTCGGCCAGCTCGACGAGGCCGCCGAGGACGCCCGCTGGGTGGTCGATTCGGCCGAGTCCCTGGGCAACCTCGCGATGCTCGAACACGGCCTGCTCAACCTGGGCATGATCCGCTCGCGCCAAGCCCGCCACGACGAGGCCATCGCGCTCCTCCAGCAGGCGGTGACCATCGTGGACGACTGGGGCGACCCGCAGCGCCGCTGCACCGTGTACAACGCCCTCGGCACCGCCCTCGCCGACGCCGGGCGCACCGCCGAGGCCAGGCGGAGCTACGAGACGGCCATGGCGATGGCGCGCGAGATCGATGACGAGCGCGAGATGGAGCGCTCGCGGGAAGGGCTGGCGGACCTGCCGAAGTAGCCGCCCCGGCGCGGGACCGGACGGGTCGACCGGCCGACGGACCCGCCGGGGGTGATGTGGTGGCCTGCGACCGGGCCGACCAGACACCCACTCCCCCGCTCAGCCGCCCGCGAGCGCGGCGTTCTCGCGGATGCGGCGCAGGGCCTCCAGGGGGTCTTCGGCGCGGGTGACGCCGCGTCCCACCACGATGTGGGTGGCTCCGGCGGCGTAGGCGGCGGCGGGGGTGCCGGGGCGGGCGTGTTCGCCGGATCCGGCCGGGTCGGCGGAGACGCCGACACCCGGGGTGACGATGAGCGCGCCGGGTCCGGTGGCGGCGCGGATGGCGGGGACCTCGGCGGGTGAGGCGACGACGCCGTGGCAGCCGCTGTCGATGGCGAGGCGGGCGAGGCGGGGGACCTGGGTCGCGACCGGGTCGGTGACGCCGATGGCGGCGAGGTCGGCGTCGGTCATGCTGGTGACCACGGTCAGGGCGAGCACGCGGAGTCCGGGGTGGGCGGCGGCGGCTTCGACGGCGGCGCGCATGATCGCGGGTCCGCCCATGGCGTGGACGGTGACGAGGCCGGCGCCGAGACGTCCGGCGGCGTGGACGGCTCCGGCGACGGAGTTGGGGATCTCGAAGAGCTTCAGGTCCAGGAAGACGCGTTTGCCGGCGGTGACGAGGTCGCGTACGACGTCCGGGCCGACGGAGGTGAGGAGTTCGAGGCCGACCTTGTAGTGGCCGCAGTCGTCGCCGAGGCGGGCGACGAGGTCGTCGGCGGCCTCGCGGGAGTCGACGTCGAGGGCGACGATGACGCGATCATGATCCATGCGGCACATTCTGGCCCGCCCGTGCCGCGCGGGCGGGACGGCGGGTATCGCGAGCGAGCCTCGACGGGTGCGGCAGAAAGGGAAGGGCCGCCGCGTCCCATCATCCCCGGTACATCGGCGGGCGCAGCCGGGTCGCCTCCCCGGTCCGGTACAGCTCCGCCGGGCGGCCGCCGTCGCGGGTCGTCTTGCGCCCGGTGGGTTCCAGGAATCCCTCGATGCCGGTCACCTTGCGGTGGAAGTTGCGCATGTCCAGGCGGGTGCCCCAGACGGCTTCGTACACGCGCCGCAGTTCCGTGACGGTGAACTCCGGTGGGCAGAAGGCGGCGGCGATGGTGGTGTTCTCCAGGCGGTCGCGGGCGTGTTCGAGGGCGTCGCCGATGATGGTCCGGTGGTCGAAGCCGACGGGGACGGTGCCGTCGAGCACTCCGGCGACGGGCAGCAGCGCGGCGTCGGCGGCGTCTCCCCCGGCGGCGGTGGGGGGCACCTGGGGGACGAGGGCCATGTACGCGAAGGACGCCACCCGGTTGCGGGGGTCGCGGCCGGGCGCGGTGTAGGCGGCCACGAACTCCAGGTGGAAGCTGCCCTCGGGGATGCCGGTCTCCTCGGTGAGCTCGTGGCGGGCGGCGGAGTGGGCGTCCTCGTGGGGTTCCACGAATCCGCCGGGCAGGGCCCACATGCCCTGGAAGGGCGGGTTCGCGCGCCTGATGAGCAGGACGCGCAGCTCGGCCTCGACGAGGGTGAAGACGGCGATGTCGGCGGCGAGGTTGGCGAGGGACGGGTAGAACGTCATGAACGGAGACTAGCTTCCCGTCACCATGACACGAACCGGGCGGCACGGTCTAGGTGACACGGCCTAGCCGACGGCCTCGGTCGCCTTGCCCCAGTTCGCCCGCAGCTTCTCCAGGTACCCGCGCACCGAGGACGCCGGTTGCCCTCCGTCGGCGTAGGCACGCATGTTCCCCGGCCCGGCGTTGTAGCCGAGGGCGAGGAGCTCGTCGCGGGTGTAGGCGCCGGAGACGTCGCCGGGCAGGGAGGCCGACAGGTCGTGGAGGTACCAGGCGGCGGCGCGGACGGCGAGGTCGCGGTCGTCGGGCAGCTCCTGCCACGAGCGGTCGGCGAAGGGGCGGTCGCGTTTAACGTCCTCGAAGGCGGCCTCGTGCATGTTGGCGATGCCGAGGGAGGAGTCGGGGTCGTATTTGAGCCAGGCGCGTTCCAGGTCCGGGTCGTGGGGCTTGTACGACTCGTTGTAGAGGATGGCCATGACCAGGACGGGGTTCACGCCGGCCTCGGCGGAGCGGGTGCGGACCGAGTCGGCCATCTCGGCGGGGTCGTACTTCCCGGCGAGGGGTTTGAGCTCCCACGAGTCGGAAGGGGACGGTGTGGGCGCGGCCGGGTCCGCGCCGGGCGGCGAGCACGCGGTGAGCAGCGCGATGGCCGCGACGAAAACGAGCATCCTCCAGGTCCGCACGTTTCGAACAGTATCCGGTGGACGCACCGGGCCCGGGGGCAACGTGAATTGATCGCCGGGTGATGGTCGCGTGTCACCCGGTCGGGGGGCAGCCTGGGCTTGCCCCATCGCGATAGGAGGGTCACCGTGACCACACCCGAGCGCATCAGCTTCGCCGTCACCGCCCTCGGCCCGCGGCCGGGGGAACGCGTCCTGGAGATCGGGGGTGGCCGGGGCGCGTCCGCGGAGCTGATCCTGGCGGCGGTGGGCGAGGGCAGATACGTCGGGGTGGACCGCTCGGTGAAGGCCACCGAGGCCGCCGCGCTGCGGAACGCGGCGGCGGTGGCCGACGGGCGGGCGCAGTTCGTGACCGCGCATTTCGACGTGTACGCCTCCGAGGAGCGCTTCGACAAGATCCTCGCGCTCAATGTCAATGTCTTCTGGACGGGCGCGGCCACCGCCGAGCTGAAGGTGGCGGCCACGCTGCTGCGGCCGGGCGGGCGGCTCGTCCTGTGCTACGACCTGCCCGACGCCAACCGCACGTCGCTGGTCACCGCGCGGTTGTGCGGGCACCTGCGGCGGGCGGGGTTCACTCCCGAGGTGCGCGCGCACGTCCCGCTGGTGGTGGACGCCGTCTACCAGCCGGGGTGATCGCAGGCGGCGGCCTCGACCTGGAGGGTCGCGTGCTCGATGTGGTAGCCGTCGGCGAGGACGCGCCGCGCGGCGGCGAGGACCACGCCGGTGTCGGCGTCGGGGACGGTGGTCAGGTGCGCCGAGGCGACCTCCATGCCCGAGGTGAGGGTCCACACGTGCAGGTCGTGGACGTCGGTGACGCCGGGGACGGCGGCCAGGTCGGCGGTGAGCGCGGGCAGGTCGACGCGCGCCGGGGCGTGCTGGAAGAGGATGCGCAGGGCCTGCTTGCCGAGTTTGTAGGCGCGCGGCAGGACGAACACGCCGATGGCCACGCCGATGATCGGGTCGGTGTAGCGCCAGCCGAACAGCATGGTGAGCAGGCCGCTGGCCAGGACGCCGATGGAGCCGATCATGTCGGCCATGACCTCCAGGTACGCCCCGCGCACGTTGAGGCTCTCGGCGGCGCCGTCGCGCAGGATCAGCAGCGCGATCACGTTCATGACGAGGCCGACGACGGCGACGACGCTGACCGGCAGGCCGGGGACCTCCGGCGGCTCGCCGAGGCGCCCGACGGCCTCGTAGACGACCCATCCGGCGACGGCGAACAGCAGGAACGCGTTGAACAGGGCGGCGAAGACCTCGGCGCGGTACATCCCGAAGGTCCGGTCGGCGCGCGCGGCGGCGCGGCGGGCGACCAGGATCGCGACGAGGGACATGATCACGCCGAGGACGTCGGTGAAGACGTGCGCGGAGTCCGACAGCAGCGCCAGCGAGGACGTGGACAGCCCGACGGTGATCTGCGTGACGAAGGTGACCAGGCCGAGCCCGATGGCGATGGACAGCCGCCGGACGTGCTTGCCGGAGGCGCTGGCGGCCTGCGCGGCCGGTATCCCGTGGCCGTGCCCACCGTGATCGTGCCCCATGGTGTGTCCCTTCTGTCGACGCAGAACATATAGTGACATGCGCATGAGTGCAAGTGATGGGAGGGGCGGCGGGGAACGCCGAATGGTGCCGGGAGCCGCTACCCTGCCCGCATGCCCTGGCACGCCACCGAGATCGAGCGCACGAAGGACGCGATGCGTCCCTATTCGCCCGCGCCGCTCCTGGAGACCCCCGAGCTGCGGATCACCGTCGAGGGCACCAGGGTGCGCGCGACGGGCGCGCACTCCTGGATCCACGACACCCGTGTCCTGCCCACGAGCGCCCACCTCAACGACGGGAGCATCCTCGTCCTGACCGACTCCCTCGACTACCACGCGTGGGGGCACCTGGGCCCGGCGCTGCTGCTGGACGCCGTGTCCGGCGAGCTCGTCGCCGAGCTGCGGGGCGAGCGCGGCGCCGTCCACGAGGGCGGTTTCCTGTTGGGCCTGGAGGGCTACGACTACTTCGACACCTGGCACTACGACGGCCGGGGCGAGCTGCTGGACGGGTGGCGCTCCTACGGGCACTACCTGCCCGGCGGCATCGTCGTGGAGCGCGATCGCAACACGCGCACATCGGCGAGGATCGTGCGGCTGCTGCCCGGCGGGGAGATCCGCCGGGGCCACCGGCTGAAGAGCGGCACGACCGGCGAGCCGGTGATGCTGGCCGACGGGACGATCCTGGTGGCCGACGGCGGTCGCCTGATCGCGGTGGACGGGGAGTTGCGCGCGAGCGAGATGGCGGTGATCCTGCGCAAGCCGGCGGTGATCGACCTGCGGCTCGACGGGGACGTGCTGACCGCCGAGGCGACCTCGCGGGACGGCGCGCACAGCACGCGCGTGCGCTACCGGCTTCACCGGGCGAGGTAGCCGCCGTCCACGGGCAGTACCGCCCCGGTGATGAAGGACGCGGCGGGTGAGGCGAGGAAGACGATGGCCTCGGCGACCTCCTCGGGCTCGCCGAGGCGTCCCAGGGGGTGCGCGGCGGCCATGGTCGCCAGGTATTCGCGCCCGCCGGGTTCGTCGCCGAGTTCCTTGACGCGGGCGGTGCGGATGGTGCCGGGGGCGACGGCGTTGACGCGGATGCCGTGGGCGGCCCATTCGACGGCGAGGTGCTTGGTGAGGCCGGTGGCGACGAACTTGGCGGGCCCGTAGGCGGCCTGGCCGTGCTGTCCGGCGACGCCGGAGATGGAGGACACGCACACGATGGCGCCGCCGCCGTGGCCGAGCATGATCTCGATGGCGTACTTGCAGGTCAGGAACATGCCGCGGCCGTCGACGGCCATGACCCGGTCCCAGTCCTCGGGGCTGGTCTCCACGACCGTGGAGAGGGGGATGATCCCGGCGTTGGCGACGGCGATGTCAAGGCGGCCGCGTTCGGTGACGGCGGCGCCGACCATGCGGCGGACGTCGTCGGGCGAGGACACGTCGCCGGTGACGGTGGTGACCGACGCGCCCAGCTCGGCGGCGAGGGCGGCCAGGCCGCGCTCGTCGACGTCGGTGGCGACGACGAAGGCGCCGGTGCGGGCGAGCAGGCGGGCGGTGGCGAGTCCGATGCCGCCGGCGGCGCCGGTCACCAGGCTCGTCTTCCCGGTCAGGTCCATCTCGCGGCTCCGTTCGCGGTGACCGGACCGTCCAGGTCGGACGGTCCGGTCCCAGGCTAGGCGGGCTCCCGCCGCGGCGGGATCAAACGGTCACCACCGGCGCGTCTCGCGACGGTAGACCGGTTCCTCCCCCACGTCTCCGGGAGGCGGGGGGACGGCCGCCGAACGGCGGCGGCCCCAGATGACGGTGGTGATGATGAGGCCGGCGGCTCCGGCTGCCATGAGGATCCAGCCGACGATGTCGAGGTCGACGTCGGCGATGTGCCAGTCGACGGCGAAGGTGAGGATCGCGCCGGCCGCGATGAGGAAGATGGCCGCTCCGATGCCCATGTCAGCGCCGTCCCCACCGGCGTCCGCGCCAGGGCGTGCGCGAGACGGGTGTGGCGAGCTGGAGCGCGAGGAACAGCAGGCCGGCGATGGTGAGCGTGCCCGCGCTGATCAGGTCGCCGATGCCGGTGTCGGCGAGGTCGAGGATCAGGGCCAGTCCGAACAGGACGGCGGCGATGATGCCGAACATGTATCCCTCCGATGTAGACGCAGCGGAGGGATACCCGAAATGAGCGCGTCCATTCACGGCACCAGCCAGAACCACACCTCCCCGGTGCCGCCGCGCCTGCCGTCGCCACCGGGCAGGACCGGCCCGAACCCGCCGCCCTGGGGGACGAAGAGGTCCCCGTCGAGGCGCAGGGTCCGGTCCTTGTTCAGGATCAGGTGCCCGCGCAGGCTCAGCCGGGTGAGGATCCGCTGGTCGAGCTGGCGGGTCTTGAGCAGCGCCAGGATCTTGCCCAGGTACGTCGTCGCCTGGCCCAGCGGGCCCCAGCGCGCGACCTTGTCGGAGACGTCGTAGGAGCCGGAGACGACCATCGGCTGGAACGCGGCGAGCGCGTCGACGCCCCAGGTCTGCCGGTCGGTGTCGGTGATGGGCCAGGGCACCTCGATGGTGACGTTGGCGCTGGCGGGGTTGAAGGTGGTGGGGTCCCAGAGCCCGTTGGCCTCGATGAGGATCCCGGCGGCCAGTTCGCCGACCTTGACGCGGGCGTCGTTGGCGAGGGCGACGCCGCTGGTGCCGAGGGTCATCTTGGTGACGGCGAAACCGGCCTCGGCGGCGGGCAGGGCCGCGCAGAGCTTGTCGAGGGCGTCCTGCACGTTGGTGACGGTGGCGAGGGTGGAGCAGGCGCCGGGGGTGTAGGAGGTGCGTTTCGCGGTGAGCAGGGACGCGGTGAACTCCACGGGGAGCCCCACGTAGTTGCCGTCGGTGTCGAGGAGCCGCGCGGCCAGGCGCTGCACGGGTGTGCCGTTGTCCACGCTCCAGGCGACCGTGGCGGTGCCGTCGACGTCGGTGCCGACCGTGGCGGTGGTGGCGCCGCCGACGGTGCCGGAGCCCTCCACGACCTCGAAGTACACCGTGGCCCCGGCGACGGGGAACTCGCCGTTGGACACGCCCACCACGATGGGGTCCAGCAGCGGCGTCGGTCCCTCCGCGGCGGTGCCGGGTGTGATGGTCTGGCCGTCGCCGGAGACCGCGCGCAGTTCGGTGAGCTCGGTGAGCTTCGGGAACAGCGGGCGGCAGTCGTGGGCGTCGGTCCACTTCGAGCCGTCGAAGGTGACCAGGCCCAGGCGCGTGAAGTGGTGGTGGATCCCGGCGGGCGGCAGGGCGAGGGGGGTGCTCGACGCGTCGCGGGGCCACAGGACGTCGCCGAGCACCGAGCGCGCGGGGATCGTCCAGTGGTCGCCGGTGCGGTAGGTGACGGTGGACTTGGCGAGCCGGATCTGCACGCCGTCTTCGATGCCGACCCATCCCCCGTTGGCCGAGGGGCGTTTGGCGGGCAGCTCACCGGCGCTGTCCCAGCGGCGGACGCGGGGACGCAGCGGGTAGTCGGCGAGGTCGATCCCGGCGGGGGCGGCGAGGGTAAGGCGCTCACCGACGGCGTTGGCCAGTTGCACGAGCGTGCCGGGGGTCCCGGCGAGTTCGCGGGTGTCGTCGATGAGTTCGACCCACATGCCGGGGGCGAAGCCGGTGACGGAGTCGCGGCCGGGCGCCGAGACGGTGATGACGCCCTGCGGGTCGGGTCCGGCGACCCAGGCGGCGACGGTGGAGCCGTTGTCGCGGGCCCATTTCCAGGTGGCGTCCTTGTCGGCGCCGCCCTGGTGGATCTCCACCCGGTAGTGCTGGTTCTCCAGGCCGCGGTAGCCGGCCCCGGCGGGGACGACGCAGGGCCCGGTGGCGGCGGGGTCGGGTTCGGCGCGTGCTTCGAGACTGCCCGTGGAGCCCGCGGTGAGCAGCTCCCACTGCTCGGTGCTGGTGCCGCAGTCGATGTCCTTGCCGACGTCGCCCAGGCGCAGGAGCCGCACCTGCCAGACGGTCTTGACGCGGGTGGTGGTGTCGGGCCCGCCGAGGGCGACCTCGCGGATGCCGCCGTCCTCCAGGGCGGTGCGGTGCAGGTCCCAGGCGTGCAGGTAGGCGAGGTAGCGGCCCTTGGGCGGCTTGACGCCGTCGGCGACGGGCGTCCCGTCGTCCAGGATCACGCGGGGCATGCCGGGTGGCAGGTCGGGCTGGTCCCAGACCGACACGTTCGCCTCGTTCTCCAGCAGCAGCCCGTCGAGGTAGAAGTTCCCCGACCACACGTAGGGCGCGCCGCCGGGGATGGCCGGGCCGTCGCCGGTGGAGGTGAACAGCCCGAAGCCGCCGTCGTCGGCCGCGGCACCGGCGGGGCCGATGATGTCGGCGGTCGTGGTGGTGCGCAGGTGATCGGCGATCGCGGTCTGCTCGTTGGCGTCGGACTCCAGGTCGACCCGGCCCTGCTGGCGCAGTACCGCCCGGTAGTGCTTCTGCGGGTCGAAGGACGACCGTCCGGTGTCGGCTTTCACTTCTCACTCCTTGAGGCGGGGCTGACGGGCAGGGGCGCGGCGGCCAGCCCGAAGGGCAGGTACTCGTCGAGCGCGCCGGTGAGGTTGGCCAGGCGCTGCGGCCGGTGGACGACGCCGAAGACGCCCATCTCGGTGCCGTCGTCGGCGCCGGTGGACAGTTCCGGCGCGGTGCCGGGGGTGAGCTGGGCGTAGCCGAAGTGCCCGAAGTCCTCGGCGACGAAGGCGGGGGTGACGCGGGCGATGATCTGCGCGTCGGGCGCTCCCCCTGCCTCCAGGGCCAGGTCGGGCTGGCAGCGGTGGCGGCGGGGCGTGAGCGAGGCGGGCGGGACGTGGCTGAAGCGCACGCAGCCGGACTGGGTGCGCTCGATCTTGACCTTCTGCGTGAAGAGGCAGTCGGAGGCGTAGAGCTCCTTGGCGACGGTCTGCCCGAGGATCGTGCAGGCCACCACCGAGACGGCCGCCTCGGGCGCGTCGATCGCGCGGGCGGTCTCCTGCTGGACGACGCTCTCGGTGATCTCCAGGGACGTCACCGTCGCCGGCAGCTTCACCGGCCCGCTCAGGCAGCGGTACAGCTCCACCGACAGGCGCGGGTTGGCGGAGTTGACCTGCACGCCGCCCTTGCCGGGGACCACGCCGGTGTGGCGCAGCCGCAGGGCGCCGAGGTTGGCGGGGGCGGCGCCGACCACGCGGACGTCGCCATCCACCAGCAGCCCGTCCAGGCAGAACTCGCCGGGCTCCTCGTCCTCGGCGGCGGTGCCCAGGACCTCGATCCGGCCGGTGAGGCAGGGCCGCAGCCCGCTGGGCTCGATCCTCCCCAGTGGACGAACCGTGGACCCCGGCGGGCCGGACGCGTCGGGGATCACCGGCCACGAGGCGGCCACGATCGACAGGCGTGCCCCGGCGCCCACGCGCGGCCGGGCCGAGGCGGTCAGGTCGGCGGCGTAGCGGTGGCTGTCCAGGATCGTGATCAGCCCGACGGTGCCGGGATGGGCGTCCTGGTAGTCGTTCCACTCGGCGACGGCGGCGGCCACGTCGGCCACCACCTCGCCCGGCACCGGCGGCTCGCTCACCGAGACGGCCAGCTGCCAGGTCACCGGGCGGTCCAGCACCGGGCCGAGATCGCCGCGGCGGCTGTAGGACCCGGCGCCCACGTCGGCGACGCCGCCGTAGGCGTGGCTGACGGCGAGCCGGTCGGGGACGTCGCCGTCGGGCAGCGCGACGCGGCCCAGCACCGGGTCCACCGCCACCCGCCCGGCCACGGTGGGGCGCCGCCACACCGTCAGGTCGCACACCTGCACGTCGACGGGGTCCACTTCGGACAGCGGGTCGCCGGGCGCCTCGGCGCGGTGGACGCGGAAGACCGGCCGGTCGCCGAAGAAGGTCCCGGGTGGCGCGCCCGCGCGCAGGGCCTCCAGCTCGGCGAACAGCGGGCGCCGCCGCAGCAGGCCGGGCACGTTCTCCTCGGCGGCGAAGTGCTCGATGTCGGTCTCCGGGCGCGGCGGCATGAACAGCGGCCGGTCGGCGCCGAGCGGGTCCACGGCGTAGGTCCCGGGATCGGCGAGCGCGAACGCGGTGGCCTTCGGCAGCCAGTAGGAGGAGACCGGCCACAGGTACAGGCCCACGTTGGGGATGTTGTGGCGGCCACCGGCGCCGATGCGGCGCACGTCGACGGTGTGCGCGAAGGTGTCGAAGGGGCCGTCGACCAGTTCCAGCGCCTCGCCCCGGCGCAGGTCGGCGGTGGCGGGCCGGTGGAGGCGGAGGTGATTGAGGTTCTGGGTGGCCGAGAGCAGCTCGAAGAACTCCACCGCCTTGGCCGGCCAGCCGGTGGTGTCGCGGGAAAGCTGCTCCAGCATCGCCAGGGTGCCCTTGCGGCGGCGGAAGCCCAGGGTGTTGGCCACCCAGGCGCGCCCGGCGGTGCCGGGGACGCCCTGGACGGGGTGCAGGCCGCGCACGCCGAGCAGGTCGCCCAGGTAGGGCACCAGCCATTCCTGGCAGGTCTCGATGAACCAGTCCTCGCCCATGCGCGCCAGTTCGGCGTCGACGAGGTCGGCCTGGCCGGTGAAGGCGTCCAGGAGGGCCCGCAGGACTCCCCCGGCCTCCAGATCGCGGCGGCGCAGGGCGGCGGGCAGCAGGTCGTACAGGCGGTCGCTCATGGCAGCGGCTCCCGGAGTTCGGTCAGCTGCACGTTCTCGGCGCGCAGGGTGAGCAGCTCGACCGGCGCGGCGGGCAGCGTCACCGCGAGCCCGCCGGAGCCGGTGCTGAGGACGTCGAGGTCGGCGCCGCGGACGCCGAGGGTGTTCTGCGCGACGGCCAGCACCTCGGCGGCCGAGACGCGCTGCCCGAAGGCGCGCTTCTCGAAGGAGAAGGTGTCCACGAGGGACGCCGTCACCGCCGCCGACACGTCGGCGTAGGCGCGGCCGGGCTCCACCACCAGGCGCATCACGACCGTGAAGGGCCTGGGCACGAAGGTCTCCAGCACGACCTGGTGCCCGGGGTGCCTGGCGGCGTCGATCCCGGCGCGCAGGTTGTCGTGGAGGACGGTGCCCGGCAGGACCGGCTCGCGCGCGGTCGTCGCGGCCACCAGCCGGATCACCTGCCGCTCGCCGTTCCAGGCCAGGTGCGCGTGGGCCTTGCCGATGCCGGCGAAGGAGCGCGCGAAGTCCTCGTAGTCGCGCAGGGACACGATCCGGTCCAGCGTCAGCACCGTCGTGGGCGCGTTCGCGCGGGCCTGGCCGAGGACCTCGGGGTCGGTGCCGCCGAGGGCCGCCACCGGGTTGATGACCTCCTCGACGCCCAGGGGCCGCGACATCGGCAGCGCGATCTTGTCCACCGCGACGTTCCCGGCCGCGCCGATGCCGACCCGGTAGCTCGCGCGGACGTTCTCGCGCCCGGTGGGCAGCCGCGCGCCGGTCACCCCGTCCCCGAAGCGCACCACGGTCGTGGCGTCGTCGCGGCGGCGGGTGGTGTAGACGCGCGCGGTCGGGCCCTGCCCGTACAGCGAGGGCACCTCCGTCCACAGGAGACCGTCGACGCGCACCTCCAGGCTGGAGCGGGTGCCGCTCGGTGTGGACGCCGAGGTGTAGGTCAGCGGCGTGCCGCGCAGGGTGAAGGTCTGGAAGGCCGCGGCGCCGTCGCCGCCGCCGAGGATCTCGGTGCGCGACTCGCCGTCGGTGGCCGCGGCGACGTTGGCGTTGAGGCGCACGGTCACCGGGACGTAGCTCGCCACGCCGGTCTCCAGGACCAGCGTCGAGCCGACCACCGAGGCCACCCGCGCGACCTCCGAGCGCGAGCCACCGCGCAGCAGCTCGCCGCGCACCGCCACCAGGCGGCCCGGGACGACGCCCGGCACGCCGTTGGTGGGCACGACCGTCCCGCCGCCCCACCCGTACAGCGGCCGCTCGGCCAGTTCCAGCTCCTCGGCCCCGCACCACACGACGGCGTTACGGGGGGAGAAGAAGTTCAGGTGCTCGCCGGTGATCTTCAGCCGCGAGACCTGGCCCTGGAGGAGGTAGTCGGCGCGGGAGGTCTCGTCGACCTCCTCGACCCGGAACAGCTCGATGTAGCTGGGCGTGGCCAGCGCGATCCAGCTCGCGGGGGTGAGCCCTTGGTAGACGCGGTCGAGGAACACATCTTCCTGGGTGGCGCTGAGGTAGGCGTCGGCCCAGGAGTCCTGCCGCCCGGCGTAGGCACCGGGCACCCAGTGCGGGACGTCGTGCGGGCCGCCGCCGGTCTGCGCCATCTCGCCGTAGCGCATGCTCACCGGCAGCGACTCCCACGGCGGCGCGTTGTGGCCGAACAGGGCCCCGCGCTGCCGGAAGGCGTACACGCGCTGCCCTTCCCGCGTCGGATGCACCAGCGGCTCGGTGGTGCCCAGGGGCATGTCGAGGGTGACGACGGTGTGCTCGGCGAGGTCGCCCACCCGGTCGACGGCGCGGACGCCCGCCACCCTGCGCACGTCCCAGTTCTCGTTGTAGCGCGAGCCCAGCCGCTCATTGCCGACCAGCAGGATCATGTCCCCCGGGTTCAGCCCGGTGGTGATGCCCTTGAGGTACAGCTCGTCGTCGCCGAGGGCGGGCGGAACCCACATGGTGACCGGGACCTTGATCGCGTTCCACTCCGGCCGGGCCTCGATCTCCTCGACGGTCTCGAAGGCCCGCGGCAGCTCGCCGGGACCGGGCACGCTCTGCGCCCTGGTCCCCACCGGGATCGTGATCTTCTCCGGGGCGGTCACCGCGTGCATGATCGTGGGCACCTCGACCCCCGGCGCGTGCGGCACCGGCACCGGTTTGGCCAGCGTGAAGGCCAGCGCGGTGGACGCCGCCACCCCGGGGCGCAGCTCGTAGCCGATGGCGCGGGCCAGTTCGAGGACGGAGTAGCGCTCGGTGGCGGTGCGCAGGTAGCCCTCGTTGGCGATGCGCTCGGTGTAGAAGGTGAGGACGTCGAGGCCCATCGAGTAGGCGTCGGCGGTGGCGACGAGCGGCTCGGTGCCGTCGTGGGTGCCCAGGGCCCGCAGGACGGGGTCGGCGCCGAAGGCGCGCAGCAGCGCGGCGAGGAACGTCGCGTGCGTTCCGGCGCGGTAGTCGATGGCCGGGAGTCCCGGCGGGTTGGCGTTCACCGTCCGCCCTCCAGGGTGAGTTCGAGGGTGCCGCGCTCGGGGAAGCTGCGGTCGTTGTCCAGGCGCAGGACCTCCAGGTCGGCGGCCTTGAGGTAGCCCTGCTCGATCTCTCCGGCGGGGGTGCGCCCGAAGCGGCGGCAGCGGGTGACCTCGGCGAAGGCGACGCCGGGGACGGCCATCGCGGCGCGGTAGACCTCGGAGAGGTAGAGGGGTGTGCCGAAACCGAAGTCGTCGGGTGAGAAGAACTCCCGCCGCGAGAAGGCCTTCAGGAGGGCCTGGTGGACGTCGGCGCGGAAGAAGGCCGGTTCGACGCAGACGCGCAGCGCGAGGTCGAGGGCGACGGTGACGGGGTCGGTGATCTCCAGGTCGTAGCCGGTGATCCGGTGCCGCTCCAGGTGCGCGCGGACGTCGGCGAGGAACGCGGGATCGCCGGTGACCGGCGCTCCCCCGGCGCGATCGAGGGTGAGGTAGACGGTGTACCAGCTGCCGGTCCAGCGGAACCGGGCCCGCGCGTCGAGGACCTCCGGGTGCAGCTTGGCGACCCGGGCCCAGTCGGCCTCGGTGACCGCGCGGCGCTGCTCGCGGAAGGCCTGCGGCGCGAACTGGCGGACCTGCTCCATGCTCTCCGGCTCGGCGCCGCCGAAGCCGGGCATGGGGTTGGTGACGCCGGTGAGGCCGTCGTGGTCCCACACGACGCGGTGGAGGGTGCCGTGCCCGACGTTGGCGGTGGGCCCGGAGCCGACCCGCAGGTCGGCGAGGAGATCGGCGCCCTCGGTGGGCGGCATGCCGTAGACGCCGTCGCCGAAGCGGAGGCGGGCGGTGCCGCCGGTCTCGGTCTCCACGACGAAGTCCCGGTCGAAGCGGCCGGAGCCGAGCAGGTCGGCGCGGGCGGTCCAGGTGTCCTCCCCGTCGATGAGGGTGACGGCGGGGACGGCCTCGGCCGGGGCGCGGCGGGCGGCGTCGGCGGCGGGACGGGCCCGGGCCACCGACGCGGGATAGGGCTCGGCGCTGGTGACCGGACCACCGGGCAGGACGGGCCGGTAGCGGCCGCTCGTTACCGGGGCCAGGGGCGCCCGGACGCGACGGCCGTGGTCGGTCAGGACCACGTTGCCCATCGCCTCCGCCATCGCCATCGGCGGAGCGCCGGGTATGGGGGAGGCGCTGACCACGAGGTCGAAACGCAGCGCGTCGGTGTAGTGCCAGGTCACCTCCAGCACATCCACGCCCTCGACGGGGTCGGTGGTGGCGCGGACGGAGGTGAGCCGCACGGCCTGGCGGTGCGCGGGATCGGCGTCGACGGGCGCGCCGGTGGCGGGCCCGGCGGTCTCGGTCAGGATGATCACGTCACCGGGTTCCAGACCGAGCCCGGCGCCCCCGGCCAGGGTCGCGGCGGTGGCGCCCGCGGGGATGACGTACTCCTCGGCGCTCCAGGTGTGCAGGGCGATCCGCGAGCGCGCGCCGATCATCAGCAGCGGGTGCATGGTCTCGAAGACGAGACCGCGGGTGGGCGCGGCGTCCATCGTGGGCGGGTCGCCGGGACGGCCCGGGGCGACGGGCGTCCCCGGCGGCAGGACGAGCCCGTCGCTGCCGCCGCCGGGCTCGACGTCCACGGCGATCCAGCAGCGCGCGTTGCATCCCTCATGGACGCGGTAGTCGAGCAGCCGGGCGTGGCGGCGGACCGACACGCGGCTGCGCGCGGTGCCCAGGTACGCCTCGGTGCCCACGGCGTCCTGGTGGTAGCTCTGCTTGTCGAGCTCATGGGCGAGGGCCTCCACGACGGCGATGAGCGGATCGGCGGGACTGCGGTCGGTCCAGCCGGGCATGAGCGCGCTCATCCGGTCCAGCATCAGCGCCCGGAAGCCGGTGTAGTCCTTGGCCAGGTAGCCGATCGGCGGCGCGGGCGGCACGAGCGCGGGCTCGGGCTCGCCCGGGGCGCAGTCGAAGGGGTTGGGGCAGCCGACCTTGAAGGAGAAGTCCACCGTGGACAGCCGCGGGTCGAAACCGGTGGGCGGATCGGCGGCCTCGCCGTCGGCGAGCAGCCGCAGCGTGTAGGTGGAGAAGTCCCCGGCGCGGTCGACCCGCACCGTGAGCACCTCGGCGGCCGAGACCACGGTGACCGTCTCGACGCCGGTGACGCGCTCGCCGCCGGTGACGACGACGTTCCCGGCGGCCAGCGGCGGCGCGGCCGGGATCCCACCGGCCTGACCGGGCAGCGGGTGCAGGAAGTGGACGCGGAGGATGCGCTGGTCGAGCGGGTCGACCTCCAGGTAGTCGACGCCGTTGTGGGTGGTGCTGGCCAGCACCTTGCGGCGGCGGTCGGCGTCGTTCACAGCGACCACCCGAACTCCTCCACACCGGCCCGGTCACTGCCGCGCGCGGTGTAGGAGACCTCGACGACCAGCCGCTCGCCCTCGGCGCGCACGGTCGCGCGGTGGACCTCGATGAGGTCCCCGAGCCAGCGCTGGAGGGCACTGTGGACGGTCAGTTCGGTGGTGGCGGCCAGGACCTCGTCGGCGGGCGCGAGGACCAGTTGCAGCAGGCCGCTGCCGAAGTCGGGCCGGTTGACGCGCTCGCCGGGCTGGGTGAACAGCACCTCCTCGATGAGGCCGCGCAGGTAGGCGGCGTCATCGGCGGCGACGCTCGTGCGCCCGGCCTCGTCGAAGCCGAGCGGGAAGCGGACGTGGCTCACTGTCCCACCACCCTCGTCTGGGCCGCGGCGATGACCGGCGGTCCCTGCGGCAGCTGCTCGGGGCTCTGGCACAGGCCCGTGGAGGTCATCAGCAGCGCGGGCTGCCCGTTGACCAGGACGCGGGTCGCCCCGACGACCCACTGGACCTTCACGCACGGCGAGGGCTTGGTGCCCGGGCCGACGGGGATCTGGAAGGGGCACCCGGCGACCACCGTGTTGTCGGTGAGGACCGCGACGGGCGTGCCGTTGACGATGACGCGGGTGTTGGCGGAGATGATCTGCGCCGGCGCGCCGTGCGGGCAGCTGACGGTGGCGCCGACGTGCAGGAGCGGCCCGGGCATGTCAGATCACCACCAGCGCGCCGTTGTTGACCGTCACCGACGGCCCGGCCATGACGATGGTGGCGCCCTGCCCGTTGCTGATGGTGATGCCGATCTCGGAGACGGAGATGAACGCCCCGGTGCGGCCCTTGATGAGGATGCCGCCGGTGGGCCCGGGCATGTCGGAGACGACGAGGGTGTTCTGCCCGGCGGTCTGGATCACGAAGTGCGGCAGCCCCGGCGGGGCGGCCAGGGCCAGCGCGGGGACCTCGGCGGCCGAGCCGTACCAGCAGCCCGACCAGATCGGCTTGTCCGGGTCGCCCTGCTCGTACTCCACCCACACGCCCGCGCCGATCATCGGCAGGGTCCACACGCCGTGCTGGATCCCGGCCGCCGGAAAGCACGGCATGGCCCAGCTGGACGGCGGCAGGCCCGTCACGTCCGGGACCTGCACGAGCAGGCGGCCGGTCTGGAGCGGGTCGACGTTATTGAGGACGGTGCCTCGGTACTTCCCGTAGTAGGCCTGGCTCATGGGGTCACCCTGTCGTTGGTAGAGATCTGGGCGTTGCGGCTGAGGGTGAAGCGCTGCTTGAACTCACCCGGCTTGAGCGTCGAGGTCACCGACTTGACGTAGTACTCGCCGTCGTAGGCGCGCCCGGCGCCGCGCACCGCGACCAGGCGGCGGGCCTGGAGGGGCCGCCCGTAGCGCAGGACGTCGAGGGAGCCCGAGCCGGAGATCATCTGCCCGGACTGGGCGGCGCGGCCCAGGCCGCGCGACACGGCGGTGACCACGTCGTGCTTGGCGATGGCGTCCTCGCGCCTGCGTTCGGCCGTCTCGGTCTCGGCGGCGGCGTAGCGGGCCTGCCCGGCGTTGAGGCGCACGTACGACAGGGGCGGGATGAACTTCTTGCCGAGCATCGGGTTGAGCGGGGAGACGTCGGGCAGCGGGATCGGGATCGTGGTGTGCACCTCGGGGATGTGGCCCAGCAGCAGGTGGAACTTGCGGGCCAGCCCGTCGAAGGCGAAGGACAGCGACTCCACGTTGGTGGCGGCGTCCATGTTCACGCTCAGCGCCGGTTGCGGCGATCCGGCGCGCACCTCGGGTCCCCAGTAGGCGACGTTGACGCCGAGCTCGCCGGTCGGCTCGACGTAGAAGACGTAGCCGACCTCGTCGGCGAGCTGGCTGATGAACGCGTAGTGGGTGCCCTGCATGGCGGGGATCTCACGCAGCGGGTTCGGCACCACCATCGACAGGCTCGGGATGACGGCCGGGATCACCCCGTACAGCGGCACGAACGGCGCGAGCGCGATGAGGACTTTCACCTCGCGCGGGATGGCCGGCTGGGGCAGGCCGGACATGTCGATGAGGTCCATCATCTGGCTGACGTCGACGCCGGTGACGGTCAGCGTGGAGGCCCCGGCCTCGCTGGAGGGGGCGAAGTCGTGGCGAGTGATGACGCCGTCCATGAGGATGTGCCGCTCGCCGTCGACGTAGGCCAGGATCTGGACCCGGTTGGGCGGGTCGAAGCTGTTGCCGGGGAGGATCTCGCGGCTGAGCATGTCGTTCTTGGCGACGGCGAAGCGCAGCTGGAATCCGCCGCGCTGCCCGGCCGAGACGGTCACCTGCGCCTCCAGGAGGTTGCGCATGACTTCGGCCGGGAGCGGGCCGGTGCTCAGGGCGCCGACCCGCACGCCGAGTTTGACGCCCCTAAGCACCGGGCTCACCCCCGGTGACGCGGATGGCGGAGCCGGGTTCGGCGACCAGTTCGTCGGGGTGCATGACGAGGTTGGCGTCGGCGATGCGCCAGAAGCGCGTGGGGTCGCCGGTGACGTCGGCGGCGAGCCGGTCGACGCGGTCGCCCTCGGTGACGCGCAGGTAGCCGACGAGCGGCTGGTCCTCCGGGCGCGGGAGCATCCGGCGGCGCAGGTGGACGATGACGGTCCCGTCGGGGAGGGTGCGCTGCGCGGTGGGCGTGTCGGCGTAGCGGCTGCCGGGGGCCTGGTGGGTGGGGGCGGCCTGGGTGAGACCGGCGAGGATGGTGCTGGGGTCGAAGGTCACGGCAGTCTCCCGAGTCCGATGGCGTCGATGCCGGCGTTCGCCTGGCGGGCGGCGAGCTGTTCGAGGCGCTGGTGGTGGGTCATGGCGATCTGCCCGGCGCGGCTGTCGGTGCCGACCTCGTTGATGGTGGAGACGCGCATGCCGAGGTGGACCTTGGCGCGGATGGGGTTGAGCTGCCCGTCGTAGCTCTCCTCGGTGATGGTGAACTCGGTGAGCCGCACGGGCGTGATGTGGTTCTTGCTCCACACGAACAGGGTCAGCGGGGCGGGCGCGGGCGCGATCTCCAGTTCCCCGGCGGCGGCGAGCCCGGCGGCGCGGCGGACGTCGTCCAGGCGCGGGTAGATCATGGTCTCCAGGACGGCGAGCTGGGCGCGCAGGCCGACCTCGGCGACCACGGGATTGGCCTCGGGGAACTCCAGCTGGTCGGTGGCGTCGAACTCGCAGTCGACGGTGATGGTCTGGCCGGGCGGTCCGGTGAGCCGCAGGGCTTCGGCGCGGGCGCCGGCCTCGGCTCCGGCGCCGCGGACGGTGAAGCTGCGGGTGACGGTGTCCGGGTTGTACTGGAGGGGGATGACCCGGCGGACGGCGTTGGTGACGGCGTCGACGAGGGTGATCCCGCCCCGGACGACGCGTGGGGTCAGTGGGGAGCTCATCGGCTTCCTCCTCCGAAGATGCGGCGGATGCGGTCGATGACCTCGGGGGTGATCACCGGGACGGTGATCGTCGAGACGCCCATCCGGCTCAGCTCGTTGTTGCTCCGGTCGATGGCGGTGTTGCCCTCGCGCGCCAGCTGCCGGGACAGTTCGGAGCTGACGGCGAGGTTGGCGAGGCGTTCGGCGAGTTCGTGGTCGAAGCCGAGGCCGCGGTAGCGGTCGTATTCGGAGTCCACGGTGGACTGGATGGAGTCGCCGAGCCGGGTGTCGATGGAGACGCCGCCGTGGGAGAGCATCCCCTCGCGGATGCCGGTCCAGTCGACGCGCGGGCGGCGGGGCACGATGCCGGGGAACAGCCAGGGCTGGAAGGGCGTGCCGGGGGTGGGCCCGATGATCGGCGGGACCACGATCGGCGGCGGGAACGCGGGCCGGAACGGGGTGAACGTCGGCGGCGCGCCCGTCCCGCCCAGTGGCGGGACCGTCGACGGGTCGGGCAGGGGGTCGCCGAGCCGCCAGGGGCGCAGCAGCGAGGGGTCGAGGTGCAGTTCGAGCTCGGGGACGATGCTCGGGAAGCGCCGGGGCGGGTACAGCGAGGGCGGCGGCACGGGCACGCGCGGGGTGATGGCGCTGACGCGCAGGCCGGCCCGGCGGTTGCCGCCGGCCTCGGCGCCGAAGGCGGCGGTCTCGCCGTGGGCGTGCAGGACGACCTCGGAGCCCGGCGGGAGGATCAGCGCCAGCGCGGCCTGGACGGCGGCGGCGCGGTGGGCGGAGAGGTTCAGGTTGTAGGCGTCGTCGCCCTCGCGGCTGGAGTACCCGTCGACCTCCACGCGCACCGGCTGCGCTCCGGCGGGCAGCAGCGGCAGCAGCCCGGCCAGGCCCTGGTCGGGCAGGTCGGCGGAGTCGCGGGCGAACAGCACGCTCAGGTCCTCGCGGGAGGCGGGCGCGCGCACCACGTCGTAGTCGACGCGCGGCGGGGTGCGCCCGATGCCGCCGGTGCGCGGCTCGTCGTCGTGCTGGACGCCGGTGACGCCGGTGCGCCGCTGCTGGACGACGTGGGCCAGCTCGTGGGCGAGCAGGTCGTCGTCCTCGGCGCCGAGGACGACGTGGTCCCCGACGGCGTAGGCCCGCGCGTGGCGTTCGGCGGCGGCCCGGGCGGCGGCGGGTCCACTGTGGACGCGGACGCCGTCCAGGGACTCCCCCAGCCGCTCCTCGAAGAGCGCGCGGGCGGGTTCGGCCAGCGGCTCACCGACGCCGGGCACGGGCGCGCTCCCGGTGGTGGGCGGGGCGTCGAGGCGGGGACGGCGGCCCTCGGCGGCGTCCTCGGCCTGCCGCTCGGCGGGCCGGGCGAGGCCGCCGTCGCCGATGTGCGAGGCGCGGTGTCTCACGGCATCCTCCAGACGATGTCCTCGGCGACGGCGCTGCGGATGCGTCCGCCGACGAATTCGAGCTGGTTGCTGAAGGTCCCGGCGGCGGTGCTGCCCCGGCTGAGCCGGAAGATCACGTCGGAGGCGTCGCGGACGGTGATGGAGCCGGTGGTCAGGGACCGTCCGCCGGAGAGGGTGAAGTCGACGCGGTTGACGTGGGCCTGTTCGAGGCTGACCGGTTCGAGGCCGGTGCCCCCGGCGTCCTGCGGGATGTTGCCGTGCAGCCGCAGGCCGGTGATGGAGTTGGCGGCCATCTCGACCCAGCCCTCCATGCCGCTGATGGTGCCGCGCGGGAAGTTCAGGAAGAACGGGTTGGGGTTGTTCACCGACAGGTTCCCGTCGATGTTCTGCAGTTCCACGCTCGGCGGACCGGCGGTGGCCGCGCCGCTGAGGGCGCCTTCGAGGCGGTCGCGGGCGCGGCCCTGGAGCTGCTCCATGAGCCGCCAGGCCGAGACGAGGTGGTCGGGCGCGCTGAGGGTGGCGATCTCCCCCGCCCACAGGTCCCAGTGGGCGACGTCGATGTCGGGGGTCGGGATCCAGACGATGCCCCCGGGTGTCATGTACGGGATGTCGGGCGAGTCGAAGCGGAGCTTGAGGCGGTTGTTGCCGGTGTCGACCTCGAAGTAGAGGCGTCCCCCGGCCCACCCGGCGGTGTTCAGGGACGCCTGGAGCGACTGGTAGTTGATCTGCCCGGCGGTCAGGCCCAGGTCGATGGGGATGGTGTCGCCCAGCAGCCAGCCGGGGACGCTGTGGGCGGCCAGCACCGGCAGGTGCAGGTCGAAGCGCAGGCGCCCATTGAGGTTCTCGATGACCCGGTTGACGTGGATGGTCCGCAGCATGTTGACCAGGTCCCCGTAGGGCGTGGTCGACGACGAGGCGGTGGGCGTGGCCGCGGGGAAGGTCTTCTCGAAGTAGGCGCCGCTGATCTCCAGCCGCGGGATGCGGACCTCGGTGCCCGAGGCGGTCTCGACGCGGGCGGTGCCGGGCAGGACGCCCCGGTCGACGCGGACGGTCAGCCCGCCGGCGGGGTCCACGAAGGACAGCTGGGAGATGTTCAGCCCGGTCGCGGTGGCCACCCCGGTGCGGGTGTCGTAGGTGGCGCGGTCGGCGCGCAGCCCGCCCTCGGGGAGCGTGCTGGTGGCGGGCCCGAACAGCCGCAGCATCGACGGCGGCGCACCGGCGCTCTCGAAGGCGGCCACGATCTGGGTGACGCTGGGGTTGGTGAGGCTGAACAGCATCCCGCCGCCGCTGAACCTGGTCGCGTCGATCTGCTCGGCGGTGACGCGGCCCTCGAAGTCGCGCAGCCGCCCCGGGATCGCCGCCCGCAGGCGCGGGATCAGCAGGCCGGGCAGGCCGGGGCCGCCGGTGGCCGAGGGCGTGCCGAGCAGGGAGAGCGACAGCTCGGGGATGGTCCAGCTCCCGCCGACCGTGGAGGGCGAGTCGATGACCACGCCGCCGGGCGGGATGGCCAGGGTGAGACCGCGCAGGAACGCGGTCTCACCCGGCGCGACCCAGATCCGCACCGGGTGCGCGCCCGTGGCGTCCGGGGCGATCAGGTTGGGCAGGGTCAGCTGCACGCCGTCCAGCTCCAGCGAGTCCGCCTGGAGGTCGCGGACGACGATCCGCCGGATCGCCGAGGCCCGCGCGCCACCGGCGCGGCGGCGCTCCTCGGCCGAGCGCAGCTCGATGCGCAGCCGCGTGCGCAGGCTGTGCAGGATCGCCCCGCGCCCGCCGGTGAGGGTCTCGATCCGCAGGTTCGGCGAGTCGTAGGTGGCGCGGTCGACGGTGACGTCCCCGATGGACAGTCCCGGGGCGGTGCCCGCGCCGAACTCGACGGCCTCCCGGCTGATGCTGAGCTCGCCCAGGTCGAGATCGCCGACGCGGACGTGCGCGGAGACGTCCCGCCGGTCGGCGGGGGTCGCGCCGGGGTCGTGGTATTCGACGTCGGCGTCCAGGCTCGCCCCGGCGCGCACGACGATCCGCCCGCCGGCCGAGAACGTCGCCGACAGCCGCGAGACGTTCAGGGTGGCCTCGGTGGTGAGGTGCTGGGCGAGGGTGCCGTGGAAGTCGGCGGCGACCGAGGCGATGCCGAGGGTCCCGGCGGTGATGCCGCCGGGCCGGGTCCATTCGAAGCCGCCGAGGGTGATGGTCTCGATCCGCAGGGGCTCGCGGCCGGGCGCCGGGGAGACCGCGCGGCCGAGGTTGATGTCGATGGGCGGCGCGCTGTAGTGCAGGTTGGTGGCCGTGACCGAGGCGATGACCAGCGACTCCACCCGCACGCGCATCGGCCCGCTCGCCGGAGTCTGCACCGACCCGTTGGCGGTGAGCCCGCTCAGCGTCACCCCGCCGGTGGAGGAGATGCTCTCGCCGTCGCCGGTGCGCCAGTTGAGCCGCCCGAGCTGGAGGGTCGGGATCTGGAGGTAGCGCAGGGTCCAGGTGTCGCCGGAGTGCTCGGCCCCGGCGCTCAAGACCAGCCGCTCGATGGCGACCTGCCCGTCGGAGGTGCCCAGAAGGCCCTCGGTGAGCACCAGGCCCGACAGGTCGAAGGTGTCCCGCCCGCGCGCCAGCCGCACGCCCAGGGTCCCCACCCGCCTGGCGCTGCCGAGGGTCCCGCCGAAGCTGAAGGCACCGGCGGCGACGTTGAAGCGCAGCCGTTCCAGGGCGTCCAGCCCGAAGGCGCCGGTGATCTCGCTGTCGCCCATGGTCGGCATCCGCACCACCACGTCGTCGGCGGTCAGCCCGAGCAGCGAGCCGGAGCGGACGGTGGCCCGCCACGCCTCCCCGCCGTTGTTCTCGACCACGAGGTGGTCGGCGACGACCTCGTCGACGCGCAGGTGCGGGACGCGCAGCTCCGTGCCGCCCTCGACGTGCGCGTAGGTCGCGTTGATGAGCACGCCCCGCAACGTCGTCGGCCCCTCGGAGTGGACCCACATCGACGAGGTCCGGTAGTCGATGCCCTCCACCACCACGGTCGTGGCGCGCATCCCCGTGACGCGGTAGGCGGTGACCGGCCCGGTGGGGGTGTCGCGCAGCCGCTCCACCTCGCCGCTGAGGCCGGTGATGCCGACGCTGCCGATCTGGTTGCCCGCCCAGTCCAGGGTCACGCCCCGGGCCGTCACCGAGCGCGCCGACACGCTGTGCCCGCGCCGGGGCCGCCCGTCGGGGCCGGGCGCGAGGTCTCGCTCCGGCGACGCGCTCACGCCCGCGCCGGTGATCTCGTCGACGTGGATGGCGCCCTGGTTGTAGCCGCGCACGGTCAGGCCCTCGGCCCCGAAGCGCAGCGCGCTCAGGTCGGTCAGCCCGGGCCCGAACAGGAAGTCGGCCCCGGCGTCGGTGGCGCCGATGGACTCGATGTTGATGCCGAAGCGGGTCCGCAGCCGCAGCCGGGCCAGCTCCAGCACCAGCTCGGTGCGGGCGCGCTCCTCGGGGGCCAGCGGCGGCGGGGTCCGCAACCGCTGACGCGCCGCCTCGTAGTCCCCGGCGTCCTCGATGACCGACTCCAGCAGCCGCCGCCGCTCCTCGGGGGTGTTCGGCGGCAGAGCCGCCAGCTGCCGCCGCAAAAGCGCCACCGTGGGCAGATCGGCCTCGTCGGCGAGCATCGACAGCCCGCGCACCTCGGCGGTCTCGGCGCGGATGGGCAGGACGGCGGGCGCCACCGCGCCGCCGGGGTAGCCGGGGCCGTGGTCGCGGAAGGCGCGCACCCGGTCGGCGTCGGTGAGGAACTGCGAGGCGGCCGGGGCGGTGTCGGGGCCGAAGACGGGCGACTCGACGTCCCCGGTGAGTCCACTAAGGACGATGTCGTCGACGTAGAGGGAGCCCGACAGGCCGCTGACGGTGAGGGAGCCGATGTCGGCGACCGCGCCGCCGGTGAAGCGCTGCTCCAGCGCCGCCGCGCGCCGCCGCTCGGCCCCGGTCACGCTCGACGGGTCGGCCACGAAGCGCGCCCGGATGTCCTGGAGCTCCGCCCAGGCGCGGCCGTCGTCGGTGCCGCGGTCGCTCAGTCTCGCCAGCCGCTGCCGCGTCTCGGTCAGCCGGGCGGAGTGCCGGGCCACCGCGTCGGCGTCGCCGCGTTCGGTGGCGCGCGCCAGCCGCCGCTCCAGGACCTGGATCAGCCGCAGCAGGAACGCGCGCCGGTTGAGCCCGGCGCCCAGCACGATGTCGGAGAAGCGCACGGTGGAGGCCGTCCAGGAGCCGCCGAGGGCGATCCCGTCGAACTGGACGCGCTCGGCGGTGACCGCAAGACCCTGGACCGAGCCGAGCCCGCGCAGGCTGCGCTGGACGTAGCCGACGCGCTGGATGAGGTTCACGATCGCGCTGATGATCGGCCCGAAGATCGGGATCGGCAGCCCGAAGTCACTGCCGGGCGGCGCGGGCAGCGGCTCCTCGTCGCCGGTGGGGGTGGCGTCCACACCGAGGGAGTCCAGAGTGGACCGGGCCACGCCGAGGAAGAGGCTCTCGGTGGTCAGCAGCAGGTCCTCGGCCATCGCCGAGCTCATCCGCAGCCGCAGCGCCGTCGGGCGCCGGGTCTGCTGCGCGGGGAACGTCGCGGCGACCGTGAGGCCCTCCAGCACGATCCGGTTGGAGCGGGCGGTGAAGGTCGCGCCGATGTGGTTGAGCCGGTCGATCTCCAGCCGGTCCATGGTCAGCAGGAGCAGCCCGTCGCGCGGGTTGTAGGAGGCGCTGAGGCGGTTGCCGCCCGCGCTCAGCTGCGCGGGTCCCACACCGCCGCCCATGAGGTCCTGCACGTCGCTGAGGTCGAGGTCGTCGAAGCCGACGTTGTTGAGGCCGAGGTTGAGGCTGCCGATGATGCGGCCCAGGGCCCGCAGCCGCACCCACAGCCAGCTCCCGGCGCGCGACAGGACCGTCCACAAATCCTGCGCGGGTTCCTCGATCGGCAGCCGGTAGGGGACGTACTCGCGGCGGCCGGGCTCGGAGTAGAGCCGGAAGGCGTCCACCATCGGCTGCAACTCGGTGATCGTGAAGGCCCGGGTCTCCCGGGAGCGGTCGAAGACCCACCGGTGCTCGCCCAGCTCGATGGCCATCCGCACCAGGGTCCGCAGCTCGGCGGCGTGCCCGGGGGCCCACATCACGTTGTCGCGCAGCCGGTCCATGATGCGGCCGCGCTCGGCGCCGCCGGGGTCGGCGAACAGGTGCATCCCGGCGGCGTGCCGCATGTCCTGGGTGAGCGCGCCGGTCAGCGCCGCCCACTGGCCGGTGGCCTCCAGCTCGCGCCGGTCGGCGGCGGGCAGGTGCCGCGAGAGCAGGAACGCCACGAACGCGTCGTGGGCGTTGGTCGACCACTCCGAGGCGAAGATGCCGATGATCGGCACGTCCCGCCACGAGTTGTGCGAGACGAGGTCGTTGACCTGGCGGAAGAGCATCGCCGGGTCCCGCAGCTCGGCGACGCGGCGGAACAGGTGCAGATTGTCCAGCTCGAACAGCCACCGGTCGGGCAGCCGCCGGAAGATCGTGGACAGGTACCCGCGCCGGTCCAGGCCCTGGACGATGGCGCGCAGCAGCTCGGCGCGCTCGCTCTCGCTCAGCAGCAGCTGTCCATTGGGGCCGGTGGCCTCCCCCGCGCTCATGATCCGCAGCAGCAGGCCGGAGGCGTTGGCCTCGCTGATCCCGGCCTCGCAGGCGGCGGTCAGCGCGGCGAAGTCGGTCTGCGCCTGCCCGGACCGCAGCAGCACCGCCCGGCGCGAGGCGACGTCGCGGAGCTCGCCGTCCACCATCTCCAGCGTGATGCCCTCGTAGGCCGACTCGCGCAGCCCGTCGGGCAGTTCCTCCTCCATGCGCCGGAACCAGCGGCCGCCGTCCAGGCGCCGCCACCGGTCCTGGTCGGCGGGCGGGAGGCGGCGGACGATCTGGTAGGCCAGCCACGCCTCCCAGTCGCGCACCGCCCAGTCGGTGATGGAGCGGGTGAGCAGCCGCTGCACGTGGGCGAGGTTGGCGGCGGGCGCGCGGTGCCGGATCAGCTCCAGCGTCACCGGGCTCAGGGTCGGCACGCTCCAGCCGGAGGCCAGGTCGTCGATCAGGTCGCGGACGCGGTCGCCGGACTCGATGCGCTCCACCACCGCCGCCAGCCGCGCCGAACGCGGCACGTCACTCGGCGACTGCTTGGGCTGCGCGGGCGCGGGAGCCAGCGGCGCCAGCAGGTTCAGCGCGTCCTGCTTCCAGTCGCCGCGCCGGGCCGCCAGGATCCCGTTGAGCCGGTTGACCAGCGCGTTGTCCTCGGCCGAGCGGGCCGTGGCGCGCGTGCGCGCGGCCTCCAGCTCGATGTCGCGCTCGCGGTCCAGGACGCCCTGGTCGCTCGGCTCGCTCATCACCGCCCGCACCGCCGGGTTCTCGGTGAGCAGCGCGGTGAAGGTCTCGTCGGTGATGCCGCGCAGGACGTCCACCAGCGCCGCCCGCTCCACCGGGGCGAGCTCGTCGAGGGGCATCCCGGTCAGGAAGCGCGGCGGCAGCGCCCGCCGCTCCTCGGCCGTGGCGGCGTAGAGCGCGGCGAGCACCGAGCGGCGGTGGCGGCGGCGGTGCCCGGCGTCGATGTGGTTGTACAGGCGGACCCGGTGGTCGTGGCCGACGACGCGCATCAGCGAGGCCGCCACGACGAGGCCGAAGCCGTCCAGCAGCAGCAGGACCGCCGAGACGTCGGCGCCGTCGGCTTCGGGGAAGCCGGGCAGCCGGTCGCGGATGAGGGCGATGACGCGTTCGTGCTCGGCGCCCAGCGCGGCGTCGAGTTGCGCGTTGGTGGTGACCGGAGCGGTGCGGGCGTCGGCGGTGAGCGCGGGGGCGTCGCTCACCGGTGGTGCGGTGCCCGTCCCGACCGGTCCCGACGGCACCGCGCCGCCCGCGCCGGTCGGGCCGTCCTCGAAGGCGGCGGCCGACAGCAGGTCGGCGGGCGCGGCGAGGGCGCCGTCGGGCTCGGCGGCCGGTTCCGGCGGGGCGAGGGCGTGCACGGGCTGGTTCATCCGCCGAGTCCCTCGTAGAGGGCCAGCGCGAGGCGCTCGGCGAGCGCCTCGGCGGCGATGCCGGGCTCGGCGGTGACGGACAGCGGTGGTGGCGTGAGGTCTCCGCCAGCGCGCCAGGGTCCGGGTACGCCCCGGTCGGCGATGAGGCGGGTGAGCGCGGCTTCGAGGGCGGGGCCGAGGGTCTCGGGTCGCCGGACGGTGAGGCCGTGGACGGCGAGCTCGCCCACGCGCAGGCGCACCCCGGCCGGTCCCTCGCCGTTCATCACCAGCCTCCGGTCTCGGCGGCGGTGAGCGGGCGGTCGAGTTTGGCGTATTCGGCGCGGGCGGCGCGCATGACGTGGCCCATGCGGACGGGTGCGTCCTCGTCGGCGGCGAGGAACGCGGCGTGCAGGGCGATGTTGCGGATGTTGCCCCCGGCGATGTTGAGTTGCGCCAGGCGGGCGGGGTCGAGGGCGTCGAGGGGCACTTCGGCGGGGAAGGCGCGCAGCCAGATCCCGGCGCGCTGGGCGTGGTCGGGGAACGGGAACTGGACCACGAAGCGCAGGCGCCGCAGGAAGGCGGGGTCGAGCGCGGAGCGCATGTTGGTGGTGAGCACGGCCAGGCCCCGGTAGTTCTCCATGCGCTGGAGGAGGTAGCCGACCTCGATGTTGGCGTAGCGGTCGTGGCTGTCCTTGACCTCGGTGCGTTTGCCGAAGATGGCGTCGGCCTCGTCGAAGAGGAGGACGCAGCCGCCGCGTTCGGCGGCGGCGAAGACCGCGCGGAGGTTCTTCTCGGTCTCGCCGATGTACTTGCTGACCACGCCGGACAGGTCGACGCGGTAGAGGTCGAGGCCGAGGTCGGCGGCGATGACCTCGGCGGCGAGGGTCTTGCCGGTGCCGGAGAGCCCGGCGAAGAGCGCGCTGATGCCCAGTCCGCGGGCTCCGGCGCGTTCGAAGCCCCAGTCGCCGTGGACGCGGGCGCGGCCGCGGACCTGGGCGACGAGGTCGCGCAGGACGTCCTTCTGCTCGCCGGGGAGGACGAGGTCGGCCCAGGTGGCGCGGGGTTCGACGCGCTGGGCGAGGTCGTCGAGGCCGGTGCGGGCGCGGCGGCGGCAGACGTCCCAGAGGGAGCGGCAGCCGTCGAGGCCGCCGGCGGTGGCGGTGGCGATGTCGGTGTAGCCGAGGTCGAACTGCATGGTGGCCTGGTCTATCTGCGCGGCCCAGGGGTGGCCGGTCAGGACTTGTGTCCACAGTGCGCGTTGCTCGGCGCGGGAGGGGCGGGGCACTTCGATGGGGACGGCGGCGCCGGGCACGGCGGCGGGTTCCTCGCCGCATACGACGACGGGTCCCTCCAGGCGGGTGGCGATCCCGGCGGCGTCCTCGCCGGGTTCGGCGACGAGGGCGAGGACGGCGCCGTCGAGGAGGGCCTCGCGGGTCCACAGGCGCACGAAGGTGTCGCGGTCGGCGGCGGCGGTGGGCAGGTCGCGCACGGCGGCGCGGTGCACGGGGGCGTCCCCGGCGGCGTGGACGGCGACGGCGAGCTGGTCGGCGGCCTCGGGTCCGTGCAGGACGGCGGGCGGCACGGGTTCGCGGGGTCCGCGCGGGGCGGTCCAGGCGGCGCGGACGCGTTCGGCGGCGAAGGTGATCACCGACGGGGGCGGCAGGTCGGGGACGCGGCAGGCGCGCAGGTAGGGCCGCAGGCGCCGGTCGGGTTCGCGGACGCCGAGCAGGTGGTGCAGGACGCGTTCGTCGAGGGCGACGGGCGCGGAGGTGAGGCGTCCCTCGCCGACTTCGATGAGCCGGTGGTGGCGCAGGGGCGCGCGGGGGGTGAGGGCGCTCCAGTGCGGGTCTTCGAGGAAGGACAGGGCGAGGCCGAAGGTGGGCCGGTCGTGGCGTCCGGCGTTGAGGGCGCCGCAGAGTTCTCCGACGGCGGTGTCGAGTTCGTCGGCGACGGCCAGCAGCAGCAGGTCGCGTTCGAACTTGCTCAGCCCGAAGGCGGCGGCGAGCCGGTCGAGGGAGCCACCGGCGGGCAGCCGGTCGCGGGCGGCGCGGGCCTCGCCGACGCCGGCGTCGGGGCGGCCGAGGTGTTCGCGCAGGCGCGCGACGGTGAGCGCCACGTCGGCGGCCAGCGCGCGCTGCTCGTCCTCGGCCCAGGTCACAGGGTCACCCCCGGCACGGCGTAGCGGCCGGAGCCGTCGCGGGTGAGGGGGCTCTCGGCGCCGTCGACGGAGAGGCGGGCCACGTAGTCGCCGGTGGGGACGCGGGTGAAGGCGAAGGTGATCGCGGTGGTCTCGGCGGCGTTCAGGGGGATGCCGTTGCGGGCGGGCGCGGGCAGCGCGTAGGAGCGCGCGGGGCGTCCGGGCGGCGGGCCGATCTCGTTCAGCAGCAGCGTGACGCGCTGCTCGGGGGCGACGGCGGGGGCGACGGCCACGTCGATGGTGCCGGTGCCGTATTCGACGGCGTCGATGGTCTCGGTGCTCGTGGTGTGGGGGGTGAGGCCGATGACGGGGACCAGCAGGAACGGCACGCTGTTGGAGGGGAAGGCGTGGTGGTCGGTGGGCGGGTCGCCGAGCGGTAGGGCGACCTGGACCTGGGCGGACCGGACGCCGGCGCGCAGGTGGACGCCGCTCAGGTCGACGGTGATCGCCGAGGGCCCGACGTCCTGGGCGTCGGGCTCGTGCTCGACGGCGCCGAAGCGCACCAGGAGGCCTTCGCGGGCCAGGTCCCGGCCGAAGAGGGTGATGGTGGAGGTGGCGGTGATGGGCCCGGCGGCGGTGTTCTCCACCGCGTCCAGCGCGGGCGGCATCCCGGCGCCGCTGTAGGAGCCGACGCCGCCGACGGGCAGCGCGCGGCGGGTCCGGCGGGCGCTCTCGATGAGCACGACCCGGGCCTCCAGACTCACCGTCGGCCGGTAGTGGGCCTGCATCGCCGACCACAGCTTGGACAGCTCCTCGGGCCCGGCGACGGCGGTGGTCACCTTGATCTGCTCGACCTGGTCGGCCAGGCCCGATCCGGCCAGCGCGGGCGGCAGCGTCGGGTCGGGGACCGACGGGTTCAGCGCGGCCCGGATCGCCTCGCGGGTCAGCACCGGCTCGTCGTTCAGCAGCCGCAGGGCGTGGCCGAGGATGATCTCGGCGAAGTACTGCTCGGCGCCGTAGGCGGTCAGCAGGTAGTGCAGGTCGAGGGCCAGCGGCGGCCCGGTGACGGGCGTGCCGCCGGAGGACACCGAGGGCAGCTGCACGTTGCGGTAGGCGGTGTTGGGGGTGACCTGGTACAGGAACAGGTTCAGCTGCGCCGGTTCGGAGCCGCCGATGGTGATCCGGTCGGGCGGCAGCGCGCTGACGGTGACGTTCCCGACGGTCCCGGCGGGGTCGGTGGCGGCCAGGGTCTGGTTGAGGCGGCTGCGGAGGACGGCGGTGACGGCGGCGATCGCGTACCCGTTGCTCATCGGCGGCGCTCCAATCCGGACAGGTACCGCTCCAGCGAGGGCGCGGGGTCGTAGTCGCGGGCCGGTTCGGGCGGCGGCGCGACGGGACGGGGCGGTGCCGCCGCGCGGATCTCCACGCGGCCGATGGAGACCTCGATGACCGGCGCGGGCGCCGGTGGCGGGGGCGGGACGGGCGCGGCCGGGGCTTCGGGCGCGGCGGCGCGGGTCCGGGCCCGCACCGGCGCGGGGGCCGGGACGGGCGGGTTCGCCGGCGGCCGCCGCCGCGCGGGCGGTGGCGCGTCCGGTGTCGCGGCGGGCGGGGCCGGGACGTGGACGCCACGCTCGGTGAGGCGTTCGCGCAGGAGCCGGTCGACGGTCTCGCGGGTGGTGACGAGCGTGCGCTCGGGCACCGGCTCGGCTTCGGCGGCCGCGTCGGCGGGTTCGGGGAAGTCGGCGGGCGGCTGCTCGTCCACGAAGGACGCCGCCGGGACGGTCTCCACGGTGGAGTGGTGCTCGTGGCTCTCGACGCGCGTCACCGTCGAGTGCCCGGCCTCGGTGGCCACCGGCCCGGGCGGTTCGCCCGGGGCGGGGGTGGCCGGTCGCACCACCGGGGCGGGCGGCGGTGCGACCGGCGCGGGAGGCGAGGTTCGGGACGCCACCGGCGACGGCGGCGAGAGGAGCGGCGGGGACGCGGGGACAGCGGGCGCGGCCTCGATCTCGGCGTCGGTCTCGGTCTCGGCGAAGTCGCCGGGCTCGAAGGCGGTCCGGGCCCGGGGCCGCAGCATCGGGCCGCGCCCGAGCGCGGTGAGGGCGAGTGCGGTCAGGAACCCGCTCATCCGACCAGCTCCAGGTATCCGGCCCGGCGCACCGGGTCCATGGCGAGGATGTCGTGCTCGCTCCAGCCGTAGGCGGTGGCGAGGCGGTGGACCTCGCCCATCAGCCGCCGGGCGCGGGCGACGAGTTCGGTCCAGTAGAGGTGGCCGGGGTCCAGCCACAGGCCGATCGCGGCGCCGCAGACGGCGCAGTCGGCGGCGATGGACAGGTGCGCGTAGGGGTCGGCGGCGGCCATGGCGTCCTCGACGGCGGCGAGGACCGGCGCGGGCAGGGCGGTCGCGGGGACGGGCCCGGACGGGCCGCGGGCCTCGATCACGCACCGCTCCAGCAGCGTGGTCACCGCCGACGCCGGGTCGCCGGTGGCCGCGGCGGCCTCCAGGTCCCCGCAGGTGGGGACCCGGAAGGTCACCGTGTGGCCCGCGGCCTCGGCGGTGCCCTCCTCGTCTCCGGCGTGGGCGGAGGCGAGGAGGGCACCGAGTCCGAGGCCGAGTTCGAGGCGTTCCCCGCAGGACGGGCAGTCGGCCTCGGCGTCGAGCCGGTCGCCGAAGTGGCGGCGGCGTTCGGCCAGCAGCAGCAGGTTGCGGCGTCCCACGGTGAGCCCGGTGAGGTCCAGACCCAGTCCTTTGAGGACGGCCCTGGGCCGCGCCACCGGTGGCAGCCGCCGTCCGGTGGCCCACACCGCCATCACCCCGAGGTCGTCCATGGCGGGCCGCTACGGTTCGGTGAAGGCGGGTTCCGCGGGCTCTACCACCTCGTAGTCGCGTTCCCAGCCCTCGTTCTCCAGTTTGAGGTGCTGGATGGCGACGGCGTTGGCGTTGGCGTCGAGGTCGGGCAGGGCCTGGTACTCCGACACCCAGCAGCGGTAGAGCTTGTAGGCGAGGACCTTCTGCCCGGCCTCGTTCAGGACCTCCAGGACGAGGTCCTTGCGGAAGTCCTTGAGCGAGACCTCCTGGCCGAGGCCGGATCCGTGGTTCCACACCTTGTTGGCCCACTGCTCGAACTCCACGTCGTGGGTGACGCCGCGTTCGATGGTGACGGCCTCGTACTCGCTGCGGCCGGGCGACTTGCGGCTGGTGCTCGGGTCGCCGCCGTGCCGGTGCTTGACCACCTCGGTGGTGCGCTTGAGGGCGCTGACTTTGCTGGCCCCGGCGACGACCCGGCCGTCCCACAGGACGCGGAACTTGAAGTTCTTGTACGGGTCGAAGCGGTGCGTGTTGGTCGTGAACTCGGCCACCTGGGTTCCCGTCTCTTATCAGCTCTGGGTCTGACCGGCGAGCTGCTGGATGCGGATGATGACGAACTCGGCGGGCTTGAGCGGCGCGAATCCGACGACCACGTTGACGATGCCGCGGTCGATGTCGTCCTGCGTCGTGGTCTGCGCGTCGCACTTGACGAGGTACGCCTCGCGCGGGGTCGCGCCCTGGAACGCGCCCTGACGGAACAGCCCGTGCATGTAGGAGGTCAGGTTGAGCCGCAGCTGCGACCAGAGCGGCTCGTCATTGGGCTCGAAGACCGCCCACTGGGTGCCGCGGTAGACGCTCTCCTCGATGACCTTCGCCAGGCGCCGTACCGGCAGGTACTTCCACTGGCTGGCCTGGGCGTCGGCGCCTTCGAGGGTCCGCGCGCCCCAGCTGACGGTGCCGTAGACCGGCAGGGTCCGCAGGCAGTTGAGGCCGAGCGGGTTGAGCTGGCCGTTCTCGGCGTCGCCGAGGCGGTAGACGAGCCCGGCGACGTTGGCCAGGCGCGCGTCGACGCCGGCGGGCGCCTTCCACACGCCGCGCGCGGCGTCGGTCCGCGCCCACAGCCCGGCGACGGTGCCGCTGGGCGCGAGGCTGCGCAGCTGGTAGTCGTCGAGCGGGTCGGGGACGCGCACGCGCGGGAAGTACGCGGCGGCGTCGGGTCCCTTGGCGGTCAGCCCGGAGCTGATCCAGTCGAGGGCCGAGCGCGGGTCGCGGACGTCCGGTGGCGGGTCGACGATCAGGACCGCGCGACGCTCGGCGCACAGGGCCTGCGCGGCGGCGAAGATCGCGTTCGGGTCGACGGTGGAGTCGAGCGCGAACTGGTTGCCCGGCTGGGCGCGGGTCGCGTCGGGGATCGACAGGATGTTGAACAGGTCGGTCTTGCGCAGGGCGTGGATGCCCGTGTAGGCCGCCTGGTCGCCGATGAGGTCGGCGCTGGTGGGCAGCGCGACGCCGTCCACACCGGCCACCGCCGCGCCCTGGGCGAGCACCGCGCGGCCCTTGCCGAGCAGGTAGCCGCCCACATTGGGTTTCACCGCGCCGCCGAGTTTCAGCGCGCCCAGGACGTCGTCGGGCGTCCCGGCGGTGAAGGTGAGCGCGGCGTCGAGGGCGTTGGGGAGGACGGCGGGGTCGAAGTTCGCCGCGACCCGCAGGCCCTTCCCGTTGGCCGACGGGCGGACCGTCACGCGCGCGCCGGGCAGGGCCGAGCCCAGGCCGAGGTTCAGCTTGCGCTCCAGCAGGGCGGCGAGACCGGCGACGGAGGCGGGCAGGACCTCGCCCTTGTCGATGACCTTCACGTTGAGGTTGGTCAGCGGCGCGCCGGGCACGTCGGCGCTGACCTTGACCGAGTAGTCCTTGTCGTTGGCGAAGGCGCCGAGGCTGACGTCACCGCCGCTCGTGCCGGTCTCCACCGGCCGCGCGGGCGATCCGGCGGCGGCGGTCACCGCGATCATCTGCGAGCCGCGCGACTCGTCGTTGACCACGGTCTCCACGAAGTTGCGGCGGGTGCGGTTCATGGTCACGCCCGCGAAGCGCTCGGCTGCGCCGGTCGCCAGGTCGGTGACGGTGAGGTTGAAGGCCTTGTTGTCGCCGGTGAGGCCGTCGTAGTCGACGCTCAGGCGCACCAGGTTCGCCCAGGCCCCTTTGGACAGTGCCCGGGCGGTCAGGACGACGTTCGGCGAGCCGTCGACGGCGTCCTTGAGCTCGACCGAGGCGGCCACGGCGTCGTTCTTGGGCACGCGCACGACGAACGCGTCGGTGCCCCCGTTGAGGTAGAACTGCTGGACGGCGTAGCCGAGCTCGCTCTCGGCGTTCAGGCCCCCGAAGGCGCGCTGGAAGTCGGCGAAGCTCTGCACGCGGATCGGCCGGTGGTCGAGTCCCCGCGCCGTGTAGCCGACGAACGCGGCGATCGAGGACGCCACGCCCACGATGGTCCGGGTCCCGGACGGCATTTCTTCGATGTAGACACCCGGGTAGGTAGGCGCGATGGCCATGATCCCTCCGACGGTCGCTTTCGCTGCGCAGCGGACGGCGCGTCACGCTGTGGAGTCAGCATGAGCCGGGCCGGTGTGATCCGGAACACGCGAATCGGGGTTCGTCCCGTCCGGCCGAGGCTTTGTGCCCGTGAGGGCATGAGACCGTGAATGCGGGGCCGGAACGGGAGGGCATAAGGGAAGTGGCGCCTCCGCTTGCGCCGCGCGCGGAGCCGCGTCGCGCTCTCCGGCTACCCTGATGTCTCCCCGTCTCGCCGTAGGAGACCCGTGAGCCGCGCCGACCTCAAGTTCCTCCTCAAGGTCATCGCCGTCGTCCTCCTGCTGATCGCCGGGAGCGTCACGGCGGTGCTGAAGCTGACCGGGCCGGGCCCGGTCGCCCTCGACTGCGCGCCGGTGGCGAAGACGGCGAGCGAGCTGTACCCGTCGGTGTCGGTGGCCGGTCACCCGAAACCGGCGGTGTGCGAACTGGACGCCGGCGAGGACCGGCTGGTGGTCACCGTCTCCCGCGACGACACTGGTTCCGGCTGCCAGAGCCCGCTGAAGACCGAGGGCGGCGAGGGCTGCCTGACGGTCGTCGAGGGCTCCGGGACGCCCGGCTCCAACGGCGCCGAGGCCCGCCTCCTGATCCGCGACGGCGACCTGCGCGCCCTGGTCACCGCGCGCATGTCCGGCGCGACCCTCGCCCGCGCGGGCGATCACCCGCCGGTGGACGCCTACGTCCTGGCGCAGCTGACGCCGCTGGCGAGGGCGGCGCTGAAACAGGCTAGCGACTGACCGCCTCGGCGAAGGCCTTCAGCCGCACCGTTTCCGCGTCGCGCCGCCAGATCAGCGTCAGCGAGGACTCCGGCAGCTCCCGCGTCGGAACCACCGTGACATCGCTTCGCGGATGCAGCGCGGCGGTGGGCGCGCACTGGAGCATCGCGCCGCGCCCGGCGGCCACGGCCGCGAGGGCCTCCGGGTAGGTGCGGACGCGCGGTCCGGTGGGCGCGGCCTCGGGCCACGGGTAGCGCCACCAGTACTCCGGCGCGGGATCGGCCATGCCGATCACGGGGTGCCCGGCGAGGTCTTCGGGCCCGACGATCTTCTTGCGGGCCAGGGGATGCCGGTTCGACACCACCAGGACGAACGGCGCCCGGCTGAAGGGACGCGTGGTCACCAGGTCCGGCTCGGCGACGGGGTTGAGGACGACGGTGGTGTCCAGCTCACCGGAGCGGACGGCCCCGAAGGGATCGGCCGGGACGACCTCGGTCAGCCGGATCTCGCAGTCGGGATGGCGGGCCTCGAAACGCCCGATCGCGCCGGTCAGCCGCTCGCTGAGGCCGCCGAGGAAACCGATCCGCAGGACCCCGGCGATGCCGCGCGCCTCGGCGCGCGCCGACTCCACCGCCCCGGTCAGGGCACCATAGGCGGGGACGAGCCCGGCACGGAAGCGCTCGCCGATCGGGGTGAGCACCACGCGGCGGCTGCTGCGGTCGAAGAGCCGCGCGCCCACGTGCGTCTCCAGGGACCGCACGAGCTGCGAGACCCGGCCCTGCGAGACGCGCAGCCGGGTGGCGGCGCGCCCGAAGTGCAGCTCGTCGGCCACCGCCAGGAAGCCCTCGATCTCGCGCAGGTCCACTGCCACCTCCGATTAGTGCCGCTAATGGAAGCATGAGGTCTTCACCGTTGATCATCAAGCCCGGCGGCCAGAGGCTTGACGCATGTCACCTCGCAGGTCCTCCCCGCACCACGGCGGATTCCCCGCCGTCCTGGCCGCCACCGCGGCCACCTTCACCGTCGTCACCGCCGAGATGCTGCCCGTCGGGCTGCTCACCCCCATGGCCGACGAGCTCGGCGTCGGCGAGGGCGCGGCCGGCCTGACGATGACCCTCCCGGGCCTGACCGCCGCCGTCGCCGCGCCCCTGATGGTCCGCTTCACGCGCGGCGCCGACCGCGGCCGCGTCATCTGGTCGCTGATGCTGCTGCAGGTCGCCGCGAACGTGATGGCCGCGTGGGCGCCGAACCTCCCGCTGATGCTGGTGGCCCGCGTCGGCGTCGGCGTCTCCATCGGCGGCGTGTGGGTGATCGCGGCGACGCTGGCGCCACGGCTCGTCCCGCCCGCCTCGGCGCCACGCGCCAACGCGCTCGTGTTCAGCGGCGTCGCGGCCGCCTCGGTGCTGGGCGTGCCGATGGGGACGCGCCTGGGCGACCTGGTCGGCTGGCGGTGGGCCTTCGGCGCGGCGGCGGCGATGGCGCTGCTGGTCGTCCTCGCCCTGGTCCTGCTGCTGCCGAAACTGCCGCCGGTGCCCGCCGCGAGCGGCGGCAAGGCCCACGGTCTCGTGTTCGCCCTGGCCGTCCCGGCGCTGCTGGTGAGCGGCCACTTCGCCGCCTACACCTACGTCCGGCCGCTGCTTGAGGACGCCGGCGCGCACGGGATCAGCGCGCTGCTGCTCGCCTACGGCGTCGCGGGCGTGATCGGCAACTTCGTCGCCGGGGTCCGCGTCGCGAAGGCGCCCACCCGCGCCCTCGCGGTCATCATCGTCGCGCTCGCCGCCGTCATCGCCATCGCGCCACTGGCCGGCGGAACGGCCGCCTCGGCGCTGATGCTGCTGGCCTGGGGCGTGTCCTACGGCGGCGTGTCGGTGGGGACGCAGACGTGGACGCTGCGTGTGGTCCCCGGCTCGCGCGAGACCGTGGCGGCCGCCTACACCTCGGTGTTCAACCTGGCGATCGCCTCGGGTGCGCTCGTCGGCGGCCTCGCCACCGACCACGCCGGAGTGCCGACCGCGATGTGGCTCGGCGCGGGCCTGGCCGCCCTCGCGGGCGTGGCCCTGGCCACCCGCACGCTCATGGCGCGCAGGAGCAATGTGGACGGTGGCGCGGCGGACGGGCTTGCGGCGGATGGAGTCAGGCCGGGCACGGCCACTCGGCCGGAAGCATCGCCTGCTCCAGCCGAGCCCCTTCACAGCGCACACCCGTGACGGTCGCCCCGCGCAGATCGGCCAGCCGCAGGTCGGCGCCGGTGAGGTCGGCCGCGGTCAGGTCGGCCTCACGGGCGTTCACCGCGAACAGGACCGCCCCCGCGAAAGCCGCGTCGAAAGCGTGCGAACCCTCCAGCGAGGCCCCCGTCAGGTCGGCCTCGCGGAGGTCCATCTTGGACAGGCTGTAGCCCGCCAGATCGCAGAAGGACAGGTCCTCGCCGCCGTGATCGGCGGTCTCCGACAGGTCGCAGGTGCGCATTTCTCCCGGCGGCCCCATCGGGAGGCCCACGAACCTCATCGGCGCCGACGCGAACGCCGAGCCGAAGGTCGATATGGACATCGCTATGGACATGGTCCCGACGGTGAGCCAGCGGCTCACCACCCCACCGCTCATGACACCCCACCAAGACGCACCCGTGACAAATGGATCTTAAGCACGAAATCATGATCAACTTCGCGAATCGGGCGGCGCGCCGGAGACAACGATGGACAGGTTTCGCGCGGGGTGGGGGCGACGGCGAGCGCGATGGGGTGGCGGGGCGGGCGCGGACGGTCGGCGAGCCCGCCGGGAGTGGAGCCGAGGGGCCGCGGCGAACCCGATGCGCCGGTGGCGGGTTTCCGGCCGTGCGGGCACCGATGCGACGCCGGTCGCCGAACACGGCCCGGCCGTTACCCCGCACCGGCCGAGTTGCCTCACCGGCGGCGAGCACGCCATCCGGCCGTGAGTGGCCGGAGCCCGACGGCGGATTCGCGACGCTTCCGCACCCGCGCGAGGGCAATGGTCACGGCGGATCACCCCCACACCCGTGGGGAGTACCCGGAGGCAGTCGAGCTGTTCTTCGCGATGCGCAGCTCATCCCCACACCCGTGGGGAGCACATCGCCGCCGTGGCCAGGCCGGGCGGGGTGCGACTGGGGCCGGGCGTGTACGAGTGCAGGGCAGGCGGGTGCGGGCAGGCGTGACGGAATGCGGCCGGACGAGCGCAAGTGCGGGCGTGAGCGGGTGCAGGTGCGGGCGGGTGCGGGTGCAGGTGCGGGCGGGTGCGGGCGGGTGCGGGTGCGGGTGCAAGTGCGGGCGGGTGCGGGTGCGGGTAGGTGGGTGTGGGTGTGGGTGTGGGTGCGGCGAGCGCGATCAACTCACCCCCACGCCCGCGGGGGGCTCCTCACCCTCCCGCCCCGGCACCGTCCACTTCGCCCTCTCGCCGCTCCCCCGAAAGCCCCTCCGGCCACTCCCCCTGCCACTCCCCCGCCTCCACCAGGGACCTCTCGATCGACGCCATCATCTCCTCCGACACCTTCCCCAGGAACCGCCCGAAGCGCTCCAGACGCGCCCCCGTCGGTGTCGCCTGCCCGAACGCCCCGGCTCCGTCGATCGCGGCGTCGGCCAAGATCCTGTTCACCCGGGCCGTCTCGACGAGCGCGCGCAGCCACACGTCGTCGTCCACCACGTACCTCTCGCGCCGCCCGTCCGCGCGCTCGCGACGCAGCAACCCCTGCCCTTCGAGAAATCCCACCGCCGTGGACACCGAGGCGGGGCTGATCTTCAGCCAGGCGACCAGTTCGGCGGCGGTGAGGCTGCCCGAATCGGTGGTGTACAGGCAGGTCAGCACGCGCGCGGTCATGCGGGTCATGCCTCCGGCCACCAGCAGCTCGTTGAACATGCCGGTGAAGGCGCGGACGGCGCGGGGGTCGCGGCCGCGGCCGGGGGCGTCCGGAGCGGGCCGGGTCACCTCGGGCGCGGTGCGGCGGGCGCGGGCGATGGTGTCGGCGTGGGCGCGGGCGGCGTCGTAGCGTCCGGGACCGCCGTTGCGCAGGACCTCGCGGCTCACCGTCGACTTGGGACGCCCGAGTTCGCGCGCGATCGCGGCGTAGCTCGCGCCCTCGGCGAGGGCTTCGGCGATGCGGCGGCGCTCGGCCTGGTTCAGTCGCTCTCCGGGCATTCCCCGAGGGTACGCGTTCGCGCGCAGGCCATTGCAACCCTCGGTGAAACGGCTTCGTTCGGCGGCGGTCATTGCCGACGATTCAGCGCTTCTACCAGCAATAACACTCCAATATACGTACCCTTATATTGACATCAAACCGGGCATCGCCGTACCGTTCGAGATGTACTGAAGACCACGCGCTACGGCGTCTGCGGGGCGGGCGCCGGGAGTGAGAGGACCCGTCATGAGCGAGACCATCCCCACGGTCGCCGGGATGCCGGCCGAGCGTGCGCCCGGCTGTCCGTTCTCCCCGCCGCCGGAGCTGTCGCGGCTGGCGGAGGAGTCGCCGATCGTCCGCTCGGTCTTCACCGACGGGCACGAGGGCTACCTGGTCACCGGGTACGCCCTGGCCCGCGAGGTGCTGGCCGACAACCGGCGGTTCAGCTCGCGCCAGGAGCTGATGCACCACCCGACGATCGACTTCCGCGAGCAGTTCGGCGACGAGATCCCGCCGGGGCTGGCGGGGGACCTGACCGCCCTCGACGAGCCGGAGCACGGGCGGCTGCGCCGGATGCTGACCGGGCGCTTCACCGTCCGGCGGATGCGGATGCTCACCGAGCGCATCGAGGAGGTCACCGCGGTGCACCTGGACCTGATGGCCGAGCAGGGCCCGCCGGTGGACCTGGTGACGGCCTTCGCGCAGCCGATCCCGACGATGCTGATCTGCGAGCTGCTCGGGGTCCCCTACGACGAGCGGGACATGTTCCGCGGGCATGTGGAGAACGTCTTCGGCGGCGACGCGAGCATGGAGGAGCGCATGGCGTCCTTCAGCGCGCTCGGCGAATACAACGCGGCCCTGGTGGCCGCCAAGCGCGCCAATCCCACCGACGACCTGCTCAGCGATCTCACCGACAGCGAGATGACCCCCGAGGAGCACGGCGGCATCGCCACGCTGCTGCTGGCGGCGGGCCTGGACACCACCGCGAGCATGCTCGCCCTGGGCGTCCTGGCGCTGCTGGAGCGGCCCGAGCAGGCCGCGATCATGCGCGATGACCCCGAGGCCGTGCCGGGCGCGGTCGAGGAGCTGATGCGGTACCTGTCGATCGCCTCGCCGATCCCCCGGGTGACCCTCGAAGAGGTCGAGCTGGGCGGCCAGGTCATCCCGGCCGGGACGACGCTCATGGTCGCGGTGAACGTCGCCAACCGCGACGACGCGCGCTTCGCCGATCCCGGCGCGCTGGACCTGCGGCGGCACGCCGCCGGGCACCTGGCCTTCGGCCACGGCGTCCACCAGTGCCTGGGCCAGCAGCTGGCGCGCGTGGAGATGCGGGTGGCGTTCCCGGCGCTGCTGCGGCGCTTCCCGGACCTGCGGCTCGCCGGCGAGGCCGTCACCCGCGCGTCCGACGCCTCCATCCACGGCCTGACCTCGATGCCCGTGGCGTGGGGCGAATGATGCGCGTGACCGTCGACCGGGACCGCTGCGCCGGTTCGGGCATGTGCGCGCTGACCGCGCCGGAGGTCTTCGAGCAGGACGGCGAGGGGCTCGGGACCGCGCCCGACCCGTCGTCCTGGGCGGAGCACGCCGAGGCCGCCGCCGAGGCGGCCGGGCTCTGCCCGGTCGGCGCGATCACCGTCAGCACCGGCCACTAGCCTTCCGATGATCAAGCGGGCGCCACCCCGGCGCCCGCCCCATCCCTCCAGGAGTCCCGATGCAGACCTTCCCCGCCGCCGCGCCCGTGCGCCTCGTCGTCACCGCGCCGGTGGCCAACCTGGCCGTCCGCGCCGGTGACGCCGCCGAGGCCACGGTCGAGGTGCGCCCCAGCGACCCGGGCCGTTCCCGCGATGTCAAGGCGGCCGCCGAGACCACAGTGACCGGCGGCAACGGCGAGGTCGTGGTGACCGCGCCCAAGACGGGCGCGCTGAAGAAGCCCGGCTCGATCGACGTGACCGTCACCCTCCCGCTCGGCTCGCACGTGCAGGGCGACGTCGCCCTGGGCGTCCTGCGCACCGAGGGACGGCTGGGCACCTGCGTCCTGGCCAGCGAGGTCGGCCAGATCACCGTCGACGCGGCCGAGACCGTGGACCTGCGCTCCACCACCGGCCACATCACCGCCGGGCACGTGGCGCGCGGCGCGAAGGCGCTGACCGTGACGGGGAACGTGCGCATCGACGAGGTCACCGCCGGGGAGGTCGAGGTCGAGGTGACGCACGGCAGCGCGTCGGTCGGCGTGTCGGCCGGGTCCAGCGTGGAGACCGACCTGTCGATGGCCATGGGCCGCGTCCGCGACAACGTCCACCGCGTCACCGGTGGCGAGCCGGTGCGCGTGCGGATCGAGGTCCAGATCGGCGAGATCCACCTGCACACCGCCGTGTCCCGCACCACAGGCGTTTGACCTAGACCTCGGTCTAGCTCCTAGGGTTCGTCCCGACCGGTGGTGATCGCCACCGGCGGGACAACTGGGAGTCACCATGCGTTACCGCGTCCTCGGCGGCACCGGGATCGAAGTCAGCGCCTACTGCCTGGGCGCGATGATGTTCGGGTTCATCGGCAACCCCGACCACGATGACTGCGCACGCATCATCCACTCGGCGCTGGACCGGGGCATCAACTTCGTCGACACCGCCGACATGTACTCCACCGGTGAGTCCGAGGTGATCGTGGGCAAGGCCCTCAAGGGGCGGCGCGATGACGTCGTCCTGGCCACCAAGGTCCACTTCCCGCTGGACGACGGCAAGACCGTCAACCGCAGCGGCAACTCCCGCCGCTGGATCATCAAGGGCCTGGAGGACAGCCTCCGCCGCCTGGACACCGACTACATCGACCTGTACCAGATCCACCGGCCCGACCAGCGCACCGACATCGAGGAGACCCTCTCGGCGCTGACCGACCTGCGCGCCCAGGGCAAGATCCGCGCCTTCGGTTCCTCGACGTTCCCGGCCGAGCGGATCCTGGAGGCGCAGGTCGTCGCCGACCGCCGCGGCCTGGGCCGGTTCCGCACCGAGCAGCCGCCGTACTCGATCCTGTCGCGCGGCATCGAGACCTCCGTCCTGCCGACCCTCCAGCAGCACGGCATGGGCGCCATGGTCTGGAGCCCCCTCGCCTTCGGCTTCCTGACCGGCAAGTACCGCAAAGACCAGCCGGTGGACCTCACCAGCGGGCGCGCCGCGATCAACCCGGCCCGCTTCGACCCGTCGCTGCCGAAGAACGCCGCCAAGTTCGAGGCCGTGGAGGCCCTCATCGAGCTGGCCGACTCCATCGGCCGCTCGCTGGTCGAGCTGGCGATCGCCTTCACCATCACCCACCCGGCGGTGACCTCGGTGATCCTCGGGCCGCGCACCATGGAGCAGTTCGAGGGCCTCATCGCCGGGGCGGACCTCGTGCTGGACGACGCGGTCCTGGACCGCATCGACGAGATCGTCGCCCCCGGCACCAACCTCTACGACGTCGAGTGGCGGCCGGAGTCGCTGACCAGCGCCCGCGCCCGCCGCCGTCCGCTGGACGAGCGCGCCGCCGCCTGAGACGGGACGAGGGGATCGCGGGCGGCGGTGGGGAGCCGCCGCCCGCGATCCCCTCGGGGCTCCCCTACCGGGAGCTGCTCACCGCGCTGTACAGCATGTCCTGCACGGTGAACTGCGACTTGACCTCCCACGGCGACGTCGCCGTGCACACCGTGACGCCCGAGCGGGCCACCACGGCCGAGTTCAGCCCGTAGGCCAGCGGGAACAGCTTCGACGTCACCCCGGCCGGTGCCGAGTAGGCCGCCGCGGCCTTCCCGCCGATCGTGGGCGTCACCGTCGCCGCCGCCTTCAGGAACGTCAGGACCTCGACGCTGTCCCTGGGCGTGCCGCCGTTGGCGCGGACCACCTGGAACTTCGTCTGCGTGCCCGAGCTCGGCTTCGCCGCGGCGAACTGGTTGCGGTGCACCAGGTACGTCACGTCCCGCACGATCGCCGGGTAGGCGCCGGTCTTGAAGCGCGTCAGGTAGTAGGACGACAGGTCCAGCCACACGCCGCCGTTGCGCACCGACGGCGAGAACTGGTGGTTCTCCGAGTAGTCGTTCCAGGTCATCAGCTGAACCCAGTCGGCGCCGCCGTCGATGGCCTTGGTCCAGCCGCGGCGGAGGTTCTCGCTGTTGTTCGCCTCGTAGTAGTTGCCCTGGCTGGGACGGCTGTCCTGCGGGGACAGGCTGGCCATGAACTTCACGCCCGCGTTGTGCGCGGTGGCGATCTTCGTGGGCAGCGAGTCCTGCAGGGCCGGGGTGCCGTACTCCATCTCGGAGAAGCCGTAGGCGACCGACTTGAGCTTGTCGAAGGTGGCGTTGAAGTTGAGCGTGAACGGCACCAGGGCGACGTTCTCGGCGTACTTGTTCGCCATCTCCGTCTTGAACGACGTCCACCAGGCCGCGTCGTGGTTCTCGGCCTTGAAGGGCGCCACGACCAGGCGCCCGTCGGTGAGCCGGTAGGTGGAGGCGTCCTTGAACAGCGGGCTGATGGCGTCGGCCAGCTGGACGGGCGTCAGCGACTTGATCGTCCCGGCGTTCATGTCCGGCATGATGACGATCTTGAAGTCGGGATCGACCTGCTTGGCCGCCTTCATCAGCCGCAGCAACGTCTGCCAGTGGTAGCTGGTCTGGTTGACGCTGAGGAGATCGACGGTGAAGCCGTCGAGCCCGGCCTGGACCGCCCGGGTCACCTCGGTGACGGCGTCGGCGTACTGCCAGTCGCCGGGCAGCACGCCGCGCGGGAGGGGCCGGTCGCGCAGGTAGCCGCCGTAGGCCTCGTGCGGGTAGACGGTGGTGTCGGGAACACCGTCACCGTCGGTGTCCTTCTGGTAGTCCTCGCCCTTGGGGTTGAGGTACTCGTTGACGTAGTAGTCGCTCGCGCCGTCCTTGTTGTCCACCGAGATGCGGAACTGGGTGAAGTAATGCGCGAACACCTTCTTCCCGCTGGCCTCCAGGACGTCCCGGGACGGGAGGTCGAAGGGCAGCGGGCTGGCGGCCGCGACGGACGCCGGGGCGTCCTGCGCGGTCGCCGCGGCGGTCGGTACGGCCAGCAGCGGCACGGCGAGGGCCGCGACCGCGATGAGCCGGATCGGACGCATGGGTCTCCTTCATGAGGGGATGCCCGGTGATGATCACCGGGCGCGCGCATCCTATCCAGCCTGTGTCCTAATCGGACTAACTGCGGCAGAAACCCGCCAGTGTCAGGAAAGACCCGGTACAAATCGTCACAGCCGGTACCCGTCGTAGACATAGAGGTGATGGGTGCCCATGTCCAGCCGCCACCAATGGTTACCGGCCGCGCTCACACATTCGCCGTCGACGATCTGCGGCGTGGAGAAGCGGACGCGGACCGGGCTGCCCCCGGCGGGCAGCGCATGGGCGGGAGTGTTGACGCGGAAGCGCATCCAGCGCGGCTGGACGGGACCGCATCCGGTCGTCCGCACCGGCGCGCTCCCCGCCAGCGCCCCCAGGCACAGCAAAGTGATCATGACGCGGTACATCGGCATCGCCCCGTTTCTGCTGATCTCACCGCTTTCCACACAGCTTGACACAGAACAGAAACCTCGTGGGGGCACCGGATCCGGAACCGATCCTCCCAGGTCCGGCCGCCGCGCGCCGCCCCGGACGACGAAAAGTCCACTGTGCGCACATTCGCGCACAGTGGACGGTCACACCGGCTCGGCGCTCACCCGGAAGTCGCGCGCGGTGGCCTCGATCGCCGCGGCGACCTCCGCCGAACTGGCCCCCCGGAAGCGGAAGCGCCCGCCGACGTGCTCGTAATAGGCGTCGGCGGCGGGCAGCACCTCACCGGGACGCAGGATCCCCTCGGCGTAGGGACCTGGCACGCGCCCGGTCATCGACGTGACACCGGTGATGCGGCAGGGACGCTCCTCGGGCGCGGGGACCAGCAGCCACCCGCCGATCTCGGCGCCCAGGTCACCCGGCGGCGGTGGCGGCACGACGTCCATCTGCAACAGGAAACCGGTGCGCATCAGGTCGTGGCCGTGCACCTCCCGCCACAGGAACGGGATCTCGGCTCCCCCGACGCGCGCGCCCACCTCCAGGAACGCCACCCCCTCCGGCCCGGCGAAGACCTCCAGGTGGAAGACCGTCGGCCGCGAGGTCAGCGCGGCCATCGCGTCCCGGGTGAAAGCGGCGATAGTCGCGATGAGCGCGGCGTCATCGACCTCGACCGAGCCGAGCACGTCCCCGGTACGGAAGCCCACGCAGGTGTTCAGGTAGCGCGAGACGCGCACGCACTCCACCTCGCGCCCGTCGAAGTGCCCGTCCACGTGCAGGATCGCCCGGGAGTCGAAGGCCTGCGCCAGGAACGGGCCGTCGGTGTCCAGGTCCAGCCCGGCCACCGCGCCCGGACCGTCCACGATGGACACGCTCTGGCTGGCGCTGCCCACCCGCGGCTTCACCACCACCGGCCAGCCGCGCGCCTCGCCGAAGGCGATGACCGACGCCGCGTCGGGCGCGGGCGCGAAGTCCGGCACCGCCAGCCCCGCCGCCGCCACCCGCCGGGCCATCACCAGCTTGTCGCGGAAGGGCAGCAGGTCCTCCGGCGTCGGCCCCGGGCAGTCCCATTCGGCGCGCAACTGCGCCGCCACCGTCAGGTCGTCCTCCTTCAAGGCCACGATCGCCACCGGATGACCGTGCTCCACAGCCAGCTGCTTGACCCGGTCGGCGACCGCCGGGAGATCGTCGGTGGCGGCCACGATCGCGATCCCGGCCGCGCTCGCCGGCACACCCGCGACGCCGACCTCGGTGGTCACGTAGGTGACGGCGTACAAGGCGTGGTCGAGGTAGCGCTCGTACTCGGCGTAGCGCGCCAGCCAGCGGTGCACGACGACCACGTGCGGGCGCATCAAGACTCCGCCAGCTCGTAGAAGCCGGGGCCGTCCAGGTAACGCAGGGTGCCGAAGTCGCGGTCGACGATCTCCTCCACCGGGTGGCACAGGTTGACGATGAACGGCGTGGTCATGTCGTCGACCGTGCGGCGCAGCCGCCCGCCCGGCCGCACCTGCGGCCGCACGTCGAACAGGCTCTCCAGCCGCTCCACCTCGCCCAGCAGCGGATAGGACACCAGCTCGGCGTCCCGGGTGGACACCATCAGCGCGGTGACGAAGTGCTTCTTGAGCTCGTAGTCGTCCTTCCACCGCGCGGCGAAGCGCTCGGGGCGGACGTAGGCGTCCACCAGCCACTCCTTCTGCGCCTCGCCGATGCACTCGGCGGCGTAGAAGGGCGTGTCGAACCCGGCCATGCGCGCCCCGCCCTCGACCAGGCAGGGCCCCTCCGGGGTCAGCTTGATCTCCAGGTGCGCCGCGCCGTGCGCGATGCCCAGGGCGTCGAGGACCTCCAGGGCGTAGGGCACCACCGCGTCCTGCGCGGCGCCGTGCCTCGGGAGCAGCCGCACCCCGCAGCTGAGGTCCGGGATCCCGTTGGCCGAGAGGTTCTCGTACTTCCACAGGTCGGTGACGTGGTGCTGCCCGTCGCGGCTGACGGTGTTGACCACGTACTCCCCGCCCCACAGGTACTCCTGGGCGACCACCGCCCGGTTGGGCTCGGAGAAGACGTTCTCGGCGGCCAGGATCCGGTGGTAGGCGGCCACCGCCTCCTCCGGAGTGTCGCAGAAGGACACACCGTCGCCGGCCGCGCTGCGCACCGGCTTCACCACGATCCGCCCGCCCAGCTCACGGTGCCAGGCGGCCAGCTCATCGGGTCCCGGCACCAGGATCTGCCGCGTCGCGCGCAGCCCCGCCGCCCGCAGCGTCTCGATCTGCACGTACTTGTCGCGACGGGCGGGACTCAGCGCGGTCCCGTTGCCCGGCGTCCCCATCGCCTCCGACAGCGCGTCGGCCAGCTCCACCCCCAGCTCGCCACCGGCGATGACCGCCTCGGGCGCGTAGGCCGACAGGGCCGCGACGGTGGCCGCCAGGTCCCCGTCGTGGGCGATGTTGGCCTCGTAGGGCGACAGGTCGAAGGGCGCGGCCCGGTACACCAGCGGCGGATCGGGGGTGCTCTGCACCCGCACCACCCGGTACCCGGCCTCCCGGAAGGCCGGCGCCAGGCGCCGGTTGGGCGCGTACACATCGACGATCGCGACGTGCTTCTGCGTGGTCATGGGGTCGGCCCTCCACGGTGGACGGTTCTTGCGACCCGGCGATGATCGCGCCGCCCCCCACAGATCGGCCACAGATCGGCCACGCCCGGCCACCTGCGCTTTCGCAGTGGATCTGTGGCGCCCGTTGCCAGACTCGCCCGGTCCGTCACCCGCGTCCGCCGAATGGGGAATCGATGAGCGAGTCACGTCTACGGCGCCTGGTCTGGCTGTTCCCGGACCGGGAGTCCACCCGCAACAACGCCAAGTGGAGCGCGGCCTTCTGGCAGACCTACGCCGAGGTCGCCAAGGAGCTGGACCTGTCCTGGGAGCGCGTCGCGCCCGAGGCGGTCACCGTGGACGCCCTCGACGTCCACGACGTGAAGGTCTACATCGACGGCGAGCGCGTGACGCCCGAGGACACCGTGTTCCTCACCTCGCTGTACACCCTCGCCTACCAGATGGGCGACGCGTTCACCCAGTACACGCTCTACTCGGTGCTGGAGCACGCCGGCTTCTACCTGCCGCACCCGCCGGAGCTGGCGGCCACGGTCAACGACAAGCTGGCCACGATCCTGCTGCTGAAGGACTCGCCGGTCCCGCCGATCCCGACGGTCCGCATCGGCACCGGCCGCGACCTGATCTACGACGAGTACGTCTCCTCGATCGCGGGCCTGACCTATCCGGCGGTGGCGAAGCCCGCCGGGTGGGGTTCCTCGCGCGGGGTGAACCTGGCGCGCGACGACCACGACGTCCGCGGTCTGCTGAGTCTGGCGCAGGGCGGCGACACGACCCTGGTGTTCCAGCCGTACCTGGGTTCGGGCACCGCCGACTTCCGGGTGTTCCTGATCGACGGCGAGCCGCTGGGGGTGCTGCTGCGCGCGCCCGGCGACGGTGCCCTGTACCCGCAGTTCTCCACCGGCGCGAAGGTCGCCTGGGTGGACATGCCGAAGGAGCTGGCCGAGGCCGTCCCGTACTTCGCGGCGAAGGTCCCGGTGCCGTTCCTGTGCGTGGACTTCCTCTTCGACGGCGAGCGCTTCTGGCTGTCGGAGATCGAACTGGACGGCGGCATCATCTGCCCCGATCCCACGAACCCCGAGGCGGTGCGGACGCAGCGGGAGCTGATCGCGGCCCGTTTCGGCGCCTACCGCGACGCCCACACGCGCTTCTTCCGAAAGGACGCCTAGCCATGAGCGGTTTCTCCTCCGGGTTCCCCGGCGCGCGGGACATCGCGCGCGACATCCTGAACCGGCTGCGCTCGGTGCCCGACCTGGCCGACCGCTACACCGACGTGGTCACCCTGGACAGCCTCGAAGACCTGGTGCACGTGCCGGTCATGCAGCGCGACGACATCAACGTGGCGCTGGCGCATCTGAAGCCGCGGGCGCGGGAGGGCGCGACGTGGATGTTCCAGAGCGGCGGGACCACGGGTTCGCCGAAGCTGGGTTTCGCGCCGACGGGCCTGTACATGGCCGAGGTGCACCAGCAGTGGAAGCCGATCGGTCCCGATGACCTGTTCGTGAACGGGTGGAGCGCGGGCAAGCTGTGGGGCGGTCACTACCTGGTGGCGGCCTACGCGGACCTGACCGGCTGCACGGGCGTCCCGCTGGGTTCGATCGGCAAGCACGAGTACGACGACTGGTTCGGGTTCTTCATCGAGCGCGGGGTGACCGCGATCGGTGGTTCCCCGAGTGGTCTGCGGGCGCTGTTCGGGTACGCGCGGGAGAACGGGATCAAGCTGCCGGAGCTGCGTTCGGTGCTGTGGCTGGGCGAGGCCTGGCATCCGCAGCTGGACGCCGACATCCCGGCGGTGGCGCCGAACGCGCGCCGCTGGGGCCTGTACGGCTCGACCGAGACGTGGGTCCTGGGCACCAACACGCCCGACTGCCCCGACGACACCTGGCATCTGCTGCCCTCGCAGCTGGCGCACGTGGGCGCCGATCAGCTCATCGACTTCACCTCGCTGAAGCCGCACGGGCTGAACCCGGTGCTGCGGTACCAGACCGGCGACGCCGGGGAGTGGGTGGACTGCGCCTGCGGCGCCGAGGGACGCGCGCTGCGGCTGCTGGGCCGCCGCGACGGCGTGGTGAAGTTCCGCAGTGTCGGCATCGACGTGGACGCGATGATCGCCGACGTCGGCTCCTGGCCGGGCGTCTCGCGCGCGCAGCTGCGGATGAACGAGTTCGCCGACCGGCTGCCGACCCTGGAACTGCTGGTGTGCCCGGCCCGTGAGGCGACCCGCGATCTGCCCGACCGCCTGCACGAGCACGTGCTGGCGACCACGTTCGCGCTGCGGGACGTCCTGCGCACCGACCCGGCCGGGTTCAAGGTCGTGCTGGTCGACGAGCCGGTCAGCAACGAGCGCACCGGCAAGACCGCCGACCTGATCGTGCGGAGGGTCCAGTGACCTTCAAGGACCGCGTCGGCCTCGGGCGGGACTTCAACCTGCTGTGGGCCGGGCAGTCGGTGAGCCTCATCGGCGACAAGATCAACCTCTTCGTCGTCCCGACGCTCATGATCGTGGCCCTGCAGGCCTCGGCGTTCCAGGTGGGCCTGGTGAGCATGGCGCAGTACGTGGCCATCCCCGTGCTGTCCCTGGTCGCCGGGGTCCTGGTGGACCGCTGGAACCTGCGGTGGACGCTGATCGCCTGCGACCTGATCCGCTTCGCCGCGATCGCGCTGATCCCGCTGGCCTACTGGCTGGACTTCCTGTCGGTGCCGCTGATCTTCTTCAGCGTGGCCGCGGTGAGCGCCACCTCGGTCTTCTTCAACCTGGCCTACACGGCCACGATCTCCTCGATCGTGCCGGTGCACGACCGGGTGAAGGCCATCTCGAACCTGGAGACCAGCCGCACGACCTCGGAGGTGGTCGGTCCCGCGATCGCCTCCGGCCTGTACGCCCTCATCGGCGTGTGGTCGCTGGTGGTGGACATGGTCACCTACCTGGTGTCGGCCGCCGGGCTGCGGGCGATGCGTCCATACGGGACGGACAAGCCGCCCGCGCAGCCCATGTGGAGCCGCCTGAAGCAGGGCATCCGCCTCAACTGGGACGACCGGGTCCTGCGCGGCACGCTCCTGGCGACGCTGCTGGCCAACATCGGCGGCCCGATCTTCGTGACGGTCACCCCGATGCTCGCCTACCGGGGCCTGGGCCTGTCGGTGCGGACCTTCGGCGTGGTCATGTCGGTCGCGGCCGTCTTCGCCGTGATCGGCGCCCTCACCGCCCGCAAGGTCGCCGCGAAGGCGGGACCGGCGCGCATGGCGCCCTGGTCGGTGTTCCTGCACTCGGTGGTGGGCCTGGGGATCCTGGCCGCGCCGATGCTGCCCGCGGCCTACGTGCTGGGCGCGACGCTGTCGCTCTACGGCGTGTTCATGGTCTGGTACAACGTCTCCGCCTCGGGTGTGCGCCAGGAGCGGGTCAAGCCCGAGGACCAGGCCGTCTCGCACGCCGCGTTCCGCACCGCGACCTGGGGCATCATCCCCGTCTCGGTCTTCGCCGGCGGCCTCATGGTGCAGCTGATGACCCCGCACCTGGGCGACCTGGGCGCGACCCGGCTGACCATGGTCATCGGGACGCTCATCGGCACGCTCTTCGCGGCCCTGCCGATGGTGGGGACGCACGCGCTGCTCAAGCGCGAGAAGGAAGCCGCCGCCGAGGCCGAGGCGGTGCCGGCATGATCACCGGGAACAGAGCCGCCGGGAACAGAGCCGCCGGGAACAGAGCCGTCGTGCTGATCACCGGCTGCTCCTCGGGAGTGGGCCTGCGCGCGGCGGTCGCCGCCGCCGCGCGCGGCCACGACGTGGTGGCCACCGTCCGCGAGCCCGCCCGCGCCGACGACCTGCGCAAGGCCGCCGCCGACGCGGGCGTGACCCTCGACGTCCGCCGCCTCGACGTCACCGACGAGGACTCGGCGCGCGAGGCGATCGCGTCCACCGTGGACGCGCACGGCCGCCTCGACGTCGTGGTCAACAACGCCGGGATCGCCCATCCCCTCACCACCGCCGAGGTGGCCGGGGTGGCGCGGTACCGCGAGATCGCCGAGATCGGCTACCTCGGCGCGGTCGCGGTGACCTCGGCGGCGATGCCGCACCTGCGCGCCTCCGGCGGCCGCGTCCTGGCCGTGGGGGCGACCCGCGGCCTGGTCGGCGAGCCCTTCGCCGAGGCCTACGCCGGGGCGAAGTTCGCCCTGGAGGGCTTCCTGGAGAGCCTCGCGCCGGTCGCCGGGGCGATGGGCGTCGGGGTGACCGTGGTGGTCCCGGGCCCGATCTCGCAGACCGCCTTCGCGGTCAACGCCGGGATCTCCGCCGAGACCCTCTTCGACCACGCCGGGCCCTACCGGGAGGTCCTGGAGCGCTACGTCGCCCACGTTCGCGCCACCGGCTACCCCGGGGCGCAGACCGCCACCGAGGTCGCCGAGGTCATCGCGGAGGTCATCGACGATCCGGCGCCGCCGTTCCGGGTCTACACCGGCGCGTGGGCGCGCGACTTCGCCGCCGCCAAGCTCGCCGACCTGGACGGCACGGCCGTCGCCGCGCTATCGGGCGCCTGGCTGGGCGGGAGCTCGCCATGACCCCGACCACCGTCGGGGCGCCCGACCTGCTCGCCGCGGTGCGAACGCACACCGGCACCGCGATCCTCCACAATGGAGCGCCGATCGGCTACCGCGAGCTGACCGCCCGCGCCTCGGCCGTCGCCGCCGCCCTCGGCCCCCACCCGGGCGCGGTGGGCGTGTACACCTCGCGCACCCCGGAGACGGTCATCGCGCTGCTGGGCGTGCTGACCGCCGGTGGCGCGTACGTGCCGGTCGACCCGGCCTATCCCGAGGAACGGCAGGAGGCGATGCTCGCCGCCGCCGGGACCGGGACGGTCCTGGTCACCGCGCCGGGCCAGGCGCCACCGCCGGGCGCGGTCGTCGTGGACGTGCGCGGGCTCGGCGAGACCGACACCGAGACCGAGCCGTCCCCTGTGGACGGTACGGACGCCGCGTACATCCTGTTCACCTCCGGCTCCACCGGGGCGCCCAAGCCGGTGGTCACCCCGCGCCGGGCGATCTCCACGGTCACCGCCGCCCTGCGCGACCTCTTCGGCGTCACCCCCGCCGACCGGGTCCTCCAGTTCGCCTCGCTGAGCTGGGACACCTGCTTCGAGGAGATCCTCCCCGCGCTCACCTCCGGCGCGACGCTGGTCGTCGACGACGAGGCGCACACCGGCTCCTTCCCGCGCTTCCTGCGCATGACCGCCGAGCGCGGCGTCACCGTCCTGGACCTGCCCACCGCCTACTGGCACGAGCTGGTCCGGCACCTCGCCGAGGACGGCGGGACGCTCCCGGAATCACTGCGGCTGCTCATCATCGGCGGCGAGGCGGCCGCGCCGGCGCGCCTGGCCGAGTGGCACGGGCTCGGCGCCGGCGGCGTCCGCCTGCTGAACACCTACGGCTGCACCGAGACCACGCTCATCACCCACGCCGTCGAGCTCGGCGAGACGGTGGAGGGCCGCGTCCCGATCGGCCGCGCGCTGCCGCACGTCCTGGAACGCGTCACCCCCGAGGGCGAGCTGCTCATCGGCGGCCCCGCGCTGTCCCTGGGCTACCTCGGCCTGCCCGAGGCCACCGCCGCGCGCTTCGGCGGCGACGGCTTCTTCCGCACCGGCGACCGAGTGGAGCGCCTGCCCGACGGGCGGCTGCTGCACCTGGGCCGCCTCGACGGCGAGGTGAAGATCCGGGGCGTGCGCGTCGACCCGGCCGAGGTGGAGTCCCTCATCGGCGCCCACCCCGATGTCGCGGCGGTGGCCGTGACGGGCATGGCGGCGGCCGGACGCACGGTCCTGACCGCCTACGTGGTGCCCGCCGCGCACGCCGATCCCGGGGCGCTGCGCGCCTCGGTCCTGGCGCGGTTGCGCGCGACGGCTCCGGCGCACCTGCTGCCGGGGCGGCTGCGCGTGGTCCCCGAACTGGCACACACGGCCAGCGGAAAAGTCGACCGGGCGGGAACGCGCCGGCGCTACGAACAGGGAGGCGAAGCATGAACGTGGACGGGGTGATCGACATCTACCGTCGGGTGCTGGAGAGCGAGGACATCACCGGCGACTCCGACTTCTTCGAGCTGGGCGGCGACTCGCTGCTGGCGACCCGGGTCCTCAGCGGCATCGCGCGGGTGAGCGGGGTGGAGCTGTCCTTCGACGACTTCCTCCTCGCGCCCACCCCCGACGCCCTGGCGAAGCTGGTCAGCAGCGACGAGCGCCACCTGAACACCGCGGACGGTGCCCGGTGAGGGTCATCGTCATCGGCGCGGGCCTGGCCGGGCTGACCGCAGCGTCCCGGCTGGTCGCCGCGGGCGCGACGGTGACCGTCCTGGAGGCCCGCGACCGGGTCGGCGGGCGCACCCACGGCATCGAGGTCGCGCCCGGCTCCACCGTGGACGCCGGCGCGGCCTACCTGGGCGAGCGCCACACCGAGCTGCTGAAGCTGATGGCGGACCTGGACCTGGCCACGGTGCCCACGGGCATGCGCGGGGACAGCCGTTTCGAGCTCGGCCACGGCGCCGACACCCGCGCCGGGCGGTTCCCGCCGCTGAACGCGGTGGCCCTGGGCGACCTGTTCGAGAAGCTGGCCGAGGTGACCGCGGCGGTGCGCCCGGACGCGCCGTGGGCGAGCCCCCGCGCGGCCGAGCTGGACGCGATGACGGTCGCCGAGTGGGTGGAGCGGGAGGTCCCGCACGCCGACGCGCGGCTGTTCTTCCCGCTGTTCCTGGGCGAGATGATGGCCGCCGACGCCACCGACGTCTCGGTGCTGCACATGGGCTTCTACCTGCGTTCGGGTGGCGGGATCCGCTACCTGAACGCCTTCGAGGGCGGCGCGCAGGAGAGCCGGGTGGACGGCGGCGCGCACCAGATCTGCGAGCGGCTGGCCGCGCCGCTGGACGTCCGGCTCGGCGAGCCGGTGGTGGCGGTGCGGGCGGGCGGGGACGGCGTCACCGTCCACGGCACCGGAGGGAACGGCGGCGCGTACCGGGCGGACGCGGTGGTCGTCGCGGTCCCGCCGGTGCTCGCCGACCGGATCGAGCTGCCGGCGGGCCCGGCCCGCTCGACGGCGGTGACCGCGCCGGGCTGCGCGGTGAAGGTCCACCTGATCTTCGGCTCGCCGGTGTGGCGCGAGCACGGCATGTCGGGCTGGTCGGTGAACGCGCACGGGCCCCTGCTGTCCACGGTGGACGATTCGCCGCCCGGCGGCGCGGGCGTGCTGACCGGTTTCGTCACCGGCGCCGAGGCGCACCGCTACGGCGCCCTCGACCCCGCCGAGCAGCGCGCGAGTGCCGTGGCGCAGGCGCAGCGGCTCTTTCCGTTCCTGCCCGACCCGGTGGCCTTCCACGTCACCGACTGGGTCGGGGAGACCTACTCCAAGGGCTGCTACGCGGCCCTGTTCGGGCCGGGCGACTGGACGCGCCTGGGCCCTGCGCTGACCACCCCGCGCGGCCGCGTCCACTGGGCGGGCACCGAGACGAGCACCGAGTTCTTCGGGCTCATGGAAGGCGCGATCCGCTCCGGCCACCGGGTGGCCGCCGAAATCCTCTCCACCTACTAGCCGAAAAGGAGGCCGACGATGACCTCGATCGCTCCCCTCTCCGCCAGGCAGAAGCTGATGACCGAGCCGGAGCTCGGCGCGGGCAACTTCCTGGATTACGCCCTGGCGTCCAACCCCAACCGCTCCGTCCCGTTCGTCTTCACCCACCGCCTCGACCACCGCGGGCGGGTGGCCCTGCGCGGCCACAGCCTCGACGACCTGGCCGCCCTGCGCGACCGCTACGCCCGCTGGTACCACACGGCGGGCGTGCGTCCCGGCGAGCCGGTGGGCATCGTGGTGGCCGAGGGCCTGGAGCCGCTGATCCACTTCCTCGCGCTGTCGGCGCTGGGCGCGATCCCGGCGATGATCAACGACGCGATGCGCCCGGACGTGATGGTGCGCTACCTCAACCACGTCGGCGTGGTCGGCGTCGTCGCCGACGACACCACGCGGCTGGCCTCGGCCTACCGAGCCGACCCGCAGTCGCGGCCGCGGTTCCTGGCGCTGGCCGCCGAGGTGGCGTCCTTCGACGCGGCCACCGCCGAACTGCCGGAGGTGTACCCGCACCGGCACGCCCCCGACGACATCGTCGCGCTCATCCACTCCTCGGGCACCACGGGCACGCCGAAGTCCACGACCCTGGCGCACCGCCAGTTCTGGGACGGCAAGCAGCCGCGCATGGTCCGCTTCCCCGCCCAGGACTACGACCGGCTGATGTCGCTGATGCCGCACACCCACGCCGGTGGCCTCAGCTACTTCATGACCGCCACGCTGCTGGGGCTGCCGCAGGTCATCATGGGCGACTGGCGCCGCTCGGTGGTCGAGCCGGTCATGGAGGCCTTCCAGCCGACCATGATCGCCTCGTTCCCGCGCACCTTCGTCGAGCTGGCCACCGGCGAGCTGCCGGTGAAGGGCGCGGCCAGGGTCCACTCCTGGTTCAACACCGGCGACTCCGCCCACTACGGGCACATCCGCCGGCTGGTCACCCTCGGCGAGCGGCCCGCCGGGCTGATCAAGCCGTGGCTGCTGCCCTCGGAGGCCGCCGCCGAGGAGGCCGTGCCGGGCTCGCAGTTCATCGACGGCCTCGGGTCCTCCGAGATGGGCATGGCGCTGTTCGGGCAGGTCTTCACCCCGGAGTCGGCCCGCGACGACCGCTGCGTCGGCAAGGCCACCGAGGTCGTCACCGACGCCACCGTCCTCGACGACGACGGCAACGAGCTCCCGGCCGGGACGGTGGGGATGCTGGCGGTCAAGAGCCCGTCGATCACCCTCGGCTACTGGAACGCCGAGCGGCTGACGAACTCCTTCCGCCTCAACGGGTACTGGCTGACCGGCGACGTGGCCCGCAAGGAGGCCGACGGCCGCTTCTACCACCTCGACCGGACCGTCGACGTCATCGACACCGCCGAGGGCCCGGTCTACAGCCTGACCCTGGAGGAGGTGCTCATCGCCGACGTGGACGACCTGGTGCTGGACGCCTCGGTGGTCGGCGTGCCCGCCGCGGTGGCCTCCGCGCCGGTCGCGGTGGTGCTGCTCCAGCCGGGCGTCACCGTCTCGGCCGAGGAGCTCAAGGAGCGGGCGAACAAGGCGCTCACCGAAGCCGGGCTGGCGAACGTGGCGGCGGTGTCCATCGTGGACGCCTACCCGCTCGGCCCGACGGGCAAGGTCCTCAAGCGCGAGCTGCGCACGCGGCTGGCCTCGATCCTGGAGCCCGCCGCCCGATGACCACCGACGCTGCCCGGCAGCCGTACGCGTACGTCCGGACTCAGCTGGTGGAACCGGACTGGCGCAGGCTGCCGGGCTGGCGTCACGTCACCGAATCGGAGTGGCGGGACGCCCAGTGGCAGCGCGCGCACTGCGTGCAGACCCCGAAGCGGCTGCGGGAGGTCCTCGGCGGCCTCGTCGGCGAGGCCTTCTACGCCGATCTCGCCGAGGACATGGCGCGGCACGCGACGATGTCGATGCTGCTCCCGCCGCAGATGCTGAACACGATGGTCCCGGGCGGCGAGCCGTCCACCGAGGCCTTCTACGAGGACCCCGTGCGCCGGTACATGCTGCCGGTGGCCTCCGACCGCGACCCGGTGTGGCCGAGCCATCCGCTGGCGCAGCGCGACTCGCTGCACGAGGCGGAGATGTGGGCGGTGGAGGGCCTCACCCACCGCTATCCGACGAAGGTCCTGGCCGAGCTGGTGTCGACGTGCCCGCAGTACTGCGGGCACTGCACGCGCATGGACCTGGTCGGCACGTCCACGCCGCAGGTGACCAAGACGCGCCTGAGCCTGCGTCCCGCCGACCGGCAGGAGCAGATCCTGGACTATCTCAAACGCACCCCGTCGGTCCGCGATGTCGTGGTGTCCGGCGGGGACGTGGCGAACGTGCCGTGGCCGCGGCTGGAGACGTTCCTGCTGCGGCTGCTGGACCTGGGCTCGGTCCGCGACATCCGGCTGGCCACCAAGGCGCTGATCGGCCTGCCGCAGCACTGGCTGCAACCGTCCATCGTGGACGGCATGGCCAAGGTCGCCCGGCTGGCCGCCGCGCGCGGGGTCAACCTGGCGATCCACACCCACGCCAACAGCGTCCAGTCGGTCACGCCGCTGGTCGCCGAGGCGGCCCGGGCGATGCTGGACGCCGGGGTCCGCGACGTGCGCAACCAGGGCGTGCTCATGCGCGGCGTCAACGACACCGCGCAGTCCCTATTGGACCTGTGCTTCGCGCTCCAGGGCGAGGCGAACATCCTGCCCTACTACTTCTACCTGTGCGACATGATCCCCGGCGCCGAGCACTGGCGCACCTCGGTGTGGGAGGCCCAGGAGCTACAGGAGGGCATCATGGGCTACCTCCCCGGCTACGCCACACCCCGTATCGTGGTGGACGTCCCCTACGTCGGGAAGCGGTGGGCGCACCAGGTCGTGTCCTACGACCGGGAACGCGGCATCTCGTACTGGACGAAGAACTACCGCATCGAGTCGGTCTTCAAGGAGACCGAGCGGCTCGACGAGCGCTTCCCCTACCACGACCCCATCTCCACGCTGACCGAGTCGGGCGAACGATGGTGGGCCGACCGGTACGGCCGAAAGGCGGATTGATGCTCGACCTGCACCGCCGCACGCTCCTGCGCAGCGCCGACCTCGTCGCCGCGGTCGGCGCCGGGCAGTGGGACGGCCCCACGCCCTGCGCGCCCTGGACCGTGCGGGAACTGGTGACGCACATGATCCGGGAGAACCGCGGCTTCGCCGCCGCCGCGCGCGGCGAGCGCGCCGACCGGAGCCCGTGGACCTCGCCAGTGGGCCCGTCCCCGGCGGCCGACTACGCGTCCTCGGTGGACGAGGTGCTGGCCGCCTTCGCCGCCGCCGACCCGGCGCGCGGTTTCTGGCTGCCGTTCATCGACGACGGGATCGTCCACCCGTACGCGCGGGCGGTGAGCTTCCACCTGCTGGACTATCTCGTGCACGGCTGGGACGTGGCGGCCGCGACCGGGCAGAAGTGCGGTTTCGATCCCGACATCGTGGCGGCGGTGCTGGACGTCGCTCACCGCGAGGTCCCCGACGGGCCGCGCCGCCACCGGGAGCGTGCGAGCTTCCGGCCGCCGGTGGCGGTGCCGCCGGAGGCCCCGGCGATGGCGCGGGTCCTGGGGTGGCTGGGGCGTGACCCGGAATGGCACCCGTCGTCCGATTCATGACTTTCGGGTAGAAAAATCTGCGCGAAGGCCCGTCCGGTATGTCCCGGACGGGCCTTTCGCCCGCTGCTGAACTGGACGGATGCAGCGGGAGAAGCGGGTCGCCCCGCCGCCCGCGCGGCGGCCGCCCTCGGCGTCGGCGCCGGGCCTGCTGTCCCTGCAGAGCCTGGCGGGCAACCTCGCGGTGTCGCGGCTGGTCGCCGGTGGCGTCCTGCGGCGGGGTTCACGCGGTCCGGAGGTCGCCGAGCTCCAGCGGCGCCTGGGCGTGCGCGCCGACGGGGAGTTCGGGCCGGGCACCGAGAAGGCGGTGAAGGCGTTCCAGAGCGCGCACGGGCTCAAACCCGACGGCATCGCCGGGAAGGACACGCGAGCGGCCCTCGACAAGGCCGCCGCGCCCGCACCCGCCGCTCCTCCGATACCCGGGCCGGTCCCGGCGAGCGGGCCGCCGGGCACGCCCTTCGGGCCGCCGTCGATACCGCCGTTCACCGCGCCCGACGACCGCGACCTGCCCGCCTTCATCGCCGCCCGCGCCGAGCTGAAGCGGTTCCTGGCACAGGGGCACCTGCTGAAGAAGAACCACCAGCCCTCCACCGGCGTCGGCGGCTTCAACGTCGACTACGCGCCGGCCGCGAGCGCGCTGACCGCGCTGTTCCCGGTGCACTTCGAGTTCAGGGACGGCGTCCGCGAGCACACCGTCTTCCACTGGCCCGGCGGGAAGGTCACCGACCTGCCGTTCCCGATCCCCGAGGGCGAGGACCCGCGCGCCATCTCGCGCCCGGAGACCGTGCGGGACAAGGTGGGCTGGACCCAGGCCAGGCAGGACGTGTTCCGGCAGGCGTTCCGCGACCAGGTCCAGGACACCTGGAACAAGGCGGCCTTCGTGTTCCACTGCCACCACGACTGGTGGGAGACTCTGCTGGCGCAAGCGAAGGTGGTCGTCACCGACCGCACCGGCGAGGCGACGACCCCGCCGGACGTCGGCGCGTTGTGGGCGGTCATCGTGACCGCCGGGGCGAATCCCGATCCGGCCGGGCCCGAACGCAGCCACGTCGGCGCGCGCAGCGCGTCCCTGTTCGAGGAGGACCGCGACACCGCCGACGGCGCCAACGTCCTCGGCCACGAGTCGGGGCACATGCTCGGCCTGGGCGACGAGTACTTCGACGCGCAGAACGTCAAACCCGGCCGCGCCCAGCACTCCGACCTGGTGAACAGGGAGTTCGGCCACCACGTCGATCGTCAGGACGCGAAGTCCACGACCAGGGACAAGGCGCAGTCGCTGATGCTCACCCACTTCGGCACCGTCCACCCCGAGCTGGCGGTGACACTGCTGGAGGCCCTGGTCGAGGTGTCGAAGCAGGAGTGGCACCTGCGCCCCAAGCCGCCCCGGCCGATCCCGCCGGGCGGGCTGTTCCAGACCTTCTAGGGTGTGTCCTGTGGGTCTTGTGGGTGCGAGACGGTGTCGGCTGCATTTCTGAAGCTCTGTGTTCATGGCAAGCCGGTCTTCCGGCCTCGTACCGGTGTTGTACGTGGCCGGGAGAGCGGTGCAGCTAGGGGCGAAATCGGCTCGTCGCAGCCCCGCAAAGACCCGCAGGACAGGCCCTGACCGCGCTAAGTCGTCGGCGGCCGCCTTCACCCACAGCGCCAGCCTCCCCGCCGGAGTCCACCCCTTGGCCCCCAACTTGGAGTCGGCGTAGCCGCGCGGGTAGGCCGACTCGATCAGCTTCATGTGGTAGTCCAGCAGCACCAGCCGGGCGGCCCGGCCGGGCACCGGGTTCATGTCGAGCAGCTTCATGATCGACTTCCGCAGGTCGGCCTCATCGGTGCCGCCCACCCGCTCGTGGGTCCGCAGGACCGCCCGGTGCGTCGCCTCGTTGCGGTAGTCGGTGTTACCGGCCTCGAAGGCGACCCCGGGGGTCATGTTCACGTGGGACAGCGCCTTGGTCACGCCGTCCTGCGCGTAGAGCGGACGCGCGGTCGCCGGAGCGGCCTTCGCGGCGGTGACCAGGGTGTCCATCTGCGGCTCCAGCTTGGGCCGGTCCGGGTCGCGCACGGTCTTGAAGACCTTCAGGCGGGTGACCATCTCGTCGATCCGCCGGCCCATGGCGGGCAGCTCGTCGACGGCCTCGCCGACCTTCTTGCCCAGCAGCGCGGCCCGCACGATGTCCTGGTGGACGATCCAGGCCGTGCTGTGCGCGCCCATGCTCGTGCCGGGCAGGTGGTTGGGCGGGCGGCCCTCCAGCAGGACCTCGGTGACCGTCTCGTCGGCGGCCAGGACGAGGGCCGCGGCGGTGCCCGGCCGGTCGATCTCCTCGCGGTCGATGGCGTCGTGCTTGCGCTTGGGCGGGTTCGGGTTGGGCGCCTGCGGTGGGATCGGGTCGCCCTTCACGTAGGCGACTCCGCCGTTGGCCACGACGAAGCCGGAGAGCCGGACGATGTCGCCGTTGATCGTGGCGATCTCCTTGAGCAGCTTCTCCCTCCGTCTGCCGGTCTCCACGCCGGCGGTCTGCTGCTTCTGCTCCACCTGCGCGAAGAGCGCGACGATGCGCCCGTTGTAGAAGGCCACGTTCTTCGCCTTCTTCTCCGCCACGATCGGGGCCAGCGCCGCGTTGAGCGCGATCGTCGCGGTCGCCACGTCACCCCAGGCCCGCGCGATCACGCCGGGGTAGGCGGTCTCGATGGACGCCAGGTGCTGGGCGATGATCGGCGAGGTCCGGTCGGCGAGGTCCGCGCCCGGCGCGACCCAGGACGCCACGTCGGCGTCGGCCTCGGTGGCGAACAGCGCGGTCCCCTCCACGTCCCACAGCCCGAGGACGCCCTCCTGGAGCTGCGCCGGTGGCGCCGTGGCGATCGGGGCGGAGAGCATCGCGTGGTAGGCGGCCTCGCCCTTGCCCTTGCCCGCGATGGCCTTGCTGATCTGCCCGATGTTCAGGGTCGTCAGCGGCACCAGCTCGCGGTAGTCCATGAACGCGGTGATCAGGCTCTGCAGGACGGTCACCAGCCGTCCCCCCGCCGCCCCGGCCAGCTCCGCCGCGAGCGCGGCGCCCCGGGCGCGCGCGGCGTCGAAGCGGTCGCCGTGCTCGGGATGCGCGCCCGCCGCCGCCCGCGGCAGTTGCGGCGCGCGGGCGTGCCCGGGCAGCGCCTCGGTCGCCGCGACCAGCGTCAGGACGGCCGCGCGGGCCTCGGCGGGCGTCTTGCCGATGACGGCCTTGCGCAGGGCGGTGACCTGGGCGATGTTGGCGGTGGTGTGGTCGCCCATCGAGTCGCCGTGGGTCTTGGGCGGGCGGCCGATCACATTGAGCGTCTCGATCTTGTCGTGCGCGGCGTCGAGGCCGACCTGCGCGACGAGCCGCTGCGCCAGCACCGGGCGCGGCCGCCGTCCGCCGCCCATGAGGGCCGCCACGGCGGCGTTCCCGGCGGCGCGCTGGAGGCGCAGGAGCCCGTGCGCCACGGGGACGACCTCGGCGTGGTGGCTCGCGGCGGGCTGGGGCTCGTGTTCGGCTCGCTGGATGTCCCGCATGCGCTCACCCGCGTCCACCGAGGGGATGTTTCGGGCGAGGCTAGCGCGAATCACCCTTTATGCACACGTACGCGGACGTGATCCTCATATGGCGGTGAACGGGCGTCCCGGAGGCCGGGACGCCCGCCGCTTCAGACCCCGCTGGTCGCCAGGCTGCCGACCGTGGCCAGCACCCGGCGGCGCAGGTAGAACCACCAGTTGACCACCGCGAAGACGGCGTACCCGCCCAGGAACACGTACATCGCCAGCTCGATGCCGCCGGTCGCGGCCAGCGATCCGGCGAAGCCGCGCGGGATGAGGAACCCGCCGAAGGCTCCGATGGACGAGGCGATGCCGATCGCGGCGGCGGCCTCGCGCTTGGCGGTGACCAGCGCGGTGGCGGGGGCCGTCCCGGTGTCGATGGCGTCGCGGGCGCGGGCGGCGAAGATCGCCGGGATCATCCGGTAGGTCGAGCCGTTCCCGGCGCCGCTGGCGATGAACAGCAGCAGGAACGAGCCCAGGAACAGCGGGAAGCTGTGCGCGCCCAGCCCGAACAGCGCTCCGGCGACACCGGCGGCCATCACCGCGAAGGACCAGCCGGTCACGCGCGCGCCGCCGACCCGGTCGGCGAGCCAGCCGCCGGCGGGCCGCGCCAGCGAGCCGACGAGGGCGCCGAGGAACGCGAAGTAGCTCGCCTTCGACTCGGGAAAGGCGCGGTTGATGACCAGCGGGAAGGCCGCCGAGAAGCCGATGAAGGAGCCGAAGGTGCCGATGTAGAGGAAGGACATCACCCAGGTGTGCATCCGCTTGAAGGCCCGCCCCTGCGAGGCGAAGTCGGTCTTGACCTCGGCGAGGTTGTCCATGCCGACCAGGGCCAGCACGGCCGCCAGCACGATCAGCGGCATCCAGAACAGCCCGGTCAGCACCGCGGCGAGACCCGCCAGCAGCGGCACGACGAGCTGGACGACGGCCACGCCGAGGTTCCCGCCGGCCGCGTTGACGCCGAGGGCGGAGCCCTTGAGCCGCTCGGGGTAGAAGTAGGAGATGTTGGCCATGGACGAGGCGAAGTTGCCGCCGCCGAGCCCGGCCGTGGCCGCCGCGAGCAGCAGCAGCCAGTAGGGCGTGGTGGGATCGGTGACGCACCAGGCGAGCAGCCCGGTGGGGATCAGCAGCAGCAACGCGCTGGCCACCGTCCAGTCGCGGCCGCCGAAGCGGGCCACCGCGAAGGTGTAGGGCAGGCGCATGGCCGCCCCGCACAGGTTCGGCACCGCCACCAGCCAGAACAGCTGGTCGACGGACAGGTCGAAACCGGCCTTCGGGAGGTAGAGCACCACCATGCTCCACAGCAGCCACACGGTGAAGCCCAGGTGCTCCACGAAGATGGAGTAGGCCAGGTTCCGCGAGGCGACCCGGCGTCCGGTGTCGCGCCAGAAATCGGGGTTCTCCGGATCCCAGTGCCGGATGGTGCGGTTCATGCGCTCTCTCCTTCGAGCCGGGCGATCAGGTCGGCGATCCGGTCGCGGCAGTCACCGCAACCGGTTCCGGCGCGCGTGGCGGCGGCCGGGTCGGGGGCGCCCGCGCGCCAGGCGTCCACAAGGAACGCCCGGGTCACACCGGCGCAGCGGCACACGAGCCCGCCCGCCGGGGCCGCGCCGGCGGGCAGCGCGCGGCCGAAGAGCAGGGCGAGCCGGTCGGCGGGCGCGGGCGCGCCGGTGGCGTGCAGGTCGGCCAGGTGCGCGGCGGCGTCGGGCAGGCCGAGCAGGACCGCGCCGCCGACCCGGCCGTCCACGATGGACAGCGCGCCGTAGCGCCCGCCCGCCGGGTCGCTGAAGCGCAGGGCGTCGGGGTCGAGGCGGCCGAAGGCGGTGAGGTCGACGCCGGACGCGCGCAGCCGCGTGACCGGCGGCTCGGGGACGTCGCGGCGCTCGCCGCCGGTGAGCCGCTCGGCGAGCACGTCGGCCTGCCGCCAGGCGTGCGCGACCAGGCCCGGCGCGCCGCGGACGCAGTCGCCGATCGCGTACACGCGCGGGTCGCTCGTGCGCAGCCCGTCGTCCACGATCACGCCGCCGTCGACGGCGAGCCCGGCGCGTTCGGCCAGTTCGGTGCGGGGCCGCACGCCGGTGGCGGCGATGACGATCGCGGCGGGCAGGAAGGTCCCGTCGTCGAGTTTGAGGCCCTCGCCGGGTTCGTGGCGCACGGCGGTGGCCCCGGCCAGGACGCTCACCCCGTGGTGGCGGCACTGCCGTTCCAGCACCGCCGAGGCGGTGTCGTCCAGGACGCGCTCCAGGAGCCGCCCGGCGGGCTGGACGACGGTGACGCGCGCCCGCATCGAGGCCAGCGCGAGCGCGGTCTCCAGCCCGAGGACGCCGCCGCCGAGCACGGCGATCTCCGTGCCGGGCCGGACCTCGGCGGCCAGCGCGAGGTGGTCGTCGAGGGTGCGCAGGACGCGCGCGTCGAGGTTCTCCACCGGTGGCGTCCACGGCCGCGCGCCGGTGGCCAGGACGAGGACGTCGTAGGGCAGGCCCGTCCCGTCGGCGAGGGTCACCCGCCGCGCCCGCGGGTCCACATCGGACACCGCGACGCCGAGCCGGGCGGTGCCGCCGCCGGTGAGGGCGACGTCGTCGGCGGTCAGGGTCCCGGTGAGCACCTTGGCCAGCAGGAGCCGGTTGTAGGCGGGCCGGGGCTCCTCCCCCACGACCGTGACGTCGTGCCCGCCGAGGCGTTCGGCGAGGCGGGCGGCGGCCATGCCGTATCCGGCGATGACGATCCTCATGGCCGTTCCAGGCGGACGGCGGCGACCTTGAACTCCGGCATCCGGCTCACCGGGTCCAGCGCGGGGTGGGTGGCCAGGTTGGCGCGCTGCTCCCCGGGGAAGTGGAAGGGCGCGAAGAGGGTGTCGGCGCGGATGCCGGTGGTGCAGTGGACGCGGGCGGTGAAGGCCCCGCGCGCCGAGACCACCCGGGCCAGGTCGCCGTCGGCGAGCCCGGCGCGGGCGGCGGTGTCGGGGTGGACCTCGACGCGCATCTCGGTGGCCAGCTCGGGGACGCGGCGGGTCTGCGCGCCGGACTGGTACTGGGCCAGGACGCGGCCGGTGGTCAGCCACAGTGGACGGTCCGGGGTGAGCGCCTCGGCGGGTCCGGTGTGCTCGGCCGGGCGCATGCGGGCGCGCCCGCCGGGATGGGCGAAGCCGTCCAGGAACAGCCGGGGCGTGCCGGGGTGAGCGGCGTCCGGGCAGGGCCAGTGCAGGGCCTCGCCCGCGCGCAGCCGCTCGTAGGTCACCCCGGAGTAGTCGGCGAGGCCGCCCGCCGAGGCGCGGCGCAGCTCGGCGAAGACCTCCTCCGGCTCGTCGGGGAAGCGCTCGGCGGGCTGCCCGAGCCGGACGGCGAGCTCGCGCAGGATCCGCAGGTCGCCCATGGTCCCCGGCGGCGCGGGGTAGGCGCGGCGGCGCAGCAGGACGCGTCCTTCGAGGTTGGTCATGGTGCCGTCCTCCTCGGCCCACTGCGGCACCGGCAGGACGACGTGCGCCAGCCGCGCGGTCTCGGAGGGCACCAGGTCGGCGACCACCAGCAGGTCCAGCGCGGACAGCCGACGGTGGATCCTGGCGCTGTCGGGGGCCGAGACCGCCGGGTTGCTGCCGAAGACGATGAGGGCGCGCGGCCCGCCGGGCTCGCCGAGGGCGTCCAGCAGCTCGAAGGCGGAGCGGCCCGGGCCGGGCAGCGACTCCGCCGGGACGCCCCAGACGCCCGCGACGTGGGCGCGCGCGGCCGGGTCGGTGATGGAGCGGTAGCCGGGCAGCTGATCGGCCTTCTGCCCGTGCTCGCGGCCCCCTTGCCCATTGCCCTGGCCGGTGAGGCAGCCGTAGCCGGAGCCCTCGCGGCCGGGCAGGCCCAGGGACAGGGCCAGGTTGATCCAGCCGGTGACCTGGTCGACGCCGGTGGCGTGCTGCTCGGTGCCGCGCCCGGTGAGCAGGTAGGCGCGCTCGGCGCCGGCGAGGATCTCCACGGCGGCGCGCAGGTCGGCGGCGGCCACGCCGGTGACCGCCTCGGCGCGCTCGGGCCACCACCCGGCCGCCACCCGCCACACCTCGGCGAAGCCGGTGGTGCGGGCGTCCAGATAGGACTTGTCGGCGTGGCCTTCGGCGACGGCGATGTGCAGCATCCCCAGTGCCAGGGCCAGATCGGTGCCGGGGCGGGGACGCAGGCGCAGCGCGGCCAGCTCAGCGGTGGCCGAGTCGCGGGGGTCGACGGTGATCAGCCCGCCCCGGTCGCGGGCCCGGCGCAGGTGCCGCACCAGCGGCGGCATGGTCTCGGCGACGTTGGCGCCGACCAGCATCACCGCGTCGGCGGCGGCCAGGTCGGTGACGGGGAACGGCAGTCCCCGGTCGACGCCGAAGGCGCGCAGCCCGGCGGCGGCCGCCGAGGACATGCAGAACCTGCCGTTGTAGTCGATCTGGGCGGTGCCCAGGGCCACCCGGGCGAACTTGCCGAGCAGGTAGGCCTTCTCGTTGGTGAGCCCGCCGCCGCCGAAGACGGCGACCGCGTCGGGCCCGTGCTCGGCGCGGATCGCCAGCAGCCGCGCGGCCACCGCGTCCAGCGCCTCGTCCCAGGTGGACGCGCGACCGTCCACAGTGGGCGTACGCAGACGCTCGGGGTGGTCCAGCAGCGCCGTCGCCGACCAGCCCTTCCGGCACAGCGCACCCTCGTTGACCGGGAAGGACCGCGCGGCCACCGCCGGTCCCGGCTCCAGCGACATCCCGCACTGGAGCGCGCAGTACGGGCAGTGCGTGGGCACGCCCATGTCAGGTCAGCCCGGCGAAGGGGTTCCCGGCGAGGGTCACGCTGGCGCCCCGGAACTCCGCGATCGCCTCGCCGTCGCGGGTCACCGTCACGTCGTAGAGCCCGGCGCGGCCGATCCGGGACCGCTCGCGCGCCTCGGCGACCAGCGTGTCGCCCGGCTCGGCGTGCCGCAGGAACATCACCTGCGCCGACTGCGCCACGGTGACCGGGCCGTAGGAGTTGCAGGCGAAGGCGAAGGCGGCGTCGGCCAGCAGGAACAGGTATCCACCGTGGACTATGCCGTGGCCGTTGACCATGTCGGCGGTGGCGGTCATGGAGACCACCGCCCGTCCCGGCGCGGCCTCGTCGAGGGCGATGCCGAGGGACCGGCAGGTCAGGTCCCGGGCGTGCATCTCCTTCGCGGGCGTCGCCTCGGCGCTGGAGCGGGGCATCGATCCTCCTGTGGGGCCGGCTGTCCGGCGAGCGTGTCAGCCGGCCCCACAGATCCGCTTCAGATCGGGTACGTTTCCGCCGCGTCCAGGTCCAGGCGGGGCGGGACCATGTCGCGCCTGCGCTGCGCGGGGATCGCCACGCCCGCGGCGGCCTCGCGGACCCGCAGGGCCCGGCTCACCGCGATCAGCGCGCGCGACAGCGCCCGGTCGGCGGGCGTCACGCGCGGCACGTCCAGCGAGCGGTCCAGGTGGTCCAGGTACTCGTCGGCCAGCTGCTGGTCGAGGTAGACCCAGCCGCGGTCGAAGCGCCCGAAGCGGTCGCCCTGCGAGCCGATCGCGGCCTGGCACAGGATCACCGCCTGCGCGAAGCGCTCGTGGCCCCGGTCCAGGGCACCGGCCCGCACCAGCACCTGCGCGTAGCCGAGGAGGGCGATGGCGTAGGCGATCGGCTCGCGTCCCGGGTCGAGGTAACGCAGCGCGCTCTCCACGGCCTCCCGCGCCTCGGCCTGGCGCGACTGGCGGGCCCGCACCAGGCCGAGGGCGAAAGAGGCCGCCGACGGCAGGCGGCCGTGCCCGGCGTCCAGCAGCTCGGCGGCCAGCGCGAGATGCCCCTCGGCCCCGTCGAGCCGCGCCGGATCGCCGAGCAGGACCAGGCCCAGCCGGGCGTGGGCCTCGCCGACGGCGCGGCGGTCGTCCAGCTGCCGGGCGGCGGTCAGGCCCAGTTCGGCGGTCTCCGGGTCGAGATCGGCGCCCGCGGTGTGGGTGAGCGAGACCAGCCGCCACGCGGTGCGCAGGTCCCGGTCGGCGGCCCAGGCGATCACGGCGGCGAGGTTGCCGCTCTCGGCGCGCACGAACCGCGCGGCCGAGGCGGCGTCGGCGAACGGCGACCACTCGGCGTGCCCGGCCACCGACGGCCACTCGCGCAACGGCTCGGCCTCGCGCGCCAGCGCGTCGAAGACCGCCAGGTACCAGCGGGACACCCGCTCCTCGACCACCGCCCGGTCCGGCAGGCGGCGGCCGCAGCGGCGCGCGTGCCGGCGCACCATCTCGTGCAGCCAGTAGCGGTCCGGGCCGGTCTCCACGACGAGGTTGGCCGCCAGCAGCTCGTCCAGCAGCCGCCGCGCGCGCAACACCGAGGTGCCCGAGGCCGCCGCGGCCAGCGCGAGACTCGCCGTGGCACCGGGCAGCAGACCGAGTTGCGCGAACAGGCGCGCGGCGGCGGGATCCAGCTCGTCGTGGGTCTCGGCGAGCGCGCCGCGCACCGTGCGGGGATCGTCGGCGACCGACAGGACGTCGACGCGTTCGCGCAGCTCCTCGGCGAAGGACGGCAGCGACTGCAGCCGCCGCGCGGCCAGCGTCGCCCCCGCCAGCCGCAGCGCCAGGGGCCACCCGCCGCACAGTTCGACGATCTCGGCGGCGCCGGGCCCGCGCAGCCGGTCGGCGCCGACGATGGCGCGCAGCAGGTGCCCGGCCGCGTCCTCGCCGAGCGGGTCCAGCGCCAGGGTCCGCACGGCGTGATGCGCGGCGAGCGCGGCGAGCCGGTTGCGGCCGGTGGCGACGACGACGCTGCCGGGCGTCGGCGGCACCAGCGGCAGGATCTGCCCGGCGCCGGAGGCGCCGTCGGCGACGACGAGGACGCGGCGGCCGTGCGTGAGCGTCCGGTACAGCGCGGCCCGCTCGTCCACGCTCACCGGGAGCTGCTCGGCGGCCACGCCCAGGGCGAGCAGGACCGAGCCGAGCGCCGCGCCCGGCGACAGCGGATCGGCGGCGCCGCGCAGCTCCACGTAGATCTGGCCGTCGGGGAAGCGGTCGGCCACCGCGTGCGCCCAGCGCACCACCAGCGCGGTCTTGCCGATGCCACCGGCGCCGCAGACCACCAGGACGCGCGGTTCGTCGCCGTCGCCGGGCAGCGCGGCGGTCAGCGCGTCGAGCTCGGCCTCGCGGCCGGTGAAGTGGCCGGAGCTGGCCGGCATCTGCGCCGGTCGCGGCTCATCGCGCGAGACCTCCGGGGCGGGCCGGGTGGCCGGGGAGGGCTCGCGCCGGGGCCGCTGCTCGCCGCGCAGGATCATGGTGTGCAGTTCGCGCAGGTCGGCGCAGGGCTCGCCGCCGAGTTCGTCGGCGAGGCGCTCGCGCAGCGCCTGATAGGCGCGCAGGGCGTCCGCCTGCCGGTTGCTTCGGTAGAGGGCGGTCATGAGCTGCCCGGCGAGGCGTTCGCGCAGCGGGTGGGCCGCCACGGCGGTGAGCAGCTCGCCGACGATCTCCTTGTGCCGGGCCAGGGCGAGCTCGGCGTCGAAACGGTCCTCCATCAGTCCCGCGCGCAACTCGGCGAGGCGGACCCGGTCGGCGTCGACCCCCGGGGCCGAGATGCCGTCTAAGGGCTCGCCGCGCCACAGGCCCAGCGCGCGGCGCAGCCAGTCGGCGGCCTCGGCGGGGTTCTCGGCGCGTCCGGCCCGTGCGGCGAGGTCTTCGCAGCGCGCGAGGTCGGCGGCGCCGTCCGGCAGGTCGAGCAGATACCCCGGATGGCGGGTGATCAGGACGTCGCCCAGTTTGCGGCGCAGGGTCGACACCAGCCCCTGTACCCGGGAGCGCGGGGCGGCCGGGGGCCGTTCGCCCCACAATCCGTCGATGATCCGCTCGGTGGACAGCACCGTCCCCGGGGAGAGAGCCAGCAGGGCGAGCAGGTTCCGCTCCAGCGGCGCCAACGGCACGCCGGTCCCGCTCGCCAGGACCTCGACGGGTCCCAGTAGGACTACCTCCAGCAACGTAGCTTCCTCGCTATCGTGGCGACATAAATCTCGCGTGCGAACATGGCCCATCGGGCCGCCACCCCCGTGGACGACCACCTGGAACGATTCGATTATCGAAGGCATACGACCTTCGACAGGAGGTCGATTATCACCCAATCGGCGGGCCGCCGAAAGAACTCGTTCGACTCTTTTTGCCGGGCGTGCGGCCACACTTTATGAATACGTCCGCACTACCACTGAGTACCGGATCCGAAGTGATCTTCACAGTCGCGCGTTCACCCATTCGGGCAAGGGTTAATGGCGCGCGAGCCCACCGCGGGCGCGGCCCCGCCGTCCCGGCCCCGGACGGACCCGCCGGGGCCGACCCAGCGTCCCCGCTCCGACGGAACGGCGGTACCTGCGCCTTCATGATCAGTTCAGTGAACCGGTGGCCGGGAGAACTCTGAACGGTGAAGGTGACGGTGGTCCTTCCGGTTACCGATCGCGGTCGGTTACATTTGTGTTGCGGAACGCCGACATCACCACTCTTCGGACGCCCAGAATCCGGCATACCCCGCAGACTACCGCCGCACCGTCCTCAAAACTGCATCACCGCATCCTTGCGACAGCACCTCCCGATCGGGCCGGGATCAGTCCAGGATATTATCCGATAAAGCCCGCAGAGTTGATCTTTTTGGACTTTGCCCGCGCAATTCCGCCATGGCCACCATCGGTGGTTCATGCGGATTTCGCGCAATTTGGCCGAACGTCGAGGCGGTGCGGCGCGTAGCGGAACCACCGCCGCGAGGGGCGCGACGGCGTCCCACTAAAGGCCGAGTCCGGCCCGGAACGCGACGGCCCGACAATGATCAACATTGGCGCCGGGGAGCGGATTGATCACTCCGGAATGGGTGATCACCGGGCCCGATCACACCTGGCCCCACCCGCCGATCGAACCCGACGGGCGGTTCGGCCCACCGGCTCGCGGGCGGGAATTTTCGCGGATGCGGATTCGCGCGCACTTGCGGGTGGAGTGGCGAGTGCGGCAGTGGGTGGAGTGGAGGTGGCGGCGGGATTTCCGGCGGACTCCGGCGATATGCCGAGCCGATGACCCGCGGCCGGCCGTGACCCACCCCCGGCCGCTCCGGGCCTCTGGGAGTAAGACCCGGGGCGGCGGCGCGCCCTGGCGACGGAAGCGCGTTGCCGCCAGTGTAGGTGAGAATGGTTATCAGTTCTATCCCCTCGGGGGTGGATGTTCGCCCGTGTCCAGCATGTGGACCAGCTCGCGTACCCGCCCGACGCGGACGCCTACACCGGCACTGGCACCGGCACCGGCACCGACGATGTGGGGAGGCCACGCGGCACCATGCCGTGGCGAGCCGCCACTGGCGGTGCGGTTGGCCGGGCCGAGCACCGCACCTGGCCACAGCGGGCCGCGTCACGCCCGGCCAGGGAGACGATCCCGGGCGGCGCGCTCCACCACCCGAGCCACCCGAACCCAGACTGCACCGGGCCGCGTCACGCCCAGCCGGGTGGCGCGATCCCAGGACGGCACGCTTCACCAGGCCGAACCGCCCAAGCCCAGGCCGCACCGCACCTGGCCGGGTGGCGCGATCCCCGGGGCAGCGGCCACGCGGCGCCGCGCTTCACATGGCGTGAAGTGGGGCTTCGTGTGATTTGAGCCGGTACGGCCCGGCCGGTGCCGCCTGGCATCGCGTGACTTGGCGTGGCTCGGTGCGGCCTCCCACCGCACGGCTCGGTTCGGCGCCACCTCGCGTGGCGTGGCGTCGCTTCGCGTGGCGCGCAGCCCGGAGCGGCTGCTGCCACGGACCCGGCTCGGCACGGCCCAACTCGGCGCGTCCCGGCGAGATGAGGCAAGCCCGCTCGGGCTCGGCTCGGCGTCACCCGGCGCCGCGCTTCACATGAGGTGGCGCGGGGCTTCGTGTGACTTGAGCCGGTACGGCCCGGCCGGTGCCGCCTGGCATCGCGTGACTTGGCGTGGCTCGGTGCGGCCTCCCACCGCACGGCTCGGTTCGGCGCCACCTCGCGTGGCGTGGCGTGGCGTCGCTTCGCGTGGCGTGGCGTGGCGTGGCGTCGCTTCGCGTGGCGTGGCGTCGCTTCGCGTGGCGCGCAGCCCGGAGCGGCTGCTGTCACGGCCTCGGCCCGCTCATCGCGGCGCCACGGCGAGGTGAGGCAAGGCCCGCTCGGGCTCGGCTCGGCACCACCCGGCGTGGCGTCATGTGGCCCGCCTCGGCGTGCCGTGGTGTCGCGTGGTCTGGGCTTGCGCCTGGTGCGGCCCGGTGCCGCGTGCAAGGCTCAGCTCAGCGCGGCGTGGAATACCGCTGCGTGACCTGGGCTTATGCGGCCTGGGCCGTGGTCTGAGCCGGGGCCTGGGCTTCCGTGACCTCGCGTCAGGTGATCCGGCCCAGCCCACCCCGGCCTCGTGCGGCGTGGGTCGGCTCGGCAGCGCCCGGTCGGCCTGTCGCGTGACCTGCCCCGGCCCTACGACTCGGCGCAGCTCCGCCCGGCCCGGCACGCACTACCTGACTCGGCGGGGGCGGGCCAACACGGCCCGGCGCGAGGTGGCGCCGTGCAATGTGGCTCGGCTCGGCTCGGCTCGACCCGATCCAGCCCGGCCCGGCTCGACCCGATCCAGCCCGGCCCGGCCCGGCTCGACCCGGTCCGGCTCGACTCAGCCCTGCCCTGCCCTCTGTCCCGCTATCCCCGTACCGCTCCCGCGCTCCCCCGCAGTGCCGCGCGGTCGGCGGCCTCGCGTCCGGCGGCCCAGCCGTGGCCGTCTCGCACGCGTACGCGCTGGGAGCGCAGGCGGCCGAACATCGCGTCGACGGCCTTGTCGACCTTCTCCTCGCGCGCGGCGAGCACGGGCAGGAGATCGGAGTCCGCCGTTTCCGCGACGGCTTCCTCCACCGCGCTCTCGGTCGCCGCCGAGAGGCGTTCGCGGATGCGGGTCGCGTAGGCCACCAGGAACGAGTGCCGGAACGACTTCGTGCGCGCGGCGCCGTGCCGGTGGTGGGCGTCGCCCGCGCGGGACATCGCGGCGGTGGCCTGCACCAGCAGCGAGGTGTAGAGCAGGTCGACGGCGTCCAGGTCGGCGTCGAAGCCGATGACGGTGCAGAAACCGAACTCCTTCGACCACACCGCGCGGCAGCGGTTGGCGTCGGCCACCGCATCCAGCAGCATCGTCTTCGGGCCGTCGTAGGGCGCGTCGACGCCGATCCGCAGCGCGGCGGGCGCGTCGGGGGACGCGTGCCCGGCGGCGAGGCGGGCCTCGTCGATGCTGTGGCGGGCCATCAGCTCCTGCGCCTTGCCGGTGAGCGCCTCGGCCTCCTGCGGGAAGTCGGTGGACTCGGCCTTCGCCAGCAGCGCGCGGATCCGCGCCAGCATCGGCGAGTCGCCGGTGACCGGCTCCGACGCGCGGCGCGGCGCACCCCCCGGAGCCGCGCCCACGGGAGTGATGACGGGCAGCAGCCCCCACACACGCAGCAGTTCGAGGACGGCGGTGGCGATCGCGAACCGGTCGAGCCGGTGCGCCGCGGCGAATCCGGGCAGGTACGCGTCATCGCCGTCCCACCACACGTCGGCGGACAGCTCGCGCAGCTCACCCAGCCAGCGCCGGTCCAGCACCGCCGGAGCATGCCGGCGCCCCTCGGCGGCGATCAAGTCGACGGCGAGCGCCACATGGACGGCGGCCAGCTCACGACGCGCGACCCGCGCGAGATCGGCGGGGCGCCACCCGGCGTCCCAGAGCCGCCCGAGCTCGGACTCGGCGTGCGCGAGCAACTGCCGGCCCACCCCGGGCCAGGACGCCTCGGACGCGGCGAGCGTGGACGCGCCGAGGTCGAGCGCGAGATCGAGATCCCGGTCGGTGGCGGCCAGAACGCGGTGGGCGGCCGCGGTGACCAGGTTCTCGCTCACTTCGTGTCCCCCTGTCGGTTCGAAGGCAATGATGCCCGAGGGCGAGGTGGGACCGCCCGGGTGTGTGACGGATGTCGGGTTCGCGAGACCACACGCGGCACCGAACCCGCCGACTCGGGACGAGGCCGAGCCGCCCAGGCCGCGCATGCGCCCATGCGCCCATGCGACGAAGGCACCGCATCGCCCACCCGGGTCACGGCCAGCCCGCCCAGGTCACGCCACCACACACACGCCACCCTCACCCACGGCCCGAACCCGCGCGGACCACGGCACCGCCGCACCGCAGCACCAGCGCCATCCCGCCGAGGCCGCGCCGCCACGTCACGGAGCCGCGCCCCGCCCCGCCTCGCCTCGCCTCGCCAGGGGCAGTGTTTCAGCAGGTCACGCGCGACGTGCGCACCGCCGAACCAGCACGGACCACGGCACCGCCACACGCTCGCCATGCGACCAGGGCCGCGCCGCAACATCACAGAGCCGCAACCCGCCCCGCACCGCGCCATCCCGCCCCGCACCGCCTGGCCTGGGGCAGGGGCAGGGGCAGGGGCAGGGGCAGTGTTTCAGCAGGTCACGCGCGACGTGCGCAGCGCCGAACCTGCACGCTGGCCGAGCCACTCACACCACGCACCACACGATGCGGCGTACTCGCCACATACGGCAAGGTCACGTGCTGCAAGTAGGCATCGTGCGATGCGCTGCACCGAAGGCCACCGCCACACGACGCCGCCGTTGCTCTGCGAGAGTCACGAACCCTGGTCACGGGTCAGGGCTCACAGCTCACAGCTCACAGCTCACAGCTCACAGCTCACAGCTCACAGCTCACAGAGTCATTGGAGCTTGCGGGCTTGGCTTGCGGGCCTGCACGCGGTCTTGCGGCTTGCGGGCTTGGGGGCTTGCAGGCCCGCGGGCTTGCGGGCTTGCGGGCTTGCGGCTTGCGAGCCTGGCTTGCGGGCTTGGGGGCTTGCGGCGCCTCGTCCCACCCCAGGTCCACCCCGCCCCACCCACCCCCCGACGGCACCGCCGCGATGTCCCCCACCCGCGCCGCCCCGGCAAGCCCCGTGAGCGGATGGCCATCGCGCTGCGGAGACATCACCGTCCCGCCCCGTTTCCGCAGGTCACGCGCGACATACGCCCCATCGACCCGACCCGACCCGGCCCGACACCGCGCCCAACCCCCTCACCCCTCCCCCTCCGCCGCCCGCGCGATGTTCCGCGCCATCCCCCCGAACACCACCGCGTGGAACGGCCACACCGCCGCCCAGTACGCGTGCCCCGCGATCCCGCGCGGCAGGAACACCGCCCGCTGCCGGTAGCGGCTGCCGCCGTCCCCGGCCGGTTCCGCGCGCAGTTCGAGCCACGCGCGGCCGGGCAGGCGCATCTCGGCGCGCAGGCGCAGCAGCTCGCCGGGGACGAGTTCCTCCACGCGCCAGAAGTCGAGGGCCTCGCCGACGCGCAGTCGCCGGGGGTCGCGGCGGCCGCGGCGGAGTCCGACGCCGCCGACGGCGCGGTCGAGCCAGCCGCGCGCGGCCCACGCGAGGGGAAAGGAGTGCCAGCCGTTGCCGCCGCCGATGGCCTCGATGACCCGCCACAGGCGCTCGGGCGGGGCGGCCACGTCGCGCTGCCGGACGTCGGTGTACACCGTCCCGCCCGACCACGCGGGATCGGAGGGCAGTGGTTCGGCGGGCGCGCCGAGGACGGGCGCGTTGACCCAGCTGGTCTCCACGTCGGCGTCGCGGACGCGGCGCAGCGCCAGCCGCACGGCGGTCTCGAAGCCGGTGAGCCCGCCGGGCGAGTCAGGGACATACCGGGCGATGTCGTGTTCGCGGCAGACCGCCTCGTGGACGAGCCCGGCGACGAGCGGCCGCGCGATCGCGTTCGGCACCGGCGTCACCAGCCCCACCCAGTGCGCCGACAGCCCGGGGCTGAGGACGCCGACCGGCAGCAGGACGCGCCCGCGCAGTCCGGCCACGCGCGCGTATCCGGCGATCATGTCGGCGTAGGCGAGGACGTCGGGCCCGCCGATGTCGAAGGCGCGGTCGACGTCCGGGGGGAACGCGTCGGTGGCGGCGACGAGGTAGTGGAGGACGTCGCGGACGGCGATGGGCTGCACGCGGTTGCGGACCCAGCGGGGCGTCACCATGACCGGCAGGCGTTCGGTGAGGTGCCGCAGCATCTCGAAGGACGCCGAGCCGGAGCCGATGATGACCGCGGCACGCAGCACCACCGCCGGGACGGGCGCGTCGAGGAAGATCCGCCCGACCTCCTGCCGGGACCGCAGGTGCGCCGAGGCGGTGGAGCCGACGGCGGGCCCGCCGAGGTAGACGATCCGGCCGACACCGGCGGCTTCGGCGGCGCGGGCGGTGTTGCGGGCCCCGGCGCGGTCGGCGGCCTCGAAGCCGGGCCCGCCCATGGAGTGCACGAGGTAGTGGACGACGTCGACGCCGTCCATGGCCGCGCCGAGCCCGGCGCCGGTGGTCACGTCGCCGGTGACGACCTCCACGTCGGCGCGCCACGGCACGTCCCGCAGCCGGTCGGGCGAGCGGGTGAGGCAGCGGACCTCATGCCCGGCCGCGAGGAGTCTGGGGACGAGCCGGCCGCCGACATAGCCGGTGGCCCCGGTGACGAGGCAGCGCACACCTTGAGCCTAAGCGCCGGTGATCTCCGCGAGGGCTTTCACGGTGTTCCAGTTGCGGCTGGTCGCGCGCAGCCCCTTCACCAGGCGCGGGCGGGCGAGTTCGACACCGAGTTTCGACACGCCGAGCCCGTCGGGGGCGTACAGGTAGACGGCCTTCTCGCCGAGCCGGTAGTCCTCGGGCGCGTACGCGGCGGCGTCGACGGCCGCGAAGCGCTCGCCGGGCTCCTCCGACAGGAACGTCACGTGGAGCTGTTTGCCCTCCAGCTCGTCGGCGGGGAAGGGGCAGGCGGCGATGACGCGACGCAGGTAGGGGCCGTCGACGACGAGGGTGTCGATGGGGAACCCGAAGTGCCCGGCGAGGGCCTCCTCCACGCGCAGGGTCAGCTCGGCGGCGTCGCCGGTGGCGGTGAAGGTCGCGTTGCCGCTGTTGAGGTACGTGGTGACGTCGGTGTACCCGAGCCCGCTGAGGACGTCGCGCAGCTCGGCCATCGGCACGCGCTTCTTGCCGCCCACGTTGATCCCCCGCAAGAGGGCCGCGTATCTGGTCATGACCGCACTCTCACACATCCGCCGCGCGCAGGACGAGGGTCATCGCCTCCTCCAGGCTCGCGGGAGTGAGGACGCCCGGCGGCGGCGCGGGCCAGCCCGGCCCGGCCGCGGCGACGAGCACGCCGGACGCCTGGAGCCGCGCCAGCTGCGCGGGATCCCCGGTCGCGGCGGCGTGCGACCACACGATGACGAGGGCGGGGCCGGTGCGGGCGACGGCGGCGGCCAGCGCCTCGGGCGGGACGCGCGCGCCCAGCATCCGCACCGACAGCCCGCGCTCGGCGAGCGCGGCGGCGAGGGCTTCGAGGGGCAGGCTGTGCTGTTCGTCGTCGGCGCAGGCGAGCAGGACGGGCGCGGGTGGCGCGGTGGGGCGCGGGACGGCGGCGAGGGCCTCTCCGGCGCAGCGGGAGAGGAGGTGCTCGACCTCGACGTGGCGTCCGGTGGCGGCGTGCCGGTCGCCGACGCCGGTGAGGGCGGGGCGCAGGAGCCCGTCCCAGGTGGCGGGGACGCCGTGGACGGCGAGGTGGCGGGCGAGGGTCTCGCGGACGGCGGTGACGTCGAGCCGGAACGCGGCGGCGATGAGTCCGCGTACGGCGGCGATGGGCGAGACCGGTGGGGGCGCGGGCGGCGCGCCGGACATGGGCAGCACGAGCGTGCCCGGCGGTGGGGCCAGGGTGGTGGGGGCGCCGTGGCCGAGGGCGGCCGGCGGTACCGCGCTCACTCGCCGGGCCGCCTCGGCGGCGGGGACGCCCCGGGAGGTCAGGCGGCACATCAGCTCCAGCCGCGCCAGGTCCGCCTCGCGGTACCTGCGGTGCCGTCCGGCGGCGTGCCCGCCGGGCCCGAGGCCGTAGCGGCGGTGCCAGGTGCGCAGGGTGGTGACCGCGACGCCCAGTCGGCGAGCGGCCTCCCCCGCGCTCAGTCCTTCAGTCAAAACGGCAATCTCCGGTTCACAACACGACACCTTAACCACGGCTCCCTTATGGCCCGATGCACTACGCTGGGCACATTGCGTCGATTCGTGCGTCGATTGGCCTGGCTCATGCGTACCGTGATGGTCGTCTTCACCCGGGACCTGCGGGTGCGGGACAACCCGGCGCTGGCCACGGCGTGCCGGGTGGCGGATCGGGTGGTGCCGCTGTTCGTGGCCGATCCGGCGATCGAGGCGCCGCCGGGGCGCGCGCGTTTCCTGCTGGACGCGCTGACCGACCTGCGCGCGTCGCTGCGGGATCTCGGGGGCGATCTGCTGGTGCGGCGCGGTGATCCCGCCGAGGTGATCGCGCGGACCGCGCGGGAGGCGGGAGCCTCGCAGGTGGCGATGGCCGAGGACGTCAGCGCGTACGCGCGGCGCAGGCAGCGGCGGGTGGGCGAGGTGGCCGAGCTGCGGCTGTTCCCGGGGGTGACGGTGCTGCCCGCCGGGGCGGTGCGCCCGGCCGGGGGCGATCACTACAAGGTCTTCACGCCGTACTGGCGGTCGTGGTCGGCCTCGCCGTGGCGCAAGCCCGAGGAGGTGCCCGCGCGCGTCGTGCTGCCCGAGGGCTGGAGGGGCGACGATCCGCGCGCGGTCCTGGGCGAGGCGCCGCCCGCCCCGGTGACCGGCGGTGAGTCGGCGGGCCTGGCGCGGCTGGAGGACTGGGCGCCGCGCGCGGGCGACTACGCCGGCCTGCACGACGCGCTCGCCGAGGACGGCACCTCGCGGCTGAGCCCGTACCTGCGCTTCGGGTGCGTCTCGCCGCTGGAGCTGGCGACCGACCCGCGCGTGCCGGAGGCGTTCGTGCGGCAGCTGTGCTGGCGGGACTTCTACCACCAGCTGCTGGCGGCGTTCCCGAGGCTGGGCACCGAGAACTTCCGGCCGGGGGCGCGTGAGGACTGGGCCGACGACCCGGAGGGCCTGGCCGCGTGGAAGGCGGGCGAGACGGGCGTCGCGCTCGTCGACGCCGGTATGCGGCAGCTGCTGGCCGAGGGCTGGATGCACAATCGCGCGCGCATGGTCACCGCGTCCCATCTGACGAAGACGCTGGGCGTGGACTGGCGGGAGGGCGCGGCGTGGTTCGCCCGGCACCTCCTCGACGCCGACGTGGCCAACAACTGCGGCAACTGGCAGTGGACGGCCGGTACCGGCACCGACGCCCGCCCGCACCGGCGCTTCAACCCCGAGCGGCAGCGTGAGCGCTTCGATCCCGAGCGCGTGTACGTAGACCGCTGGAGAGCCTGACGCCGGGGACGACGCGAGCCGCGCGCCGTCCCGCCGAGGGGCCGCCGGTCGGGGCGCACCGGCGGCCCCTTCGTCACTTCCCGAGGCGGGCCGGCCACCAGATCCGCCGTCCGATGTCGACGGCGAGCGCCGGTACCAGCAGGGAGCGCACGATCAGCGCGTCCAGCAGGACGCCGAAGGCGACGATGAAGGCGATCTGCGCCAGGAACAGCAGGGGCAGCACGGCCAGGGCGGAGAAGGTCGCGGCCAGCACGACCCCGGCGGAGGTGATGACGCCGCCGGTGGCGGTGAGTCCGCGCAGGGTGCCCTCGCGGGTGCCCAGGCGGACCGATTCCTCGCGGACGCGCGTCATCAGGAAGATGTTGTAGTCGATGCCGAGGGCGACCAGGAACACGAAGCCGAACAGCGGCACCACGGGATCGGCTCCGGGGAAGCCGAAGATGTGCTCGAAGACCAGCGCGGAGACGCCCATGGTGGCCGCGAAGGACAGCACGACGGTGCCGATGAGCAGCAGCGGCGCCACGAGCGAGCGCAGTAGCAGCGCGAGCACCGCGAAGATCACCACGAGCACGATGGGGATGATCAGGGCCCGGTCGCGGCGGGAGGTGTCCTGTGTGTCGAGCTGGACGGCGGTGGGCCCGCCGACGAGCGCGTCGGCGCCGGGCACGGCGTGGACGGCCTCGCGCAGCCGCCGGACGGTGTCGACGGCGGCCTCGGAGTCGGCCGGGTCGCTCAGGATGACGTCGAGGCGCGCGAGCCCGTCGGCGACGCGGGGTTTCCCGTCGCGCCCGAGGGCGGGCGCGGCCGACTCGACGCCGTCCACGTGCGCGGCGGCCAGGACGGCCCCGGCGGTTTCCTGGCGGGCGATGACGATGGTCGGCGCGCCGGAGCCGCCGGGGAAGTGCCGGGACAGCAGGTCCTGCCCGGCCACCGATTCCACCTCGCCGAGGAAGATGTCGGACTGGGCGGTGCCCTCGGCCTTGAGCTGACCGGCGAAGGCCGCGCCGAGCAGCAGCACCACGGCGGTGAGGGCCCACACGGCGCGGGGGCGGCGTTTGACGAGCGCGGCGACGCGCGCCCACAGCCCGCCGGTCTCGGGGTGCGGTGAGCCGACGGCGGGCCGTTTCGGCCAGAACGCGCTCCGGCCCAGCAGGGCCAGCACGGCGGGCAGGAACGTCACCGAGGACAGGAAGGCCGCGGCGATGCCGATGGCGGCGACCGGCCCGAGGGCCCGGTTGCTGTTCAGGTCGCTGAAGAGCAGGCACAGCACGCCCAGGACGACGGTTCCGGCGGAGGCGGCGATCGGCTCGATGGTGGCCTTCCAGGCCTTGCGCAGCGCGGCGTGCCGGTCGGCGGTGTCGCGCAGTTCCTCGCGGAAGCGCGAGACGAGCAGCAGCGCGTAGTCGGTGGCGGCGCCGAAGACGAGGATGAACAGGATGCCCTGGCTCTGCCCGTTCAGGTCGAGCCTTCCGCTGTCGGCCAGCACGTAGACGGTCAGCGCGGCCACCGCCAGCGCGAAGGCCGAGGAGGTCAGCACCACCAGCGGCAGCAGCGGTGAGCGGTAGACGGCGATGAGGATGAGCCCGACCACCGCGGCGGTGACCAGCAGGAGCAGCCCGTCGACGCCCTTGAAGGCCGCGCCCAGGTCGGCCAGCTGCGCGGCGGGCCCGGTGACCATGATCGTGAGCCCGTCGGGGTGTGTCGCCAGCTGCGCGCGGATCGCCTCCACGGCCTGGCGCGGGTGCGCGGGGATGGCCACGGTGATCCGCCCGGCGTCGGGGATCAGGACGGCGGGCGCGGCGGTGCCGTGCGCGGCCAGCGCGGCAGGCAGGCCCTCCAGGTAGGCCCGGTCGCCGGGGGTGAGCCCGCCGGGGCGTTCGGCGACGATGACGGCGGGGATCGCGGTGCGGTCGTCGAACTTCTTGAGCAGCGTGGCGACCTCGGTGGCCTCGGCGGAGGCCGGCAGGAACGCCGAACCGTCGTTGACGGTGACCTCGCTGAGTTTGCCCGCGTAGGGCCCGGCGAACCCGCCGAGGGCGAGCCAGGCGAGCACGATGAGGGCGGGGACGAGCCACCTCGCGGGTCGGCGCTTCGCGGGGGCGTCGGTGGGGGCAGGATTGACGGTGGCCATCGGCGAATCTTTCGATCGTCGAAACTTTCGATCGTCGAAATGATAACCACGGGACGGAGAGGACGAACCAGGTGCCCGAGACAGCGCCCGAAGAGGTGCCCGACGCGCTACTGGTGCGCCTGCTGCGGCGGTTCACCGTGGAGTCGGGGCGGTTCGTGGAACTCTTCGGCGAGGCGCACGGCCTCCACCGCACCGACCTCAACGCCATGGCCGTCATCCTGGACGCCGGGCTGCGCGGCGAGTCCGTCACGCCCGGCCGCGTCGCCGAGGCCCTGCGCCTGAGCCCCTCGGCCACCACCGCCGCCCTGGACCGGCTGGAGGCCGCCGGGCACCTGCGCCGCTCCCGCGACCCCGCCGACCGCCGCCGGGTCGCCCTCGAACTGCCCGAACGCGCCCGCGAGCTCGGCGGCCGCTTCTTCCTGCCGCTGGCCCGCGAGTACGCCGAGGCCTGGCGCGGCTTCGACGAGCGGGAGCGCGCGGTCATCGCCCGCTTCCTCGCCGCCAGCATCGAGGCCACCGAGCGCGCGCACACCGACATGCCGCATCCGGGCCCATCCGGGCGCCGGGCGGCTCCGAACCACGGGGAGAACCCACGACGCGAATGAACGCCTAGACGGGAGTGACCCGTGAGAGCCCTGCCCGAGCCCGGACGTCCGGGCTCAGCCGACGCCACGACACCGACCCCCGAGGAACTGATGGCGCGGATCGCGCGCGGCGACGAGGACGCCTTCGCGTCCCTCTACGACCTGCTCGCCCCGCGCGTGTGCGGCCTGGCCCGGCGCGTGGTCCGCGACCCCGCGCAGGCCGAGGAGGTCGCCCAGGAGGCGCTGGTGGAGATCTGGCGCCACGCCGCCCGCTTCGACCCGGGCCGCGGCTCGGCGATCGCGTGGGCGCTCACCCTCACCCACCGCCGCGCCGTCGACCGCGTCCGCAGCGCGCAGGCCGGCGCCGAACGCGAATCGCGCGTGGCCGCCGCCTCCGGCGAGATCGCCTTCGACCAGGTCAGCGAGGCCACCCTGGGACGCCTGGAGCGCCAGCAGCTGCGCCACTGCCTCAAACGCCTCACCGAACTCCAGCACGAGTCGATCGCGATGGCCTACTACGGCGGGCTCACCTACCCCCAGGTGGCCTCGGTGCTCGGGGTCCCGCTGGCCACCGTCAAGACCCGGATGCGCGACGGGCTCATCCGGCTCCGCGACTGCCTCGGGGTGGGACGATGAACGACGACGCGCACACCCTGACCGGCGCCTACGCCCTCGACGCGCTGGACGACATCGAACGCGCCCGCGCCGAACGCCACCTGCGCGACTGCCCGTCCTGCGCCGCCGAGGCCGCCGAACTGCGCGCCACCGCCGCGCGCCTGGCCGACGCGAGCGCCACCGCTCCCCCGCCCGGGCTGCGCGAACGCGTCCTGCGCGAGGTCGCCGGGACCCGCCAGCTGCCGCCGCGCACGGCCCGCGAACCGCTACGCGAGACGCCCGCCGCGCGCCGCTGGCGCGTCCGCACCGCCGTCGCGGTCGCCGCCGTCATCCTCGCCCTGGGCACCGCCGCCGGGACCTGGGCGATCCAGGAGGACCGCGTCCGCGACGCCCGCGAGCAGGCCGAGCAGCTGCGCGGCGAACGCGAGCGCGTCGCCGCCGTCCTCGCCGCGCCCGACGCCGCCACCTCCACCGTGCCCGCCGGCGACGGCGGGCAGATGGTCGTGGTGTCCTCCCGCTCGCTGGACGCCGTCGTCGTCACCCGCGTGGGCATGCCCGCGCTCGCCGCCGACCGCGCCTACCAGCTGTGGCTCGACATCGGCGGGCGCATGGTCAGCGCCGGGCTCATGCCGGGCGCCACCGCGCTCGTCGAGGGCATCGCCCCCGCCTCCCGCGTGGCCCTGTCCACCGAACCCGCCGGGGGTTCCCCGGTGCCGACCCACCCGGTCGGAATAGCGACTCTGAAATAGCGCCAATCCATTCCGTTCGCGGCGGCGAATACCCGGTGAGAACCAACCGGGCCCCCCGCCCCGAACGGAGGAACGACCATGAACGCAAGATCGCCGAATCGCATCGTCGGCGCGATCTTCGGCGCGGTTTTCACCCTCGTCGGACTGATCGGTTTCTTCTGGTCCGGCGGTCACGCCGCGATGGGACATGAAGGCGGCGCGATTCTCGGCCTCTTCGAGGTCAACGTCGCCCACAACATCGTGCACCTGGCCGTCGGCGCCGCCCTGCTGGCCGGATCGGTCCTCGGCACCCCGGCCGCGCGCGCCGCCAACGGCACCGTCGGCGCGGTCTACCTCGCCGTCGGCGTCGCCGGGCTGTTCCTCATCGGCACCGACCTGAACATCCTCGCGCTGAACGGCGCGGACAACGCGCTGCACCTCGTCGTCGGGGCCGTCCTGCTGGGCACCGCCCTGGGCCTCGACCGGCGGAGCGCCGGCGTCCATCACGATCAAAGGAAGTCCCATGCGTAAGTCCACCATCGCCGTCCTGACCGCCGTCACCGCGCTGGCCCTGGCCACCGCCGCCTGCTCCTCGGGCACCGACGACAAGGCCGGCGACACACCCGCCGCGCAGCCCACCACCGCGACGGCGCCCAAGGCCGACGGCGTGTTCGGCGCGGCCTGCGGCCAGATCCCGGCCGACCCCGGCAACGCCGGCAGCCTCGACGCGATGGCCAAGGTGCCCACCGCGACCGCCGCGAGCGGCAACCCGCTGCTGAGCACGCTCGTCACCGCCGTCGGCGCCGCCGACCTGGGCGACTCCCTCAACACCGCGCCGGCCATCACCGTCTTCGCGCCGGTCAACAGCGCCTTCGCGAAGGTCCCCGAGAAGGACCTCAAGGCCCTCCTCGCCGACAAGGAGGCCCTCACCGGCGTCCTCACCTACCACGTCATCGGCGAGCGCCTGGCGCCCGCGCAGCTGGCCGGTGAGCACACCACCCTCGAAGGCGACACGGTCAAGGTGAGCGGCTCGGGCGAGTCCTGGACGGTCAACGGGAACTCCATGGTCGTGTGCGGCAACATCCAGACCGCCAACGGCACGGTGTACCTGGTGGACACCGTGCTGATGCCTCCGGCGAAGAAGTAACCGCCGTCCGGGGACGGCCGAAAGGCCGTCCCCCGAGCATGGGAGCGCGTTCGTGAAACGATTCACCCGATGGTTCCGGCGCGCTTTCCCGGCGGCGATGATCGGTTTTCTCTCGGTGGCCGCGGGAATCGCGCTCGCCGAACTGTCCGCGGCGATCATCGGCATCACCGGCCCGGTGCTGAATCTTGGTTCGGCGATCATCGACGCGACTCCGACACCGGTCAAGGAATGGGCGGTGCGGTCATTCGGCACCGCCGACAAGACCATTCTGCTGGCCTCGGTCGCGGTGGCGCTGGGCGCGCTCGCCGCGGCCGTGGGCCTGGTGTCCCACCGCCATCGTGGACTCGCGGTGGCGGCGCTGTGGGCCTTCGCGGCCGTGGGCGCGGCGGTCTCGCTGACCCGGCCCGCCGCGGACGCGTGGGCCGCGCTGCCGCCGCTCATCGGCGCGCTGACCGGCACCGCGGTACTTGGGGCTTTGTCGCGGGCGCGCGCCGCCGCCCGGCCGGGTGGGGAACCCGGCCGGGCGGCCCGGCGGCGGTTCCTGATCACCTCGGCGGCGGTGGCCGCCGGGACCCTGGCGGGCGGCGCGGGCGCGCGGCTCGTCTCACGAGCGCGGGCGGCCGGGGAGACATCGCGGGCGCAAGTCCGGCTGCCCGCCCCCGCCTCACCGGCGGGGCCGCGGCTCGCGGAGGGCTTCTACACGCCCAACCGGGACTTCTACCGCGTTGACACCGCCCTGTCGGTGCCCCAGGTCGACGCCGGTGCGTGGCGGCTGCGCGTGCACGGCCTGGTCGGCGCCGAGCGCGAGTACACCTTCGCCGAGCTCCTGGCGCGTCCGCTGATCGAGCGGGACGTGACGCTGGTGTGCGTGTCCAATGAGGTCGGCGGCCCCTACCTGGGCACCGCGCGCTGGCTGGGCGTGCCGCTGGCGGAGCTGCTGGCCGAGGCGGGCGTGGCCCTGGACGCCGACCAGATCGTGGCGCGCTCGGCGGACGGGATGACCTTCGGGACGCCCACCCGCGCGGTCACCGACGGCCGGGACGCGATGATCGCGCTCGGCATGAACGGCGAGCCGCTGCCGCTGGAGCACGGCTTCCCCGCCCGGATGCTGGTGCCGGGCCTGTACGGCTACGTCTCGGCGTGCAAGTGGATCACCGAGCTGGAGGCGAGCCGTTTCGGCGACTTCGATCCGTACTGGGTGCGCCGCGACTGGGCGCGCGAGGCGCCGGTCAAGACCTCTTCGCGCATCGACGCGCCCCGGGCCCTGGCGGCGGTCCCGGCGGGCCGGGTGCGGGTCGCGGGCGTGGCGTGGGCACCGCACCGGGGTGTGCGGGCGGTGGAGGTGCGCGTGGACGGCGGCGAGTGGCGCCCGGCGGCGCTGGGCGCGTCCGCCTCGGCCGACACCTGGGCGCAGTGGACCTTCGACTGGGACGCCACGCCCGGGCGGCACGACCTCGCGGTGCGCGCCACCGACGGTTCGGGCGCGGTGCAGGATGAGCGCCGGGCCGCGCCGTTCCCCGACGGCGCCACGGGGTGGCATTCGATCGCGGTGCGGGTGTCCTAGATCCGTGCGAGCCGTCAGCCCTTCAGCTTCGAGCGCGTGCGGGCGGGCGCGGTGGCGGGCAGCGAGCCGAGGATGTCGGCGAGGCTGACCGCGTCCAGACTGGACCGCCAGGCCTGATGCGCCTCGGCCATCTTGGCCGCCAGGACGCACGTTTCCCGGCAGTCCGCGGCCGGGAGCGCGCCCTTGCCGGCCTGGCGGATCTCGCGGCACTCGTAGGGCGGGGCGGCGCCGTCGACGGCCTCCACGATGCGCAGCAGGGTGATCTCGGCGGCCGGGTGCGCGAGCCGGAATCCGCCGCGCGGGCCCGTCGCGGCGGTCAGCACACCGGCGTTCACCAGCGCCTTGAGCTGCTTGGTGAGGTAGGGACCGGGCAGGTCGTAGTAGGCGGCGAGCTGCGCGGCCGAGGCGCTGTCGCCCGGCTCCAGCTGCGCGAGGGTCGTCGCGCAGTGCAGGACCCATTCGGTGCTCACCGGCAGCTTCACCGCATGAGCGTATCATGGAGATTGCGGATCTATTTAGTCCATGATAGCCTGTGAGCGTTCGCCTACCGAGGAGTTGCACACCATGCGGATCGCCGTCGCCGGGGCCACCGGCAACATCGGAGCCCTCACCGTCGCCGAGCTCGAAGGCGCCGGCCACGAGGTCGTGCGCATGAGCCGCGGCGCGGGCGTCGACCTGGCAACCGGCGCCGGGCTCGACGAGGCCCTCGCCGGTGTCGGCGCCGTGGTCGACGCGACCAACCTCCAGGCCGCCGACCGCGAGTCGACCGTGGCCGCCTTCGGCACCGCCACGGCGAACCTGCTGGCCGCCGAGGAGTGCGCCGGGGTCCGCCACCACGTGCTGCTGTCCATCGCGGGCGTCCACCGCGTCGAGGGCAACGACCACTACTCCGGCAAGCGCGAGCAGGAGCGCCTGGTCACCGCCGGTCCGGTGCCGTGGACGATCGTCCCGGCCACCCAGTTCCACGACTTCGCCGGGATGGTCGCCTCCTGGGTCGAGCGGGACGGCGTCGCGGCCATCGCCCCGCTGCTGCTCCAGCCGATCGCCCCGGCCGACGTGGCCGCCGTCCTCGCCGAGATCGCCGCCGGGGAGCCGCAGGGACGCCACCGCGACGTCGCGGGCCCCGACCCGCAGGACATGATCGACATGGCCCGCCGCACCCTCGCCGCCGACGGGCGCACCGACGTGAAGCTCGTGCCGAGCTGGGACGCGGGCCTGTTCGGGGCCGAGATGGCCGGGAACGCGCTGCTGCCGGGCGAGGACGCGCGCATCGCGCCCACCACGTTCGACGAGTGGCTCGCGACCCGGAAGTGACGAAAGGGCCGCCCCTCGGGGCGGCCCTTTTCGCTCGGCTCAGGCGCCGGTGACCTCGACGCCCTTCCAGAACGCCACGTAGTCCTTCACGTGGTCGGCCTCGGGCTTGGTGTCCGGGTAGTACCAGGCGGCGTCCTCGTTGGACGCCCCGTCGACCACGACGGTGTAGTAGGACGCGGTGCCCTTCCAGCCGCAGACGGTGTGCGTCTCGCTGTCGCTGAAGTACTCCCGCTTGATCGAGCCGGGCGGGAAGTAGTGGTTGCCCTCCACGATGACGGTGTCATCGGATTCGGCGAGCACGGCGCCGTTCCAGGTCGCGCGTACGGTCATCGATCGCTCCCTATTCGTGGGTGTCCGGCTCCGAGCCTAGCCCGCCTCGGGGGTGGCGTCGGGCGTCCGGCCGCGCCGGGTGAGCAGCACGACGGTGGTGATGTTCAGCCCGGCGAGGGCGATGAGGAACAGTCCGGCGAAGGCGTCGCCGAGGTCGCCGGGCGAGATCACCGACACGATGGACGCGATGGCGTCCAGGCCCCACGCGAAGGAGCCGACGGCGGCGGCCGCGAGGCCGATGACGCGCGCGGCGACGGCCCCCATGGCCACGGGGACGCCCATGGCGCCGACCACGACGGCGGAGGCGATGCCGAGGGCGTCGGCGCCGAAGCCGAGGGTCAGCCGCGACCACAGCAGGATGAGCACGAGCAGGGCGGCGACGCCGGTGGCGATCATGACGGCGGGCACCGCCCTGGCCGGGCGCCACTCGTCCTGCTCGGGGACCAGGTCCCCGGCCCAGCCGAACCAGTCGCGGGCCTGGGCGGACATGAGGGCCACCGAGGCGGTCACCGCCAGGGCGGCGAAGCCGACGGCGAAGATGCCGATGAACAGGGCGATCGCGGCGCCCAGCCCGCCGGAGGAGAGGCCGAGGACGAACGCGACGGCCGCCGCCGCGCCGGTGAGGATCGCGATGGCGAGGCAGCAGCCGAGGGCGAGCCGGCGGATCCAGGCGCGCCCGGCGCGGAAGTTCACCGCGGCGAAGCCGGCGGCCAGGCCCAGCACCGCCAGGGCGCCGCCGGTCCACCCGATGACGTTCCCGGCGGCGAACCATCCGGCGGACAGTCCGCGCAGGAGGGTCAGCAGTGAGGCTCCGGCCAGGACGGCGATCATCGCGGTGGCGAGGATGACCCGGCCCGGCATCTGCGGACGGGGTGTGTACATGGGACCTCCAGGGGGTGCGGCGGCCATCCCCCGGCCGCCGTGCCATCGGAGTCTGCCAGACACGAAGCGTCCTCGGGTCCTCATCGGCGCGGCGCGGTGGTGACCGGTCCACAGTGTCCGGTCACTTCGCTGAGTTTCCGCCCCGCGCCGCGCCTCCGGGCTACCCCGCGGGCGTGTACCGGGAGACCACCACGCGCCCGTCGCACACGTGACTCCCGGCCAGGTTCAGCTTCCGGCGCGTCTCGTCGCGCGGGAACAGCTCCTGCCCGCCGCCCAGGACCACCGGGTGCGTCATGACGATGTACTCGTCGATGAGCCCCAGCTCGGTGAGCGCGGCGGCGGCCTTGGACCCGCCGTTCAGCAGAAGCCCGCCGCCGTCCCGCGACTTGAGTTCGGTGACGGCGGCGTAGAGGTCGCCGCCGATGACGGTGGTGTTCCAGTCGGCCTTCTCCAGCGTGCGGGAGATGACCACCTTCGGCGTCTTCCGCCAGATCGGCGCGAAGGTGCGGGTGTGCTCATCGTCGGCGATGCTCTCGGCGACGGGCCAGAACGACGACATGAACTCCCACACGACCCGCCCGTACAGGAACGTGTCGACGTCCTCGTGGACGGCGTAGGAGTACTCGGTCAGCTCCGGGGTCAGCTCCGGCCAGTCGAACTCCCCGTTGGGGCCGCTGATGAAACCGTCGACGGACTGGTGGACCCAGTAGGTGAGCTTGCGCATCGTGATCGCTCCTCAGGTTCGCGGCCCCTCGTGGGCCCTCACCCGTTGGTCGGGGCGGCCCGGGCGGGCTCGACATTTTCCGGGGAGGTTTTTCTCGGGCGGCGTTTCCGCAGGTCAGCGGGTACCCAGGTACACCGTGTTGGTCGACTCCCGTCCCTGCAGCGGGTTCCAGAAGCCCACCACGCGCGCTTCCACATCGGTGAACACGCCCCGCAGGACCGCCAGGTAGTCCTCCTCGGGCGGGTCGTTCGACCACAGCCCGAAGACGCCGCCCTCGCGGATGCGGCGAGCCATGCGCGCGGTGCCGTCCGGGGAGTAGAAGCCCTCGCCGCCGGGCGCGAGGTGGTGGCTGGGGCTGTGGTCGATGTCGATCAGCAGCGCGTCGTAGGTCTCGCCGTCCTCCATCACCGAGGTGAAGAAGTCGGCGGCGACGAGACGGCAGCGCGGGTCGGTGGCGATGCCCTCGCCGAGGGGGACGAGCCCGCGCCGGTGCCAGTCGATGACCTCCGGCAGCGCGTCGACCACCGTCAGGGCGCCCACGCGCGGGTCGTCCAGGACCGCGCGGGCGGTGTAGCCGAGGCCGAGACCGCCGACGAGGACATCGAGCCCGGCGCCGTCCAGGCGGGCCAGGCCGAGTTCGGCGAGGGCGATCTCGGCGGCGGTGAAGGCGCTGGACATGAGGTACTCCTCGCCCAGCTTCACCTCGTGGACCTCGTGACCGAGGGCGGGATCGTGGCGGCGGCGGAGGCTGATCTCACCGATGGGCGTCTCGGCCCACGCGAGTTCTTCGAATAGCACGCCGTCACCCTACGTGTCACATGACGCGCAGCTGCGCCGCCGCCGCCCGCGCGTGGTCCCCGGCCGGGCCGGGCCGGTAGCCGGACTCGATGGCGGCGGCCAGCATCGACAGCTGCGTGTGCGGCACACGGCGCCCGTACCAGGCGAGGGGCAGGCGGACGACGGTCCCGGCGTCTTCGGCGCACAGCAGCGGGACGGAGTAGGTCGTGGTGACCTGCATGTCGCCCTGCCGGCTGGTCGTGCGCTGCTTGCGCTCCTCGAACCACAGCCGTCCGGCGCGCGCCAGGTCGACGGTGCCGAGCCCGAAGGTGGAGCGGTGGGTCAGGCGGGTCCCGTGCAGCCACGCGGCGGTCCGCCAGATCGACAGCATCGCGAAGATCGCCACGATCGCCGCGGCGAAGGGCACCAGCAGCAGGACGCGCGGTCCCTCGTCGCCGGGGTGCGGGGTCATGGTCATGATGTCGTAGCCGGTGGCGATCCCGACCGAGACGCCGGTGGCGGCGGTCAGCAGGAACAGCACGACCACGCTGCCCAGGATCTTGACGGCGGCGCTGTTGCCGACGGATAGGCGCACGATCATCCTCCACAGATAACGCGGTAGTCGACGGTCAGGGACACGGTGGACTGCGGGTAAGGGGCCACGAGGGTGACCTCGCGCCGTCCGCCCTCGTGGACGGGGGCCATCGGCCCGATGTAGACGACGTACTCCTCACCACCGGCCGGGGCGGTGATCTCCACGTCCCCCTCGGTGATCGCGCCGTCCTCCACCAGGGCGTAGTGGACGGTGACCGGCCCGGCGTTGGCGCGCACGGCGAACTGGACGTAGGCCTGGTCGGTGACGATGCCCGAGGAGCAGTCCACGCGCGCGTCGGCGACCGGCCCGTCGCGTTCGGCGGTGATCACCGGCGCGCACGTGAGCGCCAGCTCGCGCGGGGCCGACTGGACGCCCGCGCCGAGCACGGTCAGCGCGACGGTGCCCTGCCAGGAGGTCCCGGGGAAGTCGAAGCGCCCGCGCACCCGCGCCTGCCCGTCGGCGCCGGTGGTGACGCTCTGCTCGCCGGTGCTGCGGCTGTCGTGGGTGCGCCAGGTGTAGCGGACGGCGGTGCCGGGGTCGGCGGCGATGACGCCGGTCAGCTCCACCAGCAGCGGGCACTCCCCCGCGCCGGTCGCGGCGTCGACGACGCTCGCCGCGACGCCGCCCGGCGGGTGGCTGAGCGTGCCGCCGCCGTCCCCGTTCCCCGACGGCGACACCGACACCGTGGACGTGGGCTGCGGCCCCGGCGACGCGGTGCCGCCGCCCGGGCCGCCGCCACCCGCCCCCGCCAGCAGGTACGTCCCACCCGCGGCGAGCGCCGTCCAGGCCAGGACCGACACGACGACGATCGCCGTCACCGGGGCTCTCCCCATCACCCATCCCCCGTCTCCGGTTCTCCCCCGTGTGCGCCGGGGACGAGCAATGGTGTGGCGGGCCGTGGCCGGAACGCATGAGTAGCGGGCTACTCAAATCCGGTTACGCTGCGCGCCATGACGACGCAGTGGCCCTTCGCCGGGCGCGAGGCGGAGCTGGCCGCGCTCGCCGGGTTCCTCGCCGCGCCCGGCGGGCACGCGGTGATCACCGGGCCGGCGGGGGTGGGCAAGAGCCGCCTGGCGGCCGAGGCGGTGGGACCGGACGCGCGGGTCGCGCGCGCCGCCGAGGCGCTGCGGGGCGTGCCGTTCGGGGCGTTCGCGCACCTGCTGCCCGCGCCGCCGCCGCAGGCCGCGGCGAACCCCGTCGGGTGGGCCCTGTCGGTCCTGGACGGGGACGCGGCGGTGCACGTGGACGACGCGCATCTGCTGGATCCGGCCTCCACCGCGCTCGTGCGGCACCTCATCGACGGCGGGCGAGTGCCGGTGCTGCTGACCGTCCGCGACGGCGTGGACCCCGGCGGCGCGGTGTGGGACCTGGTGGGCGCCTGCGGCGGCAACCGCGTGGCGCTGGCGCCGCTGACGCCCGGCGAGAGCACGGCGCTGCTGCGCGCGGCCCTCGGCGGGCGGGTCGAGGAGTCCACCGCCGGGGCGATGTGCGCGCGGGCGGGCGGGAACGCGCTGATGCTGGCCGAGCTGGTGCGCGCCGGGCGCGAGAGCGGTGTCCTGACCGCCGGGGACGGGGTGTGGCGGCTGACCGGCGAGCTGCCGCTGACCACGCGCCTGACCGCGCTCATCGCCGCACGCCTGCCCCGCGACCCGCGCGTGGCCGCCGTCGCCGAGTACGTGGCCTTCGCCGAGCCGCTCGCGCCGGAGGCCCTCACGCTCGCGCCGGGCGCGCTGGAGGCCGCCGAGGAGGCCGGGGTCGTCCGCATGGACGCCACCGGGCTGCGCCTGGCGCATCCCCTCTACGGCGAGGTCCTGCGCGAGACGCTGCCGCCGCTGCGGCGACGGCGGCTGCTGCGGGAGCTGTCGCGGGCCCTGCGCGAGCACGGTCCGCGCACCACCGCCGACCGGGTGCGGCTGGCGGTGTGGTCGCTGGAGTCGGGCGAGGAGGCCGATCCGGTGGAGCTGACCGAGACGGCGATGGAGGTGTGGAACCTCCTGGACGCGCCGCTCGCCGCGCGCCTGGCCCGGCGCGCCCACGAGCTCGGCGGGCCGGTGGCCGCGCGCGTGCTGCTGGGCGCGGTCCATCTGCACACCGGGGACCACGCCGCCGCCGAGGCCATCGCCGTGGGCGCCGAGGACCTGGCGGAGCCGTGGCGTTCGTCCCTGGTCAACATCCGCGCCTGCGCGGTCCTGTTCGGGCACGACGATCCCGCCGCCGCCGACGCGATCCTGGCCACGGCCGCCGAGGGCGCGCCGGAGCCCGCCGACTTCCTGTGGCCGCTGGCGATGTACCGCGTCTGGCGCGGGGAGCTGGCCGCCGGGCTGGCCACGCTGCCCGATCCCGGTGTCAGCGCGCGGCTGGTGGACACCGCCGCCCTGGTGACCGCCTCGGCGAAGGTCTCGTCGGGGGACCTGGCGGGCGCGGTGGCCGACGCGGCGGCCGCGATCGCCCGCTGGGAGCCGTCCCCGGAGCGGGAGCCGACCGGGCTGGCGCTGCTGCACCGCGCCCTCGCCGAGGCCCACGCCGGGCTAGGCGACGTCGGCGGGCTCGACGCCGCGGTGGCGAGCCTGCGCGCCACGATGGGCGGCGGGCCGATCGCCGACGCGCACGTCGCGGTCCTCACCGCGCGTTCGCTGCTGCTGCGCGGGCACCCGGGCCGGGCCCGTGAGCTGCTGGCGGCCGCCTCGCGCAGCGTCACCGGGCCGGTGCCGCTGGCGCCGCCGGCGCCGGTCGAGCTGGTGCTGGCCGCCGTCCACAGCGGACTGCCCGGCGTGGCCGCCGATGTCCTCGCCACCGCCCCGGCCACACCCCATCACGCGGCGACGACGTGGGCGCTGGCCGACGCGAGGGTGTGGGCCTCGGCGTCGCCGTCCTCGGCGCGCGCGGCGGCGGTGACGGTCGCACGCGGGCTGTCGGGCACCGAACTGCGCGGGCTGGAGGCGGCGGCCTGGCACACCGCGCTGCGGCTGGGCGCGCGCGAGGCGCGCGAGCCGCTCACCCGCCTCGCCGGGGACAACCCGCTGCTCCGGCTGGCCGTCGCGCAGGCGGCCGCGCTGCACGCGCGCGATCCGCACGCGCTCCTGGCGGTCGCCGCCGCGCTCGGCGCACGCGGGCTGCGGCTATACGCCGCGGAGGCCGCCGCGCACGCCGTGCCGCTCCTCGGCCCGCTCGACGCCGAGCGCGTCCGGATCGAATACGGCTGGTACGCCGGTCCCCTGCGGGTCCTGATGGGCCCCTCCGGGCTCACCGAGCGCGAACGCGAGGTGGCGCGGCTGGCGTCCCTCGGGCACAGCAGCAGGGAGATCGCGGCCGCGCTGGTGGTCTCGGTGCGGACGGTGGACAACCAGCTCCGCTCGGTCTACCGCAAGCTCGGCCTGCGCGGACGCGGTGAGCTGCGCGGCCTGTTCTAGCCGAACCGCCCCGCCCCACCGCCGCCGCGCGCGACCATCATGTGATGGACGAACTCTCTTCCGCCGACCTCGATCTCCTCGCCGACCTGCGCATCCGCCTGTCGGCCATGGACGACGTGCCCGCCGACGACCTCGCCGCGCCGGACGCGCCCGAACGCGGCGAGGTCGAGGCCGCCCTGCGCCGCCTGTACGACGGCGACTACATCGACGGTTTCGTCCCCGACGACGGCGACTTCCCGCTGATGATCGAGGCCGTCACCGGCAAGGGCGAGCGGGCCTTGCGGGACGACTAGACCGGTGTGGCGGTGAAGACCCAGCGCTGGTCCTTGCTGGGCACCACGGCCTGCTCGACGCCGGTCTGGCCCTGGATGGCGCAGTACTGGCCGGGGGTGTTGCGGTAGAACACGCGGAAGACGTAGCCGATCTGGTAGGCGATGTTGCCGTAGTCGGCGTACAGGATCGTCCGCGGTGAGATGACCGTGCTGAAGGACTCGCGGGTGCGGGAGGTCTCGGTGTAGCTGGTGCCGCGCGTGAACGAGAAGGTGTTCTGGACCTCCAAGCCGCGCACGAACTGCTGCTTCGACGACGTCGACAGGCTGCCGCTGGTGGTGACCGTCCAGCTCACCGTCTGCTCGGTCTCACGGCTCCAGTTGATGCCGTTGTCGGTGTTGTTCACATAGGAGTGGCCCTCGGACTTGAGGAAGCCGTCGGCCACCGACACGTACTTGTAGCCGTACCACCAGCCTCCCCCGCCGTCGAAGTAGTGGTCGGCGACGTCCTTGCCGGGCGCGCACGCGGCGAACGCGCCGGTCGGGGCGGCGAGGGTGATGAGGGTGAGCAGGACCGCGACGAGGGCCGCGAGGGTCCCTGCGCGGCGGAGAGGGGGTCGCATGGGGGCTCCTTTCCCGCGCGTCCCGGGCGGGACGCGCGGTGGCGACGCTATGGGCGACGCGGGGAGCCGGGCCAGATCAATCCCGTTGGCCCACCGCACTGTTCCGCAACACCGACAGCACCGTCGCCACGAGCGCCTCCACGGCCTCGGCGGGCGTCAGGCGTCCCGCGCGCTGCTCGTCGGCGGCGGCGTGCACGAGGTGATAGAACGCGGTGATCAGCCACCCGGTGGGCAGGTCCCCGCGGAAGACGCCCTCGGCGCGGCCGCGAGCCAGCAGCGCCGTCAGGTACTCCATGAGCGGATCGTGCCCGGCGCGCAGGCGCTCGGGCTCGACGTCGGCGACGATGTTGCCGCGCAGGTACTCGTTGCGTTCGAAGATGCGCCACTGGCCCCGCAGCATCGCCGCCACCGCCTCGTCGGCGGGCAGGGCGTCCAGGCCCAGCCCCGACAGGGCCGCGACGGTCTCGGCGACCGCGCGCTCGGCGACGGCGGCGCCGAGATCGGCGCGGGACGGGAAGTGCGCGTACAGCGTCACCCGGCCGACACCGGCCGCCTTGGCCACATCGGACATGCTCACCCCGGGACGGGAGCCGTACAGCTCCAGCGCGGCGGCCAGGATGCGCTCGATGTTGCGGCGCGCGTCGGCGCGACGGGGTTCGGGCATGATCGGATGGTAGCTAGTGCGCCATCGGCCCCGACGACTCCAGCCGCCGGTTCGGCACGATCACCAGCGCGGCCAGCGCCGCCGCGCCCGCGGTGACCGCGCAGACGGCGAAGGCGAGGGAGAACCCGGAGGCGGCCACGGTCGACATCACCGCGACGCCGATGGAGCCGCCCAGCTCATGGAACGTGGTCACGATCCCCGAGGTCACCCCGGCGTCCTCATGGGAGGCCGCCGACATCGCGGTGGCCGTCGCGGTCACGAACAGCGTGCCCAGCGCACCGGCCGCGAGAGTGAAGCCCGGCAGGAACGGCCCGGCCGCCAGCCACGCCGCGCCCGCCCCGGCCAGCGCGAAGCCGAGCACGGCCACCCAGCGCGCGCCCAGGCGTCCCAGCAGCCGCGAGGCCAGGTGCGCGCCGGCCACGATGGCGACCGCGGCGGGCAGGAACATCAGGCCGGTCCGCAGGGGACCGTAGCCGCGCTCGCCCTGGAGGTACAGGGAGCCCAGGAAGAAGAACGAGATGAGCAGGCCGGTGGCGACCAGCATGAGGAACACGCCGGTGAGGGTGGTGCGGCGGGCGAGCAGCCGCAGGGGCATGAGCGGGTGGGCCGTGCGGCGCTCGATGAGCGCGAAGGCGGCGTAGAGGACGACCGCGAGGGCGATCGGGACGGCCGCCGCGCGCCATCCGCCGTCCCCGGCGCGGACGACGCCGTAGACGAGCGCGGCGGTGGCCAGGGTCGCGGTGGCCGCGCCGGGCAGGTCGAGGCGGGCGCGCTCGGGCGGCGGGTCGGCGGGCAGCGCCTTCAGCAGCAGCGGCCACAGCAGGACGCCGACGGGCAGGTTGACGATGAACACCCACTGCCAGCCGGGTCCGGCGGTGAGCAGCCCGCCGACGAGGACGCCGAGGGCGGCCCCGCCACCGCCGACGGCGGCCCACGCGCCGAGCGCGCGGTGCCGTTCGCGGCCGTGGAAGAGGGTGGTCACCGACGACATCGCCGCCGGGGACATCAGGGCCGCGCCGACGCCCTGCGCGAGCCGTCCGGCGATGAGGACGCCGCCGTCTTCGGCGAATCCGGCGGCGGCCGAGGCGAGGGTGAACAGGGCGAGGCCGGTGAGCAGGACGCGGCGGCGGCCCAGCCGGTCGGCGAGGCGCCCGCCGAGGAGCATGAGCCCGCCGAAGGCGAGGGTGTAGCCGGTGACGACCCAGGTGACGGCCTCGCGGCCGAGGCCGAGGTCGCCGCCGATCGAGGGCAGCGCGACGTTGACGACGGTCAGGTCGATGACCAGCATCGCCTGGGCCGCGCACAGCAGCGCGAGGGCGAGGTGGCGTCGGGGGTGGAGGACGGGCGGATGGGTGTGGGGGTGGTGCGCGGTGCCGTGCATGGAACTCTCCATAACTCGAACAGCACTGTACGAGTTAGAGCATAGCAGCTAACCCGAACACTGCTGTACGAGTTATTCGCGCGACCGGTTTGTCGCACCCGTCTGGCAAAGTGACGCCATGACAGATTTGCCAGCGCTGCTGCACGGCCATGTCGAGGCCGGCACCTTCCCCGGCGCCGTCGCGCTGGTCGCCCACGGCGACCGCGTCGAGACCGCCGTCGCCGGGTCCACCGCCTTCGGCGGCCCGGCGATGGAACCCGGCACCCTGTTCCGCGTCGCCTCGGTCAGCAAGCCGATCGTCACCGCCGCCGCGATGCTGCTCGTCGAGGACGGGCGGCTGCGCATGGACGCCCCGATCGCCGAGTGGCTGCCGGAGCTGGCCGCGCCGGTCGTCGTCCGCGAGCCCGCCGGGCCCGTCGACGACGTCGTGCCCGCCGCGCGGCCCATTACCGTCGCCGACGTGCTCACCTACCGCTGCGGCTGGGGCTTCCCCGACGACTTCTCGCTCCCGGCGCTGGGGCCGCTCTTCGCGCTCACGCCCGACACCGGCGGCGGGGCCGCCGACAACGAGGCCTGGCTCAAGGGCATGGCCGCCGTGCCGCTGCTGCGCCAGCCGGGCGAGGGGTGGCTGTACAACACCAGCGGCGACCTGCTCGGCGTGCTCATCGCGCGCGCCTCGGGTCAGTCCCTGCCCGGCTTCTGCGCCGAGCGCGTCTTCGCCCCGCTCGGCATGAGCGACACCGGATTCCACGTCGCCGCCGCCGACCTCGGCCGCCTGGCCACCGCCTACACCCCGGCCGCGGACGGCACCCTCGAACCCGTCACACCCGGCGGTGAGCCGACGGCACCGCCGTCCTTCCCCTCCGGCGCGGGCGGCCTGGTGTCCACCCTCGGCGACCTGCACACCTGGGCGCGGGCCCTCCTCACCGGCGGCCTGCTCACCCCCGCGTCGGTCCGGGCGATGACCACCGACCACCTCACCCCCGCCCAGCGCGCCTCGGCCACCCTGTTCCTGGAGGGGCAGGGCTGGGGCTTCGGCGGCAGCGTCGACGTCGTGCCGGCCGAGCCGTGGAACGTCCCCGGCCGCTACGGCTGGGTCGGCGGCTCGGGCACCACCTGGCACGTCATCCCGTCGACGGGGACGATCACGATCATGCTCACGCAGCGCGCGATGACCGGACCGGCCCCGACCCCGTGGATGCGCGACTTCTGGCGCTACGCCGCATCCTGAGCCCGCACGGCCTCGATCACGCTGGCGAAGACGTCCTCGCCGCGACCGGCCGCCGCACGGGCGGCGAGGGCGTCGCGCACCGGGGCGAGAAAGCCGTCGCCGACACCCTCGTCGCGGGCGGCCTCCATGATCGCCTCCAGCGCGCCCAGGTTGAACGACACGCTCTGCGTGTCGGTGGTGTAGTCGCGCTTCTCGGCGACCACCGCGTGCCCCGCGGCCTGCGTGGCCATCGCCTGCAGCCACGCGGTCAGCCGCGGCGCGAAGACCGTCGGCGGCAGCCCCGCGCGCTCGGCCATCGCCGTGGCCTGCGCGATGCCACCGAACATGCCGTACATGCCCGCCAGCAGCGACAGGTCCACCAGGGACGCGCGCCCGGCGTCCCCGGGGAAGAACTCCGCCGAGGCCAGCTCCGCCAGCACCGGCCGCGCCTCCTCGAAGGCGGCCTCGTCGCCGCTGTACAGGATCGAGGCGCCCGGCCGGCCGATCATCTCGGGGACGGCCATCATCCCGCCGTCCACGTAACGCACGCCGTGCGACGCCAGCAGCGCCGCCAGCGCCCGCGCCTCGTTGGGGGTGCCGCTGGTCAGGTTGACCACCGTCCTGCCCGCCAGCTCACCGAAGACGGGCGCGAGCACCTCCTCGACGCTGTTGTAGCGCAGCAGCGTGACGATGAGGACGTCGCTCGCCGCGATCACCTCGGCCAGCGTCCCGCCGGTGGCGCCCTTCGCGATCAGCGGCTCGGCGCGGTGGGCCGAGCGGTTCCAGACGGCCGTGTCATGGCCGGTGTCCAGCAGGCGGGCGGCGATGGCGGCGCCCATGGCCCCCAGGCCGATGACGCTGACGTTCATATCGAGCTCCTTCGTTTCCGGTTACCCCATGAGCCTGCGCCGAGCCACCCTGACCTGCAAGAACGCACAATCCGGTGAGGGACTTACCGATTGGTGAGCATCCAGGTCGGCGCGCCGGGACATGACGGGCGTCACGTCACACGCCCGGCGCGGCCTCCGTCAATGAGGCGTTCCCCCAGAAACGGAGATCGACATGACCGCAGTGCACGGCACCGTCGCCACCGGCTACGAAGAGGTCCGGGAGGCCTTCGCCGAGGCCGCCGCCCGCCCCGGGCAGGACGCCGTCCAGCTCGCCGCCTTCGTCCACGGACGGCCCGTGGCCGACCTGTGGGCCGGGGACGGCGTCACCGGCGAGACCCTCACCGGCGTCTTCTCCTCCGGCAAGGCCGTCCCCGTCCTGCTCGCCGCACTGCTGGCCGCCGACGGCCTCCTCGACCTCGACGCCACCGTCGCCTCCTACTGGCCGGCCTTCGCCGCCGAGGGCAAGGACCGGCTGACCGTCCGGCGACTGCTCCAGCACCGCGCCGGGCTCATCGGCGCCGACGGCGGCATCGACGCCGTCACCTTCATCGACGACGCCCTCATCGCCTCGCGGCTGGCCGCGCACCGGCCCTACTGGGAGCCCGGCGAGCACATCGGCTACCACGCCTACACCTTCGGCGCGCTCGTCGACGGCCTCGTCCGCCACGCCACCGGACGCTCGGTCGCCGACTGGTACGAGGAGCGCGTCGCCGTCCCCCACGGCCTCGACCTGTACGCCGGGCTCCCCGAGCGCCTCGAACACCGCTACCACCCGATGCGCCACTGGCTGGCCACCCCCGAGCAGCTCGAACTGATCGCCGGCGCCTGGCCCTCGGCCGATTCGGTCGCCGGGGTCGCCTACAACCTGAACGCGACGCCCCCGTTCGACCAGGTCGCCTTCATCAACGACCGCGCGGCCCGCGCCAAGGGCCAGCTCTCGGCGGGCGTCACCGGCAACGCGCGCGGCCTGGCCGGGCTGTACCGGGCGATCCTGGGCGACGGGGACCGTCCGCCCCTGCTGGACGCGGCCACGCTCGGCGAGTTCACCACCGTCTCCCCCGGCCTGGACGTGGTCTCGCTCGACACCGACCGCCGCATGCTCGGCTTCGAGGCCAAGCGCGCCTGGTACCCGTTCCTCGGCGAGGACGCCTTCGGGCACTCCGGCGCGGCCGGTTCCGACGGGTTCGCCGACCCCGCCAGCGGGCTGGCCTACGGCTACGTCCGGTCGCGGTTCACCCTCTTCTACGACGCCCCGGAGAACGCGTCGATCGCCGAGGCGCTCCACCGCGCCGCGACGCGCTAAGTGATCACTCTGGGTAGCGTGATCATCACACTTCCAAGGGTCGTCACTCCCCGTTTCCAGACCCCTGCCCTGCGCCCACCGAAATCGCCGTTTCCGAGACCTCACCGAGATCTTGACGACCCCATACGCTGCGCATATACCCCCGGAGTTAACCTCACGGCGACCGATCAAGATCCCCGCGTCCCCTCGCGCGGTCCCCGGGAGTGTCATGCCCTCTTCACCCACCGTCACCGAAAAAGCGGTCGAAGACGCCCGCCCCGTGAACGCATTCGATCGATTCTTCGAGATCACCGCCCGCGGCTCCACCTTCGGCCGCGAGGCCCGCGGTGGACTCGCGACCTTCTTCACGATGGCCTACATCCTGGTCCTCAACCCGATCATCCTGGCCGGGGCGACCGACAAGTACGGCCATCACCTGTCCCCCGCCCAGCTCGTCACCTCCACCGCGCTGGTCGCGGCGGTCATGACGATCCTCATGGGCGTGGTCGGGCGCCTCCCGATCGCGCTGGCGGCCGGGCTCGGCCTCAACGCCGTCCTCGCCTTCCAGCTCGCGCCGCGCATGGCGTGGGAGGACGCGATGGGCCTGGTCGTCATCAACGGCCTCGTCCTGTGCGTCCTGGTCGCCGGCGGCATCCGCAAGGCCATCATGGACGCCATCCCGATGGGCCTCAAGCAGGCCATCGGCGTCGGCATCGGCCTGTTCCTGGCCTTCATCGGCTTCGTGGACGCCGGTTTCATCAGCAAGGGCGAGGGGACCCCGGTCCAGCTCGGCACCAACGGCCACCTCTCCGGCTGGCCCGTGGTCGTGTTCGTCCTGGGCGTCCTGCTCATGTTCGCGCTGACCATGCGGAAGGTGAAGGGCGCGATCCTCCTGAGCATCATCGGGATGACCGTCGTCGCCATCATCATCGAGGCGGTGGCGCCCGGGCAGAAGTGGGGCATCACCACCCCGAAGTTCCCCGACAACCCGATCGGCGCGCCCGACTTCGGCCTGCTCGGCGACTTCTCCCTCACCGGTGTCTTCAGTGAGGTCTCCGTCCTCACCGTGGTCCTGCTGGTCTTCACGCTGCTGCTGTCGGACTTCTTCGACACCATGGGCACCGTGGTGGCCATCTCCGGCGAGGCCGGTCTGCTGAACGAGAAGGGCGAGGTCCCCCGCATCGGCCGCGTCCTGATGGTGGACGCCGCGGCGGCCGTCGCCGGTGGCGTCAGCTCGTCCTCGTCGGCCACGTCCTACATCGAGTCGGCCGCCGGCGTCGGCGAGGGCGCCCGCACCGGTGTGGCCAACCTGTTCACCGGTGCCCTCTTCGCCGTCGCGCTGCTGTTCACGCCGGTCCTGACGATCGTCCCGATGCAGGCCGCCGCGCCCGCCCTCGTAGTCGTCGGGTTCCTGCTGATGACGCAGGTCCGCCACGTCGACTGGAGCGACCTGAGCATCGCCGTCCCGGCGTTCCTCACCATCGCGGTCATGCCGCTGACCTACTCGATCACCAACGGCATCGGCGCCGGCTTCCTCGCCTTCGTCCTGCTCAAGGTGGTGGCCGGGAAGATCAGGGAGATCCACTGGCTGCTGTGGGTGGTCACCGGCCTGTTCCTGCTCTACTTCCTGCAGGGCCCGCTGGAGAGCCTCATCGGCTAGCCCGGGCACGCGAAACGGCGGCCGCTCCCCCTCTCGCGAGGGGAGCGGCCGCCGTCGTCATGTCAGGCGATCAGCGCGGCCACGGCCTCCACCGTCGCCGGGTGGGACGCCACCAGCTCACCGGCCGCGCCCGCGCCCGGCCCGGCCTCGCGCCAGCCCGGCGGGCAGCCCAGCAGCGCCGCCACCGCGTCGGCCGACTCCGGACGCCCCGCCAGGAACGCCGCCACCGGTCCCGCCGGGACGGCGCCGACCGCCGCCACCGGCTCGGCGCGGCCCACCCACGGGGGCGTCCACGCGTCCACCGCCGGGAGCGTGCCCGGGAACATCCGCCCGGCCTCGCGGGCCAGCATCGGGATGTACTCGGCGGCCTCCTTCTTCAGCGTCGTGATCAGCGTCGGCAGCCACGGCAGCAACACCGCGTCGGGCAGCTTCGCGAACGCCCCCGACAGCAGCTCCACCACGAACCCGGCCAGCGGCGGGACCGGGTCCAGCGCCTGGATGAACCCGCTCAGGTACTGCGGGAACGTCGGGATCACCAGCGGATTCGACAGCATGTCGGCGCACCGCTCGCGCAGGTCGGCAATGGTGAGCACGCCGATCTGCGTGTGCGCCGCCCAAAGCAGCGCCACCTTGCCCGGCGCCTCCGGATGCGACTGCCGCACCGCCAGCTCCAGCTGCGCCCGGTCGCAACCCAGCGACAGCGCCAGGTTCTCCAGCGTGAACAGGAAACCCAGCATCGCCGCGACCTGCCGCACCCCGCTGTCCTCATCGGAGAACGCCGTCGGCAGCAGCGTGCAGTAGTGCCCGTAGCCGCCCGTCACGAACAGCTCGGTCCAGCGCGGCAGCGCCGGCTCGTTGGCCCGGTAGTAGGCCAGCAGCCGCCGGACGCGCTTGAGGACCTCCGGCGCGTCATCGACGGTGCGCTCCGCCGACAGCAGCTCCACCGCCCGCTCACCGAGCTCCTCGGTGAAACGCGGGTTGTCCAGGTAGAGGATCGAGTCCTCCACCGCCCGCAGCGCGTCGGAGGCGGTGGCCTTGGCGTCCCACACCGACTTGCGCAACCGCAGCTCGAAGACCTGCTCCAGCGTCACGCCCTCGTAGCCGAGCTCGATCAGCGCGCGCTGCTCCCGCCCGATCCACAGGTCCCAGCTCTCCTGGATGGACCGCTTGCCCAGCTCCTTGCTGCCCATGATCGGCTTGAGCGCGCCCTCGGGCAGCAGATACCGCAGCATCCACAAAACCCGCGAGCACGCCCGCAGCTCCGGCTTGGCGTCCAGGTCCATCAGCGCCCGCTGGAGCGTGCGCTTCTCCAGGTCCAGCCCCAGCGGCGCCAGCCGGTCCAGGACGTCCCGCGCCAGCGGCGGCAGCGAGTCGTAGCCGACCTGCCCGACCCGGTCGCCGCCCAGCAGGATCTCGCAGAGCCTGCGCACGTCGCGGCGGCCCGGCACCGCGTCCTTCTCGATGCACGTGACCGCGGCGTCCTGGAAGTCGTAGGGCGTCGGCCGCGACCGGTTGCGCATCCCCGCCAGCAGGATCGAGGTCTCGTAGACCGCGATCGCGTCGGCGGTGCTGGCCAGGTAACCGTGCCTGCGGGCGAGCCGGACGATGTCCACGCACCACCCGCGCAGCTCGTCCTCGTCCAACACCGCCAGCGCCGAGGGCGCCGCCAGGAACCCGCTCAGCTTGTCGGTGACGGCCTCCGGCGGCTTCGGCGCGACCGCCTTGGCCGCCTTCGCCGGCTTCTTGCCGCCCTTCTGCCCGGCCAGCCGGAACGGCTTCGCCGCCCCCGCCCGGACCGCCTTCTCCCACGTCGCCGAGGCGATCGACACCGAACCCGGGGCGAGCCCGAACTGCGCCTCGATCGCCGAGTGGCTCGACGGAATCAGCCCGTACAGCCACTTCGTGGCGGTGCGGTCGGTGATCTCGAAGGTGTCGGCCCCGTCCAGGCCGAACTCGGCGACCCGGCTGGCGGCGTGGAAGGCCCCGCACACGTACATGACGCGCTCGGGGTCGGCGCCGCTGGACGCCAGGTGCTGCCGCATCCGCGTCCACATGTAGCGCTCGCGGTCCTCGTCCCGGTCCTCCTTGGCCCGGTCACTGGGCCGCAGGCGGCGGAACAGGCTGCCGATGAGGACCATGACCTGGCGGTAGGAGTCGTAGTCGGCGTCCACGAGGGGCTGCTCGACGTACTGGTCCCACCACTCCGACCAGTGGCGCACCTTGCCGTGGTGGACGAGGTGCTCCTCCAGCTCGGCGAAGCCGGGCCGCAGGTCGCCGATCTCGATGCCGACGCTCTCGCCGTGCATCGCGGCCTCTTCGGGGTCGTCGACGTCGGCGGAGGGCTTCTCCGGCTTCAGTTCCGGCGACCACTGGAAGACGTGGTCGACCGAGCGGTCGACCAGCACCAGCTCGACGTCGGGATTGTCGAGGGCGTAGGCGATCGCCTGGTACTCCGCCGAGGACTCCGTCACCGGCGCCACGACGCTCAGGGGACCCGCGCCGGGCGGGAACCCGTCGAGGTCGCTGGCGAAGGCCTGCAGCGCCACCGGCAGGCGGCAGTTGCGCAGCTCGCCCAGGATGGGCCGCAGGTCCTCGCACAGCTCCAGGTAGATGACACTGGGACGCTTCTCCCGCAGCCTGCGCGCCATCGCCAGCGCCGAGGCCGGCGAGTGGTGGCAGACGGGGAAGATCTCCAGCTTCTCGGTCAGCGCCCGGTCGACGTCCTCGACGATCCCCGACAGGATCCCCGAGACCGATCGGGGATCCTCGGTGAACGCCTCGGCCGCGCCGAGCAGCTGATCGCGGAGTGCCGTGAAAGTCTGGGTCATGACAGTGTCGAGATCGCCTGACGGCCGCCGTCGAGGAACCCGTCCCAGTCCCCGCCGTCCTTCTTCGCGCGCGGCTCGACCACGCCGTGCAGGTACTTGTTGAAGATGGCCAGGTCCTCCGGCTGGCGGCGGACGAGCGAGCCGACCAGCGAACTGGCCAGGGTCGCCGCGCGCAGCGTCTTGTCGCCGAAGAACTGGCTGTGCAGGATCGCGTCCTCCAGGACGCCGATCTGCTCGGCGGTCGACAGCGCCGACTCCAGCTTCTCGTCATCGCTGCCGGCCGAGGCCGCGGCCTTACGCAGGTCGGCGAAGCTCTGCAGGAGGATGTCCAGCAGCGTCGGCGGGACGTCGAGCTCGATCTGGTGCCGCCGCAGCAGTTCCTCGGTGCGGTAGCGGACGATCTCGGTCTCGCTCTTCTTGTTCGACACCACCGGGATCTTCACGAAGTTGAAGCGCCGCTTGAGAGCCGAGGACAGGTCGTTGACGCCCTTGTCGCGGCTGTTGGCGGTGGCGATGATCGAGAAGCCGGGCTTGGCGAAGACGATGTTGTCGTCGTCGAGCTCGGGGATCGAGACGTACTTCTCCGACAGGATCGAGATGAGCGCGTCCTGGACGTCGCTGGTGGAGCGGGTCAGCTCCTCGAAGCGGCCGATGACGCCCTGCTCCATCGCGGTCATGATCGGCGAGGGGATCATCGAGTCCCGCGACTGTCCCTTGGCGATGACCATGGAGACGTTCCAGGAGTACTTGATGTGGTCCTCGGTGGTTCCGGCGGTGCCCTGGACGACGAGGGTGGAGTTGCGGCAGATCGCGGCGGACAGCAGCTCGGCCAGCCAGCTCTTGCCGGTGCCCGGGTCGCCGATCAGCAGCAGGCCCCGGTCGGAGGCGAGGGTGACGATGGCCCGCTCGACGAAACTGCGGTCACCGAACCATTTCTGCCCGATCTCGCGGTCGAGCCCGTCGGCGCGCTCGGAGCCCAGGATGAACAGCCGCACCATCTTGGGGCTCAGCCGCCAGGAGAAGGGCTTGGGGCCGTCGTCGACGGACTCCAGCCAGGCCAGCTCCTCGGCGTACTTCACCTCGGCGGGGGCGCGCAGCAGTTCTTCGGTCATGTGCTTCGTCTTCTCCTAGGTGAGGAACTTCTTGAGTTCGAACACGAGCTTCTTGATGCGACCGGACAGCACGGGCGTGCCGAGGTCCTTGAACTTCTGCCGGAACCAGGGGTTGACCACACCGGCGCCGCCGCTGGTCACCGAGCCGACGGGGATGAAGCGGACGCCCGAGCGGTGCAGCGCCTCGAACTCGCGCCACAGCTCCTCGGTCTTCCACTCGTAGTAGTCGGAGATCCAGACCACGACGGTGTCCTTCGGGGACTCCACCTTCGGCTTGGCCAGCTCCAGCGCGACGGTCCCGTCGGTGCCGCCGCCGAGGTTGGTGCGCAGCAGCGTCTCGAACGGGTCGCCCACCCACGGGGTAAGGTCGATGGCCGTGGTGTCGTAGGCGATCAGGTGCACGTCGACCTTGGGCAGCCCGGCGAAGATGGAGGCCAGGATGGTGCAGTTGACCATCGAGTCCACCATGGACCCCGACTGGTCGACGACCACGATCAGCCGCGCCGGGGTGGTGCGCCTGGCGGTCCGCTTGTAGAAGAGCTTGTCGACGTAGAGCCGCTCGTCCTCGGGGCTCCAGTTGGTCAGGTTCTTCCAGATGGTGCGTTCCAGGTCGAGGTTGCGGAAGACCCGCTTGGGCGGCACCGAGCGGTCGATGACGCCCACGGTGGTCTTCTCCACCTGCGTCTTGAGGACCTCGGCGACCTCGTCCACGAAGCGCTTGATGAGCTTCTTGGCGTTGGCCAGGGCCACCCCGGACAGGTTCGACTTGTCCCGCAGCAGCTGCTCGATCAGCGACATCGACGGCGTGAGCTGCCGCGCCAGGTTCGGATCGGCGAGGACCTCGCGCAGCCGCATCCGGCTCACCAGGTCGCCCTCGATGGCGTTCAGCGCGGCGTTCACGTCGGCGTCCCCGAACGAGGGGCCACCGCCCGAGCCCGTCCCGGCCTGCCGCCCACCGCCCTCACCGCCGCCGGACGAACCGCCCGACGCGCCGCCCCGCCCGGCGGCCCGGCGGAACCAGCCCGCGTCGGCCTGCCAGTCCGACAGCTGCTGGGCGGTGACATTGCCCTGCCCGGTGCAGAACACGTTGATCAGCAGCTTGGAGACCAGCGCGGCCCGCCGGACCTCCTCGGCGCCGATCTCGCCCTCGGGCACGGCCTGGTCGTCCGGCGGCGGCGCCAGGAGCCCGTCGAAGGCGCCGTCGAGTTCCGGGAAGCGCTGCATGAGGTTGTTCATGGACACGCCCGGGTCCAGCAGCGCCGGGGGCAGCCCGATGTCGTCGACGATCGCCATGCTCGCCGTCTCCAGGCTCGGCTGCTCGTCGGCGGAGAACAGCCGCGACATGAGCCGCCAGTAGAGGACCTGGCGCCGGTTGGCGTCGGCGTTGGTGGTGAACTCCTCGGTCATTTGCGCAGCAACCGTCCCGCGCGTTCGCGCAGCACCGCCACCGCGTCGGCCTTGGCGAGGGCCTTGGCGACCTTCGGGTCGGTCGGCCCCATCGCCCAGTCGCCGATGTGGACGTCGACGGTCGCCTTCTTCACCGTCGCCCGCACCGCCAGCGGCTGCAGGAACCACCGCCCGTCCCACCGCAGCAGGCCCACACACTCGGTCGAGGACGCCACCAGCGCGGCCGTGAGGGGTCCGGCCGTGGGCAGGCGGTCGAGGGCGACCGGAAGCTCGTGCCCGTCGATGACGAACGCGCCCGCCGCGTGCCCGTAGCCCTGGAGGAACACCGGTTCGGCGATGCGGACCGGGTGCCGCTCCAGCGGCGCCGCCGAGGGCGCCACCGCCTCACCGAGCTGCAGACGCGCGGTGGCGAACGGATCGACGGCCTCGCCCGGCTTGGCCTTCTCCTCGTCCCACACCAGGTCACCGCCGGGCAGCAGCGTCATCCCGGTCAGCTCCAGCGCCTTCTTCTCGGCGACCGCGCCCAGCAGCACCGGGAAGCCCGCCAGCAGGCTCCACACCTGCGGCCCGACGATCGTGTCGGTCTTGCCCGCCGCGACCCCGGTGCGCACCAGCCGCTTACCGGCGGCGGTCTCCAGGACGCCGTGGATCTGCGCCCGCACGACCGTGGCGTGCTCCTGGAGTTCCAGGCCCAGCACCAGCAACCGCCCGCTGACCTCTTCGGGCTCGCCCGGAAGGGAATCGGCGGCCGAGAGCATCATCCCGCGCGCCCACAGGTCCGCCCACCGCCGCGACGGCAGCGGCGCCATCGTCGACAGTGGACTGCCCGCGGTCAGCTCGGCGGCCAGCCCGTCGAGCAGCACCGCCAAGCCCCGCCGGTCCGGCTTCGCGTACAGCGCCTCGACCGCCTGGCTCCCACCGGAGACCAGGTCGCTCTCCACGCCCCGCCATCCGGCGATGGCCAGTTCCGCCAGCCACGCCCGGCAGCCCGAGAGCAGGTTGTCGGCCTCGCCGGCCTTGCCGTTCTCGCCCGCCCACGCGGCCCGCTCGCGGCCGATCGCCGCGTCCAGGGTGGCGATCAGGTCGTCGTGGACCGCGCCCAGCAGCGCCGTCCTGGCGCCCGCCAGCGCGATCAGCGCGTCCTCGGCCACCGCGCCCGCGGTCACCTTCGCCGCCGCCTCGGCGACCCGCTCGCCCAGCGGCGAGGCCGCGAACGCGCCCGCCAGCGCCGTCACGGCCCCGGCCCGCTCGGCGTCCAGCCGCGCCAGCCCGTGCACCAGCGTCGCGTCGAACCCGTCGACGAGCTCCAGCGCCTCAACCGCGCCGGCGCTCTCAGCGCCCAGCAGCGCCGAAACGTGCGTCCCCAGCATCACGCGGTCACCCCCGCGGCCGGGAACCAGTTCAGTTCCACCATCGGCGACGTGCTCACCGGCAGTTCCAGATAGGACAGGTGGTGCAGGAACCGGCTGAAGACCACCGCGGCCTCGGTCCGGTTCAGCGTGCCGTTCATCGCCCGCCGCAGCTCCCACGCGCCCGGCTCACCCTCCTCCGGCAACTCGACGCGCAGGTACCGCGCCACCGGCCGCAATCCGTACTGCACCACGGCCTCGGTGATCAGCGCGTCGACGTGCTTGCACGTCCCATAGGACCCCGCCCCACCACACGGCCGATTGTTGTTGGTGGAACAGCTGTAGTCATGACTGCCCGCCTCGACCGACGAGACGTAAACCCGCGCGATGTCCGAACCACTCGACACCACCCCCTGCAACCGCCCATCGGCCAGCTCCACAAAAGGAACCTTCGCCAACTTCCGCGGTTGCACGGGTGGCAAGACCCTCGCGGTACTGCTCTGCTCGTACTCGGGCGCTTCCGGCTGCACGCGCCTCGACCTCCAGCCATCGGTCCATCGCCCCGAGACGCCAAGCGCCCCGAGCGACAGAGGATCGGTGATCGCATATTCATACCGGACCCGTGCGACACCGCAACCGCCGCCACGGAACCCCTTACGCCCACCAGTTCGAACGCCCAGCTCACCCCACCACGAACAACCGTCCACAATGGACTAAGTGAGCATGGAACAACCCACCGTCACCAGCCGCGGCTCACGTCGTGCATCATGCCGGTTATGTCCACTCTCCGCTTCGTGCCCGGAATGCGCCGCTTCCGCCGCGGCGAGGCCCTGATCCAGTTCGGCGTCCACGAGCACCGAGCGAAGATCCTCGTCCTCCCCGACCCGAAACTCTTCCCCGCCCTGACCGTCTTCGACACCGGCCGCGACCCCAAAGGCTTCCGCTCGGAGGCCAAACGCCACGGCGCCGACCCGGAAAAGGCCGAGGCCTTCCTCACCGTCCTCCAAGAAGAAGGAATCCTCGTCGACACCCGCACCCTCACCACCCCCGGCGGCCCCCTCACCACCGAATGCCGCGCCCTGGCCCTCCGAGGCACCACAACAAACGCCGGCCACCTCATGCGCACCCGCGCACAAGCCACCATCGACATAGAAGGACAAGGGCAGCTCGTCACCACCCTCCTCACCGAACTCACCGGCTCAGGCCTCACCCGCACAAGAACAACCGCAACAGGCGCCCGCACCCAAGCCCAAGCCCGCAGCAAACAAGCACGCCCCCGCCCATCCCTGAGCATCCTGGTAGACGTCACCAGGCCCGCCGGCCTGATCTCCTACGGCTACCGCAGAAGAGGCGTCCCCTACCTCGTGGTCACCCGCATGGACGGAATCGTTCGCATAGGCCCCCTCGTCACCCCCACCACCCCCGACGGAGCCTGCGGAAACTGCGTAGAACTCCGCCGCCGCGACCGAGGCGGCACCGGCACAATCCCCCCGACCTTCGGAGAAGACACCAGCACGACCAGCACCCGGAACGAGGACGGGAACAGAAACGGGAACGGGAACGAAGAGGAACTACTGGAACGAGCAGTCCGCTCCATGGCAGTGGGAATCCTGACCGCCCACATCCTCACCCACATCGACGGCGGCAGAAGCCCACTCATAGGCGCCACCATCGACATCACCCCGACGGGCATCACCCAACCAGAAACCTGGACACCACACCCCGACTGCGGCTGCCAAACCTAGCCGGTGACGGATGACCACCCGGGTGTGATGTGCGCGCAGCCTGAAGCGCAGCAAGCGCGAGACGAAGGCAAGAGCCGGGCAAAGCACGCCAGCGATGGGTTTAGCCAGCCCGAGACGAGGTCCGGGGACGATGTCACAAGCCGGGTGCGATGCGTAGCAGGGTAGGGCTCTTGATCTGACCCGCAGCCTGCAAACCTGCCCGTCACGACAGACGAGGCCCCGCACAACCTTTCCTTCGAGAGCTGGATCTTTCGGCGTGCGGCCTGACGGGTCTTTGGAACGAGGGTTCTGGGGGTGTCAAGACAGCTCTTCCGTCTTGACACCCCCAGGTTCCTCGTTCACCGTCGCCGAGGCCGAACGACGGGAGATCCGCGGCCGGCAACCCGAACGATCAGGGTGGGGATGGAAGGGACCGGGCCAAGAGAGACAGGCACGACAAGCCCCGTGCAGGCCGCGGCCGCCAACCCACACGACCACAGAGGATGGAGGGCCGAGCCAAGCGGGAGAAGCCCGAAGAAGCGCGACAGGCCAGCCAATGCGGCCCCACTGTTTCTGGGTATGGGAAAGCCCCCCAGGCCGGGCCTGGGGGGCTTTGACGTTAGTGTTCGGCGGTGTCCTACTCTCCCACCCCGTTCCCAGGGCAGTACCATCGGCGCTGAAGGGCTTAGCTTCCGGGTTCGGAATGGGACCGGGCGTTTCCCCTTCGCCATGACCACCGAAACATC
>NZ_BSTX01000005.1:214553-304032 GCF_030269765.1 Actinorhabdospora filicis | reverse complement strand
CTGGCTGGCGAAGGTCGTGGCGCGCAAGGGGAGGCTGGTGCCCGCCTACGCGGTGCCGGACTCCTCGGCGGTGCTGACGCCCGGCGCGCTGTCCGACCGGGTCCGCAAGGCCGCCGACAACGAGCAGTTGCTCGGCGGGCGCATCCCGATCCGGGACTAGAACGACGAAAAGCGCCCCCGCCAATGTGGCGGGGGCGCTTCAGTATGGGCCGTTCAGATAGTCGACGAGCCGCCCAACGGCGCGCTCCAGGCGGCTGACGATCGTTCGGCGGGGCGCCTGCTGTATCTGCGCGATCTCAACGGGGATAAGGTCCCGCGCGTATCGCAGGCGAAGGGCTTCGCGCTCCTCGGGTGGCATGTGCGTGCGCGCTACGGCGGTGCTGACATCGATGATGGTCGCCAGTACCGTGCCGGTCTTCGACGGGTCACCGCTCGCCCGCGGCATGTCGCGCGGGGCCGCAGTGGGATCGGGAACACCGTAGGCGTAGGCGTGGGACCGGTCCCAGACGTAGGGCAATGCGCGCTCGATCGTGGCGCGGTCATACGTTAGAGGCAGCGGACCTCCCGGTTAGCGCGCCGTGCCTGCGGCCGGGCCCGGTCGATCAGCCGAGACCACAACCAGCGGTGCAGACCGCGGGGCCCGAGGTAGCCGCCCAGGTAGTCGCGCACGGTGTCGTGGTTGGTCGCCAGCAGAATCGCTCCGTCCTGCCAGACGTCATCGCGCTCAAGGATGGTCGCGTAGTCGCGGGCGACTTTGGTGGCCACGGAGTCGAGGACTCCGCGCACGCCGGGCAGCCCCAGCACGCTCCAGTCGACATACGGCTCATCGAGAACTTCGCAGGCGTTCGGCAGGCCCATTGCGCGCGAAGCGGTATCAGCGGTAATCGTGGTCGTCTCCCTGCTGTTCGATGTGGACGGATTCGATCTGGTGGAGCCGGCCGTTTCTGGTGACGGCGACGATGAGGCCGGGGTCGCCGGTGCTGCCCTGCTTGTGCCGCCACCAAGTCGATTCGGCTTCGAGCGCGGGAACCTGCACGAAGCGGCGCGGGCCATCGGAATCGATGCGGAATCCGTGGTAGTGCCCGGCAACCAGGAGATCGGCGTGGTGCATTGGCGAGTCGGCGTTGAACGCCTGCCCTTTCCACCAGGCGAAGTGCTGGTTGGGGCGCCACTGGTGTCCGTGTGCGTGGGCGATGACAGTTCCGGCGACGGCGGTCACCACGGTCAGTTCGTCGCGTTCGGGTAGGTGGTACTCGACGTGCCCGTACGCAGCCGGGTTCTGAGCGGTGGCTTCGGCCACCGCCATCACGGTGTCGGTGTCGTGGTTGTCGTCGTAGCGGGTGATCCCGGCTCTCCCGAAGCGCTGCGGTTCCCCGTGGTTACCGGGAACGGCGGCCACAGATACGCGCTCGGCCAAGGGGGCGAACGTGGTCACCGCGTGCAGAACCAGGCGGCGGGTGAGCCGCAGCTGCTCGGTGAGCGTGAGGCCGGTTCGCCACGCCTGGGCCCCAGCCTGGGAGGTGAATCCCTCGATGTGATCCCCGAGCAGTCCGATGTGTACGTGCCCGATGTCGAATCGCTGCCGGTAGGTCTCCAGCAGGTCGGCCGCCTCGTTGATGCAGCCGATCGTGCGGGCGACGGTGCCGCCGGCACCGTCGCCGTCGACCTTGCCCAGTTGCATGTCACCGAGCAGGACGAGGAATCCGAACTCACCATGCGGCCGGACTGGAACGGGGGCGTGCGGTGTGATGAGTGCGGCCAGCTCGGCCACGTCGGGGCGGTCGGGACCGCGATCCACACGCCGGAACTGGCAGCGGACCGATTCGCCGAGGGTGCCGTCGGCCATGGTCCATTCGGCGGTGCGCAGGCCGGTGAGCTGCCAGCTCTCGGGGCTGAGTCCCTTCTCCGCCAGCAGTCGCCGTGCGGCGTCCTCGCCGGGTTCGGCGTCGGCTGCGGGGCGGCGCAGTTCGGCCGTGGCGGCATCGGCGCGGATCATCAGGCGAGCGGTCCAGCCGCTCGGCGGATCGCGGCGGGGTACCGCGGGCGCGGTGGGTGTGGCGAGCAGGTCTTGCAGGAGTTCGTCACTCAAGGGCATCTCCTCCGGCGCGGCGCACGGAGCGCCGATAGGTGCGGATGGTGGAGGCCGACACGGTGAAGCCGTGGCGGCGCAGGATGGCGGCAAGTCGTTCGGCGGGCATAGCGCCGAGAAGGCGATCGAGGAAGGCGGCGCGGGCGTCATCGGTGAGGGCTTCGCTGATCGCGGTGATGGTCGGACCCGGGGCACCAGGAAGCGTCACGCTGGCACCGCCTTCCACTTCTCCAGCGGGCCGCAGGCGATGAACGTCCCGTCGAAGACCAGCTCGCCGCGTAGGTTCCGCGGCTTCGCGTCGCGCTGGAAGCGGGTGTGGTCTTGGCGCTGCGTGGTCCAGGTGCCGCAGGTCGCGCAGCGCCACACCGTCACGGGCTCACTCAATCCCGCCTCGCAGTGCGATGCGGATTCCCTTCGCGGCAGCGGTGTCGATGGCGGTCTCCAGGCGCTGCCGGGCACGGCGTGCCCGTGCGGCCTCGATGCCGTACCAGGCGGCCAGCGCCGCCGTGGTGGTCAGCGCGACCGCATGGACCGGGGCCCACATCAGGCGGCCTTGTCGAGGTCGGCGACGGCTGCCAAGGCGTCAGCAGCCAGGTCGAGCAGAGCACCACGTGCCGTGCTGGCCTCGGTCGCTCCGAGCGCTCGGTAAAGGCGGGCGAGCATGTGGGCGTCGCGGCCGTCAGGGTGGTCGCGCTCGGCGTAGATGCGTTCCCAGGAAGCCGCGCGGTCGGCGTAGTGGCCCTGGGCGCGATCGGGGTTGGCTCCCCCGCGCAGCGGGATGTTCAGGCGTTCGGCGGCGAGAGCACGCACGTCGGTGATCACGGCCGTCATGGGGTCGGGTTTGCGGCCGGGCTTGCCGCGGGTCGGTGTTGGGGTGGTCACGGTGTTGTCCTCCTAGGTGATCAGGGCGTGTAGGGCGGCGGCGCCGCCGGATAGATAGGTGTCGGTCACGTCGCCCGCCGGGAGGCGGGCGGCTCGTGCTGAGCGCAGGGCGGTGCAGACGGTGCGGTTGAATGTGTCGCCGGCGTCGTCGCGATCCCCCCAGACCCACACCCGTGTGAAACCGGCCAGCATCCGCTTGTAGTACGGCTTCCAGTTGGTCGCGCCGGGGATGGCGATGGCGTGTAGTCCGAGCTGGGTGAGGATCAGCGCGTCGAGTTCGCCTTCGCAGACGTGCAGCTCATGCGCCGCGCGGTGGATCGCGCCGACGTTGAACACGCGCGAGGTCTCGCCGCTGATGGACATGTACTTGCCGTGTCCGGCATGGCGGTGGTCGTGGTCGGCCAGGCAGCGAAATCGCAGGCTCAGCGGGTATCCGGTGTGGGACAGGTAGGGGATGGCCAGCCAGCCGGTGAAGCGGGTGTGTCCCGGGCGCGGGTCAGCGACGGTGCCAACGCGGAACGAATGCGCCGTCTCGCGTGTGATTCCCCTGGCGTCGAGGTACTGGGCGGCGTCCAGCGTGAGCGCTGCCTGATAGGCCGCCGTGGCTTCCTCCAGGTCGGCCCGCGTCGAGGCCGAGAGCGGTCGCATGGGTTCGCGCTGCGACAAAGGGCAGGTTCTCCTTCAGCATGATCAGGGTGTAGACGTCGCCTCCTTCCCCGCAGCTGTGGCATTTCCAGACCTCGCGGTCGAGGTCGTAGCTGAAGCTGGGGGTGTCGTCGGTGTGGAGCGGGCAGTTGGTCATGCCCCGCTCGGCGCGGTGCTGGATTCCGTAGTGGTCCAGCACCGCCGCCAAGGCGGGACGACTGTCCTCAGTCGTCATGGGCAGCGCTCGTACATCTCCCGCAGCGTGGTCAGGACATAGGAGTCCAGCGGGCTCTTCATGCGGCGCTTGATGACGGCCAGGCCCAGAACGTCGCGGCGATCAAGGCCGCGATGGGCGGCGAAGTGGTTCGCCTCGCGGATCGCCTCCTCCACGAACTCGCTGGCTTTCAGTGCTCCGGACTTCGCCTCCCAGATGTGCAGGCGCGGGATGTGGAATCCGGCGGGGAGCCTGACCAGGTGGTCACCTTCGTCTTCGGCGCCCGCTCTCGCGGTGCGCTCGACGTCGAGCCCGAAACTGCGGCCGGCGTGCATCGCGTCGACCTCGAATCGGCTGCCACGCCGCTTGTTGGCGCGGTTGCGGTCGGCGGGGCTCACGTGCAGTGCGGCTCCTCGAATGCCGCAGGCCGGATCTTCGCCAGCTCCTCGGCGAAGCTCGTAACGTACTGGTCGGCGAACTCGGTGGGGTCCTGCTTCATCAGCTCCACCGCCGCCGCCCAGGAACCGACCGGCGTGAGGTCCGATTCGGTAAGGCCGTACCCGAACCAGGTGCAGGAGCAACCGGAGTCGGAGGCGTAGTAGAGCTTCCCGTCGGGGCCGCGCAGCAGGGCGGCTTCGTTCCAGTCGTAGCCGTACATGCCGGAGCTGGCGATGACGCGGAAGATCTTCTTGTTGATCTCAACGGCGTTCTCGTAGATCACGTGGTGGTGTCCTCCTCTGGGTTGGGGATGCCCCAGTACCCGTGTGCGTTGGGGGCCAGGCCGATGGCGGCCGGAGCGTCGCAGGGGGCGGATCGTCGGCCGCTGCGGTGGTAGTCGAAGTCGGCGACGGTGGCGAACGTCTGGTGGCAGCCAGCACAGTGAGCGGCGCGCATCCCGCTCCAGCTGGCAGAACAGTCGGTGCAGGTCGTCACTGCGGTGTCTCCTATCGGTTGAGCGGTGAGTGGTCGTAGAACCGGGTGCGGGCCGGGTCGGCCCATAGCAGGGCATAGGTCTGCCCGCTGGGGTCGCAGGGGCCGGAGCGGTTCTTCACGACCGCCACGCGGTAGGTCAGGTCGTCGGGGTGGAGCGCAACGGTGAGCGTGATCGTCGGCTTCTCGGACAAGCCGCCCTTGATCTCGCTTCTGGAGGGCGGAAGCCAGGGATCGACCTTGCTCCAGGTCTTGTCCGAGGCGTGATGCAACACGAACACCGCCGCGCCGGTGGCGCGTCCCAGCTCGGTGATGGAAGCCATCGCCGCCATCTGAGCGGCGTAGTCGGATTCGGCCTCGGCAATGTCCATCAGGTTGTCCACCACGATCACGCTGGGGTACTCGTTGTGCAGCTCAACGAAAGCGTCAAGCTCGGCGTCAAGCCCGTCCCAGGTGATCGGGGAATCGAACGAGAACGTCATCGGCAACCCGGCCAGCTTCTCGGCGTAGCGCGACGGCATGTCGCCGGACTGGATCGCCTTCGAGACCTCCTCGAAGGTGTCGCCCGAGCCCATCGCCGCCAGCCTTGCTGAGGCGGTGACCCGCTGCATGTCGGCCGACAGGTACAGCGTCGGCAGGCCCATCGCCGCAGTCCAGTACAGCGCCAGCCCGGACTTCTGCGACCCGGACCGCCCGGCGATCATGATCAGGTCACCCCGCCGGGGGTGGCATCCGAGCCGGTACAGCGGCTCGAATGCCTTCACCCGTGGCAGCAAGGCCCCTTCGTCACCGCGTTGCGCCAGCGCCCGTATGGGGGTCAGCACTGCGGCGGCTCCTAGAAGGGCGGTTCGTCGTCGAAGGCCGGGGCCGCCGGCGGTTCGTCGAAGCTCGGCACGGGATCGGGCTGGCTCGCGCCGCGCTTGTCGTAATACGCTTTGAGGAGCTGCGCGACCTGGCTGCTCGGTGCCCGCCACACGAAGCCCTTGCGCTTGGGCTCCAGGGACGCCACGACCGTCGGGAAGGCCCCGCCGATGAGACGCGAGGCGTCGGCAGCAAGCATCCGATGGGTGATCTTCTGGACGGAATCACTCGCGGGGGAACCGGCGCGCAGCTCGTCCATCGTGGCGAAAACCGTGACGCGCGCGGTGACCTCGTCGCGCCGGGTCTCTTCGCCCATGTAGACCGAGGGAACGTCACGAGCGATGCTGCGCGGCTCGATGAGCAGCGCGGTGTGGTTCAGGTGCTTCTTGGGATCGAAGAAGGGGGCCATGCCCCCGAAATCATCGAGAGACTGAAAACCGGTCAGTTGGGTCCTCCAGGTTGTTGGGTTAGTCGGGTAGCGTGGCGCCCTTGCGGCGCCACGCGGCCAGCAGCTCGGGATCGGCCGTGAAAGCCGCAGTGTGCTGGGTGTACAGGCTGCGCAGCTCGGCTCGGCTGCGCGCCGCCTCGATCGCTGCCCGAAGGTTCGGGGACTCCGGGGCCCCGGCGATACCAGCCCTCGGGCCGGGGTCGTCACCGGGCGGAGTGATCGGCTGAGCGTCAAATGCGGCGGCGATGCGGTCGGCGGCCAAAACCGCGATTCCCGCGTCGGCGATTACCTTCGCCAGCGGCACGCCGCGATACTGGGCGGGGTCGAAGCCGATACCGGCGACGATGCCTTCCTTGACCTCAGCCTCGCCGCCTCGCACCGTCCACCATGGAGCCGTGCCAGCGCCGAACTTGATGGTCACGCTGTGTTCGAAGTGCTCCCATGGGCAGGTCACTGAAACCCCCTTTCGTTGCTCCCACTTTCACTTTGATGTATCCAACCTAGCCAGACGAGCCCCGGGACGTCCACGCATCGTGACGACCATCACTCCCACTTTTACTTTAGGGCGGCGGGAACAAGCTTGGGCCTCATGCGTCGAGATGCCCGAATGGCACTTGCGAACTGGGCGTTAGCCCAGCCACTTCGCAGGTCGGCCCAGTACAGATCGCAGCGAGCCTTTCCGGTGGGAAGGTGGATCACCAGGCCCCATTGCTGGTTGACGTCTGGCAGGGGGCCATATGCTGCGGCGGCTTCCTCCGCCGTGCGCGCCGTCTTCTTCCACGCGGCGAAGCCTCGCGGGTCGGTGGTGTCGACCGGGAAGCGGCGGTGGTCGTACTTGCGGCCGCGCGAGTAGGAGGCCAACTGTGCTTCGATCTTGGCGATGCCGTAGTCGAGGCGGCCGGTCTTGATGTCGGCCACGACGATGCCGGCGTCCTCGCCATCGGGGGTGCGGGCATCGACATGCGCCAGACGATCGGCGGTACCCGCTGCGGCCAACTCTGGGATGACCACGAAGGTCTCCACCGCCAGGTGAGTCAGACGCGCGGTCGTCAGTAGGTAGGCTGCCAGGTCGTCGAGGTCGGCCCGGGATGCTCCCGCTGGAAGCGGGAGGCCCTTGTCTGCGTGCTCGGTCAGGGTGTGTCGCCAGGTTCCTTGGTCGGCTTTGGTGTCCTTGCCGCTCAGTCGGTCGGCGGTCAGCACGAGCTCATCAAGGCGGCGCTTGTCGGCCTCGGGGTCCAGGCGTGCGGCCTCGCCGACTATGGCGGGTGAGCAGCTCGCTCCGTAGAGGGTCATGCGCTTGTCATAGCGGCGAAGCGCCGTCTCATCCTCAAGGCAGGCGATATGGGTCGTAACGCGCGTGTGTGGCCTCGGCCGTCCGCCGCCGGGCGGGATGACCAGTGGCCGGTTTCGTCCGTCACGCGGGACGTCGCTTCGGGTGAAGTCGATGACGATAAGAACTCCTCGATGTCGAAGGGGTTGGAGGGTGTCAGGTGGATGACGTACGCCCCGTCCTCCAGGACGTCGGCCTCGTAGTCGCCCCAGTGCTCGACCAGGCACAGACCCATCCCTGCGGCGATCTGGATGCAGGCCGCAAGGTCACCGCGGGCATAGCCGGGACGCGCGATGATGTGCATCTGCCAGTCGGCACGCTCAACGTGCACGGTTACGCGCCCGTCGCCGGATCTGTGTACTTCGGGCACCGCGTACGGGTCGTGGGCCACTCGACCGCCCTCCCAGGGTAAAAGTGGGAGGCGGCTGGGCAGCCGCATCCCGTCTCAACTTCCCCCCGGTCGTGGGCACTTCCCGGTGGGGTTGATCACAATACAGTCCGCTCGGGGAATGTGTCCACGCAGTGTGCGGTCCATGACAAGGCGCAACCGTGTGACTGTCCACATAGTGCAGTCACGGTTCAGAATATGTGCGGTGATAGCCGGATCGGCTATATCTCGCCGGGAATCTCAGCGCCCGCAGGGAGAAGTTCGCGCGAACCTGGGCGCGCCACGAGGTCACCGTCGCCGGGCTCGCGCGGGACGTAATAGAAGCCATTGGGCCAGGTTGCGTCATAGTAGACGACTTGGCCGAGTTCCTGGCGTTTCGCCTTCCAGAGCTGGAGCTCATGGGAACGTGCGGTTTCCTTGCCAGCGCGCACTCTCGCCTCGGCACGGAGCATCTTGGCGGGGAACAGATGACGATGTTCGGGCGCCAGGCTCCAGGGCATCAGTTCGGGGTCGTGCACGATGGTTGAGTCGTAACCGAGCTTTCGGCGAATCGCCGTCCACATTGCCGGCGAGGTCTCCTCGTGATAGTTCTCAAGGTAGAAGCGCCGCATCTCGGCCATCGTCCAGCCGTCTTCGAACCAGCGGCGGACTTGTTCCATATCGCGGATCTTGGTGCGATTAGCCATGCCGACATCCAGCCGCAGTCATCCCGACTCCCCTAGAATCCCATGCAAGACGCGCACCTAGTCACCGACGACGTCACGGTACCCGTGGGCATTACAAAGTGCAAGGTGGGAGCAACGAGCGCCCACATACACTTTACGTCAAGAGACGATGGTGCGTCGCGAACTCTCGCCTGTTGAGAGGATCGGAATGCGAGTAACGGTAAGACATACGGTGTGTGACCTCTGTGGTGGCAAGGAGGTCAAAACCCGGCGTTACGAGGTGAGTCGGACACGCCGCAAGGTGACACTGGACATCTGCCAGTCCTGCGCGGGCCCCATCGAGGCAGCGTTCGGCCGCGACACTTCACCACCACGGCAACAGCGAACGCCAGTACTGTCGCGCGACGATGTGCGCCTGACCGGGGACTGACGAGACGACCGCCCCGCCACATGGCGGGGCGGTCGCTTCCGGGGCCTACTTCGGCTGCGTCACCAGCGAAGCGAGGACGCGCCGGACGCCGGCCTCCACGGCCACGACCAGGGCGTCGTTGCTGATGCCGTCCGCCAGCCCAGCACGCACGGCCGCCACCAGGGCGGGAGCAAGCACCTTCGGCAGGGAATCCAGGCGGGCTTCGAGGCCAGCAACACGTGTGTTCGCCTCGGATGCCGCCACGTAGGCGGCGTGGGCCTTGTCAACGGCGAGCCACCACGCGAACCTGGCCTGAACCGTTGTATTGGTCTTCGCGTCGTCTCGCCAGGGCCAGTTGTTGACGCCGGTTTCGTCGTCACCGGGGTCCCAGGTGAAGATGTTGGCGATGTCGTTCTTGGTCAGGTCTTGTCCTCCTTCGTGCATGGCGCGCAAGATGCCGCGCCCGGTCGATTCTTCGAACGTACGTTCGTAGGACAGGTGCAAATGCTGGTCGTCGCTTCGAACATATGAGCTAAAGTTGTTGTTCTGGTTGTAGTGGCGGCCCGCGATGTTGAAGTACTTGAGCTGCGGAAGTTCGCCACTTCGGGCGAGTTTGAGGATCTGGTCGCGGACCCAGGTCTTGCGGGCTTCGGGTACACCGATGTCGATGGCGTAGACCCATCCGCGCAGAGGTGCGCCCTTGCGGCCGACGTGGGTGGAGCGGGCGGTGTGGTCGCCGGCGGGGACGTCTTGCCAGTGCTGGGTGTTGCCGATGATCCCCAGCAGGGGCCACTTCAGGACGTCCGCCATGTAGTTGGCGTCATCGCAGACGGGCTGCACGATGCGGACGCTGAGTTTCGTGCCCGTCTTGGGGTCGCGGAAGGACCGCGCTGCGGTGGTCCAGGTCATCGGTTGGCCTCGCCGTCGAGGTGGGCGCTGAGGCGTTCGGCGAGGGTGGCGCGTTGTCGGCGTTCATCGGCGAGGTCTTCGCGGACACCGTTGAGGGCGCGGCCGTGGTCGAGGAGTACGGCGTCCTGGCGGGCGAGCCCGGCGAGGATTTCGGCTTGGCCATCGGCGATCTTGTCGATGTCCTCGCGGAGATTCGACTTATGGCCGTTGCTGACCTGTTCGGTCACGGTGGTCAGCTTCGCGGAGGTGGTCTTGTTCTGGCGGGCGGCCAAGACGCCGCCGGTGCCGCCGAGGGCGGCGATGACGGCCAGGATTCCGGTGATGATGGCGTTGGGGTCGAGGTTCAGGGGCGGGCTCCTAGTGCGGCTTCGAGGGCGGTGACGCGTTCGGTGAGGGCGCGGACGTGATCGAGGAGGGCCAGGCCGATCAGGTCGTAGCGCACGGCGTCGGGCTCACCGTTGGCGTCGATGACGGCCAGTTCGGGAACCGCGGCGGCGACGTCTTCGGCCACGAGGCCGTATTCGTCACGTGGGCCGGGAATCTCCTCACCCGTGTCGGGGTCGGTGGTGGGGCGCCGGTCGTAGAGCAGCGGTGCCAGCTGGCTCAAGCGGTTCCAGCCGATGACGTGGCGGCGGAAGTTCTGCTTGTGGGCCCGGCGGGATGTGTTCTTGGTGAACCGATCGGAGCCGTCGATCCAGACGGTGTACCACGTTGCCGAACCGCCGGGAGTGCTGCCGCGTACGCGGCGGGAGCCGTTGCTCCAGGCCACGGTCCCGTCGGATTCGACGTATTGGTCGTGGTCGTGCGGGTCGGGGTTGTACGACCTTGGGGTGTTGAGCAGTTCCCGCCATTCGTGGCGGTGGTCGCCGGCGGCAACGGTGCCGGTTGCGGTGCCGACTGGCAGGCGGGCGGCATTGATGGTGCCGGTGGAGATGTCGGCTGCCGCATGTGCGTGCGGTGATGGCGGCAGGGTCGCGGGCAGGTCGGCGAGGGTGTGGCTGTGGGTGGTCGGCTGGAACGCGGTGGGGCGTCCGGCGATGTCGCCCCATGCGATGCTCGGGGCGAGGTCGGACCAGTCGGTGCCGGTCCAGTACTCCCACCTGCCGGTGGTTTCGTTGAGGCCGAGTCGCGCTTTTCGGGGGTTGGTCGGCCTGGTTGCGCTCGTCCAGCAGCCGAGGCGATGCCCGACGTAGCGGCGTTCGTCGCTGATCCGCTCGGCGCTGATGGTGACGGCGTTGGCATCGACGTAGACCAGCGCCAATGGCAGCTCGTACAGGTCGGTGTCGGTGGTCGTCAGGACTGGTGCGCCTGCGCCGGGTGTGCCGGTGAGGACTGCGAGGCTGATGCCGTTGGCGGCGGGGTCCAGTCGCAACACCACGCGGTCGATACGGCTGGCGGGCCCGGCGTTCTCGATCGGCAGTGCCTCAGGCGCGGTGGAGTGCGCGGCGTGTCCGCGCAGGATGGCCAGTCCGGGTGCGACGGTGACGGCCATCGCCGAGGAGTCGGCGCTGACGCGGTAGCCCGCACCGCCTGCGGAGTCGGCGACGCCGGAGTCCTGGAGCTCGCGGAACAGCCGGGAGAAGTCGGTCTCGGTGGTGTCTTGGGCGTCGAAGGGGTAGCTGTGCAGCAGTCGCGGCCTCCTAGGTTCAGGTGGTCCACGGATCACCCGGCAGTACGCCTTCGATGGCGCCGCCGGTGGTGATCGTGGTTCCGGGGTTCTGGTCGCGCAGTAGCGCGAGGGTGGTTTCGGCGATGGCGCGCACGTGCGCCACGCAGGCGTCTTGTGTCGCGCCGGGCAGGTCGAGGGTGATGTCGATGCGGCCGGCGGACAGGTCCGCGCGGATGGTCGCCGACGTTTCGGTGGCGGCATCGGCCAGGGACAGGCGCATACGGGTGGCGGTGTCGGGGACGGGCACGTGGGTCTCCTATTGGATGGCGATCCAGCGGACGCCGGTGTCGGTCTGGTTGGTGCGGGCCATCTGGATCACGGCTCCCGTCGTGGTGACCTGGTCGACGGTCACCTCAAGGACCACACCCGGAACCGACGACATGGCCGAGGCGACCAGAAATGGCGGGACGGTGAAGCGTCCCGCTGGGAACGTGATTGTGAGAGAGCCGCGGTAGTAGGTGGACACCGCCGTGCTGAGCACTACGAGCCCTTCGCCCACCGCGATGCGCGGCATCGCCGACGCTCGGATCAGCTCGTCCCACGGACCCCAGGCGGTGCCGTTCCAGTGGCGCAGCCATGTGCGCCCGGTGGCGGGCGTGCTATATCGCTGTTCGGCGGTGGTGGCGGTGCGGGTGGTGACGGCCTGGCCCGATGGCGCCGGCCATCCTGCGGTGCTACCGGTCGGCAGAATCGACACGCCGAGCGGGAAGGCGCCGGCCGGATCGGCTGGACCTCGCGCGTCCTGGCTGAAGGTGGTGACTCCGGGCGAGGATTCGACCGCCGCCAATCGTGCGTCGAGCTGCGCGGCGGTTTCGGTGAGGCGGGTATCGAGCGGGGCGAGGTCGGTGGGTTCCGCGCTCTGTTCGAGGGCGGCGACCCGGGTACCGATCGCCTTGATGCGCTTGCCGAGGGCGGCGCGCATGTCGTAGCCGGTGGGGTCGCCCAGTAGTACGCCCGCGCGGAATCCGTCGCTGTCGGCCTTGATGGTGTAGCCGGTGACGGTGGCGGTCACCTCTTGGTGCTCAACGACCACCGCCACGTCGTCTCCCTGGCGCCAGTCGGAACCGAACCGCATCGGCCTGGTCCCGTTGGTGTCCTCCATGGGTACGGCCTGCACCGCCAGAGCGGTGCGTCCGCCGTCGTCGAGGGCTTCGAGCCCGGCTTGGCGCAGTTCCTCGGTTTCCTTGGTGGCGCGCTTGTCGATGAACGATTCGATCCGCCGTCCCCATGCCGCCTCCGCGGCAGTGGCCTCAGGGGTGGTGACGGCGATGAACTCGCGTCCGGTTGCCTGTCCGTCGCCGCCGACGATGGCGCGCGTCAGCTCGGGCGTGGCGATGGTGACGCGGTGCCCGGCGAGGCTGTTGTGGTCGACGTCCAGGCGCACGAGCTTCGTACGGTCGCGGATGCCGAAGGTCTCGAACACCAGGGCGTTGCCGCGCTGGATGATGCGGAATCCCAGGCGGGCCGGTCCCGCCAGTTCACCCAGGACGTTGCCGAGAACAGCGAAGCGCGCTCCCTTGGTGACCTGCGGTCCGCGGCCTCCGTCCGTCCCCATGGTCAGGTGCGCGGCGAGGGTGCTACGGCGCGCGGATGGAGCGGCCGGGCCGATGTTGGCGCGCACGAAGGCGTGCATCACGGTTTCGGCCGGGCCGGTGCGCACGTCGCGGGCGACGGCCTGGGTTTCGGGATCGGGGTTGGCCGGCTGGGGCCAGGCCAGGGCGTCACCGAGGAGAATCGAGTCGGTGACTCCGCTGTAGACGATCACGCCGCTCGGTTCGTCGGGGGTGGCGGCGTACTCCGATGCGCTCGTGGGCCCGGAGTACAGCTCGTGTCCGTCCGGGCCGGTGACGACGATGCCCGATCCGGGTTGCCGCAGGTCGTCGGCGAGGTGGTGGTCCGCTGGGAGGCGGATCGACCATTCCCCCACTCCGTTGTGAACGTCGGTGAAGGCGATGTGCAGGTGTTCGGAGGTGATCTGCCCGAGGCGGTGAAGCGCGCGGTCGCGCACTTCCACGGTGATGTCGCTGAGTCTGATCAGACCACCGCCCATCTGCGCGCCTGCCAGGCGCACGTGATCGAACTGGCGGAGGTCACCCCGAGCAGGGAGGCCCGCACCGTGGTGACTCCCGCCGGAAGTGAGAACAACTTCGGGGCAGGGGCAAAGTCGGCGTAGGCGTTGGCGCTTCCCCGGTAGGCGGTTCCGGCTTTGGTGTCGATGACCAGGCGCTCCCCTGCGGTCAGGGTGCCGCGCCAGGTGAACCCGACGCCGCCGGGAAGTCGGACGTCGAGGTCATGGCCGGGGCCGTTGACCGTCCATGCGGGGTATGCCGGTGCATCGGAGAGGGTGTTGTCGATCGCCATGGTGCCGATGGCCTGTGAGCCCGAGACGCGCAGTGCGACCAGGCGCGAGACCAGTCCCCTGCCGCCACCGGCGTTGCTGATCCGGCGGGTCTGGGTGCGTGAATGCGTCCAGAACGGGTCGGCGGCCCGCAGCGTGATGACGGTCTGGAGATCGCGAGTGCCGGTGGTGTCGGCACCGTACACATAGGAGCCTCCGCCGACACGGTGCACGCGCAACGTCCAGGAGGTGCCGTCATCGTCGACCAGGCGCAGCACCGCTTCCTCTGCCAGGGCAAGGGAGAGGCGGCGCTGGAGCTGCTGTAGCGCGGGCCGGTTGGCGGCGAACAGGTAGAGCGGGAGATCGATGTCGCGGGGCTGGACGCGGGTGCCGCGGTAGACCGCGCCGTGTCCGGCGCCTGCGAGGTACTGCACCGCCACGGGCGGCAGGCCGAAGCCGGCCGCTCCGGCGAGGGCTTCGAACCCTGCGCCGGAGCGGGAGATCCCGCCGAGGTCGATGACGTCGCGGGGTGTTTCGAACTGAAGAAACATGGAGTCACCACCCCACCATTCGGGATCGGCCCACAGCGTCGAACAGCTCCTCTTCGGAGCTGAGGGAGTTGCCGGGGGCGGCGTAGTAGTTGAAGACGCGCCCACCGCCGCTCAGGGCGGCGTCGAACTGGCCGGGAAGGCGGCCGGTGGCGATGCCGGGTGACACGGGGTCGAGGGCGGCGATGTCGGAGGTCAGGCCGCGAAGCGACTGGCGCACCGCGCCATAGCGCGACTCCATGCCGATGATCAGGCCGTCGATGATGAGGCGGCCCGCGCCGGTCAGGAGCGTTGCGTCCCGGCTTGGCGGGCCCTTCCAGGACGTCAGGCTGTCGGTCAGGCCGGACAGCTTGTCCTTGACGGTCCCGAACATCGACGTCAGTCCATCGATGAAGCCCTGGATCAAGGACTTTCCCGCTTCGAGCAGGGCCGTTCCGATGTTGACCAGCGCTTCCTTGGCCTTCTCCGGGAGCTTGCGCACCCAGGTCACGGCGTTGCCGACGCCGGTGGAGATCGCCTCTACGGCGTCGGTCCAGCAGCCGGCGATGAACCCGCCGATCATGGACCAGAAGCCAGAGAAGATTTCCCACCACTTCTGCGCGGCCCAGACCACGACGTCGACCGCCAGGCCCAGGCCCTTCTTCAGTCCGCCGAGGATGAACCCGAGGCTGACTTGGAGGAGCCCGAGGACGGCCGACCACAGCCCGGCCCACGCCTGCTTGACGCCCTCCCAGGCGGCATCCCAGTCGCCGCGGAAGATCGCGCTCCAGGCGTTCCAGATGCCCATGATCACACCGAAGGCGCCTTCGAACACCTGTCCGAGTCCACTCAGGGCGATGATCAAGCCATCGAGAGCACCGCCGACCAGGACGCCGATCGCCGGACCGAGGACATCGATCAGTGTCGATGCAATGACTCCCAGCATCTCGATCAAAGGCTGCGCCGAGGCGCTGAGCTGGGAAAACGCCTCTTGGAGGCCGGGCATGGCCTCGGAAACGATGCCCATGATCATCTCGGCGAGGGGCTGGATGATCGACACGCCGAGGTCGAGGAGCGCCACCGCGAGGGGCAGGACGGCGGTGAGCAGTCCGCCCGCCAGGGCGGCGAGCTGCGCCACCAGGGGCATGACGGCCTGAAGGGCCGTGAGCAGCGCGCTTCCCAGGGGCGCGATGAGCGCGTTGACGGGGCCAGTAAGGCTGCCGAGGGCGGTGGACAGTCCGCCATCACCGAGGATCGCGCCCAGCAGTGGCCCGAGGGCGGCCAGCAGCGAGCCGATGATCGGGCCGAGGGAGCCCAGCGCGGCCCCTACGGGGCCGAGTGCGGGCGCCAGGGCCGACACCCCGGATTGCAGTCCGGCGAACAGGGCTTGGAGCCCGCCACTGTCCACAAGCGACTTCAAGCCGGTGGCGACGGCGGCCAGGGCGGTGCCCAGGGTATCGCCTACGACGGGCAAGATCGCCTGTACAGCGGTGCTCAGCGACTCGAAGAACGCGATCACCGATGGGCCCGCGATACTGCTGATGCGGTTCATCGCGTCGTGCGCGGCAGACAGGACTCCGATGAGGTGCGCCTGTCCGGTGGTGCTGTTGAGGGCGTCGCCGATGGCGTTGATCGCGTCGGCGAGGGTCGCCAGCTGCGTACCGCCTGCGGCGGTTGCCGCGGTGCCGATCGCCAGCAGGGTCTTCCCGACGCCGCCGAGGACGCGCCCGAGGTCGGACAGCGCGGTCATCGCCGTGTCGATCCAGGTCTTGAGGCGTCCGTCCTCGCTGGCTCCGGTCAGGAACTCAGAGAAGCGCACACCCAGGTCCACGAACCAGGCCGAGAGTTTCGGCAGGTAGCCGGCGCCGACCTGGCCGAGGATGGCGATGATGTTGGCCAGGGCCGAGGTTCCGCCGCGCGCGATGTCGATGGATGAGCTCAGGTCGGCGAACATGCCCGGAAGCGCCGGGCCCAAGGCGGTGCCCAGGTGCACAGCGAGGTCTCCGAAGAGCCCGCCGAGCTGGGTGGCGGTCTGTTGCAGACCGGCCCGGAAGCCGGGAAGCAACGTCGTGGCCATCTCGCGGATCGGCGCGGCTGCCTGCGCCCAAAACGCCGTGGAGATGGTGTTCTGAAGGCTGGAGAAGGCCGACTTCACGTCGGGCAGGACCGTCCCGAAGTCCTTGAAGGCCGCGGCGAGCACGCCTCCGGCGATCGCCGCACCCGCCAGAATCCCGGGGATCACCAGGGCTGCGGGGGCGATGCTGGCCAGGCTCGCGCTGAGGGAGGCGAGATTGCTGGCCGCGCTCAGGGCCCACGCGCCGACACCTGCGATCGCTGCGGCGATGGTGCCGATGATGGGCGCGGAGCGGTCCAGACGCATCAGGCTTTCCCCGAGCGACTTCACCCAGTCACCGGCGACTCGCGCGCCGGACAGCGCGGCGAACGCGGCGACCACTTTGGACATGGCGACCTGGGAGACGTTCGGCTTGAAGTCCACCGATCTGGGGCGGGCCAGGTACATCAGCGTCGCGGTGACCTTCGCCGCCCACGGCTGCGACACATCCGGTTTGATCTCGCCCCGAAGGTCTTTGATCTTGTCCTGGAGGTCTTCGATCTGGCGTTCTGCGTGCCGCCGGGAGAGCGGGTCCATCTCCCACGTGATCGTCGCGCGGAGCCGTTGGATCGCTTCGAGATGTGTTTCGATCTGGCGTGTGGCACGGCGGATCGAAGCATCGTCGGCTTTCGCGCCGACCGGGACGACGACGGGATTGCGGGCGACTTCGACGCGCAGCGCGGTCAGCTCCACCCGCGCGGCGTCGAGCTTGGCGTGGGCCTGGACGTCGAGCGCCTGCTGTAGGCGCTGGCGCGCGGTGGCCAGGGAGGCGTCGTCGAGGGTGACAGCGATGGCGGTTTCGCGGCGGCCGGCGATCTCGGCGTCCAGTCGCGCCAGCTCGCGCTTCAGGGACTCCTCCGAGCTGTGGTCGACGCTGAGGCGAATCGCGGCGGTGGGGGTGACCCAGGCGATTTGGCGTTCGAGTTCGGCGCGCACCGCGGCGAGGTCGCCGGAGGCGAGGTTGATGTGGAGTTCGGTTTCGCGGACGCGGCCTAGTTCGGCGTCGATCTGCTCGACCGCCCGGCGAAGGGAGTCCGCCGAGGAGCGATCAACCCGGATGTCGAGGGAGGCAGTTTCGGCCAGGCGCTCGGTCAGCAGCTCGCGCGCGGCTTCGAGGTCGCCTTGGTTGAGGTTGACGCCGATCTCGATCTCGGCGAACTTCTCCAGCTCGCCGGTCACGGTGGCAAGTGCACGCTTCACCGATGCCGTCGAGGAGGTGTCGACGCTGAGCTTGACTTCGGCGACGTCGGCGAGGCGTTCGGCGAGCAGCGCTCGCGTGATCTCCAGGTCTTCGTCGTTGAGCGAGACGTCGACCTGGATCTCTCGGCGCCGGGCGATTTCCGCGTCAACGGTGGCCAGGGCCCGCTTCAGCGAATCGGCGGCCGACTCATCGACCTGAATGGTGATCGTGGCGGTGGCGTCGAGGTCGGCTTGCAGCATCTCGCGGGCGGCGGTCAGCTCGGCTTCGTTGAGCTTGACGCCCAACTCGATCTCGCGCAGCCTCTCAAGCTCGGCGTCGATCTGCCCGATGGCGCGCTTGAGGGACGCGGTCGAGCCTTCGTCGATGCGGAGCTTGATGTCGGCGATCTGGTCCAGGCGCTCGGCGAGGAGCGCTTCGGCTGCGGTCAGGCTGTCGCGGTCGAGGTCGACGTGCAGGTCGATCTCACCGAGCCGCACGAGTTCGCGCCGAACGTTGGCCAGAGCCGACTTCAGGGAGCCGGCGTCATCGACGTTGACCTTGAGGGTGAGGTCCTGCATCGCACGCTGCGCGGCTTCGCGGGCGGCTTTGGCGTGCTCGGTGAGTCCGGCGGCATCGAGGGTGATGCCGACTTCGATCGCCTTGACGGAGTTCTCGATCCGCTTGAGATCGCGGTACAGGCGTCCCTTGAACTCCCCCGTTTCGGGCATGATCTTCACGCCGAGGCGGCCGACGAGGGGCAGGTCAGATGCCATGCATCACCCCCTCTGCTGGAACTGGGCGTAGATGGCGGCCAGCGTCGCCTTCGGCTTGGCGGTGTCGGTGTCGGTGTTCCCCACCGTCTTCGGGCGTGGCTGGGTGGGGAGTTTCGGGGCCTTCTTGTTCCAGTTCCCGGCCGCGCGGGTGTTGAGCTGCACGGCGTCGAACAGGTCCGCCAAGAGATGCCGATCGCGTCCCCAGCCGAAGTGTTCGCGTCCGCCGGTGGCGTGGGCAACGGTCAAGCTGGTGTCGGGAAGCCTCATGATCAAAGCGAGGACGAGCATGGGGGCCGGGCCGCGGCCATCGATGACGGCGGTCAGATCAACCTGGTAGTGGTACATCAGGTCGGCGTACAGCGCGGCCCCGTACTCATCTACTAGCTCTGCGAGGCGCTGGCTTCCCCCACCTGGGCACCTTCGCTGTAGCGCTCGATGATGGTCGCCAGGACCGCCAGGTCTCCGCCGGTGGCCTTGATCAGGGCGTCGCCGGCACTGCGGGTCTCGGCCACGCAGCGGATCATGTCGGTGATCGCCTTCTCCTGGTCGGCGCCTTCGGCCTGGATCGCCTCCTGGAGCGCGGCGAGTTCATCGCGGCGGGCCCTGGGCAGGCGAAGGGGGTTGAGCAGGCGGACGGTGCGGGCCTCGTCGATGGCAATGTCGGTGGAGCCGTAGCGCGCTTCGGCGGCGTTGCGGATGTCGTCAAGGGTGAACTGCAAAGGGGTGCGGACCTCTCCTCGTATATATAAGGTGTCGCGCGGACCTGGGGGCATGGCGAGGGGCCCGGCTGGCGGTCGGTCCGCGAGGCATCCGCCAGCCGGGGAGCAAGGTGGTTAGGGGGCGATGCCGGTCGCCCAGGCCGTTCCGGTCCAGTGGGCTCGGGAGTTGTCGGCGAGAGTCACGTACTGGCCGGTGGTCCATGCCGAGGCCGGGGAGGCGGTGACTTCGGCGATCAGCTCGGCGAGATTCGCCGGGGCCAGGGAGTCGGCCGGGGTGAAGCTCCCGGGGGTTCCGGCGGTTGCGCCGGTCGCCTCGGTGCTGGCGCCCATCGGAGTCAGCGCATACGTCCAGCTGTTCGAGCCGTAGGCGACGGGCTTGACCGAGATCGGCAGGCCCGCCAGTGACTCGGTATCGGACAAGGCGAGGTCATCGCCGCGGAAGATCTCCGCCTTGGGAACGTAGATCGCGAAGTGGGCGTCACCGTCGCGGAACACCGCCAGAAACGCGGCGATCGTGGGGATCGGGTCGAGCGGGACGCCGAGGTTGCCGTCAGGCAGGGTGACGGCGTTGGCTCCGTAGTACAGGCGAAGCCCGGGGGTGTCCCACTGCTGGAGCGTGAGACCGAACGCCTCAGTCCTCGGGCTGTAGCGGGTTCTCAGGGCCTTGGCCTGAAGAGTTCCGAGGGTCGTGCCCTCGCCGCCCTCACTGGTGAGGGAGAGAACGTCTTCGAGGGAGGTGTGGCCCACGGTTTCCCATGGGGAGATCGGAGCCAGGAGGTCGGCCGGCATGGGCGCGCCGACGGGTGCGGTATAGAAATGGCCACCGCTGACTACGAGGGTGGCTGCGTCGTTAAGGGCCAGGTGTACTCCAGGGCATGCAGAAACGCCCCGGTCCCTTGCGGGAGCGGGGCGTGTATCGGGTGAGGGTCAGGGGATGTGGCGGGCGCGGGGACGGCGGATCTCGACGCGGTAGACCGTCTCGTAGCGCCACACGCCATCGGGCAGGGAGGCGTACTGGACGGGGCCCTGCGCGGAGGCGAAGTCGGGCGCACGGCGCGGCGCCGAGGTCATGGCGAATCCGACGAGGTAGCCGATGCCGGGTGTGCCTGCTTTCGCCGCTGCGGCGTCACGCAACGACACCCGGACGGCTTCGGCGAGGATCGCCGCGTCCTGGTCGCCATCGGGATCGACGGCGAAGCAATGGATCACGACGTCGGCCTGATCGACGAACCGCGCATCGCCTTCCCAGATGCCGATCTGGGGCATGCGGCGCACTAGGACCAGCGGCCAGGACTGCCGGTTGGAGATGAGCGTTTGGACGTGCACGCCGGGTAGGCGCTCGCGGAGGATCGCGACGAGAAGGTCTTCGACGGGGGACATCTCCGCCACGCGGCGCACGATGTCAGGAAGGCCGGCCACGCGGGTCGACCTCTACCTTCGGGCGCTTCTTCTTCGGCAGGTTCGACGCCCGGGTGAGGACGTAGAGGCCCTCCATCGCGCCGTAGGTCACTTCGATCTCTTCGCCGTTGACGACCTTGATGTAGGACCCGGCTGCGCGGCCCCACTCGATCGACTTCGCCGCGTACTGGCCGCGCTTGTCGTTGAGGATCACGTAGTGGTCGACCCAGCCCTTGTCGATCTCGATCTTGGCGTCTCCGTCGTGGCGGTGCTCGGCGAGGATCGCTTCTGCACGGGCCTTGATCTCGAAGGCCCGACCACGAAGGTCGGCTTGCACCCCGCGCATCTTGGCGATGTATTTCTCGGTCTGGACACCGTTGATCGACCGGAACACAGAAGGCATGTGTCAGTCACCTCCTGGGCGTTCGCGGATGTCGATGGACCAGTGCCGTGTGGCGCGGGTGCCGGTGTGCAGGGCCGGAGGTGCGGCGATGTCCCAGTGCCGGCCGTCCCAGACCACGCGGGACTGCAACGTGACGTTGGGGATGTCGGCGCGGCACAGCAGGCGCACGACGTTGATGGCGAGCTGGCCGGGAAGCTCGGCTTTGCCTGAGCGCTGGGGGATGATCGCGGCTCGGACGGTGTGTGGTGTGTCCCAGTCAACGATGTCGATGGAGTTTCCGCGCGCATCCACCACGGTCTTGCTGGGGTAGATGGTCACGAGGTGCCCGCGGCGGCGTTGCACGCTCACCATGGCGAGTCCGGCGAGGGATACAGCGGGAAGTCCGTGCCGTTCTCGGCTGGCACGTATCCGGGTTCGCCGCGCAATCGGCGGCGGGCGCTGGCACGCATCGGGCCCCATGCGGTCAGCGGGACGGAGATGACGCCGGGGCGGTCGGCTCGGCCCGCAAGGATGCGCAGGGTCGCGATCTCGTCAAGGGTGAAGGCGACGGTCATGGACGCCTCGGCGGCGTCCTCTCCCCAGGCAACGGTTTCGTCTCCTGCGCGAGACTGGACGTGGCCTTCGGGGTTGGTCAGGTGCCGCCGGACGGCGGCCAGGACGATCGTTTCGACCAGCGGCGGCGCGGTCTGCGGGTCCGGCCAGGCGGCACCGTAGTGCCGGGCCCAGCGAGAGGCGTCATCGAGGGCGGCCAGGGCGAGGCGCTGTTCGTCGGTGTCGAGTTCACGATCGAGGCGGGCGGTCAGGGCCGTGAGGGTGGCCAGCGGTGGAACCACGAACCTCCTAGCTTCAGCGCGGCCCGACGGTTCCGCGTCGGGCCGCGCTGCGGTTAGGCGTTGGCGGGGTCGGTCTCCGCGGCGCGCTTGGTGGGGGTCCACACGTCGGCGTCGGTGATGCCGGTGATGCGCGCGAGTTCGCCGCTGGCGGGCGGGTAGTTCGACGCGCCGTCGAGGGTGAGTTTGATGCCGCGCACGAAGTGCTCGCCTGCCGAGACGATCTCGGTCTGGTTCGCCTCGTCCCAGCCGACCAGGACGTCGGTGACGGTTCGGGTGCCGGCGTAGCAGTTGACGACGGAGCGGTCCTGCATGTAGGCGGAGTCGTAGTCGCGGACCCAGCGGAGTGCGTAGTCCTCGAAGGTCGTGGTCGCACCGAACGGAACGGACGCCGGAACCGAGGGCGCCGCAGTGGCCAGGACAAAGCCGGACGAGGAGAACGCGTAGGCGTCGTTGGGGCCGATCTCGTTGGACTTCACGATGCGGAAGCCGAATCGGTCGTCGATGACGGCCTTGGTCAGGGAGGTTTCGGCCTGGCGGTCGCCGACGTTCTGGGCGAGGTTCAGGTCCTTGTCGGCGAGCATCGCGGCGCGGAAGTTCGAGCCGACGAGCATGTACCGGTCCTCGCCGGGGGCGTGGAAGGCGTCGAGAACGCGTTCGGCCTCGATGAGCGCTCCGCGAAGGTTGGCGCCCGTGTTGCCGATGACCACGTTGTAGGTCTGGCCGGTGAGGGTGGACACGCACTTGCGGCTGAGTCCTCGCGCGACGGCCTTCGCCTGCGGGTTCATGAGCTTGGCCCACTGGGCGATGTCGAAGTCGAGCTGCTCGTCAGTCGCCCGGACGCCGGAGTAGTAGTTGCCGCTGAACGAGATCGAGATCTTCCGCTCGGCGTAGGTGTCGAACACGATCGGCTGCGAGCGGTCGTTGCGCCACGCATAGCTGTGGAACGGGAGCACACCTTCAACGGCAAAGGAAATCGAGTCGTTGTCGGCGCCCTTGAACTGGTCGACGCCGGTTCGGGTGAACAGGCCGGGGACGACGAGTCGGGCTTCGAGCATCCCGACCGCAGCGGACACGATCTTCTCGGGCTTGACGATAATGTGTTGGGGCGTAGCCAAAGGCCCTCCGGGGCATGGGGATAGCCCCCGGCCTTGTGGCTCGGGGGTGGTCTGGGATGGGGTTTAGCGCAGTCGCGGGCCGTAGAGGCGGGCGAGTTCGCGGGGGTCGCCGGGACCGTCGTCACCGGGGGTGCTCGGGTCGAGTCCGCCGCTAAGGGCGGCGGGTGCAGCGGCGGCGATGTGGGCGGCGACGGTTTTTGCCGCGGCCTCCAGGGCGTCGCGGTCGCTGCCGTTGAGTGCGGCGGCGACTGGCGCGGGGAGGCCGTACTGTGCGGCGAGTTCGGCGCGGGCCAGGTCGAGTTCGAGCGCGGCGGTCTTGGCGCGTTCGGCGTCGAGGGCGGTGCGGATCTCGGCGGGGTCGTCGAGCCCGGACAGTTTCTCTTCGAGTTCGCGGAGCCGGACGCGGAAGCCTGCGGCCTCTGCATTGGCGCGGGTGAGGCGATCGCGCAGAACTGCGGCCGGGATCTCCTCGGTCTCGGGCTCGGGAGCCAGTGCCTCCGGGGCGGATGCATCGGCGGGAATATCGGTGCTGGGCGTGGCTTCGTCGGTCAGTGTGTCTCCTGGACGGTGCGCGCCTCCTGGGCGCGGGATTCTCTGATGAAGCGCCGCCAGGCGGCCACGGCCGCCGTTCCGGCGTGGCCCTTGGTGGCCTTCTCCCACCGCGCGGCGTAGTGGCGGTTGAGGTCGTAGGCGGGGCTGTTGTACTGCTCGCGGCTGTGGATCTGCTCCGAGATGCACCAGCAGTGTTCGTGGAAGAGGTCGCCCTCGGCGTAAGCGCCGGTGCGGCCTGTCCGGTCGACGCCTTTGCGGACGGTGGCGGCCTTCGCCGTCTTCGCCCCGCCGCTGGCGGACGACTTGTAGACCGCGCCTCTGGACAGCAGCATTGCGCACCAGTCGCAGGGGGTTCCGGTGGTGGAGCGGCGAATCCAGCCCAGCACGAGGCGGTCTCGCCGGGCGAGGCGCGATGTCGTGTGGCGGGCGCCGTTCATCACCAGTCGCGCCGTTGAGGCGGCTTGGGCTCGACCGGCCTTGCGGTGGGCATCGTTGCGGGCGGTGTCGATCTTCTTGGCGGGCTTGTCGGTGTCGAGGGCGGCGAGCAGGGTTTCGAGCCGGTGGGGGCCGCGGGCGATGAGGGTGTACCGGGCTTCGATCTCGTCGCGCTCCTGGCGGACGTCGTCGGTCTCGGTGTCCTCATCGTCGAGCACATCGACGGGGATGTGCTCGACAGGCTCATCGCCTGGTGCTGGCCGGTCGGGTTCGTCGCGCGGTTCCTGCGGAGGCGTTGGTTTCGCGGCGACGGGAGCCGGTGTTTCCACAGGTCTGTCCACAGGTGCGGCCGGTTGTGGGGTGGGCGGTGTCGGGTTGTTGTACTCGGGGGCGAGTAGGGCAAACTCGTGGCGCAGGCTCGCCAGCGTGACCGAAGCGGGCACGGGTAGGCGTGGGTCGGCGATGGTGCGGCCTGTGCGGAGTGCCCGCACGAGGCGATAGAACGCGATCGCGAGGGAGCGCGCGAGGGCGCGGCGGGTCATGATCAGGGTGATCGCCTGCCGCAGCCAGGCCGATGTGGTCGCCGCGGCGAGCGTCGCCGGCATCGACGCCCACAGTTTCGCGGCTTCGTCGAAGGCGGCAACGCCCATCGCGGCGAGGGCAAGCTGATAGGCGCGGGTGGCGCGCTCGGCTTCGGCTTCGCGGGCTGGTGTCGTCATGACGGCTCCGCCGGGCTGAAAGCGTCACCACCGGTCACCCGGTCAATGGCGCGGGCAAGGGCCCCGTCTGAGTCCTCGGCCGCAATCCGCTCGAAGTAGTCCAGTTCCTCGCCGGTGATGCCCGGGATTCGCGTCCACAAGGCACGGGGCGGAACGCCGAGCTGTGTCGCCAGCTTTCCGAGGGCATCGGCGATGGCCGCCATGGAGCGCGAGCCGATGTCGCGCCAGACGATTTCGCCGTCGTCGGCGAGGGCAGCTTCGGCCTGCCCGTCGAGTTCGGCGGCCAGGCGGAAGACGCGCTTCCAGGGGGCGCCGAGCATGGTTTGCAGGCCGCCGAGCATCCGTAGGAATCCGGCTTCGCTGGCGTCAAGGGCTTCGGCTGCGACGTTCACCAGCTCGCCGACCAGGTAGGCGGGTGGAAGCTGCGCGAGGGCGCTGAGGTGGCGGAATGCCATCCCCACGGCCTCGATGTAGCCGGACAGCGGCGTGCCGGGCAAGGAGCCGAACTTGCTGTCGGGGTCCGGCGCGAACAAGAAGCGGCTGGCGTTGTGGTTGATGGGCGCCGGGATCGGCTGGCCGTTGGCGTCGAGGCGTGGCTTGGTGCCGATGATCTCGGAAGTCGGGTCGTCAGGGTCGGCGTATACCGGGTCGGTGAGCATGGGCGGGGCCATGCCGGTGGCCCAGCGCACGGCCCACGAGGCGTAGGACTGCGCAATCAGAAGATCGAAGATCACCTGGTTGATGCGGTCCTGGAGCCTGCGGAACGGGCCAATCACGCCGGTGGTGCGGCCTTCAAGGTCGACGTTAACCGCGAAGCGCGTCACGGGGCAGGCCGAAGAGCCGTGCTTGAAGCCGCGTGAGATGCGGACATCGGTGCCGCGGCCTTTGAAGTGCACCTCGTATCGGTGGGTGGCCGTCCACAGGATCGCGTGGCCGGGCACGCCCTTCCCGTCGGTGTTGGTCGGCCAGGCCGTCACGGTCAGGGCGCACACCGGGTCGAGGTCCGAAGCTGGATCGGTGTAAAGCGCGGCGGTTCGCATCGGGCTAAGGCCCCGTGTGCGCGCACCTTCGGAGGTCTGCTCGGTGACGGTGAAACTGTGCCCGAAGATCAGCGCTGCGCGGTGAATCGCATCCTGACGGATCGCCAGGTCAGAGGCGCGCCAGTGGTTCCATTCGGTCGAGTCGGCCGAAGAGCCGCGTCGGTAGGAGTCGACGGCCAGGGACTGCGCGGGGGCGTTGACGAGCAGCTGCATCACGTTGGTGACGGCGCGTCGGGCGAGTAGGTGGTACTCGTCGGAAGCGTTGGCCGGCATGTAGGGGTCGGGCTGGATGCCGCGGTGGTAGTTGTCGAGGTCGCGCAGCTCGTGGAGGTCGCTGTACAGGGTGTCGAGCAGCTGGCGGGCGTAGGCCAGGGCGGTGCGCGCGGCGGGGAGGATCGGCAGGTGTCACCCCCAGGGGATCAGAGGAAGTAGCCGACGCCCGCGCGCGCGGTCGTCTGGGCACCACGGCTTCGCAGGTCGCGTAGGGCTTCGTGGGCAAGGAGGAGGGCGGCGTAGAGGTCGATCTTGCGGGAGTTGTGGAGTTTCCCGAAGGAGACGCCGTGCCAGTTGGTTCGCCGGCCGACGTTGAGAACGTGGCGGCGAAGACGGGCGTCTCCGTCGTGGTGAAGGCGGCCGTCGAGGATCGCGCGGACTAGCCGCTCGTTGGCGAGGGTTACCCGCTTGAGCGATTGCCTCATGTCCCAGGCAACGCTGTTGCGGCCATCGGAGCGCACCGCCAGGCGGTCGCCGTAGGTCTGGGCCCACTCGCTCACGTGGCTTTCCCATAGAGCAACGTCGGCGTAGAAGCCCTTCACGTCGTAGAGGCGGAACATGTCGTGCACCGCGCTGTCAACGACATCGCGGTTGACCTCCCAGCCGTCGCCGGCCGGGCCGTCCGGGCGCTCCCACAGCCCCAGCACGAAGGCCGCGCCGTCGCTGATTCTGATCGCAACCAAGCCGGTCGCATCGTCGCGAAGACCACCGTCGAAGCCAGCAACAATCGCGTCGTCAGGGGCCAGTACCGCGCCCGGCTTCTCCAGCGGCACCCAGTTCTCAGGACCGAAGAGAGCGTCTTCCTCGGCAACCACCTGGTTCAACCACATTCGCCGTGAACGCGATGGCGCCATGGTCGTGTCGAGAACAGATTGAATGATCGTCTCGATGGGAAGCCACACGGCATCGCCGCGGATGCGAGGCAACACGAGGCGCAGTGCATCCGGCGTGAGCGGAGTCAAGACGTGCGCTTCGATGCTGTCGTACAGGAAGGCGACGTCGGCCGCACGGCCGTCCTGGATCTTCTGCCAGGCGTCGCGCATCTGCTCGGCGACACTGTTTTCACCAGGCTGAAAAGCGTTGGTGATAGCCAAGTAGCGGTTGTTCTTCTTGGTGGCGTTGCCGTCGATCGTCTGGTACATGCGATCGCCGGAGTTGCCGGTAACCCAATGGTGGGTTTCATTCAGGACGATGAACGTGGAGTAAAGACCGCGCCCCCTCAAGGGCGCGATAACTACTGGTCACCGCCTCAAGCCGTTGCCTGCCATGGTTAGCGCGGATGACCTCGATACCGGGCTTGATGCCGTAAGCGGCGATGAGCTCGTCCGACATCAGCGACGGCATCAGAGTCATCGTGTTACGGGTCTGGTCCCGCGAGACGGCGGCGACCTGGACCCATGCCTGTGGGTGAGCCTTGCCTACGGGCTCGCCGGTGAGCGGGCTCCAGTGAGAGAAGCGACTGGGTCCGACGAATTCGACGATCGCCAAGGTGGCGGCGAGGGGATCTTTTCCCCACCCTTTGAGTCTTTGCAGAACGGCTTTCCGATGAAGGAACCTGCCGTAATTGTCCACGGCATAGAACCAAAGCAGGAAGCGCATCTGTTCATCGGTGAACTTCCAGAATCCACCGTCTTCAGCGCGCAGGTAGCGGCTGCACCATCCGGCGATTTCCCAGCCGAGGCTGAATTCCGGTAGGCGCCAGGTGCCATCTGGATGCTTGGCCCAGGTGGGGCCCAGATAGGTGGGTTCGAGTTCGGCAATTCCTTCGAGGGTGAGCGCGATGCGGCATCACCCCCGGACCTGGCTAGGTGGCTACGCCCAGGCGCCTTTTGTAGTCGGCGATCGCGGTCACGCTGGCGTCGTCGTCGGCATCGGCGGGTAGGTCCAGCTCGATGCGGGCACGCCGGCGGTCTCCTTCGGTGACCAGGAGCGAGCCAAGCGCGGAGTAGATCGTCTGCGCCATCTGCGCCGACCGCTTGGCGGAGCGCTTGAAGTGCGACAGGTCATCGCACAGCGAGAACAGGACGGCGTAGTCGGACTGCTGGTAGAAGTCGGCCTGCCCGGAGGCGATCACGGCTTCCCAGAGCTGTGCGGCGATCGGGTGCCAGGACGGATCGGATTCAGGAGCATGTGTTTCGCGGGCGGTGCCGCGGGTGACGGCCTGTGTCTCAACGCCCTTGCGGCTTCGTGGTCGGGCAAGGTCGTCTTCGCGGTTGGGGACGGGCCCCCTGGAGGAGAAGGACATGGCTCACCTCCTGGGTTCGCGTATGCTCGCGCGATGACTCCCCGCCTGCGTGTTGCCGCGCATCTCTCCGGCGGTGCCCTGCTGCTGATCGTCGGTCTCGCAGTTCAGCGGCTCGCGATCGTTGCCGTGCAGGGGTTCACGGTGCCTGACGGGATGTCGTTGATGCTCCTGGTCGCGGTCGGGGCTTTCGACGCTTGGGTGTGGGTGAAGTGCCTGCGGCTGGCTCGGGTTCGAGCTGCGCGGCGGTAGTAGCGGAGACCGGAGTCGAACCGGCTAACGGCGGCTTATGAGGCCGATGTGCGACCGACGCACCTCTCCGCGCTGGAGGCAGGCTAGACCCATCCCCCGGTGAGGAAGTGAAGGCACAGCCAGGCGAGGCCGGCGACCAGGCCGACGCGACGAAGCTGTACCCAGCCGCTCTTTCGCGGGCGGTCGCCGGGGGTTCCGATGGCGAACCACTTCCAGATGTGTTCGCTCAAGGTGTCGTTCTTCTCCTTGCGAGCCAAGGCGACGCCTTCGAGCACGCCGAAGATGCCGAACCAGGCGAGCCAAACGATTTCCCAGAAGTCCATGTGCGCTCCGATCGAGAGAAGGTGTCCCCGCTCGGCGGGGAGGAAGACCGAGCGGGGACAGCAGGAGGGGACCGGGAACCGGTCACACCCTCCGCGCTCAACAGGCCGAAGACCTGGAGCGCTGCGGGGTTACAGATCGCCGGGGTGCCGCTCGTGACGGCGAAACCGGCGAAGGTGCCGCCGCCGAACCGCGGCGGAAGCCGCGGCGCCTTCGGCGGCCGACTTTCTGGCGTGGTGCCAGGTGCACAAGGAAGTCAGGTTGGTGTCGCGGTGGTCGTCACCGGCCTGGCGGTGATCGACGTCCGAGGCTGGTTCCGTGCAGCGTTGGCCGTAGCCGTTTCGCGCTGTGCACCTGCCGCCGTCTCGGGCGAGAATGCGGCGACGAATAGCTTCCCAATTCGACGGCAGGCGTCGGCGGCGGTCAGAATTGGTCCAGGCGATAGCGGCTCCGGCAGGTTAATCCTCGGCGGCGTGTGCGAGTCTTCGCGGACCGACCCGAGGCAAGATTTACAGACGGAAGGATTGAGCAGCTAAACCGTCTATCCCCAACCCCCTAAAAGGGGGGTTGGGAGATGAGCTGTTAAACTCGCTCTCCTTGTTCCTCTGTATGGATTACGGCCCCAGCTCGCCGAACTGGCGACGCTTGTGGTGGCCGTCACCAGACGAACAGAGCGAACGGCTCTGACCAGGGATTCCTTTTCCAGCCGGGATCGGCCGGCGGCCCTGGTCGACCCTGAAACCGTGGCAACCAGCCACCGCCTAACACGCAGTGGTCCAGATTTTCTTGCCGCAGGGGGTTACCCCCCTGTCTCCCTGCACCATGGCCAGCCATGGATACGCGCTACGTGCGCGTATTGATCCATCACACGGGCACTCAGGCTCGGGCGCGAACGACGTGCGCTCCCACCGCCACTTTCGTCGTCAATGCCGGAAATGCTCACCACTAAGGAGTGTTGACCTGGGCAAACGCTGCGCTTGACCGAAAGTATGAGTCGGAGATAGCCGATCATCCGGTACCAAAGTGAAAGTGGGAGCGTAGGTTTTGAGACGCACCACCGAGCACTGCCGGAACCGCAAGGCTCCAACACGTTGTTTCACAAGTGAATGCACGGGCGCACTACCGATAACCGACCGCGACAGCGGTGGGTGTTTGGAAGTCAATCGAGAGATGATCGCGTTAGAACGGGTCCAAGGACGCCGCATCGCAATAGGTCACGCTCGACGTGATGAACGCTTGACCGCATAGCGGTGGCCTTCATTGCGAATCTTGAAAGTGCGCCGGTCATTCACGAGTAATCGCACGATCCGTAGGGACTTCAGGTAGCGGGGCGGAAACGCTTCAGGACCTGTCGCTTGCCCATGTTACTTGAGTCATCCATAGTGGAAAGCTTGCTGATTGATTCGGCTCGCTAGGAGTATCCGCCTGTTCTGTGCGTCGTCCGACGTGCCAGGGGATCACCGCGTCGCATGCGGCCAGCGAGACCGAATCCGATCGGGCGGCAGGACAGTTCACATCCGTCTTGCCGCCCGATGCCCAAAAGTGAAAGTGGGAGCGATGGATTGCCCTGCCCGCCTGGTTGAACCCGACAGGCAGGGGAGCTCATCGCTCCCCGAACGAAGGGATCTGATCATGCCGACAGAGATCATTCACACCGTCCTCGGACGGAAGACCTACCTGTATCCGAGCCGCAGTGGGCGGCGCTGGGAGGTCTGGGCATGCAATGTCGACGATTCGCCGGGTGAGGTCGGTGAAGTCCTCCGTAAGGGCGACATCTGGATCTCCTATCTGTACCGCATTATCGGCGATCCCGGGGCCATCAATGACGGGCCCGACCCGGAATCACTCGCGCTCGAACTCGCCGATGTCGCAATACGCAGCGGGAACGTCTAGCCCGCCAGCGATGCATTGCCGTTCGGAGTCCGGATTCACCGGACTCTGTTCGGGAGCGCATCGCTCCATTCGCGAACTGAGAGGCGAAGATCAGTGACCGCACTAACCCGTGACCACTGTTTCACGAAAAGCGGAGATGCCGTCTACGTCGTACGCAACGGGAAAGTGATTCCCGTGGTCATCGATTCTATCGAACGCGACCGGGCAGAGGTCTCCACGGAGGACGGTCGTCGACTAACGGTCTTGATTTCAGAGGACATCTACAGCGATGCACAGGAGATCGGCCGGTGGCCCTAGGGGACCGCCTACTCCGGGTCTGCATGGTGGTGGACGGCTCTCGGGCCGTCCGCTCGCCACGGGCACCCGGCCCGAACGGAAGAAGGAAGTCATGTCAGCAATTCGAATCAGCCGCGATCACGTCGACCTGTTGCTCACTCTCGCATATATCCAGCGCGAGCCGTTGTCATATCGCGGCGGGGAACTGCGGCACTGGGATGCAGAGTGGTTCCGGTTCGCCGGTATCGACCTTATCCGGACCAACCTGAGGAGCGTCCAAATGGTCGACACTCCCGAATGGGATGAAGCGGATACGTACATTCCGACGTTCACTTACGGCATCCCCAAGAATGGGATCTCACCAGCATTCGCACTCAAGCAAGTTCAGTACTACGAATACCAGACCTGCGACTGGAGCGAGTGGGACAAGAGCGACGCGAAGGCGTTCTGTGACGCACTGAAATCCCGGCTCATCTCTCGGCTTCCCGGTTGGGAAGAAGCTCCCTGGGGATGGCATCGCGACATGGGCCTGAGCTAGTACCGGGTCTTCATGGTGGCAGACGGCTCTAGAGCCGTCTGCCCGCCACGGGCACCCGGCCCGAACAGGAGAATCAGGAGAGATTCATGGCGGACGATGACGTCTTCTTCATTGTCTACTACTACTTCGGTCCGACCTGGGATAACGAATCTGGATGGCGTCCCGTATGGGCACCTAACGGCACGTACGCGCTAGCACTCAAGATCGCTCGTCGGATTGCTACCGAAGGGCGTCAAGCTCAGGTGCACGCATATCGAAACGGCGAGATGTACACGCTAGACCGGCCCGTCTATCAGGCGGGGTGACCAGAGGTGGACGAGAACTGGAACCCCTTCCATGCCGTTCTTGACACGATCGCCAAGTACGACCCTGAGGGTGGGGAAACGGAACCGACCGAATCAGACCGTGATGCTCATGAAGCGTGGGCCCGAGAACGGTATGGGGACGAGACTTGGGAAGCCTACCGCCGTGGTGGATGGCACGACCCTTACGCGTTCTAAAAGCACCAGTTCCTGCGTAAAGCCGAAACGCCGTGAGGCGTCGGCGCGAGCGGATCTCGCGTCCTGATGATAGGCAACCATCGCAAAGGAAGAATCATGTTCGAAGGCAAGCTGTACAAGTCGACGCAGTCTCTCTCCGTTCCGGACGTCGCTAAGCGCCTGAGGGTGGATGTCCGCCGGAAGCGAGAGCAGCAGGTGATCACGCCGATGGCGTCGTACTCGGTTACCTCCGACCCGGGCGCTATCCGGATCGTCGTGAAGGACCGCCCGGACTCCTGGGTGTTCACAACCGACGATCAGGGGGTGCGGCGGTACTCGTCCGACGCGGAGCGGCTGCACAGGCAGCTCAAGGGGATCGCCGACACGTACAACTACGAGAAGAACGGAGAGTTCCGTTTCCACTTGTCGATCGACTTCCAGTCCGACGCCGAGGCCGCTCGTGAGAAGGCGGAGAAGTACCGGCGCGACATGGAGAAGCTGATCAAAGAGGCGGAGGACCGCGAGCGGCTGGTGTACAGGCCCGCCGCAGATGGGCAGTCGGTCAGCATCGACGGCAAGCCGGTGGGTCACATCGGCTTCACCAAGCTCGGGCACGAGGATGCCCCCTGGCACGCCACGCAGAATGAGCCCGGGTCGGTGACCGAGTGGTTCCCCGACCGCATTGCAGCCTTGATCCACGTGTTGAAGAAGCGCGAGGACAAGCCGCAAGCCGCCCCGCCTGCCGCACCGTCCAAGCCGCTCGCCGAGGCACCGAAGGTCACCTTCTCCGCGCCCGAACCGTCTGCGCCTGCGGTCACGCCGCCCGCTACGCCCTCGGGGCCGGTGACGGTCTATGAGAGCCCCACCGCGGGCGCGGCCCCGGAGAAGGTGATCGTCATCGAGCACACTCGGGCGCTCGGGACGCTCGTGCGGAACACCGTCTTCCCCGACGGCTCCCGCTACGTCCTGCGCAAGGCCGGATGGCAGTGGGACAAGAAGGGCGGGACCTGGCACAACGCAGACACGATGAATCAGGCCGCCAACCGGCCGCTCATCGACAGAATCACGGCCGCGCTGGAGACGCTCGACCTCGCGGTCCGCGTCACGATCGACGACACTCCCGCCGCGCCGGTGAAGCCAGAGGCGACGACGGCACCGATCCCCACCCCCGCACCGAAGGTCATTCCGGCCGTCCAGGCGGCCACCGACCCGGTTCGGCCTGCACACGTCGTCGGCACAGGGAACCGCCTGGTCCGGGCCGTGGCCGAAGCCAAGACACCGATCGTGGAATCCCGTTCCGATGGGGCGCCTGAGGAGTGGCGGCTTGTCCAGCGCATCGCACAGCTGAAGGAGCGCGCCGAGCGGGTTGAGAAGGCAGCGGGTCTTCTGGCCCCGACCGCCTTGGCTGAGGCGGCATGGTTCAAGCGAGAGGCCATGATCTACGACGAGGAGATCGCCGACCTACAGGCCGCGCTCGACGCTCTTGACGAAGAGGCCCCGGTCTGGTTGCCGGAGCACTTCCAGACCGGCGACCTGGTCTCCAAGGCGGGAGAGTGGATGCGCGTGGTGTCGGTCCATCCCGATGGACTGCACGTGATCACTCTGACCAGCTCCAACAAGTACCGCCCTGCCTACGACTCGATCCGGGGCCGCATGCGAGACGGTGTTGTCGAGACCTGGCCTCCCGCCCCGCAGCCCGTGAAGCCCGATGAGCCGATGGCGAACGTCTTCATCGTCAGCGCGGGCAAGAACCCCGCGAAGTCCCGCTGCCTATACCGGGTGAGCGTCGCCGACGCACGCAAGATCTGCTCCGACCCTCGCACGGCCGGTCGGCACTTCGGGCTGCACTACACCAGCGCCGACATCGACTCCACCGTCTTGTACTCCTGGGGTCACGACGACGGCCGCTATGACGAGCTGCTGGCAGAACTGGGAGTGAAGCTCCACCCCACGCCCGAGCAGCACTGAAAGTGAAAGTGGGTGTAAAGCCGCACCCACTTTCATCAACAAGAGCCGCCGACACGGTGCATGTGTCGGCGGCTCCCCAACCACGAAAGGCCCCTTGAGGATGGAAGCTACTTTCGCAGCGACCAGCGTACTTGCCTGGATCGACTGCATCGGCTGCGCACGGGAAGGCCGCCCACTCGGGCGCGCGATCCCCGCCGCCGAGCTGAGCCGCTACAGCACCGCCGACCTGCACGACGGCGGTATCGCCCCCGCCGGACACACCGAGTTCGCCGTTACCGAGCTGCGCGGCTTTCACGGCATGGCCGTCCACACCGACCCCGTGGACGTCATCGAGAACACCGCCCGAGCCCTGGCATTCCTGGAGCCCGACGACCGCCCGCGATTCGCCGCCTACATGCGCCTCCGCCGCAATCGCACAACCCCTGGCGACGGTCTGCGCTTCCGCAATCGGATCACCATCGAGGCGCTGATACGCCAGCGCGAGAAGGCCACCTACGGCTATCCGCTTCCCCGCCCGGCGGACCCCACCGACTAGCAACTCCCCCGGCGGCATCGAGGTGATGCCGCCGGGCCGACCCCTGGAGACCAGTGCCAGCACGAACCACCGACGTCCGTTCCATCGTCCTGGACTACCTGTCCGAATCACCCGTCAGCGGCCTCACGGTCTACGAGATCGCGGACGTCCTGCGACTCAGCACCCGGGATCTCAAGTACCTGCTGTCTGAGGCATGGCACGACGGTCAGGTCATCGAGATCCGGCGGCCCGCCTGGGTTCGTCCCACGCCGCGCCCCGACTCAGAAGGCGACTGGTACATCCGACGCTGGTCGATCCCACCGCACCCGGAGACATGCGCATGAACGACACCATCCGCGCGATCCTCGCCGACATCGACGTCGCACACACCCGCTGGGAATCCGAGCGGGCACCACACCAGGTGAACGGCACTCCCACCGACTATCGCCGCTGGGACGAGCTGATCGCCGATCAGAACGAAGAGGCCGCCGAACTGCTCGCCACCATCTACGGCCGTCTCCATGACGCACTGACGCCGCCGTCGACCTGACCACTTCACCCAACGCAAGCACAGGGCTCCGCCATCAGGCGGGGCCCTTTCTTACGCCCTGGAGCACGCACATGACCTTCTCGATCACCGATCGGGTCGTCTCCCTGATCGAGGCGCCTGATATCGAACGCGGCGAACCCGGCCGCATCATCGCCGTCAAGAACCGCCGCTTCCCGGTCGACACCGAGTATCAGGTGGAGTTCCGGTCCTTCGTGCACCGCTGGATGACGGCGAATCATCTCGGCGCGATCCCGGATGACGTCGCCTATCCCGCGCCGTCCCTCCTGATCCGCCCCCTGCTCAGCATCGGTGGATGCGACGTCGCCATGCTCCTAGCGCTGCACGTGTACCACAGATGCGCAGAGCTGGTGCCGATGAGCCGTGACGAAGTCATGCGGGTTGTCACGACCTTCCTGTGGGACCACGGACGGGGTGCGTTCGACGACTTCTACGTGGAGTTCACCCCCAGCGAAGCCGCCCCATTCATTCAATGGGCGGTAGGTGAAGTGCGCCGCCACTTCCCGCACCTCGATGACGCCGAACTCGCCGACCTGCTGGCCAGCTACGGCCCCGAAGCCACCACGGAGAACCCAAAGTGGTGACCATCGACGCCCGCCCGGCCAGTTGGCAGCCGCGCCACCGCCGCCCGCAAGCCCTGGTCTCCGGCCCCGTGGCGGCCCTTGCCGTTGTCCTGGCGTGGCTGGCGATCCTGGGATCGGGAGTCGCAGCGGGCATCGATGCCCGCAGCGTCACCGTGGGCCTGATGACCGGCGCCGCCGTCCTGTTCGCGCTCCTGGGATGCAGCGTGGTCGTGCTGGGATTCGCAGCCCTGATCCGCGGAGGCCGCGACTGAGAATCACGCCCCGCCGCGACGAGATCGCCGCCATCACCGAGATCCTGACGTCACAGGACTACCCGACGCCCGAGGCGATGGCCAAGGCCGTCATCGCCGCCGCGGCCGACCTGCTGGAGATGCGCGACTGGCAGGCGCTGACGCTGGTGAATCCCGACGGCTCGCGCTGGCTCTCATTCGGGCCCATGTCGTCGGTGAAGGAAGCCGAGAAGCTTGCCAAGAGCATGGCGATCGGCGGCCGGTTCGGCATCACGACCCTCTACAGCGTCGGACACATGCGCGCCGCATGTACCGGCAAGGCCGGACTCAAAGGGTTCTGCGGTCACGCCGGCTGCGGACACCCCCCGTGGGCGCACGCCTTCGATGCCGCCTCGCGCGGACGGTGCGTCATAGGCGGATGTGCCTGCCCGAAGTTCTGCAAGTAGACGCCCGGCCGACGTGTGTCGGCCGGGCCCCACTCCGAGAGGAACCCATGTACCTGCCCGAAATCCCGAGCATCGCCCCGGACTTGCCCGTGGCCGAGATCTACTTCATGCACTGCCGGACGTGCGATGCACACGGCCCCTGGGTCGGTGCCCTCGACTATGGGACCCGAGACCACCTTTGGGACCTCGACCACCGACAGGCGACCGGTCACACCAAGTTCTACCGCTGGTCCGTGACCCGCCAGACCGCCGACATCATCTGACCCGCAGTCCGACACGAAAGGAGACGGCTGTGACCAAATGCGTCCCGTACGAAGTGTGCGGGTGCGGCAAGCGCGGATTCTTCGACGAGCACGACGCGGCCAAGAGCCTTGGGCGCGCACAGACCAAACGCGACCGCGCCGCCCAAGCCTGGCCGACCAGACGCGGCATGGTCCGCGAGTCCCGCTACTACGCCTGCCCGGACTCCGGGCTGTACCACCTCACCAGCGAATCCAAGCAGCGGAAGGCGGCGCCCATGACGAACTACTAGGAGGACACCCCTGATCGAGTTCCAGAAGTACCCCAAGACGCCCCGTCTCTACCGGAGCGTCACCATCACCGAGAAGATCGACGGCACCAACGCCACGGTCATCGTGAATCCCCTGTTGCCGATCTTCACGCCGGGCGACGCGTTCGCCGATGGCGTGGTCGTGCAGCTAGGCGAACACCTGTACCTCGTCGGCGCACAGTCCCGGAACCGCGTGATCACCCCGGACGCCGACAACTACGGCTTCGCCGCATGGGTGCACGCCAACGCCCAGGCGCTCGCCGATGTCCTCGGCCCCGGCCGACACCACGGCGAGTGGTACGGGCACGGCATCAACCGCGGATACGAGATGCCGCAAGGCGTCCGGCGCTTCGCGCTGTTCGACGTGAACAGGTACGCCGAAGCGCTCGCCATGGCGGTGCACCTCCCGTACGGCCTCGGCATGGTCCCGCTCCTCTACGACGGGCCGTTCGCCGATGTGTCCGTACAGCAGGCGCTAACGCGCCTGAAGGTGCGCGGGTCGTTCGTGACACGTCCCCCCGCCGACCACGCCGGCGGCCCCCTGCCGCCGTACCGCAACCCCGAAGGCGTCATCGTCCGACACGAAGACGCCAGGGCGGTCTTCAAGGTCCTCATCGACCGCGATGAGCTCCCGAAGTCCATGGCCGCCTAACAACCCCTCGCGTCAGCAAGCGCCGCACGGTGACTTGCTGACCATGTGGCGCTTGCTGGCGCTCCCAACCCCAGCAAGGAGCGCCCAACGTCCATGCCGAAGAAGTCCACCACCGAATCCCGCCCGTACATCAGCTTGGCCTACATCCTTGATGACCTCGGGGACGAGACTGGGCCTCTACCAAAGAGCACCTTTGCTGACTGGCTGGTCAAGGGCCGCGCGCCTCATGGAATCAAGTTGCCTAACGGCCAATGGAGGTTCAATCGTGAGGACTACCGGGCATGGAAAGAAGCGCTCCCCCATAGCAAGGGAGCCACATGCAGAACTTGAACATCAAGTTCAAAGAACTGGACGTCAGAGTAGGAAAGAAGCGAACCACCTATACCGTCATCTGGACCATCGAGGGTGTAGTCAAAGAATTCCGGGCCCCCTACGGCTCGAAGACAGTCGCCGATGCAGAGCGCTCGCGGCTCATGACCGCCTATCGCAACGGGGAACCGTTCAGCATCGAGACCGGCCGACCGGTTGCCGACAATCCGGCGCCAGAATCCGAGCCGGAGCAAGAAGGAATGCGCTGGTTCGAACTCTGTTGCACGTACCTGGACGTGAAATGGAAGTCAGCATCGGGCGGCTATAGACGAGCCCTGGCCGACGCCCTGGTCGATCTCACAGAAGCACTGGTGGTCAGCGCACCTGACCCGAAACCCCCGCTCAAGGAGCTGAGGGCCGCCATGCGTTCCTGGGCGTTCAGCGGTCGGCTGCAACAGAAGAGCGCGACGGCTCCGGAGGAGTTCGAAGCGGCGCTGAAGTGGCTCGCTGAGAACACTCCGCCCGTCGCCGCCCTGAAGAAGCCCCGGGTTGGGTCCGAACTGACACGGGCCATGTTGACCCGGATCGGCAGTAAGAAGAACGGTAAGCCGGCCGCGGCCAACACCTCGACGCGTAAGCGTCAGACGATGACCAACATCATCAACTACGCGATTGAGCTCGACATCTTGGAAGCGAGCCCAATGGTCAAGGTACGCAAGCGAACGGTCAAAGCCGACAGCGTGATCGACCCTGCAACGCTGCCGAACGACGAACAGGCGATAAGGCTGCTTGCGGCCGTCGAACGCCAAGGAGAGCTAGCGAAACGGCTAGTAGCGTTCTACGCCTCGATCTTCTGGTCCGGGCACCGCCCGGAAGAACTCATCTTCGCACGAGATTCCAGCCTACCCGCAGAACTGCCTGTCCCTGGAGAAGTGGGGGAATGGCGATTGACGGGCGCCGAACCAAAGCCAGGTGGAATGTGGACGGATGACGGTAGCCCCCGAGAGGCTAGGGGTCTTAAGCATCGAGACGAGGGAACGGTGAGGACCCCGCCCATCCCCCCCGAGCTGACGCCGTACCTTTCTCGGCACCTAACCCTCTACCCAGTCCCCAAAGGGGGCCGCCTCTTTGTCGGCCCGCGCGGCGGCATCCCTGGCCCGGAGGGATACGGCGAGATTTGGCGAAGGGCACGAGAGGAGGCGCTGACGCCGGAGGAGTTGAAGCGTGGCGTCGCAAATGAAGTCCGCTCTCTCCGCCGGGCATGCGCCTCACGCTGGCTGAGGAAGGGAATCCCTAGCACCCAGGTTGCCGATTGGATGGGCCACTCTGTTGCCATTCTTCACCGCAACTACGCCAAGGTGATCGACGGCCAGGCCGAGGAGGCGAAAGAGAGCCTTCGCCGCGTCGAGTCCCCCCGTCGTCGCCGTCGCCGGGGTCGACCTCGTCGCTAACAGCCGTGCGTTAAATACCAGGTCAACCCCAAGATCAATCCCAAGGTTGACGCATCAGCATTTTTTCGATTTTTTTCTCGGCCCGGCCGGAAGTGACCGGTAGGAGCCGGACACAGCCGAGACGCACCAAGATCAGCCTTGCAACAACGGAACGCCCCCCGACCTGGATAAGTCCAGGTCGGGGGGCGTTTTTGCTGCTCCAGAGCGGAAGCTGTGGGATTCGAACCCACGGAGGCTGTGACACCTCAGCAGTTTTCAAGACTGCCGCCCTCGGCCACTAGGCGAAGCTTCCCGTGTCGGGCCCCACCGTTGAGGTGAAGTCTTCTCACCCCGGTGGTGAAGGTCCGGTCGCGGTCCAGTTTGCCAGATAGCATCCAGATCATGCGAGCGGTGGTAGTGCGGGATGGCGAGTTGAGCTGGGGTGCGGTCGCGGATCCGGAGGTGGGTGAGGGCGAGGTGCTCATCCGGGTGGCGGCGGCGGGGGTGAATCGGGCGGACCTGCTGCAGCGGCGGGGTTTGTATCCGGCGCCGGTGGGGGCGCCGGCGGGGGTGGGGCTGGAGTGTTCTGGTGAGGTGGTCGCGGTTGGGCCGGGGGTGACGCGTCGGCGGGTCGGGGAGCGGGTTTGCGCGCTGTTGCAGAACGGTGCTTACGCGGAGCTGGTGGCCGTCCATGAGGGACTGACGATGTCGATCCCGGCGGGGTTGTCCATTGAGGACGCCGCGGGGGTGCCGGAGGTGGCGTGCACGGTCTGGTCGAATGTCTTCGAGGTGGCGCGGTTGCAGCCGGGTGAGTCGCTGCTGGTGCACGGGGGTGCCGGGGGGATCGGGACTTTCGCGATTCAGCTGGGGGTCGCGAAGACGGCGAGGGTGTTCACCACGGCGCGCAAGGAGAACCACGCGGACCTGCGGGAGCTGGGCGCGGAGGTGACCATCGACTACCGCGACGGGGATTTCGTGAGCGTGGTGCAGGGGCTGGGTGGGGCCGATGTCATCCTCGACAACATCGGGGCGGCGAACCTGGCGGGCAACATCGACGCGCTGGCGCCGGACGGGCGGATCGCGGTCATCGGGTTCCAGGGCGGGCGGCACGCGGACGTGGACTTGGCGCGGCTCATGGGGAAGCGGGGGACGCTGTACTCGGCGGGGCTGCGGCAGCGGCCCCTCCATCAGCGGGTGTCCATTGTGGAGGCGACCGAGCGGGGGGTGTGGCCGCATTACGCGGACGGCACGATCCGCGCGGTGACCAGTGAGCGGGTGCCGATGAGCGAGGCGGGCCGGGCGCACGACCTGCTGGACGCCGGGGGCAACCTCGGGAAGGTGCTGCTCATCCCGGGCTGAGCCATGGGACGCGGCCGCGCGACGAACGAACCGAACAGGCCGAACAGGCAGCGCCGAAACGAGACGAACGGCGAGCCCCTACATCCCCGCCAGATGCGCCAGCAGGTACGCCTCCGTCCCCGCCAGCCCCACCGAGCAGAACAGGACCCCCGGCCCCGGCGCCGTCACCTCCCCCGCCAAGATCGCCCCCAGCGACACCGCGCGTTCCGCGTGAGGTGTGCCCACCAGCACGAACGGCGGGTCGTACGCGTTCAGCTGGGCGATCGAGTCGGTGACCACTGTGGACGCTCGCGCGGCGAGCCGGACGTCGAACTCCGCGCGTCCGGCCTGTTTGGGCCCGAGGGTGGTGACGAACGCGTCGGGTGCGATGGCGTCGGTGTCGACGACGGGGGTGCCGGAGTCGGTGGCCAGGACCACGATGGCGGCGTCGCTGACGGCCTCCTCGGCGGAGGCGGCGGCCGCCACGTCGATGCCGTAGCGGGCGGCGGCGTGCTCGGCGAAGCGCTCGCGGCGTTCGGTGGTGCGGCTGTACACGCGGACGCGGGTCAGCGGGCGGACGGCGTTGATGGCCCACAGCTGCATCCAGGCGTGGGCGCCGGTGCCGATGATGCCGACGGTGGACGCACCGGGCGCGGCGAGTTCGCCGGCGGCGAGGCCGCCGATGGCACCGGTGCGCATGCGGCCGAGGTCGGCGCCGAGGGCGATCGCGGCGACCGCGCCGGACGGTCGCTTGTGGACGACGGTGAGCTGGTCGCCACCGGCGATGGTGTCGTAGGAGCGGTATCCGAACCACGAGGACGTGGCCCCGGCGGTGTAGACGAGCCGGCCGTCGCCGAGTTCGGCGTGGACGCGGGGTGGCGCGGAGAGGGTGCCGTGGTGCGCGGCGAGGAGCGCCTGGCGCATCACGGCGACGGTTCCGGCGGCGTCGATCAGGCCCGGCAGGTCCTCGTCGGTCCAGATGGTGACCATGTGGGCAGTTTAGGCGCTGGGGGACGCCACGGGGCTCGGCGCGGGAACGGGCGTGGCCGCGCGGGTGCGTCCGGCCAGCAGGAACACGCCGAGCACGGGCACGAGGAGCAGGGCGAAGGTGGCGGGGTAGGAGCCGATGGTGAAGAGGGCGGATCCCACTGCCATGACGGTGATCTGGCCGAGGTTCTGGGTGGTCTGCATGGCGCTGGACGCCTGGCCCTGCCGGTCGGCGGGCGCGTGGCCGAGGGCGAGGAGGGTCAGGGAGGGCGCGAGGAGTCCCATGCCGACGGCGGCCAGGACGTAGGCCGCTCCGGCGAGCCAGGCGGGCCCGATGAGGGCCGATCCGGCCACCAGGACCGCCAGGCCCATCACGCTCGCGCCCGCCGAGACGAGGCGGTGGCGGGGAACGGCGGCGAGGGGGTGGGCCTGGAGCCAGGAGGCCCCGGCCCAGGCGAGGGCGCCGCCGGTGAAGGAGATCCCGATGATGATGGTGGGTACGGGCCGCCCGACCTCCATCAGCAGTGGCACGAAGGCTTCGAGGGTGAAGTAGGAGCCGGAGGCGAATCCCCGCAGCAGCACCGATGCCGGTAGTCCGGGGGCGGCGCGCCAGGTGCCGGTGGGCACGAGGCGGCGGACGAAGGCGACCACGAGCGCCAGCGCGACGGCGCCGGACGCCAGGTGCCACCAGTCGCGGCCGGACACCGCGTACTGCCCGAGGGCGGCGCCCAGGCTGACGGCGATCGCGGGGAGCAGCGCGGGCCGGGGTGGCTTGTCCCCAATGGACCCGGGCCGCCGTCCGAGCACGTAGACCAGGACCAGTGCGGGGATCGCGGTGAGCGCGGCCAGTCCGTAGAAGACCGCGCGCCACGACCAGACCTCCACGATCAGTGAGGCCAGCGGCGGACCGGCCAGGGACGGCACGATCCAGGCCGCGCTCATCAGCGAGAGCATCCGGGCGCGCAGTTCGGCCGGGTAGGACTGGGCGATGGCGGCGTTGATGGAGACCGCGACCATGCCGGCGGCCAGCCCGTCCAGGAAGCGCCCGGCGGCCAGTTGCCACACCGACTCGGCGGCGGCCGAGATGAGCAGAGTCGCCACGGCCAGCACGACACCGGCCGCGAGGGGACGCCGCGCGCCCGAGCGGTCCGACCAGTACCCGCCGATGACGCCGCCGAGCAGCGAGGCGGCGATACTCTGCTTTTTGAAACTCAGTCCCCTGACACCAGGGGATACAGCCCGATGCCGTCGAGGTCCCCGGCGGCGGCCGGGAGGATGGGGATGACGGCCAGCCCGGCGAAGCCGGTGAGGAACATGACCGCGGTGAAGGCCAGGGTGGGCACGCGATAGGGGCGGGTGAAGATCACGAGCCCAGAAGCTGTCACATGGCGGCGAGTTCTGGCAAGAGACTTACCAGAGGGTTAAGCCCGAGACGCAGCAGCTACGGCAGGTGCTCAGCCCGTCCACGGTGAAGGCCAGGCAGCACGTGCGGCGGCGCAGGTCCATCGCGCCCTCGGCGTCGCAGGAGACCTCGACGAGCCCGGGGACGCGCAGGGCGTCCACCAGGGTCTGCACACTCTCCACAATGGACAGCGGGGCGATGTCGGCGGCGTACTCCACGGCGTGCGCGACGCCGGACGCCAGGGAACCCCACAGGATCCGCCGCCCGACCCGCACCTGCCCGCGGATCTGCGTCAGCAGCGGCGTGAGGTGCTGGTCGACGAGGGTGGCGCGCAGGACGTCCAGCAGCGCGGCCTCGTCGTCGACGACCCGCACGCCCGGCATCCCGGCGGCCGGGTCGTTGCGCAGGACGGCGACCATCGCCCGGCGCATCCCGAAGTGGTAGTACGGGCGCTCGTCGTCGATGCGGACGTGCACGTTGGACGCGTGCAGCAGCGGCACGCGGCGGCAGGTCGTCCAGCCGACCACGGCGGGCAGCGCCAGCCAGAACGCGTAGCCCTTCCAGGCCAGCGCGGCGGCGGCGTGCGGGGCGGCGCCCCAGCGCTCGCGGGGAGCGTCGAGGAGGCGGCCGATGGCCGAGCCGTCGGTGAGGCAGGAGGCGGGGATGTACCCGTCGAGTGATTCGAGGACGAGGCCCTCGGCGACGCCGGCGACCCGCTCGTCCCCGCGGCTGCGCCGGATCGCGTCCATCGCGCGCGTGATGGGCGCGAGGGGCGCGGGGGCGACATAAGCGGGGGGCAGGATCGTGGTCACACGTGACTCCGCGACACTCGATCCTCCCGATGGCTTAGGTTCGGCTTACCTTAACTCGCCCCGGGGGGATGTGGCGAAGTGGGGACGAATTCGGGGTGTCAGGCGTCACCCGGAAGTGGCGGCAGCGGCTCGCCCCAGTGCGCGCCCGGGCCGAGGACGGCCTTGCGGTCGTCGGGGTTGTACAGGTTGCACTTCTTCATGGACAGGCATCCGCAGCCGATGCAGTCGGACAGGGTGTCGCGCAGTTCGGTGAGCCGCTGAATCTGCGCGTCCAGCCGCGCCCGCCAGCTGCCGGAGAGGTTCGCCCAGTCCTCGGGGGTGGGCGCGCGGTCGCCGGGCAGCGAGTCGAGGGCCTCGGTGATCTCGGTGAGGGTGAGCCCGACCTGCTGCGCCGAGCGGATGAACGCCACCCGCCGCAGCTGGTCGCGCTTGTAGCGGCGCTGGTTGCCGGTGGTCCGCTCGGAGCGGATGAGGCCGCGCTGCTCGTAGAAGCGCAGGGCCGAGGTCGCCGCACCCGAGCGTTCGGCCAGCTCGCCGATGGTGAGGCGGGTGTGGGGAGCGCCCGGCATGAATCCTCCCGGAGGACTTGACTTCAAGTTAACTTCAAGTTGAAAGATTAACCAATGACCGCAGCTCCGTACACCTATGACGACCTCCTGCCGCTCATGCGGCGGGCCGTCGACCCCCTGTACGGTCCCGAGGACTCCACCCTCGACGTGATCTGGACGCTCTACGACCGGATCCTGGACGTGACGCCCGCCACCGCCGACGACATCGCCCGCGACCGGTTCTACCTGTCCAAGGGCCATAACGCGCACGCCTTCTACTCGGTGCTGACCGCCAAGGGCTTCATCCCGGCCGAGTGGATGGACACCGCCTTCGGCCCGGACTCGCGCCTGGGCACCCACCCCGACCGCACGCTCGTGCCCGGCGCGGAGATCTCCGCCGGGTCGCTCGGGCACGGACTGCCGCTGGCCGTCGGGACCGCCCTCGGGCTGCGCGCCCAGGGCGTCGACGCGCACCTGTACGTGCTCATCGGCGACGCCGAGCTCGACGAGGGCTCCAACCACGAGGCCATCGCCTACGCGGGGGCGACCTCGCTGGGCGCGCTGACCGTGATCGTGCTGGACAACGACTCCGCCAGCCACGGCTGGCCCGGTGGCATCGCCTCCCGCTTCACCGCCCACGGCTGGACCGCCACCGACACCGACGGACGCGACCACGACGCCATCGAGAAGGCCGTCCGCGCCCACGACGGGCGCCACCCGCACGTCGTCATCGCCCGCGCGACTTCGAGGATCTGACATGACCACCACGGCAACCCGCGCCATGCGGGACGTCTTCTTGGACACCACCGCCGCGCTCATCGACGAGAACCCGCGCGTGGCGCTGGTACTGGCCGACATCTCCTCCGGGGTCCCGCAGGTCGTGCGGGCCGCGAAGGCGCATCCGGACCGGGTGATCAACGTCGGCATCCGCGAGGCGCTGATGGTGGGGACGGGCGGCGGCCTGGCCATCGCCGGGCTGCGCCCGATCGTGCACTCCTACGCGCCGTTCCTGGTGGAGCGCGCCTACGAGCAGATCAAGCTCGACTTCGAGCACCAGGGCGTGGGCGGGATCCTGGTGAGCATCGGGGCGTCCTACGACCGGGCCGCGGCCGGGTACACGCACTTCTCACCGGCGGACGTGTCGCTGTTCGACAACCTGCCCGGCGAGTGGATCGTGCACGTGCCGGGGCATCCCGGCGAGGTCGAGGGACCGCTGCGGGAGGCGGCCGCCACCGACGACCGCGTCTACATGCGACTGTCGATCGCCGCCAACGGCGTCCCGCGCGAGACCGGCGGCAAGCTCCTGCCGGTCAAAGACGGGGACGGGCCGCTCGTCATCGCCGTCGGGTCCACTCTGGACGCCGTGCTGGCGGCGGCCGAGGGCACCGGCTGGCGGGTCGCCTACGCCAACACCGTCCGGCCCTTCGACACCGAGGGACTGCGGGCCATGGCCGGGCGGGACGTGGTGATCGTCGAGCCGTACCACGAGGGCACCTCCGCGCACGTGCTGTCGGAGGCCCTGGCGGACCGTCCGCACCGGCTGCTGTCGATCGGTGTCAAGCGCGTCGACCTGCACCTCTACGGCTCGGCCGCCGACCACGACCGGCACCACGGCCTGGACGCGGCGTCCCTCAGCGCGCGGATCGGGGCCTTCGCGCGGTGACCCGCTCGCGGCCGAGGATCCAGAGCGCCTCCACCCCGTCCTTCCAGGTGATCTTCTTGCCCTCCTCGCGCGTGCGGGCCCGGTACGACACCGGGACCTCGTACGGGCGGATGCCGCGCTGGAGCAGCTTCGCGGTGACCTCGGCCTCCATGCCGAAGCCGTGCGAGGCGATCCGCAGGGACCGGTACAGCGGCAGGGGCATGAGCTTGAAGCAGGTCTCCAGGTCGGAGAGATAGCAGTTGTACAGGACATTGGCGGCCGTCGTGATCGCCTTGTTGCCCATCACGTACCAGAAGGAGTAGGAGCTGTGGCTGCCGAAAGTGCGGTTGCCGAAGACGACCTCGGCGCGGCCGTCGAGGACGGGCGTCAGAAGCGTGGGAATGTCGGCTGGGTCGTACTCCAGGTCCGCGTCGAGGATGATCAGATAGTCCCCGGTGGCCTTGTTCGCCGCGGTCCGGATGGCGGCGCCCTTACCCCGGTTGCGGGGATGCCGTAGCGGGTTGACCCGATCGTCGGCGTAGTTGGCCAGGATCTCGGCGGTGCGGTCGCGGCTGCCGTCGTCGACGACGATCAGCTCGATCTCGCACGGGTACTCGACCTTGAGGGCGGCGTCGAGCGCGCGTTCGAGCCGCTCCTCCTCGTTGAAGACGGGCATCAGGATCGACAGCTTCACGGCGTTGGCCCCCGGCGGTGTTACGGTGCGGCAATGGGCGACATCACCGGAGACACGCGTCTTCAATCGCGCATCCTGGAGGATGTCGGCGCGGCCTCACATTACCGTGCCTGGCTCGTCTCGCTGGCTCTCGACGCCCTCGGGGACGAACCGGTGGAGATCGGCTCGGGTCACGGCGACTACGCCGCCGAATGGCTCCCGCACGCGCGCAGCTTCACCGCGACCGACGCCGACGAGTCGCGGGTGGCGTTCCTGAAGGAGCGGTTCGCCGGGGATTCACGGGTACGCGTCCGCAAACTTCTTCTTCCGTCCACTCTGGACGGCGGGTTTTCCTCGGCGGTCGCGTACAACGTGCTGGAGCACATCCCGGACGATGTGGCGGCCCTGCGCTCGATGGCGGCCATGGTCCGGCCCGGTGGTGCGGTGATCGTGTTCGTGCCGGCGTTCCCGCTGCTGATGAGCGACTTCGACCGGGCCGTCGGGCACGTCCGGCGCTACCGCCGGGCGAGCCTGCGCAAGGCTTTCGAGGACGCCGGGTTGCGCCCGCGCGTCCTGAAGCACGTGAACTGGGCGGGGTTCTTCGCCTGGCTGCTCATGATGCGGCTGCTGCGAGGCGTGCCGAGGGATTCGCTGGCGCTGCGGACCTACGACCGGCTGATCGTGCCGGCCGTGCGCGCCTCGGAGCGGCTGATGGCGCCGCCGTTCGGGCAGAGCCTGCTGGCCATAGCGGACGTGTAACCCTTTCGGGTCGTCCCGCACTCCATGTGCGTCACGTCCGGAAAGCCCGGCGGTTATATGACTGGGAGCGACGATGCCCCCGCATGACTGCCAGGGAGATGGTCCCCATGAAGAACCCCGATCCGATCCCCTCATGGCGTGCCAAGTACGCCGCCCACGATCACACCGGCGGTTTCATGCGCTGCAAGGCGGGGTGCGCGGAGGGGTTTCCGTGCGCGGACCGCATCGAGGCGGCGCGGATGCTGACCGAGCTCGGGGTCCGGCTGTACTCGAAGAGCGACTACCTGAGCCCGGCGGGACGGCTGAAGCCCGCCTAGGCGCCCACCGGCTCGCCGTACCGCTTGTACGGAGCCGTGTCGCGGGGAAGCCCGTGACCCAGGTGTGCCACGGGCTTCCCGCAACTTCCGGACGCGATCCCGCCGCTAGGGAAAAGCTCGGCGGCGCGCGGCCGATCGGCGCGCGTGGGCCGGGAACCCACGTTCCAGGCGAGGAACCGGGTGTCCGACCGGCGTCGCATGCCGCGTCCGGAGGATCTGGGGGTTGGCAGTCGGCTGCTAGACCAGGTGGCAGACGCCGTCGTCGTCGCACTGGCGCTTGAGGCGGCCGCGCGAGATGGTCGCGATGAGCCCGAGGGTCCAGCACATCGGGCAGCCCTTCAGGGCGACCACGCCGAGTGGGAGAAGTAGCAGCGACCACAGGCCCACGAAGGGCATGAGGGCGAAGGCCCCGATGAGCGAGCCGAACCCGAGGACGCCCTTCAGGATGTGCCCGGCGAGGGTCTTGCTGGAGAAGTCGCGTTCGGCCATTAGAGGATCTCCTTGGGTCCGATGGCTCCTTGGAGGGCGCTGCGGGCCCGGTGGAGCCGCGATTTCATCGCGGGGAGGGACAGGGCCAGCGCCTCGGCGGTGGCGGCGCCGCTGAGTCCCCGGACGTCGCGCAGGATCAGCACCTCACGCTGTTCGGTGGGCAGCGCGGCGATCGCGCGGGCGACCTCGGCGGCGTCCAGGCGGGTGAGGACCTCCTCCTCGACGGAGCGCGCCACCACCGGTTCCGGTTCGGTCATGGTCATGGTCATGGTCATGGTGAGTGCGCCCGGACGGAAGAGCCGCAGGCATTCGTGCCGGACGATCCGGAACAGCCAGGAGGCCAGGGCCTTTGAGGCGCGCAGCATCCCGATCTTGCGGTACAGGATGATCAGCGCTTCCTGGGCGGCGTCCTCGGCGTCCTGGGGGGTGGCGCACAGGGCGTGCGCGAAGCGCCGGACGTGGGGGTGGGAGGCGCGGATGAGTTCGGCGATGGACTCGACGTCCCCGTCTTTGGCTGCCTCGACGGTGGCCTCCGCCGGCCAGGAGGTGGCGGTGCTAGCCACGGGTGGCCTTGGCCTTGCGGCGGCGCAGCAGGGTGACCGTGCAGACGCAGATGAGCAGGGCCACGACGACGATGGCGGCGACGATGACGGGGGTGGACATGTGCGAAGACCTCCGGGTTCGGCCCGGCGGGCGTGCCGGGAACGATCATAAGAGCGGGGTGGGGGCGGAAAGGATTCACCTCAGCTCTCGGGGGTGAGGGTGTGGAAGTCGGCGCGGATGTGGCGCTGTCGGCTGTAGAGGTCTTCGAGCCGGTGGCGGCCGTGGTGGCGGTCGAGTTTGTAGGCGAGGAGGCACGCGAAGCAGCGGCAGGCGCCGAAGAGCGTGAGGTCGTGCTCGTGGGCGAGGGACACGAGGTAGGTCCATCCGGCTACGAGAGGTATCGCGCCGAGGAGGGTGTAGCCGAGGATCGGTGCTAGCGTTTCGAACGGCATGAGAGATAACGCCTCTCTGTCAAGGCAGCCACCCGGGTTTTCTGAGGACGTCGGGTTGGCTGCCGTTTCTTTGTCAGGGAAGTTGTGCGCGGATCTGGGCGATGAGCATGGCGAGGGCGATGGCGTCGGCTTCCCACGCTGGGACGACGTAGGGCGCGTCCGGGTTGGGCGTGATGAGGTAGCTCGCGTCATCGGTGGGTGTGACGGTGAAGATGTGGGCACGGTGGACGTAGCCGGAATGGCTGATGCGGTGGACCGTGACCGGACCCGGCCAGGTGCCGTGGGCTTCGAAGTTCATGCGGAAGCCACGGTGCCGGGAGAGAAAGCGGAGTGGCTCCATTAAAGCCGATGGATCATGACGGCGCCACCCACGAGGGCCGCGAGAAGTGTCGAAAGCACGACACCGGCGATGATTGCGGGGGCGGAGTGATCATTGCCCGCGTAGATCCAAGCGGTTATCGTGATGCCGCCCGTGAAAAGGGCAGCAAGAGACGACGCAATAATGTGTCTGGTCATGGCTCCCGCCGATGGGTTTGGACGGTACACACAGGACGGTAGGCCCGCTTGACCTGGACTTTCAAGCGAAACACCCGTATCTTATTTTTCGTCGCTTTAGGAGACAGGGGGACAGGAGACAATGCAGATAGGCAACCCGGGGGATGCGCCACTAATTCGTAGGCACTTGGCCGCCGAGCTCAAGAGGATGCGGCTCGCGTGTGGCTTCGATGTCAGCGAGGTCGCCGATATTCTCGGCATGGGGCGGGCGTCGATCTACAAGATCGAGAACGCGACGACCATTCCGCATCAGCCGACCTTGGTGATGCTCTGCCAGGTCTACGGCGCCGGGGAGAGCGTGACGGCCCACCTCATCGAGCTTCGCAAGAAGGGCAAGGAAGTAGGCCACTGGGAAGCCCATCAGGCGGGCATGGATCCGGAATGGGCTCTCTACACAGCTGCTCTACGCGACGCGAAGGTCTTGCAGGTGTGGGAGCCGGAGCTGGTTCCGGGCCTTCTCCAGCTCGTGCCGGACTACCTCGAACGGCTCCAAGACGTGCAGGACGTCGAGCCGGAGCAGGCTGCCGCTGTTCGGGCGTACCGAGCCAACCAGCAGGAGGAGTTCTTCCGGCATCGAGCGCGGCGGCGCGTGGAGATCCTGCTCGGAGCCGGGGCTCTGCGCAATCTCGACCCGGATCCCGCACTTCAGAGCGCACAGATTCAGCACATTTTGGCGCTCCGGGAGACGCACGGCATCGACGTGCGCGTTACGGGTGGGCTGCACGCCTGCATGTACGGGGGGTTCCACATCCTCACGCCGGGCCTGTCTGGTTTGGGTGGTTCACCGTTCGTCTACGTAGAATCACTAGACGGCGCGCGCTACATCGAGCATGCTCACGTCGTTAGTCGATACGAGTCGGCACATGCCGAGGCGTTCCGGCTGGCTACACCGATCGAGGAGTGGAAATGAAGCCCGAGTGGCGCAAGTCGAGTCGCAGCCAGGGAAACGGTGCGGCCTGCGTGCAGATGCGCCTCACCGGTCCGGCCGGGTCCGTCGAGGTCGGCGACAGCAAACTCGCCGAGACCCCGGTCCTGACCATCTCCCAGTCGAACTGGTCCGGCTTCCTGGCGACCCTCACGCGCTAGAACCGGTCGGTCGGCACCCAGCTCCCGTGCACCCCACGCAACCGGGTCACGACCTCACCGATCGTCGCGTACTCCTTCATCGCCACCACACACCCCGGCACCACGTTCTCCCCTGCCTGGGCCGCCGCCTCCACCGCCACCAACGCGGCGGTCACCTTCGCCTCATCGCGCACTTCCCTGACCCGCCTCACGGCTTCAACCTGGGCCTTCTCGGCGGCCGGATCGATCCGGAACACATCCAGGGGCTCCGGCTCGCTCTCGAACCTGTTCACCCCAATTACGACCTTCTCGCCACTCTCCACGGCCCGGGCCTGCCGGTACGCCGCATCCCCCAGCCGCGAAGCCTGATACCCGGCCTCGATGCACGCCAGCGCACCCCCGCGCGCCGCCACATCCTCCATCACCGCCAGGATCCGCTTCTCCGTCGCATCCGTCCGGGCCTCCACCTCATACGACCCACCCAGGGGGTCGGCCACATCGCCGACCCCCGTCTCCGCCGCCACGATCTGCTGCGTCCGCAACGCAAGCGTGGCCGCCTCGGACGTCGGCACTCCCAGAGCCTCGTCGTAAGCGCACACATGCAACGTCTGCACCCCACCGCAAGCAGCGGCCAGGGCTTCGATCGCGGTCCGGGCCACGTTGTTCATGGGCTGCTGGGCCGTCAATGACGAACCCGCGGTGAACGCGAAGATCCGCAACTGCGCCGAACGCGGGTCCTTCGCCCCGTACCTCTCGGTCACCAGCCGCGCCCACACCCGGCGGGCGGCCCGCAGCTTCCCCACCTCGCCGAGGAAGTCCAGCCCGACACTCAAAAACGTATAGAGACTCGGCGCGACCTCATCGATCCCCACACCCCGCGCGGTCAGCTCATCCAGGTACGCGATGGCATTGGCGAACGTATAACCCACCTCGGTCGCGGCATCCCCGCCCGCCTCGGCGATGTGGTACCCGGACATCGCCAGCGGCACCCACCGCGGCACCACCCTCGCCAGATGCTCCATGACGTCCACGGCCAGCTTCAAGGACGGCGCCGGCGGGAAGATCTGCGTCCCGCGCGCCATGAACTCCTTCAGCACGTCGTTCTGGATGAACAGCCCGAACTCCGCAGGATCCGTCCCGCGCTTCTCGGCCAGGGCCAGAAACAAGGCCGCCCAGAGGTAGCCGATGGAGTTCGCCGTCGTCCGGACCTGCCCGATCCTGGTCAGATCGATCCCGTCCAGCAGCACCTCGATGTCGGCCAGCGAATCGAGGGCGACGCCCACCCGCCCGACCTCACCGGCCGCGCGCGGGTCATCGGAATCGATCCCCAGCTGCGTGGGCAGATCCAGCGCCACCGAGAAGCCGGTCTGCCCCGCCGCGAGCAGGTCCCGGAACCGCTTGTTCGACTCGGCCGCCGTCCCGAAACCGGCGTACTGCCCCATGATCCACGGCTTCGGCTCGGCCGAGATGCCTCGCGTATAAGGGAACTCGCCCGGCCGCTCCATCAGAGCTCACCCCCGTGTTCCCTGAGCGACTTCTTGTCGATCTTCCCCGTCGAGTTCAGGGGGAACGTCTCCAGCCGCCGGTACTCCTTGGGCTTCTTGTAGGACGCCAGCTCGCGCCGCGCGAAGGCGTCCAGCTCACCCCGCTCCGCCGAGCCCGTATAGAACGCGACGATCCGCTGCCCCCAGTCCGCATCGGGCACACCGATCACCGCGACCTGCCCGACCCCGGGCGCGCTCGCCAGAGCGTCCTCGACCTCACGGGGATACACGTTGTAGCCACCGGTGATGATCATGTCGTTCTTGCGGTCCACCAGGTACAGATACCCGTCCTCGGACAGCCGCCCCAGATCGCCGGTGTGCAGCCAGCCGTCGCGGACCGCGCGAGCCCCGGCGTCGCCACTCCAATACCCGCTCATGATGGCCGGGCCGCGCAGGATCACCTCGCCGATCCCGTCCACCGCCTCATGAATCGCCACCTCCACGTGCCCGGTGGACCTACCCGCCGAGGCCAGCAGCTCCGGACGCGAGGTGAGCCCCAGCCGGTGGTCCTCGGCGTCCAGCACGGTCACCGGCGGGATCGCCTCCACCAGGCCGTAGTACTGCACCAGGTTCGGCGTGAGCCGCTCGTGGGCGGCCCGGATGTGCTCACCCGGCATGGGCGCGCCCGCGTAGGCGAGCATGTCCAGCCCCAGGGAATCCACGCCCGCCTGCAAGAGCCGCGCGACCATCGTCGGCACCAGCGCCGTATGCGTCGCCCCTCGCTCCCGCACGGCCTCCACGACCGCGTCCACGTCGAAGGACGGCAGCACGATCTGCCGCATGCCCCGCTTCAGCGCGGGCATGATGAACAGCCCGGACGTGTGGGTGATCGGCCCGGCGTGCAGGTAGGCCGCGTCCGGCTTCACGTCCCCCAGAACCGCGCCCATCGCCGCCATCGACGCCATCCGGTTGCCGTGCTCGCGGCGGACGCCCTTGGGATTGCCGGTGGTCCCCGAGGTGTAGTTCAGGGACACCAGGTCGCGCACGTCGTAGGGCATCGCGGGCGAGTCCACAAGCGACTCGTAGGACACGCCCGGACCGTCCCCGATGGACACGTGCGGCAGCCCCGAGCGCAGGGCCTCGGTCCGCGCGGCGAAAGACCCGTCGTAGACCAGCGCGACCGCCCCGGAGTCCTCGGCGATGCGCTCCCAGTCGCGTTCGTGCAGCCGGTAGTTCAGGTGCACGCGGACGAGCCCGGCCCAGGACGTGGCCAGGTCCAGCTCGATCGACGTATTGCGATTGGGCTGGAGATCCAGGACGCGGTCACCCGGTTTCAGCCCGAGCGCGCGCAATCCCGCCGCCACCCGGGCGACGCGATCGCCCAGCTCGGCGAAGGTCATCGTCCCCTGTGGACCATCGATCGCGGTCCGCCGCGCGTGCGCGGCGGCGGCCCACTGGAGAAGTTCGGAGGTGCTCCGGCCCGCCATGAGGCGAGCGTGTCACGTCCGCGCGACGCCCGTCAAGGATTCGCTACACGCGGCGGTACAGCTCGGTTCGGGCCACCGGCTTGAAGCCGATCGACCGGTACAGCCGCCCCGGAATCGGGTAGCCCTCGTCGCCGCGCGGGCAGACCCGGCCGAGGGTCGCCCCGGCATCCCGGAAAGCCTGCAGAACCGCCAGGTTGGTGGCCCGTCCCAGGCCTTTACGGCGGTGCTCGGGGACGCAGCCGACCGGCTCCAGGAGCCCGACGCCGGTCTCGCGGTCGAGCCAGCCGAGCGTGGTGGCGACCATCTCGCCGTCGTCGGTCTCGGCGACGATGTCGAAGGCCGGGTCATAAAGGGACTCGCTCATCACCGCGGTCATCTTCTCCACCGAGAACGTGGACGGCCCGAGGTCCGACCAGCTGCGGCGGTGGACCTCCGCGCGGGCTTCGGCCTCGTCCCGGGTGACCGCGCGCAGCCGGTAGCCGGGCGCGAGGTCCACCGAGGGCAGCGAGTCCAGCGCGATGTGATGGTGGCTGAACCAGTTGGCGTCGTCATCGCGCTCGAAACCGGCCTCGACCAGCGCGCGGGCGACGGCGTCCTCGGTGCCGTTGACGGTGGCCGACGTGGCCCCGGGAGCCCAGGCGATCACCTCGGCCGGGTCGATGCGCGAGGGGTCGATGAGCACGTCGAGGTGCTCGCCCATCAGCCGCGCCCAGGCGGCGTCCGGCCACACGTGCTCGGTGGCGGGACCGCCCGTGGCGGCCTGCCAGGCGAAGTCCCCGGGGTGCCAGTGGGCGTCGGCGGACCAGAGACGGCGGGCGAGAAGCTGCGGCGAGCTGAGCTGAGGGGTCACGGACACGACACTAGAAGCGCTGACAAGGGATTATTGGCCAATGGTGCCGGAGAAGCGAGTGTGCCGAGTGTCCGGAGGCGCGCGCGGGACGGGCTTACTCGTCGCGCGCGACCTCGTCCTGACCGCCTCCCACTGCGTCCCGTCGAAGGAGGTCAGGACCTCCTTCGGCGCCGGACGCGTCGTGTGGCGGGCCCGCAAACCCGACGCCGCGCTCATCCGCCTCGACGCGCCCGTCGACGTCCCCGGCCCGCTGCGGTGGGGACGCGTGGTGGGCGGCGCTCCTCTCGTCGCGCACGCGATCGGCTTCCCGCGCGTGTCGCATCCGCGGGCCCACCACCTGGAGGCGCGGCTGCGGCCCGACTTCAGCCTCGCCCCGCTCACCGCCCCACCGCAGGAGGACTCCTGGCGCGGCTTCTCCGGCGCGGCCCTGTTCGCCGAAGGGCTGCTCGTCGGCGTCGTCACGCACACCCCCGAGGACTGGGAGAACCGCGAGCTGCTCGCCCTCCCCGTCGCCACCCTCATGCGCGACCCGAGCTTCGCGCGGTACGTGGGCGCGCCCAGGCTGCGGGAGGTGGAGCTGGAGCGGCTCCAGGTCCCCGACGTCATCGCGCGCTCCCCGGCGATGCTGCTGCGCGCCGACGTGGAGGCCACGACCTTCCAGCCCGGCCGCGAACGCGTGCTGGCCGAGCTGGACGCCTGGTCCGGCGGCCCGAAACGGCAGGACGCGCTGCTGGTCACCGGCCCCGGCGGGCAGGGCAAGTCCCGGCTCGGGCTGGAGTTCGGCCACCGGATGCGCGCCAAGGGCTGGGCGGTGCTGCACCTGCGCGACGACACGCCCGACCTCGTGGCCCTGACGAGCGTCACCACCCCGCTGCTGGTCGTCGTCGACTACGCCGAACGCCGCGACCTCGCCCGGCTCGCCGAGGCCCTCCCCGAGCAGGAGCCCGTCCGCGTCCTCATGCTCGCCCGCCACGACGACGGCTGGCGCGAGCACCTCGGCCCGCACGCCTCCCTCCTGTCGGCCGCCGGGCAGATCGCGCTGCCCGAGCTGTTCACCGAACCACCGGACGTGCGCGGCCTGACCGGCGAGTACACGCGCGGCCTGCGGTCCCTGGGCCTCGACCCGCGCGGAGAGGTCACGCCACCACGCGAGGCGCGCACCGCCCTCGGCGTCCACATGCACGTCCTCGCCGGGCTCCTCGACGACGGCGACGAACCCGCACAGGGCCGCATCCTCGACCACGAGGCCCGCTACTGGGCCGCCACCGCCGTCCGGCACGGGCTCGACCTGTCCCCCGGCACCATGCGGACCGCCGTCGCGGTCGCCTCCTCGATCCCCGCCGACACCCGCGAGGACGCGCTCAGCGCGCTCGCGCTGGTCCCCGGCGTCCGCGACCTGCCCGAGGACGCCCGCCTGCGCGCCGCCGGCTGGCTGCGCGGCCTCTACCCCGGCGGCGAACGCTGGTGGGGCGCCCTGCAACCCGACCGGCTCGCCGAGTGGCTGTACGCCGAACGGCGGCGGGCCGAGCCGGAGGTCATGCGCGAGGCGTTCCGGCTGGCCGTGCGGCTGGGCGGCGTCCTGGACCGGCTGGGGCTGACCCTCGACCTGGCCGAGGCTGAGGCCATCGGCGCCGGCGACGCGATCGCGGCCCTGCGCGACCTGGCCGCCGAAGCCGACCTGGAGAACTCCGGGGGCGTGCTCACCTACCTCGACTCACTCCTGATGGGCGCCGGGCACTACGCCGACGCCGTCCGTGTCCGGCAGCAGCTCACCGAGATCGGGCGCGCCACCGCCGACAACGACACCAACCGGTGGCGGCTGATCCGGGACCTGGTGGCGCTGGCCGCGCTCGCCGATCCCGACGCCGCCGAGCGGGCCGCGTTCCAGACGGGCGGGCGCAGCCCGTACCTGCGCGCCACGATCTTCCGCCGGTACCTGCCCTACGACTACCGCAAGCACACCGAGGGCGTCACCGACCCCGTCACGCCCGAGCGGCGCGCGCTGGCCGCCCCGGCGCTGGTGGAGGCGCTCACGCTGGCCGCCGCGATGTACGACGGCGAGCCCACCCACCACGGCTGGCTGGGCGCCCTGCACTTCTGGATCATGGACGCCGGGGAGACCGCCGACGTCATCGCCGCCCACCGCGTCCTCGCCGAGGCCCACCGGCGGCTGGAGGACGATCCGGAGCAGGCGCGCTACCTGACCAACATCCTGGCCGGGCTGGGCGCGTCGCTGGCCAACGCGGGCCGCTTCGAGGAGTCCCTGGCGGCCTTCACCGAGGCCGTGGAGCGCTACCGGCGACCGGGCGCGCCCGATCAGGAGCTGCGGCGGCGGGCGGAGAAGGACCTGGGCCGGGTCCAGCAGATCCTCAAGCACGACACGAGGTGATTCCCGCACACTTAACGGGCATTCAGCGCATACTGCTCACATGTTCGCCACGCCCAAGCGCCCCCGCAAGTCCGGCGGTGCCTCCGCGCGCTTCCTCGCGCCCGGTTCGGCCACGCCCTCCGAGGAGCAGCTCAGTTACGACCCGGCGGCCTTCCGGGCCAAGCTGGCCGCCTCACGCAAGCGAGGCAAGCGCGTCGAGGACGACGCCCCAGACGCCTGACTCGGGGTCGATCAGCGCGAAGTGGTCGACGCCGGGCAGCTCGACGAGCCGTCCATGCCCGTAGCCGCGCGACTGGGTCACCGGCACCTGCGCGTCGGCGTCGCCGTGGATCAGCACGGCCGGGACGCCCGGGTCGCCCGGGGTCGCGCCCGCGTAGCGCTCGGGGACCTCCTCCGGCGAGCCGCCGAGCAGCGCCAGGGCCGCGCCGCCGTCCAGGTCGTCGCGGTAGGCCGTCACCACGTCCGTCACCGGCGCCAGGGCCAGCACGCCTTTCACACGCGCCCTGCGGGAAGCGGCCCACAGCGCCAGGTGCCCGCCCGCGGAGTGGCCCGCCAGGACCGGCTCGCCACCGATGAACCTCAGGGCCGCCAGGACGTCGTCGAAGGTCGCCGTCCAGCCCGGCACGCCCGGCGCGGTGCGCCGGAACTCGACGGCCGCCACGTCGTATCCCCGGGCGGCCAGGTCATTGCACAGTGGACGGACGTGCGTCCGGTCGTACTCGGCCCGCCAGAAACCGCCGTGGACGAACACCACCGTCGGCCCCTCGCCGGGCCAGCGCTCGACGACCTGCTCGGGCAGGTCTCCATAAGGGACGATCGTCCCGGTGGGCGCGAAACGGCTCAGGACGTCACGAGACACCGGCGGCCACTCCCTCGTAGATCTTGATGAGCTGGCCGGTCACGACCTCCGGCGCGAAGGTCGACTCCCAGCGGGCGCGGGCGATCCCGGCCAGGTCGGCCGCCTCGTCGCGGGCCCGGGCCAGGCCATTGGCGAGCCCGTCCACCGTCGGCTCGACGATCCAGCCGGCGTCGCCGACCAGGTAGGGCATCCCGCCCAGGTTCGTGGCCAGCACCGGGCGGGCGTTGGCCAGGGCCTCGATCGCCACGGTGGGCAGGATGTCCTCCCACATCGAGGGCAGCAGCAGGGCCGAGGCGTCACGGACGGCGGCGTCGACGTGCTCGCGCGGCTGGCGTCCGAGATAGTTCACGTCGGCGCGCAGGGCGGCGGCCTCTTCGACCATGGCGCGCAAGGGCCCGTCGCCGACGATGGTGAGCTGCCCCAGGGAGCCGACGGGGAAACGGCTCCAGGCCGCCAGCATCGCCTCGATGCCCTTCTCCGCCGACAGCCGCCCGACGTAGACGAAGCCGTCGCCGACCGCGGTGGGCGGCCCGGGATCGGGCGAGGAGTTCGGTTTCACCACGATCCGCTCACGCCCCACACCGAACGTGACCAGGTAGTCGGCGATCCAGGGGGTCAGCGCGACGAAAGCGTCAACACTCCTCCACGTCCCCTTGTGCGCGGCGAGAGAAGTGGCCATGATGACGCTCTGCGCACGCGAGCCGCGATAGCAGCCGTGCAAGATCCCGGGCAGGTCCACGCGCTTGCCCGCGCAGTCGTGACAGATCCGACCGTCCCGGAAGTAGAGGCCGTTGAGACATTCGTGCCGTACATTGTGGATCGTCTGGACCACCGGCACGCCGTGCCGGTGCGCGGTCCGCACGACCGCCGGGGACAGGAACGGGTAGACATTGTGCAAGTGCAGGACATCGGGGCGCTCGGCACGCAACAGGGCCGAAAGCTCCTTCTGGGCGCGAGCCGCGTACACCGGCGACACCGCGAGCGCCAGCTTGCCCACAGTGGACAGGTCGGCGATCTCGTCGGAGGAGCGCAGGAACGGCACGACGGTGAGTCCGGCCGCCCGCAGCGCGGCGATCTCGGCGTCCACGACCGTGTTCTCTCCGGACGGCTGCGCCGAGGAGTACCGGTTATGCGCGATGACGATTTTCATGCGGCCCACGTTCGTCTGACGGTCGACAGGACACGTCACCCTAACCCCCGGCCGGAGGCGTGGGAACGCGCGGCGAACCGGACATCCGGGGAATACGGGGAGGTCGGGCTGGCCGCGGCCGGGTTGCGTGGCAGACTGTCTTGCGGCCACCGCAGGGCACGTGCGCGGAGGGATGAACATTGACAACGAGCCTCCAGCGTCCGATCCAGGGGGGCCGGCGAGCCAGGATTCCGGGTGACGTGAACGCCGAGGAGCCGATCACCAGCGGCATACCCCGTGTCGCATGGCAGCGCAGGGTTCGCGCGGCGACTTGGCACCGTACGTACGTGATCGTCCTGTTCGGCGTGGACATGCTGGCCGCGATCGCCGCGTCCATGACCGCCGTGATCACCACCGGGACCGCCGCCACCGGCTTTACCGAGTTCGGCCGCGGCATCCACGCCGAGGTCGACACCACCTTCTACGTCATCGCCTACGGCCTCCTGCCGCTCACCTGGGTCCTGACCCTGTGGGGCAACGGCGGCTACGACCGGCGGTACCTGGGCGTCGGCACCGACGAGTTCAAGCGCGTGGTGCGCTCGGCGGTCATCGTGGTGTCCATCGTGTCGTTCCTGGCATTGATGTTCAAAACGGACCTCTCGCGACTGGCCGTGGCCATCGCGCTCGGCTCGGCGCTGCTGTACCTGGTCATCGGGCGCTTCACCGCCCGCCGCGTCCTGCAGTCGCTGCGCCGCCACCAGCACTTCGTGCACCACCTGCTCCTGGTCGGCACCCTGAACGAGGCCCTGGAGGTCGGGACGGCCGTCTCGCGCGTCCCGCAGGCCGGGTTCCTGCCGATCGGCATCTACCTCACCGAGGGGCCCTCCGCCGCGCGCGGCGTCGACACGCCCGTCCCGGTGTACAGCGGCACCGACCTCGTCCAGCTCGCCGAGACCCTCGGCGCCGACACCATCGCGGTGTGCGGCTCGGCGTCCAACGAGCAGGGCGGCCTGCGCCGCCTCGCCTGGCAGCTGGAGGGCACCGGCATCGACCTCGTGGTCGCGCCGCAGCTCACCGACATCGCCGGTCCCCGCGTCCACATCCGGCCCGTGGAGGGCGTGCCGCTGCTGCACGTGGAGGAGCCGACGCTCTCCGGCATCGGCTGGGTCATCAAGAACGCCCTCGACAAGATGGCGGCGTTCCTGGGCCTGCTGATCCTGTCGCCGCTGTTCATCGCGATCGCGATCTGGATCAAGTCGAAGGACAAGGGCCCGGTCTTCTTCCGGCAGCCGCGCGTGGGCATGGAGGGCAAGACCTTCCACTGCTGGAAGTTCCGCAGCATGTACGTCGACGCCGAGGACCGCCTCGCGCTGCTGATGGACCAGAACGAGTCCGACGGGCTGCTCTTCAAGATGAAGGACGACCCGCGCATCACCCCCGCCGGGCGCTTCCTGCGCCGCACGTCCCTGGACGAGCTCCCGCAGCTGATCAACGTCCTGCGCGGCGAGATGTCCCTGGTCGGCCCCCGGCCCCTCGTGGCCGAGAACGGCGACTTCCTGGGCGACGTCCGCCGCCGCCTGCTGGTGCGTCCCGGCATCACCGGGCTGTGGCAGGTCTCGGGCCGCTCGGACCTGTCGTGGGACGACGCGGTCCGGCTCGACCTGTACTACGTCGACAACTGGTCGCTGACCACCGACCTGCAGATCCTGTTCCGCACGGTCCTGGTGGTGCTCCAGCGCAAGGGCGCGTACTAGATCACAGTGCCTTGACCTCAACATTGGTTCAGGTCGTCTCCTCAAGTAGTTGATCCAACCGCTTGAGGAGACGACGATGAACCCCGAATGGGTCATGATCCTGCGCTACACGACCACCGACGCCTCCGCCCAGCGTGAACTCGTCGAGGGCCTGTCCGCCCTCATCGACACCTGGGTGCGCCCCTACCCCGGCTGGCTCGGCACCCGCTTCCACGGCAGCGAGGACGGCCTGGGCGTCGTCAACACGATCTTCTGGGCCACCGAGGCCGACTACCGGAAGTTCCTGGAGGTCGCCGACAACACCGGCCGCGTGGCCCAGCTGGAGGCGCTCTTCGAGCGGCTCGGCGAGCGGGTGGCCTTCGTCGAGGGACAGGTGCCGGGGCATCACGTGCTCAAGGAGGCGTGGGCCTAGGACGGGCCCATCGAGGGGCGGCGGATGCGCCGCCCCTTTAGCGTGCGCGGGCCTCGGTCAGCGGCGACCGCGTACCGGGACGGCGGCCCGGCGGCGTTGGGTCACGCGGAGGGCAGTCGGCGTCGGCCGACCCCGTGTCCCACGATGCGACCCGACCCCGTGCCCCCACGCCCCGGCCTCGTGCCCCATGGCCTGGCCCCGCCCCCGTGCACCCGAACCCGGCTTGCGTTCAGACTCAGAATCATTTAGACTCTGAATGATTCCGCCACTGAACCACCCCGGAGCCCCTCATGACCGTCATCAAGCCCGCCGCGCAGACCCTCTTCTTCCTCCTCGAACTCGCCACCTACGCCACCGCCGTGTGGTGGTCGGTGAAGATCCCCTCCGGCGTCCTCCTCAAGATCGCCGCCGCCGTCCTCACCCTCACCGTGCTCATCGGCGTGTGGTGGACCCTCGGCGCGCCCGGCGCCACCCACCACCTCACCGGCGCCGCCCGCGCCGTCCTCCTCGTCGCCTGGTTCGGCTCGGCCGTGGGCGCGCTCGTGTGGATGCGCCACCCCGCGCTCGCCGGGGTCTTCGCAGCGCTGGCGATCCTGGCGTCCGTCTACGACCTCACCGCCGGTTAACGGCCGCCGGCCACCCGCAGGATCGCCCCGGTCGTGTACGAGGCCTCCGGCGACAGCAGCCAGGCGATCGCCGCGGCGACCTCGTCGGCCGTCCCCGCCCGGCCCAGCGGCGTCTGCGAGCCCACGCGTGCGGCGCGGTCCGGGTCGCCCATGGCCGCGTGCATCTCGGTGTCGATGAGGCCCGGCGCCACGGCGTTCACGCGGATCCCCGACTCGCCCAGCTCCTTCGACAGGCCCACCGTGAGCGCGTCCACCGCCGCCTTCGAGGCCGCGTAGTGCACGTAGTCGCCGGGGCTGCCCAGCGTCGCCGCCGCCGAGGAGACATTGACGATCGACCCGCCCGGGCCCAGCGTGCGGGCCGCGCGGCGGCAGCACAGCAGCGTCCCCAGCACATTGACGTCCAGGACGGCCCGGATGTCCTCGGTGCGCGCCTCCGCCAGCGGCCCCAGGCGTCCCGACACCCCCGCGTTGTTCACCAGGCCCGTCACCGGGCCCAGCGCCTCGGCGGCGTCGAAGAGCCGCTCCACGTCCGGCTCGTCGGCGACGTTCGCGCGCAGCGCCAGGCACCGCACGCCCTTGAAGCGCACCGCCCCCGCCACCTCGGCCGCCGCGACGTCATCGCGCGCGTAGGCCAGAACCAGGTCGTGCCCCTCGCCCGCCAGGCGCAAGGCCGTGGCCGCCCCGATGCCCCTGGTGCCACCGGTGATGACGGTCAGCATGGCCGCTCCTCTCGACAGTCCTCACTAAGGTCGCCAGCATGACCGATCCACGACAGGCGGCCGTGATCGACCGCGCGCGAACCGTCCTGCCCCAGGACGAGCGCGTGCTGGCCGTGTACCTCGTCGGCAGCCACGCCTCCCACGAGGACGACGCCTACTCCGACGTCGACGTGCACGTCGTCGTCACCGACGAGGCCGCCGAGACCTACGACTTCGCCACCGCGATGGAGTCCATCGCCGGCCGGCTCGTGCTGACCGACGGCATCCCCGGGCTCTCCGGCGGCCTCGGCATCACGCCCGACTGGCTGCACGTCGACCTCATCGTCCACCCCCTCTCCGAGTACGACCCCGATGACTACGAGGCCGTACTACCACTCTTCGACCGTTCCGGGAACCTCCTCCCCGAGGCCCGCGTACCGGGAGGAAACGGTGATCCGTACTACCCCCGCCGCAACGTGCGGCTGTTCTTCTACTTCCTGGGCAACCTGGTGAACGTCCTGGGCCGCCGCGAGTACGTGGTGGCGAACATGGGCGTGAGCGCCGTCCGCGATCAGCTCATCGCGCTCATGCGCGCCGAGCGCGGCGTCCGGCGCAGCGGCGGGGTGAAGCGGCTGAACGCGTTCGTGTCCGATGAGCAGCGCGAATTCCTGGAGTCGATCCCGGCCGTGGGCTGTGAACCGAAGGACATCATCGCGGCCAACCAGATGATCTGCCGCGAGTTCATCCGGCGCGGCACGGCCCTGGCGGCGGCCACCGGCGAGGAGTGGCCGCAGGAGTTCGTGGACGCCACGCTGACCCATCTGCGGGAGGCCTTCGGCGTCGAGTTCGGCTAGCGTGGAGCCGTCCATACCGGGGAAATTCCGGTGACCGTCCGGGAAACCGCGCCTGAACGAAACACGAAGGACGCATTTCCGCCCGGCCGCCAACCGGATCACCCCCTGTACGCGTCTTTATGCGTGCGGTGCCGGTGGTCGTACACCGGCATCGTCCATATTGCGGAAGGAGCGCGCGGCATGGCCCGCACCCTGGTCACCGGCGGCGCCGGTTTCATCGGCTCGCACCTGGTGCGCGCGCTGCTGGCGCGCGGCGACGAGGTCGTGGCGATCGACAACCTCGTCACCGGCCGCAAGGAGAACCTGCCCGAGCACGAGCGGTTCGCCTTCGTCGAGGCGGACGTGTCGGAGGGGCTCCCCGTGGACGGGCGCTTCGACAACGTCCTGCACTTCGCGTGCCCCGCCAGCCCCGTCGACTTCACGCGCATCCCCATCGAGATCCTCAAGGTCGACTCGATCGGCACCTTCCACGCGCTGGACCGGGCCGCCGCCGACGGCGCCCGGTTCATCCTCGCGTCCACCAGCGAGGTCTACGGCGACCCGCTGGTCCACCCCCAGCCCGAGAGCTACTGGGGCAACGTCAACCCCATCGGCGTCCGCGCCGTCTACGACGAGGCCAAGCGCTTCTCCGAGGCGGCCACCTTCGCCTACCACCGCGACCGGGGCGTCGACGTCGGCGTCGTCCGCATCTTCAACGCCTACGGGCCCAACATGCGCGCCGACGACGGCCGCGCGGTGCCCACGTTCATCACGCAGGCCCTGCGCGGCGAGCCGCTGACCGTGGCCGGCGACGGGACGCAGACCCGCTCCCTCTGCTACATCGACGACCTCGTCCGCGGGATCCTCCTGCTGCTGGAGTCGGGCGAGACCGGCCCGGTGAACTGCGGGACCACCTTCGAGGTGAGCATGCTGGAGCTGGCCGCGCTGATCGTCGAGCTCACCGGCAGCGACTCGCCGATCGTGCACGTCGACCGGCCCGCCGACGACCCGAGCCAGCGTCGTCCCGATTTGTCCAAGATCCGGGATAGGCTCGGATATGAGCCCTTGATCACGCTGGAGCAGGGACTACAGGCGACGATCGGCCATTTCCGAACCGACATTTCGGCCATTTCAGGCCGTCATGCGTTCGCACGGTTGTGACCGGACCGTAACCTGGACACATGACCGACGATCCTCGCCTGCGAGGGCCGCGGGGTTCGGCCCGCGTCCCCAACTCGGGCCGCGCTCCCGGCGTCTACCGCAGCAGCGGTGGCGGTGGGAACAACCCCCCGCCCCGAGGCACCGCCTACGGCCGCGGCGGGCAGCGACCCCCGCGCCGCGGCGGCTCCGCGCGCCCCCGCTGGGGCCGCATCGCCCTCGTGGGCGCCGTCGCCCTGTCGGTCATCGCCACGGTGATCGGCATCGGGCTGTGGTCCTACGCCAACGGGCTCAACGACGACCTCAACCGCGTGGACGCCTTCGCGCAGCTGGTCGGCGACCGCCCCGTCGACGAGGTCGACGGCGACCTGAACATCCTCGTGGTCGGCAGCGACTCCCGCAGCCCCGACAACCCCACCGACGGCGGCAACGCCCGCACCGACACGATCATGCTGATGCACATCCCCGCCTCGCACGACAAGGCGTACATCGTGTCCATCCCCCGCGACCTGTACGTGTCGGTCCCCAAGGACGCCAACGGCAACGGCGGCGAAGACGCCAAGATCAACGCGTCCTTCGCCTGGGGCGGCGTCCCCCTGCTCATCCAGACCGTGGAGAACTACACCAACGTGCGCATCGACCACGTGGTGGAGATCGACTTCTCCGGCCTGAAAGAGGTCGTCGACGCCCTCGGCGGCGTGGAGATGAACGTCGAGCAGACCATCGACTCGATCCACAAGCCGTACCGGACGTTCGAAAAGGGCGTCAACAAGATGAACGGCGAAGAGGCCCTCGACTACGTCCGCCAGCGCTACCAGTTCAGCGACGGCGACTTCGCCCGCATGCGCCACCAGCAGCAGCTGATCAAGGCCATCATGGACAAGGCCACCAGCATGGGCGTCATGACCGACCCCTCGACCCTGAACGGCTTCCTGAAGACCGTCATCAAGGCCGTCCGGGTGGACGAGAACTTCAACCTGCTCGACGTGGCGATCCAGTTCCGCAACCTCCGCTCCGCCGACCTGGTCTTCCTGACCAGCCCCAACCAGGGCACCGGCGAAAGCCCCACCGGCGAGAGCATCGTCGTCTCCGACGACGGCGCCGCAGCGGAGATGTACGCGAAGATGCGCCTCGACTCGATGGCCGAGTGGGTGACGGCCCACCCCGAGGCGGTCAAGAAGGACAAGTGACCGCCGTCCTGGGCTCCCGGCGGCGCGACCTCCCCGCCCCGCCGGAAGTCGTCTGGGGTGACCTGATGTCACCCGCGTGGCTGGAACTGCTGGAGGACGAGGTCACACCGGCGGTCCTGCGCGGGACCCGGCACTCGCTGGTCGAGTGGGGGTCCCTGTGGCCCGACCGGCCCGAGGATCGGGTCCGGTTCGAGCTCGCGGCGACGAACGGCGGGACGTCGCTGCGGTGGACGCTGACCACGACGGGGGAGAAGCCGGGGGAGAGCCGGATCGGGCATTTGCGGTACCGGATGAACTTGCTGGTGCACGGGGTTTTGCGGGGGGTTTACGGGCAGTTAGGGGTGGGGCCTTGTGTCGCGCCCCTGACTCCTCAGCCCTGGGCCCCTGGCTGGCCCGGCGAGTTCCGGAGGCGGAATCCGGTTCCGCCTCTCCCCATGACGAGTTCCGGAGGCGGAAGCCGGTTCCGGATCAGCACCAGCGGCAGCGCCGTCGCCCGGGGCACGTGCTCTGACTAGTCGATGCTGACCATGCTCGCCTCGCCGCTCGGCACGTGTGGCCTTTCGCCACCGGCACCAGTCTGGGTTCGCGCGAGCGGAAGCGGAATCCGGTTCCGGGCCAGCGCCACCGGCAAACGAACTGGTGAAACGCACGTGCCCCAGCCGGCCGATGCCCGCCCTGTGGCCCGGCGCGTCCACTTTCACCACCGCACGCGGCACTAGTCGTGCCTCAGCCGGCGGAAGCGGATTCCGGTTCCGGGTCGGCTCGTCACCCCGATGCTCGCGTCCGGGCGGCCTGGCGCAACTCGCACACCACAAGCGGCGCCACGGACACATCGCACGAACGGAACCGGATTCCGGTTCCGTTGACCAGGTGTGGCGACTCTGCACCGGAAGCGGAATCCCCTTCCGTTTGAGCCGGAACCGGATTCCGGCTCCGCACGGCCAGTCGCTCATACCCCGGTGCGACCGTGACCCCCGATCCTCGCCTTCGCCGAGCGCGTTCCGGCGACCCGCCGCGCCTCGGGCATCCGCGCCACGCCGCCCGAACCCCTCGCCCATCCCTCCCGCAAGCGGGCGGGTTCTCCGAGCGAGCCACGTCGGGCATGGTCACCCGCCCGGCCAACTGCGGCCTCCCGGCGAGCGCGCCATCCTCCGTCGGGCGGCCACGTCACCCGACCAGGCTCTTCGCCACCGCCACCGCCACCCCTCCCCGCACGAGTCGCGCCGGGCACGGTCACCCACCCCCACCGACAGCAGCCTCACCGGCGGGCGGCACGTCCCACGGGTCTCCCGGTCCCGGGCCGCTGGTCGAACTCACGGGCGGCACATCCGCGACGCGTCGACGGCCAGGCCCGCCCGCCCCGGGCATCGGGCCATTGCGGGCCAGCCCCAAGCCGGGTGCGGGCCGTACTCGCCCGCCCCCTCCCCACCCCTAAACCACGAACCGCAGCACCGAAGCCTCCCCCGCCCCCAGCCTCGCCGCGTGCTCCGCCACGTTCAAACACTCCCCGATCCCCTTCCCCGCGGCCATCGCCGCCAGGACCCGCTCCTCCCGCGCCACGACCTCCGCCGCCCGCGCGAACACCTCCTCCACCGTGGACGGCTCCAGCACCACCAGCCCGTCCTCGTCGGCGATCACCACGTCCCCCGGCGACACCACCACGCCGCCGCACACCACCGGCACGCCCAGGTGCCCGGCCTTGCCCGTCGTCCCGGCCATCGGCGTCACCCACCGGCTGAACACCGGCAGCTCCGACCCGCGCACGTACGCGATGTCGCGGTACCCGCCGTCGACGACGATCCCGGCGAGCCCGCGCGCCAGCGCCGCCCGCGCGAACAGCTCGCCCGCGTAGGCGACCTCGCGCCCGCCGCCGTCCACCACCAACACATCACCGGGGGCGGCGGACTCCAGGGCGTGCAGGGCCCCGAAGAAGTCGCCGTCGCAGCGGACGGTGAACGCCGTCCCCCGCATCGCCGCCACCGACGAGCGGTGCGCGATCGCGGGCGCCATCACCCGCAGGGACTTGTCGGTGTCGCAGACGGCCGCCGTGCCGGGATGAAGCGCGCTCATGTCGCGCAGGCTACTCTGCGCGCATGCCGGAAATCCTCGAACTCGCCGACCCCTCGCGTCCCGCGCTCGACGGCGGCGGCGACCGTCCCGTGCGCGTGCACCTGTTCCGCGGCGACGGCCCGACCGTCGTCGTCTCGCACGGGACCGGCGGCGCGGCCATCGAGATGCGCTGGATGACCGAGGCGCTCGCCGAGGCGGGCTTCACCGTGGCGTCCATCGACCACCACGGCAACAACTACGTCGACGGGTACATCCCGGAGGCGTTCGTGTGGTGGTGGGACCGCGCGCGTGACTTCTCCTTCGCGCTGGACCACCTGGGCGCGAGCGGGCCCGTCGGCGCGGCCGGGTTCTCCATCGGCGGGTACACCGCCGCGACGCTGCTCGGCGCGCGCGTGGACGCCGGGGCGTTCCAGGGCCTCATCCACTTCGTGTCGGCCAATCCCGGCGCCGCCGACCACCAGACGCCCGAATACCCCAACCTGACCGGCGAGCTCCTCGCCAAGTACTCCATCGACGAGGCCCTCGCCTGGGCGGACGCGGCATCCGGCGACTACGCCGACCCGCGCGTCACCGCCGGGTTCCTGGTGTGCCCGGCGCAGCGTCCCTTCATGTCCGAGGCGAGCCTGAAGGCGATCGGCGCGCCCGTCGAGGTCCGCTGGGCCGGGGCCGACACCGTCACCCCGCCCGACGAGGTGCGCGGCTACGCCGAGGCCATCCCCGGCGCGGCCGGCTCCAGCGCCGGGGACGATGTCAAGCACTCGCACTTCTTCGGCGGCAAGCCCGCCGGCGAGGCCGTGCGCGCCCGGGTCGCGGGCGAGGCGGTGTCCTTCTTCAGGCGGGTGCTCCACTGACCGCCGACGGCTCCCTGCTGATCGGGCACGACATGCACCTCGGCCCGCCCCGGCCGGAGCCGAGTTCGGAGCCGCTGATCGCGATCACCTCGATGCCGGCGCCCATCAGCCGCTCGTTCGTCTCCACATTGCGCTCGTAGGCGACGCACACACGCGGCGCGATGGCGAGGGTGTTGTTGCCGTCGTCCCACTGCTCGCGTTCGGCGGTGACGGGGTCCAGGCCGGTGTCGATGACGCGCAGGACGTCGATCTGCATCGCCTTCGCCGCCGCCGTCAGGAACGGCTCGGGACCCGTCACGCGCGGCTCCACACCGTCCGCGGTGAGGGTGTACGCGACGAGAGTGTCGGCGATGTTCGGGTACATGACCACCGCGTCGACGTCGACCATCGTGCACACCGTGTCCAGGTGCATCGTGGCGCGCTCCTGCGCGATCGGGACCGCCAGGACCGTGTGCGCCAGCCCGCCCTCGAAGATGCGCCGGGCGAGCCGCTCGGCGCCCGCCGGAGTCGTCCGCTCCCCCACACCCACCGCGACGACCCCGGGCGCGAGCAGCAGGACGTCGCCGCCCTCGACGCTTTCGAGGCCCGGGTGGTACAGCCGCTCGGTGCCCACGAAACGCGGATGGTGGGCGTAGATGAGGCCCGTCAGCGCCGTCTCCCGCCGCCGCGCGGGCATCGCCAGGCTCGTGACGGCGACCTGCCCGCCGATCCACACCGACGAGTCGCGCGTGAACAGCAGGTTCGGCAGCGGATCGATGACGAAGTCGTGCCGGTTCATCATCGTGTACGCCAAACCCCGCCCCGAGCGCAGCTCATCGTGCGACAGGCCCGCCATCAGGACCGCCGCGAGCGCCTCGCCGTCCAGGTCCGCCAGGTGACTCTCGACGGCACCCCGCAACGTCTGCCCCAGCCGCTCATCGGCCAGGACGCCCGCCACGGCCTTGCCCCGCGCCTCCGGGATCGCCAGCGTCTTCGCCAGCAGCTCGCCCAGGTAGAGGACCTCGACGCCCCGGTCGCGCAACGCCTGCGCGAACGCGTCGTGCTCCTCCTGCGCCCGGCCCACCCACGGGATCGCGTCGAACAGGAGCGAGTCGTTGTTGCGCGGGGTGAGCCGCTTGAGCTCGGGTCCCGGGCGGTGCAGGAGCACCGTCCGCAGCGCGCCCACCTCACTGTCGACGTAGTGGCCCATCGGGTCCCCTCTCGAAGTCGGTACCCCAGTTTCTACCGCACCCGGTCGAGGCGGGTGATTTCGCCGCGTAACCTTTCGAACGCCTGTTCGTTAGATGTGAGAAGGTGTCCGCGAATGGGACACTGGACCCCGGCACCCTCGACCACCGCATCTCGACCACAGCACCCCACCCACAGCACTTCCCCCCGTGCGGCACGCCCGCCGGGCGAAAGGAGCGCGGCCATGCCCTTCGTGGAGCTCACCCTGTCCGGCGACGAGGCGTCCGCCGAGGCCGACGGCGCGATCCTCGAACGCTGGACCACCGCCGTCCGCGGTGCCGGTGACCCATGCCTCCTACTGAACGCGCGCGGACTCATCGCCGCCACCTCGCCAACGGCCCGCGAACTGCTCGGGCTCGCCGAAGGCGTGGACGGCTCCGGGCGCGGCCTCATCGACGGCCTCCTCCGCCTGGTCGACTTCACCGTCGCCCAAGGCACCCTCGCCGACTGGGAACTGGAACGGATCCCCCCACTCCAGGCCCTCAGCTCGGGAGCACTGGCCCGCGGCCTGCTGCGCATCGCGGTCCGCCAGACCGTGTACACACTGGACGCGGTGTCGACGCCACTACGGTCGGGGGAGCACCTGTGCGGATCCCTGACGTTCTTCAACCGCTGCTGAACCGAGAACCGCGGGACCCGGCAGGACCCTGCAGGACCCGGCGGGGCCGAGTAGGGCTTGGTTGGGCCTGGCGGGGCCTAGTGGGGCTTGGTGGGGCTCAAAGCGGGATCGGGCCGGGCCGGCGGGCGAGCACCGGCCGGCGGGGATCGCGGTATGCGGACCAGGGTGGGCGCGCACGAGCTCGGCGGCCGTATCGCATGACGCAGGCTCGCTGCGGAACGCATGCGGCACGACCAAACCCACCGCGAACGCATGGACCCGGCGGCCATGCCGCGTGACGCAGACGCGCCGCAAGACGCATGCGGCTCAGCGGGACACACGGCCGATGCACGGGCCCGGCGGCCATGCACGGGCAGGGTGGGCGCGCACGAACTCGGCGGCCGTGCCGCGTGACGCAGGCTCGCTGCGGAACGCATGCGGCACGACCAAACCCACCGCGAACGCATGGACCCGGCGACCGTGCCGCGTGACGCAGGCTCACCCACCCGCCGCATGCGGCACGACGAAACCCACGGCGAACGCACGGGCCCGGCAGCCATCCCGCGTGATGCGGGCGCGCCACAAGGCGCATGTGGCTCAGCGAGACTCACGGCCGATGCACAGGCCCGGCGGCCATGCACGGGTGACGCGGGCTCGCCACCCGCCGCGTGCGGCACGACGAAACCCACGGCGAACGCACGGGCCCGGCAGTGATGCCCCGTGCTGCAGGCTCGCCACCCGAAGCATGCAGCTCAGCGGGACTCACGGCCGATGCGTGGGCCCGGCAGCCATGCACGGGTGACGCAGGCTCCCCAGGGGCACACCGGCCCGGCGGCCATGCACGGGTGACGCGGGCTCGCCGGAAGCACACGGACCCGGCGGCCCTGCCGGGTGACGCGGCCCCACGGCTCGCGCATGTGAGCCGGTGGCCGTGCCGCTTGAGGCGTTCGCCGTGGCACCGGGGATCGGCGGGCATGGGCTTTCCGGCGAGTCCGTGCGAGCCGACCGTCTCCGGGCGGATTCGGCGTCCAGCGCCACCGCCGTCCGCCCAGCGGTCAGGTGGCCGTGCGCCCGGGTGGCTCGCGCGCGCTGGCGAGCCGGATCAAGACGAACCGCTCGGGGCGCGCCCGAACCCCGTGCCCGGCCCGGCATGTCCGAGCCCACGTCAGGCCCGGCTCGTTCGTCCCACACCGCTCCACCCGGGGGCGACCGGCGCATCCCCAAGCCGCCTTCGCCGCCACGCGGGCACGCCGACATCCCGCCCGGGAGCATCAAGGCGACGCCTCCCGGGCTTACGCCAGTCCCGGTGAGGGCGCTCGGCGAGTTCGGCGACGCCGGTTCGTGCGTCTCGGTCCGGCCCGGCCCGGTGTTCCCGGGATCCCCGCTGGGCCCGGCGGTGCCGACGCTCCCGGTGGCCGGGTGAGCCGGGTGGGCTGGGCGGGCCCGGCAGTTCCGGCGGTTCCGGCCCGGGATCTCCAGCATGGCCGCTCGCCCGGCCGGGCGCTCTGGCCCGCTCGCACTGCGTGGTCAGCAGGAGGGTCGTGCCCTCGCGGACGCCCGGCCGTCCCCTCTGGCGCGCTCGCCCTGGCCCGTCCACCCCTCAAGCCGGGCGGAAGGCCGCCCGGTACGCGCTCGGGGTGACTCCCACCTGCCGCAACATGTGCTGCCGCAGCGATTCGGCGCTACCCAGCCCCGAACGGCGGGCGACCTGCGGCATCGGCAGGGTCGTCGACTCCAGGATCTCGCGCGCGCGTTCCAGGCGCTGCCGCAACAGCCACTGCTGGGGCGAGACTCCCGTCTCCGCACGGAAGCGCCGGGTGAGAGTACGAACGCTCATGCGCGCGTGCGAGGCCAGCGCGCGCAGGTCGAGCGGGAGGTCCAGGCGGCGCAAGGCCCATTCGCGGGTCTCGGCGAGCGTGCGTCCGCGTTCGACGGGGACGGGCGCCTCGATGAACTGGGCCTGCCCGCCCGCCCGAAACGGTGTCACGACGGTGGCGCGGGCGGCGGCGGCCGCGACGGAGGAGCCGTGGTCCAGGCGGACGAGGTGGAGGCACAGGTCGATCCCGGCGGCCGCGCCGGCGGAGGTGAGAATCGCGCCGTCGTCGACGTAGAGGACGTCGGGGCGCAGCTCGACGCCGGGGAACAGCGCGGCGAACTCCTCCGCGAGTGCCCAGTGGGTCGTGGCGGGACGGCCGTCGAGGAGCCCGGCGTGGCCGAGCACGAACGCGCCCGAGCAGATCGAGGCCACGCGCTTGCCGGACTCCGCCGCGCGCCGCAGGGCGTCCAGCGCGCGGGCGTCGGCGCGGTCGCGGACGGTGCTCGGCACGATGACGGTGTCCGCCGACTCCAGCAGCTCCAGGCCCTCGCCGACCCACACCGACGGCCCGACCTCGGCGGGGAGCATCCCCGGGTCCGGCGTGCAGTAGCGCACGTCGTAGGGCGAGACGCCGTCCACGAGGGTGTTGGCGAAGACGGCGGCGGGCATCGCGATCTCGAAGCTCTTCACCGGCGGCAGGGCCAGCACGGCGACGACGTGCCCGCCCGCACCGGCGCTGTCGGATGGCATCACAGTGGCTCGATTCTTGGGATCTATGGCTTCCGGGCCACTAGCCTACGTCGAACGTGTGACGCAATCTTGGGGCCACGGGCCGCGCGCGGGCCCGCCCATCAGGACTTCACCGATTGGACCAAGTCATGTCCACACACGTCATCGTCGGCGCCGGAGGCACCGGCGCCGCCACCGCGCGACTGCTCGCCGAGCGCGGGGACCGCGTCCGGCTCGTCACCCGCAAGGGCACCGGACCGGCGCATCCGCTGATCGACCTCGTCCGCCTCGACGCGCTCGACACCGAGGCCCTCGCCGAACTCACCGAGGGCGCCGCCGCCCTGTACAACGCGGCGATGCCCGACTACACGCGCTGGCCGGAGCTGCTGCCGCCGCTGTACGCCTCGATCCTGCTGGCCGCCGAACACACCGGCGTGCCCTACGTGATGCTCGGCAACCTGTACGCCTACGGGCCCAGCGAGGCGCCGCTCACCGAGGACACGCCCCTCAACCCGGTCAGCGTCAAGGGCCGCGTCCGCGCCGACGTGTGGCGCGCCGCCCTCGACGCCCACCGGGCGGGCCGCGTGCGCGTCGCCGAGGTCCGCTCCGGGCAGTTCCTCGGCCCCGGCGCGGTGAGCAGCTTCAGCCTCCTGGCGCAGCCGAAGGTCCTCGCCGGGCGCCTCGCCCTCATCGACGGCGAACCGGACGTGCCGCACTCCTACACCTCGACCGTCGACGCCGCCCACGCCCTGATCGCCGTCGCCGGAAGCACCGACGACGCCGACTGGGGACGCGCCTGGCACGCCCCCGCCATCTCCGCCACCCCGCGCGAGCTGGCCACCCGTCTGGCGGCCCTCACCGGATCCCCGGAACCCCGGCTGGAGGCGCTGACCGAGCGGGAGATGGAGCTGCTCGCGGTCAGCGTGCCGTTCTTCGGCGAACTGCCCGAGATGGCCTACATGAGCCACAAGCCGCTGCACGTGGACGCCACGGCGATCGAGAAGCGCTTCGGGCTGCGGGCGGAGGATGTGGACGAGGTGCTGCGCTCGGGGTTGTAGGACCGCGGGCGCTCGCGGGTTGAGTCACCGGCCCGGCCCGGCCCGCCCCTGCCCGGCCCGGCCCGGCTCTGGCTACAGCTACAGCTACAGCTACAGCTACAGCTACAGCTACAGCGCGATCGTGAGCTCCGCCCAGGGTTGTTGGACCGAGGGCGCTCGCGGGCTGAACCACTGGCCTGGCCGCAGCTCGATCACGAGCTCCGCCCGGGGTCGTGGAACCGCGAGCGCTCGCGGGGGCGAGGTGGCGGCCTGGCGGGACGTCGTGGGATGTCGTGGGATGTCGCGGCGGAACCGTGGGACGTCGCACGCGGCGGCGGCCGGGATCGGCCTACGACGCCGCTCGTGCCGCCGCACGGCGAGCACACCCGGGCACCGGGTGAAACGGAACCGGAATCCCGTTCCGCACGACCACACCGCGCTGCACCACCCGACCAGGCCACACCAGGCAAGGCCACGCCACGCCACGCCGGGCGGGCTGAGCTGGGTCACGCTGCGCCGGGCTGGGCTGGGCAAGGCCACGCTGCGCCGGGCCGGGCCGGGCTGGACCACGCTGCACCACGCCACGCCAGGCCACGCCAGGCCACGCCACGCCAGGCCGGGCTGGGCGGGCTGAGCTGGGCTGGGCTGGGTCACGCTGTGCCGCGCCGCGCCGCGCCGAGCCGGGCTGGGCCACGCCAGGCTGGGCCCGCACATGGAACCGAGGCGGAACTGGAATCCGCTTCCATGCCACCGCATCGCGCGGCACCGCCCAACTGCGCCGCGACCCCAGATGGAACCGGAGGCGGAACCGGAATCCGCTTCCGTACCACCGCACCGCGCAGCACCCCGACCGCGCCACGCCCACGCCCACGCCCACGCCCACGCCCCCACATGGAACCGGAAGTGGAAGCGGAATCCGCTTCCGCACCACGCGCCATCCCACAACCAACCACCCCACCAACCACCCACCCACCCACCACCCGACGATGGCGGAACCGGATTCCGGTTCCGCCATCGCGTCCAGCGATCCCTACCCCCTCACGCGCCCTTCCGCCCCCTCCCGAAAGCCACCCGCGCGCCCCGCGCGCTGATCGCCACCAGTCCGACCAACACGCCCCCGAAGATCACCACCGCCCGGGCCACCTCCAGCGCGGGCAGCCAGGCCGGGTAGGCCGCGAAGGCCGCGTCCACGAGCCCCCGGGCGTCCAGCGCGGCGAGGCGGGCGTCGCCGGAGTCGGCGAAGACCTTCCCCAGGGTCTCCACGACCGCCGCGTTGCTCGCCATGATCGCGATGTTCCCCAGCGCGACCAGTGGCAGCACGATCCAGGCCAGCACCCGTCCCGCCCGTTTCGCGGCCAGGGTCAGCGAACCGGTGAGCGTGAGCAGCGCGGCCACCGCGACCGGGACGATCAGGGCCTTGCCGGTCTCGCCGAAGGCCAGGCCGTGCTCGGCGAGGACCGCCGGGTCCTGCCCCTGCCGGGCGACCTCGGCCCGCGCGGCGGCCTGGACGTCGCCGCCGAAGACCAGTCCCAGCAACGGAATCGACAGGAAGGCCAGCGCGATCGCGAACTGCGCGAACGCGGCGACGGTGAGGGCGCGGGGGCGGCGGGAGGTCGTGGCGGCGGTCATCGTGGGCTCCTTGCGGGTGTCGAGGAGAACCGGGAAACGGCTCGTGCTCAGGTCCATGCCGACACGTTCGCCGGGGCCGCTGACACGCCACTGATACGGCCGCCGGGCCCGCTGACGCCGGGCTCCCCTAGATTGGTGCCGTGAGCAAGCGAAACAAGAAGAAGAACGTCACCCGCGAGCCGAAGCAGCGGGTCAAGGACGTCTACGTCGCCCGGCCCTTCGAGGGCCTCCCCGACGAGGTCGACTGGATCGCGCTGCGCGAACTCGTCCCGGCCGCCACGGCGCCGCTGAAGCTGGCCGAGCCCTTCGCGTCGCAGTACCCGGACCGCGAGGTCACCCTCGCCACGGTGCTGCCGCTGGCCTGGCCGGCGATGACGAAGCCGGACGGGCGGGTCATCGTGGCGTTGCAGCGGCAGTTCCAGTCCGGCGACGTCAGCCGCGACATCGCCGCCTCGCTGCTCGCCGCGCTGGAGACCGAGCCCGGCCAGACCGTCGGCGTTCCCGCGCTGCCGGGCGAGGGCCCGCGCCTCCAGGACCTCCTGGTCGCCGAGCCGCTCGACGTCACGCTGCACGACACCTTCGAGTTCTGGATCGACGAGGAGGCCGCCGGCGACCCGCAGGTCAAGGCCAGCCTGGAGCGCGCCAACGCGTCCATCTACCCGACCGTGCGGGTCGAGTCGATGCCCGGCGCGTACTGGTGCGACGTCACCGACCGCTGCCACCTGCGGATCGTGCTGCCGGACTCCGAGCCGACCGCGCTCGCGGCGCTGGCCCGGCTGTCGGCCGACGGCGGGCTGCGCATCGGCATCGACACCAAGTTCGCGGGCATGTTCCGCGCGCACGGCGTCCTGGTTCCCGTGTGGGACCTGCCGATCGACGTCAAGGCCGCCGACTGCGAGGGACCGGTCGCCGAGTTCGCCAAGCGCTACGCGGCCGCGCTGGCCGTCGAGGAGCCGCTGGACGCCGCGCAGCGGCGCGCCCGCGACGGCCTCATCGGGCGTCAGCTGACCCTGCGCTAGAAGCGGTGCGCGGCCCGGTCACCGGCCGGGCCGCGCCACCCCGTTCTCAAAGGCCCACACCACGACCTGGACGCGGTCGCGCAGCCCCAGCTTGGCCAGCACCCGCCGCAGGTGGCTCTTCACCGTGGTCTCGGTGATGTGCAGGTCGGCGGCGATCTCCACATTGGACCGTCCGGCGGCCAGCCGGGCGATCACCTCCCGCTCGCGCTCGGTCACGTCCGGCGGCCACGGATCGTCCACAGTGGGCGGTGGACCCTGCGCGGTGAAGGCCGCGATCAGGTCCCTGGTCACGCTCGGGGACAGCACCGAGTCGCCCGCGGCGACCGCGCGGATGGCGTCGATCAGCCCGGCGGGCGGGACGTCTTTGAGCAGGAAACCGGACGCGCCCGCGCGCAGCGCGTCGTAGACGTAGCGGTCGACGTGGAACGTGGTCAGCACCAGGACCTTGGCCGGCAGGCCCTCGTCGGCGATGCGCCGGGTGGCCTCGATCCCGTTCAGCAAGGGCATCCGGACGTCCATGAGGACCACGTCGGGATTCAGCTCGGCGGTGAGCTTCACGGCCGCCTCGCCGTCCCCTGCCTCGCCGATCACCGCGAAGTCGGGCTGGGTCTCCAGGACCAGCTTGAACCCCACCCGGAGCAGGGACTGGTCGTCGACCAGCAGAATCCGGATCACCCCGTGCCTCCAGTTTCCAGCGTCGCCAGGACCCGCCAGCCCCGCCCGGGACGCGGCCCGGCCTCGACCACGCCACCGTACGTGGCGGCCCGCTCGGCCATCCCGGTGAGGCCGTGCCCGCTGCCGGGACGCTGGGCGCCCAGCCCGTCGTCGGTGACCTCCAGGGTGGCGCGCTCACCGTCCCCGGCCAGGCGCAAGTGGACGAACGCACCGGAACCGGCGTGCTTGATGACGTTGGTGAGCGCCTCCTGCGCGATCCGGTACAGCGCCAGCCCCGGCCCCGGCGGGCAGTCGAGCGGGTCCAGGTCGGTGGTCACCGTCAGGCCCGAGGCGCGGACGCGGTCGACCAGCGCGGGCAGGTCGGGCAGGCCCGGCATCGGCTCGTCCTCGGGGGTGCCCTCGGCGCGCAGGACGGCCAGCAGCCGCCGCATCTCGGCGAGGGCCTCGCGGCCGGTGGCCGCCGACTGCCGCATCGCGTCGGCCGCCCGCTCCGGCGAGGACTTCGCGGCCAGGTGCGCGCCGTCGGAGAGGGCGACCATCACCGCGAGGTTGTGGGCGACGATGTCGTGCATGTCGCGGGCGATGCGCTCGCGCTCAGCGAGGGCGATGCCGCGCCGGACCTCGGCCGCGTAGGCCTCCCGGGACCGCAGGACCAGCGCCAGCAGGATCACCGCGGCCGTGGCGATCAGGATCGCGGTGACCGTGGACCACGCCAGGCCCCAGGCGATCCCGCCCACCACGATCGGGACGGCGAAGGCCACCGCCCCCACCACCGCGCGCCACAGTGGACGGTTGCGCGCCACGGCGTAGAGGGCCTCGATGGGCAGCACCATCATGTAGGCGCCGTTCCAGTGCAGCCCGCCGGCGAGCATTGTGCCCGCCCAGGTCAGCCAGAACGCCCTGGTGGGGAACTTCCGCCGCCACAGCAGCGGGACGTGGCAGGCGATCATGAACGCCCAGCCCCACGGTGGCAGCGGCAGCCCCGAATCGCGCTGCATGAGGATGTTGAACGCGGTCAGCAGCACCGCCGAGGCGGTGTCGTAGAGCCGTTCGTGGCGTCCCAGGAACGCCGGGACGCCACCCCGCACCGGCTTCACGGCCACCGTCCCCTCAGCCGGTGACGGCCTGCCATCCGGCGATGATGGCGAACACGGCGAAGACGCCCGCCGCGCCGCGCTGGATCCACTGCAAGGGAACGTACCGGACGATGACCCGGCCCAGCAGTACCGCGATCGTCGCGATGGCCAGCAGGGCACCGAAAGCGCCGGCGAACACCGCGACCGGGGCCTGGTAGCGGGCCGAGAGCGCGGCGGTGGCCAGCTGCGAGGCGTCGCCCCATTCGGCGACGAACAGGACGAGGAAGCTGGTCAGCGCGATCCGGCCGAAACCGGTGACGGCCTTGGCGTTCCCGTCCTCCTCGTCGTCCTCTGTGGACATGCTCTCGCGGATCATCAGCACCGCGCCCACCGCGAACAGCACCGCCACCACACCGAGCACGATCCGCTGCGGCAGCAGCGCCAGCAGTCCACCGGCGGCCACCGCGATGACGGTCTGGACGAAGAAGGCCGCCGCGACGCCCACCAGGACCGGCAGGGGCCGGTACCGGCTGGACAGCACCAGCGTGGCCATCATCGTCTTGTCCGGCAGCTCGGCGACGAAGATGAGCCCGAAGGTGGCCAGCAGCGGCACCCAGTTCACGGCGCCACCTCGGGATAGCGGCGGTAGGCCTTGGCGGTGGCGGCGGCCAGGACCTGCTTGGCGGGACGGCCCAGCTCCAGCGCCAGCGCGGCGACGTCCTCGTACTCCACGGACACGTTGACCACGGTCTCGCCGACGCGGGCGAGCTTGATGCGCACGGGCCTGCCCTCGACGTCCACGGTGGACATCTCCCGGTCCAGGGCGTGCTTGCCGACGGTCAGGACGCGCAGGCCGATGGCGGTGGTGTGGGCGAAGATCGCCTCGCGGACGGCCGGGGCGACGTCGTCGCGGCACAGCACGTGGAGGGTGTGTGCGGGACGGCCCTTCTTCATCAGGATCGGGGTGAGCCAGGCGTCGGAGGCACCGGCGGCGAACAGCGCGGCCTGGACCGGCGGCCACAGGCGCGGGTCGAGGTCGTCCACATTGGTCTCCAGGACCGTGGCGGTCCCGGTGGCCTGGGCGCCCACGGGTTCGCCGAGGACCAGGCGCAGCAGGTTGGCGCGCTCCTTCGGGTCGCGCCCGCCCGCGCCGACGCCGATGGCCTTGACGCGCATCGGCGGCAGCGTCCCGTAACCGGTGGCGAAGGTGGCGATGAGGGCCGCGCCGGTGGGCGTGCACGCCTCGTAGGGGACCTCGCCGCTGACCGGCGCGTCGGCGGCGCTGAGCACGGCCAGCGTCGCCGGTGCGGGCAGCGGGATCCCGCCGTGCGCGCCACGGGTGACGCCGCCGCCCACGGTGACCTGGGACGCGGTGACGCCGGTCAGTCCACGGTGGACGCGCAGCCACTCGATCCCCGCGCAGGCGGCGACCACGTCGGCGAGGGAGTCCAGGGCGCCGACCTCGTGGAAGTGCACCTTCTCCAGCTCGACGCGGTGGGCGATCGCCTCGGCGCGGCCCAGGCGCGTGAACGCCTCGATCGCGTCGGCCCTGGCGCGCTCGGGCAGGTCGGCGGCGGCGATCAGGTCGCGGATCGCACTGAATCGGCGGTCCACTGTGGTCGGCGGGCATTCGACGCGGACGTGCGTGGCCGACAATCCGTGGCGCGTCACGGGATCCGGGTGCAGCTCGACGCGCTCGACGCCGAGGGCGTCCACGGCCTGCTGGAGGATCTCCACCGGCACCCCGGCGTCCACGAGCGCGCCCAGGAACATGTCCCCGGAGGCCCCGGCGCCGCAGTCGAGCCAGCCGATCATCGGTTCTCCTTCCGTCCCCGCACGATGCGCGCGGCGGCGAGTCCGGCGCCGAAACCGTTGTCGATGTTGACCACGGTGACTCCCGGCGCGCACGAGTTGAGCATCGTCAAGAGTGCCGCCAGGCCGCCGAAGGCCGCGCCGTACCCCACCGAGGTCGGCACGGCGATGATCGGGACGCCCACGAGGCCCCCGACCGCGCTGGGCAGCGCGCCGTCCATGCCGGCGACCACGACCAGGCAGTCGGCGGCGGCGAGGGTGTCGCGGGCGGCCAGCAGCCGGTGGATCCCGGCGACGCCGACGTCGGTCACCTGGTTCACGTCCGCGCCGCACACGCGCGCGGTGAAGGCGGCCTCGGTGGCCACGGGCAGGTCGGAGGTCCCGGCGCACACGACCGTCACGCGCCCGCCCTGCGGCCTGGGCGGCGGGCCGACGGAGACCATGCGCGCGATCGGGTCGTCCACGCACAGCCCGCCGAAGGCCTCGCGCAGCGCGGCGCGGTGGGCGTCCTCGGCCCGCGAGACCAGCACCGGGTGCTCCGGGTGCGCCTCGTGCAGGCGCGCGGCGATGGCCGTGACCTGCTCGGGCGTCTTACCGGCCGCGTAGATGACCTCCGGGTCGCCGGTGCGCAGGGCCCGGTGGGTGTCGACGCGCGCGTAGCCGAGATCGGCGAAGCCGTGCCCGTCGCCCATCACCTTCGTCTGGAGCTCCTCCAGGGCGGCCTGGACGGGCGTCCGGCCGGTCGCGACCCCCTCCAGGAGCTCGCGGGTGGCCTCGGCGTCCATGGGGTCCCTCCGGTGAGTTGATCTCGTACCTCGCCATGCTGTCATGCCCTTGTGGGTTAGCCTTCGGAGATGCGCAGGCAGCCCATGATCGTCGCCCACCGCGGTTCGAACGCAGTGCTGCCGGAGCACTCGCTGGCCGCCTACGCCGAGGCCCTGGAGCTGGGCGTGGACGCGCTGGAGTGCGACGTCCGGCTCACCAGGGACGGGCATCTCGTCCTGCACCACGACCGCCTCGTCAACCGCACCAGCGACGGCCAGGGCGCGGTGTCGGACCTGAGCCTGCGCGAGCTGCGGGCGATGGACTTCGCGGTGAACCGCGACGTCCCGGACGGCCCGGAGTACTCGCGCATCGTGACCCTCCCGGAGCTGCTGGAGCTCATCGGCGACCGGCCCGTGAAGCTGCTGGTGGAGACCAAGCACCCCACCCGCTACGGCGCGCGCGTCGAGCGTCGGCTGTTCGCCACGCTCAAGCGCTACCCGCACGTGGACGCCGAGGTCATGTCGTTCTCCCGCGCCGCCCTGCACCGGGCGCGCGTGATGTCGCCCGCGACGCCGCTGGTGTGGCTGTTCCAGTACCCGCTGGGGCCCGCGCCGAGCTTCGCGCGCACCATCGGCGCCGACGTCCGCATGGTCCTCAAGCGCCTGGAGATGATCGACCGCGCGCACCGCGCCGGGCGTCAGGTGTACGTGTGGACGGTCAACGACCCCGGCGAGGCGCTGATCCTGGCCAAGCACGGCGTCGACGCGATCATCAGCGACCGGCCCGACGTGATCCGCCAGGCGCTGCTGCCCGCCTGAGCGCGGCGCGGCGGGTATCGCCGGATGGCGCCGGGCTGCTAGGTTGTCGGGCATCGCGCCGCCGGAGACGGCGGGGCGGAGCCGCCCGGAAGCTGCCAAGCGGGGCGGCTTTTTCATGACGTGATTAGCCCCCGCGCCATCTCGGCGCGGGGGCTGATGTCTTCGACGTGCCTTACTCGGCGCTCAGGGCCGCGGTGATCTTGCCGGTCATCGCCGCCAGCGGCGGCGTCACGCCCTTCTTCGAGCCCCGGGTCGCGGCCTCGACCGCGGTGAGCACGGTGGCCCGGAAGTTCTCCGCCTCGGCCGGGTCCTGCGCCTTCAGCAGGGCCACCGACGCGGTGAGCGCGGGCAGGACCTGGTCGGCCAGGGCCGCGCTGTTGCGGTGGTCGAACTTGAGGTCGCGGGTCTTCTTCGCCAGGACGTGGCCGGTGGCGCCGGTCGCCGAGTACAGCGAGAGCGACCCGTTCGTGGCGACGCGGTGCGGCGAGGCCGAACCGGCCGCGAAGGACAGCAGGGTCACGGCGCCGTAGGCGGCGGTGCGGATGGTGGTGGCGTCCTGGGCGGAGATGGTGATCGACATTTCGGTGGCTCCTCGTTCGGTCGTTCCCGGTGATGTGAGAACTATCGACCGGCCGCCTGACACCGTCCTGCCCTCGCGCCGTCACCGGTCCTGACACGCCGTGTCAGCCCTCGTAGAGCACGTTCCACAGCTCCTCGGCCCACCCGCGCGGGTGCGTGGTGTTCCCGTTGTGGCCGCCGGGGAAGTACGCGAGGGGACGCCCCACCAGCGCCGCCAGCCGGTGCGCGGCCACGTGGTCGTACACCGTCGGGATCGTCGTGCGCCCGGCGGCGGGGACGATGCGCGTCGTCGTCGTGGCGAGCCCGTCCAGGCAGCCCGGGTCCTCGCGCAGGGCGGTGAACTCGGTGGCGATGAAGTACCCGAAGTTGGCGCGGCGGCGCTCGTCCATCGGCTGCGGGGTCACGCCCGGCTCGGTCTCCTGGTCGCGCGGGTCGATGCCGAGCGAGGCCGCGATCGCCGGAAACGCCGCGGCGAGCCCGCCCTCGGCGTAGACGGCCTGGAGGTGCGCGAGCTCCTCGCGGTGCGCCCGGGCGTCCGCCTCGGCCAGCAGCCACGGCGCGACGGGCTCGTGGGCGACGAGCGTCTCGACCTGCCCCGGGTGCCCGGCGGCCAGGTGCAGGCCGATGACGGCCCCGAAGCTGCACCCGAGCATCAGCGCGGGCCCGCCGGCGACGTGCGCGAGCAGCCGGTGGGCGTCGTCCACATGGTCGGCCATGGTCACCACCGGCCGGTCGAGGGTGCTGCGCGAGAGCCCGCGGCGGTCGTAGGTGAGGCACGTGAAGTCGCCTTCGAGCGCGTCGACCAGGTCGACGGTGCGCCCGGCGTCGCCCTCGCCGCTCTGCGAGATGAACAGCAGCGGGCCGGTGCCGCGGAGCTCGTAGTGGATGGTGGCGCCGTCGGTGGGGAGCAGCATGGCGGGACCTCTTTCGGGGGTGGCTGACGTCGTCCAGCCTAATCCATCATTTCTGATGTATCTAGTCTGATGTATCGTGGATCTCATGAACGGCATCGAGCTCGCCCTCCTCGGCCGGACCCTCATGAAGCTCGGCGAGGCCGCCATCCCCACCGACGGCATCGGCTCCCACGGCACCAGTGAACAGTCGGTGATCATCGTCGCCGCCGACATCCGCGCCCACCCCGGTACACCCGTCAAGGACATCGCCACCCGCACCGGCTTCCCGCAGAGCAAGGTCTCCGCCTGCGTCGCCCGCCTCCGCGAAGCCGGCGCCGTGGACACCACCACCGACCCCGCCGACCGCCGCCGCACCCTCGTACGGCCCGCGCGCGAGGTGTCCCCGCGCGTGGCGGAGGTCCGTGCCACCGACATTGAGACCGTGCTCGCGACGGTGCTGGCCGACCCGGGGGCGGTGGGGGAGGTCAAGGCCGCGCTGGAGGTCCTCGCCGGGCATCTGGACCCGGGGGTGCTGGCGCGCATCAGCAGTTGATCGCCACGTCCGATACCCGCCAGCACCACGACTCCCCGGCGGCGAGGCTTGCCCGGTATCCCCGAGCGGAAGGGCCGCCCACATGCACGTCGTCCCAGGTCACAAGGTCCACTACTACGGCACGCCCGTCGTGCTCCTGTCCACCCGCAACGCCGACGGCAGCGCCAATCTCGCCGCGATGTCCTCGGCGTGGTGGCTCGGCGAGTTCGGCATGCTCGGCCTCGGCGCGAGCGCGCACACCAGCACCAACCTGCTCCGCGAGGGCGAGGTCGTGGTGAACCTGGTCCCGGCCGGCATGGTCGCCACCGTCGACCGGATCGCGCTCACCACCGGCGCCGACCCGATCGCCCCCATGCGGGCCGAGATGGGCTACGTCCACGTCAAGGACAAGTTCGCCCACACCGGGCTCACCGAGCAGCCCTCGGAGCTGGTGAGCCCCCCGCGCGTGCTGGAGTGCCCGATCCAGCTGGAGGCGCGCGTCGTCGACCACCACGTCATGAAACGCAATGACCGCCTGATCTCCTTCGAGATCGAGGTCCTGCGCGCGCACGTCGAGGAGGACCTCGTCGTCCCCGGCACCCACTACATCGACGCCGACGCGTGGGACCCGCTGATCATGAAGTTCTGCGAGTTCTACGGCGAGGGCCGCAACCTCCAGTCCTCGCGCCTGGCTCAGGCCTGGAACATCCCCCGCAGGCCGCTCAGCCACGCCTCCGAGGCCAGCAGGTCGGCGTCCGACATCCCCGCCGGGGCCGGGACGGGCGCGTCGTCCACGTCGCGCGGGTAGGACCCCAGGAAGCGGATCTCGGCGCACACCCGCCGCAACCCCAGCAGCGCCTCCCCCACGCGCGGCTCGGCGACGTGCCCGGCGCAGTCCAGCAGGAACACGTAACGGCCCAGGCGCTCGCCGGTGGGCCGCGACTCGATGCGGGTCAGGTTGACGCCGCGCACGGCCAGCTCGGTGAGCACCGACAGCAGCGCGCCGACCCGGTCGTGGGCGATGTACACCGCGAGGGACGTGACGTCATTGCCGGTCGGGGCCGGTCCGGGGGCGCCGGTGACGACCTGGACGAAGCGCGTGGCGGTGTCCGGGCGGTCGCCGATGTCCTCGGCGGCCAGCGGCAGGCCCAGGGTGGTGGCCGCGATCGGCGCGCAGATCCCGGCGTCCACGGTCCCCTCGGCGACCGCGCGCGCGGCGGCGGCCGTGGACAGCACCTCCACGGTCGTCGCGTGCGGGAGCTTCGCGCGCAGGAACGCCCGGCACTGCGCCAGCGCGTGCGGGTGGCTGGCGACGGTGCGGACCTCGTCGAGCGGGACGCGCGCGGTCAGCGCGAACGACACCGGCAGCACGACCTCGCCGACGATGCGCAGCGGCGGTCCCGACAGGAGGTTGTCGAGGGTGACGGGGACCGAGCCCTCCAGCGAGTTCTCCAGCGGCACCAGCGCGGAGTCCACCGCGCCGTCGCGGACGAGGTCGAGCGCCTCGGGGATCGAGCGCGCGGGCAGCGCGTCGACGTCTCCCAGGCGGCGGACGGCGGCCTCGCTGAACGTTCCGGCGGGTCCGAGGTATGCGACGGTGGCCATTACGCGAGGCTAGCCGCTCCCCTGCCGCACGCCCGGCACGCGGGCCGGGTCAGGCGGAAGTACGAGAACGCCGCGGCCCCCATGCCCAGCCCCCAGAACCAGTACGCCGGGATCGCCACCCACATGAACGCCCCCTCACCCTTGCCGGTGAACTCCGCGATGATGACCTGCGACAGCCCGATGCCGAAGTACACGACCAGCCCCGCCGAGAACACCGCGCCCGGGCCGAGCACCAGCCAGCGCGGCACCCGCCGTCCCGCCAGCCCCAGCACCCAGCGCGGCCACACACGCCCGAAGCGGTAGGCCAGCGCGAGCGGCAGCAGCGTCCCGGCGAGCAGGAAACCGCCCTCGAAGACGAACAGCGAGACGGTGGGGAAGAAGCCCTTGTCGTCGAAGCCGACGCTCAGTTGCGCCACGATGCGCACCGCGCAGCCCAGCACCGCGATCCACGCACCGGTGACCGCCCACCACGGCGTCTCGGTGTGCCGCACGTCGTGGACGCGCCCGCAGCGCACGCAGGCGCCGCGCATCCGGCGGAGGTAGCGCAGCGTCGCCAGGCCCAGCGCGATCGCCAGTGCCACACAGGCCGCGCGCGAGGACATCGAGACCACCGCGTTCTCGCCCGCGAAGAGGTGGCCGATCAGGACGCCGACGATGTCCAGCAGGAACATCGCGCCCGCCGCGAACAGCCCGGCGGTGACGGCCGCCGCGGCGGCGACGGCGACCCGCGAACGGCGGGTCAGCAGGAGCGCGGCGGCGGCGAGCGCGGCGGCCCCACACAGCCCGGCGGCGCCCCAGCCGCGGAAGAAGACCAGGTCATCGGGCATCGGGGAGAAGGTGGGGGCGCCGGTGATCGCCCAGTAGACGCGGACGGCGCCGTAGGCGAGCGCGAGGAGGAGTGCGGTCATGGGGCGAGTCTGTCGATCTTGCGTGGCCGAGACGTCCCGCGCGGGAGGTGGAGGGGTCCCCCGGGCGGGGGAGCGTGGGGGGGCTTGGGGGCCGCGCTTGCGGGGGCGGAGGGGCGGCCGTGGGGACGGTCATGGGGACATCGCCGGGCTTGGCGGCGCCGGCTTGTGTGCCGCACGCTGCGGCACCGCCCGAGCCCGGCGGCGTGGGGCCATGCGCCGAGCACCACGACCGCACCCTTGGCGGCTGCGGCGACATCGCCGGGCCCGCGCGGCGTAGGTCTACGTGCCGCGCGCTGCGGCGGCGCCCATGCCGGGTGGCCGAGCGTTCGTGTGCGGCGGCTTGGCCGGTACCCACCTCGCGCCGGCGGTGGGGCGGCGGTTGCGGTGGGGCGGCGGTTGCGGTGACGCCCGGGCCGCGTAACCGTGCATCCGCGTGCCGTACCCACCCGGTCCCCCTCAGCGGCGGCACCCGTGTCGGTGGCCGTGGCGACATCGCCGGTCCCGGGCGGCGTGCGTCCGTGGCGATCCCCACCCGTGCCGGCGGCGGTGCCACGACTCGACGGCCCCGAGCCCGCCCCGGAGCCGTGCGGCGTCGCCGGAAGGCGGTGCCGTGCCCACGGATCCCGCTCGCCGGGCGCCCGTCCGTCACCCGCGACGTTCACCCGATCAGGGCCGCCCGAACGGGGGTCCCTTCGCGTCGGCCGCCGCCGTCCTCATCGCGGCCATGACCGTCATCGGCCCGGGCGGGGTCCGTGGTCCGGTCTCCCGGGAGCCGCCGAACCGCGTCGGCCGCCGTCCTCATCCGAGCCGGAGGTCCGGGCGATCACCGCGACATCCCCCGCGAACCGGCGCGCCGGGCACGCTTCATCCGCGCCACCGTCTCCCGCGTGACCGATCTCACGTCACCGGGGTGGGCAAAGTCGCCCGAACCGGCCCGAGCCAGGCCCACACCGACTGCCCGTCGTTGCCCATCCGCACGCCCCAGCACTGCGCGAGCGCGTTGACTATCGTCAGCCCGCGCCCGTCCACGTCGTCCATCGAGGCGCGTCTGGGGCGCGGCGTGGAGTCCGAGCCGCCGTCGGTCACGCTGATCTCGATGTGGGTGTCGGTGACCTCGCAACCGACCGAAACCACGCCCCCGGGGAGGGGTGTCGCGTGCCGGACGGCGTTGGCCACCAGCTCCGTCCCGATCATCGCCGCGTCGGCGACCAGCTCACTCGACAGGCCCTGGAGCTGCTCGGTCAGCCAGCGCCGCACCAGGGCAGCGCTGCGGGCATGGTGTGCCACCCGCATAACCCCGCGGGTCGGTTCACCTCTGCTCGTGTGCAATCGCGTCGCTCCTTATCGTGGCTCCGCGTGTGCCGCGCGGGGCCACCGCACTTCGACGACCGTCCCCCCGCCCCGCCGGGGCGCGAGGGTGACCCATCCGTGCTGCCTTTCTACGATCTGCCGTACAAGGTACAACCCCAGGCCGACACCGCCGTACCGTCCGCCGTCACCGCGGTCGGCGCGCCAGAACCGGCGAAAGGCCAGCCGGGCCTGTTCCGGGGTCAGTCCATCGCCCCGGTCGCTCACCTGGAGACACGCCGTCGGGCCCGCAGAGGTGGCGAGGATTTCTATGGGCGTGCCTTTCGGTGAATAGCGGCCCGCGTTCGTGGCGAGCTCGCCGAGCACGAGCGGGAGACTGCCGGGGTCCCCAAACGCGACGCTACCCGGGCTCAGCGTGACGTGCAGGCGTACCGCCAGGTCGGCGGGGAGGGTGGCGACGGCGCCCCGGACGGCCTCGGCCAGGTCGAAGTCGCGCAGCTCACCGCCGGTGCCGAGGTCGCCGTCGAGGATCCGGTCGGCCAGCGCGGCCAGCGCGTCGGCCCGCGCGGCGATGACCTCGACGGCCTCCCGCCGCGCGTCGTCGTCGAGCCGGTCCCAGCGGTACCGGAGGGTGTCGGCGTAGCCCTTGATGACGGTGGCGGGCGTCCGCAGCTCGTGCCCGGCGGCGGCGATGAAGAGCTCCTCGGCGGGCGGCGTGGGCTGCGGCGCCGCCTCGTGGTCGCCGACGAGGTGCGCGGCGACGACGGCGGCGAGGCGCAGCACGTCCGGGTCGTGCTCGCCCTCGGCGAGCTCCAGCCGCCCCACCGGCCGGTCACGCAGCCGCACCGGCAGGTACCGGCTCGCGCCCGCGACCGGGTCCTCACCCGCCCACGGGCCCCGCCCCAGCGCTTCGAGGTCGGCGTCGGACAGGTCGAGGTGCCGCCCGAGCAGATGCCGCCCACCCCTGGTCGCGGCGATCGTCCGCGCCGAGCGGCCCACCACGTCGGAGTACGTGACCCGCCCGACCCCGAGCACCTCACCGAGGACGTCGACCAGCCGCGTGAGCGCGCTGACGCCGTGCGAATGCGGGCCGCCCGCGTCGGCGGCGGCGAGCACGTCGGCGACTCCGGTGAGGAACGTGGTGTGCCGGGCGCTCATGCGTCCACGCTAGCGGGGTGACGGGCGGGGGTGCACGGAGTGCCTCCGGCCCGGGCATCCCGGCCTGCCACCCCTCGCCGTCTTCGAGGCCACGAGGCCTCGGGCTCACCGACGCCCCGCGCGAGGTCGGCGGGATCATCGCCGCCGAGCCCCAAGCCCGCCGCCCCCCGAGCCCACCGACCCCGCCGAGCCCGCAGGGTCGCCGGGGCGTGGGCGCCGCCGGACCGGGTCGGCCGTACGGAAGCGGAAGCGGATTCCCGTTCCGCTCAGCGGGCGGACCGATCTACCGGAACCGGAATCCGGTTCCGCTCGGAGGTGAGGGCGACCAGCCGGAAGCGGACTCCGATTCCGGTTCCGGTTCGCGTATCCACCGACCACGCCCCGGGAGGAGCATCACGGCCCCGATCGCATCGCGCTCACCGCCGCACCCGCCGCGCCACCCGACGCACACGAACTCGACCAGGACCCCGGCCAGAGCCCAGCCGGAGCCCGGCCGGGGCTCGGGTCGTCCCGCCTCGGGTCACCGCACCTCACCGCTCGTGCCAACCGGGGCCGGGGTTCTGGTTCCCATGCCTCCCACACCCGGGAGCCGGGGCCGGGTTCGGATCCCGGCAACCGCGCCACACCCCACGCGCGGGCCACGGCCGGGGATCCGGTCACCGCGGCCCATCGCTCATGCGCTGGACAGGGGCCAGGGCCGGATCCCAGCAACCACGCCACACGCGCAGGCCGCCGCCGAGGATCTGCTCACCCTGGCCCATCCCGCATGCGCTGGACCGGAGCCAGGGCCGGATCCCGGCAACCACGTCTCACC
>NZ_BSTX01000005.1:0-214457 GCF_030269765.1 Actinorhabdospora filicis | reverse complement strand
CACCACTCACGCGGGCCGCCGCCGAGGATCTGCTCACCCTGGCCCATCCCGCATGCGCTGGACCGGAGCCAGGGCCGGATCCCGGCAACCACGTCTCACCACTCACGCGGGCCGCCGCCGAGGATCTGCTCACCCTGGCCCATCCCGCATGCGCTGGACCGGAGCCAGGGCCGGATCCCGGCAACCACGTCTCACCACTCACGCGGGCCGCCGCCGAGGATCTGGTCACCGTGCCCCATCGCTCATGCGCTGGGCCGGGGCCGGGGCCCGCGCCACGCCACACGCGCGGGCAGCCGCCGAGGATCTGCTCACCGTGGCCCATCGCTCATGCGCTGGACCGGGGCCAGGTCGCCGCGCTTCGCCGTTCGCGCGCTCCGTCGCCCGGCCGTACTCGGCGCGGTGGGCGGAGGTTCGGTGTACTCGAAGCACTCCGACCGCCCCGGGGATGTGCCGGCCTGCTGTCGGCCTCATGCGTCATCCCCACTCGCACGCCAGAGGGCATGGCACACGGCCGGGCCGTCCCCGTCCCCGCCCGCGTCCCCGTCCCCGCCACAGCTGAGCCGCGTGGCTTCGGCGCCTCCATCCCGAGCCCACCAGGCCGGGCCCGCCCCCGCCGAGCTCCACCCCGTCCCCCTAAACCCCCGCCACCGCCGGCGCCTCGAAGTCCACCGTGTGCTCGAACTGCCAGGTGAACCGCTTCGGGTCCGCCCGGCGCATCAGCGGCGGCATCACCAGGTCGCGGATCACGCGCGCCACCGGCCCGGCCGCCTTGTTCTGGTTGGTGCGGGCGGCCATGGCGATGATCCGCTCGACGCGCTCGCGCCGCATCCGCTCGAACACCGGGAACGCCCGCTCGTAGGGCAGGTCGCGGAGGCAGCGGGCGATCATCACCGCCGACTCCGCCGCCAGCGACGCGCCCTGACCCGAGCTCGGGGACGTCGCGTGCGCGGCGTCCCCGATGAGCACCACGCGTCCCTTGTGCCAGGTGGGGACGGTCGGGACGTCCTCCAGCGCGCCGGTGACGAGAAGGTCCTCCGGCCGGGTGCGGCGGACGAGTTCGGGCCCGGGCGTGCGGTCGTCGGCGACCGCGGCGGCGAGGTGCCTCAGCCACTCCGCGGGCGGCACGGCCTTCGCCTCGGCGGCCGACATCGGCCGCTTCCACGGCAGGTTGATGAAGTAGCCCGCCTCGCCGTCCTCGGTGACCGACCAGCCCAGGAACGCGCGCTTCCCGAAGGCCATGTGCATCTTGCGGCGGGTGGAGTCCAGGCCCTCCCCGGGCACGCGCGCGCCGAACCCGAGCAGCCCCGAGTAGCGCGGTGCCGGCGCGTGCGGGTCGATGAGCGCGCGGACGGCCGAGCGGATCCCGTCGGCGGCGATCAGCACGTCCCCGCGCTCGGTGGTGCCGTCGGCGAACGCGGCGGTGACGCCGTCGGCGTCCTGAGTGAGCCCGGTCAGGCGCTTGCCGTGGACGATGGGGACGCCGCGCTCGGCGGCGGTGTCGTAGAGCAGGCGGTACAGGTCGGTGCGCCACAGCATCCGCTGCTTGGGGAGGTCCGGCGGCGGGGCGAACTCGCCGAGGACCTTGCCCGTCCAGCTCAGCATCACGAAGGCGTCCATGTCCTCCGCGATGGGTTCGATGTCGATGCCGACGGCCGCTAAGGCCTCGCGCCCGTTCGGGGCGAAGCCGAGCGCGCCGCCCACGCCGTCGGCGGTGGCGTCGTAGGCCTCGAAGACGGCCGCGTCGATGCCGGCGCGTTCGAGGGCGATGCCCGCGACGGGCCCGGCGATGCCGCCGCCGATGACCAGGGCTTTCATGCTGCGGTTCATGGGTTGTCTCCTTGGTGAAAGGCGACCCAGGGCGCGGCCCAGCCGCGCTCGGGATCGGTGATGCGTTGAATGAGGCCTTCGACGAAGGCGATCTCGGTGCGGACCTGCGCCAGGCGGTACTCCTCCTCGATCGTGAAGAGGGGGTGCGTGCCGCTGCCGTCGATCAGGCCCTGGATCTCGGTTTCGGAGCGCCCCAGCGCGGCGAGCCGATCGGTGAGCAGCTCGACCACCTCGTCCGGTGGCAGCACGCCGATCAGGGACAGCGCGGTGACGAAGCGCGGGTACTCGAAGACGGGTTCGCCGACGAGCTCGGCGAGCCAGTCGTGGAGTTCGGCGCGGCCGATGTCGGTGAGTTCGTAGGTAGTGCGCTCGGGCCGCGCGCCCTCCCGCGTGACCGCGAGCGGACGGATGAGCCCGGCCTTGTCCAGCTGCTTGAAGACCATGTAGAGGGAGCCGTGATTGAACTTGATGCTGCGCGCGTCGTCGTGATCCCGGAGGGTCGTGGACAGCTCGTAGGGATGCATCGGCCGCTGAACGAGATAGGAGAGGACGGCTAGGGCGAGCGGGTTGGTGGGGCGGGACATGTCGGCCTCCCTGAATGGCCACTATGGATTATTCATGAATGACTAGTCAGCGTCAACTAATCGCCAACGACTAGTTGAGATGGGTTGGTCAGGACGGGTTTGGTCAGGACGGGCTGCTCGGTACCGATTGGCCAGCACTGATCAGTTGGCGTGGGTTGGTTGGCATGGGTTGATCAGCATGGACCGGTTGACGCGGACTGTGTCCGACCACGATCGCCGACACGCTGGTGCGACGCCGAAGCGGGCCGTGCGCGCACCGCAAATCGGTTCCGGGCGAGGAGAGCCGGGCCCTAGGGTGACGCGGTGACCAAACGGGTGATCATCCTCAACGGCGGATCCAGCTCCGGGAAGACCGGACTCTCCCGCTGCCTCCAGGCGGTGCTCCCCGAGCCCTGGCTGGCGACCGGCATCGACGCGTTCATCGACTCGCTCCCGGCCTCGATGGAGGGATCGGGCGACGGGATCGACGTCGACGCCGAAGGTGGCGTGAGCGTGGGCCCCGACTTCCGCCGCCTGGAAGCGGGCTGGATGGCCGGAGTCGCCGCGACCGCCCGCGCCGGAACCCCCGTGATCATCGACGACGTGTTCCTGAGCGGTGTGGAATCGCAGCGCAGATGGCGCGAGGTCCTGGAAGAGGCGGAACTCGACGCGCTCTGGGTGGGCGTGCGCTGCGCCCCGGAGATCGCGGCCGGACGCGAGATCGCCCGCGGCGACAGGCAACGAGGGATGGCCGTCCAGCAGGCGGAGATGGTCCACCGGGGCGTGGAGTACGACATCGAGGTCGACACGGGCGAGAACGAGTCGATCGAATGCGCCCGGATGATCGCGGAGCACCTCGGCCAGAATTAGTGCGGTGGGCGAGCGGTGGGCGAGCAGTGGACTCGCTCGCGCACAGGTTGCCGAACGCAAGTGAAGCAAAGCGTGCCGGTAGCCGGATCGCAGCGCAGGTCAGGAAGTGTGCTCCCCGCACGTGCGGGGGTGAGCCGTCCTTCGAGTACTGCTTCAGCCCGGGGTACACGTGCTCCCCGCGCGTGCGGGGGTGAGCCGAGTTCGTGCTCCCTGCTCTGGTCTCCGAATACGTGCTCCCCGCGCGTGCGGGGGTGAGCCCTGGTATCCCGAGTACACCCGGGAGGTGCTGCAGTGCTCCCCGCGCGTGCGGGGGTGAGCCAGGGTCCGCGTCCTGGGCCTCGTCGAAGGCGATGTGGTCCCGCGTATGCGCGGGGTGAGCCCGCGTGTGCAGGGGTGTCGTTGGCGTTCTCGACACGCTCCCCGCACATCCGGGCACGAAAACGGCGACCCGCCGAAGCGGGCCGCCGCTGCACATCCAACCGGCGTCCAAACGCCCTTAAGCGACCGGCTCCAGCACGTCCTTCCCCACGAACGGCCGCAGCGCCTCCGGCACCACGACCGAGCCGTCCTCCTGCTGGTGGTTCTCCAGGATCGCCACGATCCAGCGGGTCGTCGCGAGGGTGCCGTTGAGGGTCGCCGCGATCTGCGAGCGTTCCTCCTCGTCCCGGTAACGAACATTCAGCCTGCGCGCCTGGAAGGTCGTGCAGTTCGACGACGAGGTCAGCTCGCGGTACCGCTCCTGCGAGGGGAACCACGCCTCGATGTCGAACTTGCGCGCCGCCGAGGTCCCGAGGTCTCCGGCGGCGGTCTCGATCACCCGGTAGGGGACCTCGATCGCGGCCATCATCTCCTCCTCCATGCGCAGCATGCGGAGGTGCTCGGCCTGGGCGTCCTCGGGCTTGCAGAAGGAGAACATCTCCACCTTGTCGAACTGGTGGACGCGGATGATGCCGCGCGTGTCCTTGCCGTGGCTGCCGGCCTCGCGGCGGAAGCACGAGGACCAGCCGGCGTAGCGCTTGGGCGCGTTCAGGTCCAGGATCTCGCCCGAGTGGTACGCGGCGAGCGAGACCTCGGAGGTCCCGACGAGGTACTGGTCGTCGCGCTCCAGGTAGTAGACCTCGGTGGCGTGCTCGCCGAGGTAACCGGTGCCCTCCATCGACTCCGGGCGCACGAGGACGGGGGTGATCATCGGCGTGAGCCCGTTGGCGAGGGCGCGCTGGATCGCCAGGTTCAGCAGCCCGAGCTGCAGCATCGCGCCCTGGCCGGTGAGGAAGAAGAACCGCGAGCCGGAGACCTTCGCCCCGCGCTCCATGTCGATGGCGCCGAGGAGCTCGCCGAGCTCCAGGTGGTCGCGGACCTTGTCGAGCTTGCGGGGCTCGCCGACGTTGCGCAGGACCACGAAGTCGTCCTCGCCGCCGGGCGGGACGCCGTCCTCGACGATGTTGGGGACGGCCATCTGCGCGGCCTTGACGGCGTCGCCGGTCTCGGTGACGAGGGCTTCGGCGGCCTTCACGTCGGCGGACAGCTGCTTGGTGCGGGCGAGGAGTTCGGCCTTCTCGTCGCCCTTGGCGGCGGCGACCTGCTTGCCGAGCGTCTTCTGCCCGGCGCGCAGCTCCTCGTACGCGTGCAGCGCGCGGCGGTGGGCGGCGTCGGCGTCGATCAGCGCGTCCACGGAGGACTCGGACGCACCGCGGAGACGCTGGCTGGCGCGGATCAGGTCCGGGTTCTCGCGGAGAATGCGCAGATCAATCATGCGGACAGGGTATCGAGGCGGATTTCGCGAGTGCATCCGAGTTAACTGGTGTCGTGGCCGTGGAGATGGATCGCGAGAGGTTCGAGGAACTCGTCGCCGACGCGCTGGACGAGATCCCCGACAAGCTGTGGCGAATGATGCGCAACGTGGCGATAGTCGTCGAGGACGAATCGCCGCCCGGCGGACCCGAACTCCTCGGCCTCTACGAGGGAGTCGCCCTCACCAACCGGGGCTGGGACTACGGCGGAGTCCTGCCCGACAAGATCACCATCTTCCGCAACCCGATCCTGCGCATCTGCGAGACCGACGAGGACGTCGTCGAAGAGGTCGCGGTGACGGTGGTCCACGAGATCGCCCACCACTTCGGCATCGACGACGAGCACCTGCACGAGCTGGGGTGGGGGTAGCGGCCGGAGGGCTTCGGGGTGGACGGTGTGGTGGGCGTCCGGAACCGGATTCCGGTTCCGGACACGCGCCTCATCCGTGGACCACCCCGGCCCGGCCACCCGCACGACCCGGCCCCGCGAACGCGACCCGGCCCCCAACTCACTCCCGGCGCAGTTCCTCCGCGAGCATCACGATGATCCCCTCGGGGCCGCGCACGTAGCACATCTTGAAGACGTCCTCGTAGACCACGAGCTCCCCGACGAGCTCGATTCCGCGCTCCCGCAGCCCGGCCACTGCCGTGTCCACGTCGTCGACGACGAACGCGAGGCGGCGGATGCCGTGCGTGTTCGGCGGGGCGTTCCGGTCGTCGCCGAGGGTCTCGGGGTGGTGGAACCGCATGAGCTCCAGACGTCCATGGCCGTCGAGGGTCTCCAGCATCGCGATCTCCACGCGGACGCCGTCGAGGCCGACGATGCGGTCGACCCAGTCGGCTTCGATGAGGTCCCCGCCGAGGCGTTTGAGGCCGAGGCCCACGAAGAATTCGGTCACCGCGGCGAGGTCGTCGACCACGATGCCCACGTTCTCCAGGCGCTGAATCGTCATGCCGGTCCTCCTGTGCCGGGACGTGCCCGGCGTCCTCGGCCGACCTCGGCCGGTCGCGCCGGGCGGGACTTCGCACATCATGCCCGCCCGGCGATCCACAAAGGAGCGACTACGCCGTTCCCACCGGCTCCTCCTCGCCGGGGACGAGGTAGCGCATGCCGTACTTCGCGCCGATCTCGTTGAGCCGGACGGGATCGAAGGCGCCACCGGCGGTCACCGGACCGGCCTCCACCAGGTCCTCGACGAAGCACTCCCAGCCGCCGGGGGAACTCACCTGGATCACCCGCGGCGGACGCTCCCCCGCGCTGCGGAGCGCGTGGAGCTCCCCCTTGGGCAGGAACACCGACTCCCCGGCGCGGACGATGTGAACCTCGCCGCCGTACTCGGCGGCCAGCTCGCCCTCCAGGACGTACACGTATTCGTCGGCCCACTCGTGCCGGTGCATCGGGATCGGCCGCGCGACCGTAACTTCGAGGAGTGAGAACCTCCCCTCGACGTCATCGGCGCGCACCTTCACCGCGAAGGCCGGTGGGACCTTGACGCGCCCGGGGCGGACCTCGCCCGTCCGCAGCAGGGTGAAACGATTCTCGGACATATGCCCGCACTCCCGTCGTCAGACGGAACCGGATTCCGGTTCCAGACCCTAAACGGAACCGGAATCCGGTTCCGTTTCCGCTTCGAACCGTACTCCCCCGGAGGACAGATCCGCCATGCCCCGCTCCGACGCCTCGCGCAACCGTGAAGCCGTGCTCGCCTCCGCGCGGGCCCTTTTCAGCGCCGTCGGCCCCGACGTGCAGATGCCCGAGATCGCCAAAGCCGCGGGTGTCGGCGTCGGGACGGTCTACCGGCACTTCCCCAGCCGCGACGCGCTCATCGACGCCGCCGCCGACGCGCGATTCGCCGAGATCGAGGAGTACGCCCGCGCGTATCACCTCGGCCCCGGGGACGGCCTGATCCGCTACCTGTTCCACGTCGGCGCGATCCTGGCCGAGGACCGGGGACTGTCGCGCGCGATCGAATCCCGCCACGGCACCACCGAGCCGAAGGGCCCGGCGCGCGAGGCGCTGGAGAAGGTCGTCCGCGCCATGCTGGAGATCGCCCAGGAAACGGGTGAGATCCGCCTCGACACCCCGCTGTCGGACATCGACCTCGTCCTCGCGGGACTCTCCGCCGTCATCCGCTGGGGCGGCGACTGGCAGCGCTACCTCGCGATCGCCGTGCGGGGACTGCGTCCCCCGGCACCGGACGCGTACGAGGCCGAAGAGGAGCTTTAGGACGGACACCCGACACCGCCCGGTCGGGACCGGGCCGCTCGCGCGTGTCGGCGAGGTGGTCGACGGGCTGCCGGTGAGCGGGCGGGTATCGGGCGCGGCGACCGCCCGGGGCGGCGCCGGGCTGCTCGCGCGTGCCGGGAGGATGGTCGGCGGGCGGCCGGTGGGCAGGCAACGGGCCGCTCGGCGCGTGCCGGGAGGGCGGGCGGCCGGTGGGCGGGCATCGGGCTCGGTCGGCGGTGACGTTCGAGTGGTTGCTGATTAGTCGATGGCGATTAGTCGGCCCATCGCAGGGCGGTTCGGGACGCGGGATCACGTGGGCACTCGCAACGCGAAACGGAACCGGATTCGGAATCCGCTTCCGGCTTCCTCGGCGGACTGAGGGGCCATCGAGCTCACGGGCCGTCGGACTGACGGGCTGACGGGCTGACGGGCTGACGGGCCATCAGGTCGGTTGACACGTGCGAGCGAGCTGCGGGCGAGAGCTGCGGGCGGAACCGGATTCCGCTTCCGGATCAGCGATCGAGCCGTACTGCGGGCGGTGTACGGGTGGGCGAGCGGGCGTACGCGCGGTTAGGGCGGCGACCGCACCAGCGTTGGCCAACGCGATCCAAGCCGGGCCGATCCGGGCCAGATCGGGGCAGGTCAGCGGGGAGACAGGGCCCCGGTGGTGTCGAAGCCGTGGGTGATCCGAACCGGGCCCGCGAGGGACGCCGATGGCGCGGTGTTCACCGCGATCCCGACGTGGGGATCGCGGGCGTGAGCCGGGGCGCGGGCACCGAGGGCGTTGGCAAGGCCCCGGGAACCACAGGCGTGAGCTGGGATCGCGGGCGTGAGCAGGGGATGCGGGGACCACGGATGTGAGCGGCATCGCGGGTGTCGAGGCCGTCGAGGGCGGGTACGGGGACGCGCGGATCGTGGGCGTGAGCCGGGACGCGGTCGTCGGGGGCATCGGGCGCATCGAGGCCGTCGAGGCCGTCGAGGGCACAAGCACGAACGCGTTGCGCCCGACCACCCCCGAAGCCGCGCCCCCTCGTCCCACCGCCAGCGGCGGGCACGCCTCACCCCGGCGGCCGCCGCGTCCCCCAGGCCACCGGCGCCCGCCACGCGAAGCGCACCGCCAGCATCCGCAGCGCGAACACCGTTCCGGCCACGATCAGCGCGTTCCACGGCCGCAGCCACCCCGCCGCCGCCATCGCCACCACCGCGAGGGCTCCTCCGAACGCGGGCACCGAGTAGAGCGTCTCCTCCGCGCGGACCAGGCGCGGCACCTCGGCGGCGATCAGGTCGCGCATGACGCCTCCGCCGACGGCGGTGAGCACGCCGAGCAGCGCCGCCGACAGTGGACCGAGTCCGGCCAGCAGGGCCTTGATCGTCCCGGTCACGCAGAAGAGCGCCATCCCGGCCGCGTCGAACCACGTGAACACCGTCATCAGCCGCGACAGCGCCGGATGCAGGAAGAACGTCACCGCCGCCGCCACGAACGGCGTCGCCAGGTACCCCAGGTCCGCGAACGCCGCCGGGGACTGGTTGAGCACCAGGTCCCGCAGGACGCCGCCGCCCAGCGCGGTCACCAGCGCCAGCACCGCTATCCCCACGGCGTCGAAGCCGCGCCGGATCGCCAGCAGCGCTCCCGTCACCGCGAACACGAAGATGCCCACGATTTCCGCGACGTGCTGGGACGCGGGGTGGAACAGGTCGGTGGTCACCCGAGGAGTCTTCCCGATCGGCACCCGCCCAGTTCAGGGAGCCGGTGGTCCGCTCCGGGGCGCCGGGACGTGGACGGCGTGGTCCGGCCGGGTCGGGGACGGTCGCGCGGTTCAAGCGATCACCCACGAGCCCGGCCGAAAGCGGCTGGCCGGACACGGGTGAGGCGACCGTTGGGCATCAAACGTCGGCCGTTGGGCGTCACCCGTCCGGTGTCGAGCGTCCGGCGTCCGCAAAACCTTCCCGATCGGGCACACCTCCCTTCCCCCGAGCCATCGGCGGCGGTTTCCGGCAACCGAACGGGTCCACCCGTGCGTCACTTAGTAGTCCGCCGCTCTTCGGATCGGTGTGTCAGGCTTCATCCTCACGACAGCCTTCTTCCGACCGCCCGAGGAGAGAGCGTGCCCCGAAAGTCCCGTGCCCCGTTCGCGATCATCCCCGCCGTGCTGGCCGCCGTCCTGTTCGTGCCACCAGCGGCGAACGCCACCGGTGACCGGCCCGCCTTCCAGCTCCCGTTCGACTGCGGGCAGACGTGGACGGCCAACACGTACAACGGCCACAAACCCAACAGCAACAGCCTCGACCTGACCCTCAAGGGCGCGCCGAGCGCGGGTCAGCCGATCCTGGCCTCCGCCGCCGGCCGGGTCACGTTCGCGGGCTGGGACAACGGCGGCGGCTGGATGGTGAACGTCGCCCACGAGAACGGCTGGGGCACGTCCTATCTGCACATGATCGAGCGCCCGGACGTCACCGTCGGCCAGGAGGTCGCGCAGGGCGCGGTCCTGGGCCACGTGGGCTCCACCGGCGACTCCTCCGGCCCGCACCTGCACTACCAGCAGTGGGCCGGATCCCCGTCCAACACCGTCTCCTCGGTCATCGACGGCCTGAGCCTGTCGGTGTGGGTGGGGCACGGGCAGGAGCTGACCTCCCGCAACTGCGACGGCGGCAGCGGTGTCGGCACCGACGCCGACGTGCCCGGTCTGTCGTTCACGCCGGACGGGAAGTCGCTGTTCATCTCGGCGCGCACCAAGGACGGCCAGATCGGCGTCACGAACTCCTCGGCGACGCGCATCGCGCCCTGGTACCCCGTCGGCGGCTGGATGGCGTCCGGACCGGCGACGGCGTGGACGCCGTCCGGCTCGGCGTTCTACACCGCCGCGCAGGGCACCGACGGGACCGTGTGGGTCAACGACTGGAACGCCGCGAGCGGCAACTCCGGCTGGTACTCGATCGGCGGGGAGGCCGCCTCGGCGCCCGCGATCGCCTGGTCGCCCGACGGGAAGCGCCTGACGGTGGCCGCGCGCGGCGCCGACGGGACGATCCGGTTGCGCGAGTGGACCGAGAAGGACAAGTGGGGCGAGTGGCGGACCGTCGGCGAGCGCGCGGCGTCCGGCGCGGACCTGGCGTGGTCGCCGGACGGGAAGTCGCTCACCGTCGCCGTCCGCCGGGCCGACGGGAAGGTGTGGGCGGCGTCGGCGAAGGACGGCAAGGACTTCGGGGACTGGAAGTCGGCCGGGGGCGAGACGACGTCGGCGCCCTCGATCGTGTGGGCGCCGGACGGGAAGACGCTGCACGTGGCCGCGCGCGGCAAGGACGGCGCGGTGTGGATCACCGACTGGTCGCCGAACGAGGACGGGACGTGGGTCTCGATCGGCGGCGAGGCCGTCGGCGCGCCTTCGCTGGCGTGGTCGGAGGCGACGAAGAGCCTGCACCTGGCGGTGCGCGGGACCGACGGCGGTGTCTGGGTCAACGACACCGGCGACGGGACGACGTGGAACGGCTGGTACTCGGTGGGCGCGCCCTAGGGCGTGCCGCGATGACGTGATCGGACGACCCGGGTCGTCCCGGAACGCCCTGGCCCGTCATGGATCGGGGTGTTCCGGGGCGGCCCGGTCGCTTTCGGCCACTGTGGACTCCGGGCGGGCTTCAGGCGTCCCTGGAGACCGGGTACCGGAGGATCGTGCGCTGCTTGGCGGGGTCCACTCTGCGGAAGTCGGACAGGTAGACCTCGTGGTGGAGTCCGGACACGCGCAGGCCCTGCTCGGCGATCCAGGCCATCAGGCGCTCAACGGTGGACAGTTCTTCGCTGAACGGGCCGACGTGGAGGATCTGGGCGACCGTGCCCTCCGCCCAGCGTTCGTGCCGGACGCCGCCGATCGGGCCCTGCTTGGCGGCGGTTTCGAGGGCGCGCGCGGCGAGCTCGGCGTCCACATCGGACGGCAGCTCGATCATGATGGTCCACTTCCAGTCGGCGCGATCGCCTTGGTGGTCGCCCTGCCAGAGACCGGAGAGCGGGCGGACCTTCTCCTTGACCGGGCGGAGCGCGCGGACGGCGTACGCGCAGCGGTACAGCGCGCCTACGGCGGTGGCGAACTCCTCGGACGCGGGGGCGCCGACGCCATCGACCATCAGGTACGGGGCCTCGGGGACGTCGGCCAGGGATGGTTTCGCGGTGGCCTTGTAGGGGTCGGTCATGGGGCTACTCCTCGGTGCGGTTCGGGTCTGGTGCGGGAGTCGGTTCTGGCCTGGAGTTCGGGTCCTCCACGGGGATGACGACGCGGGTGATCAGCTCCTCGGGCGCGGCTTCGCCCGGGGTGACCAGGTAGGACTCCCGCGCCGGGCCCACCGGCCGCAGTCCGCGCTCGTGGATCCACGACAGGACGGCGTAGTAGGCCAGGGACAGCTGGTTGTACGGGCCGTGGTGGAGGGTCACGGCCGCACGGGTGGCGGGGAGGACGAGGGGCGCGGGGGTGGGGCGGACCGGGCCGGATGGACCGGAAGCGGAATCCGGTTCCGCCAGGTGCGACCCGCGACCGGGAGGGCCGAAACCCGAAACGGAACCGGAATCGGAATCCGGTTCCACCCCGGTCGCCCGGACCTCACACCCGAGCGCCCCGCCCGCCTGCGACCCGTCGGCGAGCCCGTGGGGCGAACCGGGGCCGAACGTGGGATCGGGGTCAGCGGCATAGCCGGAACCGGATTCCGGTTCCACCGGCCACCCTCTCCATCCGGAACCGGATTCCGGTTCTGTCACCCCCGGGCCCGCCGCCGCCCCTTCCACCCGCTCCGCGCCCACCGTCACCGTCATGCCGTCGGCGATGTCCAGCGGGAACAGTCCCCACATCGGCGGCCGCCAGGCGTGGGTGCGGCCGAGGAGCGTCCCGATGAGGTGCCCGACGGTCGCGCCCAGTCCGTCCACGGTCGTGGTGCCCGACTCGAAGGCCAGGATGAGCGCGGGCTCGTCCACCAGCGTGATCTCGTGCGTCGCACCGGAGGCCAGGCGGGTCAGGACGGCCAGGCGCTCGCGGTCGCGTTCGATGCGGGCGGCGAGCCGGTCGCGTTCGGTGGTCAGCGCGACGGTGGGGTCCGGGGCGGCCAGGACCGCGCGGATGCCGGGCAGGGGCACGTCCGCCTCGCGCAGCAGCGCGATGGTCAGTGCGTCCCTGGCCTGGGCGCGCGTGTAATAGCGGTAGCCGGTGAAGGCGTCCACGCGCGCGGGTGTCAGCAGGCCCAGCTCGTCGTAGTGCCGCAGCTGCTTCACGCTCAGCCGGCACAGCCGCGCGAACCGCCCGATGGTCAACTCGTCCACGCCCCAACGATGGACCCTCCCATCGTGGCCGAGTCCAGGAATACTCAAGTCCCATGCAGCCATCGGAATTCAGCGACGTCCGCTACGAGGTCCGCGACGCGACCGCGTGGGTGACGATCGACCGGCCGGAGCGGATGAACTCCTTCCGCGGGCGGACCGTCGACGAACTGATCAGCGCCTTCAAACACGCCTGGGCCGACAAGGAGGTCGGCGCCATCGTCCTCACCGGCGCCGGCGAGCGCGCGTTCTGCGCGGGCGGGGACGTCAAAGAGCGCGCCGAGACAGGCTCCTACGGGCCCACCGAGTGGGGAACCTTCGAGATCGAGCGGCTGCACCGGATCATCCGGGACGTGCCGAAGCCGGTCATCGCGTCGGTGAACGGCGTCGCGGTCGGCGGCGGGCACGTCCTGCACGTGCTGTGCGACCTGACGGTCGCCGCCGAGCACGCCCGGTTCGGCCAGTCGGGTCCCCGGGTGGGCAGCTTCGACGCCGGATTCGGCTCGGCGTACCTGGCGCGCGTGATCGGCGAGAAGCGCGCCCGGCAGCTGTGGTTCACGTGCGAGCTGATCGACGCGGCGACCGCGCTGAACTGGGGACTCGTCAACGAGGTCGTACCCGGTCCGGACCTGGCGGACACGACCGCCGCGTGGGCGGCGAAGATCAACGCGCTATCCCCGACCGCGCTACGCTTCCTGAAGCATTCGTTCAACGCCGACACGGATCACCTGGGCGGACTGTCACACGTGGCGTTCGACGGCCTGGAGGTGTTCAGCCACACCGACGAGGCCGCCGAGGGGGCCAGGGCCTTCGCGGAGAAGCGCGCGCCGGACTACCGACCGTACAGGTGAGGGAGACACGCATGACCGACACTGAGCCGGAGATCGAGCCCCGCGACGAAACCTCCGAGCCCGAGGCCAAGCCCCGCACGGTGGTCGTGGTCGGGCCCGACGGGCAACCCATCGGCACCATGCCCGTCGGCGGCGATGTGGACGACGAAGACCACGAGGACCCCGCGAAGCTCGTCGAACAGCCCGCGAAGGTCATGCGCGTCGGCTCGATGATCAAGCAGCTCCTGGAGGAGGTGCGCGCCGCCCCGCTGGACGAGGCCGGTCGCCGCCGCCTGAAGGAGATCCACGCGAAGTCGATCGCCGAACTTGAGGACGGCCTCGCCCCCGAGCTCCGCGAGGAGCTGGAGCGCCTCTCCCTGCCCTTCGCCGAGGACGAGACGCCGTCGGAGTCGGAGCTGCGCATCGCGCAGGCCCAGCTGGTGGGCTGGCTGGAGGGCCTCTTCCACGGCATCCAGGCCGCGCTCGTCGCCCAGCAGATGGCGGCGCGCATGCAGCTGGAGCAGATGCGCCGGACGATGCCCGCCCTCCCCGGCGGCCCCGCCGTCGTGCAGGGACAGCTCCCGGCCGGACTCCAGGCGGCCCTGGCCGCGACGTCGAAGCAGGAAGACGACGAGGACAAGGGGCACGGGCAGTACCTGTAGCCCGGGCGCTTGAGTCGGGTGCCCGGTTCGCGGACCTGATCCGGGCGCCGGTCAGACACCTGCCATGTACCGGTCAGGCACCGGTCAGGCTCCTAGTGCGACCACCGGGCATGGACGCCCGACTCCGGACGACCCTGCCCTACCCGGCCGAGCCTGCCCGCGGGTGACCGGCCCGGGTCGCCACTCGACAAGGACGTGGTCATTCCCGGCGCCAACAGCGCCCGGCGGGTGACCCGCCCGGGTCGCCACCCGCCAGCCGGCGGGGGTTCGGCGAGTCCGGTGACGAACGACGAGAACGGCGGCGAGCGCGACTCGCCGCCGTTTCTTCGTGTCGCCGCCGCTTCTTCTTGCCGACGGTGGATTGCGCGCGGGACGGACGGCTGACCCGGCGGCCCTGTGGCCCGGCAGCCGGACGGCCGGACGGCCGGTTGGGCCGTTTCCCGGGTGCACGGCCGGTTGGCGCGAAACGCCTCGCCATAACGCGAACATCCCGCGAGCGGTTCATCGAACCCGGAACACCGCCGTTCATCGACCGGCTCGCTCGTGTGATCGACGACCGGGCGGGCGGCACCGATAGAGGGAGCTGCGGGCATCGGGTTCTCCGAACGGGCACACCGCCGCGCTCGCCGGTCCACGCACTTGGATCCGGCGGAACGGGACCGACGGTCGAGGCCGGACCGGGAGCCCGCTCGACTCGCGGAAGGCGGTGCACCGCTCGGGACGCACCGCGGCAGGGCCGAGATCGCGGGCTCTCACCCCGGCGAACCACCGGCCGAACGGCCGGGGACGTGGAGCGGCGGAGAAGCGGCCGAGTGAGTGCGGGGCGGCAGGCGAACGAGAGGTGAGCGGGCCGACCGGCAGGCGGGCTGGCAGGTCGACGGGTGGACTGGTCGGCGGCGGGCAGCGCGTGGCGACCGGGACGTCGGCAGATGAGGCGGGAGGGCCGTCGGAGAAGCGGGCCGACAAGTCCCGGGGCAGGCGGTTGGGGTGAGCGGGCGGGTGGGGCGGTGAGGCGGGAGGGCGGTCGGAGAAGCAGGCGGGCGAGTCCTGGGGCGAGCGGTTGGGGCGGGCGAGCGGGTGGGGCAAGTGGGGTGTGGGCGGGTGGGGCCGTGATGCGAGTGCGGCGGGAGAGCGGTCGGAGAAGCGAGCCGACAAGTCCCGGGGCAATCAGTTGGGGCGGGCGGGCGGGTGGGCACGTGGGCGGGTGAACAGGCGGGAGAGCGGGGCCGGAGGCGGAATCCGGTTCCGGTTCCGGTTCCGCTTCGGTCGCCCGGCGAGCCGAAAAGCCAGCGGTGAAAGCCGAATCTCCCGGCCCTCCGCGATCGGCCGGAAACGCCGCCGCGCCACGGGTCCGAACGGACATCCGTGGCGCGGCGGCTCTCTCCCGGGGTCGTGGTGGCGATCCCGGTCAGCTCTGAGTGGTCAACCCTGTCTGATCAGCTCTGATCGGTCGGTTCTGATTGCTCGGCTCGGTTCGGTCAGGCGGCGTTGACCTGGGTGACGATGTCGCGGATCGCCTCGATGATCGTGTCGGCGCGTTCGGTGATCAGCTGGCTGTGGTTGGCGTCGGTGAGGACGCGGTGCTCGCCGTGCGGGACGGAGTCGGCGAGGGCCTGGTAGAGGTTCGTCTTGCCGTCGTGGATGGCCTGGAGGGTCTCCTCGGACATGAGGGCGGCCTGGTTGGGGTCGACGGCGAGGGGGGTGAGGGCGATCAGGGGGACGTCGGGGAAGCCCGGTCCGGCCTTCAGCTCGGCGACGAGGGGCGTCATGGTGCCGCGCTCGGCGTGGCCGACCTGGACCCACGTCTCGCTCTGGTGGTAGTCGACGACGGCGTCGCGGAGGTCCGCGGGGTAGTCGGCGTAGGTCTCGGCCACGAAGTCGCGGATGAACGGCAGTGCCTGGCGCAGCTGCTCGACGGGCGGGGCCATGCGCTCACCGGCGGCGATGCTCGCCTCCTCGGGCATGTAGTCGTCCCAGTCGCTGTGGAAGGCGTCCAGCCAGACCAGGCCGGCGACCTCATCGGGGAACAGCTGGGCGAAACGCTGCGCGTAGGCGCCACCGAGGGAGTGGGCCACCAGGACGTACGGGGCCGGGATGTCCTGGGCGTGCAGCAGGTCCCGCAGCTCGGTCGCAACGTCCTCCGCCGAACGCGGCAACGGCATGGAGTCGCTGTAGCCACTGCCGCCGCGGTCGTAGATCACCGCGGTGGTGAACTCGGCGACCCGGCGCTGCAGGCCGTAGTAGTTCAAGCCGATCGCGCTGGCGCCGGGGAGGAAGACCACGGCGGGACCGCCCTCGCCCTCTCGGTGGACGAACACGCGGCGGCCGTCGATCTCGGCGAAAGCACCCAGCGGCGGGGCGCTCGACCCGAAGGTGGGGGCGGTGGGAGTGGTGGAGTCGGTGGCCGGGGAGGTCTGGTTCTCAGTCATGCGGCAACTATCGGTGGGGGTCCTGACACGGACCTGTCCCGGGCCTGTCACGGACCCTGACACGAGATCGGGACGGGGACCGGGACTCGCACGGAGGTCGTTTCGGCTGCTCACCGGGCCGTGGGAGGCGATTCGGGCGCGTTGGACGGGGTGAAGCGACGGGTGGGGCCAAGCGGCAGGGCGGGGTGAAGCGGCGGAGCCGGGTGCGGAGCAGGGTGGAGCAGCGGAGCCCGGTGCAGGGCGGGGTGCGGGGTGTGGAGTGCGCGGTGCGGGACGAGAGGGGACCCCAGGACCAGGACGCCGACCGTCGCCCCCCCCCCCCCCCCCCCCCCCCCCCGTGAAGTCGGCCGGAAACGGAATCCGCTTCCGGAAGGCGGACGGTGGTCAAGGACAAGGCGCCGACCGCTCTTGAGGGAGGCCGGGAACGCTCGCCCGGACACGCCACGATGCCATCACCTGCTCCCCCGGGGTCGACGGCGACGTGCTCACGCGAACCGATGAGGTGGCGGAGGCCAGGGGTGGGTGAGGTGAGCGAAGCGATGGGAGCCGAGGGCGGCGAGGTGGCGGAAGCCGGGGTGAGCGAGGCGGGCGAGATGGAGGAAGCCAGGGCGGGCGAGGTGGCGGAGACCGGACTGGGCAAGCCGGGTGAGGCGGAGGGACCTGGGGGTGGGTGAGGTGGCGGACGCCGGAGTGGGCGAACCGGGTGAAGCGGAGGGAACCGCGGTGGGTGTGGCGATGGGAACCGGAGTGGGCAGGAGCCTGGGGCGGGTGAGACGTAAGGAACCTGGGGTGGGCGAGGCGGAGAGAGCCGGGGCGGGCAAGACGGCGGGACCGGGTTGGGCAAGAAGTTGGGCAAGAAGCAGAGAAGGCGAGTGACACCACGCGAAACTCACGGAACCGGAACCGGAAGCGGAATCCGGTTCCGACTCCGACCCCCTCGCCCCTCCCTCACCCACCGTCACCACCCCTCCAGCCACCCGTCCCCATCCCGGAAGCGGAATCCGGTTCCGCACACGTTCCAACCACCCACCGGCGCACAGGTGCCCCGTTTCCCCCGGCTCCGCGCGTTCCCGCACACCATCGCGCAGCGCGTGAGCGTTCACGGTCTACCGTTGCACTATGTCGTCCACCACAACTGCATCTCCCGCATCCACGAGCGCGTCCGGGAAACCCGCGCATCCCGTCATCGAGTTCTCCTGGCCCGGCCCGCTCCGCGACAGGCTGGTCGCCGCGGTCCTGGACGGCTCGAAGACCTCCACCACCTCGCTCCTCCAGGGTTACGCCGCGACGGGTACGGAGCCGCGGCAGGTCGGTGACCGGTCGGTGGTGATCGATTCGCACGGGGTTCCCGTGGCGATCATCGAGACCATGTCGATCCGCTTCACCGATCTGGCCAATGTGGACCTTCCGCACTGCATCGACGAGGGCGAGGGGCACATGTCGGTCGCCGAGTGGCGGGCGGCGCACGAGATCGACTGGCACTCCACCGAGCAGCGGCTGGAGTTCGGCGATCCGGCGTTCACCGTCGACGAGGACACCCCGCTGGTCCTGGAGCATTTCCGGCTCGTGGCCGATCTCCGCGCGTAGCCCCGTGCCTACGATTGGTCGATGACCCCTCGCCTCATCGCCATCGACCTCGACGGCACCGTCATCTTCCCGGGCGGCTTCCACGGGCCGGCGTCGGACGCGACGCTCGCCGCGCTGGACGCCGCCCGCCGCGCCGGGGTCCCGGTCGTGGTCGTGACGGCGCGGACGATGGTCGACTCGCGGCGCGCGGTCGAGGCGCTGGGCCTGGGTCCCGGGCCGCACGTGTACACCGAGGGCGCGGTCGTCACCGACGCGCGGGGACGCGTCTCGCACCGCGCCGAGATGGAACCCGGCGCGGCCATCGAGGGCTACCTGCGCACCCCCGGCGCCACGTTCGCGCTCGAACACGACGCCGAGGGCTGGCTCACGTGCCCCGACTACCCGCACGTGTACGACACCGTGTGGCTGGGACGCGCCTCCCACGAGCAGCTGGGACGCACGCCCGGCACGGTGCTGGGCGTGCGCGTCGACTGCGACGGGACCTACGGCGAAGCCGACCTGTGCCCCCACTCGGAGGCCGCCACGGCCCTCGCCGAGCTCGACCCGTCCCGCTATCGCGCCCACGTCGGCCGCAACGGCTGGACGGCGGTGGTCGCCGCGGGCAACGACAAGGCGACCGGGCTCGCGCGCGTGGCCAAGGAGCTGGGCGTCGACGCGTCCGGCGTCATCGCGTTCGGGGACTCCCTGAACGACCTCCCGATGATCGAATGGGCGGGCATCGGCGTCGCGATGGGGCAGGGACGCGAGGAGCTCAAGGCCGTCGCGCAGGAGGTCGCGCCCCCGATCGGCGAGGACGGCGTGGCGGCCGTGCTGGGCCGCTGGTTCGACTAGCGCGAACTAGTCAGCTGTGACCATGCGCACGCCACCCGGCCGGATCGCGGTGACCTGACGCGGTCGCGCGCTCGCCGCGTCCCCGCCATCGCCGATCGCCCGGCCCACCCGAATCGGCCGTGCGGCGGCATTGCCGGACACTTCGCGGGGCCCGGACCGCGTCCACGGCGCCGCGCGGACCGTCCCTCGCGGCGCTGAACACGGTTGTCACGTGGGCGGAAGTTCCCCCGACCGTGGCGCACACAACGCCCGAATGATCTATGCCCGTTAACCCGCGTGTCGGTAATGTCTAGTGATGGACAGGCCGAAACTCGTCGTCATCGATCTCGACGGCACCGTCGTGGGGCACTCCTCCGCCCACACCCGGCCCTCTGCGGCGACCATCACCGCCCTGAAGGCCGTGCGCGCGGCCGGTGTCCCCGTGGCCGTCGCCACCGGGCGCGCACTCTGGAGCACCCTGCGGACCATGGACGACCTCCAGCTCACCGACGGGCTGCACGTCGTCTCGCACGGGGCGGTCGTCTACGACCTCGCCGCCCGCGCCACCGCCCACCGCATCCTCATGGACCCCGCCGCCGCGATCAGCGCCTACCGCGCCGCCGATCCCGAGGTCACCTTCGCCGTCGAGTACGGCGCCGACGGCTGGGTCACCACCACCGACTTCCCCCGCGACTTCGAGTCGGTGTGGCTGCACACCCTCTCCCTCGACGAGCTGGCCGCGATGCCCACCTCGCGGCTCGTGGCGCGCGTCCCCAGCCAGAACCCCTACGGCGCCGGACCCCGCTGCCCCCGCGCCCAGGCCGCCACCGACGGCGCCCGCCTGGACGTGTCGATCTACCACGCCGAGGTCGGCTTCAACGGCTGGGTGGACGTCGGTCCCGCCCACACCACCAAGGCCAGCGGCCTCGACCTCGTCGCCGCGCACTACGGAGTGACCGCCGCCGAGACCATCGTCTTCGGCGACTCCGCCAACGACCTGCCCATGTTCGCCTGGGCCGGTCACGCAGTGGCGATGGGGCAGGCCGCCCCGTCGATCAAGGACGCCGCGCACGAAGTCACCTCCACAGTGGACGACGACGGCGTGGCCCGGGTTCTGGCGAGGTGGTTCTGAATGCGCACACCGAAACTCGTCGCGACCGACATGGACGGCACCGTCCTCCTCCCCGATGAGACCACCAGCCCGCGGACGAAGGCAGCGCTAGCCCGGCTGAACGACCTCGGCGTCCCCCTCGTCGGCATCACCGGCCGCGGCCCCCGCCTGCTGGCCATGTCCCACGCCGAGATCCCTCAGGCCGCCTACCTCGTCATGGGACAAGGCGCGCAAGTCTTCCACCTCAACGGAAACGGCCCCGAACGCCTCCTCGGCGCCTCCCTCGGCGGCACCGTCCTCGCCGACGTCGTGTCCACACTGGAGGACGAAGTCGGACCGCTCGAACTGGTCGTCGAAGGCCTGGAGGACAGCCCCCTCGTCGCCGACCCCGTCCCGAACGACTGGCCCTGGCGCATCCAGCTCAACCCCGTCACCCGCGCCGAAGCACTCGCGACCCCCGCCCTGAAAGCCTTCGTCCGCAGCCGAACCGCCCACATCGACGTCGTCTACACCGCCGCCAAACGCCTCATCCCCCCGAGCACCTGCATGCTCACCGAAGCCGGCATCGGCTACGTGGAACTCTGCCCACCCGGCCACGACAAAGGCACCGGACTCGCCTTCGTAGCGGAAAGACTGGGAGTAGCGGCCGAAGACGTCCTCGTCTTCGGCGACGCCCGCAACGACCTCCCGATGTTCGCCTGGGCCGGACGATCAGTGGCAATGGGCAACGCCCACCCCGAAGTGAAAGCCGCCGCGACCGACCACACGGAATCGAACCTGGAGGACGGAGTTGCGCGCTTCCTGGAGAAGATCTTCGGCTGACGTCATCGCCGACTGCCTCCACGCAACAGTGCACGGCCCATACTTCACCGACACCGAGTTCAGCACGCTCATGGCCCTCACCCGCGAGGAAATGGCCGCGATCAGCACGGCATGGCCCGTGCTGGCGCACATCCGCGACGCCGACGCCGAAGCGGGCGTGACGAACGCACTGGTGCACCTGCTGAACTACCCGCACGGACAGGAGAAGCTCCCGGCGTGGGAAGAGGACATCCAGGACGCGCTGGCGTGGTGGCAATCGGGGAAGCGGCCGGAGAAGCGCGGGGACTAGGCCAGCCGGGCGGGCAGGACGGGACCGGGCGAGTTGACCGGCGGGCGACGAGGGCAAGACCCGGGCCACCCACATAGCCCGTGCACGAAGCCCGCCCGAAGACAGGGCTGAGACGCGGGGCAGAGCCGGGTGCGATGCGTAGCCTCGTGCGGCTTGAAGCCGGGCGAAGCGACTGGCTGGCAACGGGGTCAAAACCCGGGTGGGGACGAGAGCTTGTTGTTTTAGAGCCGGGCTGAAGACAAGCCGGTGACGCACGACAACACGGGCCCGGGACCAGCTTGTGCGGGGGCTGTCTCGGGATAGGAGAGGTGGATCCTCCGTCGGTCGGCCAGACGTGTTCTTGGAACGAGGGTTCCCGGGGTGTCAAGACAGCTCTTCCGTCTTGACACCCCGGGGTTCCTCGTTCAGCGTCGTACCAGCCGGCCAGAGGAGGAGACGCCTCCCGAGAGAGGTCCGGCGTCCAGGGGCCGCACCCCTGGTCAGGTCCTAGGGCTGAAAGCCCTGACCAGACGGCGACCGTGACATAGCGCCGACGTGGCGAATAAAGGACGGTCGATCCGCGGGGGAAGGCGAGAAGCCAGACGGCCCGCGCTCGGACTGAGGGTGATGGGAGAGGTGGCGCAACAGGGGCTGGGCCTGGCGGGCGGCAGCGCTCTCGGGTCCCTACTCCTAAATCTCCCCCCAAAACCCTAAAAACGCTCGTCAAGCCACTCGCCGAGCTCCTTGAACAAGCGGGTACGGGCAGCCTCACCGGACAACGCCAGATCATGCATGCCATCCGGGATCCGCACGACCGTCACGTCGGGTCCGAGGCGGGGCGCGAGGGCGGCGATGACGTCGGCGTCGAGGACGGCGTCGGCGCGCTGCGCCTGCGGGGACCAGCCGGGCTCTTTGTAGGACGCGGTGGAGGCGGCGGCCAGGATCGGCACGTCGATGCGCAGCCCGCGCCGGACCTTCGCCTGGGCCTTGACCACGCCGCCGAGCCATCCCATGTGGACGGGGAGGCCGGTGACGGGCTTCCAGTCGAGGGAGAAGTCCCATTCGCCGTGGTGGTCCTTGTGCAGCGAGATGGCGTTGACGCCCGATAGCGGGACCGGGACGCGCATCTTCGGCGACAGCTTGCCCAGCAGCGGGGAGAACACGCGTCCCACGGCGCGGGTCAGTGGGGGCGCGTTGAGGGCGAGGAAGGGGCTGTTCAGGAACATGCCGTGGATGAGGCCGCGCCCGCGCACCGAGTCGGCCCAAACGGCCGCCGCGAGCGCGCCGGTGGAGTGGGCGTTGATCACGAGTTTCTCGTGGCGGGCGCGGATGCGGCGGACCGCCTGCTCCAGTTCCGGGTAGTACTCCTCGATCGAGGACATGAAGTACGGCGTCTGGCCGGGCCGCAGGGAGCGTCCGGAGCGGCGCAGGTCGACGGCGTAGAAGGCGAAGCCGCGGTCGCGGTAGAAGTCGGCGACGTGCGGGTGGAAGAAGTAGTCGACGAACCCGTGGACGTAGAGGACCGCCGGGCCCGAGGGGGGGTTGTCGGCGCGCTCGACGAGGGTGGCGACGAGTTCGCCCTCGGCGTCACGGCCGAGGGGGATGGTCTCGGCGCGGTAGTCGGGGCCCAGGTGATCGGTTTCCACACGTCATTCTTACCCCTCGGTAACTCACGGCGGGGGATCTTGGGTGCCTCGCGGCACGTCGCGTGTGCAGCGGCGGACGCGGGCCAGCGCGAGCCGGGCGCCGGTGGCCAGGCCGTGGCGTTCGACGACGGCGAGGCCGTAGGCGCTGCAGGTGGGGACGTAGCGGCAGCGCGGGCGGGTCCGGCGCGACCAGCGGCGGTAGAGGGTGATCGCGGACCGGCCCAGGCGGGCGGCCATGGGTCCGCTGCCGCCGAAGCGGGCGGCCAGGCTCAGGGGGACGGCGATCGCGGTGCCGCCGGAGCAGCCTTCGATGTGGCAGCCGTATTCGCCGCAGGAGGTGTTGTCGCAGGTCTGCTCGTCGCAGGCGTCGTCGGCGCAGGCGTTCAGGTCGAGATCGCAGCCGCCGCCCTTCCCGGGCTCCGGCGCGGGGTTCTCCGCGCCGCCCTGGGCGGCGGGCGTACCGATGTCGCCGCCGGATTCGCCGGTGTCGGGACCGCCGCCGCCCACGTCGACGCGCCGGGGGCGCAGCCAGAGGAGCCACGCCGTGATCATCGCCGCGACGGCGGCTAAGGGCGCGCCGATCGCCAGGCCGAGGCGCCATCCGCGCTTCATCATCCGCGCAGCTGCTCTAGGAGGAGGGGGTCGATCTTGCCGGGCACCAGGCGCTCCTCGAAGTTCTCGATGCCGGCCCAGGTGTCCAGCGCGCCCTCGCCGGTGAAGCCCTTGGCGGCCAGCAGCGCGGCGACCTCTCCGGCCAGCTCGCCGGTCAGGTCCAGCAGGGTGTCGGGGTCGGCGCGGTCGAAGAGCAGGCGGTGGACGCGCAGGAGCCGCGCGAGTTCGGCGACGGGCTCGGGGTGGTCGTCGACGCGCAGGTCGACGGCGACGTCGCTGGCGCCGCCGAGGCCGAGGCCGCGTCCGACGACGTAGACCGAGGCCGACTGCTTGCCGCGGCGGTCGCCGCCCGCCTCGTCACCGGCGGTGAGGGCGGCCAGGAGGCGCTCGGCGAAGGGGAGTTCGGGGTTGTCGCGCCAGGCGGCGGCCATGCCGGCGACGACCTCGGGCCCGGTGAGCAGGTTGCCCTGGACGGCGAAGTCGTCCCCGGCCTCGCCACCGGCCCAGTCGAGGCATTCGGCGCCGGTGAAGGTGGCCGCGGTGTCGGTGCCGACGACGCCGAGCTGGCGGTGGTCGCGGCCGCCGTCGGAGGCGACGAGCCCGGCGATGGTCTCGGCGGCGGGCGTGCCGGTGGCCAGGAACGCCAGGGCCTGCGGGCGGAAGGCGAGGTTGGCGTGCGCCTGGGAGGCAACGGCGCCGACTCCGGCCTCGGCGGCGGGGGCGACCGCGCCGACGGCGAGGAACTTGGAGGCGACGGCGACGCCGTGCATGGTCCCGTCGGCCGAGCGGGCGACGATGGAGAAGGTCATGCGGGGAGGATAGGCGGCCGTCGCGACCCGTGCCGCCCGCGCGGGCAAACCGCGAATGCGCCTTCGGGCAACGGCGGAGGACGGCTCGGCCGCCCCGGCGTCCTTTATGGACACTCTCGGCCGGTCGATCATGGTCAAGGGGACGGGAACTATCGCTTTTCGAGGTGACGCGATGACGATGAGACGACGTGAGTTCGCCCCGGTCCGCGAGCACCGGGAACCCGCGCCGCCCTCGCATCGCCCCAGCGCCGAGACCGTTCCCGCTCGTGATCCGCTGGTCCCGGGGACCACCGATGAGCTGATCCAGTTGCAGGCCACCGCCGGGAACGAGGCGGTCACCGGGCTGGTCGCGCAGCGCGCGGGCGGCAAGGGCAAGGGGAAGGCCAAGAAGAAGGCGCCCCCGGTGGACGCGCGCGTCGAGCACGTGAAGACCGCGGTGAAGGACGGCCGCTTCGCCGACGGGGAGCAGCAGCTCGCCGCGGGCGAGTACGGCCCGGCCCGGCCGGGTGGGGCGTTCTGGATGCTCAATGGCCTCAGTCCCGACGACCTGTACAAGGTGTCCACGGGTGTGGGCAAGGACGTGCGCGCCAAGCTCATCGAGCACATCGCCGAGGCCGACGGCAAGTACAACCGGGCGCGCCTGGAGTCGGGCATCCGCGCGGCGATGGAGGCGGAGAAGACCGCCGGATCGGGCACGGTGAGCCTGATCGACGCGCTGACGGTGGCCGGGGACGGCTCGTTCGCGCCGGTGTGGGCGCTGCTGACCGGCAAGTCGCGTCCGGCGCTGATCGGGGTCCTGCGGCTGCTGCCGCGCGACCTGCTGGTCAAGTTGCAGGGCAAGCTATCCGAGGCGCCCGCGGCCGACTCGGCCAAGCTCACCGACGCCATCGGCGACCTCGTGGGCACCGGGACGGACATGAAGTCCACCGACGTCATCGACCTCGAAGGGCTCAAGGGCCTGGACCGGCAGATGGCCGGGATCTACAACCAGCGCGGGCATCTGATCGCCGAGCAGGCCACCGCGCTGACGATCCCCTCGCACGCCGCCGCCGGGATCATGAAGGTCGAGTCGGGCGGCGCCACGTTCAACGCGGCCACCGACAAGACCATCATCCGCTTCGAGAACCACGTGTTCTGGAAGTACTGGGGCAAGGCGAACAAGGACAGTTTCAACGCGCACTTCGACTTCGAGCGCACCGCCGGCGGGAAGCCCTTCCACGGGCACAAGTGGCGGGAGTCGGCGACCGGCGAGTGGTCGGACTTCCACGGCGACCAGGAGGCGGAGTGGCGGGTGATCGCGTTCGCGGCGTCCCTCGGCGGGCAGGAGAACGCGTACAAGAGCGCGTCCTGGGGCGCCGGGCAGGTCATGGGCTTCAACCACTCCACCGTCGGCTTCAACACGGCGGTGGAGATGGCGGCCCAGTACAACAAGTCCGAGCGCAGCCAGATCACCGGCATCTTCGAGTACATCCGCGAGAACAACCTGGCCCAGGCCGTGCGGGACGCCGATTACGCGACCGTGGCGGCCGGGTACAACGGATCCGGGCAGAAGGCCACCTACGCGGCCCTCATCAAGGCGGCGGCCGACGCCTACCAGAAAGTGACGAAGGGGAAGACGCACGTGGTCAACTGACCCGCGCGGCCTCTTCGTCGAAGGACGGTGGAGGCGGCCCGGCACCCGTCAGCCCGGGCCGCCTCCACCGCGGACCTTCCCGAAGCGCGCCTTACGCCCGTAGCATCGGGAACCGTGCTGAATTTCCAGGCGGAAGCGGCCGAAGCGACCCCACTCTCCCTCATCTTCGCCCTCCTCACACTGCTCATCGCGGTGGCCGGGCTCGTGATCGGCTGCATCGCCCTGATGCGCACCAACCGGCGGCCCGCGCCCGCCGCTCCCATGTGGACGCCGCCACCCGCCGGTCCGTGGACGCTGACCCGCCTGCCGGGCGGCGCGCTCATGCTGGTCAACACCTCCGGCGCGCACGCCCACGCGGTCACCGTCCCGGGCGCGGTCTTCGAGGTCGTCGAGGCGGGCGCCGGACGGACGGTCGCCCCCGAGGCCGGTGGCGGCCTGACCGTCCGCTGGCGCGACGCCCCCAGCGCGCAGGAGCGCTGGGTGACGCTGCCCCCGGCCTAGAACCGGCACACCGCGATCGTCACCAGCAGCGCGAAGTACACCGCGTTGGCGATGATGTGCTTGTACTCGCCGCGCCGGTACATGACCGCACCCGCGCCGACCATGAGCGCCGCGAGGCAGCTCGCCGCGATCGGCGTCAGGACCGGCGCGATCCCCGTCGCGGCGGGCAGCACCAGGCCGAGGCTCCCGAGGACCTCGGCCGTCCCCAGGACCTTGATGAACCACGCCGGGAAGTCCCCGGCCCAGCCCGCGCCGGGCTTGGCCATCAGCTTCTGACGCGACGAGACCAGCTTGAGCGCCCCCGAGAACAGGAACGCGGCGGCGACCAGGGCGGTCACGACCCAGATGGCCGTATTGATCAAGGGAGTAGTGTTCACGCGATCCTCCACGGGTTGCGCGGGCCGTTTCGGCCCGTCACCCCCATGACGGAACGGGCGCGGAGAAGGTAACAACGATGTCGGCCGAGGTCTTCGAGCAGCAACGCGACCGCCTGACCGCGATCGCGCTCCGGATGCTCGGCACGCGCGCCGACGCCGAGGACGCCGTGCAGGAGACCTGGCTGCGGCTGGCCCGGCAGGACGCCTCCGCCATCGGGAACCTGCCCGCGTGGCTGACCACCGTCGTCGGGCGGGTGTGCCTGGACGCGCTGCGCTCGCGGGCCTCGCACCCGGCCGCTCCCCTGGAGGGCGTGGACGCGGCCACCGGCGAGGCCGTCGAGGACGACGCGGTGCGCGCCGAGTCGGTGGGGCTGGCCATGGGCGTGGTCCTGGACGCGCTGGCGCCCACCGAGCGGATGGCCTTCGTCCTGCACGACATGTTCGCGGTGCCCTTCGAGGAGGTCGGGCACATCGTCGGAAAGTCCACGGCGGCGACGAAGATGCTGACCAGCCGGGCGCGGCGGAAGGTCCGCGAACTCGACCGTCCACAGGAGAGGGTTGAGCACCGCGAGGTGGTCGACGCGTTCCTGGCCGCCTCCCGCGAGGGCGACTTCGAGGGACTGCTGCGGCTGCTGGACCCCGATGTCGTCCTGCACGAGCACATGCCGCGCGGTGTCGTGGTGAAGCTGGGCGCGACCGAGATCGCCGCGCGGGCGGTGCGCGGGGCCCGCATGGCCTTCGTGGTCTGGCCGGCGCTGGTGGACGGCGTGCCCGGCCTGGTGGCCTGGACCCTCGACGGGCGGCCGCTGGCGACCGTGACCTACACCGTCGAGAGTGGACGGATCACGCGCATCGACTCGATCGTCAATCCGGCGCGGCTGCGCGGGCTCGCCTAAACGGCGCAGCGGAATCCCGTGTTGCCGCTGGAGGAATCCGGCGTGTTCGAGGTCCTCGCGGCCACCCGGTAGCGGTCGCAGTACGACTCGTGGCACAGGTAGGACCCGCCGCGCACCACCCGCGAGTCGCCGCGATCGGCGGTCCCGGCGGCGGTCCAGGTGTCGGCGCACCATTCCCAGACGTTGCCCGCCATCTGGTAGAGCCCGTACCCGTTGGGCGGGAAGGTCTTCACCGGCGCGGTGCCGAGGAAGCCGTCCTCGCGGGTGTTGAGGCGCGGGAAGCGGCCCTGCCAGATGTTGGCGCGGTGCCGCCCGCGCGGGGTGAGCTCGTCGCCCCAGGGGTAGCGCGCGCCGACGAGTCCGCCGCGGGCCGCCGCCTCCCACTCGGTCTCGGTGGGCAGGCGCTTGCCCGCCCAGGACGCGTAGGCGGCGGCGTCGAACCAGGACACGTGCGTCACCGGATGGTTGGCCACGGCCTGACTGGCCGGGCCGCCGGGGTGCCGCCAGGACGCCCCGCGCACCGGGAACCACCACGGCGTCTCGGGCACGCGGGCGTCCAGCACCTCGGCCTCGTGGTGGACCAGCAGGTGGAACACGTACGACCAGCCCTCGGTCTCGGCCGTGGTGAGGTAACCGGTGGCCTTGGCGAAGGTGGCGAACTTGGCCACGGTGACGGCGGTGGCGTCCAGGTGGAAGCCGTCCAGCGCGACCGCGCGCACGGGTCCCTCGGCGTCGGCGGGGTAACCGCCGTCCCCGCCGAGGAGGTACTCCCCGGCGGGCACGGCGACCATGCCCTTCAGGTCCGGTTCGCGCGCGGGGAAGGAGATCTCGTCCCCGGCGCCCGAGCCGGACGGCGCGCAGCAGTTCACGCCCGCCAGGCCGCCCACGCGTCGGCGACCATCTCGCGCAGGTCGTGGCGGGCGGTCCAGCCCAGGTCGCGGCGGATCTTGTCCACGCCGGCGACACCGCGCGCCGGGTCGCCGGGACGGCGGTCGACGACCTCGTGCGGCACCGGCAGGCCGGTGACCTCGCGGACGGCGCCGAGCACCTCCAGCACCGAGGAACCCTTGCCCGTCCCCACGTTGTAGACCTCGCCCACGCTGCCCGCCGCGACGGCGTCCAGGTGGTCCACGGCGACCACGTGCGCGTCGGCGAGGTCGGCGATGTGGATGTAGTCGCGGATGCCCGAGCCGTCGGGCGTCGGGAAGTCGCCGCCGGTGACCTGGACGGTCTCGCCGCGGTCGATGGCGCGGAACACGATCGGGATGAGGTTTCCGACGGAGGTGTCGCGCAGCTCGGGCGAGTCGGCGCCGACGACGTTGAAGTAGCGCAGGGCGATCCAGGAGAACCCGTGGGTCTTGGACGTGAAGCGCAGGAGCCGCTCGCCGATCAGCTTCGTCTCGCCGTAGACCGAGATCGGGTCGACCACGAGGTCCTCGACGAGGAACTCCTCGGGCGCCAGTCCGTAGAGGGCGGCGGTGGAGGAGAAGACGACGCGCTCGACGCCGGTCTCGGCGATCGCGCCCACGATGGACACCAGTCCGCCGACGTTGTCGCGGTAGTACTCGACCGGGATCTTCATCGACTCCGGGACCGACTTGCGGGCGGCGAAGTGCAGGACGCCGGTGACGCCGTGCTCCTTGATCGCCGCGACGACCGCGGCCTGGTCCTTGACGTCGCCCACGACCAGCGGGACGCCCTCGGGCACGCGGGAGACCAGCCCGGTGCTCAGGTCGTCGAAGACGACGACGTTGGTGCCCTTGGCGTGCAGCCGCTTGACCGCGTGCGCGCCGATGTACCCCGCCCCACCTGTGACCAGCCAGGTCATGCGTCCTCCTCGGACTTGATCTCGGGAGCCTTCAGACTATCCAGGGTGGTCTTGGCGATCAGCGCGGCCAGGAACAGCCCGTTGACGGCGGTGAAGAACACCACCACCCAGACGGTCAGATTCGGGACGAACGCGATGACCAGGGTGATCGCGGTGACGACGGCGCCGTAGTCGCGGATCAGCTTGACGAGCCCGACGATGAGGGACTCACTCGCGATGAGCGAGTCGCCGTCGCCGCTCTTGCCCATGACGGAGGTGACCAGGTTGGTCATCCACAGCCCGGCGAAGGCGGCCACCAGCCAGGTCGGCGTCCAGTCGGTGTAGGCCACGGCCACCGAGGCGGTCGCGGCGGTCACCGCGGTCTGCTGGGCGATGTCGGCGAGGATGTCCAGGCGCGCGCCGGCCGGAGAGGAGCGCCCGGTGACGCGGGCGAGCATGCCGTCGGCGCAGTCCAGGGAGTAGGCGAACTGCCACACCGCCAGCGCGAGCAGGCCCATGAGCGCCGCCGGAACCCGTCCGTCGGCCATCACCGGGGCCAGCGCGATGAGCGCGGCCGACATGGCCAGCCCGCACACGAGGTTGATGAGGGTGACCGCCGAGGGCGCCAGGCCGAGGCGGTGCGCGACGACGGCGCAGACCGAGCCGATCCGCTGGTTCACGAACTGCGTGAACAGCCCGCCGCGCCGGTTGACGGCCAGGAAGTCGGCGGCGCGTGGCTTGGTGAGAGGAGTCGTCATGCGCGTTCGTGCTCCTTTGAACCGGTGGTTCCGCGTGAGGGCGCACACAGCGTACTCAAGATGACGAAAACACCAACGGAGCCGGTCAAGGCCTTGATGGGGCGGTTCGTTTTGCGCCACTATGACCATAGTGCTCGGTACGAGCACCGGTGATGCCTGGTGTTCGCCGTGGTGCGAGCACCGTTGACACCTACCCATGGAGGTGGCCGTCATGCAGGTCCGCAACGCGATGAGCACCAAGGTCCTGTCGATCGGGCCCGACCACACGCTGAGGCAGGCGGCGGCGCTCATGGCGCAGCGGCGGGTCGGCGCGGCGGTCGTTATCGATCCCGACTCGGCGGGTATAGGCATTCTGACCGAACGGGACATTCTCAACGCGATCGGCGCGGGACTGGATCCCGATGTGGAGCGCACCGCCTCGCACCTGACGCGGGACCTGGTGTTCGCCCCACCGTCGTGGACGCTGCACGAGGCGGCCTCGGCGATGGTCCGGGGCGGCTTCCGCCACCTGATCATCATCGACGGCGACGAGCCGGCGGGAGTGCTCTCGGTGCGCGACATCGTGAGGGTGTGGTCACACGCGATCACGGCCAACCCGAACGTGACACAACCCATGCACTGAGCACGAATGTGACGCCCTGTATAGACATCCGTCTATATTTTGACAGCGGACAGTTCTGAGGGTGTCCACCCGCCTAGCGTGCGGTAGCCATGATGTAACAACCGCTGGAGCGGTTGTTTCCCGATGCGCCGCACGCTGGGGAGGGCAGATGGGCGATCAAGTGCGTCAGCGGACGTACACGCACGCGGATCTGCGCAGTTACCGATCGAAACTGCGCAGGTGCCTGTCCACTTTGGGCCTCATGCTCGACAGTGGACGATTCGACGACGGTGAGCTGTTAACCGGCGTCGAGCTGGAGATCAACCTCGTCGACGACGCCGGAAGAGCGTCCCTGAAGAACGCGGAGGTCCTGGCCTATCTCGCCGAGTCGGACGCCTACAGCGAAGTGGCCGTCCAGCCCGAGCTCGGCCAGTTCAACCTGGAACTGAACCTCGACCCGCGCTCCATCGCCGGGAACGGCTTCTCCGCCTACGAGCAGGACCTGCGGTTCATGCTCCACGAGGTGGACGAACGGGCCCGCAAGACCGGCTCCACGCTCGTCCTGGTCGGCACGCTGCCAACGCTGCGGCACGCCGACGCGACCGAGGACAGCCTGTCCACGAACCTGCGGTACCGGATGCTCAATGACTCGATCATCGCCGCCCGGGGCGATGACATCGAACTCGACATCCAGGGCGTCGAGCGGTTGCGCGTGTACACCGACTCGATCGCGCCGGAGGCGGCCAACACCTCCGTGCAGTTCCACATCCAGACCCCGCCGTCCCAGTTCGCCGCCTACTACAACGCCTCGCAGGCGCTGGCCGGCGCGCAACTGGTGGTCGGGGCCAACGCGCCCTACCTGTTCGACACGCGGCTGTGGGCCGAGACCCGCATCGCGCTGTTCGAGCAGGCCACCGACACCCGCAGCCGCGAATTGAAGGCGCAGGGCGTCCGCCCGCGCGTCTGGTTCGGCGAGCGGTGGGCGCACTCCGTCCTCGACCTGTTCGAGGAGAACCTCCGCTACTTCCCACCACTGCTGCCCGAGTCGCACGCGGAGGACCCATTCGACGTCTGGCGCGCGGGAGGCGTCCCGAAGCTCACCGAACTGCGCCTGCACAACGGGACCGTCTACCGCTGGAACCGGCCCGTCTACGACGTCGGCGCCAACGGGCTGCCGCACCTGCGGGTGGAGAACCGGGTGCTCCCGGCCGGTCCCACCGTCATCGACGTGCTGGCCAACATGGCCTTCTACATGGGAGCGGTGCGGGTCCTGGCCGAGAGCGACCATCCGGTGTGGACGCGGATGCCGTTCGGCGTGGCCGAGCAGAACCTCCAGGCCGCCGCCCGCGACGGGATCGCCGCGCGGCAGTGGTGGCCCGGTCTCGGCGAGGTGGACGGCGTCCGGCTCGTCGACGAGGTCCTGCTGCCGCTGGCGCACGACGGGCTCGACCGCTTCGGCGTCGACCCGGCCGAGCGCGACCGGCTCCTCGGCGTCATCGAGGCGCGCTGCCGCACCCGCGTCAACGGCGCGGCCTGGCAGGTCGCCACCGTCCGGCACCTGGAGGAGAAGCGCTCCCACAACCGGACCGAGGCGCTGCGCGGGATGCTGAAGCAGTACGTCCGCAACGCCGCGACCCAGGCTCCGGTGCACCAGTGGGACGCCGCGGCTTGACCCGGAGCCACCGCTTAATCCGATGACCGCGCGGCGGGCTCTTCGTACGATGGGGATGAATCGTCCCCACGTTCAGGAGCCCGCCGTGCTGTCCGCAGTCCGCGTCACCGACGCCATCGTGATCCCCGAGGGGGATCTGCGCTGGCGCTTCTCGCGGTCCTCGGGACCCGGCGGCCAGGGCGTCAACACCGCCGACAGCCGCGTCGAGCTCAGCTTCGACCTGGCCGGCTCGACGCTGTTCCCGCCACTGCTCAAGGAACGCGCGCTGGAGCGGCTGGCCGCGAAGCTGGTCGACGGCGTCCTGACCATCGCCGCCTCCGAGCACCGCGCGCAGCTGCGCAACCGCGAGGCCGCCGCGATGCGCCTGGCGCAGGCCCTGCGCGAGGCCGTGGCACCACCGCCGCGCAAACGGCGCCCGACGAAGCCGAGCCGGGGCTCGGTGGAGCGGCGGCTGGCGGCGAAGAAGCGGCGCGGTGACGTGAAGCGGGGACGGCGGGGCGACGAGTAGTCCCGTGCCGGGACAGGGCTCTAGAAGCCCTTGGCCAGTTCGCGGGCGCGGGCGTCGACGTCGGCGCGGGCGGCGTCCCAGTCGCCGGTGACGGTGGGGTGGAAGCCGATCTCGGTGACGTCGTCGATGCCGGTCCAGTGCAGCCAGTCGGTGAAGTAGGGCGACATGAAGTTCGTCCCGAACGATGGCGGCAGTCCCGGCGCCCAGACCGCGCTGGTGGACAGCACGGCGGCCTTCTTGCCGCGTCCGGCGAGCAGGCCGGTGTAGCCCTTCTCGGCGTCGAAGCCGAAGACCCACCCGGGCTGGCTGACCACGTCTATGAACTGCTTCACGACGTAGGGCACCGAGTGGTTCCACATCGGCAGGCTGAACAGGAGCCGGTCGGCGGCGTCGAAGCGCTCGAAGACGCGGCGGGCCGCGTTCCACGCCTCGCCCTCCTCGCCCTGCGGTTCGGCGCCCGAGAAGACGGTCATCTTGGCCTTCGCGCCGACGGCGAAGCCGGGCAGGGAACCGTCCCAGAGGTCCCAGTGCTCGATCGTGTCGCCGGGGTGGGCGTCGCGGTAGGCGTCGAGGAAGACCTCGGCGACGCGCAGGGACTCGGCGTCAGTGCCGCGTGGGGAACCGGAGATGTGCAGGAGCTTGGACATGACTCTCCCGGGGAGTAGGCGGACCATGGTCCGGATGACTCCCGCAAATATACGGACCACAGTCCGTTTCGGCAAGCCTCCGGATCCACCGGGAGATCACATCGGGGCTCCGATCCCTCGCGGACTCAGTGCCGGGGCGGGCTCCCCGGTCGGTAGAGCAGCTCCAGGATCGAGCGCGCCGTCTGGATCCACGTCTCCAGGAAGTCCTGCGAGGGCGGGTCGCTGCGCGGGGGCAGCTCGGTGAGCAGGCCCCGGAAGAGCGGGTGGGCCGCCATCGGCTCGTCCCACTGGTCTTGCTGCATCGGATAGGCGGACTGCTGATGGGACGCCGGCTCGTAGCGCTCCCGGAAGTCGCGCGGGTCGCGGGGACGGCGCGGGTCGGGCGGCATGAGGCCGAGCAGCTGGTCGCCGTCCATCCCCTGTGGACCGTCGTGCGTCACCGACTGTGCGTTCTCCGGAACTCTGTTCACCTTTACCATGGTGCCGGACGCGGAGGGTAATAACGAGCAATTCGGATGTGTGTCGCAAAACCGACGGCCAACCCTATGCTTCCTTTAAGCAGGGTGGCGCGCGCCACGTCCGTCCCAATACCCTGCGGCCATGGCCAGATACGCCTGGGGACGCACGCTCCTCACCGCCTTCGGCACCGCCGCCGTGATCGGGCTCGCCCAGCTCGGCGCCGCCTACGGGCTCACCATCGTGGACTGGCGCCAGGACACCGCCGGACTGTGGTCGGCCAACATGGCCTGGACCACCTGGCTCGCCGCCATCTCGGCGATCGCCGGGGCCCTCGCCGGGGCCCGCACCGGCGAGTCCATCGCCACCCGGATCGCCGCCGTGCTCGCCGCGGGCGTCGGCGCGTCCGTCATCGGGCCGCTCATGGCGCTGCCCGCGCGGGAACCCGGCGCGCACGGGCTGCCGGGCACGCCGTTCCTCGCCGTCGGCATCGGCGTCGCCACCGGCATGGCGCTGGCGCTGATCGCGATGGCCGCGCGGCCGGTCGCGTGGAGCCTCATGGCGTCCACCGGGCTGGTGTGGCTGCTGGCGCTGCTGTCGGCGTTCGCGCCGATCGGGGACCGCTCGGTGCCCTCCGGGCAGCTCGGCGTGTGGGGCACGTGGGCCGGGGTGACCGGCGCGCTCGGCAAGCGCGGGCTCGCGCTGGCGCCGCCGCTGATCATCGGCTCGCTGCTCATCGGCGTCATCGTCGCCTGGATCGCCAGCGCCGGTGGGCGCGGGCACCGGGTCGCGGCCGCCTCGGGCGTGGCCGGTCCGCTGCTGGTGACGGTGGCGTACATGGTCGCCGGGCCCGGCACGGGTTCCACGGTCGACTCCATGTCGGCGTTCCTGATCGGCCCCTACGCCGCCCTCGCCGGGCTCATCGGTTCCCTCACCGTCTCGGCCCTGCGCAAAGAGAAGAGCGAGCCCGTGCCCACCGACGACAAGGAATACCCGCTGCCCCGCCGGGACGCCGAGGACACCGTCTACGAGCGCATCCCCTCCCCCTCGACGCCGCCCGATCCCTACATCGACGACTACACGAAGGCGCTCGACGAGGTCGACTCGTCCTTCGCGCCCAAGGACGAGCCGCAGCCCGCCCGCGAGGGCGAGGACGTCCCGGCGCCGCCGCCGATGCCGCCCTCCGACGAGACCGAGAGCTGGGTCAGCGAACTCAAGACCGATTCCACAAAGAGCGTGCCGACGAAGCGCACCCGCAGGCCCAAGGAATAACGAGAGGCGGACACGGGGTCCGGCCTGCGACGATGCGCCCATGGCGCTTCGTGAATCCACCCCCGCAGACCTCCCCGCGATGGCGGAGATCTGGACCGAGGTCTACCCGCACCTGATCACCACGCCCGAGTCCCTCGCCGCCCGCGACGCTCCCGGACGCCGCCTGTACCGGCTCGTCTGGGAGGAGGACGGCGAGATCCTGGCCACCGGCGGCGCCGGTCTCGACACCCACATCTCCACCCCGGACGCCTGGTACCAGTTCATCCTGGTCGCCCCCGCCCACCAGAAGAAGGGCATCGGGACGGCGTTCCAGGAGACCATCGACGCCCACCTGCGCGAGGTCGGGGCCGCGCAGGTCTCCGTCCGCAGCATCTGGGAGCACGGCTTCGCCTTCGCCGAGAAGACCGGCTTCGCCCACACCCGCACCGAGCGGATCTCCCGCCTCGACCTCGCCGGGCTGCCACAGACGCCGGAACTGCCCGAGGGCGTCACCGTCCAGTCGATCAACGAGATCGACCTGCGGCTGGCCTACGAGATGGAACTCGCCACGGTCAACGACGTCCCCGGCGACGACCCGTGGAAGGTCCCGCCCTTCGAGGAGTGGGTGAAGGACTTCGACGAGCCGCGCTTCGACAAGGACGCCTCGATCCTGCTGGTCGAGGACGGTCGCGCCATCGCGCTGGCCTACCTCGACCGCGGCGACGTGCGCGTGTGGTCGGGCTACACCGCCGTCCACCCGGACGCGCGCGGGCGCGGCCTGGGACGCCTGGCCAAGCTCGTCGCGCTGAACCGCGCGAAGGCGTCCGGCGCCACCACGGCGTTCACGAACAACGACGCGACGAACGCGCCGATGCTCGCGGTGAACGTCGGCCTGGGCTACCGGCCGCACTTCGAGCAGCGGGCCTACCTGCGCAGGCTCTAACCCAGGGAGATCAGTTCGAAGGGGGTGGCGAGTTCGCAGCCGAAGCGCTCGCCGCCGCCCTTCCCGACCATGGTCAGGAACTGGCGGGCGTAGGCCTCGGGCGCCTGGTCGGACAGGGCGCCGATGTAGGCCTTGTGCTCGGCGAGGGAGGCGATGGCCCGCTCCAGCGTGCCGGTGATGTCGACGGCGTGCGTGGACTGCGGGGAGTTGGCCAGCGCGACCCAGCGCACGCCCTGCCACGGCTGGTGGCCCTCGTCGATGAGCTCGGTGTGGATCCAGCGGTTGCCGGAGTCGAAGGCGGCGTCGAGGACGGAGTCGCCGACGGCCCGGTGGTCGGCGCTGTTCCAGCTGCCGGGCTGCCAGTGGTCGCGGCGGTTCAGGGTGATGATCAGCTCGGGCTTGTGGCGGCGGATGACGCGGGTGAGGTCGCGGCGCAGCTCGATCCCGGCCTGGATGAGGCCGTCCTTGTGGTCGAGGAACTCCACCGTGGACACGCCGACGGCGGCGGCGCTGGCGATCTGCTCGGCCTCGCGGACCGGCGCGCACTCCTCGGGCGACATGCCGTCGATCCCGGCCTCGCCGCGCGAGACCATCACGTAGGCGACCTCTTTGCCCTGCGCGGTCCAGGCCGCCACGGCGCCGCCCGCGCCGTACTCCATGTCGTCGGGGTGCGCCACGATGGCCAGCGCGCGGGTCCAGTCCTCGGGCATGGGCTGCAAGTCGGTCATGGGCTGGAGCCTAGACGAGTTGCGCGGGACACTCTTACGGATGCGGGGATCCGAAAGGTTCGCATGGATTCCGGTGATCTCCATCCTTGGTGGACGATCGCCGTGTCCCTACCTTGCTTCCCATGCCCGTCAACAGAAGAAGTGCCCTCGCTCTCGGTCTCGGCGGTGCGGCGGCGGCCGTGCTCGGGACCGCCGCTCCCGCTGCGGCCTCCGCCGACTCCGCCCCCGCCTCGGTCCAGGACGCGTTCGCCGCGCAGACCTCGCGCGCCGGTGGCACGTGGTACGTGAAGGTCCTGCGGGCCGACGGGGCGGGCGGGTTCGCGCCGGTGCTGTCGCTGCGGCAGCACGACATCGTCTACGGCGCCTCGGTGCAGAAGCTGGCGGTGGCCGCCACGGTGCTGGACAAGGTCGACCGGGGCCTGCTGTCGCTGTCGCAGAAGGTGACGCTGGACGCCGGGACGGTCCTGGACGGCTCGGGCCTCTACTTCCACCAGACGGTGTGGGGCGACCAGATCACCGTGGCGGGTTTCCTGACCGCGATGCTGCTGGTCTCGGACAACACGGCGGTGCGGCTGTGCGGTGCGCTGGTGCCGACGGCCGAGATCAACGAGATCCTGGCGGCGAAGGGCTTCACGCACACGCGGGTGGAGCCGGGTTCGACGCCGAACCGGTTCTTCCTGGGCACCACCACGCCGCATGAGATGACCGATCTGCTGGCGCGGCTGGCGAACAAGACGCTGCTGTCGCCGGCGTCCTGCGAGTTCATGCTGGGGATCCTGCGCGGCGGCAGCGGCTACCACGACGGCGTGCGGCGGGACATGTCCTCCGATGAGCGCGACCGGGTGGCCACCAAGCACGGCGCCTTCGACGACGCCCGGCACGAGGCGGGGATCATGTTCGACGCCACCGGCGCCCCGGCGGCGGTCTACGGCTTCTTCGCCGACGGCATGGAGGCCGACGCGGAGAACTACGGCGGCACGCACCCGGCGGTGCGGGCGCACGCGCTGCTGGGCCGGGTCCTATTCGACCGCTACGCCCGGGAGCGGGTGGCCAATCCGGCCGCGCGGACGGCGTCGCGGCCGTTCCGCCCGTACAACGGGAACTGACACGACTTACGGGCGCGGCCTTCACGGCCGCGCCCGTCGGTGTCCGTGGCCTCAGCGGCGGCGCAGCCAGATGAGGGAGACGAAGTGCATGGCCGCGCCGAGGGCGGCGCCGGCCATCATGCCGGGGATGCCGTGGGTGGCGCCGACGACGATGTCGCCGAGCTGGGCGGCTCCGGCGACGACGGCCAGCACGGTGACGGTCTTGCGGGTGCGCAGGGCCGGGGTCAGCAGGACCACCCACATGACGATGCCGAGGGGGATCGCGCGGGCGGCGTAGGCCCCGGCGTAGAAGGTCACCCAGTCGGTGATCTGGTCGGCGCCGAAGACGCCGGGGTTCACCAGGCCCAGGACGGCGGAGATGGTGGCGGTGGCCGCGCCCAGGAGGTTGAGGCCGATCACGGTGCGGCGGGCGGCGGTGGGGAGGGCGTCGACGCGGTCGGTGGCAGCGGGGGTTGCGGACTGCATGGCGGGGCTCCATCACTCGTGGCGGTGAATCGTTCTCACACAGAATGATTCATAGCCTGAATGATGTCAAGCCTGTAGGATGAAGCTCGTGAATGATGTTGCCGCCGGAGCGCTCTCCGCCACCGCCGCCTTCCAGCTCGGGACCGTCGGCGCGATCACCACCGACCGGTACACGCGGGCGATCGCCCCCTTGAAGCCCAAGCAGGCGGGCATCCTGCTGGTGCTGTCGCTGTTCGAGGGCATGTCGCAGCAGGACCTGGCGCGCAAGATGGGCGTCGCGCCCAGCCTGCTGGTCGGGCTGCTGGACGAGCTCCAGGACATGGGCGCCGTCCGCCGCGAACGCGACGAGCACGACCGCCGCCGCCAGATCGTGGTCCTCACCGAGGCCGGGCGCGAGCTCTACGGCACGTGCGCCGCCGCCGCGAAGGCCATGGACGAGGAGCTGCTCAAGGACGTCGCCGACCCCGAGGCCTTCCGCGCGGGCCTGCGCCAGATCGCCGCCGGGATGGGCCTACCCGTCTAGCCGCCGCTTGCGGAACGCCTCGTCCTTGAGGGCCCAGGTGTCGGCGGGCTCGCCGAGGTGGCCGAGCTTGTCGGGGTTGACCACGCTGCGCACGGCCTGGACGCGCCCGTCGTAGATGTCGAGCACCAGCGTGCCGGCGATCAGCCCGCCGGGCGCGCGGAAGATCACGCCCGGCTGCCCGTTGACCACGGTCTCCTCCAAGACCACGTCCACGCTGGTGGCCTGCGGCCCGAACGCGGCCAGCACGCGCGCGACCTTGTCGGCGCCGCGGACCGGGTTGGCCAGGTTCGGGGCCTTGCCGCCGCCGTCGCCGACCATCTGCACCTCGGCGGCCAGCAGCTCGCGGAGCGCGCCCACGTCACCGGCGCGGAAGGCCTCGAAGAAGCGCACGGCGAGCTCGTCGCGCTCGCGCCGGTCGGGTTCGAAGCGGGGGCGGCCCTCGTCCATGTGGCGGCGGGCGCGGACGGCGAGCTGGCGGCAGGCGGCCTCGGATCGCTCGACGGTCCGGGCGATCTCGGCGAAGCCGAAGCCGAAGACCTCGCGCAGCACGAACACCGCGCGCTCCAGCGGGCTCAGCCGCTCCAGCAGGACCAGCGCCGCCATGGACACCGAGTCGGCGAGTTCGGCGGAGCGCTCGGGGTCCTGGTAGGGGTCGGTGAGCAGCGGTTCGGGGAACCAGGGGCCGACGTACTCCTCGCGGCGGACGCGCGCCGAGCGCAGGACGTCGATGGACACGCGCGTGACGACGGCCGAGAGGAACGCCTTCGGTGAGTCCGGGCGGGTCTCGGTGGTCTCGTAGCGCAGCCAGGTCTCCTGCACGGCGTCCTCGGCCTCGGTGACGCTGCCGAGGATGCGGTAGGCGATGGAGAAGAGGAGCGGGCGGAGGCTCTCGAAGGTCTCCGCCGCAAAGTTCCCGGTCTGTTCGCTCATCGCCGCTCCTCGGTGCCGGTCCGCGCCATCGTTCCCGAGACGATCGGGGCGGACCGGCTGTGACATCGCCGGGTGTGATCGCGGCTACTCGCGGCCGGTGCCGACGATCATCTTGCCGATGTTCTTACCCGACAGGACCCCGATGAACGCCTCGACGATGTTCTCGATGCCCTCGACGACGGTCTCGGCGGGCACGGCGGCGCCGGAGCGCAGGTGCGGGACGAGGAACTCCTCCAGCTCCTCCTGCACGTGACGGTAGTCGCGGACCAGGAAGCCCTCCAGGCGGATGGACTTGCCGACGATGTCGTAGAGGTTGTAGGGGGCGGCGGGCGGGTTGGCGGGGTCGTTGTACTGGGCGATCGCGCCGCACCAGGCCACGCGCCCGTGGGGCTTGAGGACGTCGATGGCCGCGGCGAGATGGTCGCCGCCGACGTTGTCGAAGAAGACGTCGATGCCCTCGGGGGCGGCCTCGCGCAGCCGCTCGGTGACGCCGTCGTGGTAGTCGAAGGCGGCGTCGAAGCCGAAGTCCTCGACCAGGCGGCGGGCCTTCTCGGGGGAGCCGGTGCTGCCGATGACGCGCCCGGCGCCCATGAGCCTGGCGAGGACGCCGACGGCGGTGCCGACGCCACCGGCGGCGGCCGAGACGAACACGGTCTCGCCGGGCTGGATCTTGGCGATGCGGGTCAGGCCGACGTAGGCGGACAGCCCGGTCCCGCCCAGCAGGCTCAGGCGGGTGCGCAGGGGGACGCCCTCCCAGCCCGGCAGGAGGCTGTACTCGCCCTCGCTCACCAGGGCGTGGGTGCGCCAGCCGTGCCGGTGGAAGACCAGGTCACCGGGGTGGAGGCCGTCCAGGCGGGAGGACACCACGCGGCCGAGCGCGCGTCCCTCCAGCGGCTGGTGCAGCGGGTCCTCCTCCATGACCTCCCGGTGGTAGGGGTCGACGGAGAGGTACAGGTTCTCCACGAGGGCGGTGCCCTCGGTGGTCTCGGGGAGCGGGCCGGACACAAGGGCGAAGTCGTCGGGAGAGGGCAGTCCGGGGGCGGGGCGGCGGACCTGGTGCACGGTGATCGCGGTCGTCATGGACGTATTCCTACGTCCGCGAGCGCCTCCCCATACAGACATCGGCGTCGATGGAACCGGCGCTTGCATGAATCGCGCTCATGGTGCGAGCTAGATTGGCCGGGTGAGCCTCGCCCCGAACGGACTGCACTTCAATGAGCTTCGCGTCCTGGTCACCGTGGCCGACGCCAGGGGCTTCGGCGCGGCCGGGCAGCGCCTCGGCCTGACCCAGTCCGCCGTCTCCCACTCCGTGCGCACCGCCGAGCGCAAACTCGGCGCGGTCCTGTTCGACCGGGGACGCCACGGCGCGACGCCCACCGAACCCGGCGAGCGCGCCGTCGCGCAGGCCCGGCAGATCCTGCGGCTGCTGGACGGCATGCCCGGCGAGGTCCGCGCGGCCGTCTCCGGCGAGGTGACCGGCACCCTGCGGATCGCCTCGTTCCGCAGCGCCGCCGCGCAGGTCCTGCCCGGGGTCCTGGAGCGGCTGCGCTCGCGGTACCCGGACCTGGCCGCGCAGGTGGCCATCGTGCCCGAGCTGGGCGCGGGCACCGCCGGTGAGGTCGCCGCCGGTCGCGCCGACCTGGGCATCGCCACCTTGAACGAGGGTAACCACGACCTGCCGAAGGGTCTGCTGACCGGGACGATCCTGGAGGAGCGGTACGTGCTGGTCCACCCGCGCGGCGCCGAGCCGCGCGAGCTGCGGCTGATCGACTGGCCGGAGAACTGCTCGTCCTACACCCGCGACTGGTGGTCGCGGCAGGACTGGCTGCCCCGCGCCACGGTGACCGCCGAGGACGACGGGGTCGTGCTGTCGATGGTGGCGGCGGGGATGGGCATGGCGGTGGTCCCGGAGCTGTCGATGCCGGGCGCGCCCGCGGGCCTGGTGGCCCGCGATCTCGGCGCCGACGGCCCGACCCGGCGGGTGGGGTACGTGACGACGCCGGGCGCGGCGGCCACGGCGGGCGTGCGGGCGCTGATCCGGGAGCTGCGCGCGGTCAGGTGAAGCGGACCTCGCCGTCCTCGACGTCCATGAAGGACAGCAGGGCGGTGGCCTCGGCCTCGATGTCGGCGCGGGTCCCGGCGGGCAGGTGCCGCAGGGAGATCACCTCGAAGACGCGCTTGCCGCTCAGCCGCCACATCGCCGCGACCCGGCCGTCCACCAGGATCGTGGGGGCGATGACCGCGCCCACGCACACCTTGGCGCGCACGTCGTCGTCCATGACCCGGCGCCGGTCGGCGAAGGAGACCATGAGCTGGTCGAAGTCGGGCAGGATCCGCACCGGCAGCGGCAGGTCGGCGTCCGGCAGGTCCAGCTCGGGCAGGTCGTAGAGGACGCGCCCGTCACTCGCCGCATAGGTGCGCAAGCCCATGACCGGCAGGACCTCGCTCAGGCGCGTCAGCCCCGACCAGGCCTGCACGTCCTTGACCGTGGCGGGCCCGAAGGCGGCCAGGTAGCGGCGGACGAGGTCGGCCACCGGCGCGGTCGTGAGGGGACGCCCCAGCCACTCCTCGGCGAGGACCATCGGGACGGCCCGCCCGGAGTTCCACACGCCCGAGGGCGGCGGGTGCAGCAGCGCCACCAGGAACTGCGCGGCGTAGGCCATGGCGATCCGGTCCGTCCCGGGCCAGCGCTCCAGCAGCGCGTCCCGCAGCTGCGGACGGGTCAGGCTGCGCCCGGCGAGGATCTCGCGGACGGCCTCCGCCAGCTCGTCCTTGCCGATCGCGGCCAGGTCCCTGGTGAACCGCCCGCCGAGGGAACCGCCGATCAGCGGCCGCATCCACGCGTAGTCGTCACCGGTGACCAGGTGCTGCGTGCCGCGGAACAGCGTCCCCCGCACCACCGAGCGCTCGTGCAGCGCGCCGGTCAGCTCGTCGCGGGAGAAGCCGCGCAGCCGCGCCCACAGCGCCAGGTAGGGCGAGTTGGGTTCCTGCCCCTGGAGACCGGCCAGGTGCCCGATCGCCGCGACCGCGCCCATGGGGGCGCGGCCGGTGAGCAACTGCCGGTGGAGGGTGGCGCGGGTGAGCACGCGGTCGGTCAAGGCCATGCGCTCACGCTAACGAGGATTGCGGACGGATCGAGTCCTCAATCCCTGGGGCGCACGAAAACGCCCCACAGCGCCCACAGCGCGCCCATCGCGAGCGCGCCGACGACGGCGAAGCCGCCCATCCAGGTCACGTCGAAATAGGCCAGCGCGGCCACGCTCACGCCGTAGACGATGGACAGGGCGACGAGGATCTTGCCGGAGGTCTTACGGTCCATACCGCCAGGCTCCGCCGGTCGCCGCCCGCCTGGTAGTCCACCGTGGACGGATTCCCGGGTGCGACTGTCGGCGGATGGCGCGCGCGGCCCGGCGCGGCGATACTGTCGCCATGTCCGAGGCGAACGCCTGGCATCGCGGCATCGGCGGCTGGCACCTGGTCTTCACCGCGCTCGCCGCCCTGACCGCCGTCCTCATCGTCTTCGACCCGGACGCCGGGTCACTCCGCAAGGCGATCGCGCTGGGCGTGCTCGCCGCGATCGCCGCCGCCTACCTCGCCCTCGGCTCCCGTGCCCTCGGCAGGGACGACGCCGCGCGCGGACTGGCCTACATCGCGCTGGCGCTGCCGCTGACCGTCGGGCTGTTCGCGCTCACCAGCATCGGCTCCATCCTCTTCTTCCTGCTGTACCCGCACATCTGGGCGCTGCTGCCCACCCGCCGGGCGCTCATCGCCTCGGCGCTGGCGGCCTCCGGGACCGCCGCCACGCTCATCCGGCAGAGCGGCGCCGACCTGTGGGCCGCCACCGGCATCGGCCTGGCCTCCCTGTTCAGCGCGTGGCTGCTGGGTACCTGGATCAACCGCATCGTCCGGCAGAGCGAGGAACGCGCCCGCCTCATCGCCGAGCTCGACACCGCCCGCACCCGCCTGGCCGAGGCCGCGCGCGAGACGGGCGTCCTCGCCGAGCGGCAGCGCCTGGCCCGCGACATCCACGACACCGTCGCCCAGGGGCTCGCCGCGATCATCATGCTGCTGGACGTGGCCGCCGACGACGTCCGCGAACGCCCCGACGCCGCCGTCGAGCGCATCCGCCGCGCGCACCGCACCGCCGCCGAGAACCTCGCCGAGGCGCGCGCCCTCGTCGCCGCCCTGCGCCCGCCGGACCTGCGCGACTCCCTCGGGGAGGCGCTGCGGCTGGTCCTGGCCCGGCACGAGCACGCGAGCCTCGCGGTGACCGGGGAGGCGCGGCCCCTGGAGACGCACGCCGAGGTCGCGATCCTGCGGACCACGCAGGAGGCCCTGGCCAACGCCGCCCGCCACGCCGGCGCCACCCGGACGCGCGTCGAGCTGGAGTACGGCGAGGCCGTCGTGCGGCTGGTCGTCCGCGACGACGGCTGCGGCTTCACCCGCGACGCGCCCCAGGGCAACGGGCTGTGGGGGATGCGCGAGCGCTTCGCCGAGCTGGCCGGGTCCCTGTCGGTGGAGTCGGCGCCCGGCCACGGCACGGTCGTGCGGGGAGAGCTGCCGCTGTGACCGTGACCGTGGTCATCGCCGACGACCATCCGATCGTCCGCGAGGGGCTGCGCGCGGTCCTGGAGGCCGAGGGCGTCGAGGTCCTCGGCGAGGCCGGGGACGGCGGGGAGGCCGTCCGGCTGGCCGAGGCGCTGCGGCCCTCGGTGGTGCTGATGGACCTGCGCATGCCCGGCATGGACGGTGTGGAGGCGACCGCCCGCATCACCGCCGGGGCCTGGGCCACCGTGCTGATCCTGACCACCTACGACACCGACGCCGACGTCGCCCGCGCGGTGGCCGCGGGAGCCACCGGCTACCTGCTCAAGGACACGCCCCGCCGCGCCCTGGCCGACGCGGTCGCGGCCGCCGCCCGGGGCGAGACGGTGCTGGCCGAGGGCGTGGCGGCCCGCCTGGTGGCGCACGTGCGGGCCCGCGGCCTCTCGCCGCGCGAGCTGGAGGTCCTGCGCGCGGTGGCGCGGGGACTGTCCAACCCGGAGATCGGCCGCGAGCTGTTCATCGGCGAGGCCACCGTGAAGAGCCACCTGACCAGTGTCTTCGCCAAGCTCGGCGTCAAGGACCGCACGGCGGCGGTGATGGCGGCCATGGAGAAAGGAGTACTGGGGCCCTAGGGTCCCAGGGCTCTAGGGCCGCAGGGCCGAAGCGGCCTCGGCCACGCGCGACGGTCGAGGCTCGCGGGAGACCCTGCTCGCCCGCCTCTCTTCCCCGCCCCGGCACCACGAGTTCGACCCGCCCGGCGCGACGGGCACGGCCCTGCTCCCCGCGTGGCACCCCCGCATCGTGAGCGGACCTCGACCCGCCCGGCGCGACGGGCGCGGCCTTGCCCCGTCCCCACGCGCCTCTCTTCCCCCCGCGTGGCACCAGCCCCTCGCACCGCGAGCGGGCTTCGATCCCCCGGCATGACGAGCGCCACACTCCGTTCTCAAGACCGTGACGGGCGGGCGCGGACTGCCGGAAACGGCACTGCGAGACACAGAACGCGGGCAAGCAAAAACCCGCCGGTCCTAAGACCGGCGGGCGATGGTGGGGAAGGGGGGAGTTGAACCCCCACGTCCTTTCGGACACACGGACCTGAACCGTGCGCGTCTGCCATTCCGCCACTTCCCCAGAAGTGGACTTCCCCGCCTTGGCGGTGAAGCGAGATGAACTCTAACAGCCTCCCCGGGGCGGCTCCAACCGGGTATCCGGTCAGGGGCCGCTACCAAGATCGGGGCGCGAAAAACAGGGCCGTCCCGGCGACCGGGCCCGGCCGCCGGAAGTCTAACCTGGCCAGCGAGGCGGTCCCGAGGGCAGACCCGACACAATGCGCGCCACCTGCGTAAAAGCCGCGAAAGAGTAGCACGAACCGTACGCTTGCCCCCGCCCCGTGTGACAGCGCCCGATACCATCAAGGCCTAGGACACGACAGGAGGAGCCGGTGAGCGTTCTGCAACGCTTTGAGAAGCGGTTGGAGGGCATGTTCGAGGGTGCCTTCGCCAAGATGTTCAAAGGCGTTGTTCACCCGGTCGAGGTGGCCAGCGCCATGCAGCGCGAGGCCGAGGCGCACAAGGCGATCCTCGCCGGGGGACGCACCCTGGTTCCCAACCGCTACGTGATCGACCTGTCCCCGGCCGACCACGACCGGCTCGCGCCCTACGCCGCAGCGCTGGCGCAGGAGCTGGCGCAGTCGCAGGCCGAGTACATCGGTGAGCACGGGTGGACCGTCTACGGCGACGTCATCGTCGAGGTGGAGCGCGGCGGCGGGCTCGACACGGGCATGTTCCGGGTGACCGCCGAGGTGTCCACCGGGGACGGACCGCCTCCGCCCCCCGGGTACGGCCCCGACCAGGGCTACGGGCAGCAGCCCGGCATGCCGATGGGGACCCCGGCCGGCGCGAAGCTGATCTCCGGTGACGGACGCCAGTACGCGATCGCCATGGGCCAGACCACCATCGGGCGCGGCGAGCAGGCGCAGATCCGGCTCCCCGACGTCGGAATAAGCCGCCGGCACGCGCGCGTCGACTACGACGGCAACCAGGTTCTGGTCACCGACCTCGGCTCCACCAACGGCACCCTCGTCAACGGGCAGCGGATCACGACCGTGGCCATCCGGCTCGGCGACGTGATCCAGCTCGGCACCACCTCCCTGACCCTTCACCTGGATCAGTAGAGCGGAGACCAGGACGTGCCCGAGATCGTCTTCACGGTCACCCGTTTCGGCTTCCTGTTGCTCCTGTGGGTCTTCGTCTTCGCCGTCGTGCGCACGATCCGCAACGACGCCTACGCGGCCAGCCGCGCGGGGAAGGTCGTGGCCGCGCCCCCGTCGGTCGGGTCACCGCCCGGCGGGCGGCGGGCGCCTCGCGTCGCGCGCCACCTCGTGGTGACCGGCGGCGAGCTGAAGGGACGATCCATCCTCCTCGAAGGCGCGCCCATCACCATGGGCCGCGCGCCCGACTCCACTCTGGTCATCACCGATGACTACGCGTCCAGCCGCCACGCGCGCCTGGTGCCGCGGGAGGGCGAGTGGTACCTGGAGGACCTCAACTCGACCAACGGCACATACCTGGATCGCGCTAAGGTCAGCGGACCAACTCCCGTTCCCCTCGGTGTTCCGATCCGGATCGGCCGCACCAGTTTCGAGCTGCGCCCATGACATTGACTCTGCGATACGCCGCGAAATCCGATCGCGGCCTGATTCGCGACGGCAACCAGGACTCGGTGTACGCCGGACCGAGGCTGTTGGCCGTCGCCGACGGCATGGGCGGCATGGCCGCCGGTGACGTCGCCAGCAACATCGCCATCGCCACTCTGTCCACCCTGGACGAGGACGTGCCGCGAGGCAATCTCGCCGACGCGCTCTCCGACGCCGCGCTTGAGGCCAACGACCGCATCCGCGCGACCGTCGACGAGAACCCGCACATGGAGGGCATGGGCACGACCCTGGTCGCCTTCCTGTTCGGCGGCTCCACCATCGGCATGATCAACATCGGGGACTCCCGAGCCTACCGCTACCGCGGCGGGATCCTCACCCAGATCACGCGTGACGACACCTACGTCCAGATGCTCGTGGACGAAGGCCGCATCACCCCGGAGGAGGCGTCGGTCCACCCGCAGCGCTCGCTGATCATGCGCGCGCTCGGCACCGGCGAACTGGACCCCGTCGCCGAGACCTTCGACCCGCACCCCGGCGACCGCTACCTCCTGTGCTCCGACGGGCTCTCCGGCGTGGTCAGCGACGAGACGATCGCGCAGACCCTCCGCGAGTTCGCCGACCCCGGCGAGGCCACCGAACGGCTCGTGCAGCTCGCGCTGCGCGGCGGCGGCCCCGACAACATCACCGTGATCGTCGCCGACGTCACCGACGCCGACATCGTCGAGGGACGCCCCATCGTGGGCGGCGCCGCCGCGCGCGACCGCGGAAGCGTCACCTCCGCCGACCCGTCCTCGCCCGCCGCCCGCGCGGCCGCCGCGCGCGCCGCCACCGGCGGCCCCCGCGACGAGGCCGCCGTGGAGGACGACGACAACGAGCCGCCCCGGCGCTCCAAGCGGCGCACTCTGCTGTGGACGCTCGTCGTCGTGCTCGCCCTGGGCGTCCTGGCCACCGGCGGCTACCTGTACGTGCAGTCCCAGTACTACGTGGGCGCGGCCCCCTCCGGGCACGTGGCGATCTTCCGGGGCGTCCCCGGCACGATCGCGGGCCTGTCCTTCTCCAAGCTCGAAATGGAGAGCGCCACCCGCGTCGCCGACCTCAACGAGGTCGCGCGCGCCAACGTGGAGAAGGGCATCAGCGCCGACAGCCTGACCAAGGCGCGGGAGATCCTGGCCGAGCTCACCTCGACCGACCCGAGCAACACCAACCTGCTCCCGCTGTGCCCGACGTCCTCGCCCTCCTCGGGAACGTCGTCGCCCTCGCCGGACCCGTCGGCCTCGGCCCCGCCGCCCACGCAAGAGAACTGCCGACACGGTGATTAGTTCCGTCGTCCCGGGCCTGGACCCCGGTGGGTTCCGCGTGCCACGGGACGGCGGCCGCAACCGTCATCACCCTCGGTCGCCGGGCGGACACGCCCGGCGACGCGCCATATGGAGTGGGGGAGCCCGATGAGCGCCACGGCGTCCGTCCCGTCCGCGACCGCGCAGCCGAGGGGACGCACCAGACGCAACACGGAGCTGATGCTCCTGCTGCTGGGCCTGGTCATCATCATGGGCTTCTACGCGGCCGCCGACATCGCGCTGACCAAGCAGGTCACCAGCTCGGTGTTCACGCTGCCGCTGCTGCTGGCCATCCCGTTCCTCGCCGCGCACGTGGCGGTGCGGGCGTGGGCGCCCTACGCCGACCCGGTCCTCCTGCCGGCCGCCGCGCTGCTCACCGGCATGGGCGTGGTGTTCCTGCGGCGGCTGGACCTGGTCCCCGACCCGTACAACGGGATCGACGAGCCGGAGCTGACCACCGCCGCCGGGCGCATCGACTTCCCGCTGTTCGCCGGTCAGGGCATCCGCCAGTACTTCTACGTCCTGGGCGCGCTGGTGCTGTTCGGGCTGGTGCTGGCGCTGCTGAAGGACCACCGGATCCTGTCCCGCTACGCCTACACCCTCGGCCTGGCCGGGCTGGTGCTGGTCGCGCTGCCCGCGATCCTGCCGGCCTCCATCTCCGAGGTGAACGGCTCGAAGCTGTGGATCCGGCTGGGCGCCTTCTCCATCCAGCCCTCGGAGTTCGCCAAGCTCCTGCTGCTCTGCTTCTTCTCCTACTACCTCGTGCGCAAGCGGGAGGTGCTGTCCCTGGAGGGCCGCCGGATCTTCGGCATGGTCTTCCCGCGCGGACGCGACCTCATCCCCGTGCTCGTGGTGTGGGGCGCGGCGATCCTGATCCTGGTCTTCGAACGCGACCTGGGCACCTCGCTGATGTACTTCGGCCTGTTCGTGTCGATGCTCTACATCGCCACCCAGCGCACCAGCTGGATCCTCATCGGCCTGAGCCTGTTCGCCGGGGCGGCCGTGCTGGCGCACACGCTGTTCAGCAACCTCCAGCTGCGCGTGATGATCTGGTCCGACCCGTGGCCCTACGCCGAGAACGAGAGCTACCAGCTCGTCCAGGGCCTGCTGGGCATGGGCACCGGCGGCCTCTTCGGCGCCGGACCCGGCCAGGGCCAGCCCGAGAAGGTCCCCTACGCCTCCTCCGACTTCATCATCGCCGGGTTCGGCGAGGAGATCGGCCTGGTCGGCCTCACCGCGATGCTGCTGGTCTACCTGGTCATCATCGCGCGCGGCCTCAAGGTCGGGCTGACCGTCCGGGACGCCTTCGGCAAGCTGCTGGCCGCCGGAGCCGCGTTCACGATGGGGTTGCAGGTGTTCGTCATCGTGGGTGGTGTGACCAAGCTGATCCCACTGACGGGTCTGACGACGCCGTTCCTCTCGTACGGTGGATCCTCGCTGGTCGCCAACTGGATCGTGATCGCGCTCCTCATCCGGATCTCGGACACGTCCCGCAGGCCCCCGCCCCCCGGGGTGACCGCGCCCGGCACCGGCGGCGGACCCGCCAAGCCGGATCGACTCGACCACGCGCCGACGGAGGTGATCAAGCTGTGAACGCCCCCATGCGGCACGTCCTCATGGTCTCGATCGGACTGTTCGTCCTGCTCATCGGGAACCTGACCTGGCTCCAGTTCTTCCAGAACGACTTCTACACCAACCACCCCAGGAACACGCGCACCCGGATCGCGGAGTACTCCAGCCAGCGCGGCGCGATCCTCGCCGACCGCGAGGCGATCGCCACCAGCGTGGCCACCGACGGCGAGCTGAAGTACCTGCGCACCTACGCCAACGGCCCGCTGTACGCGAACCTGACCGGCTACAAGTCCCTCGACTACGGCGCCTCGGGCATCGAGGCCGCCGAGAACGAGATCCTGGCCGGCACCGACGACCGCCTGTTCGTCAACCGGCTCACCGACATCTTCTCCGGCAAGGAGCAGTCGGGCGGCAACGTGATCCTCTCGGTCAACCCGAAGGTCCAGGAGGCCATGGCCAAGGGGATCAACGGGAAGAAGGGCGCCGCGGTGGCCTTCGACCCGCAGACCGGGGCGATCCTGGGGCAGTACAGCTCGCCGTCCTACGATCCCAACCCGCTGGCCTCGCACGACACCACCGAGGTCACCGCGAAGATCACCGAGTACAAGGACACGCCGGGCAACCCGATGCTGGACCACGCCGCGCAGGACTTCTACCCGCCCGGCTCGACCTTCAAGGTCGTCGTCTCGGCGGCGCTGCTGGAGATGGGCGGCTACACCGCCGACACGATGGTCCCGGCGGGCAACTCCTACACGCCCCCGCAGACCTCGCACGTCATCAAGAACTCCAATAACCAGTGCCCCGAGGCGGAGCTGCCGCTCAAGGAGGCGCTGGCCCGCTCCTGCAACACCACCTTCGCGCGCCTGTGCGTGGACAAGATCGGCGCGAACCAGCTCAAGGAGACCGCCGCCAAGTTCGGCTTCGGCGAGACCTACACGACGCCGCTGAACGTGATCGCGTCCAAGACCGGCGAGATGCCCGACCCGCCCACGCTGGCGCAGTCCTGCATCGGCCAGAACGAGGTGGCCGCGACACCCTTCGAGATGGCGATGGTCTCGGCGACCATCGCCAACGGCGGGGCGCGCATGGAGCCGCACCTGATCAAGGAGCTCCAGGCACCCGACCAGACCACGCTGGAGCGCACCACCGCCAGCAAGCTGAACCAGTCGATCAGCTCCAGCACCGCCACCGAGCTGCAGAAGATGATGTTCGAGGTGGTCAACGGCGCCAACGGCACCGGCAAGAAGGCCCAGATCCAGGGCGTGACGGTGGGTGGCAAGACCGGCACCGCCGAGCACGGCCCGGGCGTGCCCGAGCACGGGTGGTTCACTGGATACGCGATGGGTTCGGACGGCAAGCCCGCCATCGCCGTCGCGGTGTTCCTGGACTCCCCCGGTGAGGGTGGCTCCAGCGAGGCCACCAGGATCGCCGGTGAGGTCATGAAGGCCCAGCTGGGTAAGTGACGACCATGACGACGGGGACGCGCGCCACCGGCGCGCACGACGTGGAGCGGGCGAGATCCGCCCGTCCCGCACATCGAAGATGACACCGCCCAGGGGAGGAACGAAATGTTGAGTCCGGGCACCACGCTCGGTGGCCGGTACCGGCTCGATTCGCGGATCGCGTCGGGCGGCATGGGTGACGTGTGGAAGGCCACCGACTCCGTGCTGGGCCGCACCGTCGCGGTCAAGATCCTGCTTCCGTCGCTCATGGAGGACCCCGGCTTCGCCGAGCGGTTCCGGGGCGAGGCGCGCGTCGTCGCCACCCTGTCCCACCACAACGTCGTCCGGGTCTACGACTACGGCGAGTCCCCGCTCGAAGGCGGCGGCCACGCCGCCTACCTGGTCATGGAGTTCATCGAGGGCCAGGCGCTCTCCCGCGTCCTCCAGGACCAGGGACGCCTGTCGCCCACGCAGACGATGGTGCTGCTCGCGCAGGCCGCCGAGGCCCTGCACGAGGCGCACCAGGCCGGGATCATCCACCGGGACGTCAAGCCGGGCAACCTCATGGTCAAGCCCAATGGCACCGTCCTGCTCACCGACTTCGGCATCGCCCGCAGCGCGCAGTCGACGAACCTGACCATGGCCGGCTCGGTGCTGGGCACCGCCGCCTACATCTCCCCCGAGCAGGCCAACGGGCTGCCCGCCACGCCCCTGTCCGACCAGTACTCGCTCGGCGTGGTCGCCTACCAGTGCCTGGCCGGACGGCGGCCCTGGGACAGCGACAACCCGCTCGAACTGGCGATGCGGCACGCGCGCGACACGCCTCCCCCGCTGCCCGACGACGTCCCGGCGAACGTGCTGGCCGTCGTGCACCGGGCGATGGAGAAGGACCCGTCCAGGCGCTTCGGCGACGCCGCCGAATTCGCCGCCGCGGCCCGCGCGGCCGCCGGGGACCAGGCGACCTCGCCCGTCCCGGCGTCCCCGGTGAGCGGCGGAGCGTACGCGGCCACCGTCTCGGCCCCGCCCGGACGCGGCCTCGACCACGACGCCACGAAGATCGGCATGCCCCTGCCGCCACCGAAGGCGTCGTCGAAACGTGTTGGTTTGTACGCGATGATCGGTGCCGGCGCCCTGGCGCTGGTGCTGATCGTGGGCGGGATCATCTTCGCCGTGGCCAACGGCGGGGGGAGCGACACGCCCTCCGCGGGAGGTGACGGCAACCAGCCCACACAGAGCACTTCGTCGGGGAACAATGGGGACACCGCGCCCATCAACCGGGACGAATTCATCGGGAAGAAGCGCAAGGAGGTGGAGGACACATTGCGAGGCCGGGGCTTCACGAACATCGTGACGCAGGGCAGCGGCCAGTGGGTGTCTGAAATCAATCCGAGTGGTGGGAACATCCCGAAAACCCAGCAGATCATCCTCACACTGAGCCTGAAGAAACCCGATGGCGGCGGCAACCCCAGCCAGGGGACCTCGCCCGGGAAGTGCACGGGCCTTCTCTGCCCCAAGAACCACCTAAGCGACGCCAATTAGGCAAGGAATCTTTCGACATGACGGCGCAGGCCCGCCTTTTGGGCGGCAGGTATGAGATCGGCGAGATCCTCGGATACGGGGGCATGGCCGAGGTGCACCGGGGGCTCGACACCCGCCTAGGCCGTGACGTCGCGGTCAAGATGCTCCGCACGGACCTGGCCCGGGACGTCACGTTCCAGACCAGGTTCCGGCGCGAGGCGCAGAACGCCGCGTCCCTGAACCACCCCGCGATCGTGGCCGTGTACGACACCGGCGAGCAGCTGGAGCCCGGCGCGGTCACGCCGGTCCCGTACATCGTGATGGAGTACGTGCCCGGCCGCACCCTCAAGGAACTGATCGTCGCCGAGGGCCCGGTGCCGCCCCGGCAGTCGTGCGAGATCGTCGCCGACATCTGCGCGGCCCTCGACTTCAGCCACAAGCACCAGATCATCCACCGGGACATCAAGCCCGGGAACGTGATGATGACCCCCAGCGGCGACGTCAAGGTGATGGACTTCGGCATCGCGCGCGCCATGGCGTCCAGCCAGGCGACGATGACGCAGACCTCGGCGGTCATCGGCACCGCCCAGTACCTGTCGCCGGAGCAGGCGCGCGGCGAGACCGTCGACGCCCGCTCCGACGTGTACGCCACCGGCTGCGTCCTGTACGAGCTGCTGACCGGGAACCCGCCGTTCACCGGCGACAACCCGGTGTCGGTGGCCTACCAGCACGTGCGCGAGCAGCCCCGGCTGCCCAGCGAGCACAACCCGGACGTCCCCCCGGCGATAGACGCCATCGTCATGAAGGCGCTGTCGAAGAACCCGGTCAACCGCTACCAGTCGGCCGGCGAGATGCGCGCCGACCTCCAGCGCGCGGCGGCCGGGCGGCCCGTCCTGGCCCCGCCGGTCTCGGCCGACGCCGACCGGACCGCCATCATCGGCGCGGCGGCCCTGCCGTCCGAGGCGACCCGGGTGGCCCCGGCCGCGCGGGTGGCGCAGCCGCAGAAGAAGAAGTCGAACGCGCTGGTGTGGACCCTGGTCTGCTTCGGTGTGGCGGCGGCTCTCGCGCTGGCACTGGGTCTCTACCTCCAGAACCGCGGGCCGGACCAGGTCGCGGTCCCGGCGGTGGTCGGGATGACGCAGAAGCAGGCCACGGAGGCGCTGACGACGAAGAAGTTCAAGACCGCCGTCCAGCAGGTGGCCTCCGATCCCAAGGACAAGGGCAACGTCGTCAAGCAGGACCCCGACGGCGGCAAGAAGGCCGACGAGGGTTCGACGGTGACGATCTCGGTGGGCGCGGGACCGAACATGGTGACGATCCCGGCGACCATCGTCGGCAAGACCCAGACCGACGCCAGCTCGGTGCTGATCGCCCTGGGCCTCAAGCCCAAGTTCGTCACGGTGGACAGCGACAAGCCCGCCGAGACGGTGGTCGACACCGATCCCAAGCCCGGCCAGTCGGTCAGTGAGGGCAGCGAGGTCACCCTCAAGATCTCCAAGGGCAACATGAAGAACCTGCCGGACGTGACCACCATGTCCAAGGACGACGCGGTCGCCAAGCTGTCCGAGGCCGGCTTCAACAACGTGGGCTTCCAGGACGGCAGCAAGGCCGGTGCCGCCCCCGGGACGGTCACCGCCCAGGACCCGGGCCCGAACAAGTCGTACACGACCGACACCCGGATCACCCTGACCATCCAGAAGCAGCCCGACACCAGCTCCTCCAGCGGCGGAAGCTCGCCGCCCGGCGGCGCGTAGGACGCGAAAGAGGGCGGCTCCTTCGGGGGCCGCCCTCTTTCGTCGCATCGGTGGATCAGGACAGGCGCGCCAGCCAGTTGCCGAGCAGCCGGTGCCCGTGCTCGCTCAGCACCGCCTCCGGGTGGAACTGGACGCCCTCGACGTCCAGCCCCTCGTGCCGCAGGCCCATCACCACGCCGTCGCCGGTGGTCGCGGTGACCACCAGCGGCGCGGCCACGGTGTCCGGGTCGACGGTCAGGGAGTGGTAGCGGGTCACCGTGAACTCTCCCGGCAGGCCCGCGAAGACGCCCGTCCCGTCATTGCGCAGGACGGCCGTCTCCCCGTGCACCGGCTCGGGCGCGCGGACCACGCTCGCGCCGTAGGCCTCGGCGATGACCTGGTGGCCCAGGCACACCCCGAGGATCGGCGTGCCGCCCGCGTGGCGGGCGATGACCTCGTGGCACGTGACCGCCTCGGCCGGGCGTCCCGGCCCCGGGGACAGCAGGACGCCGTCGAAGCCCCCGGCGTCCGGCCCGGCCTCCGGGCGGCGCACGACGCACTCGGCGCCCAGCGACCGCAGGTAGTCCACGATCGTGTAGACGAACGAGTCGCGGTTGTCCACGACCAGGACGCGCGGCATCAGTTGCCCGGCAGGATCGTCCCGGAGTTCTCCGGGTCGCCACTGGGCAGCGGCGGGTCGGAGGGCTCGTCGTGCGGCACGAAGTTCGGGTCGGTGCTCTGCTCGGGCACGATCTGCGAGTCGTCGAAGGGCAGCAGCGGCTCCAGCTTCGGGAACGCGAAGAACCACAGGAGCGCGCCCAGGCCGCCGAAGAGCACCAGCATGCCGACCAGCTTCACGGGCCAGGGACCGGGAAACTTGCGCCAGATGAATCCGTACATGCCGCTACTTCTCCAGGGCCTCGGGCGGAATGCCCTCGCTACGGGGCTTGGTGTCGATGAGCTTGCCGTGCACGATCCAGCGGCTGGTGTTGTCGTACCAGGGCCAGCAGGTGGTGAGGGTGATGTAGGCCTCCTTGGCGTCCTTCACCTTCGAGCCGAGCTCGCCGGGGATCGGGGCGATCACCTCGCGGGCGTAGGGATCGACGATGAGGGTCTCGCTGACCTCGTAGATGTAGAAGTTCTCGGCGGTCTCCACCACGATCTTGTCGCCGGGCTTCAGCTCGTAGGTCTCGCGGAACATCGCCGGGACGTTGTGGCCGGCGACGGCGAAGTTACCCTTCTCGCCGGGGTCCTGGCTCTCCTTGTAGTGGCCCGGGGCGTCGCGGATGTCGTCCCAGTTGGTGCCCTCCACGACGATGAAGGGCTTGTCCTTCACCTTCGGGATGTACAGGCGGGCCATGGCCTCACCGGGCAGCGGGTCGGACTTCGGGTTCGCCTCCCACTGCTGCTCCAGCTTGGTGCCCAGCTGGTCCTGGTGCGCGTTGATCTCGGCGGTCTTGCCCCAGATCTCGTAGGCGGCGAACAGCAGGATGATCAGGCCGAAGGTGATGAACAGTTCGCCGAAGCCGCGCACGACCGCGCGGATCCAGTCCCCGGCGGTGCGGCGGCCGCCTCCGGTGGCGTCGCGGTGGCGGCGGACGGCGCGCCGCTTCTTCCCCTCGGCGGGGGGCTCGGGCTCCTCGTCGGAGATCTGCGGGAGAAGGGTGGTCTCGTCGCCCATCGGCACGAGGTCGGCGGCTCCCCTGCGGGGCCGCTTCGGGTCCTGCGCGGTCACTGGCGCCCCTTAGCGTCGGTGCGGTACATCATCGAACCGGCTTCGCGCCGGTGAGTTCGTGGGAGCCGTCGTAGGCCGGCATCTCGCGGTCGGTCTCCTGCCGCACGTCGTAGCCGAGACCGAAGTCCTCGGCCGCCCTGCGGTAGGCCCCCACACCCGGGGAGGCGTCCAGCGCGGCGCGCATCCGGTCCACCGGGCCGATGGCGGCGATCACGAAGGGCGGCGAGTACACCTGGCCGTGGAGAAGAAGGGTATTGCCCACACACCGTACCGCGCTGGTGCTGATCACCCGGATGTCCATGATCGTCATGGCTTCGGCCCCACCGGCCCACAGCGCGTTGACCACGGCCTGCACGTCCTGCTGGTGGACGACCACGTCGTCGACGGTCGCGCCCGCCGGGAGCCCGCCGCCCACGCGCGGGGCGTCGTCCAGGCCGACCACGAGCGCCGGTCCGTGGACGGCGGTGAAGCCAGCCCCGGCGGCCTCGGCGGCGGCGCGGTCGCGCTCGGCGGAGATCTCGGAGTCCCCGGCGGCCAGGCCGCCGGTGAGGGACTCGTTCTCCTCGCGCAGCTCGCGGGCCCGGGCGTCCTCGGCGGCGATCTCGTCGGCGCGCTGGGCGATGAGCTCGCGCAGCTCGACGGAGTCGTCCACGCGCAGGTCGGTGCCGCGCGCGGCGGTCGCGGTGGCCGCGAAGAGGAAACCGGCGGCGATCATGACGACCGGCACCGCCGGGCCCCACGCCGTCCGCCGTCCGCCCCGGCGCGGCCTGATGGCGCGCCCGGCGCGGCGCACGGCTATGCGCAGCGTCGCCGCCCAGCCCAGTTCACGGCGATCACGCCGTCTGGGCCCCCCGGTGTACTCGCTCATCGATCCCTCGCCCCGTCTCTCGGTCTACCAGGCTAACGATTACGCCCCTCCAGACGCGACCCGGCGGCCCCGGGGTTGACATACGGATGGGGGAGACTCGCCGGATGTCCGACTTCATCCCTCCCGAGGACTACATCCACCTCTTCGGCGCCGCGAAGGCGCCCGGCTGGTTCCCGGGACTCCAGCCGGGCTTCGTGCGGCTCGGCGAGAAACTCGACGCCACCCGCGACGAGAGCGGCTACGGGCCCGCCTCCGTCGCCCACGCGCTGGCCCGCGAGCCGTGGGACGGGCGGCAGCAGATGGTCCTGTGGGCGCTCCTGCGCGCCCTCCTGCGGCAACCCGGCTCGCTGCCCATGTTCGCCCCCGAGATCGTCGAGGGCTGCTCCTGGGGACGCGTGGACGCCATGTGGGTCATCCAGTACACGCCCGCGCAACCCGAAACCGTTCACCTGATCCTCGCCGCCGTCGAGTCGGTCCCTCCTGAGGACCGGCCCGTGCTGGCCGCGACCGTCGCCGGGCTGCGCGAGCTCACCGGCGACCCGGGCGTCCACGCGCGGCTCGACGCGATCGAGAAGGACATCGCCGGGCGGCCACGCCCCGACGACGTGCTCGACCCGAGGCTGCTGGACCGCATCCCGGAGATGCGGCACCTGCCGATCATGGAGCTGCTCAGCCGCTGCGCGGTCACCAAGCCGGAACGGCTGCCCTACTGGCGGCGCGACAACCTGCGCCGCGCGGCCGACGGGCTGCACGACGCCATCCGGCTGCTGCTCATGGCCGTCCCCGGGCACCTCGCCGAGCACGGCGGGTTCAGCCACGGCGAGGACGTCCTGCGCGGGCTGATCATGCTGGAGCTGGAGCTGCCGAAGAAGGACCTGTCGCCCGAGCTGCGGCAGCCGGGACTCACCGCGCTCCTCGCCGACATCATCCGCGCCGTCGACGCCACCCGCCCCCGGCGCGGCGAGAAACTGGCCAACGCCGCCGCCGAAGTCCTCTACTACAAGAAGAAGGCCAAGGGCACCGTCCGGCAACTCGTCGGCGAGGTCACCGGCAAACGCCTCAAGGCACGCCTGGAAATGGTGCTGGAGTACATGTGACGGAACCGGAGGGGAGGTCGGCGACGTCTGAGGCGAGAACACTTCAGTGTTCAGCGGGCAGCGACAATTCGATCACAACCCGGCGGATTGTTACCCACCCGCGATACCCTGTCCCGCTAAGCTGAGGGATGCAGCCGGGGCCCCCGGCCACCCCGAACACCTCTCGACCCCGGTTAAGCTGACCCGAAGGTCAGCGAGGAGATACCAGTGCCTAAGTCGCGCGTACGTAAGAAGAAGGTCTACACGACCCCGGCGGACATGCGTCCCACCTCGGCCGAGGCGGCGAAGCAGCCGAGCCCGACCTGGGTGCCGGTGCTCGCCGTCGTCCTGATCGTCGTGGGCATCGCCTGGCTGGTGACCTTCTACCTGTCCCGCCAGGAGTTCCCGGTGGCGTCGTGGGGTTACTGGAACATCGCGGTCGGCTTCGGCGCGCTCGTCGCCAGCTTGCTCGTTCTGTCCCGCTGGCGCTGAGTCAGGGGTTATCCACAGGCTGTGGACAAGCCTGTTGATAATCACACCGATGTAATAACTGATCTTGAACGGCCCGGTCTCCCCACCTGGGGAAACCGGGCCGTCACACGTGTTTTACGAAAGGGTCTCAGAGGGCTTCGAGGATGGTCGCGTTGGCCATCCCGCCGCCCTCGCACATGGTCTGCAGGCCGTAGCGGATGCCGTTGGCGCGCATGTGGTGGATGAGCGTGGTCGCCAGGCGCGCGCCGGAGGCGCCGAGCGGGTGGCCCAGGGCGATGGCGCCGCCGAGCGGGTTCATCCGCGCCGGGTCCGCGCCGGTCTCCTTCAGCCAGCCCAGCGGGACGGGCGCGAAGGCCTCGTTGACCTCGTAGGCGCCGATGTCGGCCAGCGACAGGCCCGAGCGGGCCAGCACCTTCTGCGTGGCCGCGATCGGGCCGTCCAGCATGACCACGGGGTCCGAGCCGACCACGACGGCGGTGTGGACGCGCGCCAGCGGCGTCAGGCCCAGCTCGCGCGCCTTCTCCGAGGTGGTGACCAGCAGCGCCGCCGAGCCGTCGGAGATCTGCGAGGCGTTGCCCGCGCTGATCACGCCGTCCGCCTTGAACGGGGTCTTCAGGCCCGCCAGCTTCTCGACGGTGGAGTCGCGGCGCACGCCCTCGTCGGTCTTGATCCCGGCGATCGGGGTGATCTCGGCGGTGAAGGCGCCCGCGTCGATCGCGGCGGCGGCCTTCAGGTGGCTCTCCAGTGCGAAGGTGTCCAGGGTGGTGCGATCCAGGCCCCAGCGCGCGGCGAGCATCTCGGCGCCCACGCCCTGGTTGAACGGGATCGGCAGCTCGGTCGCCACGCCCTCGACACCGGCGTAGCGCTCGCGCACCTTGTCGCCATAGGGCGCGCCCACGCCCTGGCTCACCGAGGAGCCCATCGGCACCCGGCTCATGCCCTCGACACCGGCGGCGACGACCACGTCGGCCTGCCCGGAGATCACCGCGGCGGCGGCGAAGTGCAGGGCCTGCTGGCTGGAGCCGCACTGGCGGTCGATGGACGTCCCGGGGACGCTCTCGGGCCAGCCGGCGGCCAGCACCGCGTTGCGGGCGATGTTCCAGGACTGCTCACCGACCTGGCTCACACAACCCATGATCACGTCGTCGACGTGGACCGGATCGAGCCCGGCCCGCTCGGCGAGCGCCGACAGCACCTCGGCCGCGAGGTCGGCGGGGTGGACGCCGGACAGGCCGCCGTTGCGACGTCCGACCGGGCTACGTACCGCTCCAACGATTACCGCATCACGCATGAGTCGAGCCTACTCGCCGGTAACCCCCGGTCAAAGAGTAGATCTCGGCTCTCCCCCAGGGGGGACCTAACCCCACTGACACCGGCCGGTTACCGGCGAAACATGAAGGCATGACATCACGGCGCTTCTCCACCGGCGGGCGGATGGAGATGACCGCCTCCGCGGTCTTCCTGCTCCCCCTCGTCTTCATCGGCCTCGCGGTCACCATCATCACCGTCACCGGCGTGTCCCTCATCTCCATCGGGGTCGGCGTCCCGATGGTCTTCGCGATGGTCCTGTTCACCCGGCACTTCGCCGATCTGCACCGCTACTGGCTCGCCTCCCGGTTCGGCGTCGCCATCGACCGCCCCTACCGCGACCTGCCCGACGAGCCCGGCTTCATCGGGTTCTGGAAGCGCTTCCAGGGCCTGGTGACCGACCCGCAGACCTGGCGCGACCAGGCGTGGCTGTGGGTGAACATGGTCCTCGGGCTGGCGTTCCTGGTGACCGTGATCGCGCTGTTCGCGGCCGGGCTCGGGTCCATCAGCATGGGCCTGTGGTGGCACCTGATGCCCGAGGGCGCCGAGTACACCAGCCTCTTCTACACCGTCTCCGACACGCCCACCGCGTTCCTCTACGGCATCCCCGCCGGGCTGGCGTACCTGACCGCCTGGTGGCTGGCGACGCCTCCGCTGATGCGCGCCTACACCCACCTCGCGGTGGTGTTCCTGGGCGAGCGCCAGCCCACCCTGGCCGAGCGCATCGACCGGCTGACCAGGGCCGCCGGGTAGCTTTCAGCGCATGCTGTTCGAGCCGCTGAAGCTGCGGGACCTCGTGATCCCCAACCGCGTGTGGATGGCGCCCATGTGCCAGTACTCGTGCGGCCCCGACGGGCTGCCGACGGACTGGCACATGACGCATTACACGTCCCGCGCGGTCGGTGGCGCCGGGCTGATCCTGACGGAGGCGACCGCGGTCGCCTCCGAGGGCCGCATCAGCCCCTGGGACCTCGGGCTCTGGAACGACGGGCAGCGCGACGCCCTGCGCGGGCTCGTGGAGCGCGTGCAGGCGTCCGGGACCGCGATCGGCGTCCAGTTGTCCCACGCGGGGCGCAAGGCGTCCACGGGCCGCCCCTGGGAGGGCGGCGGGCGCCTGGACCTCGGCTGGCGCGTGGTGGGTCCCTCCCCGGTGGCCTTCGCCGAGGGCTGGCCGGTGCCGCACGAGCTCACCGCGCCCGAGATCGCCGAGATCGTGGCCGGCTTCGCCGCCGCGGCCCGCCGTGCCCGCGAGGCCGGGTTCGACGTGGTGGAGGTGCACGGCGCGCACGGCTACCTGATCAGCGCCTTCCTGTCGCCGCTGGCCAACCACCGCACCGACGCCTACGGCCGCGACCGCGCCCTCCTCGCCGTGGAGGTCGCCTCGGCGGTCCGCGCGGAGTGGCCGGCGGGCAAGCCGGTGTTCTTCCGCGTGTCGGCCACCGACTGGGTCCCCGGCGGCTTCGAGGCGTCCGACGCCGTGGCCCTCACCCGCCGCCTCGCCGACGTGGGCGTGGACCTGATGGACGTGTCCACCGGCGGCAACGCGCCCGGCGCCCGCATCCCCGTCGGTCCCGGCTACCAGGTGGAGTTCGCCGCCCGCGTCCGCGCCGGGACCGGCCTGCCCGTGGCGGCCGTCGGCATGATCACCACCCCGCCGCAGGCCTCGCGGATCCTCGCCTCCGGCGCGGCCGACGCCGTCCTGCTCGGCCGCGAACTCCTCCGCGATCCCTACTGGCCCCGCCGCGCCCGGGGTGGCGAAGGCGTCCCGCCCCAGTACGCGCGCGCCTATTGATGTCACACTTGGTGATCGTGGAGGAAAGCATGTCTCGCACCTGGCGCGTGCCCCGGCCCGTGATCGCCGCGAAGCTGGCCGGCACCGCGGCGTTCGCGCTGGTCGCACTGTGGTTCTCGCACGACCCGAGCCGCCTCGTGGTCGCCGCCCTCGCCGCCCTGCTCCTGGGCGCCTACGCCGTCCGCGACCTCGCCTCCCCCGTGACCCTGGCCACCACCGCCGACGGCGTCATCGTCCGCCGCGGCTTCTTCGGCCAGCGCAAGCTCCTCTGGAGCCAGATCGAGCGCATCCGCATCGACTCCCGCCGCAGGCTCGCCGGCCGCTCCAACCTCCTGGAGATCGACACCGGCACCACGATCTACTTGTTCAGCCGCTACGAGATCGGCGCGGACCCCTCGGACGTGGCCGACGAGCTGCGCTCGGCGCGGACGGGGCATTAGTGCCGCTCGCGACCCGCACCACGCAGCCGTAGGACGTCTGCCGCATCACTCCGGACGAGTTCTGCGCGTCCACAGCCGGCCCATCGGCCGGGCCGCCCGTCCCCGCCGGACGGCCCTCAGTACCGCTCGACCCGTGCTCACCGCGCGAGCCCATGCGCACCGGGTCAGTTGGTGTGCCTGGCGTCCTGGTATTTCACGCGGTGCCCGCCGCGAACTCCATCCGCGCCAGCGACTCGGGGTCCATGACCGCCTCGATCTCGGTGACGAGTCCGTCGACCACGGTGAAGCGGAGCACGAGCAGCATCCGGCCGTACGGGGCGACGACGGCGTGGAACTCGCCGTCCACGAGCAGCGAGCGGGCGGCCTGGGCGGTGCCGTTGAAGCGTTCGGCGACGGCCCGGCGGCCGATGGTGTCGGGGCCGCCGCGCAGGCTCGCGAGGGCGTCGCCGCGGCACACGACGTCGGGGTCGAGGATCTCCAGGAGCCGCTCGAACTGCCCTTCGCGGGCGGCGGTGAGGAACGCGTCGACGACTTCGCGTTTGCGGGCGGCCTCGGGCGCGGGCTGGAGGGGCGCGCCCTGCACGCGGCGGCGGGCGCGGGAGGCGAGCTGGCGGGTGGCGGCGGGGTTGCGGTCGACGATGGGGGCGATGTCGTCGAAGGGCACGGCGAACATGTCGTGCAGGACGAACGCGAGGCGCTCGGCGGGCGCGAGGGCGTCCAGGACGACCATCATGGCCAGCCCGACGGACTCGGCGAGCTCGGCCTCGGCGGCCGGGTCGTGGTCCTCGCCGCGGCGTTCGCGGGCGGTGTCGTCGAGGGCGTCCTCGCGGCGGGACGTGCGCGACCGCAGCATGTCGAGGCACACGCGTCCGGCGACGGTGGTGAGCCAGCCGGGGATGTTGGCCACGTCGGTGGTGTCGGTGCGGTCGTAGCGCAGCCAGGTCTCCTGCACGGCGTCCTCGGCTTCGGCGAGCGAGCCGAGCATGCGGTAGCACACGGCGAGCAGGTGCTGGCGGGTCTGTTCGAAGAGGGCGGGGTCCTTCATCGCGTCACATTCCTCCGGCCGGGTCCGTCATGGTTCTGACGGATGGGGTCCGGTCGATGTGACCGGAGCGCGCCATGATGTTTCACCATGATCGCGCGGCGGCGCGCAGGTGGCCCCGGACGGGGTCGGCGCGGCCGGGGCGGGCGGCGATGAAGACGGTGTTCAGGGGCGGTATCGCGGGTTCGAGGAGGGCGTGGAGGCGCCCGTCGGCGAGTTCGGCGAGGCAGAGGTACCGGGGGAGGACGGTGATCCCGGCGCCGGCGACGGTGGCGGCGAGGACTCCGCGCAGGTCGGGGACGACGACGGCGGGCGGGCGGTTGAGGCGGGTGTCGAAGACGCTGCGCCAGTAGCGGCGCAGGATCGGCTGGTTCTCGGCGTAGGCGATGAGCGGCGCGGTGTCGATGTCGGCGGCGGTGTGCCCGGGCGCTCCGACGAGGACGAACTCCTCGTCGAAGAGGGGTTCGGCCGGGATCCGCCGGGGGCGCACGGTGGCGATGGCCAGGTCGAGGGCCCCGCCGGTGAGCCGCGCGATGAGGTCGTCGGGCAGCCCGAAGACCGCGCGGACGCGCAGTCCGTCGCGCACGAGGGGCGCCAGCGCCGGGAGCACCCGCTCGCACATGAGCTCGGCGGGGCCGCCGATGTGGACGACGGGCGCGCCGGGTTCGGCGACGGCCTCCAGTGCGTCGATGGGCCCGGCGATCCGTGCCGCGAGGTCATCGGCGGCGGGCGTGGGGATCATCCCGCGCGGCCCGCGCGTGAACAGCGGCCGCCCGATCCGGGTTTCGAGCGCCTTGATCTGCGCGGTGACCGCGGGCTGGGAGAGCCCGAGCGGCCCGGCGGCGTGGGTCGCCGAACCCGAGCGGTGCACGGCGAGGAAGGTGCGCAGGAGATCGAGTGGGAGAGACATCGGTTTCTTGATACCAGGTCTGCCCTGTTCTATTGGTCGCCAATACCTTCGCGGGTCGATGATCGTCGGCATGACACGCGCTCTGATCGTTCTCACCAGCCACGCCGACCTGGGCGGCACCGGCCGCCGGACCGGCTTCTACGTCTCGGAGGCCGCCGAGCCCTGGGCCGCGCTGACCGGCGCGGGCGTCGAGGTCGATCTCGCCAGCGTCGCCGGAGGCGAACCCCCGCGCGACGGCGAGGACCCGGACGACCCGGTCCAGCGCCGCTTCCTCGAAGCCGAGGCCGCCCGCCTGGCCGCCACCCCGGCGCTGTCGGAGGTCGACGCGTCCGGCTACGACGCCGTCTTCTTCGCCGGAGGCCACGGCACCATGTGGGACTTCCCCGAAGCCCCCGCCATCTCCCGCGTCGCCCGCGAGATCTGGGAGCGCGGCGGCCACGTCGCCGCCGTCTGCCACGGCCCCGCCGCCCTCGTCGGCGTGACCCTCTCGGACGGCACCCGCCTGGTGGCCGGCAAGCGCCTCGCCGCCTTCACCAACGACGAGGAGTCCGCCGTCGCCCTGACCGGCGTCGTCCCGTTCCTCCTCGCCGACGCCCTCACGGCCCGCGGAGCCACCCACGTCCCGGCCCCGCCCTTCACCCCGCACACGGTGATCGACGGCCGCCTGATCACCGGCCAGAACCCCGCCTCCGCGGCCGGCGTCGCCGAAGCCCTCGTGGCGGCCCTGACCGGCCCGGCGGCCTGAGCGAGGTTCCCGGCGGCGCACACGAAACCGCCCCGGCCGCTGCGGGCGGCCGGGGCGTTCTGGTGGGTACCGCGGCTCAGCGCTGGTAGACCGGGGTGATCACCGCGCGGGCGATCGTGTGCGCGGTCAGGTTGAACCCGGCCACGGCGGGCGGGTAGTCGCCGTCGGCGAGGCCGAGGTCGTCGGTGTCCAGCGCGTGCACCGCGAACAGGTAGCGGTGCGGGTGGTCACCGGCGGGCGGGGCCGCGCCGCCGTACTCGTCGCTCCCGTAGTCGCTACGGACGTGGTACGCGCCGGACGGCAGCTCGCCGCCCTCGCTGCCCGCGCCGCGCGGGAGCGAGGTCACGTCGGCGGGGATGCCGAGCAGAACCCAGTGCCACCAGCCGGACCCGGTGGGGGCGTCGGGGTCGAAGCAGGTGACCGCGAAGCCCTTGGTCTCCTTCGGGAAGCCCTTCCAGGACAACTGTGGCGACCGGTTCCCGCAGCCCTCGCCGAAGGCGAACTCCTCGGCGAGCATCTCGCCGTCCCGCACGTCCGCCGAGGTCACGGTGAACGCCCCGACCGGGGGCAGGAAGTCGTACGGCCACGGTGCGCGCGTGCGCTTAAGGTCCATCGCGCCTTTCCCTCCACATTGCTTCGATGACTTGGGCCACGGCACACCGTACCGCCCGCGCTTCCGAGCGTGTCCGCACCGGATGGACGCGATTGGTCAGCAGAACGGCGGTGGCCTCACGCTCCTCGTCGACCAAGATCGACGTTCCGGTGAAGCCGGTATGGCCGAATGCTTCGGTGAGCGGACCGCAGAAGCCGGGATCGCCGATCCGGCAGCCGAGGGCCTGCCCCCAGCCGTCCTCGACGGGGGCGAGCGTCTGCGGGGTGCGCATCAGCCGCGCCGACTCCGGCGAGAGCAGCTCACCGGCGCGCAGCGCCTCGGCGAAGCGCCGGACCTCACCGGCGGGCGCGAAGATCCCGGCGTTGCCCGCGACACCGCCCAGCGCGCGTGCCGCCTCGTCGTGGACGACGCCCAGGGGCGTGCCGATCTCGGTGGCGGCGGTGACCTCCGGCTCCCCGGGGAGGTAGCCGGTGCGGGACAGGCCCAGCGGCCCGGTGACGCGGTCGCGCAGCAGCGTCGGCAGGCCGGCGCCACCGGCCTCCTCGACCACGCGCCCGGCGATCTGGAAGCCCACGCACGAGTACCGGTGGACGGTGCCCGGCGCGTCCAGCAACCCCACCGACATCACCGAGCGCCAGCGCGCGGCGAGATCGGCGCCGCGCGGCTCGTAGGTGGCGGGCAGGCCGGACGTGTGGGTGAGCAACTGCCGCAGCGTCACCCACTCGCCGTCCCCGTACTCGGGCAGCCACGCCTCGACCGGCTCGTCCAGCGTAAGACGGCCCTCATCGACCAGCGACAGCGCCAGGACGGTCATGTACAGCTTGGTCAGCGACGCCAGATCGAACAGCGAATCGGCGGTCACCGCGGGCCGCTCGGGGGCGAGTCCGCCCAGCTCATCGGCGTAACGGACCAGCTCTCCTCTCACCACCTGGGAAACGATCTCGCCGCCCAGGGAGACGATGGCCACCGCGGCCGCCGCAACCTCCGGTACCGCACCCTCGATGACCTGCGGAAGTCCACTCGCGTCCTGGCTCACCCGAACAGCGTACGACCGGCGGTGGCCTGCGACGATGGCCGTACGATTTGCCCATGTCAGTTGCCGACACCAAACCCGTCTCCTTCGCCCGCGGCGCGCCCTCCCTCGACATCGTCGACGTCGAGGGCCTGAAGGCCGCCGCGCTCGCCGCCTTCGACAGCGACCCGGCCGGCGTCACCGGCTACGGCACCTCGGTGGGCTATGTCCCGCTGCGCGAGTGGATCGCCAAGAAGCACGGCGTGCACGTCGACCAGGTCATGGTCACCAACGGCTCGATGCAGGCCGACGCGTTCCTGTTCGACCAGCTCGTGAAGGCCGACACGCCCGTCATCGTGGAGCGGCCCACCTACGACCGGACCCTCCTGGGCCTGCGGGAGCGGCGCGGTCAGCTGCACCCGATCACCCTCGACGAGGACGGCCTGGACGTCGCCGAGCTGCGCGCCCTGCTGGAGTCGGGCGTCCGGCCCGCGATCGCGCACATCATCCCGAACTTCCAGAACCCGGCCGGGGTCACCCTGTCGATGCCGAAGCGCCAGGAGCTGCTCGCGCTGGCCGAGCAGTACGGCTTCATCATCTTCGAGGACGACCCGTACCACGATGTCCGCTTCCGCGGCGAGTCGATGCCGCGCCTGCTGGACATGGACGGCGGCAAGGGCAATGTCGTCTACGCGTCCTCCTTCTCCAAGACGGTGTGCCCCGGCGTCCGCGTCGGCTACCTCGTGGGCCCGTCCGGCCTGATCTCGCAGATCTGCAAGGCCGCGACGAACACCTACATCGCGCCGAACATGGTCGCCCAGGCGATCGTGCACCAGTTCGCCGTCTCCGGCGCCCTGGAGAACTCGGTGAAGACCGTCCGGCACGCCCTGAACGAGCGCGCCGACGCCCTCGCCGCCGCGCTGCGCAAGCATCTGCCGGAGGCGAAGTTCACCGTCCCCGACGGCGGCTACTTCCTGTGGGTCGAGCTGGGTGAGGACATCGACGTCGACGCCCTCCTGCACGCCGCCGCGGCACGCCACGTCGCCGTGGTCAAGGGCACCGACTTCCTCCTCGAAGGCGGGCAGGGTTCGCTGCGCCTGGCCTACTCGGCCGTCCGGGCAGAGGACATCGACGAAGGGGTCCGCCGCCTCGCCGAAGCGGTGCACTCTCTGCGTTGACCGTCCACTGCGGACGGCCGAAAGACGGGCCGGCCTTAACGGTTAGTACCCGTTCACTGAGCAGGCCGTGCACACTCGGTGTCGTATATGCGCCATGGCGGTTGTCCGCCAGGGATTACCCATTCCGAAGCCGAGGTGCCGCGGTTAACAATCGCTTCCGATGGCACACGACGACCCGGCGCAACCGAGGTTGTCGAAACCGTCCACAGACCAACCCCCCGCCCCCCCATGTGGCGCCGGGTGGACTGGTACGTCGACTCCCCCCGCGACGTGCCGACTTTCCACCCGGCGCCACTTTTATGCCCGCGTGCGGCCCGCGACCCGCGGTCCGGACGCCGGGGGCGGCGTGAGGTTCACCGGCGAGCGCGCGCCGTCGGCCCGCTCACGCCCGGGGCCCGTCCGTCACGGAGCCCTGGCCGCGCCTCTGTCCGCCCGCTCCCCCGGCACCCCCGTGGAGCTCCAGCGGTAGCGCGACTCCCAGAAGTTCTTGGGCACCACGCCGAGCAGGAGCAGCCGGGCTCTCAGGGAGCCGGGCGAGCGTCCGAGGTCGCCGGCGATGTGGTCGATCTCCTCCCCGGCGCGGAAGCGGTCGGTGAGCTCGCGTTCGTCCTCGACGGTCCAGGGCGCGCCCTTGTTGGGGTACTGGAGCCAGTCGGCGCGCATTCCGGCGTTCTCCCGTCTCTCCCGTATGTCGGCGGCGAGCCGGTTGAGCGCCCTGGTGACGCGGGTGAGCTCGGCGGCGGGGATCCGGCCGGTCACCCGGGCCACGACCATGCCGTCCTTGTCGCAGCCGTTCACGTCGAGTTCGTAGACGTCTCCGGTGGCGGTGGCGGTGAGGTCGTAGGTGTTCGGGCCGATCGCGACGGTCTCCTGGTAGGCGAGGGCCTCCTCGGGCGCCCGGTCGGCGGTGAAGGAGATCTGCGGCGGCTTCTCCAGCAGGGGTGTGAACGAGGTGGACGACATGTCGGCTCCTTCCGGTGGGCCGCCGATCGCGGCCGGTGGTCCAGAAGACACCGGTTCGCCCGAAAACACAAACGACATGTCGGTACACCTGTGGATAACTCACCGGTTGTGGATAACTTTTTGGAGCTTCACGCCTAAGTCGTCCAAAAGTTATCCACAACCGACCAGTAATCCACAGGCCCCCAAAGCACCTGTTTGCACCCATCCCGGTCTCATGGTTGGCTCACGTCACCAACTCGCATTCGCCCCAAGGAGGCCGAAATGACCGGGTCGACCTGTGCTCCCGTCCGCCGATCGCGCGGCACCGTCTGCCGCCAGATCCACGTCGGTCAGCGCGTCCTGGACTTCGCCGCCCGGCGCACCGCGCCCGGCCGCTACACGATCGAACTCAACGGCATGACGCCCGGCGAGCCACCCGGCACGCGCGTGACCGGCGAGGTCGCGGCGGCCGACCTGGCGTCGGTGGGCTCGTTCCTGACCCGGATGCTGCGCGAGGTCCTGTCGGCCCTGGCCGAGGAGACGCGCGAGGCGGCGACCGAGCAGGTGCTCTATCCCGTCGAGGGAGCGTCGTGGACGCTCGAAGAGGAGGCCGAACTGTTCGCGCGGGTCCGGGGCGGCCAGACGATCGGCGAGCTGGCCAGGGCGTTCGGGCGGCGTCCGGACGCGATCCGCTCCCGCCTGGGCTCGGCGGGGCTGGCCGCCGAGGGCCTGATGCCCCTGGAGGGGGTGGGCGCGATGTACGTCAGCCCGTGAAGACCTCGTCGCCGACGACGCGCAGCAGCGCGAGCCGGTCGAGGTCGGGGCTGCCGGGCGGCGCGGTGAACATGATGATCCGCTGGTCCTCTTCGGGCGCGAACAGCACTTCGCAGTCGAGTTCGAGGAGACCGACGGACTCGTGCCGCACCCGCATCCGGCTGTGGCGGCGCACACCGACCTCGTGGAGTTCCCACAGGCGGGTGAACTCGGGGCTGGCCTCGTGGAGACGGGAGACGAGCCGCGCGGAGGCGGCGTCGTTGCCCCGGCGCGCGACGGCGGCCCGCAGGTCGGCGACGTGCACGCGGCCGAGGTGCTCGTGCTCCTCCTCGGGGTAGGCGTGCCGCTGGTCGAGGTCGGTGAACCAGCGCCACACCACGTTGCGGCCGTACTCGGAGACGGTGCACACCCCGCCGAGCAGGCTGCGGGCCATGGCGTTCTGGGCGAGGACGTCGCCGAGGTCACTCAGGATCTGCGCGGGGGTCTCGGCGAGCCGGTCGAGCAGGTAGAGCAGGCCGGGGCGCACGTGCTCCCCGGCGAGCCGCCCGGCGGGCGGCCGGTGTCCGGAGAGGAGGTACAGGTGGTCACGTTCGTCATCGCCGAGTCGTAGGGCCCGGGCCAGGGCGGCCAGCATCTGCGTGGAGGGCTGCGGGCTGCGAGCCTGCTCCAGCCGCACGTAGTAGTCGGCGGACATGCCGGCGAGCTGGGCGACCTCTTCGCGGCGCAGCCCGGGCGTCCGGCGGCGGGGCCCGGCCGTGAGTCCGACCTCGGCGGGCACCAGGCGCTCGCGCGAGCGGCGGAGGAAGTCGGCGAGTTCGCGGCGGTCCATGCTCATGGCGACGATCATGCCCGCGTCACCGCCGGTCAACCAGGGATCGGCGATCCCTGGTTGGCCGATCCGGGGCGAAGCGCTCCGATTGTGGCCGTCCCGGCGGGGCGGCAGTGTCGTCCACGGCGACCGGAGATGCCGGTCGGCGTGAGCGATGTGGAGCGGGTCATGGCGTACGTGCCGGTTGGGGCGGCGAAGGTCCACTACGAGGTCGTCGGAGCGAGCGGCGCGGTCGAGGGCGCCGGGAAGGAGGGTGCGGCGAGTCCGGCGCTGGTGATGGTGCACGGCACCGGCTCGGCGGGGGCCGCGGTGAACTGGGGCCAGACCGCCCCGTTGTTCGCGGGTGACCGTCCGGTGGTCCTGCCGGACCTGTCGGGCACCGACAAGACCGCCGACGACGGTGGCGTGCTGTCCGTGGAGGTCCTGGCGCTGCAGGTGATCGCGGTGATCGAGGCGGCCGCGCGGGGTCCGGTGGACCTGCTCGGTTTCTCGTTGGGCGCGACGGTCGTGGTGAAGGTCGCGGCCCTGCGGCCCGACCTGGTCCGCCGCCTGATCGTGGTCGCCGGGTGGGCCCACACCGAGGGCGACGAGTACCTGCGGAACGGTTTCGGCCTGTGGCGGTCACTGGGGCGGACTCCCGGCCAGGAGGACGCGTTCGGGCGGCTGATCACGATCACCGGGTTCAGCGGCGGCTTCCTGAACTCCATCGGCCGGGACGGCGTGGAGGCCCTGGTGCCGAACCTCCCGCCGACCGAGGGGACGCTGCGGCACGTGGAGGCGGACCTGTCGGTCGACATCCGCGAGGACCTGCCGCTGGTCGCCGCGCCGACCCTGGTGATCGGCGCGACGCAGGACTTCACGGTCCCGGTCCAGCACAGCCGCGCGCTGCACGAGGCCATCGCGGGCAGCGAGTACGCCGAGCTGGACGCCGGGCACGTGATGTTCTTCGAGCGCCCGGAGGAGTTCGCCGACGTCGTGGGCGAGTTCATCCGGCGGTGATGCCTCACGCGGTCGTGCCACGTGACCGCATGTGGATGGTTTTTTGGAGGTGGTGGCGGCGGGCGGGCATAGGGGAAAGGAAGAGAAGACTCACCGTCACGTCGAAGTGCACCGACCCGACCCGGCCGACCCCTCCGGGAGCCGGTGGGAGCCGACCCCTCCGGGTGCCGGTGGCGGGTGACGTCGGCGTCGGCATCGGCGTCGGACGACGGCGGCCCAGGTCAGGTGCGGCCGCGATTCGCCCACCGGCCCCGGACGTCCACCACGACCATCCGCCCATGCTTCTGAGCGGACCTCAGACCTCCGGCGCCTGGCCGATCGGCTGGACGTGCAGCGGGAAGTTCATGGGCTTCCCGTCGGGTCCGGGCGCGGCCGAGATGAACGCGGCGATCTCCCGGACGCGGTCGGTGCTCTCCACGTCGACGAGCCAGTAGCCGGCGAGGAACTCCTTCGTCTCGGGGAACGGCCCGTCGGTGACGATGGGTTCGCCGGTCGGGGAGGCGCGCACGACGAACGTTTCGCCGGGGCCGCCGAGGCCTTGCATGTCGACGATCTCGCCGTCGCGGAAGAGGACCTTCGGCAGCGCCGTCATGAAGTCGACGTGGGCCCGGACGGCCGTGGCGGGCCACTCCGACATCGACTCGATCTCCTCGCGGGTGGCCTGCATCAGCAGCATGTACTTCACGGGGTTCCTCCTGCTCGGTTCGCGCTTCGGGTGAGACGTCGGCGCGGGGGCGGCGGTTTCGACACGGTCCCCGGATGATTCTCGACGCGATGGCCACGATGTCGCCGGTGGAATCCGGATGTGGCATGCAGGATCCGGGTCACCGCAGGGTGCCCGGGCGACGGACTGATGGGTCGCGGCCGACCGGGGTGGAGCGCGAGCGCCGGGTGGACGTACCGAGGCCACGAGGGTGGGCCACCTGCGGTGACGAGTACGTCGACGGACCCTCATTTCCGGACGACCTCGGGCCCGGTTGGGGTGCTCCCTGCGCGCAGAGGCGAGCGCGGAACGGGATCTCTTCCAGCTCGTCAGCATGGACCGGGCGAGACATGAGCGCCGGTCATCCCCGCGAGATCCCCGTGCAAAAGAGCCCGCGCCCCGGCGTGGCCGGGGCGCGGGGGTGTCGTCACGCGTGGTCAGTGCGTGCTGTTGTAGCCGCTGGGTGTGGCTGAGCGGACCTTGTCGGCCGCGCGGTCGGCGAGGTCGGCTGCCTTGTCGCGGGTCTTGTTCGCGAGTTCGGCGGCCTTGTCCTGCGCTTTGGCGGCGTGGTCCTTGACCTTGTCCTTGGCGTCGGCGGCGACGTCCTTGACCTTGTCGACGGCGTCGGATCCGGCTTCCTGGAGGTCATCGACGGCGTCGGTGGCCGTGTAGTCCTCCCACTGGCCCTGGCGGCGTTTCACCAGGGCGATGACCGTGACGCCCGCGACGGCGCCGAGGCCGACGGCTCCGGCGATCCAAGGCCAGAGGCGGCGCTTGGGACGCTGCCGCAGGCCGACGGCGACCATCGCGCTGTCGACGCGGGGGGCGATCTTCTCGGCGGCTCCCTGCGCGGCGTGCGTCGCCGCGGTACGGAAATGTCCGAAGCTCTGGCCGAGTTCGTCGCGGACGATCTGTGTACGGTTCTTCACTGAATTTCTACCAAAAGGCACCGCTGTCCACCTCCTAGACCCATCCTTACCCAGCTGCCCTGCTCATCATGCACCTTTTGCCCGGCCGCGTTGCCCGATTCGCCCGGTGGGGCACGCGCGTGGACGCGGGAAGGCCCCCGGCGGAGTGAGCCGATGGCGGCCGGGCGGAGTGGTGAACACCGAGGTCACGGACGTGTGACGGCACGCGTGTGGATGCGGTCGGCCGAGGCCCGGGCGGTGTGGACGGCCTGCGAGGCGGGCGGCCGGGGCTCGAAAGATGAGGCGGTGGACGGAGGTCCAGCACGCGAAACGGCCGGGCGGACCAGGCGACGCCCGGGCCGGGTCAGCCCGGTGGCACGAAGCGGATGGAAGAGACGGCGGCGAGGACGGGCCGCCGCGTGACCGGCACGACGCACGGTCTTGGCGGCGAGTCTTGCCGGGCGGGTGTGGAGTCCGGGGCCGTGAACGGGAAGCCGGACAGTCGGCGATACGCGGGACGAGAGACAAAAGCTGCCGCGTCGGGTAAATGGGGCCGGTGGGACCCGGCCAGACGCCTCGCGGCACACAGCGGTGAGGACCGAGCGCCCTGGGGGACGCGGCAGCGCGGGTCGCGCGCTCGCCCCGGACGTACGCGCCGCCTGCTTCGCCTGGACGGCGGCGGCCGAGCCGACGGGACCCGAAAGGTCGCCCGCGGCACCGGACGACGAGCAGCGGAGAGGGCGGCGTGCCTCCGCGGGATGATGGCGGCCGATCCTGCGGGACGAAAGTCGCCCGCGGCAGCGAAGGACGCGCCGTGGCCAGGACGGCGCGCCACCGCGAGATGGCGGCGGCCGTCCGGCGGAACCTGTGGGCGGACGTCCGGCGACGCACGGCAGTGAGGACGAGGCACGGCACCGGCCGGAGCCCGCGCGCCCATCGCCATCCGTGCGCCGCCCAGCGAGCGTGTCGGCCCGCATCGCGCCGGCCGCGCCCTGGCGAGCTTCTCAGCGAGTGCCCTATCGAGCCCATCTGCAAAATCCCCGCTCGGTGGCCCGCCGAAATGCCGCCCGAGCAGCCCGTCGAATGCCACGCCGGGCCCGGGGATCCGGGTGTCCCACCTCTCGTCGCCGGACCTCTTTTCGGTCCCCATGGCAAAATGGCCGCATGACCACCACCGCGACACTGCACACGAACGTCGGCGACATCAACCTGAGCCTCTTCGACAACCACGCGCCGAAGACGGTGAAGAACTTCGTGGAGCTCGCCGAGGGCACCCGTGAGTACATCGACCCGCGGACGGGCGAGAAGGGCGAGGGCCCGTACTACGACGGCGTCATCTTCCACCGGGTCATCGACGGTTTCATGATCCAGGGCGGCGACCCGACGGGCACCGGGCGGGGCGGCCCGGGTTACACGTTCAACGACGAGATCCACCCGGAGCTCCAGTTCACCAAGAAGTACCAGCTGGCCATGGCCAACGCGGGCATCCAGATGGGCCAGGGCACCAACGGGTCCCAGTTCTTCATCACGGTGACGGCCCCGAACTGGCTGAACGGCAAGCACACCATCTTCGGCGAGGTCGCCGACGAGGAGTCGAAGGCCGTCGTCGACAAGATCGCGACCACGCAGACGGGCCCCGGCGATCGTCCAGGCACCGACATCGTGATCGAGCGCGTTACCATCAAGCGTTAATGGACGCAGGGCAGATCGGGGCGGCGACCTGTTATCGCCACCCGCAACGTGAGACGTATGTCCGCTGCACGCGCTGCGGGCGCCCGATCTGCCCTAATTGCATGCATGAGGCCGCCGTCGGGTTCCAGTGCCCGGAGTGCGTGGCCGAAGGCAGGCGGACGGTCCGGCAGACGAAGGGCCACTTCGGTGGCGGTGTCGTCGGACGCCGTGAGTACGTCACCTACGCGCTCGTCGCGATCAACGTGGCCGTGTTCCTGCTGGACGCGGTGCTCACCAAGGGCCGCTCGCTGGGCGGGTTCGGCATCGGCGGCGGGTCGGGTTACTCGCCGGCGCAGTTGTGGGGCGGAGTCATCGCCCCGAGCTTCACCCAGGACGGGCAGCTCTACACCGGCGTCATGGACGGCGGCTGGTACCGGCTGCTGACCTCGGGTTTCGTGCACTACGGCGTGCTGCACCTCCTCATGAACATGTTCGCGCTCTGGTTCGTCGGGCGTGGCATGGAACGGACGATCGGGCACGTGCGCTTCGCCGCGCTGTACCTCGTGTCCGGCCTGGGCGGCGCGGTCGCGGTGTACCTGTTCAGCGACCCGCGCAGCGTCACCGTCGGCGCGTCCGGCGCGATCTTCGGCCTGTTCGGCGCCCTGGTCTTCGTCAACCGCAGGCTCGGCCGCGAGTTGCAGGGCGTCATCGCCATCATCGCCATCAACGTGATCTTCAGTTTCAGCGTGTCCGGGATCAGCATCGCCGGGCACCTGGGCGGGCTGGTGACCGGCGCGCTGCTGGCCCTCGGCATCGCCTACGCCCCGCGCAAGTACCGGATCCCGGTGCAGGTGGGCACGTTCGTGCTGGTCCTGGCGGTACTCGCCGTCCTGGTCGTGATGCGCACGAACTATCTGGAGATACATCCGGAGCTGTTCGGTTAGACCAATCGCTGCCCTCCATCGGCGAAGAGTGTGGTGCCGGTGATGTGCGGGTTGCGCATCAGCGTCAGGTAGGCCGGGGCCAGATCCGACGCCGAGGCCACCCGCCCGACGGGCAGCCGCGCGCCCATCGCGTCCAGACGCTCGCCCCGGGCGTCCCCCGCCAGGCTGTCCCAGATGTCGGTGTCGACCCAGCCGGGCGACAGGCAGTTGACCCGGACGGGCGCCAGCTCGATCGCCAGTGCGCGCACCAGCGCCTCGATCGCCCCGTTCGCGGCGGCGATGACGGACCCGCCGGGTGCGGGCCGCCGCGCGTTGAAACCACCGGTGATGGTCATGGATTCCAGCCCGGGCGGCGCGTACCGCGCCAACAGCAACGGTCCCAGCACCTTCGGCCCGAACGCGCGCTCGACGTCGTCCGGAGTCACCGCGGCCACTGGCGCGTAGGCCCCGTCCACGCGTACGGCGGTGGTGACGATGTGCGAAACCGTCCCGATCCTGTCGAACATAGAACGAACGGAATCCGCCGAGGTTACGTCGAAGGATTCCAGGCGCGCCCCGGGCAGTTCGCGGGGGTCGCGGCTCGCCGCGATGACGGGCGAGCCCTCGGCGAGCAGCGCCGATGCGAGAGCCCGGCCGATGCCGGTGGTCCCGCCGATGATCAAGGTGGTCATGCCCACGATCCTGCGGCCGATCGCCGCCGTTAACCAGGCCGCGCCGCACCTAGGCTGGGACGGGTGAGCAACGCACTCGGGACGTTCCTGCGCGCGCGACGCGCCGCCCTGTCCCCCGCCGACGTCGGCCTGCCCAGGGGCACCCGCCGCCGGACGCCCGGGCTGCGCCGCGAGGAACTCGCCGCCCTCGCCGGAGTGAGCGTCGACTACTACACGCGCCTGGAGCAGGGCCGCGAGACCGGGCCCTCCCCACAGGTCCTGCGCGCCCTGGCCACCGCGCTCCAGATGGACGCCGAGTCGGCCGCGCACCTCGACGCCCTCGCCCGCCCGCCGCTGGCCGCGCCAGAGGCCCGCGAGGGCGTGCCCGACACCGTCGTGCGCCTGGTCGAGACCGTCCGCCCCAACCCCGCTTACGTCCTGAACCGGGTCGCCGACGTCCTCGCGGTCAACCCCGAGGGCCTGCGCCTCATGCGCGGTCTGGACGACTGGCCGCGCGAACGCTGGAACTCCGTGCGCTGGATCTTCACCCACCCCGCCGCCCGCGAGGTCCTGGCCGACTGGGCGCACTCGGCCGCCGACAATGTCGCCCACCTGCGCACCCAGGAGCCGCAGGCGCCGGACGTCGCCGCCCTGGTCGCCGAACTGTCCGAGGTCACCGAGTTCGCCGAGCTCTGGCGGCGCTACGAGGTCCGCGCCTGGAACAGCCGCGTGAAGACCTTCCACCACCCCGAGGACGGTGAGCTGCGCCTGGTCTCCCAGTCGCTCACCCTCCCCGGAGGGGGCGACCGGCTGGTCATCTACCAGCCGGCCGAGGACTGAAGGGCGAAAACCGGGCCGCGTAACCCCGCGGCCCGGAGATCGTTAATCCCGGCAACCCGACCTAGAACCCCAGATCACGCGCGATGATCATGCGCTGCACTTCCGACGTTCCCTCACCGATCTCCAGGATCTTCGAGTCACGCCACATGCGGGCCACCGGCGTCTCGTTCATGAATCCGTAGCCGCCGTGGATCTGCGTGGCCGCACGCGCGTTGTCCACCGCCGATTCCGACGCGTACAGCTTCGCGATCGCCGCCTGCCGCTTGAACGGCTCACCGGCCAGCATCCGCCTGGCCGCGTCGTAATAGCCCAGGCGCGACATGTGCGCACGCGTCTCCATGTCGGCGATCATGAACTGGATCGCCTGGTTCTCACCGATCGGACGCCCGAAGGCCTCGCGCTGCCGGGAGTACTTGACCGACTCGTCCACGCAACCCTGCGCCAACCCGACCGACAGGGCCGCGATGGCAATGCGGCCCTCGTCCAGGATCCGCAGGAACTGCGCGTAGCCCCGGCCGCGCTCACCGACGAGGTTGGCCAGCGGGACGCGCACGTCGTCGAAGAACAGCTCGCGGGTGTCGGAGGCCAGCCAGCCGACCTTCGAGTACTCCTCGGCGACGGTGAAGCCGGGCGTGCCGCGCGGGACGATGATCGAGGAGATCTCCGGTCCGCCCTTGGGGGTGGTGCCGGTGACGGCGGTGACGGTCACGAAGTCGGTGATGTCGGTGCCGGCGTTGGTGATGAAGCACTTGGACCCGTTGATCACCCACTCGTCACCGTCGACGACGGCCTTGGTCTTGGTGGCACCGGCATCGGAGCCGCCGCCGGGCTCGGTGAGCCCGAAGGCAGCCAGGGCCTCGCCCCGGCAGAGGCGCGGCAGCCACGTGGCCTTCTGCTCCTCGGTTCCGAAGCGGTAGATCGGCATCGCGCCCAGGGAGACGGCGGCCTCCAGGGTGATGGCGACGGAGGAGTCGACGCGCGCCAGCTCCTCCAGCACCAGGCACAGCGCGAAGTAGTCGCCGCCCATGCCGCCGTACTCCTCGGAGAACGGCAGCCCGAACAGGCCCATGTCGCCCATCTGCTTGATGAGCTCGTAGGGGAACTGGCGATTCTCGTAGTACTCGCCGATGACCGGGGCGACCTTGTCCTGGGCGAAGGCCCGCACGGTCTCCCGAAGCTGGGAGTACTCCTCGGACAGTCCGAAGTGCATGATGGTCGCCCTCTCTAGACGGGGGTGATGCCGTGGCGGCGGCGGGAGAAAGTGCGGTCCTTGGTCGCCGCGGCGGCGTACCGGGCGATCAGCTCGGGACGCAGGCGCTCGGCGTCGATGATCGTGTCGACGACCAGCTCGGCGGCCAGGTGGGTGATGTCGATGTCCTTCTCGTACTCGGCGCGCTTGGCGGTGATGAAGCCCTCGCGCTCCTCCTCGGGAAGGCCGGCGATCTTCTTGGCGTAGACGGCGTTCACGGCGGCCTCGGCGCCCATGACGGCGATCTTCGCGGTGGGCAGCGCGATGGTGGCGTCCGGGCCGAAACCGGGTCCGGCCATCGCGTACAGGCCAGCGCCGTAGGCCTTGCGGACGACGACGCACATCTTCGGGACGGTGGCCTCGGAGATCGCGCTGATCATCTTGGCGCCGTGGCGGATGATGCCCTGCTTCTCCACGGCGGTGCCGACCATGAAGCCTGGCACGTCGGCGAGGAACAGCAGGGGCACGTTGAACGCGTCGCAGGTCTGCACGAAGCGCGCGGCCTTGTCGGCGGAGTCCACGAACAGGACGCCGCCCTTGAACATGGAGTTGTTGGCCACGATGCCGATCGGCTTGCCGTCCAGGCGCGCGAAGCCGACGGTGAGCTCCTTGGCCCATCGGGCCTGGATCTCGAAGAAGCTGCCCTCGTCCACGACGCCCTTGATGAACTTGCGGATGTCGAAGGCCTGCCGCTCGTTGGCCGGGACCAGCGCGGACAGGTCGGCGTCCTCGGGCGCGCGCGCCTCGCTCACCGGGGGCTGCCCGGCGTGGTTGGACGGCAGATAGGACAGGTAAGTGCGCACGACCTCGATCGCGTCGGCCTCGGTCTTGCACAGGAAGTGCCCCACCCCCGACTCGGTGGTGTGCATCTTCGCGCCGCCCATGGCTTCGAGGGTGGTCTTCTCGCCGGTGACCATCTCGACCATGCGGTCGGAGCCCAGGTACATGGACGCGTTCCCGTCGACCATCGCGACGATGTCGCAGAAGGCGGGAATGTAGGCGCCGCCGGCCGCACTGGGCCCGAACAGGGCGCAGACCTGCGGGATGGAACCCGAGGCGCGGACCTGGTTGTAGAAGATGCGCCCGGCGCCGCGGCGGCCGGGGAACAGCTCGACCTGGTCGGTGATGCGCGCGCCCGCCGAGTCCACGAGGTAGATCATGGGGACCTGCGTGTCGTAGGCCTTCTCGGTGATCCGCAGCAGCTTCTCCACCGTCCGCGCGCCCCACGAGCCCGCCTTGACGGTGGAGTCGTTGGCCGCGACGCAGATCGGCCGCCCGTCCACGGTCGCCGTGCCGGTCACCACGCCGTCGGCGGGCAGCGAGGGCTCACCGTCGGGGCCGGTGGCCAGCGCGTTGGCGAAGAGCCCGTCCTCGACGAAGGACCCCTCGTCGACCAGCAGCGCGATGCGCTCCCGGGCGAACAGCTTGCCCTTGGCCCGGTTCGCGGCGTGGTATTTCTCCGCGCCGCCGGATTTGACGGCCTTGGTCAGCTCGTCGAGGTCTCGTTCCTGGTTCATTCCGCCGCCTCATCGCGCTCAGACGTCCCTTAACGAGCGTTAGGTTATCCGAGATTGAGGTCGTTCGCACAGGGGCCCAGGCCCCGTACACACGAAACGGGAGCGGCGCGTCCGCCGCTCCCGTCCGGTCCGTGCTCGGGGATTACTTGTGGGTGGCGCCGCTGGTGGCGGTCGCGTCACCCTGGCAACCGGCGTTGGCCACGCCGAAGATGGCGATGGCGTTGCCGCACACCGTCACCGGCACCTGGACGTCGGTGCTGGCCTGGTTGCCGTTGAGAACGCCGTAGTTGTGGCCGGTGGTCATGTTGTGGCCGTGACCGTGGCCCTTGCCCGCGTGGCTGTCCTTGGTCGTCGCGGTGGAGTTCCCGTGGCATCCGGCGTTCGAGGCGCCGAGGACGGCCAGGGAGTTCCCGCAGACGCTGATCGGAACCTGGATGCCGGTGAGCAGCTGGTTGCCGTTCCCGAGGCCGTAGTTCCCACCCGTCGTGGCGTTTCCGCCGGCCTGCGCGGTCCCACCCGCGAGGAGGACCAGTCCGGCGGCCAGCATGCCGACCTTGACACCGGTACGCGCGAGGCTTGAGTTCATGGAAGATTCCCCTTTTCGTCTTCGTCGTCTGCCCGATGACCGGGACTCCGCACCACCACTGCGCGTGAGGAATGCCTCACGCGGTGATGCCACCGTATGGGGAAACGAGCGCCGGGGTGGACGGAAACGCTCATCCGCGAAGATCTTCACCTTTTCGGGTATGGACGGGCATCAATCTCGCGCCTGAGGCATCGACGTCGGCCGATCAACGAGTCGAGGGGACGTGAAAAAGTCCCAGGAAGTTCCGGGCCGGACATCGAAAGCCCTGGATACGCCGGGGGCGAACCGCAGCTGCGGCCCACCTGAGGCGTCCCGCCGATGTCGTCTGAAAGTACGACCTGCCGCTCCTCCGAACGTCGTCACATTCTCTCGCGCCCGCCCGTCAGGTGTTCAGACGAACGAGATCGAGAACCCGGACCGGGTTGAACGAAGGAGCAGCGCATGTCCAAGGTCGCCGTCATCGGAGCCACCGGACGCGTCGGCAGGCACGTCACCGACGTCCTCACCGAACGCGGCCACGAGGTCGTGGCCGTCTCCCGCGCCAACGGCGTCGACATCGTCACCGGCGCGGGCCTGGCCGCCGCGCTCGTGGACGTGGAGGTCGCCATCGACGTGTCCAGCACCCCCTCCTTCGACAAGGACGACGCCACCGCCTTCTTCCTCGCCTCCGCGGCGAACCTGCACGAGGCGGGCCGGAAGGCCGGCGTCGACCGGATCGTGTCGGTGTCCATCATCGGCATCGACGACACCGTCACCGGCTACAACGCCGCCAAACTCGCCCACGAGGACGCCCTCCTCGACGGCCCGCTGCCGGTCCGCATCGTCCGCGCCGCCCAGTTCCACGAGCTCGTCGGGCAGATGGTGACGTGGGGGACGCAGGGCGGCACCGCCTACGTCCCGCGCATGCGCACCCAGATCGTGGCCGCCCGCACCGTCGCCGAGACCCTCGTCGACGTGGCCTTCGACTTCGACTCGGCCCCCGCCGGGATGCCGTTCCTGGAGATCGCCGGTCCCCGCGCCGAGGACATCATCGAGCTGGCCGCGCTCTACGCGGGCGACACGCTGTCCATCACCCCCGTCACCGCCCCCGAGGAGGACCGCGCGATCTACGAGGACGGCGGCCTCCTCCCCGGCCCCGGCGCCCGCCTCGCCGGTCCCACCTACGCCGAGTGGCTAGCCTCGGAGGCGTGAACCGACGTCCCGAGCTCGCGGAGTTCCTCCGCACCCGCCGCGCCCGGCTGCACCCCGACGACGTGGGGTTGCCGCCGGGCTCCCGGCGCCGCACCCCCGGGCTGCGCCGCGAGGAGGTCGCGGTGCTCGCCGGCGTCGGCGTGTCCTGGTACACGTGGCTGGAGCAGGGGCGCGACATCGGGGCGTCCCCGCAGGTCCTGGACGCCATCGCGCGCGCCCTGCGGCTCAACCCGGCCGAGCGGCGGCACCTGCACGTCCTCACCGGACTGCCCGCGCCCACCGCCGAGCCCGTGGACCGTCCCGTGGAGGCCTCGCTCCAGCGCTTCATCGACGGCTGGCTGCCGCGCCCGGCCTACGTCATCGACCGGCACTGGAACTTCCTCGCGCTCAACCGCGCCGCCGAGGTCGTCTTCGGGCACGGCGTGGACTCCCGCAACTGCCTCTACAGCTTCTTCACCGACGTGCGCCAGCGCGTCCTGGTGCCGGAGTGGTCGGCCAACGCCCGCCAGCTCGTGGGCCTGTTCCGCGCCGAGGCCGCGCTGTTCCCCGGCGACCCCCGCTTCGCCGAGATGGCCGACGACCTCTCGGCGGTGTCGGAGGAGTTCGCCGCGCTCTGGGCCACCCACGACGTCGCCGCACCCGAGCCGGGCCTGAAGGCCGTCCACCACCCCGCCGTCGGCGACCTGCTGTTCGAGACGGTGACCCTGGACGTCCCGTCCCGCCCCGGCGACCGCCTGATGCTGTACAACCCCGTCCCCGAGCACGCCGAGCGCCTCGACCGGCTCATCCTGGTGGCCGCGGACCCCGGATAAGGAGCGTCAGCCGGCCGCCTCTCCCGGCCCGCAGGCTGGTGACATGACTCGTTTCGAGAACCGCATCGCACTCATCACCGGCGGCACCAGCGGCATGGGCTACGACACCGCCCGCCGCCTCCTGGACGAGGGCGCGCAGGTCGTCATCACCGGCCGCTCGCAGGACCGCGTGGACGCCGCCGTCGCCTCCCTCGGCCCCGGCGCCTCCGGCCTCGCCGCCGACACCGCCCGCCTGGACGACGTCGGCCGCCTGATGGCCTTCGTCGCCGAGACCCACGGCCGCCTCGACGTCCTCTTCGCCAACGCCGGAGTCGCCGGCTTCGCGCCCGCCGCCGAGGTCACCGAAGCCGACTACGACCGGGTGATGGACGTGAACCTCAAGGGCCTGTTCTTCACCGTCCAGGCCGCCCTGCCGCTGCTCACCGACGGCGCGTCGGTCGTGCTGAACGCGTCCTGGACGGCGTCGCGCGGACTGGCCGTCGCGCCCGTCTACTCCGCGTCCAAGGCCGCCGTCCGCAGCCTCGCCCGCACCTTCGCCGCCGAACTGGCGCCCCGCGGCATCCGCGTCAACTCGATCAGCCCCGGCTACATCACGACCCCCATGTCCGACGCGGCCCTCGACGACGCCGGCCGCGCGGCGGCGACCCGCGAGGTGGCCGCCGGGCGCTTCGGGACGGGCGAGGAGGTCGCGGGGGTGGTGGCGTTCCTGGCGTCGGGCGACGGGAGCTACGTGAACGCGCAGGACGTGGTGATCGACGGGGGGTTGGTGGGGGTGGCGGTGTAGTACGACGTTTGCCGGGTTCACACCCGGCAAACCTCTCGGCTCCGCACACACAGCATCATTCGTCCTGTTCGTACACCTGTCCAGATCCGGGTGGTAAAGGATCCGCACGTACGATCATCTGGTCCGTCGAACGTGAGCTGCCCCAGGTCTCGACGACGGTCCGTCCGGCACCCGCGATCTCGCGGTCGGCAGTACATGCGATACGCAGATGAACCCGCCCGGCCCGACGGGGGGAGTATCTCGGTCGCGTTTGAGGCAGGATTGCCTCTGCCCGGGTGCCAGTGCCCACTTGACGTGCGAGGAGTCGTGCCGATGCCCACCAACGTTTTCGATGTGGTCGAGATCTGTGCCGGGGCGGGAGGACAGGCCCTTGGGCTTGAGCACGCGGGCTTCGAACATCGCCTGGCCATCGAACTCGACTCCGACGCGTGTGCGACCCTGCGCATGAATCGACCTGGGTGGGCGGTGGTGGAGGGCGATGCCGCGGATCCATCCGTGTGGAACCCAGCCGATCACAAGGGGGTGGCGCTCCTCGCCGGTGGCGTGCCGTGCCCCCCCTTCACCATCGCAGGCAAGCAGCTCGGGGCCAAGGACGAGCGCGACCTCTTCGCTTGGGCCATCGAACTCACCGCGGTCATGGAACCCCGCGCCTTGATGCTGGAGAATGTCCGGGGCCTGAGTGCCAAGCGGTTCGCCGCCTACCGTCAGCACGTTCTCGACCGCCTCGGTGAGCTCGGCTACATCTCTGAGTGGAAACTGCTCCAAGCCTCCGACTACGGGGTCCCTCAGCTGCGACCCCGATTCGTGCTCGTCGCTCTGCGCCGCGAGTACGCACCGTACTTCTCCTGGCCGGAGCCGCAGGGAATTACACCGACCGTGGGCGAAACCCTCAAAGACCTCATGGGCGCCAACGGGTGGGCGGGCGCGGAGGCATGGGCCGCCAAAGCCGACCGGATCGCTCCGACGATCGTCGGTGGATCGAAAAAGCACGGTGGCGCGGACCTCGGCCCTAGCAGGGCGAAGGCAGCCTGGGAACTCATGGGTGTCAATGGATGGGGGGTCGGGGACACCGCGCCCTCCGCCGACATGTCCGAAGACCTCTTGCCAAAGCTCACCTGTGAGATGGTCGCCCGCCTGCAGGGCTGGAACACGGACGATCGGTTCCAATGGGAGTTCACCGGACGCAAAACGGCCAAGTATCGACAGATCGGCAACGCGTTCCCACCTCCGGTCGCCGCGGCGATCGGACAATCGATCATGCGCGCGCTCAAGCAGGAGGGCGAGCAGCGGGAGCTACTGGAGGCGACCGAGGTCGTCCATGACCCGGTCTATCGGGTTCTCCGCAAAACCGAACGGTTCCTGACTCTCCAGCAGATCAACCGCGAAACCCGGCTGAATCTGGATGAGGCCGCCCTTGAACGCCGCCTCAGTTACATCAGGCAGGACTTCGAGGTGGTGGTACAACAGAAGACGACCGGGCTCGCCTACCGGATCGAGGACTTCAAAGCATTTCTCGGACAGCGCGACCATGATCGCCACCAGCTCTTCGAGACGAACCGTTCGACGATCAGCTAGAACCGGGTGGTTCCCGACCCGCCCAGATGCAGCCCGCGGCCGAGGCCGTCATCACCGGCGGCTCGCCGATCTGCCCGGGCGGTTCCGCGCCTGCGTCCAGTGCCGTGGTCTCAGACCAATCGGCGGTGACCGTCATATAGATCGGGTTGCGCACACACCACGATCCCGGCGCCCAAAGGCGCCGGGATCAGGTGGTGGTGGTGCGATATAGGTCTACTGCGCCGCGACCGCTCCGCCGAGGCTGCCCGCGTGGGTGCCCGCGCCCAGACCGAGCGCGTTGCCGGTCGTGTTCGCGGGGACCTGGACGGGGGCCCAGAGCTGGTTGCCGTTGCCGAGGACGCCGTTGCCGAGGCTGGTCAGGTCGGCCACGAGGTCGTCTTCGCCGGCGGTGGTGACGGTTCCGTTGGACAGGTTGGTCACCGGGGTCACGGCGGGGAGGAGGCCGGCGCCGGGGAGGCCGGAGAGGACTCCGGTTCCGGTGGAGGCTCCACGGGTCGCGGGCAGGATCGTGGGTCCGGCTCCGCAGGTGGCGTCGGCGGCGGACACGATGGCGATCGCGTTGCCGCAGACGTTGATCGGGATCTGGACGGGGACGGCGAACTGGTTGCCGTTCGCCGCTCCGTTGTTGACGGCCGTGCGTGAGGACGGGACGCCCTCGGCGGCCAGTGCGCCGGATCCGGCGCAGGTGGCGTTGGCCGTCGCCAGCACCGATACCGAGACACCGCATACGTTGATGGGGATCTGGATCGGGGCCAGCAGTTGCGTGCCGTTCAGGACACCGTGGTTGCCCATGGTGTGCATGGACGCCTGGGGCCCGGCGAGGACGGCCGTGCTCGATCCGCCGACGCAGCTCGCGTTGGCGGCGCCGAGGACGGTGACGGCCACGCCGCAGGCGTTGACCGGGATCTGGGTGGGCAGCTGGAGTTGCGTGCCGTTGAGGATCCCGGCGTTGTCGTGGGCGTGCATGTCGGCGATGCCGCCGGGCCCGATGAGGGCCGCGGCGGAATTGCCGAGGCACGCGGTGCTCGCAGGGCCGCCGAGGCCCAGCCGCGTGCCGCACAGGTCCACCGTGGACTGGATCGGCGACAGGACCTGGGTCCCGTTGGCGCCGAAGCTGTTCCCGCCGGACATGAGCTGGGCGGCATTGGCGACACCGCTCCCCGCGATCAGCAGCAGCCCCGCCGCGATCACACCCGCCCGGACGGTCGTGCGGGCCCATGCCTTCTTCATGGACTCCACATCCTTCCTACATGGTCGTTTACCGAAGAGGACCGGGGCCGGGTGGAGACGGAGCTCTCGCCTCCATCCGGCCCTGACACCTTCAGTGCTTCAGCCCCCGTGACGGGCCGATCCGGCTAGCGAACTAGCCGAGGACGCCCGCGAGGGAGCTGACGGCCGACTTGGCCGACTTCGCCATGGACGCGGGACGCGCGGCGGGCTTGACGGCGGCCTTCGGCTCGTCGTGGTTCGAACCGGCCTGGGCGGTGGCGTCGCCCTTGCAGCCGGCGTTCGAGGTCGCGATGACGCCGATGGCGTTGCCGCACACGGTGACCGGGGCCTGCGCGCCCGCGCCGACCTGGTTGCCGTTCAGCACGCCGTAGTTGTCGCTGGTGTACATGTTCGGCGTCAGGCCGGGCTTCGCGACCGCGTGGACGGTCCCGTCGCAACCGGCGTTGGCGCCACCGAGACCGGCGGCGGCGTTGCCGCAGACCGCGATGGGCGCCTGGCCGATCGCGGCGGCCTGGTTGCCGTTGCCGAGACCGTAGTTGCCCCAGGTGACCAGGTCGTAGCTGCGACCCGATTCGGCCTTGGCGGACTCGATGTTGCGCTTGCCGAGGTCGGCGTCGGCGCGGCCGGTGCAGCCGGCACCGGTGTTGGCGACCAGCGCGACGGCGTTGCCGCAGCCGGTGGCCGGGATCTGCACGGTGCCCGCGGCCTGGTTGCCGTTGGCGAGACCGTAGTTCTGCGACGTCCACAGGTTGTTCAGCTGGTCGCCGGTGATCTGCGAGGAGACCACACCGTCGCACCAGGCGTTGCCGCCGCCACCGGCCACGGCGGAGTTGCCGCAGACCGCGATGGGCGACTGCCAGGCCGCGACGGCCTGGTTGCCGTTGCCGGCGCCGTAGTTGCCGTAGGTCGACAGGTCGGCGGCCTGAGCGGCGCCGCCCGCCAGCAGCAGGAACCCGGCGGCGATGATACCGGTGCGAGTGACCTTGCGGGCGAGGCTCTTCTTCATGAGAATCGTGCCTTCCTTGACTTCTTGGAATTGCGCGTGACTGCGTGGACTATTTGCCGGTCCTGGCGTGGCCGGGTGTTTCTTTGGCGACTTTCATTTGATACAGCGCATCGACCGCGTGCCGGATCGATGTGGACCCGATCAGTTCTGCTGCTACCCGTTATTGGCGGGGTTCATCGGGGAACCCGGGCATTCCGCGGGGAAAGAGCAACGGTCGGGCCGTCCGGCACCAACGCTCAAAAGGGAGGCGTCGACCAGCGCTCTTTCCGAGCGGGTCAGACTAATCGGGGGAGACGGCCGGGTCGCTGATCCAGATGGACAGCGGACCGTAGGCGGCCGTGGCCGGCGCGACGCGGTTCAACCGGGCGTCGGCCAGAAGGTTGTTGCTGGCGGTGGCGGCGCCACCATCGTGCATGGTGGCCCCGGCACCGCTGCCGGAGAGCGCACCACCGGTGACGAACCCCAGGTCAGGGGTCGTCGGGAGCCGCAGCGGCAGGGGACCGAACGGGTGGCGACCCGTCATCCCCGAACTGACCGCGGCGTCGTGCGACGAGTTTCCGCGCTCGGCCCCGGGCCGGTACTCGGCGGAGTACCGGGCCGTGTGGAGCAGAGCCTGCGCGGGGGTGACACGGTGCCGGTTCGCGGCGTCGTGCGCGTCATCGGGCCGCTCCGCGAAGGTCCCCAGTACTCCCCCGGGAAGGTCCGGGACGATCGGGGCGACCTGCGCGAGTGAGGCGCTCATCGGTGTGACGACTGTGGCGACAGGCGTCGTCACGCGATTGAGCACGCCGACCACGGGCTGTGTGACGGCGCCCATGCCATCGGTCATCGGCGACACCGTCTCGGTGAGCGGGTCGATGACCGGGCGGGCCGCACTCGCCAATGGCGCGCTGACCGGCCGCATCAGCCCGGCGATGGGCGACAGCGGCGCGGATGGTGCGGCGACGACACCGTCGAGGCCAATGGGCTCGACGGCGTCCTCCACGAGACCGAGCGGCGCGTCACTCGTCGGTACGGCGCTCTCGCTCGTGGAACCGGACTGGCCCTTGGGCCAGGTGTCTTCTTCTACTCGGGAGGTGTTCCCTTGCCCGCCCTCGGTGTCCGTTGAGACTCGCAGAGCCTCTCCGCGGGCGTTTCCGCATGTCACCACCGAGCTCTCGGCCGACCTCGGCACCGACGTCCCGGCGGCACCTTCGACAGGGGCATCCAGGAGCGGCGAGCCGATGACGTCCAGCTGGTTCGACTGGGTCGGATATGCGGCCTGCACCGACGTTGCAACGGCCTCGCCGAGCGAGGATGCCGTCATGGGTGCGAGGTCGACCGGCGAGAAGTCGTCGGTGACGGCGGCGTGGGCGGCGGCGGCGCTGAGGCACCAGGCCGTGCCGGCCAGACCGGCGATCAGCAGGCCGCGAACGAACGCGGCCAGGGGACGACGGCGCGACGTGCGGGCGCGACGAATGTCGCCTCCCATACGGTCGCGAACCGACACAGTGACCCCTTCGTGATCGACGGCCGAGTGCCTACCGGAAGAACTCCGGTGAGCACTCTCTGTCCTATCAACGAAGGGGCCCCAGAATGGGTAACGCCCTGGCTTAGTTTTTTTCCCGGGAAATCTGCGGCAGGCGCGGACCGGCCCGCAGGACTCCGCTCGGCAGCTCTCGCCCGACTATTTCCTGAGCGAGCCTCGCCACCTCGATCAGTTCCGGCAAATTGACGCCGGTCGCTATTTCCATGTCCTGGAGCATGTGCACGACTTCCTCGGTCGCCACGTTCCCGGTCGCGCCCGGCGCGTACGGGCAGCCGCCGAGTCCACCGACGGAGGCGTCGAATTCGGTGATGCCGTAGTCGAGCGCGGTGAGGATCCCGGCGAGGGCCGTCCCGCGCGTGTTGTGGAAGTGCAGCAGCAGCGGGACATCGGGATGCCGCGCCTTCACCAGGTCCAGCAGCCGCGCCACCCGCACCGGGGTCGACATGCCCGTGGTGTCGCCGAAGGACACCCGGTCGGCCCCGTCGGCGACCACCCTGTCCACGATGGACGCCACCCGCTCCGGCGGCACGTCCCCCTCGTAGGGGCAGCCGAAGGCGGTGGAGATGATGACCTCCGCGCTGGCGCCCTCATCGTGCAGCAGGGAGATGAGGCCGGTGATGTCGTCGAGGCTGTCCTCGGTGGACCGGTTCACGTTCCGCAGGTTGTGGGTGTTCGAGGCCGACACGACCACCTCGATCTCGGTGAAACCCGCCTCCAGGGCCCGGTGCGCGCCCTTGGTGTTGGGGACCAGCGCCGAGTACCGCACGTCCGGGTTCTTCTCCGCCCGCGCCCACACCTCGGCCGCGTCGGCCATCTGCGGGATCGCCTTGGGGTGCACGAAGCTCACCGCCTCGATGCGCTTCACCCCCGTCCGCGAGAGGGCGTTGAGGAGGCGCACCTTGTCGTCGGTGGGCACCGGGTCCTCGTTCTGCAGGCCGTCCCTGGGCCCCACCTCGCGGATGGAGACCTCGGCGGGGAACTTCTCGAAGTTCATCGCATCCTCCCGACGATGCCGGTGTCATAGGCGCCCGAGGTGAACTCGTCGTTGTCCAGCAGCTCCAGGAAAAACGGCAGGTTCTGCTTCGGCCCGGCGATCCGGAAGTCCTTCAGCGCCTCCCGCGCCTTCGCCAGCGCCGACGCCCGGTCCGGCCCCGACACCACGAGCTTCGCCATCAGCGAGTCGTAGAAGCGCGGCACCGTGTTCCCGTCGCCGTACCCGGAGTCCACCCGCACGCCCTCGCCGGACGGCTCCACCCACTCGGTGATGACGCCCGGCCCCGGCAGGAACCGCTTGGGATCCTCGGCGTTGACCCGGAACTCGATCGCGTGCCCGGACGGCTCGCCGACCTCGATGCCGGGATCGCGTCCCTCGGCCACCGCCAGCTGCGCCGCCACCAGGTCCACCCCGTAGACGGTCTCGGTGATCGGGTGCTCGACCTGGAGGCGCGTGTTCATCTCCAGGAAGAAGAAGTCGCCGGACTCCACGTCCAGCAGGAACTCCACCGTCCCCGCGTTGCGGTAGCCCACCGCCTCGCCCGCCTTGCGCGCGGCGTCCATGAACCGCGCCCGCAGCTCCGGCGTCAGCGCCGGGCTCGGCGTCTCCTCCACCAGCTTCTGGTTGCGGCGCTGGACGGAGCACTCGCGCTCGCCGAGGGTCAGCACGCGCCCGTCGGGCAGGCCGAGGATCTGCACCTCGACGTGCCGGACGCGCGGGTAGAAGCGCTCGATGAGCACGTCGGCGGAGCCGAAGAGGCGCCCGGCCACGCCCTGGATCTGCTCGAAGACCTTCGGGAGGCCCTCGGCGTCCTGCGCGACGGCCATGCCCATGCCGCCACCACCGGCGGCGGCCTTGACCATCACGGGGTAGCCGACCTCGGCGGCGCGCGCGATCGCGGCGTCCACATCGGCCACCGGCTCGCCCGTGCCCGGCGCGACGGGGACCCCGGCGGCGGACATGATGTTGCGCGCGTTGATCTTGTCGCCCATGGCCTCGATGGCCTCGGGGGACGGCCCGACCCACGCGATGCCGGCCTCGATGACCGCGCGGGCGAAGCCCGGGTGCTCCGAACCGAACCCGTAGCCGGGGTGGATCGCGGCGGCGCCGGTCTCCTTGGCGGCGGCCAGGATCGCCTCGTAGTTGCGGTAGGACGCGGCGGGGTCGGCCGGTCCGATGAGGACGGCCTCGTCGGCCTCGCGGACGAAGGGCAGATCCGCGTCGGCCTCGGAGTGCACCGCGATGGTGCGCACCCCGAGCTCCCGGGCGGTCTTGATGATCCGGCGGGCGATCTCGCCCCGGTTGGCGATCAGCAGCGACTCGAACACCAGACCACCTTAACGGTCGTTAGGTAGATCGCGCCAGATGCCACGAGAGGAGCCGCGACAGCAGCGACTCGAACACCAGACCACCACAGTGCCCATCTCAGGGGCCGTTAGGTAGATCGCGCCAGATGCGGCGAGAGGAGCCTCGACAGCAGCGTCACGTCACCCCCAGAGCCGCGCTACTCCCCGACGAGCGCCCCCAGGGCCGCCCGGCGCAGCAGGCGGGTGGTCTCGGCGCGCTCGGTGTCGGCGATGCGCCCGATGTAGGGCGTGGAGTTCATCAGGCCGAAGGCGGCGTGGGCGAGCACGCGGGCGCCCGACTCGCCGAGTCCGGGACGCAGGGCGACCAGGACGGCGACCCATTCCTCCACGTACTGGCGCTGTAGGCGGCGGATCTCGCGGCGGGACTCGTCGGGCAGGCGGTCCAGCTCGTGCAGGTGGAGGGCGATGACGGCGGGGTTGGCCAGCGCGAACTCGACGTGGAAGTCGACCAGCGCCTCCAGGGCCTCGCGGGGGGCGGTGGCCGAGGCGACGCGGGCGCGGCCGCCGTCCAGGAGGCCCTGGCTGACCGGGCGCAGGGCGGCCACGAGCATGGCCTCCTTGCCCTTGAAGTGGTGGTAGAGCGCGGGGCCGGTGACCGCGACGGCGCGGCCGATGTCGTCCATCGACACGCCGTGGTAGCCGCGGGCGGCGAACATCCGCACGGCGACCTCAAGGATCTCTTCGCGCCGGGTGCGGGGTGCGGTGCTGCTCATTCCGATGAGATTAGCCCCATCGGGGATAAGACTGAACGGTCGTTCACCAGCTGGGACGTCACGGGGTACTCGCGGGTAGGTGAAGGCCTTGTGAACAGTGGGGATACCGCGCCGAATGGTGAAGTTTGTCCACTACTCGGGTTTGCAGCATTGGCGGCGTGCGGGAGGCCGAGGACTTCATTCAGGACGTGCACGCCCACCACCGGGCGGCGCTGCTGTGGCGCGTCCGGCAGTGGACGGCGGGGGACGCGCAGCTCGCCGAGGACGTCGTGCAGGAGACGCTGATGCGGGCCTGGACGCGCCGGGGCAGCTTGACGTGCGTGGCGGAGGAGCTGCGGCCGTGGCTGTACACGGTGGCGCGGAACCTGGTGATCGACGCGCACCGGCGGCGCGCGGTGCGTCCGTACGAGTCGCTCGGGGACGGTGACGAGGAGCCGGTGGCGGCCTGTCACGCCGAGGCGGTGGCCGACCGGGTGGCGGTGGTGTCGGCGATGCGGCGGCTGTCGGTGGCGCACCGGCGGGTGGTGGAGCAGGTGTACCTGTGGGGACGCCCGATCGGCGAGGTCGCGGTGGAGCTGGGCGTGCCGGCCGGGACGGTGAAGTCGCGCCTGCACTACGCGATGCGGACAATGCGGCGGGAGCTGCAGGGACGGGCCTGAGCTGCGCGTTCACGCACGTGACGCATACCACCTGTGGGTATGGAAGTTCCCGTAGAGTGTCGGCGTTGCAGCGGACACGAACGAGGAGGCTTCACATGAGGTTTCGGATTCCGCGGGTGATGGGCGCGGCCTACCAGGCTCTGGAACAGGTCGAGCAGACCCTGCGGCAAGAGGACACCCTCGCGCACGAGATCCGCGAACTGGCCAAGATCAGGGCCTCGCAGATCAACCGGTGCGCGGTCTGCCTCGACGTGCACATCCGCGAGATCCTCTCCATCGGGGTGCGGCCGGAGAAGATCTTCCAGCTGGAGGTCTGGCGCGAGTCGCCCTACTTCGACGAGCGGGAACGCGCGGCGCTGGAGCTCACCGAGGCGGTCACGCGCATGGGTGAGGACGGCGTCCCCGACGACGTGTGGGCGGTGGCGGAGAAGCAGTTCAGCGAGGTCGAGCTGGGCAACCTGGTCATGACCATCTCGCTGATCAACGCGTTCAACCGGGTGAGCGTCACGGCGAAGGCGCAGCCCCGGGTCCGCCAGTACTTCTAGCCGATGGGTGCGGGCCTCGCTTCCCGAGTGCGAGGCCCGCGGCGTGCCACCACGCACCATGGAACATATCGGGCATTTCATCCATTGACGATCATGACTCGCCGGGCATCACTCTTTTGAGGGACGTTCCCAGCGCGGGTCGCGGCCGGACCTCGCCAGCACGCACTCGAACGCGCCGGCGTCCTCCGGCACCTGAACCTCTTCACCGAAGACGCCCATCTGCCGCGCCGTCGGCGCCATGTCGTCGACGAAGCCGCGCAGGGCGTCCACCGCCCGGGGCGCGGGGACGAACTCTCGTCCCGTGCCCCGGGCCAGGTCCCACGCGTGCAGCGTGAGGTCGAGCAGGACCATGCGCGCCACGACCGGCTGGGGCATCCCGAAGCCGGGCGAGACGCCGTCCAGCGCGCCGGGGGCGGACCAGGCCTCGGCCAGTTTCGCGGCCTCCCCGGCGAAGCCGCGCTTCCAGCCGGGATCGGCGAGCGCGTCGGGGGTCGTGGACCAGTCGGGCGTCTCGCGGCGGGCGAGGGCCTGGAAGTTGACCACGACCTGGTGGAGGTGGTTGGCGAGGTCGCGGACGGTGAACTCGGCGCAGGGGGTGGGCGCGTCGAGGTCGGTGTCGGCGATGCCGTCGATGACCGGGAGGGCGGCGGTGGTCGCCTCGGTGAGCAGCTCCTCGACCGGGACGTCTTTGACTTCTTCGCTCATGTGTTCTAACTTAGTGGTCGGGGTGGCGGGGGTCTTGAAGAAACGCGACAGCTTTCCGGCCGAAGCGGCGTTCGACCTAGGCTCGATGGTGTGAGCGAACCGCGTCGTGACACGAGGGGGATCGTCGATCCCGCCGGGTTGATGACGCGTGTCCGCTTCCGCCGCCATGCTCCGCACGCGCGGCTGGCCGGGCTGGTGGAGCACTACTGGTTCATCGACTGGGATCTCGACGAGCCCTATGAGTCGCGGGTGGTGCCGCATCCGTGCGTCAACGTGGTGTTCCAGCGCTATGACCCCGCCGGGGCCTTCGGTGAGGTCTCGGGGGTCGGCCGGCGGCTCTTCGCGATCAAGCTGGAGGGCACCGGGCGGGTGTGCGGCGCGCAGTTCCTTCCGGGCGCGTTCCGGGCGTTCACCCGTGAGCCGGTGTCGGCGCTGACCGATCAGCGGCTGCCGGTGGGCGAGGTGCTGCCCGGGGCGGATCCGGCGTCCATCGTGGACGCCGCCACGCCCGGGGCGCGGGTGGCGGCCTTCGACGCGTTCCTGCTGGGGTGCGTCGATGAGGAGCCCGACCCGGCGCGCGATCGTGCGATGACGCTGGCCGCGCGCGTCCGGCGCGACCGCTCGCTCATGCGCGTGGAGGAGCTGGCCGAGCTGGACGGCTCGACCCCGCGCACGCTCCAGCGGCTGTTCGCCGAGTACGTGGGCGTGAGCCCGAAGTCGGTGATCATGCGGTATCGCGTGCAGGAGGCGGTGGAGGCCGCCGGGCCGGACGTGGACTGGGCGCGGGTGGCCGCCGAGCTGGGTTACGCCGACCAGGCGCATCTGGTGCGCGACTTCCGGGCGATGCTGGGGATCTCCCCGGCGGCGTTCGTGCGGACGACGGAGGGTTAGGCCGCCTCGTCCCTGGCCGCCCCGGCCAGGATGGCGTCCAGGAGTCCCGGGTAGCGCGCGTCGAGGTCCTCGCGGCGTACCGAGAGCTGGTACTCGCGTCCGTGCTGGTGCTGCCAGATCACCCCGGCGTCGCGCAGGACGCGCCAGTGGTGGGTCATGGTCGATTTCGCGCTGACGCCGATCTCGGCGAGGAGGTTGCCGCAGTTGCGGTCGCCGTCCTTGTCGAGGCTGCGGACGGCGGCCAGGCGGACGGGGTTGCCGAGGGCGGACAGCACGGCGTCCACGCGGATCGCGTCGCGCTCGGGATGCCGGAAGCTCATTCTTTGACGGTACCGCGACATTCGAACCTCCCTGCGTGTGACGGGGGTCGCTCTTGACACTCACGTTCCCGGCGACGATTGTTCGATCGTACGCAAGTATTAGTACTATCGAATCCGGAGTCTTCCCATGCCCCGCTCCCGACCGGGACTCGTCCTGGCGCTGCTCGCCCTCGCGCAGCTGATCTTCGCCCTCGACCTGAACATCGTGTTCGTCGCGCTGCCGCGCATCGGAGAGGACCTCGGCTTCCCCGGAGCGACGCAGCAGCTCGTGGTGAGCGTCTACGTCGTGTTCGCCGGCGGCTTCCTGCTCCTCGGCGGGCGCGCCGCCGACCTGCTGGGGCGCCGCCGGGTGTTCATCACCGCGCTGGCGCTGTACGCGGTCTCGTCGCTGGCGGGCGGACTGGCGTCCGACCCGTCGGTGCTGATCGCGGCCCGCGCGATCCAGGGCGTGGGCGGCGCTCTGCTGCTGCCGTCGACGCTGGCGCTGCTGAACACGCTCTTCGAGGAGGGCCCGCGGCGCAACCGCGCGCTGGCGGTGTGGGGCGGCGCGGGCGCGAGCGGGCTGACGCTCGGCGCGCTGCTGGGCGGCGTCCTCACGCAGGCCTTCGGCTGGTCGGCGGTGTTCTACGTGAACGTGCCGCTGGCGGGCGCGGTGGCCGTCCTGTCGCTGCTGTTCATCCCGCGTGACGCGCCCCGGGCGGAGCGCAGGCGCTTCGACCTGCCGGGCGCGCTGACCGTCACCGGCGGCTCGACGCTGCTGGTGTTCGGCCTGGTCGAGGGACCCGAGCTGGGCTGGACGAGCCCGTGGGTGCTGGGCGGCTTCGCCGTCGCGGCGGTGCTGCTGGCCGCCTTCGCGCTCATCGAGGCCAAGGGCCGCGACCCGCTAATGCCGTTCCGGCTCTTCCGCAACCGGCACCTGAGCGTGGGCATGACCGTCACCTTCGTCTTCATGGGCACCTTCGGCGTCCTGCCCTACTTCCTGACCGTGCTGATGCAGTCGGTGCACGGCTACTCCGCGCTCCAGACGGGCCTGGCGTTCCTGGTGCCCTCGCTGGCCATCGCGACCGGGACGCAGCTCGGCGAGCGCCTGGCCACACGTTTCGGGACGCGCGCGACGCTGATCGTGGGGTTCGCGCTGGGCGTGCCGGGGACGGTGCTGATGGCCTTCGGTTTCAGCGCGGACGCCGGTTACGGCCTCCTGGCGCCGGGCCTGATCGTCTCGGGCGTGGGGCAGGGCATCGTGTGGACGGCGATGTGGATCGTCTCGGCGACGGGCACGCCCGCCCATGAGCAGGGCATCGCCAACGGCATCGCCTCGACCACCTTGAACATCGGCAACGCGATCGGGCTGGCGGTGTTCACCGCGATCGCCGACGCCGGGGTCGCGGGCGTGAGCGGGGACGCGTTGCGCGCGGCGACCGCCGATGGCGAGTTCCTGGTCGTCCTGCTGACGGCGGCGGGCATGGCGGTGGGGCTGCTGGTGACCTTCGCGCTGTCCCGGGTGGCCTCGCGGCGGGTGGTGGAGCAGAGCCTGGCGGCCTGAGGGGGTGGCCCGGACGGGGGACCGGGCCACCCCTGGGGTGGTCCACGCAGGGACCCACCGTCCCGGCGGCGGTCCGGGACGGTCGTTTCGCGCCGGGGCCGGCGGGGGTCGGGGGAACCCCCGCCGGCGGCCCCGCGCCGTGAGTCGCGGGGCAGGCGGGCGGCAATGCCGCTACCACCGGAAGTCGCTAGCCCGTGCTCTCCGGTGGGCGACGCCGGTATGGCAACCCGGCATCGGAAACTCTGCCGGAAGCTTTTCGGACAGTCAATACCCAAGCGGTCGGAAATATTCTTTCACTGACCTTTACCCGTAAAAACGGCATAATGCTCGGGCGGAACCGTCTCACCGGGGACTCCGCCTTTCACCCGCGACAGCGTCCGGGCGGGCGGTGTTGTTACACCCGCCCGGGGGGTGTCACGGGGTGAATCGCATGAGGCAGGCTGTAGGCGTGAGGCCCCCGCCCCCCGAGACCGACACAGAGCTGTCGGCGTGCGTCGACGCGGCGCGGTCCGGCGATGAGGACGCCTTCCGCGCGCTGTTCCGGGCGGTGCAGCCGCGGCTGCTGCGGTACCTGCGGGTCCTGGTGGGCGCCGACGCCGAGGACGTCGCGTCGGAGACGTGGCTGCAGATCGCGCGGGACCTGCGCGGCTTCAAGGGCGACTTCGACGGGTTCCGGGGCTGGGCCGCCACGATCGGGCGGCACCGGGCGCTGGACCACGTCCGGCATCAGCGGCGCAGGCCGGCCGCGCCCGTCCCGGATGAGGATCTGACGGATCTGGAGGCGCCCTCGGACACCGCGGCGATGGCGGTGGACGCCCTTTCCACGGATGCGGCCTTGACGCTGATCGCCTCTCTGCCCCAGGATCAGGCGGAGGCCGTCCTGCTTCGCGTCGTCATGGGGCTGGACGCCCGATCCGCGGGCAAGGTGCTGGGCAAGCGCCCGGGCGCCGTCCGCACCGCCGCGCATCGCGGTCTGCGCCGCCTGGCCGCGCGGCTGGGCCCGGACGCCGACGCGCGGCCGACCGATCCGATGATCCCCGCAGGGGCGCTCACCCCCAGGGACGCGACATGACCCGCTTGACCCGGCACGACGCGCGCCGGATCCTCGACGGACGCGACCGCTCCGGGCGCCTGGGGGCGCTGCTGGACGCGGCCGCCGCTTCCGCGCGCCCTGCGGAGCTGGGCGGCGAGGACGACGTGCTCACCGCGTTCCGCGCCGCCCCGCGGCACGCCGTCCGGCCGTCGCGGCGGTTCCTGGCGCGGTTCGTGGTGGTGAAGGCCGTCATCGCCGTCGCGCTGCTCGGCGGCGTGGCCCTCGCGGCCAGCTCCAGCCTCACGCCCGGTGGCGAGGGGTCCCCGGGGCAGCCCGTCGCCGAGGGCGGCCGGGCCGATCCGGCGCCGAACACGCCCACGGAGCCGGTGGAGACCCCGACCGCGCCCACGCCGTCCCCGTCGGACACCTCGATCAAGCCGTTCAAGGGCGAGGACGGCGAGGACCCGCCCGAGCCGGGCAGGCCCTCGGGCAAGCGGCTGAAGCAGTTGTGCCGGCTGTTCCTGGACGACCCGCGCGGGGCGAGGGCCGAGAAGGACTACCCGGGGCTGGAGGAACGCGCGGGAAGCCTGGAGCGCGTGCGGCGGTTCTGCGAGCGGCTCCTGGGCGAGGGCGGTGACGACGGGGACGGCAAGGGCGAGGATCCGCAGGACACCAACCCGTCCCCGAAGCCCTCGGCCTCGCACGAGGACACCTCCGGCCCGGGTGGCCCCCACAACGGACCTCAAGGTCACAAGGGACTTTCAGCCCGTTCGGACGGGACTTACGTAGGCTGACGCGGAGACCGTTTTCCCCACTATGAATGGGGAATGATCCGGGTTTTCCTGCTCGATGACCACGAGGTCGTACGCCGCGGGCTGTGCGAGCTCCTCCAGCGTGAGGGCGATATCGAGGTGGTCGGCGAGTCGGGGCTGGCCACCGAGGCCCGCCGCCGGATCCCCGCGTTGCGGCCCGACGTGGCGATCCTGGACGCCCGCCTGCCCGACGGGAGCGGGATCGAGGTGTGCCGCGAGGTCAGGGCGGCCGTGCCGTCGGTCCGGGTGCTCATCCTCACGTCGTACGAGGACGACGAGGCGCTGTTCGCCGCGATTATGGGCGGCGCGGCTGGGTATGTGCTCAAGCAGGTGCGCGGCACCGATCTCGTGGACGCCGTCCGCAAGGTCGCCGAAGGCCGTTCGCTGCTGGACCCGGTGGTGACGTCGAGGGTCCTGGAGCGGATCAGGCGCGGGCCGGAGGATCCGGTGGAGCTGCGCACCTTGACCGAACAGGAGCGGCGCATATTCGTCCTGATCGCCGAGGGACTGACCAACCGGCAGATCGCCGAGCGGATGTACCTGGCGGAGAAGACGGTGAAGAACTACGTGTCGAGCCTGCTGTCGAAGCTGGACCTGGAACGCCGCACACAGGCGGCGGTCCTGGCGACCAGGCTCCTGGGCGGGCCCGGGGGCAACGGCGGCGGGCGGCACTGACCTTCGGCCGGGCTCTTCAGGACGTAACGCCGTTTCACGTGGAACATTGAGACGGGAGCGTGATGATCATGAGCGGCGAGATCACCGAGAAGATCGGCAAGTCCGACACGATCGTGGTGGGCGTCGACGGTTCGGACGCCTCCAGCAGCGCCATCGTCTGGGCCGCCCGCGAGGCCGCGCTGCGCGGCCTGCCGCTGCGGCTCGTGCACGCCGTGGTCTGGTCGATGATCGACACGCCGATGGACCTGGCCGCCTACGGCATCCCCCGCGAGGACCTGCGCGCCGGCGGGGAGGCCATCCTCGCCGAGGCCGCAGACGCCGCCCGCGCTGCCGCGCCCGGGGTGTCGGTCAGCACCCACATGGAGGTCGCCGGCCCGGCGGGCGCGCTGCTCACCGCGTCCGAGGACGCCGAGCTGCTGGTCGTCGGCAACCGCGGCCACGGCGGCTTCACCGGCCTGCTCGTCGGCTCGACCGCCGTCCAGGTCACCGCGCACGCCACCTGCCCCGTGGCGGTGGTGCGCCCCGACCGGCCCGACACCGGGTCCGGCCCGATCGTGGTCGGCGTCGACGGCTCCCCCGAGGCGGGCAACGCGCTCACGTTCGCCGTCCGCGAGGCCCGGCTGCGCGACTGCCCCGTCGAGGCCGTCTACGGCCTCGACGACGACCAGCCCGCCGATGAACTGGCCTCGGCCGAGCGGCTGCTGGACAAGGCCCTGCTGGAGCAGGACGCGGCGGGCGTCAGCCTCACCGCGCGAGTGGTCCGCCGCCGCCCCACGGAGGCGCTCATCGAGGCCACCAGGACCGCGTCGCTGGTCGCCGTCGGCGGACGCGGCCACGGCGGATTCCGGGGCCTGCTGTTCGGCTCGGTCAGCCACGCGCTCATCCACCACGCCGAATGCCCGGTGGTCATCGCGAGGGACGGCGTCTAGCCCTCCAGCGCGCGCACGAGCCGGGCGGCCCAGCCGTCCGGCTCGCCCTCCACCCGGGGATACTCGGCCCGGAACTCCTCCCAGTCGTGGATGTCCAGGTCCAGCAGGTCCTCGGGCTCCCAGTCCCCGGCGTCCTCGATCTCGTCCCGCAGCATCTGGCGCACCAGCCCGGCGTCGACCCGCACGGCCTCGGCGAGCAGCACGGCGTCGTAGAGGTCCTTGCCCTGCGGGTACATGTCGCTGGCGAGCCACATGAGCTTCCACGCCAGCGACAGCTCACGCGTCGCCGCCAGCACCGGCCGCTCCACACCCGGCACGATCAGCTCCTCCGGCGGCAGCGGCAACTCCTCGCCGAACACGACATCGACCTGCACCGTCCCCCCGTCGTACGGGAAGACCAGCCGCCGCCCCTCGGCCCGCTCGTAGGTCCAGATCTCGCCGGTCCCCGCGTACTCCGCCCGCAGGCCCGGCCCCGGGTCGGCGTAGACCAGGTCGACCAGCGCGTCCATGAGCGCCTCCCCGGCCTTGGTGTCCGGCCTCAGCGTGTGCGGCACGACGACGAAGTCGAGATCCCCCGGCTCACGCGCCTGATCGCCGAACCACGCGCCCATCGCCGCGCTCCCGCGCAGCATCAGCCGCGGCGCCAGCTCCGAGCGCGACACCACGTCCAGCACATGGTTCATGGCCGCCCGCCGCGCCGCCCACCACTGAAGGCGCCGCGCCTCGTCCGCGATGACCGCGCTGACCCGGAACCCGTGCGAGTAGCCCTTGAGCGCCGGATCGAAGACCGGCGACTCGGCCACGCCCTCTTTGCCGACCGGCATGTAGGAGCCCGGCCAGTCCTGCTCCGGCGGCTCGCCCAGCCTCGGCGTCACCCGGTCCGGGTTCGCCCACAACGCCCCCGGCGCGAACCACCCCCGGTCCTCACCCAGATTGTCGTCGTGCACCACCCACACCGACTCGACCCCGTCGCCGAGCAGGACCCCGTCATGCCGCGAGGTCAGCGTCGCCACCCCGTTCACCACCGAGAGAGCGGTCAGCGGCGGCAGCGGATCGGGTACCTCTCGCACCGCGACCCTGTACTCGCGGTACAGCGCCTCCTCCTCGTCGGCGAGGCTCTCGATGCGCGACCGGACCACCCAGTCCCCCAGCGGCGCGAACGCCAGACTCAGCTCCCGCTCCCGCTCATGCGCGGCCTCCGCCGAGGGGAGTCCGCGTTCGACGACCCGGTGCCGCGTCGGCAGGACAGTGCCGGGATGCTCGACGACCTCGTACTCGGCCCCGAGTTCGCGGGCGGCCTCGGCCGGGCGGTCCATGCCCCAGAGGGTGAGGCGGATGGTGTACATGAGCTCACTCCAGTCCGCACGCGGCGTTCAGCCGGTCGATCCACTCGCCGGGACGCCCCGGCAGGCCCGCCGCGCGCCACCGGTCGTCCGCGGGGGCGTGCTCGGACCAGCGGGGTGGCAGTTCCACGAAGTCGTCACGCCAGACCGCCTCGAACACACCCCGCGACAGCTCCAGGTCCACCCGCGGCGACTCGGCGAGCAGGACGGCGTCGTACAGGTCCTTCGGCTCCGGATGGCCGCCCTCCAGCCATCGCAGCTTCCAGGCCAGCTCCAGCGTGGGCGAGGCCGCCGGCACCGGGACACCGTTCACCGGCAGGATCTCGGGTTCCGCCCACAGGATCTCGCCGAAGACCACGTCGATGCGCCCGCCCGGGTAGCCGAGCCGCCGCCCGATGGCCTCGCCGTCGGCCCACAGGTCGCTCTCGCTCTCCGGCGGACCGAGGACGCGGGTGAGCCCGTCCATGATCGCGTCGCCATCGGGTGAATGCGCCTCGATGTAGGCGTCGGCGACCACGTAGTCCACATCGCCCGGCCGCCGCGCCCGGTCGCCGAACCACAGGCGCATCGGGACGCTGCCGCGCAGCACCAGCTCTCCCGCCAAGGGCGAGCGCGCCACGCGCGCGGCCATCTCGAACAGGGAAGCCCAGTTCACGACAGCCAGCCCGCGTCCAGCCCGATCCGGTCGTCGAGGACCACGTACTCCTCCTCGACCTCGGCGATCTTGTGGTGCGTCAGCGCCGCCAGCAGCCCGTCGAGGCGCGCGCGGGCCGTCGAGCGGCCCACGCCGTGGCAGCGCTGGGTGACGAAGCGCTCCAGGACGCCGTCGGCGCGGGTCCGGCGGGCGTTTCGCGAGAGGCGGGCGCCGTGGAGGCTGACGACGGTCGTCAGGGCGTCCACATCGGAGGCGGGCGGCAGCAGCAGCTTGATGTGGTGTTCCCAGTAGAGGTCCGGGTCGGCCTCGACGTCGCTCTCGGGGAGGCCGTCGGTCCAGGGCGCGGCCTCGATCTTCGTGCGCACCACCTGGACGCCCTGGGCGTCCAGCAATGTGGTCAGGCGTGCGGCCAGCGCCCGCATCTCGGGGAGGGTGCCCTTGGCGGAGCGGGTGAGCATCGGCTGGAGGGGCGTGAGCCCGCGGTCCAGTTCGATGCTGGTGTACTTCGCGCCCAGCTCGTCGGCGATGGCGGTGAGGTCGCGGTCGGTTACGGCCAGGGTGAGGTGGAGCTCGAAGTCTCCCGAGAACTTGGGCACCCGCAAAAGGGTGCCATCTCGTTGCGACTAAAACCATCCAGTGGCGCGTCACATATTGGTCGCGGACATCCTCAGTACTGCAACCGGCCGGGGCCGTCGGTGTAGAGGAGCCGGTGGTCCTCGGTGGCCTCCGCCCAGGACGCCGGGAGCACCACTGGCCGGTCGGCGCGCAGCAGCGCCGCCCGCATCTGCCGCGCGCACACCGTCACGGGGACGCGGCCGGTGCCGGTGCCCAGGCCGGGGACCGCGACGCTGGCGATGCCGGGGTGGCGGCGGGCCTCGCGGAGGACCGCGCGCATCGCGAGGTAGGGGTTGACCGTCTCGGGCCCGAGGAACATCGGGACGCGCATGGTCGGCGCGGCGATGAGCCACGGCTGCCGCTCGTCGCCGGTCGCGACGGTGAGGGCGTCGCCGACCAGGAGCTCGCCGTCGTGGTCGTGGAGGATCCGCTCGCGCACCCGGTCCTGCACGAGCTGGCCGAAGTGGACAGTGTAGAGCTGATCGAGGCCGCCGTCCATGAACCCGAAGCCGTTGGCCGGAGAGACCACGGCGTCGCAGTCGACGTCCAGGATCGAGCCCTTGTGGACGGTGACCCGCTCGATCCCGGCCGCGGCCCGGGTCCAGGCTTCGGCGGTGCGGTCGTCGACGGCGACGAGGATGACATCGGGGCGGGTCTGGGCACGGGACATCGGACGACCGTACCTCCCCGTCCCGCGCCGCCGTCTCATCGCCGGAAGCGCCGCGGGGCGGCCCGAAGGCCGCCCCGTAACCCTTTCGCACATCCGTTCGTTATCCGAGGTGAGGGCCGATCACCGCGCAGGCCACACCCAGTCCCGGATCTCGGGTGCGTCCTCGCCGTACTCCCTCGTGTACTGCCTCGCCCTCTGGCGGGCGTCGTACATGCGTTGCCGTAGCGCGGCTTCCCTGACGGCCAGGCCCGGTACGCGGTCGATGACGTCCATGACCAGATGGAACCGGTCGAGGTCATTGAGCATGACCATGTCGAAGGGCGTGGTCGTGGTGCCCTCCTCCTTGTAACCACGCACGTGGATGTTGTCGTGGTTGGTCCGGCGGTAGGTCAGCCGGTGGATCAGCCACGGGTAGCCGTGGTAGGCGAAGACCACCGGCTTGTCGGTGGTGAACAGCGCGTCGAACTGCGCATCCGGCATCCCATGCGGATGCTCCTTCTCGTCCTGAAGGCGCATCAGGTCCACGACATTGACCACCCGCACGCGCAGCGAAGGGAGGTTCTGCCGCAGCAGGTCCACCGCGGCCATCGTCTCCAGGGTGGGGACGTCACCCGCGCAGGCCATCACGACGTCGGGCTCGCCCTCGTCGTTGCCGGCCCACTCCCAGATGCCGATGCCCCGGCGGCAGTGGGCCATGGCCTCGTCCATGTCCAGCCACACCGGCTGCGGCTGCTTGCCGGCGACCACCACGTTCACGTAGTGGCGTGAGGCCAGGCAGTGGTCCATGGTCGACAGGAGGGTGTTGGCGTCCGGTGGCAGGTAGACGCGGATGACCTCGGCCTTCTTGTTGACCACGTGGTCGATGAAGCCGGGGTCTTGATGGGAGAAGCCATTGTGGTCCTGGCGCCACACGTGCGATGACAGGAGGTAGTTCAGCGACGCGATCGGGCGCCGCCACGGGATGTCCAGGGTGGACTTGAGCCACTTGGCGTGCTGGTTGAACATCGAGTCCACGATGTGGATGAACGCCTCGTAGCTGGTGAACAGCCCGTGCCGGCCGGTCAGGAGATAGCCCTCCAGCCAGCCCTGGCACAGGTGCTCGCTCAGGACCTCCATCACCCGGCCGTCGGGCGCGAGGTGATCGTCTCCGGGGACGATCTCGGCGACGAAGGCGCGGTCGGTGACCTCGAAGACCGCGCCGAGGCGGTTGGAGGCCACCTCGTCGGGCCCGAAGAGGCGGAAGCGGTCGGTGTTGGCCCGCATGACCTCGCGCAGCCATTCGCCGAGGACCTTGGTGGACTCCGCCGAGGTCCCACCGGGCGCGGGCGCGGCCACGCCGAACTTGCGGTAGTCGGGCAGCACCAGCGGGCGCAGCAGCACGCCGCCGTTCGCGTGCGGGTTGTCGCTCATCCGGCGATGGCCCGCGGGCACGGCCGTGCCGACGCGTTCGACGGGAGCGCCCGAGGCGTCGAAGAGCTGCTCGGGACGGTAGGAGCGCAGCCACGCCTCCAGTTGCGCCAGGTGCGCGGGGTTCGTCCGCACGCCCGAGAGCGGGACCTGGTGGGCGCGGAAGGTGCCCTCGACCTGAATCCCGTCGACGGTGTTCGGGCCGGTCCAGCCCTTCGGGGTGCGCAGGATGATCATCGGCCAGCGCGGCCGGGTCACCGTCGGCGTCGTCCGCGCGTGGTGCTGGATGACCGAGATGTGGTCCAGGCACAGGTCCAGGACCGTCGCCAACCGCTGGTGCACCGTGGCGTGGTCCTCGCCGATCTCGGCGCGCACCAGGTGCGGCTCGTAGCCGTAGCCGCGCATGAGCGACATCAGGTCCTGCTCGGGGATCCGCGCCAGCAGCGTCGGGTTGGCGATCTTGTACCCGTTCAGGTGCAGGACCGGCAGCACCGCCCCGTCCCGCGCCGGGTTCAGCAGTGTGTTCGACAGCCAGGACGCGGCCAGCGGCCCGGTCTCGGCCTCACCGTCGCCGACCACGCACAGCGCCAGCAGGTCCGGGTTGTCGTAGACGGCCCCGTAGGCGTGCATGAGGGAGTAGCCCAGCTCGCCGCCCTCGTTGATCGAGCCCGGCACCTCCGGCGCCACGTGGCTGGGGATCCCGCCCGGGAACGAGAACTGCCGGAACAGCTTCCGCATGCCCTCGGTGTCGCGGGTGATCGCCGGATACCGCTCGGTGTAGGTGCCCTCCAGCCACGTGTTCGCCACGATCGCTGGCCCACCGTGCCCCGGCCCGGTCACATAGATCGCGTTCAGGTCCCGCGCCTGGATCACCCGGTTCATGTGCGCGTAGAGCAGGCTCAGGCCCGGGCTCGTCCCCCAGTGCCCGAGCAGCCGCGGCTTGATGTGCTCCGGCCGCAACGGCTCGTGCAGCAACGGATTGTCGAGCAGGTAGATCTGCCCCACCGTCAGGTAGTTCGCCGCGCGCCACAACGCGTCGACCCGCGCGAGCTCATCGGCGGTCAGCGGCGTGGCGGAGCGCGACGCGTCGGTCGTGGTCATGCGGACGGGTCCCTTCGTGCGGCCATATGCCGTCACTCTTACCCAGGGCGGGCGAGTTTGAGAGCTTTTCGCCCGAACTCGGGAACCGGCCCGGAGATCGACCCGACGGCCAGCCCGACGGACGCCCCGACGGCCCCGCCCTCTGATCGGCCCGCCAGCGCGGCCCGGCGGGCACAGGGGCGGGCTGGGCGGGGGGCCGGGCAGGCGGGCACGGTTCGCCGCCGAGCGGAGACATGCGGCCGACGGACCACGGCCCCGGCTGAGGAGGTGGGGTGCGGGGTGGCGGGCTGGCGGGTGGCGCGGGTGGCGCGGGTGGCGCGGGTGGCGCGGGTGGCGCGGGTGGCGGGCACAACTCGCCGCCGGACGACCGCGATACGGCCGACAAGACGGATCACAGCGGCACGGGCGGAGCGCGTGGGACTGACGGTGGGACTGGCGGTGGCGGTGGCGGTGGCGGTGGCGGTGGCGGTGGCGGTGGCGGGCACAACTTGCCGCCGGGTGGCGGCGATATGGCCGACGGCGGGGCGGGCGAAGTGGGTGCGGGCAGGCGGGCAGGCGGGCAGGCGGGCAGGCGGGCAGGCGGGCAGGCGGGCAGGCGGGCAGGCGGGCAGGCGGGCAGGCGGGCAGGCACAACTCGCCGCCGATCGGCGGGGATACGGCCGAGGGGCCACGATGGCATGGGCAGGTCGCTGGAGCGTGGGCACGTGTGGGCAGACGAGCAGCGGCGGGTGAGCCGGGCGAAGCGCGCATGACCTGCCGCCGGGCGACCCGAGAAGCGGCGAGCGGTGACCGCCATCGGTGCGTGGTCTCGTCGTGCCTCCGGCCTCTCACTCCCGCAGGCCTGCCACGGCCCGCTCGGCCGCAGGGACAGCACGCGCGAGGCGAACCGGCTCACGATGCGGGGTGTACGTGCCGCGCTCAGCTCGCGGTACTTGCGAGCGACGCCGGTGAGGAACGTGAGATGAGTCGGGGACGGCGCGCTCGGGCCTCAGGCCATGTTCAGCGCTCGGCTCATGCCCGTGACGCCCTGGGAGAACCCCGAAGTGGGTGTGGCACGGACCCGGCCCCGCCAGCGCGAGCAACAGCGCGCACGCGAACGGCAATCGTCCGGCGACCATCCCATCGCCGCCCGCACCGGCCGGGACCGTTGGCGCACATGATGCGGCAGGGATCCGGCGGCGAGGCGGGGTTGTGGGTCGGCACGCCGCCCACCGCACCACCTCGGGATCGCCGCTCGACCTTGGGGCCATCGATGCGCTCGGCGATCCGGAGCGCCCACGCATGTGCGACGTAAAGCCCACCTCGCGGCCCGGGCCGCCAACACCGGGCGACACGGGCAGCTCCCGCGCTCGCGCCGCCTCGGCGAGCGCCGTGGGCAGGTGCTCACCGCACAGTGAGGGTGCGGCCGGGGCCCGCGAACGTGTTTCGCCCCCGTGCCGTTCGGCACGGGGGCGTGGTCGCTCACTCGATCACCCGGTCGCGGGAGGCCTTACTCTCCCGCGTCCAGGGCCGCGTTGATCTTGCCGATCATCGACTCCAGCGGCGCGGTCACCCGGCCGGCGGTGGCCGCGTCGATGGCGGTCCGCAGGATGGCGCGGAATTCGGCGGCCTGGGTGGGGTCCTGGGCCTTGAGCAGGCGCACGGCTCCGGTCAGGGCGGGGAGGACCTGCTCGGCGTAGGCGGCGACGGACTTGCCCTCGGGCTTGGCGGCGCGGCGCTTCTCGGCGAGCACGTGGCCGATGGGGCCGGTGGTGGAGAAGAGGGCCAGGTAGCCGTCGGCGGCGATCTTGCCGGGGCCGGATCCGATGCTCGCGGCGGCGAGGAGGTCGATGGCGCCGTAGGCGGCGGTCTGGACGGTGGTCTTGTCCTGGGCGGTGAGGTTGATGCTCATGTCGTTCGCTCCTTGGAAGGTGTTGCCGTTCGTTGGTATGCGGCAACTATCGGAGGCGCTGCTGACACGGGACGGTCGTCGCGCTGACACCGCGTCTGACACGGAACCGCCACGGGAGGGCACGCCGAAATCGGCTGGACCATCCGCCGATTCCGCCGTTACCTTGGGACCAAGGTCCCAAGAACCCCTGAGGAGACGGTCGTGGACGACATCGAGATCGAGCGCGTGCAACTGGGCGTCCGGATGGAGAAACGCCTGGTCAAGGTGCTCAAGGGCCTCGCCGAGTTCGAGGAGATCGGGCTCGGCCAGCTGCTGGAGAAGATCGTCCTGCACTCCTTCGAGCCGGTCCCCGGCCAGGAGGGCGAGGCCTCGGCCAGTCCGCACGGCAAGCGGGCGCTGGCCGCCATCGCCGATCTGCGCCGGGTCTACGGCCTGGACGCCGACGTGCACCAGTCGCGCCGCTACCGCGAGGACCGGGCGTGAGCGGCGCGCGGAACATCGGCGCGCTCACCCGCGTGTACAGCGACGTGACGTGGCGGGTCTACGAGGAGCTCGACCGCTCCCTCGGCCCGCGCGGCCCGGACTGGCTGTTCGAGCTGGCGGGCCGGTACCTGCATCCCGGGGCGGTGATCATGGACGCCGGCTGCCGCGACGCCGGGCACCTCATCCGGCTGGTCACCGAACACGGCGCGACCGGCGTCGGCGTCGAGCCGGTCGCCGTGCACGCCGAGTGGGCCCGCGCCGCCGTGCGGGACGCGGGGCTGGCGGAGCGGATCGACATCCGGCACACCACGATGGACGCCACCGGGCAGCCCGACGGCAGCGTGGACCTGATCTGGTGCCGCGACGTGCTCCCGCAGGTGGACCCGCTCGTCCCGGCGCTGCGCGGGCTGGCCCGGGCGCTGCGGCCCGGTGGGCACCTCATCGTCCACACCACCGTCACCACCGCCCTGCTGCGCCCGGACGACGCGGCCATGCTCGCCCGGCACATGGGGGTGGTGCCGGCCAACCTGTCCGAGGACACCCTGACCGCCGGGTTCACCGCCTCCGGCCTCGCCGTCGCCGAACGGGACGAGATCGGCTCGGAGTGGCGTGAGCACGCCGAGGAGCGGCACCGTCCCGCCTCGACCGCGCTGCTGCGCCTGGCCCGGCTGCGCAGGCGGCGGGAGGCGATCGCGGCCGAGCACGGCGAGGACGTCTACCGCCACGTCGAGGCCAACCTGCACTGGGACGTCCTCCAGCTCCTGGGGAGGCTGTCCCAGGTCGTCTACGTCCTGCGCGCGGCCTGACCTACCTCTTGCGCGCCCGCACGGCGAAGGTCGCCGGAGTGGGCTCGCCGCCCTCGGAGAACTCCTCCACCGTCAGCCCTGCCGCCACGAACGCGCGCAGCAGCCCCGGCATCGTCAGGTGCGTGGCGCCGACCTTGTCGCGGACGCCCTCGCTCGTCCACGACTTCTTCGTCCACGCCCCGTCGAGGTAACCGGGCTCGATCACCACCGCGGCGGGGTCCTTCCGGTCGGCGAAGGCGCCGCAGAAGCACGGGTGCACGCCCACGTGCACGAACACGCCACCGGGGCGCAGGACGCGGGACGCCTCGCGCAGGACGGCCGGGTAGTCCGGCACATCGGTGTGGATCATGACCGCCACGGCGGCGGGCAGGCTCCCGGACGCGAAGGGCAGGCGCGTGGCGTCGCCGCGCGCCGCCGGGAGGCGTCCGGGCGTGTACCGCAGCATGCCCGCCGAGAGGTCCACGCCGACCGGCGTCCAGCCCAGGCCGCGCGTGACCGCCGCGCGGGCGCCCGTCCCGCAGCCGATCTCCAGGCACGGCCCCTCACCCGGTCCGAGCAGGCGCCCGAGCTGGTCGTTCACACCGATGAGATCGGGTCCGGCGAGGAACTCCGTCTCGTACCAATCCGCCACGTCGTCGTAAAGCGCGCTCGTCATGGCGCGACGCTACCCGCGCCCGGTTCATGCCCGCCAAGGTCAACTTCGCGGTTTCCGGTGATCATGGCCGGTTTCGTATACTTTGTCGGCGGTGAACGTGAAGCAGCCACCGACACGAAGAGCCGTTAACGAAGGGAGTGCCACATGACCTGGAAACGCGTGCTCCGGCTGGCCGTCATCGCGCTCGCCGGTGGACTGCTCGCCGGGCTCGTCACAGGCGTCCTCGTCACGCGAACCCACCCGGAGTCGGTCTACTCGGTCGTCCCGTGAAGCACGTCGATCACGCAGAACCGGTTGCCCTCGGTGTCGGCCAGGACGGTGAAGTCGGGGTCGGGTGGGTACTTGCCCCAGTCCACCGTGGACGCGCCGAGCTCCAGCAGCCGCGCGATGTCCTCTTGCGGCGTCTCGGAGTAGATGTCGAGGTGGACGCGCGGGTACGCCTGCACGGGCGTGTCGCTGAGCCCGATGGCCAGCTGATGCCCCTCGCCCGCACGCGGCTTGAGGACCGCCCACGTCTCGTCCGGTTCGTCCCTGGGAACATAATCGAGCGCGGCGGCCCAGAAGGCCGTCGCCCGGGACACGTCCTGCGCGCCGATCACGACGGATCCGATGTGCATGGCCCCAGACTCGCACGACGGTGTCCAATTCGGAGGCCCATGTTGCGTCCCGTCACACCCAGCGGGCAAGATTCGACATTGTGGGACTCCTACAGAGGCTCTTCGGGCGACAAGAGGACGGTGACAAACCCGCCGCGGCGGAGGACACCGCTCCGATCGCCGCGGACGACGCCACCGCCCGCCCCGCCCCCGACGGCGGCGTCCTCGGCGACGCCGCTCCACTGCCCGAGCCCGCCGACGAACCACCACCGGCCGAACCCGTCGACGAGCCCCGCGAACCGATCGAAGAGGAAGCGGAGGAGGAGCCCGTGCTCCTGACCGCACCACCCGAGGGCGACGAGGAAGACGTCCCCCTCGCCACCGTCCTGCCCTTCCGCGGCACGACCGTGGACGAGGACGAGCCCGCCGACGAGACGCCCGCCCCCGAAGCGCCCGTCGTCCCCGAGTTCCCCGACCTGTTCACCCCCTCGCGTCCCCGCCGCGAGCTCCTCGGCATCGAGAAGCCCGCCGCGCCCGAACCCGAGCCGGACGAGACCCCCGCCCCTCCTCCGGAGGTCCTGCCCGCCGACACCTCCGGCTCACCCCGCGCGGCCCTCCGCGCCGCCGGTGTCGCCGTCCCCCCGATGCACCTCGTCACCACCCGCGGCGACGCCCGCCTCTGGGCGTTCCCCGTGTCCGACACCGAGGCCCTGGGCTGGTGGCTGGAGATCCGCCGCGTCCACGACCGCACCGGCTGGCTGCCCGTCCTCCTCGGCGCAGCCGAAGGCTGGCTCGACGACGCCGAGAGCGTCCTCCACGAAGGCGATGACGAACTCGCCCGCCTCGCCGAGATCGACGTGGAGGAACTCCTCCGCACCAAGGCCGCCGAGGCCGGCGAACCACCCCGCGGCGTGGCGACCCTCCCGACGCGCGGCGACTCCGTCTTCACCGTCGCCAAGGCCCCCGGTCTCCTCGGCCTCGTCCAGGCCGAACACGGCTGGCAGGTCCCGGCGCTGCTGCCCTGGGCCGGCTCGACCAACTGGGAGATCTTCGGCGCCGAACACGCCGCGATCCTCCGCCGCTGGGACGAGTACGTGGACGTCGAGGTCGTCGCCATGTCCTGGGACGTGCTGGAGCTCTACGTCGCCGAACCGCCCACCGACCCGCAGGAGGCCCTCGCGCTGGCCGGTGAGGTCTACGCGTACTGCCCCGACCTGCTCGCGGCGGGCGTGCCCACATTGGACGACCTGGCGCAGCACATGGTGAAGAGCAAGGCCTGGTACTTCAGGTGGAACGACTGAGGTAGACGGGTGGGTAGCTTTGGGGAGGTGCCCGAACACCTCCTCGAACTCGCCGTCGACTCCTGGCACGGCGAGACCCGCGCCTTCGCCGCCGAACGCGGGCTCACCGCCGTCCACATCGAGCTCGACCGCGCCTTCCGCGCCGAGCACCTGGTCGTCCGCGAGACGATGACCGGCGGCCTCGCCGACGCCTCCGCGCGCCTCGGAGAGCTGGCGGCCGCGCTGTCCCCCATCACCTACGGCGGTGTGAGCAGCCGCCTGTTCACCACGTCCACCGGCGACGGCCCCGGCGACTGGGAGCACCGCCTCGCCGTGGCCCTGCCCGACGAGAGCGTCGCGACCATCCTCGACCTCACCGACATCGCCGCGCGCCACGACGCCCGCCTCTGGCGCGAGGACGGCGTCGCCGGACGCGTGGTCGTCGCCCGCCACACCCGCATCGGCCGCGCCGAATCCCACCGCCGGTTCACCGCGCTGCTCGCCGATCTGGGCGCCCACGACGTCCTCGACGCCCGCGCCTGGCACGTCAGCCGCCCGCAGTCGCTGATCGGCACCCACCTGCGCTGGCACGTGCCCACCGGCGACCGTCCCCGCATTCCGGCCACGAGCGTCGCCGCCGGCACTCCCGGTGTCCCCGCCACCTACCTGCCCATCCCCGGGGTGGAGCACCGGGCGGTCTTCGACCCCGCCCTCAAGCAGTTCCCGGAGGCTTACCGCCACGGCGAACCCGGCTTCACCGACCCGGACCTCGCCGGACGATGGCGCGCCCACCGCCGGGCCGCGCTGGCCCACGTCCTGGGCCTGGTGGCCACGAGCGACCTGGCGGACTCCCTGGTCCTGCGCGGCAGCGCCGCCATGCGCGCCTGGTTCCCCGAAACGGCGCGCGAACCCGGCGACCTCGACTTCGTGGTGATGCCCGCGTCCCGCGAGGCCGGACCCGAGCTGCTGGACGCGCTGCGCGAGGCCGTCCGCGCGAACCCCGGTCCCGGCCTGGACGGCTCCCACGCGCCGATGGAGGACATCTGGACCTACGAACGCGCCGAGGGAAGGCGCGTGGTCTTCCCGGTTCGCGCGGAGGGGCTGCCGGAATCGCGCGTCCAGGTCGACGTGGTCTTCGGCGAGAACCTCCCCATCCCGCCCGAACCCCTCACCGTGGACGGCGAGACCCTCTGGGCGGCGACGGCCGAACTCTCGCTGGCCTGGAAACTCCAGTGGCTGCACACCGACATGTGGCCGCAGGGCAAGGACCTCTACGACGCGGTTCTCCTGGCCGAGCACACCACCGTGGACCACGGGCTCGTGCGCGACCTGCTGCGTCCGGAGCTCGGCGAGCGCGCCGACGCGTGGACGCCGGTGTCGGTCCTGGGGCTCATGCCGGACTGGCCGAACCTGCGCGACGAGGATCCGTCGGTGCCGGGTGAACTGGACGGCTGGCTGCGGCGGCTGGCGCGGGCGCTGGCCTAGCCTCCCACCACGCGGTCTTCCCTCTCCCCGCAGGAGCAGACCCAGGTCTGCACCAGCGGTCCCTGCACGACGCGTTCCCCCATCGGGCTCTTCACCCGCTGCGGTTTCCGGTGCACCGCACCGGCCTTCTCCATGTGCCCGCCGCAGGCCGGGCAAACAACGTCATCCCCCATCCCCCGATGTTCCCCCGAAAAACGGTGTGTTGTGTACCAAAACCCCCGGTACGCCCGCGAAAAAGGTCGCGGTCCCGGCCACGGTGAGGTTCCGGACGCGAAATCGCCCGCGGGAGGCCACCGCCGAGGTCACCGCGACGGCCTCGCCGTCGGAGGTGAGCAGCACCGATCCGGCGGCGAGCCAGCGGGCGGCCACGAAGCCGTCGGAGACCGTCCAGAAGGGGTGCTCCAGTGAGACGGACACCGTGCGCCCGGCCAGTTCCAGCGTGACCAGCCGGGTCACCGTCCGGTCCACGACCGTGCGCACCGCCTGCGGTCCGTGCGTTCCGCGCCAGGGGTCGTAGCCGATGACGGTGTCGCCGACGGCGAGGGCCCGCAGGGGTGCCGTGCCCGAGGGGGTCTGCACGGTCGTGGAGAGGGTGAAGCACATACCCGCACTCTGGCGGACGGGCGTTCCGGCGCGAAAACCAGGGAGGTGCGATAGAAAGGACCCAGAAAGCGGTGTGGCCCCTCTACCCCGGCACGGTAGAGGGACCACACCTCCGCGTCCACGCCATAGACGGGCACGGAACGCCCTCGGCCGAGGGCGTGCGAGTGGGCAAAGATCGCGGAGACTCTTGCCTTGTCTCTGCTCAAAAGCATCCCCTGTTAACAGTGCAGCCGGGAGGTACTTTCGTCCGGTCCCCCCGGCCCGAATGTCTTGAGTGGACCAAGCCCGGAGAGTATCCTCCCGATCACGCAGGTGGCACAAGGCCTTCATTCTCCGTAACATCGAGACCGTGGACGCGGCTGCGCTTTCCCTCGACGTGCTGCTGGAGGAGTTACTGCGGCGCGTCCGTGAGGTCACCTACGGCAGAGAGCGGCTCTCGGGTCTCCTGGACGCCGTGGTCGCCGTCGGCGCCGACCTCGAACTCCCCGCGATGCTCGACCGCATCGTCACCTCCGCCTGCAAGCTCGTGGACGCCGGTTTCGGCAGTCTCACCGTCGACGGGCCGGACGGGACGGTCGCGGCGGTGCACACCTGCGGCCAGGACACCGGGCGCGGCGGCAGGGGCACCGGTGGGCGGCTGGAGGTGCCCGTCAGTGTCCGGGAGCGCGCGTTCGGCACGCTGAGGCTGGCCAATGACACCGACTTCAGCGAGGACGACGTGCGGGTCGTCGGCACCCTCGCCACCGCCGCCGGGATCGCCATCGAGAACGCCCGGCTCTACGACATCAGCCGCCGCCGGCTGTGCTGGCTGGAGGCCGCCGCCGAGATCACCGACCTGCTGCTGGGCGCGGTGGACCGGCGCGCGGCGCTGCGGCTGGTCGCCCAGCGCGCCCGGGAGACGAGCCGCGCGGCCCTGGCGCTGGTGGTGGTGCGCGATCCGGACGACATGAGCCAGGTCGTGGTCGAGGTCGCCGACACCGGATCGGGCGAGCTGCCGATCGTCGGGGACCGCGTCCCGCTCACCGAGGACGCCCTGGGCATGGTCATCACCCGCCGCATGCCCGCCCAGGTCGCGGATCTGGCCACCGTGTGCGCGTGGCCGACGCCCTTCGAGTCGGGACCGGCGCTGCTGGTCCCGTTGTCCACCAGCGAGACCGCCTACGGCGCGCTCATCGTGATCACCGACGCGACCTACTCCTCGGCCGAGATCGGCCTCCTGGAGGCCTTCGCGGGGCAGGCGGCGCTGGCGCTGGACCGCGCGCGGGCGCAGCAGGACCGGGCGCAGCTGGCCGTCCTGGAAGACCGCGACCGCATCGCCCGTGACCTGCACGACGTGGTGATCCAGCGGTTGTTCGCCACCGGCCTGCACCTGCAGAACGTGGTGCACCTGACGCGTGACATCGCCGTCGTCGACCGGGTCAACTCGGCGGTGGACAGCCTGGACGCCACCATCCGCGACATCCGCGCCAGCATCTACGCCCTGCACGGCGGCGGTTTCGGGGATCTGCGGCTGGGCGTCCACACCGCCGTCGAGGCCGCCTGCGACGGGCTGGGCTTCCGGCCGACGGTGACGCTGGCCGGGCCGGTGGACGCGGCGGTGCCGGCGACGGTCCGGCCGGAGCTGCTGGCGGCGCTGCGGGAGCTGCTGTCCAATGTGACCAGGCACGCCCGGGCGTCCGAAGTGGAGATCGCCGTGGTGGCCGACGGCGAGTCGGTGGAGCTGGTGGTGCGCGATGACGGTTCGGGCCTCGGACACGCCCGTCCCCGCGGCGGCCTGCTCAACCTCGCCGAACGCGCCCGCAAACTGGGGGGCATGTTCCGCGTGGAGGCGGCCGAACCGCGGGGGACACGGGTGACGTGGCAGGTCCCACTCCTGTGAGCGGACCGTGGTCTAGGCGGCGACCCGCAGGAGGATCACTCCGCCGATGATCGCCAGGAACGACACGATCTTGCCGCCGGTCAGCTTCTCCTTGTAGATCAGCGCGCCCAGCAGGACGGTGCCGATCGAGCCGATGCCGGTCCAGATGGTGTAACCGACGCCGACGTCGAGCCCCTTGAGGGCCAGGCTGAGGGTGAAGATGCCACCGGCGGCGGCCAGGAGGGTGAACACCGAGGGCCACAGGCGGGTGAATCCCTTGGTGGCGTTGGTGCCCAGGGCGAAGGCGATCTCGAAGACGACGGCGATGGCGAGGTAGAACCAGGACATTGGGGGGCTCCTGAGGGGGTGGGAAGGGGTCAGACGGTGACGGGTTCGGCGGTCTTCTCGGTGACCTCGGCCGTGACGGGCGCGGCGGTCTTCTTGGCGCGTCCGGACAGCTTCAGTCCCAGGACTCCGGCGATGATCAGGACGAAGGCGAGGACCTTCCACGCGGTCAGGGACTCGTCGAAGATGATCGTGGCGAAGATGACGGTCCCGACCGAGCCGACGCCGGTCCAGATCGTGTAGCCGACGCCCACGTCGAGGGTCTTGAGGGCCAGGGACAGGAAGAAGATCCCGCCCGCCGCGGCGGCCGCGGTCAGCAGCGAGGGACCGAGCCGGGTGAAGCCGTGCGTCGCCTCGGTGGCCAGCGCGAACACGACCTCGAAGATCGCCGCGATGCCCAGGTACAGCCATGCCATGACGATGACTCCTTAGATGTACATGCAACTTGTTGATGAAAGTATGTACGTACAAGTAAGCTGGCGTCAAGCCGAGATCCGAGGAGGCTGCTATGACGGACGACACGCCCCGCGCCAAGGGGTTCCGCGACGACCACCTGTGGCGCCGCGTCACCGCGCTGCACGCCCGCGTCGAGCAGAAGCTGTCCACCGCGCTCCAGCGCGGCCACGGCCTGGGCCTGTCGGAGTACCGGGCCCTCGGCGACCTGGCCGCCAACCCCAAGTCGGAGCTGCGGATGCAGGAACTGGCCGACGGACTGGGCCTCAACCAGTCCTCGGTCACGCGCCTGGCCGGGCGGCTGGAGACCGCCGGGCTGACCGTCCGCGACCTGTGCGCCGACGACCGGCGGGGGGTCTACGCGGTGCTCACCGAGGCCGGGCGCAAGCGGTATGAGGACGCGCGCGGCACCTACGAATCGGTGCTGGGCGAGGCGCTGGACGCCGAGGACGCCGGCCTGGTGAAGGCGCTGCGCGCGGTGGGGTGACCCGGTAATACAGCGGCCGGCGGTGAGGCCGACGGCCGGAAAGGCAGCGGCCGGCGGTGGGAGTACCGCCGGCCGTTCGTCGCACGATGATGCGGGCTGACCACCACCGGTGCTGCCCCCAGACTCAGGGCTACCGGGTGGTACCGCGAGGGTCTTTAGTCCTCACCTGTCATTGAGGTTCTTGAACTGCGGCGGCTCGAAGGGCGGCGGGTCGTAGCGCGGCGGCTCCATCGACGGCAGCGAGGCGTCCTGGGGACGGACCTGCTGCGGCACCTGCGGGGCGTGCGGACGGTCCTCCGGCTTGCGGAAGAAGTCGCGCGCCGAGGCGCCCAGGAGCGCGATCCCGGCGATGGCGTAGGCGGCGGTGTCCAGCAGCGACAGGCCGGAGTAGAAGCCGAGCAGGCCCTCCGACTTCACCGCGGTGGTCACGCCCGGCAGCGCCAGGGAGCCGAAGAGGCCGCACGCGACGACGCCCGCCAGCGCCGTCCAGCGGGCCGGCTTCAGCGACCACGGCGTCCCCTTGAACACGAAGAACGCCATGACGCCCAGCCAGACCAGGGTCACGCCGCCGACGATGAGGCCGGGCGTGGCGGTCATCTTGTCGAATGGCTTGAGCAGGAAGTTACCGGGTCCCGCCTCGCCCGCGACCTTCTGCATGCCGCCGACGACGAGGTTCAGCACTCCCGCCGCGAGGAACGCGATCGCCGCGACGGCGATGCGCGTGGGCCGCTTCGGTTTTCCGAGGAAATGGGTCACCGAGGCCTCTTCGGGCCAGCCCTCGTACATAGCCGTCCTCCGGGGTAAGGGGTGAGGTCTTGTTCACATGATGCCAGGCCCCGGCGAGGAAGCCCGCGTCACTCATGGGCCGAGCCCGTGGCGGCCCGTTTCGGCGAGTGCAAGACTGGTCCGTCCTGTGGCGCGGTGAGGAGGATGTCGATGCGTTGGAAGAGCTTCTTGGCGATCGGTGACAGCTTCACCGAGGGCATGGACGACGCCTTGCCGGACGGCACTTACCGCGGCTGGGCGGACCTGCTCGCAGAAAGCATGGCGGCGGCCGATCCGGACTTCCGGTACGCGAACCTGGCGGTGCGCGGGAAGCTCTTCGACGAGATCGTGGACGAGCAGGTGCCGGTGGCGCTGCGGGCCGCGCCGGAGCTGGTGTCTTTCGCCGGTGGCGGCAATGACGCGCTGCGGCCGAACTTCAACCCGCACACCTTGGGCTCGCGGCTGCACGAGGTGGTGCGGATGCTGTCGGCGATGTCCTCGACGGTCGTGCTGATCACCGCCGCCGACGTGACGCATTCGCTGCCCGCGCGGCGGTTCCTGGGCCCGCGGGTGCGGATCCTGAACGACGCGATCCGGCGGGTGGCCGAGCGGCACGACGCGATCCTGGTGGACCTGTGGCCCGACCCGGCCTTCCACGACCGTCGCATGTGGAGCGTGGACCGGCTGCACCTGTCGGAGCTCGGTCATCAGCGGGTGGCCGCGCTCGTCCAGCAGGCCCTGGGCATCGACCCCGAGCCGTCGTGGATCAAGCCGATGGACCCGGTCCCGCCGCCCGGCTGGTTCGCCTCGCGGCGGTCCGACGCGGCCTGGGCGAAGGTGCACCTGGCACCCTGGATCAAGCGGCGGCTGGTGCGCGAATCGTCCGGGGACGAGGTGGCGGCCAAGCGGCCCGAACTTCGACCCTGGAGTGACGGTGTTTCTTAAGGCCATCGGCTGCCTGACCTTGATGATCCTGGCGGCCTGGATGCTGGGGATGTGGCTGCGCAAGCGGCGTTGATGCTTGCGCGGCGGGTTTCGGTCCGCTTGGATCGAACCCATGTTCGATTCTGATCCCGTTCCCGAGCGTCCGCTGGCGCCCGCCTCTTACGGCTTCCCCGACGATCCCGCGCAGCGGCTGCCCTGGCGGCACGCCGAGGAACGGCTCTCGGCGGCCCGGCACTACTGGCTGTCCACCGCGAGCGCGTCCGGCGTCCCGCACGCGACCCCGGTGTGGGGGGTGTGGGTCGAGGGCGCGCTCTACTTCGACGGCCCGCCGACCACCCGGTGGGCGCGGAACCTCGACGAGAACCCGCGCCTGACGGTGCATCTGGAGTCGGCCGAGGACGTCGTCATCGTCTCCGGCCGGGCCGAGGACCTCACCCTCGACGAGCGCCTGGGCGGTCTGGTGGTGGCCGCGTGGGACGCCAAGTACGGCCGCTTCGCGCCCGATCCGGTGGGCGACGGCGTCCGGCGGCTGCGGCCGAGCCGGGCCCGGGCGTGGTCGGACTCCGGCCTCGGCGACGGGACGGCCTGGACCCTCACGCGCTGAGCGTGCGCAGCTGCGGGCCGGTGCCGAAGGCGTCCAGCCAGGATCCGGCCAGGTAGGTGATCTGGCCGGAGTTGTAGCCGAGGGCCTGGGCGGCGGCGAGGTCGGCGACGGGGTACTTCTTGCCGCCGGAGATGAGGAACAGGCCGCCGACGCTGCCGCCGTCCACGCGGTAGGCGAGGGTGCGGTCGATGGTGTTGTTCGCCTTCTCCATGATCTCGGCGTCGGTGTGGACGGCGATGTTGGGTTCGGAACGGCCGAGCTTCTTGGCGATCCCGGTGAGGGTGGCCAGGTCGGTGACATGGGCGGCGTTGTTCAGGGCCTGGTAGTACTTGCCGTTCTTGGCGTGCTTCCAGTAGAGGACGGTGCCGTTGTTCAGGGACGGCGGCTCGGGCGCGCCGGTGATGCCGATCGGCTCGCCGTGCGGGAGCGCGGCGTAACCGGCGTCGTCGAGGGGCGCGGCCGTGGGCGGGCGCCCGCCGGTGAGCAGCAGCAGGCTGGCCTTGTTGGCGACCTGGCGCAGGGCGCCGCCGGAGGTCACGTAGGTCTTGCCGGAGTAGGAGTAGTACTTGCCCGACTCCACCGGCGTCTTCCCGTCCTGCGGCTTGGGGCTGGAGCCGGGCGAGGTGCCCGGGGACGGCGACTGGCCCGGCTTCGGCGACTCGCCCGGGGCGGCCGAGGCGCCGGGATCGGTGCCGGGCGCCTCGCCTTCGGGTGAGGAGCTCCCGGAGGCCGCGGCGGGCTTGACCGGGTCGGCGTCGGACGGCCGGGTCAGCCACCACGACAGGCCCGCCACCACGGCGACGGCGATCACCGAGGCCAGGACGGCGGTGCGCCAGCGGCCGGGCTTCGCGGGCTCCTCGGGCAGCTCGGCGGGCGGCTCGAACTCCGCCTCCACCGGCACGACCGGGACGGGCTTGGTGCGCGACATGAAGCGGCCCAGCCCGGCGCGCTTGTGGCCGGTCCGCACGCTCACGCCGAGGACGCCCAGGTCCAGCACGCCGTCGTCGCCCAGCCGCCAGTGCCACACGGCCTCGTCGGGATCGCCGATGACCAGCGCGGCCGGATCGTCCAGGCGGGCGCGCAGCTCCTTGGTGAGCTCCTCGGCGGCGTGGCCGGTGATGGACAGGCACGCCGGCAACGCGGCCTCGGGGACGTAGACCTCGCCCTCGCCGGACGGGCCCAGGCGCAGCGCGGGCGGGCCGGTCCCGTCATCAACTCTTTCGGTCCACCAGCGGTCCGGCTCCAGCTCCCGCCAGCCCTCCGGCAGCGCCACCGTCGAATGCGGCAGCAGGCGGACTTCGACGCTGGACTCGCCCACGAGGACGGTCAGAACCTGCGCGGGATCGCCGATCGCGGCCAGCGCGATCCGGGCTGCGGTGTCGGGCATGTCCACGGATACGCGCCACCGGGGTTCACGGTTCAACCCCGTGAACCTTTCTCCGATCACGCGCGTACCCATGCGCGGCGGATCAAGGTGAGGAGCGGCGGTGCCCAAGCGCGACGACAGTTACGGGGGTGGCGGCTACGACGTCCCCGACTACGAGGCCGGTGATCCCGACCGGATCGCCAAGGTCGCCACCGAGTACCACTCGGTCGGCAAGGACGCCGGGGACGCCTACACGCTGCTCATGGGCGCCGACGGCATCGTCAGCGGGCAGAGCGAGACCCTGGAGAAGCTCAAGAAGCTGCTGAAGAACCTGCCCGACCAGCTCGGCAAGGCCCGCGACTCCTACAACGAGGCGGCCGGCGCGCTGGACGTCTACGTCCCCAACCTGCGCGCCATCCTGCCGGAGATCCAGCGCAAGCAGACCGCGCTCACCACGGCCGAGAGCGGCGCGAGCGGCGACCCGCAGAACACCTCCCTCGCGGCGGCCCTCAGCGCGGCCACCAGCGATCTCCAGGGCAGCAAGGACGCCCTGGAAACCCACGCGAAGACCTGCCGCGCGGCCCTGGACACCGCCGCCGAGAAGGCGATCCCGGAACGCAACTTCTGGCAGAAGCTGGCCGACTGGTTCCAGGACAACCCGCTCGCCGAGATCCTGCTGGGGCTGCTGTCGGCCGTCCTGATGATCTTCTGCCCGGTGGCGGGCCTGCTGCTGGCCGGATTCCTCACCGCCGTGCAGATCGTGAAGATGGCCGTCACCGGCGAATGGAACTTCGTCGACCTCTTCTTCAGTTTCATCGGCTTCATACCCGGCGGGAAGATCCTCGGCTTCCTGCGCTCGGGCCTCAAGGCCATGATGCCGCTCGCCAAGGGGATGCTCACCGGGCTGCGGCTGACCGGCAAGATCGGCGGCGGCATCGCCGACGGGATCCTGGCCGTCAAGAACGGCATCGGCAAGATCGCGGTGACCGCGCTGAACAAGACCCGCGAGGTGGTCACCAAGATCAAGTCCGGGATCACCGTCAACCCGAAGATGAGCCCCTACCTGGCCTTCGGCGGGCGCGTCCTCTACAACGGCGCCCAGGACTTCACCGTCGAGTTCATCGCCGGGGCGCTCTCGGCGTGGTCGACGGGCAAGCCCATCGACTGGAAGTCGGTGGCGATCGGCGCCGGTATCGGCGGCGGCACCGGCTTCGCCGCCGGTGGCCTGGCGGGCACCAAGCTCGGCGTGGACCTGAAGAACTCGGTGGTCAAGTTCGACAACTGGGGCAAGTTCGGCGCCGACGTCAAGAGCGCCTTCAAAACCGGCTTCACGGTGAAGATGGACGTCCCGCCGCCCAGCATCAACCTGAGCGGGCACGGGTCCATCACGATGCCCGACGGCGGCCTCAACCTCAAGATCGGCGGCGTCTCCGGCACGTTCAACACCGGCGGCATCCCCACCGTCAAGGTGGACGGGTTCACCGGCATCGCCTCGATGCCCGGCTCCACGTCCTTCAGCAAGGGCCTGGACAACACCGGCGGATTCCTGAACGTCACCCCGACCTCGATCCGCAGCGTCGGCGAGCACGGCGCCCTGAACCTGTCCACGACGCCGAATCTGACCACGATCGGGCTCGGCGGCAGCATCATCTCGATCGACTCCGGCGGCGTCCATCTGCCCGGCGGCGGCCCGGTCCCCCTCACCCACACGCCCCAGAACATCGGCGGATTCCAGGTCAGCGGCGGCAACGGGCACGTCTCAGTGGTCTCCCCCGACGGGCAGCGGATCGAGGTCGGCGGCGGCATCACCGAGTTCAGCAACGACGGGACGACCGTCCACCTCGGCAACAACGAGGCCACCGTGCTCACCCCCGACGGGCACGGCGTCAACGTCGGCCACGACTCGATCACCGCCATCGACGGCAACAGTGAGATCTCCATCCGGCCCGACTCGATGACCGTCGACACCAACGGCGTCCAGACGCTGCACAAGGACGGGACCGGGACCAGCTTCACCACCAGCACCAAGACCGGCGCGACGGTCGTCCACACCGACGGGGCGACGAACCTGAGCCTGGACGGCATCGGGGTCGACCGGAACTTCGGCGCGGGCACCACCGACGTCACGATCAACGGCGCCACCTACCACCTCGGCGGCGACGGGACGTTCACCGCGCCCAATGACCACCCGGGCGTCAACGTGACCCGCGGGAACGGCGGCACGACCCTCAACCTCGACGGCCACAGCGTCTTCGTGAAGAACGACGGCACGGTCACCATCGAGAACACCGCGACCAACTGGACCACCACGGTCACCCCGAACGGCAAGGTCGCCGAGCTCCACAATGGACGCGCCGGGGACTGGAACTCGCATGGCCAGCAGGGGAACTACACCGCCGACACCCCGCGCGGGACGCACGTCACCCGCGACGGCGACACCGTCACCGTCAACCCGGGCGGGCCGTCCAAACCCAACGGGAACCCCAATCCGGGACCGGTGGTCACCCACGTCCGCGGGGGCGACGGGCACGGCTCCAACTACAGCCAGGGCGGGCAGCGGATCTCGCACACCCCCAACGGCGGCCACGGGGCGGTGACCATCGAGGGCGGTGGCGGCGTCCGGGTCGAGCGGCCCTCCACCTGGAACCCGTTCGGGGACGGCAAGGAGACCACGAACATCCACTTCGGGCCCGGCCAGAACGTCAAGGTGAAGATCGACCCGCCGACCTTCCGGGTCGGGCTCAAGGACGTCGACGTGCACGTCACCGACCTGCGCGGCGACAAACTCGCCCCCGACGCCGTCGCGCCCAACGGCACCAAGACGTGGAACGTCGACGGCGGCACCATCACCCTCGACAAGTCGGGGAACCTCACCGTCGACGCGGGCGGCAACAAGATCACCGCCGATCCGCAGGGCACCGTCGTGACGAAGACCGGCGACGTGACGTCCACCATCAACTTCAAGGACAACGAGGTCCGCACCGACGGCGGCGGCTGGACCACCCGGCTGGACAACGACGGGTCCATCGAGACCAAGAACGGCACCGACGGGTGGGTGACCTCCGTCAACCGCTGGGGCGAGGTCTCCGAGCAGCCGAACCACCGCAGCCCGTGGCACGACTGGGATTCCTCCTGGGGCGGCCCGCGCGGGGAGAAGGAATGGCTCTACGAGAGCCTCGCCGGGGTCGTCAAGGGCGTGCTGTCCAACGCGGCCAAGGCCGGTTACACCATCAGCCAGGGCGGCGACGTCGGCCAGACCCTCGGCCGCGCCTTCGCCTCCGTCGGGCACGGCTGGGCGCGCGGCTTCTCCGAGAGCCAGATCGGCAACCGGGGCATGTTCCCCAAGGACGGCCTGGACGAGTGGGTGTGGAAGGCGGGCTCGAAGACCCTCGACGCCGGTTACGGCAAGCACATCGAGCTGGACCTGAAGGACACCCCCGGGTACGCGACCTTCCCGCCGGTCAAGGACTTCATCCTCCACCTCAAGTCCCTGCGGCCCTAGGAGTCTGCGGATGCCCAACTACGACGTCAAGGACATCACGCTGTTCGTCGACTCCGCGCAGGTCGACGCCACCGCGAACCTGATGCGCCAGCGGATGCAGGCCATGACCGACCAGCTCGGCGAGGTCCGCCGCTCCATCGACCACCTCTGCAAGCAGGGCGGCTACCGCACGCCCTCGGCCGAGGCGGAGTTCCTGCCGATGGTGGAGACCTTCATGAAGGGCGCCACCGAGATGACCAACGCCGTCGGCGGCATCGGGGAGTACCTGGACGCGGTCGTGAAGTACTTCAAGGAGGCCGACGACGACCTCGGCGGCGCCCTGGACGGTGACAAGAAGTGAACCGAACGATCACCGCGCCCGTACCCCCGACCGTGAAGGAGGACTGATGGCCGGCCCGGTCTACCACATCATCGGCGGCGAGGTCGGCGCCAAGGCCCGGCAGCTCCTGGCCCGCCACGAGCACATGATCGCCCAGATCAACGACGCGCGCGGTGAGGTCGCCTCGCTCATCGAGCACGGCTACACCACGCCCGCCGCGCGCGAGAAGTTCTCCCCCTTCTTCACCCGCTTCGCCGACGGCGCCGCCCAGACCATCGACGGCCTCACCGGCATCGCGGAGTACCTCAAGATCGTCGTGGACGCCTTCGGCGAGCTCGACGCCAATCTCGGCACCGCCTTCGACAAGAAATCCTAGGAAAGGGAAAGCATCATGCCCGAGTTCTACATCGACTCCGCCGAGACCGAGTCCACCTCGGCGTCGCTGCAGTCGAAGTTCCACGACCTGGTCAACACCATCAACATGGCCAAGTCCGATGTGGACGCCCTCATCGCCAACGGGTACAAGACCCCGGCCGCCGAGCAGAAGTTCGGGCCCTACTTCGCCGAGTTCCACCAGGGCGTCCAGAAGGTCCTGGAGGGCCTGGACGGCATCAGCCAGTACGTGAAGGCCGTGGGCACCGCCTTCGAGGGCACCGACACCGAGCTGGCCAAGAACTTCTAAGGACCTTCCTTGCTCCTGCGCCTGACCGTCCGCTCCTCGGACACCGAGACCGAGGCCCTCGTCGAGGCCGATCCCGCCGCCACCGTCGCCTCGGTGGCGGCGGGACTGGCCGACGCGGCGGGCTCGGCCCACACCGCCCTGTTCGTGGGCGATCTGCCCGCGCTGCCCGACGTCCCGTGGAGTGAGGCGGGGCTGCGGGACGGGATGCGTGTCGGGCTGGGCGCGCCGGTGCGCGCCGAGCCGCGGCGGCCGGGGACGGTGGAGCTGGCGGTGACGTGCGGGCCGGGCGCCGGGCTGGCGCACCGGCTGCGGCCGGGCGAGTACCGGGCGGGGGACGCGCCGGGCGTGCACGTCCCGCTGCCGGTGCCGGAGTTCCGGCTGCGCATCGACCGCTCGGGCGAGTGCGCGGTGCGGGTGAGCGCGGAGGCCTCGCTCGACGAGCGTCCACTGAAGACGGACGAGTGGACGAAGTGGCCTTATGCCACACCGCTGAACCTGGGTGGCGATCACCGGCTGGAGGTGGCGCCGCTGCCGGCGCCGGACGCCGCCGTGCGGCCCTCGGAGGACGGCTTCGGGCTGGACTTCAACCGTCCGCCGCGGCTGCATCCGCCGGACCGGACCACCCGGTTCCGGCTTCCGTCGCCGCCGACGGCGCCCGAGGGCCGGGGCGCGCTGCCGATGCTGCCCATGCTGCTGGTGCCGCTGGTGGGTTCGGTGGCGATGGTGGGCGTGACGAAGAACTACCAGTTCCTGTTCCTGGCGCTGCTGGGGCCGGTGGCGATGCTGGGGAACATGCTGCTGCAGAACCGGCAGGGCTGGAAGCGGTTCAAGCAGCAGCAACGCAAGTACGAGGAGACCAAGCGCCGCATCGAGGACGACGCCACCCTCGCGCTGCGCGCCGAGCGGGCCGCGCGCCGGGCGGCGCATCCGGACCCGGCGGCGGTCCTGCGCACCGCGACCGGCCCTTATGGACGGTTGTGGGAGCGCCGCCGCCGCGATCCCGACTTCCTGTCGCTGCGGGTGGGCCTGGCCGAGCTGCCCTCGGAGGTGGTCCTGGAGGACCCGACCCGCGACGAGCACCGGCGCAAGGTCACCTGGCGCATCCCCGACGTCCCCGTCGCGCTGCCGGTCCGCGAGCACGGCGTGGTGGGCCTGGCCGGGGAGTACGTGGACGAGCTGGCGAGCTGGCTGGTGGCGCAGGCCGCCGCGTGGCATTCGCCGACGGACCTCCAGATCTACCTGCTGGCCGGGCAGGGCGGCGAGAAGCGCTGGTCCTGGGCGTCCCACCTGCCGCACGTGCGCCACGACCGGCCCGGCTTCGGGCTGACCCGGATCGGTTCGGACGCCGAGAGCCTGGGCCGCCGCGTCTCGGAGCTGGGCGCGCTCGTCCAGCAGCGGGGGCAGCGCGGCGCGCCGCCCGGGGAGCCGGAGGTCCTGGTCGTGCTGGACGGCGCCCGCCGCCTGCGCGCGCTGCCCGGCGTCATCGACCTGCTGCGTTCGGGCCCGGCGGTGGGCGTGCACTTCCTGTGCGTCGACACCGCCGTCCGGGAGCTGCCGGAGGAGGCCACCGCGGTGGTCATCGCCGGTCGCGACGGGCTGGAGGTGCGGCGGATGAAGGTGGACACCATCACCGGCGTGCTGGCCGACGAGCCCGCGCCGGGCTGGTTCGACCGTTTCGCCCGGGCCCTGGCGCCCGTCCGCGACACCGGCGGCGACGAGGAGGACGTGCTGCCGGGTTCGGTGCGGCTGCTGGACCTGCTGTCCCTCGAACCGCCCACTGTGGACGGCGTGAATGCCCGCTGGGCGCTGTCCGGCGGCGGCACGACCCGCGCGGTCATCGGCGCCACCATGGACGGCGACTTCGCCATCGACCTCGACCGCGACGGCCCGCACGGGCTGATCGCGGGCACCACCGGCTCGGGCAAGTCCGAGCTGCTGCAGACGATCGTGGCGTCCCTGGCGGTGGCCAACCGGCCCGACGAGCTGAACTTCGTGCTGGTCGACTACAAGGGAGGCTCGGCCTTCGCCGAGGCGGCCGCGCTGCCGCACACCGTCGGCATGGTCACCGACCTGCACCAGTTCGAGGCGACCCGCGCCCTGTCGTCCCTGGGCGCCGAACTGACCCGCCGCGAGCACGTCCTGGCCACCGTCGCGGCCAAGGACCTGCCCGACTACCGGCGCAAACGCGGCGAGTCCGATCCACCCCTGCCCCGGCTGCTGCTGGTCATCGACGAGTTCGGCACCCTCGCCCGCCAGCTGCCCGACTTCGTGTCCGGCCTGGTCAACCTCGCCCAGCGCGGCCGGTCCCTCGGCATCCACCTGCTGCTGGCCACCCAGCGACCGGCCGGGGTCGTCACCGGCGACATCCGCGCCAACACCAACCTGCGGATCGCCTTGCGCGTCACCGATCCCGCCGACTCCCGGGACGTCATCGACGCCCCCGACGCCGCCGCGATCGGGCCCTCCCAGGCCGGGCGCGGCTACGCCCGCCTCGACTCGTCCTCGCTGCTGCCCTTCCAGACCGCCCGCGTCGGCGGACGCCGCCCGGCCGCCACATCCTCGGTCGCCACGGGCGCGCCCGTCGTCCGCGCCCTGACCTGGCGCGACCTGGGCGCCTCGGTGAAGGTCGCCTTCGACGAGCGCGAGCTGATGGCCGAGACCGACCTGAAGGCCCTCGTGGAGGCGATCACCGCGGCCGCGTCCTCTTATGAGGCACCGTTCCGGCCGTGGCTGCCGCCGCTGGCCACCGGGCTCACCCTGGCGTCCCTGCCCGCGCCCGAGGGCCGCCGGGTCGCCTACGGCCTCATCGACCTGCCCGCCGAGCAGGAGCAGCGTCCACTGTGGTTCGACCTGGACCGCGACGGGCACCTGCACCTGGTCGGCTCGCCCGGATCCGGCCGCACCCAGGCCCTGCGCACCCTCGCGGGCGCGCTGGCGGCGCTGCCGCCCTCGGCCGTCCAGTTCCACGGGATCGACTGCGGCAACGGCGGACTGCTCGAACTGACCGCCCTCCCGCACACCGGCGCCATCGCCCAGCGCACCGAGACCGACCGCGTCGTGCGCCTCCTGGAGCGCCTGACCACCGAGGTCGGCGAGCGCCAGAAGCTGATGGCCCGCGCCGGCGCCGCCCACCTGTCGGAGCTGCCTTCGGCGCCGGCGCATCTGGTGGTGTTCATCGACCGCTGGGAGATGTTCCTGCAGACCTTCGCCGGCTTCAACCACGGCGAGCCCGTGGAGACGGTGCTGGACCTGCTGCGCGAGGGCGCCAGCGTCGGCGTGCACATCGTCATCTCCGGTGACCGGTCGCTGTCCGCGGCCCGCTTCTCCGCCACCACACCGGATCGCCTCGTCCTGCACCAGTACGACCGCGGCGATTACGTGACGGCCGGGTTGCAGGGCAAGCGCGTCCCCCTCGACATGCCGCCCGGCCGCGCGATCCGCGTCGCCGACCACGCCGAGATCCAGCTCGCGCTGCTCACCGGGGACGCCTCAGGCCCGGCGCAGGGCGCGGCCCTGCGCGAGCTGGCGTCCCGGCACGGCGTCCCGTCGGTGCGCCCGTGGGCGGTGGACGCCCTGCCGGACGTGCTGTCCTTCGACGCGGCCTGGGACTACGTGCCGCAGGGTTCTCGCAACGGGCTCTACGCCCTGGCCGGGATCGGCGGCGACTCGCTGTCGGCGGTCGGCGCGGACCTGTCGGTGACGCCGACGTTCATGGTCGCCGGACCGCCGCGCTCGGGACGTTCGGGCGCGCTGCTGGTGGCGGCTCGTTCCCTGCTGGCGCAGGGCGCGCAGCTGCTGCTGGTGACGCCGCGTCCGTCGCCGCTGCGGTCGCTCTCCCACGAGAACGTCGTCGGCGTCCTGGACGGGCCGAACCCCCCGGTGGAGGAGTTCCGGGCGCCGCTGGCGCGGATGACCGCGCCGACGGGCGTGGTGATCGTGGACGACGCGGACCTGTTGCTGCACGCCGATGTCGGCGCCGATCTCCAGCGCATCGCCAAGGGCGGCGCGGGCCAGGGCTGGGCGCTCATCGCGGGCGGGACGACGGAGGCGCTGCTGGGGTCCTTCCACGGCTGGCAGGTGGACATGCGGCGGAACCGGCAGGGGATGGTGCTGTCGCCGCAGGCGCAGTCGGACGGCGAGGTGGTGGGGATCCGCGTGCCGCACGGGGTGGTGGGGCCGAGGGTGATCCCGGGGAAGGGGCACGTGCACCTTGGGGACGGGAGGCTGGTGACGGTCAGGGTTCCGGTGAGCTAGCGAGCGCGAGCGTGATGCCCTCGGACGTGAACGCGACGACCACCTGGCCGTCCTCGACGGCCTCCCGCAGCCCGGGCCTCGCGTGCCACGCCATGGCCGGGTCCTCCGAGGGATGCAGCTTCTCCATGGCCCGCAGGGTGGCGGCGAGCGACGCCAGATTCGCCTCGGCGGCCCGCCGGTCCCCGATGTCCATGTCCATCATGGTCACCAGGAAGATCGCGTCGGCGAGCACGGACAGGAACACCCCGGGGCCGTCGGCCATCCCGGGTGCCTCTCGCATCACCCGCAGCGCCAGCTCTCTGGCCTCCTCCGGGCGCCCGAGCAACATGAGCTCACCCGCGTGGACGATCGCGTGCCGCATGTACGTGACGCCCGGGCCGTTCCCTTCCCGCTCGTCCCGCGCGGCGTACCCGCGCAGTACCTCCCCGCTCAGCGCGATGGCCTCCTCCTCGGCGCCGGTCTCCTTGAGGATCCGCGCCCGCCAGCGCAGCGCGTCCAGGTCGTCCGGGTCGTCGCCCATGGTGTGGACGGCCTCCGCCTCGGCCGAGAGCGCCATGGCCGCCGCCCGGTCGGTGCGGGACACGATCACCGCGTAGAAGGCGAGAGCCCGGTGGAGCAGAAGGCGCACATGCTCGGTGGGTTCCCGCTCCCACGCCTCCCGGAGGTTCTTCACGGCGACGCGGGCGTGCCCGGCGGCCTCGTCCGCCCGGCCGGTGCCGGTCAGGACACTCGCGAACATCATGTGCGCGGCGGCTTTGGCACTGGGCGGCTGGCGCGACAGCCAGGGGCTCCCCACCAGCCTGGCGAGCAGCGCGAACTCGACTGCCTCGAAGCGGAGATCGAAGTGCGGGAGCACCTGGAGCAGCGAGGCGAACAGGGGCGGCGCCTCATCGTGGGTGTGCGACACCAGGCGGAGCGCCACCGGGGCGTCCACCGTCAGCACGAGTTCGGGCTCGGCGGCCAGGAGCGGGTACAGCAGACCGGTCGCGCAATGCCGCCATCGTGCCGCGACCTCGATGAGCACGGTGAGCGCATGGCGGACCGTGGCGGGATCGGCGAGGATCGCCTCCACGACCTGTGCGGTCCAGGGCCTCCCCTTGACGCCCTCGCCGGGCAGCAGCAGCGCGAGGAAGTCCTCCCCGAGCCGGTCGGGCAGCAGCGGCCACAGGACGCGCGAGGCGTCCCCGCCCGGGTAGAGGAAACCGTGGTCGCGCAGCACCGCCGTGGGGTCGTGGACGCCGGCGGCGGCCAGGAGCCGCCCGGCCTCCCCGGCGCTCATCGGCCCGGCCAGCGTCGCCAGGCAGACCGCCCTCTCCATCACCGCCGGTGGCGTGCTGAAGTCCCCGGACGCCAGACTCTGTTTCCAGGCGTCCTTCTCGCGGTCGAGGAGGAACATCGAGAGCCCCCGCGGTTCCCCGTGCACGGCCGCCAGGGCCGCCATGTGGACGGTGAGGACCTCGGCGAAGCGGTCGCCGTCGAGCTCGGGCGCGTCCCCGGCCGGCTCCGGGACGCCCAGCCGCGCCGCGAAGGCCGCGCACGCGTCGGCGAACACGCGCCGCCGGTCCTCGGGCGTGTCGGCGAGGGGCTCCAGCTCGTGGCTCTCCACCGTCACGCCCTGCCGGCGCAGCTCGTGCTCGGGCAGCCAGCCGTCCGGGCGCGAGAGGAACAGCATCCGCACCGGGACCTCGGTGGCGAGGTGGTCGTCGACGAGGGTCGCCAGGTCCTCGGTGGACCAGCGCTCGGAGTAGTCGACGACGAGCAGCAGCCCCCGGAAGTCCTCCGGGGCGACCGGGGCGGTGCGCCGGATCCGCCCCTTCTGGCTGCCCTGCCGGGCGTGGAGGCAGAGCCACTCGCGGCTCTCCCGCGCGAAATGCGCGGCCAGCCGGGTCTTGCCCTGCCCACCGGGCCCGTGCAGGAGCAGCACCGACACGCCCGGGACGTCGTCACCGTCGCGCCACGCGCGCAGCCGCGCCAGGTCCGCTCGCCGCCGGGGCTCGTCGAAGGGCACGACCTCGTTGGCGGCGTCCAGCAGCTCACTGGGCCGGACACCGCCGGTGGCGGGCGGGAGCGGCCACGGTCCGCAGCGGTAGGCCTCGCGCTCGACGGCGAAGGTGACGTGGTCGGCGCGCAGGATCTGGTTGATGTCGCGCCCGGCGTACACGCCCTGGAGGAGCTGGCGGGCCCTCACCGGTCGTCGCCCGTACGGAAGTCCCCGGCCTCCTCGACGCGGTTGATGTCACGCCCGGCGGTCGCACCTTTGCGCGGCGCGCCCTTGCCGGTCGAGAAGTTCTTCACCCTGCCGACCTGGTTGATGTCGCGCCCGGCCGTCCCCTCGACGGACTGACGCGGTCCCAGCAGCGGCAGCACCGCCGCCACCAGCGCGGCCACGCCCACGAACAGGCTCAGCACGCCCGCCCAGCCCACCGCCCTGTCGAAGCCCTGCGCCGCGAGGAACACGCCCAGGCCGACCAGCACTAATCCGCCCCCGGCGGCGACCCACCCCTTCATCCTTCGATGATGCCGCTTCACCGCTCCCAGCGGAAGGTGGCGGTGATGGTCTCGAACAGCGTGAGCAGCGCGTCCTTGTGCGGCAGGTTCGGGCTCGCGCAGCTGACCACCAGCACATTGTCGGCGTCGGGCACCGGGATGAACGTGTGCGTGACCACCGCGCGGACCTTCGCGTCGTCCCCCACCGCGATGTCCTCGGTGCCCCGCACGCGCGGGACGACGCCCACGTCCTCGATGTCGAGCGTGCCCAGCTCACGCCCCGGTTTCGACGTGAGGCCGCTCAGCAGCGACCGCGCGTCCCCACCCGGCGGGCGCAGCGAGAACACCATCGTCTGCGCCAGGAACAACCCGTCGTCGTAGACGGCGGCGGTCCCGGCGGCGAACTTCGCGCCGTGCGTGCGCGCGTGGTCGCCCATCGCCGCCAGCTTCTTCATCAGCTGGTCGGCGGAGTGCCGCGAGCCCGGCGGGACGCGGTCCTTCAGGCTCCGGCGCAGCGCGGACAGCTGCTCGCCGGTCAGGTCGAACTCCGTCCAGTCGCGCGGGACGGTCAGCCGGAAGCCGGTGGGCGCGTCCCGGACGAAGGGCGCGGGCACTACTTCTTCTCGCTCAGCGCGTCGCGGAGGGCGTCCTGGAGCTGCTTGTCGGTGCCCTCGAAGGACTCGATGATGTACTTCAGCGCTTCCAGCGTGGTCTTGATGTTCTTCTTCGTCTGGTAGTGGCCGTCCTTCCACTTGTGGTTGAAGTGGCTCAGACTGCCCGAGATGACACCCGAGGCGGCGATGTCGGAGCTCAGGCCCCGCTCGTCGAGCGTGCCGAAGCGGTCCCGCACGCGGGTGAGCAGGTCTTGCAGGTCCTTGTAGTCCTGCAGGTCGAAGCGCACGGCCATGGCGTCCTCCGTCTCCGGTTCTGGGAGGAGTACGCGCGTGGGGGGTGGGGGGTTCACTTGAGACGGGTCACGCCGGCCGGCCCGCCCTGCCCGCCTCGCCCGTCCCGCCCGTCGCGGCCCGGCTCAGGTCCGGGCGGCCACGTAGGCGTGCACGCCCGCGACCATCGTCCGCAGCCCGAAGGTGAGGTCCTGCGAGCCGCTCCACCCCTGGCGCGGGTTCCCCGCGAACATCTCCAGGAACAGCTCGTACATGACCGGCAGCCGCGCGTGCGTCACGACCGTCCCCGCCACGTCCAGGTACCCCCGCACTCCCGGCGCGTGCTGCTCCACGGCCACCGCCGCCTGCCCCCGCACCGAGGCGAGGACGAACATGCCCAGCGACAGCACCTCGCCCGCCGCGAGCCCGGAGTCCCGCAGCGTCGACAGCAGCGCCTGGAACCACCGGAGCTGATTGGGTCCCACCGGCGGAATCGGCGCCGGCGCCTTGAGCAGCCACGGGTGGGCCATCAGCACGTCCCACATCGCCAGCGCCCACACCTCCAGCCGCTCCCCGAGCGTGGCGTCGCCCTGCACGAGCGGCGGCTCCGCCGGCGTCACCGCGTCCGCCAGCAGCTGCACCAGCACCGCCTTGCTGGGGACGTACGTGTACAGCGCGTTCGCGGTAACGCCCGCCTCCTCCGCCACCCGCTGCATCGAGAGCGCGGTCCACCCGTCCCGCTCCGCGACGGCCACCCCCGCCCGCACCACATCCGCGAGCGCGATGCGCTGCCGCGGCCCCCTCCGCTGACGCGGAGTGACGTCACCCCAGAGGAGGTCGACGGCCTTGCGGAGTTCGGCTTGTTCCACCGGGACATGGTAGAGCCGCGTGAGGTCGAGGCGACGGATCGTGATCCGGCGGAGTGGCGGACCACGCCCGGCCCGACCTGCCACTCCGCGACCGGGGCGGGCGGCTCCTGCTGGGACCAGCCGAGGCCGCCGGGGCCGACGGGGCGCGGTCTCCAGCACCGAATCGGCGATCCTGTACGACGTACAAGATTCACCCCACGCCCGAAAACCCACCCGAGAAATCCTGCACGCCGTACAGAATTCGGAGCCCTTTCCCGCGCCGCGCAGGCGTACGGGGCCGCCCCGTCGCGGCGACGGCGCGGCCCCGTGAACCCGACGGCGCCGCGCCGAGACCCCCCCAAAAAAAGGCCGCGCCGCACCGGACCAGCGCCGCCACCCCACGGCACCGCGGCACCGCAGCGCGCCGGCCGCGCCGTCGAGCACCGCATCGGGCGGCGCCGCACCACGCCATGCGGAGGCGCGCCGTGGCACCGACGGGGCCGCGCCACTGAGTGCGACGCCCCACGGGGCAGCACGTGCGGGCTCCGCCATGGGACCGGCGCCGAGCCGAGCGGCGCCGCACAGTCGGGCGCACCCTCGGACGCACCGCATCGGGCCGCGCCGTTGGGGTGGCCACGGTGCGGCGTCGCGTCGAACGCCGCCCCGAGTGGGCCCGCACCGCCGAGCGCCGCACCGAGCGGGGCGGCCCGTACGCCTGCGCGGCGCCCGAAAGGGCTCCGCGGTGGCCTCGGGGAGCCGCGCCGCGACCTGGCGCCGACACACCGCCCCGTCGCGCCGTCAGGGCAACACGCCACCACGCCGCCGGCCCGTCACGCGCACATCGCCGCGCCTCCCCCACGCCGCACCCGATCTCCAGGGCACCGCAGCGCCCTCACCCCACGCCGCACCCGATCTCCAGGGCACCGCAGCGCCCTCACCTCGGGCCGCCCAGGCCGACGAGGCTGCCCCCGCCCGCCATCACGAGCTGTGGAACCACCCCGGCCATGCCCACCCGGTCGCGCCGTCGTGCGCACCGGCGTCACGCCGTGGCCCGTCACGGAGCCAGGGCACCCAGGCCTGCGCCGCCGCACCGCCGCGAAGCACGGGGCCGCGCCGTGATGAGTCGCTGCGCCCCGTCGCGGTGGCTGCGGCGCCGCGCCGTGGCGGCAACGAGGCCGCCCCGTCAGGACCCACCGAGCCGCCCCGCCACCGGCCATGGGGGTGGGGTCACGCCGTCACGTAGCCCGGGGCGCGGAGCACGGGGCCGCGCCGCGCGGGTTGCGGGGCCGCGCCGTCACGAGGCCCGGGGCGCGGGTCGCGGAGCCGCGCCGCGCGGGTTGCGGGGCCGCGCCGTCACGAGGCCCGGGGCGCGGGTCGCGGAGCCGCGCCATGAGGGTTACGGGGCCGCCTCGTCGTCGACATGAGGCCGCGCCGCGAGAGTTACGGGGCCGCCCCGTCATCGACACAGGGCCGCCGTCACGAGACCTGGGGTGCGGGGTGCGAGGCCGCGCCGTGAGGGTTGCGGGGCGGCGCCGTCGTGAGCACGGGGCCGCGCCGTGGCGGGCACGGGGCGGCGCCGTCGTGGTTACGGGGCCGCGCCGTCGCCAGGGGCCGCGCCGCGCCGTCGTGGCGCGTTGAAGCACTGTTTCCGCTGGTTACACTCCTGATCGACGTACAGAGTAGGGCGTACACCGAATGCGGCGGGCGGGGAACTCTTCACGGCCTACTCTGTACGCCATTTAGGTAAGGCGTCCAGGATGCTGGCGGCCACATCGCACCGGCGCGCACCTTCTCCGAGCGGCGATCTCACCGCCGCACGGCGTCCACATCGCACCTCGCCGCGATCACGGGCTCCCGGGCGGACCTCACACCTCGGGGCGCGCGCCCCGAACCACCCGCCGCGGGTGCGGGCCACAGACCACCCTCTCGCTACTCGCGGGTCGGCTCCAGCTCGATCCACGCGTGGCCCGGGATGGTCGCTCGCCACAGGTCGGCGGTCACCTCGGCTTGGCGGGGGTCGTGGAACAGGTGGGCGCGCCAGGAGCGGGCGCGGTGTTCGACGTACCAGTGGCCGCGAAGGCGGCCGAGGGTCACCAGGTGTTCGCCGTTCACCGTCCGCCAGGCCCGTACGGGGCGGCGTGCCGGGTCGGGCCGATCGAGCCGTTCACCGTTCTCCACGGCGAGCATCTTCGCACATTCGTTCTAATCGATCCATGCGGCTCCCCGGAGAGGGTTTCATGTGTCACCGGGGACTCTGTACGGCGTTCTCTGTAGGACGTACAGCTCTCTGAGCTGGGGTGATGTGCTTCCCGTCAAGGAGCGCAGAGGCCGGTGCCACCCCGTGATGGGGTGACACCGGCCTCTTCAATCAGTGGAGACTAGGGGACTCGAACCCCTGACCCTCTGCTTGCAAAGCAGATGCTCTTCCAGCTGAGCTAAGTCCCCATGGCGCCGAAGCGCGTTAGCGAACGTCCTCGGCGGGCGTGGTCGCCTCGTGCCAGAGCGCGCGCTCCTCGCCGGCGGCCCTGACCTTCTTGACCACGATCGCGGCGACGGCCACAACGCCCGCCACCAGCAAAAGCTTCTTCCACATCGGCAAGTCCCCCTATAGGAATCCGTGCTGCCGCTGAATCGCGGTAAAGCATACCTCCGGCCCGCGCGCAACCTCCGCAGCCGTACGGGGTCCGGTGGCGGTGGACACCTCGGGCGAAACCATGACGCGGGACGCTCCGACGCGGCACGATCAGGAGGCGAGAGGAGACCGTCGATGAACCACATGGGCCGAGGCCCCGATGACATGGGCGACGACGAGCAGGAGACCGACACCTCCGAGTGGGAGCGCTTCATCGAAGACCCGCCCGAGGACATGGTGATCCGCGCCGAACCCGACGGCGGAGAGATAGGCATCACCGAATGGATGCCGATGGAAACGCGTCCCGGGGACGCCCGCCGCGAGGCCGAGGAGGCCGATCCGCGCTCGGCGGAAGAGGCGGCGGAGCACGTCATCGGCGAATGACGCCGCGCCGGCGGCCCGCCAGGAGCATCACGCCCCCGGCGGCCGCGGCGAGCAGCCCGACGTGTGTGCGGGGGTCGAACATGACCCCCGCGAAGGCGGCGATCCCCGCACACGCCGCGGGGAGGATCGCCACGGCGAGCTTCTCCGGGCGCAGGCCCGGCATGAGCGCCGGGAAGACCGTGACGGACGCGCCGAGGGCGAGCATGAGCGGCCAGTACGCGTCGGCCGAGGGCCACGTGCGCGTCCAGAAGGCCGACGCGTACGCCGCCAGCACGCCGGTCAGCCCGGCCGCCGCCGCGCCGCCCGTAACCAGCCCGGCCGCCCACGCCACCGGGCGCTCGTCACGCACCCTCGGGAACGGGGCACGCGTGTGCAGCCACACGACGACGCCCACCACGGCCACCAGCGGCAGCCACAGCCATCCGCGGGCCACCACCTCGCCGATGACGCGCCGGGAGTCCTCGTCGACCGCGCGGCAGAGGATGAACGACTCCTCGTCGAGCACGCGCTCGTCGGTGGACATCGCGGTGAGCGGCAGCGGGAGCACGGCGGCCGGTGACCCGAACCCGATCACCCAGTTGCGCCCGGACACCCCCGCCAGGGTCATGGCCGCCGCGTACAGGGCCACCATCAGCGAGACCCCGACGGTGCTCCAGCCGCGATAGGGGCCGGCGAGCCCGTCCGCGGTCATCCAGAACGCCCAGGGCGCCATCGTGGCCGCGAGGAGGTTCGGCTGCGGCCACCAACATCGCCGCCAGCATGCCCGCAGCGAGCAGCAGCGCGGACGCCGCGTACGCGAAGAGTTCGGCCCGCACCGCCAGGCGTACGCCCGCGATGACCGCGACCCCGCCGCTGCCGATCATGGCCCGGGGACGCGCCCACACCGCCGGATCGGGCCCGCGACGGACCGGGGCGGGCGGTGGTAGAGGCTGGGCCGGGCACCCGCCCCAGGCGGTCAGGCCGCGTCCTCCTCCGTCCGGTCGCCTTCCTTCGGCCGGAGTCCCCGTCGTTCGAGCATGTACTCGGCGGCCTCGCGGACGCCGTCGACCTCATCGGAGGCCATCCGCTCGATCAGCTCCACCGCGCCCGGCGTGCGCCAGAAGCCCACTGCCCACGCCAGGTACTCGCGGACGCGGGGGTCGGGGTGCTCCGCCAGCCGCCGGACGCGTTCGACGGGCCCGCGGCGCTTGGCCGCGTACCAGTCGAGGACGGGCAGCAGGTCCTCGGCGGAGTCACCGGCGGCCTCCAGCCGCTCCAGCAGGACGCGGGGAGCCGGTGCGGGGCCGTCGAGGGGGTGGGGACGCCGCTCCACCAGCCGCCGCGAGCCGTAGGTGCCGCGTGGACGGCACCCGAAGCACACGCACGGCGCGACTCCGTGCGCGTCGGGTTTGTAGCGCCAGCCGACGCCCTGGGGGACGTCGCGGACGGCGTGGATCTCGCGCGGGCCGACCTTGCGGTCGATGACGACCTCCCAGCCGCGCGCCTCGGACAGGCCCGCGATGCGCGCGACGGCCTCCGCCGCCGTCGCGGGCCGGGGGGTGTCGTTGTAGCGGCCGACGGTGACGGGTTCGGCGTCGGGGACGCGCAGGTGGACCGCGACCATGCCACGCCGGGGCGTCCAGCGGGCCAGTTCGCGCGTCCACTGGTAGGTGAGCGTGAACGAGGGCAGCACCGGGAAGCAGTAGACGGGCCCGCGCAGCCCGGCGCGGCGGATCCGCTCGGCGTTGACGCGCGCGGTCAGGTGCACGAACAGGGCCATGTCAGTTCCACACCGCGTCGCGCAGGCGGTCGGCGAGCCCGACGGCGAGGTCCTGGCTGAAGTTGGCACTGATCTCGGCGTTGCCTCCGGTCATGGCCTCAAGGATGACGGGTGCGGTCAAGATCTGGTCGCCGAGGATGATCGCGACCTGCTTCTGGACGGCCCGCGAGGTCAGGTCGGCCCATCGTTGCGTGCCGGCGGTGTTGAAGGTGAGGGTGACGATCCAGCCGTTGCCGTTGGTGGCGAAGGACGCGGCGACGTCGGCGAGGTCGCCGCCGTTCATCGCGACGGGCCCCAGGAGGTATTTCTGCTTCTGGTCGCAGGCCACGGCCGCCTGCTCGGGCAGCTGGGCGTCGCGGTGGTCGAGCTGGGCGCAGCTCACGTAGGGCACGTTGAACTGGACGGCGGCGGGCAGCAGCGCGATCTCGGCGGGCGAGAGCTGCGCGAAGGGCGCCAGGACGCCCATGGACTGCGGGTCGACGGCCGGGTAGGTGAGGCTCTGGGCGAGCGCGGCGGCGTCCGGGCCGACCTTCGCCCACACGGCGTCCAGGGTGGTGGCGGTGCCTTTCAGGGTCTCGCCGGGGACGTCCTCGACGGTCTGCTCGACGACGCGGAACTGCAGCGCGCCGGGGTCGCGGACGGCCTCGGGCCACTGGAAGCGCGCCTCGGGCGGGGCGCCGCAGGCGGTCAGGACCAGCGCGAGCCCGGCCAGCAGCGGCGTCACTCGGTACTTCATCTGGGTGCCCCCTCGGCGTCCACAGTGCCCTTTTGGCACGGTACCGAGCCGGTGGGACACGCGCCAGGTCAGTCGGTGTTCCGGGCGTCCCAGCGTTCGCGGGCCTCGGCGATGACGTCCTTGTGGTCGCGGGACCAGTCGGAGAGCGCGAAGACGGCCCGGGCGAAGCTGCGGCCGATGTCGGTGAGCGCGTACTCGACCTGCGGGGGGATCGTGGCGTAGGCGGTGCGGCTGATCATCCCGTCGCGCGCGAGGCGGCGGGTGGTCACCGTCAGCATCCGCTGCGAGATGCCCGGGATGGCCCGCTGGAGCTCCCGGAAGCGCCGGACGCCCTTGGACAGCTCCACGATCACCAGGACGGTCCATTTGTCGCCCAGGCGGTCCAGGACGTCCCGGACGCCGCAGTCATCGTCGCCACACGGACCCAGGTGTGCCTGCGGGGTTACCGCGGTGTGCCCGACCGACATTGAAGTGCCTCCTTACGCCGGGGCGTTCAAGTGCCCATCCTGGTCCATGTAGTGAACGATCTTCAAGAAAGGACCACCCCCATGATCCTGGTCACCGGAGCCTCGGGCGCGCTCGGCGGGCTCATCGTCAAGGCCCTCGCCGGGCACGACGTCATCGCGGGCACCCGCGGGGAGTGGGCGGGTCCCGGGCCTTCGCGCCGCGTGGACTTCGACGACCCCGCGTCCCTGCCGGCGGCGTTCGAGGGGGTGTCGACCCTGGTGTTCGTCTCGGCCGGTTACGCCGAGGACGACGTCGTGTTCGCGCGGCACAAGGCGGTCGCCGACGCGGCGGCGCGGGCGGGCGTCCGGCACGTGATCTACACCAGCCTGACCGGCTCGGCGTCGTCGATGAGCATCGCGCTGGCGCACCGGTACACCGAGAAGGTGCTGGCCGGGGCGCCGTTCGCGGTGACGGTCCTGCGCAACGCGCTCTACGCCGAGCTGCTGGCCGGGCTCGCCGCGCCCGCGCTGGAGTCGGGCGTCCTGCCCGGGCCGCTCCGCGACGGCCGCGTGCCCCTGGTGGCCCGTGAGGACCTCGCGGAGGCCGCCGCGCGCGTCGCCGTGGACCCCGCGCCGCACGCCGGGCGCGTGTACGAGCTGGACGGGGTGGAGGAGCTCGGGCTGGAGGACCTGGCCGCGCTGCTGCCTGGGCTGCGCGACGGCGAGTCGCTGGGGGCGCTGCGGGAGTCGCTGGCCGGGTTCCCGGGGTACCAGTCGGGGCACACGGTGTCGATCTTCGCGGCGATCTCCGGCGGGCTGGTGACGCGCGGCGAGTCGGACCTGCCGGAGCTGCTGGGACGCGAGCCGCGCCCGGTCCGGCCGGTCGTGGCGGCGGCGCTGGGGAGTTAGCGGGCGAAGAACGCGCGGAGATCGCGGGCGAGGGAGAGCATGGCCTCGCCCGCGTCGTGGGTGGTGTGGGCGGTGACGGACCATTCGAGGTCGTCGTAGTGCCCGTCCTCGACCGTCCAGGTCAGCTCGACGCGGCCGGGCGAGCGGTGGACGGCGGTCACCGCGAGGGTCCCGTCCCGCCAGGCGCGCTCGCCGGGCCAGCCGCGGAAGTCGTCGGCGAGTCCCTGGACGAACGCGGCCAGGGTGGGTGTCGGCACGCAGGGCGTGCGCACGGAGAGGCCGTCGGTCTCGATCCGGATGAGGAAGTCGGCGGCGGGCTGCCCGGAGAACCTGATGGCGTTCCCGATGCGCACTTCGTCCATCGCGACAGTCTGCACGGTGGCCGACTTCGCGCGAAACTGTTTCGCACGACCTGGACCGCCCCCGAATTCGCTCGCGTGGACGAGCCCTTCGGCGCCGGTGAGCGCGCCATGCTCGACGGGTTCCTGGAGTGGCAGCGCTCGTCCCTGCTGCGCAAGTGCGCCGGGCTCACCGGTGAGCAGCTGGTCCGGCGGGCGAGTACGCGCGCCACTGCGGGCACGCCGATCTGATCCGGGAGGCGATCGACGGGGTGACCGGTGCCTAGAGCCGCCGCAGCACCTCGGCCCGCTTGCCGGCGTACTCGGCGTCGGTGATGAGCCCGCGCGCGTGCAGGTCGGCGAGGCGCTGGAGGACCGCCTCGGGGCTGTCGGCGGCGGGCACGGCGGACGGGGGCCCGCCGATGACGCCGCGGGCCGCGGCGACGAAGTGGGGTCCCTCCTTGCGGTCGACCTTGTCGACCGCGAAGCCGCCGACGCGCGAGTAGACGGAGAGCGTGCCGCGCAGGACGTTCATCCGCCAGTCGACGCCGGTGATGTCGGCGAGGTCGATGCTCTCCGGGTCGTCGTCACCGGCGATCAGGAGCAGCCGCCGCCGGGTGAGGATGAGGGCGACCTCCTCGCCGCCGATCGTGCCGGCGGTGATGGCGAGGAAGCCCTCGTCGGGTTCCATGCCGTCGAGGACCGTGCGCGCGGCCTCCTCGCCGAGCGCGAGGGCGAGGAGCACGGCGAGGCCGATGGATTCGGCGAGCGCGGGGTCGTCAGGCGTGGACATGCGTCCACTGTGGCGTGGGTCACGGGGGGTTGTCTTCGGATGATCGGGCAGGCGAGGTCGCCGGGCGAGCGAAAGGGCCGGGCCTCGTGAAGAGGCCCGGCCCTTTTGTCTGGTGGGGCTAGCTGGAATCGAACCAGCGACCCCAGAGTTATCAGCTCTGTGCTCTAACCGACTGAGCTATAGCCCCAGACGCGACGAAGCGAAACTATACCGGGTCGCCCCGGGCCTCGTCGCGCGGGTATCTACTCCTTCTCCGAGAGCGTGAGCTCGATGCCGCCGACGAGGTCGGCGCAGACGTTGTAGACGAATGCGCCGAGGGTCGCCATGGCGGTGAAGAGGACCATGTTGACCACGCCGAGCAGGGCCGATACGCCGATGACGCCGCGGGCGGTGAACTTGAAGCCCTCGCCGCCGTCGTCGGAGCCGACGAGGGAGCCGACGAGCTCGTTGAGGCTGGTGAACACGCCCATCGAGTCGAGTGCGATGTACAGGACCGTCGTGGCGACGATCAGCACGATGAACAGCACGAGGGACACGGCGAAGGAGAACTTCATCACCGACCACGGGTCGATGCGCTTGAGGTGCAGCCGCGCGCGCCGGGGGCCCCGGGCGGCGGCGGCGGACACCGCCTGCCGGGCCGCCTTGACCGCCTCGGCGACCTTGGCCGAGGAGGAGGTGGGCGGCGCCGACGGGGGGGTCAGCGCGTCGGGGGAGGTCGGGGGTGGCGTCATGCCGGGCGGCCGGGTGAACTTGCCACTCGGCGTCTCGGCCACCTCAGGCCCGCCCACGTGGGCTCGGCCGACCGCGGCCGGGCCGTTCGCCTGCGTGTCCGTCATGCGTTAAGTCCTGTTCGTCCGGCTCGTCCGCGCTGCGAGCGATAGCCACCAAAGTAACGCCTTCCGGCAGATCCATCAGCTTGACGCCCATGGTGTTTCGATCCCGTGTCCGCCGGACGGGCTTGACAGGCGTACGGATCACGCCCCCGTTGGAGGTGATGGCGAAGAGCTCGTCGTCCGGGAGGACGCTGAGCGCGCCCACCAGGCCGCCGCGGCGCTCGGTGATCTTCGCCGTCAGCACGCCCTTACCCCCTCGGCCTTGACGCGGGTACTCGTCGACCGGGGTTCGCTTGGCGTACCCACCTCCGGTGGCGACGAGGATGTCCATGCCCTCGCGCACCACCTCCATGGTAAGGAGCACATCGCCATCGGTGAAGCGCATCCCGATGACGCCGGACGTGGCGCGCCCCATGGGACGCAGGGCCTCGTCGGTGGCCTGGAAGCGGATCGCCTGGGCGTTGCGGCTGACCAGGAGCAGGTCGTCCTCGGGCCCGATGAGGGCCGCGCCGACCAGCTCGTCCTCGCCCTTGAGGTTGATGCCGATCACGCCGCCGGTGCGGTTGGAGTCGAAGTCGGAGAGCTTCGTCTTCTTCACCACACCGTCGCGGGTGGCCAGGACCAGGTAGGGCGCGACCTCGTAGTTCGTGATCTCGATGACCTGGGCGATGGTCTCGCCCGGCTGGAACGCGAGGAGGTTCGCCACGTGCTGGCCGCGGGCGGTGCGGGACGCCTCGGGGAGCTCGTAGGCCTTGGCGCGGTACACGCGGCCCTTGTTGGTGAAGAACAGGACCCAGTCGTGGGTGGAGCACACGAAGAAGTGGCTGACGATGTCGTCCTGGCGCAGCGCGGCGCCCTGGACGCCCTTGCCGCCGCGGTGCTGGGTGCGGTAGGCGTCGACCTTGGTGCGCTTGGCGTAGCCGCCGCGCGTGATCGTCACCACCACGTCCTCGCGGGCGATGAGGTCCTCCATGGAGACCTCGCCCTCGAAGGGCACGATCTTCGTGCGGCGCTCGTCGCCCCAGCGGGCCACGGTCGCCTGGAGCTCGTCCTTGATGATCAGGCGGACGCGCTCGGGCCGGGCGAGGATGTCCTCCAGGTCGGCGATCTTCGCCTCGATCTCGGCGAGCTCGTCGATGATCTTCTGCCGCTCCAGGGCCGCCAGGCGCCGCAGCTGCATGTCGAGGATCGCGGTGGCCTGGACCTCGTCGACGTCGAGGAGCCGCTGGAGGCCGGTCTTGGCCTCGTCGGCCGAGGGCGCGCGCCGGATGAGGGCGATGACCTCGTCGAGCTGGTCGAGGGCCTTGTGCAGGCCGCGCAGGATGTGGGCGCGCTCTTCGGCCTTGCGCAGGCGGTACTGGGTGCGCCGGACGATCACGTTGACCTGGTGGGCCACGTAGTGGCGGATGAACTGCGCGAGGTTCAGGGTGCGCGGCACGCCGTCGACCAGGGCGAGCATGTTCGCGCCGAAGGTCTCCTGGAGCTGCGTGTGCTTGTACAGGTTGTTCAGGACGACCTTGGCGATCGCGTCGCGCTTGAGCACCAGGATCAGGCGCATGCCGGTGCGGCCGGAGGACTCGTCGCGGATGTCGGCGATGCCGGTGAGCTTGCCCTCCTTGACCAGCTCGGCGACGCGGAGGGCGAGGTTGTCGGGGTTGACCTGGTAGGGCAGCTCGGTGACGACGAGGACGGCCCGGCCCTTGGCGTCCTCCTCCATCTCGATGACCGCGCGCATGCGGATCGAGCCGCGGCCGGTGCGGTAGGCGTCCTCGATGCCGCTGCGGCCCACGATGAGGGCGTGGGTCGGGAAGTCGGGGCCCTGGACGAGCTTGATCAGCTCTTCGAGGGTCTCCTCCTCGCCGACCTCGGGGTTGTCGAGGCACCAGTAGACGGCCTCGGCGACCTCGCGCAGGTTGTGCGGGGGGATCTTGGTGGCCATGCCGACCGCGATGCCCTCGGAGCCGTTGACCAGCAGGTTGGGGATGCGCGCGGGCAGGACGAGCGGCTCGGTGGTCTTGCCGTCGTAGTTGGGCCCGAAGTCCACCGACTCCTCGTCGATGTCCCGCATCATCTCCATGGCCATGGGATGCAGGCGCGACTCGGTGTAACGCATGGCGGCGGCGCCGTCGTTGCCGGGCGAGCCGAAGTTGCCCTGGCCGTCGACGAGCGGGTAGCGCAGCGACCACGGCTGCGCCATGCGCACGAGGGTGTCGTAGATGGACGCGTCGCCGTGCGGGTGGTACTGACCCATCACGTCGCCGACGACGCGGGAGCACTTCACGTACCCCCGGTCGGGGCGGTACCCGCCGTCGTACATGCCGTAGAGCACCTTGCGGTGCACGGGCTTGAGCCCGTCACGGACGTCCGGCAGCGCCCGGCCGACGATGACGCTCATCGCGTAGTCGAGGTAGGACTGGTGCATCTGCACCTCTACGCCGACCGGCGAGATGCGCCCGCTCGACTCCTCTTCCGACACGGTGGTCTCCGACACGGTTTACCTCTCCGAGAGCACTTGCGAGAAACTGTGGATAAGTCTGTGGATACTGTGGACAACCCGCTAGATGTCCAGGAAGCGCACGTCCTTGGCGTTGCGCTGGATGAAGTTCCGCCGCGACTCCACGTCCTCGCCCATCAGGACGCTGAAGAGCTCGTCGGCGGTTGCCGCGTCATCGAGGGTGACGCGCAGCAGCGAGCGCGTCGCCGGGTCCATCGTGGTCTCCCACAGCTCGTGGTAGTTCATCTCGCCGAGACCCTTGTAGCGCTGGATGCCGTCGAACTTGCGCGGGTCGGGCTTGCCGGCGGCGATGCCCATCTCGATGAGGCCGTCGCGCTCCTTGTCGGAGTAGGCGTACTCGACCTGGTCGCCCTTGCGGTTCCACTTGATCTTGTACAGCGGCGGCTGGGACATGTACACGTGCCCCATCTCCACCAGCGGCCGCATGAAGCGGAACAGCAGGGTGAGCAGCAGCGTGTTGATGTGCTGTCCGTCGACGTCGGCGTCGGACATCATGATCACCTTGTGGTAGCGCAGCTTCTCGATGTCGAAGTCATCGTGGATGCCGGTGCCCAGCGCGGTGATGATGGCCTGGACCTCGTTGTTCTTGAGGACCTTGTCGATGCGGGCCTTCTCCACGTTCAGGATCTTGCCGCGGATGGGCAGGATGGCCTGGGTGCGCGGGTTGCGGCCCTGCTTGGCCGAGCCGCCGGCGGAGTCGCCCTCGACGATGAAGACCTCGGACTCGCGCGGGTCGGTCGACTGGCAGTCGGCCAGCTTGCCCGGCATCGAGGAGGTCTCCAGGAGGCTCTTGCGGCGGGCCAGCTTGCGGGCCTGCGCGGCGGCCTTGCGGGCCTGCGCGGCGGCGGAGGCCTTGGTGATGATCGTCTTGGCCTCGGCGGGGTTGCGCTCGAACCAGTCGGCCAGCCGCTCGTTGACGACCTTCTGCACGAAGCCCTTGACCTCGGTGTTGCCGAGCTTGGTCTTCGTCTGGCCCTCGAACTGGGGCTCGGCGAGCTTCACCGACACGATCGCGGCCAGGCCCTCGCGGATGTCCTCACCGGACAGCCGGTCGGCCTCGCTCTTGAGGAGCTTGCGCTCCACGCCGTACTTGTTGACGATCGAGGTCAGCGCGGCCCGGAAGCCCTCTTCGTGCGTGCCGCCCTCGTGGGTGTTGATGGCGTTGGCGAAGGTGTACACCGACTCGCCGTAGGACTCGTTCCACTGGAGGGCGATCTCGGCGGACATGCCGGCCGCCTTGTCCTCGGTCTCGAAGTGGACCACGGACTTGTGCAGCGGGTTCTTCGTCGCGTTGAGGTGCCGCACGAAGTCGGCGATGCCCTCGTCGTAGCGGAAGGTGACCTCGCGCGGCTTGTCGTCCTCGAAGTACTCCGGACGCTCGTCGCGCAGGATGATCGTCAGGCCGCCGGTCAGGAAGGCCATCTCCTGGAGGCGCCGGTAGATCGTCTCGAAGTTGAACGTGATCGTCTCGAAGATCTCGGCGTCGGGCCAGAAGGCCACCGAGGACCCGGAGGTGCTGGTCTTCTCACCCTTGACCAGCGGCGAGGGCTTCTGGTTGGTGTAGTCCTGGCGGTAGACGTCGCCGTTCTTGTGGATCTCCAGCGCCATGCGCGTCGACAGCGCGTTCACCACCGACACGCCCACGCCGTGCAGACCACCGGAGACGGCGTAGGTCTTGCTGTCGAACTTGCCGCCGGCGTGCAGGATCGTCAGCGCGACCTCGACACCCGGGATGCCCAGGGTGGGGTGCGGGTCGACCGGGAAACCACGGCCGTTGTCGATGACGCGCACGCCGCCGTCTTCGAGGATGGTGACGTTGATCGTGTCGCAGAATCCCGCCATCGCCTCATCGACGGCGTTGTCCACGATCTCCTGCACGAGGTGGTGCAGACCGCGTTCACCGGTGGAGCCGATGTACATACCGGGCCGCTTGCGGACGGCCTCAAGCCCCTCCAGGACCTGGATGGAACCTGCGCCGTATTCGTCCTTTTTCGCGGCAGCGCTCACCGAGAACCCACTTTCTTCACGAGTCGTCAGTAACGGTCGGTGACTTCAAGGGAACGCACCGACCGCCACGGGCCGACTCGCCCCGGCACTCGATGGAGTGTTACCCGAACCCGCCAGCCCGTCTCGATCCTACTTGCCCCCTGCGACAGGAATGGCACCGCACGCCCTCTCATAGGGCCGTGTGGCGCCGAAAACCCCCGTCGCCGTAGTCCCCCACTCACCCCAAGGTTACCCGGACGTGTCGCGCGACCCTGGAAATCGTACGCGGCGCGGCCCGAAATTGCGGCGCGTCTGCGTCGGCCCGTGCACCCGCACCCGGGTGACCAGGCCGTGGCCCAGGTCCTCGGCGATCTTCTTCAATATCTGGCCCTGGAACAGCCGCAGCTGCGTCGCCCAGGCCGCCGACTCCGCCTCGACCACCAGCTCCTTCTCGGCCAGGCTCACCGGGTGGCAGTGCGCGGCGATCTCGGCGCCGACGATGGCCTCCCAGCGCCCGAACACGCCGTGATGGGCGGCCGGCTGCTGCCAGCCGCGGTCCTTCAGCAGCTTCGCCAGCAGCGCCGCCAGGGGCTGCGGGTCGCGCTTGTCGGGTCCCGGGCCGGTGTAACCGGCGGACTTGCGGCGGGGGCGGTAGGGCAGCCCATCCTCATACGACACGGCGGACCTCGCCCTCGGCGACGTCGTAGCGGGCACCGGTGAGCGCGGCCGGGACGTCCCCGGCCACCGCGCAGGTGACCAGGACCTGCGCGGCGCCGTCCAGCAGCTCGGCGAGCCGGTCGCGGCGGGTGGCGTCGAGCTCGGCGAACACGTCGTCGAGGATCAGCACCGGCTCGATGCCCTCGGCGCGCAGCAGGTCGTAGGACGCCAGCCGCAGCGCCAGGGCGTAGGACCAGGACTCACCGTGGCTGGCGTAGCCCTTGGCGGGCAGGTCGCCCAGCTGGAGGGCGATGTCATCGCGCTGGGGGCCGACGAGGGTCGAGCCGCGGTCGATCTCGGCGTCGCGGGCGGCGGCGAGGGCATTGAGCATCTTGGCGGTGATCAGCTCGCGGTCGGCGGTGAGCGTGCCGCGCTCGTCGTCCAGCGACGACTTGTAGGCGACGGCCGCGCGGCCCTTGCCCTGGCTGACCGCGTCGTAGGCCTTCGTGACGTAGGGCGCCAGGGCCTCCACCAGCGACAGGCGCCCGGCCAGCAGCTCCGAGCCGTACTCGGCGAGCTGCTTGTCCCAGGCCTCCAGGGTCCGCAGGTCCCCGGAGTCGGAGGCCTGGCGGCGGCCGGTGACCTTGCGCGCCAGGTAGGCGGTGCGCAGCAGCGTGTTCCGCTGCTTGAGGACCCGGTCGTAGTCGGCGCGGACGCCCGCGTAGCGCGGATGACGCGCGACCAGCAGGTCGTCCAGGAAGCGGCGGCGCTCGGCGGGCTCGCCGCGGATCAGCGCGAGGTCCTCCGGCGCGAACAGGATCACCCGCAGCGCGCCCAGGATGTCGCGGGCCCGGGGCAGCGGCTGGCGGCCCAGCCGGGCGCGGTTGGCCTTGCCGGGGACCAGCTCCAGCTCGGCGATCAGCTCGCGGCCCTCGTGGGCGATGAGCGCCCGCAGGATCGCCTTCTCGGCGCCCGCCCGCACCAGCGGCGCGTCGGCGGACACCCGGTGGCTGCCCAGGGTCGCCAGGTACCCCAGGGCCTCCACGAGGTTGGTCTTGCCGGCCCCGTTGGGACCGACGAGGACGCTCGGTCCCGGCTCCAGGTCGACCACGACGTGCGGGTACGACCTGAAGTCGATGAGCTCAAAGCGACGAACGTGCACCGTGCTCCACTGTTCTGTGCCTATCGCGTCCTCGCCGGCCTTCGCGGAGAGGTCTTTACTCGGCCTTCTTGACGGCGTGCCCGCCGAACTGGTTGCGCAGGGCCGAGACGGCCTTCATCGCCGGGGAGTCGTCCTGCCGGGACTCGAAGCGCGCGAACAGCGAGGCCGAGATCACGTGCAGCGGGACGGCCAGGCGGATGGCCTCCTCGACGGTCCAGCGGCCCTCGCCGGAGTCCGAGGAGTAGCCGGAGATGTCGGCCAGGCCCGGGTCCTCCTCCAGCGCGCGGTCCAGCAGGTCCAGCAGCCAGGAGCGGATGACGGTGCCCTCGCGCCAGGACTTGACCACGGCCGGGACGTCGGTGACGACCTCGGAGGCCTCCAGCAGCTCGTAGCCCTCGGCGTAGGCGTGCATCAGGCCGTACTCGATGCCGTTGTGAACCATCTTCGCGTAGTGCCCGGCGCCGACGCCGCCCGCGTGCACGAAGCCGAACTCGCCCTCGGGCTTGAGGGCCTCGAAGATCGGCATGAGCCGGGCGATGTTCTCGTCGGACCCGCCGACCATCAGCGCGTAGCCGTTCTTCAGGCCCCACACGCCGCCGGAGACGCCGGCGTCGACGTAGCCGACGCCCTTGGTGGCCAGGAGCTCGGCGTTCACCTTGTCGTCGGTGAAGCGGGAGTTGCCGCCGTCGATGACGATGTCGCCCTCGGAGAGCAGCTCTCCGAGGGCCTTGACGGTGTCGCGGGTCGGGTCACCGGAGGGGACCATGATCCATACCGCACGGGGGCCCTCCAGGGCCTTCACCAGGCTCTCCAGGGAGTCCACATCGGAGATCGAGGCGTCGCGGTCGTAACCGACGACGTCGTGACCGGCGTTGCGCAGGCGGGTGCGCATGTTCCCGCCCATCTTCCCGAGGCCGACGATGCCGAGCTGCATGGTGGTCCTACTTTCGCTTAGTTATCGAACCGCAAGGGCTGGAGCAGGTACTTGTAGCCCTCGATCTCGATGACCTCATCGTCGTCGCCGGGGGCCGCGCCGGTCAGCACGACCGGCTTCATCGGGTCTGTGAACGAGAGTACGGCCGTCTGCGCGTTGATGGCGGACAGACCGTCCAGCAGGTACTGCGAGTTGAAGGCCACCGTCATCGGCTCACCGTCGTACACGCAGTCCATCGCCTCGCTCGCCTTGGCGTCCTCGGTGCCGCCCGCCTCGACGACGAGACCGTCGGCGTCGATCCGGAGCTGGATGCGGGTGTCGCGCTCGGCGACCAGGGCCACACGGCGGGACACCTCCACCAGCTCGGCGGCCGTCACGCGCAGCTTGGCGTTGTAGGCGGTCGGCAGCAACGACCGTAGCTTAGGCAGCTGGCCGTCCAGAACGCGGCTGGTGGTGTGCCGGTTCTGCACCGAGAAGCCCACCAGGCCCGTGCCGCCGCCCTCGGTGGGCATGGCGATGGTCACGTCGCCGCCACCGGCGCCGAAGCTCTTGGCGGTGTCCGAGAGCGCCTTGGCCGGGATCAGCACGGTCAGGTTCACGTCGTCGTCGACCGGGGACCAGTCCAGCTCGCGGACGGCCATGCGGTAGCGGTCGGTGGCCAGCAGCGCGAAGCTGGTGCCGGTCATCTCGACCTGGACGCCGGTCATGGTCGGCAGGGTGTCGTCGCGACCGGCGGCCACGGCGACCTGGCTCACGGCGGTGGCGAACACGTCGGCGGGGATCGTGCCCACGACGCCGGGCATCGCCGGGAGCGCCGGGTAGTCCTCGACCGGCATGGTCGGCAGGGTGAAGCGCGCGCTGCCGCAGGTGATCTCGGCGTGGCCGTCGACGGCGGCGAACTCCACCGGCTTGGCCGGCAGCGCCTTGACGATCTCGGCCAGCAGTCGGCCGGAGACCAGCGCGGTGCCCGGGGCGTCGGCCTCAACGCCGACGGTGACCTGGCTGGAGATCTCGTAGTCGAACCCGGAGATGGTCAGGGCCCCGTCCTCGACCTTCAGCAGCGCACCGGCCAGTACCGGCACCGAGGGGCGGGTGGGCAGGCTCTTGGCGGTCCAGGTGACCGCGGTCGTCAGCGCGTCGCGTTCGACTCGAAATTTCATGCTCTCTCCTTGCGAGTGGTGCCGGGGCTGTCAGGCCCGGCCAAGCGAGTTTTCCACACAGCGACTGTTGTATGGATTCCTCTATAGGTAGATACCGTCGTCGTGTTCGGTGCTGTGGATACTGTGGAAAACCCTCGTTTTCCCAGCTCACCCCGGCTGACGGCCTGTGGACGTCCTGTGGAGGCACCTGGGGAAAACCACCCCGTTCATCCACAGGTTCGGCTCTCCACAGAGTTGTCCACATTCGTCCACAGCCCCGTCCACAGGGTTGCACACAGGTTTTCCCCAGGTTGTGCACACGTGGAAACGGACTTTTCCACAGAGTTGTCCACACCTCGTGCACAGGCTGTGGACACAGGCGTGTCTCCTGTGGAGGGCGCTGTGGACGAACTCGCTGAGCTGCGAAAACGTCTGTGGACAACTATCCGAGAGTTGTTCACATCCTGTGGACGAGGTGTGGACAACAGAGTGGCGAAGGGGTCTGACACGTCGGGGCCCGCGGGGTCAGTTCTGCTGCTTGATCCGGTTGGTCAGCTCGGCGATCTGGTTGTACAGGGTCCGCCGTTCGGCCATCTGCTTGCGGATCTTGCGGTCGGCGTGCATGACCGTGGTGTGGTCACGGCCACCGAAGGCCTGCCCGATGCGCGGCAGCGAGAGGTCGGTCAGCTCACGGCACAGGTACATGGCGACCTGGCGCGCGTTGACCAGGACGCGCGAGCGCGAGTGCCCGCACAGGTCCTCGTTGCTGACCGAGAAGTAAACCGCGGTGGCCTTCATGATGTCCTCGGCCGACACGTCCGGCGGGCCGTCGTTGTCCGGGATGTAGTCGGACAGGACCTGCTCGGCCAGGCTCCGGTCGATCGGGGCCCGGTTGAGGCTGGCGAAGGCGGTCACCCGGATGAGGGCGCCCTCCAGCTCGCGGATGGAGTGCTGGATGCGGCTGGCGATGTACTCTAGGGCGTCCGGCGGGGCGTCCAGGCGCTCCTGGGCGGCCTTCTTCTGGAGGATCGCGATGCGCGTCTCCAGGTCCGGCGGCTGGATGTCGGCCAGCAGGCCCCACTCGAAGCGGGTGCGCAGACGGTCTTCGAGGGTCGACAGCTGCTTGGGCGAGCGGTCGGAGGTGATGACGATCTGCTTGTTGGCGTTGTGGAGGGTGTTGAAGGTGTGGAAGAACTCCTCCTGCGTCCGCTCGGCGCGCTCCAGGAACTGGATGTCGTCGATGAGGAGGATGTCGACGTCGCGGTAGCGGCGCTGGAAGGCCTGCCGCTTGTCGTCGCGCAGGGAGTTGATGAAGTCGTTGGTGAACTCCTCGGTCGACACGTACCGGACGCTGCGGGCGTTGCCCAGCCCGGTGGCGTAGTGGCCGATGGCGTGCACGAGGTGCGTCTTGCCCAGCCCGGAGTCCCCGTAGATGAAGAGCGGGTTGTAGGCCTTGGCGGGCGATTCGGCGACGGCGACCGCGGCGGCGTGCGCGAAGCGGTTGGAGGAGCCGATGACGAAGGTGTCGAAGTTGTACTTGGCGTTCAGCCGCGAGGCGTTGGCCGGTACCGAGGACGTGTTCTGCGCCCCCACCGGGCGCTGCGGCATCGGCGAGCGGTCGGCCGGCGAGGTGTCGTCGATCGGCGACGGGGGCGCCACCGGCGGGACGTAGACCGGGGGCTCGGGCTGGCGCGGGACGACCGGCGGGGCCGGCTCGATCGGGGCCAGGTTGTGCACGGGCGCCTGCGGGTGCGGCTGGGGAGGCAGCGGCAGCGGCGCCTGCTGGGGCGCGGGCTGCTCGTCGGGCGCGGGGGGACGCACGGTCACCGCGATCTGCACCGGGCGGGCCAGGTGGTGCCCGAGCGCCTCGGTGAGCGTGGTCCGCAGCCGGGACTCGAAGGCCTCGCGCGCGAACTGGTTCGGCGCGGCGATGATGACGGTGTCCTCGAAGAGCCCGAGGGGCTGGGTGAGGCGGAGCCAGGCGCGCTGCTGCGCCGACAGGCCCGAGCCGCTCAGTTCTTCGGCCACCAGCCGCCAGACGACGGTGAGGTCGATTGAAGCGGTCGGCATGCCATCGGTCGTGTCGCCTGCCACGGCGGTCCCACCCCCATGATCGTGATCGGTTATCCACAGGTTATCCACAGGCTGTGCACGACCTGTGGGGTGTGCCGCCTCTGTGAACTCCGCCCCGAAAAAAATCGGGCATATCACGACACAATGGTGCGGCGCAGTCGGTTTCGAGTATGGAAGCGATGCCCGGATGACCCGCACGCAGCTGGCACGCTAGTCTCTGGCGGGCCTGTGCACAAGCGTTGTCCACAGGTGCCTGTGGATTATCGCCGCGTGGTGGGGACGTCGCTCCACCCGGCCCCGAGTTGCCGCTTCCAGGCGACCCAAGTACTGTTGACCGGCCGTATCCGGGCTGTCGCATGCCCATTGGTACGCTGGTGCAGCCACGCGCGTGAGCCGCCCCGGTATCGATGGGTGTCACGCCCCGGCGCGTCAGACGACCGGCTCAACTCCGAGCCGGACCCCGCAATACCGAACTTGGAGTCCCGACCGTGAGCAAGCGCACCTTCCAGCCGAACAACCGCCGCCGCGCGAAGACCCACGGCTTCCGGCTGCGCATGCGCACCCGTGCCGGGCGCGCCATCATCGCCCTGCGTCGTCGCAAGGGCCGCGAGCGCCTGTCGGCCTGACGCCCCGGCGTTCACCAGACTTTTGAAGAGGCCCGCTCGTGCTGCCCAAGGCCGCGCGGCTGCGGAACCGCGCTGACTTCTCCGCCACCATGCGGGGACGTCGCGCTGCTCGCGGCGCGGTAGTCGTCCACCTCAAGCAGGGAGACGGCGCTCATGGGGCACGGGCGGGTTTCGTCGTGTCCAAGGCCGTCGGCGGCGCCGTGGTGCGCAACCGCGTGAAGAGACGGCTCCGTCACCTCGTCGCCGAGCGGCTCCCGGCATGGACGCCCGGAACCGACGTGGTGGTAAGGGCACTCCCCCTCGCCGCGGAGCGCGGTTACGCCGAACTCGCCGCCGATCTGGACGCGGCGATCGCGCTGGCCCGCAAGCCCCGGGAGCGTCGCGGATGACCATGGCCCGGCTCCTGTCGCTGCCCATCGTCGCGTACCGTCGATGGATAAGCCCGGCACTGCCGGCCCGCTGCCGCTTCTACCCGTCCTGTAGCGCTTACGCCTTGGAGGCGGTCGAGACGCACGGGGCGGCGCGAGGGTTCCACCTGGCGGTCCGCAGGCTGCTGCGCTGCCACCCGTTCCACCCGGGCGGTTACGACCCGGTCCCTCCGGCTAGGGGGCGCAGCGCCACCGAGCCTGAGCAGAAGGAGTACTAGGTGTCGGGCATCTTCCCGCTCGAATGGCTCTATTGGAGCATTTCGTGGCTCCTGCTGAGCTGGCATTCCCTCTGGGACTCGATCCTGCCCGACGGCCGCTTTCTCGGCACGGACTGGTCGTGGATCCTGGCGATCATCTTCCTGGTGATCACCATCCGGATCCTGGTGTTCCCGCTGTTCGTCAAGCAGATCAAGTCGCAGCGGGCCATGCAGGCGCTCCAGCCGAAGGTCAAGGAGCTCCAGACCAAGTACAAGCACGACCGCCAGGAAATGCAGAAGCAGCTCATGGAGCTGTACCGCAAGGAGAAGGCCAACCCGCTCATGGGCTGCCTTCCCATCCTGCTCCAGTCGCCGGTGTTCATCGGTCTGCTGCACGTCCTGCGCCGCGTGCACCCGGGCAACACCCAGAAGACGCTTTACGGCTGGTCGGCCGATCAGTTCGACAGCTTCCTGGACTCGCGCCTGTTCAACGCGCCGATCTGGTCCTCCTTCCGCACCGCCGCCGACCAGCTCACGTCGGTCGGCAGCAGCCAGGTCACCGTCAAGATCGTCGCCTCCGTCCTGATCGCGACGATGGTCTTCACGACCTACATGACCTCGCGTCAGATGATCCTCAAGACCGGCTGGGCCGAGGACCGCCAGCAGAAGATGATGCAGCGCCTGATGCTCTACGGCATCCCGGCTACGCTGCTCATCTCCGGCGTGATGTTCCCGCTCGGTGTGGTCCTGTACTGGGTGATCTCGAATGGATTCTCCCTCGGTCAGCAGATGTGGGTGCTGCGGAAGTATCCGCCGCCCAAGATGGCGACCTCCGGGGGCAAGACCACCGGGAAGCCGGGCTCGAAGGCGGCCGAGAAGGCCCGCGTCGAGGCTGAGAGCCGTCAGAAGGAACTCGCGCCCAAGCCCGGCGCGCGCCCGGCCAACCCGAAAAAGGGCGGCACCCGCAAGGGTGCCGGGAAGTAAGAGAGAGGCAGCACGTGGCTGACACGACCACAGAAGTTGCGCAGTCCGGGGCCGGGGTGGACACCGATGCCTTGTTCCAGCAGAGCGAGATCGCGGCCGACTACGTCGAGGGCCTCCTCGACATCCTCGACCTCGACGGGGACATCGATGAGCTCGTGAAGGACGACCGTCCCATCGTGGAGGTCGTCGGAGCGGGCCTGACCCAGCTCGTCGGACCCGCCGGCGCCACCCTGGAGGCCCTCCAGGAGCTGACCCGCCTCGCGGTGTTCCGCAAGAACGGCGAGCACAGCCGGCTCATGCTCGACATCGGCGGCTTCCGCGCCACCCGTCGCAGCGAGCTCCAGGCCCTCGCCAAGAAGGTCGCCGACGAGGTCGCCCAGTACGGCAACCCCGTTCGTCTCGACCCGATGAACGCCTTCGAGCGCAAGTGCGTGCACGACGTCATCAACGCCCGCAAGGACGTGGTGAGCGAATCCGAGGGTGTCGAACCCGACCGCCGCGTGATCGTGAGCCCGGCTTGAGTTCGGCCGAACCGACCCCGAACGGCCCCTCCCTCGCGGAGGGGCCGTTCCTCGTGGTGGCCACTTCTCTCTTCGGCGACCGGCTGCCCCTCGCGGAGGCCTACGCCGAGCTGCTCGCCACCGACGGCGTCACGCGCGGCCTGATCGGGCCGCGCGAGGTCCCGCGCCTGTGGGACCGGCACCTGCTGAACTGTGCGGTCCTGGGTGAACTGATCGACGAGGGGACGGCGGTGATCGACGTGGGCTCGGGGGCGGGCCTGCCCGGAATCCCGCTGGCCATCGCGCGCCCGGACCTCCAGCTGATGCTGGTGGAGCCGATGCTGCGCCGGACCACATTCCTGGAGGAGGCGGTCGCCGCCCTCGGGCTGGACAACGTCACCGTCTTCCGTGGCCGGGCGGAGGATTGCGACGTCGCCGCGCCCGTGGTGACCGCCCGCGCGGTCGCCGACCTCGGCAAGCTGAGCCGCTGGTGCCTGCCCCTGGTCGCGCGCGGCGGCGAGCTGCTGGCCATGAAGGGCGGCTCGGCGCAGGAGGAGATGACCGAGCATGCCCGCGCGATCCGCAAGGCGCGCGGCGGCGAGCCGGAACTCGTGCTGTGCGGCGTGGGGATGCTGGAGCCGCCGACGACGGTGGTGCGGGTACCGCGCCGGGGGTAGGGGCTGGTTTTCGCTTTTTCGCTTAACGGCGGTCGGGTGGGGATCCGGCCGCCGTTTCGTGTGCGGTGGGACGGGTCAGTCCCACCAGAAGTGCCAGCGGGTGGAGGCCGCGAGGCCCGGCCCCTGGACGGTGTGGTCCGGGCAGAAGGCCAGATGCTCACCGGCCACGCGGACCGGGTCGGCCGGCGGGACGGCCAGACTCACCCACAGTTCGGCGAATCCGGCGGCGACCACACGGGCACCGTAGCGCCGCTCCCAGTCGGCGAGGATCGCGGTATAGGGCGCGAAGTCGGCCCCGTAGTTGGCCGGGCCCGACCATCCCGCGGACGCCAGCGCCTCGGCGGCGCTGCGTCCCCGGGCCAGCACGAGCCTCAGCGGCTGACGCACGGCCAGCAGCTCCTCCGCCAGCTCGTCCTCCGAGCGGTCGGCCGCCTCGACGGCGAACGACTCCCCCGCTGCTGTGCCGGGCCACGCGCGCCCGTCGCCGCGGCGTTCCCACCATCGCGCGAGTGTCGCGGCCGGGTCGTGTGCGGCGGGTGAGCTCGTGTCGTCGGGGAAGCACTCCCCCGATCCCCACGGGCGGAACGGTTCGCGGGGGTCGTCGTCGAGTGGGGCGGCGAGTACGGGCGCCAGGCCGGTGGCCGCGCGGGTGGCGACCAGGTCGCGCCAGAGGGAGATCCCGATCGGCCCGTCCGAGAGCCAGTGCGACTCACTCCCGTCGCCCTCGTCGCCGTGGATGATCCGGCCGGGCGGGAGCGGCACGGGGTGGGCGGCGAGCAGATCAGCGAGCATCCCGGGAATGTAGCCGATCCCCGCGACGGGCTTGCGCGGTCGCCCAAACCCTTGCGAGGCGGGCGATCCGGCGATGTTTCACGTGAAACACACTCTCCTCCCGAGCCCTCATCGCGACCGCTCCCCTGCTCCGCCGGTCGCCGTTTCACGTGAAACATGCGCGGCTTCAACTCGCGTATCGGATACCCGGGTGTCGGATGGCGACGGTGCACCGAAGCCTCGTAGTCTGTCGTGGCATGCGCGCGCTCGTTTCACGTGAAACATCGGCCGCGCGCGTGTCGTGTCCTACGCGACGAGGGTGTGGATGATGTCTGAAGATGCGACCCCGCTGGGCGGCAATTCGAGCCATCGGCGGATCCGGGAGATGCTCGACGCCGCTCAGGCCGCCGGGAAGTCATCACATGAGGCTGCTCCTTTAAGAGTCGACAAGCCGAGGCGAGAAACGACCGATCCGGGGGAGCGAGAGATGCGGCAGATCTACACCGACGACGAATCAGAACGCAGAGCCAGCAGAGTGGGCCCCGGCGGGGTGTACCCGCAGAGCCGGGGCGGGCGGCACGCCAATGAGGAGAAGGCCGCCGCCGCCGCGCTGCCGTCCGGGCCGCGGAAGCCCGCGGAGGAAGAGGACGACCTGCCGCTCGCCCTGGAGGCGAAGCGCGCGGTGAAGGTCCTGAACCCGGGTGGGGACGTGCTGATGCCGCGTCCGCCGCACTGCCGGATCATCGCCGTGGCCAACCAGAAGGGCGGCGTCGGTAAGACGACCTCGGCGGTGAACTTGGCTGTATCCCTTGCGCTGCATGGGAACCGGGTCATGGTGATCGACCTCGACCCGCAGGGGAACGCGTCCACGGGCCTCGGCGTCGAGCACCACACCGAGGTGCCGAGCATCTACGACTCGCTCATCGAGAGCGTGCCGCTGAACGAGGTCGCCGCGTCCGTCGAGGGCATCCCGAACCTGTGGTGCGTCCCGGCGACCATCGACCTGGCCGGCTCCGAGGTGGAGCTGGTGTCGATGGTGGCGCGCGAATCGCGGCTGCGGATGGCGATCGAGGGCTTCGAGCAGGAGCTCGACTACGTCTTCATCGACTGCCCGCCGTCCCTCGGACTGCTCACCGTCAACGCGATGGTGGCCGCGGCCGAGGTGCTCATCCCGATCCAGTGCGAGTACTACGCCCTGGAGGGACTCGGCCAGCTCCTGCGCAACATCGAGCTCGTCAAGGCGCACCTGAACCCGCACCTGCGCGTCTCCACGATCCTGCTGACGATGTACGACAGCCGCACCAAACTCGCCGACCAGGTCGAGCAGGAGGTGCGCGGGCACTTCGGGGACACCGTCCTCAAGTCCGTCGTCCCCCGCAACGTGCGCGTGTCCGAGGCGCCGGGCTACGGCCAGTCGGTCATGACCTACGACCCCGGATCGCGTGGCGCGACGAGCTACTTCGAAGCCGCCGAAGAGATCGCCGTTCGCGGCGCCGCGATGGGAGGCGAGCGCTGATGGCTCCTCCGAAGCGACGTGGGCTCGGCCGTGGACTCGGCGCCCTCATCCCCACCGACGTCTCCGAACTGACCTCCGAGGCGCCGCCCGCTCCGGCCCCGGTGGCCGTGATCGACAAGCCGCCGGTTCCGGCGCAGGTCGATGTTTCACGTGAAACGGTGCCGCCCGCCCCCGTGGTGCAGGCGCCGCCGGCCGAGGACGAGACGCCGGGCCTGTCCCCCGTCCCGGGCGCGAAGTTCCGGGTCGTCCCGCTCGACGCGATCGTGGTCAACCCGAAGCAGCCGCGTGAGGTCTTCGACGAGGAGGCCCTGGAGGAGCTGAAGGCGTCCATCCGCGAGGTCGGGCTCCTCCAGCCGATCGTCGTGCGGCCCTACATCCAGGAGACCGAGGAGGGCACCCTCTCCCGCTACGAGCTCATCATGGGCGAGCGGCGGCTGCGGGCCTCCCGCGGACTCGGGCTGGAGTCGATCCCGGCGATCATCCGGGACACCCGCGACGAGGACATGCTCCGCGACGCCCTCCTGGAGAACATCCACCGCGCGCAGCTGAACCCGCTCGAAGAGGGCGCGGCCTACCAGCAGCTGCTGGAGGAGTTCGGGGTGACGCAGGAGGAGCTGTCCCGCCGCATCGGCCGCAGCCGCCCGCAGATCTCCAACACCATCCGCCTGCTGAACCTGCCGGGCCCCGTGCAGCGGCGGGTGGCGGCGGGCGTCCTGTCCGCCGGGCACGCCCGCGCGCTCCTCGGTCTGGCGACCTCCGAGGCACAGGAGGCGCTCGCCAAGCGGATCGTCGCCGAGGGGCTCTCCGTCCGGACCACCGAGGAACTCGTCCAGCAGGCCGATGTTTCACGTGAAACGGAGACCGGTGGGGCCGCCCGCCGGAAGCCCCGGGTCAACGCGCCCGGCGTGGACGATCTGGCGAACCGGCTCGCGGACCACTTCGAGACCCGCGTGAAGGTGAACCTCGGCCAGCGCAAGGGACGCATCACGATCGAGTTCGCGACGGTCTCCGACCTGGAGCGAATCGTGGACATGATGCGCCTCGATCAAGAGAAGGCGGCGGAGTAGCTCCCGCGCCGTTTCACGTGAAACAACGCCGAAGGGCCGGACGAGCGTCCGGCCCTTCGGCGTTGCCGATTGATTCTCCACATGAGAGGATCAAGGTTCCTGCGAACCGAAGGAGGTGACGCCGTGGCTTCCCACATCAGTCACCCGGGCGTCCTCCGCCATCGGAGTCCCGCCGCCGCCATCTGAGCGCGGCCGCGCGTGCCCGGGACCGATGTCCCGTTACGACGCGAAGAAGGAACCACATTTGATCGAGAGCTCTCTCGGCACGCCCTTGCGTGTCGTGCTGAATGGTGACCAGCCGCGCCCGGCCCTTCTCCCGAAGGACGTCACCATCGCCACCTTCAACCCGAACCACGATGCCCGCGGGCTCTACCGCGCCCACCGCGCCTGCCACCCCGATGCCGAACCCGACCTGGCGGACTGGTGGAGCGAGCGCGTCGACGACCCCCGCTCCCCCTTCGAACCGAGCCTCTGGCTCGTCGCCCGGCTCGACCGCGTGGTCGTCGGCTTCGTCGTGGCGACTCCGCGCCCGTTCCGGGGGCGGGACGTCGCCGCCCTCCGGGACCTCGGGGTGGTGGCCGAGCACCGCCGCCGGGGCATCGGGGCCGCCCTCATCACCCGGCTGTTCATCGCGGCCGAATCGGAGGGCCTGGCGGTGGTGACCGCGACCGCCCTGTCGGAGGAGTCGGCGGGACTGTTCCGGGCGACGGGGTTCACGCCGCGCTCCAAGAGCGAGCACCGTTTCACGTGAAACACGGTGGGCACCGCCTCCTTTCGTGGGAGGCGGTGCCCACCGCCGCGCATGGGGTGGGCGGAGGGTGGTGGATGGAGCTCCGGATTGAGCGCTGGATAAAGAGGTATGGCACGCCGGACGGAGATGGCGCTCCGAGCTCGGCGGAACGGTGCGCCGAGTCGACGGGTGGCCCAGCGGCGAGAGGCGACAGCGGTCGGTGGTGGGTGGTGGGTGCGATGGGCGGCGTGGGGCGGCGTGGGGCGGGCCGTGCGATGTTTCACGTGAAACGGCGAACGGGACCGAGACGGAAGGCGTGGCAGGGGCCGAGGCTCATCGAGGCGGACGTGAGCAGGCTTCACGATCCCTGGGTGCCGGGGGTGCCGGGGGTGCCGGGGGTGCCGGGGGTGCCGGGGGTGCCGGGGGTGCCGGGGGTGCCGGGGGTGCCGGGGGTGCCGGGGGCGTCCGGTGTCCCGCTTCGCGCCCGAACGTCCGGCGCATGACGCCCGGGTGACATCTCGGCCCGTTTTCGGCCCTCCCCAGGCGTGTGAGCTGTGATCTTGCCCGGAATGTGGGATTGCCGCTTCCATCACAGGCGGTGATGGGTCACGCTTGACGGCGTGTCAACACCGACCTTGACCGGAGAGATAGGCGTCCTCGTCGATCCTCCCGTGACCGCCGAACTCGTCAATGAGTTGACCGACCTGTGGGTCCGAGTCACCAACGCGGGAGGGTCCGCGGGCTTCGTCGCCCCGGTCACCGTGCCAGAGGTCCGACCAACCACCGTTTCCATCCTTTCGCGAGTCATCGACGGCACCGACACACTCGTCGCCCTCACGGAAGGAGAAACCATTGTCGGCTGGACCGTTCTCGCATCCAACGACAGCCCGCCGCGACAGGGGTGGCGTACTCTCCGGCACGTCCAGGTGGATCCCGACCGGCAGGGCGCCGGGCTCGGTGGCCGCCTGCTGGCCGCGGTCGACACCGTGGCGCGCAGTGTGCTCGACCTTGAGGCGCTCAGCCTGAAGGTCCGCACCGGCACCGGCGCGGAGGAGTTCTACCTCCGCCACGGCTTCGTGGAGGTGGGCCGGCTGCCGCGGGCGGTCCGCATCAGCGCGGGCGATTATCGCGACGACATCATCATGTGGCGTCGGCTGAAGTAGCCGACGTCCATCGAGGCAGACCGACGAGCGGGCCGGGGTGATCCCCGGCCCGTTTCGCGTGTCCGGCCGAGCTCATGCGACGGGACGGGCCGTGTTTCACGTGAAACATGCGACGTCCGGCGACCACCCCGCCAGCCCGCCCTGACGCCCGTACGGCCCCTCGTGGCGGCCACCTCTCCACTCGAACGAAGCCTCCGTCCCGGACCCTCTCGTGGCCTCTCAGGGGGCCGGGCGCTCCCCGGTGGACTCCCGGCCGGCATGAGTCCATTTAGGTCCCCGGTTCGTCCACTTCACCCCTGTCCCTCCTCGCCCGGGCCCGGTACGGTGCCTGTGTGGCAGGGGTAGAGCGCTCCAAACTTCCAGACTTCGTGCAGTGGCCGTCCTTCCCGTTCACCGGCGAGATCCGGCTGAAACCCTTCGAGGCGTCCGCGGCGGTCGAGCCGCCCAGACGCGGTGAGGACCCGGCCGACTGCCCGTCCTGCGCCGCGGGCGACGCCGACTACCTGTGGACCGACGACCGGTGGCGGGTCAAGGCCCTGCCGAAGCCCGGCGGGCTGCCGATGGTCCTCATCCTCGAAACCCGCAGCCACCTCGATCTCGGTGACCTGTCGACGATGCACGCTGCCGAACTCGGCGTGCTGACCGTGCGGCTGGAGCGGGCGATCCGCTCGCTGGACGGCGTCGCGCGCGTCCACGTGGCGCGGTGGGGCGACTCGGCGGCGCACCTCCAGGTGTGGTTCCTGGCGCGCCCGTACGGCGCCCTGCACCTGCGGGGGCCGTTCATGACGATGTGGGACGACATCCTGCCGCCGGTGGACGAGCGGAAGTGGCGGGAGGACCTGGAGTTCCTCGCCGCCTACCTCAATGACGCTTGATCGCCCGCTCGACGAGGGACGCCAGTAGCTGGCCGAGACCGATCCCGGCCGCGCGGGCGGCGTGGGGAAGCAGCGAGGTCTCGGTCATGCCGGGCGCGACGTTCGCCTCCAGGAACCAGGGCGTGCCGTCCTCGGCGACCATGAGGTCGACGCGGGACAGGTCGCCCAGGTTCAGCGCGGTGTGGGCCGCGACGGCGACCTCGGCGACGCGGGCGGCCACCTCGTCCGACAGGCGCGCGGGGCAGTGCCAGGTGGTGGCGCCGGCGTTGTAGCGGGCCACGTAGTCGTACTCGCCGCCCTTGGGCGCGATCTCCACGGCGGGCAGGGCCACGGGCCCCTCGCCGAGGTCGACGATGCTGACCGCGACGTCCACGCCGGGCACGAACCGCTCGATGAGGGCCACGTCGCCGTAGGCGAACGCCGCCATCATCGCCGCCGGGAGGTCCGCGGCGTCGGTGACGCGCTGGACGCCGAGGCCCGAGCCGCCCTGCGAGGGCTTCACCACGAGCGGGAGGCCCATGCGCTGGGCGATGCGGTCCAGCAGCGCCGCCGCGCCCAGGTCGGAGAAGGTCTCGCGGGGTAGCGCGATCCAGTCGGGGGTGGCCAGACCGGCCTCGCGCAGCAGCGTCTTCGCGCCGGGCTTGTCCCAGGCACGGCGGGCTGAGGTCGCCGAGGGCCCGACGTAGGGGACGCCCAGGAGCTCCAGGACGCCCCGCAGCGAGCCGTCCTCACCGGGCGCGCCGTGCAGCGCGAAGACCACGGCCTCCGGCGGGTCCTTGGCCAGCGAGGACAGCAGGGACGCGTCCACATCGGCCAGTTCGGCGTGGACGCCGAGTTCGCCCAGGGCGTCGGCGATGCGGCGCCCCGAGCGCAGGGACACGTCCCTCTCGTAGGAAAGGCCGCCGGCGAGGATGAGTACTCGCGCGTCGGCCAGTGCTGCGGCGGGTTCGCCGGTCATGCGTCGTCCGTCCTCGGTGCGGCGCCCTCGAAGGTCTGGGAGAGCGCGGACTGCTCGCTGATCACGTCGGCGAGCCTACGCACCCCCTCGCGAATGCGGTCGGCCGGTGGGAAGGAGAAGTTGAGGCGCATCTGGCCGCGTCCCGAACCGTCGGCGTAGAAGCCGGTGCCGGGGACGTAGGCGACGCGCTGCTGGAGCGCGCGCGGCAGCATCGCCTTGGAGTCGAGGCCCTCGGGCAGCTCGGCCCACACGAACAGGCCGCCGCCGGGCTTCGTCCAGCGCATCCCGGCGGGCATGTAGTCGGTCAGCGCCGACAGGAGGGCGTCGCGGCGAGAGGCGTAGAGCTCGCGGAAGGTCTTCACCTGCTCGCGCCACGGCATCGCCGTCAGGTAGCGCACCACCGCGCCCTGCGCCAGGGCGCTCGGGCACAGGATCGCGGCCTCGGTGGCCAGCACGATCTTGTCGCGGACGGCCGGCGGCGCCAGCACCCAGCCCACGCGCAACCCGGCGGCGAAGGTCTTGGAGAACGTGCCGACGTAGAAGATGCCGGAGCGGCGGCGTGCGCGCAGCGGACGCGGCGGCTGGCCCTCGAAGCCGAGGGCGCCGTACGGGTCGTCCTCGACGACGAGCAGGTCCGCGGCCTCGCAGATGTCCAGGACGCGCTCGCGCCGCGCCTCGGTGAGGGTGACGCCGGTCGGGTTCTGGTACGTGGGGACGGTGTAGAGGAACTTGGGGCGCTTCCCGGCCTTCGCCAGGACCGCCAGGGTCTCCTCCAGGGCCTCGGGGATGAGGCCCTCGTCGTCGACGGGGACGTGCACGACCTGGCACTGCGCGGCCTGGAACACCCCGAGCGCGCCGACGTAGGTGGGTCCCTCGGCGATGACGACGTCACCGGGGTCGCAGAAGACCCGGGTGAGCAGGTCGAGGGCCTGCTGGGCGCCGACGGTGACGACCACGTCGTCCGGCGACGCGCCGGAGGACAGGTCGATGCCGGAATCGGCCATGACCATGCAGATGGCCTCGCGGAGGGCGACGTCGCCCTGACCGGGGCCGTAGAGCAGCGCCTTGGCGCCGTCGGTGGCCAGCATCTCGGCGAACATCTCGCCGACGTCACCGAGCGGAAGTGCTGCGGTGTAAGGATTCCCGCCCGCGAGTGACACGACTTCGGGTCGACTGGCGACGGAGAACAGAGCGCGGATCTCGCTCTGTGCCATGCCGTGGACCCGCTGCGCGTACCTATCCGTGTAATCGTCGAGCGTCGTACCTGACACGGCACCTCCTGCGCGGGCGTAGAGATCTGCCATGTTACCGGCGGATCAGCGAATACCATAGGTGACGATGTCACGCCGAATAGTGAGCTTGACGCTCGATGTGCTTGAGGACCTGCCGCGCCGCTGCCGTGGCTGCGTCTTCTGGGAGCTCGACCCCGTCGCCGCCGAGCAGGCCTGCGATGGTGGCGACGCCGGTTTCGAGAAGGAATTGTGGGTCTCGGCGGCCCTCCTGGAATGGGGGGCGTGCGGCCGGGTCGCCTACGAGGGCGACACACCGGTCGGTTTCGTGCTGTACGCGCCGCCGTCCTACGTGCCGCGCGCGGCGGCGTTCCCGTCCGCGCCCGTCTCGGCCGACGCGGTCCTGCTGACCACCGCGCACGTCCTGCCCGAGTACGCCGGACGCGGGCTCGGCCGCGAGCTGCTCCAGGCGGCGGCGAAGGACCTGGCCAAGCGCGGCATCAAGGCCATCGAGGTCTTCGGCGACCAGCGCGGCGAGGAGCACGCGTGCGTGGCCCCGGCCGACTTCCTGCGCTCGGTGGGCTTCAAGACCGTCCGCGCCGACCCGCACTACCCGCGGCTGCGGCTGGAGCTGCGCACCGCCCTGTCGTGGCGCGCGGAGGTCGACCGGGCCCTGGACCAGCTGCTGGCCACCGCCGGTTCGGTGCTGTCCTCGGCGCCCAAGGGCACCTACGACCCCGTCCGACGGTCGCCGGGATAGCTTTTGTCGCACCCGTCCCATATGGTCGGGTCATGAGCGGCATTCTGGCACCTGAGGAACTCACCGAAGCGCTGAAGCGGCTCCCCGGCTGGAGCGGCGACGGCGAGGGCATCGAGCGGACGGCCGAGCTGCCCGGCTTCGCCACCGCGATCGCGGTGGTCGACCGGGTGGCGGCCATCGCCGAGCAGCTCGACCACCACCCCGACATCGACATCCGCTGGCGCACCCTGACCTTCCGCTGCTCCACGCATTCGGCGGGCGGGGTGACGGCGAGGGACCTCGACCTGGCCGCGCGCATCGAGGAGGTGCTGGCCGGCGTGAGCTGAGCGCGGGGTCGCGCGCGGGCACACCGGTCTCGGACGATGCGCGCGTGCTTTCCGTTCGTGTGAACGACACGGCGGTGGCGTCACTCGGCCCGCTGGACGGGCTGGGCCCGGCGCCGGGGCTCGCGCTCGGGCCGGGCGTGCGCGGGCCGGTGGGGGTCCGTCCGGTGCGGTGCTGCGTCGGGGCGGGCAGTACGGCGGCGCCTTCCGCTTCCACCGGGTGCGGCCCGGTGAGGACGGTCCGGGTGGGCCGATCGATGGGCAGCGGCGCTTCGACGGGAGCCTCATCCCCGGTTGTGGTGGAGGAGGCGGGCTAGCCCGCCAGCTCGGCCAGGGTCTCGCGCAGCCAGGCGATCTCGGTGCGGCTGGTGGCGGTGGCGATGGTGAACAGCCCGCGCCGGAAGGGGTCGTCGAAGTCCCCGGCGCGCAGGGGCCGGTCGCCGTCCCAGAAGAACGAGGCGGGCTGCGTCAGGAAGGTCAGCCGCCGCCGCAGGACCATCGCCTGCTGTGCCGGGTCGTCCAGGTGCCGCAGGAAGGCCAGCACGGTGAACCAGCGGTTCTCGTCGGTGATGAACAGCTCGTCGGGCCTGCGCAGCCGCTGGAACAGCTCGGCGCGGCCCTTGGCGGTCAGCACGAGCATGTGCCGCGGGGCGGCGACCTGGCCGGGTTCGAGCTCGCGCTCCAGGTAACCGGCGGCCTCCAGGCGCTTCAGCAGCGGGTACAGGGTTCCGTCGGCGATGGGGCGGACGTGCCCGGTGAGGGCGGCGATCTTCTTGCGCAGCTCGTAGCCGTGCAGGCGCTCGTCGTAGAGGAAGCCGAGGGCGGCGAGTTCCAGCATGGGCTCACGATACCCCCTTGACGAGATACCTAGTGATCTAGGTATAGTCCCCGGAGCACCCCACCCCTGAGGAGACACCGATGCGCGCCATCCCGTTCCGTCCCGACGGCTCATCGATCCGCTACGTCGAGATCCCCGGCGACGACGCTCCCGCGCCCCGCCTGTACCTGCACGGACTCGGCTCCAGCTCGCCGTACTACTACGCCGCGGCCGTCGCCCATCCCCTGCTGGCCGGGCACCGCTCGCTGCTGCTGGACCTGCCCGGGCACGGCGCCAGTGACGCGCCGGGCGACTTCGGGTACACCCCCGAGGACCACGCCGACGCGGTCGCGGCCGCGCTGCCGGAGGGCGCCTACGACGTCATCGGGCACTCGATGGGCGGCTCGGTGGCCATCATGTTCGCCGCGCGGTATCCCGAGCGGGTGCGGCGGCTGGTCGCCGTCGACGCCAACCTCGATCCGGCGCAGGTGCCGCCCCCGCCCGGCGCGCTGCGGATCTACGGCTTCACCGAGGAGGAGTTCCTGAACGGCGGACGCGAGGTGGTCCTGGGACGCGCCGGGGCGCACTGGGCGTCCACGATGCGGATGGCCGACCCGGTGGGGCTGTACCGATCGGCGTGCGGGCTGGCCCTGCGCACCGGGCTGCCCTCGATGCGGCAGACCCTGCAGGACCTGGACTGCCCGCGCGCGTTCGTCTACCCCGCCGCCGACGGTGAGCTGAGGGGCGAGGACGCGCTGCGGGCGTCCGGTGTGGACGTCGTCGCGGTACCCGACTGCGACCACAACATCATGCTGGACAATGTGGACGGGTTTGCCGAAGCCCTGGCGAAGGCATTGGGCTAGTACTGCGCTGAAGCCGTGGCGAAGGCCCTGGGCTAGGCGACCCGGTCCATCACCAGGACGCACTGCGGCGTCTTGTTCGGTTCGCGCATCTCCTCGCGGAGCCGCACGTAATCGACGAAACCCGCCTCGCGCATGGCCTTCAGGACCACCTCGGGGTCGTGCCGCCAGGAGGTGTAGCCCAGATCGGTGTGGTCGTAGGCCTCCTCGATGCGGCGGGGCACGCCCTCGCCCTGCTGGAAGCCGAGCATCAGGTGCCCGCCGGGACGCACGACCCGGGCGAACTCGGCGGCGACGGCCGGGAGGTCCTCGGGTGCGATGTGGATGATCGAGTACCAGGCCATCAGGCCGTCCACACTGGACGACTCGATGTCCAGCGCGGTCATGGTGCCGACCTCGAAGCGCAGGTGCGGGAAGTACCCGCGGGCGACCCGGACCATCTCCGGGGAGAGGTCGACGCCGAAGACCTTGACCCCGAGCGCGTCCAGGCGTCCCGAGGCGCGGCCGGTGCCGCAGCCGACCTCCACGACCTGACCGTCGCCGATCAGTGTGGAGAACAGCTCCATCGAGGCGCGCTCGACGGGCAGGATGCCGATCTTCTCGTTGACCAGCGTGCCGTAGGAGTCGGCGACGATGTCGTAGGCGCGGCGTACTTCTTCGGTGTGGGAGGACATCCGGCGATCATAGGGAAACGGCGGCCCCGAAGCGGGACCGCCGTTCACTCGAAAGACTCGCGACAAGGATGTCTAGAGGGCCTTCTCGATGAGCCCGCGGATGACGCCCTTCGGCTTGGCGCCGACGATGGCGTCCACCGGCTGGCCGCCCTTGAACAGCATCAGCGTCGGGACGGACATGACCTGGTAGTTGCGCGCGGTCTCGGGGTTCTGGTCGATCTCCAGCTTGACCACGGAGACCTGCTCGCCCAGCTCACCGGCGAGCTCCTCCAGGACCGGGGAGACCTTGCGGCACGGACCGCACCACTCGGCCCAGAAGTCGACGAGGACGGGCTTGTCGGCCTGCAGCACATCGCTGATGAACGACTTGTCGGTGACGACCTTGGTGGCTCCCACGGTCATGCTCCCATCAGAAGAAAAAAGTTCGGTGGACTTACCCAGCCCTAGGGCTAGTTCTGGTGCTCGAAAGCGGCCACGTAGCGCTCGGCGTCGAGAGCGGCGGCGCAGCCGGTGCCGGCGGCGGTGATCGCCTGCCGGTAGGTGTGGTCGACGAGGTCGCCGGCGGCGAAGACGCCGGGCACGTTCGTGGCGGTGCCGGGGGCGGCGACCGTCACGTAACCCTCGTCGTCGAGGTCGACCTTGCCGCGGAACAGGTCCGAACGCGGGTCGTGGCCGATGGCGATGAACACGCCGGTGGCCTCCTTGGTCCGCGTCTCGCCGGTCTTGACGTCCCGCAGGACCAGACCGGAGACCTTGCCGTCGGTGCCGAGGATCTCGTCGACCGTGGAGTTCCACTCCACGGTGATCTTGGGGTTGTTCAGAGCCCGCTCGGCCATGATCTTGGACGCGCGGAACTCGTCGCGGCGGTGCACGATGGTGACGGTGCGGCCGAACTTCGTCAGGAAGTTCGCCTCCTCCATCGCCGAGTCGCCGCCGCCGACGACCACGATGTCCTGGTCGCGGAAGAAGAACCCGTCGCAGGTGGCGCAGGACGACACCCCGTGGCCGAGCAGGTCCTGCTCGCCCGGGACGCCGAGCGGACGCCACGCCGAACCGGTCGCCAGGATGACGGCGCGGGCCTGGTGGACCTTGCCGCCCACGGTGACCTTCTTGACGTCGCCGTCGAGGTCGACGTCGGTGACGTCATCGGTGATGAACTCGGCGCCGAAGCGTTCGGCCTGCTTGCGCATGTTGTCCATGAGGTCGGGACCCAGGATGCCGTCGGCGAACCCGGGGAAGTTCTCGACCTCGGTCGTGGTCATCAGCGCGCCACCGGATTCCGCGCCCTCGATGACGAGCGGCTTGAGGTTGGCGCGCGCGGTGTACACCGCGGCGGTGTAACCGGCGGGACCGGACCCCACGATGATCACGTTGCGGATGTCGCTCACGGAATGCTCCTTGACGTTCGGGCGCCCGAGTTGGTCGGAGAGTACTGACCGGGCAACGTCATGGTACGGAGAAGACATTCCCGATGGGCAGCCGCCGTAACCGAGGCGTTGGTCACGCCGCTGCCGGACGGCGCGTCTAGCTGCGCGCACATCACCCGCGCGGCCTCGGACCATACGGGGGTGGGGTGTGTCGCGACCCTAGAACGCCGCCGATTCAAGAGTGACCCCCGGCGAGTCGCCCCGGCGAGCCGAGGTACCCGGAAGTGGGGCGGGACACGGGGGTGACGAGTTGGGCGAAGCGGACGGACCGGTCCGAGCGGTGGACGGGTGGGCGAAGGGGCGGCGGGAGGGCGCGATGGAGGCGCCGCCGGGGCCCGGGAGTGGCGTGGGAGTTCGGTGAACGGCGGGAGGGGCGGGGCGAGGGTTTGGGACGGGCCGCCCAGCCCACCGGGCGCGGTGGGCCTCGCACGCCTTGCGTCCGTGTGGCCGTCCGGGTGCGGTGTCGGGCAGCGGGCTGGAGCTTCGCGGGCCCGCCGGCACCGCCTCATCTCCCCGAAACGGCGGAAGCCCCGCCCGATGGCCCGGGCGGGGCTTCGTCGCGGTGATGTCCATGTACTCGGGCTCTGTGGACTCAGGCTTTATGCACTCAGTCGCGAAGTACCCGGTCTCAGCGGTGTACGCCGTGTTCTTCATGTCGTGCGCTCACGCGGTGCGTTCTCTCGGTGAACGTCGCGGGGTCAGCGTCGGTAGCCGCCCTTGCGGAAGTCGTACTGGCGGCCGCGTACGGCCAGGTCGCGGGCGCGGGGGTCGTGCTTGTGGCGGCTCTTCGCGACGGCGACGGCGAGAACGGAGGAGCGGGTGGTGCCGTTGGTGCTTCGCATCTGGATCTCCATCTGAGCGGTGGTGAGGGCGGTGGGGGTGACGGCGGTGGCCACGGAGAGGGCCGGGATGAGAGTGGTGCGCTGCGCGTTCATACGGATCTCCTTGTTCGGGGCGGTGCGGGTGGCAGAGGCGGTGCGGACGGCGGTGGCGCCGATGGTGCGGGTCGTGCCGCCGTGCGTGCCGGTCGTGATCGAGCGGCGGTGGTAGTGGTGCTGCGCGGGGTACGCGGTGGGGTTTCGCAACCTGACTCCTTGACTGGCTCAACTTGGAACGAGGCTAACTTTAGGTCGCACCCATCTAATGTGTCAAGCACAAGTTTGTGTTTGACCTAAGAAATTTTGAGGCGACCGCTAACCCGGCACTGAGCTGCGGAAATGCCGAAGGCGGCGCCGAAGCGCCGCCCTGGGTCATGGAGAACGGGTGCGAGGAACGAAGGAAGAAGAGGTGTGGAGGGCCGTCGCCCGGCCTGAGGGGTCAGGCGGAAGGCGGCCCAAGGGGTCGGACCGGGGCCTGCTTACCCCCTAACCCGGGGGCAAGAGTGATGAGGGGTGGGCCTCAGGCCGCGACCGTGTACAGCTCGTCCGGTCCCGCCACGCCGCAGTCGGCGCCGACGGCCACGAAGCGCTCCGCTCCGTCCGAGGTCACCCGCACCACCAGGGCCGGGGTGCCTTTGAAGTAGCCGAAGTCGGCCAGGGTCACGCGGCCGGGGTAGGCGCCGAGGATCGCGGTGAAGCAGTCCTCGCGGGCCGAGGGGGACGACGAGAGGCGGTCCAGCACGGGATCGGTGGACTTCTCGGCCATCGAGGCTCCCGAGCCCACCTCGCGGAGGGTCGACTCGGTGTAGTCCTTGCCGGAGCGCAGGACGCGCGGCCCGCCCTCGTCGGGGCCGCCGTTGAGGCCCTCGGTGCCGTCCTTGACCGCCGACGTGGGCGCGGGGGACTCGCGGCGGGACTGGGGTGAGGCGGCGCTGGAGTCACCGGCGGTGTCCTGCTGCTGGCCGCGCCAGAGCGCGGTCGCGCCGACGGTGAGCCCGGCCAGGACCATCACGCCGGTGGTGAAGGCGACCACGAGCCGGGGCCAGCGGCGGCGGCTCGGGCGTGTCGCGGGGCCGTCCGAAATGAGAGCGGGAGGCGCGGCGATCTCCGCCGCCAGCGCCAGGTCGAGGCGGGTGATCAGCTCGGCCGGCATGGGCGGGGTCGCGTCCGCGAGCAGCCGCAGGTCGGCGCGTACCGCGTCGGCCGCCCGGTCCGGTGACTCCGTCATCCGCCGCTCTCCTCTCGCCCGCCGTGAACTCCCGGTGTTGTCGATGGGACGGCCGGATCGGCGTCCGGGTTCCGCAAATGCCCCAGCATCTCGGCCAGCCGGGTGCGACCTCGCGCACACCTGCTCTTCACCGTGCCCTCGGGCACGCCCAGGATCGACGAGGTCTCCCCCACGGGGTAGCCCATCATGTCGACCAGGACGAGGGCCGCGCGCTGGTCGAAGGGCAGCGCCGACAGGGCCTGCTCGACGGCGAGGGTCGTCGCCACGTGCGCCGGGTCGCCGTCGGGCGCCACCGGCTCCGGGCCGCCCTCGGGCAGCGGGACGGTGGCGCGGACCTTGTTGCGGCGGACCCGGTCCAGGCACGCGTTGACCACGATCCGGTGCAGCCAGGTGGTGACCGCCGAGTCGCCGCGGAACTTCGCCGCGCCCCGGTAGGCCGAGATCATCGCCTCCTGGAGCGCGTCGGCGGCGTCCTCGGGATGCCCCAGGGTGCGCAGGGAGACCGCCCACAGCCGCTCGCGGTGACGGCGGAAGAGCTCGCCGAAGGCCTCACGGTCGCCGATGAGGTGGCGACGCAGGAGTTCGGCGTCCGACGGCTCTTCCATGTCAGTTCGCGTACACGGTGATTTCCTGGACGGTGGCCTGGAAGGTGCCATCGCCCTTGGGGCCGAGCTTGCCGATCCACACCATCAGGTAGCGGGTCTTCGTCCCGGGATCGGGCGCGAACCGCACGGTGGCCTTGTCGTTGACCTTGGGACCGTCGAGGGTGGTGAAGTCGTCGATGATGCCCTTGGTGTCGGACACGTCGGTCCCGGCGCGCAGGGAGATCTCACTGCCCGTCTGTCCCAAGTGGACGATCACCTGGGTGATCTCGCGTTCCTCGCCGAGGTCGATGAGCAGGCCCATGCCCGGCTGGCTCTCCGGGATGTTGCCGAAGTTGGGCTTGGTGTACCAGTTGGTGTGCCAGCTGGTCTTCGGGTCGCCGTCGACGGTCTTGGGGATGTCGCCCTGCTGCTCGTTCTCCGAGTTGGGCTTGATGAGCTTGACCTTGTCGCCGGACAGCTGGAGCTCCTGCGCGGCGGTCGTCTTCGCCGAGGACGAGGGATCGGCGACGACCCCGCCGGGGTTTCCACCGGCCGGCTCGCCGTCCGGGAGCAGCTTGGTGACCACCAGCAGCGCCAGCAGCGCCACCACGACCATGCCCGCGATGCCGTAGGCGAAGCGCTTGCCGACCGGGCGCGAGACCGTCCCCTCGGGGGAGGAGTCGGGTTCGGTGACGAACTCCAGCGCGCCGGTTCCCTCGGTGCCCTCCAGGCGGCTCAGCTCGTCGACGAGCTCGGCGGCCGTGGGCGGGGACTCCGACGGGTCCAGCAGTTCGGTGGTGAGCCGGTCGAGGTAGCCGGGGACGCCCGGCTTGGCCTCGGCGGCGGGGAGGATGCGGCCGCTGTCGTCGCGACCGGCGTCCGGCAGGATCGCCGGGCCCGGGACCTCGCGCGGCCACAGGCCGGTGAGGGCGCAGTACAGGGTCGCGCCGATCGCGCGCACGTCACCCGTCTGGGTGGCGGCGGCGCCACCGCGGGGGTCGGAGAGCACGACCCGGTCGTCGTCGGAGAGCAGGACGGTGCCGGGGTGCACGTTCCCGTGCGCCACTCCTGAGGCGTGCACCGCCGCGACGGCCTCGGCGACCGCGAGGGTCAGCGAGATCGCGTGGTTGGCGTCCAGCGGGGAGTGGATGACGATGTCGCGAAGTGAGCGGCCCTCGACCCACTCGCGGACGATGTAGGCGCGATCGCCCTCGTCCACGGCGTCGTAGACGCCGACGATGTGCGCGTGGTTGACGCGCGAGGCGGCCACCGCGGCCGTGAGCATCTCCTGCGCCTCTTCCCCACCCGGCGTCCGTAGGACGACGGTGACGGGACGGGCGAGCAGGACATCGGTGCCGCGCCAGACCTGACGGCCGGTCGAGTCATCATTGATGTGCTCGTCGAGCCGGTAACGGTCGGCGAGAAGTTCACCCACCGCGGGCGCACCGACCTGTGCCACTTCTGGTCCCTCCTCGGTCTGGCGGCCTGCGGACTCTAGACAGCCTAATGTGCCCGGCCCCGGACGCCTATAGGCGAGGTCCGTTCTACTACTCCGGTACGACGACGAACGCTATCGGCCGAGTTTGCCTTTCACCAGACCCACGACGTCGGTGACCTCTTTCGTCTTCAGCATCACCGCGACGACCAGGTAGACGACCGCCAGGACGCCCCCGCCGACGATCAGGTTGATGACCGCGTCGACCTTGCCGGAGACCATGTCGTTCGGCAGCACCAGCATCGCCAGCCAGGCCGCCACCGAGCCGGCCGCGGCGGCGACGGTGAGCTTGACGAGCGTCCCGAAGATGCGGCCCATCCCCAGCGGCCCCAGGCTCCGGCGCAGCAGGACCGCGCCCAGGAACGCGGCGACCACATAGGACACTCCGTTGCCGACCATGAGCCCCTGCGCCACCATCGTGGCCGGCAGCAGCGCGAAGGTCAGCAGGTACACCCCGACGCGCATCGCGACGGACGGGATGTTCAGCAGCGCCGGGGTCTTGGTGTCCGGCATCGCGTAGAAGGCGAAGGTCTGCAGCTGGCTGATCGCGAAGGGCATCAGTGAAAGGCCCGCCACCGCGGTCACCAGGCCGGTGGTGACGGCCTGGTCGTGGGTGAACTGGCCCCAGCCGAACAGCAGCGGCGCCAGCGTCGTCCCCAGCACGATGAAACCGCCGGTGGCCGGCAGCAGGATCACCGCGGACAGCCGGACGCCCTGCGAGAGGTAGGCCGCGACGTCGGCCTTGCGGCCCTCGGCGGCGGCCTCGGACATGCGCGGCATCAGCGCGGTGATGATCGAGACCGCCACGATGCCGTGCGCCATCATCATCAGCAGGTAGGCGTTGTTGTAAATGGCCGGGCCGGCGGCGTCCTTGTCGTTGGCCGAGACCTCGTTCAGGATGCGCAGCACCGCGATCACCGAGACCTGGCTGACCGCGACGTAGCAGAACATCCAGCCCGACAGGCGGGCGATGTGGCCCAGGTGCAGCGCGCGGAAGTCGAAGCGGAACTTCATCTTGAAGCCCACGCTGCGCAGCGCCGGGAGCAGCCCGAGGACCTGCACGACGATGCCGAGCGTCGTCCCGCCGCCCAGGACCAGGATCATCGGGGCGGTCATGTTCTCGGGGATGATCGCCACCGCGCCGAACATCACCATGAACAGCACGCCGGTGCCGATGATGACGAGGTTGTTCAGGATCGGCGCCCACATCGGGGCCGCGAAGTGCCCGCGCGTGTTCAGGATCGCCGCCAGCACCGCCGCCACGCCGTAGAAGAAGATCATCGGCAGCATCAGGTACGACAGGTCGGTGACGAGGCCGGTGTTCTCCTTCGTCAGCGCCTTGGCCAGCAGCGGCGCGCAGGCCACCACCAGGACCGTCGCCGCGCTCAGCAGCAGCACGATCAGCGTCACGAAGCGCTGCGTGTAGGCCTCGCCGCGGTCGGCGTCCTCCTTGCGGGCGCGCACCAGCAGCGGCACCAGGACGCTGGTCAGGATGCCGCCGAGGAGGAACTCGTAGATCATCTGCGGGAAGAACTGCGCGGTGGCGTAGGCGTTGCCGACGGCCGCGCCGCCGATCGCGGCGGCGATCACGGCACTTCGGCCGAAACCGGTCAGGCGGCTCACGATCGTCCCGACCGCCATGACGGCGCTGCTGCGGACGACGCTTCCGCCGGTCTCGGTGCTGGTCGCCTCGGCCATACGAATGTCTCCCCGAATGGGTCGGATAGGCTTTCCGATCGATGTCAGACCGTATCGCTACCGCCGTGCCCAGTGTCCCCCCGGTCGCCGATGAACTCGGCCGGGCCTTCGCCGACGCCGGGTTCGAACTGCACCTCGTCGGCGGCTCCGTGCGGGACGCGCTCCTGGGCCGCGCGGCCTGGGAGGACCTGGACTTCGCCACGTCCGCGCGCCCCGAGCAGACCCTGGAGCTGCTGGAACGCCTCGGCACCACCACTTGGACGACCGGCGCGGCCTTCGGCACGATCGGCGCGATGTTCCAGGGCGAACGGGTGGAGGTCACCACGTTCCGGGCCGACCAGTACGACCGGGTGTCGCGCAACCCGATCGTGGCCTACGGCGACACCCTCGAAGACGACCTGCGCCGCCGCGACTTCACCGTCAACGCCATGGCGGTCTCGGTGCCCGAACACGTCTTCAGCGACCCCTTCGACGGCCGCGGCGACCTCGCCCGGCGCGTCCTGCGGACCCCCGCCACGCCCGAGGAGTCCTTCGCCGACGACCCGCTGCGGATGCTGCGCGCGGCCCGCTTCGCCGCGCAGCTGGAGTTCGAGGTCGACGCCGACGTCCGCGCGGCGATGACGGCGATGTCGGGCGACCTGTCCCGCATCACCGCCGAGCGCGTCCGCGACGAGTTCGTCAAGCTCATGGGCGCCGCCGACCCCGTCCTCGGGCTGCGGCTGCTGGTGGACACCGGGCTCGCCGAGGTGTTCCTGCCGGAGCTGCCCGCGCTCAAGATGCAGATCGACGAGCACGCCCAGCACAAGGACGTCTACGAGCACACCCTCACCGTCGTCCGCAACGCCGTCGCCCTGGAGGACGGCGCGCCCGACGTGGTCTTGCGCATCGCGGCACTACTGCACGACATCGGCAAACCCGACACCAAGGGCATGGGCACCGACGGCCGCGTGACCTTCCACCACCACGAGCTGGCCGGTGCGCGCATGGCCAAGCGCCGCCTGCGCGAGCTGAAGTTCCCCAAGGAGCAGATCACCGCGATCGCCCACCTGATCGCGCTGCACCTGCGCTTCTACGGCTACGGCCGCGGCGAGTGGACCGACTCCGCCGTCCGCCGCTACGTCACCGACGCCGGTGACGAACTGGCCCGCCTGCACAAGCTGACCCGCTCCGACGTCACCACCCGCAACAAGCGCAAGGCCGCCCGCCTCGCCGCCGACTACGACGCGCTCGAAGAGCGCATCGCGCGCATCGAGGAGGAAGAGGACCTCGCGCGCGTGCGCCCCGACCTCGACGGCAACGAGATCATGCGGCTCCTGGGCGTACCGCCCGGCCGGGTGGTCGGCGAGGCGTGGCAGCACCTGAAGGAGATCCGCCTGGACCGCGGGCCGCTGTCGCGCGACGAGGCGGAGGCGGAGCTGTGGCGGTGGGCGAAGGAGCGGGGAGTCCTGCCCGACGCGGGAGAGTGACCGGTCGCCGGGCGGCTCGCTGACCGGGCGCGGACACCGAGTCGTTCGCCTATGCGCGTGCTCGATGAGCCGACGCGACGGCGGCTGTTCCGGGTGCTCTGCCACCGATGGTTGGCCGACCGCCTCGGCGAGCTGCCGGACTGGAGCCCGGTGGAGTCGGAGGACGGGCGGCTCAAGCTGCCCGGGCCCAAGACCGGGGACCGGTCGGGCCGCGTCATCCGGCCGCGCCGGATCCTCGCCACCGCCGCCCCCGCGGGGTGGAGCGTGATGTCCCGTCGCGGCGTGCTCGCCGCCGGCCCAGACCGTGACCGGGAGGCGCTCTGGCACCGCGAGGTCCCGGAACTGGTGGTGGAGGTCGAATTCGCCTTCACCCGGGCCGGCGCGCGCGTCGAGAAGCCGGTGATCTACGCGCGGGCGGGCGTGCCCTCCCGGCCCGCGTGACCGATCTTTCCGCCGGTCGTTAGATCGGTAGGACGCCGATGATCTCGGCGTCCGGCACCGCCGCCGTGACAGCGTCGTCACGACGGCGGCCCCGGCATCGCAGTCCGTCCCCGGTCACTCCACCGGTCACTCCACTATCGGTCCTCGGCGACCATTCCCCGGTCGGCGCTCATCGCCGCCAGGAACTTGCGCTTGAGCGCCGGAACGCGGTTCACCACGCGGAAGAACGTGCGGTTGACCGCCAGCAGCACGCGCCCGATGACGGGCTTGTGCACGAGGTCCCTTCCGTTCAGCCCGTACTGCGCGAGCGATTCCTTCACCCGCCGCATGCCGTAGGGCAGCATCTCGGCCTCGTAGGCGCCGATCGCCTTCACCACATCGGTTCCGGCGCCGGTGAGGGCGCGTTTGAGCAGGACCGCGTCGCGCAGGGCGGTGTTGGCGCCGACGCCCTTGCCGGGTGTCATGGTGTGGATCGCGTCGCCCAGGAGGGTCACGCGGGTCGGTGTCCACGGCTCGACGGGGTCGGTGGTGCGGATGCGCAGGGCGAAGCAGCTGCCGGGGTCGGAGTGGCCGATGAGTTCGCGCAGGTCCGGCGACCACTTCTCCGTCATGCCCAGGGCCAGGCGGACGAGGTCCTTGCCGCGCATGCGGGTCACGTCGGCGGGGAACTTGTCGGCCGAGGCCGACAGGCCCCAGTTGAGGTAGTCGCGGGTGTTGTCGTAGAGCAGGCCGGGCCAGTTCTCGATCAGCTCGCGGTCGCTGCCGCCGATGCCGTCCTTCACGGTGCCCTCGGCGTCCCAGGGGAACTCCATCGAGTGCAGGATCATGAAGGAGCCGCGCGGGGCGAGCAGCATCGACACGCCCGTGAGGGCCTCCTTCGGCAGCAGGGCGCGGGTCTGGGGTGTCGAGGGCAGTTTCGCCGCGATCGCCACCACTCCCGAGTCGCGGACGGTGACGTGCGGCAGGTACTGCCGCCGGACCGGTGAGTTGGCCCCGTCGGCGCCGACGAGGACGTCGCCGGTGGCGGTGGTGCCGTCGGTGAAGTGGGCGGTGACCGAGGAGCCGTCGGTGGTGTAGCGCTCGAAGGTCCTGCCGTAGTGGACGACGTCGTCCATGCCGGAGAGCAGGACCTGCCGCAGCGTCATGCGGGACACCGAGTGCTCACTGTTGGCGGGATCGGTGTTCTGCGGCAGGTCGAGGGAGACGAGCTCGGTGAGCTTCTCGGTGTAGGCGTTGAAGTGGCGCGGGGCGCGGGCGCAGGTGGCGATGAAGGTGTCGAACAGCCGCGCCGGCAGGCACTCCTGGAGGGCCCGGGCGCCGTCGGGGTCGATGCCGACGCGGTAGCCGTGCAGGCCGTCACCGCGGGTGCGGTCGCGTTCGTAGACGGCGACGGAGACTCCGGCGTTCTTGAGCCCGTGCGCGAGGGCCATGCCCCCGGTGCCGGCGCCGATGATGATGACGTGCACGGCGGTCTCCCTAGATCGAGGCGGCGGGGTCGTGGACGGTGACGGCGGTGCCTTCACGGCGTGCGCGGCGGACGTCGTCGACCCAGGCGCGGGAGAACATCGAGAACAGCACGGCGGTGCCGCCGCGGTTGACGCGGACCTCGCCGTCGGCGACGGTGCCGACCAGGCGGACGGTGCGCGTCCCCTCGCCGGTGGGCGCCTCGTGGTCCTTGACCTTGCCGCGGCCGGTGAAGCGCAGGTCCCAGCGGTCGACGACGGCGCCCTCGGGCAGCAGCAACCGCACGACCGAGCGGCGGGCGTCGAGGCGGACGGTGATGTCGCCGGTGATGCGGGGCGAGCGCAGGTCCAGGACGGCGAGGGCGCCGTCGGCGCGGAGGTCGAAGTCGGTGGCGTCGGTCCAGTCGCCGAGTTTCTTGACGACGGTGTTGAAGGCGGCGATCTTCATGGCGGTCTCCTTGATCCGGATGGATGTCTCGACTACCGTGTATCTCGAATGTCGAGGTACTTATAGCTTGAAGGTCGAGATACTCGAATGTCAAGAGATTCCGTGGAAGAACTTCGCGGTGAGCTGTCCGCCGAGGTCCAGGCCTCGCAGTCGGCCGTGGACGACTTCGACTCCGCCGCCGCCGTCGTCCTCGGCGTCAACCGCACCGACCTGCGCTGCATGGAGTACCTCACGCAGGTGCAGACCGCCGCGCCCACCGAGGTCGGGGCGCAGCTCGGGCTGAGCACGGGCAGCGTGACGGCGATGCTGGACCGGCTGGAGAAGCTCGCCTACATCACCCGTACGCCCGACCCCGGGGACCGGCGGCGCTCCATCGTCCGCGCCACGCCGCTGTTCATGGAGCGCGCGATGCCGCTGTACATGCCGATGGTCGAGGAGGGCGGGCGCAACATCGAGCACTACGACGCCGATCAGCTGCGCATGCTCATCGAGTTCATGCGGAACATCCGTGAGCTCTACGAGCGCCAGGTCGTGCGCGTGCGCGGGGTGGAGCCGTTCGTGAAGCGGCTGCGGGGCTAGAGGATCGCCTCGGCCAGCGCCAGCCCGAACATCGGGCCGCCCATGCCCGCCAGGACCGCCGAGGGGTAATCGCCGCGGCGGGTCAGGATCGTGCCCGCGACCGCCCCGGCGAGCCAGAGCGCCAGGAACACCACGGTGGCCAGGGGCGTGCCGGCGATGCCGGCGGCCTCGCCCAGCAGGATGAAGCCGCCGGGCAGGTAGGCGAGCAGCACGGTCCAGTTGACCAGGATCGTCACGCCGCGCGAGAGGTCTCCTTGTGGGGTGGCCATGTGCGTACGCTACGCCACCGACGTCCCTTGTGGACACCCCGAGTGTGACGAGCGTCAAGTTGAACCTGACACCCGTGTCAAGGCCGATGGTCGACGGCATGCGACTCCCGATCGGCGGCCTGGCCGCGCTCACCACCGCAGCGTTCATCACCGTGGTCACCGAGGCACTGCCCGCCGGTGTGCTGCCCGAGATGGCCGGGGACCTCGGCGTCTCCGAGTCGGCCGCCGGGCAGGCGGTCACCGTCTACGCCGTCGCCACCGCGCTGTCGGCCATCCCCCTCACCGCGCTCACCGCGTCCTGGCGGCGGCGGACGCTGCTGCTCACCGGCGTCGGCGGGTTCGCCGTGGCCAACACCGTCACCACCGTCTCCCCCTGGTACGCGCTGACCATGACCGGGCGGCTCTTCGCGGGGATCGCCGCCGGGCTGGTGTGGGCGCTGCTGGCCGGATACGCCCGCCGGATGGCCCCCGGGCGCGAGGGACGCGCCATCGCCATCGTCATGGCCGGCATCCCCCTCGCGCTGTCCCTGGGCATCCCCGCCGGGACGTTCCTGGGCGGCCTCGTCGGCTGGCGCGTCACGTTCGGGCTGATGACCGCGGTCGCGGTGGTGCTGCTGGGCTGGATCGCGCTGGCCGTCCCCGACTTCCCCGGTGAGGCGCGCGGGCAGAAGATGAGCTGGCGCGTCCCGCCCGCCGTCTACGCCGTCCTGGGCGTGATGGTGGCGTTCGTGCTCGCCCACAACGTGCTCTACACCTACATCGCGCCCTACCTCAGTGAGATCGGCATGGGTGGCTCGACCGACCTCGTCCTGCTGGTCTTCGGGATCTCCTCGATCGCCTCGATCTGGCTCACCGGGCTGTTCATCGACCGCCGCCTGCGGGCCCTGACGATCGGCGCGACGCTGCTGGTGATCGCCGCCGCCGTCCTGCTGCTGGTCGGTCCGGTCTACGCCGCCACCGTCCTGTGGGGACTCGGCTGGGGCGGTATCCCGACGCTGCTCCAGACGGCCGCCGGACGCGCCGGAGGCGACCGCGCCGACGCCGCCCAGACCATCCTGGTGGCCCTCTGGAACGCCGCGATGGCCGGTGGCGGGATCGCCGGTGGCGTCCTGCTGGACGGCATGGGCGCCAGGGCCTTCCCCTACGCCGTCCTCGGGCTGCTGGTCCTGGTGCTGGCCGTGCTCATCCCGGCCCGGCGGGCCTTCCCCCGCGTCACCGCGTGAAAGAAGAAAGGCGGCGGGCCGAGAAGCCCGCCGCCTTCGGCGTCAGTCGCGCCCGAAGGGCACACCCGGCGATCGTGAGGACCGCGGTGAGGCGCTCGGCGAACCCGGCCGCGGGCTCGTCCCCGGCGACAGGCTCCCGCTCGGCGGCGGCGACCCGGCCGGGAGACCCGACGGGCTCAGCGCGCTCTGCACCGTCACCGCCAGGATCGTCACCGGCTGCGGCGGCGGACCGGCGTAGGCCTGGCCGCCCCCGCCGGCCGCGATCGAGTCCAGCACCGCGAAACCGTCGATGACCTGCCCGATCACCGTCAGGTTGTTCGTGGGGATCGACTGGCCGCGCACGAAGGCGAACTCGCCGCCGGACAGCCCGTGAGTGTCGTTGACCAGCGCCAGCGCGTCGGCGACCGGCTGATCGGAGAACGGGTGCTCGCCCCGGACCCGGTAGCCCGGCCCGCCCTGGCCGGCGGCCTCGCCGCAGCGCAGCACCAGCGTCGGCTCGGTCACCGCCGTCGTCATGTCCGGGCAGGCCTTGGCGGAGTAGTAGCCGCGCGCGGCGAGGTTGGCGAAGGACGCCGTCCCGCAGGGCGCGAGATCACCGAACAGCAGCGCGGTGACGGTGCCGAGGTTGGTCTGGACGACCACGGTCTGCCGCTGCGGGGTCTGCCCGAAGACCGGCTCGCCGCCACCGCCGGGCAGCTCGTCGACGGTCCGCAGCTCGCAGGGGCCGGTGGCCTCCCCGAGCGCGCCGGACGGGCCGTCCTCGGCGGACGGCTTGAACAGCACCCAGCCGACGAGCGCGGCGGTGCCGAGCAGCGCGACGACGATGATCATGCCGATGATGGCGTTGCGGGGTCGTCCCGGGCTCTCCCACGGGGGCGCGTCGGCGGGGATCGGCGGCGGCGAGGACCGGCGCGGCGCCTCACGGGCGGCCTCGCGGGCGGCCTCGTCTTCGGCGGCGGCCTGCGCGGCCGCGGCCGACTTGGCGTCCTCGTCGGGGGTATCGGTCTCGGTTGGAGGGGCATCGGCCGCGTCGGGGTCGACGGGCTCGCCGTCGACGAGGGTCTCGCCGACCGGCGTCACCACCGTGTCCGCCACCGGATCGGCGGCGTCACCGCCCTCGCGCGCGGGCGCCGATTCCTCGACGGCGCGCCTGGCCTCCCCCGATTCTGGACCGGCGTTCTCGGCCTTCGCGTCTTCGGCGGGCTTCAGTTCGTCGTCCACGAAGGTCGATCGTAGGGAGTATGCCGCCGGGATGCCAGGGCGTACCCCGCCGCGAGGAGCAGATAACCGCCCGCGATGGCCACGATCATGGCCAGCGAGTGCCCGTCCTCGGGCAGCAGCACCGCCCCGGCCAGCAGACCCAGCACCCAGCAGACATTGAAGAAGGTGTCGTTGACGGAGAAGACGCGTCCCCGGTAGTTGTCGTCGACGCGCAGCTGCACCGAGGTGTCCACCACGATCTTCAGGCTCTGGGACCCGATGTTCAGCACGAATGTCGCCGCGATCAGCAGCGGCTGCGAGAACGGCGGCCCGAACACCGCGATGTCCACCGCGACCAGCACCAGGATCACGATCACCCACGCGCGCGGCCCGAACCGGCGCGTCAGGTACGGCGTGATCATCGCGCCGATGAACCCGCCGGCCGAACCGACCACGACCACCGCCGCCAGGGCCGCGATGGCCTTCTTGTCCTCGTCACCGGCGTCGAAGTAGACCCGGAACAGCTGGAGCGTGGCGATCGTCAGGACGCCGTAGAGCGCGCGGTAGGCGCCCTGCGTCAGCAGCATGTACGCCGCCCCCCGGCGCGACCACAGGTGCTTCGCCCCGGCGGCCATGCCGCGCGTGATCGAGGCGATCTCGGCGCCGATCGAGCGGTCGGCGTGGCGCTCGGAGGCGTCGGGCCCCAGGGCGTCCACGGTGAACGAGGACCGCGCGATGAGCCCGGCGGCGATGTACCCGATGATCGCGATCGCCGAGATGAGACCGTTGTCGGCGGTGGAGTTGCCGATCAGCAGCCGCATCGAGGCCGCCACGCCCAGCCCGGTGGTGTAGGCGATGGTGCCCAGGGTCGGCGCGATCGAGTTGGCGGTGACCAGGTTCTCCGGGGTCACCACGTGCGGCTGCGAGGCCGACAGGCCCGACAGCACGAACCGGTTGACCGCGATGACCAGCAGCGCGCCCACCGCGTACAGCCACTGGTTGGAGTCGGTGGCGATCAGCAGCGCCGTCGGCACCACCAGCACCGCGCGCAGGATGTTGGCCTTGAACAGCACGTTCCGGCGCGACCAGCGGTCCAGGAACACGCCCACGTACGGGCCCAGCACCGAATACGGGATCAGCAGCAGCGCGAAACCGAGGGCGACCGAGATGGCGTTGGTGCGGTTGTTCGGGTTGAACAGGATCGAGGAGGCCAGCCCGGCCTGGAAAAAACCGTCGGCGATCTGACTCGTCAGACGCGTGGCGAGGAGCCTCCGGAAACCGCTTTCCCGGAAGACGGCGCGAAGGTGCCCCTCGGTGTGCATTGAGCGAGCCTACGTGCTCCCGGTGTCATTTCACCTCCCACGCCGCAGATCGGTTTCATGACAGCTCGTGTTCGTCGTAATGTCACACCCGTGCGCCACACTGCTCACATGCGCTGGACCACCGTCACCTCTCCCATAGGCGAGTTGAGGCTGGCCACCGACGGGACCGCCCTCACCAACGTCTCGACCATGCCCGGCAACCCGGTGCGCGGCGAGCGCTCCGACGACGACCCGATCCTGCGGCTGGCCGCCGCCGAACTCGCCGGCTACTTCGCCGGGACCCGCACCGAGTTCGAGGTGCCCCTCGCCCTGGCCGGCAGCGACTTCGAGCGCGCGGTGTGGACCGAGGTGCTCGCCATCCCCTACGGCGCCACCGCGACCCACGCCGAGATCGCCGCGCGCGTCGGCCAGCCCAAGGCCGCCCGCGCGGTCGGCCTGGCCAACTCCCTCAACCCGATCGCGATCATCGTCCCCGGCCACCGCGTGGTCGGCTCCTTCCCCGGCCGCTCCACCGGCACCGACGTCACCGAGCTCCTGCTGGAGCTGGAGGCGCGCGCCGGTGTGGTGACGGAGTTCAAAGCGGCCTGACGTTGGCCGCCGTCACACCACCGGCGTAGGTTCGGCCGGTGACAAAAGTGGCGGTTGTGACTGGCGCGGCCTCCGGCATCGGGCACGCCGTGGCGAGACGGCTGGCGGAGCTCGGCATGGCCATCGCGGCCGTGGGGGCCGCCGGTGAGGAAGACGCCTGCGCGGAGACCGCGGCCTGCATCTCCTGGGACGGCGGGCGCGCCATCGCGCTGACCGCCGACGTGGACGACGCGGCGGCGATGGCCTCGGTGGTCGCGCGAGCGGCGTCCGAGCTCGGCACGCCGACGGTGCTGGTGACGTGCCCGGAGGCGGCCGAGGCGCTGCTGACCGCGTCCTCGCCGTACCTTCTGGACTCCGGCTGGGGACGCGTGGTGACCCTCATCGAAGGCGACCAGGACGGCCCGGCCGATCCCGGCCTGCCCGGCGTGACGGTCAACGCGGTCACCGGCGTGGGCGCCGGATCGGGACGGGCGGTGGTGCACGTGGTGGAGTTCTTCGTATCGGAGTCGGCGGGCGCGATCACCGGCCAGAGCCTGCGGGTGTCGCCTTAGGACCTGTCCTGCGGGTCTTTGCGGGGCTGCGACGAGCCGATTTCGTCTCTCGCCGCACCGCTCTCCCGGCCACGTACAACACCGGTACGAGGCCGGAAGACCGGCTTGCGAGAAACAAAATCGACACCGTCTCGCACCCACAAGACCCACAGGACACGCCCTAGGAGACTGGACCCATGACCGGCGCCTGGCAGTTCTGGATCGACCGCGGCGGCACCTTCACCGACATCGTCGCGCGCGCACCGGACGGCGGCCTGGTCGTGCGCAAGGTCCCCTCATCCGACTCGGCGGTCACCGACGCCGTCGGCGAACTCCTCGGCACCGCGCCGGCCCCGATCGCCGACCTGCGCATGGGCACCACCGTCGCCACCAACGCGCTGCTGACCCGCACCGGTGAACCGACGGCGCTGGTCATCACCCGCGGTTTCCGGGACGCCGTGCGCATCGGGTACCAGAACCGGCCGGACATCTTCGCGCTGCGCATCGTCCGGCCCGAACCCCTGCACGCCGAGGTCATCGAGGCCGACGAGCGGCTCGGCCCGGACGGGACGGTCCTCGTCCCCCTCGACGAGGACCGGCTGCGGGCGGACCTGGAAGCCCTGCGGGACCGGGGAATCGCCGCGCTGGCGATCGCTCTCATGCACGCCGACCGGCATCCGGCGCACGAGCTGCGGGCCGCCGCGATCGCCCGGGAACTGGGCTTCGCGCAGGTCTCGGCCTCGCACGCGGCCTCACCGCTGATGAGGCTGGTCGCGCGGGCCGAGACCACCCTCGCCGACGCCTACCTCACCCCGGTCCTGAAACGCCACGTCGACCGGCTGGCGGCCGACCTGCCGGGCACGCCGCTGCTGTTCATGCGCTCCCACGGCGGGCTCACCGGCGCCGCCGCGTTCAGCGGGAAGGACGCCCTGCTCTCGGGACCGGCCGGTGGGGTCGTCGCCATGGCGCGCATCGCCGAGCGGGCGGGCGTCACCCACGCCATCGGCTTCGACATGGGCGGCACCTCCACCGACGTCTCCCACCACTCCGGGGAGTTCGAGCGGACCACCGACGCGGTGATCGCCGGAGTCCGGGTGCGAGCGCCGATGCTGGCGGTGCACACGATCGCGGCGGGCGGCGGCTCGATCCTGAGCTTCCGGCAGGGCCGCTACCGGGTGGGCCCGGAATCGGCCGGGGCGGACCCGGGACCGGCCGCCTACGGCCACGGCGGGCCGCTCACCGTCACCGACGCCAACGTCCTTTTGGGACGGATCCCGCCCGCGCGTTTCCCGCTGCCGCTGGACATCACGGCCGTACGGGCGGCATTCGCGGCCCTGTGCGCGAGCATCGGGGACGGGCGCTCGCCCGAGGAGACCGCCGCCGGGTTCCTCGACGTCGCGGTCAACGACATGGCCGCCGCGATCAAGAAGATCTCGGTGCGCCAGGGCCACGACATCACCCGCCACACCCTGGTGACCTTCGGCGGCGCCGGTGGGCAGCACGCGTGCCGGGTCGCCGACGCGCTGGGCGTGCGCTCGATCCTCATCCACCCGCACGCCGGGGTGCTCTCGGCCCTGGGCATGGGTCTGGCCGAGACCACATCGCTGAGGCAGCAGGCGATCGAGGGCCCGCTGGAGGCCGTCCCCGAGGTGCTGGACGCGCTGGCGGCCGCCGCGCTGGCCGAGCTGCCGGGCGCACGCGTCGAACGGCGGGTGCGGCTCCGCTACGAGGGCACCGACACCGTGATCACCGTGGCGTGGACGCCCGACGCGGATGAGCTGGCCCGCGACTTCACCGATCGCTACCGGCGGCGGTTCTCGTTCCTCATGCCCGGCAGGGGCCTGATCGCCGAGGCGGCCGAGGTCGAGGCGTCGCTGGCCCCACCGGCCATCGTGGACACACAGCCCACCGGCACCCGCACCGAGCCGCACGCCTTCACTCCGATGTGGATGGACGGGTGGCGCGACGTCCCGCTGCACCTGCGGGACGAGCTGGCGCCCGGCCACCGCGTACCCGGTCCGGCGGTGATCGCCGAATCCGGTGCCACGACGGTGATCGAGCCGGGCTGGACCGGCGTCGTCACCGCCATCGGGGACCTCGTGCTGACCGCCGGGGGCCGCGACCGGCCGCACCGCCGGGCCCAGACCGGGGCCGATCCGGTGCTGCTGGAGATCTTCGCCGGCCGCTTCACCTCCATCGCCGAGCAGATGGGCGTGCGGCTCCAGGCGACGGCGAACTCGGTGAACATCAAGGAGCGCCTCGACTTCTCCTGCGCGCTCTTCGACGCCGAGGGACGCCTGATCGCCAATGCGCCGCACATCCCCGTGCACCTGGGATCCATGGGCGCATCCGTCGCCGCGGTCCGTGAAGCGCACCCCGACATGGGTGAGGGCGATGTCTTCGCCCTCAACGACCCCTATCGCGGCGGCACGCACCTGCCGGACGTCACCGTCGTCTCACCGGTCTTCACCGGCGGCGCGCGGCCGGACTTCTTCGTGGCCTCCCGCGGCCATCACGCCGAGATCGGCGGCCTGACACCGGGTTCGATGCCCGCCGGCTCCCGCACCATCCACGAGGAGGGCGTGCTCATCACCGACTTCCTCCTCGTCCGAGACGGCGAGTTCCGCGAGGACGCCGTCCGCGAGCTGCTCACCGGCGCGCCATACCCGTCCCGCGCGCCAGAGGACAACATCGCCGACCTGCGCGCCCAGATCGCCGCCAACGCCAAGGGCATCGCCGAGCTGAAGGCCCTGGTCGCCGAGGTGGGCGTCGAGATGGTGCGGGCGTACATGGACCACGTCCGCGCCAACGCCGAGGAGGCCGTGCGGGACGTGGTGACCCGCCTGGGCGACGGCACGTCCCGGTACAGCGGCTCCTACGAGTACAGAGTGGACGACGGCTCGGTGATCGCCGTGCGGGTGGACGTCGACCGCGCGGCCCGGTCCGTCCACGTCGACTTCACCGGCACCAGCCCGGCGGTACCGGGCAACGCCAACGCGCCCGCCGCGGTGGCGCGGGCGGCGGTCCTCTACGTCTTCCGCACCCTCGTGGCGGCCGAGATCCCCTTGAACGACGGGTGTCTGGCGCCGATCGAGCTGACGATCCCGCCCGGCTGCCTGCTGGCCCCGGAGTACCCGGCGGCGGTCGTGGCGGGCAACGTGGAGACCTCGCAGGCGATCACCGGCGCGCTGTACGCGGCCCTCGGTGTGATGGCCGAGAGCGCCGGGACCATGAACAATGTGACCTTCGGCGGCGAGGGCTTCTCCTACTACGAGACGGTCGCCTCGGGATCCGGTGCGGGAGACGGCTTCCCGGGCGCCGACGTGGTCCAGGCGCACATGACCAACTCCCGGCTCACCGACCCCGAGGTCCTGGAGTGGCACTCCCACCGCAAGGGCCGCCCGGTGCTGGTGGAGTCCTTCGCGATCCGCGCGGGCTCCGGCGGGCGCGGCCGCTGGAACGGCGGAAACGGCGCCGAGCGGCGGATCCGCTTCACCACGTCGGCCGAACTGTCCATCCTGGCCGGACGCCGGGTCCGCGGACCCTACGGCATGGCCGGTGGCGCCGACGGATCACCCGGCGACCAGTGGATCGAGCACCCGGACGGCACCCGCACCCCGCTGGCCGGGCGCGACCGCGTCCGGGTCGGCCCCGGCGACGTCTTCGTCCTGCTCACCCCGGGCGGCGGCGGATACGGTGATCCCGAGGCGTACACAGTGGACGATCAACTTGTAGAATGACCCGTCCTCGCAGGGACACGCCGACGGCCGGGGCTCGCACCCCGGCCGTCGCGATGTTCTCAGGGGTCAGGCGGCCGGACGCCCGGCGGCCTTGAGCAGCCGCCCGGCCATCGCGGTGAGCTGGTCCTTGAGCTCCTGCGGCTCCAGGACCTCGAACTCCACGCCGTAGGTCGACAGGTAGGCGGCGGTGCCCTCCAGGTTGTCCGCGCGGCTCTCCAGGACGCAGGAGTTCTCGTCGACCGGCGTCACCGTCCCCCACCGCTCGGGCACCCGCTGCCGCAGCTTCTCGGCCGGCAGGTGCATCAGCACCTTGAAGGGGATCTGGTAGGCGCCCAGGGCGACCTTCCGTCCGATGTAGGCGGACATGTCGTCGTCGGGCAGGTCCCGCGGCTTGAACCGCGGTCCCGTCGGCGTCACCGGCTCGATCCGGTCGACCCGGAACAGCCGCCAGTCCTGCTTGTCGACGTCCCACGCCAGCAGGTACCAGCGCCGCCCCGCCCGCGCGAGCCGGTGCGGCTCGGTGATCCGGTAGGTGGACGTCCCGTCGTGCGAGACGTAGTCGAAGCGCAGCCGGTCGTGGTCCCGGCACGCGTTCGCCAGCAGCGTCAGCGTCCCCGGATCGACCGTCTCGCCCTCGATGTGCACCGGAACCGTGTGCGAGCGGAAGCCCGAGACCCGCGTGCGCAGCTTCGGCGGCAGGATCTGCTCCAGCTTCGCCAGCGCCCGCACGGAGGTCTCCTCCATGCCCGAAACCCCCGCCGACACCGCCGTCCCGAGCCCGACCGCCACCGCGACCGCCTCGTCGTCATCGAGCAGCAGCGGCGGCATCGACGCCCCCGCGCCCAGCCGGTAACCCCCGGCCGTACCCGTCATCGCGTGCACCGGATACCCGAGCTCGCGCAGCTTGTCCACGTCCCGCCGCACCGTCCGGGTCGTGACGTCGAGCCGTCCGGCGAGCTCGTCGCCGGACCAGTCGCGACGCATTTCGAGGAGGGAGAGCAGTTTCAGTAGTCGTGCCGATGTCTGAAGCATGTGTCGAGCCTCCCGGGCCTTGCGGACGAAAGCTGTCCTGAACCAAGATTAGCCCGGAGGTACGACAATCGCATGCCCGGGCATCAGCGCCCACGAGACCGCCCAGACGGCTAGTTTCGAGGCATGACGGACAACGCGGAAGCCGCCGAGAAGCGCATCCTGCACCGGATCGGCGACATGGTCGCCGACGAGAAGCGCCTGCGCGCGCAGATCCAGGCCAGCAAGGGCGAGGAGGAGCACGAGAAGGCCCGCGCCGACCTGCACGCGCTGGAAGTGGAGCTCGACCAGTGCTGGGACCTGCTGCGCCAGCGACGGGCCTTGAGCGAGTCGGGCGGAGACCCGGCGGCGGCGAGGGTCCGGCCGGCGGACGAGGTGGAGGGGTACTTGAGCTGAGTTCCGGCATGGCGGCCGAGGCGGTGGACGTGCGAGCATCCCCGCATGCCGACCGAAGTGCCCGGGACCGCGCCCACGCCCGTCTGGTGCGTGATCGCCAATGTCGTCACCTTCCGGCCGTACGGTGAGGTCCCCGAGGAGGAGGGCGGGCTCGGGCGAGCGCGCGGCCTGCGGATCTTCGCGGGTGGCGCGAAGGTCTACGTGCTGGGCCAGTTCTCCGGTGACGGTGGCGAGCGGGTGAAGGTCATCGGCCGCGCCCGGGGTGGCGGACGGTTCGTGGAGGCGATCGTGCCGCGCAAATGGCTGGCCGACTGGCGGGTGAAGCTGGTGTACGACCCGGCCGCGCTGCGGCGGATCGCGGCCTCGTCGAGCCACCACGAGGGCACCGGCACGACCGAGGAGGATCGCCTCGACTGTGAGTCGTGGGCGCGAAACCACGAGCACTGGGCGCGGCGGGAGCGCGCGGAGGATCCCCGGTGGGTGGCGGGTGGTTTCGAGGAGCCCGATCCGGTCTAGGGAGTCATCGTGGGTGATGGTGGTGGGGCCCGGTGACAAGATCCCCCCATGCACCTCTCCTCCCTCCACCGCTACCCCGTCAAGTCCCTCCTCGGCGAATCCCTCCAGCGAGCCCACCTCACCGAAACCGGCCTCGACGGCGACCGCCGCTACGCCCTCCTCGACACCGCCACCGGCCTCATCGCCTCCGCCAAACACCCCCGCCTGTGGCGATCGCTGCTCACCGCGAAGGCGGAAGGCGACCTCACCGTCCACATCAACGGCCGCGCCTTCACCCGCGAGGACGCCGGCAAAGCCCTGAACGAGCTCACCGGCCGCGACGTCACCCTCATCGACACCCCGCCCGCCACCGCACAGCTGCACCGCGCCGTCCCGGAGAAACTCCTGGACGAGGGCGTCGAAGAGTTCACCACCAGCACCCTCGGCGCGATCCTCCCCGGCACCTTCTTCGACTTCGGCCCGGTCCACGTCATCACCACCGCGACCCTGCGGTCGATCGGCGAGCACGCCGGACACGACATCGCCCCGGCCCGGTACCGCCCGAACCTGGTCATCGACACCGATACCCCGGGCTACCCCGAGGACACCTGGGACGAGATCACCGTCGGCCCCGTCAAACTCAAGGCCATCGTCCCCAGCCCCCGCTGTGTCGTCCCCACCCTCGCCCACGGTGACCTCCCGCCCGACCCCGACGCGATGTGCGTCCTCGCCAAACACCACCGTGTCGAGACCGAGTACGGCGTGTTCGCCACCGCCGGCGCCTACTTCTCAGTACTGGAGCCCGGTGACGTCCGCCTCGGCGACGCCGTGAAAATAGGCGGATGAGCCCCCGCCGCGCCGAGCTGTACGCCGGTGACGAGTCCCGCTTCACCACCGACGCCACCGCCGACGAGCGCACGATCCTCACCGGCATGCTGGCGGCGCAGAGACGCACCTTCGAGATGAAGTGCGCGGGACTGACGGGCGAGCAGCTGCGCAGCAGAGCCGTCGAGCCGTCCACCCTCTCCCTCCTCGGTCTGGTGCGGCACCTGACCGACGTCGAGCGGCGGTGGGTGCGCATGGACCTCGCGGGCGAGGACGCCGGGCCGCTCTACTCGTCCCCGGAGCACCCGGACGGGGACTTCGAGGGCGCCGGGGACGTCGAGGCCGATTGGGACGCCTGGCGCGAACAGGTCGCGTTCACCACGAAGTACATCGAGGCGAACGATCTGGACGCCGGTGGCCGCGACCACTGGCGCGGCCCGCTCACCCTCCGGTGGGTCATCGCGCACCTGATCGAGGAGTACGCCCGCCACCTCGGTCACGCCGACCTGCTCCGCGAGCGGATCGACGGTTCGGTCGGACTGTAACCGCCCTCCCACAATCGGTGCCCTGCGCACGTGCCCGCCCCCCGCGTCGGAACAATCACGCGTCCGAACCCATTTCACCCCGGCGGACGCGTGACCCCGCCACACCATCACCCGTTAGACACGGCGGAGGAAAAGAGACATGCCGCGATCACGCTCTCGCACCACTCGCCCCGGCACGTTCAGTCCCGAAGAACCACCACCGCTCGACGCGCCCGCCGAGGTCGTCGAGGTCGTCGCCTGGCAGATCGCCTCGCGGAACTGGTCGGCGCACCTGCCGGACGCGCTGCTCGGCGTCCAGTGCGAGGCCTGCGGTGAAACCTGGCCATGCGACGCGTGGCACATCGCCGACGGTGTGCTCACCGACTGCCTCACCGCTCGCCCGGACGGCGAAGAGTTGCGCGGGTCTCACTCAAGTTTGTGAGCCGTCGGCTTGACAGTGGGGAACTGCCGAGACAACATTGAGCCTGGTCCACTCAACTTCCAATCAGGGGGAGCTTCACCATGGCACGTGCGGTCGGCATCGACCTCGGGACGACCAACTCCTGTGTGGCCGTTCTCGAAGGCGGCGAGCCCACGGTAATCACCAACGCGGAGGGTTCGCGTACGACCCCGTCCATCATCGCCTTCGCCAAGAACGGCGAGGTGCTGGCCGGTGAGGTCGCCAAGCGGCAGGCCGTCACGAACCCCGACCGCACGATCCGCTCGGTCAAGCGCCACATGGGCGAGGACTGGTCGGTCGACATCGACGACAAGCACTACACCCCGCAGGAGATCAGCGCGCGCACGCTGATGAAGCTGAAGCGCGACGCCGAGGCCTACCTGGGTGAGACCATCACCGACGCCGTGATCACCGTCCCGGCCTACTTCAACGACTCGCAGCGCACCGCGACGAAGGAGGCCGGCGAGATCGCGGGCCTGAACGTCCTGCGCATCATCAACGAGCCGACCGCGGCGGCCCTGGCCTACGGCCTGGACAAGGGCGGCCAGGAGCAGACCGTCCTCGTCTTCGACCTCGGCGGCGGCACCTTCGACGTCTCGCTGCTGGAGATCGCCGACGGCGTCATCCAGGTCAAGGCCACCAACGGTGACAACCACCTCGGCGGCGACGACTGGGACGACAAGGTCATCGCGCACCTGGTGAAGACCTTCAACGGCCAGTACGGCATCGACCTGGCCGCCGACAAGATGGCCATGCAGCGCCTGCGCGAGGCCTCCGAGAAGGCCAAGATCGAGCTGTCGGCCGCGACGCAGACCTCGATCAACCTGCCCTACATCACCGCCGGTCCCGAGGGCCCGCTGCACCTGGACGTCACGCTCACCCGCGCGGAGTTCGAGCGGCTCACCGCCGACCTGCGCGAGCGCTGCCGCAAGCCGTTCGAGGCCGCGGTCAAGGACGCCGGCATCAAGCTCACCGAGATCGACCACGTGATCATGGTCGGCGGCTCCACCCGCATGCCCGCGATCGTCGAGCTCGTCAAGGAGATCCTCGGCCGCGACCCGCACAAGGGCGTCAACCCCGACGAGGTCGTCGCCGTGGGCGCCGCGCTCCAGGCCGGTGTCCTCAAGGGCGAGGTCAAGGACGTCCTCCTGCTCGACGTGACCCCGCTGTCGCTGGGCATCGAGACCAAGGGCGGCATCTTCACCAAGCTCATCGAGCGCAACACCACGATCCCGACCAAGCGCTCGGAGATCTTCACCACCGCCGACGACAGCCAGCCGTCCGTGCTGATCCAGGTCTTCCAGGGCGAGCGCGAGATCGCCGCCTACAACAAGAAGCTGGGCACGTTCGAGCTGACCGGCCTGCCCCCGGCGCCGCGCGGCGTCCCGCAGGTCGAGGTCACCTTCGACATCGACGCCAACGGCCTGGTGAACGTGTCGGCGAAGGACATGGCGACCGGCAAGGCGCAGTCGATGACGATCACCGGGGGCTCCTCGCTGCCCAAGGACGACATCGAGCGCATGATGCGCGACGCGCAGGACCACGCCGAGGACGACCGCAAGCGCCGCGAGGACGCCGAGGTCCGCAACCTGGGCGAGACCTGGCTGTTCAACACCGAGAAGCTCCTGGCGGAGTCCGGTGACAAGCTGCCCGCCGACAAGAAGGAAGAGATCCAGGGCGCGCTCTCCGAGCTGAAGGCCGCGCTGGGTGGCTCCGACACCGAGGCGATCAAGAACTCCACCGACGCGCTGATCAAGGTCTCCCAGGAGGCCGGTGCCGCGATGTACGCCGCGCAGCAGGCCGCGGGCGGCGGCGAGGCCGGTGGCGCGTCCGCCGGTTCGACCGGCGAGGCGCCCAAGGGCGGCGGCGATGACGTCGTGGACGCCGAGATCGTCGACGAGGGCGACAAGAAGTGACCGACGAGAACACCGAAGCCGCCGGGGTGGAGGAGGAGACTCCTTCCCCCGGCGACGCCGGGGCCGAGACCGAGGTCGATGAGCTCACCGCCCTGAAACAGGAGCTGGAGGAGCGCACCGACGACCTCAAGCGGGTCACCGCCGAGTACGCCAACTACCGCAAGCGCGTCGACCGCGACCGCAAGCTGGTCGCCGACCAGGCCACGATCTCGGTCGTGACGGGTCTGCTGCCGGTGCTGGACGACCTGGACCGGGCCCGCTCGCACGGCGACCTGACCGGCCCGTTCGGTTCGGTGGCCGAGCAGCTCACCGGCGCGCTGACCAAGCTGGGGCTGACCGCGTTCGGCGAGAAGGGCGACGCCTTCGACCCCAACCGGCACGAGGCCGTGGCGCACCTGCTGTCGCCGGACGTGTCCGAGCAGACGTGCATCGACGTGATGCGGCGCGGGTACGAACTGGGCGACCGCCTGGTCCGCCCGGCGCTGGTCGCCGTCGCCGACCCGGACCCGTCGGCGGCCAAGCCCGCCGAGGAGCCGGCCGAGGCCACCGAGTCCGCCGGGGAACCGGCGGTCGCGGAGGAGAGCGGCGGCGAGCAGGAAGCGGCTACTGTCGGCGACGGCGCCGGCGAGACGCCTTCGGAAGAGACGGCTCCCGAGGCCGAGAAGCCCGAAGGCGACAAGTAACCCGGCACCGATCGACGAGAGGGGGAGGCGTCCGATGGTCTCGCGAGACTGGATGGAAAAGGACTTCTACAAAGTTCTCGGGGTTTCCAAGGACGCCCCCACCGCCGACATCAAGAAGGCGTACCGGCAGCTGGCCCGGGACCTGCATCCCGACCACAACCCGGACAATCCGAAGGCGGAGGAGCGCTTCAAGGAGGTCAGCGAGGCGTACAACGTGCTCGCCGACGACAAGAAGCGCAAAGAGTACGACGACATGCGCTCCCTCCTGGGCGCCGGTTCGTTCCGGCGGGACGCGCGCATGGGCGGGGCGCAGCCCTTCGACCTGTCCGACCTGCTCGGGAACGCCTCGCGCGGCGCGGGCATGGGCGGCGGTGGCTTCGGGGGCGGCGACTCCTCCGGCTTCGGCGACCTGTTCGGGAACCTCTTCGGGCAGGGCCGCCGCCGCGGTGGCCCCTCGAAGGGCCGCGACGTCGAGGCCTCGGTGACCCTGAGCTTCTCCGACGCCGTCCTAGGCACCACTATCCCGCTGACCCTGCGCGCCCCGGGTGTCTGCGACACCTGCCACGGCAACGGCGCGGCCCCCGGCACCACCCCGGAGACCTGCGGTACCTGCCATGGCCTGGGCATGGTGACCACGAACCAGGGCGCCTTCAGCTTCTCCGAGCCCTGCAAGGACTGCCAGGGCGTGGGCACGATCGTCAAGGACAAGTGCCCGGAGTGCAAGGGCACCGGCGGCGTCACCAAGACCCGCACCATGACCGTGCGCATCCCTGCCGGTGTCCACAATGGACAGCGCATCCGGCTGGCCGGGCGCGGTGAGCCCGGCGACCGGGGCGGCCCCACCGGCGACCTGTACGTGATCATCGTGGTGACCCCGCACGAGTTCTTCGAGCGCCGCGAGGACGACCTGACGCTGCGGCTGCCGATCAGCTTCGCCGAGGCCGCCCTCGGGGCCGACATCCGCGTCCCCACTTTGGACGCCCCGATCACCATGCGCGTCCCCCCGGGCTCGCCCTCGGGCCGGGTCCTGCGCGCCCGCGGCCGCGGCGTCCCGCGCCGCGATGGCACCACCGGCGATCTGCTGGTCACACTGGAGGTGGAGGTGCCGGCCACGCTGTCGCCCGAGGCCAGGGAGACCGTGGAGAAGCTCGCCACGCAGCTACCGCCCGCCGACCGGCACGAGCTCGGCGCCGACTGAGGAGATGAGGTGACGCCGTCATGACCGATCACGAGATCACCGCCGACTCCAAGGTGCTGGTCATCTCGGTGGCCGCCAAGATGGCCGGGATGCACCCGCAGACCCTGCGCCAGTACGACCGGCTCGGCCTCGTCGAGGCCGCCCGCACGCCCGGCGGCGGGCGCCGCTACAGCGTCCGCGATGTCGCGCTGCTGCGGGAGATCCAGCGACTGTCCCAAGAGGACGGGGTGAACCTGGCCGGCATCAAGCGGATCATCGCGCTGGAGAACCAGGTCAGCGAGCTCCGCGTGCAGGTCGGCGAGCTGCTGGAGCACCTGGGTGAGGCGCGCCGCCATCTCGACGAGCTGCACGCCCTCGCCGGTCCCTTCGCCATCCGGCGTCCCGGGACCGCGCTGATGCCGTGGCCGCTGCCCCAGCGTTAGGCGCCGGGGATGGCGCCTTCGCGCCGTACCCTCGAAACATGACCCGACCCGCTTGTGGCGAATGCGGCAGTGTCGACGACGAGAACTCCACCCACTGCGCCTGCGGCGCGCGGTTAGCCCGGGCCCCGGAGCGTCCCGAGGGCACGTTCGTGGTTCCGTTCACAGTGGACTGCGCGGCCGCGGTGTCGCGCTGGACCGCGAAACGGTGGATGGCGCCCCGCTCGATCCGGCGCGGCCGACCCGGGCACCGCCGCGCGGATGGCGGAGATCGCCGACTGGCCGGCGAAGAGCGGGCTCGTCTCCGATCCGTCCCGGTTGGACGAACACGTGGTGCTCTGCGCGGGCTGTGGTGAGGCCCTGAGCTGGGAACGGGTGCGCGAGGGCGCGTCCTTCCTGATCCCGTTCGATGTGGACGGACGTCGGGCCGTCGCCGACTGGGTCAAGTCCCGGTGGCTGGCGCCGGAGCCGCTGCGGCGGGGGCCGCACGAGCCGGTCGCGCTGCACGTCCCGGTCTGGTCGGTCTCGGCGCGGACGACCACCCGCTACCGGGGCGAGCGCGGGGTCTGGCACGAGCGGGTCGAGCGGCACACCCAGAACGTCGACGGGCGGGACACCGAGCGCGAGCACACCGTGCGGTCCCGGTCCTGGGCTCCGGTGGGCAGCTCCTTCGACCTGCCCTTCCATGACATCCGGGTCCCGGCGGTCGATCCGGTGACCGCCAAGGTCCTGGCGGAGCTGGGTGAGTGGCCCGACGCGGTGGCTTGATACGTCCTGTGTAGATGGATGGATGATCGCGGAGTTGGTGTCGGTGTCGGCCGAGGAGGCGGTGCGGGTCGCCGAGGCGTGGATGCATCGCGAGTCGGAGGCCAGGGCGCGGGAGCTGATCGGGGGGTGACTCGGTGCGTGTTCGTGAGCGGGACATGCTGGTGAGTTGCTCCTTGGCCAGCCTCGTCGTGCCTCTCCCCCTGCCGCGTCCCATTCCATCCCCGCGCTGATCGGTCGGGTTGCTGCCTGCGGATCTTCCGTCGTTCGGCCTTGGTGACGGTGAACGAGGAACCTGGGGGTGTCAAGACGGTAGAGCGTGTCTTGACACCCCCAGAACCCTCGTTCCAATGACCCGTCAGGCCGCACGCCAGAAGATCCAGCTCTCGAAGGAAAGGTTGTGCGGGGCCTGGTCTGGCGTGGCGGGCAGGTTTGTCGGCTGCGGCTTAGGTCAAGTGCCCTACCCTGCTGCGCATCGCACCCGGGTTGTGACATCGTCCCCGGTTCTCGTCTCGGGCGGGGTTCGCCCATCGCTGGCGTGCCCACTCCGCCAGGACTTCGTCTTGCCCTCACTGCACTGGGCTTCGCGTTGCACCCGGCTTGTTTACCGTCTGCCGCCCTGTCTCGGGCTGGCTTCACCCGTCGTCGGGTGGGTGGCTCGGCCTTGTTTTCGTCTTGCGGGTTGCCTGATGGGGGACGGCCCGGGTTTCTCCGGGCCGTCCCCCACCTATCGGTCCTTCGGGCTTCTCAGACCAGGACGTCTGCGGCGACCTTGTCCCTCTTCAGTAGGACCACGGTGGCGCCCACGATCCAGATGAAGCCGGGGAAGCGGGCGATGGGGAGCAGGTAGGCGGCGGTCTCGGTCATCAGGCTGGCGACCGAGAGGATGCCCGCCACTCCGACGATGGCGCCGAGCACGGTGAGCCAGCTGGGAATGGTGCGGCTCTTGGCGAGGCCGAGGGCGGCTGTGCCGATCATGAGGCCGAGGGCGGCGACGTGGCCGGGGCCGCCCGTCAGGAACGACAGGTCGTGGACGAGGCGGGCGGCGGGGGCGCTGGTGAGTACGTCCGGGCGGACCGCGACCCATTCCAGGAGGGCCGACATGGCCAGCATCAGGGAGGACACCGCGCCGGCGGACTGGACGATCGCGGCGTGGGCGACGTTGTCGCGCTGGCGGAGGCTTTCGGCGAGGCGGGCGCTGAAGACCAGGAGGGCGAGGGCGGAGATGAGCTGGGTGAGGCTCATGATCTGGGCGGCGTCGCTGTTCTTGGACAGCCAGTCCAGGATGACGTCCTGGTCGAGGAAGGGCGAGGGGTAGGCGCCGTCGCCGATGGCCAGGGCGGCGATCATGCCGACGAGGAAGGCCATCACGACGGGGATTCCGGCGAGGATGAGGCTGCGTCCGGTACGCATTGGGGGGCTCCTTGGGTCGCTGTTTATACCCAGAAGCCTTCCGTGAGCAGGGCTTTTCGTCGTCGCACGTGGGCGGTAACCGTGATGGGCACGTGCGGAGTGGGTGGTGGGGTGGGCCTACTCCCGGGAGAGTAGGCCCACCTTGGCTACTGGAGGGCCGACGGGTCCATCCAGAGGACGCTCCACTCGTGGCCGTCGAGGTCGGCGAAGCCGCGGGAGTACATGAAGCCCTGGTCCTGCGGTTCGCCGGTGGCGCGGCCACCGGCGGCGAGGGCCGCGTCGGCGATGCGGTCGACTTCGGCGCGGCTGGCCACGCCGAGGCCGTTCATGATCTCCACGGTCGTCGTGGTGTCGGCGATGGCGCGGGAGGTGAAGGTGCCGAAGAACTCCTCGCGCAGCAGCATCACGACGATGGTGTCGGAGATGACCACGGCGGAGGCGTTCTCGTCGGTGAACTGCGCGTTGATCTCGTAGCCGAGGGCGGTGTAGAAGGCCTTGGCGGCGTCGAGGTCCTTGACCGGCAGGTTCGGGAAGATCATCGTGTCCATGTGCATTGATCCTGGTTCATCCCGGGGACGCGCGCAGGCGTTTCGGCGCGCCCGGATCAGCTCACGCGGACGTCGTCGAGGACCCAGTACCAGTTGTTCACGCCGGTCAGCCGGAAGCCGATCTTCACGTTGGTCGCGCCCGCGGGGACGGGGAGGGTGATGGTCTCGGCGCCGTTGACCGAGTCGGCGGTGTAGGTCCTGGCGACCACGGCCGCGCCGCCGTCCCAGCCGGCCAGGACGTAGCCGCGCTGACCGGCCTCCTGGCGGTACCAGTGGGTGAGGTCGAGGCGCACCGAGGAGCCGGTGACCGCGCGGACCGGTGTCCACAGTGTGGAGTCCCAGGTCTTGCCGGTGGCGTTGGACGTGTCGGCCCACTCGTCGGAGTCGGCCACCGCGATCGTGCCGCGCCCGCGCACGAAGGTCTCGCGGGACTGGCCGCGCTGCGCCGAGGACCAGAAGGCGTCGGAGGCCAGTGACCAGCCGCGCCACTCGGTGACGCCACCGGTGGGCATGGCCGAGTTGTCGCGCGTCCATCCACTGGGGAGGGACGCCGACCAGCCGAGCACCGAGGACGGGATGCTCTCGGCGACCGCCGGTCCCAGCGGCACCGTCTCGAAGGGGTCGGCGGACACGTCGGTGACCGGCCGTCCGTCCAGTGTCGACGGTCGCGGGACGCCGAGGTGCGCCAGCGCGGTGTAGGCCGAGTCCACCAGGCGCGTGGTCTTGGGCGCGGACGCGGCGGTGATGCCGTCGCCGGTGGCGAGGATGAACGTGGATCGCTCGTCGAGGCTGTCGCCGCCGTGGCCGCCGGTGGCGAGGTGGCCGTGGTCGGTGGTGACCATGATCCGCCAGGACTCCGAGGAGCGGGTGACGCGCGCGTTGACCGCGGCGACCAGGCGTCCGACGTAGCCGTCGATGCGCGCGATCTCGGTCAGGTAGGCCTGCGAGCCCGAACCGGAGGAGTGCCCGACGATGTCGAGCTGTCCGAAGTAGACGAAGGACGCGTCGGCGCGGTCGTCGCGCAGGTGCGCCTCGGACCGGGTGGCGATGGTGGCGTCGTGGGTGACGTAGCCGTCCCGGTCGCCGTCCAGGACGAGCTTGCGGTCGATGCCGTCGCCGAGGATGTGGTCGTCGATGGCCTTCCAGTCCAGCGCGGCATAGGTGTCCAGCGCCGGGTTGGCCGCCTCGGCCCGTGAGAGCCAGTCCGGGTGGGAGGCCAGATCGTTGCCGCTGAAGGAGTTGTCGCGCACCTTGTGCTTGTCGGGCCAGACCCCGGTGAGGATCGTCGACCAGCCCGGCCCGGACGAGGTGGCCGCCATCGGCTGCGCGTACAGCAGGCTGCGGCCGTCGACGCCCGTCCGCTGCATCGCCTTCAGGTTGGGCGCGTTGGCGGCGGCGATCTTGGTGGAGAGGAACCCGTCGATGCCGATGACCAGCACCTTCGGTGTCACGGCGGCGGCCTGGGCGGGAACGGGGGTTAAAGCGGCCGCCAGCAAAGCGGCGGACACGGCGAGAGCGCGTCGCATGAGACGTCCCTTCGATTGGTACGGACCTGTTGCGAATCAGTCATTCAAGCGCGTGTGAACACCGGCGCGGCCATATCGGGCGAATCGATGAACACCGGGAGGCCGCCCCGATGTGTCACCTGTCACACCGAATCGCCGTTTCACGCCCTGTTCACCGAATCCGCGACCCGAACGGCCCCGCGACCAGCATCGCGACCCTCGACGGAGGGGACGGGCGGAGAAAAGCTCCGCGCGCCAACACCGGCTCGTAACCCGGTGTTCCTAGGCTGGCGGCGTGTTGGCGAGTGGACCGGTGCGCGATGGCGTGCCCGAGCACGGCAGAGTGCCCAAGTACTACGCGGTCAAGGCACGGCTCCTGGCGTTGATGCCCGAGCTGGGCCCGGACGCCCCCCTGCCCCCCGAACGCGAACTGGCCGCCGACTACGGCGTCAGCCGCGCCACCGTCCGGCAGGCGATCTCGGAACTGGTGCTGGAAGGCCGCCTCGCCGCCCGCCAGGGCCGGGGGACGTTCGTGGCGGCCCCGAAACTGATCCACCCCCTCGACCTGGTCAGCTACACCGAGGCCGTCCGCGCCATGGGCCGCACCCCCAGCCGCATCCTGGTCACCAAGGAGCGCGTCACCGCCGACGCCGGAACCGCCACCGTCCTGGGCGTCGAGGAGGGCACCGACGTCCTCCACCTGGAACGCGTCCTGCTCACCGACGGCGAACCCACCGGCCTGGAATCGACGTACCTGCCGGCGGCCCGCTTCCCGGACCTCCTGGACACCTTCGACCCGGCCGGATCGCTCTACGCCTGCCTCCAGGACGAGCACGGTGTCGTCTTCGCCGAGGCGGAGGACCAGATCGAGACCGCGCTGGCCTCGCCCAGGGAGGCCCACCTGCTCGGCACCAACCCGGCCCTGCCGATGTTGCTGCTGCACCGGGTGTCCTACGACCCGGAAGGCGCGCCGATCGAGCGGGTGAGGACGCTGTACCGGGGCGACCGCATCGGATTCCGGGCGCGGCTGCGGGCGGGCTGAGGAGCTCGTCGCGAAGGCCCGACCTCCGAAGATCACGGTAAGGTAACAGGTCCGAACCTTTTGGAGCCGTTAACCCGCCGCTCACCATTCCCACACGCGCCCGTCCCCCACCCCCTTGAAGCTGGCCACCGTCAGCGAACAAGGGAGCTACATTGCGCATCATCATCGTGGGCGCCGGAGCCCTCGGCACGATGCACGCCTTCGAGGCCGTCGCCCGGGGCCACGAGGTCGTCCATCTGGAACGCGAGCGGGAAGCCCGCGGCGCCTCGGTCCGCAACTTCGGGCTCGTCTGGGTCTCCGGACGCGCCAACGGCACCGAGCTGGAGACCGCGCTGCGGGCCCGCGAGCTGTGGGAGCGCATCGGCAAGGACGTCCCCGGCGTCGGTTTCCGCGCCATCGGCTCGCTCACGGTGTGCCGGACGCCCGCCGAACTCGCCGTGGCCGAGCACGCCACCGCCCACGGCGGCGAGCGCGGCTTCACCCTCCTCGACCCCGAGCGGGCCCGCGCCGTCAACCCGGCCCTGCGCGGCGACTTCACCGCCGCCCTGCACTGCGCCACCGACGCGGCCGTGGAGTCGCGGGTGGCGCTGCCCGCGCTGCGCGAGCACCTGCTGAAGTCGGGCCGCTACACCTTCCTCGCCGGACGCGAAGTCCGCGACGTCAAGGCGGGCGAGGTCCGCGACGACCACGGCGACACCCACACCGGCGACCACGTCGTCCTCACCACCGGCGCCTGGCTGGGCGGCCTCGTCCGCGAGCTCGCCGGTGAGCTGCCGGTCCGGCGCGTGCGGCTGCAGATGATGCAGACCGAGGCGCTCGCCGAGCCGCTGACCACCGCGGTGGCCGACGGCGACAGCTTCCGCTACTACCCCGGCTTCGACTCCCCCGCAAGGGATCGGATGGCGGCGGTGCAGAAGCAGCCGGAGATCGCCGCCGCGCACAAGATGCAGCTGCTCATGGTCCAGCGCCTCGACGGCGGCCTGACCATCGGCGACACCCACGAGTACGACGAGCCCTTCGCCTTCGACGTCGTCGAGGAGCCCTACGACCACCTGGCCGCCACGGCCGAGGCGATCCTGGGCCGCCCGCTGCCGCGCGTCCGCCGCCGCTGGGCCGGGGTGTACGCGCAGACCCTGGCCACCGGCGAGATCGTGCACCGCCAGTCCATCGCGGACGGCGTCCTGCTGGTCACCGGACCGGGCGGGCGCGGCATGACCTGCTCGCCCGCGATCGCCGAGACCAGCGCGGAGGCCCTGGGATGGTAGAGCTCGCCGTACTCGACATGGCCGGGACCACCGTCGCCGACGACGGGCTGGTCGAGGCCGCCTTCCTGGAGGCCGTCGCCGGACGGTCCGATGTGGACGAGATGCTCGTCCACGTCCGCGCCACCATGGGCGAATCGAAGATCACCGTCTTCCGGCACCTCTTCGGCGGTGACGAGGACGCCGCGCAGGCCGCGAACCTGCGCTTCGAGGTGGCCTACGCGGGCCACCTCGGCGCGGTGACGGCGATCCCGGGCGCGGCCGAGACGATCACCGCGCTGCGCTCGGCGGGCGTCAAGGTCGCGCTGACCACCGGCTTCTCCCGGCCCACCGCCGACGCGATCCTGTCCGCGCTGGACTGGACCGGCCTGGCCGACCTCAGTCTCGTCCCGGCCGAGGCCGGGCGCGGGCGCCCCTTCCCCGACCTGGTGCTCACCGCCGTCCTGCGGCTGGGCGCCACCGACCTGCGGCAGGTCGTCACCTGCGGCGACACCACATACGACGTGCTCACCGGGCTGCGGGCGGGGGCGGGGACCGTCACCGCCGTCACCACCGGCGCGCACGACGCCACCGCGCTGAGCGCGGCCGGCGCCCACCACGTCCTCTCCTCCGTCACCGCACTTCCCTCCCTCGTTCTCTAGGAGACCCCGATGCGCAGACGCGCACTCCTTTCCGTGGCCGCCCTCGTTCCCCTCGCCGCGCTGACCGCCTGCGGCGGCACCGGCGCCGCCGAGTCCTCCGGCGACAAGACCGTCACCGTCTACTCCGTGGACGGCCTCGCCGACTGGTACACCCCGCAGTTCGCCGAGTTCACCAAGCAGACCGGGATCGCCGTCCAGCTCGTGGAATCGGGCTCCGGTGAGGTCGTCTCCCGCCTGGCGCAGGAGAAGGCGAGCACGCAGGCCGACGTGGCCGTCACACTGCCGCCATACATCCAGAAGGCGGCCGGGGACGGGCTGCTGGCCGATTACAAGGTTCCCGGCTCGGAGCTGACCACCGGTGGCGCGGCCAACTACACGCCCCTGGTGAACAACTACCTGTGCTTCATCTACAACCCGGAGAAGGCCGGTACGGCACCGTCCACGTGGGACGATCTGCTCGACCCGCGCTTCAAGGGCAAGCTCCAGTACTCCACGCCCGGTCAGGCCGGGGACGGCACGGCGGTGCTGATCCAGCTCCAGCACGTGCTGGGCAAGGAGGGCGCGCTGGCCTACCTGAAGAAGCTGGAGGCCAATAACGTCGGCCCGTCCTCCTCGACCGGCAAGCTCCAGCCGAAGGTGTCCAAGGGCGAGATCCTGGTGGCCAACGGCGATGTGCAGATGAACCTGGCGTCCAAGAACAACGACGGCTCGGCCTTCGACCTGTTCTTCCCCGCCGACGCCACCGGCAAGCGCTCCACCTTCGCCCTGCCGTACTACATGGGCCTGGTCAACAACGCGCCCCACGGTGACAACGGCAAGAAGCTCATGGAGTTCCTGCTGGGCACGCAGGCCCAGTCGCAGGTCTCCGCGCAGGCCTTCGGGATCCCGGCCCGCAGCGACGTGAAGGCCACCGACGCCAACGCGGTGACCGTGCAGAAGGTCATGGAGGGCGTCGAGGTCTGGCAGCCCGACTGGAGCGCGATCATCGCCGCCATGGACGCCGACATCGCCGCCTACCAGTCCGCGGTGGGCAAGTCTTGACCGCGATCGGCCTGTCGGACGTCACCGTCCACTACGGACGGACCGAGGCGCTGTCCCGGTTCTCCCTCGACGTCGCCGTCGGGGAGACCGTGGCGCTCCTCGGCCCGTCCGGGTCGGGGAAGTCCACCGCGCTCAAGGCGGTCGCCGGGTTCCTGCGCCCCACCTCCGGGACGATCCGCCTGGACGGCCGCGACGTCACCGCCCTCCCGCCGCACAGGCGCGGGGTGGGCGTGGTCGTCCAGCAGTACGCGCTGTTCCCGCACATGAAGGTGGCCGAGAACGTCGCCTTCGGCCTGGCCGGAATCCCTCGCGCGCAACGCAAGGAGCGCGTGGCGGAGGTCCTGGCGATGGTCGGCATGTCCGCCTACGCCGCCCGCCGCCCCCGGGAGCTGTCCGGCGGGCAGCAGCAGCGTGTGGCCATCGCCCGCGCGCTGGCCAACCGGCCGCGCGTGCTGCTGCTGGACGAGCCGCTCTCGGCGCTGGACGCCGCCCTGCGCGCCGACATGCTCGGCGAGCTCCAGCGGCTCAAGCGCGAGCTGCCCGAGACGGCGATCCTCTACGTCACCCACGATCAGGGCGAGGCGCTGGCGCTGGCCGACCGGATCGCGGTCATGAAGGACGCCCGCCTGGTCGACGAGGCGGCCACCGCCGAGCTGTACCACCGTCCGCCGTCGGCTTTCACCGCGTCGTTCCTGGGCGCGGCGAACCTGATCCCGGGGTCCATCGTGGACGGCCGTGTCGCGGTCGGGGACGGCGCGGGCTACGTGTGCGTGCGCCCGCACGCCGTCGGCGTGGCCGCGCCCGGTAGCGGGCTGGCGGCGACGGTGACGGGCGTCCAGTGGCGGGGCGCGACCTACCGCGTCACCCTCGCGCTGTCCGATGTGGAGGCGGAAGTCCGCGCGGACGTCGCCTCGCTCGACGGGCTGCCCGGCGTCGGCGAGCCCGCCTCGGTCGTCCTGCCCGCCACCGGGCTGACGGTGGTCCCCCGTGACTAGGCGCGCCTGGTGGCTGGCGCCGCCGTTGCTGCTGGTCGCGGGCTTCTTCCTGTACCCGCTGTACTTCGTGGTCCGCGAGTCGCTGACCGGCGACGCGTGGTCGCGGGTGGCCTCCTCGGGCCGGTTCCTGGACGCCCTGGGCACCACCGTGATGGTCTCGCTGGCCGCGACCGCCGGATGCGTCGTCCTGGGCACGTTCCTGGCGCTGGTGCTGGCCTTCACGCCGTTTCCCGGCGCGGGCCTGGTGACGCGGCTGGTGGACACGCTGCTGGCGTTCCCGTCGTTCCTGATCGCGCTGGCCTTCACGTTCCTCTACGGCTCGGCCGGGATCGTCAACGCGGCCGCCGGGCGCGAGGTCATGGGCGGGTTCCTGTACTCGCCGTGGTGCGTGATCGCCGCCGAGATCACCTTCTACACGCCGTTCGTGATGCGGCCGCTGCTGGCGTCCTTCAAGCACTTCCCGCGCGAGCAGCTGGACGTGGCGGCGTCCCTGGGCGCGCGGCCGTGGCGGGTGTTCCGCCGGGTCGTGCTGCCCGAGGCCTGGCCCGCGCTGGGCGCGGGGGCGTCCCTGACGTTGCTGCTCACCCTCAACGAGTTCGGGATCGTGCTGTTCATCGGCGCCAAGGACGTGGAGACCCTGCCGATGCTGGTGCACTCCTTCGGCGTGGTCACCTTCGACCTCCCCGCGGCCTGCGTGGTCGCCGTCATCGAGGTCGCCCTGTCGCTGTCGCTGTACGCGGTCTACCGCCGCGCCTTCGGTGGAGGTCGCTGATGCTGGTCTGGTCCCGGGGCGGGCGCGTTCTACTGTGGACGATATTCGCGCTGGTCTTCGTGCCGGTCGTGCTGGCGCCGCTGGCGGTGCTCGTGCTGGCCGCCTTCGCCGCCGACTGGAACGGCGTCCTGCCCGGCGCCTACACCGGCGCGCACTTCGGCGAGGCCCTGTCCGGCGAGGAGATCTCCAGCCTCTCGGTGAGCCTCCAGACGGCGTTCCTGGCCGGGACGGCCGCCGTGCTCACCGGCACGTGGGGCGCGCTGGCCGTCCGCGCCGCTCCCCGCGCCCTGCGGCGGATCGCCGACGCCGTCCTGCACCTGCCCGTCGCGGTGCCCTCGGTGGTCGTCGGGCTCGGGCTGCTCACCGCCTTCAGCCGCCCGCCGATCGCGCTGAACGGCACCATGTGGCTGGTCGTCATCGCGCACTTCGTGCTGGTGCTGGCCTTCGCCTACTCGACCGTCTCGGCCGCCCTCGACCGCACCGACCCGGCCTTCGCGCTGGTCGCCGGCTCGCTGGGCGCGTCCCCGTGGCGGGTGCTGTGGCGCGTGCGGGTCCCGATGCTGCTGCCCTCGATCGCGGCCGCCGCCTCGCTGTCGCTGGCCCTGTCGATGGGCGAGGTCGGCGCCACGATCATGGTCTACCCCGCGTCCTGGCGGCCCCTGTCGGTCACCGTGTTCACCCTCACCGACCGCGGCCGGGTCTTCCTGGCCTCGGCCGAGACCGTCGTCCTGCTCGTGGTGACGGTGGTGATCCTGGCCGGGCTGGCCGTGGCGACGCGCCGGGGTGCGGCGAAACAACGCTGACACGACCCGCGGGTATCGTCGCGGCGGTGATCACCCGACTCACCCCCTCTGAAGTGCGCCTGCACGCCCCCGCGCTGGGCGAGGTGCTCGCCGACGCGGTGGGCGGCGGCTCGTCCGTCGGCTTCGTCGCGCCGCTGTCGGCCGAGGCGGCCACCGCGTTCTGGGCGGAGTCCGAGGGCCTGGACGTGTGGGCGGCCTGGGACGGCGACCGGCCGGTCGGCACCATCGCCCTCGCCCGCGCCACCACCGCCAACGGCGCGCACCGGGCCGAGGTCCGCAAGCTCATCGTCCACCGCGACGCCCGCGGGCGCGGCCTGGCGCGTTCCCTGCTGAAGGCGGTAGAGGAGCATTCCCGTCATACCGGGGTGAGATTGTTGGTCCTGGACACCGAGACCGGCAGCCCCGCCGAGCGGCTCTACGCGTCCGAGGGGTGGACGCGCGTGGGCGAGATCCCCGGCTTCGCGCTCTCGGCCTCGGGCGTCCCGTCCGCCACCACGGTCTTCTTCAAGGAGCTCGCATGAGGGTCCTGAGCGCCGACTGCGCCCAGTGTTTCGGGCTGTGCTGCACCGCGCCGGCCTTCCAGAAGTCGGCCGACTTCGCCATCGACAAGCCCGCGAACAAGCCCTGCCCGAACCTGCTCACCGACTCCCGCTGCGGCATCCACGCCAAGCTGCGCGACTCCGGTTTCCGCGGCTGCACCGTCTACGACTGCTTCGGCGCCGGGCAGCGGCTGGCGCAGGAGACCTTCGGCGGCCGCGACTGGCGCACCGACCCGTTCCGGCGGATGCTCAAGGCCTTCCCGGTGATGCGGGACCTGCACGAACTCCTGTGGTACCTGCGCGAGGCCCTCGCCGCGGCGCCCACGCTGCGCGAGGAGATCGAGGCCGCCTACGAGACGACGGACGCCCTGGCGTCCGGCACGCCCGAGCAACTGTCGCAAGTGGACGTCAACGCCGAGCGGGACCGGGTCAACGCGATCCTGCGCCGGGCCTCGGCCGTCGCGCGCGGTGGTGGCCAGGACCTGGCCGGGTCCCAGTTCTTCGGCTCCGACCTGCGCGACGCGAAACTGGTGGGCGCGTCCCTGCGCGGCGGCGTCCTCATCGCCGCCGACCTGCGTGGCGCCGACCTGACCCGCGCCGATCTGACCGGCGCCGACCTGCGCGACGCCGACCTGCGCGGCGCGAACCTGTCCGGCGCGCTGTTCTGCACCCAGGCGCAACTCGACTCCGCGCGCGGCGACGGCCGCACGAGGCTTCCCAAAGGGCGCACCCGCCCGGGACACTGGGCGTAGTTTCCGCCCAGCCGTCCGTAAGGAGCCTCAGTGGAGCATTCGGCAGACCTCGACCGTTTCCTCGCCCGCCGCTTCCAGACCTACGACAGAGACGGTGACGGACACATCCAGCGCGAGGACTTCACCGGCTCGGCCGAGGCCATGGCCGCCGAGTTCGGTCTCGCCGAGGACGACCCCCGCCGCGTCCGCCTGCTGAACCTCGTCACCCGCCTGTGGGGGCACCTGTCCACCGTCGCCGACACCGACTTCGACGGCCAGATCAGCCTGGAGGAGTACCGCGACGCCTTCGCCCTCGGCCTCCTGGAGACCCCCGAGACCTTCGAGGCCGGGTACGTGCCCTTCCTCGACACGATCCTGGAGATCGCCGACACCGACGAGGACGGCCGCATCGACAAGCGCGAACACCTCCGCTGGACCGGCGCGCTGATGGGCATCGCCCCCGACATCGCCGGCGGCGTCTTCGACCACCTCGACGCCGACGACGACGGATACGTCGGGCGCGGCGAGATCCTCGCGGCGATCCGCGCCTGCTACTTCGACGACGGGCCGGACTCGGCGCGCCACTGGATGCTCGGGCCGCTGGAGTAGCGGCCGCGCGGGCGAGGCCGCCAATGGCCTCGCCCGGGCCCCTCCCCGGTGTGACCCGTCCGACACCTACCCGACCGATCGGTCGGAAACTTGTACGCTCACCCCATGACCCCGTCCGAGGCCACCGACGGCCGCCGCGCGCGCGGCGACCGCACGCGCGCCGCCGTCCTCGACACGGCGGTCGCGATGGCGTCGGTGGACGGCCTCAACGGCATCACCCTCGGGCGGCTGGCCGCCGCGCACGGCGTCAGCAAGTCCGGCCTGTTCGCGCACTGGACCGGCAAGGAGGACCTCCAGCTCGCCATCGTCGAACGCGCCGCCGACCAGTGGACCGAGCTGGTCATCGTCCCCGCCATGGCCGCGCCCGCCGGGGTCCGGCGGCTGTACATGCTCCACGAGCACCGGATGTCCTTCTACGACCGGCGCGTGCTGCCCGGCGGGTGCTTCTTCGCCACCGCCGCGCACGAGTTCGACGACCACCCCGGGCCGGTCCGCGACGCCGTGTTCGGCGCCCTGCGCGCCTGGCTGCGCAAGCTGCGCGCCACCGCGACCGAGGCCGTGGAACTGGGCGAGCTGCGCGAGGACACCGACGTCAAGCAGCTGGCCTTCGAGATCCAGGCGATCGGCGTGGCGGTGGTGACCCACTCGCGGCTGCTCGCCTCGACCTCCGCCTACGAGTACTCGCGCCGGGCGGTCCGCGACCGCCTGCGCGCCCTGTCGCCGACCCCGCACCTCCTCGACCAGTTCGGAGAACAGCCGTGACCACCACCGTCCCCGGCGTCATTGAGACCGCCGAAGTCCACTTCGACGACTTCGATCCAATGGGGATCGTCCACAATGCCCGGTACGGGATCCTCGTGGAGCGCGCCCTCATGAAGTACTGGATCCGCCACGGCTGGTCCTTCGACCCGGGCCGCTCCAAGCTCGGCGACGCCACCCTCGCCGTCCGCGAGGTCTCCATCACCTACCACGTCCCGATCTTCGAGGCCGGGACCGTGGACGTGCACTTCTGGATCGACAAGCTCGGCAGCAGCAGCGTCGTCTACGGCTTCCGCGTCCTGTCGCCCGACCACACCGTCGTGCACGCCGAGGGACGCCGCGTCCAGGTCGCCATCGACCGCGAGACGGGACGCCCGAAGGCCCTGTCGGACCTGCTGCGCAAGGCCGCCGAGCCGCTGCTGGTCAGTTCGCCGCCCGCGTCCTGACGTATTCGTCCAGGATCAGCGTCAGCTCGGTGCTCTCCAGCGCGGCCTCCAGCACGTCCCCGTCGGCGCCTTCGAAGACGACGACGGGGCACGCGGTCTCGGGCCCGTACTCGCGGGTCTCGACGCCGAGCAGCTCACCGGTGCGCGCCACGCGCATCGTGATCGTCCACCGCATCCCCCACAGGGCACGGGTTTCGGCGCCGGAGTAGCGGCAGGTCTTCAGGAACGCGGTCCGCTCGCCGCTCACGCACGCCACGAGCTGGGTGACGCCGAGGCGCCCGGCGAGCCATTCGGCGGGCACGTCGGAGGGCCGCGGGGCGCCCTTTTCGCTGATGTAGACGGGGTGGACGCCGTCGCCGTCGTACCCGGCGGCCTCCGGCAGCCCGGGACCGCCCGCGCACAGTCCATTGAGGTCGGACAGCTGATGTTCCGGGTAGCTGACCCCGGGCCCGGAACCGGCCGAGCCCTCCGGCGCCTGGCGTTCGCGCGGCCCGAAACCGGCCCAGGCGACCAGGGTGACGGCGAGGGCGAAGACGCCGGTGATCAGCGTCCGGCGCAGGATCGGCGTGGTGGCGGGCTTGCCCGACTCCAGCGTGCGGGTCAGCGTCGCGGCGCCGGTGTAGTCCTCGTAGCGGACCAGGAAGGGCGTGCCGTCCTCGTCGGTGAAGGCGAACAGCCTGCGCCCGTTCTCCACGGGGAACGTGATCGCCTCCCACGGGACGGCGTGCGCGCCGCGGCCGATGAGCAGCCCGCCGTCGGCGACCGCGATCGCCTGGGCCTGCGCGCGTTTGGAGCGCGGCGCGATCAACAGCAGCCACAGCAACGGAAGCGCGGCCACGACGAAGGCGATGACGGCCGCCGGCCGCTGGTCGTTGAAGTGGAGGACGAGCCCGGCGACCCCGGCCAGGATCGCCAGTCCGCCCGCGGCCTCGGCGTAGCCGCGATGCACGGGCCGGTGGATGCGACGCACGTGACCGAAGCCGTGCGTCTGGGCCAGCAGGACCAGGTGTGCGCGCTTCACCCCGCCCTCCTTTCAATGGAAGTGTTCCATTGTGGACCGGTTCCGGCAACCGTGCGCCGACCGGCCGATCACCCTACTTCGACGAGCCGCTGTCCCAGTTCGGTTCGCGCGTAGAGGACGTAGCGCCCGGAGCGGTGTCCCTGGACGAGCCCGGCGTCCCGCAACGCCGTGAGGTGCTGCGACGCGCCGCCCGCGGTCAGGCCCAGCCGGCCCGCCAGCTCACCGGTCGCCGCCGGTTCGTCGAGTGTGGACAGCAGTTGCGCGCGCGAGCGTCCCAGCAGCCGCTCCAGAGCCTTGGCCACATCCCGGTTCTCCTTCGCCCACAGCAGGCCGATGCCCCGCGGCCCGTACCGGACCGTCGGCTGCCACGGCGGCGAAGAGACCGAGAACACCGACGGCGCCACGAACGCGCTGGGCGTGAGCAGGATGCCCATGCCGCGCGCCTCGGCGTCCCGCTCGACGAACTTGTGGTCGATGCGCAGCCTTTCGCCGTCCCACGAGATCGCCGGATCGAGGTCGGCGAACAGCCGCCGCACCCCGCCCTCGGCGAGCAGCCGAGCGCGATGCCGGATGTCGGACTCCAGCAGCGACTTGACGCGTCCCCAGTACGGCGCCAGCGCGGTGTCCCAGTACGCGCGGATCGAGGCGACCAGTTCCGCCAGCCCCGCCACCGGGTCCGCGTACAGCGCGTCGAGACGCGCCGAACGCGGCCCCTCCATCATGTCCAAGCCGATCCGCACCCGCTCCGGGCTCGTCGCGGCGACCGTGGCCAGCTCGGTGTCCAGGTCCGGCGCCGAAGAAGTCGGCGGCGGCGCCAGGAACGCCGGCAGGATCCTCGCCGGCACCGGCACCAGGTCATTGAGCAACCGCAGGTCCAGCCCCGGCAGCCTCGGCGCGACCGCCTCGATCCACGGCCGGTGCGGCGACCCCGCCGCCGGCAGCTTCAGCACCCGCACGCTCGCCACGACCTCCCACAGCGGCGAATGCGCGAACCGGACGAAGTCCAGGTCGCGACTCGTGAGCGTCAAGGTCAGCATCCACCGACGGTAGCGGCAACCGGGTAACCTCGGGGACCCGCCGGAGGAGGAACACCATGGGTGACGTGCTGGACAAACTGGTCGCGACACAGCCCACACCACCCCTGTACATCGTGATCGTCACCGCCGTCCTCGCCCTCGGCGTCGTCATCTGGCGGCCCCTCTGGAAACCCGCCCGCAACATCGTCACCATCGCCCACGAAGGCGGCCACGCCCTCATCGCGCTGCTGACCGGACGCCGGCTCCACGGCATCCGCCTGCACTCCGACACCTCCGGCCTGACCATGACCTACGGCAGCCAGCGCGGCCCCTCGGCGGTCTTCACCCTCATGGCCGGCTACATGGCCCCCGCGCTCATCGGCCTCGGCGCCTCGTTCCTGATCTCCCAGGGCCTCATCGTCATGCTCCTCTGGGCGATCCTCGCCCTCCTGGTCGCGATGGCCCTCTTCATCCGCAACGTCTACGGCTGGATCGCCATGATCCTCACCGCCTTCGCCGTCTTCGCCCTCGTCTGGTGGGCCCCCGCCAACGTCCAGACCGCCATCGCCTACGGCGGCGCCTGGTTCCTGCTCGTCGGCTCCGTCCGCCCCGTCGCCGAAACCTGGACCCACCGCCGCAGGCCGGGAGTGGAACGCACCACCGACCCCGACCAGCTCGCGGGCATCACGAAGATCCCGGCGGTGGTGTGGATCGGGATGTTCTACCTGGTGACGCTGGGGAGCCTGGTGCTGGGGGCGAAGAACTTGATCGGGTTCAGTTTTCCGGGGTGAGGGACGGGCTCAGTTCTCGTCGTCGAGCCAGGACGGCGGTGCGTTGTCCTCGGCGCTCAAGCGGTCGTACTCCTCGGAGTACTCCTCGTCGGCGGCCAGATCCGCGTCAGAGGGAACACGCCAGGAGTACGGCGTCATGACCGTGAGCATGTCGGCGATCGCCTCGGCGATGTCCACCGGCACCAGGCCGCCCTGATTCGCGGCGGTGAGGAAGCGCCGGTCCTCCAGACGGCTGTCCAGGAGGATGTCGGCACCCCAGCCGAAGAGCCCGACGCGCATGCCGAGAAAGTCGGCGACGTAGGCGTCGATGATCTCGTACTTCCCCTCGGCGAACCTGACGTTCAGGGCCGCCGATACCGCCTCGCACACCTCCTCGGCGGACGCGGACGTGGTGGTGCGGACGGAGAACTCTAGAACCTTCTTCACGCTGGACGCTCTCATCCTCACTGTGGGCTCTTGCGGAGCACGATCTTGGACTCCCCGATGCCCTTGACGCCGGGGAAGGCGTCGCCGAGCTCCGCGGCGACCCGGTCACTGACCTGGAGGAGCTCGGGCGCGTCGATCGGGTCGCCCGCGATCCAGGACTTGCCCCATCCGCGCTTCCTGGTCTTGATCCGTTCGAACTCCTCGGCGTGCACCACGTACATGTCGACGTCGAAGTCCTTCGGATCGTAGTGCGTCTTGCCCTTGTGCTTGCCACGCCAGCCGGTGACCATGCTGCCCTTGTACTGCACGGGCTGTCCCTTGTACGAGTACTTTCCGACGATCGCCTGGATCTTCGCCTTCTTCTGCTCGAAGTCGGCTTTCCAGATCTCCTGCCCCTGTGCGGTGAAGACGCGCTCGATCTCATGGGGGGCGAGATCGGTGATGCCGGTCTTGGCCGCCCACTTGGTGAGGTTCTGGAGAGCCTCCTGCGCCTCGGAGGTCATGCCGCGCACCTTGGTGAGCTTGTCTTCGGTGCGGACCGAGGAGATGCCGCCGGTGGGTTCCCTTGGCGGGAACCACTGTTTGTAGATCGACCGGAATCGCATCACGTTGATGTGCAGAAACTCCTCGACCCAGGGAAGCACGTTCTCCTGGAAGCGCTTCTTGACATCCGGGTCTTCGATCGACTCCATGTAGACGCGGAAGTTGTCGATGCGAACGTGCGCCTTGCTGAATTTGTTGATGAGATCGTCGGGAAGGTCGGAGGCCATGACGACCTTGGCGTCATCGGTCTCCGGCTTGAACGTAAGGGTGTGCGGCGCACCGGCCATCTGGAAGGACACCTTGACGACCGGGTTCTCCGCCTTCTGGGCGGCCTTGTCGTCCTTGGCGTCGCCGGGTTTGCCGTCCTTCTTCTTGCCGAACTTGTCCTTGAGTTTGGCCCAGATCTTTTTGCCGAAGCCGACGATTTTGCCGACGACCCAGTCGACGGCTTTCATGACGGGTTTGGAGAGTGCCTGGAAGAACTTCTTGACCTTGTCGGCGATCCCGCCGACCCCGAGGAGTGCGGCGAGGAACC
>NZ_BSTX01000004.1:256989-852517 GCF_030269765.1 Actinorhabdospora filicis | reverse complement strand
GGGGGTGGGAGGGCCGGGGCGGGACGGGCGCGGCGGGCGGAGCGTGGCGAGGGGGCGGGCCGGAGGCACGCGGAGGCGGCTGAGGTCGCGGAGGTCGCCGTGGGCGCCTGAGGCCGGAGGCCGAGGGGCGGCCGTGGGCGCGGGGGTGGGGTTTTGGTCGTGTGTCGAAGAATGACGCGCGCGTGCAGCGGCGCAACCAACCCGGTCGGCCACGAAGCACCGTGTGCCGAAGAACAAAGAACGCCTCCGGCTCGGGAGAAATGTTTTGAGCTCCCGGGGTCCAGGGGACGGAGTTCCCTGGTGGGGGTCCAGGGGGCAAAGCCCCTTGGGCACCAAGCGGAGAAGACGACAGGCCACGGCCGCAAGACCCCACGCAGCCGAGAAGAGAAGCCGGGGTGGGGCGACGCGGGGCGGGGCCGGGACAGGGCAAGGCCGGAGCCGGGGTGGAGCGGGGCGAGGCCGGGGCGGTTCGGAGCCGGGGCGGCGCCCCGGCCCTCCCTTTTCAAGCGAGTGACACCTGCGGTGTCACCTCGCCTCACGACCGTTCGGGTCGAGGTAGCAGGCGCTTCGCCCTGCACCAGACCAGGGCCTTGCCCTGGACCCCGGAAGTCAAAACACTTCCCCCGAGCCGATGGAAGCCTCCGCTCTTCGGCACACGGATGCGTCGTGGCCAACCGGGCTGGTTGCGCCGCTGCACGCGCGCGTACCTCTTCACCACCCGATCAAAACACTTCCCCCCGCGTGGGTGGTCACCCTCGCGCCTCAGCACTCGCCTCGCCGTGCGCCTCGGCCTGCGGCCTCGTCACACCCGCCGCCGGATGCGCCGCTCCGCGCGCCTCCGCCTTCCCCTTCTCCTTCTCCCCGCCCACAAAAAACCGCCCCCTCCCGTGGGGTGGGTACGGGAGGGGGCGGACCGTCGATCGACGGTGAGGCGCCCACCGGCCCGGGGGCCGGTGGGCACGAGGCTTACTTCTTGACGTACGCGTTCACCATGGAGATGGTGCCGAGCGCGTCCGACAGCCAGAGGCCGCCGACCTTCGAGCCGCTGAGGCCGAAGTTCTTCCCGTAGAACAGCGGGATCATCGGGGCGAAGTCGGTCATGATCTTCTGGTCCAGCTTGCCCCACTCAGCGACGGCGTCGTTGACGGAGAGCTTGTTGATCCGGTCGATCTCGGCGGAGACGCCCGGGTCGTTGAACCAGATGTTGTCGACGTTGCCCGAGTCGGCGATCGTGCGGCCGTCGTAGATCGGGCCGATGACCGTCGAGCCGGTCGCCCAGTCCTGGCCCCAGTTCTTCGGGTACAGGTCGTAGACGTTGGACGACTTGGTCGTCAGGATGTCCGGGGCGGTGTTCGGGTCGAGCGCGATGGTCTCCAGCTCGATGCCGACGGCCTTGAACTCTTCCTTCATGAACGCCGCGATCTGCTGACCGAGCTCGGTGTTGGCGTAGGCGTACTTCAGCGTGGTCACCTTGCCGGCGAGCAGCTGCTTGGCCTTCTCCTTGTCACCGGTCGGCGCCTGCGGGTACGCGTCGAACTTGTTGTAGCCCAGCGCGGTCGGCGACATCGTGGTGGTGGCGATCGTGCCGGCGGTGGGACCACCGCGCAGCTTCATGTACGCCTCTTTGTTGATGACGTACTGGAGCGCCTTGCGGACGTTGACGTCCTTGACGCGCTCGTTGTTGATCGCGACCCAGTTCACGAAGATGTTGGTGCCCGTGATCACGCGCTCCATCATCTTGGTGTCGCCCACGATCTGCGGAATGAGCGAGGGGTCCTCGTTCATCAGGTCGAAGGACGTCTGGTCGGCACCCTGGTCGGCCATGAGGCGCTGGGTGACCGTCTTCTGGTCCTGACCGAACTTCCACGTCACGGTGTCGACGTACTGGTGACGGATCGGGTCGGTGTTCTTGTCCCAGAACTCGTTCTTCTCGACGGTCATCGACACGCCGATCTGGTAGTCCTTGATCTTGTAAGGACCAGAACCCCAAACGGCCTTGTCGTAGTCGGTCTTGGTGTCCTTGGCGGGCGGGACGGGCGTCGAGATGCCCATCGCGAGCGCGAAGGGGGCCTCGCAGGCCGCGGTCTGGAAGTTGAAGATGATGGTCTTCTCATCCGGAACCTGGACACCGGGCGGAATCGCCGCGCCGCCGTCGTAGGGGCCCTTGTAGTCGGCGTTGTACTCGGCCTTGCCGGTCAGCCACTGCTGAACGTAGTGCGGGCCCTCGGGCAGCGCCGGCGAGAAGGCACGGGCGACACCGTAGGCGATGTCGGACGCCTTGATCGGCGACCCGTCCTGGTACTTGATGCCGTCCTTGAGGGTGTACTTCCAGGTCTTGCAGTCCTTGTTGACGTCGGTGCCGGCGTCGGTGGCCAGGTCGCCCACCACGACCATGCGGCCGTCGCCGAGCTCCTTGTAGTTGGTCAGGCGGCGCGCGACCAGGTCGAGCATCGCCAGCACGTCCACGTAGTACGCACGCGCCGGGTCGGCGTGGTCGAACGCCGCGCGACGGTAGGCGGTGATGTCACCACCGGGCGTGGCGCCGGGGACCTCGGCGGCCGGGCCCTTCGAGTCCTCGGCGGTACCGAGGGCTCCGGTGTTCTGCTTACGGCTGTCGTCGTTACCGGCGGGATCATCGCCGGAGTTCTTGCTGCAGGCGACAACGCTGGTGGCCAACAGGGCGGCGACGCCCGTGGCGACCAGAGCTCTGCGCAGGCTCATCTGTTACTCCTCCTCCTGCCGTCACGTGACCTACGTCATGGTGACGAACGATGCAGCGACGCTACTGCGCTGCTTTCCGTGGTGGATCACGGAAGTACAACAAGGCGATTGCTTTTGGACGCCGGAGGCGTCACTGGGTCTCGGGGTAGTGACAGGCCACTTGAGCGCCCGACGCGATCTGCACCAGGGGTGGCTCCTCCTGCGCGCACTTGTCGGTGGCCTTCCAGCAGCGGGTGCGGAAGCGGCAGCCGGAGGGCGGGTTGAGCGGCGTGGGAACGTCGCCCTCCAGCCGGATCCGGCGGCCGTCGTCCTTGCCCAGCTTCGTCACGTCCGGCACGGCCGAGAGCAGCGCCTTGGTGTACGGGTGAGAGGGGGTGTCGTAGATCTGGTGCCGGTCACCGACCTCGACGATCTTCCCCAGGTACATCACGGCGATCCGATGGCAGAAGTGCCGGACCACCGCCAGGTCGTGCGCGATGAACACGAAGGACAGGTCGAACTCGCGCTGGAGATCGCGCAGCAGGTTGATCACCTGCGCCTGGATCGACACGTCCAGCGCGGAGACGGGCTCGTCGGCGATGATCAGCTTGGGCCGCAGCGCCAGGGCCCGGGCGATCCCGATGCGCTGCCGCTGGCCGCCGGAGAACTCGTGCGGGAAGCGGTTGTAGTGCTCGGGGTTGAGGCCGACGATCTCCAGCAGCTCCTGGACGCGCTTGCGCACACCGCCGGGCGGGTCGATCTTGTTGACCTCGAAGGGCGTGGCGATGATCCGGCCGACCGTGTGCCGCGGGTTCAGCGACGAGTACGGGTCCTGGAAGATGATCTGGATCTCCTGGCGCAGCTTCCGCAGCGACTCGCCCTTGGTGTGGGTGATGTCGCGGCCCTCGTAGAGCAGCTGCCCGCCGGTGGCCTCCAGGAGCCGCACCAGCATCCGGCCGGTGGTGGTCTTGCCGCAGCCGGACTCGCCGACCAGGCCCAGCGACTCGCCGCGGGCGACCTCGAAGTTGAGGCCGTCGACGGCCTGCACGACCTGCTTGTGCCCGAACATGCCGCCGCGGACCGGGAAGTGCTTGGTGAGCCCGCGAACCTGGAGCAGCGGCTGCTCGCCGTTGTCGCCCGTCGCCCGCTCCGCCACCGCGGTGGCGCTCTTGTCCTCACTCACCGTCGGTCTCCTCGCTTCGGCTCTGCAGGTGGCTGCTGGTCAGGATCTCCTCGTTGAGGATCGTGATCCGCTCCCCCTCGGGGAGGTGGCAGGACACGAGGTGCCCCTCGTCGCTGGCCACCGGGGCCAGCTGCGGCACGTCCTTGTCACAGGGGCCGTCGCCGAGCATCGCGTACTTGCAGCGGGGGTTGAACGCGCAGCCGGACGGGATGTTGATCAGGCTGGGCGGGTTGCCGCTGATCGGGTTGAGGTCCTCCTCGGCCGATCCGTACAGCGTGGGCACCGAGTTGAGCAGGCCCCAGGTGTAGGGGTGGTGCGGGGACCGCAGGACCTGCGCGGCACTGCCGTACTCCACCGAGCGGCCGCCGTACATGACCAGCACGTCGTCGGCGACCTGGCTGACCACGCCCAGGTCGTGGGTGATCATGATGATCGCGGAGCGGAACTCGCGCTGCAGGTCGGCCAGCAGCTCCAGGATCTGCGCCTGGACGGTCACGTCGAGGGCCGTGGTCGGCTCGTCGGCGATGATCAGGTCCGGGTTGTTCACCAGGGACATCGCGATCATCGCGCGCTGCCGCATACCGCCGGAGAACTCGTGCGGGTACTGGTCGACGCGCTTGGCCGGCTCGGGGATCCCGACGCGGTCGAGCATCTCGATGGCGCGCTTGCGGGCATCGCTCTTGGACACGTCGTGGTGGATCCGGTAGGCCTCCACGATCTGCGTCCCGATCTTGTAGTACGGGTGCAGGGACGTGAGCGGGTCCTGGAAGATCATCGACATGTCCTTGCCGCGCATCTTGCGCAGCCGGGCCTCCGACAGCCCCACGACGTCGGTGCCGCCCACGGAGACACGGCCGCCGATGGTGGCGCTCTTGGGGTTGTGCAGGCCGAGGATCGCCAGGCTGGTGACGCTCTTGCCGGAACCGGACTCGCCCACGATGCCGAGGGTGCGTCCACGCTGGACGGAGAAGTCCACGCCGTCGACGGCCCGCACGACGCCGTCCTCGGTCTTGAACCGCACCGTGAGGTTCTCGACCTCCAGGTAGGGCGCCTCGTCGGTGGTGTCCTTGGCGGCCGCGGCGGCCTCAGTGACTGTGGTCATCTTGTTGACTCCCGAAACAATCCGTGTCCGCCGGTCAGCTGAGCCGGACCCGAGGGTCGAGCGCGGCGTAGGCCACGTCGACGACGATGTTGGCCACGACGATGAAGACCGTGGCGATGAGGACCGTGGCCATGACCAGCGGCATGTTCAGTTCGCGGGCGGCGGTGACCGTCTGCATGCCCAGGCCCTGCATACCGAACACCGACTCGGTGATCACCGCGCCGCCGAGCAGGCCGCCCAGGCTCAGGCCGGCCATGGTGACGATCGGGTTGATCGCGGCGCGCAGCGCGTGACGCAGGGAGACCTTCGACTTGCGCAGGCCCTTGGCGCGGGCGGTGCGGATGAAGTCCTCGGAGAGCGTCTCCAGCATCTGCGCGCGGCCGAGCCGGGAGTGGTTGGCGGCGTTGATGAGCGCCAGCGACAACCAGGGCAGGATGAACGCCCCCGCCCAGGCGAGCGGGTTCTTGCTGATCGGCACGTATTCGGGGAACGGCAGGATGCCGGTGCCGAAGACGAAAACGTACAACAGGATCGCGGCGAAGAAGAAGACCGGCATGGCCGCGCCGACCAGCGAGAGGCTGATGGCCAGCTTGTCGAAGACCGTTCCCCTTCGCAAGGCGGCGAACACGCCGGCGGTCACACCGATCAGCAACTCGAAGATCCACGCCCCGATCGCGATCGAGACGGTGATCGGCAGCGAGCGCTTCACGATGTCCATCACCGGCTCGTCGGTGCGGAACGAGAAGCCCAGGCAGGGCGCGGGGCAATCCCGCTTCCAGTCTCCGGCGCCGTATTCACGGCCGACGAAGATGCCCTTCATGTAGTCGAAGTACTGCACGTAAATCGGGTCGTCGAGGTGCAGACGGGCATGGATCTGGTCCTTGGTGACCTGGTCGCAACCGCGCGCGCACATCGTGGTCGCCGGGTCGGCGGGCACGGCGAAGAACAGTCCGAAGGCGACGACGCTGATCGCGAACAACGTCAAGACGGCCAGCAGGATCCGCCGGATCAAAAATCGAAACATCAGTTCCACCTCAGGTTCGGCGGCGCCGCGCCGTGTCGGTCTGTCGGTCGATCGGGGTCCGGTGCGGACGGGACGAGCCCGTCCACACCGGACGTTGCCTAACTGGTTTCCGGTCAGCTCTTCAGGAAGAGGGAGGCCGGGTTGACGCAGCCGCTCACCTTGCTCAGGTAGGCGCCACCGATGTTGGAGCCGTACAGCGAGAACGCCCCGTCGTACAGCAGCGGAACGACCGGCGCGTAATCGGTCATGATCTTCTGGTCGAGCTTGGCCCACTCGGGGGCGGCCTGCTCCACGGGAAGCTTCATGATCCGGTCGATCTCGGTCTTGACCTCGGCGTTGTCGAAGTAGGCCGAGTTGTAGTTGCCCTGGTCGGTGATCTCACGGCCGTCCAGGGTCGGCGGGATGATCGTCGAGCCGAGCGGCCAGTCGGCACCCCAGCCGGAGATGTAGAAGTCGTACTTGTTGGCCTTGTCGCCGATGACGTCGTAGTAGCGCTCGGCGTCGACGGCCACCAGCTCGATGTCGAAGCCGGCCTTGGCCAGGTCCTCCTTGATCGCCGCGGCGATCTGCTGGCCGACCGGGGTGTTGCCGTAGGCGTAGGTCAGCTTGACGGACTTGCCGCCCAGCAGGGTCTTGGCCTTCTCCGGGTCACCCGCGGGCGGGACACCGAACGCGTCGAACTTCTTGTAACCGGCGGTGGTCGGCGACATGACCGTGGAGGCGATCTCACCGGCCGGCGGGCCACCGTTCAGCTGCTGGTAGTGCGTCTTGTCGAAGGCGATGTTCAGCGCCTTGCGGACGTTGACGTCGGTCACCCGCTGCGTGTTGATGTTCAGGTACCACACGAACTGGGTGCTACCGGCGATGCTGCGCTTGCGCAGGGCCGGGTCGGTCCAGATCGCGGCCGACTGCGCCGGGTCGACACCGGCGTAGGTGGCCATGTTCGGGTCCTCGTCGGTCTTCAGGCGGTTGGTCGTCGCGACGATGTCGCTGCCGAACTTCCACACGAAGCTGTCGGGGTACTGGTGCCGGGTCGCGTCGGTGCTGGGGTCCCAGTGCTCGTTGCGGACGAGCTCCATGGACGTGCCGCGCGTGTGGCTCTTGATCTTGTACGGGCCCGACGAGAAGGGCACCGAGTCGTAGGCCTCCTTGGTGTCCTTGGCCTCGGGCACCGGCGCGGTGGTGGTCATCGCGGCCGCGAACGGCATGTCGCAGTGCGGCGAGTTGAAGGTGAAGGTGATCTTCTTGTCGCCGTCGACCGTCACACCGGGCGGGACCTTCGCGCCACCGTTGTACGGGCCCTTGTAGGTCGCGTTGTAGTTCTTGTCCCCGGCCAGCCACTGCTGGATGTAGTGGGGACCGGCGGCAGCCTCCGGAGCGAAGGCGCGCGCGACACCGTAGGCGATGTCGGCGGCCTTGATCGGCGAGCCGTCCTCGTACTTGAGGCCGTCCTTGAGGGTGAACTCCCAGACGGTGCAGTCGTTCTTGACGTTCTTGCCCGGGTCCACCGCGAGGTCGCCGACGAGGCGCATCTCAATGGAGCCGTCCGGGAGGAGCGTCTCCTTGTAGGTGGTCAGGGGCCGGTAGATCAGGTTCGCGGTCGCCGAGAACGTCGAAACGTAGACCTTCGCCGGGTCCAGGTGCGCGAAGTCGTTGTTCTGCAGGAACGTGATCGTGCCGCCCTTGCGGCCACCGGGCATCTCCGGAGCCGGGCCCTTGGAGTCCTCGGCGGTGCCGATGAGGCTGTTGCGGGTCTCGTACTGGCCATTGTCGCCAGCTCCGTCATCGCCCTTGTTCTTGCTGCACCCGGCCACGATCAGCGCGGCCGAGAGCGTGGCGGCTATAGCCGCCACATTACGGCGTTTCATTATGTTCTCTCTCCCATCGAGAGTTGCGCTCGCAGTAACTACCGCGAGGACTTGGGGTCCAGTGCGTCCCGCAGCGCGTCGCCGAACAGGTTGAACGCGAGGACCAGCAGGAAGACGGCGCCACCCGTCACAAGGAGGTACATCCACATGCCGTCGAGCTGCATCGTCGCCACGGCCTGGCCGACCAGACGTCCCAGGTCGGGAGTCGGCTCCAGGACACCGATGCCGAGGAAGGACAGCGCGGCCTCGGCGGCGATGAACGCCGGCACGGCCATCGAGAAGGACACCAGGATCGGCGCCCAGACGTTGGGGAGGAGCTGCCGGAAGATGATGTGCATGGGCCCGGCGCCGGAGGCGCGCGCGGCCTCGACGAACTCGCGCTCGCGCAGCCCGATCACCTGACCGCGCACCAGACGCGCGGTGCCCGTCCAGCCGAAGATCAGGAACACCATGATCAGGAAGCTGGCGTTGATCCAGCCCGGGACCTCCTTGGCCTCACCGACCACCACGTTGGCGAAGATCGGCACCGCGGCCATGGCGAAGATGAGGAACGGGAAGGAGAGCATGAAGTCGATGAACCAGCTGATGATCGCGTCGATCCAGCCGCCGAAGTAGCCGGCGATGATGCCGACCACCACACCGAAGAAGATGGCGCCGACCGCCGAGACGAACGAGATCGTCATCGAGGTCCGCATGCCGTAGATCATCTGCATGAAGACGTCGCGCCCGGTTCCGATCTGGATGCCGAGCCAGTGCTCTCCGCTGACACCGTTGAGGTAGCCCAACGGGCGACCGTAGGCGTCCAGCAGATCGGAGTTCATGGTCGTGTAGTCCTTGCCGTACAGCAGGGAGATCAGTGGCGCGCCGTACGCCACGACGAACATGACGACGACGGTCACGAAGGACCAGAACGCCACCTTGTCCCGCTTCAGCCGACGCCAGGCGAGCTTGCCCGGAGAGAGACCGACGAACTTCCTCGCCTCGGCCTCCGGGATCTCCGCCATGACGGCGACCCCGGGACCGGCGGTCTCGGTGACCATCGGCTCCATGGTTCCGCTCATCGCAACCGTCCGTCCTTCCAAACCCACAACCGAACACAGTGACGACGTTCACTGTGGTGTGCTTCGCTGCAACCTAACCCCTGAGGCCCCGGTCACAGGGCGCCGTCCGCCAACGGTTGGGTAACAACTGGATCACGAAAACCCGGCGGACAGAGGCCGGCTATGGACGCATGTTATGGCTGCTCGGAAGGGCGGATCCCAGACGTCCACAAACGAGCGTTAAGGCGCGTCCGGACTGTACTGGGCCATTAATCGTCTGGCGTGGCCCGCGGGTATGAGAGAGACTGCCCTGTTGGCTTCTACCCGCGGGCCGCTTCGCCAGTGAGGTGTCGATCACATCACCGGTGGTCACCGATCATCGCGAGGCGATGACACTGCGCCGCCGAGGGGGAACAAAAAGGCGCCGTGCCCGGGAGTCTCCTCCCGAACACGGCGCCGAAGTGCCGTTGGTGCCCTAGTCGACGGCGTGGACGACGTCGCGCGGCGCGGCGAAGTGGCACGCGTTGGCGTGCGGGGCGCCCTGCCGGATCTGCAGCAGCGGCTCCTCCGAGGCGCACTTGTCGGTCGCCTTCCAGCAACGCGTGCGGAACCGGCAGCCCGAGGGCGGGTTGGCCGGCGAGGGCACGTCGCCTTCGAGGATGATCTCGTCGCGGTGACCCCGCAGCGTCGGGTCCGGCACCGGCACCGCCGACAGCAGCGCCTGCGTGTACGGGTGCATCGGCGAGTCGTAGATCTCGTCCTCGTTGCCGATCTCCACGACCCGGCCCAGGTACATCACGGCCACGCGGTCGGAGATGTGCCGGACCACCGAGAGGTCGTGGGCGATGAACACATAGGACAGACCCAGGTCGTCCTGGAGCTGCTCCAGGAGGTTGATGACCTGACCCTGGATCGACACGTCCAGCGCCGAGACCGGCTCGTCGCAGATCAGGATCTCCGGCTTCAGGGCCAGCGCGCGGGCGATGCCGATGCGCTGACGCTGACCACCGGAGAACTGGTGCGGGTACCGGTTGATGTGGTCGGGGTTCAGGCCGACCATGTCCAGCAGGTCCTGCACCGCGCGGCGGCGGCCGGACTTCGGGACGGCGTCCTCGTGGATCTCGAAGGGCTCGCCGATGATGTCGCCGACCGTCATGCGCGGGTTCAGCGACGTGTACGGGTCCTGGAACACCATCTGGACGTTGCGGCGCAGCCGGCGCATGCCCGCCTTGCCGAGCCGCGTGACGTCCTCACCCCGCACCGAGATCGAGCCGCCGGTCGGCTTCTCCAGGCCCACCAGCATCTTGGCGAGGGTGGACTTGCCGCAGCCCGACTCGCCCACGACACCGAGCGTCTCGCCCTTGCGCAGCTGGAGGCTGACGCCGTCGACGGCCTTGACCTGACCGACGGTGGACTTGAAGACGATGCCCTGCTTGATCGGGAAGTGCTTCTTGAGGTCGGTGACCTCCAACGCGATGTCACTCACCGTTGATCACCTCCGCGGAGAAGTGGCAGGCGGCGGCGCGGTCGGCGGCCACCGTTTCCAACAGCGGGATGTCCGTGCGGCAGACGTCCTGCGCGTAGTGGCAGCGCGCCGCGAAGGCGCAGCCGGGCGGGATGTTCGTCAGCACCGGCGGCAGGCCCTCGATGACCTCAAGCTTCTGCCCCTTGGTGTCCAGTCGCGGAATCGACCGCAGCAGCGCCTTGGTGTAGGGGTGCGCGGGCTTGCCGAACAGGTCCAGCACGGGAGCCTGCTCGACGATGCGGCCGGCGTACATGACCGAGATCTTGTCCGCGACGTCGGCGACGACGCCGAGGTCGTGGGTGATCAGGATCAGGCCCATCTGCCGCTCGGCCTGGATCTCGGCCAGCAAGCGCATGATCTGCGCCTGCACCGTGACGTCCAGGGCCGTGGTCGGCTCGTCGGCGATCAGCAGGTCCGGGTCGAGGGCCAGCGCCATGGCGATCATGACGCGCTGGCGCATACCGCCGGAGAACTGGTGCGGGTACTCGTTGATCCGCTGCGCGGCGGCGGGGATCTTGACCAGGTCCAACAGCTCCAGCGACTTCTTCTTCGCCTCGGCCTTGGACATGCCCCGGTGCTTGCGGAACAGCTCGGCGAGCTGGAACCCGACGGTGTAGACCGGGTTCAGCGCCGACAGGGCGTCCTGGAAGACCATCGCCACGTGGTTGGCGCGGACGCGGCGCTTGCGCTCCTTGGACAGCGTCAGCAGATCGACGCCGTGGAACAGCACCTCACCGCCGGCGATCTTCGCCGGGGGCGTCTCCAGGATGCCCATGATCGCCTGCGAGGTCACCGACTTGCCGGAACCGGACTCACCGACGATGGCGAGGGTCTCACCGCGGTTCACGGTGAAGTTGGCGCCGTTGACCGCCTTGGCGATGCCGTCGCGGGTACGGAACTCCACCTGGAGGTCGCGGACGTCGAGCAGCGGCGCCGAGGGGTCGAGCTCCGGCAGGATCTCGGACTGGAACTTCACATCTGCCACTGGACTCACCGCAGCTTCGGGTCGAGGGCGTCCCGGATCGCGTCGCCGAGCAGCACGAACGCGAGAACCGTGACGATCAGGAAGATACTGGGCACGATCAGCAGTCGCGGGTAGCCGCCGGTGAACCAGCCGGCCCCGTTGCTGATCATGATGCCCCAGGTGATCGACGGCGGCTTGATGCCCAGCCCGAGGAAGGACAGGGTCGCCTCGGCGCTGATCAGACCGCCGATGGACAGCGGGATCAGCGATACGACGGGCGCCATCGCGTTGGGGAGGATGTGCCGGAACATGATCCGGCCGTCGGCGGCGCCCAGGGACCGCGCCGCGTGGACGTAGTCCTGGCTGCGGGCCTCCATGACGCTGGCGCGGATCAGGCGCATGGTGTTCGTCCAGCCGAACAGCGCCAGGGTCAGCACCGCCGGGATGATCAGCTCGAACTGTCCCGAGATCAGCGGCAGGTCCACGTCGCGGAACATCGCCAGCAGCAGGATCGAGCCGAGCAGGAAGGGCACCGAGCTGAAGATGTCGACGATGCGGGAGAAGATCGCGTCGACCCAGCGGCCGTAGAAGCCGGCCAGCACGCCGATGAAGCCGCCGACGAGCAGGGTGATGACGACGACCATCAGCGCGAGCTGGATGGAGGGACCCGCTCCGTAGATCGCCTGCGAGTACAGGTCGCAGCCGAACTCGTCGAAGCCCAGGGGGTGACCGGAGACCGGACCCGCCTTGGTCAGCGCGATGTCGCACTGCTTGTAGTCCACCGAGGTGAACAGCGAGGGGAAGAACGCGATCGCGAAGACCACGAGCAGCACCACGACCGAGACGATGACCGTGGGTCGCTTGCGCAGGTCGTGGAAGGCGTCGCTCCACAGGCTGCGCTGCTTGCTCGGCTTGGGAGTCGAGACGTCACTCATAGCGAATCCTCGGGTCCAGAACGGCGTAGAAGAGGTCCACGATCAGGTTGGTGACCATGAAGACCACGGAGGCCAGTGCGACGACCGCGATCACCACCGCGGTGTCATTGGTCTTGACGCCGTTGAAGGCGAGCAGACCCAGACCCGGGATGTTGTAGAGGCCTTCGAGCACCACCGAACCGCCGAGCGCGTCGCCCAGCGCGAACCCGATGACCGTAACGACGGGGATCAGCGAGTTCCGGAGGGTGTGCACGATCGTGACGCGGGTGCGCTTGAGGCCCTTTGCCTTGGCGGTGCGCACGAAGTCGGAGCGCAGGTTCTCCAGCATGCTGGTGCGCGACAGGCGGGTGATGCCGGCGATGCCGAAGACGCCCAGGGCGATGCCGGGGATCACCAGGCTGAGGAAGGGAGCCTTCGCGCTGTAGGTCGGCTGGAAGATCAGGGAGAGGAAACTCTCTCTGCCGAACTGTTCCCGGAACCAGTTTCCGATGATGACGCCGAAGATGTTCTGCACCAGGATCAGCATCAGGAAGCCGGGGATGGCGAGGGTGAAGGTCGTGCCGATCCGGACGAGATAGTCGATGAAGCGGCCCCGGTTCATCGCCGCCAGCACACCGGCGGTGACGCCGAAGAGGGCCCACACCACGGTCGTGATGGCGAAGATGGTCAGGGTGACGGGGATGGCGTTGGCGATCGAGTCGCCGATCTTCACCGACTGGAAGTCGGTGCCGAAGTCGAAGTGACTCCACTGCTGCATCCGGTCGGTGAACATCCCCCAACAGGGATCGCCGACCGACTTCAGGCACGGATCGTCCAGATTGAACTTCTCCATCGTGGCCTGAAGCAACTCGTCGCTGACCGGTTTGTCGCCGAAGAACGTGCGCACCGGGTTGCCGTTGATCTGAATCGCCAGCGACATCAGGTAGTGCAGCATGAACAGGACGACGCTCAGCGTCAGCACCGCTTGGAGTAGCCGCCTGATGACATAACGCCCCACGGGACCCTCCCTCCTTCTTTCTTCTCATCGGATCGGTTCGAGAACGTGGAAAGAGGGTGGTGGCCAGAACCGTTCCAGGTCGGCCACCACCCTCGGTTATTGCTCGTGACTCGCTAGATCAGGCGGAACTACTTGAGCTTGATCTTCACGAAGTCGATGCCACCCAGGATCGGGTTGCGGTCCACGCTCTTGAAGTCGATCTTGTCGCCGATGACCGTGGAGGTACGGCCGGTGTAGAGCGGCGCGACCGGAAGGGTCTCGGTCAGGATCTTCTCGGCGGCGGTGTACTTGGCGTGCGCCTCGGCGATGGTCGGCGCGGCGTTACCCTCGTCCATCAGCTTCTGGAAGTCGGCGTTGTAGTAGCCGAAGTCGTTGTCGCTGCCGTCCTTGGCACCGCTGTAGTACAGCGGACCCATGTAGTTCTCGGAGTCGGCGTAGTCCGGCTGCCAGCCGGTGAAGAACGGGCCGGTGAGCTTGTGGTCCTGCTTCTTCTGCAGGAAGTCATTCCACTCGATGTTCTTCATCTCGTACTCGACGCCGAGGTTCTTGGCGAGCTGGTCGCCGATCGCCTTGAGGATCTTCTCACCGGTACCACCGGAGTTGATCCACAGCTCGACCTTCTTGCCCTTCGGCCAGGTGCTGCTGTCCAGCAGCGCCTTCGCGGCGGCGGGGTCGGTCTTGCAGTAGGTGGCGCAGGTGCCCTCGGTGTAACCCGGGATCATCGTCGGGATGAACGTGGCCAGCGGCTTGCCGCGGCCGGTGAAGATCGCATCGATGATGCCCTGGCGGTCAACGGCCAGCGAGAACGCCTGGCGAACCTTCGGGTCCTTGTAGATGTTGTCGTAGGACGGGAAGCCCAGGCTCCAGGTGCTCGGGGAGTCGGCCTCGATCATCCGGTCGCCGTACTTCTGCTTCGCAGACTCGTACTTGTCCGGAGTCGGCGCCGCGATGTCCAGGCTGCCGGCCTCGAAAGGCGCCCACTGCGAGTTGTTGGAGCCGGTGAAGATGGTGAAGTTCAGCTTCTGGTACGAGGGCTGCTCGCCCTTGTAGTCAGACCACTTCTCCAGCTTGATGCTGGTCTTGTGCTCCCACTTGCCCACGAACTTGAACGGGCCGTTACCGATCGGGGCCTCGTTGCAGGCCTCGATCTGAGCGCGGCACGCGTCAGCGGTCGGGTAGAACGCGGTGTAACCCAGCAGCGCCGGGAAGACGACCCACGGGGTGTCCAGGGTGATCTGGATGGTGGTCGGGTCGACGACCTTCACACCGGAGAGCTCCTTGGCCTTCGGCTCGGCGCCCTTCTGCGGGCCATCGCCGTCCGGGTCCGCACCCGACTGGGTGTCGGCAAAGCCGGTGATCTTGTTGAAGAAGTAGGAACCGCTGTTGGCGTTGGGGCCGTAAACGGTGTAGTCCCAGGCCTTCTTGAAGGTGTTGGCGTCGATCGCCTCACCGTTCTGGAAGGTCCAGCCCGACTTGAGCTTGATCGTCCAGACCTTGTTGTCGGTCGAGGTCGGCTGGCCCTCGGCGATGACGGGCTTCAGCGAGCCGTCGTTGTTGTACGTGTAGAGACCCGAGTACACGAGGCGAGTCACCTCGCCACCCTCGGACTCACCGACGTTCGGGGGAACGAGGTTCTTCGGCTCGCCGAGTCCCAGGTTCAGTTCCTGAGAACCGCTACCTGCGTCGTCGCCACCAGAGCCACACGCGGACACAACCAGTCCGGCGATGGCCGCGACGGCGATGGCCGACATGACGCGCTTTGTGCGCATCTACAGCCTCCTGTTTAGGGGGAATTGAGGTCAGGGCCACCGGCTGGCTGGGTCTGGGTCGTGCTCCCCGGCTCCCGGTGATGTGGGCCACCGGCTGCGGCCCATGGATCGGAAACCTAGCTCAGGTTTTTTGAATCTTGAGCGCTCGAAGCCATCGGATGAATAACAACTCGGCCACAACCGATCCGTCACGCATGTGCTGCCAGCTGCGGCAACGGTCATCTTCGGCAATTCAGACAAGATTGGGCGCATCAGCGGTCAACGGGTACTGACCGTTCGTAGGATGGGCACCCAGAGTGACATTCGAAGTCCCAATTCGGACTTAACGGATGTCGTTACTGAAGAGTTACCAGAGAGAATCGCCTCCGTTTTCGGGTCGTTGCCAAAGCGCGACCGGATCGACGGGGCTGCGTGGATTCAGATCTTGTGGTAAAGAGACGCGCCGCGCAAGAGGGCTAGCAGATGATCTTTCATCGACCCCTCTGGGGCACCCCGGAAACGGCTCCCGGGATACCTCTTTCTCCCACTCGCGGGCGGACGTGGAATCCGGCGAAGCGCGCCGATCGGAAGAAGTGGACGCGCTTGATCAACTTCGTGAGCGAGCTCACCGTCCACGATGGGCTCCGAGGTGCCGATCTGTGACCTGATGGCGCTTCTGCGCCCCGAGTGTGTAAGGCCACACAGCGGTCTGAGTATGCTGCCTGCCACATCTGTAGACAGAGCCTCGGCGTAACCTGTGCACCGGCATGCGAACTATGTCGTTTTCGTCTGGCGGCACTTGCCTGGCTCGCACGAACCGCTCAGGGAGCGTACGAAGGATGACAACAACGGCAACGACGCCGCCTCGTCCGCGGGCGGCGATCGCCGAGCGAACCCTGCGGACGGACCGGTGGTGGCTCGCTCCACTGCTCACGTTCCTCGGACTGGCCGGGTTCCTCGTGTACGCCACGGTCCGGATCTTCGTGAACGACAACTACTGGGTCGAGGAGTTCCACTACCTCGCGCCCTTCTACTCGCCGTGCCTCAGCGAGAGCTGCGCACCGGGGTCGAGCCACTTCCTGGGGCAGCCGTTCCCGCAGCTGCCGTCGTGGATGAGCCCGGCGATGCTGGTGCTGGCGCTGCCGGGCGGGTTCCGGGCGACCTGCTACTACTACCGGAAGTCCTACTACCGGTCCTTCTGGCTGTCGCCGCCGGCGTGCGCGGTGCCCGACGGGCACAAGAAGTACACCGGCGAGACGCGGTTCCCGCTGCTGATCCAGAACGTCCACCGCTACTTCTTCTACGCTGCGGTGCTGGTCGGCCTGGTCCTCACCTATGACGCGGTGATCTCGTTCCACGGCAAGGAGGGCGGCTTCGGCATCGGCCTGGGCTCGCTGATCCTGGTGGTCAACGCGGTGCTGATCTGGGGCTACACGCTCGGCTGCCACTCCTGCCGCAACATCGTCGGCGGGCGCCTGACGCACTTCTCCAAGCACCCGATCCGGTACTGGATGTGGACGCAGGTCGGCAAGCTGAACAAGCGCCACCAGCTGTTCGCGTGGCTGTCGATGTTCTCGGTGGTCATCGCCGACGCCTACGTCTGGATGGTCGCCTCCGGGGCCATCAACGACCTGCGGATCTTCAACTAGGAGCGGCGACCATGACCGACAAAGACATCACACGCCTCTCCTACGACGTGGTCGTCATCGGCGCCGGTGGCGCCGGGCTGCGCGCGGCCATCGAGGCCCGCCTGGCGGGGAAGAAGACCGCGATCATCTCCAAGTCGCTGTTCGGCAAGGCCCACACGGTCATGGCCGAGGGCGGCGCGGCGGCGGCGATGGGGAACGCCAACTCCAACGACAACTGGATGGTCCATTACAAGGACACCATCCGGGGCGGGAAGTTCCTCAACCACTACCGGATGGCCGAGCTGCACGCCAAGGAGGCCCCGGAGCGCATCTGGGAGCTGGAGACCTACGGCGCGCTGTTCGACCGCACCAAGGACGGCAAGATCAGCCAGCGCAACTTCGGCGGGCACGAGTACCCCCGCCTCGCGCACGTCGGCGACCGCACCGGCCTGGAGCTGATCCGCACCCTCCAGCAGAAGATCGTCTCCCTCCAGCAGGAGGACTTCGCCGAGTCCGGCGACTACGAGGCGCGGCTGGCGGTGTTCGCCGAGACCACCATCACCGAGCTGATGCTGACCGACGGCAAGGTCGCCGGGGCCTTCGGCTACCGCCGCGAGGACGGGCAGTTCCTGCTGTTCGAGGCCCCGGCGGTCGTGCTGGCCACCGGCGGCGTCGGCAAGTCCTTCAAGGTCACCTCCAACTCGTGGGAGTACACCGGGGACGGGCACGCGCTGGCCATGCGGGCCGGGGCGAACCTGGTGAACATGGAGTTCCTCCAGTTCCACCCGACCGGCATGGTGTGGCCGCCGTCGGTGAAGGGCATCCTGGTCACCGAGTCGGTTCGCGGTGACGGCGGCGTCCTGCGCAACTCCGAGGGCCGCCGGTTCATGTTCGACTACATCCCCGAGGTCTTCAAGGCGCAGTACGCCACGACCGAGGAGGAGGGCGACCGGTGGTACACCGACCCCGACAACAACAAGCGCCCGCCGGAGCTGCTGCCGCGTGACGAGGTCGCCCGCGCGATCAACTCCGAGGTGAAGGCCGGCCGCGGCTCACCGCACGGCGGCGTGTTCCTGGACGTGTCGACGCGCATGAAGCCCGAGGTCATCATCAAGCGGCTGCCGTCGATGCACCACCAGTTCAAGGAACTGGCCGACGTCGACATCACCAAGGAGCCCATGGAGGTCGGCCCGACCTGCCACTACGTGATGGGCGGCGTCGAGGTCGACCCCGACTCCACGCAGTCGGCGGTGCCCGGGCTGTTCGCCGCGGGCGAGGTCGCCGGCGGCATGCACGGCTCCAACCGGCTGGGCGGCAACTCGCTGTCCGACCTGCTCGTCTTCGGCAAGCGCGCCGGTGAGTACGCCGCGCTCTACGTGGACCAGACCGCCGAGCGTCCCGCCGTCGCGCAGTCCGATGTGGACGCCGCGATGGCGAAGGCGCTGACGCCGCTGGTCGAGGACGCCGAGGGCGGCGAGAACCCCTACACCGTCCAGCACGAGCTCCAGCAGGTCATGAACGACCTGGTCGGCATCATCCGCCGCGCCGACGAACTGGAGGAGGCGCTGGTCAAGATCGCCGAATTCAAGAAGCGCCTGGCCAGCGTCCGCGTGGGCGGCGGCCGCAAGTACAACCCGGGCTGGCACCTGGCGATCGACCTGCACAACATGGTCGTGGTCAGCGAGGCCATCGCCAAGGCGGCCCTGGAGCGCACCGAGAGCCGTGGCGGTCACACCCGCGACGACCACGGAAAGATGGACCCGAACTGGCGCAAGATCAACCTGATCTGCTCCGTCCAGGGCGACGGCGTGTCCCTGCGCCGCCAGCCGGTCCCCACCATGCCCATCGAGCTGCTCGGCCTGTTCGACCGCTCCGAGCTGGCGAAGTACCTCACCGAGGACGAGCTGGCCGCGTTCGACGAGTCCACCAAGGACGGTGAGAAGGAATGACGACACGTCACTTCAGGGTGTGGCGCGGCGACGATCAGGGCGGTGCGCTGACCGACTACGACGTCGAGGTCAACGAGGGCGAGGTCGTGCTCGACATCGTCCACCGCCTGCAGGCGACCCAGGCGCCCGACCTGGCCGTCCGCTGGAACTGCAAGGCCGGCAAGTGCGGCTCGTGCTCGGCCGAGATCAACGGCAAGCCCGGGCTGCTCTGCATGACCCGGATGAACACCTTCGGTCCCGACGAGACCGTGACGGTCACGCCGGTGCGGACCTTCCCGGTGATGCGGGACCTGGTGACCGACGTGTCCTTCAATTACGAGAAGGCGCGCGAGATCCCGGCCTTCGCTCCCCCGGCCGACCTGAAGCCCGGCGAGTACCGGATGCAGCAGGTCGACGTGGAGCGCTCGCAGGAGTTCCGCAAGTGCATCGAGTGCTTCCTGTGCCAGAACACCTGCCACGTGATCCGCGACCACGAGGAGAACAAGGCGGCCTTCGCCGGTCCCCGGTTCTTCATCCGCGCCGCCGAGCTCGACATGCACCCCCTCGACGCGCGCGACGACCGCAAGGAGTTCGCGCAGGAGGAGCAGGGCCTCGGGTTCTGCAACATCACCAAGTGCTGCACCGAGGTGTGTCCCGAGCACATCAAGATCACCGACAACGCGATCATCCCGATGAAGGAGCGCGTGGTCGACCGCAAGTACGACCCGCTGACGTGGCTGGGGCGCAAGATCTTCCGCCGCGACCAGCTGGAGTCGCAGAAGTAGCGAGTGCGCGAAATGGCGCCCCACCACCGTGGGGCGCCATTCTCATGTCCTACTTGTTGCGCAGCGAGTTGCGCAGGTGCGCGTCCTTCTCGGCGACCATGCGCTCCAGGCCGACCTGGTAGTCACGCAGGGCCGCGCGGAGCTTGTCGTCGGCCGCGCCGAGGATGCGCAGGGCGAGCAGGCCGGCGTTCTTCGCGCCGCCGATCGCCATGGTGGCCACGGGGATGCCCGCGGGCATCTGGACGATCGACATGAGCGAGTCCATGCCGTCGAGGTACTTGAGGGCGACGGGGACGCCGATGACCGGCAGGGTGGTCATCGAGGCGACCATGCCGGGCAGGTGCGCGGCCCCTCCGGCGCCGGCGATGATGACGCGCAGTCCGCGGTCGTCGGCGGTGTCGGCGTAGGAGAGCATCCCCTGGGGGGTGCGGTGGGCGGAGACGACACGGACCTCGTAGGGGATGCCGAACTCGTCCAGGACGTCGGCGGCGGGTTGCATGGTGGGCCAGTCGGAGTCGCTGCCCATGATGACGCCCACGATGGGCCGGGTCTCGGTCATGACCCGATGCTCCCATGCCCGTCGCGCAGCCAGGTGGCGGCGCGGGCGGCGCGGGCGCGGGTCTCGGCGAGGTCGGCGCCGAGGGCGGTGACGTGGCCGATCTTGCGTCCGGGGCGGACGGCCTTGCCGTACAGGTGGACCTTCACCGCCGGGTCGGCGGCGTAGAGGTGGTGGAGGCGCTCATCGAGGCGCATGCCGCCGGGTTCGCCGCCGAGGACGTTGGCCATGACGACCACGGGCGCGGCCAGCTCGGTGGCGCCGAGGGGGTAGTCGAGGACGGCGCGCAGGTGCTGCTCGAACTGCGAGGTGCGCGAGCCCTCGATGGTCCAGTGCCCGCTGTTGTGAGGGCGCATGGCCAGCTCGTTGACCAGGAGGCGGCCGTCGCGGGTCTCGAAGAGCTCCACGGCGAGGACGCCGGTGACGCCGAGCTCGCCGGCGAGCCGGATCGCCAGTTCCTGCGCCTCGGTGGCCTTCGCCTCGGCGAGGCCGGGGGCGGGGGCGATGACCTCGACGCAGATGCCGCCGTCCTGGACGGTCTCCACGACCGGCCACGCGGCGACCTGCCCGTAGGGCGAGCGGGCGACGACGGCGGCGAGTTCGCGGGCGAGGTCGACCTTCTCCTCGGCGATGAGGCGGACGCCGGAGGCGAGCACGTCGGCGGCCTCGGCGGGGGTGTCGATGATCCAGACGCCCTTGCCGTCGTATCCGCCGGTGGCGGCCTTGAGGACGCAGGGGGTGCCGAAGGCCTCGATGTCGGCGAGGGACGCCACGGGCGCCCAGCGGGGCACGGGCGCGCCGAGCTCGGTGAGCTTCTCGCGCATGGCGTGCTTGTCCTGGGCGAAGCGGAGGGCCTCGGCGGAGGGCTGGACGTTGACGCCGTCGGCGGCGAGTGCGCGGATGTGGTCGCCGGGGACGTGCTCGTGGTCGAAGGTGACCACGTCGCAGTCCTTGGCGAAGGTGCGCAGGGCGTCGAGGTCGGTGTGGTCGCCGATGTGGACGTCGGCGGCGACGAGCGCGGCCCCGTCGGTCTCGGCGACGGCGAGGACGCGGAGGGACTGCCCGAGGGCGATGGCGGCCTGGTGGGTCATGCGGGCGAGCTGCCCGCCGCCGATCATGCCGACGCGGGGAAGTTGTGTGTGCTGGTCCACGGCGCTAAGAGTAACGAGGCCCGCACCGGGCGGAATCCGGTGCGGGCCTGAGGGTGGTGCGGTGCGTTACACCTCGCGGCGGCGACGCGCCACGAACAGCACGACACCACCGGCGACCAGGACGCCGGCGCCGGTCAGAGCGACCGTGAGAAGCGGCGAACCGGTCTTCGCGAGGCCCTTACCGGGGGTCTTGCTGGGCGAGGGGCTGGGGCTGGTCGAGGGACCGCCACCGGTGCCCTTGGGCTTGACGACGATCTTGACGACCGCGGTGTCGGAGGCCTTGCCGCCGACCGTCACCTTGTAGGTGAAGCCGTCGGGGCCCTCGTAGTCCTTGACGGGGGTGTAGGTGAAGGCCCCGGTCTTCGGGTCGAGGGTGACCGTGCCGTGGGCCGGCTGCACGGTGACCTCGAAGAGGCCGCCGGTGACGTTCTGGTCGTTGGCGGCGACGTTGCCGGTCAGGACCTCGTTGGCCTTGACGGTGAAGTCGAGGTCGTCGTTGGCGACCGGGGGCTCGACCGGGAGGTCGTAGGTGACCGTGATGTCCACGGTCGCGGTGTGTTCGTGGCCGTCGGAGACGGTCACGGTGACGACGGCCGGGCCGGTGCCGGTCTTGTCACCGGTGTAGGTGACCGTACCGGTGGCGATCTTGACCGTGCCGGGGCCGGACTTGATGGACGCCGCCGTGGCGGTGATGTCGTCGTTGTCCGGGTCCTGGCAGTCGAAGTCCGACCAGTTCAGGTCGGCGGTGCCGAGCCAGCGGTCGGACATGGCGGTGCAGGTGGGAGCCCCGTTCTCCTCGTCCGCATAGGCGAGCGCGGGTGCCGCCAGGGACAGAGCGAACGCGGCGCCTGCCACCCCGAGCACACGGGTGACAGAACGTGCGGTGCGGGTCATGCGGGTTCCTCCCCGTAGTCCATTGTGGTGGGGACACGCGATGCGGCCGGAATGGGTTGCGAAGTTTTTTCCAAAAACGCGAGAACCCGGATCGGGTTAACCGATCCGGGTTCTTTTACCGCTCAATTGATCTTGAAAGTCGGTCGACTATTCACCGCTCATTCATGATCGACTTCGCTTTCGCGGTTCCGTCAGACCTGCTCGGCCTTGCGGCGGCGGGTCAGCACCATCGCGCCCGCGCCGAGGACGAGGGCGCCCGCGCCGGCGATCGCCATGGTCTGGACCGGCGAGCCGGTCTTCGGCAGCGGGGTCTTGCCCTTGGCCTGCGGCACGCCGCCCGTGGAGGGCTTGTCGGTGCCGTTGCCGTTGTTGCCGCCGTTGTTGTTGCCGTTGTCGCCGCCGCCGTTGCCGGACGCGGTGATGGTGACCTTGATGGTGCCGGTGACGACCTCTTCGGTCTCCTCGTTCACCACGCCGTACTGGAAGGTGTCGACGCCGGACTCGCCCTTGTTCGCCGTGTAACCGAACGTGCCGTCGGCGGCGAGGGTCGCGTAGCCCTTCGCGGTCTTGCCGTCGTCCACGATGACGACCCAGCCCTTGGGCAGGGTGTCGTTGGCGAGGAGGTTGCCCTTGACGGACTCTCCGGCCTTGACCGTGAAGTCGTCGGCGCCCAGGACCGGCTTGGGCTCCTCGGGCTTCTCGGTGGTGATGACGATGGTCCACTGCGCCTCGGAAACCGGGTCGCCACTGTCCTTCACCTTGGCGGTGATGGTGGTGACGCCCTCCTCGGGCAGGCCGGACACCGACACCCCGGCACCGGCGAAGGTGACCTTGCTGCCGTTGTCGGCGGTCGCGGTCACGACCGAGAGGGCACCGACGCCGCCGGAGCAGGACTTGGTGGCGTCGAAGTCGACGACCTTGCCGTTGCTGGTGGCGGTGTCGCAGTTCAGGGAAGCCGGGTCGGCCATGGCCGTGGCCGGAATCGCCAGTGCCAGCGCGAAGGCCGCCGCCCCCGCTCCGGCGTACCGCAGGGCACGCGGCGCGATGTTCTTCATGCGGTTGTTCTCCGTCCCCGATGACCGGCTTTCGATCATCGAAAGGCGAGAATATGGTGATCATGCAAGGCGCGGCCACCGCGTAATCGGTGCGCTACCAGCGCTTTCCCGCATAATCCGGACGGTGGCGGGCCCCACGTGCGCATAACATTTCGGCGACCTTTCGTCCAAACAGGACCTTTGGGCCGGATGATGATAGTCGCCTAGCCGACTGTCTCGAATGCGCGCCGCGGCCGTGTTCGGGCACATTGTCCCCTAGGCTGTGATGGCCTGGTGACAGGCTGACGACACCCGAGCACGCCCGAGTCTTCTCCCGCAGAGTCTTCCCCGACACCACGAAAGAACGCACGCCGATGGCGACCGCACCGCACCCCGGCGGGGAGCCGCCCACCGACGCCGACAGTCCTCCCGGCGACGCCGAACTCATCATCGCCACCCGTGGCGGTGACACCACGGCGTACGGGGAGCTGTACGCGCGTCACGTTGGCGCTGCCAAGCGCCTGGCCCGCATCCTCGCCAGGGACGGCGCCGAGGCCGACGACCTGGTGTCGGAGACCTTCGCGAAGATGCTCACCACGCTGCGCTCGGGCCGGGGCCCGGACCTGGCGTTCCGCGCCTACCTGCTGACGATGCTGCGGAACACCTTCTACGACCGCGTCCGGCGCGACAAGAAGGTCGAGTACACCGACGACCTCACCCGCCACGACCGCGGCGAGTCCTTTGAGGACCCCGCCATCGCCGGGCTGGACCGCCGTTACGCCGCCCGCGCGTTCAAGCGCCTGCCCGAGCGCTGGCAGATGGTGCTGTGGCACACCGAGGTCGAGGGCGAGTCGCCCAAGGACGTCGCGCGGCTGCTGGGGCTGAGCCCCAACGGCGTCTCCGCGCTCGCCTACCGGGCGCGCGAGCGGCTGCGGCAGGCGTTCCTCCAGGAGCACGCCAACGACACCGCCGATCCCGAGTGCGGCTGGACCGCCGAGCGGCTCGGCGCGCGGGTGCGGGCCGGGCTGTCGCAGCGCGACTCCCAGAAGGTCGACGCGCACCTGGAGTCCTGCACCGCCTGCAAGCTGCTGTTCGTCGAGCTGGGCGAGCTGAACCAGTCGATCCCGAACGTCATCGCGCCCATCTTCCTGGGCACCGCCGCCGTCCCGTACCTGCTGTCGCTGGCCGGGAAGGTCGCCGTCGGCGCGGGCGTCGCCGGGCTGTACGCGCAGTTCGTGAAGTGGTCGGTGACGATCCTCAACCGGATCCGGGAGTTCTTCCAGAGCCCGGCCGGGAAGTGGTCGGCGGCCGGTGGCGGCACCGTCGCCGTGGCCGCCGCCGTCCTGGCGTTCCTGCTGCTGGCCAACGACGCTCCCCCGCCACCGCCCTCGGCGACGCCGGCGAACCCCGCCGCGCCCGCGCCGAACCCGCCCGCCGAGCCCCCGAACGACCCGGCCGAACCCCCGCCGAACCCGCCGGGACCCGACCCGTCCTCGCCGGGGGCGTCCCCGAGCTCGCCCGCGCCCGCGCCTTCGCCGTCGGCGAAGGACTTCGCGATCTTCACCCCCGAGATCGGCAACGACCTGGTCGCCGGTTCGGACGGGACGCTGCCCATCACCATCCGCTCCCCCGAGCGCGCCGACGTCGCCGTCGCCGACGACACCGGTGGGCAGGGCGGCTGGTTCCGCGCCGCATCGGCCGAAGCCGAGGACGTCGTCACGCTGGTCGCCGCCGTCCCCGAGGGCGTCGGCCTGGCCTCCCGCGACGCCGGGGACGGCTGGAGCTGCGCGGTCACCGAGCAGGGCGGCACCACCGCCGGCATCCGCTGCACGCATCCCGCGCTGCGGCCGGGCGGCTCGACCACCGCGCGGCTGCGCCTGGACGTCCCGCGCCAGGTGAGCGGCTTCCAGACGGTCAAGGTCACCGTCGACACCCGCGACCGGCGCGGCGAGGCCGAGCTGCGCGTGGCCATCGCCCCGCAGGGCATGACCACCGCGTTCGCCTCGGTGACCGCCTCGGGCGTCGCCACCACCGGCAACACGCTGCTGACCTGCAAGCACCGGCCCGAGTGCCTCCAGGGTCCCGCCCTCGACAACCACACCCGCCGCATGGTGCCGTGGACCGGTGAGGACCCGGACCTGGCGAGCAGCGGCGCGAAGCTGACGCTGCCCGGCGGCGCGCGCGTGGTGTGGGCGGGGCTGTACTGGACGGCCTCGGCGCGCTCGGTCCCCCGCGAGGTCGTGCTGTCCGGGCCCGGCGGGAAGCACCGCATCGGCGCCGAGCGGACCTGGAGCGGCTCCGAACGCACCGTCACCCAGGCCGGCGCCGAGGTCACCGACCTCATCCGCGGCGGGACGTGGACGGTGTCGGCCGAGGCCGACCAGCTCCCGTACGGCATCACCAACTACGCCGGATGGAGCATCGTGGTCGCCTACGACACCGGACCCGACCGCGAGGTCGCCGTCTACGAGGGCCTCTCGCAGCCGCGCGGCGGAAGCGCGCTCGACCTCCAGATCCGCCACAAGGGCCGCATCCAGGTCGGCATGGTCCTGTGGGACGGCGACCGCTGCCTGACCGGCGACACCGCCACCGTCGGCGACCGCGTCATCGGCACCCCCGGCAACCTCGGGCAGAGCCGGACGCCGGGCTCGGGCGAGGACCACACCTTCGGCGTCGACGCCGTCACCTACGACATCGACGTCCCCGCCGACGAGAACCGCCTGCGGATCGTCACCGGCTGGGACCCCATCGACATCGGCGTCATCGCCACGGCCGCATGAGGCTGCGCAAGCGCCTGCGGGACCTGGCGGCCGAGCTGGGCCGCTTCGGCATCGTGGGCACCTGCGCCTACCTCGTCGACGTCGGCGTGTTCAACCTCGGCATCCTCGCCCTGGACTGGCCGTGGCTGGCCGCCAAGACCGTCTCGACCGTCATCGCGGCGACCCTGGCCTTCCTCGGCAACCGCTTCTGGACCTGGCGGCACCGGCCCCGCTCGCGCCTGCACCTGGAATACGGCCGCTACTTCTTCTTCAACGCGATCGGGCTGGGCATCTCGCTGGCCTGCCTGTGGGCCAACGCTCGCCTGGCCGAGGTGTGGCCGGGCGTGTTCGGCAACCCGCTCGCCGCCAACATCGCGGCGAACCTGGTCGGCGCGGCCCTGGGCACCGCGTTCCGCTTTTACGCCTACCGCCGGTGGGTGTTCACCGCCGACCCCGGCACGAAAGCGGCCATCGACCCGGAACAATGAGTGGATGACGGGACGAGACCCGATCGACGCCGACGCCGTGCGCGCCCGGCTCACCGGGAGCCTCTGGCACGACGTGCGGGCCGTGCCCGCGACCGGCTCCACCAACGCCGACCTGGCCGCCCTCGCGCGCGCCGGAGCGCCCGAGGGCACCGTGCTGAGCGCCGACCGGCAGGACGCCGGGCGCGGCCGTCTCGGGCGCGGCTGGACCTCGCCCTCGGGGGCGGGGCTGGCGGTGAGCGTCCTGCTGCGTCCCACCGTCCCGCCCGCGCGCTTCGGGTGGCTGACGCTGCTGGCGGGCCTGTCGCTGGTGGAGGTCTCCCGCGAGACCGCCGGCGCCGAGGCCTGGCTGAAGTGGCCCAACGACCTGCTGCTGGGGCCAGAGCGGCGCAAGGGCGCCGGGATCCTCGCCGAGATCGCGCCGCCCACCGGCGTCGTGCTCGGCATGGGCCTGAACGTCTCGCTGACCGAGGCCGAACTGCCCCGCGAGGACGCCACGTCGCTGGAGCTGGCCGGGGCGAAGGAGCTGGACCGGACCGTCCTGCTGGCCGCGCTGCTGGACCGCCTGGAGGCCCGCTACCGGGCCTGGTCGGCCGCCGGGGGCGACCCGGAGGTCCTGCTGCCCGGTTACCTGGCCGTGTGCGACACCATCGGCCGTCCCGTGCGCGCCGAACTGCCCGACGGCGGCTCCCTCACCGGCCTCGCCGAGACCGTGGACACCGACGGGCGGCTCGTCATCGCCCACCGGGACGGACGCACGCCCGTGGCCGCCGCCGACGTGGTCCACCTCCGTCCACAAAATACGGTCGACACGTAACGAGTCAGTCTCGGGCGCAACCGGCGACCCGGCAATTCTCGTGATCCTTTGTGAAATGTTCTCCTACCCGCACCGTGGACCCGTTAGGGAGGCGACGTGGCGCATGATCGGGACGGAACACTCGGCCTGGCCGCCGATGAGGAACGGGCCTATCGCGCCCTGATGGACCTGGCCCGCACCGACACCGCGGGCCTGGCCGCCGCCCTCGACATGTCCGCGCCCGACGCCGCCGCCGTCCTGGCCGCCCTCACCGCGCGCGGCCTGGCCCGCATGCACGGCGACGACCAGTACTCCGCCGCGCCGCCCGACACCGCCCTCGGCGCCGTCCTCGCCGACCGCTTCGAGGCCCTCCGCGACGGCTACGACGCCCTGCACGCCCTCGTCCAGGCCTACCGCGACGCCCAGCGCCGCCGCGGCGGCGACGAGGCCGAGACCATCACCGGCGCCGCCGCCCTGCGCTCCCGCATCGACCAGATGCAGCGCCGCGCGACGACGCAGATGCGCACCTTCATCCGCGGGCCGCGCGTCACCGCCCGCAGCGACCTCGCCGTCCATGACGAAGGGCTGGCGCGCGGTGTCCGCTACCGGCAGATCTACGAGAAGACGATGCTGGACCTGCCCGGCCAGGTCGACCGCATCCGCGACCTGACCTCGCGCGGCGAGGAGGTCCGCTTCGCCGCGTCGGTGCCGCTGAAGATCGTCATCGCCGACGACTTCGGCGCGATCATCGGCGAACCCGGCGCCCAGCCCGTCGCCCTCGCCACCGAGCACCCCGCGCTGGTCCTGCTGGCCGCCTCGCTGTTCGAGCAGGTCTGGACCGACGCCGTGCCCGCGCCCCAGTCGCACCCCGACGCCCCCTTCTCCTCCGAGGAGGACCGGATGCTGCTGTCGCTGCTGCTGGCCGGGCTCACCGACCAGACCATCGCCACCCGGCTGGGCGTCGGGCTGCGGACGGTGCAGCGGCGCGTCCGCGACCTCATGGACACCGCCGGGGTCGACACCCGTATCCAGCTCGGCTGGCAGGCGGCGCGGCGGGGATGGGTGTAGGCCGCCACCGGCTCGCCCGGATCGTGGACGGCCTCGGCCACCTCGCCGAGGTCGCCGTCACCGCCGAACCCGCCGCGCAGAACGCGGTGACGCCCGGGCCCGACCCCTACGGCTGGCGGCGGGAGGTCTACGGGCCCTCCGCCCGCGTCACCGGGCCCGACGAGGACCGGATGCTCGCCGAGGCGCTCGAAGGGGCCGCGCTCGCGCTGGCGGCCCTGTCCGGCGGGGGACGCTTCCACGTGACGGTGGTGGAGGTGCTCGACACGCCCGCCGACACCTGCCCGGGCGACGTCCGGGTCGCCGCCGCGCACGCCACGGCCGAGGCCGTCGGCGGCGAGCTCGGCGACGTGTGGTTCACCCGGCCGGGCGCGTGACGCCCGGCACTCGCGCCCCTTTCGTCCCCGCCCCCGCGCATCCCCCGACCGGATGAACACTCCCAGCTGACACGCCCGCTCGGCTGCCCCATTCGCCTTGAGGGGCTAGCCGCCGCAAGGTACCTTGCCGACATGGGCTTCCCGAACAATCTGCTGCAAGAAGACGAGGAACTGGTCCTCCACACCCACCCGCACTGGAAAGAACTAGTGATGCCGGTGGTGTGGTTCGTGCTCATCGGGGCGTTCGGGTCCATCATCCTGCTCGCGCTGCCCGAGTCCTGGGGGTCGATCCCGAAGATGATCGGGTGGGTCATCGTGGTGATCCTGATGCTCTGGCTGGTCGTGACGCCCTACATCCGCTGGGCGACCACGCACTACGTCTTCACCACGCACCGGGTGCTGCTGCGGACCGGGCTGATCACGCGCCGGGGCCGCGACATCCCGCTGGCCCGCATCAACGACGTCTCCTTCGAGCAGGGCGTCCTCGAACGGATGTTCCGTTTCGGCACGCTCGTGGTCGAGTCGGCCGGTGAGCGCGGGCAGCAGGTCCTCAAGGACATGCCGCAGGTGGAGAACGCCCAGTCGACGCTGTACCGCCTGGTCGAGGAGGACCACGACCGGCGCACCGGCGGGCTACCCGACGACGAGCCCCCGACCCTCGTCGAGCGCTGACCTGAACCAGCCGCGGAAGCGGATCCGGAACACTTCTCGGCCCGTCTCGGTGTTGGTGAAGGCACCGGTGAGGACGAGGGTGCCCAGGCCGGGGCGGGCCTTGGACGCGAAGGCGTCCAGGACCTCCACGCGCCCGGACAGCCGGTCGCCCGCGTAGACGGCGCCCGGCCAGCGCATCTCCTCCACGCCCGGCGAGGCGTCGGCGGCGGCGTGTGCGAGGACCCCGTCGACGTAGGCGCGCATGAACAGGGACGCGGTGAACCAGCCGCTGGCGGTGACCGCGCCGAAGGGCCCGTCGGCGGCCAGGCTCGCGTCCAGGTGGTACCACTGCGGGTCGAAGCGCTCGGCGAAGGCGAGCATCTCCTTTTCGTCCACGACGGTCACGCCGAGGTCGAACACGCGTCCGGGGACGAGGTCCTCGAAGTGCCAGACCGGTTCGGTCCCCGACAGCGGCGGCACGGGCTACCGGAGCCGGGAGCTGGGGGTGTTCTTCTCGTCGAGGGCGTCCTCGGCGAGCACGTCGGCGAAAGCGCCGTCCACGGCCTCGGCGGCTTCGGCGGCCTCGTTCTCCGCCACCGCGGGGACGGTGCCGGGCGCGGGCGAGACCGGCGCGGGGTCGTCGGCGACGACGGCGGTCTCACCGGTCTTTCCGGCCTTGAACACGAAGGTCCGGTAGGCCCAGAAACGGAAGACGGTGCCGATGGCGAGGGCGACGAACTTGAAGATGTTCAGGCCGAGGGCGTCGGTCTTGACGTTGAAGTCGAGGATGTAGATCGCGAAGCCCTGGATGCCGGAGTCGATGGCCATCCCGATGAGGTTGAAGACGAAGAAGAGCGTGTACTCGCGCTTCAGGTCCGTCTTCGGCAGGTGCCGGTAGGTCCAGTGCCGGTTGAGGAAATACGACACCGTCGTGGCGACCACGGCGGCGACGAGCGTGGCCTTGATCGCGCCGATCGACAGGATCAGGTTGTACACCGCGAAGGTGATCGCGGTGTTGACCCCGCCGATGAGCCCGAATTTCACGACCTCTTCGGCGAGAGACCGGTACTTGGGCGGCAGCTTTTCCACAAAACGCACCCGGTCACGATACGCGCCTTGTCTGGGCGGTTGCTGACAAAGCTTCAGGGAAGGGAGGGTCGTCACTACGTTCGTAGGGCTGGTCAGGGCCCGAAATCCCACGTCGGGGGCCCGTGGGCGAGGTGTGCGGGTTGAGACGGAGTTGTGACGGAACCGCGACCACGCCGCCGGGACCGGTCGTGATCGGCGACCTCGGTACCATCCGTGCGTGACCGAGGACCCGAAGACCGCCGCGCCTCCAATCGACCTGCACACCACCGCGGGCAAACTCGCCGATCTGCGCGCCCGCATGGACGAGGCCGCGCACGCCGGTTCGGCGCGGGCCGTGGAGAAGCAGCACGCGCGGGGCAAGAAGACCGCGCGGGAGCGGATCGCGATGCTGCTCGACGAGGGCTCCTTCGTCGAGCTCGACGAGCTGGCCCGGCACCGGTCCACGAACTTCGGCATGGACGCCAACCGCCCCTACGGCGACGGCGTGGTCACCGGCTACGGGACCATCGACGGCCGCCAGGTGTGCGTGTTCGCGCAGGACTTCACCGTCTTCGGCGGCTCCCTGGGACAGGTGTTCGGGGAGAAGATCGTCAAGGTCATGGACCTGGCGGTCAAGACCGGCTGCCCGATCATCGGCATCAACGACTCCGGCGGCGCCCGCATCCAGGAGGGCGTGGTCTCCCTCGGCCTGTACGGCGAGATCTTCTTCCGCAACGTGCGCGCCTCGGGCGTGATCCCGCAGATCTCGCTGATCATGGGCCCCTGCGCCGGTGGCGCGGTGTACTCCCCCGCCGTCACCGACTTCACCGTCATGGTCGACCAGACCTCCCACATGTTCATCACCGGTCCCGACGTCATCAAGACCGTCACCGGCGAGGACGTCGGCATGGAGGAGCTGGGCGGCGCGCGCACCCACAACGCGACCTCCGGCAACGCCCACCACCTCGCCGCCGACGAAGAGGACGCCGTCGAGTACGTCAAGCAGCTCCTGTCGTACCTGCCGAGCAACAACCTGGACGCCCCGCAATCCTTCGACGCCGGCACCGACCTGGAGCGCTCGGCGGAGGACCTGGCCCTCGACACGCTCATCCCCGACTCCGCCAACCAGCCCTACGACATGCACACCGTCATCGAGACCGTGCTCGACGAGGGCGAGTTCTGCGAGGTCCAGCCGCTGTTCGCGCAGAACATCATCGTCGGCTTCGGCCGCGTCGACGGGCAGTCGGTGGGCGTGGTCGCCAACCAGCCGATGCACTTCGCGGGCTGCCTGGACATCAACGCCTCCGAGAAGGCCGCGCGGTTCGTGCGCACCTGCGACGCGTTCAACATCCCCGTGCTCACCTTCGTGGACGTGCCCGGGTTCCTGCCCGGCACCGACCAGGAGTGGAACGGCATCATCCGGCGCGGGGCGAAGCTGATCTACGCCTACGCCGAGGCGACCGTCCCGAAGCTGACCGTCATCACCCGCAAGGCCTACGGCGGCGCCTACGACGTCATGGGCTCCAAGCACCTCGGCGCGGACCTGAACCTGGCGTGGCCGACGGCGCAGATCGCGGTCATGGGAGCGCAGGGGGCGGTGAACATCCTGTACCGGCGCGAGCTGGCCGAGGCGGCGGACGTCGACGCGCGGCGGGCGGAGCTGATCACCGACTACGAGGACACCCTCGCCAACCCTTACCTTGCCGCCGAGCGGGGGTACGTGGACGCGGTGATCGAGCCTTCGGCGACGCGGGGGCACGTGGTGCGGGGGTTGCGGGCGCTGCGGACGAAGCGGGAGTCGCTGCCGGCTAAGAAGCACGGGAACATTCCGCTGTAGGCGGGTTGTGAGGAGAGCCGGGGGCGGTGCCCCCGGCTCTTTCTTTTGGGTGGGTGGGGCGTGGGGTGTGTCGTTTTTGCTGCAGCCTGTCGGTGCGAGAGCGCAGGCGCTTCGCCCTGCACCCGACCAGGCGCTTCGCCCTGGACCAGACCAGGGAACTCCGTCCCCTGGACCCCGGAAGTCAAGACACTTCTCCCGAGCCGGAGGCGTCCTTAGTTTTTCGGCACCCGCTTGGGTCGTGGCCGACCGGGTTGGTTGCGCCGCTGCACGCGCGCGTCTTTCTCAGACACGCGGTCAAGACACTTCTCCCCGCGTGGGTGGCCGCTCTCGTGCCTCGGACTGGGCTGCTTCCGGATTGACGCGCCCGGCCGGTGGCCGGGCGCGTCCGCCTGGGGCGTTCGCTTCAGCTTCCGCGTTTCACGGGAACATGAGCAGCTCGGCACCCACCGGCCGGTAGCCGGCCGCCTGGAAGGCGCGCACGCTACGGGCATTGCCGGTGGCCTGCTGCGACCAGACGTGTTCGCCGTCGGGGACGAGATGGCGGGCGGCCAGGGCCAGGGCGCGGCCCAGGCCCTGGTGGCGGGAGTTCTCGTCCACTTCGATGGCGGTCTCCCAGCGGCCGGCGACGCCGCGGCCGAGGAGGACGAGGCCGCCGTCGGCGGCCCAGACGCGGACGCCGTCGCGGCGCTTGTGGGCGGCGGCGACGCGGGGGTGGTCGGGGTCGGTGAGTTCGCGCAGGTCCAGGGGCGGGGCGCCGGGGAGGGAGTCGGCGACGGTCAGCAGGATGACGGTGTCGGTGGTGCGGCCGGTGCGTTCGAGCATCCGGGTCAGGAACAGCGGGTTCATGGCCGCGGCGAGGGCGTCGCAGCCGATGGAGGCCATCGTCTCGCGGACCCAGGCGGGGTCCTCGTCGGTGAAGACGACCGAATGGGCGGTGAAGGCGATGACCCCGGCGTCGCGGGGCGCGGGTTGCGCGACGATCGTGGTGGTGCCGTCGGGGGGTGGGAAGGTCCCGCGGGCGGCGTCGTCGAGGATGTCGGCGAGGGTGGCTGGCATCGTCGTCCTCTCCAGGTGAGTCAGGTCAGGTGCCCGGCGACGAGCCGGGCCCAGTGCCGGTAACCGGCGGCGGAAGGGTGGAAACCGTCCCGGGCGAAGAAGCCGGGTGGGACGGGAAAGGACTCGGCGGAGGGGATCCACTGAGCGTTGGGGCGGGCCGCGCAGACCTCGCGGGCGACGGCGTCGAGGCCCTCGGCGCGGCGGGCGAGATAGCGGCCCAGGGCGCGGGGCAGGCGGGGGAACTCGGCGAAGAGCGGCAGGCCGACGACGGCGACGCGCTCGGCGGGCAGCCCGTCGACGATCGCGGAGAGGTCCTCGCGCCAGTCGCCGGGCGGGCGGCGGGCGAGAACGTCGTTGGTGCCGGCGAGCAGGACCGCGATCGTGGCCGGCGGGACCTCGGGCAGCAGGCGGTGGCGGACGCGGCGGGAGGTCGCGCCGTTGGCGCCGGTGACCGACCACTCGACGCGGTGGCCGCGGGCGGCCAGCGCGGCGGCGAGGGCGCCGGTGAAACCGTTCTCGTGGTCGTCGACGCCGCATCCGGCGGCCGTGGAGTCGCCGAGGACGGCCAGCCGCAGCGGGGCGCCCTCACCGGTCACGCCGGTGCGGGGTCCGGCGGCCTCGGGGAGCTTCTCGGTGCGGGCGCGGACCCACAGGCCCTGCGCGGCGACGAGGGGGTTCACACCGACTTCCGCAGTGCGGTGACGGCGGCCCGGCTGCCCTCGGTGAGGTCGGCGCCGATGGCCTGGAGCATGAAGACGAGCGCGCCGTCGGCGAGGAACCCGGCGAGGGTCTCGTCGGTGGCGCCGGTGGTCTGTGCGACCTCCTCCAGGACTCCGGCGATCAGCGAGCGGCAGCGGGCGGCGATGACCTCGTCGTGGCGCGCGGCGGCCAGGGCCTGGACGAGGAGGCCGGAGAAGACGCCGTCGCGCACGTGCTCGCGGAAACGCGCGCCCATCTCGCCGAAGGGCTCCTCGGTGGCGGCGGTGGCGAAGACGGTCCGGACGCGGTCCTCCAGCTCGTCGAGGCACGCGACGAAGAAGCCCTGCTTGCCGCCGAAGAGGCGGAACACGTAGGGCGGTGAGACCCCGATCTCGGCGGCGACCTGCTGCACGGCGGCGGTGGTCGGGCCGAGATCGGCCAGGACCCGCAGGCCCGCCTCGATGGCGTCGGCGCGGCGGTGGGTGGCGGTGCTGCGCTTGGCGAACTTGGGCGGCATGGGGAGATGATGACAGAAGTAAGTGGTTACTTACATACCGGCCCGGGACGTCCCCGCTACGCAGGCCGTACGTCCCGCCGCCCACCGGCGCATCGACGAACGCGAATCACCCGAGGTCCCGGTCACGCGCACCGGGCCGCTCGTCCGTCACCTGTCGGTACCCGCGCCCGGTTCACGGCGGACGCCCATGCGCGCCTCACCCTCGTGTCCACCTTCTCCGGTAGCGTTTCCCACCGGAACGAAATTGCGCTATATATCCAGCTGGATGGAGCCGCCCGATGTCCCGACTCGACCATGACTGTGGCAGCAAAGCGAGCCGTCGATATTCGATCTTGATAGACGTCGGATATCTCTACGCCGCGGCGGCGGAAGTCCTGTTGGGGGCCACCTCGCGCCGGGAATACAAAGTTGACGCCGAAAAGCTGATCGGCACTTTAATAGCCCGCGCCGCCGAGCGCCTCACCGACGGGGAACTGCTCCGCGTCTACTGGTTCGACGCCGCCCGCGACCGCGTCCCGACGGTCGATCAGCGGGTCATCGCGCAAATGGACTATGTCAAGGTCCGGTTGGGGAACCTGAACTCACGGGGGCAGCAGAAGGGCGTGGACGCCATGATCCGCGCCGATCTTGAGCAGCTGGCGCGGCACCGCGCCATCACCGAGGCGATCCTCCTGGCCGGCGACGAGGACATGGTCCCGGCCGTGGAGATCGCGCAGGCCTACGGCGTCCGCCTGCACCTGTGGGGTGTGGAACCGCCGTACGGCACCAACCAGGCGGAACGGCTGGTGTGGGAGGCCGACACCGTCGAGATCCTCCCGGCCGACTTCTGCCGGTCCTACTTCACCAAGGTCGGCACCGCCGCCGCCGGGACCGCCAAGGTCGCCGCCGCGTCCCAGCCGGCCCCGGTCGTCATCGGCCCGCCGTCCCCGGCCTCGGTCTTCGGGCAGCGGCACTCCGTGGCGGTCACCATGTCGGCCGCCGACGCGTGGGACACCCTGGAGCGCGCCAAGCCGAAACCGACCACCAAAGAGGCCGCCGACCGCAACGCCATCGAGGAGACCGGCGAGTACGTCGCGCACAAGTGGATCCTCACCCGCGGCCGCGACAACATCCAGGACCTGCTGCCCGGGCCGACCCTGCCCACCGTCATCGACAAGGAGCTGCTCGTCGAGGCGGAGAAGACCCTGGGATACTCGCTACGTGATCTGCCCGAGGCGCGCATCTGGGTGCGCGACGGGTTCTGGGACCGGGTCTACCGCGAGTTCGACCACGACGGTAAGCCCTGGTAGCTAGGTGGGAGTGACCATGCAGGTGGTGCGGGGCGCGGTGACGCCCGAGGAACTCGCGGCCGTGTACGTCGTGCTGGCCGCGCGCGCCCGGGCGGGCTCGCCCCCACCACCGGCACCCACCCCCGCCTGGAGCGACCCGGGCCTGCGCCTGGGCGCGGTCCGCAGTTGGCGCGCGAGCGGGCTGCCCCGGTGAGCCGCTTCATCCTGGGCTCGCAGTCCCCGGCCCGGCTGGGCCTGCTGCGCACCGCGGGCTTCGCGCCGGAGGTCATCGTCAGCGGCGTCGACGAGTCCGGCGTGACCGCCCCGACCGTCCCCGCGCTCACGAGGGAACTCGCCCGGCTGAAGGCCGCCGACGTCGCCGCGCGCGTCGAGGGCGAGGCCTATGTCCTGGGCTGCGACTCGCTGCTGGAGCTGGACGGCCGACCCCTCGGCAAACCCGAGGGGGCCGAGGAGGCCGTCGCGCGCTGGAAGTCGATGCGCGGCCGCTCCGGCGTCCTGCACACCGGCCACTGCCTCATCGAGACCGGCACCGGCCGCACGCTGCTGGAGGTGGCCTCCACCACCGTGCGCTTCGCCGACGTCGACGACGCCGAGATCGCCGCGTACGTGGCCACCGGCGAGCCCCTGTGGGTGGCCGGGGCCTTCACCATCGACGGCTACGCCTCGCCCTTCATCGAGGGCATCGACGGCGACCACGGCAACGTCATCGGGGTGTCGCTGCCGCTGCTGCGTCGCATGTTCGCCGAGCTCGGCGTGCCCGTGCACACCCTCTGGGCCGTGCCCGGCGAGGCCTAGGCGCCCGCCGCCCGCAGGATCGCGGCGATCTTCGCCTGGCCCATGCGCTCGGCGTGCGACAGCGGCGTCACGCCGTTCCCGTCGGCCTTGCGCGGGTCGGCGCCACCGGCGATCAGCAGCGACACGATCTGCTGGTAGGCGCCGGAGCCGTCGCCGTAGACGATCGCCTCCAGCAGCCCGGTCCAGCCGAGGTCGTTCACGTGGTCGACGGCGATGCCGGTCTTGAGGACCTCGCGGACGTAGTCGACGTGCCCGCGCTCGCAGGCGGGGATCAGCGAGATGCCGCCGTAGCGGTTGCGGATGGTCAGGTCGGGTTTCGCCGGGAGCAGGGCGTTCATCATGGCCACGCTGCCGGTGACGCCGGTGACCAGCCACGGGGTGTCGTGGCGTCCGTCGAGGGCGTCGGGGTCGGCGCCCGCCGCGACCAGGGCCTTCGCCACGTCCACGTGGTCGAAGGTGGCGGCCAGGAGCAGCGGGGTGCGGCGGTCGCCGTCGCGGGTCTCCAGGTCGGCGCCCGCGGCGATCGCGGCGGTCACGGCGGCGGTGTCGCCGTCGGCGGACGCGGCCAGCAGGCGGCGGCTTGCGGCGGGGCGGGGTTCGGGGCTCTGGGACATGGCGGACGGCTCCTTCGGCGTGGAGGACGCGGCGGGCGGCTGCTGCGCGGAGCAGGCGGCCAGCACGGCCACGGACGGTACTAGCGCCAGGAAGGCGCGGCGTGTGGTGCCCATGCATCCACGGTCGCCGCGCCGGGGCCGTCCGGTGTACACCGATCGGATGACGCGCGGGACGGCGGGCCGCCGCCGCCCCGCGCGCGTTCTAGTGCGTGTTGTCGCAGGTCGCCGCGGTTCCGCTGGCGGCGACGTTGATGCCGCAGATCTGCCAGTGGGCCGCGTCGTGCAGGTCCACGTTCACCAGGGCGTTCCTGCCGCCGGGCGCGGGCTCCGACCGCGAGCTGTTGTCACAGGTGGGCGCGACGAGCGTGTCCGCCACGTTCACCCCGCAGATCTGCCAGTGCGCGGCACCGTGCAGGTCCGCGTTCACCAGGGTCATGCCGCCCACGGGGACGGTCTCGCCCCAGGACGTGACGTAACCGGTGGGCGGCGTGTAGTCCGCGCCCCCGGGGTGGGCCGACGCCGAGACCGGCGCCGCCAGCGCCAGTACTCCGATCGCCGCCGCGATGATGGTGCGCCTCATGGCTCTCCTCTCGTGCCCCGAGACGGCGGGGTCCCACCGGCCGGTGCGGCCGGTGGGACCCGTCGTTGCTTACTTGCTGTGCTTGTGCGTGGTCTTGGTGTTCTTCATCGACGCGCCGACCGGCATGTGGTCGGTGTTCTGGCACTTCTGGACCAGCGAGGGCGAGACGCCGACGTTCTGGCCGCAGATCTGCCAGTGGGCGGCGTCGGAGATGTCGACGTTCGCGATCGACAGGTCGCCGGCGTACGCGCCGGACTGCGGGCCGCCGCCGATGTGGTCGCGGTTGTCGCACACCTGGCTGTAGGACTGCGCGAACACGTTCTGGCCGCAGATCTGCCAGTGCGCGGCGTCCGAGGCGTCGATGTTCACCAGCGACAGGGCGCCGGCGAAGGCGCCGGAGTTCGGGCCGTTGGCGGCGGCGGTGCCGGAGAAGGCGAGGGCCGCGACACCGGCGGCGACGAAAGCGGTCGCGATGGTCTTGCGCATGATCTGTTCTCTCCTAAAGGAAGTCGTTGCTTGTGGGTGCCGGGGCGGGCGAGCCGCCCCGGCGGGAGGCTGAGATCAGCCGTGGCTCTTGTGGTCGCTGTTCAGGCACTGCTGGTCCAGCGACGGGACCACGAACACGTTCTGGCCGCAGATCTGCCAGTGCGCGGCGTCGGAGATGTCGAGGTTGCCCAGCGACTGGTCGCCCGCGAAGGCGCCGGACTGCGGGCCGTCACCGATGTGGTCGCGGTTGTCGCACACCTGGTAGTACGACTGCGTCAGGACGTTCTGGCCGCAGATCTGCCAGTGCGCCGCCGACGAGGCGTCGATGTTGACCAGCGACAGGGCGCCGGCGAACGCGCCCGAGTTGGAGGCCGAGGCCTGGCCGGCGAAGCCGAGAACGGCGACGCCCGCGGCGACGGCGACGGCGGTGAGAGCCTTGCGCATGGAGTTCCCCCTAGTTGATTCGTGCGTAGCGATCGGCCGGAAAGAGGCCGCGAAAAGCACGCCGGACAACCAGCCGCGAAAGAGACGCGACGGACCGACGTGCCGGAGACGCCCCTAGTCGGGGGCGATGATGTGCCCGAGCACCGCACCGGTCGGCGAGGAGAAGGCCTCACCGGCGGGCCGGATACCCGGAAGGGCGAAGAAGGACGGCTCGGCGCCGGCGAGTACGGCGGCGGCTCCGCCGTTCCCGTACGCCGTCATCCGTCCCGATCCCGCCCCGGGCGCGCACCCCGAATCGGAGCACGGCAGCGGCGCGCAGGGCGCCGCGGGCAGGCTCTCGCCTGCCGGAACCGGGACCACGGCGAAGTGCGGCGCGTCCACGTGCGCCGCCGCGTGGTCCCCGGCGGCGTGAGCCGCCGCGTCCGCGGGGTGAAGGTCGGCGGCCGGCCGCGGAAGGCACGCGACTACCGCACCGGCGTCCAGGGGACGGCCGACGGCGGTGTCAGCGGCGGGGCCGCTCGACCCGGGTTCGGTCACCGTGTCGGCGACCGCCCCGAGGACGGGGAAGAGCACCGCGGTAACGCGGTGCGCCAGGCCCGGCGTGGCCGCGGTGGCCTCGCCGGAATCCGACAGTGACGCCAGAGCGGGCGTCACGGTCGTACGCGTCACGTCGTCGACCAGCGTCGAAGACGTCCGCACCACGCCCTTGGCGATGGTGCCGAGCGGGTCGCCGTGCGAAGCAGGTGCGGCATCGCGCGGACGACCGGTGTCCGAGGTGCAGCCGTCGCCGCACACGAGCGTGCCGACGACCTCCCCCGCGACCGGCTCCATCTCGGCCGAGGCGTCCCCGGCCGTGCCCTCGACCGTGCGGCCGAGGTTCGCCATCAGGGCGACGGCGGTGTGGCGGTGGCCCTTGAGGACCGACCCCTTGAGCAGGGAGTCGTCCATCGAGGCGCCCACCACGTGCCCGACGTCGCCCATGAGCGACGCCGAGGCCGGAGCCAGCCCCACCGCGGTCGGTTCGTCACCGACACCGGCGGCCTGAGCCGAGGAGCCGTCGAGGCTCCAGCCGAAACCGACCGCGCCACCGACAGCGAGGAGACCGAGCCCCAGCCGGAACAGCCAGGACCGCGCACGACCGGGCACAACGCGGCGCGCACCGCGTGTGACCTGCGACGTGTACGGCATGATGGCTCGCTCACTGTCGGCGCCGGCCGTTCCGGCGCTACCGGAATGATCAACGATCAAGGGATCGGAGGGATACGGACCTAAGGGAATTTTTTCCGATACCTGAAGAAAAAGGTCATTCACTTCTTTTCCGGCCCTCGGCGTGACCTCCGCCCACCGTCACCTCGTATCCCCCGCCGACCCCACCCGAACCGAGGCGCCCATGACACCCGAGCAAGACCGCGACTACCGCGACTACGTGGTCGCACACACACGACGGCTCTGCCGCTTCGCCTACCTCTGCTGCGCCGACTGGCGTCGCGCCGAGGACGTCGTCCAGACCGCGCTGGTGCGCCTGTACGCGAGCTGGAACCGTGCCCGGCGCACCACACCGGACGTCTACGTCCGGCGGCTCATCGTGGCCGCGCTGATCGGCGAGCGCGGCTTCCTCCGCCTCCGCCGGGAGCCGATCCCCGACGTCCCGCCCGAGCCCGGCGACGAGCCGGTCCTGATCTCGGCGCTGCTGCGCCTGCCGAAGCGGCAGCGGGCGGCGGTCGTCCTGCGCTTCTGGGAGGGCCTGCCCGCCGAGCGGGCGGCGTCCGTCCTGGGCTGCTCGACCGGCGCCGCCGAGAACCTTGCCGAGCGGGGCGTCGCGGCCCTGCGCGGGCTGCTGGCGGACCCGTCCCTCGTGATCGCCGAAGGAGCGACATCGTGACCGAGGACCTGCGAACGCGCCTCGACCGGGAGTTCGAGGACTGCACGCCCGACATCATCATCGACTCGGCCGGCTTGATGGAGCGCGGGAAGAGGAGGAAGCGGTCCCGCTACGCCGTGGCGGGGACGGCGGCGCTGGCGCTGGTGATGGCGCTGGTCGTGGTGGTCGGGAACCTGCCGGGCCGGGGCGGGACGCCGAACCCGACGACCTCCGGGAGCCCGGTGCCGGTGGCGCAGCCGGAGTTTCCGCTGCCGGGGGATCTGGCTCCCGAGGAGGTCTACCACTGGGTCGGCCCGCCCGGCATCGAGGACCTGCCCGACAACCCCGAGATGACCCGGTTGCAGGAGGCGCTGCTGGACCGGCTGCGCGCCCACGGAGCCAACCCCGACGGGCACCTGATGCGATACCGGGATGGCCTGGAGGCCGAGTCGGCCGATACACGCGGCGACCAGCAGGCGCGCTGGGACCGGATGCTCACGACGAGGCTGATCTACACGGGAGTCATCAGCAACCTGTCGCCCGGCACGGGCCCGGACGGGCGAGCCGACTTCATCGACTCCTTCGACGTCCAGGCACTGCCCAAGGGCTCGTTCGAACGCGGCCCCGGCTCCATCGGTTTCGACGGGCACAGCATGACCTCCAGCTCGGTGCACCTCTACACCTGCGACGACTACGCCGACAAGGTCGGCGACGGCTATGTCATGGGCGACGTGGACAACACGTGTGTCACCACCGACCTGCCCGATGGCGGGCAACTGGTGACGATCGAGTCGCGCACGATCGGGCGCGGCAACGAGGGCCCGCGCGGCAGTGACACCGCGATCCTGTTCCTGGCCAACGGGAACGCCTACATGATCACGAACGTGTTCGGCCATGTGGCCGAGAAGGTTCTGCGGGATCCGACCATCCCCGCCGCCGAGCTCGGCGAGCTCCTCCGATCCCTCCCCGAAGTGATCATCTACTGACCCCGGGCCCGGAGAGGTCGGCGCGCGAGCGTGACCTTCCCGGGTCCCCACCTCGTATCCTCCGCCGACCCCACCGGAACCCGAGGCGCCCATGACACCCGAGCAGGACCGCGACTACCGCGACTACGTCGCCGCCCACACCCGCAGACTGTGCCGCTTCGCCTATCTCTGCTGCGCCGACTGGCATCGCGCCGAGGACGTCGTGCAGACCGCGCTGGTGCGCCTGTACGCCAACTGGAACCGGGCCAGGCGCAAGTCGCTGGACGCCTACGTCCGGCGGATCATCGTCAACGCGCTCATCGACGAGCACCGGCTCTTCCGTTTCCGGCGGGAGAAGACCACCGACGTGCTCCCCGAGCGTCCCGTCACGCCCGACGCGCCCGAGGAGCGGCTGGTGCTGATCTCGGCGCTGCTGCGGCTGCCGAAGCGGCAGCGGGCGGCGGTCGTCCTGCGCTTCTGGGAGGACCACACGGTCGAGCAGACCGCGACGATCCTGGGGTGCTCCACGGGCGCGGCGAAGAACCTGACGATGCGCGGCCTGAGCACCCTGCGCGACCTGCTGGGCGAGCCCGGCTTTGAAGGGAGCGCGACGTGACCGAGGATCTGCGCGCCCGCCTGGACCGGGAGTTCGAGGACTGCACGCCCGACATCATCATCGACTCCGCGAGCCTGATGGACCGGGGCCGGAGGCGAAAGCGCTCGCGCTACGCCGTCATGGGGACGGCGGCCTTGGCGCTGGTGATGGCCCTCGCCGTGGCCATCGGGAACCTGCCGGGGCGGGACGGCCACCCGAACCCGACGACCTCGGGCAGCCCGGTGCCGAAAACGCAGCCGGACTTCCCACTGCCCGAAGACCTCGACCTGAGCGCGCCGTCCCACTGGATCAGCGAGCCCGGGTCGGAGAACGCGGTCGCCACCAACCCGGAGACGGTCCGGCTCCACGAGGCCCTGCTCGCCCGGCTTCGTGATCACGGCGTCCACCCCAACGACGACTCCACCTTCGGGCGATCGCTGGGTGGACTCGAACTCGACTCGACCCCGTTCACCACCGACATGGTCGCCCGCTGGAACGCCAGGCTCTCCGAGCAGGTCGCCTACCAGGGTGGCGTGCTGGACCTGCGCCCCGGCCCGTATCCGACCTCCGGCAGGCCGGAGGTGAACGGCTACTTCAGCTTCGAGGCGGTGTCGAAGGGCTCCTTCAAGCGCGGCCCCACGTCCGCGAGCGACAACGGCCACGGGGAGGTCAGAAGTGCCGCCTACTTGTACACCTGCGACGACTACACCTCATGGGTCGCCGACGGGTACATCGTGGGCGACTGGGACAACACGTGCGCGACCACCGACCTGGCCGATGGCGCACAACTGGTGACGATCGAGTCCCGGCGGACCCCTCCTCCGAACGGCACCGAGGCCCGGGCCGGTATCGACACCGCGATCCTCTATCTGCCCAACGGGAACGCGTACATGATGAGCACCCGGCTGAGGACCCTTGACGACGGCGCCCTCGCTCCCCCGAGGCTGTCGGCCGCCCAGCTCGGCGAGATCCTGCGCTCCCTGCCCGAGGTGATCGTCTACTGAACCCGGGGAGCGGCGGGTCTACGGGGGTCCGCCGCTCCCCACCTCTCACAACCGCTCCGGCAGCCCGAAGCGCCCGAAGAGCTCCGGGACGACCCACACCGTGTTGCGCGCGACGCGGGCGTCCCGCACGTCGAACACCTGAAGCGAGTGCGCGACGCCCGCCGCGTAGGCGGCCACGCCCGGCTGGCCGTTCGCCCACACCGGGAGCATCCGCCACTCGGTGCCGGCCATGCCGTAGACGCGTTCGATGAAGGACGCGTAGTGCGCGCGGCCGATGAGCCAGTTGAGCACCGGCGGCATCTCCAGGATCGCGTCGCGCGCCAGGAGCCGGGACAGTCCCTCGACGTCGGCGGCCTCGAAGGCGGCGACGTAGCGGTCGACGACCTCGCGGGCGGCGGTGGCGTCCACGTCGTGCTCGGCGAGGCGCCCGACGCGGGCGCGGGCGCGCTGGAGCGCACTGTTCACAGCGGCGACCGAGGTCTCCAGCAGCACCGCCACCTCGGCGGCGGGGAAGTCGAGGACGTCGCGCAGCAGCAGCACCGCCCGCTGCCTGGCGGGCAGGTACTGCACCGACGCCACGAACGCCAGGCGCATGCTCCCCCGCGCGGCGGCCTCCTCGGCCGGGTCGCACGGGAACGGCGCCAGCCACGGCACCTCACCCGGGCGCAGCGGGCCGTGGGGGTCCTCGTCGGGCGCGGCGAGGTCCATCGGCAGCGGACGCCGCCCCCGCGAGCGCAGCGCGGTCAGGCAGGCGTTGGTGGCGATCCGGTAGAGCCAGGTGCGGAACGAGGCGCGCGAGGCGTCGTAGTCGCCGCGGGCGCGCCAGGCGCGCAGGTAGGTCTCCTGGACGAGGTCCTCGGCGTCCTCGGGCGTGCCGAGCATGCGGTAGCAGTGCGCGGTGAGCTCGCGGCGGTAGCGCTCGAAGTCGTCCACCCGAAGATTTCTAGCGCGGGACCGATGAGTTCGCCACCGCCCGCCGGTAGATACCTCCGAAACCCGTTTCTAGGAGGAGACAGATGAACGACGAGAAGGCCGCCCTGGCCACCATCGACGCCGTGTACGAGGCGTGGACGCGAAACGACGCCGCCGCCTTCGCCGCGCGGTTCCTGGACGACGCTACCTCCGTCATGCCCGGCGTGTACCGCGCCGGGGCCGCCGAGATCGGCGAGCGGATGGCGGAGAGCTTCGCCGGTCCCCTCAAGGACTCCCACGTGGACGGCGAGTACATCTCGGTCCGGTTCCCCGCCGAGGGCACCGCCGTGGTGACCGCGCGCAACGCGATCGTGTTCGCCGGGGAGGAGTTCGCCGGGGCCGGGGAGGTGCCGGAGGGCCGCTGGGTCGTGGCGACCTGGACGCTGATCCGCGCCAATGGAGCGGACGGGGAGTGGAAGGTCGCGGCCTACCACAACAGCCCTGCCTGAGACCCCGCCCGACCGGGTGAGGTGGCGGGGTCGCGGTTCCGGAGGGACCGCGGCCCCGCCGCCCGCCGGGAGGACGCGCGGCCGGGCCCATCGCGGTCGGCGGCTCGTCCGGCTCGCGACCCGATCCCGTTCGGGCCACCGTCACACCCATGGAGCCGGTCGTCCCGTGCCGTCCTAGTAGTCCACCCTCATGTTGTGCCGGGCCTGCGGGGTCAGCGCCGGGCCCACCTTGTTGATCAGGTCGGCCAGTTCGTGCGCGACCTGCCCGATGTCGCAGCCGAAGCCCGCCAGGGCCAGCAGGCTGGCCCCGTTCGACACCGCCATCGAGAACATGTAGCCGCCGTTCATCTCCGTCAGGTTGCTGATCACCGGGTCGGCTCGCATCGACCGCGCCGCGCCGGCGAGGAGGCTGGTGAGTCCCGAGGCGATGGCCGCCAGTCGCTCGGCCTCTTCGCGGGGCAGTTCGTGGTTGGCCGCGATCAGGAGCCCGTCGGCGGCCACGGCGATCACGTGTGACACGTGCGGGACGCGTGCGACGAAGTCGTTGACCAGGAAGTCGACGTTGAAGCTGGTGGTCACGTGGTGGTCCTCGGTTCGTTGTTCCGGCCGTTGCGGCTTCCGGTGAGGCCCCGGGCGTACGCGACGTACGTCGCGCCGATCGCGGCCGGGTCGCGGCGGATGGGGCCGGTTGCTGGCGGGTTGGGGCTCGGTGTCGCCGAGCCGTATGAGGTCATGGGCCGCCGGCGGGGCAGGCCGTCGGGTCCGATCTCGACGGGCTCGGCGGTGGCCGGCCGTCGCTCGAAGTGGATGACGGGCAGGACTTCGGTGTCCACGATCGATGGTGCTCGGCGCTCGCCACCCCGCCGGAACAGCGGCGCCTCCCGCCGGACGGGGACGGTGGCGGGCTCGCCGAGGCGGCGCTGGTGCTCCGGCGAGGGCTCGAAGTCCACCAGCGAGCCGGGAATGGTCACCTCCACGCGGATGCCCTTCTCGCCGCCGGGGACGAGCCGGACGGCGATGCCGTGCCGCCCGGCGAGCATGCCGACCACGGTGAGCCCCATCGCCTGGAGCGACTCCAGGTCCAATGGGGACGCTCCGGTGAGGCGCTCGTTGAAGCGCGCCAGCCGTTCCGGCGCGATGCCGATGCCCTGGTCGGTGACCTCCACGGCGACGTGGTCGGCGAGGAACCGCGCCGAGACCGTGGCGGGGCTGTTGGAGTAGCGCGTGGCGTTGTCGATGAGCTCGGCGAGCAGCTGGACGGCGTCGTCGACCACGCCGGGCTTGATCCAGATCCCGTCGTCCACTGTGGAGTAGTTGACCCGGGTGTAGTGCTCGGTGTGGCTCTGCGCGGCGCGCAAGACGTCGGACAGGCTCTCGTTGGAGCGCCGGACCTTCGCCGCCGAGGCGCCGCCGAGGACCAGCAGGCTGTCATTGGCGCGGCCCTGGAGGGACACCAGGTGGTCGAGCCGGAAGAGGCGCTCCAGCTGGTCGGGGTCCTGCTCATTGAGCTCGGCGGCGTCCAGTTCGGCGGTGAGGCGGCCGGTGAGGCTGTGCCCGCGCCGGGCGAGGCGGACGAACATCGCGCCGATGTGGACGCGCAGCATCGCCTGCTGCGCCGCGACCCGGATCGCCTCGCGGTGGACCATGTTGAACGCGCCGGCCACCTCGGCCAGCTCATCGGATCCGGCCTCCCGCAGGGGCGGGGTGGTGCGCTCGGCGAACTCCTCGGGCGTCAGCCCGGTCAGGTCGCGCTGCTCGTCGACCTGGCGGACGGCGGTGGGCAGCTCGTGGCGGGCCACCCGGCGGGCCGAGTCGCGCAGCCGCCGCAGGCCCCGGGTCACCGAGCGACCGAGCCACAGCCCGATCAGCACGGCCAGGACGAGGGTGAACACGACCAGGCCGCCCTCGATGAGCACCCGCCGGGTCACGTCCTCGCGGATGACCTCGGCGCGTTCCACGGTCCGCAGGAAGACCGTGTCGATCGCGGCGGTGGTGGCGGCGTGGCGGGCGTCGAAGGCGACCATGAGGGCCGCGTGGCCGACCGCGATCGCCTCGTGCGAACGGGATGTGGCCACCTTCTGCTCGAAGGCGTTGGCCGGGCGGGCGTCCTTGGCGCCCAGGCCGCCCGACTCGAAGCCGGTGCCCTCGGCGCTGATGCGCCGGTACTCGGTGAGGGCGCGCTCGCGGTCGCCGATGAGTTCCATGATCGGGCGGTACGAGGCGTCCAGGGGCTGCCCGTCGACCAGGCCGAGGCTCAGGACGCGCAGCCGCTCGGAGCTCTCGTCGGCGGTGGCCAGCAGCGCGGCGGCGCGCAGGTTCTGGTTGAGCGGGGCCTCGGCCTCGTCCACGGCGTGGTCGAGGACGCCGACCAGGCGGCTGACGGCGGCACTGTAGACGGTCAGGTGGACGCGCTCGATGTCGCCGTGGGCGGCGGCGCGCACCACCGCCAGTCGCGACAGCGGCTTGGACGCCGAGTCCAGCAGCGGTTTGACGACGGGATCGTCGGCGAAGGTGGCGCGGGCGGCGTCGAACTCCTTGAGGCGCTCGTTGGAGGCGATGACGGCGGCCTCGAAGCCGTCGAGGGTCTGGCCCAGGACGGCGTTCTCCTTGAAGACCTGGACGGCGGCCTGCGTGCGCTCGTCCTGCATCGCCCGGATGAGCCGGGCGGTGGTGTCGGCCAGGCGCACCAGGTCCTCGGTCTTGGCCGCCACCGAGGCCTCGTCGGCGGAGTCGCCCAGGCGCACCGACGAGATCCCGGCCAGGGCGAGCACCGGGATGAGCAGCATGAGGGCGAGTTTGGTGCGGATGCGCACCGAGGAGGGCCGCAGGCGGCTTAACCAGCGCCCGGCCCGCGACTCCCGCCGTTCGTCCACAGTGTTCTCCTTCGGCGCGCGGGCCTCCGCGGGCACCGTGGATTCCTTAGGTTCGCGAGACACCGCCGCCCTCACCGTCCCGTCGGTCTGCCGAGTTCATCGTCACCGGCCCTCGCCGATCGCACCACAGAGTGATGAATGGAAAACCCTGAATGTCGATGCCATTCGGGGGCGTCGTTCTTTGGGAGGTCATCGCACGCCTCAGCGGTCCAGAAGGGTAAGGCGGCCGTCCTTGACCATCTGGACCACCGGCTTCTGGTAGACCTCGCCGTCCTCGTCGATGGAGAGGCTGCCCAGAATCGTGTCCAGCTCCAGGATCTGGCCGAGGTTGTCCTTGATCGCCTCGCGGTTGCCGTCGCAGTCGGCGCGCACGGCGACGTCGATCAGCTGCGCGGCGGTGAAGGCCTGCGCGGCGAACTGGTCGGGCGCGCGGCCATAGGCGGCGGTGAAGGCGTTGATGAAGTCCTCGTTGCCGGTGGTGCCCGAGGACGCGCTCCAGGCCCCACCCACGATCAGGTTCTCGGCGGCCTCGCCGAGCTTGCCGATCATGAACGGCGAGTTGAAGGCGTTCCCGCCCACGATCGGCGAGCTGATGCCCATCGAGCGCGCCTGCTTCACCAGCGGAATCGTGGCCCCCGGGAGCGCCGACAGGACCACCGCGTCCGGCTTGGCCGCCGCCACCTTGCCCAGCTGCGCGCCGAACTCGGTGTCGGTGGTCTTGAAGGACTCGTCCTCCACGATCCGGATCCCCTCGTGCTCCAGGGTCTCCTTCATGGTGGTGTAGGCCGAGGAGGTGAACTCGTCGACCGAGTCGTGCAGGATCGCCACCGTCTTGAGGTTCAGGGCCTGCTTGGCCGCCGGGATGCTGGCCGCCAGGGCGTACTGCTCGGGCAGCGAGTCGCGGAAGATGTAGTCGCCCAGTTGCGGGATGCCCTCGGCGGTGGTGGAGATGCCGATCGCCGGGACACCGGCCTCCTGGGCGTCGCCGAACGCCGGGAAGGCCACACTGGACAGTGTCGGGCCGACCAGGACGCTGACCCGGTCGGTGTTGATCAGCTTCTCGTAGACGGCCACGCCCTTGTCGGGGCTGGTCTCGTCGTCCTCCAGCAGCACCTCGTAATGGACGCCTTTGCGCTCATTCAGTTGCTTGAAGGCCAGTTCGAGACCTTGCTTCTGGTACTCCCCGGCGAAGGCGGCGCCGTTGGTGAGGCTCAGCACGAGCCCGACCTTGACCGGGGCGGCGATGACGCACTCGCTCCCCGAGCCCACGCCCTTCAGGTCGCCGCCGGGGCGGTTCCCCTCGTCGGGCGTGCAGCCCGCCGCCAGGAGGACCGTCACCGCGGCGACCACGGCCGTTCCGGCCTGCTTTAACCGCATCGTTCTCCTCGACTCTCGCGAATCCGCCGGGGCACGGTACGTGAACCTACCGTGGACCGGGCGCGAGGTCGAGTGCTCAGGCGGTCTCGGCGGGGATCTCCACGCGCGGCCCGCCGGCGTGATCGATCTCGTCGTAGAGGACCCAGCCCGTCACCTCGACCCGGTAGATCCGGTGATGGGTCTCCCCCGCCGCCAGCCGCGCCGGGTCGATGGCCCCGGCCGCGCTCGGCCAGCGGCCGACGTAGGCGGCGATGTCGTCGTCCACATCGGAGGTCGGCAGCTCCCGTGCCACACCGGTGAACGACACCCCGCGCACCGGCTGCCCCAGCTCCGCCAGCTCGATGGCCAGCAGGGCACCGGCCACCCGGGCGTCGGAGCGGATGTTCACGCAGTGGAAACGCGTGGGCCGCGAGATGAACCAGAGCCGGTCGGGCGCGAAGGCCGTGGCGCACCACAGATTGCACATCGCCGGGGCGCCGTCCGGCGAGAGCGTGGCGAGCTGGACGGCCTTGGCGGAGGAGACGTACTCCTCCAGGATCTTGCGGGCGTCGACCATCGGGTCTCCCTCCATTGTGGATGGAAATGGTACCGAAGGGGAACGGATGGTGACAGGTCGTGACGAGGCCCGGTCATCGGCGAAAAGAATCTCCGGCGCGAGGGCAACCCCGGGCCCGCTCGTCCTCGTATGTTGCCCCGTACCCGAAGACGGGAGCCATTCGTGAGATCCGACCAGGAAGCCGAGTTCCGGCAGTACGTCACCGCGCGCGCCGACCGACTCCGGCGCTTCGCCTACCTGTGCTGCGGTGACTGGCATCGGGCTGAGGACGCCGTCCAGACGGCGTTCATCAAGCTCTACGGGGCCTGGCATCGGAAGAACTCGGTGAACTTCGACCGCTACGTGCGCCGCACCATCACCAACGTCCTCATCGACGAGGGCCGCCTGGCGTGGTTCCGGCGCGTGCGCAGCGTCGGCGAGCCGCCCGAACCACCGCCCGCCGACGGCGCCGACCGCAAGGTCGACCGCCTCACCATCATGGACGCCCTCGCGCGCCTCCCCAAGAGGCAGCGGGCGGTGGTGGTCCTCCGCTACTGGGAGGACCACTCGATCGAGCAGGTCGCCGAAGTCCTGCGCTGCTCGACGGGAACGGTCAAGTCGCAGGGCGCGCGCGGCTTGCGGACGCTGCGCGCCCTGCTGGCCGATTCCATGCCGGGCCGGGGGATCCCGGTACCCGATGCCTTCACGGAACAGACCATTGGAGCCACATCATGACAGAGGATCTCAAGATCCTGCTGGACGAAGCCTCGTCGTCCGGCTCACCGCCCCTGGCGTTCTCCGCCGAGGACGTCGTCGCCAAGGGCCGCAGGCGATCGCAGCGGCGGACCGGTTTCGCCGGTGCCGGGCTGGCCGTCCTCACCGTCCTGGCGGTGGGCGCCGGGGTGGTGCTGAACGGCGGTGGCGGCGGTTCGCCGGTCGCCGCCGGCGAACCGTCGCCGTCGGACTCGTCGCCCTCGGTCTGGGTCACGCGCCTGTACCCGCCGGAAGGCGCGCCGGTCTACTGGGGCTCCACCTGGGCCACGCGCGACGCCACCGGCGACGCGATCTCGGCCACGCTGGCCGCCTATCTGAAGCAGCACTACCCGAACGTGAAGAACGTGCTGTGGGGTCCCGGCGAGGCGCCTGAATACAACAACACCAAGACGCTGGTGGACCCGGCCGACCCGGGCTCCTCGTTCCGGATCGACCGCTACCAGGCGATGCTCACCACCAGCCGCGACGGCAGCTACTCGGTGATGATGGACATGGTGCCCATCTACCGCAACTGGAGCGGGGAGACCGGGCCGGGCGACGACATGGGCGGCGGCGATAACGCCGACCCTGTCGGCAACGACGAGGGCATACAGCTCGTCGTGGACGGCGGCGACGGGACCGAGAACGTGGAGGCGCTGCGGGTGGCGGTGTTCCCGGCGAACACCTACGTCCAGGGCTTCGACTCCTCCGCGGAGGGCACCTTCAGCCCGACCGGCGGGCGGCTGATCTCCGGCTGCGACGAACAGACCGAGCCCGGTGAGCACGGGAAGCCCGACACGAAGATCACCTTCGAGTGCGACGAGACCACCGGCCCCAATGGCGAGCGGATCCTCACCTCCGTGCGCACCGCGTGGTGGAAGGGATCCCCGATCACCGACTACACCGCGGTGGTCTACCGGGCCGACGGCACCGCCGTGGTCCTCGGCACCAAGGCCGAGAAGCCGATCGGCTGGAAGCAGGGGCAGTCCTTCGACCGTGAACCGGGCCTGAGCATGGCCGACATGATCGCGATGGCCCTGGCCGTCCCGCCGGTGACCTTCTGACCGAACAGCGAACGGCGGCCCGGGGACGAACACGCCCCGGGCCGCGTCGCACGCCCCGTGAGGCCCCCGCTACCGGTACGGTCTGCGGCATGAGCCGACGTTCGATCAACCTCATCCCCGAGCTCGACGACTACGCGCGCGCCCACTCCACGCCGACCGATCCGCTGCTGGCGGAGCTGATCGAGGAGACCTACTCGGTCCTCCCCGACCGGGCGCAGATGCAGATCTCCCCCGAGCAGAGCAAGTTCCTCACCATGCTCTCGCGCACCCTCGGCGTCCGGCACGCCGTGGAGATCGGCACCTTCACCGGCATGTCCTCGCTGTCGGTGGCGCGCGGCATGGCCGCCGACGGCAAGCTCATCTGCTTCGACATCAGCGAGGAGTTCACCTCCATCGCCCGCGCCTACTGGGACAAGGCCGGGGTGGCCGACCGGATCGAGCTGCGCATCGGCGACGCGAAGTCCACTCTGGACGACCTCGACCCCGCGCCGGTGGTGGACCTGGCGTTCATCGACGCCGACAAGACCGGCTACCCCGTCTACTGGGAGAAGCTCGCGCCGCGCATCCGCCCCGGCGGCTACATCATCGTGGACAACGTCTTCCAGGGCGGCCGGATCATCGACGACGCCGTGACCACCCCGGAGGTGATCGCGATGCGCGCGTTCAACGACGCGGTGGCCGCCGACGACCGCTTCGACGTGGTCATGCTGTCGATCGCCGACGGGCTCACCCTCGCGCAGCGCAAGTAGCGAAACTCAGGCCGGCGGGCCGATCATCCGCCCCAGCAGGTTGGTGGTGGCCCGCCGGACGTGCTCGTTGATCTGGCCCTCCTTGTACAGGGCCAGCGGCCAGAAGAACGTGCCCGCCACGAACACCATGGTCCCCGAGTCGTACTCGACGAGACTGGTGTTCTGGACGCGCTTGTGCGCGCCCCGGTGCTTGTACGGCGAGGCCGACAGGAGCGTCCGCTGCGCGCCCGACGGGTTCGGCGAGGCGCCGTCGACGCCGTCGGCCTCGATGGCCACCATCGCCGGGATCTTGTCCCCGTTCTTCAGGCCCGTCCCGCTCCAGAACCAGTGCCGCGCGCCCTTGACCACCAGGGGTTCGGGCCGGTGCGGGAGCCCGTTGTACATGACGCCGATGAGCGCCTGCTCGGCCATGCCGGGCAGGTCCCGGAACTTCACCGTGGTGCCCTCGTCGCCCGCGTAGGGGTCGGGGGCCTCCTTGTAGCAGGTGACGTGCCCGTGCGCGACGCCGTTGGAGTCGGGCTCGACGCGGGTGTGCCAGTAGACGTTGTTGGCGCCCAGGAACGCCACATGCGTCCCGGCGGCCAGGGCGTCCTCCAGCGCCGAGCGCATCGGCGTCGTCCAGTACTCGTCGTGCCCGGGGAACACGATCGCCTTGTACCGCGAGGGATCCACGCGCCCGGCGTGCAGGTCCACACTGGACGCGTAGGTGGCGTCGTAGCCGTTGCCCTCGGCCCAGTGCACGAAGTTCTGGTCCATCTCGAACCACACCGGCAGCCCGGCGTCCTGGTAGGGACGGCGGAAGCACACCGTGAAGGCGCGGTTCTTGTGCCCGCCGAGGGTCCCGTCGGGATTGTGGCCGTTGTAGAAGCTCTTGCCGCTGCGGCCGATGACCGGCCACAGGTTGTAGCCCTGGTAGGTGGTGAACGGCAGGACGACGAGCAGGTCGGCGGCCCGGTCCAGCTCGCGCACCACGAACGGCGTGTACCCGCGGCGCCCGGAGACGGTGTCGAAGACCGCGATGTAGGTGCCCGAGGTCCACGACCTGGGCACGCCCAGCGTCCACGACACCGGCCACTCGCAGCCCACCGAGCCGGTCTCCGGGTCGCAGTCGGGGATCTGGCGCGCCGAACCGGCCAGCGGCGGGCTCGTGGTCATCAGCCGCGCGCCCGCGCCCTGGTAGTGACCCAGCCGGTAGATGGAGATCCGGTACTGCTCGGCACCCGATGTGGACACGTGGAAGTCGATGGTCTCGCCGCGCTCCACCGAGGTCAGCGAGGCGTAGCCCTGGATCTCGCCGTGCGCGTCGGTGGACGTGGCCACGCCCCGCGCGTCCGGGCGCCAGCGGCGGTCCCCGGTCTCGGCGTTCTCGGTGGCCACCGGGTTGCGGTCGGTGTGCCCGGGCCGCCCGGGTATCTCACCGCCCCCGGCGTATCCGGCCGCGCCCAGGACGCCGATGCCCATGGCGCCCAGGATGGCGCGGCGGGTGAGCGTCCGTCTCTTCTTCTTCGGCGTGAACTCGCTGGTCAACTTCTGCCCCCGTGACACCTCGGCGCGTGATCTCTGAGCGTAGGTAAAGAGCGCCGGACCCACCCGGACGGAAACGGCGGACCGGGGAACTTCAGGTGACATTCCGGCGAACCGCGCGCGGCGGGACCGGCGCGTTGCCGCCGACGGCCTTCTATCGTTGAACCCGGTGACGAAAAGGAGTCTCACGTGCACGAACACCCGCTCAAAGGCCAGTTCGACGAGAAGGCCGCCGACTGGCGCCGCTCGACGAACCTGGACGGTAGCCCCGGAAAGCTCGAAGTCGGCTTCGCCGCCGACGGCCTGGTCGGCCTGCGCACCGTCGACGACCCCGACACGATCCTGATCTACACCCCCGAGGAATGGGACGCCTTCGTGGCGGGCGCCAAGGACGGCGAGTTCGACGTCGAGGTCCTCGAAGAGGACGCTCGCCAGGCCTGGGAGGAAGAGGACGCCGCCGCCGCGCGCGGCGAGTCCGGCTGATCCCCCGGCCCACTGAGCACGCGAGAAGGGGCGGGACCCGAAGGTCCCGCCCCTGTCGTGTGCGCCGCTACTAGGCGGCGGCCCGCCCGACTCTGTACCTTTACGCCGCTGCGCGGCCGAACTTACGGGCCGACCAGATCACCAGCAGCACCATCAGCCCGCCGATGAACAGCGCGGCCTGCCAGATCGACGGGGAGTGCAGGTCGCCGTTGAACAGGGCCCGCGCGGCGTTGACCGCGTAGGCGAACGGGTTGAACTTGGCCACCGTCTGGAGCCAGTCCGGGGCCAGCGCCATGGGCAGCATGATGCCCGACAGCAGCAGCACCGGCTGGGTGACGGTGTTCAGCAGCGGCGCCAGGGCGTCCTCGCTCTTGAGGACGATCGCCACGCCGTAGGAGGCCGCCGACAGGGCCAGGCCGATGCCGATGACGATGAGCATCATCAGGCCCAGGCCGTCCCAGTTGATGGTGAGGCCGCCGATGGGCGCCGAGAGCAGCACGAGGATGAGCGCCTGGAAGACCAGGGTCGTCACGTCGCGCAGGGAGCGGCCCAGCAGCAGCGAGAGGCGGCTGACGGGGGTGACGCGGAAGCGCTCGATGACGCCCTCGCGGATCTCGGCGATGAGCCCGAAGCCGACGAAGAGCGTGCCGAACATGGCCAGCATGATCACCAGGCCGGGCACGAACGTCTCCATGGCCCCGGCCTCGAAGCCGGGCATCTTCTCCATGTTGTCCAGCAGCGGGCCGAACAGGATGAGGTAGTAGAGCGGCTGGATCAGCATGATGAAGATCCAGGTGGGCTGGCGGATGACCAGTCCCATCTGGCGCGAGTAGACCAGCCAGGTGTCCCGCAGAAGTTTCATGGTCCCTAGTTCCCTTCCCGCAGCGAACGGCCGGTCTGCCGCAGGAAGACGTCGTCGAGGCTCGGGCGGTGCAGTTCGATCGAGGCGGGGGCGACGCCCGCGCCGTCGAGGGTGCGCAGGATCTCCGGCAGCGCCGAGGATCCGTTCTCCACGTAGAGGCGCAGGCGGGTGACGTCGGCGGCGTCGGCCTCGTCGGTCTCGATCTCGCGGACGTACTCCGCCGGGCGCAGCAGGTCGGCGGCGACGGTGGCGTCTCCGGTGACGCCGATGAGGACGATGTCCCCGGCGATCTGGCGCTTCAGCTCGATCGGCGTCCCCTCGGTGACGATCGTGCCGTGGTCGATGATGGCGAGCCGGTCGCACAGGGCGTCGGCCTCGTCGAGGTAGTGCGTGGTGATGAAGACCGCGGTGCCGCGCTCGCGCAGCTTGCGGATCTCGTCCCACATGTGGGCGCGCGCCTGCGGGTCGAGCCCGGTGGTGGGCTCGTCCAGGAACAGCAGGGACGGCTGGTGGACGGTGCCGAGGGCGACGTCCAGGCGGCGGCGCTGGCCGCCGGAGTAGGTCTTGACCTTGCGGTCGGCGAACTCGACGAGCTCGAAGGCCTCGATGACCTCCTGTGCGCGCTCGCGGGCGGTGGCCTTGGGCAGCTCGTACAGGCGGCCCTGCATGACCAGTTCCTCGCGGGCGGTCACCTCGCCCCAGGTGCCGCCGGACTGGCCGACGTACCCGATCTGGCGGCGGACCTGCGCGGGCTCCTTCAGCAGGTCGGCGCCGGCGATGCGCGCGCTCCCACCGGTGGGCTGGAGCAGTGTGGACAGCATGCGCAGGGTGGTGGTCTTCCCCGCGCCGTTGGGGCCGAGGAAGCCGAAGATCTCGCCCTCCTTGACCGTCAGGTCGACACCGCGAACGGCCTCGACGTCGCCTTTCCGGCCGCGGTAGGTCTTCCGCAGCCCTTTCGTCTCGATCAGCATTGCGTTCTCGTCTCCCGAATTCCGTGGCCACGCGGCGTCGCACGAGCCTCCGTCGCAACGACGTCATAGTGCCGCCATGGCAACTCTCAGGCGACAGTAACTCATGTCCCGCGCGTTAGTCAACGTTGAATATAAACCCGAGTGCGACGGGGGCGCGCGTACCGATTCGGGCAGGTTCGCGCCCAAGCAGTTCACGCGGAGTGACGCAGGGTTGAACGGTGGCCCCATGATCGTCTTACTCAACGTCGGATAGCATTCACCACATGTGGACGACCCGCCTCATGCTTCTCGGCCTCGTGCGCTGGCTACAGCCGGTGCACGGCTACGAGCTGCTGCGCGAGCTGACCTCCTGGGGTGTGGAGGACTGGGCGAAGGTGAAGCCCGGGTCGATCTATCACGGGCTGAAGAAACTCACCGCCGACGGCTGCCTGGAGGTGGTGGCCACCGAGCAGGTGGACAACCGCCCGGCGCGCACGTCCTACAAGATCACCGCCAAGGGCGAGGCGGAGTTCCAGGAGACCCTGCGGGCCAAGCTGTGGGAGCTGGCGCCGATCCAGGACCCCTTCTTCATCGCCTGGAGCTTCGTGCCCGTCCTCGGCCGCCGCGAGGCCGCCGCGATGCTGCGCAACCGGGCGGCGATGCTGCGCGACGTGGTGGCCAAGCAGGAGGGGCTCCTGTCGCTGGCCTCCCCCACCGACTTCACCCGCGACAGCTTCCTGCCCACCCACGTCAAGCGCGCGCTGGAGCTGGGCCTGGAGGCCATGAAACTGTCGATCCGCTGGTGCGAGGAGACGGCCGTGGAGGCCGAGAACGGCACCCTCGGCATCGACGACATCCACCACATGGGCCCCGACGCGATCGAGCACTGGAAGCGCCACATCGCCACCCTCCCCGACCCCGGCGTGAGTTGACGCGCGGCAATACGATGCCGCATCCGGCAACCCCGAGAGAGGGGCTCATCATGCACGCCTACCCGTCGAAGATGACCGGCATCGGACAGCGCCTCCAAGGCGTGGCCGACCAGGCCAAGGGCGACGCCGACGCCCAGAAGGCCGGCTTCGAGAAGGCCGGCACCGGCAACGACGGGTTCACCGTCGTGTCCGCCGCCGCCCAGGCCGCCACGGACTGGCACGCGCAGGTGGTGACCGTCGCCGGGCGCGTCAAGAGCGCCGGGGGCGGGCTGATCCAGGCCGCCGCCGACATCAAGGGCACCGACGAGGACAACGAGCGCGGGATGCCGGTGGTACCGGTGATCGCGGCCTAGCCGGGAGCGGACCCGGCGCCAGGCCGCCATCGCCAGGGCCGCGCGGGAGTCCCGCGATGAGCCGGGCGGCCACACGCCCGAGACGCCTGACGACGGTGAGAGTGCCGCCGACCGGTTGCGTGCCGAGTGCGTCGCCATCGGCGAGTACGAGCGGAAGCGCGCCGCCGAGGCCCCCGAAGAAGAGGCCGCCTGGGAGCGCGAACGCTTCGGCGAGTTCGAGTCGCCCTGACACACCCGCGTCACGCCCCTGCGGCCGCGAGGCTCCCGCACCGGCGGGATGAACCCGCCCACGCCTCGTCCACGGCCACGAGGTGCGCGCCGTCCCCGCCCGCGCGGGGCACGCGAAAGGGCTCCCCGGAGGGAGCCCTGCGCACGTCTCAAGCCCTGCCGGGCGTCAGTACCCCCGGGTCAGTGCCCCGCGTGGTACTGGTGCACCACCGCGTGCCCCTTGCCCTTGCCGATGATCCACTTGTTGATCGGCGTGGTCACCAGGAACGCGATCAGCAGCGCCACCGCCAGTGAGCCCCAGAACAGTCCGCTGTTCAGGCCGGCGTCCATCGCGCCGGGGATGACCCACATCATCCCGTTGTCGATGATCTCCATGAACACGATCGACACGGTGTCGGCGGCCAGCGCGATCTTCACCATCTGCCCGAAGCCCAGGCCCGACTTGCGGATGCCCCACATGGTCAGCGCGTAGCCGAAGACGAAGGCCAGCACGATCGCGGTCACCGTGGTTGCGCCGTTGTGCCAGCCGAAGGCGGTGCCGATGACCAGGCCGAGGATCTCACCGATGGCGCAGCCCGTCAGGCAGTGCAGCGTCGCCTTCGCGGCGGCGCCCCAGCCGACCTTGCCACCCCCGTGCCCGGCATGACCGGCATGGCCCGCGTGCGGGTCGGCGTGCGAGCCGCCGTGGCCGTGGTGGTCGTGCGTCATCGGGCGATGGGCGGCGTGGTCGTGGCCCTCGTGACCTGTATGGTCCCCGTGGCCCGCGTGACCGGCGTGCTCATCGTGCATGGAGTGATCTTCGCGCACACCGTGGCCCTGGTGTTCCGTTCCGTGTCCCATGCACGAGAACATATACCCCCCTGGGGTACCTGTCCAGTGATGATCCAGTGAACCGGAGCACACTGGACCCATTGGCGGGCAGCGAAGTCCCCCGGCCCCGCGCGCGGCACTAGACTCCTTGCGGGCTTCGGGCCCGCTCACAGTGGAGGAGTGACGACGTGCGCAAGGTGTTGATCGCCAACCGGGGAGAAATCGCCGTCCGGGTCGTGCGGGCCTGCCGCGACGAGGGCCTCGATTCCGTGGCGGTCTACGCCGACTCCGACCGCGACGCCCCGCACGCCCGGCTCGCCGACGAGGCCTACGCGCTGGACGGCGACACCCCCGGCGACTCCTACCTGCGCATCGACAAGCTCCTGGACGTGGCCGCGCGCTCCGGCGCCGACGCCGTCCACCCCGGCTACGGCTTCCTCTCCGAGAACGCCGACTTCGCCCAGGCCGTCCTGGACGCCGGGCTGACCTGGATCGGCCCGACCCCGCAGGCCATCCGCGACCTCGGCGACAAGGTCACCGCCCGCCACATCGCGCAGCGCGCGGGCGCGCCCCTCGTCCCCGGCACCCCCGACCCGGTCAAGGGGCACGAGGAGGTCGAGGCCTTCGCCGACGAGTTCGGCCTGCCGGTGGCCATCAAGGCCGCCTTCGGCGGCGGCGGGCGCGGCCTCAAGGTCGCCCGCACGCGCGAGGAGATCCCCGAGCTGTACGCCTCGGCCGTCCGCGAGGCCGAGGTCGCCTTCGGGCGCGGCGAGTGCTTCGTGGAGCGCTACCTCGACCGTCCCCGGCACGTCGAGGCGCAGGTCGTGGCCGACACCCACGGCAACGTGATCGTGGTCGGGACGCGCGACTGCTCGCTCCAGCGCCGCCACCAGAAGCTCGTCGAGGAGGCGCCCGCGCCGTTCCTGTCCGGGGAGCAGCGCGCCACGATCCACTCCGCCGCCAAGGCCATCTGCCGCGAGGCCGCCTACCACGGCGCCGGGACGGTGGAGTTCCTCGTCGGCGAGGACGGCACCATCTCCTTCCTGGAGGTCAACACCCGCCTCCAGGTCGAGCACCCGGTCACCGAGGAGACCGCGGGCGTGGACCTGGTCCGCGAGCAGTTCCGCATCGCGCGCGGCGAGACCGTCGCCTTCGGCGAGGACCCGGCCCCGCGCGGCCACTCCATCGAGTTCCGCATCAACGGCGAGGACCCCGGGCGCGGCTTCCTGCCCGCCCCCGGCGCGGTCACCCGGCTGGTGTTCCCGGCGGGCCCGGGCGTGCGCGTGGACGCCGGCATCGAAGAGGGCACCGTCATCGGCGGCAACTTCGACTCGCTGCTGGCCAAGGTCATCATCACCGGCGCCACCCGCGCCGAGGCGATCGAGCGCGCCCGCCGTGCCCTGGACGAGATGGTCGTCGAGGGCATGGCCACCGCCCTGCCGTTCCACCGCGCGGTCCTGCGCGACGAGGCCTTCACCGATGAGCCGTTCCGCGTCCACACCCGCTGGATCGAGACCGAGTTCGTCAATGACATCCCGCCGTTCACCGGCGGCGCCGAGGCCGAGGCCCCGGGCGAGCGCGAGACCGTCGTGGTCGAGGTCGGCGGCAAGCGCGTCGAGGTGCGCCTGCCGGCCGGCTTCGGGGGCGGTACGGCTCCCGTGGCGGCCAAGGGCGGCCCGCGCAAGGGCGGCGCGCGCAAGAAGACCTCCGCCGCCGCGTCCGGTGACGCGCTGACGAGCCCGATGCAGGGCACGATCGTCAAGATCGCCGTCGAGGACGGCCAGACGGTCGCCGCGGGCGACACGGTCGTCGTCCTGGAGGCGATGAAGATGGAGCAGCCGCTGACCGCGCACAAGTCCGGCACCGTGACCGGACTCTCGGCGAACGTCGGCGACGTGGTGCCCTCGGGTGCGACGATCTGCGAGATCAAGGAGTAAAGGGCCTCCTGAAAGACCCTTTCCGGACCGCGGGCCGCTTCCCGTGGCGCTCTACCTGAACACGGGGCTTTTTCATGCGCTGGCTGCACGGTGAACCCGGCTATGACCTGACCTACTCCGACGTCTTCATGGTGCCCGGCCGCTCGTCGGTGGGTTCGCGCCTGGACGTCGACCTGTCCACCGGGGACGGCACCGGCACGACCGTCCCGATCATCGCGGCGAACATGACGGCGGTGGCCGGGCGGCGGATGGCCGAGACCCTGGCCCGGCGCGGCGGGCTGGCGGTCATCCCGCAGGACATCCCGGCCGACATCGTCGCCGAGGTCGTCTCGTGGGTGAAGGCGCGCCCGATCGTGCACGACACTCCGCTGACGCTGGGGCCGGCCGACACCGTCTCGGACGCGCTGGCGCTGCTGCCCAAGCGCGCGCACGGCGCGATCGTCGTCGTCGAGGACGGCCGTCCGGTCGGTGTGGTCACCGAGGCCGACTGCGCCGGGGTGGACCGTTTCACGCAGCTGCGCCGGATCGCCTCCACCGACCTGGTGACCGTCTCCGCCGACGCCGCCCCCGAGGCCGCGTTCGCCGAGCTGACCGCCCGCCGCCGCAAGCTCGCGCCGGTCGTGGACGGCGAGGGGCTGCTGGTGGGCATCCTGACCCGCCAGGCGGCGCTGCGGGCCTCGCTGTACCAGCCGAACCTGGACGTCTCGGGCCGCCTGCGGGTGGCCGCGGCGATCGGCATCAACGGCGACGTCTCGGCCAAGGCGCACCGCCTGGTCGAGGCCGGGGTCGACGTGCTGGTCGTGGACACCGCGCACGGCCACCAGGAGCGCATGCTGGACGCGCTGAAGCTGGTCCGCAAGGCCGCGCCGGGCATCCCGGTGGCCGCCGGGAACGTGGTGACCGCCGAGGGCGCCCGCGATCTCATCGACGGCGGCGCCGACATCGTCAAGGTCGGCGTGGGCCCGGGCGCGATGTGCACCACGCGCATGATGACCGGGGTGGGCCGCCCGCAGTTCTCGGCCGTCCTGGAGTGCGCGGCCGAGGCCCGCCGCCTGGGCCGCCACGTGTGGGCCGACGGCGGCGTCCGGCACCCCCGCGACGTCGCGCTGGCCCTCGCGGCGGGCGCGTCCAACGTGATGGTCGGCTCCTGGTTCGCCGGGACCTACGAGGCGCCCGGCGATCTCCACCGCGACGCCGACGGCCGCGCCTACAAGGAGAACTTCGGGATGGCCTCGGCGCGCGCGGTGCGGCTGCGCACCGCCGAGGACACCGCCTACGAGCGGGCCCGCAAGGCACTGTTCGAGGAGGGCATCTCCACCTCCCGCATGTACCTCGACCCGCAGCGGCCGGGCGTGGAGGACCTGCTCGACTCGATCGTGGCCGGGGTCCGCAGCGCGTGCACCTACGCGGGCGCCTCCAGCCTGGCGGAGTTCGCCGAGCGGGCCACCGTCGGCGTGCAGAGCGCGGCCGGGTTCACCGAGGGCGCGCCGCTCTCCGACTGGTAGAGCCCCGACGTCACACGCGCGGGACGCCCCGGGGCGTCCCGCGCGTGTTCTCGTCGATGTCCCTAGGCGAGGGTGAGGATCCCGTCGGCCTCGGCGTACTTCTCGCCGTTGACCGGGCAGCGCCACACGCCCTCGCCCTCGTCGATCAGCGGGCGTCCCGCGCGGCCCACCCAGCGGTGGAAGCGGGCCGGGTTGCCGATCACAAGCGCGAAGTCGGGGACGTCCCTGGTGACCACGGCACCGGCGCCCACGATCGCGAAGCGCCCGATCGTCACGCCCGCCACGACGACCGTGCGCGCGCCCAGGGCGGCGCCCTCGCGGACGGTCACGCCCGCGGCCTCCCAGTCGTCGGCGCTCTTGAGGCCGCCGTCGGGGTTCACCGCGCGCGGGTACTGGTCGTTGGTGAGGATCACGCCGGGTCCGATGAAGACACCGGCCTCCAGGCGGGCCGGTTCGAAGACCTGCGCGAGGTTCTGGATCTTGCACCGGTCGCCCACGCTCACGCCCGGGCCGATGTAGGTCGCCCGGCCGATGACGCAGTCGGCGCCGATGACGGCGTTCTCCCGGATCTGGCTCAGGTGCCACACCTTGGTGCCCTCGCCGATGCTCGCGCGGGGGTCGACGTCGGCGCTGTCCGCGATCGTTACTGTCACGCCGAGACCGTACCCGGTGAAAGTGACCGACCGCGCCGGGGCGAGCCCACGCGCCCGACGGCGACCGCATAGTCTCTATGACGTTCACGACACAGCACGATCTCGACATCTGCACCTGGAGGACGCCGTGGGCCGCCACAGTTCTGACGAGGACGGGGCCGCGCAGGACGCGCTCGACGCCGAGGGCGCCCCGGAGCGCTCCCGGGAGGCCGACGAGTTCTGGGACCTCGTGGGCGTCGACCCGGTGGAGATCGCCTTCAGCAAGGGCGTGGGCCTGACCCTGCGCGCCTACCTCCCGGTCGCCGAGGACGTCGAGGACGAGGCCGAAGAGGACGCCGAGGCGGAGGAAGAGGAGACGCCCGCGGCGAAGAAGGACGGGAAGAAGAAGCCCGCCGCCTCCGATGACGACGAGGACGACGAGTCCGGGTCCGATGACGAGGAAGAGGACGATGAGGAAGAGGAGGAGCCCGAGCTGACCGCTCCGGTCTCCGAGCTCACCGACGCCGACATCGACGAGGCCCCCCGCTTCCTGACCTCCGGCGGCAAGCTCCTGCTCTTCGACAACGCGGCCGACCTGGTCGCCTACGTCAAGGAGAACCGCGACCACGACCTGGCCGAGCTCGACACCTGGGACGACGTGGTCGGCAAGATCAAGACCGAGTGGGTGGTCGCCACCGACGAGGACAGCTACGAGCTGGACCTGGTCGTGGAGAACCTGCGCGGCGGCCACGACGCCTGGGACCACGAGCTCATCATCTCCGCCGGTGAACTGGCCCGCGACCTCGCCTACGCCCTGCAGCTCAAGTCGGTGCTGACCGCGCTGGCCCCCGGGTCCCCCATCGACGATCTCGATGAGGCGCTCCGTTCGGTCGACGGCGGTGGCCTCTCCGGCTTCTTCGCCAAGCGCCGCCTGCGCAAAATCGGGGCACAGCAGGCATCTCTGGCGTGGCGTTCGATCATCGGGAAACTTAGCGCCGCCTCGGACTGGCGGAAGTAGCACTCTTCGGGGGAGCATCGGGACGGACCGTACGACTGGAGGGAGCAAACAGCGTGCGCATCTACTGTGGACTCGCCACGGCCGGACAGGCCACGTTCGCCGCGATCGTGGACGACGCCGGGCGGGCCGTGGCGGTCACCGCGCTCGACGACGGAGGTCCACGGGCGTTCACCGCGCTCTGTGCTCTCCTCGCCGCCAACGGCGGCGGGCGGTGCACCCCCATCGCCAGCGATGACGGTTCCGGTCAGACGCCGCAGCTGTGCACCGCCGCCGGTCACCCGGTCGTCGTCGCCGACGAGGACCTGATCGGCCGCTTCACCCGCGACGACCCCGCCGCGCGCCAGCCGGCCGCCCAGCGCGCCCTGGCGGCCGCCCGCGCGCTGCAAACCGGCGCGGTCACCGCGATCGCCGGTGGCGCCGTCCGCAACCTCGCGCGACTGCGTCCCCTCCTCTCCTCCGCGATCGCCCTCGCCGCCGGGCGCGCCACCGCCGTGGCGAGCCTCCGCGGCGTCCTGCGCGAGGTCTACCCCGCGGCCCTGCGCGCCTTCGACGACCCGGGCGACGCGCGTCCCCTGGCCGTCCTGGACGCCCTCCCCGAGCCCGCCGCGGCCGCCTACTGCCAGGAGGACGCCGTCGCCCGCGAGCTGGCCACCGCCGGGCTCGCCGACACCTCCGGCGTGATCGCGGCCCTGCGCGCCGCCGCCGCCGAGTACGCGCCCAGCCGCCGCAGCACCGACGAGGCGACCCGCCTGACCGTCCGCACGGCCGTATCGGCCGTCCGCGTCTACGACGACGGCCTGAAGGGCCTCGCCGACGTCCTCACCGAGCGCCTGAAGCCCGCCGCGCCGACCCGCAGCGGCCGCACCCGCGCCGAGGACCTCCCCCCGCTGCCCAACGACGACGCCCCCAAGCGCCGCGGCATCCCCCAGCAGCGCGCGGAAGACCTCGCCCCCCCGGTCCAGCAGGCACCCCCCGCCCCACCCCAGCAGCAGCCCCCGCAGCGCGAAACGGCCTCGCCCCGCGAGTCCTCTCGCAGCGCGAAGGTGACGCCCCTCCCCACCCGCCGCGCCGCCCGCGAGGCCGCCGCCTCCCAGCAGCAACAGCAGACGACGAGCAGCACCCAGGCCCTCCCCGTCGTGGAGACCACCTCCGGTGGCTTCCCGATCATGGGCGAGCCCCCCGTCTTCAAGGACCCCGTACCGGAGCCCGAGACGGTCCCCGGCGGCATCCAGCTCCCCCCGAGCCAGCAACCCCCGATCGCGGCACCCGCCCAGTCGTCCCGCCCGCTCCCCATTCCCGACGCCGACGATGACGGGCTGACGATCTTCGCGCAGGCGAAGTCCGCCTGGTTCACCGGCGTCGCCGAGGACGCCCCCGGCGACACCCTCGACTGGACCATGCCCACCGACGAGGCCTGGCGCTCCGCCCAGAAGACCGCCGCCCCCACCATCGGCGAGCAGACCGCCAAGGGCCTCCCCCGCCGCGTCCCCCAGGCCAACCTCGTCCCCGGCTCCGCCCTCCCCGAGGACAACCCCCCCACCCCCATCGAACGCGACCCCCAAGCCCTCGCCGCCAACACCGCCGGCTACTTCCGAGGCTGGAACCGCGCCCGCCGCGACGCAGTGGACGCCGCCCCCGTCGGCGCGAACGGGACGGTGCGATAGGTGACGAACCTCGGTGTCTACGAACGAAGTCTGAGCATGCTGCTGGCCTCGCTGGTGGCAAGAACCCCCGGCCTCACCCACGCGGTCCTCGTGTCGGCCGAAGGCGTCCCCCTCGCCATGTCCCACGGCCTCCCCCTGGAACGCGCCAGCCAGCTCTCCAGCATCGGCGCCGGACTCCTGTCCATCGGCGACGGCGCGGGCGCCGCCCTGACCACCGGACGCACCCACCAGGTCATGGTGGAAATGGCCGAAGGCATCCTCCTCACCGCCCCCGTGGGACCGCAGATCTCACTGACCCTGCTCGCGGTGACCGAGTGCAACCGCGAACTGCTCGGATACGAGATCGGACAGTTCACGACCCAGGTGGGACCACTGCTGGACGAGGCATTGGGCGGCGGCGGACGCTAGCCGAAGCCGGGACGGACGTACACGGCGGTGGCGGCAGCGGTCGCAACGGCGGGTGAGTGAAGGCCGCCCGGGCGAGAGTGCCCACGCAGGCACGCACGCAGGCAGACACACCGGCAGGGCGAACCGAACCGGCCGGTGAGCCGGACGGACTGACGGCTGGCGACGAACCTGTGCGTGCGCGGTGGCGGCATGAACCCGAGTGAACAGGCCCGTGCGCGCTGGCGGGATGAACCTGAGTGAGCAGGCATGCACCAAAGGACGTGTGTGGGCACAGGCGACATGGGTGGCATGTGGACACGGACAGCGCAAGGTGCCCCACGGACTTGGCGCGATAGCGCAGATGCCGGCTTCGGGTGGTGGGGTCCTTCGTCGGTCGGCCGTAAAGGAATCGGTAACGAGGGTTCTGGGGGTGTCAAGACACGCTCTACCGTCTTGACACCCCCAGGTTCGTCGTTATGGTGCCGGGGCCGACCGACGAAGGGCACCACCGCACGCAAAGACCAACCCCAAACAAGCCCGACCATGCCCTAAGCCCGTGGACAACGGCCCGAGAGCCGAGGCGAAGCCCCCTTCCGAGAGAGGCCCAGGTCCAGGACAGCGTCCTGGTCGGGGCAAGGGCTGAAAGCCCAGGCCAGACGGCGATGGGAACGCACCGCCGATGCAGGCATTAGAGGACGGAAGATCCGTAGAGGTGTGGCAAGAAGTGGACCCTGCCGCCACCTAGGCGTCGGAAACAAACGAGCCCCGGCCTGGAGATGCCCGCTGAGAACGGGTGAAACGGCCTCGGGTGATGGGTAACGGCCGCAACGGGAAAGGCCCGCGCGTGTGGTAGCAAAACTCGCGCTGCGGGTGGCGCTGCGGGTGGCGCTGCGGGTGGCGCTGCGGGTGGCGCTGCGGGTGGCGCTGCGGGTGGCGCTGCGGGTGGCGCTGCGGGTGGCGCTGCGGGTGGCGCTGCGGGTGGCGCTGCGGGTGGCACCGGGGCTGACACCCCAGACGCCACCGCCAGCCCGAAGAAAACACCAAAACCAAACCGCCCCGCTCCAAGAGCGAGGCGGCTCCGCCTACCTACCTCCGGTCGGCAAAACCCGACCAACGTCTAACCCGAGCAACAAGCCAAGCCCAGACGAGTCCGAACAAGCCAAGCCAAGAGCGAGCGCTACTGCGCCGCCCCCACCGCCGGAGCCCCAGCCCCAGCCCCGGCTCGCCGCATCGTCAGCACGTACTCCACCAGCGTGATCAGCACCTGCTTGGTGCTCTCCCGGCTGCGCGCGTCCGTCGTCACGATCGGCGTGTTCGGGGAGATCGCGAGGGCCTCACGGACATCGTTCATGTCGTGGTACTGCTTCCCGTCGAAGCAGTTGAGCGCGATCAGGTAGGGCAGCCGCCGGTGTTCGAAGAAGTCGATCGCGGCGAAGCAGTCGGCGAGGCGTCGGGTGTCCACTATGACGACCGCGCCGATGGCGCCGCGGACCAGCTCGTCCCACATGAACCAGAAGCGGGTCTGGCCGGGGGTTCCGAAGAGGTACAGGATGAGGTCGGAGTCGATCGTGATGCGGCCGAAGTCCATGGCGACCGTGGTCGTGGTCTTGTCCTGCACCATGTCGTTGTCGTCGACGCCTTCGGACGCCGACGTCATGATCGCCTCGGTCGTCAGCGGAGTGATCTCCGAGACGGACCCGACCAGGGTCGTCTTGCCGACGCCGAAACCACCCGCGATGACGATTTTCGCCGAGGTCACGCGGTTGTTTTGACGGATGGACACGTCAGAGCCTCCGGAGTCCACTAAGTACCCTTTCCAGCAGTTCGGTGCCCACCAGGTCACCGCCCCCATCACCAATCCCCGTGGGCTCGTGGACCGCGAGGAGTCCGTCGGCGGCCATGTCGGCCACCAGGACGCGGGCCACGCCGAGGGGCATGCGCATGTGCGCCGCGATCTCGGCGAGGGACTGGAGTCTCGTGCCGCACATTCCCGCGATGGTCGCCTGTTCACGCCCGGAGGACAGGCCGTTCAGCCTGCCGCGGGCGGTGGTCTCCACCAGCGCCTCCATGGCGATCTCAAGGCGAGGGCGGGTGCGACCTCTGGTTACCGCGTATGGCCGAACCAGCGCACCGGTCGGCTCGTGGTCCCGATCAACGACCATCGTCCTCACATCCTTGAGTTCTCATGTCGTGTTAAACCTCGGCTGGTGGTCACGTCGTCGGGCTCAGAGCACCGTACCGCGTCCACAGTGGATCACCTCGCGGCCTCTCGGGTGGCCGGCGTGAGCGCCTGCCCGACCCGGTCGACCAGCAGGGCCATCTCGTATCCGACCTGGCCGACGTCGCAGTTGCGAGCGGCCAGGACCGCGAACGAGGAACCGTCCGAGATGGACATCAGGAAGAGGAACCCGTTGTCCATCTCCACGACGGTCTGGAGCACGGCTCCACCCTCGAAGCACCGCGAGGCGCCCTGGGTGAGGCTGACGAGGCCGGAGGCCACCGCGGCGAGCTGGTCGGCGCGGTCCCTCGGGAGGTCACGGGACGAGGCGAGCAGCAGGCCGTCGGCGGAGACGGCGATGGCGTGAGCGACACCGGGAACCCGGTCGGCGAAGCCGGCCAGCAGCCAGCCGAGGTCCTGCATGTGACCTCTGGCGTGCTGGGTGAACCCGCGCTGAGGGGCGGTGTGTGGGAGGGTCATGCGTCGTGCTCCTTGCCTGCACCGTTGGTGAGCCTGCCCGTCTGGCGCCGAGCCGCGTCGTCGTCAACCGTACGGCCTCCGCGGCCCCGCTGCACGCCCCGGTGATACGCGGACAACAGTCCGCGCACGCCTTCGGGGTCGCGCTGCTGAGCGCGCATCGGTTGTTCGTCGGGGACTTCGATGCTGCCCGGGACCAGTTGCGCCATGGGCGTGCGCTTGGGCAGTCCGTTACCTGTCGTCCGATCGTCGGCCACCGAGGACGCGTTGCGGGCGGCGACCCAGCCGTCATCGGCCGAGGTCTCCCCCCAGAAGTCCGCGCGCGGGTTGTCCCGCGACGGCCGAGCTTCGGACGCCATGCTCTCCTCCTGCCGGGTGGAGGTCGTGTCGTAGTGGTCCCGGGTGGCCGGGGTCGGCACCTCGGGGACCTCCGGCACCGACGGGGCGGTGCCGAAGAAGCTCTCACCGGGCTCGTCCGACCGTACCCGGCCACGCCCGGAAACGGCCCCGGCGATCGAGCCGTGCGACCGGACGGCGTCCACACGCGGGGGTTCCACTCGCGGGGGCTCCATGCGCGGAGCCTCCATGCGGACCGGCTCCGGCGGCGCGACGGCGGTCTCCACCGGCTCCGGCTCGCGGGGAGCGGGCACGGTGGGCGGCGCGTCGATGTGGGACGGCGTGAACCAGGCCGAGGAGACCTCACGGAAGATCGGGATCTCCATGGTCTCGTCGGGGGCGCCCGACGGGGGCGGCGTGGGCTTCTCGACGCTGCGCGGCGGCGGCCACGAGGGCGCGTCGTTGAGGGCGGCCCACTTCGAGGATTCCTCGGCGGCGGGCGTCTCGGCCTCGTCCTCGGTGGTCGCGGTGGACACCGTGGGACGGGTGACCGTGGTCGCCTCAAGGGTGATCATCGGGAACGCCTCGGTGGGCCCCTCGACGGGGGTGTGCACCGGCGTGTCGGGGTCGACGTGCCCGGCGGCCTCGGAGACGATCTCGCCGGTCAGCTCCATCACCTTGCGGCGCGGGAGACCGTCGGTGTCGGCGCCGTTGGCGGGCCGGAACGTCATGGAGGGGACGTCCTCCTCCTTCACGGAGAAGGAGGGCGCCGGCGCGTCATCGTAGGCGGGCGCCTGCTGGAAGTCGGTCTCCGGCAGGTGGACCGGCTCGAACAGGCTGCGCTGCGGTGCGGCGGGCGGGGTGTAGACGTCCTCGACGGGCCCGGACGGCTCGTAGCCTCCGGAGGCGGCGAAGCCGTTGAACGACGCGGGCGCCGGCGGGATCTCCGCGGCGGGGCGCGCGCCGCCGTTCAGCTGCGGCCGGTGCGGGTCGGTGAGGATCGCGTCGGGCAGGGCGACCTCGGCGACGGTTCCGCCCAGTTCCCCGGGGTGCAGGGTGACGCGGACGCCGTGCCGGACGGCCAGGCGGCCGACCACGACGAGGCCCATCATGCGGGACGCGGCGAGGTCCACCAGCGGCGGTTCGGCCAGCTGCCGGTTGAGCTCTTCGAGCTGCTCGGGGCTGATGCCGATGCCGCGGTCGGTGATGAGGAGGATGATCTCGCTGCCCTGCTGGCGCGCCTCGGCGACGACCGCGGTGTCCGGTGAGGAGAACGCGGTGGCGTTGTCGAAGAGCTCGGCGACCAGGTGGACGAGGTCGTTGACGAAGGCGGCGCTGATCTCGCGCTCGGCGAGGATGGTGCCGAATTCGACGCGGGTGTACTGCTCCACCTCGGACTGGGCCGCGCGCAGCAGGTCGCCGATGGTGGCGGGTTCGCGCTGGACGCGGGCGGAGTCGGCGCCGGCGATGACGAGGAGGTTCTCGTCGTTGCGGCGCATTCGGGTGGCCAGGTGGTCCAGCTGGAACAGCTCGGCCAGGCGGTCGGGGTCCTCTTCACCGCGTTCGAGGCGGTCGAGGTGGCCGATGAGCCGGTCGACGAGGATCTGCGAGCGGCGCGCGAGGTTGACGAACATCGTCGAGACCGAGGACCGCAGGGCGGCCTGCTCGGCGGCAACCCGGACGGCCTCCTTGTGCACGATGTTGAAGGCCTGCGCCACCTGCCCGATCTCGTCGCGGGTGTGCAGTCTCAGCGGCTCGGGTTGCCGTTCGGCGAACTCCTCGGGCGTCAGGGTGCCCAGGACGTCGGTGTCGCGCAGGCGGGCCACGGCCTCGGGGAGGTCGACGTGGGCCATCTGCAGCGCGCCCTCACGCAGCTGGCGGAGGCTGGAGGCGATGGACCGGGCGATGACCAGGGCCAGCGCGACGGCGGCGGTGAGCGCGAGGAGGACGACCGCGGACTCGATGAGCACGCGGGTGACGACCTGGTTGCGGATCGACTCGGCCTCGGCCTTGAGGCGGCTCTCCTGCTCGATCTCGGCCTGCCGGGCGGAGTCGCGGCGCCCGTCCATGGCCTTCTGCCAGGCGCCGTAGTCGACGTTCAGGGCCTGCCCGGGGAGGAGGTCGCGGATCTGGCCCTCGACCTGGAGCGCGTCGCGGGTGTCGACGGCGGCGTTGATGGCCCGGACGATGTCGTTGCGGCGGCTGGCGTCGGGCGCGGCGAGGATGAGCGCGTCACGGGCCTGCCTGCGCGTGACCAGCCACGAGCTGAAGTCCTGGTACTCGACGGTGGTGAAGCGCTTGTCCTGCTCGCTGGAGAGCATGACGAGCTTCTCCTGCTCGGAGGCGTCCTTCATGGTGGACAGCAGCGCCGAGATCCGCAGGTCGAGGCTCAGGTCGGGGTCGGCCGTGGACTGGCTGAGCACCTCGTGCACGCCCAGCAGCGGCATGACCATCGAGGTGTAGCGCGCGGCGACACTGGACACGTTCATGACGCGCTGGTCGACGTCGGTCCGGTTGCTCGGGAGCTGGATGAAGCTGGAGTCGGCGGTGCGCAGGGCCTCGGCGAACTGGACCGGCACGTCGCCGAGCGCGTCGCGGGCCTCGTGATAGGCGGCCAGCGCGACGTCGGTCTTGGCGTAGGAGGCCTGGAGCAGCTGCTTGTCGTCCTCACCGGCGTCGCCGCGGTCGGTCGGGTCGAGGAAGTCCCAGGCGGCGGTCCGCTCGACCTGGAGGGTGTGCGTGAGTTCGGAGACCACGCCCGCGAAGGACGCGTAGCTCTTGAGCACGTCGGCCTCGACGGCCCGCTGGCCGGTATCGAGGAGGCGGACCACGGCGAGGCCGACGAGGGCGAGCACCGGCACGATCAGGATGATCCCGAGCTTGGGCCGGATGCGGATGTCCCGAAGGGGCGGGATGCCGAACCTGCGCCCACGCGCGGTTTCGGTCGCCTCGCTTCTGCTGCTCACCTCTGGTCGTCCTCCCGGACTTTTTCTTAGTGGCCCGTCTTCGGGGCCCGGCGGGGCGATGCCGCCCGGATCGGTTCGCGGACAGCGCGACAGGCGCCGTCGGCCTCTGCGGACCTGTGCGATTCCATCACGCGAAACCGATTAACGGAAGGGCGGGGAGCAAGATCAATTAAGGCTCTACCACAATTCGGGTATATCGACGCTCGTCTGTCACAGGTGGTCACTGACCTGCCACGTCACGAGCCGAAGGACTGCGAAACCCGACACGGAAGGGTGCCCTCGGCGGTGTCTTTGAGCACTTCGGGCAGGAGCGCCTGCGGAGTGTCCTGATAGGACACCGGGCGTAGCCAGCGGCGCATCGCGGTCTCCCCCACGGAGGTGTGCTGGGACGTCGTCGCCGCAGGCCAGGGGCCACCGTGCTGCTGCGCGGCGGTGACCGCCACGCCCGTCGGCCAGCCGTTCACGATGATCCGGCCGACCCGCCGGGCCAGCCCGGCGACGAGCGCGGCGGCGTCCTCGTCCGTGCCAATGTGGACGGTGGCGGTCAGGCTCCCCGGAATGAGGGACGGAAGGTCGGCCGCCGACTCCGGCGCGTACTCGACGACGACCGACGCGGGCCCGAAACATTCGGTCAGAAGTACCTCGGTGTTCGCCCGGAAGTACTTTTCCTCGACACCGAACAGTCCGGTCCGGACGCTGAACCCGTTTTCGCCCTTACCGGGCGCGGCCAGGACCCGCACACCGGGCAGCGCGGCGAGCGCTTCGACACCGGCCAGGTAGCCGTCCCGGATGCGCTCGTGCAGCAGCGGGTGCGGGGTGGTCGCGGCGGCCGCGGCGGCGAGGGCGTCGTCGAGTCCGTGGCCCTCGGGGAGGAAGAGGACGCCCGGCTTGGTGCAGAACTGCCCGGCGCCCAGGGTCATGGAGGCCACGTACCCCTCGGCGATGGCGGGCCCGCGTTCGGCGAGGGCCGCCGGGGTCACCACGACGGGGTTGACGCTGCCGAGTTCGCCGAAGAACGGGATCGGCTCGGGCCGCGAGGCGGCGAGGTCGTGGAGGGCGCGCCCGCCGTGCAGGGAGCCGGTGAAACCGGCGGCCTTGATCGCGGGGTGCCGCACGAGGGCCGTCCCGGCCTCGAAGCCGTACACGACGGAGAAGACGCCGTCGGGGGCGCCGCCTTCGGCGAGGGCCTCGGTGATGAGGCGCGCGCACAGAAGAGAGGTGCGCGGGTGCGCCTCGTGCGCCTTGACGACGACGGGGCAGCCGGCCGCGAGCGCGCTGGCGGTGTCGCCGCCGGGTACGGAGAAGGCGAGGGGGAAGTTGCTGGCGGCGTAGACGGCGACCGGGCCGAGCGGGACGAGCATCCGGCGCAGGTCGGGACGCGGCGTCGGCTTGGCGTCCAGGTCGGCCTTGTCGATGATGATCTCAAGGAAGGCCCCGGCCTCGACGGCGTCGGCGAAGAGCTCGAACTGGACGCGGGTGCGGCCGAGTTCGCCGGTGAGGCGGGCGGTGCCGAGGGCGGTCTCGGCGTCGGCGGTGGCGACGATCTCGTCGGCGTGCGCGCCGAGCGTGGCGGAGATGCCGCGGAGGAGTGCCGCCCGGGTGGCGAGGGGGAGGGCGGCGAAGGCGGGCGCGGCCGCGGCGGCGCGGGTGGCGGCCCGGTCGACGTCGGCGGGGGACGTGACGGGCACCGGTTCGCCGGTGGCCTCGCCGGTGCGGGGGTCGATGCTGCGCAGCGCCTCGGTCATGGGTCTCCCTCCACGGGCTTCGGGACGTCGTCCGGCGACCGATCCGCCTACCCAGATCAGTGCAATGTCACATGGCCGACATCGTCACCGTATCCCATCGCCTCGCGCCGGGCGAGCGCGCGCCGGGAGCATCACAGCACGGTCGGTACCGGTATCTCAAGTCCGGATTAAGAGATACCTAAGGGCTTGGATCTTCACGGCCGAGTCCGACAGACTCATCCCGGTACATGCAAGATGTCCGGCTTCGCTATGGTCGGTTCGCACTGACCCGGATCGAGGGTTCTCGATGGCCGGGAAAGCCGTTGGTCGGTCGGAACGCACATGGTGTCCGACGTGGAACGTCCCTTCTGGACGAGACTCGGCGGTGAGCAGATGACAGTCCATGGCGCCAGGAGTTGACGTGGCTCATATCTCCCACTTTTCGCACGGCTTCATCAATCCGCTCATGGGGTTCGGGTTCGCCCTCTCGGGCTCGCTGCTCGGGCTGTTCTGCATGGTCCGGGCCCGCAAGGCCACCACCACGGCCTCGCGGGTGGCGCGGCTGTTCTACGCGACGATCGCGCTGGGCGGCACGGGCATCTGGATGATGCACTTCACCGCCATGATCGGCTTCGACGTGGCCGGATCCGACGTCCGTTACGACCTGGGCGTGACCGCCTTGAGCCTGGTCATCTCCATCGCCTCGGTCGCCTTCGGGATCTACACGGTCGGTCTCGGCCGCAAGTCGGTGGTGAAGGTCCTCATCGGCGGGCCCCTCACCGGGCTCGGCGTGGTCGCGATGCACTACACGGGCATGGGCGCCGTCCGCGTCAACGGCACGATCGACTACGACCCGGTGCTGTTCACCGCGTCCGTGGCCATCGCCGTGGTCGCCGCGACGGTCGCCCTGGCCTTCGCGGTCTGGATCGAGGGCCGCAAGCCCATCCTGATCGCCTCGGCGATCATGGCGGTCGCCGTCTGCGGCATGCACTACACCGGCATGGCGTCGGTGACGGTGACCCTGGACGAGCAGCGCACGACCGTTCCCGGGGTGGACCCCATCCTCTTGCTGATCCCCATCATGGTGCTGGCCACCATGGCCCTGGTCGGCCTGATCTTCGGGCTGCTGTCCGACGCCGACGACCAGGAACCCGCCCTGCCCCTCGAAGCCCCGCGCCGCCGCGCGGTGGCCGTCTCCCCCCACGACCCCGGTCAGGACGCGCGCCTCTCGGCCGCCTTCGGCTCTCATACCTCCCCCGAGACCGCAGGCACGCCGCGCCCGTACGTCACCGGCTCCATCCCGAAAGTCGTCGCCAGCGACGGGTGGCACGCGGAAACCGACTTCAGCCGTGAAGTCGACTATCCCGCCAGTGCCGGCGAGCCGATCGACCACGGCGCATCCGCGCCCTTCCCCCCGCGCGACGCCTACGGAGCCGCCGCGCCACCTCGTCCCGCCAGCGAGGCGAGCGCACCGCTCCATCACGGCGAGGCAACACCCAGCGGACTCCCCCGCCGGCACGCGGACGCCCCCCGTGCGCGCACCGGCCCGGCGACGACGCTCGCCTCGCCTCCTACGGCCGGCGGGGCCTGACCGGACGGCGGTGCCCCGGAAGCGCATCCGTCCCGCGCTTCCGGGGCACGTTTGCGTCTGCGGTCAGGCGGGCCGCCACCGCCCGCAGCTCTCGGAGAAGAACGAGTAGTCGTTCTCCTGGATCATCACCACGACCCGCCGGTCGGTGAGTGAGAAGTACTCGTCGAGGACCGCCCCGCCCTGGCCCCGGCGTATCCAGTGGCAGTTCTCGATGTCGCCGGTGACCGCGTAGGTGCCGGGCTGGATCTCGGCGCCGACGATGAGGGTCCCGGGGCCGAAGATGCGGCCGCCGGCGGCGAGTTCGGCGTCCTGTTCACCGCGTTCGGCGGTGGCCCCCAGTTCCGCGGCGAGCGGGTGGCCGGGGCACAGGACCAGCGCGCCGCGGATCTCGGCGGCCTGCTCGGGTGTGGCCGCGTAGTCGGCGGAGGCGTAGACACCGGCGGGGTCGGCCTCGGCGCAGACGCCGTAGAGGAACTTCACGTCGGCGTCGTCGTGGCGTCCGGCGGTCTCCAGGGCGCGGCGTTCGGGGCCGGTGAGGGGTATCCCGGCGGGACGCTCGATCGCGCAGTGGTCGGCGCGGGCCGCCCAGGCCGGTGCGAAGTCGGGGTGCCCGATGGTCAGGTGCCCGGTGAAGCCGTCGCAGGTGACCGTGATCCGCTCGTCGCCGGGGACGCGGGTCTCGCCGTGGGAGGCGGCGGTGGCCGGGGCGGGCGCGGGTGGGGCCGCGGTGGGCACGGCCTCGTCCCCGGTGCGGGCGGCGAGCGCGACGGAGAGCGCGGCGGCCGCGATGAGGCTCAGCGGGAGGACCCAGTCGCGGCGGGGCCGGGCGTGTTCGTCCACGGGCACGACCGCCACGATAGGCCCGCGACCTGCCGGTTCCCGGTCCGCGCGGCCCGATCGGGATGATCGGCGCCGGTTCTCCCCCGAAGCTCCGAAAAGCCGTGGCCGGGTACCGGCGGGGCCTTCCCGGCGCGCGCCCGGCTACGCGAAGCCGGTCGAACGGGGGATTCCCTCGCCCCGGAACGCCGCCCGGTACCTGCCCGGCGCCACCCCGACCCTGCCGCGCAGGTGCTCCCGCAGCGAGGCGCCCGAGCCGAACCCGACCCGCAGCGCGATGCGGTCCACGGTCAGGTCGGTGGTCTCCAGGAGGCGCAGGGCCTCCTCCACGCGCTGGCGGGTGAGCCAGCGGCCGGGGCTCTCGCCGACCTCGTCGCGGAAGCGGCGGGTGAAGGTGCGGCGGCTCATGCGCGCGTGGGTGGCGAGGTCGTCGAGGGCGAGGGGGCGGTCGAGGCGGCCGAGGGCCCAGGCGCGGGTCGGCGCGGTTCCGCTGTCGGCCGGGGGCGGGACGGGCCGTTCGCTGTACTGGGCCTGCCCGCCGTCGCGCCAGGGTGGGACGACGCAGCGGCGGGCGACGTGGTTGGCGAGTTCGCTGCCGTGGTCGCGGCGGACGATGTGGAGGCACAGGTCGAGCCCGGAGGCGGCGCCGGCGGAGGTGAGGACGTCGCCGTCGTCGACGAAGAGGACGTCGGGGTCGACGTGGACGCGGGGGAAGGTGCGCTGGAAGTGCTCGGCGTGCTTCCAGTGGGTGGTGGCGCGGCGGCCGTCGAGGTATCCGGCGGCGGCGAGGACGTAGGAGCCCAGGCAGATCGACACCATGCGGGTGCCGGGGCGGACGCGCGCGAGGGCGGCGGCCACGGCCGGGGTGAGGGAATCGGACACCTCGCCGTGGGTGGCTGGGATGATCACGGTGTCGGCGGTGGCCAGTGCCTCGGGACCGTGGGCGGGGGTGACGGTGAAGTCGGCGGCGGTGGGCACGGGCCGGTCGTCGGCGCCACAGGTGACGGTCTCGTAGCGTCCGGCAACGTCGAAGACGCGGGAGGGGATGCCCAGCTCGAAGGGGATCACTCCGGGGAGGGCGAGGACGGCGACCCGATGCATGGCCCGATCCTGGCACATGTCGGCCCGCGGGCCGTTTCGGCCGCGCGGTGACAGCCGGAGGCTGTAAATGAGCAGAGAGCCGGAGGCTGTAGGTGAGCAGAGAGAAGGAGTGTCGATGAAGGCAGTCGTCATGACCGGGGACGGACCGTCGGTCACCGAGGTGGACCGCCCGGAGCCGGGCCCGGTGGAGGTCCTGGTGCGGGTGCACGCGGCGAGCGTGAACCCCGCCGACGTGAAGGGCGCCGCGCGCGGGAGCCTGCCCGACGGGACGCCGATGCGGACGCCGGGCTGGGACGTCTCGGGCGTGGTCGAGGAGGTCGGGCGGGGTGTGCAGTTGTACAAGCCGGGTGACGAGGTCTTCGGGATGATCCGCTTCCCGCACGCGGGCGGGACCTTCGCCGAGTACGTCACCGCGCCGCCGCGGCACCTGGTCCGCAAGCCCGCCGCGCTGGACCACGTGCGGGCCGCCGCGCTGCCGCTGGTCTCGCTGACGGCGTGGCAGGCGCTGGTGGACACCGCGGGCCTGCGGCCGGGGCAGCGGGTGCTGATCCACGCCGCCGCCGGGGGCGTGGGGCACGTGGCGGTGCAGCTGGCCAAGGAGCTGGGCGCGGTCATCATCGGCACCGCCAGTGCCGCCAAGCACGAGTTCGTGACGAACCTGGGCGCCGACCGGATGATCGACTACACCGCCGAGGACTTCGGCGAGCTGCGCAACGTCGACGTCGTGCTGGACACCGTCGGCGGGGACTACGCCGCGCGGTCGCTGCCGGTGCTGCGCGAGGGCGGGACGCTGGTCAACCTGGTCCCCTCGGGCGTGACCGAGCTGCCCGCGCACGTCCGGGGCGGTTTCCTGCTCGTCGAACCCGACCACGACGACATGGGCGCGGTGGCCCGCTTCGCCGCGAAGGGCCACCTGCGGGCCGAGATCGACACCGTGCTGCCCCTCGACCGGGTCCGGGAGGCGATGGCGCGGGTGGAGTCGGGACGCGCGCGCGGCAAGGTCGTCCTGACGGCGGTGTAGCCGACGGGCGGGGCCGCAGGGCCCCGCCCGCGGCACTCTTTTAGCCGATCAGCTTGGCGTAACCGGGCTTGATGACGTCGTTGATGATGGCCAGCCGCTCGTCGTGGTGCACGAAGGCGCTCTTCATCGCGTTGACGGTGAACCAGCGCAGCTCCTCCCAGCCGTACCCGAAGGCCTCGGAGAGCAGCGCGAACTCCTTCGACACCGACGTGCCGCTCATCAGGCGGTTGTCGGTGTTGACGGTGACGCGGAAACCCAGCCGGGTCAGCAGCCCCAGCGGGTGCGAGGCGACGGACTCGGCGGCGCCGGTCTGCACGTTCGACGACGGGCACATCTCCAGCGGGATCCGCTTGTCGCGCACGTAATGCGCCAGACGGCCCAGGTGCGGGACGCCGTCGGCGCCCACGACGATGTCGTCGATGATGCGCACGCCGTGGCCGAGCCGGTCGGCGCCGCACCACTGGAGCGCCTGCCAGATCGAGGGCAGCCCGAAGGCCTCACCGGCGTGGATGGTGAAGTGCGCGTTCTCGCGCTGGAGGTACTCGAAGGCGTCGAGGTGGCGGGTGGGCGGGTACCCGGCCTCGGCACCGGCGATGTCGAAGCCGACCACGCCCTCGTCGCGGTAGCGGACGGCGAGTTCGGCGATCTCCATGGACATCGCCGCGTGGCGCATCGCCACCAGCAGGAGGCCCATGCGGATGGGGCGGCCGCGCCCGGCGGCCTCGGCCGAGCCCTCGCCGAATCCGGCGAGCATGGCCTCGGTGACCTGTTCGAGGCTCAGGCCCCGCTCGGTGAGCAGCTCCGGCGCCATGCGGACCTCGGCGTAGACGACGCCGTCGTCGGCGAGGTCGATGGCGCATTCGGCGGCCACGCGGCGGATCGCCGACTCGGTCTGCATGACCGCGACGGTGTGCGCGAAGGTCTCCAGGTACCGCTCCAGGGAACCGGAGTCGGCGGCGGCGGCGAACCAGGCGCCCAGCGCCTCCGGTTCGGTGGCGGGCAGTTCGTGCCCGGCCTCGGCGGCCAGTTCGATGATGGTGGACGGGCGCAGCCCACCGTCCAGGTGGTCGTGCAGGAGCACCTTCGGCGCGGTGCGGATCTCCTCGATTGTCAGTGCCATCGGTCGAGCATAGGCCCAGGTCGAACCGTCGGTGACGGGCCCGCCACGGTGGACGGTCAGGACCGCCGCGCCGGCGCCGGGGACGGCGCGAACAGCTCGTACAGGTCGTCGAACATAGTGACGAGGCCACCGAAGACGAGCCCGCCGACGGCGGCGACCGCGGCCAGCCCGAAGGCGAGGGTGCCGCCGGTGAGGGTGCCGATCGCGCCCAGGACGGCGGCCAGCATCAGGAACCCGTTGCGGAAGGCGTGCTGCGTCCCGATGGGGGTGGTGGACTTGCCGAAGCACGCGCACGGCTCGGTCTGCCCGTCCTTGACGGCGACGACGATGCCGACGGTGAAGGCCGCCAGCAGCCCGAAGGCGACGGCGAAACCGGCGGTGGCGACCAGGTCCACCGGCACCGCCAGCAGGACCACGATGGCCACTTCGGAGGCCGCGACGGTGATCGCGGCGGCGGTCACCAGGTTGCGCGGCACGATCCGCATGCGCTTGGTGGCGCGGACGAAGGAGCGGTAGCGCACGCCGCTGGTGAGCTTGGTCAGCGCCGACACGAGGAACACCGCGCCGATCAGGAATCGGGCGGCCAGACCCACGTACTGCATTCGTCGCCCTCCGCGAAGTCGGTTATCGCATCGAAGCTACTCGTTCGATACCCGGCGGGGTAGCCCCTGCCGCACACGCTTTCGCACACCCGCAGGTCAGCGCGATGCGGTGATTCCCACTCCCACGTTCGGGAATAATCCAGCCGGGAATGGGCGGCCTAGGCCGAAAGGTCCACCTGGTCCCACGCCGGGGTGGTGACCTGCCGGTTGCCGCCGCGCACCACCAGCGCCCACTCCAGGGCCCACCGGCGGTGCCACACCGCGGCCGGGTCGAGGGGGCCGGGCGCGGGCATGCCGCGCCGGGCGGCGTCCTGGTAGGCCCAGTCGAGGCAGTAGTAGAGGTCCAGAAGGGACGCGACCTCCCACGGGTCGGGGCGCGTGGTGAGGGTCCGCGCCCGCCATACCCCGAAGGACTCGCCCGAGCGCAGGTCCGGGAACACCGCGGCCAGCCCGTCGGCGCAGGCGCGCTGCGGGTCGAGGCCGTCCACCAGACCCAGCAGCCACGCCATCCCGTACAGCGCGTCGAGCTGCTGCGCGTAACGGCGGGGATCGCCCACGCCGCTGGCGATGAAGGCCCACTCGTCGCGGGTCAGCTCCTCCAGGACGTGCGCGTCGAGCATCCAGCGCATCGCCATCTGCGGGGGCATGTCCATGACCCTCGCCTGGAGGACGCTCAGGATCGCCGCGCGCGATTCGATCTCGGTCACCGAACGCAGCGTGACGTCCTCGTCGGGGCGCCACATCAGCGGGAAGCGCTCGGCCGATGCCGATTGCAGTCCCAGGCGCTGGAAGTCACCGCACGTACGAGATCGGATCTGCCGGGGATCCAATGTCATCGCAGTCATGAGCCACTCGTTCACAACTCGTCGAGCAAGAATGAGAGACGGCGAAACGTCACGCGTGGTGGCGCGCGACACATCCCGTGCTGGTCGAGACGTTAGAGCGTCGAGGCCCGCAGCGCAAGGATGACAAGTCGGGGCGAGGCGATCGTTTTAGCCGGGAACCGGATTCGCTTCAACGCGAACGCGACGGGGAATTAACGCCGGCGCAATGCCGGAGATCGTCTCACCGGCACCCGGCGCGCGTGAGCGGGCGCGATTCCGGGGCGTGAGGGAACGCGCACCCGGTCACGCCGTGTGACGGCGAGGGCGAAAAGCGGGGGCGGGCGGCGCCACCGGCACCACCCGCCCCACACGAACACGTGAACCACTGCGCTTCTTGAACTACTGCGCCACGCGCCCCAGGACCATGTCGCGCTCGACGCGCTCGCCGCCGATGGTCACCGCGCCGCCGAGGGCGTCGCGGGCGGCGGAGAACACGCCCGTCCCGTCGGCCCACAGGCGCAGCACCGGCTCACCGGCCTTGACCTCCTCGCCGACGGTCTTGAGGATCTCCACACCGGCACCGGCCGAGACCTTGTCCTCCTTGCGGGCGCGCCCGGCGCCCAGGCGCCACGCGGCGATGCCCACCGCGTAGGCGTCCATCGCGGTCACCACGCCGTCGGCCTCGGCGACCACGTCGTCGTACTCGGGCGCCACCGGCAGGGCCGCGTCCGGGTCGCCGCCCTGGGCCACGACCATGGCGCGCCAGGCGTCCATCGCGCGGCCGTCGGCCAGCGCCGGGGCCGGGTCGGCGTCGACACCGGCGAGCAGCAGCATCTCCCGCGCCAGCGCCACCGTCAGCTCGACCACGTCGGCGGGACCGCCACCGGCCAGCACCTCCACCGACTCGCGCACCTCCAGCGCGTTGCCGGCGGTCCGCCCCAGCGGGGTGTTCATGTCGGTCAGCAGCGCCACCGTCCGGACGCCGTGCGCGGCACCCAGCCGCACCATCGTCTCGGCCAGCTCGCGGGCCGGGGCCAGCTCCTTCATGAACGCCCCGGAGCCGACCTTCACGTCCAGCACCAGCGCGTCGGTGCCCTCGGCGATCTTCTTGCTCATGATCGAGGACGCGATCAGCGGGATGGACTCCACCGTCGCGGTCACGTCCCGCAGCGCGTACAGGCGGCGGTCGGCGGGGGCGAGGGTGTCGCTGGCGGCGCAGACGACGGCGCCGGTGGTGCGCATCTGCTCGATGAACTCGGCGTTGCTGAGGCCCACCCGGAATCCGGGGATGGTCTCCAGCTTGTCGAGGGTCCCGCCGGTGTGCCCGAGACCCCGCCCGGACAGCTGCGGGACGGCCACGCCGAACGCGGCGACCAGCGGGGCCAGCGGGAGCGTGATCTTGTCGCCGACACCGCCGGTGGAGTGCTTGTCCACGGTGGGCTTGCCGACGCCCGACAGGTCGAGGCGCTCGCCCGAGGCGATCATCGCCTGCGTCCAGCGGGCGATCTCGGCGTCGGTGGCGCCGTTCAGGAAGATCGCCATGGCCAGCGCCGACATCTGCTCGTCGGCGACGACACCGCGCGTGTAGGCGTCGATCACCCAGTCGATCTGGGCGTCGGAGAGGACGCCCCCGTCGCGCTTGGTACGGATGACGTCGACGGCGGAGATGGCCCCGTTATTCGAAGAGCTCATGCGCGCTCCAGATGGTCCGGCCCGAATGCTCCGGGCAGTAGGTCGATGACGCGGACGGGCCCTCCGGCGGCGTCCACGAGGCAGTCCGGCCCGCCGTGCTCGTACAGGAGCTGACGGCAGCGGCCGCAGGGGGTGAGGGCCTCGCCCCCGCCGTCCACACAGGCCATGGCGAGCAGGCGCCCGCCGCCGGTGTTGTGAAGCTGCGACACCAGGCCGCATTCGGCGCACAGGGTCAGCCCGTAAGAGGCGTTCTCCACGTTGCAGCCCGACACCACGCGGGTGTCGCCGCCGGGGCCCAGGACGAGCCCGGCGGCCCCCACGGGGTACTTCGAGTAAGGCGCGTACGCCCGGCGCATGGCCGCCACGGCGGCCTCGCGGAGGGCGGGCCAGTCGACCTCGGTCACTTCGGCTCCCACACGGTGTTTCCCACACAAGACGACGGCGCGGGACGCGGCTGCCCGCGTCCCGCGCCGTGAATCTTGATCATGACTTTACGTACGGTACCCCGTCGGCGGCCGGTGCCCGGACCTTACCGACGAGCCCGGCGACGGCGAAGATCGTCACCACGTAGGGCAGCATCGACAGGAACTGCGAGGGGATCGGCGAACCGCCCGGCATGGAGCTGAGGAAGATCTGCAGCTGGTCGGTGAAACCGAACAGCAGCGCTCCCGCGAGGGCGCCCAGCGGGTTCCAGCGGCCGACGATCAGCACCGCCAGGGCGATGAAGCCCTTGCCGACGGTCATGTTCTTGTTGAACGCGATCGCCGAGCCGATGGTGAAGAACGCGCCGCCGACACCGGCGACCAGGCCGCCCATCAGGACGTTGCGGAAGCGCACCCAGTTGACCCGGATGCCCACCGAGTCGGCCGCGGCCGGGTGCTCGCCGACCGCGCGGGTCCGCAGGCCCCAGCGGGTGTGGAACAGGCCGACGTAGACGATGATCACCAGCGCCACGGCGATGTAGGTGAAGATGTTCTGGTCGAACAGGGCCGGGCCGATGACCGGGATCTTCGACAGGCCCGGGATGGTCCAGTTGCCCAGCTTCGGCGGCGAGTTGAACTGCTCGGCCGCGCGCTGCATGATCCGCTCGTACAGGAAGCTGGTCAGGCCCAGGGCCAGCAGGTTCAGCACGACGCCGAGGACGACCTGGTCGACGAGGTAGCGGATGGCCAGGACGGCCAGCAGCAGCCCGATGAGGCACCCGGCCGCCGCGCCCGCGATGAGGCCCGCCCACGCCGAGGCGGAGATGGTGCCGATGAGCGCGCCCGCGAAGGCGCCGACCAGGAACTGGCCCTCGATGGCGACGTTGACCACGCCGGAGCGTTCGCACAGGACGCCGCACAGGGAGCCCAGGATCAGCGGCAGCGCCAGGAACAGCGCGCCGTTCAGGGTCGCCGTCACCGGCAGGAACACGCCGGGCTTGGCGATCGACCAGCACACGAACGCGATCGCGAAGGCGATCACGGCCACCGAGGCGCCCATCGCGAAGTACTTCGCGGTCCGGTCGCTCAGCAGCAGCGCGCCCACCGCCAGGCACAGGACCGCCATCACGAGGATGACCGGCTTGGCGGGGACGTCGAGCTCGACGTCCTCGCCGATCATGTAGGTCTTGAACACCGCCTGCGCGCCGGAGGCGACCTTCAGGCCCATCCACAGCGACAGCCCGGCGAACACCAGGGCGAGGACGCCGACGCCGATGGTGCGGCCGGAGACGATCTTCACCGCGGCGGGGGCGGCGGGTTCGGTCGTGGCGAGAGTGGTCATGGCGGTCACCAGCCTTTCGCCATGGAGAGTTCCTGCCCGGAGACCTTGGCCTCGCGCAGGTGGAAGATGCCCTTCACCAGCGCCGGGGCGGCGATGAAGATGACGATGACGGCCTGCAGGACGGTCACCATGTCCACCGGGATCTGCGCCACGGTCTGCATGGTCGAGGCACCCGCCTGCATGGCCCCGAAGAGCAGCGCCGAGAAGACCACGCCGAGCGGCTTGGCCCGGCCCAGGAGGGCCACGGTGATGCCGTCGAAGCCGATGGTCCCGGCGACCGACGGGGTCAGCGCGTGCGAGGTGCTGCCCAGCAGGATCGTCGCGCCGCCGAGGCCGGCCAGGCCGCCGCCGAAGGCCATCGCGGTGGCGTAGGTGCCCGCCACGCCCATACCGGCGGTCTTGGCCGCCGCCGGGTTGGCGCCGACGGTGCGGAACCGGAAGCCCAGGCTGGAGCGCGCCAGGAACCACGACATGCCCGCGGCCACCACGACCGCCAGCACGATGCCCCAGTTGGCCGGCAGGCCCGCCCCGAACAGCGAGGGGAACAGCGCCGATTCGCTCGCCGGCTTGGAGATGGCGTCGGTGCGATCGGGCGAGTGCACGAACTTGGTGGAGATCACCCACAGCAGCAGGTAGCCGCCGATGTAGTTGAGCATGATCGAGATGATCACCTCGTGGGCCCCGGTGAGGGCCTTGAGGACGCCGGGGATCGCGCCCCAGATCGCGCCGCCGACCAGGCCGCCCAGCAGCGTCAGGGGCAGGTGCACGATCGTGGGCAGGCCGGTGAAGCTGAAGCCGACGATGGCCGCGCCGATCGCGCCCACGACCGCCTGGCCCTGCGCGCCGATGTTGAACAGGCCGGAGCGGAAGGCCAGGGCCACCGCCATACCGGTGAAGATCAGCGGCGCGGAGTAGTTGAAGGTCGTGGCGATGGGCCGCAGGACGGCGTCCAGGTCGGCCATGCCGTAGAACCAGCGGTTCAGCTTGTCGGGGTCGACCACCGCGCCGCGGAACAGCGCGCCGTAGGCGGTGGCGACCGCGTCCCAGCTGGCCGAGAGGGCGTCGCCGGGCTGGGAGAAGAAGTAGCCCCAGGTGGATCGCACGTAGGGGTCGGACACGATGATCAGGATCGCGCCGACCACCGCGGCCAGGATCAGCGAGTACACGGTGACCATGACCTGGTTGGCGGTGGTCAGGTAGATCGCCGCGCGCAGGATCCACGGCTTGCGCCGGGTCACCGCGGCGGTCTCCTCGACCGCCACGGCCTGCTCGGCGGCCTCGTCCTCCATCGCCGCCTCGAACTGCTCGGCGGGGGGCACGGTCAGGCCGTTGTCGCCACCGGCGGTCGGCGCCGGCTCCTCGGCGGGGACGCCGTCACCCTTGGCGGGCGGATTGGTCACGCTCCCGGCTCCTTACTCGCGGCCTGGTCGTCGGTGAGGCCGGCCATGAGGCGGCCGATCTTCTCGCGCGGGGTGTCGGGGGAGACGATGTCGAGGATCCTGCCCCGGTACATCACCGCCACCCGGTCCGACAGGGCCAGCACCTCGTCGAGCTCACTGGAGATGAGCAGGACGCCGGTGCCGGTGTCGCGCTCGGCGACGATGCGCTTGTGGATGAACTCGATCGAGCCGACGTCCACGCCGCGCGTGGGTTGGGCGGCGATCAGCAGGTCGAGCTTGCGCGACATCTCGCGGGCCACGATGACCTTCTGCTGGTTGCCGCCGGACAGGGTGCCGACCGGGGTGCGCGCCGAGGGGGTGCGGACGTCGTACTCGGCGACGCGCTCCTCGGCGACCTTGTTGATCATCTTGGGGTTGATCATGAACCCGCTGCCGTAGGGCGGCTTGTCGTACTGGTTCAGGACCAGGTTCTCGGCGATGGAGAAGCTCTTCACCAGGCCGTCGGCGCTGCGGTCCTCGGGCACGTAGCCCACGCCGGAGTCGATGACCTGGCGGGTCTTGCTGCGGGTGGCGGGGCACTTGTTGACCATGATGGTGCCGGTCAGCACCGGCCGCAGCGACATGATCGCCTCGGCCAGCTCGGTCTGCCCGTTGCCCTGGACGCCGGCGATGCCGAGGATCTCCCCGGCCCGGACCTCCAGGTCCAGCCCGTCGACGGCGCGCTGCCCGCGCTCGTCGAGGACGCTCAGCCCGGCGATCTCCAGGACCGGCTCGCCCGGCCGGGCGGGGGTCTTGTCGACGGTGAGGCTGACCTCGCGGCCGACCATCATCGCCGCCAGCTCGTCCTCGCCGGTGGTGGGCTCGGCGGTGCCGACGATCCGACCGCGGCGGACCACGGTGATCTTGTCGGCGATGGCCTTGACCTCTTTGAGCTTGTGGGTGATGAACACGATCGACTTGCCGTCGGCGCGCAGGGTGCGCATGACGTCGAGGAGCTCGTCGATCTCGGCGGGGGTCAGCACCGCCGTGGGCTCGTCCAGGATCAGCAGGTCGCAGTCGGAGGTGAGGGCCTTGATGATCTCGACGCGCTGCTGGACGCCGACGGGGATGTCCTCCACGACGGCGTCGGGGTCGACGTCGAGGCCGTAGCGCTCGGACAGCTCGCGCACCTCGGCGCGGGCGGCGGCGCGGCTCAGCAGGACGCCGCTGGTCTTCTCGCGGCCGAGCATGATGTTCTCGGCGACGGTGAAGACGGGCACCAGCATGAAGTGCTGGTGGACCATGCCCACCTTCGCGCGCAGGGCGTCGCGGGGGCTGTGGAAGGTCTGCGGGACGCCGTCGATGAGGATCTCGCCGGAGTCGGGGGTCAGCAGGCCGTAGAGCACGTTCATCAACGTGCTCTTGCCAGCGCCGTTCTCACCGAGGAGGGCGTGGATCTCGCCGTCCCCGATGACGAGGTCGATGTGGTCGTTGGCGACGAGGGCACCGAACGTCTTGGTGATGCCGCGAAGTTCGAGTCTCAGGGCCGTGACCTCCTTGTCGCCTGGGCCGTGCGCGGACGGGGGGTGCCCGGCGCATCGAACACGTATTTAACCGCAGTACCGGGTGCCGGTAACACTGACCGACACCCGGTACGCATAGTATGTGCGCTATTACCGCAGGTAAGGGACCTTTTAGGACACCTTGGGCTGCGACGGCGACTGGATCTTGATGGTGCCGGCGATGATGTCGGTCTTGATCTGCTCCAGCTCCGCCTTGGTCTCGGCGGTCACCAGCGCGTCCTTCTTCTGGAACGGGGCGAGGGAGACGCCCTTGTTCTCCAGGGTGCCGACGGTCGCGCCGCCCTTGGCGCCGCCCTTGGCGGCGATCACGGCGTCGGTCACGGCCGCGGGGATGTTCTTCTCGGCGGTCGAGAGGAAGGTGTCACAGGCGGTGGCCAGGCTCTGGCAGCCGTCGACGTCGACCCACACCACGGAGACCTCGGGCTTCTCCTTGGCGACGGTGGTCGAGCCGACACCGGTACCACCGGCGACGGGGAAGACCACGTCGGCGCCCTGGGACACGAAGGTCTCGGTCAGCGCCTTGCCCTTCTGCTGGTCGATGAAGGACTCCGCGAAGGTGCCCTCCTGCTTGGCCTCGTCCCAGCCGAGCAGCTCGACCTTCTTGCCCTTCTTCTCGTTGAAGTACTTCACGCCCTCGGCGAAGCCGTCCATGAAGATGGTGACCGGCGGGATCTTCAGGCCGCCGTAGGTGGCGACCTTGCCCGTCTTGGAGGTGGCGGCGGCGAGGTAACCGGCCATGAAGGAGTTCTGCGCGGTGTTGAACTCCATGGAGCGCACGTTCGGCAGGTCGATCTTGGCGTCGACGATCGCGAACTGCTTGTCGGGGTGCGCGGTGGCCAGCTTCTTCGTCGCGTCGGCCATCAGGCCGCCGACGGCCACGATCAGGCTGCAGTTGTTGTCGACGGCGTTCTGCAGGTTGGGCTCGTAGTCGGCCTCGGTGTTGGACTGCGCGTAGGTGGCGTTGATGCCGGTGTCCTTCTTGGCCGCCTCCTGCATGCCCTTCCAGGCGGAGGTGTTGAAGGACTTGTCGTCCACGCCGCCGAGGTCGGTGACCATGCACGCGTTGAACTTGGCGCCGGAGTCGCCGGCCTTGTCGTCGGCCGGGGGCTTGCCGCAGGCGGACAGGCCGAGGACCAGACCGCCGGCGAGGGCCGCGGCGGTGAACTTCATAGCAGGACGCACCCTGCGTCTCCCTTCCCTGGATGGCCCGCACTACCCGGCGGTCCAAGGGCGGAAGCATAGTGGTGTTAAGTCGCTGAACACAGGGCTGAGGCCGATTCGTCGGCGAGTGGTTACTGTGCCGTAATCAATGCGACGAATCGGCCTGCGCGTATGCGGTCCCTACGACGGCTGCGAGGGCGATGTGATCTGGATCGTACCCGCGCTGATGTCGGCGCCGACCTGCACCACTTCGGCCTTCAGCTCGGCCGGGACCTTGGCGTCGAAGTCGTGGTAGGGGGCGATCTTGACGCCCTGGTTGTTCAGCTGGCCGACGTAGGCGCCGGTCCGGAAGGTGCCCTTGGCCGCGTCGACGGTGGCCTGCTGGACGATGCCCGGGATCTCCTTGACCACGCTGGTCAGGAAGTACGGGCAGTACTCGGGGGCGGCGGTGCAGCCGTCGAAGTCGACCCAGACGAGGGTCAGCGCGCCGCCCTTGTCCTTGGCGACGTTGGCCGCGCCCAGGCTGGAGTTGCCCGCCACCGGCATGACGACGTCGGCGCCCTGCGCGACGAGGCTGTCGGTGAGGGTCTTGCCGGCGGTCTGGTCGGCGAAGTTGTTGGTGAAGCTGCCGTTCTGCGCCTTCACGTCCCAGCCGAGGACCTCGACGCTGGTGCCCTTCTTGGAGTTGTAGTAGGCCACGCCGTCGGCGAAGCCGTCCATGAAGATGGTGACCGGCGGGATCTTCATGCCGCCCCAGGTGGCGACCTTCTTCGTCTGGGACATGCCCGCCGCCAGGTATCCGGCCTGGAAGGCGGCCTGCGCGGTGTTGAACTCCATGGAGTACACGTTCGGCAGGTCGATCTTGGCGTCCACGATCGCGAAGTGCGAGTTCGGGTTGGCCTGCGCGACCTTCTTCGTCGCGTCGGACATGAGCCCGCCGACGGCCACGATGAGCTTGCAGCCCTTGTCCACCGAGGCGTTCAGGTTCGGCTCGTAGTCGGCCTCGCTGTTGGAGGAGACATAGGACGGGTTGACGTCGCCGTCGGCGCCCTTGGCGTCCTGGAGGCCCTTCCACACCGACGCGTTGAAGGACTTGTCGTCGACGCCGCCGGTGTCGGTCACCATGCACGCGGTGAAGGCCCCGCTGCCGCCGTCCTTGGAGTCGTCCGGCGGCTTCCCGCATCCCGCCGCCGCCAGCAGCGTCACGCCGACGGCCAGTGCCACCCCGGTCCTCACCCGCATCTCGATCCCCCGATATGTCCGTCTTCTGATACTTCGGCCATGGTAGGACCGGGACGCGTCCACTGTGCTCCACATGGAGAATCCCGCGGCCGGCATGGGAGGACCCCGCGAGCCGGTGGGCTCGCGGGGTCCTGGGAGGGGGCGGATCAGCGCTGGTTCCACCCGGGGAGGGCACCGGCGATGGCCATCAGGTCGGCCTGCTTGAGGGTCGCGTCGCGCAGGCCGGCGGCGTGGTCCTTCGGCCACGCCTGGTCCTTGATCACCACGGCGCTGCCGTCGGAGCGGAAGACCACCAGCTCGGTGATGATCGACGAGCCCGGGCCCGAGGTGGAGACCCTGGTGGTCTCGCTGTAGATCGCGCTCCCACCACCGAGGAACTGGCAGTCCGGCGTCATGGTGAGCTTGATGCCGAGCTGGATGGTGAAGCTGTACTCCCGGCAGTCGATCAGGTCGAAGAAGCCCTCACCCGGGCCCGGGCGGTTGTCCTGGGCGGACTTGTTCGTGCCCGTCGAGTAGGCGCCCGGCGCGAAGATCGCGATCGAGATGGTGTCCTCGGTGTCGGGCGCCGACCCGGGCAGGATCAGCTCCGGGTCGACGTGGTTGCCGGAGCCTGAGGCGACGCCGTCGCGCAGGACCACGCGGTCGTCGCGGTAGCCCACGGGCTCGACGACGTCCTCCGGCTCCTCCTCCGTACCCTCCTTCACCAGCCGGTTCAGCTCCCAGACCTCCGACTGGAAGGCCTGTCCCTCCTGCGGGCGCTGGATGCCGTACCGCTCGTTCAGGACGTTCCAGTAGGCGTCGGTGAACGCGGTGAGCTCGTTGCCGCCCTGGTCGGTGTTCAGCGCCCACTTGTAGAGCCCGTCCGGGTGCAGCGGGAACGGCTGCGAATCGTCGACCGGGTCGGTCGGGCTCGGGTGGACGCTCGGCCCGGACGCGCTCGGCGAGGCCCCCGAGGGCACCCCTCCGTCCCCGCCCACCGTGTTCATCGCCAGCGTCACCGTCAGCGCGCCCGCCAGGACCGCCGCGGCGATGCCGCTCCCGGCGAGGCGACGGCGGCGGCCGAGCGCCACCCGTCCGCGCGCGGTGGCGTCCTCGCTGTCGACGGCGATCGGCGGGGCGTCCCCCAGCGCTCCGTCCAGCAGGTGCTTGATGTCGTCTTTCATCTGCGTGCCCCTTCGGCCTGCGTCGATGTGTTGATGTCGAGCAGCCCGCGCAGCGCCTGCAGTCCCCGCGCGGTGTGACTCTTGACGGTCCCGATCGAGCAGCCGAGGATCTCGGCGGTCTGCTCGATGGACCGGTCCTCCCAGTAGCGGAGGACGACGACGGCTCGCTGTCTCCTGGACAGGCTCGCCAGCGCCGACAGGACGGCGGCCCGGTCGGCGTGCCCGTCGGCCGGGTCCTGGACGGCCCGGTCCGGCATCTCGTCGCCCGCCGACTTCTCCCGGCGGAACCAGGCGCTGCGCCAGTCGTCGCGCAGGCAGTTCAGCACGATCTTGCGGGCGTAGGCGTCGGCGGAGATCCGCAGCGTCTTCGGCCAGCGGACGTAGAGCTTGGTGAGCGTCGTCTGCACCGCGTCTTCGGCACGGTGCCAGTCGCCGCAGAGCAGATAGGCGAAGTCGCGCAGCCGGGTGGCGCGGGTGGCCGCGAACTCCCGGTACTCGTCCTCGATCTGCGCGGTGTGTCTCATGGGCCCTCTCTCCCGCCGTTCCTGTCGGGGCACATACGGAGGCGGGACCCGGGAAGGGTTACACGAACGCGAAAGACCCCCACGGCGGGCGCCGTGGGGGTCTTCCCCCGTTGGTGGTGCGGTCTAGCGGACGGGCGCGCCGGGCAGGGCCAGGGCCAGGTCGACGAGCCGGCCGAAGCTCAGGATCGGGACGATGCTGTTCACGTGGTAGTCGGAGGTGTCGGAGACGATCACGGCGGTGCCGTCGGCCCGGTAGAGCACGATCGAGCGCACGGCGTACTGGAAGGAGCCGCGGGAGATGTGTTCGGTGGCTTCGATGTAGCGCAGGCCGCCGGGCGTGGTCTTCTCATCGCAGTCGACGGCGACGTTCTGGGCGCGCGTCCCTTCACCGAGGGTGTAGTCGGTGCAGCGGAGGAGGTCGAAGACGCCCGGAAGGCCCTTGGGGGTTTCGGTGGGGCTGGGCATGTCGGTGCCGTCGGTGAAGGACCCCACGGGCATGACGACGACGGCAAGAGAGTCGCCCTGCTCGGAGGCGGCCGGAACGAGCGTGCCGTTCTCCCCCGCCTTGACATTGACGGCGGTCTTGTACGTGTGGGTGTAGACCAGCGGCGGCCCCATCTTCTCGGTGGCCGGGTCGATCTCGGTGAACTGGGTGATCCAGCGGTCGAAGGGCCGCTCGGGCCCGCTCCACCCGTGTTCGGCCGTCATGTGGTCCCACATGGCCCGGTCGTAGGCCGCGGACTCGGCGGTGGCGGGGTCGGGACCCTCGTTGTCCCAGGTGTAATGCTTGTCGGGGTCGAGGACCGGCAGCACCACCGGACCCCCCGGCTGGGGCGCCTCGGAGGACGCCGAGGCGCTCGGCGAGCTCGCCGCGACGACGCCGCCGCCCGGCCCCCGCAGCGCCGGGAACGCCACCAGCGCGGCGGCGATCAGGGCCACCCCGAGGGTGGTCGCGCCGCCGATGGCGGCGTTGCGGCGGCGCTGTGCCCGGTGGCCGCGCGTCATCTGCGCGTCGATGTCGAAGGCGTGGGGAGGACTGACGTCCCCGGCCTCGTCGAGGAGTCTCTTGATGTCGGTCATGTGGTGGCTGCCCCTTCGGCCCGCATGGATTCGGTGTCTGCGAGCAGGCCGCGCAGCGTCTGCAGCCCCCGCGCGGTCTGGCTCTTCACGGTGCCCGCGGAGCACTTCATGATCTCCGCGGTCTCTTCGATGGACCGGTCCTCCCAGAAGCGGAGGACCACGGCCGCGCGCTGCCTCGCGGGCAGGCGCGTGAGCGCGGACAGCACGGTGACGCGGACGTCTCCTGTGTCGGGACGCGAGCTCCGCTCCGGCAGGGTCCGCACGGCGCGTTCCCTGCGGAACCAGGCGCGCCGGCGCTCCTCGCCGATGACGTTGATGAGGATGCGGCGGACGTAGGCGTCGGTGTTCATGCCCGCCGCCCGCGTCCAGACGACGTACAGCTTGGTCAACGCCACCTGGACGGCGTCCTCGGCCCGGTGCCAGTCGCCGCCGGTCAGCAGGTAGCCGAATCGGCGCAGCGCGTCCGCACGGGCGACCACGAACTCGCGGTACTGCGCGTCCTTCTCGGAGCCTCGCATGGGTGTCCTCTCCCGTGGTGTCGCCCTATCAATGGGCGTGGGAGCCACCGGGGTTGCACGACCGACGAAAAGGGGCGGGCGCATCCCGCGCCCGCCCCTCCGAGGCCATCCCCCTCCGGCCGCTAGCGCCAGAACACCGCCACGGCCGCGTTGGCCAGCGTCATCAGCACGATGCCGTGGAAGTGTCCACTGGCGACGACCGCGCCGCCCTCCTGCTTGCGCTTGCGGAAGAAGGGCACCAGCACCATCACCGCGATGAGGACGGCGACCACCCCCTTGACGGCGAGCTTGGCCGCGTCGGGCTGGACCGCGCGTCCCAGCGGCGCCGACAGGGCCACGCCGGTGAGCACCTGGATGCCCGCGCCCCAGGCCATCGCCGCGTTGATCTTGAACTTCCCGGCGAAGTACTGCGCGACCGCGCCGCCGAGCAGCAGCGCGAAGCCAATCAGATGGGCGTACCTGAGGATGAGCCGTAGAGTCTCCATGTCACGGGATTATGCCAAAGGTTCTACGCGCTGTCGAAGTCGAGAGATACCGGAGCGCGACGATAACTTCGGCACATTCGTGGGCACGCCTGCCGGACGGGAGCGACGGGACTCGATAGCGTGTACCCATGCGAAGGGGGTTGAGCGTGCATCCGCGAAGCACAATGAAGCGACGCGCACTGTTCAGCTCCTGGGCGCTGGCCGCTCTCGGCCTGTCGGCGGTGCTCGTCCCCGCCGCGCTCACCCAGCCCGGCCCGCCACAGGCGCCACCGTACGTCCTGGTCGACGACGCGGGCGGCGGCTCGCAGTCGCCGGAGCCCCCACTGTCGCCCAAGCCCTCCGCGCCCGCCTCGATCAGCCCGGCCCCGGCCGACCGGCGTCCCGTCGACGGCGGCGAGGACGGCGGTTCCGGCGGCGGCACCGGCGACCTGTCCTTCGGGACCGAGACCGCGCTGTCCCTGGGCCTGCTCGCGGTGGCGGCGCTGCTGCTCATTCCGGGTCGTCGGCCACCACGATCGGCGGCTTCACGGACAGGTCGGTGACCTTCCCGCGCCTGGAGGTCGCCGTCCACGCCGCGGCGAACATCAGGGTCTGATTGAACAGCTGCAGGAACACCAGGAGCCCGACGGTGCCGGTGACCAGCTGATAGGCCGGATTGTGCTCCACGCGGGTGATGTAGAAACGGCCCACGGTCTTGATCAGCTCAAGGCCGACGGCCACCCACAGCGCGGGCATCAGGACCCGCGCCGGGCGCATCGCCAGCCGCGGCAGGACGGTCAGCAACGCCGTCGCCAGGACCGTGTTGACCGCCATCCCGATCAGCACCTCGCTGGTGGTGCCGATCCAGCCGAACCCGTTGAGGCTGCTGACGTCGAGGGTCCAGTTCAGGCCGCGCTCCAGGATCGTGCCGATGGTGAGCGTGACGCCCAGCAGCAGCCCCAGCGCGAACAGGACCCCCAGGTCCACCAGCCACCGCAGCACCGGGTTGCCCGGCTCCGGCTCCAGCTTCCACACCGCCCGCACCGACGACCGCAGCGCCTGCACCCACGCGATGCCGGTGATGATGAAGCCCACCAGGGCGATCATGCCGACGGTGCCGCGCGCGGCGATGATCGTGGAGACGTCCACCGTCGGCAGGTTCGTGGTCAGCCACTCCTCGACGGTGTCGAGGATCCGTGAATCGGCGTCCAGGATGAACCCGAGCCCGGAGAAGGCCGCCAGCAGCAACGCGAACGCGGCGAAGAACCCGTAGTAGGAGATGCCCGCCGAGTGCAGGGCCCCCTGCGTCAGCCAGAACCGGTCGATGGCCCGGCTGAAATGGTCCACGCGCGGGGACCATTTGCGCAGGCGCATCCACCAGCGCTCGACGTAATCCATCGGGTCCTTCATGGACTCATTCTCGGTGAAGTTCGCCAGACGTATCGGGACCCGTGAGCGCGAATCGCCGACGCTCGCGCCACACCTCGTCCGGTCCGTGCGCGTACAGCACGAAATCGTCCGCCCCGAAACGCGCCTCGTAACCGGCGAGCTCGTCGAAGATCCGGTCGGCGTGGGCGCTGTCCACGTCGTGGGCGACGGTGACGTGCGGGTGGTACGGGAAACGCGCCTCGTAGGTGAGGGGGCCGGTGCGGACCGAGGCCGCCAGCCGTTCGCACTCGGCGATGCCGGCGGCGACCGCGACGAACACGACCTCGGTGACCGGCCGGAACGTGCCCGTCCCGCGCAGCAGCAGCGTGAACGCGGCATGCCGGGCGGCCACCGACGCCAGGTGCTCCTCGACGCCGGGGAGGTCGCCGTCGGCGATCTCCACCGGCGCGAGGAGCGTGACGTGGGTGGGGACGATCTCGGCCTGGGGATCGCCGGTGCTCATCCTGTGCCGCCGCAGTTCGCTCCCCCACGGCTCCGGTACCGCGATGGCGACCCCGATTCTGGCCACGCCGATCCCCCGTCTCCGTTCTCAGTCGCGCACTGGCTGCGCGAACCCGACCTTGTCGTACACGTCCGCGAGGGTCGCCGTGGCGACGGCGCGCGCACGGTGCGCCCCTTCGGTGAGGATCTTGTCGAGCTCGGCGGTGTCGGCCAGGTACTCCTCGGTCCGCGCGGCGATGGGGGTGATGAATTCGACGACGACCTCGGCGAGGTCGCCCTTGAAGTCGCCGTACCCCTTGCCCTCGTACCGCGCCTCCAGCTCGGGGATCGGCGTGTCCGCCAGGACCGAGTAGATGGACAGCAGGTTCGAGACGCCCGGCTTGTTCTCCTCGTCGAAGACGATCTCACGTCCGGTGTCGGTGACGGCGCCACGGATCTTCTTGGCCGCGCTCTTCGGCGTGTCGCGCAGCTCGATGATCCCGGCGGGCACCGAGTTCGACTTCGACATCTTCGCGCCCGGCTCCTGGAGGTCGCCGATCTTGGCGGTCTCCTTGGGGATGTAGGGCTCGGGCAGCCGGAACGTCTTCCCGAAGGTCTTGTTGAAGCGCCCGGCGAGGTCACGGGTCAGCTCCAGGTGCTGCCGCTGGTCCTCACCGACCGGGACCTGGTCGGTGTCGTAGAGCAGGATGTCGGCGGCCTGCAGGATCGGATAAGTGAAAAGGCCGACCGAGGCGCGCTCCTGCTTGGCGGACTTGTCCTTGAACTGCGTCATCCGGCTGGCCTCGCCGAAACCGGTGATCGCGCTCATCACCCACGCCAGCTGCGTGTGCTCGGGCACCTGCGACTGGACGAACAAGGTGCAGCGCGCCGGGTCCAGGCCGATCGCGAGCAGCTGCGCGGCCGAGGCCCGCGTCCGCCGCCGCAGCGCCTGCGGGTCATGCCCGGCGGTGATCGCGTGCAGATCGACGACCATGTAGAACGCGTCATGGGTGTCCTGGAGCGTCACCCACTGCCGCAGGGCCCCGAGGTAGTTGCCCAGGTGGAAGGACTCCGCGGTGGGCTGGATGCCGGACAGGACCCGGGGTTTGCGCGTGGCGACCATGGGGGGATTCTGTCAGGCGAACCGGCGCGGCGGACGGTGAGGCCACCGTCCGCCGCGCCGTCGCTCAGACCGGCAGACCGGTCAGGCAGTTGCCGCTGACCAGCACCGTCACCGTCGCCGAGAGTTTCGTGACGACGGCGACCGCGGCGGTCACGTCCGGGCCGTCGGTGCCGATGAGCGCCGCCAGCAGTGCCGAGACCTCGGCCTGCAGGTCGACCGCCGCGTCCAGGCACGCGCTGACCGGATCGGCGCCCGTGGCCGGAAGCGCCGGCAGACAGCCGGTGTCGGCGAGACCGGTGACCTGCGACTGCAGCTGGACGGCCAGCGCGGTCGGATCGGCCGTACCCGGCAGCGGCGGAAGGCCGATCTCGTCCGGCGTGGCCCTGACCGGCAGGGCGACGGCGGCGGTGAGATCGGTGATCGTTTGCTGGAGGGCGGTGACCTGGGTGGCGCAGTCGGCCCCGGGAGCCGGGTCCGCTGCCGCCGTCTCCGTTGCCGCTGCGATCGACGGGGTTACTAGGAGGCCCGCGAGAGCGGCGGTGGTGATGGCGGTCGCCGCGATGCCCTTCTTAAACGTACGCACGGTGTGGTCCACCTTTCGTTCGTTCGGCGAATGCGACGGCCGGAGTGCGGCGGTCGCATGATCAACACGAACGTAGTCAGGGGGGATGGGGGAGGTGGCGGGATTTAGGGGATCTTGGCTGATTGTCGCCGATTTGGGGGAGGGGGTGGGGGGTGTTTGGCCGTCGCCCCCGGCGGCTCGGCCCGGCGTCGCCCCTCACGGTCGCCCCCCACCGTCACCCCCCACCGTCTTTCGGCTTGCGGGCCGTCTCCCTCACCACCAGCCCACGGCCCGGGCCACCGGGGCACACCAGCCCGCCTCCCGGGTTCCCCCGGCGCCTTCCCCGACCCTCGGCCTCACCCCGGCCCGCACCACCCCCGTCACGCCTCCCCTGACCTGTCCCGCAGCCCCCGTTGGCCCTTGGCCGCACCTCTCGCCCCGCCATCTCTCGGCTTGCGGGCCACACACCTCACCCCTGCCCATGCCCTGGGCGTCGGGATCGCACCGTTTCACCAGCCGGGGTTCGCCTCGCGAGGCCACCGTGGTCCGCCAGTCGCCTCACCTTGGGTCTCACCCCGCCATCTCTCACCCCGCCATCTCTCGGCCTGCGGGCCGTACGCCTCACCCCCGCCCGTGCCCGGTCCCCGAACCTCGCCACAGCGGCTCTCCTGCCCTCGGCCCGCACCCCCCCGGCCCGCGCCACCCCAGCCCGCACCGGCCTCATCTCGCACCACCCTTCTTCCCGCCTCTCCCCCTTGGCCCATCCCCTTCCATCCCCACTCTGATCGTTCGGGTTACCGGCCGCGGATCTCCCGTCGTTCGGCCTTGCAGACGGTGAACGAGGAACCTGGGGGTGTCAAGACGGAAGAGCTGTCTTGACACCCCCAGAACCCTCGTTCCAAAGACCCGTCAGGCCGCACGCCAGAAGATCCAGCTCTCGAAGGAAAGGTTGTGCGGGGCCTCGTCTTGGGCGACGGGCAGGTTCGTCGGCTGCGGGTCAGGTCAAGAGCCCTACCCTGCTACGCATCGCACCCGGCTCGACACATCGTCCCCGGCACTGTCATCGGGCGGCCTTCACCCACCGCTGCATCCCCACACCGCCAGGACTTCGTCTCACCCCCACCGCACCAGGCTTCGCATCACACCCGGCCGGTCTTACGTCTACCGCCCTCACCCCGGGCTGGCTTCACCCATCGCTGCCCGCCCGACCCCGCTCTTGCCTTCGTCGCACGCCGGTCTTCGCTCGTGGCCGTGCGCCCCCCGCGCTCACTCGTGCTCGTGCTTGTTCTCTTGCTCTTGCTCTTTTGCTCTGCTCTTCCGTGCTCTTGCTTCTAGCTTCCGTGCCACGAGCGCCACAGCGCTGCGTACGTGCCGCCTGCTTCCGCCAGTTCGTGGTGGCTGCCGAGTTCGGTCACCACTCCGTTCTCCATGACCGCGACTCTGTCCGCGTCGTGTGCTGTGTGGAGGCGGTGGGCGATGGCGATGACGGTGCGGCCTTCGAGTACTGCCGCGAGTGAGCGTTCGGTGTCGCGGGCGGCTCTTGGGTCGAGCATTGAGGTGGCTTCGTCGAGGATGAGGGTGTGGGGGTCGGCGAGGACGAGTCTGGCCAGTGCCAGTTGCTGTGACTGGGAGGCGTCTGGTTTGAGGCCTCCGGCGCCGAGCATGGTGTCGAGTCCGTCGTCGAGGCTCTTGGTCCAGGTGGCGCCGACTGCTTGCAACGCCTTTTCCATGTCCTCGTCGTTGGCTTCGGGGGCGGCGAGGGCGAGGTTGTCGCGGAGGGTTCCCAGGAAGACGTGGTGGTCCTGGGTCACCAGGGCGACTCGGCGGCGCAGTTCGGCCGGGTCGAGGTCGGTGGCGTCGACGCCGCCGATGGTGACGCGGCCGGAGGTGGGGGCGTCGATGCCGGCGAGGAGGCGGCCGAGGGTCGATTTTCCGGCACCGGAGGGGCCGACGATGGCGAGACGTTCGCCGGGGTTGACCGAGAGGGTCACGCCGCGCAGGACGTCGTGTCCGGGCTGGTAGGCGTAGTGGACGGCGTCGATGTCGAGGCGGTCGTCGTGGGGGGTGCGGCCGGAGGGTTCGGGGGCGGGCGGGACCTGTCCGACGCCTTCGATGCGGGCGAGGGCGGCGCTGCCGCTTTGCAGGCTCTCGATCCACATGACGATGGTGTTGATGGGGTCGACGAGCTGCCAGAGGTAGAGGGTGGTGGCGGCGATCGTGCCGAGGGACACGAGGTCGTGGAAGTAGAGGGCGCCGCCGATGAGGAGGGTCGCGGCGACGGGGAGGGTGTGGGCGATGTCGATGCTGGGGAACAGGACGCTGCGCAGGGCGAGGGTGCGGACGCGGGTGCCGTGGGCGGTGGTGATGTGGCGGTCGCCGCCGTGGATGCGGCTCGTGCGCAGGCGCAGGACCTCCACGGTGCGGGCGCCCTCGGCGGTGGCGGCGAGGTCCTCGGCGACCTCGGTGTTGGCCGCGCCCTCGGCGAGGTAGGCGTCGCGGGCGCGGCGCAGGTACCAGCGGGTGACCAGGATCAGGAAGGGCGCCGAGATGAGGACGCAGAGCCCGAGGACGGGGTCGAGGAACATGATCGCGGCGACCACGAAGACGGTCTGCACGAGCCCGAGGAAGATCTCGGGGAGGGCGTCGCGGGCGCTGTTGCCGACGGTCGACACGTCGGAGGACGCGCGGGTCATCAGGTCGCCGGTGCCGGCGTGCTCGACGGTGGAGACCGGCAGGTCGAGGGCGCTGGCGAGGAAGCCCTCGCGCAGGCGGGCCAGGGCGCGTTCGCCGAAGCGGTGCCCGGCGTAGCGGGCGGCGCGGGTGAACAGGACCTGGGTGATCACGAAGGCGCAGGCGGTGGCGGCCAGGACGTCGATGGTCGCGGTGGTGGTGCCCTTGTCGACCTGGTCGATGATGCGCCCGACGATCCAGGGACCGGCGAGGCCGGTCGCGGCGGCCGCGCAGTAGAGGGCCAGGACGGCGGCCATCGCGCGGCGGTCGGCGGCGAGGAGCCGCCAGGTGGCGCGGCGGACGTCGCGGCGGCCGGCGATGGGGAGTCGGGTGGTGGTCATCGGCCGGCCTCGGCGGGTTGGTCGTCGCCGGTGCGCCGGTCGACGAGGGCGTGGTAGGCGGGGTCGGTGCGCAGGAGCGACTCGTGGTCGCCGGTGGTGACACGGCCGTCGTGGAGGTGGGCGACGGTGTCGGCGAGGTCCAGGAACAGCGGGGACGTGCTGACCACGACGGTGGTGCGCCCGGCGCGGGCGGCGCGCAGGCGCCCGGCGATGACCGACTCGGTGTGGCTGTCGACGGCCGAGGTCGGCTCCACCAGGATCAGCGCGTCGGCGCCGGTGAGGACCGCGCGCGCCAGCCGCAGGCGCTGCCGCTGCCCGCCGGAGAGGGTGCGGATCTGGTTGCCGACGGCGGTGTCGAGCCCGTCCGGGAGGGCCTCGATGACGTCGTCGGCGGCGGCGGTGTGGACGGCGGCGGCGACCTCGGCGGCGTCGTGGTCGCGGGCGGCGACGAGGGTGTCGCGGACCGAACCGGCGAACAGGTAGGCGTCATTGTCGGCGACCACGACGCGGCGCCGCAGCTCGTCCAGCGGCATCCCCGCCAGCGGGGCGCCGCCCCACGTGACGTCGGAGTCGACCAGCCGCGCGAGCCGGTCGGCGAGCGCGAGGGCCTCGGCGGGGTCGTCGGCGGCGATGACGGTGAGGCTCCCGGCGGGGACGGTCAGGCCGGTGGCGGGGTCGTGGAGGTCGGCGGGACCGGTGGGGGCGGGGGTGGCCGTGTCCGGTTCGGTGACGTCGGGGGTGATGTTGAGGATCGTGGTGACGCGACGGGCGGCGACGAGGCCGCGGGTGAGGTCGTAGGAGGTTTCGACGAAGAAGTAGACGGGTCCGGCGAGCATGGCGACGTAGCCGTAGACGGCGATGAGCTGGCCGACGGAGATGTCGCCGGCGGCGGCGGTGCGCGCGCCGAGCCAGATGACGGCGGCGAGGAACAGGGCGGGCGCGCCGACCGCGCAGGCCTGGATCCAGCTGGCGACGGCGCCGACGCGGTAGCCCTCGTCACGCAGGGCCGCCGAGCGCTGCCGGTAGCGTTCGGTGAAGAGGTCCTTGCCGCCGATGCCGCTGAGGACGCGCAGTCCGGACACGACGTCGCCCGCGAGCGCGGTGAGGGTGCCCTGCTGCTCGCGGTACTCGGTCTCGACGCGCTGGAGGCGCCGCAGCAGCGGGGCGACGAGCAGGACCATGCCGGGCACGCCGAGGAGCACGATCGCGGCCAGCAGCGCCGAGACGTTGAACAGCAGGATCGCCACGACGACGTAGGCGATGACCGATCCCACGCCCGGTCCCACGAAGGTGAGGACCATGGCGATCCGGTTGACGTCGGTGGAGCCGACGGCGATGACCTCACCGGTCGACAGCCGCCGGGGCAGCGCGGCGCCGAGCCGGGTCGCGTGCCGGACGACGGCCCGCACGGTGCGGAAGGAGGCGTCCATGCGGATGAAGGTCATCGTCCGGTGCCGCATCATGCCCAGCAGCGCGTTGGCGACGCCGACGCCGACGATCGCGGCGGTCCACCAGATCAGCGCACGCGCGTCGTGCGCGCGCAGCCCGTCGTCCACGGCCCGCGAGGTGAGGTAGGGCGGCAGCGTCAGCCCCACCATCCAGACCGTGCCGAAGAACGCGCCCCGGAGCACGCGCCAGGGCTGGCGGACGACGAGCCACCACAGGTAGCGGGCCGGTCCACGGGCGTCGGGGGTACCCGGGTGGGTGAGAGGCATGATCGGCATGATGCGGGCGACGGTACCCGAACATGAGGTTGACGTCGTGTTTCAGGGGGTGAGGTGGGGTTACCAGACCCGCCACCACGGTTTGGGGCGCGGGTCGGTCCAGCCGTCTTCCTGTGCCGCTTCCATCCGGTCGTCGTCTGTGCCGATATGGGCCTCGACCTCCTCCCGGGTGCCGGACTTCACTGGGCCGACCATGTAGTCGATCGGGTTGACCTTGTGCTCACGGAGCCTGGGCCCGATCTGACCGAAGTTGTACCGGGATACGGCCGCACGGACCTCGACACCTTGCCCCAGGGCCGCCCGGATCGCGTCCTTGGCGGACGCGATGCTGTCGCCGCTGCTGGAGAAGTCGTCCACGACCAGGACCCGCAGTTCGGGTGACGGGGGCAGCTGGAGGCGGGCGAGATCCGCGGCGAGGATGCTCCTGTGCGCCTCCGCGAGCCTCTCGGAGGCGACCTGCACGTTCGGGTCCACGGCATCGGTGTCGGCGGACTCTTTCACATACCGGGGGCGGAAGGTCACGAGCTCGGTCACGGCCGCCGGAGAAGCCGCCGACGCGTTCAGTGCCCCGGCGATCCGGGCCGCGACGTGTGCTCCGGCGGTGGGCAGCCCGACCAGCAGGTGCGGGATGAACGCGTCTGCCCTCAGCACCTTCACGAGCTCGTCGGAGCGCGTGTCGATCTGCCCGGTTCCGCTGGCCCCACCGGCCTCGCGCTTACCGTCCTTGACGGTCCGGTCGAGCGTCTCCCGGACCTCGGTCTTGATCTTGTCCTGCACGATGCCGTACCAGAGCCGCCTGCTGGCCCTCAGTTCCCGCACGGCCGCCTCCCACTCCGGCCCCACGGGTTCGGGCAGCTTGAGCAGCCGGTGGTAGGCGGTCTCGCAGAACACTCTCGCATCCACCAGCTTTTGCTTGATGTCGCTCTGCCGTTCCAGCCGGACGGGGTCGGGCGCGGCCGTCGCCGTACGCACCCCCAGCCCGTCGCTGAAGACGGAGAGTACGACGTCCATGTCCTGCCGGACGTCGGTGAGCAGGCCGATGTTCTTCACGGGATCACGATCGATGGCGTCGAGATCCGCCTTGATCAGGCCGATGACCTCTGCTTTGCCCGGTAACGCGGCCTGCTCCTGGTTGTGACCGGCACGGAGGCTCTCCAGGCCGCGCCGGAAGGTGAACATGCGCGCGATGGCGCGGTTGCCCGCCAGCCTCTGAAGCCGGACCAGGTCCACGGCGACGGGGCCTTGCGACGGGGCCCGCCGTCCGGCCGTGCGAACCGGCGAACCGGCGCGCTCCCGCACATGCTCTCGTTCCATGACCCGTCTCCCCGTCTCGCGCCGTCTCACGATGAGGGATCGACATTAGGGCAAACGAACCCAGTGGGGCCAGACCCTCACCGTCCGCATCGGCGCGGCCGGGCGGGAGCCGGTCCCGGCCCATGCCCGTACCGCGCCTTTGTCGGCCCTTCCCGAGACCGGGTCCCCGGCGGCGGCCCGCGCCCACCTCATCCCACACCTCCCCCCAAATCCCGAACCCCGCCGCGTGCGCGAACGCGCTCGAATGCGCATTCACCCTTCCCAATACCGGACCCACTTCCCATCACGCCCCACCTGTTGCGCGATTGATGCGCGCTGGGCTGGCATTGGCATGTTCGGTCGTGTTGGATTACCCTCACAGGATCGTCATCGCCTTCTTATCGCCGTCCCGCCCCCGGGGAGAGCCATGCTCGCGCAGCAACGACAGGCCATCATCGCCGAGCGCGTACGCCGTGACGGCGCCGTGCGGGTGAGCGAACTCGTCGTCGAGTTCGGGGTGTCCGACATGACCATCCGCCGTGACCTGGAGCAGCTCGCCGAGCGCGGCCTGGTCGCCAAGGTGCACGGCGGTGCCACGGCGGTCGACATCGGCGCGACGGACGAGCCGGGTTTCGCGGCGAAGTCGGTGCAGCAGAAGGCCGAGAAGGAGGCCATCGCGCGGGCGGCGGCGGGGCTGGTGAAGCCGTCCACGGCGATCGCGCTGTCCGGCGGGACCACGACCTGGACGCTCGCGCATCACCTGCTGTCGGTGCCGGGGCTGACGGTGGTCACCAACTCGGTGCCGGTCGCCGACGTCTTCTACCGCTCCGGGCGCGCCGACCAGACGGTCATCCTCACCGGCGGCATCCGCACGCCCTCCGACGCGCTGGTCGGGCCGTTCGCGGTGGCCTCGCTGGCCACCATCAACGTGGACGCGCTGTTCCTGGGCGTCCACGGGTTCAGCGCGCGGTCGGGCTTCACGACCCCGAACATCGCCGAATCGGAGACCGACCGCGCGATGGTCGCCTCCGCGCGGCGCCTCATCGTCCTCGCCGACCACTCCAAGTGGGAGATGGTCGGCATCCGCACCATCGCCGACCTGGGCCAGGCCGACGTGCTCGTCACCGACGACGGGCTGCCCGAAGCCGCCCGCGGCGAACTGCGCGATCAGGTCGGCGAGCTCATCGTCGCCGACACGCAGTGACCCCTCCCCGAACCGAAGGCCCCACCGTGACAGTCCATCGCAGTTCCACCGTGCTCGCCGACGGGCGGGAGATCCATTACTTCGACGCCGAACCGGGCGCCGATCACGCGTCCCATGTGGACGGACGGGTGCTGCCGGAGCGCCCGCCGACCGGCGAGATGCGCTTCGATGTGCTGCGCAGGGAGTGGGTGGCGGTGGCCTCGCACCGGCAGTCGCGGACGTTCCTGCCGCCGGCCGCCGAGTGTCCACTGTGTCCCTCGACGCCGGAGCGGGCGACCGAGATCCCGGCGCCGGACTACGAGGTGGCGGTCTTCGAGAACCTCTTCCCGTCCTTCGTGGCCTTCGACGGGCACGCGGTGGGCGAGGGCACCGAGCTGTCGCCGGCGCGCCCGGCGGTGGGCCGCTGCGAGGTCGTGTGCTTCACCTCCGACCACGGCACGTCCTTCGCGCAGCTCACACCGCAGCGGGTCCGCACGGTCGTGGACGCGTGGGCCGACCGCACCACCGCGCTGTCCGAACTGGACGGTGTGGAGCAGGTCTTCTGCTTCGAGAACCGGGGCGAGGAGATCGGCGTGACGCTGCATCACCCGCACGGACAGATCTACGGCTACCCGTTCGTGACGCCCGAGACGCGCCGGATGCTGGCGTCGGCCGAGGAGCACCGGCTGCGCACCGGCGGCGACCTGTTCGCCGACGTGCTGGCCGGGGAGCGCAAGGGCGAGCGGGTCGTGGTGCAGAACGAGCACTGGACGGGGTTCGTGCCGGTCGCCGCGCGCTGGCCCTTCGAGATCCACCTGTACCCGCACCGGCGGGTGCCGGACGTCCCGGCACTGTCCGATGAGGAGCGGGACGCCTTCGGCCCGGCCTACCTGGAGGTCCTGCGGCGGCTGGACGCGGTGTTCGGCCTGCCGATGCCCTACATCGCCGCCTGGCACCAGGCGCCGGTGCGCACCGGCCGCGATCTGGCCTACGCGCACCTGCGGGTGCACAGCACGCGCCGGGCGCCGGGGAAGCTGAAGTACCTGGCGGGTTCGGAGTCGGCGATGGGCGTGTTCATCAACGACGTGCCGCCGGAGAAGGCGGCGGCGATGCTGCGGGAGGCGCTGTGAGCGGGGACGTCGTGAGCACCCGGGATCGCGCCGGCGCGCTGTTCGCCGCGGCCTTCGGCGAGGCGCCCGCGGTGGTGTGGGCGGCGCCGGGACGGGTGAACCTGATCGGCGAGCACACCGACTACAACGACGGTTTCGTGCTGCCCTTCGCGCTGCCGCACACCACGGTCGCGGCCGTCGCGGCGACCGGGACTCCAGAGTGGACGGTGGTGTCCGAGCTGGCCCCGGACGCGCCGGTGACCTTCACCGAGGCCGGGCTCGCGCCGGGCGCGGTCGAGGGCTGGGCGGCCTACGCCGCCGGGATCGTCTGGGCGCTGCGGGACGCCGGGCACGCCGTGGGCGGCGCCCGGATCGCGCTGGCCTCCGACGTCCCGATCGGCGCGGGCCTGTCGTCCTCGGCGGCGCTGGAGTGCGCGGTACTGGGCGCGCTGGCCGATCTGCACGGCCTGGACGTGCCCACCGCCGACCGTCCGGCGCTGGCGCGGCGGGCGGAGAACGTCTACGTCGGCGCGCCCACCGGGATCCTGGACCAGAGCGCCTCGATCCGCTGCGCCGAGGGGCACGCGCTGTTCCTGGACTGCCGCACCTACGAGGCCGAGCAGGTCCCGTTCCCCCTGGCCGACAACGGACTCAGTGTCCTCATCATCGACACCCGCGCGCCCCACCGGCACGTCGACGGCGAGTACGCCGCCCGCCGCGCGTCCTGCGAGGAGGCCGCCGCGCTGCTGGGCGTCCCAGCGCTGCGCGACGTCACCGATCTCAACGCGGCCCTGTCCACTCTGGACGACGAGCTGCTGCGCCGCCGCGTCCGGCACGTGGTCACCGAGAACACGCGCGTGCTGGACACCGTGGCGTCCCTGCGATCCGGGCTCGACCCGGTCCGGCTCGGCGCGCTGCTGTCGGCCTCGCACGCGTCCATGCGCGACGACTACGAGATCACCGTCGGCGAGGTCGACCTGGCCGCCGCGACCGCCGAGAAGGCCGGCGCCCACGGCGCCCGCATGACCGGCGGCGGCTTCGGCGGCTGCGTCATCGCCCTGTGCGAGACGGAGAAGACCGGCGAGATCGGCGAAGCGGTCGCCGAGGCCTTCGCCGCGGCCGGATACACCGCGCCGGTGACCTTCGTCGCGACGCCGTCGGCGGGCGCCCACCGCTTGGCCTGATCCAATACGATCCGCCCCATGACGTCCCACTTCCCCCCGGCTCCCACTCCTCCGCGCCGGGGGCCGGGCGCCGGTGTGCTGCTGACCGCGATCATCGGCGCCGTCGTGGTTCTGGCCGTGGCGGCGACCGTGGGCGCGCTCGCCCTGCGGTCGTCCACTTCGGACAGCGCGTTCCGGCCGCCGAAGACGTGGACGGTCACCGCGCCCGCCGACTTCGGCGATCCGGTGGCCGCGCGGGTCGCCGGGAAGGTCGTGGTCGTCACCGCGCAGCGGGGCGTCTTCGCGTTGTCGCGCGAGGACGGGAAGGTGCTGTGGAAGCAGGACTACCGGCAACCCTTCACCGAGTGGGACACCGAGGGCCTCAACCACACCATCGCCACCACCGAGGTCACCATCGCCGGTGACGCGGTGATCGTGCAGAAGAGCCCGCCGGACGGCGCCGAGATCTTCCGCAGCACCCGCGACGTGCTCGACCTGGCCACCGGGAAACTGCGCTTCACGCAGCTGCCGAAGACCTCGCACGTGGTCGGCTGGTCGGTCGCCCACGCCACCACCACCGCGCTCATCGCCGCCGAATGCGTCGACGGCGAGTCCTGCGAGCTGACCTCGTACTCCCTGAAGGACGGGAGCCCACAGTGGACGCGCAGCGCGCCCGGCGGCCGCTATCCCGAGTTCCCGATCTGGGTCAACGAGCAGTGGGAGACCGACCAATCGGCGGCCGTGGCGACCATCGCGCCCTGGCGCGTCACCGACGCGCCGGGCCTGGCCATGCTGATGGACGGGAAGAACCGCCGCGCGACGGTGGTGAACCTCGCCGACGGCTCGGTCGTGGGCGAGTGGGGCATCGGCGACGGCGGCAGCTGGACCTACCAGGTCTTCGGCGACAAGATCGTGCGCGACGGCGGCATCGGCGACGACACCTACAAGGGCATCGATCCCAAGACCGGTGCCGAGATCTGGACCTACGAGGGCCTGAAGGACTCGCAGATGCTCTCCGAGTTCGCCGGGGCCGTCACCTCCGGCGGCCTGCTGGTGGACCGCGACACCGGGATGCGCTCCTACCGCACGGTCGATCCCGCCACCGGCGAGGCGGGCCCGATCCTGGGCAACCGCGGCCCGCTGCTCACCGTGACACCCGAGCTGGCCGTCATGGGCGACGCCGTCGAGGTCACCGCCGAGAGCCCGGCCGGGCAGCAGCTGTGGAAGACGCCCATCGAGCAGCCGGGCGGCCAGAAGTACACCGAGTGGTCGGGCAGCCTCATCGCCGGCGGGAAGCTCATCTTCAGCGCCCGCGCCGATTACTTCGGCACCGAGGGCTTCACCTGGTCGGTGAACCTCGCCGACGGGCGGCTCACCGCGATCGGCAAGGGCACGGTCATCGGCTACGACGACCGCACCCTCATCACCGCCGCCAAACCCGCCGACGGCACGTACTTCAGCCTGACGATGCGGCCGGTGTGATCCCGTATTCCTCGGCGATCAGCCGGTAGGACGCCAGCCGCGCCTCACGTCCGTGCACAGTGGACGTGATCATCAGCTCGTCGGCGCCGGTGCGCTTCACCAGCGCGTCGAGCCCGTCGCGGACCTCCTCCGGCGTCCCGTGGACCACATTGGACAGCCAGGCGTCCACGAAGTTCCGCTCCTGCGGGGTGTACGGCCAGGCCTCGGCCTCCTCCGGGGACGGGACGAGCCCGGGACGCCCGGTGCGCAGCTTCAGCATCGACAGCCCCAGCGAGGCCACCGCCCGCCGCGCCTCCTCGGCGGTGGGCGCGGCGAACGCGGTCACCCCGATGAGCGCGTACGGCTCGTCCAGCACCGCCGAGGGACGGAAGTTCTGTTTGTAGATCCGCAACGCCGGGACGGTGTTGTCGGCGGAGAAATGGTGCGCGAAGGCGAAGGGCAGCCCCAGCTCGGCGGCCAGCCGGGCGGAGTAGTCGCTGGATCCCAGCAGCCACAGCGGCGGGCGGTGATGCTCGCCGACACCGCCGTCGGCGCGCCGCTGCACCGGTCCCGGGACGGCGTGGATGCGCTCGTAGGGGTGCCCCTCGGGCCAGTCGCCGTCCAGGAAGCCGCTCAGTTCGGCGACCTGGCGCGGGAAGTCGTCCACGTGCAGGCGCTCGGCCGACTGCCGCAGCGCCAGCGCGGTGCCCTGGTCGGTGCCGGGCGCGCGGCCCAGGCCCAGGTCGACGCGGCCGGGCGCGAGGGCCTCCAGGGTCCCGAACTGCTCGGCGACGACCAGGGGCGCGTGATTGGGCAGCATGACCCCGCCCGAACCGAGGCGGATGCGGCCGGTGTGCGCGGCGAGATTGGCCAGCAGGACCGCCGGGGTGGTGCTGGCGATGCCGGGCATCGAGTGGTGCTCGGCGACCCAGAAGCGGTGATAGCCCAGCTCCTCGGCCAGCCGGGCCGCCGCGGCGGTCGTGGCCAGGGCCTCGGCGGCGGTGTAGCCGGTGCCCACCGGGGCCAGGTCCAGGATGGACAGTGGGACGGGCGCGGTCCCGCGCGCCTCGCCGCGGATCTCGTCGGCCATGGTCCGCCTTTCGCTAGAGGCTCCGTTTTTTGGCACGGAGTTCCCTCAACGAAAAGCGGACCACGGCTCCGGTTGTTCCCGGCTGTGGGCCGGGCCACCGCTAGACGGGCGCCGGCGTCCGCGCGTCGGTCTCGTCCTCGAAGTCGCCCAGGACCTGTTCGAGCAGGTCCTCCAGGGTCACCAGGCCGGTGACCCGGCCCTCCTCGGTGACCAGCGCCAGCTGCGCGCGCTCCCGGCGCATCGCGCTGACCGCCTGCGAGATCGCGGTGTCCGGCGCGAGCGTGAACGGCTCGGTGAGCAGCTCGGCGGCGGTCGCGCCGGGCCGCTTGAGCACGTCGCGGATGTGCACGATCCCCAGCGGGCGGTCACCGGCGTCGACCACGACCAGGCGCGAGCGGCCCGACTCCAGCGAGACCCGCTCGATGTCGGGACCGGCGGCGGTGACGTCGACGGTGACCACGTCCGCGCGGGGCAGGGCCAGCTCGCCGACGGTGGTGTCGCGCAGGTTCAGCACGCCCGACAGGATCCGGTGCTGCTGGTCGGCCAGCAGCCCGTCCTCGGCGGACTGCCGGACCAGCAGCGACAGCTCCTCGGCCTGGACGGTGTCGCCGATCTCGTCCTTGGGCGTGACGCCCGCCGCGCGCAGCGCCAGGTTCGCCGCGCCGTTCAGCAGCCACAGCAGCGGCCTGGTGGCGCGGATGTAGCCCTCGAACGGGATGGCCAGCGCCAGCGCCGAGGTCTCCGGGTGGGTGATCGCCCAGGACTTCGGCGCCATCTCGCCGATGACCATGTGCAGGAAGACCACCAGCACGATCGAGATCAGGAACGAGATCACGTAGGCGACCTGGTCGGGCAGCCCGGCCGCGGTCAGCAGCGGGTCCAGCAGCTGCGCCACGGCGGGCTTGGCCAGCGCGCCCAGGCCCAGGGTGCACAGGGTGATGCCGAGCTGCGCCCCGGCCAGGGTCACGGTCAGCTGCTTGCCGCCCTGGACGGCCAGCCGCGCCGCCCGCGAACCCGACGCGGCCTTCTCGGCCAGCCGGTGCCGCTTGGCGGCGATCAGGGCGAACTCGGCGGCCACGAAGAACCCGTTGGCGGCGAGCAGGAACAGGGAGACGAGGAGCGCGACGATCATGAGGACGGCTCCAGCTCCAGCATGTGCACGGCGACGGTGTGCGGCACGTGCCGCTGCACGTCCACCACCCGCAGCCGCGCCACGCCCTCCTCGCCCAGCGCGACGTCCACGACGTCGCCGGGCTCGGCGGTGCGGCCCAGCTGCTGGAGCACCAGTCCGCCGAGGGTCTCGTAGGCCGGGTCGTCGGGCAGGCGGATGCCGGTCTCCTCGGCGATCTCGTCGACGCGCCAGCGCGCGGGCACCATCCACGTCCCGTCGATCTTGCGGCAGGCGGTGCGCTCGGGCTGGTCGTCCTCGTCGAGGATCTCGCCGACGACCTCCTCGGCGACGTCTTCGAAGGTCACCACGCCCGCCAGGCCGCCGTACTCGTCGACGACCACGGCCAGCTGCCGGTTCTCCTCGCGGAAGCGCTCCAGCAGCTCCGGCAGCGGCAGGCTGTCGGGCACCAGCAGCGCCGGGCTCACCACGCAGCGGACGGTGATGCGGTCCCGCAGCCCGGCGGGCACGCCCAGCACCTCGGCGATGCCGACCACGCCCAGGACGTCGTCGATGTGCGCGCCGATCACCGGGAACCGCGAGCGGCCCGTCTCCAGCGCGGCCACCACGGCCGAGACCGGCTCGTCGGCGGCGATCGTGTGGACGTCCACGCGCGGCGTCATGACCTGCCCCGCGTCCAGCGTGCGGAAGTCGAGGCCGCCCTCCAGCTGCCGGAACAGCTCGGCGTCCAGGACACCACTGGCGTGCGACTCGTCGATAATGTGGCCCAGGTCCTCGGCGGTGGCGCCGTGCGCGAGCTCCTCGACGGGCTCGATGCCCACCTTGCGCAGGATCCAGTTCGCCGCGGCGTCGAAGAGGCGGATGACCGGCCCGGCGACCTTCAGGTACACCTGCGTCGACCCGGCCAGCGCCTTCGCGAGCGCCTCCGGCTTGGCGATGGCGAGGTTCTTCGGGAACAGCTCACCGAAGACCATCTGCACCAGCGTGGAGAAGAGAAGAGCCGCCGCCACCGAGATCGCGGTGGAGACACCCGTCGGCACCGAAGTCCCGAACAACGCGGCCAGGCCGTCACCCACGAAGGGCTCGGCGACGTAACCGACCAGCAGACCGGTCACGGTGATCCCCAGCTGCGCGCCGGAGAGCATGAAGGAGAGCCTGCGCGTCACATCGAGCGCCCGCGCGGCCCGGCGATCGCCGGACTCGGCGGCCTGGCGCAAGCGGTTGCGGTCGACGGCGACGAAGGCGAACTCCTGCGCCACGAAGTAGCCGGTGGCGGCGGTCAGGAGCAGGATGATCAGGACACCGAGGAGGATCAGCATGTCACCCCCTCGAAGGCGACGCGCGCACACGAAGTGCGCGAAAGCGGCCGGGCCGTACCCGGCCGGGTATTACTGGGTTCTGGTTCGTCGTCCATGATCGGCATCAGAAAAGCGTATCGGTTTCATGGGTGGGGTGGAAACCGACTGTGGTGGGGGTATCACGGGGTGGGGGATGGGGTGGGGAGCAGGCTGCCGAAACCGGCGCCACCGCATTGAAGGTCGGCTCACCCCCACGCCCATGGGGAGCACATCGCGCAGGACCCGCCGGATCGACAGCCCCGGCTCATCCCCACACCCGTGGGGAGCACTCAAAAGGGAGGTGGCCAGCCAAAACCCTTGACGGCTCACCCCCACGCCCGTGGGGAGCACGATCCGTTGTCCCTCATCGCCTGGGCCTGGGTCGGCTCACCCCCACGCCCGTGGGGAGCACGGTGACCATCGCCCGCGTCCGAAGTTCATCCGCCGGCTCACCCCCACGCCCGTGGGGAGCACCCTTCGCGACCTGCGCCGCTACGAGCCCATCGGCCGATTCTCACCCCGGCGTGCCCGCCTCGGCAACCCGAAGCCGGTCACCGCGAGCCCGGTCGCGTCCAGCGCTCGCCGCTCGTTCAAAACCGCACCTCTTTTCGGTGGGGGCCCAGAGCCCGCCCCGCTGGGGCGAACGTAACCGGGCTCACGCGGAGCCTGCCAAACGGATGAGTCCACAGCCTGTGGATAACCACTTCAATGTGGATAACTCCGACCTTCGAATCGGACAGACAAGCCGAAACCATGACTCCCGTCCACCTCTCGTCACGACATCGCCGGGCCGGGGTAGGTGACCAGGCGGGCGGGTGGCGGGTCGCAGGTGATGAGCAGGCGGGCGGTGGGTGAGCGGGTCGGCGGGTGGCGGGTGTGGCCTGAACGCCCGCCCGGCGGATCGCCGCCGGGCCGCCGCCGGATCCGCTACCGCCACCACTCCGCCTCGTCCCACTCCCCCGCCGCCCCACCCCGGCGCGCCGAAAGCCGCGGCGGCCCCGACCCGAGCCGCCCACGGCCACCCAAGCCCGGGGCCGCCCAGAGCCACCCAAGCCCCACCCCGGGCGGCCCGCCCCTCCCTACTTCACTTCTTCGCCTGCACGATCTCGTTCGCCAAGCTCTCCCACTTCGCGTACGCATCTGGATACGCCGATCGCTGCACCCGCTGTGCCGCAACGGTCAAATCCAGGTCCTCGAACTTCTTGACCTTGTTCAGCTCGTTATAGAACGCCGTGGCCGCGTGGTCGGGGTCCATGCACTCCCGGATGGTGCCCCAGCCCTGGCTCGGCCGTTGCTGGAACAGCCCGACCGAGTCGTGGTCCTTGCCGACGCCCTCGTTGGGCACGGTCAGCGAGTCGGGCATGCGGGTGTTGGCCAGGTTGCGCAGGTTGCTCTCCTGGAGCGCGGTGGCGAGGGCGATGGCCTTGCCCTTGTCGCTCATGCCGAGGCGGGTGCCGACGTCGACGATGGTCTCGGCGTTATTGAGCTGCGCGAGGGTCAGGTCGCCGACGTGGACGGTGGTCGGGAGCTTGCGCGGGGGTTGGGGGTGGACGGCCTTGAGCGCGGTGTCGGCCTTGCGGTCGGCGTTGGTCGCCGCCTGGAGGGCCGCTCTGATCTGAGCGGCGACCTGGCGCGCACGCAGTTCGGCCGCTTTCACGGCGGCCGGTGCCGGGTTGGAACCGAGTGCGGACACGTTGACGCGGACGGTGCCGGCGTCGTTGACGGTGCCGGGGATCGAGGGCGCGTTCGCGATCGCCGACTCCAGGGTCTGGCGGGCGGCGTTCAGCTCGTCGGCGAGGGTGGTGATGATCGTGTCGAGCTGCCCGTAGTGCTCGGAGGTCTTGCGGTAGTCGGTGGCGGACAGGACCAGCGAGCGGTCGGCGGCCGAGGCGTCCAGCCCGGACCAGGCCTCGGCGATCGCGAGGCGCTGCCGGTCGGTCTCGGTGTTGAAGCGCTCCAGCTCGGAGGCCATCTTGCGGGCCTGGCCGGCGAACTCGTGGAGCGGTTCGACCGCCATGTCGCGCAGGTGCCGGAAGTCGACCATGTCAGCGCCCTCCGCCGGCCGGGCTGAGCGCCTTGAGCTGCGCGGCGCGTTCGGCGTCGTTGACGACGTGGTTGTCGACGGCGGTGTTGATCGTCGCCGACAGCGACCGCGACTCGGTGGCCAGTGCCGCGACGCGCTTGTCGAGGGTGGTCAGGAGCTGCTGGAGGGTCGCCGTGCCCGCCAGGCCCGTCATGCTCTTGACCGCGGCGTCCATGGGGCCCGTCATGCGCCCTAAGTAGTCGTGGGCGTCGTCGCCGACCTGTTCGATCTTGGCGGACGCCCGCTTGATGCGTTCGGCATCGATCTGCATGTGCGGTCCCCTCTGCTTCTCGGGAGCGGGCGCGCGGCCCGCCCGGGTACGCCTGTGTGGTGGAAACCCTAGAGGCGCCGGAAGATCAAAGAAAGGGACGAATGCGAATCCCCTTACTTCTGCCACCGGAAACAGACCGTGTACCCCAGATCCGGGTATCTCGGCGGCGCCCAGCTCACCGACCCGTCGCCGCCGCAGAAGCCCACCTGGTTCACCCCGGGCGTCCGGCCCGTCACCACCGCGTTGGCGATGGCGCAGTCGTCGGCGAACTCGAAGCGCCAGGCGCCCTCCTTGCCCTTCGCGATGAGGCACGTGCCGACGGGCGCGTGGCCCATCGCGTCGGGGTAGTTCATCGACAGGCACAGGACCACGTCCAGCTCCGTCACGCCGTCCACCACGAACCGGGGACTGCGGTCGATGGAGCGCATCCGGCGGCACTGGCCGCTGTCGGCGGTGCCGCCCAAGCGGTCGACGACGGAGAACTCGCCGGTCTCGCATTCGGTGCGCGACCACACGTTGTCCCGCTCCTTGACGCAGTCACCGGCCTTGGCGCGGTAGGCGTCGCCGTTCGGGTGCAGGTACCAGAGGCACACCGTCACCTTCTCCTCCGGGAACGTCACGTTCCAGGGGCCGTCGCAGGAGTCGGCCGAGGGCACCACCTTGTCCACCTCGAAGGCGCCGTCCTGGCACGACACCACCCGCAGCGCGGGGGCCGACTCGCCGCCCACGTTCACCACGCACTGCCCGGCGTGCACGGCGTCGAAGGACGGCGTCTCGGCGGGTGTGGAGGAGTCGGCGACGTCCGGCGCGCCCGAGGGCCCGCCGCCGCGCCCGCCCGCCACCAGCGCGATGGTGATCAGCACGGCGGCCAGCAGCCCGGCCCCGACGGTCACCGCGATGCCGGTGCGGCGGCGCGGCGGCGGGCCGCCGGGGACGAAGCGCCGCTCGGCGGGCGGGTCCTCGGGCTCCAGGCCGTGCAGCAGCGCCTCGGCCTCCACCCGGCGGGCGGCGGCGATGCGGTGGACGTGCGGCGGCCACGGCCGCCCGGCCGGTTCCGGCCCGATCAGCTCCAGCAGGCGGCGGGGCGTGGGCCGCTTGCGCGGGTCCTTGTCCAGGCAGCGCTCGGCGACCTTCCGCACGCTCGCGGGCAGGCCCGACAGGTCCGGGGAGACATTGGCGATCTTGTACCCGGCCTGCACGCTCGTCCCGGCGAACGGGTTGACCCCGGTGGCCGCCTCCACCAGCAGGACGCCGATCGCCCACACGTCGGCGGCGGCGGTCACCGCCCGCCCGGCGATCTGCTCCGGCGCGGAGTAGGCGGGCGTCACCGGGCCCTGGAAGACGCGTGCGAGCCCGTAGTCGCAGACCTTCACGCCGTTGTCGGCCAGCAGCACGTTCGAGGGCTTCAGATCGCGGTGGACGGTCCCCGCGCGGTGGATCTCCACCAGCGCCCGCGCCAGCCCCGAGGCCAGCCGCAGGACGTCGTCCTCGGCCAGCGGCCCCTGCGCGAGCGCCTCGGTGAGGGTGGGGCCGGGATCGAACTCGGCGGCCAGCCAGTCCTCACCGGCGGCCACCATCGCGGCCACGTGCCCACCGGTCACCCGCCGGGACGCGGCGGCCTCACGCGCGAGCCGGTGCACGAACCCCGGCTCGGCCAGCAGCTGCTCCCGCACGGCCTTGAGCGCGACGGGACGCCCGTCGGGCCCGCGCCCGAGGAAGGTCACGGCGAGGCGCCCCGCGCCCAGCTCGGCGAGGGGCAGGAAGGGCCCCATGGGCGTCCGCTCGGACGCGTCCAGGGGCCTCACGAAAACGTCCGGAGCGCTAAGGCCATGGATCCAGATTAAGCGGCTCAGGCCACGACCGGGCTGCGTCTTTCCATGAGAACGGTGTCGCGCCACCGTCCGGCGAGCATCCCGATGCGCTCGCGCACACCGACCTCGCGGAACCCGAAACGGCGGTGCAGGGCCAGGCTGGCGGTGTTCTCGGGGAAGACCGCCGTCTCGATCGTCCAGATCCCGGCCGCCTCGGTGGACGCGATGAACGCCCGCAGCAACTCACCCCCGATCCCCCTGCCGCCGTACCCGGGACGCACGTAGACCGAGTGCTCCACCACGCCCGCGTAGGCCGGGCGGGCCGACTTGCGCGAGCAGGCGATCCACCCGGCGACCACGCCGTCCAGCGCCACGAAGCGGTGCGCGGGGAGCCGGGCGGCGTCGAAGTCGGCCCAGGACGGCGTGGCGGTCTCGAAGGTGGCGTGGCCGGTGGCGATCCCGGCGGCGTAGACGGCCAGAACATCCTCGGCGTGCGCCGGGGTCATGGGGACGAGCGAGAGCGGCATCGGCCCACCGTAGGCGCCGTTCATTGCCGAACTGTAAAGCCACTTCGCATTTCGCGCTCAAGAGGCGTGCGTGAACACCCCCCATCCGCGCAAGCACTTTGCTTGAAACTGGGGTACAGTCGCGGCCGTGTGCGGAATTGTGGGATACGTGGGAGCGCGACAGGCGCTCGATGTCGTGATGGACGGCCTCCGGCGCCTTGAGTACCGGGGCTACGACTCCGCGGGCGTGGCCCTGCCCGACGGCGGCGGCCTCTACGTGGAGAAGCGCGCCGGGAAACTGGGCAACCTGGACAAGGCGCTCGCCGAGTCCGAGGCGGTCCCCCGGGACGCGACGGTGGGCATCGGCCACACCCGGTGGGCCACGCACGGCGGCCCGACCGACCGGAACGCCCACCCCCACCGCAGCGCCGACGGGCGCGTGGCGGTCATCCACAACGGGATCATCGAGAACTTCGCCGTCCTGCGCGCCGAGCTGGAGGCGACGGGCGTGGAGTTCGCCTCCGACACCGACACCGAGTGCGCGGCGCACCTGCTGGCCGCCGAGCTGGCGTCCGGCGCCGGGCTCACCGAGGCCATGACGCGCGTCTGCCGCCGCCTCACCGGCGCCTTCACCCTCCTCGCCGTCGACGCCCTCGACCCCGGCACCGTCGTGGGCGCCCGCCGCAACTCGCCGCTGGTGGTCGGCAAGGGCGAGGGCGAGTACTGGCTGGCCTCCGACGTGTCGGCGTTCCTGTCGTACACGCGCGAGGCCGTCGAGCTCGGCCAGGACCAGATCGTCACCATCGACCGCGGCGGCATCACCGTCACCGGCTTCGACGGGCTGCCCGCCGACGCCACGCCCTACACCGTCGACTGGGACGCCGACGCCGCCGAGAAGGGCGGCTACGAGCACTTCATGCTCAAGGAGATCGAGGAGCAGCCCACCGCCGTCCGCGACACCCTGCGCGGCCGCTTCACCGCCACCGGCGAGATCGCGCTGGACGAGGTCCGGCTGTCCGACCAGGACCTGCGCGACACCGACAAGGTGTTCATCGTGGCCTGCGGGACGTCGTACCACGCGGGCCTGGTCGCCAAGTACGCCATCGAGCACTGGACGCGCCTGCCCTGCGAGGTGGAGCTGGCCAGCGAGTTCCGCTACCGCGACCCGGTCCTGGACCGCTCGACGCTGGTCATCGTGATCTCCCAGTCCGGGGAGACCATGGACACGATCATGGCGCTGCGCCACGCCAAGGAGCAGAAGGCGCGCGTGCTGGCCATCAGCAACACCGTCGGCTCGACGATCCCGCGCGAGTCGGACGCCGTGCTCTACACCCGCGCCGGTCTTGAGGTCGCCGTGGCGTCCACCAAGGCGTTCCTGACGCAGCTGGTGGCCTGCTACCTGGTGGGCCTGCACCTGGCGCAGATCCGGGGCGTGAAGTACGCCGACGAGGTCGCCGCGATCCTGGACGAACTGGCCGCGATGCCGGAGAAGATCCAGACCGTGCTGGCCGCGATGGACCCGGTGCGAGAGCTGGCGCGGTCCCTGGCGGGCGTGCAGCCGGTCCTGTTCATCGGACGCCACGTGGGCTACCCGGTGGCGCTGGAGGGCGCGCTGAAGCTCAAGGAACTGGCCTACCTGCACGCCGAGGGCTTCGCCGCCGGTGAGCTCAAGCACGGCCCGATCTCGCTGATCGAGGACGGCACGCCGGTCGTGGTGATCGTGCCCTCGCCGCGCGGGCGGGGCCTGCTGCACGACAAGGTCGTGAGCAACATCCAGGAGGTCAAGGCGCGCGGCGCGAAGGTCATCGCGGTCGCCGAGGACGGCGACACCGCCGTCGTCCCGCACGCCGACGAGGTGGTGTACGTGCCGGTGGTGCCGACGCTCCTGGCGCCGCTGCTGACGGCGGTGCCGCTGCAGGTCTTCGCCTGCGAGGTGGCCGGCGCGCTGGGGCTGGAGATCGACCAGCCGCGCAACCTGGCGAAGTCGGTCACCGTCGAGTAACCGTGAAGGGCCGGACCTCGATGGGTCCGGCCCGCGCTTTTGCGAGACTGTGCGCATGGAAGACGACTACGACCGTCCCGTCGAGGGCCCGCCGGCGCTGCTGGCCGACCTGCGCCGCCGCGCCGAGACGATGGACACCGACGAGCTCACCGAGTACGCCCTCCGCAAGGGCCTCAAGCCGCCGGCGGAGCCCGCCGGTTACGAGGACTGGGAGATCGTGGTCGCCTTCGAGGACGAGGGCGGGCGCGGTCCCGGCGTGCTCTGGTGGGCCATGGACGAGTAGTCAGGAGCGGTAGAGCGCGTACTCCTCCACGATCCGCTGCGAGGCGGGGTCGAGGTCGGCGCGCACGATCAGGTCCTCGGTCGAGGTGAAGGGCCCGCTCAGGGCCCGGATCTCCACGATCCTCTCGGCGGTGGCCTCGTCGACGCCGCGCATCTCCGCCAGCACCCCGGCGGGGACCGCGTTCACGTCGATGAGGCCGCCGTCGTCGTATCCGGTGCGCAGGTCGGGACGCCCGATGCCGAGTTCATCGGCCAGGGCGGGGTCCTCGGTGGCGATCTCGCGGGCGCGCTGACGGCGCTCGCGGCGGGCCAGCGCGCGGGCCTCCACGTCGTCGGTGGGGACGCGGCGGGCCGGCTGCGGCTCGGCCTTGTCGGGCGCGAACACCTTCTTGCGGATGGCGAAGGCGTGCGCGGTGCCGCCGAAGACGATGGCGAACACCCCGGCGATGATGAACGGGTTCGGCTGGACGCGCCCGCCGTTGATGAGGTCGCCGCCCATGATGCCGCCGAGGATGAGCACGCCGAGCAGGATGCCGCCGTAGACGGCGGTGCAGATGCCCAGCAGCACCGACTTCAGCTTCGCGGCGGCGTGCCCGAAGATGATCGGCGTGCTCAGGCCGCCGGTGATCAGCGGGGAGATCGCCCACAGCACCGAGAACAGCTGCCGGAGCACGTTGCGCACGGCGTTGCCGTCGGCGCGGCGGGCGGCGTCGCCCAGGGCGCGCAGGGCGTCGTCGACGACCGTCGGGCGCGGATGCGGGTGGTGGCCGCGCTGCCGGGGCACCAGGTGTCCCTCGTGCGGCTGCGGGAGGAGCATCCCTTCGGGCTGGTTGACGAACTCGGTGTCGTCCATGACGCGCATGCCCAGGGCCTTGGCCGCGACCAGCTTCGGGTCGCGCGGGTTGACCGTGTCGTCGGTGACGATGTAGCCGACCTGGTCGAGGGCGTGGCGTGCCAGTGCGAGCCCGCGTGCGTGGGCGAACTGGCGCGCGCTGGCCGCTCCCGGCCCGGTGCCGAGCACGAGAATCCGCATGAAGTTCTCCGGAGGGGGTGAGGTCCTTCCTCGACGGTAGCCGGAAACCTTTGCGCGGCCATCCTTCTGGCGAACGATCAGGGTTTAATCAGGGTCCTTCCGGAAGGACCACGCCTCCTTCGCCGCGGCCTGCACGACGGCGAGGTCACCGCCGGTGGAAGCGGCCATTCCGGCGGCCACCGCGCCCTCCACGAAGGGCGCGTCGGCGAGCGCGAGGACGCCTTCGGCGAGGTCGTCGATGAGCAGCCGGGCCGAGAGCACCGATGAGCCGAGGTCGGGGATGAGCAGGACGCCGTGGCCGTCCTCGTTGGCGCGCATGACGGCGTCCAGGATCAGCGGCGGGCTGGTGCCGAGCGCGCCGTCGGAGTTGCCTCCGGCGGGCAGGACGCGGACGCCTCCGGCGGTGAGGGAGAGGACGAGTTCGGCGGTTCCCTCGGCGAGGGCCGGGGAGTGGGAGACGAGGACGATGCCGACGGTCATGGGCGGTTACCTCCGGTGCGGGGGCGGGTTGGCCGTGTACCCGGGATCAGTCGGTTGTCACCGAGCAGAGCGCCTGGAACAGCAGGGCGGCGGAGGCGGCGCCGGGGTCGATGTGGCCGATGGAGCGTTCGCCGAGGTAGCTGGCGCGGCCTTTGCGGGCGGTCATCGATTCGGTGGCGTCGCGTCCGTTGGCGGCGGCGGCCGCGGCGTCGCCGCCGGCGGCGAAGGCGGTGACGGCGGGCGCGAGGGCGTCGACCATGGTCTTGTCGCCTTCGGCGGCGCCGCCGAGGGTCTGGACGCCGGCGAGCCCGGCGGCGAGGGCCTGGGCGAAGACGGCGTCGTCGACTTCGGGGGCGTCGCCGAGGGCTTTGGCGGCGCGGCGGAAGAAGGTGCCGTAGAGGGGCCCGGAGGCTCCGCCGGTGGCGTCGATGAGGGCGTTCCCGGCGGCTTTGAGGACCGCGCCGGGGGTGTCGCCGGTGGCTTCGGCGGTGACGGCTTCGAAGCCGCGGCGCAGATTGAGGCCGTGGTCGCCGTCGCCGATGGCGGTGTCGAGGGCGGTGAGGTGGCCGGAGTTGGCGTTGATGAGGCGGGCGGCGGCGGTGAGCCAGGCGCGGGTGCGGGCGGCGTCCATCATCGGCCCCACCTCAGCGCGGGCGTCTCGACGGGCGCGTCCCATAGATCGCGCAGGGTGCCGGTGAGTCTCATGACGGTGATGGAGCAGCCGGTCATGTCGAGTGAGGTGACGTAGTCGCCGACGAGGCTGCGCGCCACGCGCACGCCGCGCGCCTCCAGCCATGCGGTGACCTCGGCGAACATGACGTAGAGCTCCATGAGGGGCGTGCCGCCCATGCCGTTGACGAGGACGAGGACCTCGCCCTCCAGGGGCATGTCGGCGGCGATGGCGTCGAGGGCTCCGGCGGCGATGTCGCGGGCGGGGGCGATGGGGCCGCGGCGGCGTCCGGGCTCGCCGTGGATGCCGATGCCCCATTCCATCTCGTCTTCGGCGAGGGTGAAGCCGGGTGTGCCGACGGCGGGGACGGTGCCCGCGCGCAGGGCCACGCCGTAGGAGCGGCTGCGCGCGTTGACCTCGGTGGCGATTTCGGCGACCACGGCCAGTTTCTCGCCGTTCTCGGCGGCGGCCCCGGCGATCTTCTCGACCAGGACGGTCGCGCCGGTGCCGCGGCGCCCGGCGGTGTGGGTGGAGTCCTCGACGGCGACGTCGTCGTCGACGATCACGGTGGCGATCTCGATGCCGTCGTCGTCGGCGAGTTCGGCGGCCAGCGCGAAGTTCAGGACGTCCCCGGTGTAGTTCTTGACCACGTGCAGGACGCCGGCGCCGCCGCTGACGGCGGTGGTGGCCGCGTGGATCTGGCCGGGCACGGGTGAGGTGAAGACCTCGCCGGGGCAGGCCGCGTGCAGCATGCCGGGCCCGACGAATCCGGCGTGCAGCGGTTCGTGCCCGGAGCCGCCGCCGGAGACGAGCGAGACCCGTCCCGGGGTCGGTGCGCGGGTGACGATGCGCCGCCGGACGTCGACGTCCAGCGCCGGGTGGGCCGCGGCGAAGCCGGTGAGCGCGTCGGTGAGGAGTGTGCCGGGGGTGTTGATGAGCTTCTTCACGGGAATCTCCCATTTGGCGGCGTGGTTGACACGCTAGCGCCTCGGTGGGCGGTTCGTGGCGAGCTCGGTTCAGTGCCGCGGCTCACCACCGTCGCCCCCGCTCCCGTGGAATAGTCATCGGGAGGACGTCGTTGCATACCCACGGACGGTATTCGTCCGTGACGCCAGAGCTGGAGGACCCATGGCCACCGTCGACCTGACCAAGGAAACGTTCGAGCAGACGATCACCGGCGAGGGGATCGTGCTGGTCGACTGGTGGGCGGACTGGTGCGGCCCGTGCAAGCGCTTCGCGCCCACGTACAAGTCGGTGAGCGAGCAGCACGAGGACGTGGTCTTCGGCAAGGTCGACACCGAGGCCGAGCAGGACCTCGCCCGCGCCGCCGGGATCTCCTCGATCCCGACCGTGATGGCCTTCCGCGACGGCATCCTCGTCTTCGCCCAGCCCGGCGTCCTCCCCGAGAGTGGCCTCAACGAGGTCATCAAGCGTGTGAAGGAACTGGACATGGACAAGGTCCGCGCCCAGGTGGAGGAGCAGAACTAGCTCCCGCGAAGCCACCGTCCGCGGTTCTGGGGTGAGAGGCGCAGTGGTGTGAGGGCCGGTGGGGTTGCCACCGGCCTTTTTCGTGGGCGGGAGCAGGTGTCAGTGGCACGCGCGGCCACGATCGACCGGCCTGATGGTCCGAAGGCGTCGCCTCCGGCATCCCCCGCCCCCTCCCGGCGCATCTCATGTAGCGGGCCGGTGGCGCGCACCACCGGCCCACCTCACCCCGCTCCCCTACGCGAGCGTCGCGGCCCCGAAGGAGACGCTGAACCGCTCGCACCAGATCGACACGCTGGTCACCTTGGCGAGGTCGACGTCGGCGGGGACGTCGTAGACCTGGTCGCCGTTGTTCGCGCGGAGCTTGCCGATCTCCCGGTGGTATCCGTCGTCGAAGACCTTCCAGCCGTCGGCGGTGACGGCCTGGTCGGTGAGCCACACGTGCACGTCGGGCCCGTCGGAGGTGGCGAGCCCGGCGATGGCCAGGACCACGCCGCCGTCGGGCTGCCGGACGAGCTGGACGGTGCCGGTGGTCTCGTGCTCGTGGGCGACGAAGGTCCCCGAGGCGAGCAGCACCGGTCCGGGTGTGGCGGAGTCCGATGCGGTGACGACCGGCAGCGCGTCGTGGGCGGTGCTGGCCGTCCACAGCCGCCAGGGCTGGAACCAGTAGAGCCCGAAGCCGGCCCCGGCGATGAGGACGGCGATGATCACCCAGGTCAGGGGCTTGCGCGCGAGTCTGCGGAGCATGTCTCCAGTGCAGCACCGCCGGGGGCGGGGTGGAAGGGTTAGGCCCGTTACGGAAGCCTTACGGGTGTGTTCCGCGCCTCACCCCCGGGCCGGGCCGCCACCGGTAAAATTCGCCCATCGACCGCGGACAGCGCCGTCCACCCCCTGCTTCGTGAGGGAGACCAGCATGTCTGTTGAGGCCGCCGCGATCGACGCCGCGCTTCGCGCCGACGTACGCCGACTGGGGGCGCTGCTCGGGCAGAGCCTGGTGCGGCAGGAGGGCCAGGGCCTGCTGGACCTGGTGGAGGAGACCCGCAAGCTGGTGCGCGCCGGCGACGAGCTGGCCGTGACGCGCCTGTCGGCGCTGGACCTGCCGACGTCCATCAGCCTCGCGCGCGCGTTCGCGACCTACTTCCACCTGGCCAACATCGCCGAGCAGGTCCACCGGGCCCGTGAGCTGCGGCGGCGGCGCGCCGAGGACGGCGGGCACCTCGCCGACGCCGCGCGGCTGATCCGCGAGCGCGGCCTGTCGCCGGAGGAGATCACCCGGGGGGCGGCGCAGCTGGCGATCCGCCCGGTGTTCACCGCGCACCCGACGGAGGCCGCGCGCCGGTCGATCCTGTCGAAGCTGCGCGCGGTCGCCGACCTGCTGGACGCCGAGGCGGCCGACGCGGCCGTCACCGGTGTCGCCGACACCGCCGCCACCGACCGGCGCCTGGCGGAGCTGATCGATCTGCTGTGGCAGACCGACGAGGTGCGCGTCAACCGTCCCGAGCCCGCCGACGAGGCTCGCAACGCCATCTACTACCTGGCCGACCTGTTCAACGAGGCCGCCCCGCAGGTCCTGGACGACCTGAACCGCACGCTGGCCGAGCTGGGCGCCACGCCCCCGGCGCGTCCCCTGTCCTTCGGGACGTGGATCGGCGGCGACCGCGACGGCAACCCGTTCGTGACGCCGGAGGTGACCCGCGAGGTCCTGCTGATCCAGCACGAGCACGGCATCCGCGCCGCCGAGCGCGCGCTGGACAGCGTCATCGCCGACGTGTCGGTCTCGCAGCGCCTCGCCGAGCCCTCGGAGGCCCTGCTGGCCTCGGTCGCGGCGGACCTGCGCGCGCTGCCGGAACTGGGCGACCGCTTCCGCCGCGTCAACGCCGAGGAGCCCTACCGCCTCAAGGCCCGCGCGATGCGGACCCGCCTGGAGCTGACCCGCGCCCGCCTCGCCGCCGACGGGCCCCACCGTCCGGGCCGCGACTACGCCTCGGCGGCCGAGCTGATCGCCGATCTGGAGCTGATCCGCGATTCCCTGGCCACCCATCACGGCGGCCTCATCGCCGACGGCCGGGTGGCCACCGCGATCCGCACCATCACCGCCTTCGGGCTCCAGCTGGCGACCATGGACGTCCGGGAGCACGCCGCCGCCCATCACGCGGTCATCGCCGAGATGTACGAGCGCATCGGCGGGCTGTCGGCGCCCTACGAGGACGCCGCCCGCCCGGCGCGCACCGCGCTGCTGGCCAAGGAGCTGTCCGGACGGCGGCCGCTGTCCACACCGGACACCGCGCTGAACGAGCGCAACACCAAGACCCTCGGGGTGTTCCGCGCGATCCGCGCGGCCCAGAAGCGCTACGGCGCCGACGTCATCGAGTCCTACATCATCTCCATGACCGAGGGCATCGACGACGTCCTGGCCGCGGTGGTCCTGGCCCGCGAGGCCGGGCTGGTCGACGTCCACAGTGGGCGCGCGTCGGTCGGTTTCGTGCCGCTGCTGGAGAGCGTGGCCGAACTGGCGAGCGCCGACACCCTGCTGGACGCCCTGCTGTCGGTGCCGTCGTACCGGGCCCTGGTGACCGCGCGCGGCGACGTCCAGGAGGTCATGCTCGGCTACTCCGACTCCAACAAGGACGCCGGGATCACCACCTCCCAGTGGTCGATCCACCGCGCCCAGCGCCAGCTGCGCGACGTGGCCACCAAGCACGGCGTCAACCTGCGCCTCTTCCACGGCCGCGGCGGCACCGTCGGCCGCGGCGGCGGCCCCACCCTGGAGGCGATCCTGGCACAGCCGTGGGGAACCCTGCACGGCGCCATCAAGGTCACCGAGCAGGGCGAGGTCATCTCCGACAAGTACACCCTGCCGGCCCTGGCGCGCGAGAACCTCGAACTGACCGTCTCGGCGGTCCTGCGCGCGACCCTCCTGCACACCGAGCCGCGCTTCCAGTCGGACACATTGGACACCTGGTACGCCGCCATGGACCAGGTCAGCGCCAGGGCGCACACCGCCTACCGCTCCCTTGTGGACATGCCGCGGCTGCCGGAGTACTTCTGGGCGGTCACCCCCACCGAGCTGCTCGGCGCCCTCAACATCGGCTCCCGCCCCGCCAAGCGCCCCGACACCGGCGCGGGCCTGGGCGGCCTCCGCGCCATCCCCTGGGTCTTCGGCTGGACCCAGTCCCGCCAGATCGTCCCCGGCTGGTTCGGCGTGGGCACCGGCCTCAAGGCCGCCCGCGAGGCGGGACTGGGCGACCTGCTGGACGAGATGTACGGCCGCTGGAACTTCTTCAAGACCTTCGTGTCCAACGTCGAGATGACCCTGGCCAAGACCGACCTGTCCATCTCCGCCCGCTACGTCGACGTCCTGGCCGACGAGGAGCTGCGCCCGGTCTTCGACGCCGTCAAGGCCGAGCACGAGCTGACCGTGGCCGAGATCCTGCGCGTGACCGGATCCGAGCAGCTCCTGGAGGGCAACCCCGCCCTGCGCCGCACCTTCGCCGTCCGCGACCGCTATCTGGCGCCGCTGCACCACCTCCAGGTCTCGCTGCTGGCCCGCTACCGCGACGGCGGCGAGGCCGACCCGCTGCTCCAGCGGGCGCTGCTGACCACGGTGAACGGCATCGCGGCGGGAATGCGGAACACGGGCTGAGTCAGCCGGTGGCGGCGTGGACCGACACGGTGATGTCCCCGTCGTCACCGCCGGTCCGGAACGCCACGAAGCCGCCGCCTTCGGCCAGGAGGGGCCCGGGCAGGCCGGGCCTCAGCTCGACCCCGGCGATGTCCACGGTGGACTCGGCGAGCAGCACCCGGCCCCGCCACACCGAGCGGGTCGCACCGGTGTCGGCCGGTGCCCGCGCCGACATCCGCACGTGCCCGCCGGCGTAGCTGAGCAGCCGGCGGTCCTCTTCCACGCCCCGGTTCACCAGGTCGCACACCAGCGCCGAGGCATCCGACGCGCACGCGCCCAGCAGCGTGTTCACCTGGTCGTCCAGGCGGGCGATCTCGGCGCCGGACAGCGCGTCCAGCAGGCGGTGCACCGGCGTCTCGGCGCCGACGGCGGCCTTGACCACCACCACCGCCGCGTCGGCGTAGGCGAGCTCGGCCGAGGTGTACTCCGGGTGCTCCCACAGCTTCCGGCCGGTGCGGCCGTCGAAGCCGCCGATCGCCGCCGACCCGTTGGGGCGGGCCAGGACCACGCCACCGGCGAGGTTGTCCATCCGGTGCCCGTCGAGCCGCCACACCGGCTCGCCGTCGTGGTTGCCCAGGACGACGACGCCGGGTTCGCGGCCGGGGCCGGTGACGTTCAGGGCGGTGAAGCCGTCGCCGACGGCCCCGCCGAAGGAGACTCCGCCGCCGGGCTCGTAGGTCCACACGCGACGGCCGCCGTCCAGCGCGGTGACGCCGCTGGGGGATTCCTCCTCCAGGAGCCTCGTGCCGATGATGACGGTCCCCTCGGCCGTCGGGTACGGCCCGATCCCGGTGGCCCGCATGGTGGTGCCACCGGCGATGACGGCCCGCCGTCCCAGCGCCCACCGGGTTTCGCCGGTGCGGGCGTCCAGCACGACCATGCCCGTGCGGAGGCTCTCGGCGTACTCGACCACGGCCAGCCCACCGCCGAGGGCGACCGAGAAGAGCCCGTCCCTGGTCCACAGTGGCTGGTCCCCGAAGCCCGGCGGTGGCGGCGTTCCGGCCGTGTCGATCGCCTCGGGCCCCGGCAGCTCGATCTCCGGCGGCAGGCCCTGTCCCAGGAACCGCGACGCCACCAGCGCCACCACCACGGCCAGCACCGCCACCCCCGCCACGACCGGCACCACGATCCGCGGCCTCATCGCGCCTCCCCCATCGCCTTCGACGAGCCGAGGTTAGGCGAGCCCGGTCCTTGATCACCATGCGCCGAAGCGGCCATCACACCATCGCCACGACACGACCACGCAGAGTCACCGAAACCCCTGAGTCGCAACCGATCCCGCGCCTCGGCGCCGTCGTACCCATCGGCTACCCTCACGTCCACAAAGGAGAGTGACTACCGATGGTGATGGGACCGACACACGCCCTGTCCGGCGCTGCCGTCTGGCTGGCCGGTTCGGCGATCGCCGACGCCTTCTACGACTTCCACCAGACGCCCGCCGAGCTGGTCGTCGGCACCATCGTGTGCGCGGGCGGGTCACTGCTCCCCGACCTCGACTGCGCCGGCCGCGTGCTGAAGAATCGCGGCGGCTCCACCGTCGCGCGCGCGTTCGGCCCGGTGACGATGGTGATGGCCGAGGCCACCGAGCGCATCGCGTGGGGTTTCTACTCCATCACCCGCACCAAGAAGGACGGCAAACGCAACAACGGGCACCGGACGCTGACCCACACGTGGTTCTTCGCCGCGCTGATCGGGGTCCTGTTCGGCTGGCTGGGCTGGAAGTTCGGGAAACCGGCGGTGATCCCGATCCTGTTCTTCATGATCGGGCTGGCCATGCGGGGCCTGATGGCCGAGGTCGCCCGGGAGAAGGGCTGGTTCGTGGTGACCGTGGTCTCCGGCGTGGGGGCCTTCGGCGCGGCCAGGCTGCTGCCACCGGACGGGCGCGCGTACTGGCTGATCGGTGTCGCGGTGGCCGCCGGGTGCGTCATCCACACCCTCGGCGACATCATCACCAAGATGGGCTGCCCACTGTTCTTCCCGCTGCCCATCAAGAAGCAGGTGTGGTTCGAGATCGGCGTCCCGGACAAGATGGCCGTCAAGGTCGGCGGGACGGTGGAGAAGAAGATCCTCGCGCCGGGCTTCACCATCGTCGCCGGTATCTCGGCGATCGCGCTGCTGCCCGAGGTGCGGGCGGCGATCGTGGCCCTGCTGCAGTGACCCTCGTGACGGGGGCCGCGGCCCCCGTCCGCGCGATCCACGAGCGAATCGTCACAGGTCGGGCGTAGGCTTGGCCCGGAAGCACGTCCACCCCCCTCCCTGTCCCGGGCCGGGGGCATCCTGCGTGCCCGTCGACCAAAGGTGCATCCATGTCCCTGGCCGGTCTGCTCGCCGCCGCCCTCGCCACCCCGCAGTTCGCCAACGCGATCGAGCTGGCGAAGTCCGCCACGCCGCCCGAGATCCTGGATCTGACCGGACCCACCGCCGCGCGGCCGTTCCTGGTCGCCGCCCTGGCCCACGCCCGGCTCGGTGCCGGGCGGCCGGTGCTGGCCGTGACCGCCACCAGCCGCGAGGGCGAGGACCTCACCGAGGCGCTGCGGTGCATGCTCCCGCCCGACGAGGTCGCCTTCTACCCCGCCTGGGAGACCCTCCCCCACGAGCGGCTGTCCCCGCGCTCCGACACCGTCGGGCGCCGCCTGGCCGTCCTGCGCCGCCTCGCCCACCCCGACCCGCGCGATCCCGCGCGCGGCCCGGTGCGCGTGGTCGTCGCCCCCGTCCGCAGCCTGCTCCAGCCGCAGCTCAAGGGCCTGGGCGACCTGGCGCCGGTGCACCTGACGGTCGGCGGCACCCACGACCTCACACAGGTGGCGCAGGCGCTGTCCGAGGTCGCCTACGCGCGCGTCGACCTGGTCGAGAAGCGCGGCGAGTTCGCCGTGCGCGGCGGCATCCTGGACGTCTTCCCGCCCACCGAGGAGCACCCGCTGCGGGTGGAGTTCTGGGGCGACGAGGTCGACTCGATCCGCTACTTCTCCGTCGCCGACCAGCGTTCTTTGGACAAGGCGGAGGTGCTGTGGGCGCCGCCGTGCCGTGAGCTGCTGCTGACCCCGGACGTCCGGGCGCGCGCCGCCGAGCTGGCCCGCGAGCACCCGAGCCTGGCCGAGATGCTGCACAAGCTCGCCGAGGGCATCCCCGTCGAGGGCATGGAGTCGCTGGCGCCGGCGCTGCTGGGCGCCGACAAGCTCGAACTGCTCATCGACTGCCTCCCGCCCGGCGCGATCGTGGTCCCCTGCGACCCCGAGCGCATCCGCACCCGCGCCCACGACCTGGTCGCCACCAGCGAGGAGTTCCTGGCCGCCGGGTGGGCCGCCGCCGCGGCCGGGGCCGAGTCCCCCATCGACCTGGGCGCCGCGGCCTTCCGCGGCATCGCCGAGGTCCGGCAGGCCGCCGCCGACCGCGGCCAGCCGTGGTGGGACCTGACGCCCCTGGGCGACCTGGACGCCATCCCGCTCGGCCTCAACGAGTCGCCCAAGTACCACGGCGACAACGTCGCCCTCCTGTCCGACCTGCGCGGGCACCTGGCCGCGGGCAAGCGCGTCGCCCTGGTCTTCCCCGCCACCGGGCCCGCCGAGCGCGCGGTGGAGCTGCTGCGCACCGCCGAGTTCGGCGCGCACCTCGCCCATGACCTGCCGGGCCTGGCCGACGTCCAGCACGGCACCGTCACCGTCACCGTCGGCGCGCTGCTGGGCGGCCTCCAGGCCGCCGACCTGGCCGTCATCACCGGCGACGACATCTCCGGCCAGCGCGGCGCCTCCACCAAGGACATGCGCAAGATGCCGTCCCGGCGGCGCGGCGGCGTCGACCCGCTGGAACTCAACCCGGGCGACTTCGTCGTCCACGAGCAGCACGGCGTCGGCCAGTACATCGAGATGGTCCGCCGCACCATCAACGCCGCCGAGCGCGAGTACCTCGTCATCGAGTACGCCCCCAGCAAGCGCGGCCAGCCCGGCGACCGGCTGTTCGTGCCCACCGACCAGCTCGACCAGCTCACCCGCTACGTCGGCGGCGAGCAGCCCACCGTCCACCGCCTCGGCGGCGCCGACTGGCAGAAGACGAAGGCGCGCGCCCGCAAGGCCGTCAAGGAGATCGCCGCCGAGCTCATCAAGCTCTACGCCGCCCGCCAGGCCACCGAGGGCTACGCCTACGGCGAGGACACCCCGTGGCAGCGGGAGCTGGAGGACGCCTTCCCCTACCACGAGACGCCCGACCAGCTCGCCGCGATCGACGAGGTCAAGGGCGACATGCGCAAGCTCATGCCGATGGACCGCCTCATCTGCGGCGACGTCGGCTACGGCAAGACCGAGATCGCCGTGCGCGCCGCCTTCAAGGCCGTCACCGAGAACAAGCAGGTCGCCGTCCTGGTGCCCACGACGCTGCTCGCCCAGCAGCACTTCAACACGTTCACCGAGCGCATGTCGCAGTTCCCGGTCAAGATCGGCCAGCTGTCCCGCTTCCAGACGCCCAAAGAGGCCGAAGAGGTCCTGGCGAAGATGTTCACCGGTGAGGTCGACATCGTCATCGGCACCCACCGCATCCTCCAGCCCACCACCCGCTTCAAGGACCTCGGGCTCGTCATCGTCGACGAGGAGCAGCGCTTCGGCGTCGAGCACAAGGAGCACCTCAAGCAGCTGCGCGCGGCCGTGGACGTGCTGTCCATGTCGGCCACACCGATCCCGCGCACCCTGGAGATGGCCATCACCGGCATCCGCGAGATGTCCACCATCGCCACCCCGCCCGAGGAGCGGCACCCCGTCCTGACCAGCGTCGGCGCCTACGACGACCGGCAGATCACCGCCGCCATCCGCCGCGAGCTCCTGCGCGACGGGCAGGTCTTCTACCTGCACAACCGGGTCGAGTCCATCGAGAAGGCCGCCTCCCGCATCCGCGAGCTGGTGCCCGAGGCCCGCGTGGTCACCGCGCACGGCAAGATGGGCGAGGACCGCCTCGAAAAGATCATGGTCGGCTTCTGGGAGAACGAGTTCGACGTCCTCGTCGCCACCACCATCATCGAGTCCGGCATCGACATCCCCAACGCGAACACGCTGATCGTGGAACGCGCCGACCTGCTCGGGCTGTCCCAGCTCCACCAGATCCGCGGACGCGTCGGGCGCGGCCGCGAGCGCGCCTACTCCTACTTCCTGTACCCGCCCGACAAGCCCCTCACCGAGCACGCGCACGAGCGCCTGGCGACCATCGCGCAGCACACCGAGCTCGGCGCGGGCATGTACGTGGCGATGAAGGACCTGGAGATCCGCGGCGCCGGCAACCTCCTCGGCGGCGAGCAGTCCGGGCACATCGCCGGGGTCGGCTTCGACCTGTACGTGCGCATGGTCGGCGACGCCGTCCAGTCCTTCAAGGGCGAGAAGGGCGAGCAGCTCGCCGAGGTCAAGGTCGACCTGCCCGTCGACGCCAACATCCCCTACGACTACATCTCCGTGGAGCGCCTGCGCCTGGAGATGTACCGCAAGCTCGCCGAGGTTCGCACCGAGGAGCACCTCGTGGAGGTCCGCGCCGAGATGACCGACCGCTACGGCGAGGCGCCCGAGCCGGTGGAGAACCTCGTCCAGGTCGCCCGCTTCCGGCTCCTGCTGCGCAAGTACGGCATCGGCGAGGTGTCCCTCCAGGGCCGCCACGTCCGGTTCTCGCCCATGCCGCTGCCCGACTCCAAGCAGCTGCGCCTCAAGCGCTACTACCCCGACGCGGTCTACAAGGCCACCGGCGACGTCGTGTCGCTGCCCCGCCCCACCACCGGGCGCATGGGCGGGCAGCCGCTGTCCGGGCTGGCGCTGCTGAACTGGTGCGCCGAGCTCGTGACCACGGTTCTCGACGCGCCCGCGCCGGTGCGGTGAGTTAGGCTGCGTGAGCCGTTGGCACCCGTTCGCACGATGAGAGGGACGACACAATGAGGCGCATCGCGACCGTCGCCGCCCTGGCACTGCTCGCCGTCGGCGGGCTCTCGGCATGCCGGGTGGAAACCGGCGCGGCGGTGTTCGTGGCCGACAGCCGGGTCGGTGAGGACCGGGTCGACGCGATCGTGGACAGCGCGCCCGACGCGCTCACCATCAACGGCCGCCCCGCCGAGGTCAAAGACCTCCGCCAGCAGGTCGTGGAGTGGCTGACGATCGTCGACCTCGCCCAGCGCGTCTCCGCCGACACCGGGCGCCCGCTGCCCGGGCCGGACTTCGCCGCCGCCGCCGCCAAGATCGGCGCCGACTCCGACAACGCCTTCGCGCGCCTGCTCGCCCAGGGTCCCGCCTACAAGGCGTTCCTCTTCGAGGGCGTCGAGGAGATGCAGGCCTCACCCGAGATGGTCGAGGGCCTGGTGGCCGACTACAAGGCGGCCAACGGCGACGCGCAGCTGCCCGCCGACTTCGGCGCCCAGGTGCTCGCCGCGATCAACGAGCCCACCAGCGGCGCCCCCCTCCGCGTCGCCCTCGCGCAGCGCAACCGCGCCGACGAGCTCTTCGAGCAGTACGACGTGCTGACCAACCCGCGCTACGGGCAGCTCGCGATCAAGTTCGCGTCCATCCCCGTCGCCGACGGCACCGCCGTGATGATCGAGGCGCCGATCCCGACCTCCACCACCCCGTAACGCCATGGCCCCGCGCATCGTCCTGCTCGTCACCTCGCCCCGCCTCCCGGCGGGGCTCCTCTCCGCCGACGCGTGGGACGCCCTGCGCTCCGCCAAGGCCGTCTTCACCGGCGCCGACTCCGCGCAGGCCTCGGCGATCCGCCGCTCCGGCGTGAACGTCACCGTCCTGCCCGCCGACACCGCCACCGAGGTCCTCCTCTCCACCGCCGACGGCGCCACCACCGTCTGGCTCGCCGCCCCCGACGGCGACCCCGCCCTCACCCGGCGCCTCGGCTTCCGCCTCGCCAAGGAACCCCGCCTCGCCGACATCGAGCTGCTCCACGGCTCCTGGGACCCGCCCGGCGGCCGCCTCCTCGACGTGGTGTCCACCATGGACGTCCTGCGCTCCCCCGGCGGCTGCCCCTGGGACGCCGAACAGGACCACGAGTCGCTCCTGCCCTACCTCGTCGAGGAGACCTACGAGGTCATCGACGCCGTCCACTCCGGCGACAAGTCCCACCTGCGCGAGGAACTCGGCGACCTGCTCCTCCAGGTCGTCTTCCACGCCCGCATGGCCGAGGACGACCCCGACGACGAGACCCGCTTCACCATCGACGACGTCTCCGGCGACCTCGTCGCCAAACTCATCCGCCGCCACCCGCACGTGTTCTCCGACGCGAAGGTGGACTCCGCCGACCAGTCCCTCGACAACTGGGAGGCCATCAAGGCCGAGGAGAAGCCCCACCGCGAGTCCTCGATGGACGGTGTGGCCATGGCGCAACCCGCCCTCCCCCTCGCCGCCAAGCTCCAGTCCCGCGCCTCCCGCGCCGGCGTCACCGCCTCCCCCGAGGCCACCGACGCCGACCTCGCCCTCGGCGCCGAGATGTTCGCCCTGGTCGCCAAGGCCCGCGAGTCCGGAGTGGACCCCGAACTCGCGCTGCGGAAGTACGCGCTGGCCTACGCCGAGGCCGTCCGGGAGAACGAGAAGACGACGTCCTGAAAGGACCGTCCCCGATTCGCTGAACCCCACTTCGCACCCGCCGAGGCCATGGGGCTATAACTCGGCGATGGGCTCCCGGACCTCCCCCTCCCTCGTCCAGCACATCAAGCTCCTCCTCTCCCGCACCGACATCCCGGCCGTCCGCGTTCACGTGGAGGCCGCGCTCGCCCACGTCTCCTCACCCAAGTCGCGGCCCACCGCGCTGGTGCGCTACCTGCGCGACGGCGTCCGCGAGGCCGACCGCTACGGCAGATGGGACGTCTCGGCGCGCCTGCATCACCTCGCCGAGTTCGCCGCCGGGCGACTCACCGAGGAGCAGCTCGACGAGCGGCTCGCCAAGGCCGATGACGACACCGCCGAGCTGCGCGGCCAGATCGGCGAGCAGATCGCCGAGACCGTGCGGCGGCTGACCGCCGCGATCGACAACCCCGACTCCACCGCCGAGGACCTGCGGTCCTGCTTCAAACACCGGGAATGGCTGCTGGGCGGCGCGTTCCTGCCCGCGCGCGGGCGGGCCGCGCACGAGGTCGCGGTCCTGCGCGCCGACGGCGTCCACGTGTGGGCCTTCGGCCGCGCGAACGTGCCCGCGCTGGTCGAGCGCTTCGAGGACCGCGTGGTGCCCGGCGGGGACGTCCACCGCCTCGCCGCGCGCACCGGCACGCCAGCCACGGTCGTGCTCGGGCATCCCCGGTACGCGACGGGTTTCGAGGCGACCGAGGTGCGCGAGGCGGTCGCCTCCTACTGGCGTCCCGGACTGACGGTGATGACCTACGCGAGCCTCACGGGCTCCCTGGAGCGCATGACCACGTAGCGCACACGCAAGGCACACTGAGGTGCACATACGCGTCCGTCCACTATGGACACAGATAGCGGCGATCACTACTGTCCGGCGACACCGGCACGTTTCACCATCCGAGGAGTCGCCATGACCAAGCTCGTCAAGGCCGCCGCCGACCGTTTACTCACCGCCATCATGCCCCGGGGCAGGGCGGGCGCCTGCGTACCCAACGCCGGGGACAGCTTCTGGTCCACCTGCGAGTGCTACCCCGGCGAGCGCCGCACCCGCCAGTACTGCACCATCAGCTGCTCCGGCCACGCCGACTGCGGAAGCTGCGTCGCCACCCAGAGCATCTGCCCCGGCTAGCCGCGCCCATCGGGACCGCCTCTCCGTCACCGGGAGGCGGTCCTTTGTGTCCCCCGATCGGATGAACACACTGTGGACAGTGGGTTTCGCCGATCGCTAGCCTCCGGTGATCCGGAGCCCACCGGGCTCCGCCGGCACAAGGAGCGCCCATGCTGAGACTCGCCGATCGCTTACTCGCCGCCCTGATCCCCGCCATCGGGGCCGGAGCCTGCGTCCCGAACGCGGGCGACTACGCCTACCCGAGCTGCGGCTGCGGTCAGGGCCGCATGGAGTACCAGCGGACCTGCCGGGTCAGCTGCACCGGCCCGCTCGTCAGCTGCACGGCCTGTTACCGCACCAACAGCCCCTGCTGACCGCACGGGATCCGCGTGGACCGCCTCGCCCGCACCCCCGTGGTGGACGAGGCGGTTCCGCCGTCGCTAGATGCCGTGCCCGTGGCGGTGCAGCGCCGCCATCACCGTCTCGATCTTGACGATGCCCATCGCGGCGGCCGTCGCGATCACCGCGCGCGGCTCCGTCCACTTCGAACGCATCGCGCGGCGCGCCCACTGGAAGGCGTCCTTGCGCTGCCCGACGGCGGCGTGCCAGCAGGCGAGCTGGCCGTAGACGCGCGCGGCGCCCTGCGGGCAGCCGTGCAGCTCCGGGTGGCGCCCCAGCATCCAGTGCAGCGATGAGATCTTGGTGTCGTAGCGGGCGGCGAAGTGCGAGTTGCCCCAGTGCACGCGGACCAGCGGCTCGTCCACGTGGGTGATGGGCGCGCGGCGGGCGGCGCGCAGGAGCAGGTCCCAGTCCTCGTTCTGGGAGCCGGGCGCGTCCTCGGCGACCATGCCGAGCCCGCCCATGAGGGCGGTGCGGCGCAGCAGGAACGTCGAGGAGTGCAGCATCATCATGCGCGAGCGCAGGAGATCGACGTGCCGGATCGTGGCCGTGCCCGCCAGGCGCGGCACGACCGAGCCCTCGTAGGCGACCTCCACCGCGCAGGTGACCAGCTCCGCCGTCGGGGACAGCGCGGCGACCTGGCGGCGCAGGCGGCCCGGCAGCCACACGTCGTCGTCGTCGCAGAAGGCGACCAGGTCGGTGTCGAGGGCGCAGATGCCGGTGTTGCGGGCCCCGGCCAGGCCGGGCGTGCGCAGGTTCTTGGTGACGGCGACCGTGCGCGGTCCATTCTGGACGAAGGCCTCGTCCGGTTTGGCCCGGTCGAAGACGATGACCACGCGCAGGTCACCGGGGTAGTCCTGGGTGAGGATCGCGTCGATGGTGTCGCGCAGCTGCTTGGGCCGCCGGTGGGTGGGGACGACGACGCCGATGGACGGCCACTGCTGCCCGCTCACAGCTCACGCCCCGCGTGCGCCGGAGCGGCCGTGACGGTCTCCACCGTGGACGGTGGCGCGGGCGCCGGGAGCTCCACCGGCCGGGAGATGTACCCGTAGCGGTTGAGCAGGGGCGCGGTGAGGGTGCGGACGAGGCGGCGCTGCGCGCTGGGCAGCTCATCGCGCCACTCCTCGTCGCGGCGCAGCGGGATGCGTCCCACCGAGAACCGCATGGGGTTCCCGGCCGCGCTGTGGTTGGGGCCGAGATCGGCGTAGTCGGAGCCGATGTAGCGCAGGTCGCCGGGCTCCAGCGGGACGAGCGCGAACTCGGCGAGGCGCTCGACCACGGTGCGCGGGTCGGCCAGCAGCTTCTCGTAGCGGACGCGCCGGACCGGCACCCCGCGCCGCCGCAGCATCGAGAACGCCGCGTTCTGCGCGTTCCACAGCATCGCCGAGCGGGCCGGCGAGTAGCGGGTCATCTCGGCGGCGCCGCCGGTCTCGGGACGGCGGACCTGCTTCGTCCACGAGTAGGCCACGCCCCGGCTGTCGCGCACGACGTGCACGACGCGAAGGTCCACATTGGGGCTCCAGCGCAGACAGTAGGCGAGGGAGGCGTGCTTGGAGGAGTCGATGATCAGCCGGTTGCCACCGGCGTCGGCGGAGGCGGCGGCGTAGACGCGGCGGTAGAAGTCGGCGTACTCGGTCACGAGGCGGTACTGCACGGGGGCGAGTTTCTTGCCCGCCAGGGTCGGGATGTGCCGGGTGCGGTCCACGGTCGCGCGCAGGGCCTCGACGCGGGCCAGGTCGACGTTGTCCCAGCCGCCGAAGGCCCGCTGCCCGACCCGGTGCCAGAACTCGCACATCGAGAAACGGGACCCGCAGGCGCAGCGCTCGTCATCGCGGATGTCGCGCTCCCACAGGTGGGCGACCTCGCCGAGCGGCAGCGTCCCCGGAAGCTGCCCGAGCAGCCGTTCCAGCAGCGTGGTGCCACTGCGGCCGAGACCGCCGATGAAGAGCACCTTCACGACCTCGTCTGACATTCCCTTCCCCCCACCCGTGCGTCGAAGGAGGGCCGCCGGTGCCCTCACCCCGTATAACCGAGTCAGACCACAAAAAGGACACGCCTTGTGGCGAAACAACTACGATCGGCACCCTCGGCGGGTTATCGTCTGCGGCTATGAGCTCGCAGCCCACGTTCCAGAGTCGTCTGGGAACGCAGAGTGATCACTTCACCGTCTCCGGAATCAGATTCGACGCCATCGACGAGCAGGGCGTGGTCGACCACGTCCGCGAATCGCTGCTTGAGGGCCGCGGCGGGCGCATCGTCACGGCCAATGTGGACATCGTGCGGCAGGCTCTGCGTGATCCCCGCGCACGCGCGTACGTTGAGGCCGGGACGCTCGTCGTCGCCGACGGCGCCCCGGTGGTGTGGGCGTCGAAGCTGGCCCGGCGCGGGCTTCCGGCGCGGGTGGCGGGCTCGGACCTGATCTGGAGCCTGTCGGCGGAACTGGGCCGGCTGGGCGGATCGGTGTTCCTGCTGGGCGGGCGTCCCGGCACCGAGTACGTGGCCGCGCGCAAGCTCGCCGACGCTTCGCCCGGGCTGCGGATCGCGGGCGCGCTGGCGCCGCCCTTCGGGTTCGAGAAGGACCCGGCGATGATCCGCGAGGTCTGCGAGGAGATCGCCGCGGCCGACCCGGACGTCGTCTACGTGGGCCTGGGCTTCCCCAAGCAGGAGTGGATGATCTCCAAACTGGCGCCGATGCTGCCCCGGACGTGGTTCATGGGCTGCGGCGCGTCGATCGCCTTCGTGGCGGGCACGATGCGCCGCGCGCCGGTCTGGATGCAGCGCTCGGGCCTGGAATGGCTGCACCGCATGGCGCGCGAGCCGCGGCGGCTGTTCGCCCGCTACGTCCTGCACGACGCGCCGCTGGCGCTGCGATTGCTGGTCCTGGCGCTACTGCGGCGATGACCACCACGGCCGGGACCCTCGCGGGGTCCCGGCCGTTTCTTAACAGCCGCCGCGCCACGTAGAGGACGTTCGTGGCGCGCGAGGCCAGGAACCCCCGGCGGCTGACGGCGCTGTCCAGCGCGGGCGCGATCCACCCGATCGGGGGACGGTAGAAGCCCTGGGTGAGCATCGTGAAGCCCTGCATGGTGAGCAGCTCGAAGCCGTAGCGGTGCAGGAGCGCGGCGACCTCGTCGTGGCCGAGTTCGGCGAACCGGCGATCGGAGCCCGCGCGGGGCCGCCTCAGGTGCCGCAGCGAGGACGCGTTGCCGTGGTTCTCCAGGATCAGCAGTCCCGAGTCGGGTCCGCGCAGGATCCCCGCCGCGAAGCGCAGGGCGCGTTCGCGCAGGTCACGGGGCGCGTTCAGGAGCAGCCGGAAGCAGGTCACCAGGGCCGGCCACTCATCGTCCACAGTGGACGCTACGGGCCCGTCCGCCTCGATGACGTGCAGCTCGGCCGGGGTGTCGAGCTCGTGCGCGCGGGCGAGCATGACACCGGAGGTGTCGTAGCCGTGCGCCTCGCGCACCAGCCCTTCGAGCATGCGCAGGACGCGTCCGGTGCCGCAGGCGAAGTCGTGGTGGACGGGCGGGACGTCGAAGGCGGTCTCGGTGAAGGCGCGCAGCCAGTCCCGCTGCCTGGCCGAGACCTGCGAGTAGAACGATCCCGGACGGTAGTTGTCGCTCTCGTACTGTTCGGCCGCCCCTTCGTCGCGGAAGATCTCTGTGTAGTCGGAGCGCATTCCCTCGTCATCCCCCAGCGGATCAGGCACTTACGTGTTTCGTGAGCAGCGGTCCCCGTAGCCGCCACAGCGATAGCGCGTACACCAGGCCGCCGCCGATCGCGGCCCCGACGCCGGGCGCGCCGAGGGCGATCGCCGTCACCGGCAGCGCGCCGAAGCAGAAGGCCGCGAGTCCCATCGCGATCGCCGACTCGCGCCCGAACGGGTGCAGCCGCTCGGCGAAGCCGAGCTGCGCCAGCGGGATCAGGTTGTTGGCCAGGACCGCCGCCGCCCACCCCAGCGCCGCCCCGGCGACCCCGACGCGCGGGATCAGCCACAGGTCGACGGCGATGTTGGCGGCCAGCGCGGTCAGCACATTGGACAGTTGCCAGCTGGTGCGGCCCGACATCGACAGGACACTGTCGACGGTCCCGCAGGCGCTGGCCACCAGCATCGCGGCGGCCATGACGCGCACGATCACCACGGCCTGCGGCGTGTCGTACTCGGCGCCGAACAGGCGCAGGTACTCCGGCGCGAGGACGGCGGCGGTGAGGTACATGGGCCAGGCCAGCAGGATGATCCACGACGTGGTGTGCCGGTAGAGCCGCCGGGCGGTGCCCGGGTCGCGCATGGCGCCGTTCTTCGGCGAGAGCGCCGCGGCGATGCGCGGTTGCAGCGAGGACCCCACGGCCAGGTTGGCCAGCTGCCCGGCGATCACGAAGCGCGTGGCGACGGTGTACAGGGCGGCCTCGCGGAAGCCGAGCATGCCCGCGACGAGCAGGATGTCGAGCCGCTGGAGCGCCAGCTGCGCCAGCGAGCCGAGCGCGCGCGGGCCGGTGTACGTCCAGAACTCGCGCGGCGTCGGACCCTCACCAGTGGCGGGTCCCCGGCGTTTGCGCAGCCAGATCGCGGCGGCCACCATCGCCGGGACGAACGGCGCCGCCCACGCGAGCGTGACCGCGTCGGCCGCCCCACCGTCCCCGGCGAGCGCGACGGCGAGCGCGAGGAGCGCGACCTGGAGGAGCGTGCGGCCCAGCCGTTCGATGTAGACGGTCGGCTTCATCGTCGACATGCCCCGCGTGGCCGCCAGCAGCACGTCGAGGATCGTCGCCGCCGGGACGAAGACCGCCAGCAGCCGCAACAGCCGCGCGTACTCGTCGGTGTGCGCCGGATCGGGGCTGTACGCCCCGGCCAGCGCCGGTGCCAGGAAGTATCCCGCGACCCCGAGCGCGACGCTCAGCGCGACGACGGGAGTGAGGCCGACCCGCAGCGTCTTGCGGAAGGACGTGACCCCGTCGGACCGGAGCCGCGCGATCCAGTAGACGAGCCCGGTGGGCGTCCCCAGCCGCGAGAGGCTCGTGGTGATGAGGAACGCGGAGGTCGCGGCGAAGAACAACCCGGCCCCGGCCGGCCCGAGAGCGGCGGCGACCAGCCACGTGATGCCGAGCCCCGCCGCGCCGGACACGGCGGACCCGGCGAGATTGGCGACGCCTCCGCGGGCGACGCCCCGGAGGGAGTCGGACTTCGGGGGGGTCGGGGTGGAGGGTGGGGGGTCTGTGGGGGTGAGGTCTTCGGGAGTGAGGTCTTCGGGAGTGAGGTCTGCGGGGGCCGGTTCGCCGCGCGGGGTGGGGACCACGGTGGGGGCGGGCGACGCGGCCGGGACGACGGACGGGCTCCAGCGGGAGGGCGCGCCAGTGCCTCCCGGCGGGGTCGCCACGTGATCGGGTTCGAGAGCCGACGCGGCCGGAGTCGGCTCAAGGCCGTCGGCGAGCGAGTCGCTCTCACCTGCGCGCTGGTGCACGACCGCGGCCTCGGGTGACGCGGCAACCGGGGCTACGTCATGCCCGCTGGCACCGTCATCGCCTCCGGCGGGCGGTGCCGTCCCGGCGAACCCGTCGCTGGCCGGGGCCTTTTCGCCCACCCACTGCCGCGCGAACCCGCGCTCGGCCGTGGCTTCGGCCGTATCGTGCCTGGTTACACCACAATCGCCTCCGGCGCGTGATGCTATGTCGCCGGACTCGTCGGCGGTCGAGCCTCCCTCACCCGCCCTCTGGCGCACGACCCCTGCCTCGGGTATCGCCGCGACCGAAGCCTGGTCGTAGCCAGCACCATCGCCTCCGGCGGGCAGTGCCGTCTCGGCGAACCCGTCGGTGGCCGTGTCCCGCCTCGCGGCGAGCTCACCACCGTCCACATGCGCGGTGAGTCCGAGCCACGACGGCCCGTCGGCCTCGGCGGGCGACACCGTCGTGGTGAACCCGCCGGCGTCATCGGGCGCGGTCAAGGCTGCGTGCAGGTGGGCGGCGTCGGTGGTCGGGCCGTCGGGTGTGAACGTCCAGTCGGCTTCGATCGGCGACGTGCCCGGGATCGGCTCGTGCTCGATGGCGCTTGAGCCGCTCTCGCCCGTCGGCCGCCACACGGCCGAGGCGGGTGGCGTGAGCGCCGGTCCCCGCTCGCCGCCGTGGCGCTCGCCCTGCCGGGGCGTGGTCGGCTGCTCCCCCGCCCGGCCCGGCGCGCGGAAGGTCGCGATCGGGCCCGGTGGCGGTGGCGTGTCCGGCCGGGTCGAGGCGGCGGCGAGCCATTCGACCTCCGGTGGGTCGGCGCCGATGCCGAGCCCGCCGGAGAAGCCCGGCAGGCCGGCGAAGCCGGGGTGCACGGGCCCCCAGGACGCGGAGCGCGCGCCCGGTGCGTGCCGGGCGGCTTCGCGGACCGCCTCCCACAGCAGCATCGCGTCGTCGGCCGGGCCGTCGTTCGGCGCGATCTGGCCGCCCCGGTGGGCGGTCGTCTCATCTCCGGCCCGGGGGCCGCCCACCGCGGTCATGTGCGGGTCACCGCCGCCAGGAGGGCGTGTGCCCGAGCCAGTCCGACAGGGCCTCGTCGTGCGGGCGGAAGTGCGAGTCGAGTTCGTCGCGCAGTTCCGGGGTCATCGAGGGCCGGTCGGGGCGGGCATTGTGCTTGCCGAAGGCGGGTGTGTGCAGGGAGGGCAGGCCGAGGAAACCGAGGACGCGGTCGTAGGTGGGGCCCGGTTCGGTGAAGAAGTCGTGGGAGTCGATGACGAGGATCCGCTCGCGTCCGACGATGCCCGCCACGCGTTCCAGGTGGACGGCGTACTCCCCGCGGGAGAGGTAGCCGTGGTGCTGGTGGCTGAAGCTGTAGTAGTCGGGTTCGCGGCGCAGGCGGGCGTCCTGCCCGTAAAGGCGCTTGGGTTCGGCGTCGAGGGCCGCCCGGAAGTCCAGGATCGGCTCGAAGCCACGCGCGACCTCGTGGGCGTGGTGGGAGTAGGCGCGCTCGACGGGGTCGCGGACGAGCACGATGAGCTTGACGCCGGGCAGGTCGCGGGCGAAGCGCTCGGCGGCGAGGGGGTGGTACAGGTAGTACGGGCTGGACTCGAAGACCATGGGACGCAGCCCGAGCCCGTCGCTGACGCGCTTGGCGGTCAGCCGGGTCGGGAAGTGCCCGCGGTACCACGACAGCCCGCGCCGGTAGTTGGTGTCGAAGTAGTGGACGCCCTTGTGCAGGACGGGTTTCAGGATCGCCGGGTGCGACGAGAGCGCCCGGTACAGCGACGTCGAGCCGCAGCGCTGCCCGCCGCACAGCAGGAAGGACGGCAGGAGCCGCGCGGCGGCGGTCATCCGCCCGTACGAGCGCGATCCGAGATGGATGACGCGCTTGAGCTGATGCGGGACCTTCTCCCCGCTGATCTTCAGCACTGCTGGTTCCCTTCTGGGCTGGAAGCGAAGGCCGAGACCCGGCGCACCAGCACCGGGAGGAGCCAGGTGCCGAGGGCTCCCAGCGCGGCTCCGGCCTCGGCCTGGCGGTCGGTGAGGTACCGGGTGGCGAGGTCGATCAGGTACAGCAGCGCGGTGAGCCCGGCCCGACGTGGGGTGGCCTGTGTGAAGGGGGCGACGAGGTCGCCGGCGTGCGCGATGCAGTGGTCCACCACGGCCGATGGGTCGCGGTGGGCGACGACGATGTCGTGCTGGAGTCGGTAGTGGACGGCGTCGAAGCCGAGGGGTACGTCGAGGGTGAAGCGTTCCCAGTCCCAGACCAGGAGCGTCTGGGCGAGGACGGCCATGTTCCACGGCGCCCAGTCGCCGTGCCAGGCGCCGAAGCCGAGGACGTCGTCGCCGCTGGCGTCGAGGAGGGCGAGCGCGGCGGCGCGCAGCTCGCGGGCGTCGGGGGTGTCGTCGAGGGCGGCGAGGCGTTCGCGGAGGCGGGCGGCGTAGCCGGACGCGCCGAGCGGGGCCTCGGTGGTGCCGTCGACGTGGGCGATCTCGCGCATGGCGGCGGCGAGGCGGCCGGGGTGGACGGGGACGCGGTCGGCCCAGATGGGCAGGGCCTGCTGGACGAGGACATTGTGCTCGCGCCAGATGCCGGCGTGCCGGACGGCGGGGACGGTGACGGCGGTGAGCTCGGCCTTCGCGAGGCGTTCGAGGGCGTCGGTCTCGTCGGCGACGAGGCGCTGGGTGAGGTCGTTGACGCCGATCTTGGCGAAGCCGATGGTCTGCCCGAGGCGGGTGAGGAGCTGGACGACGGGTTTGCGGTTGGCGCGGGCGGGCCCGATGTCGATGCCGATGCGCACGGGGGTGTCCAGGACGCCGGACAGGTAGGCCACGATGCTGTCGGTCTCGGGGTCGGGCCCGGTGACGGCGACGCGGTCGCGCAGCAGCAGGCGGGAGGCGCCGGTGCGCAGGGCGAGGACGGCGGCGTCGCGCTTGAGGCGGGCCATGCGGGCCTGCGGCCGGGCGTAGCGGGCGAGCGCGGCGGCGGCGACGCGCGGTTCGTCGGCGGGGACGAGCAGGCGCGGGCGGCGGATGTTGGGTACGGCGATCATGCGGACGGTGCCCGGCCCGTGGGCGGCGGTGTCGTCGCGTCGCCACGGGGCGGGGAAGAGGAGGGAGAGGACCTCGTTCACGTACTGCGCGCGGCGGGCGGCGTCATTGAAGGCAGCGCCATTAACGGTCATGCGGTCGTCTCCGGTTCGCGCTGGTTGCGCCACAGCAGGGCGTAGGCCATGAAGGTCAGGGCGAGCGGGGTGTAGAGGGCGTTGTAGTAGAACATCGAGGTCAGCGACAGGAGCATGGCGACGCTGGCGGCCAGGCCGATGGCGCTGCGGTCTTTGCGGAAGCGCCACAGGACCCAGCAGAAGAAGCCGACGTAGGTGAGGGCCCCGGCGATGCCGTGGGCGTAGATGGCCTGCCAGAGCTGCCCGTTGCCGCCGATGACGCGCCCGCCGCAGCGGGGGCAGTCCTCGGTGGCGCCGACGGCGATGGACGCGCCGGAACCGAGGGTCTTGCGGGTGTTGCCGTAGCCGATGACGGGTGATTCCCACACGCCGGTGAGGGCCTGTTCGGTGGAGTAGCCGCGTCCGTCGTCGGAGTGCCCGTTGGCGAGGCGCTGCTGGATGACGCCGCCGAGGGGGGTGAGGGTGACGGCGATGGCGGCGGCGACGAGGACGCCGCCGAGGACGCCGAGGATCCACACGCGGCCCATGAGCAGGAAGCGGACGGCGAGGTAGGCCCCGGCGACGCCGATGTTGACCCACAGGCCGCGGTTCATGGAGTACACGGCGGGGACGAGGGCGACGGCCAGCAGTGCCAGCGCGCCCACCCGGACGGCGGCCTTGGCGGGCGTGGCGAAGGCGGCGACGACCACGAAGGGCGCGAGGATGCCGAGGTTGTTGCCCCACGTGTTGGTGTAGCCCCAGGGGGCGGCGGGGCGGGGGGTCTCGTAGCCGAGGAAGTCCATGACCTGCGCGGCGGCCGGGTGCACGAGGGACTGCACGAAGCCGTCCTTGGCGACCTTGGCGGGGAGCAGCATCTCCAGGGGGGACGTGAACTCGAAGTGCCCGGCGAACATGCCGAGCAGCCCGCCGGCGACGGTCACCGCGAACAGCCACACCAGCATCGCCACGAGGCGGCGGCGGGGCAGGTCGCGTTCGGTCTGGTTGCCCGCGTACAGCAACATGATCGTCACCGAGGCGTAGCCCAGGACGCGGAACAGCGCGCCGGGCAGGCGGCTGCCGAGGCCGCCGGGGATCGTCCCGGCGGGGTCGACGTCGAGGGCGAGCAGGCTGATGACGACCACGGCGCAGAAGGCCAGCCACAGCGCGAAGCCGGGCGGCACGGCGATCTTCGCGCGGCGCGACAGCCACACCGCCATCGGCACGGCCAGGATCGGGAAGATGAGCGTGCCCAGCCCCAGTGCCCACCACAGGGGATAGAGCACGAGCAGGCCGGTGAGCGGCCAGGCCGGGGGCAGCCGCAGCAGCCGCGCGGGGCGGGGCACGGCGAAGACCGCCTCCCGCACCGTCGCGACCCCCCTCATCGTCGCGGGCATGGGCGGCCTTTCCGGCGGGCCTTCACCTCACCGGCGGGCGCCTCGGCGGCCTCGGTGTCGCCTGCGGGCTCGGCGTCGGCGGCGACCAGCAGGTCACCGGCGCGCTCGGGCTCGCCGTGCTGCGCGGGGATCGCGGGCATGATCTCGGTGAGCGCCTCGGCCCCGGCGCGCTCGAAGCGCGGCTCGGGGGCCCCGGACCCGGCCTGCACGGTCGGGACGGTCTCCGGCGCGTCGGGACGGCGCTTCTTGAAGCGCGGCAGGACCACCGCGCCCAGCAGGGGCGTGTTGACCCGGCGCAGCTGCTCGGCGAGGTCGGAGACGGCCGACAGGCGGGTCCGCTCGGACTCGGCGACCAGCAGGACCGCGTCGCACTCGGCGGCCAGGCGCTGCGCGTCGGCGTCCCCGGACGCGGGGGGCGCCTCGACGACGACGAACTCGGCGGTCTGCGCCAGGGCCCCGGTGATCTGCCGCATCGCGCCGTTCGGCCAGCCCCCGGCGCGCGCGGCCGAACCGGCGCCCAGCACCGACAGGCGCGGGTGGCGGGCGGCGCGCACGGTGGCCTCGTCCAGGTCGGCGCGGCCGGTGATGACGTCGGCCAGACCCGGGACGGAGGGCGTGCCGAGCATGTCGGGCAGCGCCAGGTAGGGCGAGGCGTGCGCGGCCACGGCCGCGGTGGGCAGGTCGGCGCGCGCGAAGGCGGCGGCGAGGTTGGCGGCGACCACGGTCGCGCCCGGGCCCTCGTCCACGCCCACGACCAGCAGGACCCGGCCCCGCTCGGGCAGGGCGGCGATCAGCTCGTTGCGCAGGCGCCCGAAGACCTTGCCCGCCGGGCCGTAGGCGCCGTACACGTCGGCGAACCTGGGCGCCACCGACGCGGGCAGCTCCACCAGCAGCGGCACCCCGCAGCGTTCGGGCAGGTCGGCGGCCCGCCGCACGGTACGCGAGAAGCGCTCACGCGCCAGCACCGCGCCGAACCCGGCGAGCAGGCCCGCCGTGCCGCCACCGGCCACGTCCAGCCACACGATGGGCTTGTCCGGCGAGGACGGCGTGACCGCCTCGCTGATGACCTTGCCACCGGCCAGGGTGGACAGCTTGCCGTCCAGCTCGGAGCGGCGCGAGGTCAGCTCCTCGATCTGGCGGCTCAGCAGGTCCTTGTTGCTGCCCAGCACGACCCGGTCGGCCGCCGTGGCCGCCGCCAGGTCGGTGGAGACCTGCGCGAGCTGGCCGCGCAGGCTCTCCAGGTTGGCGTCGACGCCCTTGATCTCGGTGTCGATGGTCTCCTTGGCCGTCGCCTCCCGGTGCTCCAGGTAGGCGGTGGCGAACGCGGCGGCACCATCGTGCGCGGCGACGGCCGAGCCCCCCGAGAAGCCGATGGTCAGCACCGACGTGTTCGCCGGGACCTCCACCGTCACGTGCGCGGCCAGGTCCTGCGCGGACGCCTGCCCGCCCAAGATCTCAAGGGCCCGGTCGGCCACCGCGGTGGACTTGACCAGCTGCGCCTCGGTGTCCAGATTGAGCTCGCCCTTGGTGCGCCCGCCGGAGACGTTGGGGTCGTCCACGCCCGTGGGACGCACCAGCACCTGCGTGTGCGAGACGTACTCGGCCGGGGTCGTCACCGCCAGGGCGGCGCCCACGGCGAGGCCGGCGCCCAGTAGCGCCAGCAGCAGCGTCCGTCCACGTTTGACCGCCACGAGCATGTCGCTCAGGTGGTAGGTGGATGTGGTGCGACCAGTGTCCATGGCCATCGAGCGGTCCGCCCCCTCCGCCGTCCAATCGTCCCAAAGGACAACGACGATCGTCCGTGTCGGATACGGGCATGGTGACGAAGAGGGTAATGGTCGGCTACGGTTGGTATTCACAATTGGTGTCGAAAGTAGATGAAACCGGTTCGGCACTGGTGTGTGCTGGGATGCCGACGTGTTCTGGGCGGGAGTGCAATGCCGGGTGGGAGGGACGACGGCATGGGCGGGTGGCGGAGTTGGCGCAACGCGCTGGGCCTGCGCGCGGGAAGCGGGCGCAGAGGCGTGGCGATAGCCGTGGTGGTCCCCATCGCGGCGGCGGGCTTCGGCCTCGGCTACGCCGTGGGCGCCGACCGCACCGAGGGCGGGGGCGCGGCCGACTTCATGTCGACCTCGATCAACGCCGAGGCGGACACGTACACGCGCACGGCGGCGCCCGAGACCCCCGCGGGCTCGGAGACCGAGCTGCTGGTCGGCGGCTCCCGCGACGTGGGCGTGGCCACCGCCTACCTGCGCTTCACGGTCTCCGACGCGCCCGTGCGCGAACCGCGCCTGCACGTGGCGGTCGTCGACGCCCGGCCCAAGCAGCTGCTGGAGCTGACCCGCGTCGCCGCGCGCTGGACCGAGTCCGGCCTCACCGCCGCCGAGATCCCGCCCTTCGGCGACCCCGTCGACGCGGCCACCGCGACCGACGGCCAGGTGACCTTCGACCTGTCCAAGGTGGTCACCAAGGTCGGCGTGTACGCCTTCGCGATCACCTCCCCCGACGAGAAGCTCCTGGCGCGGCTCCAGGCCCGGGAAGGCGACACCCCGCCCCGGCTGGACTACAAGGTGCCGGTGGTGCCGACGCCGGGGCAGCACTCTCTTTCCTCGCCCTCTTCGTCGTCCTCGTCCTCGTCCTCCACCGAGGCCATCGTCGGGTCCGATCTGGACAACGGGTGCGTCATCGGGGTCAAGCTCGTACCCACCTGCGGGGCACTGTGGGGGGTCGCGCCCGGCGCGCGATCCGACGTACCCCGGGTCACCGCCCTCAACCGCTTCGAGGACCGCACCGGGCGGCGGCAGGACATCTACCACGCCTACCACCGCGGCTTCGAGCTGTTCCCCACCGAGGACGAGCTGAAGATCGCCAACGACCCTGAGAAGCCCCGCATCCTGTTCCTCAACTGGAAGCCGCGCGGCGCCACCTGGGCGCAGATCGCGGCCGGGAACAAGGACATGGACGACTACCTCGACCGGCTCGCCGAGCACATCAAGAAGACCTACACCGAGCCGTTCTTCTTCACCGTCCACCACGAGCCGGAGAACGACGTGGACCCCCGCGCGGGGTCCGGGCGCACCGCGTCGGATTACGCGGCGATGTACCGGTACGTGATCCAGCGGCTGCGGGCCGACGGGGTCACGAACATGGTCACCGTGATGGTCTACATGGCCTATTTGGACTGGGCCGTGCAGCCCTGGCACAAGAACCTGTACCCGGGCGACGACGTCGTGGACTGGGTGGCCTGGGACGCCTACGCGTACTCCGACCCGGGGTACGGGTACGGGGACTTCGCGGAGATGGTGGACCGGACCGACGGGCGGGACTGGCCGGGGTACTACCGGTGGGCTACTGAGACCTTTCCCGGGAAGCCGCTGATGCTGGCGGAGTGGGGGGTTTGGCAGTCGGACAAGAACCCGGGGCATCCGGCTGAGGTGATATCGCAGGCGGAGGCGCAGATTTCGCTTTTTCCGCGGTTGAAGGCGCTGGTTTATTTTGAGACGGCGAATGACCGGGGGAAGGATTCGCGGGTGGATACGGATCCGGGGACGCTGTCGGCTTATCGGGATTTGAGTGAGTCTCGGCATTTTCAGGTGCGGATGGGGTAGGGGTGGGGGGGTCGGGCTGGGGCTTGTCGGCCGGGGGCTGTTACCCCGGCGCCTGTCAGCCCTGCCCCTGTCACCCCAGCCCCTGTCTTTCGGCTTGCGGGCCGCGCGGGTCGGGCCTTCCCGTGCGGCCGCTACCCATCACCCGGGGCCGTTTCACCCGGTCTCAGCGGGCATCCCTGGCCCGGGGGTTGTTTGTTTCCGACGCCTGTTGCAGCTTGTCGTGCTTCTTGTTTGGCGCCCCGCGGATCGTCCGTGTTCGATGTATCCACTGCGCTGCGGCTATGACACGGTCGCCGTCTGGTCAGGGGTTTCACCCCTAGGACCTGACCAGGGGTGCGGCCCCTGGACGCCGGACCTCTCTCGGGAGGCTCCACCCGCGTTCGGCCTTTGCGACGGTGAACGATGAACCCCGGGGTGTCAAGACGGTAGAGCTGTCTTGACACCCCGAGAACCCTCGTTCGAAGAACCATCCGGCCGACCGAGGGAGGATCCTCTCCTATCCCGAGACAGCCCCCGCACAAGCCGGGCGCGGGGCGAGGTTTGTTCTGCGGCTTACGGGCCGTCTCAGTGCGGCTCTAAAACAACAAGCTATCGTCCCCACCCGGGTTCTGACCCCGTAGCGAGCCAGTCACCTTGCCCGGGTCTAAAACAACAAGCCGGTTCCCCACCCGGGTTTTGACCCCGTTGCCAGCCAGTCACTGCCCCGGCCCAGTTCCCCCGCCCCGCCTCGCCTCATCTCGCCATCGCCCGCAGCTACGCGGCGCACCCGCTCCACCCTGCGTCTCGTCCTCGCGGCGGGCTTACCTGCGCCGATACCCCTTCCCCTAGTCGATCTTGCTAGCTCCGCTCTTCCGTGTTACGGTTTCGGCCGTCGCAGGATCAGCCCTGTTCCCGGAAGGAGGCGAGTGCGATGTCGACTCTCACTGTTACGCGCTCCCAGCTTCCGTCTCACGCGGGCTGACCCGGTTCTTCGGGAGCGCATACGCTCTCTCCGTAAGGAACCGCATGACTTCTTCGCTTTCCATCCGTGCGCTCACGCCGGATACGCTTCACCTTTTTCACGCTTATCCGCATTCCTCTCACCCCTCTGTCGGGCGTGAGGCTTCGCAGGACTATTCCGCTCTGCTCGCGCAGGGCAAGGTGCGTCCGGAGTGGACGTTCGTCGCTGTTCGCGATGATGTCGTGATCGCTCGGGCGGCTTTTTTCGGGCGTCCGGATTCGGTTGCGCCGTTGGCTCTCGACTGGTTCGAGCTGGGTGATTCCGCCGATCGGGTGGCGGTGGGGACGTTGCTCGCCGCTCATGCTTATGCCGCTGTGGGGCGGGGTGGGATGGGGGAGCCCGAGTTCAATCTTCTGATGCCGCCGGATTGGCGTTCGCGGGATGATATCGCCGGTGAGATCGCCGATCGGTGTGCGGCGATCGAGAATGCCGGGCTGGTCGTGGCGCAGCAGCGCTTCGGGTTCCGGTGGGAGCCCTCGGACGGGCTGCCGGCGCGGTCGGTTCGGTTGACGTTCGTGCCGGGGACGGATGCCGAGTTTCTCGCGGCGATTCGGGCGGGGTTGCCGGGGACTCTCGATGGGCACACGGTCACCGATCTGGCGCGGGGTGAGGATTTCGCCGCCGAGCAGTTGCTCGACAGTGTGATCACGCTGCCGGGGCGGGACGACTGGCGGCTGGCGCGGGACGCCGGTGGTGCGGTGGTCGGTGCGATCTTCCCGACGGTGATCTCCAACAGTGCCAGCATCGGGTACATCACGGTCGCCGCCGATCATCGTGGGCGGGGGTACGTGAACGATCTGCTGGCCGAGGGCCTGCACGTTCATGCCGGGAACGGGCGGACGGTCGTCACGGCCAGTACCGACCTGGCGAACGCGCCGATGAAGGCGGCCTTCGACCGGGCGGGGTTCCGGACGGTCACGGTGCAGCTGGACTACTGGCCGGGGCTGGTTTTCCGGTCTCTCGGCGAGGGCGACACCGAGCTGTTCGGCGCTTATCCGCACGCGCCTGTGGAGGGTGTGGGTTACGAGGACAAGGTTGACTGGCGCCGCAACCTGGCCGAGGGGCACTACAAGCCGCACTGGATGTGGGTGGCGATCGAGGGCGGTGTGGTGCGGGGGCGGATGGCGTTCTGGGGTTTCCCGGCCGATACCGCGCCGAAGGTCGTCGACTGGTTCGAGCCCGGGGACGACGTCGAGGTCGGCGCCGGGTTGATGCGCGCGGCATATGCCACGCAGGACGCCGATCCGCGTCCGGAGTACGCGCTGCGGACCCCGGCGGGGTGGCGGGACACGCCGCTGCGCGGCGAGGTCGAGGCGCGGGTCGCGGCCGCCGAGCGGGCGGGCCTGTCGGTCTTCGTCGAGCGGCACGGATTCCGCTGGACGGCCGAGCGGGGGCTGCCGGAGCGTTCGGCGCGGCTGAGGTTCCGTGAGGGCACCGACGAGGAGTTCGTCGACGCCGTGCGCGAGGGCTTCCCGGGCACGCTGGACGCCTACACGCGCGAGGACTGCGAGAAGCTCGGCGCGCAGGCCACCGCCGAGCAGGAGGTCGCCGGATTCGCCGACTACCCCGCCGGGCGCGACTGGTGGCGGCTGGCCGAGAACGCCGACGGTGAGGTCGTGGGGGCGATCTTCCCCGCGCGCAACTACGACAGCGCCATCATCTGCTACATCACGGTCGTCGCGGGCCATCGCGGCAACGGGTACGTGCACGACCTGCTCGCCGAGATGCTGCACATCCACGCCGAGAACGGCGCCGAGTCGGTCGGCGGGCACACCGACCTGCCGAACCTGCCGATGAAGGCGGCGTTCCTGAAGGCGGGCTTCGCCATCACCGGCGGCCGCATCGACCTCCGTTAATAACCCTCGTCGGATGTGGACGCGATGCCGTCGACGCCCGCCGGGGTCGAACCCGGTGGGCTGAACCGGCGCTCCAGATGGGCCGCGAGGACCGTCCCGTCCTCCCCGGAACGCTGAGTCAGCTCATAGCCGGTGGTGCGTCCCTCGATGACGCGGACGCCCAGGTCCAGCCGGCGCCCGTCGGCGAAGGCCTCCAGCCAGTGCGTCCCGGCGGGCAGGCTCAGGCACCAGCGGCCGTTGGCGAGGGGCACGCGCTCACCGTCGACGGTCACCTCGGGCGCCTCCCGCCAGCCGTCGGCGGGGGCGTCCGGACCGCTCTCGGTGGACACCGCCAGCAGCAGCCGTCCCTCACCCGCGGCGAGCGCGGGCAGCTCGGGCCCGCGCAGGGGCGCGAGGAGGTGGACGCCGGGGGCGCGCTCGGCGGGCGGGCCGGACTGGCGGCGGGTGGTGGCGCGTCCGCGGGCGCGGACCGGCAGCGACACCAGCCAGGCCGCCAGGACCGTGCACAGGATCCAGCCGAAGATCGCCGACAGCCAGCCGCCGTAGCGGCCCAGGACGGCCGCCGCGCCGATCGCCACGGCCTGGACCAGCAGGATCGCGGCGAGCAGGCGGGATCCGGACAGGCCACCGGGGCGGACGCCGGGCGGCCCGAGGACGCCCCGGCCGCCGAAGCGGGACTCGCGGTACTCCCAGGCGGTGACCTCGCCCTCGGCGAGGTCGGCGAGGCGTTCGCACTCCGAGGTGCCCTGCAGCTGGACGGCGATCAGGTGGCGGCCGGGTGGGACGGCGATGAGCGCGCGTCCCCAGCCGCAGACGGCGGGGGCGTCGTCGACGCCGACGACGGGCGGGACGGCGCCGGAGCCGGTGTCGATCCAGAGTCCGGCCGCGCCGGACGGGAGGAGGACGGCGTCGGGACCCACGCCGACGCGCACCGGGTGGGGGGAACCGTCATGCGCTTTGAGCGGGTATCCACTGTCCTGCCAAGCCGTCATGGCCCGTCACCCCCGTTCTCGGTGTGAGCAACGCTATCCGGCCCGGGCGAACACCGGGGGGCACGGCAGAATCGAGTGACACGTTTGGGAAGGCGGAGAAGCGCATGGACGAACGGCTGCCCACGGCCCTGATCGCGTTCGCCGGGATGTTCCTGGTGATCGCGGCGATCGCGTGGTTCGTGTCGCCCAAGGCGCGCTCGAAGCTGAAACGGTGGCGGGGGCGGGCGCTGATCGCGCTCCTGCTGGTCCTGGCGTTCGTCTACTTCTACAAAGAGGGACGGAAATAGCACCGTGAGCATGATCCCCCTCGACGGATGTCACAGGAGCCTGGGACACTCCTGTCGGGGGTGATGCCGCCTTGAGCGAATGGGTGCTTCCCGATGAGGTACTCGCCAACGCGCCGACCTGCACGCCGCGGCCACATGAGCTGGCCGATCTGGAGCTGCTGCTGACGGGCGCGTACGAGCCGCTGACCGGGTTCCTGACGGCCGCCGACGTGGCCTCGGTGGTCGCGCGCGGTGAACTGGCGGACGGGCGGCCGTGGCCGGTCCCGATCACCCTCGACGTGCCCGCCGAGCTGGCCGCGCGGCTGGATCCGCGCGCGCCGCGCGACCGCGTCCTGGTCCTCACCGATCCCGAGGGCGCGCCCGTGGCCGCGGTGGAGGTCCTGGAGATCACCCCCGCCGGGCCCGGCTCGGCGCGGCTGGCCGGACCCGTCCGGCGCATCGCCGAACCCGCGCACGGTCCCTTCCGCAAGATGCGCACCGCCCCGGCGGTGGTGCGCGCCTCGCTGCCCGACGGGCGGGTCCTCGGCGTCATCGCCGAGCGGCCGCTGCACCGCCCGCAGCTGGCGCAGATCGCGCACACCGCCCGCGCGCTGAACGCCCACGTCCTGTTGCTGCTGCCCATCGCCTCGGCCGGCCCCGGGGGGCTGCCCGCCGAGGCGCTGGTGCGGGCGGTGCTGGCCGCGCGCGACCGGCTCCCGAGGTGCACGGTCGTGGCGGTGCCGCTGGCGCCGCGCGGCGACGAGATCCGCGACGGGCTGCTGCGCGCCAAGATCGCCGCCGCCTACGGCGTCACGCACCTGCTGTCCCTGGGGGGGACGGTGTCCAGCGCGGGCGTGCGCGTCATCGTGCCGCGCGAGCTGGGCTACGACATCCGCGACGGCCAGTGGCGGCCCCTCGACGACGTTCCGCCGCGGTTCCGGCGCGGGCAGAAGACCCCCGCCGAGATCGCCGACCTGCTCGACCGCGGCTCCGGCCTGCCCGACTGGCACACGCCACCGGCGGTGGCCGCCGAGCTGAGCCGTTCGCGCCCGCCGCGCAGGGAGCGCGGCCTGGTCGTGTTCTTCACCGGCTTCTCCGGCTCGGGCAAGTCCACCATCGCGCGGGGGCTCTACGACGCGCTCGCCGAGACCGGTGAGCGGACGGTGTCGCTGCTGGACGGTGACGTGGTCCGGCGGCTGCTGTCGGCCGGGCTGACGTTCTCGCGCGAGGACCGCGACCTGAACATCCGCCGCATCGGTTACGTGGCCGCCGAGATCGCCCGCCATCACGGCATCGCGATCTGCTGCCCGATCGCCCCCTACGCCGCCACCCGGGCCGAGGCCCGCGCGGCCGCCGAGGAGGCGGGCGGCGGGTTCGTGCTGATCCACGTGGCCACGCCACTGGAGGTGTGCGAACGCCGCGACCGCAAGGGCCTCTACGCCAAGGCCCGCGCGGGGATCATCGGGTCCTTCACCGGCATCAGCGACCCGTACGAGACGCCCACCGACGCCGACCTGTCGGTCGACACCAGCGAGATCGGCGTGGACGAGGCGGTCAAGCAGGTCCTGGACCACCTGCGCGACGAGGGGTGGCTGGACCGCCGGGGGTGGTGACGGCGAGGAAGCCCGGCTCATGACGAGCCGGGCTTCACGACGTTCCCGGTCTTTCAGAACGGCCAGCGCGCGTCCTCGCCCGCCTCGATGAGCGGGATCAGGCCGAACGCGGCGTCGCTGAGGCCACCGAAGGTGTACCGGCGTCCGCGCGGCACGCCGTGCCCGACGCGGTAGCCGACCAGGTTCCACGTGTACACCGGCACCGTGTCGGGGATCGAGGCGAGCGGGTCGCCGCCGGCCGACTGCTCGTCGGTCACGATGATCACCCGGTCGTGGTTGCGGTACCAGCGCTTGACGGCCGCCTCGGTGTTGGTGCCGCCGAGGTCGTGGAAGCGCCCGACGACCGTCAGGACCGAGTCGCCGCGCCGGTACCCGACACCGCGCGAGGTGGTGCCGAACTCCACGAGCTCGGCCTTCTCCGCCCGCAGCGCCAGCGCCGCGCCGAAGACGGCGGCCAGGTCGGCGAACTTCAGCCCGGTGGCCTCCGAGGTCGAGAAGAACATCGAGCCGGAGCGGTCCACCAGCACCAGCGTCCGTCCCCGCAGGAACGGGACGTTGGCGAGGCTGTGGTTGAGCGCGGCCTCCAGCGAGGACGCCCACCGCAGCGAGCCGACCGCCCGGTGCGCCGCCAGGAAGCGCATCGGGAGCTGCTTGGACCGGGCGACCTTGGCCGGGTCGGCCAGGCCCTCGGCGACCAGCGCGGCCGTGGCGTCGTCCACCCCGGCCTGGTCGAGGTTGCGCAGGTTCCGCAGCCGCGCCATGTAACCCATGGTCGGCAGGGCCGAGCGCCACGCGTCGGCGTCCATCGGGCTCTGCTTCCAGCCCGCGAGGGCCTCCCAGGTCATCCCGGCGGACTTGAGCCGCTCGGCGTCCCGGGCCACCCGGGCGCGGTTCTTGACGGGGACCGCCATCAGCTCGGCGCGGGCCCGCAGCGTGGTCAGCGACTCCGCGATCGCCTCACCGCGTCCGTGGCGCCGGTCGATGGCGTGCCGGAACAGCGCGCCCTGCTCGGGGGTACGGGCCTTGGCGTGGGTGAGCTCCAGGACGTCACCGAAGCGGAACCCGCGCGCGGCGGTGTCGTACTTGAGCAGCGCGAACTCGTCGTAGAGCCGCGTCGCGGCGTCGGCGATGCCCCGCTTCACGGGCTTGGGCATGACCCGCCCGTGGGTGGCGAACCAGTACGCGAGGGCCTCGCCGGGCTCGTCGGCGCGCTGGAGGACGGAGTCCACGATGGACCGCCCGCCGGGGATGCCCACGGCGGCCAGCGCGCTAGCGGCCTCCAGGCCGCCGATCAGCGAGACACTGCGCAGGTTGGCGGTGTTCCGCAGCCACGACAGGAACGCCGCGATCCAGTCGGGATCGCTCACCGCGACCTTGCGGACCAGGCCGACCAGGCGCTTGTCACGCTCCTCGGCCGACTCGTAGAAGGCGTTCGCACCGCCCAGAGTGGACACCGCGAGCAGGAACAGTTCACCCTTGGCGTCCCGCCGGTGGCCCATGCCGCGCTCGGCGGTCGGAACAGAATGGCGCCGCGTCTGGGCGGTCTTGTTGAATCGGGCCATGGCTGAAGACACCACCTTAGGGAACTGGCACCTTGAGGGAATGGGAGGGACGTACGTCCACGCAAGGGCACCCGAGATCGAAGTGACGAAGGAACGTTGGCGCTCTGCCTCTGAGCTACCGGACCCATGGTTTGGTGGATCCGGGCGGGACTCGAACCCGCGACCTCCCGATTAACAGTCGAAGTAACCCTCGTCTGCGCACCGGGTGCCCATGCCTGGACGCCCTCCCGAGAACAAGCCGACCGCGGGCAGCCGGAGAAGGTCCGGTCCTGCTCTGCCATCTGAGCTACATCCCCGAGGGGATGGAGGGATTCGAACCCTCGACCCGAAGTAGCCGCGGTCTGCGCACCGGGAGGAGCGCGATCCCAACCATACGGACGCCTCACGGGCGCCTCAACGCATTAAGCCTCGCGGCCGTCCTCAATGGACTTCACGCCTTCGCGGCGTTCGGCCAGCAGCCGCAGCATCACCCGGTTCACCGGGATGGCCGCCAGCTGCGGATACCCTTCCGGTGGGGTCAGCAGCATGATGCGCGAGTCGTCGGCGAGGAAGGCCTTGCGCGGCACGGTCAGTTCCAGGTCGCCGACCCGGACCTCGATGCCGCCGTCCACTATCGACACGGGCCCGAAGTCGGCGCGGCCGGTGGCTTCCAGCGCGCGCCGGGCGCGCACCATGAGCCGCTCGGAGACGCGGGCTTCGATGGTCTCCACCAGCAGGTCCTGTGCGACGAACGTGCCGATGGGGACGCACAGCGCGCGCCCGTCGGTGGTCCGGCCGTAGACCTGGTAGGGCTGGTAGAACACGTACGGCGTCCAGGAGACGCCTTTGCGGGTGACCCGCAGGGTCGCGTTGACCGATGTCCAGCGCATGGCCACCGGTCCGTCCCATTCGGACACGACGATGAATCCGCCGTCGCAGACGGCGATCCAGCGCCGCCCGGCGGGCGCGGGTATTTCGGCGAGGAGCGCGTGCCCGTAGATCACGGTGCCGGTGGCCAGCAGGATCGACACCGACAGGTCGGGATCGCGCACGGCGCAGAGCACCGCGGCGACTCCCGCCACGGTGGCGGCGTACCTGGCCCACCCGGACCAGACGGGATGACGCTCGCGGTGAACGCGGACGACGGCACCTAACCGGTGTTCGCCGGACAACGCGCGGAACCTGTTGCGCGAGGGCATGGAATCGACCCTAGCCGAACGCGGCGGGCCCGTCACACTCCGAAACCGGAGTGGTGGGTCCATAAGCGGTTGCCGGCCCGGGTGGGCGGGGTTAGCGTGGTGGGTGTTCCGCCGGTGCGCAGGACGCGGCTACTTCTTCCAATGAAACCGCGCCGCTTCCGATGATGATCTCGGCGGGACACCCTATGAAGGCTGCGCGGCCGTCCCAAGTGGACGGCCAGCGGCAGCCGCAGGGCAAGGGCAGCCGCAAGCCAAGACAGGGCAGCGACCACCCACGTGAGAGAAGTGTCTTGATCGTGTGGTGAAGCCGGACGCGCGCGTGCAGCGGCGCAACCAACCCCCAGAGCCACGAATCACCGTGTGCCGAGGAGCTAAGCCCGCCTCCGGCTCGGGGGAAGTGTTTTGACTTCCGGGGTCCAGGGGACGGAGTTCCCTGGTGGGGGTCCAGGGGGCAAAGCCCCTTGAGCACCACGCAGAGCCGCAGCCAACCCACCGGCCGCGAGCACCCACGCACCCACGCACCCACAAAAAGAGCCGGGGCGCCGCCCCGGCTCTCCTCTCAAGCGAGTGCCCCCGCCCTACCCCGCCCGCACCGCGGCGGCCACCGTGTCCGCCACCGCGTGCGCGCGTTCAGCAGTGTCCGCCTCGACCATCACCCGCACCAGCGGTTCGGTCCCACTCGGCCGCAGCAGGATCCGCCCGTCCTCGCCGAGGACTCCGGCCTGTTCGTCGAGGACGTCGCGGACCGCCTGGGTGTTCACCACGTTCTTGTCGCCGACGGGGACGTTCAGCAGGACCTGCGGGAGGCGGCGGACGACCGCGGCGAGTTCGCCGATGCCCTTGCCGGTCTCGACCACGGAGGCGGCCAGGTGGAGGGAGGTGAGGGTGCCGTCGCCGGTGGTGGCGTAGGCGGGCATGACGATGTGCCCGGACTGTTCGCCGCCGAGGCTGAAGTCCTTGGCGCGCAGGGTTTCCAGCACGTAGCGGTCGCCGACGGCGGTGGTCACGAGGGTGATTCCGGCGTCCCGCATCGCGTGGTGGAGGCCGAGGTTGCTCATGACGGTGGCGACGAGGGTGTCGCCGGCGAGGTTCCCGGCGCGTTTCATGTGCAGCGCCAGGATCGCCATGATCGCGTCGCCGTCCACTTCGGAGCCGTCGGCGGCCGAGGCGAGGCAGCGGTCGGCGTCGCCGTCGAGGGCGAAGCCGATGTCGGCGCCGGTTTCCAGGACCTTCGCGCGCAGCGAGTCCATGTGCGTGGAGCCGCAGTTCTCGTTGATGTTGAGGCCGTCGGGCTCGGCGTGGATGGCGATGACCTCGGCGCCCAGGCGGCGCAGGGCCTCGGGGGCGACGTCGGAGGCGGCGCCGTTGGCGCAGTCGACCACGATCTTGAGCCCGGACAGGTCGGCGTCCACGGTGGACACCAGGTGCGCGGTGTAGCGCTCGGCGCCGTCGGTGAGGTCGCGCAGGCGGCCGATCTCGGCGCCGGTGGGACGCGGGTGCTCGCGCTCCAGCGCGGCCTCGATGCGGTCCTCGACCTCGTCGGGCAGCTTGTGGCCGCCGGCGGCGAAGAACTTGATGCCGTTGTCGGGCATGGGGTTGTGGCTGGCCGACAGCATGACGCCGATGTCGGCGCCGGTGTCGGCGGTCAGGTAGGCGATCGCGGGGCTGGGCAGCACGCCGACCCGGATCACGTCGGCGCCGACGCTGAGCAGACCGGCGATGACGGCGGCCTCCAGCATCTCGCCGCTGGCGCGCGAGTCGCGGCCGATCAGCGCCAAGGGGCGTTTGTTGCCCGCGTCAGAAAGCACGTGCACAGCGGCTTCGGCCAGGGCCGTCGCCAGCTGCGGCGTGAGCTTGTCATTGGCGAGGCCTCGCACCCCGTCGGTACCGAACAGCCGACCCATACCGAAAACCTTCCGTCTGCTGAATACGCCGAAGCCGCCGGGGGAACGCCGCACGACGTCCCCGGCGGCTTCGAACGCCAGGATCTGGTTACCGCTTGGAGAACTGCGGAGCCTTGCGGGCCTTCTTCAGGCCGTACTTCTTGCGCTCGGTGGCACGGGCGTCCCGGGTGAGGAAGCCGGCCTTCTTGAGCTCCGGGCGCGCGTCGGGGTCGATCTCGATGAGCGCGCGGGCGATCGCCAGGCGCAGCGCGCCGGCCTGGCCGGTGATGCCGCCGCCCTTGAGGTTGGCGAAGATGTCGAAGGTCTCGACCCGGTCGATGGTGACCAGGGGCTCCTTGACGATCTGCTGGCTGACCGCGCTGGGGAAGTAGTCCTCCAGGGTGCGGCCGTTCAGCACGAACTTGCCCGTGCCCGGCTTCAGGCGAGCGCGGACGATCGCCTTCTTGCGGCGGCCGACGGTCTGGACGGGCTTGTCCATGCGCGGCACGTACGGCGCGGCGACCTCGGCCACGGCGGGAACGGCCGGCACTTCGTCCACGGCGGGAACGGCCGGGACGTCGGCGGTGATGTCGTCGGTCGCCTCAACGGCGGTCGTCGGCTCGGTCATCTGTTCCTTCACGCTTCCTTAGCCGCGCCTACTGCGCGATCTGCTTGATCTCGAACGGCTGCGGCTGCTGCGCGGCGTGCGGGTGCTCCGCGCCGGCGTAGACCTTCAGCTTGGTGAGCAGCTGGCGGCCGAGCTTGTTGTGGGGCAGCATGCCCTTGATCGCGAGCATGACAGCGCGCTCGGGCTTGTTGTCCAGCAGCTCCGAGTACTTGGTCTTCTTCAGACCGCCCGGGTAGCCGGAGTGACGGTAGGCGATCTTCTGCTCACGCTTGTTACCGGTAAGGGCGACCTTGCCGGCATTGACGATGATCACGAAGTCGCCGGTGTCCGCGTGCGGCGCGAACGTCGGCTTGTGCTTGCCCCGCAGCAGCGTGGCGGCGTGGGTGGCGAGACGGCCGAGCACAACGTCGGTCGCGTCGATGACATGCCACTCGCGAGTGATGTCACCCGGCTTCGGGCTGTACGTAGGCACAGGTCTACCTTGCTCTCATCGTCGGTGTGTGGGCGCGCGAAGACCGCGCCGATCGCCTGAGCGTACCTGAACTGGGCACACACGTTTCACGTAGGTGTCCGTACGCTCGCACAACAGTCCGCGAGTCTACCCCGCGCGAAAATCCCGAGGTGATTCGGGGGCGGGGAGGCGCTGGTGTCCGCTGCGAAGTCTATCCGCACGCCCCGGCGGGTGACGAGGCCGGGCGGTGTGGTGCGGGTCGCGGCCTCGCGGGCGCCTCACGCGGGCGGCGGTGACGGGGGCCACTCCCGTGCCCGGGACCGTCCCCGTGGTTGTGGCCGGTGTCACCGGCCGGCACGTCCTCTCCCCTGCCCGGGGGATGGTGTCCCCTCCCGCGCGGGACGTGAGCGGCCCCCGTCCGGCGCGAGGCTCATGGCGTTCCCCATCAAGGAGTAGTCATGAGCCGTCTGAGCCGCCTGCACGGCCAGCTCGCCGCCGGTGTCCCCCGCTGGGCCGTCCGGACCGCCCTCGTCATCAGCCTGCTGGCCCTGCCCTCGGGGATCTGGCGGATCCTGTTGGCCCTGAACGTGCCGATCCTGGAGCACTCCGACGCCCCGCCGGACGAGGGCCCGCTCTCCGGGCTCTGGTACGTGATCGCGCTGAGCGTGGTCAGCGAGGCCCTGGCGTTCCTGGCCTTCGGCCTGGTCGCCCGCTGGGGCGAACGCGTCTTCGGGTGGCGCATCCCGGTCCTGGCCGCCACGATCCCGGCCGCGCTCGGTTCGGTGGCGCTGCTGATCTTCCCGTGGGCGATGGCGACCTCGGCCCTGGGCATGAAGCTGAACGGCGAGCCCGACGGGCTGATCCTGCACGGCTGGCAGGTCGCGGTCTTCTGGGTCTGCTACGCGCCGCTGGCGCTGTGGCCGCCGCTGCTGGCGATCCTCACCGTCCACTACTACCGCCGCCGCACCCGGGCGGTGGCGGCGTGAGGCTCCACGGAGCCGTCGCGGAGGGCGCGCCCCGGTGGGCGGTGCGGCTGGCGGTCCTGCTGCCCTTCCTGATCCTGCCGTCGTGCGCGTGGCGCTTCGCCCACGCGCTGGACGCGCCGATGACCATCCCGCCGCCGGGGGTGACCGGGCACGCCGGGCTGCCCTACGTCATCACCTTGTTCTTCGTCAGCGAAGGGCTCGCGCTGCTCTGCTTCGGGCTGGTGGCGCGCTGGGGCGAGCGGCTGGGCCGGTGGCGCGTCCCCGTCCCGGCGGCGGTGATCCCGGCGGGGCTCGGCTCGCTCGTGCTGCTGGTCTTCACCTACGGGCTGCTGCTGGTGCCCTTCGGCACGAAGATCACCGGCGGTCCCAGCACTCTGTTCCTGGCGGGCTGGCAGGTGCCTGTGTTCTGGGCGGCCTACGGGCCGCTGGCCCTGTGGGGGCCGGTGGTGATGGCGCTGACGGGGCAGTACTGGTGGCGGCGGACGCGGCGAGCCCGGTGAGGCGGGGTGCGGCGGCTTCGGGCCGCCGCACCCTATTCACCGGCTCAGCCGACGACCGGCAGGTACACCTTCCCGCCGCTCTCCACGAACTCCGCCGACTTCTCCGCCATGCCCTTGGCCGCGTACTCCTTGAGGTCCTGGGAGATGCGCATGCTGCAGAACTTCGGTCCGCACATGGAGCAGAAGTGCGCGGTCTTGGCGGGTTCGGCCGGGAGGGTCTCGTCGTGGTACTCGCGGGCCGTCTCGGGGTCAAGGGAGAGGTTGAACTGGTCTTCCCAGCGGAACTCGAAGCGGGCCTTGGACAGCGCGTCGTCCCAGGCCTGGGCGGTGGGGTGGCCCTTGGCGAGGTCGGCGGCGTGGGCGGCGATCTTGTAGGCGATCACGCCGGCCTTGACGTCGTCGCGGTTGGGCAGGCCCAGGTGCTCCTTGGGGGTGACGTAGCAGAGCATCGCGGTGCCGAACCAGCCGATCATGGCCGCGCCGATGGCGGAGGTGATGTGGTCGTAGGCGGGCGCGATGTCGGTGGTGAGGGGGCCGAGGGTGTAGAAGGGCGCCTGGTGGCACAGCTCCTGCTGGAGGTCGACGTTCTCCTTGATCTTGTGCATCGGCACGTGGCCGGGGCCTTCGATCATGACCTGGACGTCGTGGCGCCAGGCGATCTCGGTGAGCTCGCCCAGGGTGCGCAGTTCGGCGAACTGGGCCTCGTCGTTGGCGTCGGCGATGGAGCCGGGACGCAGGCCGTCGCCGAGGGAGAAGGCGATGTCGTAGCGGGCGAAGATCTCGCAGAGTTCCTCGAAGTGGGTGTAGAGGAAGCTCTCGGTGTGGTGCGCCAGGCACCAGGCGGCCATGATCGAGCCGCCGCGCGAGACGATGCCGGTGACGCGGTTCGCGGCCAGGGGCACGTAGGCGAGGCGGACGCCGGCGTGCACGGTCATGTAGTCCACGCCCTGCTCGGCCTGCTCGATGACGGTGTCGCGGAAGACCTCCCAGGTCAGCTTGACCGGGTCGCCGTTCACCTTCTCCAGGGCCTGGTACAGCGGCACGGTCCCGATCGGGACGGGCGAGTTGCGCACGATGTGCTCGCGGGTCTCGTGGATGTGCTTGCCGGTGGACAGGTCCATGACCGTGTCGGCGCCCCACTTGACCGCCCACTGGAGCTTCTCGACCTCGGCGGCGATGGAGTCGGAGACCGCGCTGGTGCCGATGTTGGCGTTGATCTTGACCAGGAAGCGGGTGCCGATCAGCATCGGCTCCGACTCGGGGTGGTTGACGTTGACCGGGAGGATCGCGCGGCCGGTGGCGATCTCCTCGCGCACGATCTCGGGGTCCAGGCCCTCGCGGATCGCGGCGTACTCCATCTCGGGGGTGATGATCCCCTTGCGGGCGTAGTGCATCTGCGTCACGCGCTCGCCGGGTCCGCGCTCGTCGATCCACGCCTGGCGCATCCTCGGCAGGCCGACCTCGGGGTCCGAGCCGGGACCGGAGGTGTCGTAGAGCCGGACGGGCGGGTTGTCCCCGGCCAGGTGGACCTCGGCGAACGGAACCTGAATGTCGGGACGGGAGCCCTCGACGTAGACCTTCTGCCTCATGTGGACACTCCTTCGGGACGAACGTGGTGATCGACGGGACCGTGCCCCGCGCCGAGCCGCCACTCCCGGGCGGCGGCGATGGCGCGGGAGATGTAGGACTTGGCCTCGCGCAATGCCGCTGGAAGGGCATGGCCGAGCGCGAGACCGGCGGTGATGGCCGCGGAGAAGGTGCAGCCGGTGCCGTGGGTGTTGACCGTGTCGAGGCGCTCGCCGTCCAGGAGCCAGGTGCCGTGGCCGTCGGCGACCTCGTCGGTGGCGCGCGGCCCGGTCGCGTGGCCGCCCTTGAGGACGACGGTGGTGCCGGTGGCGGCGGCCAGCGCCCGCGCGTCCGGGACGCCCAGGACGCGGGCCTCGGGCAGGTTGGGGGTGAACACCGTCGCATGTGGAGCGAGCAGGCGCAGGTAGTCCAGCGGGTCGCCCTCGTAGAGGAGGGCGCCGGAGGTGGACACCAGGACGGGGTCGACCACGAGGTTGGGCAGGCGGCCGCGTTTCGCGTAGTCGGCGACCACGGCCAGGATCGCCGGATCACCGAGCATCCCGGTCTTGACCGCGACCACGTCGAAGTCGGCCAGGACGGCGTCCAGTTGCGCGGCCACGAAATCGGCCGGGACGCGGTGGACGCCGCGCACGCCGGTGGTGTTCTGGGCGGTCAGCGCGGTGATGACGCTGGTCCCGAAGACGCGGTGGGCGGCGAAGGTCGACAGGTCGGCCTGGATGCCCGCCCCCCCACCGGAGTCGGATCCGGCGATGGTGAGCACGACCGGTGGCGCCTGGCTCATCGGGCCGCCTCCACCAGCCGCGCGGCGACCACGCCCGGGTCGCGGGACCGCATGATCGCCCCCATGACCGCCACGCCGTGGGCGCCCGCGCCCAGGCATTCGCGGATCCGGGCGGGGGTGTCGATCCCGCCGAGGGCGTAGACGGGGACGACGGCCTTGGCGCACAGCGCGCCCAGCCCGGCGACGCCGAGGGCCAGGCCGTAGCCGGGCTTCGAGGAGGTCGGGTAGACCGGTGAGACCGTGACGTGGGCGGCGCCCTCGGCCTGCGCGGCGGCCAGTTCGGCCGCGTTGTGGCAGGAGCGGCCGAAGACGGCCCGGTCGACGGGACGGGCGGCGGCCGCCAGGTGGTAGGCGCCCTGCCACCAGGCGGGCGCGACGTCGCGGACGGCCAGGATCAGCCGTCCGCCGACCTCGCCCAGCAGGTTCGCCAGGCGGGTGGCCAGCAGGCGGCGGTCGGGATCGCCGTGCTCGCGCAGCACGACCTGGCGCACCCCGGCGTCGATCGCGGCCTCCATCACCGTCCACAGGGGATGGTGGCTGCGCGCGCCGTCGGTGAGCAGCAGCAGCCGGGCGGTCACAGCGCCGCCATCCCTTCGAAGGCGGTGGACGCCTCGGCGTGCGTGCGCCGGGGTATCCGCCCGGCGCGGTGGGCCAGGCGCCCGGCGATGACGGCGTGCCTCATCGCCTCGGCCATCGCGGTGGGGTCTTCGGCGCGGGTCACCGCCGAGGCCAGCAGGACCCCGGAGCAGCCCAGCTCCATCGCCTGCGCGGCCTCCGAGGCGGTGCCGATCCCGGCGTCCAGGATGACCGGGACACCGGCGCCCTCCACGATCAGCGCGATGTTGTGGGGGTTGCGGATGCCCAGGCCCGTGCCGATCGGGGAGCCCAGGGGCATGACCACGGGGCATCCGGCGTCGGCGAGGCGACGGGCCAGGATCGGGTCGTCATTGGTGTAGGGCCAGACGGTGAAGCCGTCGGCGACCAGCTTCTCGGCGGCGGCCAGCAGCTCCACCGGATCGGGCAGCAGCGTCTTCTCGTCGCCGATGACCTCCAGCTTCACCCAGCCGGTGCCGAAGGCCTCGCGGGCCAGGTGGGCGGTGCGCACGGCCTGGACGGCGGTGAAGCACCCGGCGGTGTTCGGCAGCAGCCGCACGCCGCAGCGGTCGACGACGTCCAGAATGGACCCCGGCGCCGAGGGGTCGACGCGGCGCAGCGCGACGGTGACCAGCCCGGTGCCGCTGGCGCGGATGGCGGCCTCGGCGGCGGCGTGGCTGGAGGCGCCGCCGGTGCCCAGGATGAGGCGGGACGGCAAGGTGACGCCGTCGACGGTGAAGTCGTCCACGTCAGCCGCCCTGGCTGGCGCGCAGGATCTCCACGTGGTCGGCCTCGCGCAGGCGGCGGCCCCATTCCCCGCGGGGCACCACCTCGCCGTTGACCGCCACGGCCACGCCGCGGCCGGGACGGACGTCGAGCAGCGCGGCGGCGTCGGCGACGGTGGCGTCGTCCATAAGGGACCGTGTCGCGCCGTTCAGGTTGACGTTCACTGGAACCTCCTGGGATGGAAGGGCTGGAGCGCCGAGGGCTCCTCGCCGGTGACGACGAGCGCGGTGATCAGCTCGGCGGTGACGGGAGCGAGCAGGACGCCGTTGCGGTAGTGACCGGTGGCGGCGATGACGCGCGGATCGGCGGTGCGGCCGAGGATCGGCGCGTTGTCGGGGGTGCCGGGACGCAGTCCCGCGCGGACCTCGCGCAGCTCGTACTCGGCCAGCTCGGGGAGCACGTCCAGCGCGTCGCGCAGCAGCTCGTAGGCGTCCCCGGCGCGCGGCGCGGTGTCGAAGCCGCGCTCGGCGGAGGACGCGCCGACCACGACCTCGCCGTCGGGCCGGGGCACGACGTAGACGCTGCGGCCGCCGACGATGCCGCGCACGGTGAGCCGCAGCTCGGCGGGCCCGCGCAGGCGCAGGACCTGGCCGTGCACGGGCCGCACCGGCAGGCCGAGCAGGTCACGGGCGCCGGTGCAGACCACCACCCGGTCGGCGTCCAGTGTGGACGGATCGGTGACCGCCGCGGGGACGAAGGCGACCCCGGCGGCGCGGCAGGCGTCCAGCAGCGCTGCGTGCAGGCGGCGCGGATCGGCCTGGTGGTCGCCGGGCGCGTGGACGCCGCCCCGGACCCGGGTGGACAGCAGGGGTTCCAGCGCGCGGGCCTCGCCCCCGGTGAGCCGGTGGGATGCCAGGCCCAGCCGGGCGTAGAAGCCGTGCTGGCGGTCGAGTTCGGCGCGGTCGCCGTGGTCGAGGGCCACCAGCAGGGTGCCGTGCTCGGTGTAGGCGTCGCCGAGGCCGAGTTCGGCGGCGAAGGCGGGCCACAGGGCGAGGGAGGCCAGCGCGAGGGAGGTCAGGGCCTCCTCGCCGTAGTGGGCCTCGGTGACCGGCGCGAGCATCCCGGCGGCGACCGTGGAGGCTCCCGAACCCGGCGCGGGGTCGTGGACGGCCACGCCCAGGCCGCGCTTCGCGCAGCGCAGGGCGATGGACAGCCCGATGACCCCGCCGCCGACGATGGCGACGTCGGTCATCAGCCCTCTCGCCGTCCTTCAAAAGACGGGAGCACCTTGAGGAAGGACTTGGTGGCCTCGAAGGGATCGGCGGCCCGGGAGATCGCGGCCACGACGGCGACGCCGTGCGCGCCCGCGTCCAGCAGGTCCGGCACGCGCTCGGGGGTGACGCCGCCGATGGCGATGACGGGAATGTCCACGGCCTGCGCGACCGCGCGGATCCCGGCCGCGCCCAGCGGATCCGGCAGCCCGTCCTTTGTGGACGTGTGATGCGCGGGCCCGACGCCCAGGTAGCTGGCTCCGGCGCGCCGGTGGGAGCGCCCGGCGTCGGGTTCGCGGCAGGTGCCGCCCACGATCGCCTTCGGTCCCAGCACGCGGCGGGCGGCGTCGACCGGGAGGTCCTCGGCACCCACGTGCCCGCCGTGCGCGCCGACCGCGAGGGCGACGTGCAGGCGGTCGTTGACCAGGCATATCGCCGCGTGGTCGGCGCACAGGGCGGCGACGCGGAGGGCGAGATCGAAGGCGGCGCGGTCGGTGGCGGCGTCCTCGACGCGCACCTGGATCAGCGGCGCCCCGGCCGACAGGGCGGCGCGGACGGCGCCGAGGGTGTCCACACCCGGGGAGGTGTCGGTGATGACGTGCAGGCGCGGCAGCGCGCCAGGGGGTACGGCCATTGGCGATGGCTCCTCTCCCTGCGCCGGCATGACCCGGATCAGGTTCGACGGTCCGCGGCTGCATGCCGCAATCTCAGCCCAGTGCACTGGACACCCGTGGGTTTCTGGCCGCTACCGTACGCCGCTTCAGCGGCGCGTATCAAGAGGGTCGCGTCAAGTAATCTCCGTCACCACATCCGGGGCAGTCTGTCCGAAATGGACGGCTCCTTCAGAACACGGCGAACGATGGCGGTGAGCAGGGCGGCGATCTTGTGGGGCATGCCGTCGATCCTGTGCCGGCCGGGCGCGAGACTCCAGCACCTTCCCCGGAGGCATTGACGCGCTTCTGTAGATAATCGCGGCATGGATCTGCATCCCCGCCTGCTGCGGGTCTTCGTCACCGTGGCCGAGGAGCTGCACTTCGGCCGCGCGGCGGCCCGCCTGCTGGTCGCCCCGCAGGCGCTCAGCCGCGACGTGGCGCGCCTGGAGCGTGACCTGGGTCACCCGCTGTTCCGGCGGTCCACGCGGGCGGTCGACCTCACCGAGCACGGCCGGAACCTGCTGCCGCACGCCCGGCGGTTCCTCGACGTCCACGACGAGGTGGCCGAGGCGATCCGGCCCCGGCGGCGGCCCCTGCTGATGGACCTGAACGGGCCCGCCATGACCTCCGGCCGCATCCTGGCCGGGGCCCGCGCCGCCGCGCCCGAGGTCGAGTTCGCCGGGCGCTTCCACAATGGACTGGCCGCCGCCGCGCGCGAGATCCTGGCCGGGAACCTCGACGCGGCCTTCGGGCGCTTCGCCGGGCTGCCACCGGAGGTCCGGGACCGGCTGCGCCACACCGTCGTGCGCGTCGAGCGGGTGGCGGTCCTGCTGCCCGAAGACCATCCCCTCGCCGCCTACGCCGAGGTGCCGCTGGCCGCGCTGGACGGCCACCGCGTCGACATCGGCCTCGGCAACCCCGCCAGCACCGAATGGGCCGACTACGGCCGCAGGCTGCTGTCCCTCAAGGGCATCGACCCGTCCCCGGCCCGCGCCTGGCCGCAGGGCCCCGAGGAGATGACCGTCTACATTGGACGCCACCGCGAGCCGATCCTGTTCAGCACCGTCATGCCCGCGCTGCCCGGGACGGTCGTGCGCCCGCTCACCGCGCCCGTCCCGGTCAGCGTGGTGAGCCTGGTCCACCGCCGCGAACTGCGCCACCCCGGCCTCGACGCGGTCCTGGCCGCCGCGCGCGAACTCGGCGCGGCCGAGGGCTGGCTGGCGATCCCCGACGGCGCCTGGACGCCCGCCGAGGACCGGGAGTGGCTGTAGTCTCCGCGATCATGCGTGACGAGTACGGCGAGATCACCAACGCCATAAGCCACAAGACCGAGTTCGGCGAGTACCGCTTCCAGGTCATCGAGCGGATCGTGGAGATCTACACCAGGGGCGAACTCGCCCCGGTGCGGATCCCGCTGAACTGGTTCGCCGCCGAGACCCGCCGGTCCCGGGACGGCGCGAAGGTCGCGGTGTACGCCAACGCGCGGATCACCACGCCGCTGTACCGCTCGGTCACCGGGGTCTTCGAGAACCCCGGGCGCGTCTACGAGGTGACGCGCGAGCAGGAGGCGACCCTGCGGAACTTCTTCACCCGGGTGGGCGAGAAGTTCCGGCGCAAGGTCCTCGAATGACGGGAGTCCTCGACTGACGGCTAACGCACGTCCCACACCGGTTCGGGCGTCTCCACGACCTCGCCGTCGCCCTGGAACAGCACGAAGCGGTCGAAGCCGCGGCTGAACCAGCGGTCGTGGGTGACGGCGATGACGGTGCCCTCGAAGTGCTTCAGGCCCTCCTCCAGGGCCTCGGCGCTGGCCAGGTCGAGGTTGTCGGTGGGCTCGTCGAGCAGCAGCAGGGTCGCGCCGCCCAGTTCCAGCAGCAGCACCAGGAAACGGGCCTGCTGTCCGCCGGACAGGCTCTCCCACGTCTGTTCCGACTGCCGGTTCAGCTCGTAGCGCGACAGGCGGCTCATCGCCGAGGGGCGGTCGAGGCTGGGGCGGTTGTCGTCGCCCTTCCACAGGATCTCCCGCAGCGTGCGCCCGAGCAGGTCGGGGCGGTCGTGGGTCTGCGAGAAGTGCCCGGGGACGACGCGTGCGCCCAGCCGCGCGATCCCGTTGTGCGCGACGGGTTCGAGGCGGGGGCCGTCCAGGGGGCCGCCGCTCTTTGAAAAATCTGTGTCGGTGCCGCCACGGGCCAGCAGCCGCAGGAAGTGCGACTTGCCGGTGCCGTTGGCGCCCAGGACCGCGACCCGGTCGCCGTACCAGACCTCCAGGTCGAAGGGGAAGGTCAGGTTGTCCAGCTCCAGCCCCTCGCAGATCACCGCGCGCTTGCCGGTGCGGCCACCGGCGATCTGCATCCGGATGTCCTGGTCGCGCGGCGGTTCCGGCGGCGGGCCCTTCTCCTCGAACTTCTCCAGCCTGGTCTCGGCGGCGCGCAGCCGCGAGGCCATGTCGGCGTTATATGACGCCTTCTGGCGGTACATGATCACCAGATCCTTGAGTTTCTGGTGCTCCTCGTCCCAGCGGCGGCGCAGCTCCTCGAAACGCTCCCAGCGCGCCACCCGCGCCTCGTGCCAGGTGGCGAAGCCGCCACCGTGCACCCAGGCGTCCCCGGACTCCAGGGTGACGATCTTCTGCGCGGTGTTGGCCAGCAGCTCACGGTCGTGGGAGACGTACAGGATCGTCTTCTCCGACTCGTTGATGCGCCGCTCCAGCCAGCGCTTGGCGGGCACGTCGAGGAAGTTGTCCGGCTCGTCGAGGAGGAGGACCTCCTCCGGGCCGCGCAGCAGCAGCTCCAGCGCGAAGCGCTTCTGCTCACCGCCGGAGAGCGTGCGGACCACGCGCGTGCGCGTCAGGTCCCACGGCTTCTCCAGGATGAGGATGGAGACGGTGTCGCAGAGGACCTCGAAGTCGTAACCGCCCGCGTCGCCCCACGCCGACAGCGCGTCGGCGTAGGCGACCTGGGCCTTCTCGGCGGCCGTGGAGTACTTGCCGCGCTTCTCGGCGTCGGTGATCGCCTTCTCGGCGGCGGCCAGCCGCTCCCCGAGCTCGCGCAGCCGGGGCGGGGCGAGGGACAGCGCGAGATCGGAGAGCAGCCGGTCGTCGTGGACGAGGATCTGCCGCATCACCCCGAGCCCACCGGCCCGGTTGATGACGCCCTCATCGGGCGCGGTGTCCCCGGCGATCATCCGGACGAGCGTGGTCTTACCGGTTCCGTTCGCGCCGATGAGGGCGACCTTCGCGCCCTCACCGACCCGGAAGGAAACCCCGGAGAACAGCTCTCTGCCGTCGGGAAGGATCCGGCCGACACCGGCCACGTCTACGTAACCCACGCAGGGAGTCTGCCGGGGATCGCCCCGCGCGGCCAGCGGTTTAGCCGCTGACCCACGAGACGAACTCGTAGTGGACGCCGTTGGGGTCGGCGATCACGAAGAGGCGCTCGCCCCACTCCTCGGTCTTGAGGGGGACGACGAGGTCGCCCACGCCCGCGAGGCGCGCGTACTCGGCGTCGATGTCGCCGACGGTGAAGGCGACGATGACCCCGGCGGCCCGGGTGCGCAGCGCCTCGGGCAGGACGGGCGAGTTCTCGTCGAGGAAGATCAGCGCCGGCGCCTGGGGGTGGGTGAGGGAGGCGAAGCCGTCGGCGGCCATGGCCTCGCTGTACCCGAAGTGCTCGCGGGCGAAGTTCGCCGAGGCGGCGACGTCGGCGACGTTGATCGAGACGGCGGTGGCGGTGATTTCCATGCGACTCCTTCTGGCGGATGACTTCGTACAGTGTACATCGTACGGCGTACGAAACAAGGAGCGGCGGTGTGATGTCGGTCCCTCGTGGCAGAGTGGCGTCCCATGTCGGTCCATGACCTCATCCCCCTCCTGCCCGAACCCGCCGAGCTGCGCCGCCGCGCCCTGGCCTGCGCGGCGGCCGAGGCCGCCGCCAGTGACGACGGGGCGTATCTGACGTACCACTTCACGCCGGAGTGGGGGCCGGGCACGGCGATGATGCAGCTGATGAACGGGTCCGGCGACGATCTCTTCATCGCCTTCACCGGCCACGGGGTGTTCCTGTGGGGCTTCGACCACGAGTCGGAGGTCTCGCCCTGGCGCGAGCACCCGCGCGAGTTGTGGCCGGGCCTCCTAGACGGGCTGCCGCCGGTCTTCGGGCACCTCGTGGACAACTTCGCCGACGACGGCGTCCTGGACGCGACCTTCGCCGCGTGGTGGACGCCGGAGTCCGGCGAGTGGCGCTGCGGCCCGGTGGAGTTCCCCGGCGGCGAGAACGACGGGGCCATGTGGCTGTGCAAGGTCGTCGCGGCCGAGGACCCGGCGGCGGCGTTCGGGAAATGGGCCGCCGACTACTACGGGGTGCCCGTGGACGGCCGGTGGGCCTTCGCGGGCGACGCGCCACCGGACGGCGCGCGGCGGGACGCCGGCGAGCTGGCGGCGGCGCTGCGGGAGATGGGCTACCCCGGGTCCTAGCCGAGCCAGCCCGGGCGGACCAGGCCCGATTCGTAGGCCATGACCACCAGCTGCGCCCGGTCCCGCGCGCGCAGTTTGATCATGGCGCGGCTGACGTGGGTCTTGGCGGTGGCGGGGCTCAGGAAGAGCTTCTTGGCGATGTCCTCGTTCGACAGGCCGGTGGCGACGAGGGCGACGATCTCCTTCTCGCGTTCGGTGAGGCGGTCCATCTCACCGCTGGGCACGGGCTCCTTGGCGCGGGCGGCGAACTCCGAGACCAGGCGGCGGGTGACGCTCGGGGACAGCAGCGCGTCGCCGCGCGCGACCACGCGCACCGCGTGCAGCAGCTCCACTGGCTCGGTGTCCTTGACGAGGAAGCCGCTGGCGCCCGAGCGCAGCGCCTCGAAGACGTATTCGTCGAGGTCGAAGGTGGTGAGGATGACGACCTTCACGTCGGTGAGGGCCGGGTCGGCGGCGATGGCGGCGGTGGCGGCCAGGCCGTCGGTGCCGGGCATGCGGATGTCCATGAGCACGACGTCGGGGACGAGCTCACGGACGAGGCGGACGGCTTCGGCGCCGTCGGCGGCCTCGCCGACCACGGTGATGCCGGGGGCGGAGTCCAGGAGGGCCTTGAAACCGGCGCGCAGGAGCGCCTGGTCGTCGGCGAGCAGGACGCGGATGTCGGTCACCTCCTCATCCTGGCAGTTCCGCGCGGACCGTGAAGCCGCCACCGGGCGCGGGCCCGGCGGAGCACGCGCCGCCGAGGGCGGTGGCGCGTTCGCTCATGCCGCTCAGGCCGTTGCCGGGGACGGGGACGCCGCCGCGCCCGTCGTCGGTGACGGTGACGACGACGTCGCCGGGCCGGTACTCCAGGGTCACCGCGGCCGTGGACGCGCCGGAGTGGCGGAGGGTGTTGGTGAGCGATTCCTGGGTGATGCGGAGCGCGGCGAGCTGCGTGGGCAGGGGCACCTCGCGCGGGTCGCCGAGGACGGTGAGGGTGACGTCGAGTCCGGCGGCGCGGACGCTGTCCACGATGCCCGGCAGCTGCGCCAGCCCCGCCGTCGGTGAGCGCGGCGCGGCCTCGCCCGGGTTGCGCAGCAGGTCGAGGGCCGCGCGGAGGGAGCCGAGGGCGTCCTTCGAGGCGGTCTTGATCGCCGCGAGCGCCTCTCGCGTCTGCTCGGGCCGCTCGTCGACGAGGTGCAGCGCCACGCCCGCCTGCACGTTGATGAGGGAGATGTGGTGGGCGAGGACGTCGTGCAGCTCCTGGGCGATGCGCAGGCGTTCCTCCCCGGCGCGCCGCTCCTCGTCGGCGGCCTCCTCCCGCTGCCGCGCCCGGTGCCGCTCGACGCGCATCCGGCGTCCCCACAGGAACAGGGCGGCGATGACGGAGACGAAGATCGGCCCCGGCGGGTATCCCAGCGTGTAATAGGCCGCCGCGGCGGCCATGGTCACGCCGATGACGGTCCGCGGAAACCGCCCGGCGAACAGCAACGCGACCGGCCCGGCGAGCACCAGGACGATGGCCAGACGGTCGAGATGATGCGCAGCATCGGGCTGCGCACGCGCCGCGCCGAGCGTGCCGAAGATCTGGACGAGCGCGACGGGCACGGCGATGAGCGCCCACGGCACACGGAACGCCTCGGGTGAGAGGTTCCCCTTCCGCCCCCGGGGCGCGCGGTCACGCTGGGTACGGTCTTTATTATCGCCTTGCTCGTCTGGGTGCACCCGTTCACGGTATGCGTCGCCGCTGGTCGGCGCATTCCCCGCGCGGAGTGGGCTCGGGTACGACATCGGGAGTAGGAATGTGTCGGCGTCGCCCGCCGACGAGCGTGAGGGAGAACGGTGACTTTTCTGTACAGGGTCCTCCAGGTGACCGCGGCGCCCGCCATCCGTGTGGTGTGGCGTCCGAAGTTCACCGGCACGGAGAACATCCCCCGGCGAGGCCCGGTGCTGATCGCGGCCAACCACCTCTCCGCCGCCGATCACTACTTCCTGGGACTGATCACCCACCGCCACATCGCCACCATGGCCAAGATCGAGTACTTCGCCCAGCCCGGCGTCAAGGGCAAACTCATGAGCGCCCTCTTCAACGGCCTCGGCCAGGTCCCCGTCGACCGCTCCGGCGGCCGCGCCGCCCTCGACGGCCTCGGCGCCAGCGAGCAGATCCTCCGCGAGGACCGCGTCCTGGCGATCTTCCCCGAAGGCACCCGCTCTCCCGACGGGCGCCTCTACAAGGGCAAGACCGGCGTCGCCCGCCTGGCCCTCGCCACCGGCGCCACCGTCGTCCCCGCCGGCATCCAGGGCACGCAAGACGTGCAGATGGAGGGCCAGCTCCTGCCGAAGATGGCGAAGGTCAGCATCGACATCGGCAAGCCACTGGACTTCTCCGACAAGCTCACCGACTCGCCCGACCGCCAAACCCTCCGCGAAGTCACCGACGAGATCATGCGCGCGATCCAGGCCCTCTCCGGGCAGGAGTACGTGGACATGTTCGCCGCGCGTGCGAAACGCGAACTCGCGGAGAAGCAGAAGGCGGAAGAGCAGGAGAACGGCGAACAGAAGCCGGAACAGCAGGAGCAGTAACAAGCAAGACGAGCACGGACCAACACGCCACAGGGGCCGCCCACGACAAGGGCGGCCCCTGTGGCGTTCCGGGAAGGATGGCAGTTGGTCGGAGCCGGGCGAGGTGACCGGCGGGCAACGGGGTCAAAACCCGGGTGAGAGACAAGCTCGTTGTTTTAGAGCCGGGCACAGTGACTGGCTGGCTACGGGGTCAGAACCCGGGTGGGGAACAGGCTTGTTGTTTTAGATCCGGACCGAGACGGCCCGTAAGCCGCACGACAACACGGGCCCGAGACCAGATCCGCTGGGGTGACTCGGGATAGGAGAGGTGGATCCTCCGTCGGTCGGCCAGACGTGGTTTCAGAACGCAGGTTCTGGGGGTGTCAAGACACGCCCTTCCGTCTTGACACCCCCAGGTTCTGCGTTCAGCGTCGCTTTGGCCGGCCAGAGGAGGAGACGCCTCCCGAGAGAGGTCCGGCGTCCAGGGGCCGCACCCCTGGTCGGGTCCTAGGGCTGAAAGCCCTGACCAGACGGCGACCGTGACATAGCCGCAGCGCAGGGAATCGGGTGAGGGCGACCCGTGGGGGCGGGCGAGAAGCGCGGGGAGACGCGCTCGGGGTAAGGGCGAGGAGCAGGGGCCGGGGCAGAGCCCCCCAGGGATCCCCCGTACTCCCCCCGAAGTACCCCGACAGCCGCCCCCGAGCCGACGCGATCCCCCGCCAAAAACCCCACGCTGGACATAGATCGCCCACCCAGCTCAGCTCACCCAACCCACCAACTCCACCAAGGAGCAAGCAATGTTCACCCAAGCCCTCCTCGCCACCGCCTCCACCACCGACCACTACGGCTGGCATGGCGGCCCCGGCCCCTGGTTCCTCCTCTTCCCCCTCTTCTGGATCGCCGTCTTCGTCACCCTCGGCCTCGTCTTCGGCCGCCGTCGCCGCGCCTTCTGGCGCGGTCAGGCCGAACGCGCCGCCCAGGCCCCCCAGGTCAACGCCGAGAGCGTCCTCCGCGACCGCTTCGCCCGTGGCGAGATCGACGCCGAGGAGTACCAGTCCCGCCTGAGCACCCTCCGCGAAAGCTAAGCCCCGAGAAAGCCAAACCGAGCGTCGGATTCCCGTCACCCACCTCCCGACGGGATCCGGCCTCCCCTACCCTCACCCTCCCGAGCCCGCGAACGAACCGCGAGAACCCACCCCCAAACCCGGGAGGTGAAATGCGCATCCTGCTCACCGGCCACGAAGGCTACGTCGGCTCCGCCCTCCTCCCCCTCCTCCTCACCGCCGGTCACGACGTCATCGGCCTCGACCCCGGCTGGTTCCGCGACTGCGCCTTCCCACCGGGCGCGACACCACCGGAGGTCCCGACCCTGCGGATGGACGTGCGGGACGTCACCTTCGAGCACTGCGCGGGTTTCGACGCGGTGGTGCATCTGGCGGCCCTGAGCAACGACCCGCTGGGAAACCTGAATCCCTCGGTGACCTACGACATCAACTACCACGCGGCCGTCCGGCTGGCCCGGGCGGCGAAGACGGCGGGGGTGCCGCGGTTCCTGTTCTCCTCGACGTGCTCGATGTACGGGGCGGGCAGCGCGGGGTGGATCGACGAGGGGGTGTCCTTCGCCCCGGTGACGCCTTATGGCGAGTCGAAGGTGCTGGCCGAGCGGCGCATCGCGGCGCTGGCCGATGACGAGTTCTCCCCGGTCTTCCTGCGCAACACCACCGCCTACGGGATCGCCCCGAAGCTGCGCGGTGATCTGCTGGTGAACAACCTGGTCGCGTTCGCGCTGGTCGCGGGCCGGATCAACGTGCGGGGCGATCCGGACGCCTGGCGGCCCTTGACGCACGTGAGCGACATCGCGCGGGCCTACGCCGCCGTCCTGGGCACGCGCCGGGAGATCTGGCACAACCGGGCCTATCACGTGGGCGTGAAGACGGAGAACCACCGGCTCGGCGACATCGCCCGGCTGATCGAGGAGACGGTGGGCGGGCGCGTGGGGTTCACGCCGGACCCGTACGGCGACGATCAGGGCTACCGGGTGGCGTGCGACCGGATCGCCGCCGACATCCCGTCGTTCCGTCCCCGGTGGACACTCGCGGAGGGTGTCCGGGAGCTCACCGAGGCGTACCGGTCCGAACGGCTGAATCTGGCCGAGTTCGAGGATCGTTATCTGCGGATTCGCCGGATTCGCCGCCTCCAGGCCGATGGGCTGCTGGATCGGCGGCTGCGGCCGGGCGTCGTGATCGCGTAGCCTGGCAAGCCGTCCCCGCACCCCTCCCCGAGGACCGATGCGCAAGATCTTGGAGTTCATCCGGGATCTGGCCTGGGTCGCCTTCTCGTGGGCGCCCCGGCAGGCCTGGAAACGCAAGCCGCTGCGCGCAGCCGCGCTCGGCTTCCTCGCCGTGGCCGCGGCCGTGACGCTCATCATGGTCCAGAATCCGCCCTCCCCGGGGATGGCCGCCGCCGCGCCGTCGGTGCTGCCGCAGGCCGAACCGGCCGCGCCACTGGTGGACGCCGGCGAGCTCACCGAGTCCCTGGACGCCTATCTCGCGCTGCACCCGGAGCTGGCCGGTTCGGTGCGCGTGAGCGTCGGCGAGGAGTTCTTCGACTACCACCCCGAGCTGCGCTTCGAGACCGCCTCGATCGTGAAGGTCGACATCCTCGCCACGCTGCTCTATCTGCAGGACGCCCCGCTCACCCGCGATCAGCGGGACATGGCCAGCGACATGATCACGCTGTCCGACAATGACGCCACCAACGAGCTCTACGGCGACATCGGCGGCCCGGCGGGGCTGTCGAAGGCGAACGAGGCCTTCGGGCTGAGCGAGACCGAGGCGGGCTGGGACTGGGGCGCGGTGAGCACCTCGGCGGCCGACCAGGTGCGGCTGTGGCACGCGGTGATGTACCCGGGCGTGCTGTCCGAGGACGAGGTGGCGCTCATCCGCGAGCTGACCGCCTCGGTGGTCTCCGAGCAGGTCTGGGGCGTGGACCGGCTGTCGGTGCCGGGCTCGGTGGTGCGCCTGAAGAACGGCTGGGACTGGCGCGACAACCTCGACGGGCGCTGGCTGGCCCACTCGGTCGGCATGATCGAGACGCCCGGCGAGCCGGACGTGTTCGTCGCGATCCTCACCAGCGGGCACACCGACTACGAGGACGCGCTGGACGTGGTGAGCGCCATCGGCTCGCTGATCGCGGCCGCGGTGTAACGGTCCACACTCGACCGCGACGCGTCCCGGGCCGGTCGCTCACCGTGCACGATGGCCGGGTGCGAACCTGGACCGATCCCCCCGAATCGGGTCGAATTCTCTTACCGTACTCGTGAGTAACATAGCTGTGTGTCAAAAAGCTGTGATCATGAGGAGATGACCGACGAGACCACCGTGCTGCCCACTGTGGATTACGGCAGCATGGACGTACCGGCGTTCCTCACCGCGCGGAACCTGTCCGCGAAGGGGCCCGAGGGCCCCATCTTCGACGGCGTGAACGTCACCGCCGAGCGCGGGCAGCTGCTCGCGATCGTCGGCCAGGGCGACACCGGCCGCACCTCGCTGCTGCTGAGCCTCACCGGCCGCTTCAAGCACTCCACCGGCTCGGTCACGGTGGACGGCCACGACGAGCCCAAGCGCATCCGCGAGTACGCCGCGATCGCCTCCGCCGGGCCGGTCATCGTCCCCGACGAGCACCTGACGGTCGGCGCGCTCACCTCCGAGCGGCTGCTGATCGGCGGCGCCGAGATCACCCCGGCGTCCATCGTGGAGGCCTGCGCGCTGTTCGGCATCAACCCCGACTCCGGCACCCGCTTCGGGCACCTGGACGCGCCCACCAAGGTCCTGTTCACCCTCGCGCTGGCCACCGCCGAGCACCGCCCGATCATCGCCATCGACGACGTGGACAAGGGCCTGGACCGCCCCAACGTCCATCGCGTGTGGACGGCCCTGCGGCAGCTCGCCCAGCACGGGCACCTCGTCATCGCGACCACCGCGCAGCCCGGCATCGCCGACGTGACCGTGCACCTCCCCAACGCGCCCGTCGACGCCGACACGCCCACCCGGATCGTGCCGCGCGTGGAGCCCGCTCCGCCTCACCACACCGGCCAGCACCGCGCCGAGACCATCGCCCAGCGCGACGAGGAGACCAACTGATGAAAGCCCTTCGCCTCGCGCTGCTGGAGTTCCGGCGGTTCTCCCAGCCCGTCATGCGCAAGCTCGCCCTCGGCATGATCGTCTTCGTGCCGCTGCTGTACGGCTCGCTGTACCTGTGGTCCAACTGGGACCCCTACGGCGGGCTGGACAAGGTCCCGGTCGCCGTGGTCAACGAGGACCAGCCGGCCACCGTGGACGGCAAGCAGCTCAATGCCGGGGACGAGTTCGTCGCGCAGCTGAAGGCCACGCCCATCTTCAAGTGGGAGTTCGTGGACGCCGACGAGGCGAAGAAGGGCATGGAGTCCGGGGAGTACTACTTCTCGATCACCGTCCCCAGTGACTTCTCCGCGAAGCTGGCCAGCCTCGCCGGGCAGTCACCCGAACGGGCCTCGATCGACATCACCCTCGACGACGCCAACGGCTTCATCATCGGCATGATGGCCGAGACGGTGAAATCGCAGCTCCAGAACCAGATCAACACCGCCGCCTACACCACCTTCGCCACGACCATGTTCGGCAGCCTCGGCGAGCTGCACACCGGTCTCGCCGACGCCGCCAACGGCGCCTCGCAACTGGCCTCGGGCTCGGCGGCGGCCTCCGACGGCGCGCACAAGCTCGCCGACGGGCTGGGCACCCTGGACAACGGCTCCAGCCAGGTCGCCACCGGCGCGCAGCAGGTCTCCGACGGCGCCAACCAGCTGAACGGCGCCGTCCAGCCGATCGCGAAGTTCGCCCAGGACGCGCTGCCGGGCGTGCAGGACAGCATGGCCAGCGCCGCCGAGGTGTCCGGCACCATCGACACCGACATCAACCGCGTCAAGGACCTGGCCTGCAAACAGGACCCCGACGGTGAGATCTGCTCGCGCCTGACCGGCATCGCCGGGCGCGCCGACAACGTCAACGGCACCATCCAGGGCGCCAACAAGACCATCCAGAGCCTGTCCCCCGGCCAGATCGGGGACGCCGCCGGCAAGGTCCAGCAGCTCACCGACGGCGCCAAGCAGGTCGCCGACGGCGCGCGCCAGGTCAACGAGGGCGTGGGCACCGCCAAGACCGGCGCCGACCAGCTCGCCGCGGGCACCGACCAGCTCAAGACCGGCTCCTCGCAGCTGTCCTCCGGCCTGGCCTCGGCGGTCTCGAAGCTGCCCAGCGGCGACTCCGCCGACAACGCGGCCAAGGCCGACGTGCTCGGCTCGCCCGTCGGCGTCAACACCACCAACGAGCACCCGGCCGGGGTGTACGGGCGCGGCCTGGCGCCGTTCTTCTTCGCGATCGCGCTGTGGGTCTTCGGCCTGGTGGCCTTCCTGCTGCTGCGCACGTTCAACGCCCGCGCCGCCGCGGCGAAGGTGAACGCGTTCACCGTGGCCCTGGGCGGCTGGCTCCCGGCCGGTCTCCTCGGCATCGCCGGTGGCCTGGTGCTCTACGTCGTCGTCGACGTCGGGCTCGGCCTGAAGCCGGTGAACGTGCTGGGCACCATCGGGATGGTCGTGCTGGGGGTGATGTGCTTCTCGGCCATCGCGCACTTCCTGCGGCTGGCCCTGGACGCCGTCGGCGACGTGCTGATCCTGGTGCTGCTGATGCTCCAGCTCACCGCGTGCGGCGGCCTCTACCCGATCGAGACCGCCCCGGCGTTCTTCCGGGCCATCCACCCGTTCCTGCCGATGACCTACTTCGTGGACGCCCTGCGCGTCACGATCTCCGGCGGCGTCGGCTGGCACGTGGCCCGCGACGCGGCGATCCTCGGCGCGATCTTCCTGATCGCGGTGGGCGCCTCGACGCTGACGGTGCACGCCCAGCGGCGCTGGAACATGATGCGGCTGAAGCCCGCCGTGGAGATGTAGGACTCACTCGCTTGACCCCAGGGAGGGGAAGGCCCGGGACGCCTCACCGCGTCCCGGGCCTCTTTCGCGCTGACGGAGGCCCTGTCAGCACGCGCCAGCGCCGTGCCAGCGCGCTGCCAGCGGCCCCGCGCAACCTGTGTTCCATGAGCAACGGATACGCGATCTGGGCCGAGGGGCTCACGAAGAGCTTCAAGGACACCAAGGCCCTGGCCGGGATCGACCTGGCCGTCAAGACCGGCACCGTGCACGGCGTCCTCGGCCCCAACGGGGCGGGCAAGACCACCGCCGTGCGCATCCTGACCACCCTCCTGCGGCCCGACGCCGGGCACGCCACCGTCGCCGGGCACGACGTCCTGAAGGACGCCGCCGCCGTCCGCGGCCTGATCGGGCTGACCGGCCAGTACGCGGCCGTCGACGAGGCCCTCACCGGCATCGAGAACCTGCTGCTGATCGGGCGGCTCCTCGGCTTCTCCCGCCGCGACGCCCGGGCGCGCGGCATGGAGCTGCTGGAGCGCTTCAAGCTGACCGACGCGGCCAACAAGGCCGCCAAGCACTACTCCGGCGGCATGCGGCGCCGCCTCGACCTGGCCGCCTCGCTCGTCGGCAGCCCCCGCATCCTGTTCCTCGACGAGCCCACCACCGGCCTGGACCCGCGCAGCCGCGGCGACCTGTGGCAGATCGTGCGCGACCTGGTCGCCGAGGGCGTCACCGTCCTGCTGACCACCCAGTACCTCGAAGAGGCCGACCAGCTCGCCGACGAGATCGCCGTCATCGACCACGGCCGGGTCATCGCCACCGGCGCGCCCGAGGAGCTGAAGTCGAAGGTCGGCGGGCAGGTCCTGTACGTGCGGCCCGAGCGCGGCGTGGACGTGGCCGCCGTGCGCAACCTGCTCATCGACGTGACCGGCCGCGAGGTCGCCACCGAGGGCGAAGGGCTCTCGGTGCCGGTGACCGACGGCGGCGTGATGCCCGCGGCGGCCGTGCGGCTGTCCCAGGCGGGGCTGGACGTGGCGGAGTTCTCGCTGCGCCGCCCGAGCCTCGACGAAGTGTTCCTCACCCTGACCGGCCGCTCCGCCGACTCCTCCGACTCCATGGAAGAAGCCCTCGCATGACCACCCTGCTGATCCCCAGCCCCGCCCGCCAGACCGGCCTGTCCGCCCAGTTCCGCAACACCTGGTCGATCGCCTGGCGCACCCTCGTCCGCATCAAGCACAATCCGGCCGAGCTGCTGGACCTGTCGGTGCAGCCGGTGATGTTCCTGCTGCTGTTCACCTACGTCTTCGGCGGCCAGATGGCCGGTTCGCCGCAGGAGTACCTGACCTACGCGCTGGCCGGGATCATCGTCCAGAACTCGGTGTTCACCTCGCTGAACACCGCCGTCGGCCTGCACGCCGACGTGGAGAAGGGCGTCTACGACCGCTTCCGCAGCCTGCCGGTGGCGCGGCCCGTCCCGATGATCGGGCGGATCCTGGCCGACATGGTCAAGCAGGTGTGGGCGCTGGGCCTGATGGTCGGCCTGGCCGTGCTCATCGGCTTCGACCTGCACGGCGGCGTCCTGGGCCTGCTGGCCGCGCTGGCGCTGCTGGTGGTGTTCAGCCTGGCGATGTCGTGGCTGAACGTGCTGCTGGGCCTGCTGGCCGGTTCCGAGGAGAAGGTCATGATGTTCGGTTTCGTCATCGCGATGCCGCTGTCCTTCACCTCCAGCGCCTTCGTGCGCACCGACTCGATGCCCGGCGCGCTGAAGTGGTGGGCGGAGAACCTCAACCCGATCACGTTCCTCGCCGACGGGACGCGCGCCCTGCTGAACGGCACGCCGGTGGGCAACTCGGTGTGGGTGTCGCTGGCCTGGGCCGCCGGTATCGCGGTGGTGTTCTTCCCCCTCGCCCTGCGCGCCTACCGGGCCAAGCTGTCCTGAAGCCCGGCGGACCACGAGGGCGGCGGCCGGATCACCGGCCGCCGCCCAGCGGGATCGTCAGCCCGGCCTTGATGGTGTCGAAGACGATGCAGGTCTCGTAGCGCTTGATGTTCTCGTCGCTCTTGAACAGCCGGTTGCCCAGCTCACTGCAATGCCTGGGGCTCTTGGCCGCCAGCATCACCAGGTAGTCCCAGGGCCCGGCGATCAGATAGCACTGCTGGACCTCGGGGGCCGCGCGCATCCGGTCGGTGAACGCCTTGTGGTGCTCCATCGACTCCCGCACCAGCGTCAGCATCACGCTGGCCAGCACCGTCGGGCCCAGCCGGTGCGGGTCCAGGACGGCGACCTGCGCCGAGATCAGCCCGGCCGCCTTGTACCGCGCGATCCGGCGCTGCACCGCGCTGGGCGTGAGTCCCACGTCCTCGCCGAGCTCGCGCAGGGTCCGCGCGGCGTCCCGTTGCAGCAGGTCCAGGAGCATCATGTCGATCTCGTCGAGCGCCGGATGCGATCTCATGCAACAACTTTGCGCTTCGGCGCCAAAACTTTCAATCGCGTAGATCATCACTTCCCATAGCTTCAGGGCATGGACATCGACCTCGCCCGCATCGAAGAAGCCGCCGCCGTCATCGACCCCGTCTTCCTGCACACCCCCCAGTACGTGGACGAGAACCTCTCCGCGACCCTCGGCCGCGCCGTCACCGTCAAGCTGGAGACCGCCAACCCCATCCGCAGCTTCAAGGGGCGCGGCGCCGACTACCTCCTGCGCGACATCGCCCCCGGCCAGAAGGTCGTGTGCGCCTCGGCCGGGAACTTCGGGCAGGCCATGGCCTACTGCGGACGCGCGCGCGGCATCCCCGTGGAGGTCTTCGTCGCCGAGTCCATCAACCCCGGCAAGCGCGCCCGCATGGAGGCCCTCGGCGCCACCGTCACCCTCGCCGGGGCCGACGGGGAGACCGCGCGGATCGCCGCCGAGGAGTACGCGGCGTCCCACACGCACGTCCGCTGCCTCCAGGACGGGCGCGAGGTCCGGGTCGCCGAGGGCGCGGGCACCATCGGCGTCGAGCTGGCCACCATCAAGGACCTGGAGGCGGTCGTCCTGCCGGTCGGCGACGGCGCCCTCATCAACGGCGTCGGCCGCTGGCTCAAGGCGAAGCGGCCGGGCGTGCGGATCGTCGGGGTGAACGCGGCGGGCGCGGCGAGCATGCGCGAGAGCCTGCGCGCCGGGCGCGTCGTCAGCCTGCCCGCCGTGGACACCTTCGCCGACGGCATCGGCGTCCAGCGGCCCTTCGCCGAGGCCGTGGCGCGGGCCACCGAGCTGGTGGACGAGATCGTGGTGGTCGACGACGCGCAGATCGCCTCGGCGATGACGCTGGCCGCGCGCACCCTCGGCGTCCTGCTCGAACCGGCCGGCGCCGCCGGGCTCGCCGCGATCGCCGGGGGCCTGGTCCCGGAGACCTCCGTGGCGACGGTGTTCACCGGCGCCAACCCGCGTCCGGAGCAGCTGCGGTCGATGGCGCTGGAGCTGTCCCGGTGAACCTGGGCGGCGACCGCGCGCTGCTCACCGGCGCGCTGGGGGCGGCGGTCATCTCGACCTCGGCGGTCCTGGTCAAGCTCGCCGACCTGCCCGCGACGACGACGGCCGCCCTGCGCAACGGGTACGCGCTGCCGGTGCTGGCCCTGCTGGCGCTGTTCGAGCGGCGTGGGGCGCGGCGGACCGCCCGGCAGCGCGCCTGGTGTGTGCTGGCCGGGCTGCTGTTCGGGGCGGCCGGGGTCATGCAGAACCTGGCGGTGTCGCTGATCGGGGCCGGGGTGGCCACGGTGATCTGCAACCTCCAGGTCCTCGTGGTCGCCGTCGGCGGCTGGTGGCTGCTGGCCGAGAAGCCGCCGCGCCGCCTGGTCCTGGCGCTGGGGCCCGCGCTGCTGGGGGTCGTGCTGGTCTCCGGGGTGATCGGCGGCGCCACCGGCTCCGACCCGGTCCTGGGCGCGCTGGCCGGGCTGGCCAACTCCCTCTGCTACGGCGGGTTCCTGATGGCGGTGCGGCAGGCGCAGCGGCACGGCGCCGACCGGCCGGTGGCGATGCTGCGGGACGTCACCGGCGTCGCCGCGCTGGGCGCGCTGGTGGCGGCGCTGGCCGTCGGCGACGGCGGGCTGACGCCGTCGTGGCCCTCGCACGGCTGGGTGTTGCTGCTGGCGCTGGGCCCGCAGGTCGCCGGGTGGCTGCTGATCACGGTGAACCTGCCGAAGCTGCCGCTGGCGGTGTCGGGACTGCTGCTGTTGCTCCAGCCGATGCTGACGATGGCGCTGGCCACCGCCCTGCTGGGCGAGGCGCCCTCGGCGGCGCAGCTGGCCGGGTGCGCGCTGCTGCTCACCGCGATCGGGTTCGGCGCGCTGCGGTCGCGTCCCCGCGCGCAACCAAAGGTTGCACATCTGCTTCCGGCGCGGTAGGTTCATTCGCAACCAAAGGTTGCGAGAGGACATCATGACCACCATCGAGCGCGAACTCCACATCGAGGCCAGTCCCGAGATCGTCTACGAGGTGCTCACCTCGCCCGAGCACCTGGTGAAGTGGTGGCCGGACGAGGCGAAGGTGAGCCTGGCCCCCGGCGAGCCCGGCACCATCGCCTTCCTGCCCGACTACCCCTCCGTGCCCCTCACCGTCGACGAGGCCATCCCGGTGAGCCGCTTCGCCTTCACCTGGGCCGAGGACCTCCAGGTCACCTTCACCCTGACCCCCTCCGGCACCGGCACCCTGGTGCGGTTCGTGGAGTCCGGGCACGCCGACGCGGCCGGGCACGCCGAGAACGTGCGGGGCTGGGACCACTTCCTGCCGCGCCTGGTGGAGTACGTGCCGACCACCGTCGCGGCGTGAGCCGCTTCGACCACCCCGTCGACGACGAGCTCTGGTCGGCGATCGGGGACCCGATCCGCCGCCGGATGCTCGACCTGCTCCTGGCCGAGGGCGGCGGGACCGCCACGGCCCTGAGCCAGCGGCTGCCCGTCACCCGGCAGGCGATCGCCAAGCACCTCGCGGTCCTCGACCGCGCCGGTCTCGTCCACTCCGCGCCCGCCGGGCGCGAGCGGCGCTACAGCGTCGACGAGGACCGGCTATCCCTCGCGGTGTCCCAGTTCAGTTCGGTCGCCGCGGCGTGGGACGCCCGGCTGCGCCGGATCAAGGACATCGCCGAGGCCATTCAGCGCGCGCGGAACGAGAAGGAGTGAGCGAGTTGTACGAGATCCTGCACCGCGTCGGCGTGATCGCGCCGGCCGAGGACGTCTTCAAGGCCCTGACCACCGTCGAGGGGCTGGCCGGATGGTGGACCGAGGACACCACCGGCGAGGGCGACATCCTCCGGTTCCGCTTCCCCCCGGGCGGCTTCGACATGCGCGTCCTGGAGACGCGTCCCGCCGAGTTCGTGCGCTGGGAGGTCGCCGAGGGGCCCGAGGAGTGGGTGGGCACCGAGATCCACTTCGAGCTGCGGCAGGAGGGCGAGTTCACCATCGTCCTGTTCAAGCACGAGGGCTGGCGCGAGCGGGTGGAGTTCATGAACCACTGCTCGACGAAGTGGGCCACCTTCCTGATGAGCATGAAGCGGCTGGTGGAGACGGGCAAGGGCGAGCCCTCGCCGCACGACGTCCAGATCAGCGACTGGCACTGACGGACGGGGCGGCCTCGCGGCCGCCCCTCCTTCACGCGGCCAGGGCCTCGGCGATCGCGCGGACGTCCTGGTATTCGCGCCACAGGCGGATGAGCCCGTCGCGGACGCCGAGGACGCCGACGAAGGTGGCCGAGGCGGTGACGCCGGTGGTGGTGACGGTGCCGCTCAGCTCGTATTCGACGACGATGACCCCGGGGTCGGCGGTGTCGTGGACGGCGATGTCGCGGATCTCGTGGAAGCGCACCGGCAGGGCCCGCTCGGCGAAGAACCGCAGCCAGGCCTCGCGTCCTTCGTAGCGGCGCATGCCGGGGGGCGAGAAGGGCGTTTCGACGACCAGGTCCTCGGCGAGGAGTTCGGCGGGGAGCAGGGTGGCGTCCTCGGCGAGGACGGACTCGCGCATGCGGCGGTAGATCTCGCGCGGGGTCACCGCACCTGAATGTGTCACCGCACCTGAATGTGTCATGGCGCCTCCTGAACTAAGATGAGTGGGACTCAGTATCAATATAGTGAGTCCCACTCACTTTGGCCATGGAGGTCCCGTGGAGACACCCCGCCCGCTGCGCGCCGACGCCCGGCGCAACCGCGCGCGCATCCTCGACGCCGCCGTCGGGGTGTTCGCCGAGCGGGGCGCCTCGGCGTCCACCGAAGAGGTCGCCGCCCGGGCCGGAGTCGCCATCGGGACGGTGTTCCGGCACTTCCCCACCAAGCCCGACCTGCTCAAGGCCGTGGTGATGAGCCTCCAGGACGGCCTGGTCGCCGACGTCGACGCGCTGGCCGGGGCGCCCGACGCGAGCGCGCTGCGGCTGTTCTGCGCGCGGGTCCTGGCGGTGGGGGCGGACAACCGGGCGGTCTTCGCCCGGCTCGCCGAGACCGGGACGCGCGTCCACGTGGGCGACGCGCTGTCGCGGCTGCGGCCGGCGATCGACCGGCTGGTGGAGCGGGCCCGCTCGGCGGGCGGCGTCCGCGCGGACCTGGTGACCGAGGAGCTGATCGCGCTGCTGTCGGCGCTGTGCCAGGAGGCGATGGCCGAGGGGTGGGGCGAGGAGTTCCGGGAGCGGACGCTGGCCCTGCTCTTTGAGGGGCTGGCCGGGGGCTAGCGCGGCGGGTCCTCGCCGACGAGGCCGTCGACGGCCTCGCGCAGGAGGTCGGCGTGCCCGACGTGGCGGGCGTACTCGTCGTGCAGGTCGGTCATGCGGCGGCGGAGGTTGATCGTCTCGCCGTCGTTGTTGCGCCAGTACTTCGCGGGCTGGTCGAGGCCGCCGTCGGCGGTCACCCGCAGGAGGGCGGCGCGGGATTTGGCGGCGGCGTCGCGCCACATGGCGTACAGCTCGTCGGGGGTGTGCTCCGCGGCGGTGCGCCAGGCCCAGTCGGGGTCCTCGTGGTCGGCCTCGGCGAGCGGCGAGCCGGGGGCCTCGCCGGTGAGGTCGATGGTGAAGAGCTCCTCGACGAGGGCGAGGTGCTTGACGAGCCCGCCGAGGGTGATGCGGGAGGGCAGCGGGCGGCGGGCGAGGGCCTCGGCGTCCAGGCCGCCGGCCTTCCAGGCGAACTGGGCGCGGGAGCGGTCCAGCGCGAAGACGATGGTCTCGATCTCCCCGGGCATGGGGACGGTATCGGCGAAATGCGTGGTCAACTCGATCATGCCGATGACGATAGGAGGGGTTCCGGACGTTCCACTGCCGGAACACGGAGAGTGATGGGTGTCACATCGGTATCGTCCACGTCCATGGGCGGCACCATCGGGGCGGCGGCGGGCATGTTCGCCGGGACCAACATCGACGACATCATCGTGCTCACCGTCCTGTTCCTGTCCTCGCGGGCCACGGGACGCCCCAGGGCGTGGCACATCTGGGCCGGGCAGTACGCGGGCATCGCGGCCCTGGTGGCGATCTCGGGCGTGGCCGCGCTGGGCCTGACGATCGTCCCGGACCGGTGGGTGGGGCTGCTCGGGCTGGTGCCGTTCGCGCTCGGGGTGCGGGGGCTGATCGGGGCGATCCGGCGCCGCGGCGGCGGCGGGGACGAGCCGAAGCCGGTGGCCGGTGGGCTGCTCGCGGTGGCCGGTGTGACGCTGGCCAACGGCGCGGACAACATCTCGGTCTACACCCCGGTCTTCCGCTCCATCGGCGCGTGGCCGAGCGCGGTGACCGTCGCGGTGTTCGCGGTGGGCGTGGCGGTGTGGTGCCTGGCGGCGTCGTGGCTGGGTTCGCACGAGCGGGTCATCGCCGTCGTGGAGCGCTACGGTGAGTGGATGGTCCCGGTGGTCTTCATGGTCATCGGCGCGGTCATCGTCCTGGAGTCGATCCCGCGGTGAACCACGCGCGTCCCACCAGATGAACGCCGCGTCAATCAGCGAACGGCCCGCGTCACACCGCCCCTCACCCGCCAAGATCGGCGTTTACGCTTGATGCGCCCGGGCACCCGACAACGCGGTCGGCGCGAACCCGAGGGCCTAAGGAGCGAGCCAGCAGTGATCAGCGTCTTCGACCTCTTCAAGGTCGGTATCGGCCCGTCGAGTTCCCACACCGTGGGACCGATGAGGGCCGCCCACATGTTCGTCGCCGGCCTGAAGGCCGACGGCCTCCTGGCGCAGGTCGACGGTGTCCGCGCCGAGCTCTTCGGCTCGCTGGGGGCCACGGGGCACGGGCACGGCTCCGACAAGGCGGTACTCCTCGGCCTGATGGGCGAGGACCCCGAGACGGTGGACACCGCCGCCGTGGGCGAGCGCGTGGCCGCCGTGCGGGTGGCGAAGCGCATCAGCCTGATGGGGACGCACGAGGTCGGCTTCGATGAGCGGCGGGACCTGGTCCTGCACCGCCGCAAGGCCCTCCCCTACCACCCGAACGGGATGACGTTCCGGGCCGTGGGCGCCGATGGCGCGGTCCTGCGCGAGCGGACCTACTACTCGGTGGGCGGCGGTTTCGTCGTCAACGACACCGGCGGCACCGACGCCCCGCCCATCAAGGAGGACGACACCCCGGTCGCCCACCCCTTCAAGACCGGCGGTGAGCTGCTGGCGATCACGAAGGCGACGGGCCTACCGATCTCGGGCGTGATGATGGCCAATGAGCTGTCGTGGCGTTCGGAGGCCGACGTGCGTTCGGGCCTGCTGCACATCTGGGACGTCATGCGCGAGTGCGTGCGCACGGGCGTGGCCACCGAGGGCGTCCTGCCGGGCGGGCTGAAGGTGCCGCGCCGGGCGGCGGGGATGCACCGGGACCTCCAGGCGGAGATCTACGCGACCGATCCGCTGCGGGTGATGGACTGGGTGACGCTGTTCGCCCTCGCCGTCAACGAGGAGAACGCCGCCGGCGGACGGGTGGTGACCGCCCCGACCAACGGCGCGGCGGGCATCGTCCCGGCGGTGCTGCACTACTACTGGCGGTTCGTGCCGGGCGCCTCCGACGAGGGCGTGGTGCGCTTCCTGCTGACCGCCGCCGCGATCGGCGTGCTGTTCAAGGAGAACGCCTCGATTTCCGGCGCCGAGGTGGGCTGCCAGGGTGAGGTCGGCTCGGCGTGCTCGATGGCCGCCGCCGGGCTCACCGAGGTCCTGGGCGGGACGCCGGCGCAGGTGGAGAACGCCGCCGAGATCGCCATGGAGCACAATCTCGGGCTGACCTGCGACCCGGTGGGCGGCCTGGTGCAGATCCCGTGCATCGAGCGCAACGCGGTGGCCTCGATCAAGGCGATCACCGCCGCGCGCATGGCGCTGCGGGGGGACGGCGAGCACCACGTGTCGCTGGACAAGGTGATCAAGACGATGCGCGAGACCGGCGCGGACATGAAGGTCAAGTACAAGGAGACCGCGCGAGGAGGGCTTGCCGTCAACGTGATTGAATGCTGACGGCATAATGGCGTCATGTTGATAGCAGTCCTCGGGCCGCTCGAAGCGACCGACGACGAAGGCCGCGCGATCCCGGTCACCGGGGCACGTCCGCGCGGCCTCCTCTCGCTACTCGCCGCCGAGGCGGGGCAGTGGGTCTCGGCCGACCGCATCGCGGCCGCGCTGTGGCCGGACGCCCCGGTCGCGGCCAACACCGTCCAGTCCGCCGTCTCCCGCCTGCGGACCGCCCTGCGCGACCGCGACCTGATCGCCTCCGGGCCCTTCGGCTACCGCCTCGGCCTGCCGCCGGAGGCCGTCGACGCCCACCGGTTCACCGCGCTGGCCGCCGAGGGCCGCGCGCACCTGGAGTCCGGGGACCACGACACCGCTGCGGCGGTCCTGCGCCGGGCGCGGGAGCTGTGGCGCGGCGAGCGTCCCGACGCCCTCGAAGAGGTCGCCGCCGAGACCGCCACCGCACTGACCCTGCGCCGTGAGGAAGCCGGGCTCGACCTCGCCGAGGCCGAGCTGGCCCTCGGCCGCGCCGACCTCTCCACGCTGCACGCGCGCGCCGCCGCGCACCCCCTGTCGGAGCGCGCGCAGGCGCAGCTCATGCGGGGGCTGGCCGCCGCCGGGCGGCAGGCCGAGGCCCTCCAGGTCTTCGAGACCACCCGCGGGCACCTCGCCGAGGAGCTGGGCGTCGACCCGTCGCCGGTGCTCACCGAGGTCCACAAGGCGGTCCTGCGCGGGCAGGCCGCGCCCCGCCGCGACAACCTCCCGGCCGTGCTCACCTCCTTCATCGGCCGCGACGACGACCTGACCGCGCTGCGCGGCATCCCCTCGCGGCTGATCACCCTCACCGGGCCCGGCGGCGCGGGCAAGACCCGCCTGGCCCTCCAGACCGCCGCCGGGGACAGCGGCGACGTCCGCCTGGTCGAGCTGGCGCCCATCGCCGACCCCGCCGAGGTGCCCTCGGCGCTGCTGACCGCCCTCGACCTCACCGACACCGCCTACGCCCGGCGGACCGCGCCCACCCCGGCCTCCGAGCCGGTCACGCGCCTCATCAACGCGCTGCGCACCAAACGCGTCCTGCTGGTGCTGGACAACTGCGAGCACCTCATCGACGCCGCCGCCGCGATCACCGCGCGGCTGCTCGCCGAATGCCCGGGCGTGCGCGTCCTGGCCACCAGCCGCGAGCCCCTCGGCCTCAACGGCGAGACCCTCTACCCGGTGGCGCCCCTGGCGTCCGCCGACGCCGTGCGGCTGCTCGCCGAGCGCGGCCGCGCCGCCCGGCCCGACTTCACCGTCGAGGGCGCCAACCGCGCCGCCGTCAACGAGATCTGCGCCCGCCTGGACGGGCTGCCGCTGGCCATCGAGCTGGCCGCCGCGCGCCTGCGGTCCATGACGCCCGCCGAGCTCGCCGCGCGCCTCGACGCGCGCTTCCGGGTCCTCACCGGCGGCGACCGCACCGCGCTGCCCCGGCACCGCACCCTGCGCGCGGTGGTCGACTGGAGCTGGGAGCTGCTCGACGACGCCGAGCGCGACCTCCTCGCGCGCCTGTCGGTCTTCGCCGGCGGCGCGACGCTGGACGCCGTCGAGGCGGTCACCGACGACGACCCGCTCGACGCGCTGGCGTCACTGGTCGACAAGTCGCTCGTTGTTCACAGTGCCGACGGCCGGTACCGGCTCCTGGAGACCATCCGGGAGTACGCGGCCGAGCGGCTGACCGTCCCCGTCCACGAACGCCACGCCCTCCACCACATCGCCCTCGCCGAGCGGCTGGAGCCGGTGCTGCGCACCGGGGAACAGCTCACCGCGCTCGACCTCATCACCCACGAGTACGAGAACCTGATGGCCGCCTACCGCTGGGGCGTCCGTGAGGGCCGCGCCGACATCGCCCTGCGCGTCGTCGCCGCGCTCGGCTGGTACTGGTGGCTGCGGGGACGACGCGTCGAGGGCGCGCAGATGGCCACCGAGGCCCTCCGCATGGACGGCGAGGCCGCACCGCTGCACCGGGCCGTGGTCAACGCCGTCGGGGCCTTCCACGCCTTCGACGCCGAACCCGACGCCGGGCACATCCTCGCCTACATGCACAAGGCCCGCGAGATCCGCGACGCCCACGGCCTGCGCGCCGCCCACCCGCTGCTGCGGCTGGTCGACATGACCGTGGTCGTCATGTGCCAGCAGGACGCCACCGCCATCCGCGATACCGAACCCATGCGCGACGACCCCGACCCGTGGATGCGCGCCACCGTCAACTGCTTCCAGGGCGCGCTGCTCATCAACCTCGGCGACCTCGACACCGCCGCCGAGCGCCTCGCCACGGCCGCCGAGATCTACGGCGTCAACGGCGACCGCTGGGGGCTGTCCTTCGTGCTCGCCGAGCAGGCCGACATGGCCATGTGGCGCGGCGAGCGCGAGGTCGCCACCGCGCTGTACGCGCGCGCCATCACCGCCGAGGACGAACTGGGCGCCGACCCGGGCTTCTCGCAGCTGCACGTCCGCCGCGCGCAGGGCGACGTGGACGCCCTGAAGCGGGCACTGGCGGCGGCACGGGGAGTCGCCGAGCACAATAACGTCGTCCACGCCGGGGTGTTCCTCTCCGACGTCCACCGCCGTGAAGGGCGCTTCGAGCAGGCCGCCGAAGCGCTGCGAGACGTGGAACCCTCGCTGGACCTGTGCGCCGGTCCGCCGCATCTCCAGGCGCTGCACGCCACGGCCCGGGCACGGCTGGCGCTGGTCCTGGGCGACCTGGAGACCGCCGACGCGGCGCTGGCCGAGTCGCGGGAGCTGTCCTCGGCCACCGGTGACGGGCCGATCGTCTCGCAGGCGATCGAGGCCGCCGCGGCCCTGGCGCAGGCGCGCGGTGAGTCCGTGCGCGCGGCGGAGCTGCTGGGCGAGGCGCACCTGGTCCGGGGCATGCCCGACCGGTCCTCACCCGACGTGGCCGAGACGGTGGAGGCCGCGCGTGCCCTGCTGGGCAAGAACGCCTACGAGGCGGCCTACGCACGTGGCCGCGCGCGGGACCGCGACGAGGTCATCGGCGGCGAGGCGCGCGTGCCCCGCCTGGCGGGGTGGCGCAAGGAACCCGATCCGGGACGGCGGGTGAACCCGCGCTAGAGGCGGCCGGGGGGCCGGTGTGGGGTGATCGGCGTGGGGTGACCGGCGTGCCGCTCCGGCCGCCGGTGCGAGCTCGCGATGGCCGGTCACCGGCTCCGCCGCGAGGTTCCGCGAGCCGGTACGGACGATGTGCCCCCTCGGCACGGGCGCGAGACGACCCACACTCGCCACTCCGGCCGTCGATGCGAGCTCGCGGTGACCGGTCACCGGCTCCACCGCGAGGCTCCCCGAACCGGCACGGGCAATGCGCCCCCTCAGGCCCGTTCACCGTCACGCGGGCACGACACGGCCCACGCTCGCCGCATGGAAGCGCGCCTGTGCACGGCCCGTGGAGCCGTCCGGGCCTCTTCCGGCGCCTCACCCGCCTGGAGCCGCCTCCTCGGCGAGCCCGGATGCACGGCACGTTCAAGGCGGCGAGTACGGCTCGATGTCACCTTGACTCGCGGAGAGACCCGCCGTGCTCGCGCGCATGACGGTCGGGCACCGGGTCGTGCCGTTCCCGCCGGTCCACAGTGGCCGGTGGCCGGGGCGAAGGTCCACCCGATACCGCTCGGCGCGATCGCCTCCGGCCGCGTCACACGGCTCATCACCGGCGCGCACCACACGACACCACGAGAGTCCCTCGTGGCCGCCGAGCGCACCCGGCGCGCCGTTTCCGCGCTCACGGAGGCGGGCGCGGGCCGGGTCCTCACCCGGTCCGCGCGGCATCACCGTCCCGGCCTGGAACCGGCGATGGGCGAGCGCCCGGTCGGCATCGCCGCCGCTCCCCCGGGCGCGTGTCCCGGGGCCGTCGGCCTCAGTCCCGCAGCCCCGCCGCGCGGTCCTTCTCCGCCAGCTCCGCCAGGTAGGCGTTATAGACCTCGTGCGGGTCCTCTTCGGGCCGCCCGGTCTCCTGCGCGCGCTTGGCGGCCCGGTCGAGGCGGCGGGCCTCCTTGTCCTCGCTCTTCGACCACTGGGCGAGGAGCGCGACGAGGACGACGAGGCTGGGGGCCTCGCCGAAGGCCCAGGCGATGCCGCCACCGGCGCGCTGGTCGGCCATGGGGGTGTCGCCCCAGGTGCGGCCGAGGGCGTTGTACCAGTCGGCGGCCAGCAGGTCGGTGGACTGCATGACGGTGAGCCCGAAGATGGCGTGGAAGGCGACCGCGACGAACATCATCAGGACGCGCGCGGGGTAGGGGATGTTGCGGGGGGCCGGGTCGGGGCCGATGAGCAGCCAGAAGAACAGGCTCCCGGCGGCCAGGAAGTGCGCGAGCATCATCAGGTGCCCGGCGTGCGACTTCATCGCCCAGTAGAACAGGCCGGTGAAGTACATCATGTACAGCGAGGCCACGTAGATGCCCAGCGCGATCAGCGGGTGCGAGACGAACTTGACGGGCTTGGAGTGCAGGACCAGCGTGAGCCATTCGCGCGGGCCCCGGCCGTCCCGGACGGGTTTGAGGGCGCGCAGCGCGAGGGTGATGGGCGCCGACAGGACCAGCAGGATCGGCACCAGCATGTTGATCGTCATGTGCTGGACCATGTGGATGCTGAACAGCACCATCCCGTAGCGGCCCATGCCCGAGGAGGTCACGAAGATCGCCAGGCACCAGCCGGCGATCCACAGGGCGGTGCGGACCGCCGACCACGCGTCGCCGCGTTTGCGCAGGCGGCGCACGCCCAGCAGGTACAGCGTGATCGCGGTGAGCGCGACGGTGCAGACGATGATCTCGGGGTACCAGTCGACCAGGATCGCCTTGGCGCTGACCGGGCCGGGCAGGTCGAAGCCGAGCAGCGAGCGCGCGGCGGTCTCGTCGCGGGGGGCGGTCGGCGGTGGGGGTGTGCGGCCGAGGGCGACGGCGAGTCCGAAGGTGGCGCCCATGACGACGAGCTCGGCGGCGGCCAGGCGGCGGAACGCGTTCGTCTCGCCGACCTTCGGGAGGGTGTGGGCGCGGTGCCAGTAGCCGACGGCGCCCAGGACGATGAGGGCGAGCGCCTTGAGGGTGACCTCGCGTCCGTAGTCGGTGGTGGCGAGGTAGTCGAGGGATTCGATGCGGGTGGCGGCGTTGATGACGCCGGACAGGGCCACCGCGCCGAAGCAGGCGAGCGCGAGGCGGCTGTAGCGGGCGGCGACCTCGGCGCGGTCGCGGCGGGCGAGCAGCAGCGCGGCCAGGCCGCCGACCCACAGGGCGGCGCCGACGACGTGCAGGACCATCGAGTCCACCGCGATCTGGTGGTTGCCCGAGGCCGCGGAGTGGCCGGTGAAGACCGGCGGGAGGACGGCCAGGATCGCCAGGATCGCGGCGACCGCGGCGCCGGTGACGGTGAACGTGCGCCCGGCGATGACGGCCGCCAGCAGCGCCAGGAACGCGGTGAGGGCGTAGGCGGTGCCGTTCTCGGTGTCGACGATGAAGCTCCACAGGCCCTCGGTCGTCACGTTCGACAGGGGCCAGGCCATCAGGTCGGCGTAGTTGGCGGGCAGGATCACCAGCGACGCGGCGACCCACAGCGCGCCCGACAGCGCGCCCACGCGCAGCCAGCGGTAGGCCTGCGCGCCGATGCGCCCGTCGGCGCTGCGCACGAAGAACGCCGCCGCGACGAGGCACCCGATGGTGAGGGCCGCGGAGAGGTCGCCGACGAGCTTGGCGACCGGCAGCAGCCACGCCACCACCGGGTCGGCGGTCGGCAGTCCCGGGACCTCGACGATGCGGACGCCGCCGCCCAGCCGCAGCGCCACCGCCGCGACCACGACGGCCGCGACGAGGGCTCCGGCGAGCGGCCACACGGGCAGCGGACGGCGGGCGGGCGCGGCGTCGGTCACGGCATTGATGGTGCTCCCGGGGGGAGCGGCCGCTTCCCCCGGGGGTGCCTCGCGCGGCGAGCGTCTCACGGCCGGCGGGCGTTCCTCTTGCGCATGGCGCTGACCGCGACGAAGAGGCCGACGGCGAGCGCGACGGCACCGGCGATCCACCAGATGGTGGTGCCGGAGGTCTCGGCGATCTGGTCGGCGGTCGACTTGACCTCCGACTTCAGCGGCGAGGGGACCGTGCCCGACGGCGACGTCCCCGCCGAGGCGGCCTCGCTGGGGGTCGTGCCGGTCTGCACCGAGAAGGTCAGCTTCCCGTCGACGCGGTGGCCGTCCTCGGAGACCAGGCGGTACCCGATCGTGTAGGTGCCGGCCACCGTCAGCGACAGCGGCTGGGTGAGCTTCTGGCCGTCCACGGTGAACGGCGAGGACGGGACGACGCCGCCGGAGGAGTCGGTCACCGCGATCTGCGTGGACTTGGCGTCCAGGCGCTCGGAGAACTCCAGGACCGCCTGCTTGGGCGCGGTGGCCAGCGCGGCGCCGTCCTTCGGGTCGGAGGACAGCAGACGCGCGTGCGCCGAGGCGGGAGTCGCGGTCACCAGGACGAAGGCGAAGGCCGCGGCGAGGGCCGCGAGGATGAGCCGGGGTTTGGTCACGTCGGGATTGTCGTCGGTGGCCGCTGGAAAGTTCCCGGCGGCCCGGGTAGGTGTGCCCGCGCACATTCCGGAGCGTGGTGGGACGCGTGGGGCTTAGGTTGCGGGGGACGCCCGTTGCCCGGCGGGGGTCGATGGAGGTGCCCCATGCCCGAACCCGAATCGCCGCGTCCCGAGCCGGTACCCACGCGGATCCGGGTACCCGACTCCGACAGTTACCTGAGGACGCGCACGGTCGCCGCCACCGCCGGTGGGGGAACGCTCCTGGCCGCCGTCCCGGTGCTCGCGCTGACACCCTGGGCGCGGCCTGTGCCCGCGGCCGGCTGGGTGATGGTTTTCGCCAGTGCCGCCGCCGTCATCGCCGGGGGCGCGCTCGCGTTGGGCGTGCGGCTGAAAGCCCCCATCGCGTTTCTGGGCTGGAGCGGCCTCGCGGCGGCCGTGGCGCTCGCGGTGGGGCTGATCCCGGTGTTCCAGGGCCCGCCTGGGCTGCTCTTCGCGCCGCTCTGCTGCGGTCTGCAGGCGTTCGCCATCGCGCTCGACGTGGCCTGCGCGGTGTTCGCGGTGTGGCACTACGACACGGAGTGATCCTCCGCTAAACCCTCCACGCTCAGCCCCGCCAGGTGCGTCCTCAATACCCCCATCGACCGTTCCGGGTCGTGCGCCTCCGGCCGTAGCGCCGCCGCCACGGCCAGGCCGTCGAGGACGGCGCACAGGCGCTCCGCCTCCAGGTCCAGGTCGAGCCCGGGGCGCAGCCGTCCCGACTCCTCGGCGCGCCCGAGCACGCGGCGCACGATCATGCGCTCGCCGTCATGCAGTCTGCGGACGTGGGTGGCCAGCTCGGGGCGGGTGCGGGCGGCGACGGCGAATTCCAGCCAGACGACGACTTCGTCCATGCGGCGTTCGTCGAGGGGCAGGAACTCGGCGAGGAGCTGCTCCGCGCGGGCCATGCGGTCGGCGACGGGCGCGGGCCGTTTGAGGGTCTCGGCGTGTTCGAGGACGCGGGCGGTGACGCCGTCGACCATCTCGTTCATCGCGAAGAGCATGAGCTCGTCGTGGGAGGTGAAGTAGTGCCGGACGGAGCCGACGGCGAGTCCGGCCTCGGCGGCGATGGCCTTGAGGGTCGCGCGTTCGATGCCGTCGCGGCGCACGACGCGGAAGACGGCGGCGGCGACGAGGCGGCGGCGCTCCTCGGGGTCCACGATCTTGGGCATGGCTTTTTATAGCACGACTGTGCTACGTTATTTAGCACGAGCGTGCCAAATAAAGGAGTTCTGATGTCCTGGTGGATGACGGCGCTGATCGTGGTCGCGGTGATCGCGCTGATCGTGAAGCGCTTCCGCGGCGAGCCGCTGAACGCGAGGGACCTGTGCGGGCCGCCGGTGATCCTGTGCGGGATCGCGGTCTACGAGCTGACGAAACTCGACCTCGTGGACGCCCGCGACATCGCGTGGATCGTCGGCGGCGGGCTGCTGGGCGTGGTGATGGGCGCGATCCGCGGTGGGACGCTGGTGCTGTTCCGCAGGGAGGGCGTGCTGTGGCAGAAGTACACGGCCGGGACGGTCGTGGTGTGGGTGCTCTCGCTGGCGGTCAACGGGGGGTTCGGGCTGCTGGCCACCAAGGTCGGCGGGATGCACGCCGAGGCGCGGCAGATGACGCTGTCCATCGGCGTCGGCCTGCTCGGCGAGATGCTGGTCGTGGGCGCGCGGGCGCTGCGCAGCGGGGTGCCGTTCGCGCCGGAGAAGCGGGACTCACCGGCCTCGGCGCTGTTGCAGTCGTTCCGGAGCTCCGGCGAGCGGCGGCCCGCCCCGCAGAACCCCCCGGTGCCGGCCCCGCCGCGCGACCGGTGGTGATCAGAGGGCGGCGTAGCGTCCCTCGGCCAGTTCCTGCGAGGCCCACAGTTCGGCGTAGTACCCGCCGCGCTCGATGAGCGCGGCGTGCGTCCCGCGTTCGGTGACGCGCCCGTCGTCCAGCACCAGGATCTCGTCGACGGCCTCCAGCCCGCGCAGGCGGTGCGTCACCAGGAGCACCGAGCGGCTGGGGGTGGCGGCCATGACGTCGGCGAGCACGGCGTCGGCGGTGGCGGGGTCGAGGCCCTCGGTGGGTTCGTCGAGGAGCAGGACGGGCGGGTCGGCGAGCAGGGCGCGGGCGAGGAGGAGGCGCTGGCGCTGTCCGCCGGACATCTGGTCGCCGTCCTCGCCGACGATGGTGGCCAGGCCATTGGGGAGGCTCTCGGTCCAGGTGGCGAGCCCGGCGGCGGTGAGCGCGGCGGTGACGGCCTCGGGGGACGCCTGGGGCGAGGCCACGCGCAGGTTCTCCTCGATGCTGGCGTGGAAGACGTGCGCGTCGGAGAGGGCGCCGGAGACCAGGTGGCGGACGTCGTCGCCGCGCAGGTCGGCGATGTCGACGCCGTTGAGGGTGATGCCGCCGGTGTGTTCGGCGAAGCGGACGAGGGCGGCCAGCAGCATGGACTTGCCCGCGCCGGAGGGCCCGACGACGGCCACGCGGTGGCCGGGGGCGAGGACGAGGTCGGTGCCGCCGTCACCGGCGACGCGGCCGGGGATGACGGGGCGGGCGGCGCTGAGGGTGAGGGTGACGGGCGCGGTGGGGGCCTCGGCGGGCGTGGCGGGGTCGGGGACGGGTGGCGCGGCGTCCAGGATGGCGGCCAGGCGGGTCGCGGAGGCGCGCACCTCCTGGAGGCGGCGGGCGGCGGCGGTGAGCGGCAGCAGCACCTCGAACGCGGCGAGGGTGGTCAGTGAGAGGACCGCGATCATGATCGGGTCGATGCCGCCGGTGGCCCGCGCGGCGAGGAGGACGCCGATGACGGCCGCGCCCTGGGTGGCCAGGCCGATCGCGCCGACGAGGGCGGCGACGGCCGAGCCGTGGCGTTCGGCGGCGGCGAGGTCGCCGGCGATGGCGGTGGCCTCGGCGACCTTGCGCCCGGCGGCGCCGTAGGCGGTGAGGTCGGCGGCGCCGTGGACGAGGTCGACGGTGGCGGTGGACAGGTCGGCGCGGGCCTGGGCGGTGCGGCGGGCGGAGGCGCGCGCGAGGCGCCCGGCCAGCCACGGCAGGAACACACCGGCGATGAGCGCGCCGCCGAGGACGACGAGCGCGGCCAGGGGCGAGAAGGCGCCCACGAACACCAGGACGGCGGCGGTGGTGACAAGCGCGGTCGCGGCGGGCAGCAGGCAGCGCAGGAGCAGGTCCTGGACGGCGTCGACGTCGGCCACGAAGCGGGTGAGCAGGTCGCCGCCGCGCAGGTTCCGCAGCCCGGCCGGCGCCAGGGGGGTGAGGGCGGCGTAGACGCGGGCGCGCAGCTCGGCGAGGGCGCGCAGGACGGCGTCGTGCCCGGCGAGGCGTTCCAGGTAGCGCAGTCCGCCGCGGCCGATGGCCAGGGCGCGGACGGCGACGATGGCCACGGTGAGCGCGGTCAGCGGGGGCTGCTGGGCGGCGCGGGCCAGCAGCCAGGTGGCGGTGGCGATGAGGCCGATCCCGGCGAGTTCGGCGCCCACCGACACCAGGGCGGCCAGGGCGACGCGGGGCAGGTGGCGGCGGATGAGCCGCAGGATCAGCAGTTCGCTCACGTCGTCACCTCGGGCATGGGCGTCACTTCGAGTTCGGCCACGCGCCCGTCGGCCACGCGCAGGACGCGGTCGGCGTGTTCGAGCAGGGCGGGGCGGTGGGCGACGATGAGGGCGGTGCGGCCCTCGGCGAGGCGGGCGGTGGCGGTGGTGACGGCGGCTTCGCTGTGGCCGTCGAGGCTGGCGGTGGGTTCGTCGAGCAGGAGCAGGGGCGCGTCGCGGAGGAACGCGCGGGCCAGCGCCAGGCGGCGGGACTGACCGGCGGACAGGCCCACGCCGCGGTCGCCGAGGGAAGTGTCGTACCCGTCGGGCAATGTGTCGATGAATCCGGCGTCGGCCGATATGGCCGCTTCGCGGACCCGGCCGATCGGCGCGTCCGGGTCGCCGAGGCGGATGTTGTCGGCGACGGTCCCGGCGAACAGGTGAGCGCGCTGCGGCACCCAGCCCAGGCGGGCGCGCCAGTCGTCGGCGTCGAGTTCGGCGAGGTCGTGTCCATCGATGAGGACACGGCCGGAGGAGGGGGTGACGAATCCGAGGAGCACGGCCAGGACCGTGGTCTTGCCCGCGCCCGAGGGGCCGATGAGGGCGACGCGTTCACCGGCGGTGACGGTGAAGGTGGCGCCGTCGAGGGCCTTGACGCCCGGGTATTCGACGGTGACGTCCTCGAAGGCGATGGTCTGGAACGGGCCCTCCGGCAGCGCGCGCCGGGCGGGTTCGGGTTCGGGCTTGACGTCGAGGGCCTCCCGCATCGCGGCCAGGCCCTCCTGGCTGGCGTGGAACTGCGTGCCCATGGCGCGCAGCGGGAGGAACGCCTCGGGCGCCAGCAGCAGGACGAAGAACGCCGTCCGCAGGTCGAAGGTGCCGTCGGCCAGGCGCAGTCCGATGGGGACGGCGACCAGGGCGACGGAGACGGTGGCGACCAGTTCGAGGACCAGCGCGGACAGGAACGCCACGCGCAGGGTGGACATGGTCGCGCCCCGGTAGCGGTCGGCGACCTCGCGCACGGCCTTGGCCTGCGCGGCGGCGCGACCGGCGACCTTGAGGGTGGCCAGGCCGGCCACCACGTCCAGGAAGTGACCGCCCAGGCGGGAGAGGAGGCGCCACTGTTTCTCGGTCTTGGCCTTGGTGTGCCAGCCGACGAGGATCCCGAAAATCGGGATGAGCGGCACGGTGACGGTGATGATGATCGCCGAGGTCAGGTCGGCGACGTAGAGCATCACCAGGACCGCGATCGGCACCGTCATGCCCAGCATGAGCTGCGGCAGGTAGCCGGTGAGGTAGGCGTCGAGCCCGTCCACGCCCCGGGTGACGAGGGTGGCGGTCTCGCCGCCGCGCCGCCCGCGCAGCCAGCGGGGGCCGCGCGCGGCGGCGCCTTCGAGGACCTCCGCGCGCAGCCGCGCCTTGACGTCGGCGGCGGCGCGGGCGGCCACGCGCCCGTGCGTCCAGGCCAGCAGGGCCCGGACGCCGAACGCGGCGGCCACCAGCGCCAGCCCGCCCAGCAGTTCTGGGGACACGTCCTGCACGGCGCGCGAGAGCACGCCGGACAGCGCGAACGCCTGCACGCCGATCGCGGCGGCCGTCACCGCGCCGGTGACGGCCGTCAGCGTCAGGTAGCGGCGCAGCTCCGGCAGCCGCTTCATGGCCTGGGGGTCGATGGGCCTCACGGCTAAAACCCTACGGCTCGTAGAAGGTCAGTAGAAGAGCGGCGTCGCCCGGCGTCGCCACAGCCACCATGTGACGGCCTGGAAGGCCAGCAGCACGGGGACCATCGGCGCGGCGGCGATGGTGAGCAGCGTCAGCGCGTCCTCGCCGGTCGCCGCCTGCGCCACGGTCAGGTGACCGGCGACGTAGGGCAGCTTCGCCAGGCCGATGACCAGCACCGGGAGCGTGATCGCGGCCGCCGAGCCGGTCAGCGCCAGGCCCGCGCGGGAGGAGCGACCGGCCAGCAGGACCGCGCCCGCGATGACCACCGCGCCCGCGATCAGCACGATCGGCTGCGCCACGTCGACGGTGAAGATCCCCGTCACGGTGACCAGTGCCACGCCGATCAGCGCCGGGAGCGTCCCGGCACTCAGGACGCCCTTGGCGCGCGCCTTCAGCTCCGGCGTGCCCCGCCAGGCCAGGAACGCCGCGCCGTGCAGCAGCGCCAGCACCGCCAGCACCAGCCCGCACAGCAGCGAGAACCAGTTGGGCAGGCCGCCGTCGTCCTGGAGGACCTCGCCGAGCACGGCGCCCCAGCCGATGACGGTGACCAGCGCGCCCAGCGCGATGACCGCGTCGAAGGCGCCCACGTTCTTGCCGCGGCTGCGCAGCTGCACCGCCGCGGTGAAGGCGACCAGCCCGCACAGCAGGACCGCGAACAGCACCGGGCGCGAACCCAGGAACTCACCCTCCATCAGCGGGAACGCGCCGAACATCGCCCCGATCGCGGCGACCAGCCACACCTCGTTGCCCAGAAAGAACGGGCCGACGGTGGCCAGCGCCAGGCGCTTCTCGCGCTCATCGCGGCCCAGGTGGCGGGCCAGCATCCCCACGCCGTAGTCGAGCCCGGCGAGGCCGAAGTAGGCGGCGAACAGCAGGCCCAGAAGGGCGTACCAGAGACCGGTCATCGAACGCCTCCCAGCAGGACGGGCTCCTCGGGAGCCGAAGCGGCGGCGGCGTCGGGCACCCACGGGTCCTTGACCGGGCCGCGCACGGTGTGCCGCAGGATCAGCCACCAGTCGGTGACCAGCAGCGTCCCCAGGACGGCCGTGAAGCCGATCAGCGACACCCACATGCCGCCGGCGCTGACGCCGCTGAAGGCGTCGGCGGTCTTCTCCACGCCGTAGACGATCCACGGCTGGCGGCCCATCTCGCGGAACACCCAGCCCGAGATCGCCGCCAGGATCGGGAACGGCACGAAGATCCACAGGACCGGCATGGCCCAGCGGGCGCGCGCGGCGAGCTTGCCGAAGGCCAGCGGGAGCGCCAGCAGCAGGATCGCGTAACCGGCGTTGCCGATGCCCTGCATGGCGTCCATGACGCCGCTGATGCCGTCCCAGGGCGTGTAGTCGCCGGGCCCGAACCTGGCGACCATGTCGGCGGCGTCCCCGCCGAACTTCATCGGCTGGATGCCCTTCACGAAGTCCTGCTGCGGGAAGCCGGTGGCCTGGATGACGTTGAGGCCGATGAAGGCCGTCACCAGGCCGGTGCGGAAGCTGCGCAGCCAGAACGGCGTCCCGCGCTTGCGGAACAGGTGCCAGGCGGACACGCCCAGCACGACCGTCCCGCCGACGGTGAGCGCCGCACCGAGGATGTGCCCGAACGCGTGCCACGTGGACGGGTTGGCGAAGACCGCCCCGGCGTCGACCAGGACCGCGCGCCCGTCGCGCATCTCGTAGCCGACCGGGTTCTGCATCCAGCCGTTGGCGACCAGGACCCAGAAGGCCGACAGGTAGGCGGTGATCGCCACGACCCACAGCACCACCAGGTGCGCCACGCGCGGGATCCGGTTCCACCCGAAGATCCACAGCGCGAGGAAGGTCGACTCGGCGGTGAACGCGATGATCGTCTCCAGGGCCAGCGGCGCCCCGAAGACCCCGCCGGCCACGTGCGACAGGCCCGACCAGTGCGTTCCGAACTGGAACTCCATGACGATGCCCGTGGCGATGCCCAGCGCGTAGTTGATCACGTAGGCCATGCCCCAGAAGCGGGTCATGCGGAAGTACAGGTCCCGGCTCTCCTGCTTGCGCGAGAGCGTGGCGCGCGTCTGGAAGTACAGCAGCGCGGCCAGCAGGCCGAGGGTGACCAGGACGAACACCCAGTGGATCGACGTGGTGAGCGCGAACTGGGTACGCGCCAGATCAAGCGCCCCCATCGTCACCACCCCATCTATGACTTGACAACATGTCGCCAGTCTACATATCGCCCGCCTACACACCAATATGCTTTTCACCTGCGCTGATAACAGCCCGGTATGGTGATCATGCTCTGACACCTCTAGACTGGCTACCTATGAAGGCGAGCTCGCTGCACGGACACCTGGACGCCTTGATCCTCTCCGTCGTCGAAGACGGCCCCCTCCACGGCTACGCGATCATCGAAGCCCTGCGCGCCCGAAGCGACGGCGCGCTCGATCTGCCCACCGGCACGGTCTACCCCGCCCTGCGCCGCCTGGAGCGCACCGGGCACCTGCGCAGCGAGTGGTCCAACGTGGCCGGGCGCGACCGGCGCACCTACCGCCTGACGACCGGGGGGAAGCAGGCCCTCGCGACGCAGCGGGGGGAGTGGCGCGAGTTCCGGGACGTGGTGAGCGCGGTGCTCGGGACGGCCTAGGGCCAACCTTTCGGCCCGTCCACGGCGTTCCCTCCCCTGAGATCCTCGATCGAAGGGACACACGTGCGACGTCGATTGATCATCCCGCTCCTGGCCGCCGCCCTCGTGCCGGTCATCGTCCCCGCCACTCCGGCGGCGGCCGAGCCGCCTTCCGCGCGGCCGTTACCGGCGGCCGCGCCCGACCCGCTCTCCCCGTCCGACCCGATGGACGGCTTCGGCCTCGGCGACCAGCCGATGCCGGCACCGCCGCCCACTCTCGCCGCCGCCGAGGGCGTGCCGGTGACCGTGACCGCCCGTGACCGGCACGGAAAGGCCCCCGACCTGGCCGACGTCTTCTGCATGGATCCCGCCGACGGCACCTGGGCCCCGGCGCGGCTCACCGGCGGCGAGGGCGCCATGGACCTGCCGCCCGGCGAGTACGGCTGCCTGATCCGGATGCTCACCAAGGCCACCGATTCGCGCCGGGGCGAGTACGCCGCGACCTGGCGGTTCCTCACTGTCGGCGCCTCCGGCGGCTCGCTGGCCTTCGACGGCGCCGGGCTGAGCCCGCTCAAGGTGGTCACTCCCCGCGCCTCGGTGACCCAGGTCGCCTACACGGCGCTGCGGTTCGGCGCCGGTGAGAACTTCATCGCCGCCAGCGCGGCGATGGACGAAACGACCGACCTGTACATCCGCCCGAGCGCCGACCGCCGCTTCGCCCACACGTTCCGGGTCGCGGCGGCCGCCCCCGGCGGGGGCGACTACTCCTACCACCTGCTCTTCAAGGAGCGCACCGGCGTGCCCCGCGACCTGGTCTACGAGGTCCGGCCGCGCGACCTCGCGGTGGGCACCGTCCGCTACGGGGGGCTGGGCGCGGCGACCCCGGCGAAGCAGTGCGCGACGTCCAATGACGACGACCTGCTGGAGGGCATGTGCCTCCTGCTGGACATCACCGTCCCGTCGACCCGCACCGAGTACTACCAGGTGGGCGTGCTCTACCAGCCGAGCCTCTTCCTCGTCGACGAGCAGCGCGGGCTGGTCGCCCTCCATCATGGGGAGCGCGTCATGCGGCCGGGACGGTTCCGCGAGGACTTCGTGCCGGGCGCCCTCGGTTTCGGCGCCTACGGCTTCCGCTGGCACGACTCCGTCTCCTTCGACTCGTCCCTGGCCGAGCTCACCTTCTTCGACGAGGGCTTCCTCACCGGCACGGCGGTGCTGTCGAAGGACGGCGCCGAGCTGATGCGCGCCGAGGGCGACGTGACCTCCTTCTACGCCGATCTGCCCCCGGGCGACACCGGCCGCTACCGCCTGGCCGTCGACGGCCGGCTCGGGGCGTCCTGGACGAGCCTGGGCGCGAAGATCAGCGGCGTGTGGGAGTTCGCCTCGGCGGGCGGCACCGGGACGCTGCCGCTGCTGATGCCCCACTGGACGGTGAGCGGCGTGGCCGACGGCGCGGCGAAGGCCGGGCGCGACCAGCGGGTGACGGTGACGTCCCCCGCCTCCGAGGGCATCCCGGCGGCGACGTCGTTGACGCTGGAGGCGTCCTACGACGACGGCGCGACCTGGACGCCGGTGTCCCTCGTGAACGGACGCGGCGTGCTGAGGCACCCGCGCGGTGCGGCCTCGGTGTCCCTGCGCGCCACGGCCGCCGACGCCGACGGGAACACCGCCACGGTCAGCGTGGTCCGCTCCTACCTGTTGCGTTAGGGGATCGGCCGGTCCCGCGAGGGGCCGGCCGAACCCGGCACGATGCCCAGGACGTGCAGCCGCGCGGTGTCGGCGGGCGCGCCGCAGGCGGGGCAGTTCGGGACGTGCGGCACGCTCCCCGGGGCCAGGGAGTGGTCGGGGTAGGCCACGGTGTACCAGGTCCGGCACGCGAAGCACATGTTGCGGTGGAGCCCGGCGTAGACGGCTCCCGCCAGTTCGGCCGGGTCGCCGGTGAGCGCGGGCGCGTCCTCCGCCCACACCACGAGCATCGGGTACACGCCGCGGAAGCGCCGGTAGCGGAGCAGCGCGGGCCGGAACCGCGGTCCCAGCGCCTCGGCGGCGTCGTGGAATTCCCGCGGCACGTCGGGGTGGGTCTCGCCGGGGGCGAGCACGTCGGCGTGGAAGGCCGGGAGGACGTAGCGTGGCACGCGGCCACGCTAGCGCTACTCCCCCACTCTCCGCAGCCCGTGCAGTTCGGCCAGCAGCACCGTCCGGTCGTCGCGGGCGTCGGTCGGCGTGACGGCCATGATCAGGTCGCACTGCTCCGACAGTCCACGGCGGACGGCCAGTTGCTGGACCACGCGCGCGATGCCCTCGTCCAGCGGGGTCGAGCGGGACTCCACGACGCCGTCGCTGTAGAGCAGCAGGCGGGTGCCGGGCGGGGTGGGCAGGGAGTAGCTGCGGTACTCGGCGCCGGGGATCGCGCCGAGCATGGGCCCGGCGGGGATCTCGTGGGTCGCCGGTGGGACGCCGGGGGGCTCGACGATGAGCGGCGGGTGCCCGGCCGAGGCGATGACGCACTTGTGCTGGAGCGGGTCGTACTGGACGTACATGCAGGTGGCCATGGCGTTGTCGCCGAAGGTCATGGCGATGTCGTTGAGGCGGGTCATGAGCGCGGCGGGTTCGAGGCCGATGGAGGCCAGTGACTGGACGGCGGTGCGGTAGCGCCCCATCGCGGCGGCGGCGGCGATGCCGTGGCCGATCACGTCGCCGACGACCAGGACCATGCGGCGGCCGGGCATCACCATCGCGTCGAACCAGTCGCCGCCGGCCTGGCGGGAGCGGCTGTTGGGGAGGTAGCGGTAGGCCATGTCGGCCTCGGGGGCCTTCGGCAGCGACTCCGGCAGCAGCGACAGCTGGAGGATCAGCGCGGCCTGCTTCTCGTCGCGGTAGAGGCGGGAGTTGTCGATGCCGAGGGCGGTGCGGTTGGCGATCTCCTGGACCAGCAGGAGGTCGTCGTGGTCGAACTGCTCGCGGTCGCCGAGGCGGGCGCAGGTCAGGGCGCCGAGGGTGACCTCGCGGGCGCGCAGCGGCGCGATGATGAACGAGTGCCCGCCGACCTCGCGGACCATCGAGGTCCGCTCGTCGGACACCGGGAGCCCGCCGGGGGTCTGGATGAGCTGCGCGCGCTGGTCGCGCAGGACGGCGGCGAAGCCGTGGGTGTCGCGGGCCGCGCGGGGCGAGGCGACGTCGATGAGCCGGTCCACGATGGGCCCGGACACGCGCGCGGACCCGGCCAGGCGGTGCAGCAGGACCGACTCGTCGAGGGCGAACGGGAGGGGCTCGCCGGTGATGACCTCGTCGAGGACGTCGATGACGGCCAGGTCGCAGAACTCCGCGGTCAGCAGCCGCGCCAGGTCCTGCGCGGAGCCGTGCATGTCGAGGTTCGCCCCTTGCAGCGCGCCCACGCGCGACAGCAGGAGCAGCCGGTCGCGGCCGCGCGCGGCGTCCAGGACGGGCCGCTCGGTGGAGGAGACGTCGTAGACGATCCCGCAGATCGCCAGGGGCAGGTCGCGCCAGCTGGTGACCCGGAACCAGGACGCCGACCACACCTGCCGCGCGTCGGCGACGCTGGTGGGCGCGCCGGGGATGCGCACGTCCACGATGGGCTCGCCGGTGCGCAGGACCTCCCCCAGCAGGGCCTCGTACTCGTCCATGTCGGGCGAGTCGAAGACCTCGCGGATGTGGCGGCCGACGTGGTCGGGCGCCCCGCGCCGGTTCAGGCCGGCGAGGGCCTCGTTGACCAGCACGAAGCGCAGGTGCTCGTCGAGGACCACGAACCCGAAGGCCGACTGGTGGAAGAAGCCCTCCAGCATCCCCAGATGCCGCACGCCCTCGCCCTCGCGGTCCAGGTCGATGGCCTGGAGCAGGTAGGCGGGGCTGCCGTCGGGCAGGTTCACCGGCTGCGAGCGCACCGAGGCGAAGCGGACGTCGCCACCGGCGCGGCGGATCGGCACGATGCCGCCCTGCCGGTTCTGCGCGAGCTTGATGAAGATCTCGCTGGTCATGGGGATGGACGCGCCGGTCAGGACGTGCACGTCGCGCCCGATGATCTCGGCGCGCGCGAAGCCGGTCATCTCCTCGGCGGGCGGGTCGAAGTAGACGACGCGGCCGTGGGCGTCGACGAGGATCGTGGCCAGTTTCAGGTGCTCGGCGTAGCCGGGGACCTTGGTGGCGCCGGGGATGACGGGTCCCGCCGCGTAGCGCAGGTCGCCCGGAAAGGAGATGGTCACCCCGTCGTCCGGCGGGTCCCCCGTGATCATTCGTGAATGATATGCGGCTTTGATCATCATCCGTGGTAGTTGCGGGGAGCCCGGGGCGTGGCTCCCCGCACTCCTCACGCGCGCGGCTGGAGCAGCCCGGCCACCAGCACCAGCGGCGCGGCGGCGACCGGCCACCAGAACGCGCTCACCTCGCCGTGGGTCTGGATGAGCAGGGCCGCGACGGCGACGCCGAGGGCGGCGCCGATCTGGTTGAGGATGTAGATCGCGCCGGTCGCGCTGGGCACCGAGGCGGGCGCGACGCCGCGGTAGACGGCGGCCATCGAGGGCGCGCCGATGAACCCGAAGCCGACGCCCATGAGCACCATGACCGGGACGAGGACGGCCGTCGGCGCGGCGTCCAGCGCGAAGACCGCCGAGCCGAGCCCGGCCACCACCGCGCCGAGCGGGACGAGCGGGCGCGCGCCGACCCGGTCCGACAGGCGCCCGGCGAGGGGCATCCCGATGAACGCGCCGACGCCGACGGCGGCCAGCAGGAACCCGGCGGACAGGACGCCGGTGTCGCGCCCGCGCTGGAAGAACAGCGGCACGGCGAACAGGACCGCGAAGAGCATCGCGCCGACCCCGAACATGGCCACCACGCTGGCGGTGAACCCGCGCGAGGCGAACAGCCGCAGGTCGATCAGCGTCTCCGCCCGGCGCAGCCCGTGGACGGCGTAGGCGGCGAGCAGGACCGTGCCCAGCACGAGCGGTACCCACACGTGCGGCGAGCCGAAGCCGCGCGCGGCCGCCCCGGACAGCCCGTAGACGAGCGCGGCGAAGCCGGGCGGCAGGAGCAGCAGGCCCCGGACGTCCAGCCGCGCGGCCCCGCCGGGCTCGTCGCGCGGCAGCCGCCGGGCGCTCAGGATCAGCGAGGCGATGCCGAGGGGCAGGTTGACCAGGAACATCCACTGCCAGGGCAGGCCGGACAGGATCAGCCCGCCCAGCATCGGCCCGAAGACCGGCCCTAGGGGCAGCAGCCCGCCGATGAGGCCGAGGAGCCGTCCGGCACGCCGCGGCCCGGCCAGGCGGGCCAGCAGCGTGAGCATGGTGGGTTCGAGGAGCGCGCCGCCGATGCCCTGGAGGATCCGGAAGGCGATGAGGGCGCCGATGGACCAGGAGATCGCCGACAGGGCCGAGCCGAGCAGGAAGACGGTGAGGCCGCTCAGCCACACCGCGCGGGCGCCGAAGCGCTCGGCGGCCCAGCCCGCGACGGGGACGGTGAGGGCGAAGGCGAGCAGGTAGCCGGTGGCGACCCATTCGACGGAGGCGAGGGAGGCGCCGAAGTGGTGGCCGAGGGTCTCCACGCCGACGTTGACGATGGTCGCGTCGAGGATCGCCATGACGGCGCCCAGGACCATCACGGCGACGGTGGCGGTGAGGGGTTTGCCGACCCGGACATCAGTGGACTCAGCGGTAGTAGTCATAGAACCAATCCGTCAGCTAATTTGAACTCATGAGTTCAAGAAGGCGAGACGGAGAGTACGCTCTGGGACATGTCCGCCGCAAGGGCCGCCGCCGCGCCCGCTCCACCCACCGCCCGTGGCCGCATCGACAAGCGGCAAGCGATCCTGAGCGCGGCCATCGAAGTCTTCGCCCGGGACGGCTACGAGCGCGCCGGGGTGGAGGCCATCGCCGCCGAGGCGGGCGTGGCGAAACCGACGATCTACAACCACCTGGGCGGCAAGGAGAACCTCTACCGCGCGGCGATGGCCGAGGCCGCCGCCCGCAGCAAGACCAAGGTCCTGGCCGCCGTCGACGGCTTCCCCACCACCGGCGAGGACCTGCGCGCGGGCCTGCGCACGGTCGCCCGCAGCCTGGTGGACTGCCACATCAGCCCGCAGGGCTGGGCGCTGTCGCGGCTGCTGTACACCGAGGCGGCCCGCTTCCCCGAGGTCTACGACGAGGTGCAGACCGAGGGCGGCCGCCAGATCAACGAGGCCCTCGCCGGGCGCCTGGCGCGGCTGGGCAACGCCGGTGTCCTGCGCGTGCCGGACCCCGTCCTGGCCGCGCGGCACTTCATGGCGCTCATCACCGGCGAACTGGCCGCGCGCACCGCGATGGGCACGCGCGAACTGCCCGAGGAGGAGCTCGCCGGGATCATCGCCGACGGCGTGGAGACGTTCCTGGCGGCCTTCGGGACCTGAGACCGCAGAGGTCCCGGGACGCCGGCCTCAGAAGTCCCTGGACGCAGGCAGCGTCACCCGCAGCAGCGCTCCCCCGCCGGGCCGGTCGGCCACCTCCACCGTCCCGCCGTGCGCGGCCACCAGGTCCGCCACGATCGCCAGGCCCAGCCCGGCGCCGCCCTCGTCGCGGCTGCGGGCCTCGTCCAGGCGCACGAAACGGCCGAAGACGCGCTCGCGTTCGGCCACCGGCACGCCCGGGCCGTCGTCGGCGACCTCGATCACGGCGTGCCCGCCGGAGACGCGGGCGGTGACCCACACGGCGGTGGACGTGTGGTGCTGCGCGTTGTCCAGGAGGTTGGTCAGCACCCGCTCCAGCCGCGAGCGCACGCCCGGCACGGTCAGCTCCTCCGGGACCTCCAGGCGCACCGGGTAGGGCGCCGGGCGCGCGGCGGCCTCGCGGAGCAGCCCGGCCAGGTCGACCGCACGCGACGGTGGGCGCTCACCGGCGTCCAGGCGGGCCAGCAGCAGCAGGTCGGTGGCCAGGCGCTGGAGCCGGACGACGTCGTCCAGCAGCTCGGCGGGCCGCAGCAGGCCCGGGTGCTCGGCCCCCACCTCCAAGCGCGCGCGGATGGTGGCGATGGGGCTGCGCAGCTCGTGGGAGGCGTCGGCGATGAACCGGCGCTGCTGGCTCACGGCGGCGTCCAGTTGCGCGAGGGTGGCGTTGGTGGTGCGGGCCAGGTCGCCGATCTCGTCGCGGGAGCCGGGCTCGGGCACGCGCCGGGACAGGTCCCCGGCGGTGATGGCGGCCAGTTCGGCGCGGATCGCGGCCACCGGCCGCAGCGCCCGGCGCGTCACCAGCCAGGTCACCCCGGCGATGACGAGCAGGACCGGTGCCAGCGCCAGCAGCATGTACCGGGCGGCCTTGCCCACCGCCTCCTCGCCGACGGCGGTGGACACCCCGGCGTAGACCACGAAGCAGGTGCCGTCGGGGGCCTGGGCGGTGATGGCGGCGAAGCGGTGCGGCTTCCCGTCGATCTTGACGGTGTCGAAGCGGACCTCGGTCAGCACCCGGCCGACCTTCTTCGTATAGGAGTCGTCGTAGTCGTGACCGTCGTCGCGGCCGCCGTGGTCGTCGTCCCCAGGCGGCGGCGCCGGGCGCGGTTCGCCGCCGAAGCGCGGCACGGGGTCCTCGTCCTCGCCGAAGTCGGTGGCGGGGCCGTCGATGAGGACCACGAGCTCGTCGTCGTGCGGCAGCGCCCGCTGCGGGGGCGTCCCGTCGGCGAGCGCGGTGGCGATCTCGCGGGCGGCGAGTTCGGCGCGGTCCTGGGCGGTCCCGGCGAGGTTGGCGCGCAGCAGGAGCAGCACCAGCGCGCCCACCGCGACCAGCGCGAAGGCCGAGACGGCGGTGGCGAACAGGGTGGTGCGCCAGCGCACCGACTGGGGCCAGAGGCCTCTCACGGAGCTAGCCACCGTCCACCGCCAGGCGGTAGCCCGCGCCGCGCAGGGTGATGATCGCGGCCCGCCCGAAGGGCGCGTCGATCTTGCGGCGGAGGTTGGAGATGTAGACCTCGACGATGTTCACGTCGCCTTCGTAGGCGTGGTCCCACACGTGGTCGAGGATCTCGGTCTTGGGCACCACGCGCCCGGCGTGGCGGGCCATGTGCTCCAGGACGGCGAACTCCTTGGCGGTGAGGGTGATCGGGGACGTCCCGCGCGCGCAGGTGCGGGCGGCGGGGTCGACCACGAGGTCCCCGAAGCGCCACACGGTCGGCGCCACGACCGTCCCGCGCCGCATGAGGGCGCGCAGTCGCGCCTTGAGGACGACGTAGGAGAAGGGCTTGGTGAGGTAGTCGTCGGCGCCGGTGTCGAGGCCCTCGGCCTCGTCGTACTCGCCGTCCTTGGCGGTGAGCATGAGGACGGGGGTGGCGATCCCGGCCTCGCGGAGGGCCGCGCAGACCTGGTAGCCGTTCATGAGGGGCAGCATGATGTCGAGGACGATGGCGTCGTAGGGCTCGCGCAGGGCCAGGGTGAGCCCGGCGCGGCCGTCGTGGGCGAGGTCGACGGCGTGGCCCTCGGCGCCCAGGCCGTCGGCGAGGACGCGGGCGAGGCGTTTCTCGTCCTCCACGATGAGCAGGCGCATGGCCCGAGGATGGCACGCGGGCCTGAAGACGCGCTGAAGCCCGGTCCGACGGGGACGGACCGGGCTCCCTCCGGGGGAGGTCTAGTCGCCGTGGTGCCCGCGGCCGTGGTCGTCGTCGCGGCCGCGGTCCCGGTCACCGCCGTGGTCGTCGCCGTCGTCGTGGCCCCGGCCGGTCCGGTCGTCCACGACCGTGCCGGAGGAGGCGTCCACGGTCACCTCGTGCCAGGAGCCGTCGGTGCCGAAGATCTCCACCTCCCACACCGGCTTGTCGGCCGGGCCCTTGAGCTCGACCTCGTGGACGACGCCGGGCGCCTTGGCCAGCGCGGCGTCGGCGGCCTGCCCGACGGTCACGGCGGGCGCGGCGGTGACGGCGGGCGGGTGCGGGCGGTGTCCGTCGCGGGCCACCGTGGCCCAGGCGGTGGCTCCCCCGCCGAGGAGGACCACGAACGCCACGACGCTCAGCACGATCCAGCGGCGGCGGCCGACGATCTTGAACTTGCTCAGGAAGGCCTTCATACCCTCACCATGCGGCAAGGGCCCTGAAGCCGCGCTTAAGCCGCGACCAGGCGCAGCGCGCGTCTGCCGCTGCGCAGGCAGCGCGTCCCCGTCCACAGCAGCGCGCCCCAGGCCGCGAGGTACCCGAGGTTCCCCGGGTCGGGGACCATGCCGTAGGGCGGCAGGTCGCGCGCGGCGGCGAACAGCACGGTGAGGGCGAAGCCGAGGGTCATGGTCAGCGTGAGCATCGTGAAGATGGAGATCCCGGCGGCGGCCGCCCAGGACGGGCGGAACGCGATCCAGCGCCCGCCGACGGTGACGGCGAGCGCGCCGAGCACCGAGGCGATGGTGACCGTCCAGGACAGCACGTCCATGGCGGTGGCCAGCTGGAACGTGCCGGGCAAGGGCGCGTGGGTCAGCGGTGGGGCGTCGTGCCAGGTGAACCAGGCGGTGATGTTGCCGACGGGGGTCAGCAGCGCCAGGAACAGCAGGGCCCGGCGGGTGACGCCGGCGGCGAGCTCGACCTGGTAGTCGGGGGCGACCTGGGCGACGGTCCCGAAGTCGGCGACGGCCATGCGCGCGGCCTCCGGCGGGCTGACGCCGTCGGCCTCGAAGGCCTCGGCGGCGTCCTCCATGCCGTGGCGGGCCTCGCGGAGCAGGTCGTCGACGCGGCGGCGGGAGCCGAGCAGGGCGGCGCGCATCGCGGAGAGGTGTTCGGCGATGGGGTCCATGTGGCCATTCTGTCCGGGGTACCCCGACCCGGGCCAGGGGGGATTTCCCGGATCTGGACCGGCCCGGATCTAGGCTGACATGGTGCGCTCGATGATCAAGCTCTGGTTCAGTCCCGCCCGCCTCCTCGACGAGGGGACCACGCCCGACTACCGGTTCTCGCTGGCCAATGAGCGCACCTTCCTCGCCTGGATCCGCACCGCGCTGGCGCTGCTGGGCGGCGGGATCGCCGTCGCGCAGTTCCTGCCCCGGGCCGAGTGGGGGACGTTCCGGGAGGTCCTGGCGGTGGGCCTGATGGCGCTGGGGGCGATGTGCGCGCTGCGGGCGGTGGCGCGCTGGCTGCGCTGCGAGTGGGCGATGCGGCACGGCGAGGACCTGCCGCCGACCCGGTTCCCGGCCGCGCTGGCGGTCGTCATCACCGGTGGCGCGCTGGCGGTGGTGCTGTACGTGCTGATCTCGGGGAAGGCGTGAATCCCGACGGGCGCCAGCCGGAGCGGACGCGGCTGGCGTGGCGGCGCACGGTCCTGACCTTCACGGTGGTGGTCCTGCTGCTGGCGCGACCGGTCTTCGCGGGCCGGGTCAGCGGTGCGCAGGCCCTCGCCCTGGCCCTGGTGGCGCTGATCTGGGTGGCGACGCTGCTGCTGACGCACGCGCGCATCCGGCACATGGCGGCGGACAGACCGTCGCCGCTGACGGCGGCGACGGTCTACCCGATGCTGGTGCTGGTGCTGCTACTGACCGGGGCTGGGCTGTGGATCGGCCTGCCGGCGTGACTCCATCCGCCGCACGACCACCCCGAGGACCTGGTGGATCGGGCAGGGGCCGTGCTGCTTGGAGTCGCCGCTGTGGGGGTGGTCGCCGATGACGATGATGTGGCCCTCGGGGACGACGTCGCCGAAGTTCACCACCCGCTCGGGCATCGGGTCGCCGGGGAGGGCGACGACGCGCTTGATGTACCAGCCGGAGGCGTTCAGGTCCCGCGTGGCGGGGGTGTTGTTGCGCCAGCCGGTCATGCCGAGGTCGGGTTCCTTGATGACCACGATCTGGTCGCGCTGGAGCCCGCCGCGCCCGCGCCGGATGAGCACCCGGTCGCCCGGTTGCAGCGTCGGGGTCATGCTGCCGCCCTCGACGGTGATGGCCACGTAGCGGCGGTGGACGAACCAGGCCGCGCCCGCCGCGATGACGGCGACGGCTACGGCCGTGTAGAGCAGCCAGGTCACGGCGACTCCTCCCCGATGGCGCTGAGTTCGCCGGTGTAGTTGGCGGCCTGGATGGTGAACAGCCGCGCGTACTCCCCGCCCAGCCCCATCAGCGTGTCATGGTCTCCGTCTTCGATGATGCGCCCTTCGGACAGCACCACGATGCGGTCGGCGTGGCGGACGGCGCCCAGCCGGTGCGAGATGAGCACCGAGGTCGCGCCGGTCCGGTACTCGCGCAGCCGGTCGTGGACCTCCTGCTCGGCGGCGGCGTCCAGGCCCGAGCTGGGCTCGTCGAGGATCAGCAGGTCGCGGCGGGCGCGCATGAGGGCCCGGGCCAGCGCGATGCGCTGCCACTGGCCGCCGGACAGGCTCACGCCGGTCTCGGGGTCCTCGTTGTCCTCGCCCTGGAAGAAGATGCGCGACAGCATCGTCTCGTAGCCGCGGCCGAGTTCGCTGATCTTCTCGTCCACGTCGGCCTTGCGGGCGGCGTCGATGACGCGCTCGCGGTCGTCGAGGTGGGTGAGGTCGCCGATGCCGATGTTCTCGGCGGCGGTCAGGTCATAGGACATGTAGTCCTGGAAGACCGCCGAGATGCGGTCGCGCAGGGCGTGCAGCTCGATGTCCTTGTAGTCGACGCCGTCCCAGACGATGCTGCCCTTGCTGGGGTCGTAGAGGCGGCACAGGAGCTTGACCATGGTGCTCTTGCCGGCGCCGTTGAGGCCGACCAGGGCCAGCGAGCGGCCGGTCTCGATGCGCAGGTCGACGCCCTTGAGGATCCAGGGGCCGTCATCGGTGTAGCGGAACCACACGTCCCGCAGCTCGATGCCGCCGTCCTCGGCGAGCTTGGCGATGGCCTTGGGAGCGGCGGGCTCGGCCAGGTCGGAGGCCATGTCGGAGACCTCGGTGAAGTGCCCGAACAGCAGCAGCGACTGGTACATCATCGACACCGAGGACACGATCGAGGACAGTCCACTCTGGACACCGGCGACGGCCGCGACGAACAGCGAGACCTGGCCGATGCTGAACTCGCCGTCCAGCGCCCGCCACACCATCCACATGAGACCGCCACCGGCCACCAGCGCGCCCAGGACGCCCAGGGGCGTCTGGGTGTAGAGCGCCTTGCGCTCCACCTTCTCCTCGGCGGCGTTGATCTCGTGGGTCTCGGTGTTGAGGCGCTTGAGCAGGAACGGCCCGAGCCCGAAGAGGCGGACCTCCTTCACCGCGGCCAGGTCCAGCAGCAGCATCTGGTAGAAGATCTGCCGCCGGTTGCGCGGGCTGATCCGCCAGGACATGTTGGCCCGGTCGCGGCTGAGCTGGAGCTGGATGAACAGCACCGGGACCGCCGCCACGACGGTGATCAGCGCCATCAGCGGGCTGATGAACAGCAGCGCGCCCAGGAACGTGATCACCGACAGGACGCCCTGCACGATGGAGAACATGGAGTTGGTGACCTGGTCGGGCGCGCTCATCGCGGCCTGCTGCGCCAGCCGGAGCTTGTCCAGGAACACCGGGTTCTCGAAGCGGGACATGCCGCCGAAGCGGTTGACCGCCGCGAACAGCCGCTCCTGCACGATCACCGTGAGCTGCCTGCGCACCCGAGCGTGCACATAGGACGTGATGTAGGGCAGCGACACCAGCGTCACGCCGAGCACGGCGAGTCCGGTGACGAGGAACTGTGGATCGAAGCCGGTGGATCCCCGCTCGGGGATCTCGGTCAGCAGCAACGCCGTCAGCGACGCCACGGCCGTCGGCAGGAGACCCTGCAGGACGACGATGACGAGGTTGATCGACGCGGCCACGGGACCGGCCCGGAAGGTCAGTCCGGCGGCCCGGAATCCCCTTCCGATCAGACGGCTTAAACCGGCCTTTTCCGCGGCCATGCGGACCTCCCTGCCGTTTTTCGTCCGTTAACGGGCCCCGGGCCCGATCGAGTATCGCCGCCATGGCGGGGGCGGTCAAGACCGCCGGAGGGAGAGATCAACTCGTCGTCCGCAGCACCAGAACGCGGGTCTCGGTGAGGTCCTCCATCGCCGCCCGCAGGCCCTCGCGGCCCGCCCCGCTGTCCTTGGTCCCGCCGTAGGCCATCTGGTCGGCGCGGAAGCTCGGCACGTCGCCGACGATCACCCCGCCGACGGCCAGCTCACGGTGGGCGCGGAAGGCCACCGCGACGTCGTGGGTGAAGACACCGGCCTGAAGGCCGAAGCGCGAATCGTTGATCGCGGCGAAGCCCTCGTCCACTGAGGACACGGGCGAAACGGTCAGCACGGGCCCGAAGACCTCCTCGGCGGAGACCTTCGCGCCGGGCGGCACGTCGGCCAGCACGGTCGGTTCGTATGCGGTTCCATATCGGTTGCCGCCCACCAGAACCCGCGCCCCGGCCGCCACCGCCTCGCCGACCCACGACTCGACCCGCTCGGCCGCCGCGAGGTCGACCAGCGGGCCCACCACGACGTCCTCTTCGGACGGATCGCCGTCCTTGAGCGCGCCCACCTTGGTCACCACCCGGGCGACCAGGTCGTCGTAGAGCTCCCCGGCGACGAACACCCGCTGCACGGCGATGCAGCTCTGCCCGGCCTGGTAGTTACCGAAGGTCGCGATGCGGGTCGCCGCCCACTCCAGGTCCTCCTCGGAGGACCAGTCGGGGCACACCAGCGCGGCGGCGTTCCCGCCGAGTTCCAGGACGGTCTTCTTGCGCGGCACCGATTCCGCGATCGACCAGCCCACCGGCACCGAGCCGGTGAAGGACACCACCGGCAGCCGCGGATCGGCCACCAGGCCCGGCGCCCGGTCGTTGGGAACCGGGATCACCGAGACCATCCCGGCGGGCAGGTCCGTCTCGGCCAGCAGCTCGCCCAGCAGCAGCGCCGACAGGGGAGTCGCCGGGGCCGGTTTGACCACGATCGGCGCGCCCACCGCGATCGCGGGCGCGATCTTGTGCGCGACCAGGTTCAGCGGGAAGTTGAAGGGGCTGATCCCCAGCACCGGCCCCAGCGGCACCCGCCGCGTCAGCGCCAGCCGCCCCACCATCCCCGGATCGGCCGACAGGTCCTGCGTCACCGCGTCGAACCGCCGCGCCTCCTCCGCCGCCCACCGGAACGTGCCGATCGCGCGCGTCACCTCCACCCGCGCCCACGTGATCGGCTTGCCGTTCTCGGCGGTGATCAGCCGCGCGACCTCCTCATGCCGCTCGGCGAGCCGCCGCGAGACGTGGTCCAGCGCCGCGGCCCTCACGTGCGCGGGCAGCGAAGCCGCCTCGCGCGCCACCGCCGCCGCGGCGGCCACCGCGCGCTCCACCTGCTCCTCCGTGGCGTGGGTGGTCGCGCCCGCCTCTGAACCGTCGTAGGGGTGGGTGACGGTGAGCGGCTCGGTCCCGTGCTCGGGCGTGCCCGCGATCCAGATCGGTGTGGCGTCCATGGCCCGAGCCTACGAGGGCGGGCGCGGGGACGGGGGGCGGAGCGCGATGGCGGCCACCCGGGCGGCTGAGGCAGGATGGGGCCATGCCCACCGTGCCCGATGCCCCGTACCCCGCCACGCCCACCGAAGCCCCGGCTCCCACGCGCGCCGGCCTCCTCTCCGCCCTCCCCACGACACCCGTGTCGGCCCTGTTCGCCGCCGCCGGCGTCCTGGCCGGGGCGGTGGCCTTCTTCGGCCCCGCCGCCGTCCACTCGGACAAGAACGGCGACGTGACGAAGTACGTCGCGATCCCCATCTCCGGCCTGCCCATCGGCCTCACCAGCACCCAGACCGCCCTCGCGATGCCCGTGTGGCCGCTGATCCTCACCGCGCTCCTGCTCGCCTTCGCCTACGGCACCGGCGGCGCGCGGCGCATCTCGGCACGATTCGCCGCCGTCGGCGTCGCGGTGCTCGGCGTGGGCATGATCTACGGCCAGTTCCGCGACTGGGTCGGCATCTTCACCGGCACCAACCGCTGGACCGAGGGCACCTCGGCGGCCTCGGACTACGGCCTGGACGAATACGACCCCTCCATGAAGAAGAACCCCTTCGAGGACGTCGTGATGTCCGTGGGCTGGGGCACCTGGCTGCTGATCGCCGCGCTCGTCCTCCTCGCGGTCGCCGCGGTCACCGCCACCCGGCGCGTCCCGTCCGTCCTCCCGGTCGCCTCCCCGCCGCCGCACGAGGACGGCATCGAGGTCGTCCCCGACAACACCGTGTGGTCGGCACCGTCCGCCTGACGGGTTCCCACAGGTGGCGCGCGTCGGGAAGGATGCGACGCATGACACAGCCCCCTGTGCCCCAGCAGGCGGCATACCCCGCGACGGCGACCGGGCAGTTCCCGGTCGTCCAGCCGGTGACCGCCCCTCCACTCACCTACTCCCCGCCGCCACCGTCCCCGCCCCCGCCCGTCTCGTCGTTCTGGCGCGAGCGCATGCCGTTCGGGCCGGTGCCGCTGATCCTGACCGCCGTGGGCACGCTGCTCATCGTGATCGGGTACCTCGGCCCGGCCGCGATCTACGCCGATGACAAGACCGCCTACAAGGAGATCTGGGAGATCCCGGTCAACGGTCTCTCCCGCGGCTACCAGTACGGCGGCGTGGCGGGCATCGACCTGCTGCCGCTCTACCTGGCGCTGGCGCTGCTGGCGGCGACCCTCGCCGTCCGCGGGCGCGCCCGCGTCGGGCTGAAGGTCGGCACGCTGCTGGCGGGCCTGGTGGCGATCGCCTCGATCGTCGGCTCGATCCTGAGCTGGCGCTCCTACCTGCTGGGCACGCAGCACTACTACACCGGGAACGCTCCCGAGCCCTCCCCGTCCGACTCCTACGGCAGCGGCGACGACCCCGACGAGTACCTGGGGGACACCGTGTCCTTCGGGTGGGGCACGATCCTGCTGGTCCTGGGGATCCTGATCGTGATGACCGCCGCGGCGGTCACCTTCGACCCGAAGGCCGCCGCGCCTGCGGCGGTGGCCTCACCGGGACCGCCGCCCTCGCCGGTCGTCGCGCACCAGCAGCCGGGCTACCCGGCGCCTACCCCTGCCCCGGCCCCTCCACCCGGGCAGTGGCAACAACACCCTCAGCAGTGAGGGCCAGCACCCGCGCGTGAATGGCGGTGCGCTGCCGCAGCGCGGCGCGCACCGCCCGGTGCAGGCCGTCCTCCATGTACCACTCGCCGTTCCACTGGACGACGTGGGCGAACAGGTCGCCGTAGAACGTGGAGTCGTCGGCGAGCAGCCGGTCGAGGGCCAGGACGCTCTTGGTGGTGATGATGCGGTCCAGCCGCACCAGCCGGGGCGGGATGGCCGACCATTCGCGCAGGGTGAGCCCGTGCTCGGGGTAGGGCCGCTCGTCGAGGACACCCTTGAAAATCACCGCTGCGCGCTCCCTTCACCTTCACTTCACCTTGTCAACGAGACGCTCCCGCACTCCATCGACGGACCATCAAGTGAGATAGCTCACAACATCGAGGGGCGTCATCACCGACGGGGTTTGATCCCCCAGGTCCCGGACCAGATCTCGCCCGGCGCCAGCGTCACCAGGTCGCGGCCGGTGCGGAAGGCGTCCGGCGGGCAGCTCATCGGCTCGATGGCCACCGCGCGGCGCTTGCGCTCGTCGCCGAAGGCGTCGGCGGTGTAGATCTGCGCCCACGGGAACGACTCGTCGGCCCAGAGGGTGACGCCGCGGCCGTCGCCGGTGGACAGCGCGATGGCGATGTTGCCGTCGGCGTCGCGGGCCAGGTCGCCGAAGGCGGCGTCGATGACGGTGTCGCCGATCTTGGCGGAGGCGTTGGCGTAGGGCTCGTCGCCGACGGGCAGCTTGCGCTCGTCGGTCTTCAGGCGCAGCTTCGCCGGCAGGTCGAGGGTCAGGTCGGCGATGGGCGTGCCGGGGACCTTCAGGTACGGGTGGACGCCGAGCCCGAACGGCGCGGGGGACGCCCCCAGGTTCACCGCGGTGTGGACCGCGCGCAGCCCGTAGGGCCCCACCGACCAGCGGGTGCGCAGCACGATCGGGAACGGGTAGCCGGGCTGGGCGGGGAGGGCGCACTCCACGGTCACCGAGTCGGGGTCGTGGTCGACGGCCTGCCAGCGCAGCCAGCGGACGAGGCCGTGGGAGGCGTTCCGGTTGGCGGGTTCGGACAGCGGCAGCTGGTACTTCTTCCCGCCGAACTCGTAGGCGCCGTCGCCCAGCCGGTTCGGCCAGGGCGCCAGGACCTGGCCCGCGCCACCGGGGCACAGCTCGTCCTCGAAGTAGCCGTCCACATAGGCGTCACCGTCGACGGTGAACGAGCGCAGGCCGCCGCCGACCTCGACGATGACGGCCTCGCGGCCCGCGTACGAAATGCTCCACTGCTCACCGGACAGCGCCATGCTCGTTCCTCCCTGCGGCCGGGGCTCCCGCCCGTGTTGGGCGACGGTCATCGAAGAACAGGGTCTTCAAGGCGGGTGTGGACGGCGAGCCGATCGGCGAGGGGAAGTCTATCCAGACCGCACCGCCGCCTCATCAGGGCGCGAGGCGCTCGACGGCCCAGTCCGCGCCCGGCACCCGCCGGAAGCGCAGCCGGTCGTGCATGCGCGCCTCCTGGCCCTGCCAGAACTCCACGGTCTCGGGGACGACGCGGTAGCCGCCCCAGTTGTCGCGCAGCGGGACCTCGCCGGGGAACGCGGCGTCGGCCTCGTCCCACATGCGCTGCAACGCGTCCCGGTCGGGCAGCACCTGGGACTGCGGGGACACGTAGGACGCCAGCTGCGAGCCGCGCGGGCGCGAGGCGAAGTAGGCCGCGGAGACCTCGCGCGGGACCCGGACCGCCGTCCCGCGAATGTTCACCTGCCGGTACAGCGGCAGCCACGAGAACAGCAGCGCGACCCTCGGGTTGCCGGCCAGTTCGGTGCCCTTGCGGGACTCGTAGTTGGTGAAGAAGGTCAGGCCCTCGGAGGAGAAGTCGCGCAGCAGCACGTTCCGCGAGCTGGGCGCGCCCTCGGCGTCCACGGTGGAGAGCACCATCGCGTTCGGCTCGAACACCCCGCCGTCGACGGCCTGTTTCAGCCAGTCGCGCAGCTGCTCGTGCCAGGTGGGCGCCAGGGCGCCGGTGTCGAAGGGCGCGCTGGAATATTGGCGGCCCAGCTTCGCAACCGACCAGGTCTCCTCGGGCGTGTTCATCGCGGTCTCTCCCCAATCCCGGCCGGATGCGCCGACCACCGCCCAATATTAGGAACACGCCCGGGCTTTATCGCATCGTGATCGGCTATCGGCGACTCGTCGCATTCTCACCAAATCCTTTAGCCGAACACCACAGATTTCGCTCGCCAAGTGCGGGCAAGGGGTGCAAAACGATAGGCTCGGATGCGCGGACGCGCTCGATTCAGGCGTGTTCCGCTCCACCCGGTGCTCGCCCAGTTGCGCGCGGACGGGCAAGATGGGGCCGGCGAGAGTACCTGACGAAACAGGAGACCTGATGTCCGACTTCAAACCGGGCCTCGAAGGCGTCGTCGCCTTCGAAACCGAGATCGCCGAACCCGACAAAGAAGGCGGGGCGCTGCGTTATCGCGGCGTCGACATCGAAGATCTCATCGGCCGGGTCTCCTTCGGTCAGGTGTGGGCGCTGCTGGTGGACGGCAAGTTCGGCCCCGGGCTGCCCCCCGCCGAGCCCTTCCCCGTCCCGGTCCACTCCGGCGACATCCGCGTCGACGTGCAGTCCGCGGTCGCCATGCTCGCCCCCTACTGGGGTCTCCACCAGCTCCTGGACATCGACGACGCGCAGGCCCGCAACGACCTCGCGCGGGTATCGGTGACCGCGCTGTCCTTCGTGGCGCAGTCGGCGCGCGGCATCGGCCGCCCCGCGGTACCGCAGAAGGAGATCGACAAGGCCGAGACCATCGTCGAGCGCTTCATGCGCCGCTGGCGCGGCGAGCCCGACCCCCGCCACGTCAAGGCCGTCGACGCCTACTTCATCTCCGCCGCCGAGCACGGCATGAACGCCTCGACGTTCACCACCCGCGTGGTCGCCTCCACCGGCGCCGACGTGGCCGCCTGCATCTCCTCCGGCGTGGGCGCCCTCTCCGGGCCCCTGCACGGCGGCGCGCCCTCGCGCGTCCTGCACATGCTGGAGGAGGTCGAGCGCAGCGGCGACGCCGAGGCCTACGTCAGGGGCGTCCTGGACCGCGGCGAGCGCCTCATGGGCTTCGGCCACCGCGTCTACCGCGCCGAGGACCCGCGCGCCCGCGTCCTGCGCAAGACCGCCCGCGAGCTGGGCGCGCCGCGCTTCGAGGTCGCCGAGGCGCTGGAGCAGGCCGCGCTGGCCGAGCTGAAGGCCCGCAAGCCCGACCGGGTCCTGGCCACCAACGTGGAGTTCTGGTCGGCGGTCGTGCTCGACTTCGCCGAGGTCCCCGCCGACATGTTCACCTCGATGTTCACCTGCGCCCGCGTCGCCGGGTGGAGCGCGCACATCCTGGAGCAGAAGAAGCTGGCGCGCATCGTGCGCCCGTCGGCGAAGTACGTCGGCCCCGCCCCGCGCAAGCCCGAGGACGTCGAGGGATTCGGTTCCCTGTAAGCGGATCGGCATATTCTCCACAAAGGCCCCGTGCTTCGCACGGGGCCTTTCGCATGTTTCGCCCGGTGACCGCTGTGACGCACATTGCCCCAGGTGAAACGGGCGGCTTAGGCGTGCGCGTGTGAGTTACCGTGAATGGACGGTTTCATCAGCCCGGAAACCGTCTCCGCCGCCCGCCCAGCGGCGTCGCCCGACATTCGCAGGAGCAGCGCTCGTGAAGTTCCGGTCCATCGTGCTCGCCGTGTTCGCGGTGCTCGCGGCCTTCGCCGCGACCGTGGACGCGGTGGCCGGCGCGCCGGATCCCGCCTCCGCCGAGCCGGTCGTCGCCTCCGACGAATCCGGTCCCGCCGACGTCGCCGAGTGCGACACCGGCGGCTTCCACGGCGACGGCGGCCCGGCCACTCGGGACCTGCCGCCCGCCCTGCCTCTCGCCGGTCTCCCGGCGTCCCCCGACCTCGGCCATGACCGTCCCGACGCCGTCGCGGCGGTCCCCTCCGACGCGCCCGCGCGCGAGTTCGTCGAACCACCGGCGTAGCCGGGCGGGCCGTTTCGGGCCACCACTGCGCCCGAAACGCGCGTCTCCGGTCTTCGCCACCCTTCCGGTATTTCCACCGCACGTGAAAGGTCTCACCATGAAGCTGAAGTCCATCGTCGCCGTCGCCGCCCTGGCCGGTGTCGCCCTGTTCGGTGCCGCGTGCGGCACCAAGGACAAGCCCACCGACAACGCGTCGTCGTCCTCGAACAACGCCGCCGAGCAGAAGGGCGACCCGAAGGCCGAGCTCCAGGCCGCGCTGAAGAAGTCCGGCGAGGCCAAGTCGATGTCGGTCGAGGGCACCTCGGGCGACCTGACGGTGAGCATGTCCATCGACTCCACCGCCAAGGTCGCGGTGATGAAGCTGAAGGGCAAGATCGACGGCGAAGACCAGGACATGGAGATCCGCATCTTCGGCGAGGACGCCTACATCAAGCTGAACAGCGGCGAGATGGCCCAGATGATGAAGGGCAAGTGGATGAAGACCTCGTCCTCGGAGTTCGGGGACGTGTTCGAGGAGAAGGTCTTCGACGACACCCAGCTCATCAGCGACACCACCAAGGTGGAGCGGCTGGCGGCCGGCCAGTTCAAGCTGACCGAGGCCGGCGCGGGCGCCAGCGGCCTGTTCGGCAAGCTCAAGGGCGAGAAGGGCACCGGCACCAAGGACAAGACGACGGTGACCGCCACCGTCGGCGCCGACGGCCGCATCTCGGCCATGGAGTCCACCGGCACCAAGGCCGACGACAACTACAAGATGACCGTCACCGGCTACGACAAGCCCGTCACGGCCGAGAAGCCGGACCCGAAGGACGTCGTCGACACCAACTCCATGGGCGCCTGACGCCCACTCGCCCGCGGGCCGTTCTCACCAGAACGTGCCGAGCGGGCGCACGGGGCCCGGACCGGCCGGTCCGGGCCCCGTACCCTCGAAGGCAGAACCCCACCGCGACCGGGAGACACATCCATCATGAGGATCACCAAGGCCGCCAGGATCGCCTCCACCGTCACCCTCGCCGCGCTCATCGCGCTCGGCGCGGCGGCGTGCGGCAAGAACGCCCAGATCGACGGTGGGGGCAAGAACACCTCCGCCGAGCAGCCGGCCGTCAAGGCCGACCCGAAGGCCGCGATCGCCGTGGCCGCCGAGAAGGTCAAGCAGGAGTCCTACTCCTTCAGCATGACCATGGCGCCCGAGGTCGAGATGACCGCGCAGGTCGACCCGGTGGCCAAGGCGGCGCACGCCACCATGAAGGTCACCGCCGAGGGCTTCAGCATGAACACCGAGATGATCATGCTCGGTGACGACATGTACATGAAGATGACCGGCGGCTTCATGGCCTCCGACAAGTGGATGCACTTCGACTCCACCGACGCAGACCTGGGCAAGGCCTGGGATCAGAAGCAGATGGACCCCGCCGAGTTCCTCAAGCAGGTCGGCGACGTCGAGCAGATCGACGCCCACACCTACAAGGGCACCCTCGACCTGAGCAAGATGGACCTGTCGTCCATGGGCTCCGAGCAGGAGAAGGCCGCCAAGGACGCCGCCGGGAAGATGGGCGCCGTCCCGTTCACCCTCGTCCTGGACGACCAGGGCCGCATCGCCAAGCTGGAGATGACGATGAAGGGCATCATGCCCGACGGCTCCGACCGGACCATGGTGATGACGGTCACCGACTACGGCACGCCGGTGTCGGTGCAGGCCCCGCCGAAGGACCAGGTCCAGGAGGGCTTCGGCTTCTAGCCGCCACAACCGCACGAAAAAGCGCACCCGGCCGGGTGCGCTTTTTCGTTAGCCTGCCGCGATGCGCCTCTACACACCCGCCGACGCCGACGCGCTCGCCGCACTGCTGACCGGCTCGTCCTGGCCCTTCCACGGCCGCCCGGGCGTGGACGCCGAGGCCGCGCGCGGCATGACCGGCGGCTTCCACGGCGACGGGGTCCGGGCCTTCTGGATCGGCGGCGCGCTGGGCGTGATCCGCCTGGTGGACCTGGGCGATCCCACCGCCGTGGTGGACCTGCGGATCGCCGCGGCCCACCGCGGGCGCGGACTGGGCCCGGCGGCCCTGCGCTTCGCCACGTCCTACGCCTTCGCCGGGTTCCCCGGCCTGCGTCGCGTCGAGGGCGTCACCCGCCTCGACAACACGGCGATGCGCGCGGTCTTCACCCGCTGCGGCTACGTCAAGGAGGGCCACCACCGGCGCGCCTGGCCGGCCGCCGGGACCTGGCACGACGCCATCACCTACGCCGTCCTGCGCGAGGACTGGGCCTCGGGCACCACGACACCCGTGGACTGGGCGTCCTGAGGACGTATGCGATGCTGGGGCGGTCGGCAGCGCCGCCGAGCCCCTCGAAAGCTCAAGCCCGTTGTTGAGAGGAGCCCGCGGTGGCCGATATCCGCATCCCCGATGAGCTGAAGCCCGCAGACGGCCGGTTCGGTTCGGGTCCGTCCAAGGTCCGCCCGGAAGCGGTGGCGCGCCTGGCCGAGAAGGCGGTGTCCTTCCTGGGCACCTCGCACCGCCAGGCGACGGTCAAGAACGAGGTCGGGCGCCTGCGCGAGGGACTCGCGCAGCTGTTCTCCGCGCCCGAGGGCTACGAGGTCATCCTCGGCAACGGCGGCACGACGGCGCTGTGGGACGCGATGACGTTCTCCCTCGTGCGCGACAAGGCGCAGCTGGCCACCTTCGGCGAGTTCGGCGCGAAGTTCGCCTCGGCGATCAAGAAGGCGCCGTTCCTGGCCGAGCCGACCGTCCACAAGGGAGAGCCCGGTGGCGCCGCCTACCTCGTGCGCGAGGAGGGCGTCGACCTCTACGGCGTTCCCCACAACGAGACCTCGACGGGTGTCGCCGTCCCGGTGACCCGCGTGGAGCACGAGGGCGCCCTCACCGTCCACGACGCGACCTCGGCCGCCGCCGGTCTCCCGGTGGACCTGGCGCAGACCGACGTCTACTACTTCGCGCCGCAGAAGGGCTTCGGCTCCGACGGCGGCCTGTGGATCGGCCTGTTCTCCCCGGCCGCGCTGGAGCGGGTCGCCGAGATCAAGGCGGGCGGCCGGTGGATCCCGGACTTCCTGGACCTGGCCACCGCGGTGGACAACTCGCTGAAGAACCAGACGTACAACACGCCCGCGCTGGCCACGATCTTCCTGGCCGCCGAGCAGGCCGACTGGTTCAACGCCAACGGCGGCCTCGACTTCGCCGTCGGCCGCAGCGCCGCCTCGGCCGAGGCGATCTACAACTGGGCCGAGAAGTCCTCCTTCGCGACCCCGTACGTCACCGACCCGGGCCTGCGCTCGGCGGTCGTGGCGACCATCGACTTCGATGACGCGATCGACGCCGCCGCGCTGGCCAAGGTCCTGCGCGCCAACGGCATCGTGGACACCGAGCCGTACCGCAAGCTGGGCCGCAACCAGCTGCGCGTGGCGCTGTACCCGACGGTGGACGCCGCCGACGTGGTGAAGCTGACCGAGTCGATCGATCACGTGGTGGAGCGGATGTAGGGCCGCGCACCTGGGGAGGCGCTCGCTGGGGTGGCGGGCGCCTTTTTCGTGCCCGGACTCACCCCGCGCGTTCGCCGAAACCCCTCCGCCCGCCGGGCGCACGCTCCACCATTGACCTATGACCGCCACCACCCCCATCACCACCGCGTGGGACCACGATCCCGACGCGGGCCTCGACCTGGCCGCCGAGGTGTACACCCGGGTCGGCGAGCCCGCCCCCGAGGCGCTGCCCGAGGACCAGCCGGAGCCCCTGGCGACGGTCGTCGCGCGCCGCGACGGCGTGCTGCTGGCGTGGGCGAGCGTGTTCCGCGATGACGAGTCGGCGGCGTGGATCGAGCCGGTGACGGTGGAGCGGCTGGCGCATCACCTGAACGCGGGCGTCTACGACGACGTGCCGTCCTCCGCCGACGAGGTCGCGGCCTTCGAGGCGATGTTCCGGCACGCGGCCGAGGAGATGCGGAACGAGGGTTTCGCGGTGCTGCGCTGGTCGGGCGAGGACGCCTGCGCGGCCGGCGCGGTGGCCGCGACGCTGAAGGCGGAGGCGATCGCCGAGGTCGGCCGGATCTGGCACGCCGACATCGCCGCCTACCGGCGGCCCGAGGGCCTGCCGGAGGTCGAGGCGCGTCCGCTGCCGTGGGGCGGGGTGGAGACCGAGGGCGCGCGCATCGAGATCGAGCCGGGCGACGAGCGCGCCTACGTCAACGCCGCCGAGACGATCGAGGGCGCCGACGCCGAAGTGCTGGCCGGGCTCACCGCCGAGCTGGTGGGCTATCTCGGGCGGGTCTTCCCGAAGATCACCGCGCTGTCGGTCTTCGAGTTCGAGGAGGAGGACGGGCCGGTGCGCCGGGCGCTGGAACTGGCCGGGCTCACCATCGGCGCGCGGGCCTGGGACTACGAGCTGCGGCTCGGGTAGCGGTCCAGGACGCGGTACTCGCCGCCGGAGCTCTCCACCAGCAGCAGCTCGGTGGTCTCCCACCAGGGCCCGCGGTAGGCGTCGAGCAGCGCCAGGTCCGGGCCGAGGTCGCGGTCGTCGCGGCCCAGGGTCAGGTGCGGGCGCAGGGGCCGTTCGTCATAGGCCACGCCGTGGCGGTCGAGGGCGGCGCGGACGTCGTCGCCCAGCGCGTGCAGCCCCGCCAGGTCGCCCTCCAGGCCGGCCCACAGGACCGAGTCGCGGCCCGGGCGCCCGAACGCGCCGCCACCGGCGACGCGCAGGCGCAGCGTGCGCCCACCGGCCTCGGCGAGCGCGGCCCGCACGGGCGCGGGGTCGCCGGCCACGCCGACGAAGGCGATGGTCACGTGCCACTGGTGCGAGGGCGCGGGCCGTTTGAGCGATGGAAGCGCCGCGGTGACCAGCTCCAGGTCGGTCACCGCGGCGGCGGATGGATAGAGAGCGGCGAACAGGCGCCCGGTCACGGGTGTTCCTGCCGGACGGTGTCGTCCACGCGGAGCCCGGCGCGTTGCAGGACGCCGATGACGCGGACGCGTTCGATCTCCAGGTCGAGGCCGTCGAGGTCGCCGAGGTGCTCGGTCTCGCCGAGCGCGAGGGCGGCCTCGCGGAGGGCGCGGTCGCGCATGGTGAGGACCGATTCGCGGCGGACGACCGAGCCGGCCCGGTCCAGAGCGGTGGACAGGCGGCGCAGTTCGGCCGTGATGTCCTCGATGGGCCGGTGCTGACGCAGGCGCGGCAGCTTGCGGCGGGCGGCTTCGGCGCGTTCGGTCATCTCGTCGGCGTTGACGACGAGCCAGGCGATCACACACGGGAGGCTGGCCAGGGTGACCAGGGCCAGCACGACGACGGTGGCGCGCAACAGGTTCACGCGGCGGCCACCTCCCCCTGGGCTGTTCGGGCTTGAGTGTGCTGCATGTCAGCACCTCCGGGCGAGTACGTGTGCTTCGAGCTTACGTCCGGCGGCAAACCAATTGAGCCGGGGCGTCAGCGCGCGAAGGAGGCGAAGGTCCTGTGTAGACGAGTCACCTCCGATTCCTCGCCTTCGACGGTGAAGGCGGAGGCGTCGCCGCGGCCCCACAGCCACAGCAGGACGGCCGAGGGCTCGCCCCAGACGCGGGCGGCGGCGTCCTCGGTGTCGCCGTCGGTGACGGTCACGCGCCCGGGCAGGGTGCGCACGGTGAACTCGCGGTCCCCGGTGAGGATCACCACGGGGCGGCCGGAGCCGTCGGCGGTGGCCTGCGCGTGGTTCTCGGAGTTGTTGGCCGTCCAGGCGTAGTGGAAGTGCAGGAACTCGTCGACGCCGCCGAGGGCGACGTCCTCGGGGACGGGCTGGACCTCGGCGCCCACGGCGCGTTCGGCGTCGACGCGGCGGACGGCGGTCTCCACGCCGATGCGGCGGGCCCAGAAGCCGACGGTCCGGTCCTCCTCGAAGGGCGTGTGGGCAGGGGCGTCGGCCTCGCGGCCGGTGAACTCGGCGAGCAGGTCGCCGAGGGCGCTGCGCAGGCGGGTCAGCGGTGACACGGGCGGTCGGTTGGGCGGCCAGGGGTCGGGTTCGGCGCCGAGCCGCAGGACGGCGGCGGCGTGCTCGTACGTCTCGGCCAGATGGTGCGCGAGGTCTTCCGCGGTCCATCCGGGGACGGAGGACAGCGGCAGGTCCATCTGGCCGTCGATGAGCTCGCCCAGGCGGGCGGCGTCCACGGCCAGACAGGTGGTGTAACGGGACCACTCCATGCGCTCCACGATGCCACGGGCCCGCCACCGTCCGCGCCGGGTTGGCCCAGGTGTAAGGACCCCCATCCGGTGATGCCCACTACAAAGATCTGGAGATAGGGAGGCAGGCGCGGTAATCTTCTAAAGCCCGATTCAAGAGTCAGACTCGCAATCTTGGGGAGGCGTAAAGCCCACAATGAGACATCAGCTGGCAGACACGTTCCGATCACTCCGGGTCCGCAACTTCCGCCTCTTCCTCATCGGCCAGCTGATCGCGCTCATCGGCACCTGGATGCGCTTCATCGCCCTCGACTGGCTCGCCCTGGACCTGTCCGGAAACTCCGGCGCCGCGCTCGGCCTGGTCACCGCCTTCCAGCTCGCCCCCACCCTCGTCTTCGCCCTCTACGCCGGCAAGCTCGCCGACCGCTTCGACAAGCGGCGCATCCTGCAGATCTGCAACGCGATCTGGTTCGTGCTCACCGCGACCCTGGCCGTGCTCATCATGAGCGGCAACATCCAGCTCTGGCAGATCTACGCCTTCTCACTGGTCCTCGGCGTCGTCTCGGCCCAGGAGATCCCGACCCGCCAGGCCTTCGCCTCCGAGCTGGTCGGACCCGAGCTGCTGCCCAACGCGCTCGCCCTCAACGGCGCCACCTTCAACTCCGCGCGCATCGTCGGGCCCGCCGTCGCCGGTGTGCTGATCGCGCTCATCGACGTCGGCCCCATCTTCGCCATCAACGCCGTGACCCTGGCCGTCACCGTGATCACCATGGCGATGATGAACCCCGCCGAACTGCACCGCCCGCCCAAGGCCAAGACGAACGCCACCGTCCGCGAGGGCCTCGCCTACGTCCGCCGCCGCCCCGACCTGCTGCTGCCGCTGGGGCTGATCCTCATCATCGGCGGCTTCGGCTTCAACTTCCAGGTCACCCTGGCGCTGCTGGCCAAGTCGGAGTTCGGCGTCGGGCCGGCCGCCTTCGGCCTGCTCACCACCGCCCTCGCCGTCGGCGCGCTGGCCGGGGCCCTGGGCGGCACCAAGCGCCGCAAGCGGCCGGGCGTGTACCTGCTGCTGGGCGCGGCCATGGGCTTCGGCGCGCTGGAGATGATCGCCGGGTTCTCCCCCAACTTCGTCACCGCGGTGATCCTGCTGGTGCCCACCGGCTTCCTGATGGTCTTCTTCGCGCAGGCGGCCAACCAGCGCGTCCAGATGGGCGTCTCACCGTCCATGCGGGGACGCGTCATGGCCCTCTACGTGATGGTCTTCATCGGCTCCGCGCCGATCATCGCGCCCCTGGTCGGCTGGCTCGCCGAGGTCCTCGGCCCGCGCTCGGGCCTGTGGGCCGGTGGCGCGCTGTCCCTGGCCGCCGGGCTCATCGCGCTGATCTACCGCTCCCGCCGCCGCAACGTCGTGGTCTCGCTGGAGCGGCGGCCCCGCCCGCACCTGGTGTTCGCCGAGCCGGGCCGGACCGCCATCTCCTTCCCCAACGGGTCGAAGTGGGTGAAGGCCGCCTAGGGACGCAGGACGAGGCGGCCGCGCAGGCCGCCTCCCTCGTACCGGCGGTGCGCCGTGGCGGCCCCGGCCAGTGGCAGGACGTCCAGCACGCGCGGGGTCAGCACACCGGCGTCGACCAGCCCGGCGACCTCGGCGAGATCGGCGGCGTCCGCCTCGGCCTGGAACTGGACGTCGCGCACCCCGCGTTCATCGCTCGTCTCACCGGGCAGCAGGCGGACCAGGACGCCGCCGTCGCGCACCGCGGCCAGCGCGGGCACGCCGAGCACGGCGGCGTCCAGCACACCGTCCACATCGGAGGGAAGCTCACCGCCCCGGGCCACGAACGCGCTCGCGCCCAGGCCGCGCACCAGGTCCTCGTCGCCCGGACCGGCCAGCGCGGTGACCTTCAGGCCCCGCGCGGCGGCGAGCTGGACCGCGAACCCGCCCACGCCACCGGCGGCCCCGGTCACCAGGAGCGAGTCGCCCCCGGCCAGTCCCAGCTGCCGCAGGCTCTGCAGGGCCGTGAGCCCGTTGCCGACCACCGTGGACGCGGCCACCGCGTCCACGCTCTCCGGCGCGCGGGCCACCTCATGAGCGCGGAAGACGGCGTACTCGGCGTAGGCGCCCAGGGGCTTGTCCAGCGGGGAGTGCAGGCCGATGACCGCGTCGCCGACGGCGAAGCCGGTGGCACCCTCGCCCAGCGCCGCAACGGTTCCGGCCGCGTCGTGGCCGAGCCCGGTGTGCGGGCGGCCCTTCGCGTCCTCGCCCGCCAGGAAACCCCGGCGAATCATGGTGTCCACATTGTGCACGTGGGCGGCGGCGACCCGGACCAGGAACTCGCCCGGACCCGGCTCCGGACGGTCCACTTCGGAGTCTTCGAGAACCTCGGGCCCGCCGAAGGAACGCAGTACGACGGCCCGCATCTTTGTATCGATAGACATGAATCTCCCGTGATAGTGGCCGGATTCACCCGGCCCGCACCACGTTAGGAGAGCTAGGGTCGTGCCGTAAGAAGGCACTTTTCGGTGCCCTCCCCACGGCTTCCCGGAGCACCATGACCTTCCCCGTTCCCGGGCCCACGCCCGGCGAGTTCACTTACGACGGCGCCACCCCCTTCTGCCCCGTGAGCGGCCTGCTCGACCAGATCCGCTCCCGCTGGGCGAACCTGAGCCTGCTCGCCCTGGCGGCCGGGCCCCGGCGCCACGCCGAGCTGCGGCGGCTGGTGCCGGGGGTGAGCCAGAAGATGCTCACCCAGGCCCTGCGGATGCTCGAACGCAACGGCATGGTGCGCCGCACGATCACCCCGACCGTCCCCGTCCGCGTCGACTACGCCCTCACCGATCTGGGCCGCAGCGTCCTGCCGCTGCTGTGGTCGATCAAGAAGTGGTCCGAGGCGAACATGGCCGAGATGGAGAGCGAACGGGAGCGCTACGACGAGCGCGAGCCCGTCCCGCCGGTGGCGGTGCTCAACCGGCGGGACGCGGCGGCCGTCACGGCTTGATCAGCAGCCGCCCGCGCACGCCCCGGGCGCTGAAGCGGGTGAAGGCCTCCCCGGCGCGCTCCAGCGGGTAGGAGCCGGCCACGTTCAGCCGCACGAATCCCTCGGCCACCAGGCCGAGGACCTCCGCCAGGTGCGTCTCGTCGGCCTGGATGAGGATGTTGTGGACGCGGATGCCGCGCAGGTGCGGGACCGAGCCGACCACGGTGGAGATGGCGCCCTTGTTGCGGACGGCGTCCAGCGCGGCGATCCCGAGCACGGCGGCGTCGATCGCGGCGTCCACACCACCCGGGTGGATCGCGCGGACCGCCTCGCCGAGGTCCTGTCCACGGTGGACGACGTGGGTCGCGCCGATCGCGCGCAGGAAGCCCTCGTCCTCCGGCGAACCCTGCGCCACGACCTCGATGGCGCGCGCGGCGGCGAACTGCACCGCGAACTGGCCGACGCCACCGGCGGCGCCGGTGACCAGGAGCGTGTCGCCCGGCTTGAGGTCGAGCGCCTCCAGCGCCTGGAGCGCGGTCAGCCCGGGCAGCGGGATCGTCGCGGCCTCGTCGAGGTCCACGCCCTCGGGTACGCGGGCCACGGCGTGCGTCCCGGCGACGACGTAGTCGGCGTAGGCGCCCAGGGGCGCGCCGGTCCGGTCCAGCAGCGCGATCACCCGGTCGCCGACCGCGAGGCCGGTGACGTCCTCGCCGACGGCGTCCACGGTCCCGGCCACGTCCCAGCCGATGCCGACCTGCGCGCGCTCGGGCGCGTTGCCGATCTGGTGCATGATCCCGGCGGCGGTGGCCACGTCCACGGGGTTGACCGCGCTGGCGGCGACCTTGATGCGGACCTGACCGCGGCGGGCCTCGGGGGTGGGGGTCTCGATCAGCTCCAGGACCTCGGGACCGCCGAAGCCCTTCACGACGATGGCGCGCATGGTGTTCTCCTCACAGCTCTCTCTGCTTGACGATCACCACGCTAAGCGGGTTACTCTCTTTTAGAAAGAAGGCACCTGAAAGTGCGTATCCCACCTGGAGGAGTGTCATGGCGACCAGCACCGCAGCCGAGCGCCGCGCCGAGGAGCGCCGGGCCTACGACGCGTTCCTGTCCGAGTGCGCCTCCCACAACCTGCTGGACCAGATCAGCAACAAGTGGGTCACCCTCGTCATCAGCGCCCTCGGCGAGGGCCCGAAACGCTACTCCGACCTGGCGCGCGCCATCCCCGGCGTCAGCCAGAAGATGCTGACGCAGACCCTGCGCATCATCGAGCGGGACGGCCTGGTCACCCGCACGGTCACCGCCGCCGTCCCCGTACGCGTCGACTACGCGCTCACCGACCTCGGCGACAGCCTGCGCGCCCTGCTGGGGAAGGTGAAGTGCTGGGCCGAGGAACACATGGACTTCGTGTACCTGGCGCGCGAGGCCTACGACGCCCGCGAAGAACAGACGGCCGTGGCCGCGCTCAACCGCAAGTCCTAGGCCATCGGCCGCGGGTTCCGGCGGATACGTCCGTTCGTCCACAGTATTCAGTGAACTCCGGTACTAGCCTGGTGCAACACGCCTGCCGGAGGGATGCGGCCATGGGGGAACTCGAAACCACCGTCGAGGAGCGACTGGGCACCGTCACCGAGCTGCGCCACGCCTTAGGCGCGCTCAGCGTGGCCGCCAGCAACGCCGACCGCTCGGTGACCGTCCGCGTCGACGTCAACGGCCGGGTCGCCGGGCTGAGCCTGACACCCGAAGCCGTCGAACGCGGGCACGAGTGCCTGGCCGAGGAGATCATGCACGTCATGTGGGCCGGGCAGTGGCAGGTCACCGCCCAGGTCGAGCGGGTCGTCCACGACGCGCTGTCGGAGGACCCCGAACTGGCCGGGGCGATCCGGCGGGCCTACGACGTGGCCGATCCGCTGTAGCTAATCGGCGGCCTTCACCGTCACCCGCTCGTCCGGGCAGCCACCGGCCAGCTCCTTGAGCTTCCTGCGCTCGGCGTCATCGGCCGACAGGCCCCAGCGCAGCTTCACCGCCACCCACTCGGCGGCGTAGCGGCACTGGACGGACTTCAGGGGCGGCAGCCACTCGGCGGGGTCCTGATCGGACTTCTCCTGGTTCACGTTGTCGGTGACGGCGACCAGCGTCCGGTCATCACCGAGGTCGTTGGCGTAGCGCCTGCGCCGGTCGGCGTCCCAGGACTTCGCCCCGGAATCCCAGGCCTCGGCCAGCGGGACCAGGTGGTCGATGTCCACGTCGGTGGACTTCGTCCACTCCTTCCCGTCGTAATAGGACAGCCACTTCCCGCCGGTGACCTTGCAGTCCTTGACGCTCCCGGCGGTCTTCTCGTCGATGAGGACCTGCTCGCGGGTGTCGCACCCGTCGCCGTCGGCGTCGACCCAGTGCTCGAACTTGTCGCGGTCGTAGCCGGAGCGGTCCTCCTCCCCGGCCGGGATCTTCTCCAGGGCCTCGGCGATGGTGAGCCCGTCGGCACTGGACCCGGCGCCGCCACCGGTGCTTCCCGTCGGCTTGCAGCCGGCCAGCACGGCCACCGCGCAGACGACCGCGATCACTTTGCGCATGTGCTCACCCTTCCAGAGGCACTTCACTTATCCCACAGGCATTCCCCGAACGTCCACAAACGATTCGCCGACGCGTAGGCAACTTGTCTTGACACCCCGACGGCGTGCGTGGAAACCTTCGCGGCAACGCCCCCCCAGATGGAAGGCCGACCAACATGGCCAAGCGCGCATTACGGATCCTCTCCGCGATCGTCCTCTCCTTCGCCGCGACCCTCATCGTCGTGACCGCGACCACCGCTCCCGCCTCCGCCGACGAGTGCTACAGCTGGGGACGCAGCCTGTCCCAGGGCATGACCGGCGAAGACGTACGCCAGCTGCAGATCCGGGTCTCCGGCTACCCGGGATACGGCAGCGCGATCTCCCTCGACGGCGACTTCGGCCCGGCAACGAAGGCCGCCGTCACCCGCTTCCAGCAGGCCTACGGACTGTCCGCCGACGGCGTGGCCGGACCGGCGACCTTCGCCAAGATCTACGCCCTCCAGGACGCCGACTGCACGCCCGTCCACTTCACCTACGCCGAACTCAACCACTGCAACTCGACCTGGTCGGGCGGCGCGGTCTCGGCGGCCACCGCCAAATTCAACGCCCTGGTGACCATGTGGAAGCTGGAGGCCCTGCGGCACGCCCTCGGCGACCAGCCGCTGACGGTGACCTCCGGGTTCCGGTCGGTCGCCTGCAACAACGCCGCCGGCGGGGCGTCCAGTTCACGGCACCTGTACGGGGACGCCGCCGACCTGGGCGCCGGACCGCACTCGCTGTGCACGCTGGCGAAAGAGGCGCGCAACCACGGTTTCCGGGGCATCCTCGGCCCGGGATACCCCGACCACAATGACCACACGCACGTGGACATGAGGTCCTCGCAGTACTGGTCGGCCCCCAACTGCGGGATCTAGCCCGGCCCGGGGCCGGAGCGGCGCGCCGCTCCGGCCCGCGCGCTCAGCACAAGGCCGTGCCGACCAGCCCCAGCAGCTGCCCGGGCCCCAGCTTCTCCCCCGGCCCCTGGTTGAACAGCAGGCTCACCGAACGCTCGCCGTCGGTGGCGGTCATCGTCTGGAAGCCCGGCACGTCACCGGCCTGGCCCCAGACCGTCTTACCGCAGCTCACCGGCAGGCGCATCAGCCCCAGCCCGTACCCGACGCCCGGCACGTCCGGCATCGGGACCGTCTCGCGCATCGCGTCCAGCAGCGGCGCGGGCACGACCTCGCCGTCCAGCAGCGCGGTCAGGAAGCGGTTCAGGTCGGCGGCGGTCGACACGATCCCGCCCGAGGAGTACAGGGCCGAGGGCTCCTGCTCGGTGACGTCGACGCCGTCCTGGTAGCCGCGCGGCGCCGGGCCCGGGAGCGCGCGCTCGCCGGGCTTCGGGAAGCGGGTGCCGCTCAGCCCGAGCGGCCCGGTGATCCGGCGGGCGAGCTCATCGGCGTAGGCGTGCCCGGTGACCTGCTCGATGAGCACACCGGCGAGGACGTAGTTGGTGTTGGTGTAGACCATGCGCTCCCCCGGCGGGAACTGCGCGGGCAGCGCGTCGGTCAGCGCAAGCAGCTCGCGCGGCGTGTACGCCCGGGCGGGGTCGGCGTCGTCCGGCAGCTCGGGCAGGCCGCTCTGGTGGCGCAGCAGCTGGCGGACGGTGATCCGGCCCGGGTCGACGCCCTCGCCGTGCGGCAGGCCGGTCAGGTACCCGCCCACCGGGCCGTCCAGGCGCAGCGTGCCCTCGTGCACCAGCTGGAGCACGATCGAGGCGGTGAACATCTTGGTCACGCTGGCGATCCGGGAGTGGGCGCCCATGGGGTAGGGCGTGCCGGTCTCGCGGTCGCCCAGGCCGGCCGTCACGTCCTCGGCGCCATTGCCGTCCCGGAGCACCGCCTCGCCGCCGACCAGCGCGCCGGAGTCCACCAGGCCGGTCAGGCCCAGCCGGAGGGCGGCGGCGGTCGCCGGGAGCCCGTCACCGGCGGAGGGCCCGGCGGCCGGTCCGACCGTGCCGCAGCCGGTGAGCCCGAGGGCCAGCACGGCGAGGAGGGCCGCGATCGGCCTGATCGTGTGCGTCATGGCCCGAAGGTATGTCCGATGAGGACGGTCACCGTAGGGGATGTCCCCTAGTGCGTACCCGGATTTCGGGCATGAGAAAACCGCGAGCGGCCGGGCCGCTCGCGGTTGTACGTCTTCGTGGCCGCTAGGGCTTGCGGACCGTCGCCCTCGCGGGCGCCAGGACCTTCTCGCCGCCGCAGGTGACGGTGAGGTTCACCTCGACGAGGCCGTCTTCGAGTTCCTTGCGGATCTCGCCGGTGATCCGGACTTCGGCGCCGCCCTCGGCCGGGACGACCACGGGCTTGGCGAAGCGGACGGTGTACTCCAGGATCGCGTCCTCCGAGCCCGCCCACGCGGTGAGGGCCCGGGCGCCGAGGCCCATGGTGTACATGCCGTGGGCGATCACGTCCGGGAGACCGGCGGCCTTGGCCGCGAGCTCGTCCTGGTGGATCGGGTTCTGGTCGCCGGAGGCGTTGGCGTAGGCGACCAGGTCGGCGCGCGTGATGGTGTACGCGGTGTCGATGATCACGCGTCGCCCCTCACGAACAAGGTGGTCCAGACCGTGGACACGGTCTCGTCTCCGGCGGCGACCTCGGTGCGGGTGGTCAGCACGTCATTGCCGGCGACGGTCTTGATGCTCTCGACGTGGACGGTGCACGTCAGCGCGTCCCCGGGGACGACCGGACGCGCGTGCGCGAAACGCTGTTCGCGGTGCAGCACGCGGGTGAAGTCCAGGCCGAAGTCCGGGTCGTCGACGAGACGGTCGCTCGCCGGCAGCGTGTGTGACACAAGGAACGTCGCGGGGGCGGGGCCTTCCGCGGACATGCCGAGCGCCGCCCGGAAGGCGGCGACTTCGGCGGATGTCACAACGTGCGGCGCGGTCGCGGGCAGCGTCCGGCCGACATACGCGGCATTGAGCAAGTTAGCGGGTCTCGCGGTGCGCGGTGCTGGAGTTGCAGCGCGAGCAGTACTTCTTCAGCTCAAGGCGGTCGGGGTTGTTCCGACGGTTCTTCCGCGTGATGTAGTTGCGCTCCTTGCACTCCACACACGCCATCGTGATCTTGGGACGGACGTCAGTAGCCTTCGCCACGGCGGAGTGCCTCCTACTTGCGGCGCACGTGATCGGACGCGGGGGCGTCCACGTGCGTAAACAGAACATTGGCTTGTGCGCGCCGGATGCCCCCGAAGATTCAGATGCACCACGGCATGACCACCGGGATGGCGGCCAGCATCCGACTCTACCAGGTGCCTTCACGGCCTCCCTGGGGGCCGGACCCGAGCTCCGCACGCCCCATCAGGGTAGTCCGGCCGACCGGCTACCGTCACGCGAGACCGCCCGCCGACGCTCAGGAAGGCCGCCGATGCACCTCACCTGGACCGCCCTCACCGCCGAGGACTTCCCGCTGCTGGGCGAGTGGCTGCGGCGGCCGCACGTCCACGAGTGGTGGAACCACGAGACCGACGACTACTACCTGGAGCGCGACTTCGGTCCCGTCATGCGCGGCGAGGAGCCCTCGGAGGACCTCCTGGTGCGCCGGTACGGGACGCCGGTCGGGCTCGTGCAGCGCTCCCGCTTCGGCGACTACCCCGAGTACCGCGACGAGATCGCCGCCCTCACCGAGGTCCCGAAGGGCGCGGTCGCCCTCGACTACCTCGTGGGCGAGGAGGAGGACCCCGGGCACGTCCTGGGCGCCGCGATGGTGCGGGCCGTGGTCGAGGCGACCTGGACGGACGTGGAGGGCGCGGAGTGCGTCATCGTGCCGGTGGCGGTGGCCAACCGGGCCTCGTGGGAGGCGCTGGAGCTGGCCGGGCTGCGGCGGGTCGCGGAGGGCACGCTGCGTCCGGACAACTCCGCCTTCGGCGAGCCGCACTACGTCTACCGGGCCGACCGGCCCTGAAAAGCGAGGAACCCGGCGTCGTGGACGCCGGGTTCTGTGTCGTAGCGGTGGGCGGAATCGAACCGCCGACACAACGATTATGAGCCGTTTGCTCTGCCATCTGAGCTACACCGCCGCGGGCCGCTCACCGCCCGGCTTTCGCCGGGCCCGGCGGCCTGAGGGATTTCAGAGCCCCTTTACGGAATCGAACCGTAGACCTTCTCCTTACCATGGAGACGCTCTGCCGACTGAGCTAAAGGGGCAGTTCACCGCTCCCCTTCCGGGGCGCGCTCGAATAGATTACACGACCTGCGGGCGGCCGCCAAAACGGGTATCCCCCGGGTCTCAGATGGCCCGCAGCCGGCGCACCACGGCGCCCTCTTCGCCCTGGTCGGGGGTCACGGCGGGCTCCTCGGCCTGGGCGTTCAGCCACGCCTCCAGGCGCTCCTCGGACAGCGGCCGCGAGAACAGGAAGCCCTGCCCGATGTCGCAGCCGATGTCGGTGAGCAGCGCCAGCGTCATCTCGCTCTCCACGCCCTCGGCGACCACGGACAGGCCGAAGTGCCGCGAGAGGTCGACCACCGCGCGCACGATCGCCAGGTCGCCCTCGTCGGTGGCCATGCCCTGCACGAAGCCGCGGTCGATCTTGACCTCGTGCACCGGCAGCCGCCGCAGGTACGACAGCGACGAGTAACCCGTCCCGAAGTCGTCGACGGACAGCCGGACGCCCAGCTCGTGCAGCCGGTGCAGCGTCGGCAGCGGCCGGTCGGGGTCGCCGACCATGCCGTCCTCGGTGATCTCCAGCGTGAGCTGCCGGGGCGGTACCCCGTACTCGCGCAGCAGCGCGTCCACGACGGTCGGGAACTCCGGGTCGGCGACGGTGCGCGGCGAGAGGTTCACCGCCACGGTCAGCGGCCGCCCCTGGATCGCCCAGTCCCGCGCGTGCCGCAGCCCGGCCCGCAGCACGAACTCGGTGAGCCGCGCCAGCTGCCCCGTGTGCTCGGCGACGGGCACGAAGTCGTCCGGCGGCACCTCGCCGTGCGTCGGGTGATGCCACCGCGCCAGGCACTCCACGCCCAGGACGGTGCGCGTGGCCAGGTCGATCTTGGGCTGGTAGTGCACCGACAGCTCACCGGTGTCGAAGGCCCGCCGCAGGTCGCTGGCCAGGCCCAGCCGCCGCACCGACCGCGATTCGAGGCCGACGTTGAACAGCTGCACGCCCGAGGAGACGTTCCGCGCGGCGTAGGTCGCCACGTCGGCCCGCTGCAAAAGCCCGTCGGCGGAGTCGCCGTGCTCGGGGTGGATCGCGACGCCCACGGCGGCGTCGACGTCCACGTCCAGGGTCCCCAGCAGGAACGGCTGCTGGAGCCCGGCGCGCATCGTCCGCGCCTGCTCCAGGGCGTGCTCGGTGTCACCGGTGCGGAAGACCACCGCGAACTCGTCCCCGCCGATCCGGCCGATGTGCGCCGACTCCGGGGCGAGCTCCCGCAACCGCCGCGCGACCTCGACGAGCAGGTCGTCACCGGCGGCGAAGCCGAGCGAGTCGTTGACCTCGCGCATCCCGTCCACGTCGAACACGAGCACGGCGACGAACTCGCCGGGCACCTCGCGGCTGATGGACTCCTCCAGGGCGAGCATCGCGCGGCGCCGGTTCGGGAGGCGGGTGAGGGAGTCGTGGTAGGCGTCGAAGCGCAGGCGGTCGACGAGGCGGGAGTTCTCGACGGCGACGCCGACGTGGGCGGTGAGGGTTTCAAGGAGGGTCTGGTCGGCGTGGCGGAAGCGGGGCATGCCGCTGCCGAGCCGGTTGGTGATCGAGATGCAGCCGAAGACGGCCTGCCCGGACCGCAGCGGCACGATGATCGTCTCGGTCACGTCGCTGCCCTTGAGGGCGTCCCGGTGGGCGGCGGCGCCGTCGCGGCCGACGAAGAGGGTCGCGCCGTTCTCCAGAACCTGGCGGCGCAGCGCCTCGGGCACCGGGGACATGTCCAGGAGGCCCATGTCGTCCACGCGCGCGCTCAGCAGCAGCTCGGGGAAGCGCCCGTCGGCCGGCACCCACACCGAGGAGCTCTCCGCGTTGAGCAGGGCGCGCACGCGGCCGAGCATGACGTCGATGAGGCGCCCGCTCTGGGTGGCCTCGGAGACCTCGCGGGTGAAGTCGTTCAGGTCGGACAGCGACCGGCGCTGTTCGAGGAGCCGGGAGTAGCCCCGGTAGATGCCGATCACGACCGCGGCGAGAACGCCGATGAGGATCGCCGCCCACGGCGTGGCGTTGAGGCACACGAGGATGACCAGGCCGAGCACACCGTTGACGGCGGTCAGCAGGAGCGTGCCGACCATCGTGCGCAGCACGCTCTCGATGCCGCCCCAGCCCTGCAGGACCGTCAGGATGGCGGTCACGCAGGTGCCGGTGACGGCGCTGCCGAGCAGGATGCCCAGGAGCAGCACCGCCCAGGTCTTGGGATCGGTGGCGCTGCCCACGCCCAGGCCCATGACGAGGAGCCCGGCGCACGCGGCGGCGGCCGACTGGGCGGCCACATTGAACACCACTTGCACGGCGGTCACCTGGCCGCGGAAGTAGCGGTAGGCGTAGATGGCGAGGCTGGCGACGGCGCGGACCAGGATCAGCCAGAAGGCCGGGAGGAAGAACAGGGCCAGGAGCAGCGGCACATCGGTCGCCGTCGTGGCCCAGCTCTGCCGCCCCGTGGTGAATCGAAGCGAGACCGCGGCGGCGCCGGGTATCGCGAGGGTGAACAGCAGAAGCACATATGGCTCGGGCATCTGCCCTGTCTTGGGCAGCGTGATGAGGCTGAGAAGGACCGCCAGTACGGCGATCCCCATCGCCACGCCCCATGAAGCGAGAGACGAACGCTTTGTCACAGGAGTCTGACTTGGCAAAGGCGACGCCTCCCAGCGAGCTCCACGCCGTCTCTAGCGGCCGCGGGTGATCAGTTCCACTCGTGCTCTAGGAGCCCGACCATCACGACCGGGCTACTGCTCACGCCCGGCGTGGCTTCGGTGCTTGTGCTGGAAGTCGCGGAAGCCGTCACTGCGGCTCCTCCGAGTGCCGCGAGGGCGAACGCGGCGACAATGAGGCGCTTGATGATGCGCGTCATCTTGCTCCTCCTTCTGGGTCTGGGGGACGTCCATCCGAGGGGGGTGGGCTATCAATGCCCATTGGCCACATCGTGTCACAGGTTTCGACCCATCTGAAAGACGGCCGACCTGCCGTCCGGCGCTGATGGATCAAGATACACCTATATGCCGGGATTCTCCGCATGACAATTTTCCGTGTGTCCTCTGTCTCTTCTACACCGGATCACCGATGCGGTGTCGGCACGCTGAGTCGCGTATCGGGTAAATCATCTCAGGACGGGCGGGGAACTCACTGCGCCACACCTCTTTTCCCGCCCCATCCGCCACACGACCCCACCCTCATTCCACTCCAGAACATCGTTCGTCCCCCGGCACATATCCCTCCGCCCACGACACTCCGACGAACGCTCCTCCCCGTCCTGACGCCGGGCCGATCTTTTCCACCCGTTCGAGCGACCCCGTTCGAGCCTCTTCACGCACTGTTCCGCGCACTATCTGAAAATCACTCACACCTCCCATTCCGTCCACCTCTCTGTCCGTTCCCCGACGCACCGCATCCACGACCCGACTAGTTGTGAATCCGCACGTCAGGGACATGAAGATCAGTTGCGCGCGCGTGGCGTCCGGGAAAGTCCTGTCGGAGGGCCATGGCACTATGCCTGGCATGCCTGCGAACGACTCCACATCGGACTTCCCGGACCAGACAGGGGTGCCGGTTGACGGCTGGACCCCGGCGGGGGACGGGTACGAGCTGCGCCTGGACGGCACGCGCCTGCTGTGCCGCAACAGCAACGGCCGCGAACTCAAATCGGTGCCGAAGAAGATCCGCGAGTCCACCGTGGGCCAGACCCTCCAGGCGGTCCGCGACTGGCTGGTCGAGCACGACAAGGAGTGCCTGGACACCGTGGAGTCGTGGCTGCTGGCCGCCACTCCGCTGCCGGGGCGGCTGATCGCCGAGCTGTGGCCGGACCCGTCGTGGCGGATGGCGCTGGAGAACCTGGTCATCGCCGACCTGACCGAGCCCCCCACGGTCGGGCTGCTGCGGGGCGTCGACGAGGAGGGCCGCATCGGCCTCATCGACCTCGACGCCGAGACCGTGTGGTTCCACCCCGAGCGGGTCCTCATCGCGCACCCGGTGCTGCTGGAGGAACTGGACGAGTGGCGCGGGCTGGTCGCCGACCTCGGCGCGCGGCAGGAGATCGCGCAGCTGGCGCGGGACGTCTTCCTCCCGCCGTCCGACCTCACCCCCGAGATCGCCACCGTCATCAAGTACGCCAACGCGCGCTTCGACGAGCTCCAGCACGCCACGGGACTGGCGCAGCGGCACGGTTTCCCGGTGCGCGCCGGCTGGGCCACCTGCCAGGTCGCCGACACCGGCTCCGCGCGGCAGGCGCGCTACTGGCTGGGCGCCGACGACCCCTGGTCGGAGGCCGCCACCGGAGAGCTGGTGTTCGTGGACGCCGACGAGGAGCAGGTGCCCCTCGCGCAGGTGGGCCCGATCGCGTGGTCGGAGGGCATCCGCATGGCCGAACTCATCTACGCCGGACGCTCCACGGACCAGGAAGACGCCTGACGTGACCGACACCCCTCATGACGTCGTCCGCTCCCGCGCCTACCCCCACACCGGCCTCGGCGGCCGGTCCGTGGTGCGGCTGGTCGCCGACGGCATCGCCCCCGCCACCGACGCGGCCATGTCCTTCCTCGGCTTCGGCGCGCCCGACCTCGGCGAGCCGAGCCTGACCGCCCCCCGCCGCCCCCTGGGCTACCCGGGCTGGGCGCTGGTGCACGACCCGGACAACGGGGCCCTCGCGCTGCAGGCCGCCAAGGAGCTGCGGGTCGCCGCCGCGCAGGCGATCGCCAAGCCGAAGCAGGCCGAGGCCACCTACGAGACGATCGCCAAGCGGCTCCCGGTACGGCACCTGCCGTCGCTGTACGAGCAGGCCGCCCGCGACTTCCTCGACGCCGAGCGCGGGCACTGGGCGTCGACGTACTTCGGGCGGGCCCGCACCGCCGAGCTCACCCACGCCCTGACCCCCGACCCCGACGAGCTGCACCTGTCCTATGTGGAGTTCGCGATCGCGGGCGCGGTGTCGGTGAAGGCACTGAAGTCCTACCAGGCGGAGCTGCAGAAGCGGCACACCCCGCAGGAGGCCTTCGACATCTTCCTGGACCTCACGATGCGCCGCACCAAGGCGGGCGTGGCGCCGTGGGCGGGCCTGACCGTCCAGGTACGCGACCTGGCCAGGGCCGCCGGGCTCGACGTCGAGGCGACCCTGGCGGACCTGGCGCTGCGCCTGCTGCGGCAGCCCGCCGTGCGCCGCGCGCCCGCCGGTTTCTGGACGGCCGTCACGCCGATCCTGGCGAAGCTGGTGAAGGCGAACACCGAAGCCGCCCGCCTCGTCGCCGACCTCTTCCCCGAGGAGCGCGCCTGGTGGTGGCCGTTCCTGCTGGAGTTCGACGCGGCCGCCGCCGTCTCCGACCCGGCCGCCTGGATCGCCCGCGCCCACACGGTGAGCACCTCCTGGCGCCAGCCCGCCCCGCCGGTGGAGCTGTACACCTTCGTCGAGCGCCTCGCCCCGCGCGTCACCGAGCCGCTGGACCCCGAGAACTGGGTCGAGCGCCACAGCTTCCTCCAGGCCGACCTCGTCGAGACCTGCCTGGCCTCCGGCGTCCCGATGAAGGTGCCCGGCCCGCAGTCGATCCTCGGCCTGGACGAATGGCGCGGCCGCACCGGACTGTCCACCCTGGCCTCCCGGGTGGAGTGGGAGCCGCTGATGCGGCGCTCGGCGTGGCTGTACCTGGCGCAGAACTCCGGCGTGAAGTTCCTGGAGCATCCGGCGCTGAAGCCGTACCTGGAGCAGTACCTCGACGAGCAGTTCCAGCACGCGGCCGGCGGTGGCCTGGCCGCCGCCTCCGACGCCCTCGACACGCTGCGGCGCGTCCTGCAGGGCGTGCCCGTCGACGAGCGGCTGGCCGCGCGCCTCAAGGGCGTCGACGTCACCGCCGCCCTGGGCCGCACGCTGCGGGCGGGCGTCTTCGACGAGCTGGGCTGGCCCGCGCTGGAGGAGGCGCTGGCCGACTTCAAGTCCGTCAACGCGTACTCGGTCAGCTGGCCGTACCTGACCATCTGGGACACCACCCACGCCGTGGTCGTCGGCCCCGAGGGCGTGGTCGCGCGGCACCAGTTCCGCGAGGTCCTCGACGACTACAACCTGCTGGTCATCTACTCCGGCGGGCGCTTCCTGGTCGGCCACGGCTGGAACCCGCGCGAGGGCTACTGGTCGGACCACCCGACCGACACCTTCGAGCCGCCCTACGGCTACGCCTACCGCAGCTCGCCGCTGGGCTACTCGCCGGTGGACGAGCAGGGCGTCCGCGTCGGCCACCACGGGCCGCTGCACCCCGGCCGCCGCGACCTGAACGAGCTGCACGAGGCCGCCCCCCACGTCCTCTTCGACGGCCAGACCCGCTGGGTCCACTCCGACGGCGAGTACAAGGTCCTCGACGCCGACGGCCGCCGCGCCCCCGGCGAGCCGCCCGCGATCGCCGTCGGCCCGGTCCCCACCGGCGAGATCCGCAACGAGTGGTACACGTGGCTGGCCCGGCTGCCCGAGGGCGTGTCCGGTCCCTTCGGCGAGGGCCTGCTCGGCGGCCGCGTCAGCGGTCCCGAGGTCGGCGACTGGTACACCCACCGGGGCCAGGGCGCCGCGACCGTCACCCTCCACACCGCCGAGGGCACCGAGGTCCGCATGGACACCCGCCGCAACGACACGTGGTGGCCGCACGCGCTGATCACCCTCCCGGGGAGCGACGAGCGGCGGCTGATCGCGGTCAACGGCGACAAGCTGGGCCTGTTCGAGCCCGGCTCGGGCACCCCGCACTGGCGGGTCTGCGCCGGCGAGGGCGACGGCAAGGCCGCCGGGCTCTGCCGCGAGGCGGCCGGGCAGGCGATGGTGCCCCCGGTGGCGTTCTGGCACTTCCTGAGCCCGCGCTCGCCGGAGACCTCGGCGCGGCTGCGGACCCTCGGCGACGACACCGTCGCGCGCCTGTTCACCGGCGCCGACGAGGACCTGCCGAAGCTGGTCGCCGAGGTCCTCGCGCCCGGCCACGAGCGGCTCGCGCTGGGGCTGGCCTCGCTGATCGCGCACGCCCGCAACCTGGCCACCGCCCGCGACGGCATGGCCAAGGTGACCGTCGCCGAGACCGGTGATCTGGACCGCCAGGCCTTCATCCACGCCCTCGAAGGGCTGATGGGCAGCAGCTGGAACTCCACCGAACACCCGATCCTGCCGCACGTGCGCTGGGCCTCGGAGCTGCTGACCGGGCACGACGCGCCCGCGCCCACCGAGCACCCGTGGTGGGTGCCGACGCGGTGGACGCAGCTGATGGGCCGCCTGGAGTGCATGGCGTGGCGGGCGGCGCAGCCGTTCACCCCCGAGAAGCACCGCGCGGCGATCCTGGACTTCCTGGAGTTCACCGCCGGGACCGTCTTCGCCGATCCGAACGTGACGGTCCGGCTCAGCGTCGTCGACATGGACGCCTACGACAGCGACCTCGGCGGGGAGGTCATCCGCGACGGCGGGGCGGTGCACGTCCGCTTCAACCGCAACCACGTGCTGAGCCTGGGCGGCGTCCCGAAGGCGGTCAACGAGACCCGCCTGGCTCCCGCCGGCTGGTCCACGCCCGAGCGGCTGCGCGCGTTCGTCGCGCTGCTGCGCGAGCGCGGTCCCGTCACGTGGGACCCGGCCGTCGCGGAGGCGCTGGCCGAGGCCACCGGCCTGACCAGGGGCGCGGCGACGTGGCTGCTGGCGACGGTGCCGCCGCACGGCTCCTGGCCGCGCGACCCCGAGCGCGACAAGGCGGTCAAGACCGCCTTCAAGCTGTCGGCGGCGGCGTTTCGGGCCGGTCGCACCGACGTGTCGGGCCTGGGCGAGGACGGCCTGCTGGACCTGTTCACCGGCCTCATGCCGGAGGACCCGGCCGCGCTGTGGGCCGAGGACGGGCCGCGCGAGCTGGCGCTGCGCCTGGCGGCGAAGTACGTGGCCGCGAACGGCCGCCGCCAGAGCGTCCCCGAGGAGACCGTCGAGCTGCTGTCCCACCACGTGAACGGGGCGATCGGGGCGGTCCTGCCGCTGCTGGTCGCGCCCGCGGGCGTCGAGTGCCTCACCGTCGACGCCGAGGACCACGTCGCCATGAGCGACACCCGGTGGCCGGAGCTGTCGGGGCGCGGCGCGAGCCTGCAGAGCGCCTTCCTCAACATCGTCAACGGCGCCCGCGCCGCCTACGCGCTGCTGCCCGGCGGTGACCCCGTGCGCGCGGTGGTCGCCGAGTCGGTGCGGTTGCTGCGGGCGCGGCTGGACGCCCCGGGCCTGCTGCTCGACGGTTCCGGGAACTGGCTGGGCGAGGAGGAGATGACCTCGCTGCGCCAGTCGACGCACGCGCCGGAGTACGTCGGTCCCGACGGCAAGCCGGTGCCCGGCACGGCCGACACCGGCCCGGCGGTCCTCGTCTTCGCCGACACCCGGGTCAGCACGTTCCTGCGGCCGTCGCGGATGGACGGCGGGACGGCCACGCAGCTGGCGCTGTCGCTGATCCGCGGCTACTACAACCCGGTCCCGACACTGGAACTGGCGCGCTCGCAAGGGCTCACCGGGATCCTCGAACGGCTCGACGCGGGCCTGCCCGAGGGCGCCTACGAGACCGACCCGCGCGTGTGCGCGCCGGGCCTGGTCGCCGAGGTCACCGGGGTCCTGGGCCTGGGCGAGGACGCGGCGGTGGCCTACCTCCAGCTGCTGGCGCTGGCCGAGCCCACCGACCGCAACCTGAAGGCGTGGAACGCCTGGGCCTCGCCGCGCCTGAAGAAGGCGCACGCGTCCCTCGTGGACGCCGGTCTGCTGATCGAGGCGACCCGCCCGCGCGCCGGGCGCAAGGTGTTCGTGCCGGGGCCGTGGACGGTCCTGAACGCGCCGCACCTGCCGCTGGAGACCCACAAACTCGGCCTGTACACCGACAACAGCCCGCGCTACCTGCCCGACCGTCCCCTCCCCGAAATCTTCGCGGCCGCCTGGCGTCTGCACACGGAAGGAACCCTCCCCCGATGACCGAACGTCCCCAGGTCATGCCCGCCGAGCAGCGGTACGCGGCCGAACTGGAATTCCTGGCCGCCTACGACTCCGGCCCCCGCCCGCCCGGCTGGAAGCTCACCCCCGCCGCGGTGGTGACCTTCGTCCTGGGCGGCCAGACCCTGGAGCTGCCCGAGCCGCACCCGGTGGCGCCGCCCACGATGGAGATCAGCCGCAAGTTCGTCGGCGAGCGCGCCCTCGTGGAGCGGGCCGTGGTCACCCTCGCCGGTGACCGCGGGCTGCTGCTGGTCGGCGAGCCGGGCACCGCGAAGTCGATGCTGTCGGAGCTGCTGTCGGCGGCGGTCTCGGGCAGCAGCGCGCTGACCGTGCAGGGCACCGCCGGTACCACCGAGGAGCACTTCCGCTACGGCTGGAACTACGGTCTGCTGCTGGCGAAGGGCCCGACCGAGGAGGCGCTGGTGCCCTCGCCGGTGCTGACGGCGATGCGGCGCGGCGCGGTGGTGCGGGTGGAGGAGATCACCCGCTGCCTGCCCGAGGTCCAGGACGCGCTGGTCTCGCTGCTGTCCGACCGGCGCATGGCCGTGCCGGAGCTGGGGTCCAACATCTCCAGCGCGGAGGGCTTCACCGTGATCGCCACGGCGAACCTGCGCGACCGGGGCGTGTCGGAGATGAGCGCGGCCCTCAAGCGGCGCTTCAACTTCGAGACCGTGCCGCCCATCGGCGACCTGGAGTCCGAAGTGGACCTGGTGCGCCGCCAGGCGGGCGCGGCCCTGTCCCGCCACGGCCGCGACTTCGCGGTGGACGAGCTCGTCCTGCGCGCGCTGGTCACCGCGTTCCGGGACCTGCGCGGCGGGCAGGCCGAGGAGGGCTGGGCGGTGGAGCGCCCGGCGACGGTCATGAGCACCGCCGAGGCGGTGGGCGTGGCCACGTCCATGGGTCTCCAGGGCACCTACCTGGGCGGGGTCGACGAGACCGCGCTGCTGCCGGGCTACCTGCTGGGCACCGTCCACAAGGACGACCCGGAGGACCGGGGCCGCCTGCTGGCCTACTGGGACACCGCCGTGCGGCGGCGGGCCGAGGCCGAGGCGGCGCCGTGGAAGCGCCTGCACGAGCTGCGTCACCTGCTCGAAGGCTGAGGCAGGTGTCGGAAACCGATCCGGCGTCCCTTGTGGACGCCCTCCACTCCTCGAAGTCGCCGCACCTGATCGGCGTCCGGCATCACTCCCCCGCCCTGGCGGCGGCGATGCCGGACCTGCTGGCCGCGGCCGAACCCGACGCCGTCTGCGTCGAGCTGCCTCAAGAGCTCGGCGAGTGGACGCGCTGGCTGGCCCATCCCGGCACGCTGGCGCCGGTGGCGTGCAGCGTCATCGACGCCACCGGTGAGCGGCTCGGGTTCTACCCGTTCGCCGACTTCTCCCCGGAGCTGGCGGCACTGCGCTGGGCGCGTGAGAACGACGTGCCCGTCTACGCCATCGACCTGCCGTCGGGTCACCCGAGGGGCTCGGAGTTCCGCGAGCACGACCCGCTGTCGGCGGCCTTCGGGCGCGCCGCCGGCGTGGACGACACCGAGGAGCTGTGGGACCGCCTGGTGGAGTCGCGCTCCTACGGCGCCGATCCGCAGGCGCTGCGGCGGGCGGCGCTGGCGGTGGGCGTGGCGATGCGCGGCGAGGCCGGGCCATCCGAGGCCGACGCGCTGCGGGAGGCGTGGATGCGCAAGGAGATCGCGGCGACGGGGGCGTCCCGGCCGGTCGCGGTCATCGGGTCCTTCCACGCCGCCGCCCTGATCGGAGACCACACCGAACCCGACCTGTCGGGCCCGGTCGCGCCGGTGACGTGCGCGGTCGTGCCTTACACCTTCGCGCTGCTGGACTCGCGGTCCGGCTACCCCGCCGGGATCCGCGATCCCGAGTGGCAGCAGGCGGTCTGGGAGTCCAAGGGAGAGGCCACCGCCGTCGAGCGGCACGCCACCCGCGTCATCACCGAGGTCTGCGGGAAGATGCGCGCGGCCGGGCACGCCGCCGGTACCCCCGACGCCCTCGCCGGGCACTCGCTGGCGATGGGCCTGTCGGCGCTGCGCGGGCTGACCGCGCCGGGCCGCCGGGAGGTCATCGAGGCCCTCGGATCGGTGCTGGGGCAAGGCGACCAGCTCGGCCGGGCGGCCGCGGTCGCGCGCGCCTGCGAGGCGGTCCTGGTCGGCGACCGGCGCGGCGAGCTGCCGCCCGACGCGCCTCGCGCCGGACTGCTGTCCCATGTGGAGCAGGCCTGCGACGAGCTCAAGATCCCCCGCGACGGCCGCGCCAAGCAGCTGAAACTCGCCCCGCACCGCTCGCCGCTGGACCGCAAACGCCACGCGCTGCTGACCCGCACGCGCGTTTGCGGCGTCCCGTTCGGCAAGCGCCGGGAACTGGCCGGGATCGGCGACCAGGACAGCCTCGGCCGCGAGTGGACGGTCAAGTGGGAGCCGCGCACCGCCGCGACCCTCGACTGGCTGTCCACCTACGGCCCGACCCTGGCGCACGCCGCCACCGGGCTGCTGCGGCAGCGCTGGATCGACCCCGAGGCCACCACCGCCCACCGGCTGGGGTTCTTCGAGGCGGCCGTGGAGGCCGACCTGCCGGGCCTGCTCGCCGAGTTCACCGCCCGGATGCGCGAGGACGTCGTCGCCACCGCCGGGCTGCCCGAGCTGCTGACCGCCTACCACCTGCTGGGCCGGGCGGGCACCGACCCGGTGCTGCGCGCCGAGGTCGCCGCCGCGGCGATCAACGCCGTCGGCGGGCTCGCCGGAAGCGGTGAGGCCGCCGACATCCGGGCGCTCGCCGAGCTGGTGCGCCTCTCGCGCGCCGAGCACGAGCACCTGGGCGCCGAACGCCTCGTCTGGCAGCTCGCGCGGCTCACCGAGGACGCCTCCCCGCCCACCCGGGGCGCGGCCGCGGCGGCGCTGACGCTGCTGGACCGGCGTCCGCACCAGTGGCTGGGCGAACTGGCCGCGAGCTGGGCCGAGGACGCCGACGGCGAACGCGCCGCCGGTGCCCTGCGCGGCGCGCTGCTGGTCGCCGGTGACCTGTGGGACGCCGACCCGGACCTGTGGGAGCCCCTGGCGCGGCGGCTGGAGTCGTGGCCCGAGCGGGACTTCTGGCCGCGCCTGCCCGCCCTGCGCGAGGGTTTCGACGCCCTGTCCACCGCCGCCCGCGAGCGGCTGTTCCGCACGGTGAGCGGCCGCTACGGCGACGACACCGCCCTGGGCCGGCTGGAGGTCGCGCCCGAGCTCCTGGCGGCGTGGGCGGCGGCCGACGAAGCCGGCCGGATCGCCGCCGCCGGTGGCGAGGACACCGGCGACGACCTCGCGCCGGAGTCCCCTGTGGACGGCGCGGAGACCGTCGACCGCTGGCGGCTGATCCTGGGCCGCGAGAGCGACCGGCTGTCGGCGTCCTACCGGCGCGGCGCGCTGGCCCTGGACGACCTGTACGGCAGCGGGCACGGCGAGGGCTCCATGGGCATCGGCGCCGTCGGCGGGACCAGCGGGGGCGTCGGCGCGGCCGAGCCCTCGATCCGGGAGTGGGCCGAGGATCTGGCCGAGCTGTTCGGCTCCCGGGTCCGCGAGGAGGTCCTGGCGCGCGCCGCCGGGCGCGGCCGCCTCGACGCCATCCTGCAACTGGATCCCGGGCACGTCACGCCCTCGGTGGACCTGCTGACCCGCGTCCTCGGGCTGGCCGGGGCGATGCCGGAGTCGAAGCTGGCGCCGCTGCGGCGGCTGGCCGCCCGGCTCGTCGAGGAGCTCACCAAGGCCCTGGCGACCAAGATGCGGCCCGCGCTGACCGGCCTCACCACCGCGCGCCCGACCCGGCGGCACACCGGCCGCCTGGACCTGGCCCGCACCGTCCGCGCCAACCTGCACACCGTCCAGGACGGCACGACGCTGGTCCCCGAGCGGCTCGTCTTCCGCTCCCGGGGCGCCCGCAGCGCCGACTGGGACGTGCACATCCTCGTCGACGTCTCCGGCTCCATGGAGCGCTCGACCGTCTACAGTGCCCTCGTCGCCGCCGTCCTCCACGGCGTGCCCGCCCTGTCGGTGCACCTGACCACGTTCTCCACCGACGTCGTGGACCTCACCGAGCACGTCTCGGATCCCTTGAGCCTGCTCATGGAGGTCTCCATCGGCGGCGGCACCGACATCGGCAAGGGCCTGCGCTACGTCCGCGACCGGATCAAGGTGCCCTCGCGCACGATCCTGGCCGTGGTCAGCGACTTCGAGGAGGGCGCGTCGGTGTCGCGGATGCTGGAGGAGTTCCGCCAGCTGGCCACCGGCGGCACCCACGTGCTCGGCCTGGCCGCCCTCGACGACAAGGGCGAACCCGTTTACAACAAGGCGATCGCGGGACGCATCGCCGACGCCGGGGTACCGGTCGCCGCGCTGTCCCCGTCCCAGCTCGCCGACTGGATCGCCGCGAAGGTGCGCGCATGAGACCCGCCATCAGCCCCGACCTGCGCGCCGCGCTGACCGCCGCCGCCCCCGCCCGGGTGACCAAGAAGCTCGACGCCGACCCCGGTGTCGCCGAGAGCTGGCACTGGTCCCAGGACGGTCCGGTGTGGACGGTCGACACCGGCGCCCAGAAGGTCCGCCTCGACGGCGAGACGCTCGACGGCGACGGGCAGGTCTCCTGCGACTGCCTGCTGTCGCCGCGATGCCTGCACCTGCTGGCCGTCGTCGCGGCCCTGCCCGAGACCGGCGCGGCGGCCGTCCCCGAGGCCGCCGAGGAGGAGCCGCCACCGGCTCCGGTGACCCTCAGCGCGAAGCAGCGCGAGGCCGCCGACCTGGCCTGGTCGGCCGGTGCCGCGCTGCTGGCCGAGGGCGCCTCCCGCGCGGGAACACCGGCCCGGGACGCGCTGCGGCACGCCGCCGAGTCGGCCCGCCGCGCCAAGCTCCCGGCCCTGTCGGCGATCGCCACGCGCGTGCTGTCGGGGCTGTCGGGCCTGGCCTCCGACGAGCCGTCGTTCCGGCTGCCGCAGTTCACCGAGGACCTGTGGTCGCTGCTGGCGATCTCCGGGCGCCTGCGCGGCGAGCCGACCGAGGCCGACCTGGGCATCGCCCGCCGCGACTACGGCGACGCGAGCACCGGGCGGCTGTCCGGGCTGTTCGCCGAGCGGGTGGTGACCGCGTCCGGATACGCCGGGGTGGTCACCTACGTGGCCGACGCCGAGGGCCTGACCTGGACGGTCGCCGACGTGCGTCCCGGCGACGCCTCCCGCGTCGACGACGCCTACCGGCGCTCGGAGTGGGGGCCGCCGCCGCGCGACCTGTGCCGCCTGGAGGTCTTCGCCACCGGCCTCACCATGAGCGCCGACGGCCGTCTCGGGCAGGGCGGCAAGACGTTCCTGGCCCGCGTCGGCCACCAGGGCTGGCCGGACGCGCTGTGGGCCGTGCCCTTCGAGAAGCAGCTCGACCGCGCCCTGGCGGCGGTCTCGGGTCCCGAGGACGAGCGGCGGGCCGGCGACGACCTGCTGTTCGTGGCCGCCGAACTGGGCGGCCTCACCCCGGGCGCGCTCACCGTCCACATCGGGGAGACGCCCGTCTCGGTCATCGCCGCCACCGACGCCCAGCCCGTCACCGGGAACCTGCGGCGACTGTCCCTCCACAGTGGCCGGACGGCGCGCATGATCCTGCGCGTCCACCCCCGCCTGCCGCGCACCGCCTTCGCCCTGGCCGTCGGCGACTGCCCCGAACTGGGCCTGCCCGAGGCCTGGCACGGGCACGCCAACCTGACCCTCGACGAGCTGCCCGGGCCAACCGGCAGCGCGCTGGGGCACCTGGCCACCGACGTCCCCGACCCGCTGGAGCCGGTGGCCCGCACCCGCCGCCGCGCCGTCCTCAGTGGACGCGCGGGCGTGCGCGGCGCGGTGCTCGACGGCGTCCGCGCGGGCCTGCGCCGCCACCGGATGCCCGCGGCGGCGGCCATGCTCGGCCGCCTGGCCGAGGAGGCCGGGGCGACCGTCCTGCGCGCCACCGGGGAGAGCGTCCCGGCCCCGCCGGACGCGCTCGCCGAGGCGTGGGTGGCCTGCGGCGTCTACGAGACGGCCGCCAGGCGGGCGCTACTGCGTCACCTGTGGACGGTCTAGCGGCCGGTCACCCAGTTCACGAAGTCCCCGGCGCCATCGAGCTCGACGGCCTCGCCGTTCGGTTTCTCGATGGCGCCGGGTTTGCCGTGGGACTTGAAGGTGTAGGTCACGGTGACGTCGATCGAGTCGAGGACGCAGGTGAGGCCCGCGAGGGTGCCGTCCTGGTACAGGTGGACGGTGAACTCGGTCTCCTCGGCGTCCTCCAGACCGTCGCCGGTGTTGCAGACGAAGGCGTTCGCGGCGGGATCGTCGGCGCCGTGGATGGAGTTCGTCCCCTACTTGGTCTCGATCGAGCCGCCGAACTCGAAGCCCTTGGCGAGGGCCTTGACGGCCTCCTTGATGGCGTGGGCGGGACTGCCCAGGACCGGGTCCTGGAACGTGGCCTCGCAGGCGGTCAGGACCAGCAGGGCGGACACGGCGAGCACGGTGAGACGGCGAATGCGCATGGTGGTACCTCGTGAAGGGTTCGTACGGGGGTTACTTCTCGGTGCCGAGCAGCCAGCGGAGGAACTCCTCGGGGCCCGCCAGTTCCTTGATCCCGTCGCCGGGCTTCGCCGGGGCCTCGGGGGCGCCGTACTCGGAGAAGTTGTAGACGACGTCGAAGCCGTCGACGGTGTAGCCGAAGGAGGAGATCGTGCCGTCGGGGTTGAGGACGGCCAGGAAGTCCACCTCGTCGGCGTCCTCCAGCGAGCTGGTGGAGTACTTGGTCATCGCCAGCCGCCGGTCGCCGGAGCCGCCGTAGTCGAGGACGCCCTCGTAGCGCAGCTTGCCGGTGCGCTCGACGGCGTCGACGTCCTCCAGCAGCCCGGCCATCGTCTCGGCCGGGGAGTACGCGCCGAAGAGCCCGCGCATGGTGTCGACCTGGGTCGTCATGTGTCCCCAGCCGTCGGGGGCGTTGTTCCCGATGGCGCTGATCCACATCTCGCCCGCGGACCAGCGCGTGTCGAAGGTGGTCACGCTCGGGTCGGTGGCGAGGAGCCGGAGGCTCCCGTCGGCGGCCTCGGAGCCCCGGAAGGTCGTGGTCCGGCCGTCCTTGGTGACCGCGCCGGAGAAGTTCACGCCCTTCTCGAAGCTCTTCACCGCCCCGGCCAGGATCTTCGCGGGGTCGGAACCGAGGACGGGGTCCTGGAACGTGGCCTTGCAGGCGGTCAGGACCAGCAGGGCGGACACGGCGAGCAGGGCGATGCGTCGGGTACGCATGGGGGGCACCTCATGGGCGAGGGAGTGCGGGCTGGAACAGGTTCGCACATCCCATCGACCTCGATCAATCGGGATCGGGCCACGCCCGCATCGCCAGGCCCGCCACGGCCAGCAGTGACGCGCGGTCGGCGCCGTCCCTGGCCTGCGTGGACATGCCCTGGATGACCGCCGCGTAATAGGTGGCGAGGGCCCACGGACCGGGGACGCCCTCGGCGGCCAGGCGCTCGGCGAGGGCGGCCTTGGTGATCTCGCGCTGGCTCCGCAGGTACTCGCCGATCTCGGGGGACGTGGTGTTCACGCCCGCGTGGATGATCAGGCAGCCCGGCGGGTGGCCCGGGTCGGTGTAGTCGCGGGCGAGGGCGTCCAGCAGGTACGCGACGGCCTCGCGGGCGGTGGGCAGGGCGAGGGCCTCGTCCACGATCGGCCGGTGCTCGGTCTGGTACCCGGCGACGACCTCGTCGAAGAGGGCGCGCTTGTCGCCGAAGGCGGCGTAAAGGCTCGGCGGGCGGATGCCGAGGGCCCCGGTGAGGTCGGCGATGGAGGTGGCGTCGTAGCCGCGCTCCCAGAACACGAGCGTGGCCTTGCGCAGGGCTTCGTCGCGGTCGAATGCGCGGGGGCGTCCTCGGGTCACCCCCTAATTCTATAACGGGCGCTACACATGTGCTACGGTGACTTCCGTAGCGAGCACTACAGAATTCCTACCCCTGGAGTCACCATGTCTGTCACCGCCCTCGTCACCGGCGCCACCCGCGGCATCGGACGCGGCATCGCCGAGCGCCTGGCCGCCGACGGCCTCACCGTCGCCGTCCACTACGGCTCCGACGACGCCGCCGCGCGCGACACCGTCGCCGCGATCGAGAAGGCCGGGGGCCGCGCCTTCGCCGTCCGCGCCGCGCTGGGCGTCCACGGCGACGCCGCGGAGCTGTTCGCCGCCTTCGACGCCGCGCTCGCCGAGCGCGGGATCGAGCCGGGCCTGGGCGTCCTGGTCAACAACGTGGGCAAGGCCGGTCCCGGCGAGATCGAGAACAGCGACGCCGAGGGCTTCGACCGGGTGTTCGCGCTGAACGTGCGCGCGCCCTACTTCATCGCGCAGGAGGCGCTGAAGCGCATGGGCGAGGGCGGGCGCATCGTGAACATCTCATCCGGCGCGGGCATTCTGCCCTGGCCGCAGGACCCGGCCTACGCGATGACCAAGGGCGCGCTCGACACCTTCACCCGCACCCTCGCCAAGCACGTCGGCCCGCGCGGCATCACCGTCAACTCGGTGGGCCCGGGCGTCATCGACACCGAGAGCAACGCGTTCTGGCTGGACGCCGAGGGCGGCCGCGAGGCGGGCGGCGCCTGGTCGGTGTTCAAGCGGGTCGGGACCGTCCAGGACGTCGCCGACGTGGTGTCGTTCCTGGCCTCGGAGAACTCCCGCTGGGTGACCGGGAGCTGGCTGGACGCCACCGGCGGGTCGCTGCTGTAGGCCGGGCACGGATAAAGGCCCCGGCGTTCGCCGGGGCCTCACTCGTGCCGTGGGTCAGATGAGGCTCATGAGGATGAGCGAGGCGCCCACCGGGAGCAGGTACATCATCGGGGCGGCGATGTGCCCGAACCACTTGGCCCTGACGATGAAGACCAGCGCGCCGAGGAAGTACAGGATCAGGCCGATGCCGGCGGCCACGCCCAGGAACGGGATCCAGAAGCCGACGACCAGGCCGACGGCACCGGCGAGCTTGAGCGCGCCCAGGACGCCCCAGAACTTCTCGTCGACGCCGTAGGCGCGCAGCGGGTCGGCGGTGTAGGCCTTCTTGGTCCACAGCGAGTAGGCCGAGAAGGCGACCCAGAGGGCGGCGACGACGGTGACGATCTTGTAGGCGAGTTCCATGAGGGGCTCCTTCGCGCGGTGGCCGGTCCGTTCCGGCCGCACACCCTCATGACCGGGGGCCCCGCGAGAGTGTGACCGTGCGCCCGGTCACACCCGGGTCAGTTCCCGGATCGGGCGGATGCTCACCAGCGCGACCGCGCAGCCCAGGCCCACGACGGTGGAGATCGCCAGGAAGCGGTGCAGGCCGATGAGCTCGCTGACCGGACCGGCGATGGCCTGCCCGAACGGGATGGCCACGATCGATCCGGCGATCTCGTAGGCGGTGACGCGGTTGAGGCGGTCCTCGGGGATCTGCGTCTGCACGCTGGTGGCCCACTGGACGCCCCAGAACGTCCAGCCGGCGCCGCTGATCGCGTAGAGCGCGAACAGGAGCGGCTGCGCCGGGACGAGCGCGGCGGCCAGCGGCATCATCGGGAACAGGAACATCGCCAGGCCGCCGCCGAACAGCGGGCGCGCCGGGCGCAGCCGGACGGCGACCAGGCCGCCGATGACCGAGCCGATCCCGAAGGCGCCCTGGGCGTAACCGAACGAGGCCGAGCCGTGCTCGGCGATGATGGAGGCCGCGCCGAGCGGGATGATCGGGCCGGAGACGAAGACGCCCTGCACCCACCAGATCAGGATGACCGCCCACAGCCAGGTGCGGGAGCGGAACTCCCACCAGCCGGTGCGCAGGTTCGCCCAGGTCGACTCCGAGCGGTCGGCGACGAACGGCGGCAGCCGCAGCGCCGCCAGCGAGATCCCGCTGATGGCGAAGGTCAGCGCGGTGGCCGCGAAGGCCACCGCGACCGGCGCGAACGCCACCAGCGCGCCCGCCATCGCCGGTCCGGCCATGCCCGACACGCCCTGCCCGATGCGCACGACGCCATTGGCCTTCTGCGGGTCGGACGCCACCTGCGGCACCAGGCCGTTGACGCCGGGCTGGAACATCGCGGTGGCCAGCCCGCCGAGCGCGCAGATGGCCAGGATGAACCACAGCGGCGGCCGGTCCAGCCAGAACCACGTGGCCAGCCCGCCCAGCAGCAGCATCCGGGCGGCGTCGGCGCCGATCATGAGCGGCCGCGGGTGGAAGCGGTCGGCGAAGACCCCGCCGAAGATGACGAACAGCGCGAACGTCGCCATCCACGCGCCGAGCGCGAATCCGACCGCGCCCACCCCGTATCCCATCGAGATCATCCCGACCGAGAGGGCCACGGGCATCATCGCGTCGGCGTACAGGGAGGCCATGCGGCCGGTGAAGTAGAGGGCGAAGTTCGCCGTCCACAAACGGGACGGAGCGGCGACGGACGCGACCATGCGGCTACCTCGAAGGACGTGAAGGGGTGGGCGGAGCACCGTCGCTCCAAGGGGCGGCGCGAACCTTACGCGCACGGAACCGCAGGTGGCGAGGCCGAATCCGAAAACGGTGAGGGCTCTTGGCGGTAATTTTCACCGGCCGCCCCGGTGCTGAAAAGGTCCCGGCGAACGCCGCCGGATTCGCCGCTTTCGCCCGGCTCCGTTTTCACCGGCCGCTTTCGCGGCCCCGGCCGCGAGACGAGGATCACGGCGGGTTCCCGCCGTCCTCTCCGCGCCGCGCACCCCCGTCCCCGCCCGCCGCGATGCTGACGGCATGCACGCACGCGCCACCGCCCTCGCCGTCCTCCTCGCCCTCGCCATCGCGCCCGTCCCCGCCCGCGCGGCGGTCGACGGCGGCGTCGCGGAGTTCACCGCCTCGGGGACCTTCACCGTCCCCGCGAAGGTCACCCGCGTCCAGCTCCAGCTGTGGGGCGGCGGAGGCGGCGGCAGCGGGCGCCGGTCCGGCACGCTGGATTCCGGCACCCCGGAAGGGATGTACAACGGCAACGGCGGTGGAGGCGGCGGCTACACCTTCATGATCCTCACCGGCCTGACGCAGGACACCGTCCTCGGCGTCAACCTCGGCCCCGGCGGCCCCGGCGGTCCCCGCGAGGACATGGACGGCGCGGTCGGCGGCCCCACCTTCGTGTCGATCGGCGAGCTGCGCGTCGCCCTCGCCGGTGGCGGCGACGGCGCCACCGCCTCCGGCGGCGCGGGAGCGGGCGGCACCGGCTCCATCGACCCCGCCCACGGCTCCGGCTACACCCTCACCGGCGAGGCGGGCACCACCGGCGACTACGACTCCGTCGGCCACGGCGGCGCTCCCCCGTCCGACGGCCTCCTCCCCGGCGACGGCCGCGCCCACGGCGGCGACGGCATCGGCGCGACGGGCCTGTCGGGAACCGACGGGTGGGCACTGATCACATGGTGACCGGGCGTCCGCAGCGCATACGGGACCGCACATCGATTGCTCTACAGCCGTCAAAGCCTTGACAGCTGTAGAGGATTTCGGTCAAGGTCATCAACAGCCGGGGCTTCGGCCCATAACGGGCGAACCCCGGCGGACCCATCACCCACGGCGAAAGGCCCGCGACCTCATGAAGCTGCTCTCCGCTGTCCACCGCGCCACCGACAAGCTCCTCGACCGCCTCGTCGGCCAGGCCACCGCCGAAGCCGGCCCGGTGCTCTACTGCCGCTGCGTCTACAACCCGGTGGTCTGCGCCAAGACCGGCGGCGCGGAACTGCTGTGCCACAAGAGCGGCCAGCCCGAGCGCTTCGCCGGCTGCGGTTGCGACAACTAGCGCACGAAAGAGCCCCTCACCCGAGTTTCCCCAGGTGAGGGGCTCTTCTTCCTGCGGTGGCAGGTGTTGGATTCGAACCAACGTAGGCTAAGCCGACGGATTTACAGTCCGCTCCCTTTGGCCACTCGGGCAACCTGCCTCACGCCTTCGCGAACGACGGCGCGGCACACAGAATAACCAGACCCCCCGGGGGCTTCGCAACCGGGTTCCCACCACGTTCACATGCTCAGGCGCATGGCCGGGTCGGCGGTGCGGATGAAGCCCAGTGAGCGGTAGAGGGGTTCGGCGTCGACGGACGCGCGGAGGTCGACCTTGGTGACGCCGCGCTCGCGGTACCAGTCCAGGAGGGCCGACACGCAGGCCCGGGAGTAGCCGCGGCGGCGCATGTCCTCGTCGGTGGCGACGGAGAAGAGGTAGCCGACGCGGCCGCTGGGGTTGTCGGGGGCGGCGAGGCGCTGCTCGATGGTGCCGACCGCGCAGGAGGCGAGGTGGCCGGGGTCGCCGGGGCGTTCCACCACGAACGCGGCCAGGGTGGGCTCGGGTTCGGCGAACCGGGCGCACAGGACGCTGGCGGAGGTGTCCATCCAGGGGCCGGGCGGGGCGGGTTCGCCGTTGATCGCCGACTGCATCACCGCCCGCAGTCGCACGAGCTCGGCCACGTCGTCGAGAGTCGCCCGTCGCGCTTCGATCATGGACCGCACGGTAGCGCGGCGTGGTGGACGCGCGCGAGGCGTCGGCCGTGTGACCCCTGATACAGCGACGATACGTAGGGTCACACGGCCGATACCCACCTACTTCAGGCGCGCCAGCACTTCCGGGAGCGGTCCAGTGTGGACGACGCCGAGGCGCTGCGTGGCGCGGGTGAGCGCGACGTAGAGGTCGGACAGGCCGCGCGGGGACTCCGCCACCACGTCCTCGGGTTCGACGAGGACGACGGTGTCGAACTCCAGTCCCTTGGCGCGCTTGACGTCCAGCACCACCACGGGCGACTCCAGGTCGCCGTCGACGGCGGCGTCCGGCAGCAGCTCGGCCACCCGCGCCAGCAGCGCGGTGGGCGCGATGACCGCCAGGCGGCCGTCCCCGGTCTCGGCGCGCTCGGCGGCGACCAGGCCGGGCAGCTCGCCCAGATCGTCCACACGGGACGCCCAGGGCAGCACGCCGTTCTCGCGCACCGAGGCCGGCGGAGCCAGGTCGGGGTCCAGTGTGGACAGGACGTCGCCGGCCACGGCCATGATCTCGGCGGGCGTGCGGTAGTTGACGGTGAGGTGCTCCAGGTGCCAGCGGTCCTGGACGTAGGGCTCGAAGACCTCCGCCCACGACGTGGTGCCCGCCGCGTCGCCGGTCTGCGCGACGTCCCCGACCACGGTCATCGACCGGCCCGGGCAGCGCCGCATGAGCAGCCGCCACGTCATCGCCGACAGCTCCTGCGCCTCGTCGACGATGATGTGCCCGAACAGCCAGGTGCGGTCGCGGGCGGCGCGCTCGGCGACGGTGAGGCTCTCCTCCTCCTCGAAGCGGCCGGCCAGCTCGTCGGCGTCGATCAGGTTGAAGGCCTGCAGGACCTCCGACTCGATGTCCTCGAACTCGTAGGACTCCGAACCGGCGGCGATGTCGAGGACGCCCTGCGCGTAGGCGACCCGGGCCTGCTGCTCGCGGCGCTTGCGCGCCCGCTCGGCGAGCACCGCCTCGTCCTCGCCGATGAGCTCGGCGGCCTCGTCCAGCAGGGGGACGTCGGCGGCGCTCCAGCCGCCGCCGGGGGCGCGCTTGAGCGCCGCGCGCTGCTCGCCGGTGAGCCCGGGCGCGGCCGACTCCAGAAGGTCCTCCCACTGGTACAGGTCCTCCAGAAGGCCCTGCGGGGTCAGCACCGGCCACAGCTCGTCGAGGGCGGCGGTGACGCCGGGGTCCTCGCGGAGCTCGCCGCGGATGACGGCCCGGTCGCCCTCTTCGAGGAGGTTGGGTTCGTCGGCGAAGAAGTTGCCGCCGATGCGCTCGGCGATCTGGCGGGCCAGCTCGTCGACGACCATGTCGGCGACGATCGGCCGCGCCCGGTTGTGCGGGCGCAGGCTGCGCCGGGCCTGCTCGCGCACGCGCTCGCAGAAGGCGGCGTCGAGGTGGTAGGTGTCGCGCTCGATCGTCACCTCCAGGCTCTCCTCGGGCACCCACTGGCGGTCACGGACCGCGTCGGCGATGACCTCGGCCATCGCGAGGGAGCCCTTCACGGCGGCGGCCTCGGGCGTCTCGTCGCGGGTGGCGGTGACACCGGGGAACAGGTCGCCGACGGTGGCCAGCAGCGCGCTGGTCTCGCCCAGGGAGGGCAGGACGCGCCCGATGTAGCCGAGGAAGGTCGGGTTGGGGCCGACGACGAGCACGCCGCGGGTGGTGAGCTCGCGGCGGTGGGTGTAGAGCAGGTAGGCGGCGCGGTGCAGGGCGACGGCGGTCTTGCCGGTCCCGGGTCCGCCCTGGACGACCAGGACGCCGCGCACGTCGTGGCGGATGATGCGGTCCTGCTCGGCCTGGATGGTCTCCACGATGTCGCCCATGCGGCCGGTGCGGGACGCGTTCAGCGAGGCCAGCAGCACCGACTCACCGGTCACGGTGTCGTGGCCGGTGGTGTCGACGGCCGCGAGGTCGAGGATCTCGTCGTCGAAGCCGGTGACCGTGCGCCCGGTGGTGCGGATGTGGCGGCGCACGCGCACGCCCTCGGGCGCGGCGGCCGTCGCGAGGTAGAAGGGACGGGCGGCGGGCGCGCGCCAGTCCATCAGCAGCTGCCGCCGCTCGGCGGAGTCCTCGAACAATCCACGGCGGCCGATGTAATGAACCTCATCCTCGCCGAATTGCAGCCGGCCGAAGACCAGGCCGTTTTCCATCGCGTCGTATTCGGCGATCTGGCCGTAACCCGCGGCGGCGAAGGCGTCCCGCTGACTGCGGTCCTGATGGGTGCCGCCGGACTGGGCGAGGACCCTGCCCAGCTGCGCCCCCGCCTGCTCGCGCATCTGGTCGAGACGCGCGTAGAGGGAGGAGACGTACGCTTGCTCACGGTCGAGTTCCGAACTTGACAAAGGGCCTCCCGATGGATATTATTGCCCGGTCGGCAATTGTGCCGCCTTATTTCTATGCGCTTTTGAATGCCAAAGATAGCAAGCCCGTCGGGGCCTGGCAAATGATCCGAGCGCGCATTCCCATTTGACGGACGGCACATCCTCCGCACCCGCCGCGCCGAGCGTGCAACGCCGGGACGGCCGCGCGCATTCCGGCGCTCGCCCCCATGCTCCACCGTGCCGGGCGGGTGCGAGCCGGAACACACGAATACGCCTCATCGGCCGTCAGCTGATCTTCATCGTCCCGCGTCATCCATGCGGATCCCAAGATCCACATTGATGAACAATCCGGAAGATCGTCGTCGTCTCGGCGACGCTCGTGGCCACCGCCGTGGCCGTGCTGACCGCCAGCGCGGCCTCCGCCGACGGCTTCGCCTGGGGCGCGCCGTCCGCGGACGACTCCTCCGTGTCGACGCTCGCCGACGGGTTCACCTGGGGCTAGCCGACTCGGCCGAGCGTGACCCGGCCCGAGACGGCGGGCGGCCCGCCGAGCACGGCGGGCCGCCTCACCCACCCGGGTGAGTTCGGTGCTACCACACGCGGCCGTCCCGTCCTGTCCGGAACCGGTCACCGCCGTGAATCGGGCACCCCGATCCCCTCCGCACCAAGCCTTCCGCCCCCCGATCCCATCCGTCCACATTGGACACCTCTGCGCCCCGTCCGCGCCGCACCGCGCGGGGATCCCCCACTTGTCACATCTGCGTCCTAGGATGCCGCTATGTCGGAAACTCCCCGCACCCTGCGCACCGGCGGTTTCGACGCCTTCTTCGCCGCCGGACGACGCATCGAAACACCCACGCTGGACGCCGTGATCGAGGTGGTCGAGCTGGGGCGCCTCGCACTGCCCTCCGGGCGGCTGGCCGCCTGCGATCCGTCCGTGGTGTGGGAGCTGGAGCCCTTCACGGCCGAGCTCCCGCCGGGCGACCACCCCGTCGAGCTGGCGGTGGCCGACGTCGCCACCGTCAACGGCGTCCCGCAGCAGGCCCGCAAGGTCGCCGCCGCCCGCGTCGTCATCGCCGCCGAGGCCGCCGCGTCCTGGGAGATGGCCGTGGTGGCCGGGCAGGACACCGCCTCGCTGAGCGGCGACCTGTACTTCGGCTACGGCGTGGACGCCGGTATCGGCGCGTTCCTGGACGCCGAGGCCGCCAAGGCCCTCGACCGCATCAACGACGCCGACGAGCTGGACGGCGCGCTCGCCACCGCCCGCGAGGGCGACCTGGGCGCGCTGGTCGGCGACACCGAGTCCGGCCTGAACGTGGCCGCGTTCCCGTCCGGCTGGGGCAACGGCGTCTACCCGACCTGGGTCGGGCGGGCCGCCGACGGGCGGGTGGTGTCGGTGGTGACGGACTTCCACGTGTTCTAGGGGAGCTGGTTTTCGGGGGCGCCGGTTTTCGGGGGCGTCATGCGAAGTGGGGGCCGCACGGAGCCGGTGGCTCCGGCTTCGGACGCCGAGGCGCGCACCGGTGGAGTTCGCCGCGCGCGGGGCGCAGTGGCCCGCGCACCGCGCCGGTGTGGTGGCGAGGCTGAAACAGCACCCGGCGTGATCCCGCACCAGCCCGACGCCGTTCCCTCGCGCATCGGCGCGTCGCAGCCCCCGGAATCCGCCGTGTCGGCTCGCGGCGTCCGGCAGCGGGGCTTCGGTGGTCCCTGCGCATCGCGGCGGCATGGCGGCGACGCTGAACCACCACCGAGCGTGGGCCCCACGCCGGTCCTTGAGACCCGGCCCGTCCGACACCGTCTTCCCCGGCCGCGAGCCGGTTCGCGCTTCAGTCGCCCCCGCGCACCACGTCGGCACGGCGGCGGCACGGGCCTGCGAATGGTGCGTCCCCAAACCCCAAGGGCACGCCGCACCTGTGCGGTTCACTGATTCTCGCGAGCGCCGAAACGCCAGACCGGCGGCAATCGGGCCCGTCGCCCTCTGTGGTTCTCGCGAGCCGCATCGTCGTGGCGGTGACAGCGGTGACAGCGGTGGTCGTGTAACCGTGTGGCCGTGGTGCCAGCCCCGGCGAACCCCACCCGCCCCGATCCACCCCACCGCCCTAACGCCCCGCCGATCCCACCCCGTCCCCGTCCCGCGTCCGCGCGTCCCACTCCGCCGCGAGCCCGCCGAGCCAGCTCGCGGCGTCCGCCAGTGGCGCCGGGCGCAGCGCGTACCGCACCTCGCGCCCTTCGCGGCGCGGGGTGACCAGGCCCGCCCGCTCCAGCACCGCCAGGTGCTTCACGACCGCCTGCCTGGTCACCGGAAGTCCCGTGGACAGGGCGGTCGCGCTGGCCTCGCCCCCCGCGGCGAGCGAGTCGAGGAGGGCGCGGCGGGTCGGGTCGGCCATCGCCGCCAGGACCTCCGCCACCGTCCCGTCGCTCATCCGCTCGCCCTCACTTCTCGGCGTACACCTTCAGCTGCCCGAGTTCCTCGCCCCACCCCTTGGTGTTCTCGGCCGCCACGTGGGCCTGCTCCTCGGCGGGGACGGCCAGTCCCGCGAACCCGGACTCGACCACGCGCAGCAGCGTGCCGTCGCCGTCGGGGGTGAGGGTGAACTCGACGAGGGTCGAGTCGGCCTCGATGGGGGGTGTGGTGACCTCGGCGTCCTTGTGCCAACGGTACGAGAAGCGCGTGGGCGGGTCCACGCGGGTGATCTCGGCGTGGAACGAGCCGTGCGCCGTCCAGCCCAGGACGAGCTCGCCGCCCTCTCGGAGGTCGACGCGCGCGGCGTCGCCGAACCACTCGGCGACGTGCTCGGCCTTGGTGAGGACGTCCCACACACGGGTGACGGGTGCCTCGACGTGTATCTCTCTGCTGATCTGGTCCGGGACCATGAAGTGCCTCCTTGTCCGTACCTGCAACTCGATGGTTGCACGTATGACCAGGACGCGCAACCGAACGGTTGCATCTGAGTCCGTCCCGATCGCCGCCCGCACGGAAGGGGTCGCTCGCTGTGACGCGCGACATCGCCTACCATCGCTCAGGGTCCACTGAGGACATTCTTGCGACCGGTACCCGACAGAGCACTTGCAGTGACAGCGCCCACTTTGCTGATGTGGAAAGACCGCCATCGAACCCCGAGGCCCTGAAGAAGGTGTCCGAGATGACGCGCAGTCTGGAACGGCCCGCGCAGACAGGTTCCCCCGGCGACCCGATCGCCGACATCGCCGCGATCCTCACGGCGGGACCGACGAGTGTCGAGGTCCCCAAACTCTTCCGGCACGTCGACCCCCTACGCGTCAAGCCCTTCGACCCGGGCCGATTGGCGATCCCCTACGCCGAACCGGAATGGGCCGACTTCAAACCCGGCGCGAGCGGGCGCTTCGGCTCGTCCCTGCCCGCCTACAAGAAGGCGCACCAGACCTCGGTGCTGAAGTACCGGCTGGCGCTGACCGACTGGCGCAAACGCGAGCGCGAGCGCATCGCCGAGCTCAATGCCGCCAAGGCCAAGTACGACGACCAGATGCGCGCGCGCATCGAGTCCCACGACATCCGCGCCGACCGCCTCATGGCCGCCCTCCGCGCCGGTGACACCGCGACCCTCCTGCGGTTCGTGACGATGTCGCTGGAGGCGTCGAGGTTCCCCGAGTGGCTGGCCGTCGAGCGGTCCTTCACCTACCGGCCCTCGGCGCGCGAGCTGACCGTCCGCGTCGAGGTGCCGCCGCGCGAGTCGCTGCCCGACGGGGACGAGGACGAGCGCGCCGAGTGGTTCGAGTCGCTCGTGGTGCGGCTGACGCTGCGGTGCATGCGGGACGCGTTCCTGGGTTCGCCGGAGAAGGTCGTCGACCGCGTCCGCGTCTTCGCGATGACCGACGAGGTGTGCCTGTCCTACGTCCGCAGCGAGCGAGCCGTGTTCGCCGACGTGGACCTCGGGCAGCTCGACCCGGTGTTCTCGCTCTTCCAGCTCGGCGGCGAGCTGTCGCCGGAGCCCTACGCGCTCAAGCCGATCGGCGGGGCGACCTAGATCCGTCACGGGCCGGTGCCGCCCGGCGGCACCGGCCCGATGGTCACTTTCCGTCCAGTCCGCCCAGGACGGACCGCACGGCGGCCTCGATGGCCTGGGTGAGCTGCGCGTCGTCCAGGTTGTCGCCGATGCCGCTGCGGACGGCCGTGACGAGCTTCGGCCCGAGCTGCTTGGCGAGGGTGGCCGACAGGTCGCCCAGCGTGGTCTTCAGCTCGCCGAGGGCGGCCAGGATCTGCGTCTCGCGCTCCTTGGCGACGGCCTGCTCGGCCATGATCTGGCGCGTGTTGTTCCAGGTGTCGCTGAGGGCGTAGGCGGGTTGCACGGTCTTGTTCGCGGGGAAATCCTCCCGGCCGGGGACATTGGCGATGCCGCCCTGGCCGAGGTCATTGGGATCGTATGTCCAGATGTCTTTGGCGCTCACGTCGTCGTCTCCCGGGTCGTTCTCTCCCACCACGACCGACAGGACCGCGGCCATGGCGGTCTTGTCGGTGGCGTACTTGCGCAGGAATGAGATGTGGACGTGCCACAAGTGGCTGTCGTCGCTGGTCGCCGGATTGCCGAAATGGGTGTCCCATCCGGAGACCGTCTTGCCGTCGAGGGTCCCGTAGAACTCGCGGCAGTAGTTGAGGCGCGGGTCGTTCTGGTCCTTGGCGGACTTGAGGAGCCGGCCGGTCACCGTCTTCATGTCGGAGGCGGTGAAGGAGATGTCCAGCGCGCTCGCGGCGTCGGCGTCGCCGGCGCGGTCCTCGTCGAGCTGGACGGAGTAGTCGGACTTGGGCAGTTTGGAGCGGGCGCGGTGATAGCCGTACGTGTGCGCACTGTCACCGACGATGCCCGACAGTTTCGCCTTGGGGATCTTCGCCTGGATCTGCTGGGCCAGCCAGCGGATCGCTTCAGGAGCGTATTCGGCCACTTTCTGACCTCCCGATTCAGTTATCCATAGTGGTCACCGAAGGTGTACGGACGCCCCCGCCGCCGTGGTACTGCCCGCGCCGCCGGGGTGGTGTGCCCCGACGAGCACTGCCCTTTGAGGAATGTCGTACCCGATCTCTACGCTCCGTGTCGCAGTGATTTCAGAGAGCTGCGACTCCGTGGAGAAAGGACCGACCATGTTGCTCATCGAGGCGACACCGGAGAGCACCGAGGCCTTCGTGACCCGCTCGGAGCTGGCGCGGCGGGGCTGGGCGCCGTCCATGATCAGGGACCTGTTGGACCCACCGGACCAGGTCCGGCCCAACCCGGTGATCAGAACCCGCGCGCCCATGCGCATGTACCGGCTGTCCAGAGTGGCCGCGGTGGAGAAGGGCGAGGCGTTCCGGACGCGCGGCGAGGCGGCGGCCGAGCAACGCGCGCGCAGCGCCGCGCGGCTGGCGCGCGGGCGCGAGGCGGCCCTGGCGCTGGCGCGCGAGGCCGTCCTGGACCTGCCGGAGCATCCGCCGGAACGCCTGACCGCCCTGGCCGTCGAGCACGAGCGGTCCCGTCCCCTGGACGAGGCGCGCCTGCACCGCTGGCAGGTCGACTACCTGCGGTCCCGGCTGCCGAGGCCGGAGGAGCTGCTCGCCGTGCTGGACGGGCGTCCCGGCAAGCGCGAGGCCCTGGGCCTGCTGCGCCGCCGCGTGGCCGAGGCCATCGGCGCGGCCTACCCGTGGCTGGCCCGCGAGGCGGCGCGCGGGCTGCGCGAGCGGACATCGTCCTAGTCCTTCCCCAGACAGCCGTACCCGCCACCGCCGTTCGAGGCCCGCTCGGCGGCGAGTTCATAGCGGTTGCAGCACTTGCGGCGCACGACGACGTCGAGGAGGTGAGCCCATAGGTACATGAACCCGAAGACCCACCCGTAGCGCCGCCACTGCGCGTCGCGGTGATGAGTCTCGTGCGCGATCAGGCCCTTGCGCGCGTCCGCGGGAGCCCGGTCCCACACGAACACGTCGCCGAACGTGGTGCCGCCCTTCGAGTGCAGCCGCAGACGTCCTTCGCGGCACACTCGCAGGCCGCCGGCGGTGGCGTGCTCCCCGCCGGTGACGTACTGGCCCACGCCGCTGTATTGGCCCGCACCGCTGTATTGGCCCACGCTGGCGCATTGACCACCGGTGCGCACGACGCTCCACTCGACGAGGTTCCCGAGGACCCGCGACTGCCACCCCGCGCACCGCTCCCACCAGGAGCGGCGCGGGGTGGTGGGGGCGGGGGCTGTGGGGACGGTGGTCGTCGTGGTCGTGGTCGTGGGGGTGGCGGTGGCGGACGGTGCCGGGACGGGCTCGCCGGTCACGGCACCGCCGGGCCGTCCGGGCGGTGCCATGACCGGGGACGGGAGCGGCACCGGAGTGGGCGGCGCGCCGGGCACCGGCGGCGGGCCGGCCGCCGTCACCGGCCCGGGAGTGGTGGCCGCACCGCCGGAGGTCGTGCCGTCAGGGGCGGCGCCCGGAGGCCGAGCGCCAGGGATCCGGGTCTCTGGGAGCCCGGTGTCAGGGGGCGCGGTGTCAGAGGGCGCGGTGCCGGTGGTGGCCTCGGGATGCCCGGTGTCCGCACTGGTCTCGGGGGCCGTCTCGGGGGCCGTGCTCTCGGGAGCGGCCGCCTCGGGAGCGACCGTCTCGGGAGTCGAGGTCACCGCGACCGGCGTGGCGGCCTCCGGCCCGGGCGGGGCCGTCACATCCGGCTGAGGCGTGCCTGGCGCGTCCGGTGGGGGCGTGAGGTCCACCGGATCGTCCTCCACCGGAGCCACCGGCGGAGGGGTGACTGTCATCGCCGGGGCGAGCGCCACGGCGTCGTCCGGCGGTGGGGCCGTGGGCTCCAGCGCGGTTTCCGCCTGCCCGTTTCCGGGTGGCGGCACCGGGAGAAAAGCCGTATCCCCCGGCTCTGACACCGGCATCGGCACCAGCTCGGGCACCGACACCGGCTCGGCCGCAAGGGACCCGTCCGGCGGGCCGGCGGGTTCCAGCGCGCACGGTGGCTCGGGCGGGTCCGCCTGGTGTTGGCGCTCCGCCGGTGACTCGTGCGCGGGAGCGGTGTCGTGCGCGTTCATGGCATGGGACCTCCACGGGGCGGCCCAGCTCCACTTCCAGTGTGCGCGCACCGGAGGCGACCGGCGGGGATGACACACGGTCACCCTGCCTGCCGACGTGAAACGAGGGTCCGCTTCGACGCCTCACCGAGTACGGGCACACGCCTAGAGGGAACCGTTGGTGCGACGGGTATCCCGGCACCCCCGATCAGGTCACGCGGGGCGACGGGTGAGCGGATCTCCCCACGGCGGACGGCCCCGCCCGCTTGCGGGCCTCGCGTCTAGGCGCGCCGGACTACGGCGTCGCCTCCCCCCGGGGCGTCCTCAGTCCCGCTCGCCGCGCGCCTTCGTCGAGTACCCGTACAGGAACACGCGCACCCCCGTCCGCACGCCCTTCTCCAGGTCGGTCGTGCCGATCGCGACGATGCCGTGGCGGAACGGGACGGCTCCCGAGACCAACACCATCAGGTGGCTGGCGGCGAGGTCGGCGTCCTCGATGTCGAGGAGGCCCTCTTCGGTGAGGCGGGTCAGCGCCGCGGCGAGGGCGCGGACGACGCGGCGGGGCCCGTTCTCGCGCCAGGCGTCGATGGCGGCGGGCGGGACGTGCTGCGACTCGGCGTCCACGCGGCGGATGAGGGCGGCGTGGTCGGCGAAGTCGCCCCAGCCGTGGCGGATGAGGGCGACGCCGAAGTCGATGAGGTCGGCCTCGATGTCGGTGACCTTGCGCAGGTAGCCCTCGATGATCCCGACCTGCGCGTCGGCGACGCGCTGTGTGCTGTCCTCGATGACGGCCTGGAAGAGGCCCGCCTTGTCCCCGAAGTGGTTGTAGATGGTGCGGGAGGAGACCGCGGCCTCGGCGGCGATGGCGTCGATGGACGCGCCGGTGTACCCCTCCCGCCCGAAAACGGTGAGGGCGCCATCGAGCAGCGCGCGCCTCTTACCCGGTTGGGCCACGTGTCCTCCCTCACTTACAACGCTCGTTGCAAGTTTTACAACGGCCGTTGTACCTTAGCCGTGCCGACAGCTCACCGATTCTCTCCCCAGGAGCAGAGCATGACCCGCATCGCCATCATCGCCGGAAGCACCCGACCGGGCCGCCGGACCGAACAGGTCGCCCGTTGGGTCGAGGGAGTCGCCGCCACCCACGAGGGCGACGCCGAGTACGAGGTCGTCGACATCGCCGACTTCGGCCTCCCCGTGCTGGACGAGCCCGTCCCGGCGGCCTTCGGCGCGCCCTACACCCACGAGCACACCCGCGTGTGGTCGGAGAAGATCGCCTCCTTCGACGGTTTCGTCTTCGTCACCGCCGAGTACAACCACTCGATCCCCGGCGCGCTCAAGAACGCCATCGACTTCCTGTACCCCGAGTGGAACGACAAGGCCGCCGGGATCGTCAGCTTCGGCCCCAGCGGCGGCATCCGCGCCGCCGAGCACCTGCGCGGCGTCCTGAGCGAGCTGCGCGTCGCGCACGTGCGCACCCACGTCCCGCTGACGATCTTCACCGACTTCCAGTGGGAGAACCCCGCCGACCCCACCAGCGCCTTCACCATCGACGCCCCCGGGCGCCTCACCCCGCTGGTGCACACCATGCTCGGCGAGCTCCTCGCCTGGACCGGCGCCCTGCGCCCCCTCCGCGAACAGGCCGTCGCGGCCTGACCGCGCCCGCCCGCCCCGGGACAGGCGACCGGCCACCGCCCGCACCGGTCGCGGGATGGGCGAGCGCGGCACGGGGAAGAACGCGGAACGAGGACGCGGGGTACGGGACGTGAGGCGCGGTGGTGAGGTCCACACCGCCGCGCCTCACGGCCGCGTCGAGGCCCGGCCACCTGCCCACGATCAGCCGCGATACGGCGGGACTCTCCCACCCCGGGTATCCCGTCGCGCGCACCGCATCGGCCACGGTGAGATCACGCCCGGGAGGACCCGCTCGCCGCCCCGGCCCACCGGTCACGGCGCCCGCCGGGGCCTGAGCCCGTCATCGCGCGGCCTCGCCGCCCCCGCCTCGCCACCTCGGCCGCACCGGCTCACGTCAGCGCCGGTGGTCACGACGCCCGCCGGAACACGAGCCCGCCATCGCGCGGCCTCACCGCGCCCGAGCGGCCGAGCGGCCACGCCCCGCCCCGCCCCGCCCGCGATCGTCGCGATGCCGCGGCATGCCCTCTCGGCTCACCGCGGACCATGCAGCCGCCCGCACACTCACACCTGGTGGCCCGGGCGGAAGGCGAGCGTGGGATCCCCGGTCGACATGGGCAGCGCATCGTCCACGCCACTTCGGCCTCACCTGGACCGGCCGCCGCGACCGGCCACACCGTGTGGACGGCGCATCGGGCCCACCCGACCTCGGCCGCCCGGGCCCGCACCGCCGCGAAGACCGCAGGCGCCGCTCTCGCCCCTTCCCTCACGTCCACTCGTCGCCTCGGCCGCACGGGTCACGCCGGCCTGAGCCCTGGCCCTGAAACCCCGAACGAAGAACGGCGGCCCATCGGGCCGCCGTTCTCACACTCACCTCAGAAGACCGGGCGGGTCAGCCCGCCAGTCCCCGGCGTTCCAGCAGCGGCCGGATGTCCGGCTCGCGGCCGCGGAGGTCGGCGAACGCGGCGAGCGGGTCCACGCTGCCTCCCCGGGAGAGCAGCTTCGCGCGGAACGCGTCGCCGTTGGCGCGCTGGAGGCCGCCGTTCTCCTTGAACCACTCCACCGTGTCGGCGTCGAGGATCTCGCTCCAGATGTAGGAGTAGTACCCGGCGCTGTAGCCGCTGGAGAAGATGTGCTGGAAGTACATCGTCTTGTAGCGCGGCGGGATGGCGGGGTGGGCCGCGCCGGCCGCTTCGAGGGCGGCGGCTTCGAAGGCGATGGGGTCGCCGGGCTCGTCGCCGTCGCTGATCCGGTGCCAGGCCAGGTCGAGCAGGGCGGCGGCCAGGTACTCCAGGCCGGCGAATCCGGCGCCGAACTTCTCGGCGGCCGCCAGACCGTCCACGTAGGACTGCGGGAGCGGCTCGCCGGTGACGTGGTGCTTGGCGTAGTTGGACAGGATCTCCGGCCAGGTCTGCCACATCTCGTTGACCTGGGAGGGGTACTCCACGAAGTCGCGGGGGACGGTGGTGCCGGAGAACCGGTTGTAGGTGACGTCGGAGAACAGCCCGTGGAGGGCGTGCCCGAACTCGTGGAACATCGTCTTGACCTCGTCGAAGGTGAGCAGGGTGGGCTCACCGTCGGGCGGGCGGGGGATGTTCAGGTTGTTCAGGACGACGGGCTTGCGCCCGCGCAGCCGCGACTGGAGCACGAGGCTGTTCATCCACGCGCCGCCGCGCTTGCTGGCGCGGGTGTAGTAGTCGGCGAGGAACAGCCCGAGCGGCGAGCCGTCCTCGTTGAACACCTCGTACACGCCGACCTCGGGCAGGTAGCCCACCAGGTCGCCGCGCTCCACGAAGGACAGTCCGTAGAGCTTGGACGCGGCGTAGAACACGCCGTCCTTGAGGACCCGGTTCAGCTCGAAGTAGGGACGCATCTCGGCGGCGTCGACGGCGTAGCGCTCCTGGCGGACCTTCTCGGCGTAGAAGGGCCAGTCCCAGGCCTCCAGGGTCTCGCCCTCGGGCATGGCCTCCTGGAGCGCGGCGGCCTCGGCGACGGCGTTGCGGCGGGCGATGGGGGCCATGGCCTCCAGGCGCTCGACGACGGCCGGGACCTCGCGCGCGGTCTGGTCGGCGATGATGTAGTCGGCGTGGGTGTCGTAGCCGAGCAGCTTGGCGCGGCGGGCCCGCAGCTTCGCGACCTTGACGACCAGGTCGATGTTCGAGGTGAGCCCGCGGTTGACGGACGCCTCGTACAGCCGCCGCCGCACGTTCCGGTCGGTCAGCGAGGCCAGCGCCGGCTGCGCGGTGGGGAGGATGAGGCTGATGGCGTACTTGCCGTCGTGGCCGCGTTCCTTGGCGGTGTTGGCCGCGGCGGCGATCGCGTCGGCGGTGAGGCCGTCCAGCTCGGCGGCGTCGTCCACGACCACGAGTGCGTCGTTGGTGTCGGCCTGGAGGTTCTGGTCGAAGGCCACCGACAGGGCGGCCAGTTCGGCGTTGAGGGCCTTGAGCTCCTCGGCCGCCTCGGCCGGGAGCGCGGCACCGGCGCGCACGAAGTCGGTGTGGAAGCGGTCGAGCAGGCGGCGCTGCTCGGGGTCGGCCAGCTGGTCGCGCTGCTCGTGGACGGCCTGGACGCGGGCGAACAGGCGCGGGTTGAGCAGGATCGAGTCGGTGTGGGCGGCCAGCTTCGGCGAGAGCTCGGACTCCAGCTCGCGCAGCGCGGGCGTGGAGTCGGAGGCGATCTTCGTCCAGAAGGCCGTCTGGACCCGGCCGAGGGTCCAGCCGGCGCGCTCCAGCGCGACGATCGTGTTGTCGAAGGTCGGCGCGTCCTGTCGCGACGCGATCGCCTCGACCTCGGCCGCGTGCTCCGCCATCCCCGTCTCGAAGGCCGGACGGTAGTGCTCGTCGCGGATGCGGGCGAAAGGCGGCAACTCGTACGGCAGATCGCTCGGTACGAGCAGCGGGTTATCGGTCACGGTGGTTTCGCTCCTTACATGTCGTCGACGGACCCAGACTGCCCCTTGGCCGCCGAATCCGCCACTCAGATGTAGGGGTAGACGTCATCTGGGGCCGGTTCCGGGGCGCCCAGATCCGCCCCAACGCGCGCGATCAGGTCACGCGCCTCCAGTTCCGTGATCCACTCCACAGGCAGCGCGGCCTCGCCGTGCATCGCGCCGAGCAGGTTCCCGGCGATCGAACCGGTGGAATCGGAGTCGCCGGAGTGGTCGACGGACGCCAGCAGCGCCCGGCGGACGTCGCCGTCGGCGCGGCGGGCCGCCCACACGCCCATCGCGAGGGCCTCCTCGGCGATCCAGCCCGCGCCCAGCTCCTCGATGTCGTCCCCCCGGTAGGCCACGGCGGCCTCCAGCGCGGCGGCCGTCTCGCCGCCGTGCGGTTCGGACCGCAGCCGCGCCAGGACGTCCAGGACGCCCTCGTCGAGGCTGCCGCCGTCGCGCAGGACGGCGATGATGCCCGCGAGCGCGCCCGCCGTCAGGTACCCGGTGGGGTGGCCGTGGGTGATGGCGCCGATGGCGACGCCCGCCTCGTAGGACCCGCCGGGCGCGGCGCGCATGACGCCGCCGCAGCCCTTGGAGTTGTTGCGGCGGCGTTCGCGGGTCCCGTACCAGCCGCCTTCGAGCGCGTTGAGGCACGTGGTGCCGGGCGCGCGGACGTGGTGGAGGTCGTCGTCGTCCCACAGCAGCCCGCGCAGCTCAAGGCGGCGCTCGCCTTCGGGGAGGCGGGCGCGGCGGCCCTGGGTGGCGAGCCAGCGCAGGTAGGAGTAGAACAGCGCCGCCGGGAAGGCTTCGCCGTCGTGGCGGCGGCTGGCGATGACGGCCTCGGCGGTGAAGAGGGTCATCTGGGTGTCGTCGGTGATGGCGCCGAAGCGGTGCGGGTGGTGGACGAGGCCGTCGAGTTCGCCGTACATGTCCCGGATCTGGTCACGGCGGTGGAACTCGACGGGGGCTCCGAGGGCGTCGCCCACCGCGCCCCCGAGCAGCACGGCCCGCCAGAAGGAGGAGTGCGTCATGGCGTCGATTGTGCCGGGCGGCGGCCACGGTCCGGAGCACCGCCGTCGCGGGGTGCTCCGGCCCGTGGCCCGCCGGCGGGTCAGGTCCGCAGGTAGGAGGCGCCGTTGAGGTCGATGACGGTGCCGCTGGCCCAGATCGCCCCGGGCGAGGCGAGCCACAGGACGGCGGAGGCGACCTCCTCGGGCGTCCCGACGCGCCCGAAGGGGCTCTGCGCGCGGATCGCCTCGCCTTCGGCGCCGGTGAGGCGCGCGGCGACGCGGTCGGTGGCGGTGAAGCCGGGGGCGACGGCGGCCACGCCGATGCCGTGCGGGGCGAGCGCGACGGCCAGGGACTGGCTCATGGCGTGCACGGCGGCCTTGGAGGCGCCGTAGGCGGGGTGATCGGGTTCGCCGCGGAAGGCGCCGCGCGAGCCGATGCTGATGATGCGGCCCTGGACGCCGTTGCCGATCATGTGCCGGGCGGCGCAGTAGGAGACGTCGGCGGTGCCGGTGACGTTGACCGCGAGGGTGCGTGACCAGGCGGCGCGCCAGTCGTTGTACGAGGTGGTGGCGATCGGGTGGGCCACCATGACGGCCGCGTTGTTGACCAGGACGTCGAGTCCGCCGAGGGTTTCGGCGGCGGTGGCGATGAGCGCGGGCGGGGTCTCGGGGTCCGAGATGTCGCCGGTGACGATGCCGTGCCCTTCGCCGGGCAGCGACCGCAGGGTCTCCTCGGCTCCCTGCGCGTTGCCCGAGTAGTGGACGGCGACGGTGTGCCCGGCGGTGGCGAAGGCGTGGGCGATGGCGCGTCCGATGCCGCCTCCGGCGCCGGTGATCAGGACGCGGCTCACCGGGCGAAGACCTGGGTGTCGTCGGCGAAGGCCTTGATCTCGATGGCGTTTCCGGCCGGGTCGCGGAAGAACATCGTCCACTGCTCGCCGGGCTGTCCCTCGAAGCGCAGGTAGGGCTCGATGACGAAGGGGGTTCCGGCGGCGCGGAGGCGGTCGGCGAGGGCGTGGAAGCCGGGGATCGTGAGCAGCAGGCCGAAGTGGGGCACGGGCACGCCGTGGCCGTCGACGGCGTTGCTGTGTTCGCTGCGCGCGCCGGGGGCGTGGTGGGTGACGAGCTGGTGTCCGTAGAAGTCCCAGTCGATCCAGCTGTCGGACTCGCGGCCCTGCGGGCAGTTCAGGACGCCGCCGTAGAAGGCGCGGGCGGCGTCGAGGTCGTCGACGGGGATGGCGTGGTGGAAGCGCGGCAAACTCATGCGCTTCACCGTAGGCGGGTGCGGTTACAGGCTCAAGATCGCCTTCTCGACGGCGGCCGCGGCGAGCAGCCGGACGGCGTCGACGTCGGCCTCGACCCGGCCGGTCGCTGCGGCGACGAACGCGTCGCCGTCCCAGCGTGTGTGCGGCGGCACAATCGCGCGGGCCAGTCCGTCGTGCGCGCCCTGGGCCACGAGGAGGCAGCCGGTCTTGTCGAGGCGGGCGTTGGTGGCGACCAGGCCGATGGTGGTGTTGGTCATCGGCGTGCCCTGGATCGCCGTGGAGTGGCGGGCGTGCTCTTCGAGGGGCCGCCGGTGGTGGTCGACGTCCCCGGCGGCGTTGACGGCGATGAGGGCGACGGCTTCGAGGTCGCCGTCGCGGATGGCGGCGGTGACCAGGCCGCCGTCGCGGGCGTGCTCGGGTCCGCGCCACTGGCCCACGCGCGCGCCCGTTCCGGCGCCGACGCGTCCGTGCAGGACGGTGTTGGTCTCGGCGTCCCGGCACGCGGCGTACCCGGACGCGGCGGTGGGGCGCACGTCGGCGGCGCCGACGGCGAGGTCGAACAGGGCGAGGGACGGCACGATCGGCACGTTCCCGGCCGGTGTCGGGACTCCCCGGCCCTGTTCTTCGAGGAAGCGCATCACCCCGTCGGCGGCGGCCAGCCCGAAGGCCGAGCCGCCGGTGAGCAGCACGGCGTGGATGGTCTGGACGGTGCGGTGCGGTTCGAGCAGCGCGAGTTCACGCGTGGCCGGCGCGCCGCCGCGCACCTCGGCGGAGGCGGTGGTGCCCTCCGGGCAGAGGATGACGGTGCAGCCGGTGCGGGCGTCATGGTCGGTCCAGTGGCCGACCCGGAAGCCGAGGGTGAGCATGGGGCGAGTAGATCACGATTCCGGGCGGCGGGGCTGCGGAAGGCTGAGGCCCAGGGCGCCCTCCGGGTACCGGACGACGGTGTCGGCGCCGAGCTCGCGCAGGTCGACGGTGCCACCGCCGAAGGTCACCTCGCCCAGTTCGATCGGGCGCTCGGCGAGGGTCCCGGTGAAGTCGAGCCGCCCGGCGCGCATGTCGAGGGGCCCGATCTTCTGCGGGAGGGCGTGGCCGGTGCCCGGCCGGAGGCCGAACTCGGCCCGGGTGAAGTCGAGGAGGCCGCCGTCGACGACCCCTCCGATGCCGATGGTGTCACCGAAGCGCGCCCCGGTCAGGCGCACCTCGCCGCCGGCTTCGAGCGAGATCTCCCGCAGCAGGAGCCCGCCGCCGGGGAACCTGCCCGACGCCAGGTCCAGCACGCCCTCGCGCACCTGGATCCCGTCCGCCCGGAACACGCCGTGGGTCACGTTCATCGAGGACAGGTCGACCCGCGCGCCCTCCTCGATGACCGCCCCGTCGAAGGAGAGCACGCCTCCCGCGACGTGCGCGCCCCACAGGTTCAGCTCGGCGCCGGTGAAGCGCGCGCGGTCGAAGAGCACCTCGCTGTGGGCCGGTACGGCCATGCGCGCCATCACTCCGCCGTCGATGACCGCGCCGGTGAAGTCGAAGCGGAAGCGCGGCCAGGCCCGGTCGTACCCGTCGTAGACCCGCTGCGAGAGGGCCTTGAGCAGCGCGTGCCGCACCTGCCGCTCCCCCATCCCCTCCGGGTCGGCGTCGGAGGGCGGCTCGTACGGCATCCGGATGTAGGCGCACAGCACGTCCACGCAGGTCTGCCGCTCCTCGGCCCAGTCGTCGGCGAGGGACACCATCGAGTACACCCCGGCCAGCCGCACCGCCGCCTTGTCCGAGCCCAGCTGCTCGGCGGCCTTGGCGTAGCGCTCCAGGAACAGCTTCGTGTCCTCGCGCCGCTCGCCCGCTTCGCTGAGGTGCTGCTTGCGGTACTGCACCACGAGTGCGATGACCGCGCCGAGTCCGGCGGTGAAGCTCCCGGCGACGGTGAGGATCAGCTTCACCACTTCGAAGCGGGAGGCCTGATCGGTCGGCCCGGACAGGTCCGGCGACCCGAACAGCCACCAGATGCCCCAGCCCGAGACCCCGGCGGCGAGCACCGCGGCGCCGACCATCAAGGCGATGTGGAGGACGAGTCCGAGCCTCAACCTGCTGTACCGCGACGAGCTGTGACGGGCCATCAACAAGTTGTACCGCGACCCTGCCAGGATCCCGGAATCGGCGATATACTTCAGCCGCCGCGCCGTAGAGGCATCCACGCCTCCGGCCCGAGAGAGGAAAGCGAGGTGACGCCGTGATGAGCCTTCGCCGCACCGCGGGTGTCACCCGCTTCGCCTGCTAGAGGCGGCTTTCCCGCACCGCGCCCCCGTCGGGGGCGCGCATCAAATCCGCACGACACTTCCCCGTCTCCTTTTGAGAGGAACGCCTTTGCCGACGTTCGACAATCGCATCAACAAAGAAATCCGCGCCCGGGAGATCCGTCTCGTGGGCCCCGAGGGCGAGCAGGTGGGCATCGTCCCGCTCCAGCGCGCCCTCGATCTGGCCGCCGAGGTCGGCCTCGACCTGGTCGAGGTCGCCGCGAACGCCACCCCGCCGGTCTGCCGCCTGATGGACTACGGCCGCTTCAAGTACGAGGCGAGCCAGAAGGCCCGCGAGGCCCGCCGCAATCAGCAGCAGGTCGTGGTGAAGCAGATCAACTTCCGCGTGGGCATCGACTCCCACGACTACGAGACCAAGCGCGGGCACATCACGCGCTTCCTGAGTTCCGGTTTCAAGGTCAAGGCGTCGGTGTGGCTGCGCGGCCGCGGTCAGAGCCGCCCGGAGCAGGGCGTGAACCTGCTGAACGCGCTCGCCGGTGAGCTGGGCGAGCTGGCCGTGGTGGAGTCCGCGCCCAGCCGGGACGGCCGCAACATCATCATGATGCTCGCGCCGCCCAAGAAGCCGCAGGCTTCCGGTAACACCGTGGTGCAGGCTTCTGGTAGCACCATGCCGCAGGCTTCCGGCGACGCTGTGACTCAGCAGCCGGTGACGGCCGAGGCGCGGTAGGACGGGCCGGGGCGATCGCGTGATCGCCCCGGTTCCTCACGTCCGGACGTGTTCGGGCGTCTGCACGGTGAGGGCCCAGGACGGGACCTCGCCGGGCGGCGGCCCGTCCACCGCGTACAGGGTCGCGCCGTCCTCGGCGACGAGCGCGGCCCGCACCGCGCCGGGGTCGTAGCGCAGGCGCGGGACGGCGTATACGGCCGTGGCCGCTTCGCCGTCGTAGCGGGCGGTGTAGGCCAGGAACCGCCACTCGCCCTCGTCCCAGTGGTCGGTGACGTCGGAGGTCACCAGGGCCGAGGTGGCCCGCCAGGCGCCCGAGCGCACCAGTTGCGTGACGGTGGCGTCGAGCGGGATGACGGGGACGCCGCTGGCGAGCGGGTGGGTGAGGCGGACGCGCAGCCGCCGCAGCGGCGTCAGCCAGTGGTGGTCGAGTTCGGGTGAGAGGGCCGCCACCAGTGCCAGTTCGCCGATCACCAGGGCGATCGCGCGTCCGTCCAAAATGGACGTGTACCAGGCGCCGGTGGCGAACAGGGCGAGGACGGCGGCGGCCAGCAGCGTCCCGGCGCGGGCGAAGGCCCGCCAGGTCACCCGGGCGGGCCGGGAGCCCAGGCAGCCGCAGGACGCGTCGGGCGCGGCGACGGCCGCGTAGGTCAGGTAGGCGAGGAAGCCGGTGGTCAGGGCGATCCCTGCGACGGCCTCGGCGGTGAGCGCCGGTGGCGCCAGGAACAGCGCGGCCAGCGCGAGTTCGGCGCCGCCGAGGACGCGGTGGGCGGGCACGGCCTTCTCCCCCAGCAGCCCGGCCAGGGCGGTGCGCCGGGCTTCGGCGGGCGCGTACCGGGAGAACAGCTTGAGGGCGCCCGACCAGGCGAGGACGGCCCCCAGCACGAGGGCCTGAACGGTGTAGGGCATCACGATCACTCCACTGTGGAGGCCGGGTGGTCGCCCACCCGGCCCTGGGTCAGACGGCCGCGTAGACCGTGGAGATGGTGATCTCGTTGGTGTCGGGGTGCCAGGCGCCGATCACCTTGACGTGCTTGCCGGCCTGGAGCATCGACATGTCCGAGACGGCGGGCGTGTTGTTGTACACCGCGGCCGACCGCCCCTGCTCGACGTGGGCCACGACGCGCTGGCCGTGGTGGTCGAGGTTGAGGTGGCCGCGCCCGATGGAGTCCACGTGGGCGTTCAGGTTGACGATGTTGACCCACAGGGAATCGGCGGCGAGGGTGTTGTCGGGCATGCGCACGCCGCGCGCGTAGAGCCCGTCGCCGACCTTGACCTCGTCCAGTGTGGACGGGTTCAGCTTCCAGATCGAGGTGCCGGTGGTGACCCGGATGCTGTGGTAGGTCCCGTCCGAGCTCGTCACGAAGACGACGGCGTCGCTGACCGCGGTGACGCGGCCCTCGACGAAGTTCGGGTCGGGATCGCCGGGGTTGATCTTGGCGTTGGCGCCTTCGGCGGCCCACACGTCCTCGGGGGACAGCGAGCCCAGGGCGGTGGCCCCGACGAGTCCGGCGGCGCCGCCGAGCACGGCGGTGGTGAGCAGTCTGCGTCTGTCCATTCTCGACGCTCCCTACGAGACCATCGCCGGTGTCAGCCCGGAGGACAGGCTGGCGATGGCGCTGTAGGCGGACGGGGTGAGGTCGATGACGCGGTTGCTGCCGCACACCGTCCCGCAGCAGGTGCGCTCGCCGCAGAACAGGTCCGTCTGCGGGCCGCAGTCGGCGATCGAGGTGGCCACCGCCTTGCCGTTGCAGCGGTTGGTGGTCGTGTGGACGTGACCGCAGGTGCGGCGGAGGAGATTCTCGCCGCAGCGGTCGGGTCTGGTGATGGCGAAGCACGCGTCGGACGCGTTGGGCCACGCGTGCTGTCTGCTGCCGCTGTTGCAGGTTCCGCAGGAGCCGTGCCCGGTGGAGCCGCACGGACCCCACGAGTTCCCGCAGCAGAACCAGGAGACCTCGCCGTAGAGGGCCGCCATGGATCCTCCCTTCAGGGGGGATTGGGGATGTCGCCCCGCCGGTGCCGCGGCGGGGTCGACGTGCCGGTTGTGGAACGCGGCGTGATGGCCATCGACGCTGGTGAACAGTGTGTCGGCGGAAAACTACCGCCGTCAATGGGAAAGGTGGAAAATTCCTACCTTCGCATCAAGATCGGAAGAAAGGCTACGAAGACCGGCCATCCATGGTGGACGGGTACGACTTTCGTGGTACACGCCTTTCCTGCCCGCAGCCGAGGCGGACGGCCCGTCCCGCCGCGAAGATCGACTCATGCGCAACCGACCCCTCACCTGGGCGCTCATCGCCCTCGCCGCCGCCGGGCCCCTCTACCTGCTGGCCACCGGCCGGACCTCGATCCGCACCTCCAGCGACGAGGGCGCCATCCCGCAGAGCCTCGCCGCGGCCGTCCTGCCGTTGCTCGCCGGGCTCCTCATCGCGTGGCTGATCCCTGTCCGGACACCCGCTCCGGTTCCGGCGAGGCGGCCCGACGGCGAGACGTGGACGCTCGTCGCGCTGGCCGTGGCCTTCCCCGTCCTCATCGCGGTGTTCCCGATCGGCTACGGCTACCCGCTGGTCAAGCTCGCCCTCTTCGGCGGCGGCGCGCTGCTGGTGGCCCTCATCGGCCGCCGCCGGACGCCGTTCGCGCCACTGGAGCGCCCGCGCGGGTGGGCCGCGCTGTGGCCGGTCCCCGCGATCGCGGTCTGGGCGCTGCTGGAGTACGTGAGCCCGCTGCGGCAGCCGCCGCTCGACCCGGCCGACTACCCCGACCTGGTCACCCTCACCGTCATCGCGCTCATCACCCTGGTCACCGCCTCGATCCTGGAGGAACTGTTCTACCGGGTGGCGCTGCAAACCCGCCTGGAGGCCCGTTTCGGCCGCCTGCCGGGCCTGCTGATGGCGTCCATGCTGTTCGCGGGCATGCACCTGCCCTCCCACCACCCTTTCGGTTCGCCGCTGCCCGACGTGGCCGCCGCGATCGCCTTCCAGGGCCTGATGGGCCTGTTCGTCGGTACATTGTGGACGCGCTTCCGCTCCAAGACCGCGATCATCGCGGTGCACGCCGCCACCAACGCCGTCACGCTTATCCCCCTATACCTCAACTGACGCAGGCCGCCTACGTTCCCTTGTGGACGACGCCGGAGCGCGGGCGCGCCTAGCCTTCGGGGATGAGCCGGACCCTGCGCGCCGACGCCGCGATCGCCGCGGTCATCGCCGCCGCCTCGTGCCTCGCCCAGGCACCGGCGGCGGCCAACCAGGGCCTCCGCTTCGACGACCCCCGCGGCTACGCGCTCATCGCGGCCACCGCGCTGTGCCTGACCGTCCGCCGCACGCATCCCATGGCCTGCGTCATCGCGGTCCTCGCCGGGACGCACGCCTACCTGCTCGCCGGATTCCCGTACGGCCCGGCGCTCGTCCCGGCCATGGTCGCCCTGGGCACCTTCGCCTTCCTGCGGCCCTGGCGCCACACCGCCGTCGTCGCCGCCGCGAGCTACGCGGTCGGTGCGCTCTCGACCTTCGAACCTCTCGCGCCGGCGATCTGGCTGATCCCGCCCGCCGCCACCGGACTCGCCCTGGCCACCGTCCGCGACACCCGCCGCCGCGCCGCCGACCGCGACCGGGAGCTGCACCTGGCGCGCGAGCGGCTGCGCATCGCCCGCGAGGTCCACGACGCCGTCGGCCACGGGCTCGCCGTCATCACCATGCACGCCGGGGTCGCCCTGCACGTCATCGAACGCCGGGGCGCGGCGACCCCCACCGAGGTCGCCGAGAGCCTGCGCGCCATCCGCGACAGCGGACGCGCGGGGCTCGCCGAGCTCACCTCCGCCATCGCCCCGCTCACCGGGAGCCCGCCCGGCCTGTCGGCGCTTCCCGCGCTGCTGGCACGGATGCCCATCCCGGTGAGCCTTGAGGCCGCGCCCGGCGAGCCACCGTCCACAGTCGACCGGGTGGCCTACCGAATTGCCCAGGAGGCCCTCACCAACGTCATCCGGCACGCCCGCGCCACCCGCGCGCACGTCGCGATCGGCGCCGCCGACGGCGTCCTGACACTGTCCATCGTGGACGACGGCACCGCCCCGCCCGGCCCCGAAGGCGCCGGGCGCGCCGGGATGCGCGAGCGCGCCGAACTCCTGGGCGGCACCCTGACGTCCGGATCCGAACCGGGTGGCGGATTCGCCGTACGCGCCAGGCTCCCGTACGGCAGCCTGGAACCGTGACCCCCATCCGGCTCGTAGTCGCCGACGACCAGAGCCTCATCCGCCTCGCCCTGCGCGTCCTCGTCGCCGAGGAACCCGACATCACCCTGACCGGCGAGGCCGCGCACGGCCACGAGGCCCTCCACCTCGTCCAACTGGAACGGCCCGATGTGGCCTTACTGGACATCCGCATGCCCGGACTCGACGGACTGGAGGTCCTGCGCCGCATCTGCGGCGACCCGGCGCTGTCCGGCACCCGCGTGGTCATGATGACCACCTTCGACGTCGACAGTTACATCTTCGACGCGCTCGCGGCGGGCGCGGCCGGTTTCATCACCAAGGACGCCGATCCCGGCGAGCTGCTGCACGCAGTCCGCGTCGTGGCCGCCGGGGACGCGCTGCTCTCACCCTCGGTGACCCGCAAGGTCATCGGCCACTACCTCGGCACGCGCGCCGCCTCGCCGCACCCGGACCTGTCCCGCCTCACCGCGCGGGAACGCGAGATCGTCGGATGGGTCGCCAGTGGACGGTCCAATGAGGAGATCGCCGCCGCGCTGGCGGTGAGCCCGGCGACCGTCCGCACCCACGTCGGGCGCGCGATGCTCAAACTCGGCGCCCGCGACCGCGCGCAGCTGGTCGTGTTCGCCTACCGCTCCGGCGTCGCCGTCCCGGACTGACGTACCCCGCTGCCATGATGAGGGCCCCTTCTTCGTGGACAGGTGACCGTGCTCGACGGACTCGACGACATCGACTGGGCCAAGCTCTCCCACGCCTACGGCTCCGCCGGGGACGTACCCCGCCAGCTGCGCGAACTGGCCTCCCCCGACGAGGAGACCCGGCACGGTGCCCTCGGTGAGCTCTTCGCCAACATCTACCACCAGGGCACCCGCTACAAGGCCACCCCCAAGGCCGTGCCGTTCCTGTGGGAGCTGGCCGCCGACCCCGGGATCGGCGACCGGGACGCGATCCTCCGGCTGCTGGCCCTGGTCACCGTCGGCTTCGATGAGCAGCACCTGCCCGGGGGCTTCGACCTCGACGAACTGCGGGACGCGGCCCGGGGCGGCGAGGCCCTCGCCGTCTACGGCTCGCGCTCGTGGGCGAAGCTGCTCTACTCCATCCACCGGGCGGTGTCCAAGGGCACGCACATCGCGGCGGGCCTGCTGTCCGACGCCGACGCGGGGGTGCGCTGTTCGGCGGCCTACGTGCTGGCGTGGTTCCCCGACCGGCCCGGGCACGTCCCCGCGCTGCTGGGCCTGGCGTCCGACCCCGTGGACGCCGTGGCCGCCACCGCGATCGTGGCCGCCTCGCTCATCGGCGGCGAGGTCCCGCCCGCGCTGCTGGACGACGAGCGGCGCCCGGTGCGCTGGGCGGCGTCCGTCGCGCTCGCCGGGACCGGCGACGCGCGGGCGATCGCCGAGCTGACGTCGTGGCTGTCCGAGGGCGGCGAGCCCCTCGACGTCCCCTTCCTTGAAGGGAACGTGCGCGCGCTGGCCGCGCTGGCGCTCGAACGCGCCGGGGGCGATGTCTTCGACGTGCTCCTCGACGGGCTGACCCGGCTCACCGGCACCGAGGCGCTGACCGTGGCCTACCGCGTCCTGGCCATGGCGTTCCCGGAGCCGGTCGCCGCGGGCGTCGCCTTCGGCGCGCTGCCGGAGCGGCAGCGGCGGGTCGTGCGCGCGCTCGCCCACGCGCGCGGGCCGTGGCTGATCGGGACGTCGTCCTTCGGGAACTTCGGGATCCTGATGCGCGAGACCGGCCTCCCCCGCACGCGCGAGGAGATGGCCGGTTACCTGTCACGCGGGTGACGGGCGGGCGCTTTCCCGAACGCCCGCCCGTCTGTCTTTCACTGTCCCGTCGGACGGTAGATCGCGACGGTGGTGCCGATGTCGCCGGTCACCGACGACACCAGTTCGAGGCCCCGCATCTTCCCGTCGGCGGGGAAGACGCCCTTGCCGCCGCCGAGGAGCACCGGCATGACCATGAGGCGCAGCTCGTCGAGGAGGCCTTCGGCGATGAGCGCGCGGACGAGGGTGGGGCTGCCCATGACGAGCGCCTCGCCCTCGCCGCTCTCCTTGAGCTTGCGCAGGTCGTCCAGGGCGTTCGCGCCGGGGATCACCGTGCTGTTCCACTCGGTGTCGTCGGGGGCGAGGGTGGCGGAGACGACGTACTTGTGGATCGCGTTCATCTTGTCGGCGAAGGGGTCTCCGGCGCGGCCGGGCCAGGCGTCGGCCATGACCCGCCAGGTGCGGCGGCCGAAGAGGAGGTCACTGGCCTGCGTCAGGGTCCCGTCGATGAACGGGCCCATGATGTCGACGTCGAAGTAGGGGTGGGACCAGCCGCCGTTGGCGAAACCGCCGTCGGTGTCCTCCTCCGGGCCGCCGGGGGCCTGGACGACCCCGTCGAGGCTGATGAACTCGTTGGCCGTGATGCGCATGTCCGTCTCCTGTCGGTTCGCCTGCTTCTCCCGCGACCCTAGTCTCAGGCTGGGACGGTTTCGGCGATCGCGGGCGAAGGGGCCTTGATCCGGCGCAGGAGGGGCAGGGCGGCCAGGACCATCACGACGCCCCCGGTGCCGACGCCGATCACGATCCAGCGGGCGTCCACGAGCTCCATGATCGCGCCGATGCCGAGGTAGCCGGCCAGCGAGCTGCCCTGCACCATGCCCTGGATGACGGCCTGGGCGCGGCCGCGTGCCTCGGGGGCGACGCGGCGGGCGACGAGGACGCCCATGGCGACGTTGATGGCGCCGTTGCCGAAGCCGCCGATGAACCAGAAGGGCAGCAGCAGCCAGGCGGAGCCGAAGATCAGGCCCGAGGAGCCCAGGGCCAGGCAGGCCACGGCCATCGCCAGGAACAGCATCCGCACCACCTGCGCGTCACCGGCCTTGCGCAGCCAGCCCGACAGGATCCACGCGCCGACGGTCATGCCGATCGGCCAGGCGCCGACGACGAAGCCGTACATGGTCTCGGTGGCGCCCAGGTCGCCGCGGACGAAGAAGACCTCGGCGACGTTGATGCCGGACACGACGGCGACGACCAGGCTCAGCGCGAGCACGGAGATGCGGACGGCGTGGTCGTCGCCGAGCTTCCAGGCCCCGGCGGGCGAGGCGGCCTGCTCGGCGGAGCCGCGGCGGGTGCGCAGGAGCAGCCCGGCGACGGCGGTGAACAGCACCAGGACGGCGCTGACGGTGAAGGCGATCCGGGCGTCGAAGGCGCCGACCAGGACGCCCGCGGCGGCGGGACCGGCGAGGGAGCCGACGGTCGCCGAGGTCTGGCTGAGCGCGGCGGCCCGGGGCAGGTCGCCGGGGACGACCATCGCGGGGAGCAGGGCGCCGAAGGTGGGCTGGATGACGGCTCCGGCGGTGGCCACCAGGGCGGCGCCGGCGTACATCATCCACAGCGCGTCGGTGCGGGAGAGCGCGAAGCAGGCGATGGACTCCAGGACACCTGCGGCGATGAGCAGGACCCGGCTGTCCACGCGGTCGACGAGGCGTCCGGTGAGCGGGGCGAGCAGGACGACGGGGAGGGCGAAGACGGTGATGAGCGCGCCGGCGGCGAATCCGCCGAAGCCCTTGGCCTGGATCGACAGCAGGAGGGTCGCGGTGACGGCCATGGTGCCGGTTCCGGCGAGGCCGCGAGCGGCGGTGGAGAGGTAGACGTCGCGCCAGCGGGAAACTATGAAAGACATGTTTCGAAATATAGGCTTCACATCTTCGGATGTCAAGCGCCTCTTTCAGATCTATTCTGACCTGCACAGATACTCGCTTCGAAACATTCGAGAGCACCGCTCTTGACAGTGAGCGCCCGTCTCGTGTTAACTGCTCTCAGAAGAGAGCACCGCTCACCATTATCTAGGAGTCCCCGATGCAGACCCGCCCCCGCCTCGGCGCGATCACCCTCGCCGCGTCCGGCCTGCTGTTCCTCGCCTACCCCGCCCTGCGCCCCGACGAGACCAAAATGGACCCGGCCACCGCGATGGCCTCGAACCAGTGGATCCTGGCCCACCTGCTCGGCGTCTTCGCCTTCATCCTGGCCGGACTGGGCGTGGCCGCCGTCCGCGACCGGGTCCGCGAGACACGCGGCGCCGAAGCGGGCCGCTGGGCGATGATCACCACCTGGATCGGCGCCGGGATGACGCTCCCCTACTACGGCGCGGAGATCTTCGGCGTCCACGAGATGGCCTCGCGCGCCATCGCCGACAACAACCCGGCGCTGCTGGACATGGTCGACTCCTTCCGTTACCACCCGGCGGCGGTGACGACCTTCGCGATCGGCCTGGCCCTCCTGGGCGCCGGCGGCGTCCTCACCGCGATCGCGATCGGCCGGTCCAAGCTGACCGGCGCCTGGACCGGCGTGGTCTTCGCGATCGGCCTGGCCCTCTACATCCCCCAGTACTTCACGCCGATGCCCGTCCGGATCGCGCACGGCGCCATCATCGCCATCGGGGCGGCCTGGGTCGCGGTGGCCATGTGGCGCGGCGCTAAGAAGTAGCCGCCCGGCCCAGCACGCAGAACTCGTTCCCCTCCGGGTCGGCGAAAACGCACCAGCCCCCGTCCTCCTTCAGGTGACGGCGGTCGTCGACGATCGTGGCGCCGAGTGCGAGCATCCGCTCGCACTCGGCGTCACGGTTCTTCCCGGCCTGCAGGCACAGGTGCACCCGGTTCTTGACGGTCTTGGCCTCCGGGACGCGCTCGAAGTAGAGGTTCCCGCCTTCGCGGCGGATCACCGCGACCGGATCGCCCGGCTTGTCGTCGTCCATCAGGGGCAGGCCGAAGACCGCGCTCCAGAACGAGCCGACGGTGTAGGCGTCATCGCAGTCGAAGGCGATGTTCTGCACGAATAACGTCATGGGGCGAGGTTCGCCCGATCACCCCGGGCCGTCAATCCCTTTGCGCTCCATGTCCTTGCGATGGACCTCCGGGCCCTGCAAGGGCACGGCGATGAGGGCCATCGTGGCCTCACGGGCGCCCTCGGGGGGTTCGGGACGGGCGGGACGCTGATAGGGCTCCAGCAGCTCGCGGATCTGCGTCCGCAGCATCGCCATCTCCTCGGCCGTGACCACCACGCGGCTCTCGGCCAGGGTCACCGCCTCGTACCACTCCGGCGACTCCTCATGGCTGGTGGCGATCCAGTGCCGGACCCGCTGGACCAGGCGGTCCAGGTGCAGGTCGACGACCTCGCTGAAGGCCCGCTTGTCCTCGTCCGGGGCGTCCTGCTCGGTGCGCAGGGTCAGGCCCGTCATCGGCGCGCGCCACAGGCGCTCGCGGCCGTCGCCGCGCCCGGGGGCCTCCTCGATGAGCCCGGCCTTGGCGAGGGTCCGCAGGTGATAGCTCATCGCCGACGGCGACAGGCCCGCGACCTCGGCGCACTCGGTGGCCGTGGCGGTCTTGCCGGTGGAGGTGAGCAGGTCGATCACCGCCAGCCTGGCCGGGTGCGCCAGGGCGCGCAGGACCGATGGCTCTGTGACGACGCGATCTCCCGAAACGGTGCTCACGGCTACAAGAAAAGCACGCCCCGAACGCCCGTGCGCACCGTACCGGACATAGATGGGAGTTGTTAGACTCGCGCCCTGTCCGGGTACGGACCAGGCGCACCAGGGCATCGCGGGCGAGGCAGCGGAGGACGCCGATGAATGACCGCCGCATCGCCGTCATTGGCATGGCCGAAGGCGTGCCCGGCGACACGTTCGACCCGGGTTTCTTCGCCGTGGCCGACCCCGTGTCGACACCCCCTTCCCGTCGCGTCTTCCTCATGACGGCCCACCACGCCCTGGAGGACGCCGGATACGCCGGCGGCGGGGTGCGCGCGGGCCTGTGGGCGGGTCCTCCAGAGTCCACTGTGGACGACGAAACGGCCGCGCGGCTGCGCCTGCCCGGCCCCGCCGTGGGCGTGTGGACCGGCGCGTCCACCGCGCTGGTCGCGGTGCAGCTGGCCGCGCGCGCGTTGCTGGACGGCGAGGCCGACCTGGCCCTCGCCGGGCACTGGGACGACGCCTCCGGCGCCTCGGTGCTGGCGCTGAAGCACCTCGACCGCGCCCTCGCCGACGGCGACCGCGTGCACGCGGTCATCCTGGGCGTGGCGGTCTCCGCCGACGCCGAGACCGACGCGCTCAACGCCGCCGGGGTGAGCGCCGAGGACGTCACCCTGTCCGCGGCCGACCTGGTCGCGGCCGTTCGCGCGGTGCGCGACGGCGAGGAGAACACCGTCGGGCCGCGCCTGGCGTCCGTGGCCGTCGACGACGCGCACGCCGTCGTCGCGCAGCACCACGGCATGCCGCACGGCGCCCGCCGCTCCGACGCCCTGCCGCCGGTGCCCGCGCTGCTGCCGGTGTCCGCCGGGCACGCCGACACCCTCCGCGAGCTGGCCGCCGCCTACCGCGCGCGGCTGGACCAGGCCCCGCGCGCCGCCGACGTGGTCACCACCGCCGCCCTCGGCCGCCGCCACGCGCGGCACCGCCTCGTGGTCTACGGCGCCACCGACGGCGAATTCGCCGAGGGCCTGGACGCCTACCTGTCCGGGACGCGCTCGGAGCACTACTCCGCCTACACCGCCAGCGACCGCGTCCGGCCCGTCTTCGCCTACACCGGCCTCACCGAGCCCGGCCACAAGACCGCCAAGGCCCTCTACGAGAGGTGCGGGCACTTCCGGGACGTGCTCGACGAGGCCGGGGCACGCTTCGCCCGCCTGGCGGGCAGACCGCTGGTCCCCATCGCCCTCGGCGACGCCGCACCCGAGCCGGGCACCGCGCTGCCCGCGCAGTTCGCCGTCCAGGCCGGGATGACCGCGCTGTGGCGGCACCTGGGCGTGCGCCCGCACGTCGTCCTCGGGCACGGCTTCGGCGAGCTGGCGGCGCTGCACGCCGCCGGTGGGCTGTCCCTGGCCGACGGGATGCGCCTGGTCACCGGGTTCTCCGCGCTGGTCGAGCAGGACACGCCCCCCGGCGGGATGGTCACCGTGCTGGCCGACCGGGGGACGGTCGACACCGTCCTGGCGGCCTGCCCGGGCCTGACCCTGGCCATCGTGAACGGGCCCGAGAACCACGTCCTGGCGGGCGCGGCGGGCACCGTGGACAAGGCGTGCCGCCTGGCGAAGGCCCTGGACCTGCGCTGGCAGCGCGTACCGGTCACGCGCGCCTACCACGCGGCACCGCTGGACGAGATCCGCGGCGCGCTGCGCGCACTGGCCGAGTCGGTGACGTGGCGGGCTATACAGACTCCCTTCTTGTCGGGGCTCGACGGGAGCGTCCGGCCGGCGGGATGGACGCCCGGGGCGGCGTACGTCGTGGCGCAGTCACGGCAGACGGTCCGTTTCGACGCGCTGCTGGAAGAGCTGGCCGACACCCCCGACGCGGTGCTGCTGGAGGTGGGGACGCAGCCGATGCTGACCCGGCTGGCACGCGCGGCGGCGCCGGGTGTTCCCGCGATCCCCAGCGGCCGGGAAGACGCCGAAGTGGACGCCTTCCACCGCGCGATCGGGGAACTGCACTGCGCGGGCGTCCCCGTCGACTGGGGAGCCCTGACCGCCGAGAGCGACGGTCGACGTACTGACCTGCCACTCTACCCGTTCCGTCAAGAGACCATCCCCCCAGCGCCGTCCACAGGAGACCAGCAGATGCCACGCCCCGCCTCGACACCCGTCCCCGTGGCGACGGGAGGCCGCGACGCGCTGGCCGAGGCGATCCGCCTCGCCGCCGAGGCCGCCGCGACGGCGGCGCGCGCGGCGGAGCACCTGGCGTCCGACCGGCCGGTGGCGCCCGCGGCGACGGCCTCGGCCAGCAGCCCCGACATCGGCCTGTGCTTCGTCGACGCCGTGGGCGGCGGGTACTCGCTGCTGCGCGAGGCGGCCAGGTTCAGCGAGGAGCACGGCCTGCGGACCCTGTGGCTGCCGGGACGCGCGCCGCTCGGCCACGCCGGCCCCTTCCCCTCGGCGGCGGTTCTGGCCACAGCCCTGGCCGCCGACACCTCGGCCGTCCGCCTGCACGCGGCGGTACCGGTGCCCGACGTGGTCCGCACCGCCGAGGAATGGGCGATGGTGGACAACCTCTCGGGCGGCCGGGTGGCGCTGACGCTGCTCGACGCCCCCGACGCCGACGTCGCCGCCTTCGACGCGTTCTGGCTGGGCTCCCCACTGGACGACGTGCGCCTGCACCCCGCGCCGGTCCAGCACGACGCGCCCCTGTCCCTGCGCGCGGAGACCCACGCGGACTTCGAGCGCGCCGGCCGCCTCGGCGTCGACGTGCTCGCCGACCTGGTGACCTTCGGCCCGGCGGAGCTGCGCGCGGGCGTCGAGGCCTACCGCGCCGCCGGTGGCGGACGCGTGGTGGTGGAGCTGTACACACACCTCGCCGCCGACCTCGCGGCGGCCCGGCGCGAGGCGTTCGGGCCGCTGTCCCGCACCCTCGCCACCGACGCCCGGCTGCTGGCGAGCCTCGGCGCGGACGCCTCCGGCGACCGAGAAGAGGAGTTCCGCCGCGCCTACGACCGCTTCTGCGGGACGCGCACGCTGATCGGCACCCCCGCCTCGGCCGGGACCCTCGTGGAATCCCTGCGCGACATGGGCGTGGACGAACTCGCCGCGATCGTCGACTTCGGAGTGCCGCCCACCGCCATGCGCGAGGGCTGGACGCCCCTGGCGGAGCTGCGCGCGCGGTTCGCGCCCGCCCGCCCCGCCCTCCCGGCGCCCCGGAAGAGCCCCGAAACCGGGGGGGTTGAATCGGGCGAATCCATCGTGTACGGTGACGAGACGGTCACGCCCATGAAGAGCGCCGCCTCAGTCGACACGGCGGCAGCGGATGAGCGCGCGACCGGTCACGCGGCTGACGATCGAGCCGCGTCCGGCCCCGATCGGGGCCAACGGGTCATCGAACGTGAAGCGGAGAGCGCACGCATCCAGGACGGTAGGCCGACGGCGGCGGACCGACCGGCGGAGGCGCGCTCGCACGAGAGTCCACGACCCGCATCCACCCGGCACGCGGCCGAGACGCGTGGTGTCCAGGCACCCGACGCGGATGCGGCCACGGCGATGGAGACGGACACCGGTTCCGCGGGACCGGCCGCCTCCCCCGCCGGGGATCGTCCTGCGTCCTCCCCATCCGGTCCTTCCGGTCCCGGGGCGGTCACCGCCGAGCAGGACGGTCCCCGCGCGGCGGGTCCGTCCGGGCCGGGCCTGTCCGAACGAGGCCTGTCCGAACGGGGTCTGTCCGAGCTGGGCAATGCCTTCGGTGGACGCCGCAGGGGCGGCGACACGGGCGGCGAGCGCACGTCCCCCACCGGTCCGTCCCTGTTCGCGGCACCGGGCACGGCAGCGGAAACGGCGCGCGGCACGGCGGGTTCCACCGAACCCGGCGACCGCGACACGACGGCAGAAGGGAGCGCGACCGAGCCCGATCACGACACGCACAGCTTCGCCCGCGCCGCCCTCGACGCCGCCCTCGCCGAGGCGGACCGCGCGGACCGGGAAGCGGCGACCGGCACGACCGGCGCACAGGCCCTTCCGGCCGAGCAGACGGCACCCGACGAGCAGCCCGGGGCGGACGAGCGGTCCGTGCCGGACGGCGCATCCGCGCACCAGCGGACGGGCCGGTCCGATATGGACAGGCCTCGCGGCCGCGTGCGGCCCGGCGGCTACGACGAGCCCGCCATCGGCCACGGCGACCAGATCGGCCAGATCGGCCACACCGAGGCCCGTGGTTCCGGCGACACCGGTGGTGTCCCGGACGAGCGCTCGCGCGCGCCACGATCCGGTGGCGACGCGCCGGGCGGGCACCCGGAACAGCGGGGAGAGCACGAGCAGTACGGGCAGCACGGCCAGGGGAGCCAGGAGGGACCGCAGGGTCCGCGTCGGCAGTCCGGCGATCCGGCCGGGCGGTGGGCCGCCCATCCACTCGCGGACGCGGCGGAGGACCGGGCGAGCCACGAGGGCGCAGCGCGCGCCGACACTCCCGTCGGCGAGCGGGACACGCGCCCGGCCGAGGCACCCGCGCGCCATCAGGGTGCCGAGCCGGTGGTCGCTCCCGCGCATGAGCGGGACACGCGGCCGGCAGCCTCCTCGGGCGGCCATGGTGACCACGGCGGCCGTGACGGCGACATGCCGGGCAGCCACACGACCGACCCCGGCCTCGGCCAGGGCGGACACGGCGGTCAGATCAGCCGGGGCGGCCCGTTCAGCCAGGGCGGACAGGGCGGCCGAGGCGGCTGGGATGACACCCGGCGGCCCGGTGGGCCGGAGGCCGATCCGCGCACCGGTCCGGTTTCCGGGGCGCAGGCCGGTCCCGGGGCCCATCCCGGCCCTGGAACGCACACCGGGCCGGAGACGCACTCTGGGCCGGAGTCCCATGTCGGCCCGGAGACGGCCGGTCCCGGGGCGTACGCCGAGGCGCGCGATGCCGGGTCCGAGCAGCGGCCGCTGCGGCGGTCGGCGGTGTCCTTCGTGCCTCCGCGACAGCAGTCGGGAGGTCCGGGCGAGACCATTCCCTCCGCTCCGGCGGAGGCCGGGCGAGGACAGGGCTCCGAAGAGGGGCATCGGCGTGCTGCCGAGGCTCCGGCCCGGGGTGAGTCCACCGTGTACGGACCTGGTGCCCGTGCCGACGGCCCAGTTCCCGGCACGCCCTTCGGGCCGCGTGCGGCCACGGCCGAGCAGGCGGCGCGTACTCCGGGTGCGCCCGAGGCGTCCGGCGGGTTCGCGGACGGCCGGGAGGCTCCGGTCGCCGACGACTCGGCCGAACGTCCGGGATCGCGCGCGGAGAACGGCTTCGCGGTGGCTCCCGGGGCCGAAGGGCCCGCTGCGGGCCGCAGTCCCGTGGATCGGTACACCGCCGTGACAGCGGGTGAGCCCTCCCACGCGGCCGCGCAGGTCGCTCCGGGCGAGCGCGAGGCTCCGTCCCACGCGCCGGACGACCGTGCGCCCGAGACGGCGGGTCCCGTACCCGCCCCGGCTCACGAGCCCGAGCGTCCGGCGCGGGGTGGCCACCGTGCGCCCGAGGGCTTCGGGGCGGAGCCTTCCGGGACTGAGCCCACTGGGGCCCAGTCCTTCGGCACAGAGCCCTTGGAGACAGGGCTAATTGAGACAGAGCCATTTGAAGCGGAGCCATTTGAGGCTCGCCCGTCTGGGGCGGCGTCTCCCGAGGCCGAGTTCTTCGGGGCACCGGCCGCCGGGAGCGCGCCCGCGCAGGATCAGCGTCCGGCCGGGTCTCTCCCACAGACCGGCTTCGCGCCCGCCGCTCCGGCGGAGGGCGGTCCCTCGCAGGACCGTCCGATGCGGAGTGAAGCAGCACAGGGCGATGCGGCGCAGAGTGGTTCAGCCCAGGGTGGTGCAGCGCAGGGCGACACGGCCGGGGCTCGTTTCGGCGAGATCGGTTCGGTTCCCGGTGCTCCCGTGCCCGGCGGGGCGGCTCCGGCCGCCGGTCCGGTGAACCGCTTCCCCGGTCACGCGGCCGAACCGGCCGGTCCCCGGTCGTTCGTGCCCGCTCCGGTGACCTCGGGGCTCCAGATGCCTCCGCAGGCTCCGGCGCAGCCGCGTCCTCCCGTCCCCGAGCCGGCCACCGGCGCCACCACTGAACCCGCAGCCGTGCCCGTCCATGGGCCCATCGATGGGCCCGCTCCGGTGGCGGAGGCTCCTCGTGGGCCGGTGAGCGGGCCGCCGTCCACGCCCGCCGATGTCGCGCGCGCGGTTCCGGGTGTCTCGTTCGCACCTACCGCGCCTCCCGCGCCCGCCGGGGTCTCCGGCCGCGCGCAGGTCCCGGCACCGGTTCCGGCGCCCGTCGAGGGCGCGGCTCAGCACGCTCCGGTGCCGGAGGCTCCGGCCGGTGCGCCGGACGCGGCGGCGGTGGCCGAGCCCGACACGCGTTCCTTCACGGTGCCGCCGGCTCCAGCACCGGCTCCCCCAACGCACCCCTATCTCACGCGGCTGCTGTCGGCGCCGGTTCCGGTGCTGTCGCTTCCGGCGGACCGGATGCGGACCGGTGCTCCCCCGGAGCGTTTCGGGGTCGAGGAGTGCGAGCTGGGCCTGAAGCTCACCGGGGCGCTCACGCGCCTCGGGGAGCCGCAGGGGCCCGACGCGCCGGTGCTGGCGGGTGTCGCGATCACGTTGCGGCGCTTCAGCGGGCAGGACGACCTGATCATCGGGCGGGCCGATGGGCCTCCGGTGCGGGTCGATCTGGGTGGTGACCCGTCCTTCGCCGAGGTGATGCACCGGGTGCGGACGAGCCTGGCGGAGGCGGCGGGCTTCGACGGTCCGGCGCCGGAGGTACCGGTGGCCACGGCCGTGGGCGCGCGGGCCGCCGAGATCAGCTGGAGCCTGCTTCCGCACGCGGGTGGGGCGACGGTGCAGGTCGGTTACGCGGCCGACCTGTTCGAGCCGCACACCGCGCGGCGGCTGGGGCATTACCTGCGGGACTTCCTCACCGCCGCCAGCGAGGACCCGCAGCAGCGGCTCTCGCAGCTCGACGACCTGTCCGATGACGACATGGGCGCCCTCGACCACTGGCACCGGGGTTCGCACGCCGACCTGCCGGACGCTCCGGTCGACGAGCTGGTCGCCGCGCACGCCGCGCGGACGCCCGACGCGGTCGCGGCGGTCTGCGGGCAGGACTCCCTGACCTACGAGACCCTCGACGTGCTCGCCAACCAGGTCGCGCATCAGCTGCGCGGGCTGGGCGTCGGGCCCTCCGACGTGGTCGGCGTACTGATGCCGCGCGATCTGCGGCTGATCGTCTCGCTCCTGGCGGTGGTGAAGACAGGGGCGGCGTACCTGTCACTCGACCCGTTCCAGGACCCGGAGGCCATCGCCCACGTCCTCGCCGACAGCCGCGCGAAGCTGACCGTCGCCGAGACGGGCCTGGCGGGCCTGCTGCCCGAGGACGCGCCGCGCATGAGCCCGAACCCGGGTGAGCTGGCCGAATACCCCGGTACGCCGCTGGAACGCGTCGCGGGCCCCGACGACGCGTGTTACGTCGTGTACGACTCCCGCCGCGACTCCTCGGGTCAGTCCTCGCCCGCCGGTCATGGTTCTTTGGCAAGTCATGGCGTTGTTGTGAGCCACCGCAGTGTCACGAACCTGTGCGGCTGGTACCACCGCCGCTTCCGGGTCACCGCCGAGGACCGCGCGTCGGTGCTGTGCCGCCCGGGCGGGGACGCCTCGGTGCTGGAGATCTGGCCCGCGCTCACCGCCGGCGCGGCGATCGTGGTCGCCACCGATGACGTGCCGATGACCGCTCCGGACGTGGCGCGCTGGTTCGCGATGTCGGCGGCGACGATCGCGGTGCTGCCCACCGGCCTCGGGGAGGCACTGCTGGCGCTCCCGGACGCCGTGCGGCACGCGGGCGCGCTGCGGTCGCTGATCGTCAGCGGCGACCCGCTGTACCGGCGCCCGCGCGGGGACCTCCCCTTCGAGGTGGTGAACGCCTACGGCCCCACCGAGGCCACCGTGATGGTCGCCAGCCACACCGCCACCAGTGACGGCGAGGGCGGCGTCCTGCTGGGCTCGCCCATCGACAACACCAGGCTCTACGTCCTCGACGGCGCGGGACGTCCCGTCCCCGTCGGCGTCCCCGGTGAGCTGTACGTCGCCGGCGACTGCCTCGCCTCGGGCTACCTGCACGCCGACGACCTCACCGCCCGCCGGTTCCCCGTGGACGGCGCCGGGCAGCGCTACTACCGCACCGGCGACCTGGCGCGCTGGACCAACGGCGGCGTCCTTGAGTTCAAGGGCCGCATCAACGAGCAGGTCCCCCTCGGCGGGCACCGCGTCGACCCCGGCGAGGTCGCCGGGCGCCTGCGCACCCGCCCGGGCGTGGCCGACGCGGCCGTCCTGGCGATGCGCGCCGCCGACGGCTCCCCGTACCTGGCGGCCTTCGTCGTCCCCGACGGCGACCCGAGTGACCTCTCGGTGGGCCTGCCCCCGTACCTGGTGCCCGCGCGCTGGGTCACCATGGACGCGCTGCCCTACGACCTGGGCGGGCGCCTCGACCGGGACGCGCTGCTGACGGCGCTCACCCCGCCCGAGGACCGCCGTTCCGGGCCCCTCGCCTCGGTGCAGAGCCGCATGGCCGGGTTCAGCGAGCGCCTCGGCGCGGCGCTGAACATCGCCGTCCCCGTGGACCTGTCCGGTGACCTGGACACCGCGCTCCTCAAGGAGGCGCTGACGCGCCTGGCGGTGCGGCACCATTCGCTGCGCAGCCGCTTCTTCGAGCGCGACGGCGCGTGGGTCCAGGAGGTCCTCGACGATCCCGAGGGACGCCTGAAGTCCCTCGACCTGACCGCCCTGCCCGAGCAGCAGCGCGGCGAACGCGCCGGTCAGCGCGCCGACGAGGCCCGCGCGGAGCTCTTCGACCTCGGCGACGGGCACGCCTGGCGCGCGGTCCTCATCCGCCTCGGCGAGCACGAGTGGCGGCTGGTCCTGGTGTTCCACCACCTCCTCACCGACGACTGGGCGCGGCACCTGTTCCTCACCGAACTGGCGGAGCTGTACAACGCCCTCGCCGAGGGGCGGCAGCCACGCCTGCCGGAGCCCTCGCAGGCGATCGCGTACGCGCTGGCCGAGCGGCGTCCGGACGAGGACGCGCGCATGGACTACTGGACACGGCGGCTGGACGGGGTCCGGCTGAGCCTGCCGCTGCCCTATGACACGCCCGACGCCTCGGGTGGACGGGTGTTCACCGAAGTGCCGTTGCCCGCCGAGGTCGTGGAGGGCGCGCTGACGCTGGCGCGTGAGACGGCGTGCGCGCCGTACTCGGTGTTCGCGGCGGCGCTGGGGGTGTTCCTGTCGAAGATGACGGGGGCGGGACGCATCGTGCTCCGCACCCAGTACCCCGACCGCGACGACCCGCGTTCGGCGCGCCTGATGGCGTCCCTGGCCACCGCGGCCGTCCTGGACCTGGACATCGCCCCCGGGCTGGGTTTCGCCGACCTGGTCACCGCCGTCGAGCACGACCACACCGAGGGCCTGGCCAATCACGTAGCGCTGCACCGGCTCCTGGACGTGCTGGCCGAGCGCGGCTCGGCCGCTCCTGGCGAGCTGCCGCAGTTCCTGTTCCCCGGCGCGTTCGTGGGCACCCTGCCGCTGTCGGGCGTCCGGGCGTCGCTGGAGAACCCCCCGGTGACGCCGGGCCTGCCCGGGACGGTGTTCGTGTGCGTGCCCGGCACCGACGCCTGGCACCTGGGCCTGTCGCATTCGCCGGCGCAACTGCGCCCGGAGACGGCGACGGCGTGGCTCGACACGTACGCGACGGTCCTGGCCCAGCTGTGCGCCGAGCCGGAAACCCCCATCGGCGAGCTGTAACCTGACTTCGGCAATCCATCGACCTGGGAGCAGACGTGGCCAACCCGTCCTTCGACATCGTCAGCAAGCTCGACATGCAGGAGCTGGACAACGCGATCAACCAGACCGCGAAGGAGCTGTCCACCCGCTTCGACTTCCGGGGGACCAACGCCTCCGTCGAGCGCACCGGCGAAGAGGCGGCCGTGCTGACCGCCGAGACCGAGGACCGCGTGAAGGCCGCGCTGGACGTGTTCAAGGAGAAGCTGATCAAGCGCGACATCTCCTTGAAGGCCCTCAAGCCCGAGGAGCCCCGCGCCTCCGGCAAGACCTACAAGATCGACTGCTCGTTCACCGTGGGCATCGCCCAGGACGTGGCGAAGAAGATCGGCAAGAAGATCCGCGACGAGGGCCCCAAGGGCGTCCAGGCGCAGATCCAGGGCGACCAGATCCGCGTCAGCGGCAAGAAGCTGGACGACCTCCAGGCCGTCATCGCACTCCTGAAGGGCGACGACACGATCGAGGTCCCCCTCCAGTTCACGAACTACCGGTGACGACCCCCTTAGCGCAGCACGAGCGGCGCATCCGCCGCCTCTTCCGCGAGGGCATGGTCCTGGTGGGCCTGGCCGTCGCGGTCGCGGCGGGCTGCGGCGTGCTCCTGGCGACGACCCCGGTCCCCTGGTGGCTGGCCACGGCCGGGATCACCGCCGAGCTGATCGTCGGCTACCAGGCCCTCGGCACCGCCGTCGCGGGCATCCGCGGAATCCCGGGAGTCGACCCGGCGCAACTCTCGGGAGCCCTCGGCGCCCTGGCCATGGTCAAACGCTTCCGCCTGTGGTGGCTGTGGGCGTGCTGGCCCTGGCCGATCCTCATCGTTGGCGGCGCGGCGTACTGGGAATCGGTGGCCTAACCACCGGGCTGCCGGTCGTAGATCTCGCGCAGCCACGGCGAGCGCACGACCGGCAGGCGCGCGAGCGGTCGGCGGGTGCGATGACGAGCGCACCATGGCGGCCATCACCGGACATGACGGCCTCACGGACGAGCCCATCGGCAGGTGCCAGGAGCGCACGAGACTCGCCGAAGCGCTGTTCGAAGCGCCGGTCGCCGACGACAAGGCGCGCGCCGCCGGACGCGCGAGCAGGTGGGCGAGGGTCTAACCGACGACGGCCTCCCAGGGCCCCGTGAGAGCCGACGGGCCGCACGATCGCGGCCGGGACACGACCGGCTCGCGGAGAGAAACTCGCCCGAGGACTGGCGGACAACGAAGGCAAGACCCGGGCAGGGCACGCAAGCCCGTGGCATGAGGCCCGCCCGAAGACAGGAACGAGCCGCAAAACCGAGCCGGGTGCGATGCGCAGCACGACGCGAAGGAACTAACCCGGGCAAGGTGACTGGCGGGCTACGGGGTCAAGACCCGGGCACCAGACGGAGCTTGTTGTTTTAGAGCTGGGCACAGTGACTGGCGGGCAACGGGGTCAAAAGCCTGGTGGGGTCGAGAGCTTGTTGTTCTAAAACCGGGCACGGTGACTGGCCTGCTACGGGGTCAAAACCCGGGCAAGAGACAAGCTTGTTGTTTTAGACCCGGGCACAGTGACTGGCTCGCTACGGGGTCAAAACCCGGGCACCAAACGAAGCTCGTTGTAGTAGAGCCGGCCCGAGACGGCCCGCAACCCGCGAACAAACCGCGCCCCCGTGACCAGATCCGCTGAAGCTCGCTCGGGATAGGAGAGGATCCTCCCTCGGTCGGCCGGATGGTTCTTCGAACGAGGGTTCTCGGGGTGTCAAGACAGCACTTCCGTCTTGACACCCCGGGGTTCATCGTTCACCGTCGCAAAGGCCGAACGCGGGTGGAGCCTCCCGAGAGAGGTCCGGCGTCCAGGGGCCGCACCCCTGGTCGGGTCCCAGGGGTGAAACCCCTGACCAGACGGCGAGGAACGACTAGCGCCAACGTGGCGAATAGCAGAGGGCCGATCCGCGGGGCGCCAGACAAGAAGCCAGACAGCCCGCAATCCTCCTAGAACAACCCCGCGTGATCCCTCGCCCAATCCCCATACCCCCGCGCCGGCCGCCCCAGCACCAGCTCCACCTCCTCCGTCACCGGCGCCTCCACGTCCTCCAGCGCCGCCCACCGCGCCACGAGCGAAGCCACCAGCCCCGCCGCCGCTCCCGCGGCCGCCCCCGCCGCCCCCGGAAACCCCGCCGCGAACCCGAAGGCCGACACCTCCCGCACCTCCACGTGCACCCCGAGCGCGTCCCCCACCGCCGCGGCCATCTCCCGGTGCGTCACCGCGTACGACGCCAGGAGGGGACGCCGGTACAGCAGGTCATCTCGCCGCAGCGCGTGCGCCGCGACCTCGGCCACGTCGCGCGGGTCCACCACGGGTTCGGCGAAGTCCGGGTACGGCCAGGGCACGATCCCCGAGCGGACCGAGGGCCCCCACAGCGGCAGGGCCATGCTCGTGTACACCCCGGGCCGCAGGGACACCCATTCCAGCCCGCTGTCCACGACCGCTTCTTCACATTCGCGGTTGCGGTGCCCGAGGACGCGTGAGGGCTGGAGTGCCAGGGGGTGCTCGATGTTGTACGCGGCCAGGGCGACCAGGCGCCGGACGCCCGCCGCGCGGGCGGTCGCGGCGAACTCGGCGCAGCTCTCCCCGATCGCGGCGGAGTTCAGGAAGGCCGCCGTGACGCCGCCGAAGTCCACGGTGGACGGGTCGGAGGGGTCGGCGACGCAGACGTCGACCGAGGGGTCGAAGCGGGCGGCGGGGTCGCGGGTCACCGCCCGTACCTTCGCGCCCTGTGCGACGAGCGTGGACACCAGGTGGCGGCCGACGTTCCCGGTGGCTCCGGTGATGAGGTACATGCGGGTCTCCCCTCACGGCGTGGATGACGCTCTAAGGGTGAGCCGGGCGGAGAGGAAAGTCGTCCCACCGTGGGGGACACCCCGGGCCTACTCCCCGGGTGGTACGGACGCCAGGTCGGCCTCGATCCAGGCCGCGAATGTCGAGTAGGCCTTCTCGCGGCTGAGCTGGAGCGCCTCTCGCAGCGCGGCGACGGCCTCGTCGACGCGGCCGGCGGCCAGCAGGATCCGCCCGAGGCCGCGCAGGGCGTACACGGTGTGGAGGGGACGGCGCAGCGCGCGGATCTCGGTGAGCGCGGTGCCGATCTGCGCCGTGGCGTCCTCCATGCGGCCGCTGCCCAGGTAGGCCTCGGCGAGGACCACGCGGCAGGCGCCGATCTCGACGCGGTCGCCGACGGCGGCCAGCAGCGACACCGCGTTCTCGGCGGGCGCGACGGCGCCGCTGTGGAATCCGGCGAGGTTGCGGGACGCGGCCAGCCCGCCCAGGACGCGGCCCTGCCCGGGGACGTCGCCGACGGCGGTGATCTCGGCGAGCGCGCGGCTGAAGTGGGCGTGGGCGACTTCGGCGTCGCCTTGGACGTAGGCGGTGAGCGCGCGTTCGCGCAGGAGCCAGCCGAGTTGCGCGCGTCCGCGGACGTCGGCGGCGTCGAGTCCGCCGAGGCGGGCGTGGGCCCAGTCGTAGGCGAGGGTCGCGGCGGTGGGGCGGCCGAGCATGCGGGCGGCGTAGGCGATCTGGACGGCGGCCGCGGCGGTGAGGAGGGGGTCGGTGGCGGTGCGGCGGACCCATCCGGCGGCGCGGAGTTGCTCGGTGTGGCGGCCGAGGGCGCCGTAGGCGCGGGACAGGGCCAGGCGCATGGTGACGGCGGCGTCGTGGTGGACGGTGGCGACGCGTTCGAAGAGGGCGATGGCCTCGGGCAGGTGGGCGTGCAGGTCGAAGACGTTGACCAGGCAGGCCGCCAGGCGCCAGGCGGTTTCGGTCTCGCCGATGTCGATGGCGTGGACGACGGCGCGGACGAGGAGGTCGTGGTCGTCGGCGAACCATTCGGCGGGGGCGTCGCGGACTTCGGCGTCGTCGACGGTGGGCGCCCAGGGCGGGAGGGGCGGTGTGGGGTGGTAGCGGTAGCCGAGGGCGTCGTCGGCGTGCCAGGCGAGGGCGAGGAGGGTGCGGTAGGCGCGGCGGAGGGCGGCGTGGCGTTCGTGGGCGTCGTCGTCTTCGGCGAGGCGGCGGCCGTAGCGGCGGACGAGGTCGTGGAGGGTGTAGCGGAAGCCGCGGCCGAGTTCGACGATGCGCAGGAGCTGGGCGTCGACGAGTTCGTCGAGGACGCGTTCGGCGTCGGCGACGGTGGTGTCGAGGAGGGCGGCGGCGAGTTCGGGGCCGAAGGGCGCGTGCGGGAGGAGCCCGGCGAGGCGCAGGAGGCGCGCGGGGCGGGGCGGGAGGTCGCGGTAGGAGGCTTCGAAGACGCGCCAGAGGTCGCCTTCGATGAGTTCGTCGAAGACTTCTTCGTCGGTGACGCCGCGGCGTCCGGTGCGGGAGGCGAGGATCCGCAGGGCGAGGGGGTGCCCGCCGGAGAGGTCGACGAGGCGTTCGGCGGTGGGCCGGTCGATGCGGCGGTCGACGCCCTGGGCGAGGCGGACGGCGTCTTCGCGGGCGAGGACGTCGAGTTCGAGGGTGTGGGCGCCGTCGAGGGCGAGGAGGCGGCGGCTGGTGACGATGGCGGCGCTGGCGGGGTGGATGGGGAGGAGGTCGCGGACCTGGGCCTCGCCGGAGGCGTTGTCGAGCACGATGAGGAGGGTCAGGCCGGTGAGGACGGAGCGGTAGAGGCCGAGGCGGGCGTCGTGGTCGTCGGGGACGGTCTCGCCGTGCACGCCGAGGGTGTGCAGGAGTTCGCCGAGGACGTCGTGGGAGGAGCGGGGTTCGTCGTCGGCGCCGCGCAGGTCGACGTAGAGGATGCCGTCGGGGAAGAGTTTGGCGTTCTCGGTGGCCGCGCGGACCGCGAGGGTGGTCTTGCCGACGCCGCCGAGCCCGGTGACGGTGATGGTGGCGGGGTGCGGGTCGGTGACGTTGTCGGCGAGGACGCGGCGGACGCGGTCGCGCTCGTCGCCGCGGCCGACGAAGTCGCGCAGGTCCTCGGGGAGGCGGTGGGGGCCGCCGCCGGGTGTGGCGGGCTCGGCGGCGTACCAGGAGCGCAGGGTCGCGCGGGAGGGTTCGAGGTCGTCGCGGAGGATGTCGCGTTCGAGGGCGGTGAGTTCGCGTCCGGCGGTGCCGCGCACGGCCTGGTAGGTCTCCAGGGCCTCGGCGGCGCGTCCGCGCAGGGCGAGGCCGAGGACGAGGAGGTAGGTGAGGCGGGGCCGGTGGGGCGCGGTGAGCGCGAGGCGTTTGAGTTCGGCGACGGTGGCGGTGTGGTCGCCGGTGAGGGTCTCGGCGGCGTGGACGAGTTCGACGACGTCGAGGTGCTCGCCGGACATGGTGTCGGCGATGCGGCGGAGCCGGTCGGCGTCGACGCCGTCGGCGACGGGGCCGCGCCAGCGGGCCAGGGCGCGGCGTCCCTCGTCGCGGGCGCCGGTCCAGTCCCCGGCGGCGGCGCGGGCGCGGGCGCGGGAGGCGAGTTCGCGGAAGACCGCGAGGTCGATGACGGTGCCCTCGGGTGGGAGGAGGATGTAGCCGGGTTCGCGGGTGATGAGCGCGCCGTCGAGTCCGGCTTCGGTGAGGACGCCGCGGAGGCGGTGGACGGCGATCTGGAGCTGGTTGGCGGCGGTCTTGGGGGCGTCGGCGCCCCACACGGTGGCGATGAGGTCGGCGGCGGGCAGGACCTTGCCCGCGTTCAGGACGAGCGCGGCGTACAGGGCCCGGGTGCGGGCGCCCTTGATGGGGCGGACGTCGTCGTCGACGGCCACCTCGGGGGACCCGAGCACGCGCAGCTCGATCATCGAACTTTCTTCTCCACAAAACCGGGACGTCGATGGTATCGATCCCAAGCCGGGCCACCGGTGGCGGCGCGCGCTTTTAGAACAGTGTGTCCTGTTCGGGCGCCTTGCGGCGGCCCAGGTCGAGGAGGGTGACGTCGAGTCCTTCGACGGGTGCGCCCCCGCCGTCGACGACGGGGCGGCCGGTGAGGAGCCGCAGGTCCAGCAGCAGCGATCCGGCGTCGGTGTCGAGGACGGCGTCGCGCCCGGCGAGGCAGCGCAGGACGCCGGTGAGGGTGGCGTCGTATTCGATGTCGGTGACCTCGTGGTCGGGTCGCGGGGTGCCGGTGAGCCCGTAGGCGTCGCGCAGGTCGGTGATCTCGCAGGGCGCGACGGTGAGGTCGGTGGCGTCGATGAGCGCGGCGAGGCGGGCGTGGGCGGCGCCGAGCTCGGCCTCGGCGTCCGGCGCGGGGCTCCATCGTCCGCGGGTCTTGGTGCGGTGGCGGAGTCGTTCGGTGGCGACGCGGGACGCCGAGGCGGCCAGTTCGGCGCGGCGGATGGGCCGCAGGGGGCCTTCGGCGAGCCAGGTGAAGGCGAGCGCGGCCTGCTCGGTGAGCCGGTCGCGGCCCCGGTCGACGGCGGTGAGCCCGACCTTGACCAGTCCGGGCCCGAAGTGGGCCAGGTACAGGCGGAACGGGCGCGGGTCGTCCAGGGCCTGGCCGCGGGCGAGGGCCTTGCCGGGGTCGGTGCGTTCGCAGGGTTCGCACTGGCCGGAGGTCCGCTGGGTGGGGATGATGGCGGTGCTGGGGCAGTCGACGCGTCCTTTGGCGGGTACCCAGACGCCGACGCATTGGCGGACGCCGGGGAGCCGCCAGCTGACGGTCTCGCCGAGCGCCAAGGGGGACTCGGTGCCGTCGGCGAAGCGCAGGGCGGCCCGCCCGTCGTGCCAGGAGACGTTCGTCAGCGGCGACGGGGGCATGCGGGGTCTCCTCGGTTCGGGGCCCGCCAGTTTAGGTGATGATGCCGGCCCGGACCGCGATGATGACGGCGTGCGCGCGGTTGCGGGCGCCGAGTCTGCGGTAGAGGTGGGTGGCGTGGCTGCGGACGGTTTCGGTGGTGAGGCCCAGTTCGACGGCGATGTCGGTGAGCGCCGAGCCCGAGGCGAGGCCGGTGAGGACCTCTTTCTGGCGGCGCGTCAGCGGCTGGATGGTGGGTACGGGGGCGCCGGGCCGTTCGCGCAGCGCCGCCTGGAGTCTCGCCGCGCCGGTGATGGCCGTCTTGAGCGCGGTGAGCTCGATCGAGGTGAGCGTGGCGGTCTGGTAGCCGTCGGCGACGCAGTCGGCGTGCCGTGCGACCTGCCGCCACTGGTCGGCGAGTGCGGTCAGTCTCGGGTCGCCGGCGTGCACCGGCCGCGTCCGCGTCATCGCGGGCATCGGGATCCTCCACAGTGGAACGGAGTGCGGGAATGGCAATGTAGAACGGATCCGGTGCGGGGTTTGGGACACGGTGTGCGACGTCATGCGTTCGGGCGACGGGATGGGCGGTTCAGCGGACGGGGGATGGGACGGCAGGGGATTTTCAGGACATCGGGCGGGTGTCGGATGTCCGACGCGGGGACGGAACGGCGAATGGGCCGATCACCGCAAGAGTGGTGATCGGGCCATTCGCGTGGGGCGGAGTCCCGCCCCGCTCCTGTCACGCCGGAGTGGAGGCCACCGGGCGTCCCAGGCGGTAGGAGAGGCGGCAGACCACGGCCGAGGTCCGCCGCCGGACGGCGCGGTCGATGACCGTGCCGCGGTTGTTGCGAAGGACGCGCTGCCAGGCCGGGCCGGGTTCGACCTCGCCGATGAGGACGACGACGCGGCGTCCGGGGTAGCGCTCTTCGATGAACTCGGCGATGGGGCCGCCGAGGTCGCGGTGCGGTGAATAGATCATGGTGAGGGCGACGTCGGGGTGCCAGGCGTCCCACTCCCGGTAGAACTCCGCGCCTTCCTCGTCGCCGTAGACGACGCGGACGGCCATGACCTCCGAGCCCATGGACATGGCCGCCGAGATCGCCTCGCGGCTCATGGTGGACACCGTCTGGACGGGCACCACCACGACGGGCTTGTCGCCGGCGGCGGGGGCCTGCGGGACCGCGCCGAGGCCGAGTTCGCGGCCCATGCCCTCGTAGGCGCGGCGGACGCGCAGGAAGCACCACACCAGCAGCGGCAGGGCGACGACGATGAGCCAGCCGCCCTCGGTGAACTTGGTGGCGGTGGTGACGACGGTGGCGATCGCGGTCAGCAGCGCGCCGAAGCCGTTGAGGTACAGCCGCCGGCCGCGCCCGCGGGTCCACCAGTGCACGACCATCCCGGCCTGGGCGAGGGTGAAGCCGACGAAGACGCCGATGGCGAACAGCGGCACCAGCGCGTTCATCCGCCCGCCGGAGATCACCAGGATCGCCGCCGACAGCACCGCCAGCACGAGGACGCCGTAGCGGTGGACCTGCCGGTCGGCGCGCAGCGCGAACACGTGCGGGAGGTAGTTGTCGGCGGCCAGCAGCCGCGCCAGGACGGGCAGGCCGCCGAAGGAGGTGTTGGCCGCCAGGGCCAGCAGGACCATCGTGGTGATCTGGACGAGGTAGAAGCCGATCCCGTCGCCCAGGGACGCCTGCGTGACCTGCGCCAGGACCGTCGTCCCATCCTGCGGGTGGATCTGGAACTTCCCGATCAGCACGGCGATGCCGATGAGCATGACGCCGAGCAGCCCGCCCAGGGCCAGTTCGGTGCGCTGGGCGCGCTTGACGCGGGGCGCGCGGAACGACGGGACCGCGTTGGCGATGGCCTCCACGCCGGTCAGCGCGGCGCAGCCGTTGGCGAAGGCCTTGAGCAGCAGCAGGACGCCGACGGTCTGGACGGTCCCCTGCGCGGCCGGGGGCGCGGCGGCGGGCGCGTCGCGGAACATGCCCACGACGATGACCAGCATGATCGCGCCGACGTAGAGGGCGGTGGGCGGCATGAACGAGCGCGCGCTGTGGGCGATGCCGCGCAGGTTGATCGCGGTGATCAGCGCCAGGACGCCCAGGCACAGCCACACCGTGTAGGGCAGCAGCTCCGGGAACGCCGAGGTCAGCGCGGCCACCCCGGCGGCGACCGACACCGCCACGTTCAGCAGGTAGTCCAGGACGAGGGAGGCCGCCGCGACCAGCCCGGCGTGCCTGCCGAGCCGCGCCTTGGCCACGCCGTAGGCGCCGCCGCCCTCCGGGAACGCGGCGATCACCTGGCGATACGAGAAGGTGAGCACCACCAGCAGCACCGCGATGGCGATGGTGACGGGCAGGGTGAAGCCGAGTCCGGCCCCGCCCGCGACGGCGAGCACGAGGACGATCGCCTCGGGCCCGTAGGCGACCGAGGCCATGGCGTCCAGCGACAGCGCGGCCAGGCCCCCGGTCACGGTGAGCCGGTGGCGGTCACCGGTGGTGTCGCGGGGTGGGGCCGTGCGTTCGGGGGGTTCGGCGAGTTCGGTCGTCACCACCCGAGCATCGGCCCGCGCGGTCCCGGGCGCCATGGTCCCTGACGGGTCCTTGACGGTGAGCGGGCCGGTATTGACGCAGGTCAGTCGCGCGGGGTGAAGACCGACAGGTCGATGCCGGGGAACACCTCGGGCATGACCCGCCGGAACTCGTTCGACTCGCGGGATCCGGCGCTCTCGGCGCACAGGGTCTGGACCCAGTACCAGTAGCCGCGCGAGGCCAGCATCAGCTCGAACCACTCGGCGAAGGCGCGGCCGGTGTCGTAGACGTCCTCGCCGTAGTAGTGGTAGACGACGGTGGGCCCGGAGGTGAGGGCCGAGCAGGCCTCGGGGATGAAGGTGTCGAAGGGCTTGACGTCGCGGAAGCGCTCGTCGGAGCCGGGGAACCACACCATGTCCGTCCAGTCGCCGTAGACCTCGCCGATCGGCACGATCTCGACGTACCCGGAATCGGACAGGTCGCCCTTGGCCACCGAGGACACCGTGTGCCGCCACTCCAGGCTGAAGGAGCCGACCTCGCGGTAGAAGTCGAGGAGGTCCTCAGGGGCCTCCTTCTCGAAGCCGTCGAGTTCGGCGGACGGGGTGGGCTCGCCGATCTCGGCCGAGACGATCTCCACGCGCGGGTTGGCGCGCAGGTCGTCGAGCATGGTCTCCAGTCGTGCCCGGACGTCCCTCATGTCACAGGTCTCCCTTGAACGCGCCGATCTCGTTGGCGATCTCCCAGCGGCCGCCGCCGGCGTCCTTGCCGCCCTCGTAGAGGGTGTAGTCGGCGACGATCTTCTTGGCCATGCCCGGTGCGACCGCCTTGTAGATCGCCGAGGTCGGGCTGCCCAGCTGCTCGGAGGTGGGGTGGCCGCTGTAGTCGGCCGACACCTCGTATTCCACCACTTTCTTGTCCTGCAGCAGGGCCTTCTTGACGAAGGTCTCCACCTTGTGCAAGTGGGTGGAGTTGGTGCTGCGGGTGATCGGGGTCATGTTCTTCATGGTGTTGCCCGGGCCGCCGATGTTGTGGTTGAGCAGGTGACCCTGCACCAGCTTCGCCGCGGTCCACTTGCGGGCGGCGGTGCCCTCGTCGGGCCACCAGGGCGGCACGACACTGGGGACCGAGCCCTCCGGCAGCTTCCCGGGGTGCAGTTCGGCGTGCATGATGGTGCCGCTGCCGTTGTACAGGCCGCCGTACTCGATGTAGGGCTTCCCGGTGTACTTGCGCTGCACCGCGATCGCGTTGCTCACCGCCTTGTTCCCGGCCGCCTTCTGGAGGTCCAGGATGGACATCGGCGCGCTGGTGGACATGCGCGGTTTCGCCCGCGCGGGCGCGGCGTGCTCCGGTCTGATCTCGTACTCGTGCATGACGGGCCTCCCCAAGCCGACGGCAACACCCCCATGCTCATATCCCAAGGTCCACAGTGAACAGTCCTAAAGAGGCAGTCGCGGGGGCACCTTCGGTCACTTGGTGACGCCCTCGTTCTCGATCTCCCACGCGTCGCCGTAGAGCTCCTTGCCGTTGGTCTGGTACACGGTGTACTCGGCGCGCAGGGTCCCCGCCATCAGCGGCCCGTACGTGGTGTCGATGTCCTTGGCCACGCCGTCCTTGGCGCCCAGGCCCTTGCCCGTCGGGTGCTTCTTGTACTTGGCCGTCACGTCGTACTCGACCACGTGCCCCAAGTTCAGCGCCTCGTCCTTGACGTACTTCTCCACCTTGGCGTGATGGGCGCTGTTGGCGCTCTTGGACAGCGGCGTCAGGTTGTCCATCGTGTTGCCCGGCCCGCCGACGTGCTCATTGAGCAGATGCCCCTGGACCATGTACTTGCGAAAGAACGCCGCCGTGGCCTTGTGCGCCGTGCCCGCCTTCACCGCCGCCTTGTGCGGCCACCACTTCGGCCGCACCGACGGCTTCCCACCCGTCTCCAGCTTCCCCGGGTGCAGCTCGGCGCGCATCCGCGTCCCGCAGCCGTTGGTCAGCCCGTCGTAATCGATGTAGGGCGCGCCGGTGAAGTCGCGCTGCACCGACACCGCCCGCGCCACCGCCGCGTTGCCCGCCGAGCGTTGCAGCGCCAGTAAAGCGTGGGACGGCGGCAGCCCGGCGGCCGAGCGGGCGACCGCGCGCGGCGGCGGGGCGGGACGGTCGTGCTCTCGCATCGGTGGCTCCTTCCGGGCGGAACTCAAGAGAACCCGCCGATGCCCGCGTTAAACAGGTTCGCGCGGGCAACCGCGCGGACTACCCTCGCGGCGTGATCAGTCCCGTCGTCGCCGCCAAACTCGCCGCGCTCGGCCCCGCCGGGGACGCCTGGCAGGCCGCGCTGCCCGCCCTCCTCGACGACCTGTCCCGCGAATGGGACCTGGAGCTCGGCGAGCCGCTGGACGGCGGCACCGCCGGGCTGGTCCTGCGCGTGCGGGCCGCCGGGCGCGACGCGGTCCTGAAACTGGCGATCCCCTGGGACAACGCCGCCGGGGAGATCCGCACGCTGCTGGCCGCGCGCGGGCGCGGCTACGTCCGCGTCCTGGCCGCCGATCCGGGACGGCTGGCGATGCTCCAGGAGAGCCTCGGGGACAGCGCCTGGAACCTGCCGCCGGTGGACGCGGCGGTCACGCTGACCGGCGTCCTGCGCGAGGCGTGGACCCTGCCCCTCGACATCGCGCCCGAGGTCACCCCCGCAACCCACAAGGCCGCGCAGCTCGCCGAGATGGTCATCGAGATGTGGGAGGCCCAGGACCGGCCCTGCCCGCGCCGGGTCGTCGGCCTCGCGCTGGAGTACGCGCGGCGGCGCGCCGCGGCCTTCGACCCCAGCGCGTGCGTCGTCGTCCACGGCGACCCCCACCCCGGCAACGCACTGCGCCGCGGCGACGGGTTCGTCTTCGTCGACCCCGACGGCTTCCGCTGCGAACCCGCCTACGACCTGGGCGTCATCCTCCGCGACTGGCCCGACCTGATGCTGGCCGACACCGGACTCGCCGACCGCGTCTGCGACGCCCTCGCCCGCGAAAGCGGCCTCGACCGCGCCGCGATCTGGGAGTGGGGCTTCCTCGAACGGGTGTCCACCGGCCTCTACCTGGAACGCTTCGGCCGGGACGGCAGTCGCTTCCTCGACAGCGCCGGAATGTTGGCCGATCGGGTCTGAAGGGGCAGAATCGGGCGCATGGCGGGACTCTGGGTCGAAGACACCGGCGGTGACGGCACCCCCGTGGTCTTTCTGCACGCGGGATGGGGCGACTCGGCGTCGTGGGAGCCGGTGCTCGAACTGCTGCCCGACGACGTCCGCACCATCCGCTACGACCAGCCGGGCTACGGGCGCTCACCCGCCCCCGGCGGCGACTACAGCAACGTCGGCGACCTCCGCGCCGTCCTCGACGAACGCGGCGTGGACCGCGCCGTCCTCGTCGGCCACAGCGGCGGTGGCGGCATCGCGCTGAGCCTCGCCGTCCTCGACCCGGCGCGGGTGGCCGCGCTGGTACTGGTCGCCCCCGGCGTCCCCGGCTACCCCTGGGACTGGCAGGACCCGTTCTTCCGCGACTTCGGCGCCGCCTACCTCGCCGGGGACGTGGAGACCATCGTCGCCGTCGGCCACGAGGCCTGGGGCAAGGCCGGGCCCTGCGCGGCCGTCGACGACCAGTTCCACAGCGCCGCCCGCGCGTTCCTGGCGCAGAAGGGCGCCCAGTCCACCGACCCACCGGTCTACGACCGGCTCGGCGAGATCGGCGTCCCCGCCGTCGTCGCCGTCGGCGACCTGGAACACCACCTGGCCGAGGGAAGCTCGGCGGCCATCGCCGAGCGCGTCCCCCACTGCCGGTACGTGCCCGTCCCCGGCGCCGACCACATGCTGCCCCTGCGGGCCCCCGAAGTGGTCAGCGACCTCGTGATGGAGGCACTCGCTAGCGAATAGCCGAGGCCATGTTCTCCAGCCGGCGCACCCGCTCGTCCATCGGCGGGTGCGTGGAGAACAGGTTCGCCAGCCCGCCCGCCTTGAACGGGTTGGCGATCATCAGGTGCGCCTGCGACGTCACCGGCCCCTCCGCCCGCAACGGCAACCGCCTCGCGCCCGCGTCGATCTTGCGCAGCGCGCTCGCCAGCGCCAGCGGGTCACCCGACAGCTCGGCGCCCGACTGGTCGGCCTGGTACTCGCGGCTGCGGCTGATCGCCATCTGGATCAGCCCCGCCGCGATCGGCCCGAGAATGATGGTGAGCAGCAGCACGACCGGGTTCGGGCCGTTCTCGCTGTTGCCCATCGGCAGGAACAGCGCCAGGTTCGCGATCATCGTGATCATGCTCGCCAGCGCGCCCGCCACCGAGGCGATGAGGATGTCCCGGTTGTAGACGTGCGACAGCTCGTGCCCGATGACGCCGCGCAGCTCCCGGTAGTCGAGCAGGTCCACGATGCCCGCGGTCACCGCCACCGCCGCGTGCTTGGGGCTGCGGCCGGTCGCGAACGCGTTCGGCTGCGCCGTCGGCGAGACGTACAGGGCCGGCATCGGCTGCCCCGCCTTCTGCGACAGCTCGCGGACCATCCGGTACAGCTCGGGGAACTGCGCCTCACTGACCGGCTGCGCGCGCATGGAGCGCAGGGCGATCTTGTCGGAGAAGAAGAAGCTCACCCCGTTCATGACCAGCGCCAGCATGGCCGCGATGACCACACCGGTGCCGCCGCCCAGCCAGTAGCCGACGGCGATGATCAGCCCGGAGAGCAGCCCGAGGAGGAGGGCCGTCTTGAGTCCGTTGAGGTAGCGCATGCATCACTCCCGATGAGGTCGTGACCCAATTTTGACGCCCTCCCCGCACGATTGCCAGGGATTCCCGCCACACGTCCGCGTGCCGGGACGGTTCCTGTTTCCGCACGCGGCGCCGGGATCACTCCCGGTCTTATCCGCGCTCCGCAGGCGTTTAGTCTGTCCGCCCGTCCGGCGGCCAGAATATTGCGGGCGGCATTGACGTCACGGTCATGAACCGCCCGGCAGTTCACACAAACCCACCGCCGAACCGATAGAGGTTTCGGGCCGTCCTTTGCGCCGCAGTCCGAGCAAACCTGGGATGTGGGTTCGAAGCGACCGATTCGCCCGAGCCGACGGCCGTGCATCATGGCCTTGTACTGCAACATGCCGAGGAAGGCCGACCAGCCCGCGTCGTGCACGGACTTGGCAAGACGGGTACGCGCGAGACCCCGAACCGCGAGATCCTCGACGAACACCGCTTGGTTGTCGCGGATGACCGTCGTGGAGAGTTTATGATGCCAGTCCCGCCTTTGATCGGCCACATGGGCACGCCACTTCGCGACGGCGATACGGGCCTTCGCCCGGTTGCGGCTCCCCTTGACCTTCCGCGCGAAGGCTTTTTGCATACGCGCCAGTTTGTTCTCGGCCCGACGAAGGAACCTCGGCGATTCGACCTTACGGCCATCGGCGAACACCGCGAAGTGAGCCAATCCGAGATCGATTCCGGTCTCCGCCTTCGTGGCGGGCAGCGGCGCGGGCTCGACATCGACCACGAAGGACACCCGGTATCTGTTCGCGGCGTCTTTCATGACGGTGACGCTCGTCGGGGACGAAGGAAGGTCACGCGACCATCGCACGACGAGCTCACCGACCTTCGCGACATGAAGCCGGCCGTTCCGCCGAAGCGCGAACCCCTTACCGACGAGCCTGATGGCCTGACGGCCGTCCCTCTTCGACTTGAACCGAGGCTCGGCGATCCGGGGGCCTCGCCGCTCACCGGTCAGCGAGGTGAAGAAGTTCCGGTAGGCGGTATGCAGATCCCGCAGGGACTGCACCAGCACGACCGACGACACCTCCGAGAGCCAGGCGCGCTCTTCGGTGCGCTTGGCCCGGGTGATGACCTGCTTCTGCAGCTCGGTGTCCTTCACGTACGGCAGACCCGCGGCGTGGGCTTCGCGGCGAACACGAAGTCCGTCGTTGAAGACCACCCGCGCGCATCCGTACGCCCGGGCGAGTGATCGACACTGCTCAGATGTCGGATATAGCCGGTACTTATAGCGAAGCCGCACATTCGTCACATTAGCACATGTGATCGATGAATGCGTCAAGCGCGCCCGGCCTCCGTCGCTCCCACCAGGCGTTTCATCGCCGCACGGGTCGCCTCGTCGTCCGGTGTGAGCACCACCATGACCCGCTCGGAGCCGTCCGGCAGCGCGAAGGTCTCCATGCTGAACGCCAGGACGCCGGCCTCGGCGTGCCGGAACCGCTTCCCGCCGAAGTTGCGGACGCGCACGTCGCCGCGGGCCCACAGCTCGCCGAAGCGCGCGCTGGACGCCGACAGCTCGGCCACCAGCGCCGCCAGGCGCTCGTCGTCGGGGTAGCGACCGGCGGAGTGGCGCAGGTAGCCCACGGCGTCCAGCGAGCAGGTCGCCAGGTCGGCGTAGAAGGGGTCGTCATCGGCGACGAACACGTCCCGGACGGTGTTGAACCCGGTCAGGGGCCGGTCGTAGACGGCCTCGGCGGCGGGGTTGGCGGCGACGACGGTGGAGCGGTGGTCGAGGATCAGCGCGGGCACCTCGCCCATCGCCGCCAGGACCGCGCTGAGCCCGGGACGCACGACGGGGCTGGACGCGGGTACCTCCCGGCGGGGCCGGGCGAGGCGGTGCAGGTGCTCGCGCTCGACGTCGTTGAGGCGCAGGGCGCGCGCGAGGGCGTCCAGGACCTGCTCGGAGGGCTGCTTGGCGCGGCCCTGTTCGAGGCGCACGTAGTAGTCGATGCTGACGCCCGACAGGTGTGCCACCTCCTCGCGGCGCAGGCCGGTCACGCGCCGGTAGGAGCGGGTCGGGACGCCGACCTCGGCGGGTTCGAGGCGGGCGCGCCGGTCGCGCAGGAATGCGGCGAGATCTTCCACCCGGCAAGTATCGCGCGCGTCCATGGGATCTTCCTGGTACTCGTATGCCCATGAAGAACATTGCCAGGAAGAAGCGACACTGAACGCCGCCCGCGATCTCGCCCAGGATCGAGGGCATGAAGGTTCTCATCGTGAACGCGCACCCCGAGCCCGCCTCCCTCACCTCGTCCCTGAAGGACCTGGCCGTCACGTTCCTGGAACGCGCCGGGCACGAGGTCCGGGTCTCCGACCTGCACGCCATGGACTGGCGCGCCGCCATCGAGGCGGAGGACTTCGGGACCTCGGCGAACTCGCCGCTGGCGATCGTCACCGACTCCGGCGACGCCTACGAGGGCGGCACGCTGGCCCCGGAGATCGCCGCCGAGCAGGCGAAGCTCGACTGGGCCGACACGGTGATCCTGAACTTCCCGCTGTGGTGGTTCCACCTCCCGGCGATCATGAAGGGCTGGGTGGACCGGGTCTTCACCTTCAAGTACGCCTACGGGCGCGGCGAGGGCAACTCCATCCGCTATGGCGCGGGCGTCTTCGCGGGCAAGCGCGCGATGCTGTCGGTGATGGTCGGCGGCGGGCCGCACCACTACTCCGAGCGCGGCATCAACGGCGAGCTGATGGATCTGCTGTTCCCCATCCACCACGGGATCCTCTACTTCCCCGGCTTCGACGTGCTGCCGCCCTTCGTCGTCCACGACACCGTCCGGATGACCGATGAGCGCTTCGCCGAAGTCGCCGCCGACTGGGAGAAGCGGCTGCTGGAGCTGGACACCATCGCGCCGATCCCGTTCCGCCCGCAGGCCGGCGGCGACTACGAGCGCCACGAGCTCAAGGAGGGCGTGGAGCGCGAGGGGACGCGGGGGCTGCGGCTGCACGTGGCGTGAATGAGCGTGCGCGGACGCCCGCGGCCGGGCATGATCACCGCCGTGGCCTCATCCCTCGCCTACAGCCTCGGGTTCTACACCGACGCGGCCGACGCCCTGGCCGACGCCCGCCGGTTGCTCGCCGCGGCGAACACCCGCTGGCACGAGCCGGTCTTCGACGGCACCTTGTACATCGGTTCGCACGACGCGGGCGAGTTCCTGGACCTGCCCGCGCCGGTGTGGCTGCACGTCGAGGTGCCGGGCCACCTGGCGGAGGCCGCGCGGGCGGTCTTCGCGGCGCCGCTGGGGCCCCCGGACCGGCAGGGCGCGGTGGCCTTCTACGAGCCGCTGCGGCCGGAGCACGTCGCGTGGCTGCTGACGGTGCCGTCGCTGCCCGTCTCGGTGAGCCCGGACCGGCGGCCGCCGGGTGTGGTCGAGGAGGCGCTGCTGGCCCGCGCGCACCTCGGCCGGGGTGACCTCACCTGGCACTGCGACTGGGCCGAGTCGCGCAGCGGCATCACCGGCATCACCCTGAGCGTCGACTCCCCTGGCCGTCACGAGCTGTTCTGGCACGTCCGGTGGCGCGGGGACGACCTCGACCCGGTCGCGGCCCGCTACGCCGCCCTGATCGGCCGGACCGCCGCCCCGCCGGTGGCGGGCTGGTGAGCGGGCTCACCCCCGGGGCGGTCACCTTCGCCGCCCGGCGCCGGTCAACCGGGTGAACCCCCCACGAAGGAGCGCGCGATGTACGTTCTGGTCACCGGTGGCACCGGCACCCTCGGCAAGCAGGTCCTCCCCCGCCTGGCGGCGGCCGGCGCGAAGATCCGGGTGCTGAGCCGGACGGCGAAGCCCGGCGCCGACCGGGTCGCCTGCGATCTGACCACCGGCGAGGGCCTGGCGGAGGCGATGCGGGGCATCGACACCGTCCTGCACCTGGCGGGCGGGCAGAAGGGCGACGACGTCGCCGCGGCGAACCTGGTCCGGGCGGCCGAAGAAGCGGGGGTCGGGCACATCGTGCACATCTCGGTCATCGGCGCCGACACGATGCCGATCTCGTGGTTCAAGATGAAGCTGGCCGCCGAGGACGCGATCCGCGACTCGAAGATCCCGCACACGATCCTGCGGGCCGCGCAGTTCCACGACCTGGTCTTCACCATCGCCGAGAAGATGACGAAGATGCCGCTGGTGCCCGCCCCGGGCGGCCTGCGCTTCCAGCCGGTGGCCAGCGAGGACGTCGCCGCGCGCCTCGTCGAGCTGACCGTGGGCGAGCCGCAGGGGCTCGTCGACGACATCGCCGGTCCGCGGGTGTACGACATGCGGGAGCTGCTGCGCGGGTTCCTGGCGGCGCGGGGCAAGAAGCGCCCGCTGCTGCCGGTCCGGATGCCCGGGAAGGTCGGGAGGGCCTACCGCGCGGGCGACAACCTGTCGCTGGAGCGGGTGCGGACGGGCGCGGGCACCTGGGAGGACTTCCTGGCGGCCAGGCTCGGCTAGCCGACGGCGGCGAGGACCCACTGTGGGGCGACGCCGGCCACGAGCGCGGCGATGGTCGCCGCCGCGAGCACCAGACCCACCGGCCACGGGACGCGGGCGGCCTGTTCCGGCGTCCCGCCGCGCACGACGACGCTCGCCACGCGGACGTAGTAGACGAGGCCGATGACGGCGTTGACGGCGACGGCCACCGCGATCCACACGGCGTTGCCCTTGAGGAGGGCGTCGACGACGGTGACCTTCGCGAAGAGCCCGGCCAGGCCGGGCGGCAGTCCGGCGAGCCCGGCCAGCGCGAGCACGAAGACGCCCGCCAGGATCGGCGAGCGGCGGGCGAGCCCGGCGTATTCGCTGATCGGGCCACCCTGCGCGCCGCCGCGGACGGCGATCAGGACGCCGAAGACGGTGATCTCCAGCAGGACGTAGAAGACGGTGTAGGCGAGGACGGCGGTCATGACGGTGTTCGCGGTGTCGCCGATGTTCCCGGTGGCGTAGACGAAGACGCCGAGGGGTGCCAGGAGGTACCCGGCCTGGGCGATCGAGGAGAAGGCCAGGAGCCGGACCATGCGGGTCTGGCGGAGGGCGGCGAGGTTGCCGACGGTCATGGTGGCCACCGCGACCACGGCGAACAGGACACCGGCGGTGCCGTCGAGGATGGGCCGCAGGCCGCCGAGGGCGACGGCGAGGAGGGCGATGACGCCGCCGACCTTGGAGGCGGTGGACAGGTAGGCGGCGACGGGCAGGGGCGCGCCTTCGTAGGTGGCGGGCGCCCAGGCGTGGAAGGGCACGGCGGCGATCTTGAAGGCGATGCCGACCAGGACGAGCACGGCGGCGACCGAGACCAGTGGCAGGGACGTGTCGACGCCCTGCGGGCCGCCGTCGGTGGCGGGGCCGGAGAGGGCCTCGCGCAGCTTCGTCAGGTGGACGGTGCCGGTGAGGGCGTACAGGAGGGCGGCGCCCATGAGGGTGACCGCGCTGGACACCACCGAGACGACGAGGAAGTCGACGGAGGCCTCGGCGGAGGCGACCGCGCGGCGGCGGAACCCGACGAGCGCGTACAGCGGCAGGGTCAGGGTCTCCAGGGCGACGACGATGGTGATGAGGTCGCGGGCGTAGCCCAGGACGACGCCACCGGCCAGGGAGCAGGCGAGGAGGAAGAGGTACTCGCCGCGCGGCGGGCCGTCCGGTGCGCGCAGGGCGGGCACGGACAGGCCGATGACGCCGAGGGTGAGCGCGCTGAACACCACGGCGATGAGCGCGCCAGTGTCGTCGGCGACGAAGGAGCAGCCGTCGGCCAGGCAGAAGGTCTGGCGGGTGCCGAGGGTGCCCACCCAGATCGCGGCCGCGCCCACGCCGATCGTGCCGAGGGCCGCGGCGGCGTAGGTGAGGCGCGGGAGGAGCAGGTCGGCGAGGAGGACGAGGACGGCCGTCCCGGCGGCGAGGTAGGCCGGGAGGAGCGCGACGTTGTCGATTGCCTGGGTCATCGGGCCACCGCCTGGAGGATGCCGGTGACGGCCTCCGCGATCGGGGCCTGGACCAGGAAGGGCGCCAGGCCGAGGACGAGTGCTCCGGCGGCGAGCGGGGTGTAGGACGCCCATTCGTAGCGGGCGAGCCCGGGCCGGGCGATGGCGGCCACGGCTTCGCCGGTGCCGCCGTGGGTGACCAGGCGCAGCATCCGCAGCAGGTAGGCGGCGGCGAGGGCCGCGCCGATCGCGGCGAGGACGGCCAGGACCGTCCACAGTGCCTGGTGGCGCTGGATGGCGGCGTAGACGGCGAAGGCCTCGCCCCAGAATCCGGCGAGGCCGGGGAGGCCCAGGGAGGCCAGGGCGGTGAAGCCGAGGAGGCCGGAGAGGCCGGGCGCGACTTCGCGCAGGCCGCCGAGCCGGGCGAGTTCGCCGGTGTGGGCGCGGTCCTTGACGGCTCCGGCGAGGAAGAAGAGGAGGCCGGTGATGAGCCCGTGGGCGATGTTGCCCAGGAGCGCGGCGGTGAGCCCGGCGGGGGTGAGGGTGGCGATGCCGAGCAGGACGAAGCCCATGTGGCCCACCGAGGAGTAGGCGATGAGGCGTTTGAGCTCGGTCTGGGCCAGGCAGACCAGCCCGGCGACGAGGATCGCGACGACGGCGAGGACGCCGAGGACCAGCGCGGCCCGCGAGGCGCCTTCGGGCGCGACGCCGACGGCGACGCGGATGAGGCCGTAGGTGCCCATCTTGAGCAGGACGCCGGCCAGGATCACCGAGCCGACGGTGGGCGCTTCGGTGTGGGCGTCGGGGAGCCAGGAGTGCAGTGGCCACAGTGGGGCCTTGATGGCCAGCCCGACGGCGAGGAGCACGAAGGCGAGGAGCTGCGTGTTGCGACTCAGGCCGCCCCCGCCGGAGGCGGTGATGGCGATGATGTCGCCGGTCTCGGCACCGGTGACCACGACGAAGATGCCGACGAGCAGCAGCAGCGAGCCGAGAAGGGTGTAGAGGGCGAACTTGACGGCCGCGTGCCGCCGGTTCGCGCCGCCCCACCCGGCGATGATGGCGAACATCGGCAGCAGGACGACCTCGAAGAACACGAAGAAGAGCACGAGGTTGAGGGAGAGGAACACCCCGAGCATCCCGGCGTCCACGATCAGCAGCAGCGCGATGAGGAGATGCGGGCGATCGGTCTTCTTCCACACCGTGAACGCGCAGCACAGCAGCGTCAGCAGTCCACTGAGGACGACGAGGGGGTAGGACACGCCGTCGACGCCGAGGTCGAAGTCGAGGTGCAGCAGCGGGACCCACTCGGTCCGCACCCGCGACCACGGGGCTCCACTGTGGTCCAGTGCCAGGAGGGCGGCCAGGACGAGGCCGAGCGCGGCGAAGGCCGTCCCGGCGATCGCGGCGGCCCGCTCCTTCTTGAGGTACCCGAGGACGGCGGCGGCTCCCGCGCCGAGGGCTGGCACGGCCACGACGGCGATCAGCAGGGCGTTCATCCCCACACTCCAATGACGACGGCGGCCGCGCCGATCAGCAGGGCGCCGGCCAGCACCGACAGGACGTGCCGGGGCATCCCGGCGCGGTGGGTGAGGGCGACGGCGCGGCCGAGCAGCCCGATGCCCTTCCCGGCGCCCTCGGCGGCTCCGTCCACGAGGGACTCGTCGGAGCGGCGGGCGACCGTGGCGAGGAACCGCACGGGCGTGACGATCAGGGCGTCCTGGATCTGGTTGACGTAACCGGCCTGCTCGAAGACGGGCCCGAGCGGGCCGAGGACGCGGGCGGGATCGGCGGCCTTGTCGGTGCGCCAGATGCCCCAGGCGAGCCCGATGCCGACCGCGATCGCGGTCATCGTCAGGCCCATCGCGGTCGGATCGGCCGCTCCGGCGCCGATCGGCGGGCTCGGCAGGAAAGACATCACCGCGCCCAGCGCGACCGTGGGGACGGCCAGGATCAGCAGCGGCCAGAGCATCCACGGGTTCGGGTCGTGTGCGTGAGCCTCGCCGCGAGGAGCGCCGAAGAAGGTGCGCAGCCAGGCGCGGGTGGCGTAGGCGGCGGTCAGCAGCGCGGTGGCCAGGCCGCCGTAGAACACCAGGTGCTCGTGCCCGTAGGCGTGCGACAGGACGTGTTCCTTGGCGTAGAAGCCGGTCAGCGGCGGCAGGCCGATGAGGGCGGCGAAGCCGATCGTCATGGTCCAGAACGTCACCGGCGCGCCCTTGCGCAGCCCGCCCATCGCCGACATGGAGTTGGTGCCGGTCATGTGGATGACGGCCCCGGCGGTCAGGAACAGCAGGGCCTTGAAGAAGCCGTGCCCGACGAGGTAGAAGATCGACTCGTCCCAGGCGCCGATCCCGGCGGCGGCCATCATGTAGGCGACCTGGCTGACGGTGGACCAGGCCAGCACGCGCTTCAGGTCGTCGGTGGCCAGCGCCGCCAGCGCGGCCACGACCATCGAGACGACCGCGACGATCTGGAGGAACGTGGCGGTCCCGGCGGTGAACAGCAGCTGCGAGAGCCGGACCAGGACGTAGGCTCCGGCGGCGACCATGGTCGCGGCGTGGATGAGCGCCGAGATCGGCGTGGGGCCGGCCATGGCGTCCGGGAGCCAGGTGTGCAGCGGGAACTGGGCGCTCTTGCCGAACGCGCCGATCATGATCAGCACCGCCGACACCGTCAGCATCGTGCTGTGCCCGTTCTCCAATGCGTACTCGGCGATCGCGTCGACGCGGAAGCTGCCGATGTGGAAGCCCAGCATCAGCACGCCGATCAGGAACGCCACGTCGGCGACCCGGGTCACCAGGAACGCCTTCACCGCCGCCGCGGGGGCCTGCGGGAGCTTGCGGTCGTGCCCGATGAGCAGGTACGAGCAGGCCCCCATGACCTCCCAGCCGATCATGAGCAGCACCAGGTCGTCGGCGACGACGACCAGCAGCATCGCGGCGGTGAACAGCGAGATCTGCGCGGCGTAGGGGTTGTAGCGCTCGTCGTCGGCGCGCAGGTACCCGATCGAGTAGACCTGCACCATCAGCGCGACCACGACCACGACGAGGCCGACCCACCAGGTCAGCTGGCTCATCCCCACGCTCAGGGTGACCGCGACGCTCCCGAACCGAACGAGTGCCGGGCCGTCGCTGATGAAGCGCGTCTCATCGCCGTCCACACTCGACAGTCCGCCGGTGGTGTACACCAGGACCAGCGCGAGCACGGCCGCCGCGACACCGGCGACGGCCAGCAGCGAGGCGGTCCGCTTCGCCTTCAGCGGCAGCAGGAACCCGGCCAGCGCGGCGGCGGCCGGGGCCAGCGGGAGGGCCCAGAGGGCGACCAGGGGGCTCATGCGTCCTCGCTCACGGCGACGGGCTCGCGCTCGGCGCCCACCTCGTCGGTGACGATCGACCGGCGCAGCCGGAACAGCTGGAGCACGATCGCCAGGCCCAGGCCGACCTCGGCGGCGGCGATGACGATCACGAACAGCGCGAAAGCCTGCCCGACGTGCTGCTTGAGGGTGACGTCGGCGGTCACCAGGACGAGGTTGACCGCGCCCAGCATCAGCTCCACCGACATCAGCAGCAGGACGGCGTTGCGGCGCACGGTCACGCCGTACACGCCCGTCCCGAACAGCAGCGCGGCCAGGACGTACGGGATCACCGGATGCATCAGCTCTCCTCCCGCCGCTCGCCGACCTCGGGCCGGGAGATCGCGATCGCGCCGACCAGGGCGGCCAGCAGCAGCACCGACAGGACCTCGAAGGGCAGCGCCCAGCCGGTGAAGACCTCCCGGCCCAGCGCCTCGGCGTTCCCGGGCTCCACACCGGACAGTCCGATGTAGCTCCACCGGTAGGCGTCGGCGAGCACCGCGGCCAGGCCGAGCCCGGCGCCGCCGCCGACGAGGATCGCCGGCAGCCGGGGCCGGTCCAGGTCGTCGCTGCGGCCGATGGGCGCGCGGGTCAGCATCACCGCGAACAGCATGAGCACGACCACCGCGCCCACGTAGATCAGGACCTGCACCCACGCCAGCAGTTCGGCGGTGAGCACCAGGTACACCCCGGCGAGCGCGCCGAGCGCGACCACCAGCCACAGTCCGGCCCGCACGATCTGGTTCGTGGTGACCACCCGGATCGCCGCGCCGAGGCTCACCGCGCCCAGGGCGCAGACGAGGACGTCGGTGACGGTCACCGGGCACCGCCCTTCTTGGCGGCGGTCGACTCCTCTTTGGACGGTTCGCCCATGGGGTCGTGGGCGTCGGGCGCGGGTACGTGCGCCATGTGCTCGCCGAGGCGTCCGCGGTCGTGGAGGAGGTTGCGGATGTCGCCTTCGGCGTAGGCGAACTCCGGGGCCCAGTACAGGGCGTCGAAGGGGCACACCTCGATGCAGATGCCGCAGTACATGCACAGGGAGAAGTCGATGTCGAAGCGGTCGAGGACGTTCTTCTGCCGCGCCCGGGCGGCGCCGGGCACTTCGACGGTCTCCTTGTGGGAGTCGATGTAGATGCACCAGTCGGGGCATTCGCGCGCGCACAGCATGCAGACGGTGCAGTTGGCCTCCATCAGCGCGATCACTCCGCGCGAGCGCGCGGGGAGGTCGGGCTGGACGTCCGGGTACTGCTGGACGCCGTTCTTGCGCGTCATCGTCTTGAGCGTGACGCCGAGGCCCTTCAGCAGGCCCTTGCCCGGCAGTTCCATGTCAGAAACCCACCTTCACCACGGCGGTCAGGATCAGCTGGAGCAGTGCGATGGGCACCAGCCCCAGCCAGCAGAACTTCTGCAACTGGTCCACCCGCAACCTCGGGAACGCCACCCGCAGCCAGATGATCACGAACGCGACCGCGCCGACCTTGACCAGCGTCCACAGCCACCCGAGGGTGTCGCTGGCGAAGGGTCCCTTCCAGCCGCCGAGGAACAGGACGGTGGTGAGCGCGGAGATGACGACGATGCCGACGTACTCGGCGAGCAGGAACAGCGCGAAGCGCAGTCCGGTGTACTCGGTGAGGTAGCCGAAGACGAGTTCGGAGTCGGCGATCGGGGCGTCGAAGGGCGGGCGGCGGATCTCGGCGAGCCCGGCGGTGAAGAACACGAACAGCGCCGGGAGCTGCCACAGCAGCCACCACGGCCGCCACGCCTCGACGATGCCGGTGAGGGAGAGCGTCCCGGCGGCCATGGCGACGCTGGCGGCGGCGAGCACGAACGGCAGCTCGTAGGCGAGCAGCTGCGCGGCGGCGCGCAGCGCGCCCAGCAGCGTGTACTTGTTGGCGCTGGCCCAGCCGGCCATGAGGACGGCGACGATGCCGACGCCGACGACGGCCAGGACCAGGAACAGCCCCATGTCGAGGGGCTGCGCGACGAGGTCCCCGGGTCCCAGCGGGATCACCAGCAGCGCCACCAGGTACGGGACGAGCGCGACGGCGGGGGCGAGCCGGAACACCGACTTGTCGGCGGCCCCGGGCACGACCTCTTCCTTCTGGACGAACTTCACGCCGTCGGCGATGAGCTGCGCCCACCCGTGGAACCGCCCGGCGTACATGGGCCCGAGGCGTCCCTGCATGTGCGCCATCACCTTGTGCTCGGTCTGGCCCACGATCAGCGGCAGCGTGAGGAAGGCGACGAAGACTCCGGCGACGCGGATCGCGATCTCCAGCCAGACCGGCATGTCAGTCGCCTTCCCGCTCGTTGGGGCCCCAGGTCCCCGGTTCGGGGACGCCCGGCGGCCGCATCGGCGCCCTCTTGCGTCCCCCGGGCGCGGCGTGGCTCTCGCCCGGTTCCTTCGCGCCCGGCCAGGGCTTGGCGACCCGCGAGGCGAGCACGAAGTCCTTGCGCAGCGGATGCCCCTCGAACTCGGGGGCCAGCAGCAGCGGAATGAGGTTCGGGTGCCCGTCGAAGTCGAGCCCGAACATCTCGGCGGTCTCCCGCTCGTGCCAGTCGGCGCCCGGGTAGACGTCCACGATCGAGTCGACGGTCTCACCCGGCGGGACGAGCGCGCGGATCAGCACGCCCTCCTTCTGCGCGACCGACCACACGTGCGCCACCAGCCGGAACCCGTCCGGCGATTCGTCGACGGCCGACAGCCAGTCGAAGAAGTCGCAGCCGAGCACGTCCCGCGCCTTGAGGAGAGTGTCCCGCCACGCCGACGGTGGAACGTCCACCGTGGGGCGTGGGTGCCCGCCGTCGGCGGTCTCACCTTCGAGCTGGGTGACGTCCATGGGGGTCACCTTAGCGTCACGCGAGGGCGGTGAGGGGCGGCCGGGAGGCGTGTTTCTTTCGCGGGACGATGCCGTATGGGGACCCCGTCCCATCAGGACATGTGAAAGGGCCCGCGCTCATGCGCGGGCCCGTCGAGGGTGGATCAGTTCTTCCACTGCTCCTGCGGAGCCACACCCGGAATCGGCCGCCCGATCAGCGCCAGGGGGATGAAGAACCCGATCTGCCCGAGCACGGCGGTGAGCACGACGAGCTCCTTCTCGGAGTAGTGCTTGGTCGCCTCGTCGTACAGCTCATCGGAGACACGCGGACCCGCACTCGGCGTGTGCACCGCCTCGGCGAGCGCGAGCGCGGCCTTCTCCGCGTCGGTGAAGTACGGCGAGTCGCGCCACGTGGCGACCGCGCCCAGACGCTCGGGCGTGTCCTCCGAGTCGCGGATGATGCGGGCGGTGAAGTAGGAGCTGCCCAGCAGCTGCCCGACGCGCAGGCCGAGCAGGTCGCACAGGGTCTTGGGCAGCACGCCGTCGTTCACCTTGTTCACGGCGGCGGCGACCTCACCGATCTGCGGCAGGTCGGCGGCGGGGTTGGCGAAGCGGGACTTGAGGGTCATGTCGGTGATGCCTCTCATCGAAGGGATGGACCGGTTGGAACACCTCTATGACGGAGGGCGCAGGAAGTGTGTGACAGGCGCGAGAGAGACGGCGGTCACATTGCCGACCACCAGCCCGAGGGATCTAACCCGGGCACAGTGACTGGCAGGCAACGGGGTCAAAACCCGGGCAACAGACGGAGCTTGTTGTTTTAGAGCCGGACCGAGACGGCCCGCAACCCGCCGACAAACCGCGCCCCCGAGACCAGATCCGCTGAAGCTGTCTCGGGAAAGGAGAGGATCCTCCCTCGGTCGGCCGGATGGGTTCTTCGAACGAGGGTTCTCGGGGTGTCAAGCCGCGTTCTTTGGCTTGACACCCCGAGGTTCATCGTTCACCGTCGCAAAGGCCGAACGCGGGTGGAGCCTCCCGAGAGAGGTCCGGCGTCCAGGGGCCGCACCCCTGGTCAGGTCCCAGGGCTGAAAGCCCTGACCAGACGGCGACCGTCAAATAGCGCCAACACGGGGACTAGCCAAGGGACGATCCGCGGGAAGACAAGAAGCCACCCACCCCCAACGCAGGGAACAGCCAAAGACCGATCGAGGGCGAAACCCTACCGCAACGGCAACTGCCCATTCCGGAACACATCCACGAACAACTGGTGATCCGTCCGCGCCCTGACCCCATACCCGTGCGCGAACTCCACCAGCATCTCCGCGAACCCCTTGTCGTCCTCCCCCACCGCCGCCGCGATGGCCTCCTCCGTGGAGTAGTCCACCAGCGTGTGCGAGGACTCGTCGTCGGCCACCGCGTGCATCCGCGCCACCGCCGCCCCCAGCGACCCGACGACCAGGCCGATGTCGCCCATGTCGTCCAGCTCGGTCCAGTCCAGGTCGGAGGCGTAGGGCGACACCTCGGCGACGACCTGCCCGATCCCGTCGAGGGTCGCGTAGCCGAGCCACGGGTCGGCGTGGGCTTGCAGGGCGCGCTGCGACTCGGCGGTGCGCTGTCCCTGGTGGGCGAAGTAGGAGGCGACGGCCGAGTCGGTGACGACCCGCGACACGGCGGGCACCTGTCCCTGCTTCATGTACAGGACGACGTCGTTCTCCAGGGCCTGCGAGTTGCCCTCCAGCAGCAGGTTGTACGAGGGCAGCCCGGCCGAGCCGATGCCCACGCCCTTGCGCAGGACGACGTCCTTGACCTCGATGGACGTGGGGCGCAGCACGTAGTCCGAGGGCATCGTGGCCAGGCAGTCGTAGAAGGCGTCGAGGACGCGGGAGCGCGTCGCGTCGTCCACTTCGTACACGCCCTCGAAGACCGAGAAGCGCCGGTCGTAGTCGTCGATGGTGGTCTGCCGGTCGAGCATGGCGGTGCGGGTGTTGAGGCGGGCCTCCTGCAGGACGCGCTTGAGGGGCCCGTCGGTGTTGGCCAGGGTCAGCTCGCCGATGGCGTCGTCGCCCTTGGCGGCGATGACGCGGATCTCGCGCAGGTAGGCGGCGGCGAAGCGGCGGACCAGGACGGAGATGTCCTCGTCGGAGAGGGCCTTGCCGTAGCCGATGAGCGCGATGGACGCCGCGAAGCGCTTCAGGTCCCAGGTGAAGGGACCGACGTAGGCCTCGTCGAAGTCGTTCACGTTGAACACGAGCTGACCGGCGGCGTTCATGTACGTGCCGAAGTTCTCGGCGTGCAGGTCGCCGTGGATCCACACGCGTGAGGTGCGCTCGTCCAGGTACGGGTCGTCCTGCCCGTGCACGTCGGCGTAGAACAGGCACGCGCTGCCCCGGTAGAAGGCGAAGGCGTTGCCCGCCATCTTGCGGAACTTGCGTTCGAAGGCGTACGGGTCGGCGGCCATCAGCTCACCGAACTCGGCCCGGAGGACGTCGACGATGAACGAGGAACGAGCGTCCATTGCTCTCCTATGTCGGGGGTGGTACCGGTGGCGCGCTCAGTTCGGCGGCGGTCTTGCGGACACCCCCGAAACCCGACCGCTCCGCGGCGATCTTCTCCTGGAGTGTGAGGATGCCGTGCAACAGCGCCTCCGGACGCGGCGGGCAGCCCGGGACGTACACGTCGACCGGGATGAGCTGGTCCACGCCCTTGGTCACCGAGTAGGAGTCCCAGTACGGGCCGCCGCAGTTGCTGCACGCCCCGAAGGAGATCACGTACTTCGGTTCGGGCATCTGGTCGTAGAGCCGCTTGATCGCCGGCGCCATCTTGTCGGTGACGGTGCCGGACACCACCATGAGGTCGGCCTGCCGCGGGCCGTGCGCGAAGGGGATCACGCCCAGGCGCATGAAGTCGTGGCGGCCCATGGACGCCGCGATGAACTCGATGGCGCAGCAGGCCAGCCCGAAGTTGAAGACCCAGAGGGAGTACTTGCGTCCCCAGTTGAGGATGAACCGAATCGGTTCGCCCAGGACTTGCGGCAGCTCCATCAGTACCTCCGGGTCGGGGGTCGGCGGACCACGGGGAACCGCACGCGGGCGGGCACCGGACGCAGGGCCACGCACGTGCGCGCGGGCTCGTCGTCCAGGCCGTCGTCGTAGAGGTCGGGGGTGACGATCGGCGCGATCAGCCGCGCCAGCGGTGAGCCCGCCTCGTCGAGCCCGAAGGCCCGCCGCCAGGCGGCCACCACGCACTCGCTCGTCATCACGCGGTCGTCCAGGACAGGACGCCCTTGCGCCAGGCGTACAGGAGTCCGAGGGCGAGCACGGCGACGAAGACGCCCATCTCGGCCACGGTGATCATGCCGAGGGCGTCGAAGACCGTCGCCCAGGGGAAGAGGAAAACGCTCTCCACCGCGAACAACGCGTATAGGAAGGCGTAGACGTAGTACCGGATCTGCGCCTGTGCCCAGTCGCCTCCGGCGGGATCGAGGCCGCACTCGTACGTCGTCGACTTGGCCGCCGAGGGAGCGTTCGTCCGCAGCAACCGGTTCGCGGTGTACGCGACGGCGAAGAAGGCTCCGGCGACCAGCAGCAAGATACCGAGTGTCGCGTATGAACCGAGGTAACCGTCCACGGTGAGTAAGCCTAGTGCGTGTTTCGCGAAACGATGCAACCGAAGCGCGGACGGGGTGCGTAGAAGGGGCGAGGAGGGACCGCCCATATGAACCCACGTCAGGAAGCGGAGTTCCGCGAGTTCGCCGCCGCCCGCCGGGACGCGCTGCTGCGCAGCGCGTATCTGGTGTGCGGCGACTGGCATCGCGCCGAGGACGCCGTGCAGACCTCGCTGGTGAAGCTGTACGCGGCCTGGACGCGGACCCGCCGCCCCACCGCCGAGGCCTACGCGCGCCAGATCGTGATGCGCACGCTCATCGACGAGGGGCGACGGGGCTGGTTCCGCCGGGAGCGGGCCTACGCCGCGGCCCCGATCGAACCGGCGTCGGTGACCGCCGACACCACCGGGCGCATCGTCGCCCTCTCCGCTCTCGCCAAGCTGCCGGCCAGGCAGCGGGCGACCCTCGTCCTCCGTTTCTGGGAGGACCTCTCGGTCGAGGAGACGGCGCAGGCCCTGCGCTGCTCGGCCGGGACCGTGAAAAGCCAGACCGCGCGGGGGCTGCAGACGCTGCGCGGGCTGCTCGACGAGACACAGCTCACCTTCGGCCGAGGAGCCGCGACATGAACCATGAAGAAGTCCGGGGCGTCTTCCACGACGCCCTCGGGGAGACGCCCCCGCTCCCCCGTAACGACACAGACGACATCATCAGCGCCGGACGCCGCGTCGTCGGCCGCCGCCGGGCGTGGCGGACGTCCGGGGCGGTGGCGGGCATCACCGCCGTCGTCGCGCTGGTCGGCTTCGCCCTCCAGCAGGGCGGCGCGAGGCCGGTGAACGACGCCGCCGCCGGTTCCTCGTCCTCGCCCGCGACCTCGGGCTCGGACTGGTACATCCAGCAGGGGAATCCCGACCCCGAGCACCGCTACCAGAACGCGCTCAGGGACGTCCTGGCCGCGCGTTTCCCCGGCCAGACCCTGGTCAAGCGGCCACTGATCGCCGCGCCCGGGGACGTTCCCGACCGGGAGCTGCTCGAATTCGGGGATTCGACCCGGCGCGACGGCATCGGGATGGACGTGATCGTGCACTTCCCGACCGGGGATCCCACCTGGCTGATGGTGAACGTCGAGCCGGTGCTCCCGCATGACGGCGGCGATGAGGACTACCTGCGCGAGATCGGCCGGTGCGAGGAAGAGTCCGTGGACTGCCACACGGAGAACGGCCCCAACGGTGAGCTGATCGTCTGGCGCGGCGGTGTGGACTCCAATGACGGCGGCGAGGTCAAGAACGTCGCCATCGTCCTGCGCGGCGATGGGACGGTGGTCCGGGTCAAGGCCCTCGTCTTCACCCCCGACGACACCTCCTTGAGCGCCGGCGACGGCACCTCGACCCTCCCGCAGGTGACCGTGGACGACGTCAAGGCCATCGCCCTGGCCCTGCCGATGGCGCCGACCTACGGCTAGCGCCCCCGAGCACGGCGAAGGCCCCGGACCAGGTGGTCCGGGGCCTTCACGTCGTCGTCACGCTCAGCCGATGAACGGCAGGGCGCACGAGCAGATGATCAGCACGGCCAGCACCGCGTAGATCGCGATGAGGATCGGCGTGCCGTTCCACGGCTGCGGCGCCGGGCCGAGGGCACCGGGAGAGAACTGCCACACGGGGGCGCGGTACTCGATGGAGACCTGCTGGCCGGGCGCGACCGGGACCTGGATGTCGGCCGGTCCCAGCTTCGGGGGGAGGAAGTAGGGGACCTCGACGTGGACGTGGTGGTTGCCCGGGGGGACCGGGAACTGGTTCTGGTTCCACTGGGCCTGGTACTGCTGGCCGTTGATGAAGACCTTCGGCTTGAAGAAGTACAGGATCCACGCGAGCGGGAAGAACTTCGCGTCGAGGTTGATCCAGCCCTGCGAGCCGCCGCCGGCCTGCGCGGGCGGAGGCTGCTGCTGGTACCCCTGCTGCTGGTAGGGGTCGGTGTACCCCTGCGGCGGGTAAGCGGGCTGACCCTGGGCCGCCTGCGGCTGCTGGTAGGGATCGGTGTGACCGATGGGGGGCTGCTGGCCGTAGCCTGGCTGGCCGTATCCGGGCTGCTGAGGTGGGTAGGTCATGACCTTTGCTTTCTCGTCACGGCAGGTGTGGGGGACGATACACGGGCCACGCTCAAGATCCACCGTTCCGCGCCGGGTGTGCCCGTGACGCAACCCGAAGGGGCAACAGGGCGTGTCCTACTCGCATCCGAAAGCGTTGGACACTGGACGAGGAGATGACATGGCCTTCGCAGAACCTCTGGCGGCGGGGTCGTCGATTCGACTCGACAAAAGCACCATTTCGTATATACCGGGCGTGATCCCGCCCCTGGCGCAGCGCCCGCGCACGGGACGGGGGAGGATGGGTACGGCCGGAGCCGACGGGGAACCGCGTACGGGCGCCGGTCATGTCGGCCTGTCCGCGGAAAGGGAACGGATGCGCTCGCAGTCGGAGTTCATCGCGCTCTACGACGCGCGTTTCTCCGACCTGTCCGCACAGCTCTACGCCTACACCGCCGACGCGACCGAGGCGCAGGATCTCGTGCAGGAGGCCTTCCTGCGGGCGTGGCAGCGTTGGGACAAGATCGGCGCCTACGACGACCCGATCGCGTGGGTTCGCCGGGTCGCGTGGAACCTCGCCATGAGCCGCCACCGCCGCCTGGCCGTCGTCCGCCGCTTCCTGGCCCGCTCCGGGCCGCCCGAGGCGCACCCCGGCATGTCGCCCGACCACGTCGCGCTGGTCGCCGCCCTGCGCCGCCTGCCCGACAAGCAGCGCCGCGCGCTGGTCCTGCACTACCTGGCCGACATGCCCATCGCCGAGATCGCCCGCGAGACCGGGGCGAAGGAGGGCACCGTCAAGTCCTGGCTGCACCGCGGCCGGACCGAGATGGCCAAGCACCTGACCGAGATCGAACCCGGCATCGAGGCCGAGCGAAGCAGAAAGGAGGCGAGCCGACGTGGCTGAGAAGGACGACTTCGATCGCGACGACGCCGCCGACGACCTGCTGAAGGCCGCCTTCGCGTCCTACAAGACCGAAGCCGCCGACGCCTTCGCGCGCACCGGCTCGCCCGCCCTGTTCGGCGAGGCGAAGAAGCACGCCCGCCGCCGCGCGATCACCCTCGGCGCGGCCGTCACCGGCTGCTTCACCCTGCTGCTGGGCGGCGTGGCCGTCGCCACCAACTCCTCGTACTTCCCCGGCCCCAGCGCCAACCAGCACGGCGACACCAACGACGACACGAAGAACCCCGGCGACCCCGACGGTCCCGACGGTCTTCAGGTCAGTGAATCGGCGGTGCCCTCGCCCGCGCCCGTCACCGACCTGCGTAACACCGAACTGACCCTGCCCGCCTGGCCCGGCGCCCTCGCGAGCGCCTGCCCGGCCGGGGTCTTCCGCTTCGCCGACGGCGTCGCCCTGCCGCCGGTGCCGCCCGCCTCGCCCAGCGGCACGGCCTCGGCCGATCCCAGCTCGGGGACCGCCGCGCAGCCCCCGGCGGCCTCGTCCTGGCGGGTCCTGCCCGGCCCCGCGGTGGCCGTGCGGGCCAATGTGGACGGCAAGCCCGGCGACGAGCTGCTGCTGCCCGTGGGCTGCGGCGCCACGCCCGTCCAGGGCCTGGTCGTGCTGAGCGACCAGAAGACCCCCATCGGCTTCGTGAGCTCCGGCGTGGACGCCAAGGACGTCCTCGCCGCGGTCGCCGTCCACGATGGCGTGATCGCGGTCACGACGAAGACCGGCGGGGTGGCCACGACCAGGCACTTCCGTTTCGCGGGCGGCGCGTTCGCCGAGGTCCCGGCCCCGAACACGTCGCCGTCCGGCAGCCCCTCGGCCTCGTCGAGCCCGTCGTCCCCGCCACCGTCCCCGGCCGCCCCCGGCGGCGACACCGGAGGACAGGTCCCCGAGGGCCTGAACGGCACCCAGGCGGGCGCGTGACATCGCCGCGCGAGTGTCGCAGGTTACGCGACGGCCTCCGCGCGCGACGTAGCATCGCGGGTGTAGGACAGTGTTGCGGTGGAGTGGCGCAGCGACGCGCCTCCATCGGTCGTACCCAGGTTCTTCCGCCAGAAGCGAGGGTGCCCTAACCGGCCCCGCTGGCCCGTATTTGGAGGGCGCCGTGAGCGACGTCAGCTCACCCGAAGCGAAACCGATCCGGCAACTCGATCACGTCGTCATCAGATTCGCCGGGGACTCGGGTGACGGCATGCAGCTCACCGGTGACCGCTTCACCAGCGAGACCGCGCAGCTGGGCAACGACCTGTCGACGCTCCCGAACTTCCCCGCCGAGATCCGGGCCCCCGCCGGGACCCTGCCGGGCGTGTCCAGCTTCCAGCTGCACTTCGCCGACCACGACATCCTCACCCCGGGCGACGCGCCCGACGTGCTGGTGGCGATGAACCCGGCCGCGCTCAAGGCCAACGTCGGCGACCTGCCCGGCGGCGCGACGGTCATCGTGAACGTCGACGAGTTCAACAAGCGCGCCATGGCCAAGGTCGGCTACGCGACCAGCCCCTTCGAGGACGACTCGCTGTCCGGGTTCACCGTGCACCAGGTGCCGCTGACCTCGATGACGGTGGAGTCCCTCGCCGAGTACGAGGTCCCCAAGCGGGACGCCGTGCGCGCCAAGAACATGTTCGCCCTGGGCCTGATCTCCTGGCTGTACTCGCGGCCGGTCGAGTCGACCATCGCGTTCATCGAGCGCAAGTTCGCCGCCCGCCCCGAGATCGCCACCGCCAACGTGGCCGCCATCAAGGCCGGCTGGGCCTACGGCGAGACCACCGAGGGCTTCGCGGTCCGCTACGAGGTCAAGCCCGCGACGCTGCCCGCCGGCAACTACCGCAACATCACCGGCAACACCGCCCTCGCCTACGGCATCGTCGCGGCGGGCGTCCGCTCGGAACTGCCGGTGTTCCTCGGGGCCTACCCGATCACCCCGGCCAGCGACATCCTCCACGAGCTGAGCCGCCACAAGAAGTTCGGCGTCACCACCTTCCAGGCCGAGGACGAGATCGCCGCGGTCGGCGCGGCCATCGGCGCGTCCTACGGCGGCGCCCTGGGCGTCACCTCGACCTCCGGTCCCGGCGTGGCCCTGAAGTCGGAGGCGATCAGCCTCGCCGTCGCCCTGGAGCTGCCGCTGGTCGTCGTCGACGTGCAGCGCGCGGGCCCGTCCACCGGCCTGCCCACCAAGACCGAGCAGGCCGACCTGAACATCGCCCTGTTCGGCCGCCACGGTGAGGCGCCCGTCGCGGTCGTCGCCGCCAGCTCGCCCTCCGACTGCTTCCACGCCGCCCTGGAGGCCTGCCGGATCGCCGTCCAGTACCGGACCCCGGTGATCCTGCTGTCCGACGGCTACCTCGCCAACGGCTCCGAGCCGTGGAAGCTGCCCGAGATCGACGAGCTGCCCGACCTGCGCGTCGCCTTCGCCGACGGCCCCAACCACACCCTCGACAACGGCGAGGAGGTGTTCTGGCCCTACAAGCGCGACCCGCAGACCCTCGCGCGGCCCTGGGCCGTCCCCGGCACCGCCGGGCTGGAGCACCGCATCGGCGGCCTGGAGAAGCGCGACGGCACCGGCGACATCTCCTACGACCCCGCCAACCACGACCTCATGGTCCGCACCCGCGCGGCCCGCATCGAGGCCATCGAGGTCCCCGACCTTGAAGTCGAGGACCCGACCGGCGACGCCCGCGTCCTGGCCCTCGGCTGGGGCTCCACCTACGGCCCGATCGGCGCGGCCTGCCGCAAGCTGCGCGCCGCCGGGCAGTCCATCGCCCAGGCCCACCTGCGGCACCTCTCGCCGATGCCCGCCAACCTCGGCAAGGTGCTCGCCTCGTACGACAAGGTCATCGTCCCCGAGATGAACCTCGGCCAACTGTCCACCGTGCTTCGCGCCCGCTTCCTGGTCGACGTCATCGGCTACCAGCAGGTCCGCGGACTGCCGTTCACGTCGACCGAGCTGGAGTCGGTCTTCGAGGAGGTCGTCAAGAATGTCTGAGACCGTCGCGGCGCGCACCGCCTTCGACCTGATCCCCAAGGCCACCGGCCCCCAGGCCGCCAAGGACTTCAAAAGCGACCAGGAGGTCCGCTGGTGCCCCGGTTGCGGTGACTACGCGATCCTGGCCGCCATGCAGGGCTTCCTGCCCGAGCTCGGCCTGGCCCGCGAGAACATCTGCTTCGTGTCCGGCATCGGCTGCTCCTCGCGCTTCCCGTACTACCTGAACACCTACGGGATGCACTCCATCCACGGCCGCGCGCCCGCCATCGCCACCGGCCTGGCCGCGTCCCGCCCCGACCTGTCGGTCTGGGTCGTCACCGGCGACGGCGACGCCCTGTCCATCGGCGGCAACCACCTCATCCACGCGCTGCGCCGCAACGTCAACCTGAAGATCCTGCTGTTCAACAACCGGATCTACGGCCTGACCAAGGGCCAGTACTCGCCCACCTCCGAGGTCGGCAAGCTCACCAAGTCCACCCCCATGGGCTCGGTGGACTACCCGTTCAACCCGCTGTCCCTGGCCATCGGCGCCGAAGCCAGCTTCGTGGCCCGCACCATCGACTCCGACCGCAAGCACCTCACCTCGGTGCTCCGCGCGGCCGCCGAGCACGAGGGCAGCGCCTTCGTCGAGATCTACCAGAACTGCAACATCTTCAACGACGGCGCCTTCGACGTCCTGAAGGACCCCGAGTCCCGCGACGAGGCCCTCATCCGCCTCGAACACGGCTCGCCCATCACCCTCGGCAAGGACGGCCAGTGGGCCGTCGTCCGCACCGGCTGGGGCCTCGGCGTCGCCGAGACGGCATCCGTCGACCCGGCCGACATCGTCGTCCACGACGAGACCGTGGAAGACGCCTCCTACGCCTTCGCCCTGTCCCGCCTCCCCGGCCTCGACCTGCGGAACACGCCCATCGGCGTCCTCCGCAACGTCAAACGGCCCACGTACGACTCGATCGTGCGCGAGCAGCTGGAGACGGCGGCGACGTCGGCGCCGAAGGAAGAGGAACTGGCGCGGCTGCTGAATTCCGGGGACACCTGGACGATCCTGTAGCGGCTTCTCGCGTGTGTGGGCCCCGGCTTCGGCCGGGGCCTTTCGCGTGACCGCAGGCCGCGTAACCTTTCGCACAGATGATCGGTTATACGGGCATGATCGACCTGCCGCCCCACCGGCCCAGTACGGTCTACAACTGGGGCCCTACCTCTACGACCCGAACCCCTGGCTGCTGCCCGGCGTGGGCTCGACGGTGGAGTACCTGGACAGCACCGTCGCCAGGACCACCCACCCGAGCGGCCTTCGGCGACGCGCGACGGCACATCTCACAACACACCTCGACGCCTCCGCCCCTTCGGAACTCACGGCGACGCACGGCGTGCGCCTGAGACTCGACCAGCGCACCGACCTCGCACCCGGCATCGTCGTGGTTCCATGGGCCGCGCTCATCCACGGCGCGATCCGGTTCACCGCCATTGACGTCGCGCTCGTGATCGACGTGTACGACGAACCCCCCCGATGACCCGTTCCGGGCCGCCCTCTACGCGGCCTCGGGCGTCACCCACTACTGGCAGGCGATTCTCGGCGCCGATCCCCACGTGTCCACACTGCTCCTCGACACCGCGACCCGCTCGTACCGGCTCACCGGCGAGCACAGGCGGGTGCTCGTCACCGACCGGCCTTGGGCGATGTCACTACAGCTCGACGCACTCACTTCTCCCCCACCCCCACCAGGCCCGACTCGTACGCGATGATCACCAGCTGCGCCCTGTCCCTGGCCCGCAGTTTCGCCAGGAGCCGGCCGATGTGGGTCTTCACCGTCGCCAGGCTCACGTGCAGGTGGGCGGCGAGGTCGGCGTTGGACAGGCCCTTGGCGATCAGTGTCAGGACCTCCTTCTCGCGTTCGGTGACCCCCGACAGGTCCGCGCCCGCGCCCGAGGACGGGGTGACCTCCTTGCGCGCGAACTCGTGGATCAGCCTCCGGGTCACCGTCGGCGCGAGCAGGCCCTCGCCGGAGGCGACCACGCGGATGCCGGTGAGCAGCTCACCGGGGGGCGTGTCCTTCAGCAGGAAACCCGACGCGCCGGCCCTCAGCGCGTCGTAGACGTAGGCGTCCAGGTCGAAGGTGGTCAGCATCAGCACGCGCGTCTCCTGCGCCGCCGTGATCCGCCTGGTGGCCTCGATGCCGTCCATCTCGGGCATGCGCACGTCCATCAGGACGACGTCGGGCCGCGTCGCGGCGGCCAGGGCGACGGCTTGGGCGCCGTTCTCGGCCTCGCCGACCACGGTCAGGTCCGGCGCGGTGTCCACCAGGAGCCGGAAGCTGCCGCGCAGCAGGGCCTGGTCGTCGACGATCAGGACGCGGATGGGCTCGCTCAACTGGTCTCTCCTGTCCGGTACGGGATGCGGGCGCGCACGGCGAAGCCGCCGCCGGGACGCGGCCCGGCCTCGAAGGTCCCCGCGAACATCATCACCCGTTCCCGCATGCCGTCGACGCCGTGCCCGGGCTCGCTGAAGCGTTCGGGCAGGACGCGGTGGCCCGGCCCGTCGTCGACGATGTCGACGCGCACCTCGCCGTACACGGCGGCCACGGTCACGCGGCAGTCGGCGGGCGCGGCGTGCTTGACCACGTTGGTGAGGGCCTCCTGGACGATCCGGTACACCGCCAGGGACACGCCCTCGGGCAGCCCGTCGAGGTCGGTCAGTTCCAGCTTCACGCGCACCCCGGCCTGCCGGGCGCGTTCGGCGAGCGCGGGGATCTCGGCGAGGGTGGGCGCGGGGGTGAGTTCGGCGTCCTCGGTGTCGGAGCGCAGGACACCGAGCATGCCGCGCATCTCGATCAGCGCGCCCCGGCTGATCGTCTCGATGACGCGGAGGGCCTCACGCGCCTCGGTGGGGTGCTCCTCGGCGACGTGGTTGGCGATACCGGCCTTGACGGCGATGACCGACAGGGAGTGGGCGACGACGTCGTGCATCTCGCGGGCGATGCGCAGCCGCTCGTCCACGATGGCCTTGGACGTGGACTCGGCGGCGTTGCGGAACTCGGCCAGCCGCAGCCGGCGGGTGCCGTGCCCGATGACCCAGGTGACGGTGAGGACGAGGGACAGGAACCCGACCATCTGGGCGGTGTCGGTGAGGTTCTGCCCGATGTTGAGGTGCAGGCCGATGAACTGCGCGGCGCCGGTGATGACGGCCGTGGCGACGAGCGCGATGAGCGACCACGACCGCCGCTCGGCGAGGGCCACCATGTACATCGCGATGACGGTGGCGGTGTAGGGCTCCTTCGTCATCGCGGCGACGGTGGCGACACTGGTGCACACCACGACGCACGCCAGCGCGGGCAGCGGCCACTTGCGGCGGACCGCGATGGGCCCGCCGACGCCGACGGCGAGGACGACGGCGATCCACATCGGGCCGTCGTAGGTGTACTCGCCGGGCTGCGGGGTCATGTTCCCGAAGCCGATGTAGATGATCGTGATGACGACCGCCGTGCACACGTCGAGGCCGATCATGTGCCAGGCGCGCGGCCAGCGGGTCAGCAGGTGTCGGAGGTCGGTCACGGCACCGACGGTAACCGCCCGGGTGTTGGTGCGCATCGGACTCCCGGCGTCATACCGTGGGCGGACGCAGCGCAGGAGGCGGGTGGGACGCCGCCGGGAGGCGGGTGGGCCGAACCCGCGCGGGTGGCGGACGCCGGTGGCGGGTGGGTTCGGGGAAAGGGTGGCGGGGACGCCCGCAACCCCGCAACCCCGCAACCCCGCAACCCCGCAACCCCGCAACCCCGCAACCCCGCAACCCCGCAACCCCGCAACCCCGCAACAATGATGGCGCGCGCCGTGGCCTTGACCGTGCCCGCGTCATGAGGCATCTCGCGGGGACGGCCGAGCCACCCGGAAGCCGAGACACCCGGCGGGCCCCGACCACCCCCTCACCTCAACCGACGAGGTGTGCGACCTGCGACCTTGGGTCATCACCGCGTTATCGGGCGCCTCCCGGCGAGCACGCCGAACCGCCGCTGCCTTCGGCCTCCCCGTGGAGCCTCGCCCCCGCCCCGCCGACGGCGACGTGAGAGGCGCGGCCAGCACGGCGGGGGCGAGAGACAAGCCTTCGCGCCCCTCACCGAGGCAGCGTGCGCGGCCCGGCCAGAGGGGTGGGCGGCCGGACGGCATACCCCCGCCCTCAACGCTGCCAGCGGCTTGGGGACCCGCCCGGCGAGGTGGGGTGGTCAGATGGCAAACCCTCGCCGACGGCGGCATGGGGAACCCGGGTCAGAGAGGTGCGAGGGTCGCCGACCGGCAAGCTCGCACCTCGCGCCGACGGCGGCCTGCGCAACCCGGCGAGCGGGGTACTGAGGGGCCGAGCGACAAGCCCTCACACCCACGCCATGGCATGGCATGGGGCCGAGCCAGAGGGATGCGGCGGCTGGCCAACCCGCCCCGCACCCATCACACCGCCGACCCGGCCCGACCTATCCGGCGAGCTGGTGGCCCGCCTCCCTCACCGATCGCAGCGTGCGCGGCCCGGCCAGAGGGATGCGGCGGCGGCCGGCCAACCCGACCCACCCCGCCCCGCCCCGCCCCATCCAGCAAGCCGATACCCACCCCCCACCCCCAACCCCCAACCCCACCCCTCACCGACGGTGGCGTGCCGCCCACCCGGCCCGTAGCCTTGTCGCCGTGACCGCGTTATGGGGCGTCTCGCCGGGGGCGTGTGGTGCTGGCTGATCTCGATCTCCCCGTTGAGTCCCCGCCGCATCCCACCGAGGCGCGGCGGGCGCGGTTCGTGGCCGCGGTGACGGCGGTGACCGTCTTGTGGCTGGGTGGGATGTGCGTGCTGGGTGCGGCGGTGGCGGGGAACTACTTCGCCTATCCCTACGCGGAGCGCGATCCGGGGACCGAGCGGGCCCTGGACGGGGCGACGGTGTGGCTGGGGGCGTTCACCGTCGGCGGGCCGCTGGTGATCGCCCTCCTTTCGGCGGCGGGGCGGTTGCCGATCGTGGCGTTGACGTACGCGGTGGTGGCGTTGCTGTGCGGGCTGCTGGTGCTGTCGGTGGCCTCGGCCGATCTGGCGCCGGACCGGCCGGTGCCGAACCCGACGCCGCATCATCGGGTTTCGCCGGGGCCTTCGCGGGGAATGCGGACGGGATGAACCGGCGGTGGACGTGGCTCGCGGTGGCCGGGGTGGGCCTGGTGTGGGTCGCGGGGGTGGCGGTGCTGGCCTCGCGGTGGCTGGACGTGGCGGTGCTGTTCACGACGCCGCATCCGGACGAGGCCGCGCGGGAGCGGGCCGCCGCGCTGTGGCTGGGAGGGGGTTTCACCGCGGGCGCGGTGGCGATGACGGCGGTGGCGTGGCTGGGACGGGTGCGCTGGCTGGCGATCGCGACGGGTGTACTGGCCCTGATGGGGGCCGTCGGTGAGGTCGCGGGGCTCCTCGGTCAGGCGTAGCCGTACTCGTCGACGTCGATGGTGGCGCCGGTCGCGGCGAGGAAGTCCAGGGCTTCGCGCCCGAGCGTCCAGCCGAGCCGTGCACCGGGATTCCCGTCGAAGCGCCGGACGATCCGCAGCGCGGCCGTGACCTCGCCGTCGGCGACCAGCGAGGCGATGCGGGTGCGGTACGGCCGGAGGCGGTCCAGGACGCGCGCGGCCTGTTCGTCCACGCGCAGATCCGGGTCGCGGCAGACGATCCGCCACGAGTGGCACGGCGGGACCGGGACCGGCGTGGTCCGCCGGGCCCCGCGCACGAGCCACTCGTCGGCGGGGAGGCCGATGAGCGCGTCGAGCCGCAGCGCGGTGAGCGTCTGGCCGCTCAGGTCGAAGTAGACGTACTGCTCCAAGCGCTACCGCCCGTCCGAGGAGTACGTCTCGCGCGGGTCGAGCCCCATCTCCTGGCGGATGCCGTTCTCGGTGTACTCCAGCCCCATGTCGAGGTCCTTGCCGGGATCCTTGGGGTTGTACACGCTGCCGTTCTTGTTGGGGATGCCGGTGGCCTGGTGCTCGGACTTGCGGATGTCGGCGTCGGGGCCCACGCCGATCTTGTCGTCGTCGTAGACGTCCTCCAGGTGGCTCGCCCCGTGCCCCATCTCGTGGTAGAGGACGGTGGCGGGGAAGCCGCCGGGCCCGTCGTCGTTGTGGAACTTGGGGTTGATCTCGATTTCGATGTCGTCGCTGAAGATGCCGTTGTTGCGGGCATAACCGTTCTCGTCGTGGGTCTCCTTGATGACGAAGGAGTCGCCGTTGAGGAAGTCGGTCATGTTGTCGTTGTACAGGTTCAGCATCTTGATGCCGGTCGGCGAGGACCCGTAGGTCTGCAGGTCGGCGATGATGCGGTCCTTGAACTCGTCGGAGCCCTTGATCTGGATGACGCCGTCGCGGATCATCTTGTCCACGTCGAGGGGCTGGACGTCCTTCTGGTTGCCGACGCCGTCGACGTTGTCGTCGCCCTGGCGGTAGTCGGTGTCGGAGGCGTCGCCGGTGACGGTGTCGCGGCCGTGCCCGTTGTAGATGACGTCCTTGCCGTCGGCGTTCAGGGCGCTCCCGGCGTCGATGGTGTCGTCGCCCTTGCCGCCGGACAGCACGTCGTCGCCGTCGCCGCCGCGCATGGTGTCGTTGCCGTCGCCGCCGTCGATGTAGTCGTTGGTGTCGGTGCCGATGATGTCGTCGTTGCCGTCGCCGCCGTAGATGGTGTCGCCCTGGCCGACGCTGCGGCCCTTGACGGCGTCGTAGACGCTGCCGCCGGTGTTGCCTTCGAGGTGGTCGTCGCCGCGTCCGCCGTCGATGTAGTCCCTGCCGTCGCCGCCGTAGACGCGGTCGTTGCCCTGACCGGCCTCCATGCGGTCGTCGCCACGGCCGGAGGCGATCACGTCGTCGCCCTCACCGCCGTGGACGGTGTCGTCGCCGTCGCCGGTGTAGATCTTGTTCGAGCCGTGCACGTTGACGGTGTCACCGTCGTCGCCGGAGGAGACGTAGTTGTTGCCGCCGTCGTCCTCGATGTTGTCGGCGCCGGAACCGGTGGAGATGTTGTCGTCGCCCTTGCCGCCCTTGATGTTGTCCTTGCCGGTGTTGCCGGACACGCGGCCGCCGCCGTTGCCGGTGACGATCTTGTCGTCCCCGGCGCCGCCGAGGTAGGTGTGGCGGCCGTCGCCGCCGCCGGTGATCTTGTCGTTGCCGTCGCCGCCGATGGCGTTCACGTTGACGTTGGCGCCGGTGGTCTCCACCGAGATGTCGTCGTCACCGGCCCCGCCGCGCACGGTGATGTCGGTGCCGGGCGGGTAGGTGGTCTTGACGCCGTTGACCTCGACGACGGTGTTGCCCTGCGGGTCGGTGTAGACCTTCACCTTGTCGTCGCCGGTGCCGGTGTTCACCACGACGCGCCCGTCGGGGAGCGTGATGTACCTCGGGACGCGCGTGGCCTCCGGCGGCAGCCCGTAGGGCGTGGACCCGTTGATCGCGGAGAACCAGTTGGAGCTGACCGTGGCGAAGTCGGACGCGGCGGTGCGCAGCTTGCCCGCCTCGGCGCCCAGCTGCTTGTCGAGGTCGGTGCGGATGCCCTTGGCGGTGGTGACCGCGTCCAGGACCTGCTGGGACTGCTTGGGGTCCTGCGGCTTGAAGTTGATCTTCGTCCCGCCGACCACGCACGGCACCGCGCCGGTGATGGCCTGCTCGGCGTTGGTCAGCAGGCCCTGCTTGGCGGTGATGGCCCCGGCGATGTTGTCCAGCGCGGTGGCGACGTTGTCCGCCTTGCCCTTGAGGTCCACCAGCTCCTTGCTCATCTTGCGCTGGTAGCCCTCGAAGCCCTGCCGCCCGGCGCCCTCCCAGCCGGCGTCGTAGACGACCTTGGCCTTGCCGTTGAAGTCGTCCCCGGCCTTCTCCACGGCCGTGCCGAGCTTGCGCCAGGCCGCCGCCGAGGCGGTGATCTTGGCGGGGTCGGCCTTGAGCCGCCACCACAGGCGGTCGACGTTGATCTCGGGCTCGGCCATGACGGTGGCTCCCTTGTGGAGGGTTAGGGAATCGGCTTGTTGTTGGGCAGGCGGACCTTCGCGGCGTTGTCCTCGTCGGTCTGCTGGTAGGAGAAGGCCATCAGCAAGGTCCGGTCGACGTCGCCCTCCAGGACCTCGGCGAGGTCGTCGACGGCGAGACCGCCCTTCTCGAAGGCCTCGTGGTAGGCCGCCGACAGGTCGGTGGAGCCCTGCGAGTTGCCCCACGCGGACTGGTCGACCAGCGCCGGTTCGCGCGCCGCCTTGATGCCGTCGCGCACGTCCCCGGAGATGACCACGAGGTCCTGGGACAGCTGCGCGAGCTTCACCGGGTCGGCCGTGGTGTCGGGCTGCGGCTGGGTCATGATCCGAGAGTAGGCCTCGCCCGCAACCCGGGGAACGTCACGAATCGGGGATCCCGAATGTTACTCACTGCTGGCACGATGGCCGCGTGCTGAAGAAACTCCTCGTACTCATCCTGAAGATCGCCGCCACGGCGGCCTCGATCTGGGTGGCCACGCTGCTCGTGGAGGGCATCACCCTCGGCGACACGACCACGGTGAAGAAGATCGCCACGCTCCTGGGCGTCGCGATCATCTTCGGCCTGGTCAACGCGGTCATCAAGCCGATCGTGAAGACCGTCGGCTGCATGTTCTACGTGGCGACCCTGGGGCTGATAGCCCTGGTGGTGAACGCGCTGCTGTTCCTGCTGACCGGCTGGATCGCCGACCAGCTGGAGCTGGCCTTCGACGTCAAGGGCTTCTGGGCGGCCCTGTGGGGCGCGCTCATCGTCGCCCTCGTCAACTGGGGCCTCAACCTGATCATCCCCGACTCCAAGAAGAAGAAGGGTCGCCGCTGACCCCGGCGGGCGTGCCCGCCAGGGCACGCCCTCACGCTCCGCCTACTTGTCCAGGAACAGCGTGACGTTGCCCGCCCACAGCGCCGGGTTCTCGAAGTGCGCCATGTGCCCCGCCGCGGGGACGACGGCCAGGACGCTGCCCGGCACCTCCTCGTGCAGCCGCTCGGCCACCGGCAGCGGGAAGCCCATGTCCTGCTCGCCGTGCAGGATCAGCAGCGGACCGCCCCACTCCCGCAGGACCTTCGCCGGGTCCGCCGGACGCCACGGGCCTAGCCGCCCCTCGCGCCAGGGCGCCAGCCAGTCCCCGCTGAACACGATGGCGTCCAGCAGCCGCCGGTACTCTCCCAGCCGGTCCAGGTTCCAGATCGCCGTGGTGGCACCGGACCGGGCGTGCCGCACCGTCCACTGGAGAGGCTCCAGGAAGTCCGGCACCGGCTCGGCCTCGGCGGCCCGGCGCTGGTACTCCGGCCAGCCGGCCAGGTGCTCGCCGACATCGCCGTAGGCGGTCGTGGACGCCAGCACCAGCCGCCGGACGAGGCCCGGGTGCGCCTCCACGAACAGCTGCGCGACCTGCCCGCCGGTGGAGAAGCCGAGCAGGTCGACCCGCTCGAAGCCGAGCTTCTCGATCAGCCCCCGCGTGTCGTCCACAATGGCCTGCGGCTGATAGGCCTCGATCGGCAGATCCCTTGAGCTGCGCCCGCATCCGCGCAGGTCGTAGACGATGACCTCGCGATGCGCGGCCAGCGGCACCAGCCCCGGCAGCAGATACGAGTGGTCCCAGCTGGGCCCGCCGTGCAGCACGACGACCGGCGGAACACCGTCGCGCGGAACACCGAGCCGCACCACGTGGAGTTCGACGTCGCCGACGGGAATGAGCTCGGTTCGCATGCCGGAGATGCTGTCACACGGTGAAGCGAGTCACTCTCGCGCATGGCCCGCTAGGCCGTCGCCTCCACCCGCACCCGCTTCGGTGGTGCGAACACCCGGATCAGCGCCACCAGTCCCGACAGTCCGAACAGGACGATCATGGTCCAGCCGAGCCAGCCGGGACCGGCGGACAGCAGCAGCGCGATGCCCGCCGCCAGCGCCAGCACGGTCGCCACTCGGCCGATCGATCCCGGCACGCGGCCGAGTTCGCGTTCGCACTTGGTGGCGGTGTCGGCGGTGAACCAGGCGTTCACCAGCAGCGCCAGCTCCACCCCCGCGAGCGCGGGCAGGACGCTGGTGTCGCGGACGGCGAGGTCGACCGCGACGGCGATCGAGGCCAGCGACAGGGTGGTGAACACGAGGCGTCCGGACAGGGCCGGACGGGGCAGGGCCGCGCCCGCGAGGCGGGTGAAGGTGAGCGCGGCGGCGGCCGGGGCGGCCGTGTCGATCAGCTCGGGCCAGCCGATGGGCCCGGGGTGGACGAGGGCGAGCACCGCGACGGCTGCGGCCAGTAGCGCGGGGAGGCCGTAGCGGATCCCGTGCCAGGACGCCGTGCGCCGCCACTGGACCGACGCGGCGACCGCGCCGGCCAGGCTCAGGGCTCCGGGCGCGATCGCCATGAGCCCGTCGGCGGGCACTTTGTCCATCATGGACAGTACGGACACCGCCAGGGCGCCGGTCAGGAACACGACACCGGCGATCCAGGCGAGCACGCCGATGGCGCCGATCCGTTCGGCGGCCACCCGCCAGGGCGCCCAGGGGTCGGCGGTCGTGCCCTCCTCGAAGGCCTTCTGGGCGAGGGCGCGGGCGGAGGGGGCGCGCTGGGCCGCCGGATCGGGTGAGGCGGCACGGTCGGGTGAGGCGGCGGGATCGGGTGAGGCAGCGGGCGCCTTGTCCAGGTCGGTGCCCGCGACGGTGGCGGCCACGATGGCGCCGAGCCCGGCGGCGATGAGGGTGACGATCATGGTGCTGTGCCCGCCGAACCACGGGAACTGGCTCACCGGTTCGCTCGTGGCGGCGCTCGCCGCGTCCTGGCGTCCGGCCAGCAGGAAGGCGGCCCCGGCCAGTGGTGCGGCCACCAGGACGCCAGCCGTGACGGCGGCCGCGCCGCCGCGCAGGCGCAGGCCGCGGGTGAAGGTGGGGGCTCCGGCGATCAGCAGGAGGGCGGCGAGGCCGCCGGAGAACTCCACGCCCTGCCAGGCCGAGGGGACGGCTTGGGCCTCGCCGTGGGCGATCTCCTCCTCGTAGGTGCGGGAGTCGCCGGGGTAGCGCAGGCAGAGGTCGCCCGGGCGCATCTCCTCGCCGTCGCAGTAGGGCGGGCCCTCGTAGCGAGCGGAGGGGGCGCTGGAGGCGGAGTTGAGGGCGACGAGCAGTAATCCGCCCGAGGCGATGAGGAGCGCGAGTCCGATGAGGAGCACGCGGGCGCGACCGGTCATGCGCGGGACCGTACCTCCGCGGTGGCGGAGCGTCGATCACGCTCCGGTATCGACTCCGCGCCGAAGCCACATCAGGCGCGACTGTCGTCCCGGTGACTGCCCCGAATCACTCCAGCCACCAGCATCACCTTCATGGACGCTCTCGACGCGGTCGCCGACTCCGTGCGCCTCGCGCTGCGCGGCAACGTCCGTGCCGCCTGTGACGTCGTGGACGCGGCGGTGCGGTCCTTCTCCCTGTCCTACTCCGCGCACCCTCCCGCGGCCCTCTACCGGGCCGTACGGGCCACCAGGAAGGCCGCCACGGACGCCCTGGAGCGCCCGCTGGACGCGGTCACGGCCCGGCGGCTGCACAATGCGCGCGGCTGGGGCAGCGCGCTGCTGGGCAACCTCGCCCACCATCTCGGGGATCCGCAGGCGGCGGGCGCGCATCTGTCGGATGCGCGGCACCTGGCCGACGTGACCGGCGATTCTCGGCTCATCTCCTGGACCTTCGGGGCGGCGGCGATGGTCGCGCGCGACCGGGGCGACTTCTACGACGCGCGGTCGCTGGCGGTGGCGGCCTTCGACACCGCGCCGGGCGCGCATCAGCGCTCGGCGATGGCGGCGTGGGCGCGGATGCGCGCCGCCGCCGCGCTGCGCGACACGGTGGCCGCCGAGGAGGCCCGCGACGACGCCGAGAAGCTGTTCGAGGCCGACACGCCCGGCCGTTTCGGTTTCGACCGGGCCGCGCTGCTGCTGCACCTGGCGGAGTCCTATCTGGACCTGGCGCGGCCGGACGAGGCCCTGGAGCACGCCGAGGCCTCGGCGGGCCTGGTGGCGCGCAGGCGCCCGGCATGGGCGGCGGCGCGGCTGACGGTGGCGCGGGCGCACGCGGCGGCCGGGCGCTGGGACGCCGCCGAGCTCTACGCGCACGAGGTCCTGGACGCCCACGAACCGGCGCGGCTGCGGTCCACGGCGCGGGCGAGGCTGGCGGCGCTGGTGCGCACGGGACGCACGCCCCGGCTGGCCGAGCGCGTCCGCGATCTCCCGGTTCTGGTGAGGGGGTTAACCGATACGAACGGGTGAGCCGCGACGGCGGGCACTTGGTGGGGTGTGCCTCGCCGCCGCGGCGGCTGTGGCTTCCCGCCGGTGGGGTGCGGGTTAGCCACGCAGGACGCCTCCCCGGCACCGTCACTCGGTGGAGGCGCTTTTTGGACGGCCACGGGGTGGGGGACGCAACCGGCCAGGTATCCGTCGTATTGACTATTGCTTCCGGACACTACGACGGATACCTTCGAAACTGCCTGCAACTGGTAGTTTCCGCAAGGCGTGATTCTTCATATGGTGAAGAGCGGACCACGGAGTCATGAGGTGGGTGACGTGACTGGGGGGCTGACGGCTCGAAACGAGGGGAAACCCTCCGATTTCATTCAGAGCGTGTCGCGGGCACTCCGCATTCTCGAAGTCGTCGGTTCCTCGCGGAACGGGCTGACGATCAAGCAGATCGCACGCCGGGTGCAGCTGGCGCAGACCACGACGTACCACCTGGTGCGCACGCTCGTGTACGAGAAGTACCTGATCAAGGGCCAGCACGGGCTGTTCACGGTGGGCCTGGAGGTCTCCGACCGCTACCGGGACATGTCGCAGACGATGCGCGGCCCGGTCGGCGTCACCGAGACGCTGCGCCGGCAGGCGGCCGATTCGGGCTACAGCCATTATGTGGCGCGGTTCGTGGACGGCCGGGTGGCGATCACCGAGGTCCAGGAGGCGCGGCTGTCGCCGCACACCGAGGACCTCATCATCGGCTTCGACGACGGGGCGCACGCCACCGCCGTCGGGAAGGCGCTGCTGGCGACGCTGACGCCGCAGGAGCGCCGCTACTACCTGCGCGAGACGGGCATGCGCCGCTACACCGCGCGCACCCTGACCACGCCCTCCGACCTGGAGATCGACCTCAGCAGGCTCAGCTCGCAGGGCGTCTACACCGAGACCGGCCAGTACCGGGACGGCATCGCCTGCGCCGCGACCCTGGTCAACCGGGCCGCGCCGCTCACCGAGCGGATGGCGGTCGCGGTGACCCTGCCGCTGGACGACCTCCCGCAGGCCGGTCCGCACCTGCGGTCGCGGCTGCACACCGTCGCGCGCGAGGTCGCCAAGGCCATGACGGAGGAGCCGGTCGAGTGAGAAACGGCCGCCGGGACGTCCGCGGTGACCCGAGGGACTAGCCCGTTCGCTGAAGCGGTTCGGGCGGCCGGAATCGCCTAGGATTCCGCCATGCCCGCCGATGTGCCCGTGACCCGTGAGACGATCCGCCGCTCTCTGCGGCCGATGTCCGATCCACGCCCGATGCCGCTAACGCCCGAGCGCGTCTGGTCGGACGAGGAGTGGGCGAGGATCCGGCTCGGCCTCGCGGCCCGGGACATGGACGACAGGTGGGACGTCCTCACCGAGGACCGGGTCGTCCACATGCACCGCAGCTGGACCGGGTACGAGATCTTCGCGGCCGTCTTCGCACCCGCCGAAGGCGGCTGGCGGATCACCGATGCCCTCGTCGAACACGGCCCCGAGCGATTCCGAAGCGGTGGCGACGCCGAGGACCGCCGCCTCCTGGAGGCCGTCCTCGACATCGTCCTGCGCCACGAACGCTGATCCCTAGAACTCCGCGTCCTCGTCCAGGGGCCGCGTCCCGACGTCGTACGGGTCCAGCTCCCCCGGCTCGAAGCGCCGCAGCCCGATGGTGTGCCAGAACTGCCCCGCGACCTCCCCGGACGCCTTGTAGCGCCCGTCGACGGCGATCGCGGCCCAGCCGTCGGGGGTGCCGATCAGCGTCAGCTGCCCTTCGGGTTCGGGCGCCAGCCGCCACAGCCGCAGCGTGCCGTCGTCGCCGCCGCTGGCGAGCTGATCGCCGCGGGGACTGAAGGCCACCGACCAGACGCGGCGGCGGTGGCCCCGCAGGGTCGCGGTGAGGGTGCCGTCGGTGGGGTCCCAGAGGCGGATGTGGGCGTCGTCGCCGGCGGTGGCGAGGATGTCGCGGGTCGGGTGGAACGCCGCCGTCCACAGCCGGTCGTGGTGGCCGGTGAGGGTGGTGATGCGGCGGCCGCCGCGGTTCCACAGCTGCGCGGTGCCGTCCCAGGACACCGAGGCCAGCAGGTCGCCGCCGGGGTGGAAGACCACCGAGTAGACGCGGTCGGTGTGGCCGCTGAGGGTGTCCAGCAGATCGCCGGTCTCGGTGTGCCACAGGCGGACCATGCCGTCGTCGCAGCCGGTGGCCAGCAGCGCGCCCGAGGGGTGGTAGACGATCGAGCGGACGCGGCCGCGGTGCTGGGCGAGGACCGGGCCGGGCCGCCCTGTCGGCCGGTGCCACAGGCGGACGGTGTCGTCGTCGTTGGCGGTGGCGATCCAGTCGCCGTTGGGGCTGAACTCCACCGCCCAGATCGCCGGTGTCTCGGCGTCCACGTAGCGCTCGTAGTTGCCGCTGTCGAGGTTCAGCAGGTTGACGCGGCCGTCGTTGCTGGTGGTGGCCAGCCGGTGCCGGACGGGGCTGAAGGCGGCGTTCTCCAGCACGACGAGGCGGTCCTCGGTGCCGGTGAGGCGGCGGGTGAGGCGACCGGCGCGCGGGTCCCACAGGTGGATGACGCCGTCGTTGCCGCCGGAGGCCAGGGCCGAGCCGTCGGCGCTGTAGCGGACCCAGCCGACGCGGCGGCCGTGCCCGCGCAGGACGTACTTGGGGCGGCCGGTGTCGGTGTCCCACAGGCGGACGGTGAACTGGTCGTCGGCGGCGGCGATCTCGGGCCGGTAGGGGTGGAACCGGAAGGGCCACACCGAGCCGGTGTGGCCGGTGAGCAGGTGCCGCAGGGCGCCGGTGGCGGTGTCCCAGACGCGCATGCGCCCGTAGGCGTCGCCCGTCACCAGGGTCTCGCCGGCGGGACTGAACGCGACCCAGTACAGGACGGTCCGGTGCCCCGACAGCACGTGCTCGGGCGTCATGCGCGCGGTGTCCCAGATCCGGACCACGCCGGAGGTGTCGCCGGTGGCCAGCAGCGGCTCGGTGGGATGCCAGGCGAGGGTGTAGACGGCGTTGGCCTCGCTGCTCAGGCGCCCGGCCTCGGCCAGGGTCCGCGCGTCGAGGAGCCGGACGTCGCCGCCCGGGCCGCCGACGGCGAGGTGGCGCCCGTCCGGGGAGAAGGACAGCCGGTACACCGATTCGCCGGTGGTGGCCACCGGCTCGGCCGCCGCGCTCACGTCGTGGGTGTGCCACAGCCGCACGGAGCCGTCGGCATGGCCGGTGGCGAAGGTCCGCCCGTCCGGATGGAAGTCCACCGTGTACACCAGGCCGTGCGGGCTGGTCCAGCGGTGCTTCTCCTCGCCGGTGGCGATGTCCCACAGGCGCATGACGCCCTCGGCGTCCCCGGCGAACAGCAGCGCCGAGTCCGGCGCGTACTCCATCGGCCACGGCCACTGCGCGTGCCCGCGCAGGACCGTCATCCGGTCGCCGGTCAGCGGGTCCCACAACCGGATCGTGCCGTCGGCGGCGCCGGTGGACAGCACCGAGGAGTCGCGGGCGTACAGGACGGAGAAGACCCGCCCGTGATGGCCGGTGAGGGTCCGCAGCATCCGGCCGGTGCGCGGATGCACCAGCAGCGTCGAGCCGTCCTTGTTGCCGATGGCCAGGCTGCGCCCGTCCGGGGCGTAATCGAGGGGACGCGGCAGCCGCCCCCGCTCGGCGTGGAAGCCGAAGGGGACGCCGATCTCGGCGGGCGCGAACTCGGTGTGCACCGGCATCGTGCGCGCCACCGCCGCCCCGCCCGCCTGCGCGGCGGCCAGGATCTCCGGCGTGGCACGGGTGTCCAGCAGGGCCGCCCGCTGCCAGTTCACACCGTCCACATTGGTGCCCGTCAGGTCCGCCCCGGCCAGATGCGCGTCGGTGAGATCGGCCCCCGACAGGTCCGTCCCGGCCAGCGAGGCCCGCTCCAGGCGCGCGCCGATGAGCCGCGCGCCCGACATCCGCGCCCCCGACAGGTCGGCGGCCACCAGCCGCGCCTCCATCAGGTCCGCGCCGGTCAGGTCCACCCCAGCCCACTTGCGGAAGGACAGGTCCTGCCCCGCCAGGTTCGCCCCCGCCAGATGCGTAGAGGGCGGCGTGCGCAGCCGCGCCGACACCTTCAGCGCGTTGGCGCGCACCACGTCGCCGGACAGCGGGTCGTCCAGGACGCGGCGGGTCCACTCGTGCAGCCGCTCCGGCTCGGCCAGATCGCACAGGAAGTCGATGGTCAGCTGCGACAGCTCGCGCATCCCCAGCCGCGCCGGATCGGCCCGGCCCGCCCGCGAGAACTCCGCCGAGATCGCGTTGGCCACCAGCCACTCGGTCACCGAGGCGTGGATGAACCCGAAGAGGCCGTCATCGGTGCGGATCAGCAGACTCCCGCCGCCCACCGCGTGCGCGGCCTGCGCCGGGCTCAGCCGCCCCTCCGCCAGGTCGGTGAGGGCACCGGCGACCTCCTCCAGCTCGGCGACCCGCAGATGCGCCTCACCGGAGTCCGACAGCCGCACCGCCAGCGTCGTGACCGCGTGCCACAGGTCCGGGACGTCCAGCCCGCCCGAGGAACCCGCCACCCCGCCGATGCGCTCGGCCTCGTAGGACAGCCACGAGTCCAGGATCTCCCGGTACAGCTCGGCCGCCGTCAGCGCCTCGCCCGACTCGCCCACCGCCCGCAACCGCCCGGTCTCCAGCTCGGCGATGAAGGACAGCATCCGCGGATTGGCCGCCAGGCCCACCAGGTCCTCCACGCCCCGCATCAGCGCGAAACGCTCCTCCGCCCGGGCCTCGTCCCCGTGGTAGCGGCGGGTCAGGTAGTCGCGGATCTGCCGCTCGGTGAACGGCTCGATGGTCAGCACCCGCGTGTACGGCAGGACCCCGAAGCGCTCGCCGAGGGCGGTCAGCACCTGCCGCTGCGAGCGGAAGTACTGCGTCCGGCTGGCCACCACGATCTTCGCGCGGCCCTCGAAGGCCTGCACGAGGGTGTCCAGGTGCTCGGTGGCGCGATCGTAGGTGACCCGGGTGACCAGCTCGTCGAAACCGTCGAAGAGCAGCACGATGCGGCCCTCCCGCAGCAGGTACCGCAGGCCGGTCAGGTCGATGTGCTTCTCCCGGTGGTTGGCCAGGTGCGCCGCCAGCAGGCCCTCCACCGAGTGCGCCTTGTCCAGCCCGCGCAGCTCGATGAAGATCGGCAGCAGGTCGTTGCGGGTCTCCCCCAGCCGCCGCGCCACCTCCCGCAGCGCGTAGGTCTTGCCGCGCCCGAAATCGCCCAGCAGCAGCACGAACCGTCCACTGTCGGCGGTGACCTGCCCGATCAGCTCCTCGATCAGCCCGTCGCGGACGCGCCCGTTGGTGCGCAGGGGCTCCCGGTAGCGCTGCGGGACGTACAGGTCCGGCGGGTAGCGCGGATCCTCGCGCAGCCGCACGGTCTGGCGGGTGACGTACTCCCGCAGGTCCGGCAGGCCCTGGAACTCGGTGAAGCTGCGCAGCCGGATCCCGTACTGGGACGCCATGTCCCGCAGCGACTCCGGCGCCCGGCGCGGCGCCTGGTACACCAGGTCCGCCTCGGCCTCGCCGCTGCCGGTGTGCAGGTGCGCGGCGAAATCGCGCACCACCTCCGGCGTCGGCTCGCCCACGAAACCCGCGATCCGCCACTGCGGCTGGAAACCCGTCTCCATCCGGGTCACCAGCAGATGCGCCACGTCGGCGCCGGGCACCCGCCGGATCTTCACCGGCTCGTGCCGGACCCGGCACACCTCCGCGATCCGCTCCAGCAGCAGACTGGTCGGATCGGCCGCCGGGTGCAGGCCCTCGTCCAGCTCGTCGGCGTCCTCGCGGACCGCCGGGACCGGCCGCTCGTCGGCGAAACTGGCCCGGCTGTCGCGCCACCGCTGCGGCACCGTGATCGCCCGGCGGGCCTCGGGACGGTGGATCGCCCACCGCGTCAGGCCCTCGGCGGTCACCGCCAGCAGCTCCTCATGCCCGGCCCGGATCCCAGGAACGACAAGGAGGTCCTCGCCAAGACGCTCCACTTCAAGCCCCCCGGGGCCCGGGCCGTGCAGGACCATGTTGAGACGGCCCCCGAGCCGCCGCACCAGGGTCTCGGCGTCCGCCAGCACCCGCGGATCCCCCGGCTCCGCCGAGGATCCCGGCGCCGGATCGTGCCGCAGAGCGCCGATCCGCAGCCAGCCGCGCCGCTCGTACTCGCGCAGCTGCTCGCTGAACCAGGCGATCTGCGCCTCGCCGAGCAGACCGTGATCATCGTCGTCGCGGTGGGTGATCGCCCAGGTCGAGTTGAGCCCGGCCACCACCACCTTGAGCGCCGGAACCGGGAACAGCGCCCACGGCCGCGTCGCGTCGAAGGTCGGCGCGTCCCGCTCGCCGTAGAGCTGCCGGAACAGCCATTCGAAGTGCTCCAGCTTGCGATGGTACGGCTCGCGCGGCTCGATCTCACGGGCCTCGCAGTCGGCGAAATAGGCCTGGCAGGCCGCCTTGGACACGTCGTGCCGCCCCGGCACCACGATCACCCGGTCGGCCTCCAGCGCCAGCAGCGCCCGCAGTCCACTGAGGAACGACAGGCCCTTGGCGAACTCCGAGGGACGCCCCGACTCGGCCAGGTCACCGGTGACCACGACCAGGTCCGGCGGCGGCGCGCCCGCGTCCACCAGCTCATTGACGTTGGCCCACACCCGGTCGCGCCAGCCCGTGGCGTCCAGCGGCTCGCCGTGGGCGACCACGCCCCGCCCGAAGCGCGGCCCGGGCACGTGCAGGACCGACAGGACCTCCCGCGCGGCGGCCTCGGCCTCCCCGCCGGGCGGGAAGTGCGGCGCGGCGGCGGGCATCCGCGCCGGGCCCGCACCGTCCACCGTGGCCGGTCGCAGGGGCGAGGACGCGGGCAGCTCCACCGTCGTCCCGGTCGGGAAGTGCGGTGCCGCCACCGGTGCCGGCGGCAGCGCCGAGGGCAGGTGCCGCAGCCGCTCCAGCAGCAGCTGCCGGGCCCGCTCCTCGTCGGCGCCCACCAGGTCCAGGTAGGTGATCGCGGCCAGCAGCCCCTTGAGCGGGGTGTCGGCGATCCGGATCGTGATCAGCTTCCCCGGATCGGTGGCCAGCGTCGCCTGCCACTCGCGCTCGCAGTTGGGCGAGGCGAGGTAGTTGGCCGACAGCAGCGCCAGCACGGCCTTCGATTCGCGGATCCCCCGGTCCATGGCCTGCACCCAGTCGACGCCGGGGCCGAAGTGCCAGGCCTGGATCAGCGTCCGGAACCCGGCCTGGTGCAGCTGCCAGGCGATCCAGGTCGCCCACCGCTCGTCGGCGACGGAATAGCTGATGAAGAAGTCGATCTCGCGCGTGTTCCGATGATCACCCGTGGTCACGGAATCGATTATGGTCTCCGGCCACTGTGGACGCCACCTGCGCGCGACCGCGTCCGCACGACCAAGCGAGTGACAGGGATCCGACAGAACCGGTTCGTCGTCTGTGGACGGTTGCGGAGCCGTGACAGACTGGCGGCATGGCGAGGGTGGTCAAGTGGCTCCGGCGCAACGCCGACGGCGTCCTCGTCCTGCTCATCGCGGGCGCCGTGGCCGTCCTGTCGCTGCTGGGCATGTTCCAGAACATCTTCACCCCCGACGCGATCAGCCAGGCCATCCTGCTGGTGCTGGCCCTGCTGGCGGTGGTGATCCTGCGCGACCGGCAGACCACCGCCAAGGCGCTCGAAGAGGCCGGCGCGGTCCAGCAGATCAACGGCTCGGAGGTCGCCACCGTCCACGCCGAAGCCCGGCGCGGCACGGATCTGTGGCTGTTCAAGGGCGGCACCGGCACCTACCTGCGGGCGGTGACGCTGCCCGAGTGCGTGCGCGAGGCGCGCGCCGAGCGGCGGCCCCTGCGCGTCCAGGCCGAGATCATCGACCCCAGCAACGAGCCGCTCTGCAAGCTGTACAGCCGCTACCGCCAGTCGCTGTCCACGCGTCCCGACGGCACCGGCGAGCGCTGGACGCTGGAGCGCACCCGCAAGGAGTCCTACGCCACGATCCTGGCCGCGTGCTGGTACCGGCAGCAGTTCAATTTCCTGACCATCGAGGTCGGGTTGTCGCAGGTGATGTCGACGTTCCGCTGGGACCTGTCGCACTCGCGGGTGATCATGACGCAGGAGGACTCCAAGAGCCCGTCGCTGGTCTTCCCGGAGGGCCGTCCGCATTACCGGGCGTATCACCGGGAGCTGGTGTCGAGTTTCAAGCAGTCGCGGGCGGTGGACCTGGAGCGCGCCGATCACGTGCTGCTCGATGACGAGCCGACGGTGGATCAGGCGCGGGAGGCCTTCGCGGCGCTGGGAATCGCGCTGCCGAAGGCGTACACCGACCGGGACGTGGCCGACATCGTGTCCAAGGCCCGGCACGCGAGGGATCCGTATCGATGAACGACTCCATGTTCGTGAACGACTTCGAGCTGCTGGCGGCGGCGATGGGGAACGGGACGGCGGAGAAGGCCGTCCCGGCGTGGGTGGCGGGGACGCTGGCCGGGGTGGCCGGGCACCGGCTGGAATTCCGGGCCGTGCGGCATCCCCTGGGTTTCGCGTGCCTGCCGGTGCTGCGGGCCGGGGAGATCGGGGTGTGCGTGCACCTGTGGGCGGCGGGCCGTCCGGAGGCCGATCCGAGCACCTCGCAGATGCACGCGCACAGCTGGGAGCTGACGTCCTATGTGCTCTACGGCGTGGTCCGCAATGAGCTGATCGAGGTCTTCGAGGACGCGCCGACGCACCGGGTCTTCGAGATCCGCTCGGGTCCGGGCGGCGATGAGATCGCGCCGACCGCGCGGCTGGTGCGGCCGGTGCGGGCGGAGGCGTCCACGCACGGCCGGGGCGAGGTCTACCGGCTGCCGACCGGGCGTTTCCACACCACTTCCCTGCCGGGTACCGGCGACGCCGCCACCGTCGTCCTGGGCCGTGGTCTCCCGGGCGCCCGGGACCTCTCGCTGGGGCCGGTGGACATGAGCGCGCACCACGTCACCCGGTCGCTGTTCGGCCGGGCGGACACGGTGGACGCGGCCAACGCAACGCTGCGGACCCTGCGGGAGCGCGGCATCATCTGACGTGGGAGGGCGCCATGGTGCCACGTGAGCCGGGAACGGCGGCGATGCGCGAGGTGGCGGTGGCCGCCGCGGAGGCCGCCGGGAGTCTCTTGTGGTCGGGTCGCCGCGATCACGCGCCCGAGGTGCGCGGCAAGGGCCTCGACGGCGATGTGGTGACCGATCTGGACGAGGCCGCCGAGCGCGTCATCATCAAGCGGATCCGCGCCGCCTATCCCGATCACACGATCGTGGCCGAGGAGACCGGCGTCCATGAGGCGGGCGGTTCGCGCTGGACGTGGCTGGTGGATCCGCTGGACGGCACGAACAACATCGCCATCGGCCTGCCGGTCTACGTCGTGGGCATCGCGCTGTGCCGGGACGGGCTGCCGCTGGTGGGCGTCGTCCACGATCCCGAGCGGGGGCAGACCTGGTCGGCGATCCGCGATGTGGGCGCCGAGGGTCCCGGTGGGGCGCGCGCGGTCCCGGCCGCGCCCCGCGTCTCCGCCGCGCCGCTGCTGGCCTGGACGCAGGGCCATGAGGTGTCTCGCGGCGACCCGCGCGCCCGCGCGCTGAAGCTGGCCCTGGAGGCCCGTTCCCGGCGGCTTCTTCAGCTGTGGGCGCCTCTGGTGTCGTGGCTGATGCTTGCGCGCGGCGACATCGACGGTTTCGTCGGCTACCGCGCCGAGGCGGTGGATCTGCCCGCCGGGATGCTCATCGCCCAGGAGGCCGGCCTCGCCGTCCGCGACCTGCGCGGCCACCCCTTCGACGCCCGCATCGGCCGCCCCGCCGAGGACCGCAGCTTCGTCGCGGCCCGCCCCGAACTCCTGGACCGCATCCTGGACTGGGTCCAGGCGGGACACGAGCTTGAGCGCGAACTCTCAGCGGCCTGGCCCCCGGGCGAGTAGGCCGCAAAAAGCCGCAAGCCGAAAGACCACCGTCACCACCGCCGAGAGGGAAGTGTCTTGACCGTGTGTCTGTGAAGGGCGCGCGCGTGCGGCGGCGCAACCAACCCGGTCGGCCACGACCCAAGCGGGTGCCGAAAAACTAAGGACGCCTCCGGCTCGGGAGAAGTGTCTTGACTTCCGGGGTCCAGGGGACGGAGTTCCCTGGTCTGGTCCAGGGCGAAGCGCCTAATCGGGTGCAGGGCGAAGCGCCTGCGCTCTCGCACCGACAGCCCGCAACCGGCCGGGACCCCCCAGGAGCCACCCAAGCCGAGAACCCCTCAGTACCCCCGCAACTCCACCGTCCGCTCCCCATCGTGCGCATAAGACACGATCGGCGCCGAAACCTTGAACCCCGGCGTCTCCTCGTACAACTCCCGAATCGACTCGAAGGGCCCGCCCTCCGCGCTCAGATCCGCCGCCCGGTCCAGCACCGCCAGGACCTCGTCCCCCTGCTCGCCGTCGGGTTCGGCGTGCCCCCACACGTCCCAGGGCAGGACTTCGACCTTGTTCAGCGCGGCCAGGTCGCGTACGACGTTGCCGCGGATCATGGCGGGCCCGAGGAGGTCGCCGGTGGGGAGCCGGACGCCGAAGGTCTGCGGGTCGGCGTCTCCGGCGCGGTAGGCGCGCCAGGCGTCCCCGGCGACGAGGAACCGGTCGCGGGGGACGTCCATGGTGTCGAAGCCCTGGGTGACGGTGTCGAATTCGGGGTCGGCGAGGGTCCAGCCCTTGCCGGGACGCCAGTACTCGGTGACCCAGTGGTCGCCGTGGAAGCCCTCTTCGAGGTAGGTGGCCCAGCCGCAGCGCAGCCGGGCGGGGACGCCGCCGTGGCGGAGGGCGGCGGTGAACAGCAGCGCGAAGTCGCGGCAGGTGCCCACGAACCGGTCGCCGGGTGCGCGGGTCTCGCTCAGGCGCGCGTCGTTCGCGGCGACGAGGTGGGCGATGATGGCGCCGGTGTAGCGGGTCTCGCCCTGTTCGAGGCGCTCGGGCGTCAGGTCGAGGCCGTGGCCGGCGCAGTCGAGGCGGTGCAGGAGCAGGCCGCGGACCATCGCGGCGAGCTCGGCTGGTTCGCCCGCGAGTTCCCCGAGGCGGGACCAGGCGGTGTCGGGGTCGGTGGCGGCACTGTGCGTCCCGTAGAACCCGGCCTCCGGCCGTGTCAGCACGTTCATGGCCCGTCCTCCTGTCATCGCGGCGTGCGAGGAACCTATCGAATTCCGTTCCGGGGTCTACTGGCCGGTCACCAGCAGCGCCGGGACGGACCCGGCGATGGCGATGAGCGCGCAGACGGCTCCGGTGAGCGCGAATCGGCGCTTTTCGACACGGACTCCGTAGATGCGGCACGACTCGTACCAGAGGAGGGTGGCCAGTGATCCCCACATGGTCACCACGGGCCCGACGTTGGTGCCGATGAGCAGCGCCAGCAGCTGGGTCTGGTTCTGGGCGGGGACGACGGTCTCCCCGGCGGTGTAGGCGGGCAGGTTGTTCAGCGCGTTGGACAGCCCGGCGCCGGTGAACGCGGCCCGGAACGCGCCGATGAGGCCGCCGTCGGAGCCGATGAGGGCGGCCATGACGTCGGCGAGCCCGTGCCGGGCGAGGGTCGGGACGACCAGGAACAGCCCGGTGACGAAGATGAGCAGCTGCCAGGGGATCAGGGAGGGGCGCAGGTGCGCGCGTCCGCCGTTGACGGCGAAGGCGGCCACGACCACGGCGGCGGCGACTCCGGCGGCGATGGCGATCTCGACGCCGGCGAAGAGCGCGATGACGAAGCCGAGGCAGGCGATGGAGGCGGCCCAGAACCGTTTGGGCGAGTCGATGGCGGGTGGCGCGGGCGGGACGTAGGCGTCCTTGCCGCGGGCTTTGCGGCGCCAGAAGAACAGCCACAGGAACAGCGCGGTGACCGCCACCGCGACCAGTTGCGGCAGCCACATGCGGGCCGCGAAGGCCGCCGGGGGCAGCGCGACGCGGTCGGCGGCGAGCAGGTTGGTCAGGTTCGACACCGGCAGCAGCAGGGACGCGGTGTTGGCCAGCCACACCGTGGTCATCGCCAGGGGCGGGGCGGCGATGCCGGTCTGCGCGGCCAGCGCCAGCAGGACGGGGGTGAGCAGGACGGCGGTGGTGTCGAGGTTGAGGAACATCGTCAGGCTCGACGCCAGCAGTACCGAGAGCCCGAACAGCGCGGGGTAGCTGCCGCGTCCGGCGATGGCCATGCGGGCGGCGAGGACGTCGAAGACGCGCGCCTCCTTGGTGAGCTTGGCCAGCACGATGATCGCGGCCAGGAACGCCAGGAGCGGTGCGATGCGGCGCAGGTTCGCCTCGGCTTCGGCGCGGGGCAGCGCGCCGGTCAGGACGCACACGATCCCGGCGGCGAGCAGGGCGAGGCGGATCCAGTCGAGGGGTGTGGCCGCGCGGACGGCCCGCGCCAGGCGTCCCCGTGCGGGCGGCTCGTCGGTCGGCACGGCGCCATCCTCGCACAGGGGCGCCGGCACCGGCGCGCCTCATGGAGCGCGCCTCCCCGGTGGCCGCGGGGGGCGCGCGGCGTCGGGGTTCAGGAGTTCCGGCGTCGCCTGGCCAGCCAGATCGCGCCGCCGCCGAGGGCGAGGGCGCCCAGGCCGGTGCCCGCGAGCATCGGGGCGGGCGAGCCGGTCTCGGGGAGCTTGTCCTTCTTGGCGGCGGGTTTGGCGCTGGACTTGGAGGGTGAGGGCTTCGCGGTGGACTTCGACGGGGACGGCGTGGGCGCGGGGGACGCGGTGACGGTCGCCTCGCGGACCTCGTAGACGGTGCCGTGGTGCTTGGTCTTCCAGGCGACCTTGTAGTAGAAGCGGTCGCCGGCGAAGTTCTTGTCGCCGGTGTAGGCGAAGGTCCCGTCGGCATTGAGCTTCAGGTCGCCGTGCTTGGGTCCGGTGTGGACGGTGTACTCGAAGTCCTCGCGGTAGTCGTTGCGGCTCAGGTCGCCGGTGGCCTTGCCGTCCTTGTCGGCCTTGTAGGCGATCGGGGGCGTGCCGCGCATGTCCTCCACGGCGGCCCAGGTGAACGTGGCCCGGTTCGTGCCGTCGGTGACGGTGATCTCGGCGGTGTACTCGACACCGAGGTCCATGAAGTCGACGTCGATGGCGATGGACAGCCCGTCTTCGGCGATGCGGGCCTTGACGCCGTCGTCGGCGTGGGCGAGGGCCACGGCCTTGATCTCGGCCCCGGGGGCGCCGTGGCAGAACTCGGCGAGTTTCGAGGTCTCGTGGTAGGCGATGGTGCCCGTGAGGTTGGCGTCGACCTCGCAGGTGAGGCCGGTCTTGGCGTCCTCGGCGTGGGCGAGGGCGGGCGCGGCGAGCAGGAGCGCGAAGGCGGTGCCGCCGACGGCGGTGGCGCGGGAGAGGGTCTTCATTCCGGTTGCCCCCATGGCTTGGTGGTCGGTTACGCCGGACGCGGCCCGGCATGGTCATCACGCCCGCGGGCCCACCCGGCGTTTACCCCGGGCACGCGAAACGCCTCCCCGGCGGTGCCGGGGAGGCGTGGAAGGGCGGGTGGATCAGGCGGCGCGGCGGCGCCGCGCGAGCCACAGCGCGCCACCGCCGAGGGCGAGCGCCCCCGCGCCGGTGAGCCCGACGAGCGGGACGGGCGCGCCGGTCTGGGCGAGCTGGTCCTTGCCGCCGGCGGCGGGCTTGGTGGTGGACTTGGACGGGCTGGGCTCGGGCTTGGCGGCCTGGTGGAGGTTCGCGCTGCGGATCTCGTACTCCACACCGTGGTACTTGGTCTTCCACGCGACCTTGTAATAGAACTGGTCGGCGCCGAAGTCCTTGTCGCCCTGGTAGAGGAAGGTTCCGTCGGGGTTGACGGTGATGTCGCCGTGCTTGGTCGAGGTGTCGATGGTGTAGACGAAGTCGTCGCGGTAGTCGTTGCGGCTCAGATCGCCGGTGGCCTTGTTGTCCTTGTCGGCGGTGAAGTCGATGTCGGGCGTGCCGCGCAGGCTGACCAGGCTCGACCACACGAAGGCCGCCTCGTTGGTCCCGTCGGTGACGGTGGCCTCGACGATGTACTCCACACCGAGGTCCATGTATTCGACGTCGATGGTGATGCCAAGGAGGTCCTGGGTCTTCACGGCCGTGGCGCCCGTGGTGATGGAGTTGATGGAGACGGCCTTGATCTGGGCGCCGTCGGCTCCGTGGCAGAAGTCGGCGAGCGTGATCTCGCCGTGGTAGACGACGCTGCCGTAGACGGCTCCGGCGACGTCGCAGGTGAGGCCGCTCTTGGCGTCCCCGGCCTGGGCGAGGGCTGGTGCGGCGAGCAGAAGAGTTAAAGCGGCGCCGCTGATGGCGGCGACGCGGAGCAGGGTCTTCATTCGGGCTTTCCCCCATGGCTGGATGGTGTTCGCGTGGTGCTTGTGTCAGCCGAGACGCCGTTCACACGTAGCCGGTTGACACCTGCCTGAAGACCCATTCAGTGATTCCACTGTGGACGCCTCGAAGGTCCTCAGTGGACGCGAAAACGCCCCTCCCGGGGTGGTGGGAGGGGCGTTCTCGGCTCGCGGGGACTAGGCGGCCTTGCGGCGGCGGGTCAGCCACAGGCCGGCGCCGCCGAGGGCCAGCGCGCCCGCGCCGGCGGCGGCGATCGCCGGGACCGGGGAGCCGGTCTGGGCCAGCTTGTCCTTGCCGTTGGCGGCGTTCTCACCCTTGCCCTTGTCGGTGGCGGGCTTGCTCGGGTGCTGCCCGGTGGGGCCGTCGGCGATGATGGTGGCCTTGCGGACCTCGAAGACCGGGCCGTTGTACTTGCTCTGCCAGGTCACGCGGTAGTAGAACTCCATGCCGGGCACACCGTCGGGGTAGGTGTAGGTCAGGCTGCCGTCGGCGGCGATCTTCAGCTCGCCCTTGCCGTGGACGATCTTCTCCAGGCTGAAGGTGTGGATGTCCAGGCTGTCGCCGGGGCCGCCGACGCGTCCCTTGTAGGTGGTCCCGGTCGCGGGGATCTCGATGACGGCGGGCTCGGTGCCGCGCGGGTCCACGACGGTCGCCCAGGTCAGCGTGGCGGTGTCGGTCCCGTCGGTGACGGTGATCCGGGCGACGTACTCGCGGTTCAGGTCCATGTGGTCCACGTCGATGGCGACGCTCAGGCCGTCGGCGGCCACCGCGGACTTGATCGCGCCGTGCTCGGCGGTCACGGACACGGCCTTCAGGGTGTCGCCCTCGGCGTCGCGGCAGAAGTCGGCGATCTTGACCGAGCCGTGGAACTCGGTGCCACCGAGCTTGGAGGCGGCGACGTCACAAGTGGGGCCGGTGTTGCCTTCGGCGGCCTGAGCCAGGGCGGGGGCGCCGAGCAGGAGGGCGAAGGCGGTACCGGCGACGGCGGAGATGCGGGTGAAGGTCTTCATGTGAGGGGCGTCCAAGAAGTGAGGAGGGAACTTCGTTCGTTACACCGGCCTAGACGCCACCCCCGTGGAACCCGTTTACAGTGGATCTCGGTGACCGTGATCACCCGCGGCCGAAGGTTTCCCCGGTACGGCGAAAAGGGCCTTCCCGGCTCTCGCCGGGAAGGCCCTCCCCCGTATCGCGGTGGTGCTATGCGGCGCGTCGCCGCATCAGCCAGACCGCTCCGCCGCCGAGCGCCAGGGCGCTCGCGCCGGTGAGCCCGGCCAGTTTCAGGGACGCGTCGTCTCTTTCGGACGGTGCGACGCCCGCGGCGGTGGACGGTGCCGTGAGCGTCGCCTCTTCCACGACGACGGCCGTGCGGATCTCCCGCCCTTTCGCCCAGGTGACCTCGTAGACGAAGTCGGCCCGGCCGAAACCCCGGTCGTAGGCCAGGACGAAGGCCCCGTCACGGCCGAGGTGGAGCCTGCTCTCCCCCTCCGGTCCCGTCCGCACCCGGTACTCGCATCCCTTGGCGGCCTTACCGCCCAGCTCGCCCTTGAGGACGCCGCTCCCGTCGGCGGTGAACACCGGCGCGGCGCTCCCGCAGATCCCTTCGGCCGCCCCGGCCGTGGAGCGCGCGCCGAGGAGGAGGACGGTCGCGGCTCCGGCGACGGCGGCGAGGCGGATCAGGGACCTGTTCATGGAACGCTTCCTTTTCGTGGTCTGAGCTGCGGGAAGAAGGCTCGACCGTCCACAGTGGACAGTCGTGCGGGATGGGTGGGACGGGATTTTCCGGAAGGGAGATGTCGTGCGGTGTTACGCGGCGCGGCGGCGGCGGGCCAGCCACAGACCGAGGCCGCCCAGGGCCAGGGCGCCCGCACCGGCACCGGCGATCATCGGGGCCGGGGAACCGGTCTCGGCGAGCGCGTCCTTGCCCTTGTCGGCGGCGGGCTTGGCCGGGGCCGAGGAGGAGGGCGCGGCCTTCCCGGTGACGGTGATGGTCACCTTGCCGGGCGCGGTGACCTGGCCGATGATCGACTGGATGGCGCCGTCGTAGGAGAACTCGTCGGTGCCGGTGAAACCGGCGTCGGGGACGTAGGTGAAGTCGCCGTACTGGTCCAGCTCCAGCGAGCCGTGCTTCGGGTGGTCGGTGACCATCGACCACTTGTCGAAGGGCTTGCCGTCGTTGTCCGAGACGTCGCCGGTGAGCTTCTGGCCCGCCACCACGGTGTAGGAGTCGTCCTCGACGGTGTCGGCCCAGCCGAAGCCGATGATCTGCGCGGTGCCCAGTTCCTCGCCGGTGTTCCAGTCGAAGACCTCGGCGGTGGCCTCGAACTCGGTGCCGGGCGCGGTGGCGGCGTCGGGGTGGTAGATGAAGGCGGAGCGGTTCGAGGTGATCTCGAAGGTGCCCGGACCGTGCACCGCGGTGATCTTGGAGACGCCGAACTGCTGGCCGTAGCCGCCGTGGCACCAGTCGTTCATCGCGACCTCGATGGTCTCGGCGGTCCCCGCGTTGAACTGGACGGGGATCTGCCCGCAGGGCGCGTCGGCGGCCGAGGCCATGGCGGGCGCGGCGAGCATGAAGGCGGCGGAGGTACCGAGAACGGCGGCGAGGCGGGGCAGGGTCTTCATGGCGGTTCGTCCTTCAATGGGCGTGTTCAACCTGACGTCCACCTAGACGACCGCCCGCCGGGAGGCGGTTGACAGCCGGTCCGAAAGTTTTTCCGCATCGTCCACTGTGGAGCTTTGAAACGGCCGCCGAGCTGCCCCCGGATCACCGAAGAGGCGCGAAAGTCGTTCTGGCGAAGCCGAAACCCGCGTCCGGGACGCGAAAAACCGCCGGCGCCCCGGAACGACCCGGGGCGCCGGCGGCACCATGGCAGTGGTTGTTTCTGCCTAAGAGCGTAGATCAAACACCTACGTCGCGGCCATCGATCCGCCAGGCGCAAACCACGGCGGGCTTGCCGTAGTCCCCGTTCGGCCAGGTCGACGCGGGATTGTCCACACTGGCCCCGGTGACCTCTCCGGGGTGCTGGACGGCGACGAACACCGACTTGGTGTCGTCGGTGACCCACGGGCCGCAGGTCTCGGCGCCGAAGGGCACCGACAGGAACTGCTTGACGAAACCGCGCTCGGGACCGGTCAGCGGGACGGCGAAGAGGCCGTCGTTGGCGCCCAGCTGGTTGCCGTCGGTGGAGATCCACAGGTTCTTGCCCGAGGCGTCGAAGGCGACGTTGTCCGGGCACGAGATCGGGGACACCTTGGTCTTGTCGAAACCGGCGAAGAACGTCGAGGGGTCCTTCGGGTCGCCGCAGACGATCGGCAGGTCCCAGGTGAAGGTCTCCGAGGTCTGCTCGCCGTTGTCCTCGGTGATCTCGATGATCTGGCCGTGCTTGTTCAGGTTGCGCGGGTTGGCCTCGTCGGCCGCCGCCTTGCCGGGCTTGCCGCGGTCGGTGTTGTTGGTGAGCGCGGCGTAGATCTTGCCGGTCTTGGGGTTGGGCTGGACGTCCTCGGGGCGGTCCATCTTGGTCGCGCCGACGGCGTCACCGGCGAGGCGGGTGTGGACCAGGATCTCCTCGACGCTCATGCCGGGCACGAGCGACTCGGTGCCGCGCACCAGCGGGATCCAGCGGCCGGTGCCGTTGAACTGGCCGTCGGCGGGGAGCTTGCCGGTGCCGTCGATCTCGGCGGCCGAGGTGTAGCCGAGCTTGGCCACGTACAGGGTGCCGCTCTCCAGCAGGCGCAGGTTGTTCTCGCGCGCCTTGCGCGAGTTGCCCTTGGCGAACTTGCGCTCGGAGACGAACTTGTACATGTAGTCGAAGCGCTCGTCGTCGCCCATGTAGACGACCGCGCGGCCGTCCTTGGCGAGGATGGCGTTGGCGCCCTCGTGCTTGAAGCGGCCCAGCGCGGTGTGCTTGCGCGGGGTCGAGTCCGGGTTGTACGGGTCGATCTCCACGATCCAGCCGAAGCGGTTGGCCTCGTGCGGGTGCTTGGTGAGGTCGAAGCGCTCCTCGACCCGGTCGAAGCGGCGGTTGTCGGCCGCGTGGTGCTTGCCGGTGTCGATGCCGTAGCGGACCAGGAACGGCTTCTGGTCGGCCGGGACACCGTCGCCACCGGTGAAGTACTGGTTGAAGTTCTCCTCGCCGGACAGCACCGTTCCCCACGGCGTGACGCCGCCGGAGCAGTTGTTCAGGGTGCCCACCGGGGTGGTGCCCTTGGTGTCGGCGGCGGTCTTCAGCAGCGCCGAGCCGCGCGCGGGACCGGTGAACTCGAACTTGGTGCCGACGTGAATGCGGCGGTTGTAGCGGCGGTTGCGCGAGGGCTTCCACTGGCCGGTGTCCTCGACGCGGCTCAGGCCCACCACGGACATGCCGTGGGCGGCCATGGCGATCTCGATCTGGTCCAGCGGGGCGACGTCACCGGTGGTGTAGCCGCGGAACATCAGGACCTCGTTGGTGTACTCGTGGTTGGCCACGAGCAGCGCGCGGTCCTCGTCGTAGCCCCAGGGCAGGACGCCGACGAAGTCGTTGTTGTAACCGAACTGGCGCTTCTGGGCGCGCGCGCTCTGGTTGTCGATGTCGAAGTCGGGGGCGCCGTCGACGACCTTGTCGCCCCACTCGATGACGACCGCGTGGTCGTAGCCGTTGGGGGTGATGACCGCGTCGATGGTGTTGGGCGGCACGGCCCGGAAGGTCAGGCGGCCGTCGTTCTCCGTCACGCCCTCGGGCGTGGCGAACTGGGGCGTCTCGCCGTCGCCGCCGTCACCGGCGAAGGCGGGGGTGGCGGAGGCGACGCCGGCGGCGGCGGCTCCGAAGACGGCGGCGCCGATCGCGCCCGCGCGAAGGACACCGCGCCGGGAGGCGACGGCGTCGGTCACGATGTCCCCGAGGTACTCGTTTCCGGACTGGTTGGGGACCGGGTGGTCGCAGGCGTTGCCGCAGCGGAACCGGCAGGTCATGGAGCTGCGGTTCGCGTGCCGCACGTCCTTGGTGAACAAGGGAAGCAGGCGGCGTCGCTCAGGGACGGTCACGTTCGTGCTCCTCGCAGGAAGGGTCTTGATGAGCGCGACGTTAAGGCCCGGTGCGGAAGACCCGGGGGGCCTTTGGTTGCCGGGAGGTTAACGAGAAGGGATGCCTGTCCCTGGTTCGGGCAAGCCGCCCAGGTGAGCGCACGCGTCACAACCGGCCCGCCGTGGGCGTCAACTGGATGAGCGAAAGGATCTAGCCATGGACGACCCCCTCATCCGGCGTTTCGACGAGACCACCGGACGCCTCCGCGAGATCGCGCGGACCATGCTCGGCTCCCACTCCGAGGCCGAGGAGGCGCTGCACCGCGTCCGCGACGCCCTCGGCGGTCCCGAACGCGACGTGGACGCGTGGCTGAGCGCCGTCGTGGCCCGCGTGGCCATCGACATGCTGCGCGAGCGGCGCGGCCTGCTGCGCCCGGACCCCGACGGTCCCGGCCCCGACGGCACGACGCTGGCGCTGCTGACCGTGCTGGCCACCATGGACCCGGGCGAGCGCCTGGCGTTCGTGCTCTTCGAGGTCTTCGGCCTGCCCTTCGAGGACATCGCCGAGGCCCTGGGCGGTTCGCCCGCCGACGCCCGCGAGCTGGCGGGCCGCGCGCGGCGGCGGGTGCGCGGTGAGGCCGCGTAGGTCAGTCCCGGCGGGCCCGCAGGTAGCCGGGCAGGTTGACGAGGAGGACGTAGCCGGTCATCACAGCGGCGGCCGCCCACGGCGACAGCAGCGCCGAGGGCATGTGGTCGCCGTATTTGACGGCGGGGTCGACGCCGGCGAGTTCGGTGTGCAGGCGGGTGAGCACGATGGAGCTGATCCGGTCGTCCCAGGGCGCGGGGAGGTTCATGGCGACGATGGGCACGATGTACCAGAGGGCGAAGACGGTCCCGATGGTCGCCACCGCCGAGCGGGTGAGGGCGCCCAGCCCGAGGCCGATGAGGGCGAACATGGCCACCGAGGGCCCGCCGACGAGCAGGTCGGCGAGCCGGACGGGTTCGTCGTACTCGGGGATGGGCCGGTCGCCGATGATCGCGCCGGTGAGGCCGCGCGCGGCGGCCATGGCGGCCACGCCGGTGAGGAGCCCGGCCGCGGTGAGGACGGCGGCCTTGGCGGCGAGGACCGCCCACCGGCGGGGGACGGCGGTGAAGGTGGTGCGCACGAGCCCGGAGCGGTATTCGGCGGTCAGCGACAGGGCGCCCAGGACCGCGAAGACGAGCTGCGCGACGAACAGCGCCATCTCCTCCAGCGGCGCCACCGCGATCGTGGCGCGGCGGGTGGCGTCGGCGCCGTCGTACATGGACGCCACGTAGAGGGCGAGCGCGCCGGTCCCGGCGACGGTGGCGGCGATGGCGGCGAGGCCGATCCAGGTGGCGCGGGTGGTGCGGAACTTGATCCATTCGGCGTGGACGGCGTTCATCGGGTGCCCCCGTATTCGACGGACGTCTCGGTGAGCCGGAAGTAGGCGTCCTCAAGGGATTCGCCCCCGGCGGTGAGCGCGGCGACGGTGGTGTCGGCGATGAGCTTCCCGCGCCCGATGACCAGGAGCCGCTCGGCGGTCAGGGCCATCTCGGTCATGAGGTGGCTGGACACCAGGACGGTGCGGCCCTCGGCGGCCAGGTCGCGCAGGAGGCCGCGGATCCAGCGCACGCCTTCGGGGTCGAGGCCGTTGACCGGTTCGTCGAACATGAGGACGCCGGGGTCGCCCAGGAGGGCCTGGGCGATGCCGAGGCGCTGTTTCATGCCCAGGGAGTAGGCCGAGGCCGGGCGGCGGGCGGCGCCGGTGAGGCCGACGCGGTCGAGGACCTCGGCGACGCGGGCCGCGCCGATGCCGTTGGCGGCGGCCACGGCCCGCAGGTGGGCGCGGCCGGAGCGGCCGGGCTGGAGCGCGGTGGCGTCCAGGAGCGCGCCGAGGACGTGCGCCGGGCGCCTGATGGCGGTGTAGCGGCGGCCGTCGACGAGGGCCTCGCCGCCGTCGGGGCGGTCCAGGCCCAGGATCATCCGCATGGTGGTGGACTTCCCGGCGCCGTTGGGGCCGAGGAATCCCGTCACGTGGCCGGGCGCGACGGTGAACGACAGCTCGTCCACCGCCGTCACCCGGCCGTACCTTTTGGTCAGCGAGCGTGTCTCGATCATGCCGCCCAGCCTCGCCGGAGGGGCCCCTCCGGGGCATCGGGCGGCGGACGGGACTCTCGCGCCCGCCCGGGGTCGCAGTACCGGCCCCGGCACTAGACCCGGGTATGACGTCCCGCCGCCCGAGGCCGCCGCGGGCGATCTTGGCTACCGTCGCCGGTATGGACGAACGGCCGATCTTCCGGCGCCTGGCCCCCGGCGCGCTACTGGCGATCGACGGCGCCCTCGCCGTCGGGTACTTCCTGGCCCTGGCCACGTTCCCGATGACCGCCGGGACGGCCGCGCAGCCGCTGCGGATCGCGCTGGCGGCCGGCATCGCGCTGCCGGTGGCGCTGCGCCGCCGGTACCCGCGCACGGTCCTGGCGGTGGTGGCCGCCGCGTCCATCGCCGCCGCCGTCGCGGGGCTGCTGCGCGAGCCGTTCCTGGCCGCCGCATTGGCCGCCTACACCGTCGCCCTCCAGCAGCCCCGGCACCGCCGCGAGCCGACCCTGGCCATCGCCGTGGTCTCCGCGCTGACCCTCGTGTGCGGGACGATGGCGGGCGGCGGCGGACCCGACATCGGCCTGGTCGTCGTGGGCGCGGCCGTCACCGGCGCGGCCTGGACGGTGGGCCGCGCGGTCCGCGAGCGCCGCATGTGGGTGGCGCGCTCGGCGGCGCAGGCCGTCACCGAGGAGCGCCTGCGCATCGCCCGGGAGCTGCACGACGTCGTCGCCCACGGCATGGGCGTCATCGCGGTGAAGGCGGGCGTGGCCGCGCACGTCCTCGACGCGCGCCCCGAGGAGGCACGGGAGGCCCTGAAGGCCATCGCCGCCGAGAGCCGCGCGGCCCTCACCGAGCTGCGCAGCATGCTCGGGGTCCTGCGCTCCGGCGACGAAGACCCCCTCACACCCGCGCCGGGCCTGGCCGAGCTGGCCGGGCTCCCCGGCCGCGCCGGACCGGCGGGGGTGCGGGTGACGCTGGACGTGCGCGTCCCCGGCGAACCGCCCGCCGGTGTGGCCACGGCCGCCTACCGGATCGCCCAGGAGGCGGTGACCAACGCCGTCAAGCACGCCGCCCCCACGTCCTGCCTGGTGCGGGTGACCGGGGACGGCGAGTCCCTCCAGGTGGAGGTCACCGACGCCGGGCCCGGCCGCCGCGTCCCGCCGCCGCCCGCCGGTGGGCACGGGCTCATCGGGATGCGTGAGCGGGCCGCCGCGCACGGCGGTACCTTCGACGCCGGTCCCCTGCCGGGCGGCGGTTTCCGGGTGCGGGCCCGCCTGCCCTTCGAGAGGAGCCCCGCGTGACGTCCGTGCTCATCGCCGACGACCAGGCGCTGCTGCGCGGCAGCTTCCGGGTCCTGCTGGAGACCTCGGGCCTGGAGGTGGCCGGTGAGGCCGCCGACGGCGCCGAGGCGGTGGAGCTGGCGGCGGCGCTGCGGCCCGACGTGGTCCTGATGGACGTGCGGATGCCCGTCATGGACGGCATCGAGGCCACCCGGCGCATCTGCGCCGCCTCCGAGACGCGCGTGCTGATCCTGACCATGTTCCACCTCGACTCCTACGTGTACGACGCCCTGCGCGCCGGGGCCTCCGGGTTCCTGCTGAAGGACACCCCGCCGGAGGACCTGCTGCGCGCGGTGGACGTCATCGCCGCCGGGGACGCGCTGCTCGCCCCGGCCGTCACACGCCGCCTGATCGCCGACTTCGCCGCCGCGCCCCGCACCGCCGTCCCCCCGGCCGGCTCCCTCGACGGCGTCACCGGCCGCGAGCGGGAGGTGCTGACCCTGGTCGGCCTGGGCCTGTCCAACACCGAGATCGCCGAGCGCCTGCACGTCACCCTGGCGACCGTGAAGTCCCACATGGGACGCCTGCTGGCCAAGCTGCGGGCCCGCGACCGCGCCCACCTCGTCATCGCCGCCTACGAAAACGGCCTGGTCACCGCACGGGAGCGGTGACCAGGCCGGGCCCGGTTCAGGCGTCGCGCCGCTTGAGCAGCAGCCCACCGGCGATGAGCGGGACGATCGCGTACAGCGCCAGGACGAGCACGGCCGCCCCCTGGCCGTAGAAGGACCCCGGTTCTCCCGCGATCTGCGCGGGCAGCTGCATCGTGAGCGAGGACATCACCTTCGGCCCGATCGAGGCCGGCAGGAACTGCGCGGCGATCGGCGCGACGAACATCAGCGCGCTGATCGTGACCAGCGCCCCCGCCGTGGACCGCAGGACCGTGCCCAGGCCCAGCCCGAGCAGCCCCATCACGAAGATCGACAGCGCGTTGGCCCAGATGCGCGGCCCGGCCTCGGCGAAGTCCGGTACCGCGATGGCACCCGTGCGGTCCCCCGCCGCCATGATCCCGAGGAGGTAGCCCGCGAAGGACATGGCCACGCCCAGCACCGCCGCCGTCAGGCCCACGACGGCGACCTTCGCGCCGAAGATCCGCCCCCGTCCGGGGACCGCGGTGAGGCTCGTGCGGATCATGCCCGTGGCGTACTCCCCCGTCACCGCGATCGCGCCCAGCGCCGCCAGGCAGAACTGCGCGATAGGCACGATCAGCGCCGACGGGTCGGCCGACTCGAACGCCGCCTGCTCGGCGGCGCTCTTGGAGTCGTAGTCGGCGACCATGAAGAACGCCGCGATCCCGCCGAGGGCGAGCGCGCCCACCAGCGCCGCCGCGAACGCCCACGTCGAACGCACCGAGCGCAGCTTCAGCCACTCCGAGGCGACCGTCCCGCCCAGCCCGCCGCGCCGCCCCCTGGGGACGGCCACCGTCATCGCGCTCATGCCGCGCTCCATTCCTTCGCGCGGTACTCCACGCTGTCCTCGGTCAGTTCCATGTAGGCCTCTTCCAGCGAGGCCGTCCGCGGCGTCATCTCGTGCAGGACCACGCCCCGCGCGAAGGCCAGCTCACCGATCTTCGCGGCCTCCAGCCCCGTCACCGACAGGGCCGCGTCCTCGGTGACCGAGACCGTCGCGCCGACCTCGGCCAGCGCCGACTTCAGCTCGGCGACCTGCGGGGTGCGCACCAGCACGTCCCGCTTGTGCCGCTGCGCGAGATCGGCCATCGACGTCTCGGTGATGAGCTTCCCGCGCCCGATGATCACGATGTGGTCGGCGGTCAGCGCCATCTCGCTCATCAGGTGACTGGACACCAGGACCGTGCGGCCCTCGGCGGCCAGCGCCCGCATGAACTCCCGGATCCAGCGGATCCCCTCCGGGTCCAGCCCGTTCACCGGCTCGTCGAACATGAGGACCCCCGGGTCCCCCAGCAGCGCCGCGGCGATCCCCAGCCGCTGCCGCATCCCCAGCGAGAACCCGCCGACCCGCTTGCGCGCGACCCCGGCCAGCCCCACCCGCTCCAGCACCTCGGTGACCCGCTTCCCGCCGATCCCGTTGGACACGGCCAGGCACCGCAGGTGGTTGAACGCCGAGCGCCCGCCGTGCACCGCACCGGCGTCCAGCAGCGCGCCGACCTCGAACATCGGATCCTTGATGGACGTATAAGGGCGCCCGTTGACCAGGGTCTCCCCCGACGTCGGCCGGTCCAGGCCCAGAATCGCCCGCATCGTCGTGGACTTACCGGCCCCGTTCGCCCCGAGGAACCCGGTCACGCGCCCGGGCTCGACGGTGAACGACAAGCCGTCGACGGCCGTCTTCGGGCCGTACCGCTTGGTGAGTTCGCGTACCTCGATCATGCGATAACCTTCGGCGATTTCGGCGGCGAAATCGTCGGCGCACGGCCGGAACTACGGCTCGGAGCGAGGGCGGACCCGACAGGGGGAACCCGTACGACCGTGGTCTGACACGCGGGGCGCGAAAATGCGACGAGCAGGCCCGGCCCACCCCGGTCCTGCTCGTCGTCCACATCTTTCGCGGGCCCGCGAAGAGCACCCCGAGCCCGTCCCAACCGACACGCGCACGTGTCACCACCGCCACGGCCACCCTCACAATGGCCGCGGCACGGGTCTGGTGCGCGCGAAGCGGTCGGTCACCGGCTAGACGAGGTGGGGACTGCGGGACGCTGGTGGCGTCCCGCGCACCGCCGGTGGGCTCGCGCTGCTCTCCGCTATGAACTTCCCGCTGGACGCGGCGCCCGCTTGGGCTGGGCTTCCCCGGCGGGCCGTGTCAACCGTCGCCCACGCCCTCGTGCCCGGCAACCGCGATCACCCGGACGGGCGACCTTCGCGCCCATATGATCGTCATGATCTAGGGGGGAACATGGGTCTAACCAGGCGAAACGCACTCACCGGCGCCGCCCTGGTCGCCGCCGCGACCGGGCTGCCGACGCCGGGGGCGCGAGCGGCGCTCATCAGCGCGCCGGAGATCGACGAGACCGACTACCTCGTCATCGGCTCCGGCCCGGGCGGCGCCCCCATCGCCGCGAACCTCGCCGAGGCCGGCTACCGCGTCCTGGTCCTGGAAGCCGGGCCCGCGCACGGCGACCCGGCCTTCTACGACGTCCCCGCCCTCCACCCGCGAGCCGCGACGGACCCCGCCATCACCCTCACCTACCCCGGCGCGAACCCGCGCGCGGCCACCCTCGGCGGCTGCACCGCCCAGCACGGCATGATCACCGTCTACCCCGACCCCGCCGACTGGGACGAGCTCCAGCAGCTCACCGGCGACGCCGGGTGGGGCGAGATGTGGGAGGTGTGGCGGCGGGTCCACGCCACCTGGCAGCCCACCGAGCTCGCCGACGCCCGTCCCGCCCTGCGCGACCCGCGGCTGCTGCGGGTGGCCGCCGCCGTCCTCGCCGAGGCCGGCGCGCACACCGACCGGGGACTGGTGCAGCTGTCGCTGTCGAGCGAGCCGGTCCACCTGTCCCGCGACTGCAACGAGGACCCCGCCGCGCGCGGCTTCTTCCAGCCACCGCAGGCCACCCGCGACGGACGCCGCTACGGCCCACGCGAGCGGCTCCTGGACGCCGACCGCCGCCAGGCGAACCTCACCGTGCTCACCGACGCCCTCGCCGAGCGGATCGTCCTCGAAGAGGACGCCGGCGGGTGGCGCGCGGTCGCCGTCGACTACCGCGCCGGACGCCACCTCTACGGCGGCTTCGCCGACTCCCCTTACAACGGCTTCGCCGGCGGCGGCGCGGCCGGGGAGAGCCGCAGCGTCCGCGTCGCCAAGGAGGTCATCGTCGCCGCGGGCGCGTTCAACGCGCCGCAGCTGCTCATGCTCTCCGGCCTGGGCCCGCGCGACCACCTCACCGAGCACGGCATCGAGACGCGCGTGGACCTCCCCGGCGTCGGCGCCAACCTCCAGGACCACCGGCTCGTCACCGTCGTCACCCGCGCCGACGAGCGCTTCGCGCTGCTGGACGGCTGCTCCTTCGGCGACGAGGGCGACCCGTGCCTGGCCGACTGGCGCCGGACCCCGCCCGGCGAGCGCCTGTCCAGCGTGTACGGCTCCAACGGCGTCCTGTTCGGGCTGCGCCGGGGCTCGCGCGCCGCCGAGGACGGCCGCGCCGACCTCTTCGTGTTCGGGACGCCCTCGGCCCGCGACTTCACCTGGACCGTCCTCAAGGGCTACCCGCGCGGGCGCGGCACGGTCCGGCTCGCCTCGGCCGACCCGGCCGCCACACCCGTCGTCGACCACGGCCCGCCCGACGCCGCCGACGACGCCGCGCTCATCGAGGGCGTCGACGCCGCCCGCCGCATCGCCAAGGCCGCCGCCATCGGCGACGAGGTGACGCCCGGTCCGGACGCCGACCTGGCCGCCTACGTGGCGGGCGAGACCCGCGGCCACCACGCGTCCGGCACCAACCGCATGGGTGCCCCCGACGACCCCGGCGCCGTCGTCGACGGGCGCCTGAAGGTGCGCGGCACGGCCAACGTGCGCGTCGTGGACGCCTCGGCGTTCATCCGCGCGCCGGGCCTGTTCCCGTGGCTGGCGACGGCGCTGCTGTCGGAGAAGGCCAGCGCCGACGTGCTGCGGGACGCCTAGTCCCGCCTCCACTCCCCGGCCGGGAGCCCCGGGAGCACCTGATCGCGCGTGAAGCCGCAGTGGCACAGGACGGCGACCACGCCGGTCCGTGGCCCTTGCCGCGCGTGCCGGGGAGCGGCCCGAGGCCGATGTGCGCCGAGCGGTCGTGGGCGTCGATGCCCCACGGGACCCCGGCGAGCGTGCCGCCCGGCGGTCTCGCCGACCACGACCCGGGTGTCCTTCGCGCCGGGCGCGAGCGGGCGCCAAGGCCCACCCTCGGCCCGCGGGCTAGTAGCGGATCATGGCGTCCACGTCCCGCTTGAAGTGCGGGAACTCCGCGCGGGCCGCCGCGACGATCTCGTCGGCGCCACGGCGGGGCGTGGACGCGTACCGCTCGGCGATGGCCACCAGCGCCGGTTGCGCGGCGGGCTCGTCGTAGGCGGTCGCGACGACCTCGCAGGGCCCGACGCCGTCGGCGAGGAGCCACAGCAGGTCCGAGAGGTTCGCGGCGACGACCCCGATCTCGCCTTCGGAGCCCAGGAACACCACCGGCTGCTCGGTGAGCGGGCGGCCCTCGCGGGCCAGCCACAGCGCGGCGGCGCCGCCGGTGCCGTCCTCGCCGAAGACGCGGAAGGCGTCCCCGTCGATGCCGGGGTCGCCCGTCCACAGGCGCAGCCAGTCGGTGGTCTCGGCGGCGGAGACGAACTCCGCGTGCACGCCGAGGTCGATGCCCTCGCCCTCGGCGTAGTCGATCTCGGCCTGCGCCAGCGCGGCCAGGGCGGCGGGGTACTCACGGTCCATGCCCGGCAGGCTAACCGCCGGGTGCGACGTGTTCAGGAGGTGCGCGACACCATGTACGCGCAGACGGCCTCCAGCGCCCGCCGCGCCGGGACGTCCGGCAGGCGCGTGAGGATGTCCCGCGCGCGCTCGCCGTAGGCGTCGAGGGTCGCGCGCGCCTTCTCCATGGCCTTGCTGGCGCGCAGCAGCGTGAGGGCCTCCGGGAGGTCCGCCTCGGCGACGGGGCCCGAGACCAGTTCGCGAAGCCGCGCGTCGGCCGGGTCGTCGTCGGCGAGGGCGTAGAGCGCCGGGAGCGTCGGGACGCCTTCGAGCAGGTCGGTGCCGGGCGTCTTGCCGGAGGTGCGCGACTCGGAGGCGATGTCGAGCAGGTCGTCGGACAGCTGGAAGGCCACCCCGATGACCTCGCCGAACTCGGCGAGCGCGTCGGTGACGTCCTCGCCGGCGCCCGCGAAGTACCCGCCGAAGTGGGCGCTGGTGGCGATGAGGCTGCCGGTCTTCTCGGCGAGGACGTGCAGGTAGAACTCGACCGGGTCGGCCCCCCGCGGACCGGCGGTCTCGGCGATCTGCCCGGCGACCAGCCGCGCGAACGTGCCCGCCTGCTTGCGCACCGCCTCGGTGCCCAGCGACGCGGTGATGTCGGAGGCGCGCGCGAACAGGTAGTCGCCGATGAGGATCGCGAAGGTGTTCCCCCACCGCGAGTTCGCGCTGGGCGCGCCCCGCCGCACGGGCGCCTCGTCCATGACGTCGTCGTGGTACAGGGTGGCGAGGTGGGTGAGCTCCATGACGACGGCGGCGTCGATGATGCCCTCGGCCTCGGCGTCGCCGAAGTGGCTGGACAGCAGCACCAGCATCGGCCGGAACCGCTTCCCGCCGGCCAGCATCAGGTGCGCGGCCGCCTCGGCGATGAACGGGTCGGCGCTGTCCACGGCCTCGCGCAGGCGGACCTCGACCTCGTCGAGACCGCGCTGGACGGCGTTCGTCAGCGCCGGATCGTCGAAATCGATGTCGACGGGCGCGCTGGAGGGCGTTTGCGTCAAGCTGACCACGGGCTCACCCTGCCATACATAGCCGTACGCCTCCCCGGTGCCCCTCGTTTAGGTGTCGTGCACAGCTTAGGGTGTCGGCGCCATGGGGGATCTTGGTATGAGGGGTCGCGGGCGAGCCCGTCAGGCGGCGTGCGGCTCGGGCTTCTCCCCGTCCTCATCGCAGGCCAGCAGCATGTCGAGGAACGTGAGCGGGACCTCCTCGCCCTCGAAGTCGGCGATGACGCGGATCCGGCCGCCGAGGGCCGCGACGTAGCGCGAGAGGACGCCGACCGTCGAGACCTCCCCGCGCTCGATCTGGCTCACCCGGGCCTTGCTCACACCCATGCGCCGCCCGACGTCGGCCTGGGTCAGGCCGAAGTTCTTCCGCTTCTCCACGAGCAGGTACGCGTGAGCCCAGGCCTTGAGGCGCTTCGTCTTCTCCTTGACGACGGCCTCACCGCCCGCCTGCTCGATGTACTCGGCCCGGATGTCGGACCACTTGTGGTACTTCGCCATCACAGTCCCTCCGCAATACGGTCGCTCAGATACGTCTCATACCGGGCTTCGGCCTCGGGTATCGCCGTCCGGTACCACGTCGACCACTCACCGGCCTTGTCCCCGCCGAGCAGGATCACCGCCGCGCGCCACGGATCGAAGGCGAACAGGATCCGCAACTCGCTCCGTCCCGACGAACCCGGCCTCAGCTCTTTCAGGTTGTGCAGACGCGATCCGTGGATCACGTCGACCAACGGCCGCCCGAGCCTGGGGCCCGTCTCGGCGAGCACGTCGAGCGCACAGACGACCTGCTCCTGAGACTTCTCATCCAGCCCACTCCACCAGGCCCGAAACTCGTCGGTGGCATAGATTTCCCACTCCTCCATGGGGAGAAATCTAGAATACGCTTAACTTCAAGCGTGTGCGTCACGATCTGTCGTGTCGCCGACAAAATGATCTTCATGAATGCCGAAGCGCCCGGCCCCTCAAGGGGCCGGGCGCTTCTCTCGAACCGCGAAACCTACTTCGCCAGGAACGTCCCCGCGCTGTTGACCATGTCCAGCAGCCAGCTCGGCGCCACGCCCAGGACGATCGTCGCCAGGACGCCGACGCCGACCACCGCGCGGGTCAGGTACCCCGGCACCGACACGGTGGGGGTCTCGTCGCCGGGGGGGTTGAGCCACAGGAGGACGACGACCTTCAGGTACGGGAAGGCCAGGACCACGCTGGAGAGCACACCGACGATGACCAGCGCGCTCTGGTTGGCGTCCCACGCCGAGGAGAACAGCGCGAACTTCGAGCTGAACCCGGAGGTGAGGGGGATGCCGGCGAAGCCGAGCATGATGATGGTGAACATCGCCGAGAACAGCGGCGAGCCCTTGCCGAGCCCGGCCCAGCGGGACAGGTGGGTCGCCTCGCCGTCGGCGTCGCGGACCAGCGTCACCATGCCGAAGGCGGCCAGCACCGAGAAACCGTAGGCGACCAGGTAGAACATGCTGGACCCGACGGCTCCGCCCAGGGACACCACGCCGACCAGCAGGTAGCCGGCGTTGGCGATGGACGAGTAGGCCAGCAGGCGCTTGATGTCGGTCTGTGTCACCGCGAGGATCGAGCCGACGATCATGGTCGCCATCGCCACGGCGGTGATGACGGGGCGCCAGTCCCACGACGTGGTCTCGAAGGCCACGTTGAACACGCGCAGGAGACCGCCGAAGGCCGCGGCCTTCACGCAGGCCGCCATGAGCGCGGTGATGGGGGTCGGCGCACCCTGGTAGACGTCGGGCGTCCACACGTGGAACGGGACGGCGGCGGCCTTGAAGAGCAGGCCGATCGCCAGCAGCGCCAGACCGGCGGCCAGCAGGACCCCCGACTTGTCGGAGTCGAGGACGGACTGCTTGATCGCCACCAGCTGCACCGAACCGGCGTAGCCGTAGATCAGCGCGACGCCGTACAGGAAGAACGCCGAGGCGAAGGCGCCGAGCAGGAAGTACTTGAGCGCCGACTCCTGGGACAGGAGGCGGCGGCGGCGGGCGAGGCCGCACATCAGGTACAGCGGGAGGGAGAAGACCTCCAGCGCGACGAACATCGTCAGCAGGTCGCCCGAGACGCAGAAGAGCATCATGCCCGCGATCGCGAAGAGCGTGAGCGGGAAGATCTCGGTCGCGCCGGCCTCGTTCAGCTGCTTCTTGTCGCCGTCGGAGTCGGCGGCGTGCGCGGCGTTGGCCACGAACGCGCCACCGCGCTCCAGGCGGCGCTCGGCGATGAGCCCGAAGGCGACGATCCCCAGGACGAGGATGATGCCCTGCAGGAACAGCCCGGCGCCGTCGATGGTGACCGCGCCGCCGATCGTGGTGACTTCGAGGTCGCGGTTGATGATCACGGTGACGAGCCCGGCGATCAGCGCCGCCAGGGTCAGCGTGGCCTGGACCGCGAAGCGGTGCTTGCGCGGGACGAAGGCCTCGGCGAGGATGCCGACGCACGCGAGCCCGAACACGATGAGCATCGGGAGCAGGGCCGCGTAATCGATCGGCGGCAGTTGGATGTCGTTCACTTCTGAGCTCCATCGGCAGCGGTAGGCACCGGGTCGGACTTGCCGACGTCCTGAATGGTCGCCTTAACGGCGGGCTCGATCATGTCGAGCACCGGCTTCGGGTAGACGCCGAGCGCGATGATCAGCACGATCAGGGGCGCGACGACGACCTTCTCCCGGACGCTCAGGTCCTTCTTCATGGGCGCGACGTCCTTCAGGGCCGGGTTCAGCGTGCCCTGCATGGTCCGCTGGAACATCCACAGGATGTAGGCCGCGGCCAGCACCATCCCGAGCGCCGCCAGGATCGCCACGGTCTTGTTGACCGAGAAGGTCCCGATGAGCACCAGGAACTCCGAGACGAACGGCGAGGTCCCCGGCAGGGCCAGCGAGGCCAGACCCGCGATGAGGAACACGCCCGCCATCAGCGGCATCAGCTTCCCGGCGCCGCCGAAGTCGCTGATGGACTGCGAACCGCGGCGCCGCACGAGGAAGCCGACCACGATGAACAGCAGGCCGGTGGCCAGACCGTGGTTGACCATGTACAGCACCGAACCGGTGACCGCCTGCGAGCTGAAGGCGAAGATGCCGATGCCGATGAACCCGAAGTGGGAGATCGACGTGTAGGCCACCAGGCGCTTGAGGTCGGTCTGCCCGACGGCCAGCAGCGCGCCGTACAGGACGCCGACCAGCGACAGCACGATCGCCAGGGTCGCGAAGTACTTCGAGGCCTCGGGGAAGATCGGCAGGCAGTAGCGCAGGATGCCGTAGGTGCCGACCTTGTCGAGGACGCCGACCAGCAGCGCGGCCGCACCGGCGGGCGCGGCGCCACCGGCGTCGGGCAGCCAGGTGTGGAACGGGAAGAACGGCGCCTTGATCGCGAAGGCCGCGAAGAAGCCGAGGAACAGCCACTTCTGCAGATCCCCGGGGATGCCGCCGTTCTTGGCCAGGTTGACGATCTCCTGCCAGTCGAAGGTCGCGTGGCCCAGGCCGTTCTTCGCCGTCACCCACAGGCCGATCACGGCCGCCAGCATCAGCATGCCGCCGACGAGGGAGTACAGGAAGAACTTGACCGCCGCGTACTGCCTGCGCGGGCCCCCGTAGGAGCCGATCAGGAAGTACATCGGCACGAGCATGACCTCGAAGAAGATGTAGAACAGCAGGACGTCCGAGGCGGCGAACACGCCGATCATGGTGGCTTCGAGGGCCAGCATGAGCGCGAAGAACGTCGGGACGTTGCGGCGCCCGCCGCTGCCGTCGTCATCGGCGTCCTTCCAGGACGCCAGGATCACGATCGGCACCAGCAGCGCCGACAGCGCCACCATCACCAGGGCGATGCCGTCGACGGCGAAGCTGAAGCGCAGACCCCACTGCGGGATCCACTTGTAGGACTCGGCGAGCTGGAGCCGGTCGCCGTTGGTGTCGAAGGCGATCACCGCCGCGACGGTGATGCCGAGGACGACCACGGAGATCGCCAGCGCGACGACCTTCGCCAGCTGCGGTTTGGTCTTCGGGATGAAGGCCGTGGCGATCGCGCCCACCAGGGGGAGGGCGACGAGCACCGGAAGGAACGGGAACGACGTAGAACTCATCCGAGCCTCACCGCCAGGAGTGCCGCGACGACGAGAACGGCACCGGAGAGAATTGACAGGGCGTAGGTGCGGACATAGCCGGTCTGGAGCCGCCGCAGCCGCCCGGATCCGCCTCCGAAGGCGGCGGCGAGACCGTTCACGATCCCGTCCACCCCCCGGTTGTCGACCCACACCAGGGCCCGGGTCAGCAGACGCCCGGGCAGTTCGAAGACCAGCTCGTTGAACCGGTCGGCGTACAGGTTGTTGCGCGCGGCCCGGACGATGTGGGTGCGCGCGGGGCGCTCCACCAGCTCGGTGCCGTTGCGGAACAGCAGGAACGCGATCGCCGCGCCGATGACGACCACGCCCAGGGTGAGGACGGTGACCGTGCCGTGCGAGAGGCGGCCGTGCTCCTCGGGGGCGTCGCCCAGGACCGGGGTGAGCCAGTCGACGACCGAGGTCGACATCAGGTAACCGGCGAAGACCGAGCCGAGGGCCAGCACGATCAGCGGGATCGTCATGATCAGCGGCGACTCGTGCGGGTGCTGGATGTCGCGCCCGTCCGCGGTCTGCTTGATGCCCGCGTGGTGCGCCTCATCCCCGTCGGCGTGGTGGTCGCCGTGCTTCTCCATCTCCCAGCGGGGCTTGCCGTGGAAGGTGAGCACGAACAGGCGGGTCATGTAGAACGCGGTGAGACCCGCGCCCAGCAGGGCCGCGCCGCCGTAGAGCCAGCCCGTCCAGCCCTCGCGGTTGAACGCCGAGAGGATGATCGGGTCCTTGGTGAAGAAGCCGGAGAAGGGGAACATCCCGATGATGGCCAGCCACCCGAGGCCGAAGGTGGCCCAGGTGATCTTCATGTGCTTCCACAGGCCACCGTAGCGGCGGATGTCCTCCTGGTCCTTCATGCCGTGCATGACCGAACCGGCACCGAGGAACAGCCCGGCCTTGAAGAAGCCGTGCGCCAGCAGGTGGATGATGCCCAACGCGTAGGCGCCGCCGCCGAGACCCACGGCCAGGAACATGTAGCCGATCTGGGACACGGTGGAGTAGGCCAGGACGCGCTTGATGCCGTCTTTCGCGCAGCCGATGATGCAGCCGATCAGCAGCGTCAGCGCGCCGATCGACACCACGACCGTCTGGGCGGTCTCGTTGGCGTTGAAGATGGTCGCCGAGCGGGCGATCATGTAGACACCGGCGGTGACCATGGTCGCGGCGTGGATGAGCGCCGACACCGGGGTCGGGCCCTCCATGGCGTCCGGGAGCCAGGTCTGCAGCGGGAACTGGCCCGACTTGCCGCAGGCGCCCAGCAGGAGCAGCAGGCCCAGGGCGAGCAGGACGCCGGCCGAAACGGTCTGACCGGCCTCCGACTCCAGGACCCCGTTGAACACCTTCGCGTAGTCCGTCGTCCCGAAGGTGGCGAACATCAGGAAGATCGCGAGGGCGAAGCCGACGTCGCCGACGCGGTTGATGAGGAACGCCTTCTTACCGGCGGTCGCCGCGGCCGGGCGCTCGTACCAGAAGGAGATGAGCAGGTACGAGGCCAGACCCACGCCCTCCCAGCCCGCGTAGAGCATCACGTAGTTGTCGCCGAGGACCAGCAGCAGCATCGCCGCGACGAACAGGTTGAAGTACGCGAAGAAGCGGCGGCGGCCCGGGTCGTGGGACATGTAGCCGACCGCGTACACGTGGATCAGGAACCCAACGCCGGTGATCAGCAGCACGAACACCGCGGTCAGCGGGTCGAACAGGAGGCCGACGTTGACCTCCAGCCCGCCGATGTGGATGAACTCGAAGAGGTTCAGCGCGGCGGACCGGTTGTCCAGGCCCTTGAGCTGGAAGAAGTAGGTCACCGCGAGACCGAAGGCCGCCAGGACCGCGGCGACGCCCAGCCAGTGACCCCACTTGTCGGCGCGCTTTCCGAGCAACAGCAGCACCGCCGCGCTCACCGCCGGGATGGCCACCAGGAGCCACATCGACGAGAGGGCGCCGGTGGCGTCGGCGTAGGTGATCGAATCCACTGTGTCCTCTTAGTACTTCAGGAGGTTCGCGTCATCGACCGAGGCCGACCGGCGGGAACGGAAGATGGACATGATGATCGCCAGCCCGACCACGACCTCGGCGGCGGCCACGACCATGACGAAGAACGCCATGATCTGCCCGTCGAGGCTCCCGTTGATCCGGGCGAAGGTGACCAGGGTCAGGTTCGCCGCGTTGAGCATGAGCTCCACGCACATGAACACCACGATGGCGTTGCGGCGGATGAGGACACCGACCGCGCCGATGGTGAACAGGACCGCGGCGAGTACGAGGTAGTACTCGGGAGTCACTTGATCGCTCCGTATTCCTTCGAGCCGTTGACGGCCTTGGGCCGGGCCTCGGCGATGGTGAGCTCGCGCGCGGGCACGACCTTGCTGACACTGCGCTCGGTGAACGTCCCGTCCGGGAGCAGCGCGGGGGTCGCCACCGAGTCGGAGGTGGCGAACACGCCCGGGCCCGCCTTGGGACCGGGGTAGTTGCCCTTCTCGAAACGCGCGCGGGAGAGGACCTTCTGGTCCATCTTCTCGCCCGGCTTCTTCTCCACGTGGGCCAGGATCATCGCGCCGACGGCGGCGGTGATCAGCAGCGCCGAGGTGACCTCGAAGGCGAAGATGTAGCGGGTGAACAGCAGCTTGGCGATGCCCTCGACATTGCCGTTCACGTTGGCCTCGGCCAGGCCGACGGCCGGGATCGAGCCGATCCCGCGCGCCAGCCCGGTGCCCAGGAGCATCGCGAAGCCGATGCCGAGCAGGATCGCCGCCACCCGCTGCCCGCGCAGGACCTCGATGAGCGAGTCGCGCGTGTTGCGGCCGACCAGCATGATCACGAAGAGGAACAGCATCATGATCGCGCCGGTGTAGACGATGATCTGCACCATGCCGATGAACGGACCGGCCTGCAGGACGTAGAACACGCCCAGCGAGAGCATGGTCAGCACCAGCGACAGCGCCGAGTGGACGGCGTTGCGCAGCAGCACCATGCCGATGGCCCCGGCCAGCGCGATCGGCGCCAGGATCCAGAACGTGACCGCCTCGCCGGTGGTCACGCCACCGTCGGCGAGGACGCCGGTGAGCGCCGGGTTCATGAGTGGCCTCCGCTGCGCCGCTCGCTGCCCGCGCCCGGAGCGTCCTCGACCGAACGCCCTTCGGCGCCCTTCGACATGCCCGGGTTCTCGGGGCCGCTGATGTAGTAGTCCTTCTCCGAACCACCCAGCCGCATCGCGTGCGGCGGCTGCTCCATGCCGGGCAGCAGCGGCGCGAGCAGCTGCTCCTTGGTGAAGATCAGGTCCCGGCGGTCGTCGCGGGCCAGCTCGTACTCGTTGCTCATGGTCAGCGAACGCGTCGGGCAGGCCTCGATGCACAGGCCGCAGAAGATGCAGCGCGCGTAGTTGATCTGGTAGTCGCCGGCGTAGCGCTCACCCGGGGAGAAGCGCTCCTCCTCGGTGTTGTCGGCACCGGACACGTAGATCGCGTCGGCCGGGCACGCCCAGGCGCACAGCTCGCAGCCGATGCACTTCTCCAGGCCGTCGGGGTGACGGTTCAGGATGTGGCGGCCGTGGTAGCGGGGCGCGGTCGGTACCGGCTTCTCCGGGTACTCCTCGGTGACGACCTTCTTGAACATGTGCGAGAAGGTGACGCCGAAGGCCGAGGCGGATTTGGGCAGGATGCCCATCGGATCAGCCCTCCTCTTCGGTGGTCGTGGACGCGGAGACGCCCGTGGCTTCGCGGCTGGCCGCGATCTTCTTGGTCCGGGGGGACGGCGGGACCTTCAGGTCCAGCGGCGGAACGGGGAACCCGCCCACGCCCAGGTCGGCCACGGCCGGGGCCTGGTACTGCTTGCGGCGGGGGTAGAAGAAGATCACGCCGACCGCCAGCAGGATCACGCCGCCGATGATGAGGGTCTTGGCGGTGCCCGCCTCCTGCTCCGAGCTGACCCGGATGCCGGCGACGACCAGGATCCACACCAGGTTCAGCGGGATCAGGACCTTCCAGCCCAGCCGCATGAACTGGTCGTAGCGCAGACGCGGCATGGTGCCGCGCAGCCACACGAAGAAGAACATGAGCAGGACGAGCTTGCCCATGAACCACAGCAGCGGCCAGAAGCCGGTGTTCGCCGCGCCCCAGATCGAGATCGGCCACGGGGCCCGCCAGCCGCCCAGGAACAGCGTCGTGCACATCGCCGAGACGGTGAACATGTTGATGTACTCGGCCAGGAAGAACATCGCGAACTTCAGCGACGAGTACTCGGTGTGGAAGCCGCCGACGAGCTCCGACTCGGCCTCGGGGAGGTCGAAGGGCGCGCGGTTGGTCTCACCGACCATCGAGATCACGAAGATCACGAAGCTGGGGAACAGCAGGATCGCGTACCAGCCGGGCACGTTGAATTCGAGCCCGAAGATGTTCACCGCCGGGTTCTCCGCCTGCGAGGCGACGATCCCGGAGGTCGACATCGTCCCCGACAGCATGAACACCGCCACGATGGACAGACCCAGCGCGACCTCGTAGGAGATCACCTGCGCCGCCGAGCGCAGCGCGCCCAGCAGCGGGTAGGTCGAGCCCGAGGCCCAGCCGCCCAGCACGATGCCGTAGACGCCCAGGCCGGAGCAGGCCAGCACCACCAGGACCGCCACCGGCAGATCGGTGATCTGCAGCGCGGTCTTGTGACCGAAGATGCTCACCTCCGGCCCGAACGGAATCACCGCCCAGGCCGTGATCGCGCACATCGCCGAGATGATCGGGGCGATGAAGTACACCGCCTTGTCGGCCAGCGTCGGCATGATGTCTTCCTTGAGCGCCAGCTTCAAGGCGTCGGCCACCGACTGCAGCAGACCGAACGGACCGTGCCGGTTGGGGCCGGGCCGGTGCTGCATGCGGCCGACGACGCGGCGCTCGAACCAGATCACCAGGATCGTGGAGACGATCAGGAAGACGAAGACCACGAGGATCTTGATGAGGATCAGCCACCACGGGTCGTGGCCGAACATGTCCAGGCTCATTGTTATGCGGCTCCGTTCACAGCCGAGACTGCATTCACGACCGAGATCTGGACGACCGACCCGGCCGCGGCACCCAGCGTCCGGCGGACGCCCGAGCCCGGCGAGTTGGTCGGCAGCCACACCACGCCGTCCACCATGTCGGTGACCTTCAGGGGCAGGGTGATGCCGCCCTGGGCGGTGCGGACGGTCACGCCCGCGCCGTCGGCGGCGCCGATGGACGCGGCGGTGGCCGCCGACAGGCGCACCACCGGGGTGCGGGAGGTCCCGGCCAGGTTCTCGTCGCCGTCCTGCAGGCTGCCGGAGTCCAGCAGGTGATGCCAGGTGGCCAGCACGGCCTCGCCCTCACCGGCGGGCTGCGCCTTGCCGGGGGCGACCTCGGGACGCGCGGCGCGCGTACCGGCCTTGGGCAGGCCCGCGAGCTGGCCGCGGACCGCGCGGACGTCGCCGGTGTCCAGCTTCTGGCCCATGAGCGCGCCGATGGCGTCCAGGACGCGCCCGTCGCTCATCGCCGAAGATTCCAGGACCGCCTCGAACACGCGCAGCCGGCCCTCCCAGTTCAGGTACGCGCCGGGCTTCTCCACCGCCGGGGCGATCGGGAAGACCACGTCGGCGCGCTCGCTGACCGCGCTGCGGCGCAGCTCGATCGACACCACGAACTCGGCGGCGATCACCGCGGCCTCGGCGGCCTTCGGGTCGGCCAGGTCGCGCAGCTCGACGCCCGCGACGACCACACCGGACAGCTCACCGGCGCCGAGGGCGGCGACGATGGCGTCGGTGTCGCGGCCGCGCTGGGCCGGGAGCGACTCGACGTCCCAGTACGCGGCCAGGTGCGCGCGGTCGCCCTCGCTGTCCACCAGGCCACCGCCGGGCAGCAGGTTCGGCAGGGCACCGGCCTCGACCGCGCCCCGGTCACCCGCGCGACGCGGCACCCAGGCCAGCTTCGCGCCGGTGGTGACCGCCAGCTTCGCCGCCGCGCTCAGCGCGCCGGGGACGCCGGCCAGGCGCTCGCCCACCAGGATCACCGCGCCGGGCTGGCGCAGCGCGTCGCCGACGGCGGAGGTGCCGCCGAAGGACTCCAGGAGCTCGGCCTCGCCGCCGGGGGTCGTCGACAGCAGCGTGCCGCCGAACTTCTCCGTGCCGCGCGTGGCGTAGGGGGCGACCACGTAGGCGGTCTGCCGTCCGGCCAGGTGCGCCTTGCGCAGGCGCAGGAACAGGATCGGCACCTCCTCCTCGGCCTCCAGGCCGATCAGGAGGACCGTGGAGGCGGCCTCGACCTCGTCGTAGGTCACGCCACCGTTGCCGGGGTTGACGCCGACGACGGAGTGGGCGAGGAAGTCGGTCTCCTCGGCGGACACCGGGCGGGCCCGGAAGTCCACGTCGTTGGTGCCGAGGGCCACGCGCGCGAACTTCGCGTACGCGTAGGCGTCCTCGACGGTCAGTCGGCCACCGGCCAGCACGCCGACGCCCTTGTTCGCCTTCGCGGCGGCCAGGCCCTCGGCGGCGAAGCGCAGGGCCTCCGGCCAGCTCGCCTCGCGCAGCTCACCGGACTTCTCGTCGCGGATCAGCGGGGACGTGAGGCGGTCGTTGGCGCGGACGTACTGGAACGCCCACCGGCCCTTGTCGCAGTTCCACTCCTCGTTGACCGCCGCGTCGTCACCCGACAGGCGGCGCATGACCTTGCCGCGGCGGTGGTCGGTGCGCTGCGCGCAACCGGCGGCGCAGTGCTCGCAGACCGACTCCGAGGAGACCAGGTCGAAGGGGCGGGCCTGGAACCGGTACTGCGCGCCGGTCAGCGCGCCCACCGGGCAGATCTGCACGGTGTTGCCGGAGAAGTAGGACTCGAAGGGCTCGTCCTCGTAGATGCCGACCTGCTCCAGCGAGGAGCGCTCCATCAGCTCGATGAACGGGTCGCCGGCGATCTGCTTGGAGAAGCGGGTGCAGCGCGCGCACAGGACGCAGCGCTCACGGTCGAGCAGGACCTGCGAGGAGATCGGCAGGGCCTTCTTGTAGGTCCGCTTCTGCTCCTCGAACCGGGTCTCGGTGCGCCCGGTGGACATCGCCTGGTTCTGGAGGGGGCACTCGCCGCCCTTGTCGCAGACGGGGCAGTCGAGGGGGTGGTTGATGAGCAGGAACTCCATGACCCCCTTCTGCGCCTTGTCGGCCACGGCCGAGGTGTGCTGCGTCTTGACGACCATGCCGTCGGCGACGGTCGTGGTGCAGGACGCGGCGGGCTTGCGCTGTCCCTCGATGTCGACCAGGCACTGGCGGCAGGCGCCGACCGGCTCCAGCAGCGGGTGGTCGCAGAAGCGGGGGACCTCGATGCCCAGCTGCTCGGCGGCGCGGATCACCAGGGTCCCCTTGGGGACGGTGACCTCGATGCCATCGACGGTCAGCGTGACCATGTCGGTCTTCTCGGGAGTGACGGTCATCAGTGCGCCCCAACCAGGTCGGCTTCATTGAGCAGCGGACGCCGGTGCCCCTCGATGTAGTCGAGGTAGTCCTGCTTGAAGTACTGCAGCGAGGACGTCACCGAGGAGGTGGCGCCGTCGCCCAGACCGCAGAAGGAGCGGCCGAGCAGGTTGTCACAGGTGTCCAGGAGGGTGTCCAGGTCGGCGGGGGTCCCCTTGCCGGACAGGATGCGCCGGTAGGTGCGCACCATCCAGTAGTTCCCCTCGCGGCACGGCGTGCACTTGCCGCAGGACTCGTGCGTGTAGAACTGCAGCCACCGGTAGGTGGCGTAGACCGGGCAGTCCCGGTCGGAGAAGATCATCGTCGCCGTGGTGCCCAGCATCGAGCCGGCCTTGGCGACGCCGTCGAAGTCGAGCGGGACGTCCAGGTGCTCGGCCGTCAGCATCGGCGTCGAGGAGCCGCCGGGCGTCCAGAACTTCAGGTTGTGGCCCGGCAGCATCCCGCCCGCCAGCTCGATGAGCTCGCGCAGGGTGATGCCCATGCCGCACTCGTACTGGCCCGGGTTCTGCACCCGGCCCGACAGCGAGTAGATCATCGTCCCGGCGGAGTTCTCCGAGCCCAGGGACTTCCACCAGTCGGCGCCGTTCAGCACGATGTGCGGGACGGAGGCGATGGAGCCCACGTTGTTGATGACCGTCGGGGCCCCGTACACGCCGTGCGTGGCCGGGAACGGCGGGCGCAGACGCGGCTGCCCCCGGTACCCCTCCAGGGAGTCCAGGAGCGCGGTCTCCTCACCGCAGATGTAGGCGCCGGCGCCGGAGTGCACCACGATGTCGAGGTCGTGGCCCGAGCCGAGGATGTTCTTGCCCAGGTAGCCCTTGGCGTAGGCCTCCTCGACCGCCGAGCGCAGCCGCCGCGCGGCGTGGATGGCCTCACCGCGGATGTAGATGAAGGCCCGCTTGGCACGGATCGCGTAGGTCGCGATGATCATGCCCTCGATGAGCGCGTGCGGGTCGTTCATCATGAGCGGGAGGTCCTTGCAGGTCCCCGGCTCGCCCTCGTCGGCGTTGACCACGAGGTAGTGCGGCTTGCCGTCGTTCTGCGGGATGAACGCCCACTTCATGCCGACGGGGAAGCCCGCGCCGCCGCGACCGCGGTGACCGGAGTCCTTCATGAACGCGATCAGGTCGTCCGGGTCGGACTTGAGGGCCTTGCGCAGCGCGACGTAACCGTCCAGCTGCTCGTAGGTGTCGATGCGCCAGGCGTCGGGCGACAGCCACCGCTTCGTGAGAACCGGGGTGAGCTTCGCCAGCACCTCTGGCCGGGGGCTCGTCATTTCTTCTCCACACGGATCGGGCTGGTGGCGTCGATGTCGCCGACGGGCGCGGCGATGCCGTGCTTCTCGGCGAGGCGCAGGCCGACGAGGGTGGCCTCGCCGACGCCGGTGTCGGCGAGGGCGTCCTTGCGGTCCTCGGACCAACCGGCCAGCTGCTTGGAGATCTGCTTGAGCGTGCACAGGCGCGCGCCGCGCGTGGGCTGCGGCAGGCGGCCGTCCTGGAGCTCGCGGACCACGCCGAGCGCGGTGTCGGGCTCGACCTTGTCGTAGAACTCGTAGTTGACGGTCATCACCGGCGCGTTGTCGCAGGCCGCCAGGCACTCGGCGTGCTCAAGGGTGATCTTGCCGTCGGCGGTGGTCTCGTCGTGGCCGACCTCCAGGTACTCGGAGAGGACGTCGTAGACGATCTGCCCGCCCATCACGTCGCACATGGTGTTGGTGCAGACGCTGACCAGGAAGTCACCGGTGGGCTTGCGCTTGTACATGGTGTAAAACGTGGCGACGCCGTTCACCTCGGCCTTGGAGATGCCGAGCATCTCCGCGCAGAAGGCGATGCCCTGCGGGCTGACGTAGCCGTCCTCGGCCTGCACCAGGTGCAGCATCGGCAGCAGCGCCGAACGGGACTTCCCGTCCGGGTAGCGGGCGATGATCTCGCGCGCCTGCGCCTTGAGTTCTTCGTTGTCCAGCATCAGCGGTCACACCCACCCATGACGGGGTCGAGAGAGGCCCCGCCGGCGATGACGTCGGCGATGAGCGCGCCTTCGGCCATGGCCGGGATGGCCTGCAGGTTGATGAAACTCGGTTCCCGCATGTGGATCCGGTGCGGACGGGTCCCGCCCTCGGAAACCGCGTGCACGCCGAACTCACCGCGCGGGGCCTCGATGGCGACGTACGCCTGACCGGCCGGGACGCGGAAGCCCTCGGTGACGAGCTTGAAGTGGTGGATCAGCGACTCCATGGACTGGCCCATGATGTGCTTCACGTGGTTCAGCGAGTTGCCGAGACCGTCGGTGCCCAGCGCGAGCTGCGCGGGCCAGGCGATCTTCTTGTCGGCGACCATGATCGGGCCCGGCTCCAGCCGGTCCAGGCACTGCCGGACGATCCGCAGCGACTGGCGGATCTCCTCCATGCGGACCATGTAGCGGCCCCACACGTCGGCGCCGTTGTGCGTGGCGACGTCGAAGTCGTAGGTCTCGTAACCGCAGTACGGCATGGTCTTGCGCAGGTCCCAGGGCAGGCCCGCCGAGCGCAGCACCGGGCCGGTGACGCCGAGGGCGAGGCAGCCGGACACGTCCAGGTAGGCCACGCCCTGCGTGCGCTCCTGCCAGATGGCGGAGTTGCCGAGGAGGTCCTCGTACTCGCGCAGGTGGCCGGGCATGTCCTTGAGGAACTGCTCGATGAGCGCGACGGCGTGGTCCGGGACGTCGTTGGACAGGCCGCCGGGACGGATGTAGGCCATGTTCATCCGCAGGCCGGAGACGGCCTCGAAGATGTCCAGGATCTTCTCGCGCTCGCGGAAACCGAAGATCATCATGGTGAGCGCGCCGAGCTCCATACCGGTGGTGGCCAGCCAGATGAGGTGGCTGGAGATCCGGTTGAGCTCGCTCATCATCACGCGGATGACGTTGGTGCGGTCGGTGATCTGGTCCTCGATGCCCAGGAGCTTCTCCACGGCCAGGCAGAAGCCGAGCTCGTTGTGGATGGGCGAGAGGTAGTCGCAGCGCGTCACGAAGGTCGTGCCCTGCGTCCAGGTCCGGTACTCGATGTTCTTCTCGATGCCGGTGTGCAGGTAGCCGACGACGACGCGGGCCTCGGTGACCGTCTCGCCTTCCAGCTCCAGGACCAGGCGCAGCACGCCGTGCGTCGACGGGTGCTGCGGGCCCATGTTCACGACCAGGCGCTCCTGCGAGAGCGGGTCGATCGCCTTGGTGACGGACTCCCAGTCGCCGCCGGTGACGGTGAAGACCCGCCCCTCGGTGGTGTCGCGCGACTCGGCGTAGGTCTCGTTGGTCTCGGTGCTCACTTGTAAGCCCTCCGCTGGTCCGGCGTCGGCCTGTGTCGTCTCTGCGAGGAGGCTTCGCCACCCTCGCGCTCCCCCATGGGGTGGATGCGGCCGGTGGTCACTTGTAGGCCCTCCGCTGGTCCGGCGGAGGGATTTCCGCGCCCTTGTACTCCACGGGGATCCCGCCGAGCGGGTAGTCCTTGCGCTGCGGGTGACCCGACCAGTCGTCCGGCATGAGGATGCGGGTCAGGTTCGGGTGGTCGTCGAAGACGACGCCGAACATGTCGTAGGTCTCCCGCTCCTGCCAGTCGGCGGTGGGGTAGACCGAGGTGACGCTCTGGACGTGCGGGTCCTCCACCGTCACCGAGACCTCCAGGCGCACGCGGCGGCGGTAGGTCATCGAGGTGAGGTGGTAGACGACGTGCAGGCGGCGCACCCGGTCCGGGTAGTCCACACCGGAGACGGAGTTGCACAGCTCGAAGCGCAGGGACTCGTCGTCGCGCATGACCTGGCAGACGGTGCGGATCGCGTCGGGGGCGATGTGGATCGTCAGCTCGCCGCGGTCGACGACGACGGCCTTGATGACGTCCTCGGAGATCTCGCCGTGCTCCTGGAGCACGTCCACGACCTCGTCGAAGTACTCCCCGTACGGGCGCGGGGTGGAGACCAGCTCGGTGGCCGGGTTGGTCCGCACGAGCCCGCCGAAGCCGGAGGTGTCGCCCGTGCCGGAGACGCCGAAGAGGCCCCTGCCTTCAGTGGTACCGCTCACCGCTTGCCCTTCTTCCCGGCGCCGCCGGTGCGGAGTGCCTCGCGCTCGGCCATCCACTCCGTGATGCGCAGCTGCTCCTCGGTGCCCTCGGCGACGGCGTCGCGCCACTTGGCGGCCTTGGCCTTGTTGAACTTGTAGCTGGACGGCATGGAGCCGACCGGGACCAGGGGCTTGTCCTCGGCGGCGATGATCTCGCGCCGCTTGTCGCCCAGGGCCTCGTGCATGACCTTGTCGTGGAGCTTGAGGATGGCGTCCATCAGCATCTCCGGCCGCGGCGGGCAGCCGGGCAGGTACATGTCGACGGGCACGATGTGGTCCACGCCCTGCACGATGGCGTAGTTGTTGAACATGCCGCCCGAGGACGCGCAGACGCCCATGGACAGCACCCACTTGGGCTCCGGCATCTGGTCATAAATCTGCCGGAGCACGGGGGCCATCTTCTGGCTCACGCGTCCGGCGACGATCATCAGGTCGGCCTGCCGTGGTGTCGCCCGGAAGACCTCCATGCCGAAGCGGCCGAGGTCGTACCGGGCGGAGCCGGAGGCCATCATCTCGATGGCGCAACAGGCCAGGCCGAAGGTGGCCGGCCAGAAGGACGCCTTACGCGACCAGTTGACCACCTTCTCGACGGTGGTCAACAGGATCCCGGCGGGGAGTTTTTCCTCTACGCCCATTGGTTGTTCAACCTGCCTAGTCCCAGTCCAGGCCGCCCCGGCGCCACACATAGGTGTAGGCGACGAAGACGGTGACGATGAAGAGGAGCATCTCCACGAACCCGAACATGCCGAGCGAGTCGAAGGCCACGGCCCACGGGTAGAGGAAGACGATCTCGATATCGAAGATGATGAAGAGCATCGCGGTCAGGTAGAACTTGACCGGGAAACGCGAGCCACCGGGCGGCGTCGGCGTCGGCTCGATACCGCACTCGTAGGCTTCGAGCTTCGCCTTGTTGATCCGGCGCGGGCCGATGTACGGACCGATCGTCACCGAGAAGACCGCGAAAACGGTGGCCAGCCCGAAGAGCACGACCAGCGGCACGTACGGCGTGAGCGACATCCCTATGTCCCCTTTGTCCACATCATGCTGACGGTACCGCCTTGCTCAGGGTGTTGATCACCCGGTCGTAAAGATCGCCGCCGCGAGTTTCGGTCAGGTTGGCCAGCAACTTGAGCACGAATCGCATCAGCTGCGGGTGGTTGAGGCCGTGCTCGGTGCACAGCCGCATGATCCGCGGATCGCCGATGAGTTTCACGAAGATCCCGCCGAGCCGGTAGTAGCCGCCGAGGCGCTGCTGAAGTTCCTTCGGGTACCTGCGAAGGACTTCCTCACGCTGCGGGCCCTGCTTGCGGGCGAGGGCCGCGGCGGCGATCTCGGCGGCCATCTCGCCGCTCTCCATCGCGTAGGCGATCCCCTCGCCGTTGAAGGGATTGACCATCCCGCCGGAGTCCCCGACGAGCATCAGCCCGCGAGTGTAGTGGGGGGTCCGGTTGAACCCCATGGGGAGTGCCGCGCCCCGGATCGGGCCGTCGGCGTTGTCCTCGCCGCGCAGGCCCCACTCCTCGGGCGTGGCGTTCAGCCAGTCCTTGAGCATGGCCCGGTAGTCGGTCTTGCCGAAGCCCGACGAGGAGTTCAGGACGCCGAGGCCGACGTTGATGCGCCCGTCGCCGAGGCCGAAGATCCAGCCGTAGCCGGGCAGCAGGACCTGCGGGTTGGCCGCGCTGCGCAGCTCCAGCCACGACTCCAGGTAGTCGTCGCGCTGCTTGACGTCGCAGTAGTAGTAGCGGCGGACGGCCACGCCGATGGGGCGGTCGTCGCGCTTGGCGATGCCCAAGGCCAGCGCGAGGCGTCCGGAGACCCCGTCGCAGGACAGGACCAGCGGCGCGCGGTACTCCACCGGCGTGCGGTCCTTGCCGTGGGTGCCCTTGACGCCGACGACCCGTCCGGCGCGGTCCAGGACGGGTTCGGTGACGGTGGTCGCGGTCAGCAGTCTCGCGCCGGCGCCGACGGCCCGCTGCGCGAGCAGGTCGTCGAAGTCCAGGCGCGTGCGCGTGAGGCCGTAGTTGGGGAAGGCGGCCATGGTCGGCCAGTCCATCTCCAGGGTGGTCTTGTGGGTGACCACCCGCAGGCCCCGGTTGCGCACCCAGCCGGCGCTCTCGGAGGTGTCGATGCCCATGCGGATCAGCTGGCGCACGGACCGGGGGGTGAGCCCGTCGCCGCACACCTTCTCGCGCGGGAACTCGGTCTTCTCCAGAAGGAGGACGTCGAGTCCCTGACGGGCCAGGTAGTAGGCGGACGCCGAGCCCGCGGGCCCCGCGCCTACGACGATGACGTCGGCGGTGTCGGTGGTCGTCACGACCCCGCCTCACTTGGGCGGTGCGCTGCCCGGCGCTCGCTCACGGTGTCCTCTTACTGAAGGTGATCGTCTTCTTGTGAAGGCCTTCACAAGCTTTCGGCGCGAGTCTAGGACCCCCGCACAGGCTCGCCTGTAGTTAGGTTCGCCTTAGTACCGCTTCGATAACGAAGTCTCCGGCTTCGTCGCCCTGTGTAGCGCCACGACCCCGCCGGTGAGATTACGCCAGGCCGGCCGGTGCCATCCGGCTTCGGCCATCAGCCCGGCGAGCCCCGGCTGGTCCGGCCAGGCGCGGATGGACTCTTGCAGGTATTGGTACGCCTCGGGGTTCGAGGAGATGACCCGCGCCGCCATCGGGATCGTCTTGAGCGCGATGTTCTCGTAGGCCATCCGGAACGGCGCCCACGTGGCCCGCGAGAACTCGCAGATCACGATCCGCCCGCCCGGCCGCGTCACCCGCAGCATCTCGGCCAGCGCCACCTTCGTGTGCGGCACGTTCCGCAGCGCGAAGGAGATGGTGACCGCGTCGAAGGACCCGTCGGCGAACGGCAGCTCCAGCGCGTTCGCGCCCACCAGCGGCACACCCCGGTGCCGCCCCGCGCGCAACATGCCCAGCGAGATGTCGGCGCCGACCGCGTACGCCCCGGCGGAGGTGAACTCCACCGTGGACACCCCGGTCCCCGCGCCCAGATCCAGCACCCGGTCACCCGGTGCCAGATCCAGCGCCCGCTTCGTGGCCCGCCGCCAAAGCCGGTCCTGGCCGAGCGAGATGACGGTGTTGGTCAGGTCGTAGCGCCTGGCCACGCCGTCGAACATCTCGGCGACCTCGTGCGGGTCCTTGGCGAGCGTTGCTCGGGTCATGTGGCCCACTGTGCCACCGCGCGATCAGTGGGGGGCGGGAGGGGTGGTGGAAGTGATGGGGGGCTCGCGGGCGGGGGTGGGAGGAGATGGCGGACGGCGGGATGGCGGGCGGGAGAGGCGAACGGGGCTCGCTTGCCGGGCCGGTGGCGGTGGCGGCCGCGACCGGCGCCTCGCCGGGGGCGAGGGCCGCGAGCCGCCGACGGCGTGCGGCCGGGACGGCGGCACGGGCGGGCGAAACCCGGACACGTCATCGCGGGGTGAAGGTGGTTCGCCGCTCATCTCGCCACCGGAGGGCGTCAGCCCGCACGGTTCAGGGCTTGCCGAACCGGCGTCTTCCCTCGCGGTCTCGCACACGAGACACCGGCCCCGGACTCGTCGCACACTCCGCACGCACTCACCCTGACGAGCACCGCGCGGGTGAGGCGGCATAAACCGGGCCGGGGTGGTGAATCGCGATGAACGCGGGGACGAACGGGGCTCGCGTGTCGGGCCGATGCCGACCGCGACCGGCGCCATCCGGCACACGCCTAGCCCGCGCCACGGCGAGACGGCGGCTCACCGGGTGGTCACACGGACAAGCCGGGCATCCCACAGACGGCACGCCACCGGCACGGCATTCCCACGACGAGGTGGACGATGGCTTCGCCGTGAGCCCGGGCTCGCTCACCCTCGCCACCGGCGGCATCCGGCACACACCGAGCCGAGCCACGACGAGACGACGGCCCACCGGGCGGCCGCACGAACGAGCCGGGCATCCCACAGACGACACGCCACCGGCATGGCATTCCCACGACGAGGCGACCGGCGGTTTCACCCGCGCCCGGGCTCGCGGCCACGCTCACCCTCACCACCGCCACCGCCACCGGGCTGAGGGCATCACGCGCCACCCGCAGCGGGCACCCGTCGGCCGCGAGATCCTGCGGCCCGTCCTCCCGGCGGGACTCTCGCGGCGGCGGGTCTCGGCGAGGCGGGCGACGGCGGCCCACTCCGCCCGGGCCATGCCCCGGTCCCACCGCCGCCGACGCGGCGAGAGCGATGGCATCGCGGGCCCTCGCGCCCCACCGGGCATCTTCGCCGGGCACAAGCCCGCGCCCGCCGCGATCGTCACCGCCGTGACCGGAGCCGTGGCGGTTCGGCGGGGTCGCAGTAGGTCGTGGCGTCCCAGGTGTAGCCGCAGGCGGCGGCTCGTCGCCGTCACGCCGGGGCGGCATGAGCCCCACCCCCGGGCGCATCACGCCCGTCGCAGGCTGGGCGGCCCCGTCCCCGCACCGGGCCGGGTCCCGTACCTCTCCTCGCGCTCCCCCGCGGGTGGGGCCGCACGGCCTCCGGGCGTGCCGAAACCGCCTCACACCCCCGCGCCCCACCCCATCCGCCCCACCCTGCGAGGCAACCTCACGAAACGCCCACCCCCACGCAAAAAACCGGCGCCCCCGTCGGGGCGCCGGTCTCAAGGGGTTGCGCGGTCCTACTTCTTCTCGTCGCCCTCTTCGGCTTCGCCCTCGTCCTCGGTGGCGGAACCGTCCGTCTCATCGGCGGCGGGTGCGGCGGGCGTTTCGGCGGGGGCTCCGGCGGTCGCGCGCTTGCGGCGGGTCACCACGATCAGCGCGGCGCCGGCGACCAGGAGGGCCGCGGCGGCGATGCCGGCGATGGTGAGGGAGGTGCCGGTGACGGGCAGGCCGCCGGTGGCGGTGACGGTCACCTTGGCGGTGTTGTCGGCGGGCTTGGAGTCCTTCACGGCCGACTCGACGGTGGCGGTGCCGTCCTTGACGTCACGGGTGTCGAGGCGGAGCTTGAAGGTACCGGCGCCGACGGCTCCGGGCGCGGCCCACGCCTTGGAGGCGCAGACCCAGACCTTGCCCTTGGTCTTCTCGGCGCAGTCGGTGGGGCCGCCGACGATGGTGGTGCCGGAGGGCGCGGTGAAGGTGATGGTCACGCCGGGCGCGATGACCTTGCCCTCGTTGCGGATGGTCACGTCCACCGACACGGTGGCGCCGACCCTGCCGGACGCGCCGGTGGCCTTGATGGACATGTCGACGGGGTTGTCGGTGGTGACCAGCGAGAACTCCACGGAGTCGTCGCCCTTACCGGGGGCGGCCTTCTCGCGGGACGTGGCGGCCTTCTTCTTGCCGTTCACGCCCAGGTCCCGCAGGACGCCGGGGGTGACGGTCGCGGTGCCGCGGCCGAGGCTGATCGGGCCGGGCGCGTCGGCGGCGACGGTGATCCGCAGCGGCGCCTGGGCGGTGAACGGCACGAGGCGTCCGAGGCCGCTGCCGGGCTCCAGGACGTAGTCGGGCAGCTCGCAGTTCATCTTGCGCCCGTCTTCGCTGTAGCTGCAGAAGCTGTAGTCGGGCTCGAATTTCGCGTAGGCGGGCAGGGACAGCGAGAAGCTGAGACCCTCGACCTCGGTGTCGCTCTCGTTGTCGATGCGCAGGAAGTCGCGGCCGCTGAGGGACGTCGTCTCGCCGGGCTTGACGGTGACCTCACCGGCGGCCCAGATGGACACGTCGACCCCGGCCTCGATGACGCTGAGGGTGAAGGGCGCGGTGTTGTTCTTCTTCGCGGGGTCGGTGGTGGCCGAGGTGACCGACACCTGCCCCTCGGCGACGGAGCCGGGCGCGGCCTCGCCGTGCCAGAAGTCGAACAGCACGTCGTTGTTGGTGCCGCCGGAGCGCAGGTCGCCCAGGGCGCAGGTGAAGACGAGGTCGTCCTTCACCTTCTTGCCGGTGCAGCGCTTGTCGACGGGCTGGATCTGGTTGTCCTGGTCGGTGAAGTCCTCGACGGTCACGGTGACCACGACGTCCTTCGCCGTCTCGGGCCCGTCGTTCTTGACGGTCACCCGCACGTACTTCGACCAGCTGTCCTGCGTGGACTCGCCGGACGCGACCGCGACGGAGAGGTCGGCGCCGGTCTGGGCCTCGGACTTCGGCGCCTGGCTCGGGGCCGCCGGGGACGGGGTGGGCGCCCCGCTCTCTCCCTCGGCGTAAGCGGGGGCCGCGCTCAAGCCGATAAGCGCCGCCGCGGCGAACGCGGCCGCTGCCGCGCGCGCCGTCCCGTTTCGTGAAGACCGCATGGTCCCCCCGTCCTCATGTGAAGAGACTGCTGACGCGGCGGAACCTAGCCGTGTACACAGAGGACGTCCAGCTTTGCGCGTGTCCGTGGCAAAGTGTGGTAAAGGAAGACGAACCGCTCAGGCGGTGTGCGCGAAACGGCCGTCGATCATGGTAGCGGCGCAGGTACCGGCGCCGCCGAGGACCAGGGCGGTGTAGGGCGCGGCCTCGTCCACGGTGGAGAAGACGGCCAGGTCGGCGCGGTTCCCGGGGGTGATCGTGCCGTAGTCGGACGCCCCCAGCGCGGTCGCGCCACCGGCGGTCGCCGCGTGGACGAGCCACGCGTCGAGGCCCTCCTCGGGCGAGCCCTGCCGCAGCGCCAGCTCCCGCAGAACGGGGAGTTCGCCGAGCACGTCCAGGTCCGGCGAGGACGCCAGGGAGTCGGTGCCCACGCCGATCCGGTTGCCCTCGGCCCGGTAGGCGGCCACCGGCGCCTCACCGCAGTCGAGGCGCGCGTTGGAGCGCGGGCACAGCGCGACCGACGTCCCGCGCTTGCGCAGCAGCGCGCGGTCGTCGGTGTCGGTGTGGACGCCGTGCGCCATGTGGCAGTCCTCGCCGAGGGCGCCCAGGACGTCGTTCTCGACGGTCGGGCTGTGCCCGGTGCCGCCGCGCGCCATGATCTCGAACTCCCAGCCGATGCGGGTGATCAGCTCGGCGAAGGGCCCGCCGCCGTCGCGGACGTAAGCGGTCTCGGCGGGGCTCTCGGCCAGGTGCGGGTGCAGGCGCAGGCCGCGCGCGCGGGCCAGGCCCAGCAGTTCCAGCTGGATGCCGGTGCTGAGGGTGTAGAGGGTGTGCGGGCTGATCCCGACGGTCATCCCCCCGTCCACGCGCGCCAGGGCCGCGTCGAGCGCGGCGATCCAGCCGGGCCCGATGCGCTCCCAGCCGGCGGCGTCCACGCCGACGGCCTCGTAGTAGGCGGTGCCGCGCAACCGCGAGGCCAGCAGCACCTCGAAGGAGGCGGCGGGCGTGACGACGTCGGCCAGCGCGGTGACCCCGGCGGCGATGGACCGCTCGACGCCGTCGCGGGTCGAGGCGTGCCAGTCCTGTTCGGACATCGAGGGGCTGCGGCGGGCGAAGCCCTGGATCCACTCGGGGAACGCCAGCCCGTTGCCGTAGAAGTCGGCGTAGGCGCTGAAGCACAGGTGGGTGTGCGCGTTGACCAGGCCCGGGGTCAGCGTCCCGTCCCATTCGCGGACTTCGGACACCGGGTAGGAGCGCAGGATCTCGTCGGCGGGCCCGACGGCGGTGACCCGCCCGTCCTCGACGACGACCGCGCCGTCCACGATGGGCGGCGCGGCGATCGGCAGGACGACCCGGGCGCGGTGAGCTACGGCCATGGTCTTGAGTACCTCTTATATGTGCGGGGCTACGCGCGGTCGAGGACCGGCAGGGCGATCGAGGAGAAGTGCGAGCGGACCCGGTCGTCGGTGGGGTCGTCCTCGGGCGTCCAGTGCACCGCGAGGTGCTCGTACACGGTGTTCCGCTGCGCGGGGATGCGCCCGGCGGTGCGGATCAGCTCGATGAGCTCGCCCAGGCGGGAGCGGTGGCGGGCGCCGGCGGAGGAGATGACGTTCTCCTCCAGCATGATCGAGCCGAGGTCGTCCACGCCCATGTGCATCGACAGCTGACCGGCGGGTTTGCCGGTGGTCAGCCACGACGACTGGAGGTGGTTGACGTTGTCGAAGAACAGCCGGGCGACGGCGATGAGGCGCAGGTACTCCAGGGTGGTGGCCTGGGTGCGGCCCTTCAGGTGGTTGTTCTCCGGCTGGTAGGTCCACGGGATGAACGCGCGGAACCCGCCGGTGCGGTCCTGGACGTCGCGGATCATGCGCAGGTGCTCGATGCGCTCGGCGTTGGTCTCGCCGGTGCCCATCATCATCGTCGCGGTCGACTCCAGGCCGTGCGTGTGCGCGACCTCCATGATCTCCAGCCAGCGCTCGCCGGACTCCTTGAGCGGGGCGAGGGCCTTGCGGGGACGCTCGGGCAGCATCTCGGCGCCCGCGCCCGCGATCGAGTCGAGCCCGGCGGCCTTGATGCGCACCACGGCGTCCTCGATGGAGACGCCGGAGACCTTGGCCATGTGCCCGATCTCGGAGGGGCCGATGGAGTGGATGACCAGCTGCGGGAAGTCGCGCTTGACGGTGGAGAACAGCTCCTCGTAGTACTCCACGCCGAAGTCGGGGTGGTGGCCGCCCTGGAGCATCACCTGCGTGGCGCCGAGGTCGACGGCCTCGGCGCAGCGGCGCAGGATCTCGTCCATGTCGTGCGTCCAGCCCTCTTTGTGCTTGGGGGCCCGGTAGAACGCGCAGAACTTGCACGCCGTCACGCAGACGTTCGTGTAGTTGATGTTCCGGTCGATGAGGTAGGTGACGATGCCGTCCGGGTAGCGCCGCCGCCGCACCGCGTCGGCCGCCTGGCCGAGGGCGTGGAAGGGGGCGTCCGTGTACAGCAGCATGGCCTCTTCGGGGCTGATCCGCCCACCGTCGGCGGCCCGCTGCAAAACCTCGTCGATCTCCCGGCTCATGGCCTTGAGGGTACGCCCGGGGTGGCCGCGATGGCCGTGTCGGGTGTGTGACGCGTGCCCCGGGCTACCTTTGGGCGCGTGATCGACTCCACCCCTGTCGCCGGTCGCGGACGGCCCCGCGCCCTGCGGATCGCCATCATCGCCGTAGCCGCCCTGGTACTGCTCGCCGGTGCGGCGGCCGTGGCCGCGCCTCGCCTGACCGCTCACTTCGAGGAGCAATTGCGCTCGCTCGGGCTGCCCGCCGGGTGGTCGGTCCAGAAATGGGCCCCCTACCCGCTGGGGGTCGACGCGACGCTGACCGGCCCGGCCGACCCGGCGCCGGTGAGGGCGTGGCTGAGCGCGGCCGTCGGCTACGAGATCGACCTGGGCACCAGCTGCTCCTCCGGCTGCCACCTGTCCCTCGGTGTGGGCCCGGACGGAGCCTGGGACCTCCAGCTGGACTATTTCGGCGAGCGGATCGAGATCGACTTCGCCTCCTGATCCCGGCGGCTATCGTCGTCGGCGTGACCGAACCCGAGCCGGACGCCGAACCGCAGGAGCTGCGCAAGGGCGGCCCGAAGGTGTTCCTGCTGCTCACCTGCGGTTTCCTGACGCTGCTGTGCTGCCTGGGCACCTGCCTGGTGGGTGGCGCGCTGGGGCTGACCAGGCAGGAGAACCTCGCCGCGGCCCGCGACGGGCTCGGCGCGCCGTCCGGCTGGCGGGTCGCCGAGTCCACCGACTGGCCGTGGTCGGCCTCGGCGACGCTGACCGGCCCGGACGATCCCGCCGCGGTCTCGGCGTGGTTGTCCGGGCTCGGCGAGCCGGGCGAGTGCCCGTGCGAGTTCAAGGTCGGCGAGCGCACGGTGAGCGTGACGGTGGACGGCGGCTCGCTGGAGCTGTCGGTGAGTTAGCAGGTGGCGCGGACGCCGTCGAGGCCGACCGCGCCCACGTATCCGGCGAAGCCCTCGGCCTTGGCGCGGGCGCAGGCGTCGGAGCGGTGCGCGGGGTCGTCGGCGTAGTCGACGGCGAGGATGATCTTCCAGGCGGCCTTGAGGGCGCGGACGTGGTCGAGGTTCTCGCCGCAGAAGTCCTCCTCGCACTTCTCGTCGGTGGCGAGGTAGAACAGTTCCTCGATGCCCAGTCCGTCGACGGCGTCGAGGTAGCCGGGGTATTCGCGCAGTTCGGGTGAGTTCTGCGGGAGGATCCGGAAGCCGGGCTTCTTCTCCTTGGCGTACTTGCTGATCTTGACGATGAGCTCGGCCATCTTGCGGCCGAGGCTCTCGCGGGTCTCGCCGGGGACGAGGGACAGGTCGATCTCCTCGTAGGCGTTGGGGACGTCGAGGTAGGCGCCGGTGAAGCCGGAGGCGATGGCCTGGTCGACGCGGGGGCGCACGACCCGGTCCCACCACGTGGCGTCCCAGTACTTGACGAAGTGCTCGTCGGGCCAGTCGCCCCACTGGTTGAGTTCGAGGTCTTTCACGCTCCCGGCCTCGGGCCGGTACTTCTCGATGCTGCCGATGGAGAAGTAGGAGTAGACGGTCTTGGGCGCCAGGGCGCCGATCTCGGCGGGCGTCCAGTAGCCGGTGGAGCCGTCGCGGGCGAGGTCGATGACGGCGGCCTCGGCGGGTGAGGACTTCACCGCGCTCAGCCCGTCGCCGTAGCCGGTGAGCTGGTAGACCCAGGTGCGCGGCTGGACGGCGGGGGCCACGGCCCCGGCGTCGGTCACGGGCGGCGGCGCCTGGCTCGCGCTGCCGCCGGGGGTGGTGGGGGGAGGCGCTGCCTCGGCGTCCGGCGTCTTCGCCGAGCACCCGGCGAGCAGGACGAGGGTGGTGCCGATGAGAAGGGTGCGGCGCATGGCGACAGAGTAAGTGCCATTTTGCCGGAGCCTCCCGCGAGGATCACCCCGATCCGCGAGGATCGCGGGTGAAGCCCGAATCGTGAAGGAGCGCAAGCATGTCCTATACCGATGGGGAACCCAACTGGGTCGACCTGGGGTCCCCCGACCTGGAGGCCTCCAAGCAGTTCTACGCGCAGCTGTTCGGCTGGGAGTTCACCGACCTGGGACCCGAGGCCGGGCACTACCACTTCGTCCTGTCCGGCGGGAAGCAGGTGGGCGGCCTCGGCCCGCTCCAGCCGGGCCAGTCGGCGGCGTGGACGACCTATTTCCAGGTCCCCGACGCCGACGCCACCACCAAGGCCGTCACGGGCGCGGGCGGCACGGTCCGCTTCCCCGTCATGGACGTGATGGGCCAGAACGACATCGCCGGCTTCTCCGACCCCTCGGGCGGCGAGTTCGCGGTGTCGCGCCCGAAGCTGCACGCGGGCGCCGAGGTCATGTACGAGCTGAACACGCCCTGCTGGTTCGAGTACTCCGCGCGCGAGGTCAAGGACGCCCGGGACTTCTACGCCTCGGTGTTCGGCTGGGGCGTCCAGCAGACCGACATCACCGAGAACGAGTACCTGACCCTCAAGGCGCCCGGCGCCGAGCGCGAGTTCGGCGCGCTGATGCCCAACCCGATGCTGCCGGAGGGCCACGCGGCCTACTGGGGCATCTACTTCGCCGTCACCGACGTGGACTCGCTGGTCGCCAAGGCCGGTGACATGGGCGGCACGGTGCTCATGCCGCCGACGTCGATGGAGAACGTCGGCCGGCTGGCGGCGCTGACCGACCAGCACGGCGCGATCTTCTCGCTGCTGGCCCCGGCTCCCCAGGGGTAGCCGATCGCAGGTGACGGGGGCGGCCTCTTCGGGGGCCGCCCCCGGCACGTCTACCCGAGGACGGCCTCCACCATCGGCTCGACCAGTACTGCGAGGTCGGCCTCCGGGCGCAGCGCGCCCTCGACGAGGACGGCGTCGGCGAGCATGAGCAGGCGGGCGGCGGCGTCCTCGGGCGCGGGGTGGCCCATGGCGTGCGTCTCGCGGGCGAACATGGCGCGGACGCGGTCCTTGTGGGCGCGGATCCCGGCGGTCGCGGGGTGCCCGGGCGGCAGGTTGAGGTGGGCGGCGATGTAACGGCAGCCGGTGAAGCCGGGCGCGGCGACCAGGCCGGTGAGCAGCGTGAAGAGCGTGCGGACGCGCTCGCGCGGGTCGTTCCCGCCCTGGTCGAGGGCGTGGGCGTAGCGGGCCTCGTCCTCGGCGGCGCCGGCGGCGATGACCTCGGTGATCAGGCCGTCCTTGCCGCCGAAGTGCTGGTAGAGCGAGCGGCGGGCGACGTCGGCGTGCTTGAGGATGGCGTCCACGCCGACGCCCACGCCCTGCGTGTAGGTGAGCTCCAGGGCGGAGGTGAGGAGTCGCTCGCGGGGGCCGGGCCTGGTCATGGGCTCAGTCTGCCACGGGCTTGACAGGAGACCGATCGTTCTATCTAATGAGTAGATCGACCGTTCTATCCACTGGAGACGAGATGACCCACCCCACCGGCACCGCCACCGCTCCCGCCTCGGATGAGGCCTTCGTGGCCCGCTGGCGCGCCTTCTGGGCCGCCCCCTCTCCCGAGCGGGTGGGCGCGCTCTCGCATCCCGACATCGCCATGCGCTTCCCCGGCGCCGAGGGCGAGGCCCGCGGCGTGGACGTCTGGCGCGCCCGCGTGGCCGGCGTGCTGGAACGCTTCCCCGACCTGGTCCTGGAACCGACCGGCTTCGCCCGCGCCGAGGGCGGATACGCCTTCATCAGCTGGCGGGCCACGGCCACCGTCGACGGGCGGCCACTCCAGTGGGAGGGCATCGACCGGATGGCCTTCACCGACGGCCTCGTCAGCGAGTCCCTCGTGGTCTTCGACCGCTCGCTCCTGCCGGCGTGAGCGTCGCGCGGGGCGGCCCGGCCGTCCCCGCGCGTGATAGACAACCGCATGCCCTCACTCGTGCCCGACGACGAGCTCCACACGACGTCCGTCGTCGCCAACAACGCCATGAACCGCCAGCGCGGCCTGGCGTCCTACGCCCGCGAGCTCGGGCTCGACCTGCCCGCGATGCTGGACGCGCCCGGGTTCCGCTGGCTGGACCTGTGCTGCGGCAGCGCCAAGGCGCTCATCGAGGCCGGGCGCGCCCACCCGGCGGCCACCATCGTCGGCGTGGACCTGGTGGACCACTTCGGGCCGGACGCGCCCGGCAACGTCCGGCTGCTCACCGCCGCGCTGCCCGCGCTGCCCGAGCTCGGCGGCCCCTTCGACCTGGTCACGTGCGTCCACGGGCTCCACTACGTGGGCGACAAGCTCGCCGCGATCGCGGCGGCCACCGCGCTGCTGACGCCCGGCGGGCTGTTCGCGGCGAACATGGACGTCCCCGGGCTGCGCGGCGTCCTGCGCCCGACGGCGGCCTTCCGCGCGGCCGGGTACGAGTACGACCCGCGCCGCCGTCGCCTGCGGCGGACCGGGCCGGGCGCGCCGCCCGCGTGGCGCTACCTGGGCGCCGACCCCGCGGCGGGCCCGAACTACACCGGCCAGGCGGCCGTCGACTCCTGGTACGCGCGCTAGCCGGGCACCTCCCGCGCTGCCCGCTCCGCCCCCGAGGGGCTCGGCCCGCGCTGCCCGAAAGGCTGCCCTCACGCGTCCGGACCGGCACAGCACGGATGTAAAGATGACGAACGAGGAGGAGTCATGAGCGAATACGCGCCCGAGGCGATCTCCTGGCTCGCCAAAGAGATCACCACCGCCGTGCCGAACGTGTCCGGAGTCGTCATCCTGGGCGAGACCCGGCATTTATACGGCTACCACCGCGCCCGCAACGTCGTCTCCGCCGACGACTACTCGGTCGTCCTGCGCGAGGACAACGAGGGCGACGGATGGGCCGCCTCGGCCCTCGACGTCCCCCTCGGCCCGACCTGGCTGCGGCGGATGACACGGCGGCTTCTCGAATACCGGGACGACCACAGACTGTGCGCGGTGCGCGAGTTCTTCGGCACCACCGACGGCGCCACCGTCCTGGGCTGGGACCGCTACTTCCGCCGCCCGGCCAGCGCCTCCACCGCCCACCTGGGCGTCCTGCACATCTCCTTCCTGCGCCGGTACGCCACCGACGCCGCCGCGCTGGCCGGCGTCCGCTCGGTGCTGCTCGGGATGTCCACTGTGGACCCGGAGTGACGTGACGTCCGCCTCACCCGCTCGGTGGACGCGCGCCTCTACGCTTAGTGACATGTACTCCTACCTCGCAAGCCAGGACTGGACCGTTCACGAGGCCGGCCTTTACGGGCTCACAACGCCGTCCATAGTGGAAAAGCTGCGCGCGGTGCACGCCTTCGTCCTCTCCGAGGACACCCCCGGCGAGGAGGACCCGTACATCGCCCAGCTGTCGGCCGCCCTCCACTTCGTGGGCGAGGCCGCGGTCCTGCCCGACGGCGCCGAGAAGTTCCAGGCCTGGCAGGAGGTCTACCCCTACCTCGCCGCCCCCACCGTCGACACCGTCGAGCTCGCCGACTCCCTCGCCACCGCCGCCCACCGCGGCCAGCAGGACAAGTCCGGCGCCGAGTACATCAACCACCCCCGCGCGGTCTCGGCGATCGTCGCCGAACGCGGCGGCTCCCCCGAGCAGCAGATGGCCGCCCTCCTCCACGACGTCGTGGAGGACACCTCCGCGACCCTGCCGCACCTGGCCGACCTGGGCGTCCCCGCCACCGTCCGCGACCTCGTCAACGCCCTCTCCCACCGCCCCGGCGAGCCCCGCCCGCACTACCTGGAGCGCGTCAAGTCCGTCCCCGACGCCGTCCTGATCAAACGCGCCGACATCGAGCACAATTCGAGCCCGGAGCGCATGGCCGTCCTCGACCCCGCCACCCGCGAGCGGCTCACCGCCAAGTACACCGACGCGCTGGCCGTCCTGGCTGTCGCATAACCGCGTCTTCCCTGGTCACCCGGCCCGGATGGTGCGAGCATGGAGACATGCTCATCGACACCGGACGGGTTCTCCGCGTGATCGCCGAGATGCCCGGGGGACAGCAGGCTTCGGCCGCGATGTTCGCCTCCGCATACGCAATGGACGAGTCGGCCGTGGCCGAAGCGGTCACCGAACTGGCCGCGCACGGATACGTCGACCTCAGCCCCGTCGCCTGCGAAGGCGGCCCGATGATCCTGGGCGTCACCCCGCGCGGACGCGCGTGGGTGCACACCCACCACCAGCAGCAACGCCACTGACGGCGAGACACGCCGTCACCGGAACCTTCGCCGTGCCGCCGTGCCGCCGGGCCGCTGGGCACCGGCGCCGGTGAAGTGCGGCCCGCACCGGGGCGGGGGACCATCTCCGCACCGAAGCCGCTGGTCCGCACCCACGCGGGCCGGGCGAGCGCGGTTCCGGACGAGCGCGGTTCCGGGCGACCGGTGATCGGCGTGGGCGGTGTGCCCGACACCGGACCGTGCGGGTTACCCATGACCGCCCGGGACACCCGGGCCGCTCATGCGCGCCTCCGCGAGGTGGGCGGCGCGGTTCCGCGTGACGGGCGATCGCCCCGGGCACCGATCCGCCATGGCCCCGGCGGGCTGCCCCGAGGCGGTCACCACCTGCCCACCCGCACCCGCCTCCACCGGGCTGTGCGGGCAGGCGGCCTCCCGGCTGGATGGCGGCACGAGGCACTTGACGCCGGTCCGTGCGAGTGCCAACTGACCGCCGGGGCACCCGGACCGCTCACACGCGCCTCCGCGAGGCGGCGATCACCCCGGCGGCAGTCCCGGCCTCGGCACGCCTCCCGGCGACCTCACATCGGGGCGGCCGGGGCCTCATCACCCCGGGCACCGATCCGCCATGGCCCCGGCGGGCTGCCCCGAGGCGGTCACCACCTGCCCGCCCGCACCCGCCTCGGCCGGGCCGGCTGTGCGGGCAGGTGACCTCCCGGCCGGATCGCGACACGTCGACGGCCTCACGCCCGCCAGGAGAGTCGGCCCACCCCCGCCACCGCCACCGCCCTCGCACCGCCGGGCAGAGCAGGCGAGTCGGCAGGTGGGTGGGCAGGTGGGCGGGCAGGTCGGCAGGCGGGCAGGCAGGCGAGTCGGCCGGTGGGCAGGTCGGTGGGTCGGCGGGCGAGTCGGCAGGTGGGCAGGTTGGTCGGCGGGTGGGTGGGCAGGCAGGCGAGTCGGCAGTTGGGCGGGTGGGTCGGCAGGTGGGCGGGTTGGTCGGCGGGTCGGCAGGCGAGTCGGCGGGCAGGTCGGCAGGCGGGCAGGCGGGCAGGCGGGCAGGCGGGCAGGCGGGCAGGCGGTGACCATCGCATCCGCCCCCACGAGCCTTCACCATGCCGTTCCGGGCGGCCAGGGCCTCGGCGTCCCCGCCGGGCTTAGCCGGGCCCCGCCGGGTCTAGCCCGAGCCTCGGCGTCCCCCGCCTCCGGCCTCTGCCCTCCGGCTCCACCCCGGCCCCCACCCCCTCCGTCCTCCCACTCCGACTCCCCCGCATTGGCCCGGCTAACCCGCGCCCCATTGGTACGCTCCGGCGTACCAATCACCCCTAGCGTGGACGTACATGAGTCCCGCGCAGAATCGCGCCGCCCTTCGCGGCGCGCTGGCCATGCTGACCGTCGGCACCCTGGTCGCCGTCTCCGCCCGCATCGGCGACTACCCGGTCTTCCTCGGGCAGGCCCTGCGGTACGCGCTCGGCGCGCTCGCGCTGTTCGCCGTCCTCGCCGTGCGCCGTCCGCCGCGTGTCCGGCTGCGGCCGGGCCAGTGGCTGCTGCTCGCCGCGCTCTCGCTGGTCGGCCTGGTCGTCTTCAATGTGTGCATCGTGGTCGGCAACCACTACGCGAGTCCCGCCACGATCGGCACCATCATCGGCGCCTCGCCCGTCGTGATGGGCCTCGCCGGTCCGCTGCTGGCGCGCAAGCGGCCCACGCCGCGGCTGCTGCTGGCCGCCGCGATCGTCGCGGCCGGCACCGCCGTCGCGACCGGCCTCGGCGGGGCGAGCCCTCTGGGCGTCCTGCTCGGGGTGGGCGCGCTCATCGGCGAGGTGTCGTTCTCGCTGCTGGCCGTGCCGCTGCTGCCGGTGCTGGGCGCGCTGCGCGTGTCGGCGTACTCGGCGGCGCTGGCCGTCCCGATGCTGCTGACGATCGGCGTCGCGACCGGCGGCGAGCTGCGCCTCCCCACGCCCGCCGAGGGCCTCGCGCTCGGCTACCTCGGCCTCGTCGTCACCGCCGGGGCGTTCCTGCTCTGGTACGGCGCGCTGCCCCGGCTGGGCGCCGACCGGGCGGGCCTGCTCGCCGGGATCATGCCGATCGGCGCGGTGCTCACCATGGTCGTCCTCGGCATCGGGACGCCGAAGCCCGGCGAGCTGCTCGGCGGCGCGCTCGTGGTCGCCGGGATCCTCTACGGGATGCGCACACCCCGCGAGGCCCGCGTCCCCGCCGAGGTCACTGCATAGTCGTGCGCACCGGGTGGCCGAAGTCGCGCGAGCAGCACCAGATCCACAGGGCGTGGCCGCGTCCGATGCTGACCTCGGTCGGATCCCACGCCTCCCGCGAGCCGTGCCGCTCACCGCCGCCCTGGACGCTCATCACCAGCCGCAGCCCGGCGCCGCACTCGCACGCCTGCTCCAGCGGCCCGGTGAGGTTCCACCGCGCGAAACCCCCGACCTTCCAGCCGGGCGCGATCGGGTCGTAGACGCCGCCCCACGCGTCGAGCTTCTCCCGCACCTCCGCCGGGAGGAGCTCGGCGTACTCGTACTCGGTCACCCGCTCCGGCGCCAGCACGCACGCCCACGGCACGTAGTCCTCGGTGCCGACGACCGGACGCGGCGGCGCGGCCAGGATCTCGCCCACCTCGTCCTCCCGCCGCCAGCGCACCGCGACCCGCGGGCACCACAGGTCCGGATGGTCGACCGGGCACCACAGCACCTGCATCAAGTCGGCGTCATCGGGACCCACGAAGTCCGGCACGTCGGCCCGGCGCACCTGCGCCACCGACAGCAACGGCACCGGCCCACCGGTCAGCACCAGGAACGGCACCCCCGCCTCGGCCGCGTCGTACCTCGCCCGATCGGCGGGCGGCAGATCGTCCACCCGCCCCGCCGACAGCTCGCGCATCGTGGCGACCTGCTCCAGGGTCCACACCCCGTGCTGCCACCCGATGACGTTCTCCGCCCAGTCGTCGTGCGACTCGTGGCAGTGCGGCCACGGCTCGGACGCCGGCCACAGCAGCGGCCCGCCGATGGAACTGTCCCGGACGCCGGGGGTCCCGCGCGTGGGACGCAGGCGGGTGGCGGTGGCGCGGTGGGCGGCGAGTTCGGGGACAGCGGTTTCGAGCGGGGTCATGGGCTCACCCACGCCCATCACCCGGGCCCCGGCGGACCGCTACCGCGACCATGCGAGTCCGTGCCCGAGGTCGCCGGAGCAGTGGTAGATCCGGAACGGGTGGCTCCCGCCCAGGCGCAGCTCGGGCGCGTCGGGCTCGGCGGGGACGCCGGTCAGCCGCCAGGGACCATCGCCCGGCCCGCGGCCGATCGACATCAGCGGGCGCAGCTCCGCGCCGCACTCCCCACACGCGACCGGCGGGGAAACGCCCGGCACGCCGTGCTTGGCGAAGCCGCCCAGCTTCCATCCCGGCGCGATCGGCCCGCCCGGCCACGGGGGAATCACCCCCGTCAGCTCCGGCGGGAGCACGTCGTCGAGCGGGTACTCCACGGCCCGCAGCGGGGTCAGCTCGCACGGCCAGGGCACGAGACCGGGCTCGACGGCCAAGGGGCGCGGCGGGCGGGAGAGAGGTGCCGTCACCTCTCCCGCCACTCGCCACACCACCACCGGGGCGGGGCAGTGGTCGTCGTGCACGAGCGGGCACCACAGGAGCTGCATCAGGTCGGTGCCGTCCGGGCCGATGAAGCCGGGCACGTCGCGGCGGTAGAGCTGCGCGACCGGGATCATCGGCACCGGCCCGCTCGCGCGGATCTCCTCGGCGGTGACGCCCCGGCCCGCCACCGCCAGGACGCCCTGGGCCGCGCGGCCACGCGCCAGGAACGCCAGGCGGCCGAGCCACACCTCGGTGTAGGCGATCGGATCCGGCTTCCCGGCCGCCACGTAGGCCGACCACGCCTCGTGCCCGTCCCCGCAGTGCGGCCACGGCTCATCGCCGGGCCACCGGAGGGGGCCGCCGATCGAGCTGTCATCCGCCGATGGATCGCCCCGGCGGGGATTGAGCAGCGTCGCGGCACCCCGGTGGGCGACGAGACCGGGCGCGGCGGCCTCGGCCTCGGCGAGGTGCCCGGGCAGGAACAGCTTCATCGCGGTGGCCGGATCGGGGTGGTGAGCACGCCCGCACCCTACCCACCACCCCCGACACTCACGCCGGTCCGACGCCGATGTGCGAGCCCACGTGCGCGCCCTTCTCCGCCTCGTCGACCACCGCGATGGCGAAGTCGGCGAAGGACACCTTGCGCTCCCCCAGCTGCTCCATCCCGGTCAGCGCCGCCGAGTCCAGCTCGTAGCCACCGCTGCGTCCGGCCTCGGCGTCGAAGTCGGTGACGGGGCTGATGGCGGTCCACTCCAGCCCGGACGCCGCGAGGCGCTCCAGCCCGGCGGCGTGGCCGAGGTTGAAGCCGCGGTACACCTCGGGGAACTCCGGGGCGTCCACCAGCCGCGATGGTCCGCGCAATGTGGACAGTGTCACGTGGACGGTGCGGACGCCGCCGCCCACCAGCGACTCCGCCGCGGCGGTGTAGAACGCGGTGGCGTCGGCGTTCCCGTCGTAGACCGAGCTCACCACCACGTCCGCGCCGGACACCAGCGCGGCCACCGAGGCCGCGTCGGTGATGTCGCCGACGGCCGAGGGCGCCTTCGCCTCGATGGGACGCCGGGCGACGGCGAGGACGTCATGGCCGCGCGAGACGGCTTCCTCCACCACCGCGCCACCGCCGCGACCGGCCGCGCCGAAAACCACGATTCGCATGGGATGTACCTCCAGATCAGGCTCGTGAGCTGGACGGTATCCATGGGATACTGATTACTTCAAACATACTGAAGGACGAAACGGACGGGTGTCGTGGACCACATCGACGAGAACTTCTTCGATCCGGCGTGCCCGTCGAGCGCGATGCCGATCCGCATCGGCGAGAAGTGGGGCGGCATGGTCATCGTGCTGCTGGAGCACGGGCCGCTGCGGTTCTCGCAGCTCAAGAAGCCCATGCGGCGCATCACCCCGAAGGTCCTCACCGACACGCTGCGCGCGCTGGAACGCGACGGCATGGTCACCCGCACCGTCTACGCCGAGGTCCCGCCACGGGTCGAGTACGCGCTCACCCCGCTGGGCCGGACGCTGCTCGCGCCCATCCAGGCCTGCCGCGACTGGGCGGCGGCGAACCTGCCGGAGCTGATGGCCGCCCGCGACTCTTACGATGCTGCACCTCTCGCTTGACCGGACGCGGCCGCGCGGGCTGGCGCGGCAGCTGGCCGCCGGGGTCCGCGAGGCGATCCGCGCCGGGCGGCTGGAATCGGGGACGCGCCTGCCGCCCAGCCGGGAACTGGCCGCCGACCTGGGCGTCTCGCGGGGCGTCGTCGTGGAGGCGTACGCGCAGCTGACCGCCGAGGGCTTCCTGATCGCCAGGCAGGGCGCGGGAACCAGGGTCGCGAAGGTCGTGCCGGGCGAGCCCACGCCCACGTCCACTGTGGAGCGCAGTGTGATGCGCCTGGGGACGCCCGATCTCACCTCGTTCCCGCGCAAGGCGTGGCTGGCGGCGACCCGGCACGTGCTGAACACCGTCCCGCACCGGGAACTGGGCTATCCCGAGCCGCTGGGCGCGCCCGCGCTGCGGGAGGCCCTGGCCGCGCACCTGAACCGGGTCCGCGCGGCCTCGGTGACGCCCGGCTCGATCACCGTCGTCGGCGGTGTCGCGCACGGTTTGAGCCTGGTGTTCCGCGCCCTGGGGCCATTGCGGCTGGCGATCGAGGACCCCACGAGCCCGCGCCAGCTGCCCCTCCTGCGCGGCGCCGGGGCGACGCTGCTGCCGGTGCCCGTCGACGAGGAGGGCATGGACACCGGCCGCCTCCCGGACGCCGAGGCCGCCCTGCTGACACCCGCGCACCAGTACCCGACGGGCGTGGTCCTCTCGCCGGAAAGGCGCGCGCTGCTTCAGGAGTGGCTCACCGGCGACCGGCTGGCCGTGGAGGACGACTACGACGCGGAGTTCCGCTACGACCGCGACCCCGTCGGCTGCCTCCAGGGCCTTCGTCCAGATAGGACGGTCCACATAGGCTCGGTCTCGAAGACACTGGCTCCGGCGCTGCGGCTGGGCTGGGTGGCCGCGCCGCCGCGGCTCATCGCGCGCCTGGCCGAGCTGCGCTCGGAGAGCGACCTCGGCTCGCCCGTCCTGGAGCAGCTCACCCTGGCCCGGCTCATCGAGACCGGCGAGTACGACCGGCACGTGCGCGCCATGCGGCTGCGCTACCGGGCCCGGCGCGACGCGCTCGTCACCGCGCTGGCCGCGTGGCTGCCCGAGGCCAGGGTGCGCGGCGTCTCGGCCGGCCAGCACCTCTACGTCGAACTGCCCGGCCGCGATGAGGCCGACGTGCTGGCCCGCGCGCACGCCGCCGGGCTGCCCGTCGACGGCGGCGGCGACTACCGGCTCGTCCACGAGGGGCCCGCCGCGCTCGTCCTGGGCTTCGGCGGCTCGACCGAGGACGCCATCACCGCCACCGTCCGGGCCCTCGCCGAGGCCATAGCCTAGGTCACAGCCTGTAACGGAATGGTGCCCCGGACGCGGGCGTTGATCAGTGTCATGCGCGTCGAAATCTGGTCCGACATCGTCTGTCCCTGGTGCTACATCGGCAAGGCCCGCTTCGAGCAGGCCCTGTCCGGTTTCGCCCACCGCGACGAGGTCGAAGTGGTGCACCGTTCCTTCGAGCTGGACGCACACGCCGAGCCCTCGGGCTCCGGTGTGCCGATCGCCGAGATGCTCTCCGCGAAGTACGGGATGCCGCTCCCCCGCGCCCGCGAGGCCGAGAACGGTGTCGCCGAGGCCGCCCGGGGCGAAGGCCTGGAGTACACCACCGACCGGGTGACCGGGAACACCTTCGACCAGCACCGGCTGCTGCACCTGGCCAAGGCGCGCGGCCGCCAGTCCGAGGCCGTCGACGCCTTCTACCGCGCCAACTTCGCCGAGGCCGTCCCGGTCAACGACATCGAGGGCACCGTCGCGGCGGCCGTGCAGGCCGGTCTGGACGAGGCCGAGGTCCGCGCGGTCCTGGCCGACCCGGACGCCTACGCCGAGGACGTGCGCGCCGACGAGCGCGAGGCGGCGTCCCTTGGCGCGTCCGGCGTCCCGTTCTTCGTCATCGACCGCGCCTACGGGCTCTCCGGCGCGCAGCCCGCCGAGACCTTCACCAAGGCCCTGGAGACGGCGTGGGCGGCGTCCCGCCCGTCGCTGGTCACCCTCGGCGGCGCGGCCGACGAGTGCGGCGACGACGGATGCGCGGTGCCGGGGGCCTAGCCTGCTCCCTTATGGACAGTGACGAGCTGAGGCTGCCGCCGGATTCCCCTCTGGCGGCGGCGATCACCGCCGAGTGGCGGCTGCTGCCGCTGCGGATCCCGACGGGCTGGACCGTGCAGTGGAACACCCTGCACGTCCGCCGCCTGCCCTCCGGGCTCATCGAGGTCAACGACTCCGAGGACCTGCTGTGGGCCGAGCGGCTGCCGCCCTCCTGGCTCACCGGGGAGAAGAAGGCCGCCCACCGCAAGGTCGGGCTCGACATCGGCTGGTACCGCGACACCTTCCGCGCGGTGATCCTGGATCCCGACTGGGACTCCATCGCCGCCGACATCACCACCACCGACCTGGACGAGCTGGTCGCCACCGTCGAGGACTGGCTGCCGCGGTACTGACGTCCCGCGCCCTAGGCCGGGATCCGGCCGCGCAGCAGGCAGAACACGTTCCCCTCGGGGTCCTGGAGGACGTGCCAGCTCTCGGTCCCGTCCTGGCCGATGTCGGCCGGACGCGCGCCGAGCGCCAGCAGCCGCTCCAGCTCGGCGTCCTGATCGCGGTCGGTGGGGTTGACGTCGATGTGCAGCGGCAGCTTCGCGGGCTTCGGATCGGCGCTGACGCTCAAGACGATGTGCAGATCCCGTCGGCCGGAGCCCTCCGGCGGGCCGATCTCGATGCTCCCGTCCTCCTCGCGCAGGAGTTCCACATAGCCCAGTACCTCGGCCCAGAACCGGGCCAGCGGCTCGGGGTCGGCGCAGTCGAGGATGAGTTCACTGATGCGGCAGGCCATGCCGGTGAGTCTATATAGGATGGATCAACGGCGCGGGGGCCCCAGCAGGTCGATGAGAATGGCGCGCTGCGCGCCGATGCGGCCCTGGCGGTGGGCGCAGTCGAGCTGCTCATCGAGGGTGTCCCGGGGATCGACCGCGTAACGCGCCAGCCGCCGCAGCTGGACGATGAGGCCGCTCACCAGCCTGGGATCGATCGGCTGGACGAGCGCCTCCAGCTCCACCACCAGCTTGTCGATGCCGAACTCGTCGACGTCCCGCACGGTCAGGCAGCGCGTCTCGGCCTGCCCGAGCACCTTCCGCACGCGTTCGGACAGCCCCGAAGGGATCAGCGACGGACCGCCGTGGACCATCCGCACGGCCATGACCACGCGGTCCTTCACCTCGGTCGGCACCTCCAGCGCCGTCAGGAACGCGCCGACGACCGCCGGGCGCGGCCAGGAGCCGCGCCGGTGGTCCAGCAGGTCCCCCACGGTGCTGACCGGGACGGAGTTTCCGGGCGACATGATCCCGGTGAGCCGCGCGATGGCGCGGATCGAGAGGCCGGAGGCCTCCTTGAGGCGGCGCAGCTCCATGGCCAGCCGCCCGGGCCCGCTCCAGCGTTCCCGGCCCATCATGAGATCGGTGGCCAGCACCTGAAGGCCCGCGTAGACGGGACGCAGCGCCGCCTCCTCCTCGTCCGGCGCCGGGCCGGGCCGCCCGGGATGCGCCGCGACCATGCGCACGGCCCGGTCGTAGCGCGACCGCCAGCCCGCGGGGTCCCCACCGCAGGCCGCCACGAACGCCGAGGTCACCTCCCAGGTCGGGAGCCGTTTCCCCATGGCCGCGCGGGAGAGCGCCGTGTGGCTGTAGTGGCAGGCCTTCGCCATCACCCGGTAGGTGGGAGAGCCCGCGCGGTGGCGCAGCGCGCGCAGCGACTGCGCGAACTGCGCCACCGCGCCGGAGCCCACCGGAATGGCGGATTCCCGGCGTGACACGGCTAGATCCTGCCGAGTGCCCGTTTCAGGCCCCGCACCATGGGGCTCATGCCGGCGCAGATCAGCCACACGACGACGAAGGCCGCGGTGACGCGCAGGGACAGCGCGATGCCGTAGCCGCGATCGAGCAGCTGGAGGAAGAACATCATGGCCGCGATCAGCGCCAGCAGCGCCAGAACGCCACGCCAGCGGGGCGGCAGCGGCTCAGGGGGAGGCGGCTTAGGAGAAGGAGGAGTGTCCACCCGGACGAGGGTCAAAGGGATTCCTTTCGATGCGGCTCGGCGGGATCCCTGACGAGGACCCGGCCGTAGACCCGGATGTGCGAACGCCCCGGCCGCCGGAGAACCGGATGGACAATGGCCGAAGGGGCGCGAATCAGCATATGCCCAACCGTCTACACAGGACCAATCCGCGAACGGCGCGATTCCCGACGCATTAAGCGAACCGGTGAAATACGTCCGGCACCAATGCACCATGATTCCGGACAGCACGTGAGTGGCGCGGCGTCCGCCCAGGTCAGCGGGCATCGATGGAAACGGCCGTCCGAACGGACGGCCGGGAGTGGCGTGCGGTGCCGTTAGTTGCCAGACTGATGATCAACCGAGATCCCGTCCGTAGACCCGGATGACTCGGCGGGGCCTTCTGAATGGACACAGAAGGCCCCGATTCGATTTCCCGAAGAACAGGCCGCGCCTACTGCGCCGAGTCGGCGATGACCTTCCCCGCGCCCTGCTCCAGCAGCGCCGCCGCGACCTCGCGGCCCACCGGCGCCGCGTCCGCGCCCGTCGCCGAGGCGGTCATCATCTCCGCGCCGTCGAGGCTGTACACCGCACCGGTCAGCGAGATCGCGCCGTCCACCATGGACGCGTGCCCGGCGATCGGGCTGTGGCAGTGGCCGCCCAGCTCGCGCAGCATCGCGCGCTCGGCGGTGGCCGCCGCGCGGGTCGCCGCGTCGTCCAGCCCGGCGATCAGCTCGCGCGAGCCGGCGTCGTGGGTGCGGATGGTCAGCACGATGACGCCCGCGCCGACCGCCGGGATCATCCGGCCGGGGTCGATGACGCCGGTCAGCCGGTGCTCCAGCCCGATGCGCTCCAGCCCGGCCACGGCCAGGATCAGCGCGTCGAAGCCGCCGCCGTCCAGTTTGGACAGCCGCGAGTTGGCGTTGCCCCGGATCGGGGTCACCTTCAAGCCCGGCCAGAAGCGGGAGAGCTGCGCGGTGCGCCGCACCGAGCTGGTCCCGATCACCGAGCCCGCCCGCAGGTCGTCCAGATCGCGCCCGTTCAGCGAGATCACCGCGTCGCGGGCGTCCTCGCGCGCGCAGTACGCGCCGATCTCCAGGCCCGCCGGGAGGTCCACGTCGCCGGGCACGTCCTTCAGGCAGTGCACGCCGATCTCGAACTCGCCCTCGACCTGCATGGCGTCCAGTTCGCGGGTGAACGCGCCCTTGCCGCCGAGGGCGGCCAGGGAACCGGTCCACTTGTCACCGCTGGTGGAGATCTTCACCAGCTCGGTCCGCACACCCTGCGCCCGCAGCGCGCGGGCCACCTTCTCCGCCTGCGCCACCGCCATCGGCGAGGAACGGGTACCGATCCGCACGATTCGCTCTGAGCTCACGCGGGCAGCCTACGCCGGTCCTCGACAGGGCGTAGAAGCGGACGGCGTGCCGGGAGAGATGGGCGGATTCGAAGCTTTACCCGCGAGTCACATTCACCTAACATGGCCTTTCGCACGGATTCCGGCATCGTGTGAAAGCTCTGCGGAAACTCCAGATTCAAGGCCCCCACCAAGATCATTGGAGCACCCCTCATGCGCCTTAAGCGCACCGTGACCGCGGCCGCGGTCGCACTTTCCCTTCTCGCCACGTCGGTCGCCTGTTCGAAGTCCGACGACGCCAAAGGCGACGGGCAGATCGACGTCTGGATCGCCTTCACCGATTACCGCCTGGACTGGGCGAAGCAGCGCGCCGACGAATTCCACCAGAAGCATCCCAAGTACACCGTCAACATCCAGGGATACGACTCCTACGAGGTGCTCTTCGACGCCGTCACCGGCGCCGTCCAGAAGGGCAGCCCGCCCTCGATCGTGCAGTACTTCGAGGCCGCCACGCAGGACGCCCGTGACGCGGTCGACAAGGACGGCCAGCCGCTCTTCGTGTCCGTCGAGAAGGCCATCAACGGCCGCGCCGACGTGCTCGGCGAGCCCGTCGTCCTCAACGACGTCGTCGACGCCGCCCGCAACTACTACACGGTGAACGGCGAATTCACCTCGATGCCGTGGAACACCTCCACCACGTTGTTCTACGCCAACAAGAATCTGGCCACCAAGGCGAAGGTCGACAAGGTCCCGCAGACCTGGGCGGAGATCAAGGAGGCCTGCGGCAAGATCATGAAACTGGCCGACCACCCCAAGCACTGCGTGAGCTGGCCCAACCACGGCTGGTTCCCCGAGCAGGCGGTCGCCGAGCAGGGCGGGCTCATCGCCGACAATGACAATGGCCGCAGCGCGCGGGCGAAGAAGCTGAACCTGACCTCGCCGGAACTGCTGAACTTCGTCAAGTTCCAAAAGGGCCTCTACGATTCCGGCGACTACTACTACTCGGGCAAGCAGAACGACTGGGACGGCCCGAAGAACGCCTTCGCCGCCCAGGAGGTCGCGTTCCTGATGACCTCCGCCGGTGACGCCACCGCGATCGTGAAGGACGGCCAGACCGGCGGTTTCGGCGTCGACGTGGCCCGCATGCCCTACAACGGCGACGTCCCCTACGCCGGGAACCTCATCGGCGGCGCGACGCTGTGGCTGACCGCCGGTCAGGAGAAGGGCAAGGAGGACGCCTCCCTGGCGTTCATGCAGTTCCTGAACAACCCCACCAACGCCGCCAGCTGGCACAAGACCACCGGCTACGTCCCGATCACCAAGGCCGCGGGCGCGCAGCTGGAGACCGAGGGCTGGTACAAGGACCACCCCTACGCCAAGGTCGCCACCGAGCAGCTCGCGCTGACCAACGGGTCCCCCGCCGCCACCGGCGTCCTGCTCGGCAGCTTCGTGAGCATCCGGGCGGTGGTCACCCAGGCCATCGAGGACGTCCTGGTCTCCGGCGCCGATCCCGACAAGCGGTTCGCCGAGGCGCAACTGGCCGCCCAGAAGCTCCTCGACGACTACAACTCGCTGTACGGCGGCTGACGCACACGTGCCGATCTATCCGCTGATGCCGCCGCTGTTCGCGGCGGTCACCCTCATCGGCGCCCTCGTCGGCTGGGCGGTCTGGCGCAACGCCGGACTGCCCGGCCGGCGCGGCGCGTTCGTCGTCGCCCCGGCCGCCCTCCTGGGCCCGCTGCTGACGATGGTGCCGCTCGGCTCGTGCACCTTCGAGCCCGGCCGCACCGGCCTGGACGTCGGCGTCGGCGTGGTCGCCTTCTGCGCCGGCTCGGCCGTCCTGGTCGCCGCGGCGGCCTGGATCGGCCGCGCGCTGTCCATGCCCGGCGGCGCGGCCAACCTCGACGACCGGGCCGACGCCAGCACCTTCCGCGGCGGCGCCCCGGTATCGCTGCTGCTCCTGCTGCCCACGCTGGTGGTTCTCGCGGTCTTCCTGTACTGGCCGCTCGCCGAGACGCTGCGGCTGTCGGCGCAGCGCACCCGGCGCGGCAACCCCATCGAGCGCTTCATCTGCGTCGACAACTACACCGCCCTGCTCGGCCCGAGCCTGGAGTGGTGGTTCGTGGTCCCGCTGGTGGCGCTGGTCGTGGTGGCCGCGGTGGCCTGGATGCTGCGCAACGGCGACCTCTCCCGGCTGCGGCTGACGCGGCGGGTGCGCGGCTGGCTGCTGGGCGCCGTCCTCGTCACCGGGGCGGCCTCGCTGTTCGGCGCGACCTACCGCTCGGTCTTCACCACCACGATGATCCTGTCGGGCGGCACCGTCCTCATCGGACTCGCCGCCGGGCTCGGCATCGCGCTGCTGGTCTCGCAGCCCATCAAGGGCCGCGCGGTGTACCGGACGCTGCTGATCTGGCCCTTCGCGATCAGCCCGCCGATCGCCGGGATCCTGTTCTTCGTCATGTTCGACCCGCTCACCGGCATCGCCGGGCACCTGTTCGAGGCCCTGACGCCCTGGCAGATGCCCAACTACCGCACCGATCCGGTGCTGGCGCGCGGCCTGGTGATCGTGGCCAGCGTGTGGAAGACCCTCGGCTTCACCATCCTCTTCTACATCGCCGGTCTGCAGAACGTCTCGAAGAACATGCTGGAGGCGGCCCGGCTGGACGGCGCCAACGCCTGGCAGCGGCTGCGCCACTTCATCCTCCCGGCGCTCACCCCCATCACGTTCTTCCTCGTCGTCACCAACGTGACCTACGCCTTCTTCGAGATCTTCGGGACCATCGACTACCTCACCAAGGGCGGCCCGTCCGGCGCCACGGTGGACGCGATGACCTCGGTGGTCCTGGCGCAGGAATGGACCGGGGACGGGGCGGCGCGCTCGCTGATCCTGTTCGCGATGGTCCTGGCGGTGACCGCCTGGCAGTTCCGCGTCACCGGCAGGAGGGTCCACTATGGCCAGTAGGAAGAAGCGGCGGCCGTTCACCCACCTGGCGCTCATCGTGATCTGTGCGCTGCTGTGCGCGCCGGTCGTGTACGCACTGCTGGGGTCCTCGCAGAACAACTCGCAGCTGGTCAACTTCCGGCTCACCCCGGGCGAGTCCTTTCTGGACAACTTCTCCACCGTCTGGAACGACCGGGACCTGTGGCGCTACATGCTCAACTCCACGGTCATGTCGGCGCTGATCGCCACCGGCAAGGCGGTCACCGGCATCCTGGCGGGCCTGGCCTTCGTGTACTTCCGGTTCCCGGGCCGCTCGGTGGTCTTCGTGCTGGTGCTGGTGACGCTGATGATGCCGACCGAGGTGTCGATCCTGGCGCTGTTCCGCATCGTCGACGACCTCGGCATGTCAGACTCACTGGCCGGGCTAACCGTCCCGTTCCTGGCCTCGGCCACGGCGGCGTTCCTGTTCCGGCAGCACTTCGCCAACCTCCCGGCGAACCTGTCGGAGGCGGCGCAGCTGGACGGCGCCAACCCGCTCCAGTTCCTGGTCCGGGTGCTGATCCCGATGTCGTGGAACGTGATCGGCGCGCTGTTCGTGATCCAGTTCCTCTACGGCTGGAACATGTACCTGTGGCCGCTGCTGTCGGTGTCCGACCGCGACCAGCAGGTCGTCCAGGTCGGGCTGGCCACGCTCCAGCAGGCCGGTGAGGGGCAGTCCTACGGGCCGCTGCTGATGGGCGCGCTGCTCGCCTCGGTCCCGCCGATCCTGGTGTTCCTGGCGTTGCAGCGGCCGTTCATGACCGGCTTCGCGCTCACCCGCGACAAGTAGCGAGAAGGCGGGGACCGTCGTGGTCCCCGCCTTCCGCGGGCTCTACCCGTGCTTCCGGAGGAATGCCCGGCTGGTGACCAGCCCGAGGACCACCAGGGCCGCGTTCACCGCCACCGCGATCGTCACTCCATTGAGGACCGACTCCGGGTGGGCGGCCACCACCGCGCTCATCACCGGGATCCCCAGGGTGATCCCGACCTGCTGCGTCATCGTGGCCAGCCCGGTCGCCAGGCCCTGCTCGGCGTCGGGCAGGCCCGAGGTCGCCGTCACCATGAACCCGACGATCGCGACCATGTTGCCCACGCCCCCGGCGAAGGTCGCCACCAGCAGCACCGGCAGCCAGCCGGATCCCGTCCCCAGGAAGAACAGCGGGACCGTGGACGCGGCCTGCACCGCCAGTCCCGCCACCAGCGCGGCCCGCGTCCCGAGGCGGGCGATCACCTTCGGCGCGAAGACCCCGCCGATGACCGTCCCGGCGCCCAGGACGCCGAAGGACAGGCCGGTGGCCAGCGCCGAGTAGCCCAGGACCTTCTGGAGGTAGAGGGTCAGCAGGAACACCAGGGACGTCTCGGTGGCGAAGGCGATCAGCCCGGCCAGGTTGCCCCACACCACCGTGCGGCGCTTGAGGATCCGCACCGGGACCAGCGGGTTCGCCTGGCGCTTCTCGATCGCCCAGAACGCGGCCAGCAGGACCGCGCCCAGCGCGAAGCCGCCGAGCGCCACCGGGTCGGCGAAGCCGTGCTCACCGGCCCGGGTCAGCGCGTAGACCAGCGCCAGCAGGCCGCCGGTGACGGTGACCGCGCCGGGCACGTCCAGCTTCTCGCGGGTCGCCGGGCGGCTCTCCGTCAGCAGCATCGGCGCGGCGATCAGCACGAACAGCGCCACCGGCACGTTGATGAAGAACGCCCACCGCCAGCTGAGCAGGTCGGTCAGCAGCCCGCCGAGGATGGACCCGGCGGTGAACCCGGCCGACATGAGCGCGCCGTTGAGGCCGAGCGCCTTCGCCCGCAGCGGCCCCTGGAAGGCCGTGGTCAGCAGCGCCAGTCCCGCCGGGGTGACCACGGCGGTGGCCAGGCCCTGGACGACGCGCGCCGAGAGCAGCACCTCCGGCGTCTGCGCCAGCCCGCCGGCCAGCGACGACAGGCCCAGCACCGCCATGCCGCCCAGGAACAGCCGGCGCCGCCCGAACAGGTCGGCGACGCGTCCCGACAGCAGCGTGAACCCCGCCGCCGCCAGCGCGAACCCGGTCGCGATCCACTGGAGCGCGCCGAGCCCGAAGCCGAGTCCCTCACCGATCACCGGGAGTGCGACGCCCAGGATGCTGAAGTCGACGGCGAGCATGAACTGCGCGGTGAGCAGGACGACGAGGACGAGGCGCTGCCGCCCGGTCATCGCGGCGGGGCGGGTCTTCTCCATCAACATGGCTTCTCCCGATGTGGTCTCCATGAGTCGTGATCAGGTTGCCGCCGCCCCAAGACCCCAGCCAGACACCTGGTTTTCCTAGCCCCGGCAGGGACACCCTCACCGCTGGCCGCGCGCTGATCTTGCGCGCAGACTGGAGCCATGAGCGAACTCGGCGATTTCCTGCGCTCCCGCCGCGCCCTGCTGTCCCCCGACGAGGTGGGCCTGACCTCCTACGGCGCGCGCCGCCGCGTCCCGGGCCTGCGCCGGGAGGAGCTGGCGCAGCTGGCGGGCGTCAGCGCGGCCTACTACACGCGGCTGGAGCAGGGGCAGAGCCAGAACGCCTCGGACGCGGTCCTGGACGCCATCGCCCGCGCCCTGCGCCTGGGCGAGGACGAGCGCGCGCACCTGCGCAACCTGGCCCGCCCGGCCAGGCCCCGCCGCCCGGCGCGCGCCGAGCCCGTCCGCCCGGCCGCGCGGCAGCTCATCGAGGCGATGGACGCCGTCCCGGCGGTGATCCTGGACCGCCGCAACGACGTGCTCGCCTGGAACCGGCTGGGCCACGCGGTCGTCGCCGGTCACGTCCCCTTCGAGGAGCGCCCGAACCTGCTGCGCCTGCTGTTCCTGGACGAGCGCGCCCGCGCCATGTACACCGAGTGGGACGAGGAGGCCCGGCTGGCGGTGGCCTCCCTGCGGATGGTCGCCGCCGCGCATCCCGACGACCGGCGGCTGGCCGAGCTGATCGGCGAACTGTCGGTGAAGAGCCCGGAGTTCACCGCGATCTGGGCGAAGCACCCGGTACGCACCTGCACCTTCGGCGTCAAGCGCCTCGCCCACCCGGTCGCGGGGGACCTGGAGCTGTCCTTCGAGAACATGCTGCTGCCGGACGAGTCGGGCCAGCGGGTGATCCTGTACAACGCGCCCTCGGGCTCGCCGACCAGGAACGCCCTCGACATGCTGGGAGTCATGGCATCGTGATCCGCGACCGCTCCACTGTGGACCTGCCGGGCTGCGTGTCGGCCCTGCGCGCGGTCTTCGAGGCCGACCGCTACCCGGCGGCCTGGCCCGCCGATCCGGCCGGATGGCTGACGCCCCAGGGGCTCCTGCTCGCCCGCGTCTCGGGTGACGTGGACGGGCACGTCGGCCTCGTCGACGGCGAGCCGCCCGCCGCGCTGGGCCTGCGTCGCGAGGACGTGGCCTGGGTGTCGCGGCTGTTCGTCGCGCCGTCCGCGCGTCGCGGCGGCCTGGCGCGGGCGCTGCTGCGGGACGCGGTGGCGGGCGCCGGTGCCCTGGGCCGCCGGGCGGTCCTGGACGTGGAATCGGGCGCGGCCAAGGCGATCGCGCTCTACGAGGGCGAGGGCTGGACGCGGGTGCACACCGCGACGGCGGAGTGGATCGCGCCGGACGGGCGTCCTGCGGTGCTGCACTACTACCTGTCGCCGTCCGGCTGAGCGAGCGGTTCGCCGGCGGAGAGCCCGCTCACCCACTTGGCACTTGACATGTCACCCGCCCCCGGCAGATTATATGCGCGTACATCATTTGCTCGATCAAGTTTGGAGCGGCCATGTCCCGCCATTTCGTCTTCATCCTCGGCAGCTCGCGCCCCGGAGGCAACACCGAGTTCCTCACCCGCCGCGCCGCCGCCGCGCTCCCGGGGGATGTGGCGCAGACGTGGCTCGACCTCCGTGAGCTCTCCCTGCCCGACTTCGAGGACATCCGCCACGACGGCACCCGCGAGTACACCGTCCCGACCGGCAACGAGAAGACGCTGCTGGACGCCACCCTCGCCGCCACCGACCTCGTCATCGCCTCCCCGCTGTACTGGTACTCGGTCTCGGCGCCGGTCAAGAAGTACCTCGACTACTGGTCGGCCTGGCTGCGCGTGCCCGGCGCCGACTTCCGGCAGAACATGGCCGGCCGCAACATCTGGGCCGTCTCGGCGATCAGCGAGGAGGACCCGGTCTTCGCCAAGCCGCTGGAGGAGACCCTGCGCATCTCCGGCGAGTACATGGGCATGACCTGGAAGGGCGCGCTACTGGGCTACGCCAACCGTCCCGGCGACATGGAACAGGACGCCAAGGCCCTCGCCGCCGCCGAGACCTTCTTCGCCGGATGAGCCTCGTCCACATCGTCTACGCACACCCCGGCGGCCCCGGGCAGACCCGCGCGGTCCTCGACGCCTTCGTCGCCGGACTCACCGCCGCCGGTCACGCCCACACCCTGTCCGACCTGTACGCCAAGGGATTCCGGCCCGAGCTGAGCGCGGCCGAGCTCGCCCGCGAGAGCGGCCGCGCGCCCGGCGCGCCCGTCCCCGAAGACGTGGCCGCCGAGCACGCGCTGCTGGCCGCCGCCGAGGTCTGGGCCTTCGTCTACCCCGTCTGGTGGGCCGACTGCCCGGCGATCCTCAAGGGCTGGTTCGACCGCGTCTGGACCGTCGGCGACGCCTACAAACCCGTCCGCCTCACCGCCCGCCGGGCCCTCGTGCTGTGCACCGCCGGGTACGACGCGGAGAAGCTCACCGCCTCCGGCGTCCTGCCCGCCATGCGGACCGTCATGCTCACCGACCGCCTCGGCGACCGCGCGCCCGACAAGGACCTGCACGTCTGCGACCCGGACCTGGCCCGCTCGCTGGGCGCGTCGATCTAGCCGAGGGCCGGCAGGGCCCGCGCGACGGTGTCCCGCAGGCCCGTGTGCCGCCGCGCGGTCAGCCGTCCGGCCCGCCGGGCCGGACGCCGTCCAGCACCGCCGTGACCGGATCGCACCAGCCCCCGAAGGCCTCCCGCAGCTCGCCGATGTCGGCCGTCTCGGGCATCGGGGCGTATCGCACCGCGTAGAAGTTGGTCAGGCCGTCGGCCTGCGGCGTGAAGCCGAACTTGCGTCCCCGGCCCCACACCTCACCGCCGGTGGCGATCGACGCCGAGGACGTCCCCCGCCACACGTGACCTCCGGCGGGCCGCAGCGCGTACCGCTCACCGAGCAGCCGTTCCCTGATGCGCGAACGGATCCCGTCGGCGGCGATCACGACGTCCGCCTCGGGCACGTCCTCGGCCGAGTGCCCGAACCGGACGGTGCCGGGCGCCAGCCGCCCGTACAGCAGGCCCAGCAGCACCGGCCGCATGATCAGCCGGACCGGCTCCCGCATCCGGCCCACCCTCAGCGTCCCGATCCGCGACCCGTCCGGCCGCAGCACCACGCCGTCCTCCTGCGCGCGGCCCGCCGCGCGGACGGCGTCGCCGAGCCCCAGCCCGTCCAGCGCGCCCAGCGCCTGCGGCCAGATCCCCAGCGCCGTCCCGGTCTCCGGCAGCGCCGCCGACCGCTCCAGCACCGTCACGTCCCAGCCGCGCTCCTGCAAACCCACGGCGGCGGCCAGCCCGCCGATCCTGGGCACCCGGGGACCCCGGCACCTGACCCACCGCACGGTGGACGCCCAGGCCGGCCTCCCGCAGGGCTCGGCCTCGAACGTGTTCCGCACCCGGGACGCACTGGTGGAGGGCGTCCTCGACCGCCTGCTGGAACTGGAGACGCGGACCTGGCGCGAACGCAAGATCGCCGCCACCCGCGAGGAACTGGAGACCTGGGCGCTGCCCTGGGTGAGCGCGCTGGGCTCGGCCCGGCCGCGCGAAGACCTCTGGACGCTCCTGGCCGTCCTGGATGGACTGATGACGAACCGCATGGCCGCGCCGGAGGGCTTCTTCGCGCCCGAGGAGGCGATCGCGACGGTGCTGCGCGGCATGCGACCGTGACGCGCGCGCCCCGGCTGCTCTAGCGTGAGCCCTTGGTTTCAACGGATCTCGCGCAACTCACCGTCGCCGCGCTCGCCCTCGCCGTCGCCGCCGTGCGGTTCCTCCGCGTCCGCCGCGACGCCGCGGCCGGGTGGCTCACCACCGCCATCGGGCTCTCCGGGCTCGCCCTGCTGCTGGGCTGGCCGCCGCTGATGGACGCCGTCGCGGCCGGGCCCGGCCTGGTGCGGCTGCGCCTGGCGCAGCACGCCGCCGCGATGGCGACCGTGGCGGCGATGGCCGTCTTCACCGCCCACGCCACCGGCCGCGGCGGCACCCGCGTCATCGCGGCCTGGACCGCCGGACTGGCCGTCGCCTTCGCGGTGCTCACGTGGTCGGCGGAGCGCGCGATCGCCGTCCGTCCCGCCGACGTCGACCCGCTCCTGCTGCTGGGACCTGACCACGCCGACGTCCCGGGCGTCACCGTCTACCTGGCGGCCTACACCGGGTTCCTCGGCCTGTGCCTGGCCTACGTCGGCGAGGGCTGCCTGCGGCATCGTCGCGCCACCACCGGCGCCGCCCGGCTCGGGCTGCTGCTGATCGCGGTGGGCTGCGGGCTCGGCGTGGCCTACTCGCTGCACCGCATCATCGACGTCACCGGGCCCTCGATCGGCGGCCCCGGCACCGCTTTCGCGCTCTCCATCGCCGGGATCCTCGCCGCCGTGGTGGGCGCGCTGCTACTGGCGGTGGGCCGCCGGGCGAACTCTAAGTGACCGATCCCCGACACCACTTGGCGCACCGCCTCCCACCAGCGCAAGCTTGAACTCCCCCACCAGGGAGGAGCGCGTGGCCGGTCCCCTCCGCCCCGGTCCGTGGTGGCGTCCCGCCGCGGACTCGCCCCTGCGCGCCCTGGAGGGCCGCCTGCTCACCCACGTCCGCGCCCGCGACACCCGCCGCATCGAGGCCCTCGCACCGCATCTGGGCCCCAACGGCGGCCTCGTCCTCACCGGAAGCGGTGGGGCACGAACGCAGCACCTCCTGCGCGATCCCGCGGGCTACGAACGCCAGGCCGCGACCTGGCGCACGCCCTTCACCCACGGCGACGGCCTGCACCCCGTCCCCCTCGACGACCTTCTCGACGGGCAGCGCGAAGCGGGCGCCGCCGTCGCCGTCACCCCCACCCTGCTGATCCGCGCGGGTGACGCCGGATCGCTGGTCGCCGTCCTGCGGGCCACCGCGAGATGTCGGCGTGAGGACGTACTCTGCCTGCTGCCCCTGGCGCCGGGCTGGCTGCGGCCGCCCTTCGACGCGCTCTTAAGGCAGGCGCTCCACGACTTCCCGATCCCGATCGCGCTGGTCACCCGGGCCGGTCCGGCGGTCCTGCGCGATCTCGTCGAGCGCTTCCCCGGCCTGTGTCTCATGCGGACGGATCTGAGCGCCTTCGACGCCATGGCAAGGGGTTCGCCGTTCGCCTCGGTCGAAGCGCGCGGCGGCGTGTGGATCGACGATCTCCTGGCCCGCCGCGACGGCCGCGATCTGGCCCTCATGTTCGCCGACACCGCCGCGCCCGCCTGCCATTGCGCGACATGCCGAGGGCGCCGGCTGGACCGGTTCGTCACCGACGAATCCCGCTCCGAAGCCGACGCCCACATGCTCGAAGGACTGTCCACTCTGCACGCCCAACTGCGTTACGTGGACGCGCCGCGCCGCCCCGACTGGTGGCGCAACCGCTGCCACGACGCCGTTCTGGGCTACAGCCGCTGGTTCAGGCGCTGGCGCTCCACCGCCGCGCTCTCCGCCTCGACCGCATTGCGCTTCTGGGCCGACAGCTGAGCGTAGACGTGCTCGGCGAACCACCACCGCGCCAGCGAATGCCGCCGCCCCCGGAACGGCTCCGGCGGCACGATCACCCGCACCGGCCCACCCGGCTGCCCGACACCGAGACCCACCCCGTACTGGTCGGCCTCGATGGCCACCAGCGGATCCCCCGGCTCCGACGGCAGGACGACCGCCTGCGCGCACACCGACGAGAAGACGTGCGCGGTCCGCAGGCCCGGGTCCCACCGCCTGCTGAACGAGACCGCCAGCACCGGCTTCACCGGCGTCCGGCACCACCGCACCGCCTCGCCCCCAGCCCGCGTCACCGCCCACTCCGGCGCCCGGTCGAGCGCCCGCCGCTGCTCCGGCGTCAGCACCCGCACCGGCACCGGCTCCCCCAGCGGCAGCGACATCAGGACGTCGAGGAGCTCCCAGTCGTCCAGGCCCCCGCCACCGTCGCGCCGCAGGGCCTCGTCCGTCTCGATCTCGGCGTAGACCATCGCCGACCGACCCTGCATACGCACCAACACCGCCGGCAGCTGCGGCGGAAGAACTGTCGCGTCCACAAACCCCACCATGTTCAAGTAACGAACTTCGTCGATGCCGAGTAACGGCCTACACGACCCACACGCCCCTCTTCCGGTTGATGTTGCATCAACCGATCCGCTATGAGTTCACCGATCTTGCCGATACTCAGCGCATCCCCGGACCGAGGCGGTACGACTCTGAAGAGTGCCCCTGGACCTGCGAGGATACCGCCGCATGGATAACGATCGGGCCACAGCACGGAGGGTTCACACAACGTCGCCGTGCGAGATCGACGGCAGTGCGAAATTGTTCACTGACGGTTCGAGAATGGTGGCGATACGCGATCGAAAGTCCCCACCTGGTCGTTTGTGGACAGTTCTCAACTGGCCACATTTCGAAGCGTCCCACCGATGCGACCGATCGTGATGTGAGGCGGCTCATCCGTTCGCTGAACCGCGAGCGCCCGCCCGGTAGGGTCCGGGCGTGGCGATCGATGACGTACGCGACGGGATTCGGGACGCGCAGGACTCCGCACAGGCCGCCATCGCGGCCTTGGAGGGGGCCACGAAGGAGATCGAGCAGGTGCGTCCCGCTCTCATGGAGGCTCTGACAGGGGCGACGCATCCGAAGGCCGCCACGGTGGAAGTCGATCTCGGGCAGGCCGTGGAGGCTTGTACGGAGATGGTCCAGATGTTCCGGGACGGCTCGGCCAAGCTCGACGAATACCTGACGGTGACGTGATGGCGCTCGGGGAGGTCGTCGCGCAGCTCGTGGCGGTGCGGGGCGCCATCCAGACCGCGATGGGTTTACTCGCGGACGCCGGTTCTGAGGCGACGGAGGCGCTCGGGAAGGCGGAAACCGCGCTTCAGGGGGCGGCGCACGAGCTGGCCGAGGAGGGTCTGAGCCTGTGGCGGCGGGGAGAGACCGAGGGAGGTTTCACCCTCCAGAAGCTGGCTGCGGCCGATGACGCCCTGGCCGACTACCTGGAGGTCCTGAGCCCCGGCAGCGGCACGAAGAGCACCGCGATCGCCAAACCGACCGGGGAGGAGCTGCTCAAGCGGCGACGGAGCAGCTCACGCACACGCAACTCGGTGCGCTCGTTCATCGAGAAGGCCGATCAAGTCGACGATGCCGTCAAGAACATCACCCCGAGCCGCAAGATCCTAGAGATCTCGCACCCGGATCTGCCCACGCCCCCGCCGTACGTGATCACGGAGACGGGAACGCGGGGACCCGTCATGCGTGCGCCGGACACTCCGAAGGCGGATTACGCCCAGGGCGCGATGTCCGTCGTCATCCTGACCACGGTCGCCGTGGTTACATCAGTGAAGGCCAAGGACATCGCGACCCGCGTCCACGACCGATGGAGGAACCAGTGAACGAAGACGAGCGAACTCTGCTAATCGCCACCATCACCGAGGGCACGAAGGCGCCGCTGGATCAGATCGAGCGGCTCGGCAACCGACGTACCTACATCCTCCTGAGCGCGGCCATGTTCGCGGCGATCGAGCAGAGCTTCGCCCCCGAGACCACGCCCGATCAGATTCGCGGCTACATCGAGGAGCTGTACGAGCGGTTCCCGAAGGCACGCGGCGAACTCAAGGCCGAGGTCGTGGAGGCGATCATCCGTGGCGGCCTGGGTGAAGAGGAGCTGCTCAAGCCGCTCACCTACGAGGACACCCTCGCGGCCGCGCACCTCGTGACCTTCGACCTGATGACGCGGGCGAACCTCGATGACGCGGCGAAAGAGGAGTTCATCCGCGAGGTCTACGACCTTGCCAACGAGGACTAGCGCAGCTCGGCGAGGAAACCGCGCCACTCACCCCGGGGGAGCACGAGCACCGGCCCCTCGGGGTTCTTGCTGTCCCGGACAACAATGCCACCGTCGTGGGCTGCGACTTCGACGCACTGACCGGCATTGCTGTCGCTGTAGCCGCTCTTCCGCCAGATGAGGGGTTTCATTCGAGATCCTTCGCAACGGTTTCGATGAAGCTGCGCGACTTCGTCCTGCTCCTCGTCTTCGGGCCCCTCGGGCTGCTCTGGGCCTCCGGCGCGATCATCTACGGGCGCCGGCTGAAGACCCAGCGCACGAACCCGCCCGCACCTGACAATCCAGATCAGCCGACCCACCCGGAGTTCCCGGAGGGCCTGACATGAGAACCCTCCACGCCCAACTCCGCGCACAGCTCCTCGCCTCCCGGGCCTTCACCGGGCACCGCCCGGGCCGACGCCGGCTCCGCATCATCCGCTTCGCCGGATTCCCCACCCCCCGTGCTGGTCCCACGCTGCCTGTGCCGCGGCCGGACGTGGCCGTGCCGCGAGCTGATCGCCACCCTCCGAGGGGCCCTCGGCTGGACGCACCGGCTTGGGGCCACCGTCCCATCCACCCCCCGAAACCCCGCCTCTCCCCGTGCCATCCTCACCCCCGTCCGGCAGACTTTCCCGGGGCGACCAGACGGAGGAGCGTGACGGGATGAGACTCCACTTCGCCGGCGCGCCGACCTCCGCGCCGCCGGGCTGGACGCATGTTCCGCTGCCGGTGCGGGGTGGGGTCGGGGTGCGGCGGTTGACGGGGGCGTTGCACGGGCCGCCGGGGCAGGCGGCGGTGGATCTCTTCCTGATCGCGGCGGCGGTGCATGCCGCGGACAAGGTCGAGGCGAGCGCGGTGAGTGTTCCGGTCGTCGAGGCGGAGCGGTGGCGGCGGGTGCTGCCGTTGTGGGTGAAGCTGACGCGGCATCTCACGGGCCGTGAGTGGGAGCTGGAGTTGCGGGAGGCGTCGTCGTACTGGTCGCCGGAGATTCCGGGGTGGGGCAGGCGGGCGGACGCGGTGGTGATGTTCGGTGGGGGTTTGGACGCGTTCGCGCACGCGGTGACGTTGCGGGACCGGCCGATGGTGCTGGTCGAGCGGCGGCGGAGGCGGGTGGCGACGCCGGGTGCGGCGCGGTTGGGGGTGCCGGTGACGCGGACGGCGGCGCTGACCACGCGGGGGACGCGTGGGGGTGACGCGACGTGGGGGTTGCTGGCGGTGGCGGCGGGGTTGCTGGTGTGCTCCAGTCACCGGGTGCGGAACCTGCGGGTCCCGGAGAACGGCCTGATCGCGGCGCATCCGCCGGGTGGGGTGCCGCGGCCGGCGAATCCGGTGACGCTGGCGCTGGTGAACCGGATGCTGCGGCATACGGCCATGCCGCATCGGGTGGTGAATCCGTGGGCGTATCTGACGAAAGGCGAGCTGGCGCGCGAGTCGGGTGTCGAGCTGGCCGACACGGTTTCGTGCGCGGTGCCCGGGGACGGCGAGGCGCGGCACTGCGGCACGTGCGCGCCGTGCGCCGTGCGGCACGCGGGGTTGCTCGCGGCGGGTGGGGACGCGACGCGGTACCGCCAGACGCCCTCGGGCGAGGTGCTGCGGGAGTGGCTGGACGCGCCCGACCCCGGTGAGGACGAGCTGCGGGACGCCCCGTGGCCGCCGGGCTCGGACCTGGCGCCGGTGGTGGACGTGGTGCGGCGCGGGCGGGCGGAGCTGCGCGAGGTGTGGGGTTAGGCCGCCTCGAAAAGGCGCGTTGACCGGTGTGCGATCTTCCACATAGGATCGCGGGGCCTCTTCCGGTGACGGGTATCAATAGCCCCGCCCGCATCGGGGAAGCGTGCCTGTCAATCCCGATGAGAGGGATCCCGTGAAGCTGTTCACGAAGCTCAGTGACGCCATGCTGTCCAGATTCGCCCCGAAGGTGGGGGCGCGCGCCGGATGCCCGTATGAGGAGCACGTGCTCTGCACCACGCTCTACTGCGCGGAGGGAAGCCTCGTCCGCTACTGGCGGGGCGGCGACTGTGTGCTGCACCGGCAGTTCATCGAGTGCGCCTGCACCGGTGTGATCGTCGGACCGTGACTTGACGGCCGCGGCCGGGGGACGCTACTCGGCGTCCTTCGGCCTGCGCCGGTCGTGCAGCACCATCCAGAACGTCCCGAACAGCCCCAGCCCGACCCCGGCCCAGCAGGTGTCGATCCACCAGCCGTGCCCGGCGGACTCCAGGGAGTCGCGGAAGATCCACATCACCAGGCCCGCGATGCCCCACAGGGCGGTGCCGGTGACCGCGATCGGGGTCATCGGCATGTCGGGGGGCGGGGGCGCGAGGCGGAGGCCGCCGTCGGTGGGTCGTGGGTCCGGCACGCAGTCAGCGTACAGCGGTGGGGCAGCGAAGATCGTCACTGTCCGCCGACCGGTGTGCCGGGGACGCCGACGCGCCGCCCCCGGTGAGGGGAGCGGCGCGTGTGGGGGATCAGGCCGCCGCGAGGCGCGCCTTGAACTTGCCGCCCAGCCGCGCCAGGACCAGCGCGCCGCCGATGCCCGCGGCGGCGGTCAGCCACCACAGCGCCGGGCCGAAGAGGGCGGTGGCCAGCAGCGGCGCCGCCAGGCGGGTCAGGGAGCTGACCCACTGCATCGCGCCCTGGTAGCGGCCCTGGGCCTCGGCGGGGGCCATGTCGGCGGCGATGCCACCGGCGACGATGCCGCCGAAGACCTCGCCGACGGTCCAGACGGCGACGGTGGCCGCGTAGGTCCAGGCCGAGGAGGCCAGGCCGGTGGCGGCCACCCCGACACCGACGAGGACGTAGGACAGGCCCAGGGTGCGCAGGCGGCCGAACTTGACGGTCAGGGGGTAGATGACCGGCTGGAGGACCACGACCAGGACGGCGTTGACCACCGCGGTGACGCCGTAGACGGCGGGCGAGAGGCCGTCGACGCGGATGGCGAGGGGCAGGGCGTACTCGGAGAGGGCGTAGACGGTCTCGGCGGCGAAGGCCAGCCCGATGTAGGCCAGCATCAGCTTGTCGCGCAGGACGACGCCGTAGCCGCCGGTCTTGCCGGTGGGGACGGCGGTCCGCACGGTCTCGCGCTTGATGCCCAGCGCGATGATGACGGCGAAGACGACACTGCTGGCGCCGTCGATGACGAACAGCAGCCAGTAGCCGCGGGCGGCGAAGAACCCGGCGAAGCCCGCGCCGAGCGCGACGCCGATGTTGACGGCCCAGTGGACGAGCATGAACGCGCGGGTCCGGCGCTCGCCGCTGACCGAGCGGGCCACCAGGGCACCGGCGGCGGGCGGGAACAGGCGTCCGGCGAGCCCGACGAGGATCGCCGCCACGCCCAGCAGGATCGCCGAGGGCATGACGTACAGGACGCCGAGGGCGGCGGGCACGGCCAGCAGCCCGAAGATCAGCGCCGAGCGGGCCCCGACGCGGTCGGCGAGCCAGCCGCCGACGACGGATCCGGCCAGGCCGCCGACGCCGAGGGCGGCGACGATGTAGCCGGTGGCGTCCTCGCTGACACCGCGCGAGCCGAGGAAGAAGACGAGGAACGGGACGACCACCCCGCCCATGCGGTTGACGAGGGTGCCGAGGGCGACGATCCAGAACTGGCGGGGCAGTCCGCCGAAGAGGCGCTGGACGGCGGAGGTGCGGGCGGGGTTCGGGGTGGGAGCGGCGGTGGGGGCGGTGTCGAGCTGCATGAGAAGAGCATCGGGCCACCGAAACGATCTCGGCATTGTTTAAGCGCTGCCTGAATGTCATCCTTGACCTGCGCGAACACCACCCCCACCGTCCTGGTGTGCGCGCGGACACAGGAGGTGGCCGTGCTCACCATCGAGTTCTCCGCCGGCGATGTCGCCCGCATCCGCTTCGCACTGTCGTGCCTGTGGGAGGCGATGAGCGCGTTCCACGTGGTCCAGGGACCCGACGGGCACACCGCGCTGCTGCCGTGGATCCGCCGCAACGGCCCGGCGATGCGCGCGATGCTGGGCGAGGGCAGCCTGCTGGCGGGGCTGATCCCGTCCGGCCCGAGGTACACCCCGGACTTCCTGACGCCGCCGTCGTTCACGCTCAACCCCGACATCCGCGAGGAGCTCACCCGCGTCCTGGCCACCCCGCACGAGCAGGTGCGCGCCGAGATCGAGCTGCTGACCGTCCCGCGCACGCCCGCCGTGCAGGCGATGTACGACGACCCGGACGCCGGGCTGCGGCGCTTCGCGCGGGAGATGACGCTGCTGTGGGACACCTTCCTCGCCCCGGAGTGGCCGCGCATGAAGGCCGTCCTGGACGCCGAGGTCTTCCACCGCGCGCGCCGCTTCACCGAGGAGGGCGCCGAGGGTCTCCTGAACGGCCTGCACGAGTGGATCGGCTGGCGCGACGAGACCCTGTCGGTGGCCCGCGAGTGGTGCCTGTCGGCCGACATCGCGGCGGGCTCGGGGGTGCTGCTGGTGCCGGCGGTGTTCGTGTGGCCGGCGGTGCGCACCGTCGCCTCGGGCGTCAACCCGCAGATCGCCTATCCGCCGCGCGGGGTGGCGACGCTGTGGGAGGCCCCCCACGAGGCCCCCGACGCCCTCGCGGCGGTCCTGGGACGCACGCGCGCGCAACTGCTCGTCGAGCTGGACGCCCCGGCGTCCACGACCGAGCTCGCCAAGCGCGTCGGCGTCTCGGCGGCGGGGGTCTCGCAGCATCTGAAAGTCCTGCGTGACGCCGGTCTGGTGACCCCGCACCGGGCGGGCCACAAGGTCCTGAACCTGCGCACCGCTGCCGCCGACACGCTGCTGGCCGCTGTGCCCGGATAACCCGCTGGAAACGCCGCGCGGACGCTTGCTAGAGTGTTCTTCACCGGTCCGACCGGTATGCGGACGTAGCGCAGTTGGTAGCGCATCACCTTGCCAAGGTGAGGGTCGCGAGTTCGAGTCTCGTCGTCCGCTCCGAGGAAAGCCCCGGCCCGATGGCCGGGGCTTCTCTGTGCGCGGTTACTTCAGGGCCCGTGCGAAGTCGGCGATCAGGTCCTCGGCCGACTCGATCCCGCAGCTCACCCGGATCAGGTCGTCGGTGATGCCGACCGCCTCCCGCGCCTCGCGCGTCATGCCCGCGTGCGAGGTCAGCGCCGGGCGGGTGATCAGCGACTCCACCCCGCCCAGGCTCGGCGCGCCGTAGGGCAGCTCCAGGCCCTCGATGAGCCGCTCGGCGGCGGGGACGCCACCGGCCAGCCGCAGCGACAGCATCCCGCCGAAGCCGCTCAGGAACGTCCGGGCGTGCTCGTGGTCGGGATGCCAGGACTGCCCGGCGTAGTTGACCGTGGTCACCGACTCGTGCCCGGCGAGGAACTCGGCGAGCGCGGCGGCATTGGCGTTCTGCCGTTCCACGCGCAGCGCGAGGGTCTTGACGCCGCGCGCCAGCAGGTAGGCGGCGTGCGCGTCGAGGCTGCCTCCGTAGTGGTTGAGGCTGTGCCGGACGCGCGCGACGAGTTCGGCGGATCCGGCGACGACCCCGGCGACCAGGTCGGAGTGGCCGTTGAGGTATTTGGTCGCCGAGTGCAGCACGATGTCGCATCCGGCCTCCAGGGGCCGGAAGTTGACCGGGCTGGCGAAGGTGTTGTCCACGATGGACACCAGGCCGTGCTCGCGGGCGAAGGCGGCGACCTCGGGGATGCGGCCGACGCGCATGAGCGGGTTGGTGATGGTCTCGACGTAGAAGGCCCGGGTGGTGGGCGTCAGGGCGTCGGCCCAGGTCTCCGGCTTGGCGGGGTCGACGGCGGTGACGGTCCAGCCGAGTTCGGGGGCGTGGTGGTCGAGGAAGTCCTGCGTCCCGCCGTAGAGGGTGTCGCCGACGATGATGTGGTCGCCGGTCTTGAGGAACGTCAGGAGGGTGGCGCTGATGGCGGCCATGCCGGACGCGGTGGCCAGCGCCGCCTCGGCGCCCTCCAGCGCGGCGAGCTTGCCGTGCAGGTAGTTCTGAGTGGGTGTGGAGGACAGCCGCAGGTACTTGATGTCGTGGTAGTCGGTGCCGGCCGGGACGGCGAAGACCGTGCCCTGGTAGATCGGGTGGACGACCGATCCCTCGGGGCCGGGGCGGACCTCGCCCCCGTGGACGGCGACGGTGTCGATGTTCGGAGACATGCGAGGACCTCCTCGCGGCCGCGTTCGGGCCGCTCGGGGTCAGGGTAGGGATCTTCGCGGCGGTGGGGAAGTCCAATGGGCGGCCGGACTGGCCGGTCCGCCCACCGTGGTGGCGGGTGGGCGGACGGCGGCACGAGCTCGGTGGCGTTGCCGCGAGGTCAGCGGCGTCCCCCGCGCGTCCACGGGTGCACCTCGATGGACGCGTAGCGCTCGGCGGTGAGAATCGCGCGGGCGGCCTCGGCGTCCGGCGCGCGCACCAGAGCGGCGGTGCCCAGCCACTGCGTCCCGTCGTCGGAGTACAGGGAGCCGTAGGCGAGCAGGTCATCGCCGTTCACCGGGAGTTCGGTGTCGGCGGGTTCGCCCTCGCCGAGCCCGAGGACGAAGTGGCGGTCCTCACCGTCGAGGTCGCCGGGGAACTCCCACATGGTGCGGCCCAGGAGGTTCTCGTAGCGCCGGATGAGGATGTCGCGGTACATACCGGCCTGGTAGCCGGGCTCCTCGAAGGCGAAGGCGCGCGCGGCGTCGACGTCGGGCAGCGCGGCGATGTGGACGCTGCCGGAGGGCGTCTCGTCGGGGGCGAAGGTGGGGCCGCGCGCGATGAGCTCGGCGGCGAAACCGTCCATGTAGGACCAGTGCGCTTCGAGCAGCTTCTGCCGCAGGCCGAGGGAGCCGACGCGGTCGCGGTGGTAGCAGAGGAACTCCATGGGGGCAGTCTTACCTGCGGCCGCAAGCGGGTTTCGGCCCGCGTGGACGGCCGGGGCCGGGTCACCCCCGCTTCGGCAGGGCGTCCAGGCTCTCCCGCGCCTGGGCGTGGCCCTTGGCGGCGGCGCGCTTGTACCAGTCCTCCGCCCCGGTGAGGTCCGCGCGCTTTTCGAGGAGGTCGCCCAGGTGGTACATGGCGTCGGTCTCCCCCGCGGCGGCGGCCCGGCGGTACCAGTGCTCGGCTCCGGCGAGGTCGCCGCGGTCCTCCAGCAGCATGCCCAGGTTGTCCATCGTCGTGGCGACCTCGACGTCGTCGGCACCGGCGTCGATGGCGCGCCGGTACCACTCCTCGGCCTCGGCGAGATCGCCCGCGTTCTCCAGCAGCAGCCCGAGGTTGTTCATCGCGCCGGTGTCGTCCCCGGCGGCGGCCCGGCGGTACCAGGACTCCGCCCCGGCGAGATCGCCGCGCCGCTCCAGCAGTTCGGCGAGCCCGCCCATCGCCTCGGTGTCGCCTCCGGTCGCGGCCCGCAGGCACCAGGACTCCGCCTCGGCGGTCTCGCCGCGGGCCTCCAGCAGGTCGGCCAGGCCCATGATGCCGTAGATGTAGCCGAGCCCGGCGGAGCGGCGGAACCAGGCTTCGGCCCCGGCGAGGTCCCCGCGCTTCTCCAGCAGATGCCCGAGACCGGCCATGGCGCCGGGATCCTCGTCGCCGCGATCTTCGATGACCCGGAGGTAGAGGGCCTCGGCATCGGCCTGCTCGTCACGGCGCCGGAGCAGGTCGGCGAGTCTGGCCATCGCGTCGGTGTCGCCGAGATCGGCCGCCTTGCGCAACCAGGTCTCGGCCTGGGCGATGTCGTCCCGGTCTTCGAGGAGATCGGCCAGGCCGTACATCGCGTCGGTGTCGCCCAGGTCGGCCGACCTCCGGTACCAGACCTCGGCCTCGGAGAACCTCCGGCGCTTCTCCAGCAGGTCGGCGAGGTTGTACATGGCCGTGGCCGCGTTGTCGCCGCCGGCGCCGATGGACTCGCGGTAGCGCGCCTCGGCTCCGGCGAGGTCGCCGCGCTCCTCCAGGAGCAGGCCCAGCCGGTTCATCGCATCGGCGTCGCCCTTGGCGGCCCGGCGCCGCAGCCGGGCCTCCTCCCCGTCCCCGCCGCCGTGGGCGCGGTTGAGCGCGATGTGGATCCGCCCGCCGTCATTGCCGTTGCGCCGCTGCGGCTCCGGGCGCGACTTCGCCCGCAGCTCGTGCCGGACCCGCTCGAAGAGGTCCTCCATCGCCAGCAGCTCGCCCTTGCCCGGCACGCCCTCGGTCAGGGCGCGCAGGAGCTCGCCGGTGAACGCGGTGTACGGCTCGCCGACCGGCGCCAGCGACCGCTGCGTCTCCGCCGAGGAGGTCAGCAGGTAGGTGCCCTCGATCGGCGTGCTGTCGGCGAGATCGTCACCGGCGCTCATGCCGCCGACCATGGCGCGGCCGGAGAAGCAGCAGTCCAGGATGACGATCTTGCGGACGGCGGGCGAGGCGACCACGGCCTGCCGCAGGTAGCCGTACGGGAGCGCGGTCTCCGGCTCACCGGGCGAGCTGTCCCGCAGCGCCAGGAGGAACTCGTGGGAGGCGCCGACCAGGCCGTGCCCGGCGTAGTAGATGAGCAGGGTGTCGGTCGCGGCCGCGGCGGCCTCGCGGACGGGCCGCATCACCTCGCGCATCTCGGCGGGCCCGGTGACCGTCGCGCAGTTCTTCGCGCGCAGGCCCCACACCCGGGGGTCGGTGAGCGCGTCCCGCAGCGCCGCGACCCCGGCGGGGACCGTCGGCAGCTTCGCCAACGCGAGGTAGTCGCCGACGCCGATCAGTACCGCGCGCGAGCCGGTCACGTCCGGCAGGCTCATCCCGACCCCCTCGCACCGATGGACGTATCCATCATCCCGCACCGAAACCACCCCCGCCGTCCCATCATTTGGGAATCCCTAGTTATCCGATAGGAGTTAGGGAATAGTCACTCCCATGACCTTGGTCGGCACCATGACACAGCACGCGACGCGCGACGCCGCCGTCGGCACCTGTTGTTAGCAAAGGTCCCAACGGCCCACTAGCCCCCGGCACGCGCCCGCCGCGCCTCCCGGGCGTCCCCTCACGCCGTTCCCGCCCGACCGCTCTCCCGCCGCCCGCCCTCGGGCCGCTTCACCACATCCGCCGACGGCCCTCGCGCGCCGTCCGCTGACGCCATCCCCTCATCACGACTCCCCTCACGAACGACACCGGAGGACCCCCATGTCCCTCGTCATCGTCGTCGGCAACCCACGGACCGCATCGCGGACGCGGGTCGCCGCCGAACAGCTGGCCGCCGACCTGTCCGCCGATCCGCCGCGCGTCCTCGACCTGGCCGCGCTGGGACCGGGCGCGATCGGCGCCACCGAGGCCACCCCCGCCGTCTCCCAGGCGGTCCAGGACGCCGCCGGGGCACGGCTGCTGCTGGTCGCCACGCCCGTCTACAAGGCCTCCTTCACCGGACTGCTGAAGCTGTTCCTGGACCGCTTCCCGCCCGGCGGGCTCGACGGCGCCGTCGCGGTGCCGGTCCTGATCGGGGCCGCGCCGGCGCACCTGGCGCTGGCCGATCTCCAGCTGCGCATCGTCCTGGCCGAGCTGGGGGCGGCGCTCCCGGCGCCGTCGCTGCTGGTCGAGGAGCGGGAGCTGCCCGCGATCGCCGACGTGACGGCCTCGTGGGTGAAGCGGCACGGCGGGAGGGTCGCGTGAGCGCCACCGCCGTCCGCGCCGACCTCGACCCGGGCTCCTACCGCCAGGTGTTCCGGGCGCATGCCGCCTCGGTCGCGGTCATCACCGCCGACGCGGGACGCGGACCGGCGGGCTTCACCGCGACGTCCCTGGTCAGCGTCTCCCTGACGCCGCCGCTGGTCTCCTTCGCACTGTCCACTTCGGCCTCGTCGTGGCCGACGATCGCCGTCGCCACCAGCCTCGCGGTGCACCTGCTCGGCGAGGAGCAGCACGAACTCGCCCGCCGCTTCGCCACCAGCGGCATCGACCGCTTCGACGGCGTGGCCTGGTCGCGGCTGTCCACCGGGGAACCGGTCCTGGACGACCCGCCGGTCCGGCTGCGCGGAACCGTCGAGCACCGCTTCCGCGCCGGTGACCACCACATCGTCGTCGCGCGCCTCACCAGCGCCGACGTGCGGCGGCCGCACTCGCCGCTGCTCTACCACGACGGCGCCTACGCGTCGATTACCTGAAAGGCACCTAAACCATGTCCCGCTTCCGAAGACTCCTCGGCCTCGCGCTCGCCGTCACCGCCCTCGCCGGTTGCGCCGCGCAGAAGAACGAAGGGCCGACGCTCGCCCTGGACGCGCCGCTGCCCGCCTCGGTCACCGAGGGCACCAAGCTCGTCATCGGCGATCCCGCCACCAAGATCGCGCTCCAGCTGTCGGGCGAACTGGACAAGTTCTCGTTCCCGATCGAGTGGGCCAACATCTCCGGCGGCCCGCAGACCCTGGAGGCGTTCCGCGCCGACGCCCTCGACATCGGCGCGGTCGCCGAGATCCCGGCGATCCACGCGACCTGGACGAACCTGCCGGTGAAGATCGTGGCGTCCAAGTTCCGCCAGGACCCGCTGGCGCACCCGGTGTACCGCCTGGGCGTCGCGCCCGGCGTCACGGTGTCCACACTGGCCGATCTGCGCGGCAAGAAGATCGCCTTCAGCCCGGGGCAGGCGCAGGGCGCGCTGATCCTGCGGGTGCTGAAGAAGGCGGGCCTGACCAAGGACGACGTGCAGCTCATCGAGCTTCCCTCCACAGGGGACGTCTACCCCAACGCGCTGGCCGCCAAGCAGGTCGACGTCGCCCCGATCGGCGGCGTGGCGGTGCCGCGCTACCTGGCCAAGTACGGCAAGGACGGCGCCACCGCCATCGACCACGGCCTGCGCGACGACCCCAGCCACCTGTACGTGCGCACCGAGACCCTGGAGGACCCGGGCAAGGCCGCCGCGATCGCCGAGTACGTCAAGGCGTGGGGCCGGGCCACCAAGTGGGTCTACGAGCACCCGCAGGAGTGGATCCAGGGCTACTACGTCGCCGACCAGCACATCTCCAAAGAGGACGGTGAGTACCTCGTGCAGAACGCCGGTCAGCCCGACGTGCCCGCCGACTGGTCGGACGTGATCGCCCGGCACCAGGAGACCATCGACCTGCTCGCCGCGCACACCGGCAACCCCGTCTTCAAGTCCGAGAACCTCTTCGACCGCCGCTTCGAGAAGATCGGCGCCGAGGGGTACGCCGGGAGCACGGCATGACCATCACCGCGCCCGCCGGGCCGATCGGCACCGAGGACCCCGTCCACCAGCCGCCACCGGTCCCGCGACCCGAGGGCATCACGCGGACCCGCCGCAGGCGCCGCCTCGGCCCCGGCCGCAAGATCCGCGGCGCCGGGCTGCTCGGCCCGCTCATCCTGCTCGCCGCCTGGACGATCGGCTCGGCCACCGGCGCGCTCGACCCGCGCGTCCTGTCGGCGCCCTGGACGGTGTTCACCACCGCCGGGACCCTGTGGGACAACGGGCGGCTCCAGGAGAACCTGCTCACCTCCACCGAGCGCTTCGCCTACGGGCTGGTGCTCGGCGTGGTCGCCGGGACCGTCCTCGCCCTCATCGCCGGGCTCAGCCGCTGGGGCGAGGCGCTGCTGGACGGGCCCGTCCAGATCAAGCGCTCGATCCCCGCGCTGGCGCTGCTTCCGCTGCTCATCCTGTGGCTGGGCATCGACGAGGAGATGAAGGTCATCACCATCGCCCTCGGCGTGTTCGTGCCCGTCTACATCCACCTCCACAACGGCCTGCGCGGCATCGACTCGCGCTACGCCGAGCTCGCCGAGACCGTCGGGCTCGGGCACGCCGGGTTCGTGCGGAAGGTCGTCCTGCCCGGCGCGCTGCCGGGATTCCTGCTCGGGCTGCGTTTCGCGGTGACCGCCGCGTGGCTGTCGCTCGTCGTGGTCGAGCAGATCAACGCCACCAGCGGCATCGGCTACATGATGGAGCTGGCCCGCACCTACGGGCAGACCGACGTGATCATCGTCGGCCTGGTCCTCTACGGACTGCTGGGACTGCTCTCCGACGGCCTGGTCCGCCTGATCCAGAGGAGGGCCCTGTCATGGCGCCGCACACTGGGCTCGTAAACACCGGGCTGATCGATACCGAGCCGGCCGTCCGGGTCCGGGACCTGGACCGCCGCTTCGGCGAGCGGAGCGTCCTGAGTGGACTGAACCTCACCATCGGGCGCGGCGAGTTCGTGGCCCTGCTGGGGCAGAGCGGATCGGGCAAGTCCACGCTGCTGCGGGCCCTGGCCGGGCTCGACCACGACGTCACCGGCGAAGGCGGCATCGAGGTCCCCGGCAAGCTCTCGGTGGTGTTCCAGGACGCCCGGCTGCTGCCGTGGCTGCGGGTGCTGGACAACGTCGTGCTGGGCCTCCGCGACGCCCGTGCGCACGGCACGCGGGCGCTGGCCGAGGTCGGCCTGGCCGGGCGCGAGAAGGCCTGGCCCAACGAGCTCTCCGGCGGCGAGCAGCAGCGGGTGGCGCTGGCGCGCTCCCTCGTCCGCGAACCCGAGCTGCTGCTGGCCGACGAGCCCTTCGGCGCGCTGGACGCCCTCACGCGCGCCAAGATGCACGTCCTGCTGCGCAACCTGTGCGAGGCGCACCACCCGGCCGTCCTGCTGGTCACCCACGACGTGGACGAGGCCATCACCCTCGCCGACCGGATCCTCGTCCTCCACAAGGGACACGTCGCGGTCGAGCAGACCGTCGACGCCGACATCACCCCCGCCCGCCGCGCCGAGATCCGCGCGCGCCTGCTGACCGCACTCGACGGAGACACCGCATGAGCACCACTCCCCTCCACTTCAACGCCTTCCTCATGAGCACCGGGCACCACGAGGCCTCCTGGCGGCTCCCGGAGAGCGACGCGCACGCCACGACCACCATCGCCCACTACCAGAACCTGGCCCGCACCGCCGAGCGGGGCGCGCTGGACTCGGTGTTCTTCGCCGACTCCCCCGCGCTGTGGGGCGACATCGGGCGGCGCCCGTCGGGCTCGCTGGAACCGACGGTGGTGCTGACCGCGCTGGCCGCCGTGACCACCCACATCGGACTCATCGCGACCGCGTCCACCACCTATAACGACCCCTACAACCTGGCGCGCCGCTTCGCCTCCCTCGACCACATCTCCGGCGGCCGCGCGGGCTGGAACATCGTCACCACCGCCGGACCGGAGGCCGCGCGCAACTTCGGCCTCGACGACCAGCCCGCCCACGCCGAGCGCTACCAGCGGGCCGCGGAGTTCGTGGAGGTCGCCAAGAAGTTGTGGGACAGCTGGGACGACGAGGCCCCGAGCCCCGACAAGGACAGCGGCGTGTGGGGCGACAACAAGCTCGTCCGCCGCATCGAGCACAGTGGACGCCACTTCAAGGTCGGCGGCGCCCTGAACGTCCCCCGCTCCCCGCAGGCATACCCCGTCCTGGTGCAGGCCGGGTCCAGTGAGGACGGCCGCGACTTCGCCGCCCGCCACGCCGAGGCCGTCTTCACCGCCCAGCAGACCCTCGCCGACGCGCAGGCCTTCTACGCCGACGTCAAGCGCCGGGCCGCCGCGGCCGGACGCGACCCGGACCTGGTGAAGATCCTGCCGGGCATCGTCCCCGTCATCGGCTCCACCGAGGCCGAGGCCAAGGCCCTGGAGGACGAACTCGACCGGCTCATCGTCGCCGAGTACGCCCGCGATTCCCTCGCGCAGCAACTGAAACTGCGGCCCGAGGACCTGCCCCTCGACGCCGAACTGCCCGCCGACCTGCCCACCGAGGACGAGATCGAGGGCGCCAAGAGCCGCTTCACGCTCATCGTCGAACTCGCCCGCCGCGAGCGGCTCACCGTCCGGCAGCTCATCGGCCGCCTCGGCGGCGGGCGCGGGCACCGCACTTTCAGCGGCACCCCCGAGCAGGTCGCCGACGCCATCCAGGAATGGGCGAGCGCCGGCGCCGCCGACGGCTTCAACATCATGCCCGCCGTCCTGCCCTCCGGGCTGGAGGCCTTCGTCGACCACGTCGTCCCGATCCTGCGGGCGCGCGGCCTGCACCGCGAGGGCTACACCGGCACGACCCTGCGCGAGCACTACGGCCTGCCGCGCCCCGCCAACCTCTTCGACCGCGTCTAGCACCGTCCCGACACCATGAAGGAGCCCCCTTGTCCATCAAGCCCACCCGCCGCAACCTGCTCACCGCCGCGGCGCTCACACCCGTGGCCATCGCCGCCGGGTCGCTCACCGCCGAGAGCGCCAGCGCGTCCACAGTGGACACCGCGCTGGAGTGGTACGACCTCACCGTCACCACGATCACCGAGGCCGGATCGCCCGCGCAGGTCACCAACTCCCGCACCTGGGCGATCGCCTGGCTGGCCGCCGCGCGCGCCCAGCAGCGCGAGACCGCGCCGGAGTTCCGGCAGGCCGCGCTGGCCTCGGCCATCCACAGTGTCCTCAGCGCGCAGGTGCCGGCGCGCGCCACCGTCCTCGACGCCGCCCTGACCACCACCCTCAGCCGCCTGCGCAACCGTCCCGGCAAGCACCGGGGCGTGACCGCCGGGCGCGAAGAGGCCCAGGCGCTCCTCGGCGAGCGCGCCGGCGACGGCCTCGACCCCGCCTCGGTCAACCCGCCCTACGACGCCGGACCCGCCGCGCCCGGCGTCTGGCAGCCCACCCCGCCGTCCTACACCCCCGGCCAGCAGTCGGGGACGCGGTTCGCGCGCCCGTTCCTGCTGCCCACCGCCGACGCGTTCCGGCCCGGTCCCCCGCCCGCGCTGGGTTCGGCGCGCAACATCGCCGACCTGGAGGAGGTGCGCCTCTACGGCGGGCTGAACTCCACCGTCCGCACCCAGGCGCAGGCCGACACCGCGCTGTTCTGGTACGGCTCGTCGCAGGTGCTCTACAACCCGGTCCTGCGGGCCGCGCTGGCCGGATCGCACCGGTCCCTGGTCTGGCGCACCACCCTCGTCGCGCTGTTCCACATCGCGCTCGTGGACACCCAGATCGCCACCTCCGACACCAAGTACCACTACCACTGGTGGCGGCCGGTGACCGCGCTCGCCGGGACCGGCTGGCAGCCCTTCCACGTGACGCCGTCGCACCCCGATTACGTGTCGGGCCACAACATCTACTCCGGCGCGGCCGAGGGCGTCCTGACCGACCTGGTCGGCGCCCGCACCGCGCCCTACACGGTGGTGAGCCCGTCCTCGGGCACGACCCGCACCTACACCGACTGGGCCACGCCCTCGCGGGAGAACGTCGACGCCCGCGTGTGGTCGGGCATCCACACCCGCTCGGCCGACGAGCAGGGCATCGTGCTGGGGAAGAAGGTCGCCCGGCACACGCTCCGCGAAGCTTGGCGTCTTTTCTGAGAGTATCCTGAGGCTATCCCGGATAAATATGGGATAGCCTCAGGCGCATGGACAAGGCACCCCGATTCGAAGATCTCTTCGCCTACCTTGAGGCGGTCAAGGCGACCGGACGCCTCAAGAAGAACTCCATCGACCTCGCACGCTCCACGCTCCGCCGCGTCCTCGACGCCACCGACGTCACCATCGACACCGTCCTCGACGACGTCGACGTGAACATGGTGAAGGAGCAGCTCGAAGACCTCGACATCTCTCCGGCCACCGCCGAGGCCTACGTCGGCCGCCTCCGCCGCACCATCAAGGACGCCCGGGCCTGGGCCGCCGGGGAACCGCTGGTGAAGGTAGACGACAAGATGATCGACTACCCGCTCCAGCTGCGGCCGGACCTGCGGGTGACGTTCCGGCTGCCGGGCGACCTGACGCCCGGCGAGGCGAAGCGGATCGGGCGGTTCGTGGAGAGCCTGGCGATCGAGGAGGTTTAGGGCGGGGGGACGGGCGGCCTGGGCCGGGGTGGGCGGGCGTCGGGACCGGGCGCGGCACGGGCTCGGGGACCGGACGCGGGCACTGAGGTGGCCGCCGATCGGGCCCCGGCTCAGCGCCAGGCCGAGTGCCGAGTGCCCAGGGCGGCGACGGCGACGTGACGGCAGGGCGTGAGGTGGGCGCGGGGATCGACCGCCACACCGCCACACCGCCACACCGCCACACCGCCACACCGCCACACCGCCACACGAGCATCGACCCGGCCTCCCCGGCCCGGTCCGCGATACCCCCGATGGGTTAAGTTATCCACATTGGGGTCGTTATCCACAGGTTCCGCGATGGGCCGTTTGGTGGACCACGCGTACGCCCCGGTTACGTTCGCCCCAGCGGGGCGGGCTCTGGGCCCCACCAAAGAAGTAGTCGACCTGAAAGACGATGCCGAGGCGCGAGGCGCCTACGGCTTCGCACTGCCTGCCCACCGCCCCGGTCACCGCCTTCACGCTGCCCACCAGCCCGATCATCCGTTCGCCATGCCGACCAGCCCGGTCACCGCCCTCGCCAGGCCCACCGCCCCGGCCACCGCCCTCGCCACACCGACCAGCCGGGTCACCACCCTCCCCAGGCCAGGCCCACCGGCCCGGCCACCGCCCTCGGCTCCGCGAGCCCTCCTCGCCGCCTCGGCCACAGGAGCACCGGAGCACCGGGCCATCAGGCCAACCTCCCACCACGGGAGCAGCCCGTCCACATCACGCCCCCGGCACCGTCCGCCTCATCAACGCCTCCGGCGAACCCCGGCCGCGCCCTCCGAAAGAGCCCGTCTCACCCCGCCCCAACGGTCCCGCGGCCGATGCGCCGCGGTCCCGCACCCGCGAAAAAGCCCCCGGTCTCCCGGGGGCTTTTCGTCGTCTCGGTCCCGCGTCCATCCGGCCTCTACCGCCGGTCGAACCGCGAATCTAATCTCGTGCTCGACCGCGGCGAGCTGTCGCTGCCGAAGAGCACGTCGTCCCAGGCCGGGAGCCGGTTGCGCGGCTTCGTGCCCTCCTCGCCGTCCGGTTCGATCTCGGTGCGGCGGGGGCGGAGGACGGCCAGGGAGGGCACGCTGGGCGTGTCGCGGGAGTCCAGGGGCTCCGAGCCGGGCAGGCCGAGGCCGCCGGCGGCGGGTTCGGGGCGGCTGGGGGCGCCCATGGGGCGTTCCAGTACCGCTCGCAGGGCGTCGCGGCGCAGCGGGTCGCGCGCCGGTTCGCGGGTGGCGGGGCGTCCGGCGCCGTGGAGGGGGTCGCGGGACGGCCGGGTCACCGGCGCGGTCATGGTCTGCGCGGCGGGGCCGCCGAGGGTCGGCGACATGGCGGGTCCCTCGGTGGAGAGGAACTGCGCCATCTCGTCATCGGGACCGACGGTCTGGCGGGCCTTGTCGAGCTCCCACACGGCCTGGGCGGTCGCCTTGCCGGAGGGCCAGGTCGCGGTGACGCGCCAGGTGCCGTCCTCGCGGCGGTAGGCGTCCCAGGACACCTTGTCGGAGTCCACGCCGTGCTGGCCGAGCTTGCCGTCGACGATGTCGGCGAGGCGGGCGCCGCGGTCGGAGGTGCGCAGGCGGGCGCGGCGGGCGTGCTGCGCCAGCATCGCGCGTTCCTGCAGGACCGGCCCGGCGTAGCGCAGGACCCGCGTCACGGGGACGCCGGCGTGGCGGGCCACGTCGTCGGCGGACTCACCGGCGCGGATGCGGGACTGGATGTCGCGCGGGGACAAGGTGACGCTGGCCATCAGGGCGGGCGCCGGAGTGGTGGACTCCTCGCCGTCCTTTCCGGACTCGCGTTCATGGCGCACGGCGACGGCGATCCGCTCATCGAGCGGCAAGGTCAGAAGGCGTCCCACTTCGTCGGCGAGGACGAGGGCCTGCCCGTCCTCGGAGAGGGCGACAAAACGCACCGGCCGCATCGCGCTCCTCCTCCCACCATTCAGATCGCTTCAGCCCACAGTACGCCCAACCGTACCGGCAAAGGTCCATGCCGCGCCGCCGTGATAGCAAGAAGATCACTAATGTCTTCTGTACATCGGTCTCACCGAAATGGACGGTCGGCCGTATCCGCCGGGTGTACGTACGGGACGGCGCTGGTCACCGGCCCGGGTTCATTGTGCCGCCCCGGAAGACGATCTCGGGAGTGGGTTACGCGACTGCGTGTTCACCCGGAAGAGTGAACGCGATATCTCCACATCAGTATCGGCGTGGCGGAGTCGATGACGGCGGGCGCGCACGGCAGCCGCCGCCAATACGCGATGTGGTCCTCGGTCCACTTCTCCAGCCCGGTGTGACCGAGCCCTTCGGCGACGGCGTGCGCGAGGTCCACATCGGCCAGGGCCGCCTCGCGCACCGAGACGGTCTCGGCGACGGCGAGGACCGCTCCGGTGGAGTCGCGGACGAACAGCCGCTCACCGGGCACCGGGCGCGGCGTACCGGCCTCGATCTCGGCGCGCAGCAGGGTTCCGGCGGTCTTGGCCCCGGAGACGATGGCGGCGGCCAGCCGGTCGCGCATCGGCCCGGGCGGCCCGAGGGGAAGGTCGGCGGTCATGCGGAGAGGCTAGACCCACCCACCGACACCGCGAGGCGGGCCGGTCGCACGGGATGCCACCGCACCGGGAAAGTGGCAGGCTTCCCCCCATGGAATACACCAGCCTCGGCCGCACCGGCCTGCAAGTCTCGCGCCTCTGCCTCGGCACCATGAACTTCGGGCCGAAGACCACCGAGCCCGACTCGCACGCGATCATGGACCGGGCCCTGGAGGTGGGCCTCAACTTCTTCGACACCGCCGACGTCTACGGCTGGCAGACCGGCGAGGGCATCACCGAGAAGATCCTGGGCACCTGGTTCGCCGGGGACGCCGGCCGGCGCGATCAGGTCGTGCTGGCCACCAAGGTCTACGGGAAGATGGGCGAGGGCGTCAATGACCGCGGCCTGTCCGCCCGGCACATCGTGCGCGCCTGCGAGGACTCCCTCAGGCGCATGAACACCGACTACATCGACCTGTACCAGATGCACCACGTGGACCGGGACGTCCCGTGGGAGGAGCTGTGGCAGGCGATGGACCTGCTCGTGGCGCAGGGCAAGGTGCTCTACGTCGGCTCCTCCAACTTCGCCGGCTGGCACCTGGCCGCGGCCAACGAGGCCGCCGCGAAGCGGAACTCGCTGGGCCTGGTCAGCGAGCAGTGCATCTACAACCTCTTCACCCGGCACGTCGAGCTGGAGGTCGTCCCGGCCGCGCGACACTACGGGATCGGCATCATCCCGTGGTCGCCGCTGCACGGCGGCGCGCTGTCGGGCGCGCTCCGCAAGATCGCCGACGGGACGGCGCAGCGCTCCGCCGACGGGCGCGGCGGCGAGTACGTGGAGAGCCACCGCGAGCAGATCCAGGCGTGGGAGAACCTCTGCGCCGAACTCGGCCACGACCCGGCCAACGCCGCCCTCGCCTGGCTGCTGTCGCGGCCGGGGGTGACCGCGCCGATCATCGGGCCGCGCACCATCGAGCAGCTCGACGGCGCGCTCGGCGCGCTGGAGATCACCCTCGACGAGAAGACCCTGGCCGCCATCGACGAGCTGTTCCCGCCCGTCGGCAACGGCGGCCCCGGCCCCGAGGCCTGGGCCTGGTAGGACGTCTCGGCCGGTCCCGTGCCCGCGGGCGCCGGGACCGGCCGTTCCCTCGCCCCCGAGGGGTCACCCGATTTCGAAGAAGCTCTCGTCCACGTCGAGGGTCAGCGCGACGCCGAAGCGGTGGGCGACCATGAGCTCGCCCAGTTCGCGCTGCCCGATCAGGCGCAGGTCCACTCCCGACACCCCGGCGGCGTAGGCGCGGGCCTCATCGCTGAAGCGGCCGGTGGTGACCACGCAGCCGCGCGCGGTGGGCTGGGCCGCCATCGCGGTGACCAGCTCGGCCAGCAGCGCCGAGCCGACCGCGCGGTCCTCGCCGAGGCGGCGGGCGACCACGAACAGCGGATCCGGGTCGGACGGGTCGCGCCACATCACGCCCTGCACGACGGTGTGGCCGTCGGCGTCCAGGAGCATCCGGTGTCCCTGCGCGCCCTGGTTGCCGTCGCGGGCCAGCAGGCGCATCACGGCGTCCAGGAAGAACTCCGGGCCGCAGCCGCGCAGTCTGGCGACGAGGCGGGAGGCGAGATCACCGGGCTCGGCCGGTCTCTGCCGCCGGACGCGTTCGGCGACCGGGCGGGCCCGGTCCCTTCTGCGGCCGGGGATCCCGGCGAGGCGGTGGCGCAAGGCGCGGCCGTGGGGCTCGAAGACCTTCAGGGGACCTCCACCGCTGACCACCTTGCGCAGCCAGGGGAGGGGTTCCCCTGTGGACATGGACATGTGGCGACCTTTCGTGTGACGGGCGGGCTCCACAAGGCCCCACCGGTCGCTTGTGGACGGACAAATTAGCACGGGGCGTCCGCCGGGGGAACGGCCACGGGGCCGGAGATGTCATCGTGTCAGCGATGTCAAATCGCCCTTTGGGAGATCGAGAAACGGCCTGTACCGTGGCCTGCGCCTTACCGCGAGAGGAGCCTCGATGCCCGACGCGACCATGCTGACCGCCGCCGACATCGCCCGGCTGGCCGGTGTCACCAGGGCGACGGTGAGCCATTGGCGGCGCAGGCATCCCGACTTCCCCGCGCCGACCGGGGGCACCTCGGCCAGCCCCGCCTACGAGCGCGCGAAGGTCGAGGAGTGGCTGCGGACGCAGCGGCGGCTGCCCGCGCGCGGCCAGGCCGAGGCACTGTGGCTGGCGCTGCGTCCCGAAGCCCACGCCGTGCCGGGCCTGGCCGAGACGTTGCTGCGGCTGGCCCGCGGCGAGCCCGCGCCGGACGACCCGGCCGGCCGGGCGATCACCCTCGCGGCGGCCGCGCACGGCCCGGTGCGGCTGTTCCAGGACCTGCACGCGCGCATGGTCGCCGCGGTCGCGCCGGGCGCCGACAAGGTCCCGGCACCCCTCGCGGCGCTGATGGCGGGCCTGCTCGGGCCGCGCGGGACGGTGCTGGACCCCGCCTGCGCCACCGGGACGCTGCTCGTGGCCGCCCGGGAGCGGGGCGCGCGGGCGCTGTACGGGGAGGAGAAGCACGCGGCCCTGGCCGCGGTGACGGCGGTGCGGCTGGCCCTGGGCGGCGGGATCAGCGAGGTCCGGGCCGTCCCGGCGATCTGCTCACCCGAAGAGAGTGAGGCGGTCGACGCGGTCGTGTGCCGTCCGCCGTTCAAGGAACAGGGCGTGCGCCCCGAACCCGGCGATCCACGGTGGACGTACGGGTCGCCGCCGCGCACCGAGTCGGAGCTGATGTGGCTCCAGCACTGCCTGTCCCGGACCGCGCCCGGCGGCCGGGTGGTCCTGCTGCTGCCACCGGCGGTGGCGGCGCGGCCCACGGGCCGGGCGATCCGGGCCGAGCTGGCCGCGCGGGGCGCGCTGCGGGCCGTCATCGCCCTGCCGCCGGGCGCGGCCGCGCCCGCGCACCTCGGGCTGCACGTGTGGGTGCTGACCAACCCGCCGGTGCCCGGGCCGCGGCGGGTGCTGTTCGCCGACGGCTCCTCCTGCGCCGACGGGCGCGGGGTGGACTGGCCGCGCCTGTCCCGGCTGGTCCTGTCGGCCTGGCGGGAGGTGAGCGAGCTGGGCACCGTCGTCCCCGACGAGCACCGGCGGGCGGTGCCCGCGGCGGCGCTGCTGGACGGCGAGGTCGACCTGACGCCGTCCCTGCACGTCTCGGCGCGCGACCTGGACGCCGGGGTGCTCGCCTCGATGACCGAGGGCCTGCGCGGCGAGCTGGATCTCAGGCTCAAGGCGGTCCGCAGGCTGGCCGCGCGGCTGAGCTTCCTGCCCGCCGACGACGCGCCGGACGGCTCGTCCACCGTGGACGACCTGGTGCGCGCTGGGGACGTGGCGATCCTGCGCGCGGAGGTCCCGCAGGTCGGCGACGTGGTCCTGCGCGGCGTGGGCGAGCGCCGGGTGCCCACGGTGATCACCGGCGACAACGCCGAGGCCGCCGGTTCCCGGTACGTGCTGCGCCCGGCGGCGGGGCGGCTGGATCCGTGGTTCCTGGCGGGCTATCTGTCGGGCCCGGCGAATCAGGCGCTGCTGGACCGGGGCCCGGCGCTGACGGCGGCGGTGGTGCGGCGGCTGACGGTGCCCGCCGCCGATCGCGCGCGGCAGCGGGAGCTGGGCCGGGCGTTCAAGGCGCTACAGGAGTTCGAGGAGGCCGCCGAGGCCGTCGCCGCCACGGGCCGGACCCTGCGGCGGACCCTGGAGGACGGGCTGGGCGGCGGGGTCCTGGAGCCCCTCTAGGGCGGCCTCGGTGAGGACGTGGGCGCCGGTGACGGGGACGCCGTGGCGGCGGGCGGTCTCGGCCTTGCCGGACATGGTGTCGGGGTCGGCGGCGATGACGGCGGCGGTGTTCTTGGCGACGTGCCCGGCGACGCGCAGCCCGGCGGCGCGGGCGAGGTCGCTCCAGTGGTCCTTGCCCTCGGGGAAGGCGCCGGTGAGGACGATGGTGTCGCCGGGGTGGAGCGAGACCTCCACGGTGGACTCCCGCACGGTGTTGCGCAGGCGCACCGGGGTGTTCTCGTGCGGCAGGTGGGGCCATTCGGCGGGCAGCGCGTGCCAGGGCGGTTCGCCGGCCGCGAGGTAGGCGCGCAGGACCCCGGCGGTGTCGAGGGCGTCGGAGAGGGCCTCGTGGGGGCGGTCGGCGAGGATGCCGAAGAACTCGCGGCAGGCGGCCAGCGAGCGTCCCCGCCCGGGGAGGAAGTGGGGTGCCCAGGTCATGGTGCACACGCCCATGGCGGGCAGGTGCGGGATCGCGACGCCGAGGCGGGCGAACTCGCCGGAGAGCAGCCGGTGGTCGAAGTTGATGTTGTGGGCGACGGGGATGCGCCCCTGCATGCGGGCGGCGACCTCTCCGGCGATCTCGGCGAACAGCGGCGCCTCGCGGGCGTCGGCGGCGCGGACGCCGTGCAGGTCCTGGCGGCCCAGGTCGCGGCGGGGGTTGACGAGGGTGTGCCACTCGCCGGTGACCTCGCCGTGGGCGTCGGTGTGGACGACGGCGACCTCGACGATCCGGTCGCGGTTGGTGAGGCCGGTGGTCTCCACGTCGACCACGGCGTATCCGGTGCCCTCGGGGGCGCGCTGGACGGGGACGCCGTCCAGGAAGGGTGCGGGCATCAGATCTGGTCGAGCGCCTCGGGGGTGCGCGCGACGGCGGCGCGGCCGTCGTCCCACAGCAGGATCGGGCGCTGGATGAGGGCCGGGTGGGCGACCATGGCGGCGATCCAGCGCTCGCGGTTCGCCGCGTCCCGGGGCCAGCCGTCCAGGCCGAGTTCGGCGGCGGCGGATTCGCTGGCGCGGCACACGTCCCAGGGCTGCGCGCCGAGCCGGTCGAGGACGGCGGCGAACTCGGCGGCGGTCGGCGGGTCGGTGAGGTAGGAACGGACCCGGTAGGGCACCCCGGCGAGGTCGAGGCGATCCCGGGCGGCGGCGCACTTCGAGCAGGACGGGTTGTTCCAGATCTCCATGTCCGGAAATTATCCGGTACCTACGACAAGGCGCTCACCCGAACTTAAGTTAAGGTTCGCTCCATGCGCATCCCCCTGGAGCAACAGGAACTGACCGTCGGCGAAGTCGCCGAACGCGCCGGACTGGCGGTGTCGGCCCTCCACTTCTACGAGCGCAAGGGCCTCGTGGAGTCCCGCCGCACCAACGGCAACCAGCGCCGCTACCGCCGCGACGTGCTGCGCCGGGTCGCCTTCATCCGCGCCTCCCAGCGCCTGGGCATCCCCCTGTCCACCATCAAGGAGGCCCTGGCGATGCTGCCCGAGGGCCGCACGCCCACACAGGGCGACTGGGTGCGGCTGGCGCGGGCCTGGCGCGGCGTCCTGGACCAGCGGATGGCGGAGATGGCGCGGATGCGCGACACCCTCGCCGGGTGCATCGGGTGCGGGTGCTTGTCACTGCAGCACTGCAAGCTCGCGAACCCCTACGACAGCCTCGGGGAACTGGGGTCGGGGCCGGTGCGGCTGTTCGCGGATGAGGAGGAGGTGCGGGCTTGCGTGACGGCTTGCTCGAACCCGGCGGAGGCCGAGGAGGAGAAGGGGGACGTGGAGGCGGCGGGGGTGGGGTGAGGCACCCCACGAGCGGTGCGGACACGGATCCGGTTAGCGGCCGGTTACCGTCCCGCACGTGGTGACGCAGTTCGATACCCGCCCCCTCCGCGCCTGGATGCACCGCCGGTTCACACCCCGGACCACGGTGCTGATCAGCCTCGGCTGGATCGCCGTCTTCGCACTGCTGCTCACCCTGACGCTGACCCGGCCGAGCTTCGGGCTGATGTGCTTCGGCGCGTTCTGGCTGCCGGGCTGTTTCGTGGCCTTCGGGGCCTTGTACGACGTGGCCAAGGCGAGCCGCGCCACGGCCCCTCCGCGCACCCGAAAGGGCACTCGCGGCCCGTCTCGAAGGGCGAAGGGCCCCCGCCCGCCTGGGAGACGATGAGGGAAACCCGGTGCGAAAAGCGAAGAAGCCGCTCACGGAGAGGTGGCATCGTCACCTGAAGTTTCCCTTCGCTTCCCACTGACTGGTAACTTCGCCCGGCACACTTCACCCCTCTCGTCTTCTCCCTTCAGGAGCGATACGTGCCCCTCCGCAAGATCCACGCGGTGGGAGCCGCGGCGGCCTTCGCGCTGCTCGCCGCCGCCCTCCCCACCCCCGCGTCGGCCGCCCCGTCCGGCGGTCTCGTCATCAATGAGGTCTTCGGCGGCGGGGGCAACTCCGGCGCGACCCTCACCCACGACTTCATCGAGCTCGCCAACCGGAGCACGGCGCCGATCGACCTGAGCGGCTGGTCGGTGCAGTACCACTCCCGCAGCGGCACCGGCTCCTGGCAGCTCACGCAGCTGACCGGGACGCTGGCGCCCGGCGCGTACTACCTCGTCCAGGAGGCCAAGGGCACCGGCGGCACGCAGCCGCTCCCCACGCCCGACGCCACCGGCACCATCCCCATGTCCGGCACCGACGGCACCGTCGCGCTCGTCCACGGGACCACCGCGCTGACCTGCACCGACGCCACCTGCGGCGGCGAGGCCTCGATCGTCGACCTGCTCGGCTACGGCACCGCCACCATCCGCGAGGGCCAGCCGATCCCCGGCGCGAGCAGCACGCAGTCCGTGCAGCGCACCACCGCCGCCGACAGCGACGACAACTCCGCCGACTTCACCGCCGCCACCCCGACGCCCAAGGCGTCCAACGGCGGCGACACCCCCGGCCCGGCCTGCCCCGCCACGCCCGGCGCGCTGAAGATCCGCGACGTCCAGGGCAACGGGTGGATCTCGCCGCAGAACGGCAAGACCGTCACCGACGTCCCCGGGATCGTCACCGCCGTGCGCGGCTCCGGCACCCGCGGCTTCTGGATCCAGGACCCCGCCCCGGACGCCGACCCGGCCACCAGCGAGGCCGTCCTGGTCTTCCTCGGCTCCCAGGGCGACCTCAGCGTCAAGCCCGGCGACGCCGTCATGGTCTCCGGCAAGGTCTCCGACTACTACCCGGTGCCCAGCGGCGAGACCTTCCCGAACGTCTCGTCCCTGTCCACCACCGAGATCACCAACCCGACGGTGAAGGTCTGCTCCAGCGGCAACGCCCTCCCCGCGGCCGAGGTCATCGCGCCCACGACCCTGCCGGGCGTGTACGCGCCCACCTCGCCCACCGGCAACGTCGAGAGCCTGGTGACGGTCGACCCGGCCCGCTCGGTCCTCGACTTCTGGGAGAGCCGCGAGGGCATGCTCGTCGAGGTCGACGACGCCCGCGTGATCGGCGCCGGAAACCAGTACGGCGAGATCTACATCACCGCCAAGCCCGGCGAGTACGCCACCCCGCGCGGCGGCACCGTCAACCTCGGCTACGACAAGACCCCGACCGGGCGCATCGTCGTCCAGCCGGTCTCGGGCTCGGTCCCGCGCGTCGACGTCGGCTCGGTCCTCAACGGCGCCACCAGCGGTCCCGTGGACTACTCGCTCTTCGGCGGTTACGGCATCGCCGCGACCACCGTCGGCTCGGCCGCCCCGAGCAACCTCGTGCGCGAGTCGGCCACCCCGCAGGCCGCCGACCAGCTCGCCGTGGCCACCTACAACGTGGAGAACCTCTCCCCGAAGGACCCGGCCTCGAAGTTCACCGAGCTGGCCGCGGGCGTCGTGGAGCACCTGGCGTCCCCGGACGTCGTGGTACTCGAAGAGATCCAGGACAACAACGGCAGCACCAACGACGGCGTCGTCGACGCCTCGCAGACCCTGGACAAGTTCGTCGCGGCCATCACCGCCGCCGGCGGCCCCGCCTACGAGTGGCGCCAGATCAACCCCGAGAACGGCAGGGACGGCGGCCAGCCCGGCGGCAACATCCGGGTGGCCTTCCTGTTCAACCCGGCCCGGGTGTCCTTCGTGGACCGCGCCGGTGGCGACTCCACCACCGCGGTGAGCGTGGCCGCCGACGCCGACGGCACCGCCGCCCTCTCGGCCTCCCCCGGCCGCGTCGACCCGGCCAACGAGGCCTGGCAGAGCAGCCGCAAGCCCCTCGCGGGCGAGTTCCGCTTCCAGGGCCAGAAGGTCATCGTCGTCGCCAACCACTTCAACTCCAAGGGCGGCGACCAGAACGCCGACGGCCGCTACCAGCCGCCGAACCGCTCCTCGGAGATCCAGCGGGTCAAGCAGGCCACGGTGCTGAACGCGTTCCTGAAGGACGTGCTGGCCGTCGACGCCCGCGCCAACATCGTGGTGGCCGGCGACATCAACGACTACCAGTACAGCCCGGCGCTGGCCACGCTGACCTCGAACGGCGAGATCCTGACCGACCTGATCAACACGCTGCCGGAGAACGAGCGCTACTCCTACGTGTACAACGGCCTGTCGCAGGTCCTCGACCACATCCTGATCAGCAAGCCCCTGTCGTCCTTCGAGTACGACGTGGTGCACATCAACGCCGAGTTCGCCTTCCAGACCAGCGACCACGACCCGCAGGTCGTGCGGCTGCGTCCCGACAAGACCCCCTACTGCACGCAGACCCTGACCGGCGACCACGTCGGCGCCCTCAAGGTGACCTCGGGCGTCCTGTGCATCAAGGGCGGGCGGCAGATCGGCGCGCTGACCATCGCGCCCGGCGCAGCCCTGATCGTGGACGGCGGCCAGCTCATCGGCTCGGTCAAGTCCACCGGCGCGGCCTGGTTCCAGGTCTGCGGCTCGAAGGTGACCGGTTCGGTCTCGGTGTCCGGCTCGGCCGGCCCGGTCCTGCTCGGCGGCGGCAACTGCGCGCCGAACACCATCACCGGCTCGGTCTCGCTGTCGGGCAACACCGGCGGCGTGACGGTCGGCGGCAACGCCTTCACCGGCGCGCTGACCTGCTCGGGCAACAACCCGCCGCCCACCAACGGCGGCGCGGCCAACCGCGTCACCGGCGTCTTCGCGGGACAGTGCTCCGGCCTGTAACGCACGCCTGAGGTAACGGCCCGCCCGGTCTGACCGGGCGGGCCGTTCCCGTTGCGGGACAAGGAGAACCACGTACATCAACAGGTGTTGACAAAACCGGGGAGGAGGCGTTCACTGTAGTCAACAGTCGTTGGCCAACAGATGTTGACCAAGCCTTTGGAGGGGTCATGGCACACAATGGGGCAGCCGCCACGGACGTCATCGTCGTCGGAGCCGGGCCGACCGGGTTGATGCTGGCCGGGGACCTCGCCCGCGCCGGAGTGGGCGTCACCCTCATCGAGCGCCGCGAGACCGACTCCAACCTGACGCGCGCCTTCGCCGTCCACGCCCGCACCCTGGAGGAGCTGGACGCGCGCGGCCTCGCCGACGAGCTGCTCGCCACCGGCACGCGCCTGTCGGCGCTGCGCCTGTTCGGCGGCGTCCGCGTCGACCTGTCCAGGCTCGACTCGCGCTTCCCCTACCTCCAGGTCACCCCGCAGTACGAGGTGGAGCGTGTGCTGGAGAAGTACGCGCTGGCCAACGGCGCCGTCATCGAGAAGGGCGCCCGCCTCATCGGCCTGCGGCAGGACGCCGACGGCGTCGACCTGGAGGTCGTCACCGGCGACCGCGTCACCCGCCGCCGCGCGTCCTACGTCGTCGGCACCGACGGCGTCCGCAGCTCGGTCCGGCAGGCCCTCGGCCTGGACTTCCCCGGCGGCTCGGCGATCAGCTCCGTGATGCTCGCCGACGTGCGCTTCACCGAGAACCCCGGCGAGGCGCTCTTCGCCCGCGCCAACGACCAGGGCCTGGTCTTCATGGCGCCCTTCGGCGACGGCTACTGGCGCGTCATCGCCTGGGACCGCGCCACTCAGCTGCCCGACAGCGCGCCGGTCGACGTCGCCGAGCTCAAGGACCTCATGACCCGCGTCATGGGCACCGACCTGGGCCTGCACGACCCGCGCTGGACCTCCCGCTTCCACAGCGACGAGCGGCAGGTCACCGACTACCGCGTCGGCCGCGTGTTCCTGGCCGGGGACGCCGCGCACGTCCACTCCCCCGCCGGCGGGCAGGGCATGAACACCGGGATACAGGACGCGGCCAACCTCGGCTGGAAGCTCGCCGCCGCCGTCCACGGCCACGCCCCCGAGGGCCTGCTCGACACCTACCACGCCGAGCGCCACCCCGTCGGCAAGGCCGTCCTGCGCACCAGCGGCGCCCTGCTGCGCATGGCCACCCTCAAGACCCGCGGCGCCCGCACCCTGCGCGACACCGTCGGCTCCCTGGCCACCGGCATCCGACCGGTCGCCGCACGCGCCACCGGCCGCGTCAGCGGCCTCGCGATCGCCTACGGCGCCCCCGCCGGGTCCCACAAACTCACCGGCACCCGCGCCCCGGACCTGACGCTGACCGAGGGACGCCTGTACGAGGCCCTGCGCGAGGGACGGCACGTCCTGGTCCTCGGGCCGGACGCGCCCGCGCCCGCCGACGCCGGGCGCGCGCTGGTGGTCCGCGCGACCGAAGACACCCCGGCACTGCTGGTGCGGCCCGACGCCTACATCGCCTGGGCGGGCGAGGCGCCCGGCGCGCGGGCCGGACTGGCCGCGAGCGGACTGCTCTGAGCGAAAAGGGGCCCGGCTCACGCCGGGCCCCTTTTCTACTTGGCGATCTCCCAGATGTGGCCGCCCGGGTCGCGGAACGACGCGGTGCGGATCCCCCACGGCCGGTCCACCGGGCCGTTCAGCAAGGCCACGCCCTTGTCCTTCAGCCGCGCGCAGACCGCGTCCACGTCCTCGACGAACAGGGTGATCTGGAAGCGGTTGCCCGACTCGGCCGCCGCGACGGCGCCGGGGGCGATGAGCTCGGGGGCGGCGGACACCGCGAGGAGGTTGACCATGGTCGAGCCGAACATGAAGCAGGTCGATTCGGCGTCCTCGAAGTGCACCGGCACCTCGAACACCTCGGCGTAGAAGCGCTTCGCCGCGGCGAGGTCCTCCACGAAGAGGGTGACGGCGGCGAGGCCGCCGGGCCAGTCGGTCATGCGAGGGCCCTTCGTTCGAACGGATGTTCGCTTGAGGACACTACCCCATGGGGGCGGGGTGGGGTGGGTGAAGACGGGGGCGAGCAGGGGTTTCGGGGGAGCTGGCGGGTGGAGGCGGTCAGCAATCCCGCGCGGCCGGGGCCCCGCCCGCCTTGGCCAGCAATTCCTCCAGCGGCGCGGTGAGCGGGCTGTCCGGTGACAACGCGGTGAGCGCCTCTTCGGCATGGGCGCGTGCCGTGACCGGGTCGCCCTCCGCCAGCGCGACCTCGGCACGGATGTGCAGCGACTTGGTGAGCACGCGCGGCACGCCGATGGCGCGGCACGCCTCCAGGCTCTCATCGGCCAATTCCCGGGCGCGCCGGAGATCTCCGCGCCGAAGTTCGAGCAGCGCCCGGACCCGCAGCGCCCCGGCCCGCGAGGCCAGCAGGGCGGGGCCGTTCGCATCCGCCAGCACCGTGTCGAGCAGCCTCTCGGCCTCATCGAAGTCACCCTCGCCGACGTGCACTTCGGCGATGTAGATCCGGCAGCCGATGCCGGCGTTGATCTGCCCGAATGCCGCGTACAGCGCCGCGGATCGGTGCAGGTTCGCCACCGCTTCGCCGGGCCGGCCCAGTAGCCCCAGCATCTGACCGCAGATGCCGGTCGCGTTGGCGATGCCGGCCCCGTCCCCGACCCGCTCGAACAACTCCAGGGCCAGGGCCGAGTGGGCGAGGGCCTCCTCGGTCCGGTCGGATCGGTTGTTGGCCGCCGAGATGTTCATCCAGCCGCGCAGCCCCAGCACCAGCGGACCGTCCCCGAGCCCTTCGAGGGCGTTCTCGCCCCAGGCGGTGACGGCCCTGGCCAGCCGGAAGTCCCCGAGGGCCCGGTGGATCGAGCTGAGGTCGAAGCACACCGCCACCGCGCGGACGAGGTCCCCGCTGCGCCGGTACGCGACGCGGGCCCGCCGCGCGTACGCCCTGGACCCCGCGAGATCGAACTCCAGCCGGAGCAGGACGGCCTGGGCGATGCCGAGATAGGCGTGGGCCTCGCCCCCGAGCCGGTCGCGGTACGCCCACGCGCCGTCCAGCATCGCCCGGTAGTCCTCGCCGCGGAAGTCGTGCACGAGGAAGGTCGAGGTCGCCCCGAACAGCCGCCAGGCGATGTCGGGGTCCCCGGCGCGCCCGGCCTCCGTGGGCGCCGACAGCAGGAGCTCTCGCTGCGCCTGGAACCACGAGCGCGGATCATCGGCCGTCAGCGCGGCGACCGCGGGGTCGAGGGCGGGCAGGCCGTCCGGGGCGTCGGGCGAGAGGTAGCGCAGGAACGGCTGGGCCTCGTCGGCCCGGATCGCCGCCGCCAGCAGCGCCCGGTATCCCCGGCGCAGGTCGGCCCCGTCGGCGGCGTCCTCGCGGGCGAAGAGGCGCACCAGGTCGTGCAGGGTGAACCGGCGCGCCGCGCCTTCGGCGTCGGTGGAGCGGAACAGGAACTGCGCCTCTTCCAGCTCCCTCGCCACGGTCTCCGCCCCGGCCGCGTCCAGGCCGGTGAAACCGGTCAGCGTGCCCAGCGAGAACTCGCTCACCGGCAGCCACGCCGCCAGTACCAGCATCGTGCGGGCCGCCTCCGACAGGCGCCGGTACCCGATGTCGATGCAGGAGCGCACCCGGCGGTCCCCGTCGGCGAGCTCGTCGAGCCGCCGCTCCTCGGTGGCCAGGCGGGTGAGCATGCGCCCGTAGCCCAGGTCCCGGCGGCGGGACATGCGGGCGGCCACGATGCGGACGGCCAGGGGCAGCCGCCCGGTGAGGTCGACGAGGGCGCCGACCTCACCGGTACCGGCCTCGTGCCCGGACAGGCGCGTCACCAGGTCGGCGGCCTCGGCGTCGGTGAGGACGCCGAGGGGGACGTCGGTGGTGCCGAGGCCGGGGAGCGCGTTGCGGCTGGTCACCAGGGCCGCGCCGCCGGGGCCGGGGAGGAGGTCGCGGATCTGGGCGGCGTCCAGGGCGTTGTCCAGGACCACCAGGACCCGCCGCTCGGCCAGCAGTGCCCGGTAGAGGGCCGCCCGCTCGGGCACGCCCGCCGGGATCGCGTCGCTGGACACCCCCAGCGAGCGCAGGAAGACGTCCAGGACGGCTCCGGCCGCGCGCGGCTCGGGGTCGGCGCCGCGGAGGTCGATGAACAGGCAGCCGTCTGGGTGGTGCGCCTCGACGGCCCGGGCCACGCGGACGGCCAGCGCGGTCTTGCCGATCCCGCCCAGCCCGACCACGGTCGCGACGCCGCCGTCGCGCAGCGCGGCGGCCAGCAGTTCCTCCTCGGCCCGGCGGCCGACGAAGTCGCGGATCTCGGCGGGCAGCTCCATCGGCCGCGTGCGCCGTTCCGGCCCGGCCAGCCAGCCCCGGACCAGCGCGAGCGCGGGTCCCAGGTCGCCGCCCAGCCGCCCGCCGAGCTCACCGAAGGCGCGCCCGGGGTCGAGGCCGGTGGCGGTGGTGATGGCCTCGGCGGCGCGGGCGTGGGCGGCGCGGGCGGCCGGGAGGTCCCCGGAGAGCGCCAGCGCGAGGACCTCCACGTGCGCGGGCCGCTCGCGGGGAGGTCCCTGGGCGAGCAGGGCGCGTGCGCCGGCGACGGCCTCGGCGTGGTCGCCGGCCAGCAGGGCGGCGATCAGCCCGTTCTCGGCGACGGTGAGGCGTTCCTCGTCCAGCGCGGCGAAGCCTGGGAGCTCGGGCACGGGCCCGCGCCACAGCCCTTCGGCGCGCCCGAACAGGTCGCGCGCCCTCGCCCATTCGCCGCCGCGGGCGGCGGTCGCGGCGGACTCGGCGAGCTCGCGGAACTCGGCCAGGTCCGTGGGCAGGTCGAGCAGGTAGCCGGCGGGCTCCAGGCGCAGGACGGCGTGCGCCTCGGCTCCGGCGGCGGTGAGCGCCGCGCGCAGGCGGTGGACGGCGATCTGAAGCTGGTTCGCCACGGTCTTGGGCGCGTCTTCGCCCCACACGGCCTCGATGACCGCGTCGCGGGCCACCGGGCGACCGGCGTCCAGCGCGAGCACGGCGAGCACGGCGGCGGGGCGGCCGCTCAGTTCGACGGGGGTGCCGGCGGCGAGAAGACGGACGGGACCGAGGACGGCGGCGCGGATCATGGGACGACGAGACCTCACGGGGCACGGGCACGGACGGCTACGCGGGCCCAATACTGCTACGGCGGCGCGCCTCCGCCCAACCGCCGCCGGGCGCATCGGCAGAGGCGAGGGATCAGAGGGATCGCGCAGACGTGGTGGGACCCACGCACACGCCCCGTGGGCCGACGGCAGCGATCACGACCAGCCCGGACTCACCAGTCCCGCGGCGCGACCAGCTCCTCCAGGTCGGCCTCGGCGAAGCCGTAGGCCGTCGCGACGGTCTCCATGTCCTCCGCGATGGCCTCGCGGGCGACCGTCTCGATCTCGCTGTCGGCGTCCCAGAACTCCTCCTGGAGCTCATTGAACTCCTCGGTGGCGGCGTGCGTCAGGACGTAGAGCCCGGCCAGGTCGGCGGGGGGTTCGGCGTCGAGGCGGGCGCAGAGGCGCACGAAGATGTCGCGGCCCTTGTCCAGCAGGTGCGCGGGGTAGTACTCGTCGCCGCGCAGGGACTCCAGGAAGACGTGTTCGGCGAGGGGACCGGCCACGTCAGTCGTCCAGGTCCTCGACGGCGCCGTCGTCGTAGACGGTCTCCAGAGCCTCCAGGGCGGTCTCCTCTTCGGTGAGGACCTCGGAGTGGGCGCCGCAGCCGTGGTCGGCGGAGACCACGCGGGCGTCGTCGGCGGCGTAGAGGTTGCCGCAGACGCCGAAGGCCTGGCGGAGGGAGCCGGCGAGCTGGAGGTAGAAGCCGCAGGTGCCGCAGCGGGCGTCGGCGGGGGCGCTGGTGGAGATCTCGGCGGTCGGGCCGGAGTCGCCCTCGTACCAGCGGGCGGCGGTCTCCAGGCGGCCCTCGCGGTTCATCACGCGCTTGCGGCCCACGCCGAGCTCGACGGCGATGTCCTCCACGCCGTCGTCGTCGGAGAGGACGTAGGCGGGCATGAGCCGGTCGTCGTCGGGCGCGGTCGGCAGGAGGTCGCCGACGCCGACGTCGCCGGGCGCCAGGCGCTCCGACCACGGGACCCACACCGGCGCGCTGATCGCGTCGTGGCCGGGCAGCAGCGCGACCTCGCAGACGGTGACCTTGCGCGCGCGGGGCGCGCGGGTCACGACCACGGCCCACTGCCAGCCCCGGTAACCGGGCAGGTCGCAGTCGAACAGGTGGGTGACGAGGCGCTCGCCCTCGTTGACCGCCTCCAAGTACTCGCCGACGCCGTCGGCGTCACTGTCGGCGAGGGCCTCACGTGCGACGTCGACCGCATCGGCACAAGTGCGGTCAAGTCGGGCGCGGCGGGCGACGGTAGTAGTGGTCACGGGCCTATTGTTGCTCACGGTTCGTGGTCGCCGGGAACGGGGATGATAGGGCTGTGCGCCGACTCATCGTCACGCTGTTCCGCGCCCTCCGGAGCATCGCCCGAGGCGCGTTCGGGGCTCTGCGCGCCCTGAGCGGTTTCGCCCGCCGTCAGGTGGGCTCCGCGCGCGAAAAAGGCGGCGGCGGGGAGCAGGGCATGATGCGCCTGCTCGACCTGCACGCCGCCTCCTGCGCCGGGGACACCCTCGTGGCCGTGGGCCTGGCCGGGACGATCTTCTTCAGCGTCCCCACCGACCAGGCGCGCGGCCAGGTCGCCCTGTACCTGCTGGTCACCATGGCGCCCTTCGCGCTGCTGGCGCCGCTGGTCGGGCCGGTGCTGGACCGCGTCCGGCACGGCCGCCGCTACGCGCTGGCCGCCACCATGCTCGGGCGCGCGTTCCTGGTGTGGGTGGCCGCCGACAACCTGCGCTCCCTGGCGCTGTACCCGGCCGCGTTCGGGATCCTGCTGCTCAGCCGCTCCTACGGGGTGGCGCGCTCGGCGGCGCTGCCGCGGCTCCTGCCGTCCAGCCTCTCGCTCGTGGAGGCCGGGGCGCGCGCGTCGCTGTACGGGACGGTCGCGGGCGCGGTCGTGCTGCCGCTGGGGATCCTCGCCTCGCTGGCCGGGCCGCAGTGGGTGCTGCGGCTGGCGGCGGTGGTGTTCGTGGCGGGCATGGTGGTCGCGCTGCGGCTGCCGCCGCGCACCGACTCCCAGCCGCCGGAGACCGTCCCGCGCCTGTTCGGCAAAGGCCGCCGGGTGCTGACCGGGCGGCTGGTGTGGGGGACGCTGCTCGGCTCGGGCGCGCTGCGCGCCTGCTACGGCTTCCTCGCCCTCTTCCTGATCTTCCGCGCCCGCGAAGGCGACTTCCCCTTCGCGGCGAAACTGCCCGCGCAGACCGCCGTGGGCGTGGTCGCCGCGAGCCTGGGCCTGGGGACGTTCATCGCCACCGCCGTGTTCACCAAGCTCGCCATCAAGCGGCCCCTGCTCGTGCAGACCGCCGCGCTGGCCGCCACCGTCACCGTCGCGGCGGCCACCGTGGCCGTGTACAACCTGGCGACGGTCGCCGTCCTGTGCTTCACCGCCGCCTTCGCCTCCGGCGCCGCCAAGCTCGCGGTGGACGCCGTCATCCAGGAACGCGTGCCGCCCGAGGTCCGCGCCAGCGCCTTCGCTCACTCCGAGACCCTGCTCATCCTCGCCTGGGTCGCCGGTGGCGCGCTCGGCCTCGTCCCCGTCACCGGGGCCCTCGGCCTGGCCGGGATCGGCGCCCTGCTGCTGGCCGCGACCGTCCGCACCGCGCTGGCCGCCCGCGTCCCCGACCCGCTCACGGGTACGCCGAGTGGTGACGCGGAGGAACCGCCGGACACCCCCGGGGAGGACGGGGCTCCGCCCGGCTACCACCTGTACCGACCCGGGAAGAGGTCCAGAGCACAGGACTAATGTCGGTGCCGTGACTCTCCTCATCGTCACGGCGGTCGACGCCGAACGCGACGCGGTTCGCGCCGGGCTCAAAGACAACGCCGACATCTCCGTACAGACCATCGGCCTCGGGCCCGCGCAGGCCGCCGCCGCGACCGCGCTCCTGCTGGCCAAGGGCAACTACACGGGGGTCATCTCCGCCGGTATCGCCGGAGCCTTCGCCGGCCGCGCCGAGATCGGCGACACCGTCATCGCCACCCGGGCCATCGCCGCCGACCTGGGCGCGCAGTCGCCGCGCGGCTGGCTGCCCGTGGTCTCCCTCGGCTTCGGGGGCGTCAGCTCCATCAGCTGCGACGTGAACCTCACCAAGGACGTCGAGGGCCAGCGCGGGGCCGTCCTGACCCTCGCCACGGTCACCGGGACCAAGGAGACCGCCGAGGAGCTCGCCGGGCGCTACCCCGACGGCACCGCCGAGGCGATGGAGGGCTTCGGCGTGGCGACCGCCGCGAAGCTGGTCGGCATCCCCTTCGCCGAGATCCGCACCATCTCCAACATCGTCGGCCCCCGCGACAAGGACGGCTGGAAGCTCCAGGAAGCCTTCGCGGCCCTGACCAAGGCGGTCGGCGGCCTTGCTTGAGCTGGCCTACTCCCCCTGCCCCAACGACACCTTCGTCTTCCACGCCTGGGCCCACGGCCTGGTCGAGGGGCCCGAGGTGAACGTGACCTTCGCCGACGTCGACGTCACCAACCACGCCGCCGAGCGCGGCGAGTTCGACGTGGTGAAGGTGTCCTACGCGGCCCTGCCCTGGCTGCTGGACCGGTACACGCTGCTGGACTGCGGGGGCGCCCTCGGGCGCGGCTGCGGGCCGCTGGTGCTCTCGGCGGGCCGTACCGACCTGAACGGGGCGACCATCGCCGTCCCCGGTGAGCGCACCACCGCCTACCTGCTGTTCCGGCTGTGGCTCCAGGGCGTGGAGCCCGGCCGCATCGAGGTCGTGCCCTTCCACGAGATCATGCCGGGCGTGCGCGACGGGCGCTTCGACGCCGGGCTGGTCATCCACGAGGCCCGCTTCACCTACCAGAACTTCGGGCTGACCGCGCTGGCCGACCTCGGCGAGTGGTGGGAGACCGAGACCGGGAACCCGATCCCGCTGGGCGCGATCCTGGTCCGCAAGGGCCTGGACGCCGCCGCGATCGCCGAAACCGTGCGCGCCTCCGTCCGGCACGCCTGGCAGGACCCTTCGGCGTCCCGCGAGTACGTGCTCGCGCACGCCCAGGAGATGTCGGACGACGTCGTCGACCAGCACATCGGGCTCTACGTGAACGGCTTCACCGAGCGGCTCGGGGACGAAGGCTACGCCGCCGTCCGCGAACTGCTGGGACGCGCCGCCGAGGCGGGCCTGGTGCCGCCGGTCGAGGTGACCCGCGCGGCGTGAGCCTGACTCGCCGGGACCGGGTAGGGCACGTAACCTGGTCGGCTGGAGGAGAGGTGGGCCAGTGACGACCACGCTACGACGTTCGTTGCCCGCGGCCGGGGTGCTGGCGGCGAGCTGGGCGGTCCCCTGCCTGACGCACCTGATCGGGGTGGACTGGCTGCTGCCGCCGCTGATGGTGCTGGCGGTGGCGTCGGTCCTGCGGACCGGGCGCTCCCTCCTCGACCGGATCATGGTGTCGGTCTTCGTCACCGCCGCCGGGATCATCGTGTTCGGGCTGGTCTACTCGGCGTGGCCGTGGGGGCTCAGCCCGATCGCGATCGCCGGTACCTGGTTCAGCGGGCTCACCGTCATCGCGGTGCTCACCGGACGGCGGCCGAGCATCCCCACGCGGCTGCTCGGCACCGACGTCCTGGTGCTGGCCGCGCTGGTCGTGGGCGGGCTGTGGGCGCGCTGGCCGGTCCTGGGCAAGCCCTCGCTGATGCCGTCCCTGGTGTTCACCTCGGCCCGCGAGGACTTCTTCCGGCACTTCTCGCTCTTCGACGCGATCGTGAACTTCGGGGGCTACCCGCTGTTCAATGAGCCCGAAGTGCAGCGCATGACCGCCGACATGGACGTCTACCCGCCCGGCGCGCACTTCCTGTACGCCGTGCTGGACGTGTTCGCGCGCAGCAGCACCGCGCCGGGGGACGCCGAGACGCAGCTGTGGCACTACTACGGCTACACCGCGATCGGCTTCGGCGTCCTGTGCGCGGCGATCGTGTGGGCCGCGCGCTGGGTCGCCGGTCCCTCGCTGGCCGGCTGGCGCCGGACGGCGATCATGTCGGTCGTGGCGGTGCTGGTGGTCTCCGGGCCGCTGACCACGCTCTTCTGGCAGGGCTACGACTCCGAGATCGTCGGACTGGCGCTGCTGGCGGTGACCTTCGCGGTCCTGCTGCGCCCGGCCGCCTCGGCCCGGGAGTGGATCACCCTGGTGGCGCTGATGGCGGCGGCCACCGTGATCACCTACAACCTGTTCGTGCTGTTCCTGCCCGCCGCAGCGGTCGCGGCGGTGTGGCTCTACCGCAAACGGCTCGCGCCGATCTGGAAGTTCACCGTGGCCGCGGTGGCCCTGTCGGGACTGGCCGCGTCCTTCGTGTTCTGGCAGCAGCTGATGGTCGGGCTCGGGCCGTCCCACACCAACGAGGTCGGCGGGATCGTGCCCTTCGACCGGCCCTCGGTGGTGGGGCTGTCGCTGCTGGTGCTGGCCGCCGTCCTGACCCGCACCGGGCGCCGGATCGCGGTGTGGCCGATCGCGGCGGTGACCGTGGCGGTCGGGCTGGCGATCCTGCTGGCCTTCGCCGTCCAGCAGCTGGCCACCTTCGGCGAGACCCGCTACTACCTGGAGAAGCTCGTCCACGTCGTGTACGTGCTCGCGCTGGCTGGGTTCGGCGCGCTGGGGCTGTTCCTGAAGCCGTGGCGGCGGCTGGCGATCTCGCGCCGCGCCGACGAGGGCGCGCTGTCCATCGCGGCGGTCATGGTCATGGTCATCGGCGCCGGGCTCATCCCGCTGGGGCCGGTCATCTTCACCGCCAGCCCGAACTTCCACGCCGGTCCCAACACCACGTGGGCGCGCGGCTGGACGGCCAAGAAGATCCTCTCGCCCTTCGTCGTCCCGACCCGGGCGCTGCTGAAGTCGGGGCTCCTGGACGGCTCGCCGACCCTGGTCATCTACTCCGACGACGGGCACCTCAACCGGCACGTCACCATGTTCGCCGGGATCCTCGACCGCGACACCGGCACCGTGACCGAGCCGATGGAGGTGGTCAACGTCCTCGACTGGCTCGGCCGCCCCGCGCTCGACTCCAACGGGGTCATCACCGGCGCCTCCCGCGACTCCCTGAACACCCTCGAAGGCGCCATCCGCGTCTTCGGGCGACCGCTGCGGGTGATCGTCGCCGACAAGACCCTCGCCGCCGAGCTGGCCGCCTTCTCCACGGCCAATCCGGACCTCAAGCTACGGGTGGAGCACCTGCCGGAGATGCAGCTAGCCTAGGCGGGTACATGTTGCGACTACGAGCTGAGGTCAGCGGTGCCCACGGGTCGAGTGAAGTGGTACGACACCGAAAAAGGTTTCGGATTCATCTCCCGCGATGACGGCACGGGCGATGTCTTCGTGCACAAGGCCGCCCTGCCCGAGGGCGTGGAAGCACTCACCCCCGGCCAGCGCCTCGACTTCGGCGTCATGGACACCCGCCGCGGCGTCCAGGCGATGACCGTGAAGATCCTCGAAGCGCCGCCGTCGGTCGCCGCCGCCCAGCGCCGCAGCCCCGAAGAGCTGAACAGCCTCATCGAGGACATGATCAAGGTCCTGGAGATGAAGGTGCTGCCCTCGCTGCGCCGGGGCCGCCACCCCGACCGCAAGGCCACCGCCAAGATCGCCGAGGTCGTGCACGCCGTCGCGCGCGAGCTGGAGGTCTAGGCGCCGCCCCCGGGCGGGTATGTCGTACCCGCCCGATAGCGTAGGTTTCGGGCACGGACGGAGTGCGCGCTTCGTCCGGGCCTGCTCTATTTCAACGGACCCGCTCCATTCCAGCGGGTCTTGTCGCAGGGCGGTGCGATGCTCGGTGACATGGTGAGCGTGGACGAATGGGCGGCCATCGCCGAAGCCCTGCCCGAAGTGACCGAACGCCCCGCCTGGGGCATGACCTGCTACCGCGTCCGGGACAAGATCTTCACCTCCTTCGACCCGGAGCGTCCCGAGACCGTCGGGGTGGCCGTCGACCGCGACGAGCGCTCGGTCCTGATCAGCGCCGAGCCGGGCAAGTTCTCCATGACCAACCACGACAGCGTCTACCACTGGGTCCGGGTGACCCTGGACGCCGTCGGCGCCGGGGAGATGCGCGAGCTGCTGGAGGACGCGTGGCGAATGAAGGCGCCCAAGCGCCTCGTCAAGGCCCACGACGAGGCCGCGGCTCAGCGGGACGAGTAGCCCGCACCACATCGCCCGCCCCCGGCTCCGGCCTACACGTACCCTCGGTTCCGTGAAGGAACCCGCCGTCGGCTTCGATCTCGACCTCACCCTCTTCGACACCCGGCCCGGCATCGCCGCCACGTGGGCCGTGGTCGCCGAAGAGACCGGACACGCCATCGACGGGGAGTGGATCGTCGGCCACCTCGGGCCGCCGATCGAGGACCTGATCGCCCCGTTCGTCCCGGCGGAGGAGATCGACGCCGCCGTCAAGCGGTACCGCGAGATCTACCGCGACCACGGAGTCCCGGCCTCGCCGCTGCTGCCTGGCGTGCGGGAGGCCTTCGCGGCGATCCGCGCCAACCACGGGCGGATCCTGGTCATCACCGGCAAGAACGCCCCGGACGCCGAGCGGCATCTCAAGCACGCCGGGCTGGAGGCCGACGAGGTCATCGGCTGGGTGTGGGCCGAGGAGAAGGCCGAGGCGATGCGCGAGCACGGCGTGTCCGTCTACATCGGAGACCACCCGGCCGACGTGGCCGCCGGGCGCTCGGCGGGAGCGGTCGCGATCGGCGTCCTCACCGGCAACAACACCGCCGAGGAGCTGTCGGCCGAGGTCACCATGGCCGACCTGAGCGGATTCCCCGCGTGGCTGGAGGAGCACCTCACCCGGACGCGCCTGGCGCGGCTGGAGGAGGCCCTCGCCCGGTACGACCACCTCGTGGTGGCCTTCTCCGGCGGCGCCGATTCGGCGTTCCTGCTGGCCGCCGCCGCGCGCTTCCTCGGCCCGGACCGCGTCACCGCCGCCACCGCCGTCTCGGCGAGCCTGCCCGCCGCGGAGCTGGACCGCGCGCGCGAGTTCGCCGCGTCCCTCGGCGTCGAGCACGTCACCCCCGCCACCGACGAGATGGCCCGCGACGGCTACCGCGCCAACGCCGGGGACCGCTGCTACTTCTGCAAGGCCGAGCTCCTGGACGTGCTGGGGCCCATCGCGGGCGAGAAGGACGCGACGGTGGCGACCGGCACCAACGCCGATGACGCCGTCGCCGGTTTCCGCCCCGGCATCCGCGCCGCCCACGAGCGGGGGGCGGCCACGCCGCTCAAGGACGCCGGGCTCACCAAGCGCCAGATCCGCGCGCTGTCACGGGAGTGGGGACTGTCCACCTGGGACAAGCCCGCCGCCGCGTGCCTGTCCAGCCGCGTCGCCTACGGCATCGCCATCACCCCGGCGCGCCTGGCGCGCGTGGAGCGGGCCGAGGCCGCGCTGCGGGCGGCGCTGGCGGCGAAGGGGGTTCCGGTGCGCGACCTGCGCGTCCGGGACCTGGGCGAGAGCGCGAAGGTGGAGATCGACGCGGAGTTGGTGGCGGAGCTGAGCCCGGAGATCCTGTCGCATGTGGACGGATGGGCGCGGGTCACGGTGGACGAGCGCGGATTCCGCTCGGGCGCGATGAACGAGCTGCTGCCGGAGCCGGAGAAGTACCGCTAGGGCCGACCCGTCACATGGGTTGGGACGGACGGCAGGTGTAGGGAGGTCGTCGGTCTCTCGCCCATCGCCCCTCGTCGATCATTGACGAAAGCACTCCCATCGCTGGGAGTCCTCCGACTCACCTGCCGCCCGCCCCGATTCAGTGTCGCCGCGAGGCGTACATCGAATACTGGCCGCGGGTTCTGAGACCGTCCTGGGACGAACCTGGGATTCGGCTGGGAACCTGAAGGCGCTCTCAGGTGGGCCGCTCCCAGCCGGGCCGGAGCGCGATCTCGCCGTGGGCCGAGACCTCGGCGATCATGCGGCGGGCGGTCTCCTCGGCCTCGGCGAGCGGTTCGGGGATCGACGCGATCGCCTCGGTCCCGGCGGCGGCCATCGCGTCGACGGCCGCGCCGTAGGTGGGGCTGTTCATCGCGTCGAACCAGGTCAGGGTGCCCTTGCGCACCTCAAGGGCGACCTCGCGGATCAGCTCGTCGGGATGGTTCTCGATGAGGTCGTCCAGGACGCGTTCGCGCGCGACGCGGACCACGATCGCCTCGGCGGATTCGGTCATGTCACTTCCCGGCCGAGTAGGGGCCCTGCTTGGACGAGTGGAACCAGCCGCCCAGGGTGACGCTGTAGCCGGGGATCTTCAGCTCCGGGGCGTTCACGCCCTGCGGGATCGCGTTGTAGCCCTTGACGGCCCGGTCGATCATGTCGGCCTTGCCCGACATCCGGTCGTAGAGCTTGCGGACCTCGCGCAGCCCGATCTGGGCCTCGGCGGGCAGCTTGCCGACCACGAAGTTGACCTTCTTGGCCGCGCCGGCGATGGGGATCAGCATGTCGATGGCGTCGCGGGCCCAGGCGGAGGTGAAGTCGTAGGCGTTCCAGGCGTCCTCGGCGGCGTCCTTGAAGGCCTTGCCGCTGGCGGTGAAGGACGGCGCGCAGGCGGCGAGCTTGCCGCCCAGGTCCAGCATCTGCTCGCGGCAGTTGGCGGCGGCGTTGCCGTCCCAGACCCGGGGGATCTGGTCGGAGAGCCACTGCATGTCGTGCCCGATGGCCAGCAGGGACTTCCCGTAGCGCTCGAACTCCACCCCCGAGGCCCACAGGGCGTCCCAGTCGCCGATGAAGGGCTTCATGAACAGTTCCACGGGATCGCCGTCGAAGACGGCCTCGCAGAGCTGGCTCACCCAGGCCGACACGCTGAACAGGTCCCCTGTGGACACATTGAACTCGAACTTGTACTTGTCGTTGGCGGCGGGCGCGCCGTCGCGGATGTAGGGGTCCTCGGGCCAGGTGCAGCCGAGGTCGGTGGAGGTCCCGGCGGGCTTGGGGCGGCCGCCGAAGGCCTGCGCGTTGGGCGCGCCGAGGTCGTCGATGAGCGCGTCGAAGCTCGCCCCGGCGTCGGCGTCCTTGCGCTCGTACTTGGCGCGGGCACCGGAGATCAGCTGGGACAGGATGTCGACCACCCGCCCGCTCTGCCGCCCGAAGCTCTCCGCCTGGCCCCACAGGTGCTTGAGGCCGGGATTCATGCTCTCGATGTAGAAGCCGGTCCCGGCGGAGGTGATGCCGGGCAGCGCGTACTTGCGCACGCGCGTGGCGATGTCGTCGGTGAGCCTGGCTAAATGGCCCGTGCGCGCGGCGAGGAGACCCATCCCGCCGAGGTCGACCTTGAACGTCCCGGTGCTCATGCGGTCAGGTTAGGGCCGCCGGCCGCTCTCCCGCTGCCCCTAGGAAGCGCCCGGGTCCTCCATGGTCGCCATCGTGATCCGGTGCAGCGCCACCGTGTGCAGCGTGTCGGTGCGCTGGTCCTCGGCGCGCAGGTAGCCCGCGCCCAGCGACACCGGCAGGAGCCTGCGGGTGACCTGCGCGCCGTGCCCGTCGAGGTAGCCCACCCACACCGGCTGCTTGTCGCGCAGGGCCTGCTGGAGGACCGCCACGGCCGCCGAGGAGTCGCCGACCACCGAGACCGCCGGGCGGCTGCGGGCGTGGGCGTCCTGGCGGCGCAGGCGCTCGATGAGCGCGATCAAGGGGATGCCGTCGACGCGGGGGACGGCGTCGGTGGCGTGCGGGAGGCGGGCGGCGTGCGCGGCGCGGCGGGCGGTGGGGCGGGTCAGCACGGCCGCCCCGGCGGCGTCCTCGGGGACGGGCGCGTAGCCGTACTCGCGCAGGGCGTCCAGGACGTCGGTGATGGGCGCGCGGGTGATCAGCACGGTGGGCGCCAGCCGCCGGAACGCGAAGCGCGCCAGGCGGCGGTCGGCGTAGACCTCGGCGAGCAGCGCGGGGTCCTCGCCGCGCAGGTAGCAGCCGCCGGTGCCGACGCGCAGGCCGCCGTGGCGGCGGGAGGTGTCGTCGATGAGGTAGGTGAGGGCCTGCGGGACGTCGGTGCGCGAGCGGCGGGCGACGAGGGCGTGCAGGTCCTCGGCGGTGTACCCGGCGTCCAGCGCGCGGCGCAGCGCGGCGGGGGTGACGCGGTAGACGGTCGCCGATTCGCGTTCGGCGATGGCCGAGAGCTCGGCGGCCAGGGTCGCCGAGGGCGGTCCGGGGACGACGATGGTGAGGTCGGTCTGCACGACGACCTCGTCGACGGGCGGGGGCAGCAGCTCGTCGAGCTTCTCCACCACCGGGTCGATCTCGGGCGCGCTGATGCCGAGGGGATCGTCGTCGGGTCCGCGCTCCGCCAGCAGCATCCGCCCGTAGGTGGTGAGCGCGCCGCGGGCCAGGACGCCGAGCGCGGCGGCCTCGCGCAGGACCGCGCGGGAGCGGTCGAGGTCGCGGGAGCGCGGGTGGTGCCAGGCGATGAGCGCGAGGACGTCCTCGGTGCCGGGCGCGCTCCCGGCGGGCAGGTCGGCGATGAGCTTGAGGGCCTCGGCGCGGCGGCGCGGGACGATGGTGCGGCTCAGTTCGGGCGCGAGCGCGTTGTAGATCTTGCCCTTGTCGTCCTTGCCGCCGACCAGGGCCGCCTCGCGGGGCATCGCCAGCCAGGCGCGGGCCAGCCGGACCCACCGGTTGGCGAGGGGCTGGGTGCGCCACACGTCGTAGGCGGGCGAGGGCAGCCACTCCTCTTCATGGGCACCGAGGAGCCCGGCGGAGTAGGCGATCTCCAGCAGCAGCGCGGCCTGCTCGGTGGCGGCGGCCATGCCCAGGCGGCGCAGATCGCGCACGCCCATGCCGCCGCCCTTGAGGGCGGGCGCGGGCAGGTCGGCGAGCTCGGTGAGCAGGGCCTCGACGAGGCGGACGGTCTCCAGGACCGCCCCGGCCCCGGCGTTGTCCACGGCCCGGTCGGCGATGACGGGGACCTCGGGCGCGGGCGGCGCGGGGTGCAGCGCGCCGAGGGGCCCGGTGTCGCGGCGCAGGAGGACGCCGATCTCGCGCGGGAGTTCGACGGTGTCGTCGCCGATGAGGGCGAGGAGCTTGTGCCGGACGAGCCAGCGCAGCGGGGTGTCGCCCGCCTCGTCGCGCAGGGATCCGGTGCTGACCGAGCCGATGGGCCCGTCGGCGGCGAGGCGTTCGAGGACGGCGCGCGCGGCGGGGGGCGCGGTGAGGATGGTGCGGCGCAGCGTCGCGGGGTCGGCGACCACGGCGGCGACGTCCTCGCCGAGGTCGAGCGCGGGACGCCCGAGCCCGGCGACGTAGGGCCCGGCGAGGTCGGCGACGGCGGGCGCGATGTGGATGGCGTCGTCGTTGCCCCACACCAGCGCCAGGCCGCGCAGGCGGTCCACAGCGGCCAGCACGTCCTCGGTGCCGGGGGCGAGTTTGAGGAGCGCGTCGAGGTCGGCGGTGCCGTCCGCTCCGGCGACGTAGCGGAGGCCGTCGAGGATCTGCAGCGCGTGGCGGTCGAGCCCGTCGAGGGCACGGGCGACCGAGGCGCGTGCGGCGGCGCGCGCGGCGAGCGCGGTGAAATCGGCGGGCTCGGGTACGGCGAGGTCGGGACGGTCGCGGAGCAGGCCGGCGAGCGCTTCGTCGGACATGCGGCGCAACCGGGTCGCGAGCTGGTCGCCCGGCTGGACGGGTGCGGACATCCCGTCAAAGGTACGCCGGGGCGGAGGGTGACCGGGAGTGACGCGTCCGGGGGCGGTTATTCGCTGTCGGGAGTCACCCGGGCGACCTATGGTGCGGCGGTGACATACGACTACGAGACGATCATGAACGCCGGCTACGCCGTCCCGGATGACCTGCCGGGCGCGGTGGCGGCGATGAGCGCGGACCTGCGCTCGCCCGACCCGGGGCTGCGGGACGGGAAGGCCTACGCGGTCCTGGCGACGTGGATCGGGCGGGGCGTGCTGGACGCGCCCGCGATGGCCGCGCTGGGCGATGAGATGGCGGGCCGCTTCGCTGATCCGGAGATCCAGGCGCGGACCTTCGCGCCGCTGATCCTGGACTGCGTGGTGTCCCAGGGGGTGCTGCGCCCGGAGTGGACGGCGGCTTTCGCCGCGTGGTTCGCCGCCGAGGAGGACCTGCGCGGCAAGGACCCCGAGCTGGGCTGGCTGCACGCGGTGGCGCACGGCGCCGACCTGCTGGGCACGATCGCCGGGCATCCGGAGGGGGATCCGGTGGCGATGCTGGAGCTGGGCGCGGCCCGGCTGGTGGCGCCGACGGAGTTCGTGTGGCGTGACATGGAGGACGAGCGCCTCTCGCTGGCGCTGACGCGCGCGCTGGTGCGCCCGGAGCTCTCCGAGGCGCAGGCCACGGCGTGGCTGGCGCCGGTGGCGGCGTTGTTCGCCGGGCGGGAGCGGATCCGCCCGATGCCGGTGGTGTCGAACGCGATGCGGACCCTGCGGGGCGTCTACGTGACGGTGGACCGGGGGCCGATGGGGGCGGGCGGCGAGGTGCCGCGGGTGCCGCATCGCGCGGTGGTCCTGGACGCGCTGGCGGACACGATGGGCGTGGTCTGGCCGTTCACGGGATGATCGCCACCTTCGCGGTCACCGGCGGCACCCCCGTGGGAGACTGACCCCATGGCGTCCTCTGTCGTGAAGAAGTCCCGCGTCAAGCCGGTCAAGGCCGGGCACCTGGCGGTCACCGAGCTGGCCTCGCCGTTCGCCGCCTCCAGCTCGCCCTTCGGCGACGACGTGCAGTTCCCGCTGCCGGTGGAGTCCCTGAACTGGACCTACTCGCCGCCGGTTCCCACCCGGACCGAGTCCTACGCGGGCGGGCACTAGCCCCTTCGAGCGCATGACGCCGCCGGGTGCGCCCGGCGGCGCTACTTGTGCTCCTTCTCCCACTTGTCGGAGGCCGAGCCGGGGCGTCCGCCGTCCATGTAGACGAGCTTGCCCGAGATGTCGACGCGGTAGGTGCCGTCGAAGTACTCGTCGCGGACGGTGACGTCGATGGCGGGCGGGCCGCTGAAGCGGTCGATGCCGACATAGGGCGTCTCGGCGGGCTCGATGCCGGTGGCGGTGATGGCGGCGGCGACGTACTCGGGGATGCGGGAGACGTCGACCGAGCGCAGGTCGAAGGTATCCCCGGACAGGTCGTCGGACTGGATCAGCGTCGGGCCCTCGCGGGTGGCCTCGCCGTAGCGGAACTGGTAGTCGTCGAGGGTGACCGCGCCCGGCGCGGAGAGACCGGTGACCAGGACGTAGCCGTCGTAGAAGCCGACGTGGGTGACCGTGGAGTGGCCCATCACCGCGATGATCGCCTCGACGGCCTCCCGCTGCCGGTCGTTGCGGGTGAAGTCGTCGCCGTGCTCGGTGAAGACCGCCGCGGCCTCGGTGCGGAACTGGCTCCAGTTGGGGACCAGGGTGATCCCGGCGCCGATGGCGGCCAGGGCGACGTAGGCGACCATGCGCGCGGGCCGGCCGCGTTCCCCCCGCCCGATGATGGGCTTGCGCTGGCCGGGCAGGGGCGTGTCGGGGGCCTTCCAGACCGGCGCGGCGTCCGGCACCGAGCCGTGCGATTCCTCCAGGGTGGCCGCCCAGCTCGCGTCCGGCTGGTCGGCGATGACCAGCTCGGGCCGGTCGAGGGCGTGCCGGGCGACGACCACGACCTGCCCCGGCTGGCGGCGGGCGCGCAGCTCGGAGTTCATCAGCTCGCGGTAGGTGGTGGAGTAGGCCGCCCGTTCGCGCGGCTGGACGACGAGGGTCACCTCGCACAGCGGGACGTCGTTGATGGAGGTGCCGGTGCGGCGGAAGCTCGTGACGCGGGCCAGGGCGCCGCGCCCGTCGGCGAGCGCGGCGGGGATGTCCAGGCGGCTGCTCTGCGGGAGTTTGCGCATCATGGCGGCGATGGGCAGGAGCGAGCCCAGGATGCCGATCACCGGGATGCCCAGGCCGAGGTACCAGCCGAGTTCGTCGACGTCGCCGGTGACCGAGACGAACAGGACGCCGCCGGTCACGAAACCGATCGCGAGGAAGAGCAGCAGCCGCATCATGGCCGCTACGGTAGCGGCCCCGCGCTTGTGATCCGGGCCTCGTTGCGCGTGGCCGTGAGGCGCTCGTAGGGCGCGAGGTGGTCCTTGCGGACGAGCGCGGCCAGCGGCGACCACACCCACGCCACGATGACCGCGGCCAGCAGCAGCCACTGGAGGGTCTCCCCGCCGCCGCCGAGGAAGCCCAGCCACGTCAGCCACAGCGGCGACAGCAGGATCGCGTACCGCAGCAGCAGCGCGCCCGCCCCGGCGCGGCGTCCGCCGGTGCCGACGAGGGTGAGCAGCACCAGGTGCTTGCCCACGGTCGCGCCGGTCAGGGCGGGCACGATCCAGAACCAGAGCAGGCCGACGCCCGCGCCGACGGCCACGAGCAGCCCGTCGGGGACGGCGACGTGTACCAGGACCAGGACGCCCAGGGTCAGCGTCACCGCGATCGCCCAGCCGATGAGGTCGGTGACGTAGGCCAGCGCGCGGCGGGTGAAAGTGACCCGCCCGGCCCAGCGGGCGCGCTCCCCCTGCCGGTCGATGCGCGGCAGGATCCGGATGACGGGACCGGCGATGAGCCAGCCGAGCACGGCCCCGGCGGTGTTGCACATGAGGTCGTCCACATTGAACTGCCGGTAGGGGCAGGGGTAGACGAACCACAGGCCGGTGAGCTGGGTGGTCTCGAAGAACAGCGAGGTCCCCAGCGCGATGAGGGTGGTGGCGGCGAGGCCGCGTTTCCACAGGTAGCGCAGGTAGACGCCGAGAGGGAAGAGGAGGGCGACGTTCAGCAGGGTCGGCCACAGCGCGGCGGTGCCCTGGGCGGCGATGTCGTCGAGGAAGTAGAAGGGCCGCAGCTGGGGGTGGGCGGCGTAGGTGCTGGTGCGGCAGACCTCCTGCGGGTCGGCGGGCAGCGGGATGACCGTCTGCATGAACGCGGCCAGCAGGTAGAAGACGAAGGTGTAGAAGACGACCGTCGTCCAGCCCCCGGCCCGCCCGCGCCCGCGGTAGGCGATCACCGCGGCGGGGATGACGATCGCCAGCGCGACCGTGGGGAACAGCAGCACGGCGGTGCGGACGGGCAGGAGGTAGTGGTCGAACATCGGGCGAGGATAGGACGGCCGGCGTCGATATGTCCCGGGGCACGCCGAGGGCCCGGCGCGAACGCCGGGCCCTCGTGGCTTGACTACAGGCCGCGCCAGAATCCCAGGTGGTGCTCCTGCTCCGGGTCGATCGGGCCCCAGGTGCCCGAGGAGATGGCCTGGACGCGCTCGTGGCCGGTCCGGAACCGCGCCCAGCCCGGGTCGCCCTCGGCGGCGAAGCCGGTCCAGGCGGTGATCATGCGCTCGGCGAGCGCGTCCTGCTTCGGGGTGCGGGCGGCGAAGATCGGCATGTCGAAGAGGTAGGTCAGCTCGGACATGTGCTGCGCGCCGGCGGGGAAGCTCACCGTGGGGGTTCCGGCGTACCAGGGATTGTCGGTCTCGGTGAGCTCGAAGACGTGCAGGCGGGTGTGGCGGGCCAGCAGGCGGGCGGTGTCCATGGTGGGCCGGACCCACTCGTTCGCGGTGCGCCCGGCGGCGAGAGCCCAGTAGGCCGAGCCCTGGTGGGCCGAGAGCGGGTAGGCGGCCTCGACGGCGGCGGCGTCATCGCCGTAGATCTGGTCGAGGGTGGGGCGGTACTGCGACGCGGGGAGCGGTCCGCCGCCGAGTTCCATGCCCGCGTACTGGCCGTTCATCTCGTCGTGGTTGACGCCGAGCAGGACGGGGACGCGGTTGAAGCGGCCGGTGCGGAAGGCCTCGGCGGGCGACAGGGGCAGCAGGGGCGTCCCGGCGATGGGGCGCGGTTCGGCGTACTGGCCGAAGGCGGCCAGCAGCGCGTCGACGGGACGCGAGCGCAGGCAGGCGGCGCGGTCGGCGGCGGTGTCGCAGCCGACGGCTTTGACGACCCCGAGGCCGTAGGCGTCGGCCTCGGCCCGGGTGTCGGTGGCCTCGGGGCCCGCGCAGGGGGCGCTCTCGATGATCGCGCGGTCGAACAGCCCGCGTGAGGCGGGTGAGGCCAGGTGCGAGCAGACCGCGTAGCCGCCGCCGCTCTGGCCCATGATCGTGACGTTTTCGCCGTCGCCGCCGAAGGCGCCGATGTTGGCGCGGACCCAGCGCAGCGCGGCCTGCTGGTCCTCGATGGCCAGCGAACCGGAGTTGTTCAGCGCGGGATCGCTCAGGAAGGACATGACACCGAGGCGGTAGTTGACCGAGACGACCACGGCGTCCTTCGCCAGTCGCGAGGCGCCGTAGTAGTCGCCGGAGCCGACCCGCAGGCTGCCGCCGTGGATCCACACGATCACGGGGGTGTCGCCGTCGGCGTCGGCGGGGGCGGTGACGTTCAGGTAAAGGCAGTCCTCGTTGGTGTTGGGGATCGCGACGGGCAGGCCGCCGGGCTGCGCGCAGGGCGGGGCGGGCTTGGTGGCGTCCCGGACGCCCTTCCAGGACGCGGCGGGCTTCGGCGACTTCCACCGCTCCGGCGGGGCAGCGTAGGGGACGGCGGAGAAGGTGCGCAGGCCGCCGGTCTCGGCGCCGCGGACGTAGCCGTTGGAGGTGCGCACGACGCTCGGGTCGTGGGCCTCGGCGGCGGCGGGGACGAGCCCGATCGCGAGGGCGCCGAGGGCGAGGGCGGCCAGGAGCCGTTTGGGGGTGGGCATCGCGTTCTCCCGGGGTGGTGGGGGTGTGTGGGATGACCATAGACCATCTTTGGGCGATCGCGCAAGACGATCGCCTAAGGCGATCGCATAACACGTTCGTGCTACCCTCCGCGCATGGGAAACCGCGAGGCGCTCATCGAGGGCGCGAAGAGCTGCCTGCTGGACAAGGGCTTCGACCGCACGTCGGTCCGCGACATCGCCACCGCGGCGGGGGTCTCGATGGCCGCCATCGGCTACCACTTCGGCTCGCGGGAGAAGCTGCTCCTGCTGGCGGTCACCGAGATCCTGGACGAGTGGGGCGACATCTCCGGGCGCGCGCTGATCCCCGACGGCGAGGACCTCACCCCCGAGCGGGCCTACGTGCGCATGTGGGAGAAGAACCTCGAACAGGTCCGCGAGCACCCGCGCATGTGGCTGGTCTCGATGGACCTGTTCATGCAGGCCATGCGCAACCCCGAGCTGCGCGAGGGCCTGGCGGCGGCGATGGGCGAGGGCCGCCGGGGCCTGGCCGCGATCCTGCTGGGCCGCGCCGAGGACGAGGTGGCCGAGGGCGACGAGCGCGGGCTGGGCATGGTCCAGATGGCGCTGATGTCGGGCGTGGCGATCCAGGCGCTGTCCCGCCCGGACGCCCCGCCCACCGGCGAGGAGGTCCTGGCGGGACTGCGGGCCCTGGTGAAGCTGACCGGCTAGGGCTCGTCTCGCGAGCCGGTCGCACGCCCCGTACCGGTCGTACGCGGCCGCGAGGGGCACCGGGTTTCCCGAGTGCCGACGCGCGGGGCGGGCCCTAGAGGTCCAGCACGACCTTGCCGATCCGCTCGCCGCGCGCGTGGGCGGCGGCGAACTCCGGCGCGCGCGACCAGTCGGCGCGCGCGTCCACCGTGGACGGCAGCCGCCCGGCGGCGACCTCGTGCGCCAGCCAGGTGAGGTCTGCGGCCAGGTCGTGCTCGCCGAGCAGGAAGAAGCCCTCGATCCGCCGGTCGTAGGCCTCGGGGGTGGCGATCATCGAGCCGTGCTCGAAGTGCGCGGGCGCCCCGGAGGCCGCGCCGAGCACGATCAGCGTGCCGCCGGTGGCCAGCCGCCCGAAGCCCTCCACCAGCCCCGGCCCGCCGACGGTGTCGACGACGCCGTGCACGAAACCGTCCACCTCCAACGGCGAGGACACCGTCTCGTGCGCGCCGAGACCGGCCGAGGGATCGCGGGTCACGGCGATGACGTGCGCGCCCGCGCGCCGGGCCAGCCGCACGGCGTGGCGGCCGACCGCGCCCGTGGCGCCGGTGACCATGACGCGGCGGCCCACCAGCGAACCCATCCGCCGCAGGGCCCGCAGCGCCGAACCGGCCGCGACGGGGACGGTGGCCAGCGCGCCGAAGTCGGCGCCCTCGGGCGCGGCGCCGATCCAGCGGGTCTCGGCCGTCCGCAGCCGCGCCCAGCCGCCGGTCCACTTCAGCGAGGTCACCGGCGTGCCCACGGCGGGGCCGGAGCCGTCGGCGGCGGCCCGCACGACCACACCGGCGGCGTCCCAGCCCAGGACGGTCCCGTCGGGCATGGCGGGCAGGAGGTGGTCGAGCTCGCCGGGGTTCAGCGAGATCGCCCGGACCTCGATGAGCGCCTCGTTGGGGGCGGGCTCGGGCTCGGGGACCTCGGCGAAGGCGAGGGTGGTGCCGTCGACGACGAGTGCGCGCATGGGGGTGCTCCTTCACAAAGTGCCGGTGACTGGCAAAAGCGTGTCACACGCTAACGCGTATGATCAGCGTTCGCCAGTGGGGGGCTAGACTCGGCCCGTGACGACCCTCCGCGAGCGCAAGAAGCAGCGCACCCGACGGCAGCTCGTGGACACCGCCATCGAGCTGTTCACCGCGCACGGCTTCGACGCGGTGACCCTCGACCGCCTGGTGGGGGAGGTCGAGGTCTCCCAGCGCACGTTCTTCCGGATGTTCGCCTCGAAGGAGGACGTCGCCCTCGACCCCGAGCGGCACTTCTGGCGCTCCTTCGCCGCCGCGCTGCGCGAGGCGCCGCTGGACGGGCCGCTGCTGGGCGTCCTGGAGGGCGTCCTGCTGGCCAACATCGCGGCCATGCCGCCGGAGTGGACCGTCCAGTTCCGCGCCAGCCGCCGCCTCGCCGAGGCCACGCCCGCGCTGAACGCCAAGAGCCTGCGCTTCTGCGCCGACGCCACCGCCGAGGTGGTGACGGGCCTGGCCGGGCGCACCGGCGCCGACCCCGGCGGCCTGCCGCTGCGGCTGGCGGTGGACCTCATGCTGGCCGCCTGGAACGCCGCCGTCCACGACTGGCCCGACGAGGACGGCGGACTCCCCCGCCTCGCTCAGGACGTCCGCGCCGCCTTCGCCGCCCTCCCGGCCGCCCTGACGCTCACCGTGACCTGATCATCCCGAATCGCCCCGAATCGCCCGTCCGCCCGGTACGAAGGAGGGAACGGACGCGAGAAGGGAGCGGTACATGAGCGGGTGCGCCCGGACACGGCTGATCGCGATGGCCCTCGCCGCCGGACTGGCGGCCTCGGCGCTGTTCGCCGGCGCGGAACCGGCGCGGGCGGAGGAGACGGTGAGCCAGCGGGACTTCACCGTCCAGGTCATCCAGCGCCACAACACCCACCGCGCCGACCACCACGCCCCGCCGCTGGGCGAGGACCGCTCGCTGTCGGCGCGGGCGCGCGACGCCGCGGCGCGGCTGGCGGCGTCCGGCGAGCTCACCCCGGACGCGGTGCGCGACGCCGCCGGGGACTTCGGGGTCAACCTCGCCTGGACCAACGGCGGCGCCCTCGACGGCGGCGCGGTGGTGGAGGCCTGGTACTCGCAGGCGCCCGCCTACGACTACGACCGGCCCGGCTTCGCCCCCGAGACCGGCGCGTTCACGCAGGTGGTGTGGGCGGCCAGCGGCTCGGCGGGCGCCGGTTACGCGGCCAAGCCCGACGGGGGTTATCTGGCGATCGTGCTCTACGCGCCGCGCGGCAACGTCGAGGGCCAGTTCCCGGACAACGTGCTCAAGCCCTGACCACTGAAGACCCGGCGCTTATCGAAGACCCGGCACTTATTGAAGACCCAGTACCCCGGCGATCATGTCGGCGGTGTCGGCCGGGGCGACCGTCTGACCGCCGACCAGGCGCGTGAACAGGACGCCGTCGATCCACTCCACCAGTAGCGCCGCCCGCCGCTCGGCCTCCGGCACGCCCGCCTCCGCCAGCATCGCCGTCAGCACGGCGACGAAGCCGAGGTGCTGGGCGACCAGGATCTCGCGCAGCTCCGGCCGCCGCGCCGACTCCAGGGTCAGCTCGTAGCGGGCCAGGTGCCGGTTGCGCTCGGTGCTCAGCCAGCGGGTGAGCACGGTGTGCAGGTCGGTGGCCAGATCGCCGCCGCCGGTCACCGCCAGGTCGGCCTGGGTGCGCTCGGCGAGGCGGTCGAGGGCGGCCTTGAGCAGGGCCTCGCGGGTGCGGAAGTGATAGGACGCCGAGCCCTGCGGCAGCCCGGCCCGCTCGTCGACGGCGCGGTGGGTCAGCCCCCGCGCGCCCTTGTCCGCCAGGACCTCGATGGCCGCGTCCGCCAGGACCGCGCGCCGCTCATCGCCCGCCTTCGCCATCGTGACCCACCTCTCATTGTCCCCGCCACCTCTACAGCCGTAGAGTACCACTCGCGAGTCACTACAGATGTAGAGGGAGAAGCGGGATGCGCGCACTGGTGATCGGCGGGGGAATCGGCGGCCTGACGGCGGGCGTCGCCTTGAACAAGGCGGGCATCGAGACGACCGTGCTGGAGCGGACCTCGCGGCTGGAGCCGATCGGCTCGGGCATCAGCCTGTGGCCGAACGCCTTCGCCGCCCTGGACGCCGTCGGCGTCGGCGACGCGGTCCGCGCGGCGGGCACCCCGCAGGTCAACAGCGCGATCCGCGACCACCACGGCAAGGTCCTCATCCCCGACGCCAACCACCACGGCGACCTCTACGTCCTGCACCGCGCGCTGCTGTCCGAGGCGCTGGAGGCGGCCCTCCCGGCGGGCGCGCTGCGGCTGAACAGCGAGGTCGGCGCCGTGCGGGCGAACCGGGACGGCGTCGAGGTCGACACCGCGCACGGCACCGAGCGCGCCGACGTCCTCATCGCCGCCGACGGCATCTGGAGCCGGGTGCGCACCGCGCTGTGGGACGCGCCCGCGCCGGTCTACTCGGGCGCCTCGGCCTGGCGGATGATCTCCGACCTGCCGGACCTGCCGATCAGCGGCGAGAGCTGGGGCGACAAGGCCCGGTTCGGGTACACGCGCCTGCCCGGCGGCAAGGTCTACGCCTTCGCCGACCTGGCCGTGCCCGCCGGCGGCCACGAGAACGACCTGGCACAGCGGTACGCGGGCTGGCACGCGCCGATCGGGGAGATCCTGGCCGCCGCCGATCCCGCGTCGCTGATCCGGCACGACATCCACCACCTGCCGCCGCTGGCCTCGTTCGTGGACGGCACCGGCCGGGTGGCGCTGCTGGGCGACGCCGCGCACGCGATGACGCCCGACCTGGGGCAGGGCGCCGGGCAGGCGATGGAGGACGCGGTCACCCTCGCGGCGTGCCTGCGCCGGGACGGCGTGGCGGGGCTGTGGAGCTACGACGACGCGCGGCGGGCGCGCGTTCAGGGCGTGGCGGCCGACTCGCTGCGGCTGTGCCGGCTGTTCACCGCGCTGCCGGGCTGGGCGGCACGGCTGGCCCTGCGCAGCGCGCCGAAGTCGTCGATGGAGAAGCGCATGGGGGCGCTGCTGGGCTGGCGGGCGCCGGTCCTGTGAGGACCGCCGGTGCGCTCGGTGAAGGGGACCTCGCCGGCACCCGGGAATGAGTCACCGCGACATACGCCGGTCCACTGGGACCGGTTCGGGAATCCCGGATGCCGGCCGGGTTCCCACGGCCCCGTGCCCCTCACCTCGGTGAGGGGCACGGGGCCGCCACGCGGTCAGGCCGAGGCGGCGTCCAGCTTGGCGACGTCCTCGTCGGTGAGCTTGAGGTCGGCCAGGGCCACCAGCGCGGGCAGCTGCCCGACGGTGCGGGCCGAGGCGATCGGCGCGGCCACCGTCGGCTTGGCCGCCAGCCAGGCCAGCGCGACCGTGGCGAGTTCGGCTCCGTGGCCCTCGGCGACCTCGTCGAGGGCCTTGAGCACGGCCAGGCCGCGCGGGGTGTCCAGGTGCTTGCCCGCGCCACCGGCGCGGGCGCTGTCCACCGTGGTCCCGGGGCGGTACTTGCCGGTCAGGAAGCCCGAGGCCAGGCCGTAGTAGGGAATGGCGGACAGGCCGCGGGCGGCGGCGATGTCGGCGATCGGTCCCTCGTAGGTGTCGCGGGAGACCAGGTTGTAGTGCGGCTGGACGGCCACGTAGGACGCCAGGCCCTCGCGTGCCGAGGTGTCCAGGGATTCCGTCAGCCGCTCCGGGCTCATGTTGGAGGCGGCGATGTGGCGGACCTTGCCCGCCTTGACCAGGACGTCGTAGGCGCCGAGGGTCTCGGCGACGGGCGTCTCGGGCTTGTCGAAGTGGGTGTAGTAGAGGTCGATGCGGTCGGTCCGCAGGCGGCGGAGGGAGTCCTCGGCCGCGGCGGCGATGTTGGCCGCGCCCAGGCCCTGCCGCAGGGGGTGGTTGGAGACCTTGGTGGCGATGACGAGGTCGTCGCGGTTGCCGCGCGCCTCCATCCACTCGCCGATGATGGTCTCCGACTCGCCGCCGGAGTTGCCCTCCACCCACGAGGAGTAGACGTCGGCGGTGTCGATGAAGTTGCCCCCGGCCGCCACGTAGGCGTCCAGGATGGCGAAGGAGGTCTCCTTGTCGGCCGTCCAGCCGAACACGTTGCCGCCGAGCGACAGGGGGAAGACGTCGAGCTCAGAGGTGCCGATGCGCGCCACGGTATGCCTTTCCAGCAGGGATCGGTCCTTACACGGGTGGGCAACTCTAACCGTCCGCCCGTCATTCCCTCAGGGGGTGGTGGCGTCGAAGGCGGCGCGGCTGGCGGCGACGTACGGGCGGTTCGCCTCGGCCCAGCGGATCAGCGAGGCGACCTCGCCGGCGAGGGTCTCGCCGACCTCGGTGAGCGCGTAGTCCACGCGCGGCGGGGTGGTCGGGATGACGGTGCGGGTGATGAGGCCGTCGCGTTCCAGGCCGCGCAGGGTCACCGTGAGCATCCGCTGGGAGATGCCGTCCACGACCCGCCGCAGCTCGGAGTAACGCAGCGGCCCGCCGCCGAGCCGGGCCATGATCAGCACGCTCCACTTGTCGCCGATGCGGTCCAGGACGTCGCGGACTTCGCAGTCCTGCGGCCCACGCACACCGGTGTGCGTTTGGGCGGTCAATGTGCCGTCTTGTGTCATGCGGACAGTCTCCTCCAGACTCGAAACGGCTGCAACGCACCATGAGTACGTTGGTATGGAGGAGAAACCATGGAGCTCATCGACATCCTCGCGCGCGCCGGGGACCGCCCGAAGACCACCGGCGCCATGATCCCGCACGACCAGCTCGACCAGTTCTCCCCGCCGGACATCCGGCAGGGTCTGGTCGACTACGCCACCGCCCTGCCCGGCGTGTTCACCGGCCCCAGCCAGGTCTCCGAGCCCGGCTCCCTGGCCCTGCGGCTGCGCGAGCCGAAAGGACCCGCCGACGCCTTCCTCATGCCCGGCCTCGACGAGTTCGGCCACGTCCACCGCACCGGCTTCATGCACCTGATGCTCGACCCGCAGATCATCAACTTCCTGACCCGCCTGGGCTGGATCGAGGCGCACCCGATCACCGCCCGCGATGACTTCTTCGACAACATCGTCATGCTCTACGCCCCGCGCGACGCCGAGGAGCTGGAGATCGCCCGGACCCTGCTGCGCATGTCGTGGGAACGCGCCTCGGGCGTGGTGCGGCACCCGGGGCGTGCGCGGCGCCCCTGAACTGCATAGCCTCACCCCATGGCCGCGTTACCACACATCCACCGCGAGGGTCTCCTCGCCGCGCTGCGGGAGGCCGCCGCCTCGCCGCCCTGGACGGTGTTCCTGGCCGGTGAGGCCGGGACCGGCAAGACCGCGCTGCTGGCCGACTGGCTCGGCGACGTCCCGCGCGTGGCGTGCGCGGCGGGCGTCCCCACCACGCTGCCCCTCCACGATCCCCTCGTCGTCGAGGACGCCCAGTGGCTCGACGCCCGGGCCGCCGCCCGGCTGCGCGCGATCATCGCCGCCCGCAGGGTGGGCGTGGTGGTCACCTACCGGCCCGAGGAGCTGCCCGTGGCGGGACTCCCGCTGCGACGGCCCGTCGCGTGGGGCGCGGCGCACGTGACCGTCGGGCCCGTCGAGCCGCCCGGCGCGCACGCCAAGACCGTCGCCGACTGCGGCGGGGTCGCCGGGGTGCTCGCCGAGGTCCTGGCCACCGGCGCGTCGCCGACGCTGGACGCGCTGGTCGCCGGGCGCATGGCCGCGCTCAAGGGCCACGCGCTCGCCCTCGCCCGGGCGGCGGCGGTCCTGCGGGAACCCGCCGCGCCCGCCGTCCTGGCGGCCGTGGCCGGGCCGGTGGACCTCGCGCGCGCCGCCGAGCGGGCGTCCGCGCTGCTCACCGCGCACGGCACCGCCCTCGGCCACCGCTTCCCGCTGGCCGCCGAGGCCGCCTACCGGCTCGTGCCGGTCCCGGTGCGCGACGCCATGCACCGCCGCGCCCTGGCCGTCCTCACCGACCCGGCGGCCCTGGCCCGGCACGCCCGCGCGATCGGGGACCCCGCGTGGGCCGGGCACGCCGAGACCGCCGCCGCGCGCGCCTTCGCAGACGGCCGCACCCCCGAGGCGATCGCGCTGCTCCACGACGCCCTCACCGAGCCGCTGCCGGAGGAGGTCCGCGAGCGCATGGTCACCCTCCTCGGCGACAACGCGGGCGCCTCCCTGCACTCCGACACCACCCTCGCGCTGCTGCGCGAGGCCCTCGCCCACGCCACCCGGCCCGAGGCGCGCGCGGTCCTGCACATCGACCTGGGCGCGGCCCTGTTCAACCACCTCGGGCGCATCGAGGAGGCCCGCGCCCACGTGCGCGCCGCCGTCGCCGAGCACGACGGGCCGACGAGCACCGCCTCGCGGGCGCTGTCGCTGCTGGGTTTCGCCTACTTCCCCGGCACCTCCCTGGACGACGACCGGAAGCACCTCGCGCGCGGCCTGGCCCGCGCGAAGGCCTCCGGCGACCCGATCGCGTGGGCGGCGGCGATGAGCAACCACGCCACCATGCTCATGGCCACCGGCGCGCCGGGCGCGCCCGAGGCCCTGGCGTCCATACCCACCGGCAGCGCGCGCGAACGGCGGCTGATCGCCCGCGGGCACTGCAACCTCGCCGACGGCGCGGTCTGGCTGGGCCGCTACGCCGACGCCGCCGGGCACCTCGCCGAGGGCGCGCGGCTGGCCGCCAGCACCGGCGCGCCCTTCGACGCCAACTCCGCCGAGGGCACCTCCCTGCGGCTGGACTGGGCGCTCGGGCGCTGGGACGGGCTGACCGCCCGCGCGACGGCCTTCGCGCACGCGGCGGCCGGGATGCGTCCCGTCGCCGGTGAGGCCCACCTCGTCCTGGGCCTGCTCGCCCTGGCCCGCGGCGACTTCGACGCATCGGCCGCCCGCCTCAAGGACGCCGCCCTCGGCTGGGCCGACGACGCGGCGGTACCGGTCGCCGCCGCCACCGCCGGAGCCGGGCTGCGGCTCCTCGCCGCACGCGGCGAAGACCCCTCCCGCCTGGCGAAAGAGGCCGTGGACCGCCTGCGCGCCAAGGGCAACTGGGTGTGGGGAGCCGAACTGCTGCCCTTCTCCCCCGTCGACGCCACCGGCGCCTTCGCCGCCGGCATCGCCCACGCCGACGCGCCCCTCGCCCACGCCGCCCTCGCCTGGTGCCGGGGCGAACTCGACGAGGCCCGCCGCCGCTACCTGGACCTGCCCCGCCCCTACGAGGCCGCGCTGGTCGCCGAGGCCGCCGGGGACCACGCCACCGCCGAGGCCGAGTTCACCGCGCTGGGCGCGGTCTGGGACGCCGCCCGCTGCCGCAAGACACTCCGCGCGGCCGGGCACGTGCCGCGCGGCGGGCGTCCCGGATACGGCGACCGGCTCTCCCCCAGGGAGCGGGAAGTCGCCGAACTGGCCGCCGCCGGGCGCACCAACCGGGAGATCGCCGCCGCCCTCTACCTGTCCCCCAGGACCGTCGAGCAGCACGTGGCCTCGGCGGTCCGCAAGCTGCGGACCACCCGCGCCGCGCTCACCGCGACGGGTTTTCCCCGTACCCCTACGGATGGCCCACCGGATTGATCACGCCCCGGGGCGACGGGATCGTGATCTCGGCCCACACCCCTATGGGCCCAGATTGGATCCGGCATCATGAACTTAAGGCGAAGCTTCCTCGCCCTGGCCGTCGGCACGGCCGCAGCCCTGTCCGCGCTCGCCCTGGCCGCCCCGGCGCAGGCCGAGGGCACCATCCTCGACACCGGCGGCGAGACCGTCCCGGGCCGCTACATCGTGGCCCTGAACGACTCGCTCACCGGCTCGATCTCGTCGGCGAGAGACGGCCTGATCGCCGAGTACGGCGGCACCCTCGGCATCACCTACAGCTCCGTCCTGCACGGCTACTCGGTGGGCATGGACGCCACGGCCGCGCGGCGGCTGGCCGCCGACCCGGCCGTCAAGTACGTCACCCCCGTCCACATCGGGCACCTGCTCGACACGCAGCAGAACCCGCCGAGCTGGGGCCTGGACCGCATCGACCAGCAGGACCTCCCGCTGTCGTCGTCCTACACCTACGCCAACGCCGGTGAGGGCGTCACCGCCTACCTCGTCGACACCGGCGTGAAGATGTCCCACGCCGACTTCGAGGGCCGGGTCACCGCCGGCTACGACTTCGTCGACAACGACGCCGACCCGCAGGACGGTCACGGGCACGGCACCCACACCGCCGGCACGGTCCTCGGCAAGACCTACGGCGTGGCCAAGAAGGCCAAGGGCGTCGCCCTGCGCGTCCTGAACAACAGCGGCAGCGGCACCTCCGAGCAGACCCTGGGCGCCTTCGACTGGGTGGTCAAGAACAAGAAGCTCCCGGCGGTGCTGAACTTCTCGGTCGGCTTCGCCGGTGGCGACACCGCCGTCGACGACGCCGCGCGCAAGGTCACCGAGGCGGGCGTGGTCTTCGGTGCCGCGGCGGGCAACGACAACAAGGACGCCTGCACCTCCACCCCCGGCCGCGTCTCGCAGCTGATCACCGTCGGCGCGACCACCAAGACCGACAGCCGCGCGCTGCCCAATGACTGGAACGGCGTCAACGGCTCCAACTACGGCACCTGCCTGGACATCTTCGCCCCCGGCACCGGCATCGTGTCGGCCTACACGTCGAGCACCTCGACGTCGATGAACGGCACCTCGATGGCCACCCCCCACGTCGTGGGCGCCGCCGCGCTGTACCTGTCGGCGAACCCCTCGGCGACGCCGTCGCAGGTCCGCGACGCGCTGGTGAACAACGCCGTGGCGAAGGTGACCAACCTCGGTTCGGGCTCCCCGAACAAGCTGCTCTACGTGGGCTTCATCGGCGGCGGCACCCCGCCCACCGACGACTTCTCCATCGCGCTCGACCCGTCCTCGGCCTCGGTCGCGCCCGGGCAGAGCGCGAGCACCACCGTCAAGACCACGCTCACCACGGGCGCGGCCCAGACGATCCGGCTGACCGCGTCCGGCCTCCCGCAGGGCGCCCAGGCGTCCTTCGACCCGGCCTCGGTGAGCACCGGTGGGTCCTCGGCCCTGTCGATCACCACGACCACGGGCACTCCGGCGGGGACCTACACGGTGACCGTCACCGGCGACGGCGACAAGGCCGACCACACGGCCTCGTTCTCGCTGACCGTCACCGGCTCGGGCGGCAACACACCGCCCACCGCGTCGTTCACCGCGCAGTGCTTCGCGGGCGTCGGCGTGTGCTTCTTCAACGGCACGGGTTCGTCGGACGCCGATGGGCGCGTCGTGTCGTACTCGTGGGCCTTCGGCGACGGCACCACGGGCACCGGCGCCCAGCCGACGCACTGGTACAACGCGCACGGCACGTTCCGGGTGACCCTCACGGTCACCGACGACAAGGGAGCCACGGGGACGGTCACCAAGACCGTCACCGCGTAGGACCCTCTCTCCTGGGAGGGGCGGCGGCGCGCCGTGGCTGGGCGCGCCGCCGTTTCGCGTCTACGGCGGGGGCCAGGAACCCTTCACCGGCCAGGAGATGGTGGTGCCGGGTATCGGGGTCTCCGGCCGGCCCGGGTGATCCTTGTGCGTGTCGACCAGCATGGCCATGAAATCCAGGTCGACCAGCATGTGCACCGATTCCACCGGTCCAAAGAAGCCCGGGGAGTCCTCGTTCCGGTAGTGAGTCCCGGTCGCACGGTCCGGCTTGCTGTACTCGTCGAGGATGCCGGGCAGTGTCCGGTCACGATGGCCGTAGCCCCCGAGCGGGTTCCCGTCGGTGTCCTCCTTGAAATCGGTGGGCGAGAGCGGCTCATGGTTCCCCGCCTGGAACGACTGGTTGGTCATCCGGTCGGGTGTCGGACCGGCGAACGTGGCGCCCTTGACGAACTGGCGGTACTCGGCGAAGCGCGCACGGGGACCGGGAGCGATGTCGGCCACGACCGACTGGAAACCCTGGAATGACTTGTCGATGAAGCGCAGTGGATCGTGCCTGACCAGCCGGACCGAACCTCGCGGCTCGGTGGTGGCTCCGGGTTTCTTCCCCGTCGCGGTCGCGTAGAGCCGGTCGAGCGCGCGGATCGTCTTGGCCTTCATGTCCCCGTGTGCCGTCGACCCCAGGCTCTCGTCGGCCTTGAACCGCCGGATCGCCCCGGCCGTCTTCGGCCCGTACACCCCGTCGGCGCCCTTGCGCCCGAGGTCGTAGCCGCGCCCGAGGTCCGCCAATCCCTGCTGCACCCGGGTCACGGGGTCACCCCGGTCCCCCTCGGCGAGCCGGTCCCGGTCGGCCGCGCACGCCTCCAGCTTCGCCACCCCCGCGAACCTCGGCGACGACAGCAGCCTCCCCACCGCCGCGTTCCCCGCCTGCCGTTGCAACGCCAGCAGCGGATGCTCGCGAACACCACCCGCACCACCCGCGCTGTTCGCCTCGCCCCGCCACGTCTCATGCGCTCGCATCCCGCACCCCCTCGCGCCACGTTCACACGCTCAGGGCGACAGCGCGAGGGACCGGTCCACTCAGCGGACCGGTCCCCCACCACCTCACGGCGTCGGGTGGAACGCGCCCTTCACCGTCCACGTCTGCGCGGTACCGGCGATCGGCGTCTCGGGCTCACCGGGGTGATCCGCGCGGGTGTCCACGAGCATGCCCTGGAACACCAGGTCGATCTCGCAGTGCGCGGTGACGATCGGCCCGGGGAAACCGGGGAGGTCCTCGTTGCGGTAGTGGGTCCCGGTGGCGCGGTCGGGTTTGCTGTACTCGTCTAGGAACGGGAGAATCCGGCCCCGATGGCCGTAGCCGCCGACCGGGTTGCCGTCGGTGTCCTCCTTGAAGACGGTCGGGGACATCAGATCGCCCGCACCGGCGCCCAGCTTCGTGTCGCGCATCGTTTTCGCCGTCGGTCCGGCGACCATGGTGCCCTTGATGAACTGGCGGTACTCGGCGAAACGCTGCCGGGGACCGGGATCGATGTCGGCCTCCAGCCCGAATTCGCCGCGGAACCCGCCGAGCAGCGGACGCGGCTGCTCCAGTTTCACCAGCCGGAGGGTGCCGCGCAGATCGGTCGTCGGCAGCTTCGTCGGGGGCGCGGTGGTGGGTACCGGCCCGGGCAGCGGCGTCGGGCCCGTCGCCGCGAACAGCTCGTCGAGGCGCTTCATCGTCCCGGGCCCGACGTCCCCGGCGGTGGTGGCCCCCAGCTTCTCGTCGGCCTTGAACCTGCGGACGACGGCAGCGGTCTTCCCCCCGAACGCGCCGTCGGGTTCGCCCAGGTCATAGCCGCGGTTCAGGTCGGTCAGGGCCTGCTGGACGCGTTTGACGGCGTCGCCCCGGTCGCCCTGGCGCAGGCGGTCGCGCCCGGCGGCGCAGGCCTCCAGGCGGGCGACACCGGAGAAACGCGGAGAACGGAGGGCTGTTTTGCCCTTGGTGGCCGATTCGACCAGGCGGCTGACGGCGATGTTGCCCGCGGCGCGCTGGAGCCCCAGCAGGGGGTGCTCCCGGCGGGAATCGACGGGTCTCTTGGGGTCGGCGAGCGGAGTGGCCTGTCGGGTGTGCGCCGCTTTCGCATGCATGGCGGCCCCCCTTCCACCTTCATTGTCACCAGATCGTTGTGACGGCGCACACAGTTTTCCGCGCCGGGCTGGCACGATGGCCCCACCCACGACTCCCGGAGGTCACCGTGCTGAATCTCGCCGTCCTGCTCGAAGACTCCGCCCGGGAGCTGCCCGACCGCGAAGCCGTCGTGTGCGGCCCGGCGCGGATGACCTACGCGCAGGTGGACGCCGCCGCGAGCCGCGTCGCGCACGCCCTGGCCGCGCGGGGCATCGGGCCCGGCGACCGGGTGGCGCTCACGTGCCCGAACATGCACCACTTCCCGCCCGCCTACTACGGGATCCTCAAGACCGGCGCGGCGGTCGTCCCGCTGAACGTGCTGCTCACCGCCGACGAGATCGCCTACCACCTCGCCGACGCCAAGGCCGCCGCCTACCTGTGCTTCGAGGGCACGCCGGAACTTCCGATGGGCCGCAACGGGTTCGCCGCCTTCAGCTCCTCGCCGCAGTGCCGGGAGTTCCTGCTCATCACCCTCGACCCGGCCGCACCGTCCCCTGTGGAGGGCGCGACGACGCTCGGCGCGGCCGTCGCCGGTGTGCCGGACGCGTTCCCGTCGGTCCCGCGCGCCGAGACCGACACCGCCGTCGTCCTCTACACCAGCGGCACCACGGGACGCCCCAAGGGCGCCGAACTCAGCCACAGCAACATGACCCAGAACGCGCAGGTCGGCGTGCGGCTCTTCGAGTCCGGCCCGCACGAGCGGCACCTGGTGGCGCTGCCGCTGTTCCACTCCTTCGGGCAGACGGTCAACATGAACCACGGCTTCCTCACCGGCGCGACGCTGGTCCTCATGCCCCGCTTCGATCCCGGCGGCGCCCTCGCCCTGATGCGCGCGGAGTCGGTGAGCATGCTGGCGGCCGTCCCGACCATGTACTGGGCCCTGCTCAACCACCCCGACGACACCCACATCGCGGGCGTCGCGGAGAACCTGCGGGTCTGCGTGTCGGGCGGCGCGCCGCTGACCGTGGAGATCCTGCGCGCCTTCGAGGAGCGCTTCTCGGTGCCGATCCTGGAGGGCTACGGGCTGTCCGAGACCAGCCCCATCGCCACCTTCAACCGCGTGGACCGCCCCCGCAAGGTCGGCTCGATCGGCCTGCCCGTCTGGGGCGTCCGCGCGAAGATCATCACCGAGGACGGCGGCGAGGCGGGCGTCGACGAGCCCGGCGAGCTGTGCGTGTCCGGCCACAACGTGATGACCGGCTACCTCGACCGTCCTAAAGAGACCGCCGAGGTGCTGTCCGCCGAGGGCTGGTTCCGCACCGGCGACGTGGCCCGCCGCGACGCCGACGGCTACTACTACATCGTCGACCGCATCAAGGACCTCATCATCCGCGCCGGATTCAACGTCTACCCCCGCGAGATCGAGGAGACCCTCGCCCGGCACCCCGGCGTGAGCCTGGTGGCCGTCGTCGGCGTCCCGCACGAGCGGCACGGCGAGGAGATCAAGGCCGTCGTCGTCCGCAAGCCGGGAACGGAGGTCACCGAGGAGGAACTGATCGCCTGGGCGAAGGAGCGCATGGCCGCCTTCAAGTACCCCCGGACGGTGGAGTTCCGCGAGTCACTGCCGATGACGGCCTCGGGGAAGATCCTGAAGCGGGAGCTGGTCTAGGGACCCTCCACCGCCACGATCGCCTTCTCCGCCCGCCACCGCTCGTACTGCTCGCGCGCCTTCGGGTACAGGACCTCCACTTCGGACGCCGGGAGGTCCAGCCCGAAGCGCCGCGACAGCGTCAGCGCCCACTCCCCGGCCGTGGCCAGCAGTTCCGGCCCGGTCTTGCCGTCCGGGCCGCTCTCGGCGTAGGCCGCGCCCCGGATCGTGGTCTTGGCGTGGTCGAGGGGCCGCTGGACGACGAGGGTCTTCACGAACGACGAATCCGGCGAGGTCGACTGCCGCACGCACGCCCCGGCGAAGTCGGCCAGTTCGCACGGCTCCTCGCCGAAGTCGAAGGACGGCACCGAGCCGCGCGGATCGGGGAAGCAGCGCCAGAGGCCGCCCTCGATCCGGGTCAGCGAGTGCTTCCAGAGGCCGTCGGCGTGCTCGCCCTCTTCGAGGGGCAGCGGGTCGAGGAAGCCGTCGCCGAGCCCGACGTCCACCAGCCACCGGCGTCCGTCCACATCGGCCAGCAGCGGCATGTGGTTGGACCAGGCGTCGTCGCCGCGGACGGCGCGCTCGACGGCGCCCGCGACCATGGTGACCTCGAAGCCGATGGTGCGCAGGGCCAGCGCGAGCAGCCCGTTCTGTTCGTAGCAGAAGCCGCCCCGGCGGGCGGTGACGAGCTTGGCGACCAGGGCCTCGGGCGCCAGCGAGAGAGGGCGGCCGAGCTGGATGTCCAGGTTCTCGTAGGGGATGGTCGTGACGTGCGCGTGGTGGATCGCGACGAGGGTCGCCTCATCGGCGGCGACGGGTCCACTGTGGCCGACGCGGTCCAGGTAGGCCGCCAGCTGCGCGGGGGTGAGCATCAGCCGCCGTTCTCCTTCAGCCAGGCCAGGTACTGGGCGCGCGCGGCCGGCCACAGCACGTCCAGCTCGTCCACGGCCAGCCGCAGTCCGAAGTGGACGTCGAGGGCGGCGGCGAAGTCCTCGCGCGTCTCCAGCACCACGCGCCGCTTGCCGTCCGGCTCGTCGGGACCGGCGAAGGTCAGCTGCGCTCCCCGCAGGGTGGTCTTGACGCGCTCGGCGGGCATCTGGACGGCCATGACCCGCAGGTGCGGGGAGCCGGGGTCGGTGGCGCGCAGGTGGCACGGCGCGCGGTAGTCGTCGATGGTGCGCGGCTCCTCGGGCCAGAAGTCGAAGGAGATCAGCGCGCCGTTGGGATCCGGTACGCAGCGCCAGATCCCGTCGCCGAGCACGGTCATCCGGTGCGTCCAGATCCCGTCGGCGTACTCGCCCACTTCGAGGGGCAGCGGCTCGTGGAAGCCGTCGCCGACGCCGACGTCCACCAGGTACCGGCGGCCCTCGACGGTGGCGATCAGCGGCATGTGCGTGGGGACGGGCGAGTGCCCGGCGAGCTCACGCGAGGCCTGCCCGTCGATGGGCGCGACGGTGAAACCGAAGGCGCGCAGGACGTACCAGAACAGCGCGTTCTGCTCGAAGCAGTAGCCGCCGCGCCGGTCGACGACCATCTTGGCGTACAGGTCGTCGGCGTCCAGGGACAGCTTCCGTCGCAAGTGGACGTCGAGGTTCTCGTAGGGGATCGCGCCCAGATGCGCGCGGTGCAGCGCGTTCAGGGTCTCCAGGTCGGCCGCGGCGGTGCCGTGGAAGCCGATCCGGTCGAGGTAGCCGTCGAGTTGTGCCGGGGTGAGCACGCGCGCCCCTCTCAGTCGAGGGGACGCAGGACGTCGTCCCCGTCGACGATCGTATAGGCGTAACCCTGCTCCGACAGGAACCGCTGGCGGTGCGCGGCGTACTCGGTGTCGACGGTGTCGCGGGAGACCACCGAGTAGAAGTGCGCCTGGCGTCCGTCGGCCTTGGGCCGCAGCACCCGGCCCAGACGCTGCGCCTCCTCCTGGCGGGAACCGAAGGTGCCCGACATCTGGATCGCCACCGCCGCCTCCGGCAGGTCGATGGAGAAGTTCGCCACCCGGCTCACCACCAGCGTCGAGACTTCACCGGTGCGAAACGCCTCGTACAGCTCCTCGCGCTTCTTCGTGGAGGTCTGGCCCTCGATGAGGGGCGCGTCGAGGTACTCGGCGATCTGGTGGAGCTGCTCCAGGTAGGCGCCGATCACCAGGACCTGCTCCCCCTTGTGCTTGTCGACCACGGCCTTCACGATCGGCAGTTTCGTGCGGGCGGTGGCCGCCACCCGGTACCGGTCGGCGGGGTCGGACGTCGCGTAGCCCATCCGCTCGGCGTCGGTGAGGGTCACCCGGATCTCGGTGCAGTCGGCGGGGGCGATCCAGCCCTGGTTCTCGATGTCCTTCCACGGCGCGTCGTAGCGCTTGGGGCCGATGAGGGAGAACACGTCGCCCTCCCGGCCGTCCTCGCGCACCAGCGTCGCGGTCAGCCCCAGCCGCCGGCGGGCCTGGAGATCGGCGGTGAAGCGGAAGATCGGCGCCGGGAGCAGGTGCACCTCGTCGTAGAGGACCAGGCCCCAGTCGCGCGCGCCGAACAGGTCCAGGTGCCGGAACGCGCCCTTCGAGCGGGCCGTCATGACCTGGTAGGTGGCGATGGTGACCGCGCGGATCTCCTTGCGCTCACCGGAGTACTCGCCGATCTCGTCCTCGGTGAGGGTGGTGCGGGCCAGCAGCTCGCGCCGCCACTGGTGCACCGAGACGGTGTTGGTGACCAGGATCAGCGTGGTCGCCTTCGCCTGCGCCATCACGCCCGCGCCGACGAGGGTCTTGCCCGCGCCGCAGGGCAGCACGATGACGCCGGAGCCGCCCGCCCAGAACGACTCCACCGCCTCCTTCTGGTAGGGCCGCAGCTGCCAGCCGTCCTCGCGCAGCTCGATCGGGTGCGCCTCGCCGTCGACGTAACCGGCGAGGTCCTCGCACGGCCAGCCCAGCTTCAGCAGCGCCTGCTTCAGCCGTCCCCGCTCCGAAGGGTGCACCGCGACGGTGTCGGCGTCGTGGAACGCGCCCAGCATCCCCGCCAGCTTCTTCGACTTGGCGACCTCGACCAGCACCGCCCGGTCCAGCCCGTGCAGGACGAGGCCGTAACCCGGGTGATTGAGCAGCTGGAGGCGCCCGTACCGGTCCATCGTCTCGGCGACGTCGACCAGCAGCGAATGTGGGACCGGGAACCGCGAGTGGGTGATCAGCGCGTCCACCACCGCCTCGGCGTCATGCCCGGCGGCGCGCGCGTTCCACAGCGCCAGCGGCGTGATCCGGTAGGTGTGGACGTGCTCGGGCGCACGCTCCAGCTCGGTGAACGGCGCGATCGCCACCCGGGCGGCACCCGCGCCGGGGTGGCCGACCTCAAGGAGGAGGGTCTTGTCGGACTGGACGATGAGTGGGCCCGTGCTCACGCGCACTACCTCGTTTCCCCGCGGCGGACAGATCTTCCAGTGTGACATCTCCCCGCGCGCCGGCAAGGCCTCCGCGCTTGGCGAAACCCCTGATCATCGGGTACGCATGAGTGATTCCCGGGTGCGGCACGAACCGGGGATTCGCACCCGCGCGACGGGCGGTACATATCGATTGCGAAACAGGCGCAACTTGGGCCTGTTCCCCGCGCGTCTCAGTGGATATCAAGGTCTTCACGCGCCCGGGTGAGCGGGCGCACAAATTTCTGGGAGGGGAAGTGGCGATGCGAGTACGACGCCCCGTGCTCATCACCGCCGCGGTGATCGCGGCGGTGGGGATCATCGCCGGCGGGACCTATGCGTTCGCCGGTGACGACAAGCCTGCCGGGGCGGTCCAGCCCGGGCAGTCCTCCGGACCGCCGGAGCCGCGCGTCGGGCCCACCGACGGCGCCTCGGCGTCCTCCGCTCCTCCGGTCTCGGAGTCGCCCGCTCCGCCGGAGAAGGAGGAGAAGAAGGAGGAGAAGCACGGCTGCCCGGTCGGGGAGAAGCAGAAGGAGGTCGAGGACCTCCTGATCCAGCTCGGCGGCTGGGGCGACATCGTCGCCGACGGCGAGCAGAGCAAGGCCGACTGCGCGGCCATCAAGAAGTTCCAGAAGCGCTACGGCATCGACCCCGCCCAGGGCAGCGCCGGTCCGCTGACCGAGAAGGTCGCCCGGCGGCTCGCCGAGACCGACCTGGACAAGTGCGACGGCTCGAAGGGCCTGGTCGCCTGCATCGACCTGACCCACCAGACCACCTGGATCATGAAGGACGGCGAGGTCATCGTCCCGCCGACGATCACCCGCACCGGCATGGGCGGCGGTTACCAGACCCCGGCCGGGAAGTTCAAGATCGACTGGCGTTCGGAGAAGGCCTGGTCGAAGCCGTACAAGGTGTGGCTGCCCTACTGGCAGCACTTCACCGACGGCATGGGCTTCCACGAGACGACCACGTACATCCACGACTCCTTCGGGTCCCACGGTTGTGTGAATCTCCTGCACGAAGATGCCGTGAAGTTCTACGAAACGCTTAAAATGGACACGACGGTGCACACCTTCGGCCGTCGCCCGGGCACGTAAGCCGGCATGAGGGGAGCGTCCGCGCCGAGTCTGAGAAGCCTCACAGACTCACAGGAAGTTCCCAGAGTGCCCCAAGCCTTAACTCAGCCCCCGGGGTCATAGTGATAGTTGTTCCGGTCAAGCCGACAAGCTGATCGATCAGGCTTGGGCACCCGACCGATCGGCGCGGAACGAACTCCGGGGGCACGCGCCGGGGATGGACCAACGGGCACGGTCCTCCCCGGCGCACCATTCTTCGCGGCGATGTCTGAGGGGGCGTCACCACCGAGAAGGGGTGCTACCAGCGGGACGAGGCTCTGGAGACCTCGTCCCGCTTTTTCTTGCCCTCGCACAAGGGCCCCCGCCCGGTCCGGACGAGGGCCCGCTCAGGATCGCGCGCTCACAGCCCGGTCGTGGTGACCGTCACCGCGTCGAAGTGGAGCGTCTTGGGCGTCTCCCAGGTCACGCTCGTCCCGAAGGACACCCAGGCCGTGCCGTCCGCGCCGACGGTGACGTCGGCGGTGTAGGCGAACTCCTTCCAGCCCACCCACTTCTCGGTGCGGCCGATGATGGTGAAGTCCTCCTCGGCCGCCGGGGCGGTCACGCCCGCGTGGGCGACGACCGGCCAGCCGTTGGCCCAGGAGTCCTCGTCGCTCCAGAGCTGAAAGCTCAGGTCGACGCGGACGGTGGAGCCTGGCGCGGCCGACACGGGGGCCGACACCCAGGCCGTCCCGTCGTCCTGCATCCCGCCCAGGTGAATCGCGAGGCTGTACGCGCCCTCGTACGCCTTGTCGGTGGACGTGGTGATCGCGGCGTCGGGGTCGATGCCGTCATCGGCGGGCACCCAGTTCCCGAGCCCGTTCTCGAAGCCCTCGGTGACCGTCCCGGCCTGCGCCGACGCCCCCAGGGCCAGCACCGCCGCGGTGGACGCGGCCAGGACGAGCAGGATCCTCTTCATCGTCTTCATCGAGCTTGTGGCTCCTTCGATTTCGATGGATTCCGGCACCGAACGTCGCGGTGCCGTCACTCGATTCTTCGCAAAGAAGCGGACGAAAGTCCCGTCTTTGAGGCAAGCCTCATCAACGCATAGAAGCGGTGCGAATATTGCCTAAAAGTGAACACGGCTTATGCGCTCGGGCCCCCAGCGGGCAAAATGGGGCGGTGCCCTTCTTCGAACGCGCCAAGCCCACCGGCCCCGGCTTCACCCTCGGGATGCGCGGCTACGACCGCACGGCCGTCGACACGTGGGTGAGGTCGGTCGAGCGGATGCTGTCCGGGGAGGTCCCGGCCGGGCCGGTGCCCGAGCCGGAGTTCATGGTGCTGCTGCGCGGCTACGACCGCGCGCAGGTGGACGCCTACGTCGCCCGCGCACGGGCGAAGCTCGCAGAGTAGTTCAGCAAGAGGAGTAGTTCAGCAAGAGGAGTAGTTACGCGAGCGGCTCGGCGGGCAGTCCCAGCAGCCCCTCGGTGGTCCCCTCGCGCAGCTCATTGAGCGCCTCGGTGATGGTGCGCTCCTCGTAGCGGAAGTGCGACTCCATGATCGCGGCGAGCCCGTCCAGTTCGCCCGCGTAGTCGCCGCCGCCCTCCACGAGGGCCACGATGCGCTCCTGGATCCCGGCGATCATCCGGTGGTCCTCTTCGAGCTTGGCGATGGTGGGCGCCAGCTCGGGGAACTCGCGGGCCAGGGCGACGAAGGCCCCGCCGTCCTCACCGGTGTGGTGCGCGGTGAGCGCGGAGCAGAAGGTCAGGCAGTGGGTTTTGAGATCCCTCCCCACGGCCGCGCCCGACTGGAGGGCCCGCAGGTCGGCGCGCAGGCGGTGGTGGATCGCGGCGAGGTCGGCGCCGAAGGAGGACAGGCGGTCGGTGGACATGCCCCGACTCTAGGCGATCTTGGCGAGCCGGGACGAGCCGAAGCCCGTCCCGGCCAAGGGGACTAGGGCGCGACGGTCGGCTGGGCGCCGGAACCGAAGGACCAGCCCTCCACCGAGCCCGGCGCGGGGTTGTAGGAGGTGGCGCCGAGGGTGCTGTAGCTCCAGCTGCCGCCGGGCTGGGCGTGCCAGTACGACCAGTACGCCGAGGCCGGGGGCGTGTTCACACACGGCTCATTGGCGGCGGTCGGCAGGCCGTCGATGCGGCAGATGAACGCCTTGCCCCAGCGCTGGGTGCCGGTGATCAGGAAGCCCGAGGACTCCAGCGCGGCCAGGCCGGACGCGGGGTCGCCGAGCGCGCAGCGGCGCTCCACGGTCCCGCCGAAGGCGGTGAAGTCGACGACGACGGTGACACCGGAGGTGCCGGTGCAGCCCGCGGCCTGGGCGGGCGAGGCGACGATGGTGACGGCGCCGAAGGCGGCCAGCACCACCGCCAGCAGCGAGACGAGGCGGTTACGGGTTGCGGTCATGACGTCCTTCATCGGTAGGGGCTTCTATAACGGGGTTCTTCGCGGCGGCCACGGGATCAGTGGCAGCGGAGAAGGGGGTCGCCGGTACGGGAACCGGCGGCGGACAGGTGCCCGAGGCTCTCGTCGGCCAGGCCGAGGATCGCCTGGGCGGTGGCGCGGTTGGCCGTGGTGGGGTCGAAGGCCCCGGCCTTGTAGTTGACCGCGCCGCGCTGCGCGAGCGGGCCCGAGCAGTCGATCTGGAGGGAGCGCAGGAAGTCGCGGCCCTTGGTCGCCGCGGTCCAGCGGCCACCGGCGTACAGGGCCTGCGCGGCCAGCCCGGTCGAGTTGGCGTTCTCCACGCCGTAGGCGGCGAAACCGCCGTCGGCGCCCTGGACCGAGACCAGCCAGTTCAGGCCGGGCGCGGCGTCCTGCCAGCGGCCCACGGCGATGAGGGCCTGGACGGCCATCGCGGTGGAGTCCACATCGGACGTGCAGGTGGGCTGCGCGAACAGCAGCGGGTAACCGCCGTCGGCGCAGCGCGTACCGGCCAGGAACGACACCGAGGCGGCCGAGGGGCCGTTGTGGGTGCGGTCGAGGGTCAGCAGCGCCAGGGACTGGGTGAAGGCGTTGGAGTAGTCGCCCCACTGGGACTTGTCGCTGAAGCGCCCGGTGGGCGTCTCCAGCGCGCGCAGGCGCGCGATCAGGTCCAGCCCGGCGAAGTTCTTCGGGTTCTGGCCGCGAACCTGGACGGCGAGGGCGAGCTTGGCGGTGGCCCCGGCGTAGGACTCGGTGGTCCCGTCGCCGATGTAGCCGGAGCTGATCTCGGGCTTGGCGAGCCAGGTCAGCGCGCGGGCGGCGTAGTCGCCGGCCTCACCGGTGGCGGCGAAGGCGAACACGGCGTCGATGGTGAGGCCCTGGTCGGGGTAGGCGGTGCCGTCGAAGACGGTCTCGAAGTGATCGCCGCCGGTCATCTGGCGGGCGAGCCAGCCGGAGGCGGCGTCACCCCGGTCGGAGGTGGGGTGGGAGGCGACGGCGGGCGCGGCCACGAGCACCGCGAGGGCGGCACCGAGGGCGGCGGCTCGCGTGAGCAGGCGTGTGGACATGACGGATGGCGCCTTTCCGGTATGCGGAACCGCAACCGGGCGCGGACGACCGGTCGCCGCCCCGCGGACCACGACGGGAATGGGCGAAAGGATGCGGTGTGGGCATTCGGGCTCGCCGCTGTCGCGGCCCACCGTTGCGGGTCAGCGCCGGAATTCGACCGGCTTCCCCCACGACCGTCCAAGGGGTTGGTGCACGCACAGGATGCGCGGCGGCACAACCGGTGTCAAGCCGGGCCGGGGATGCCGGGAGGGCCGACCCGGGTGCCCTCCGGGGCCGATCGCCTCCGCATCCGTTCCGTCCACAGTGGTCACACCCTCGATCACCGGCCGTGGCCCAGATCACCGCGCCGCGACCCCTGGCGACGGCCGCTCACCGGCCAGTAGACTCCGCCACGCCGGGCGCCCCGCCCGGCCGACGCGCGAACCAGGAGAAGCCGGTGCGAATCCGGCGCTGACCTGCAACCGTGAGCGGCCTCGCCGCGAGCCGGACCGTCTGATCCGCGTGCTTCGCTTCTCACTGTCATGGTCTGCGGTGTGGAAGCCCGGTTCGCCGAGCGTCCATCCCCGTGCGCGCGAACCTTCGCGCCCGGGGACGTGTCTCGGCCGGGTTTCGCGGCGCGACCGGGAAGGTGCCCCATGACCGGCGTCGCCAAGACCGCCGCCGCCCTCGGTGCCGCCGCGACCGTCCTCATCGGACTGTCGGCGGTCACCGCCACGGCCGACCCATCGCCCGCCCAGTCCGCCGGTTCCTGGCTGGCCCACGAGGTCGGCGCCGAGGGCGTCCTCAACACCGACTTCGGCACGGCCGACTGGGGCCTGACCATCGACGCGCTGATGGCGCTCAAGGCCACCGGCGCCGATGACGCCACCGCCGCCAAGATCACCGGCGCCCTCAAGGCGCGCGCCGACGAGTACTTCACCCTCGACCTGTGGTCGGACAAGGGCCAGCGCGTGGCCGGGGCCACCGCGAAGGTCGCCTACGCGGCCGTCATCGCCGGTGAGGACCCCGCGAAGTACGGCAAGTTCGACATCGAGTCCGAGCTGCGCGGGCTCATGCGGACCACGGGCCTGGAGAACGGCCGGTTCCGGGACAAGATGACCGCCGACAAGGAGGGCGGCAACGCCTTCGACCAGTCCCTGGCGGTCCTGGCGCTGTCGCGCACGAAGAGCGGCGTCCCGCAGGCGGCGGTCGACTTCCTCATCGACCAGCAGTGCGCGGCCGGCGGCTTCCGCCTCTACCCCTTCCACAACGCCGAGCAGAGCGTCCTCGACGACTGCGACGGGCAGGGCAACGCCACCCTCGACCCCGACTCCACCTCGATGGCCGTGCAGTCGCTGCTGGCCGCCGACGCCAACGGCAAGACCGGCGCGAAGGCCGCCGCCCTCAAGGGCGCCGAGTGGCTGAAGACGCAGCAGAAGCCCAATGGCTCCTTCGCCGGCTCCGGCTGGACCGCCGACGTGCAGAACACCAACTCCACCGGCCTGGCCGGGCAGGCGCTGCTGGCCACCGGCAGCGCCGACGCCTCCGCCAAGGCCGCCGCGTGGGTGAAGACCATGCAGCTGACCGCCGCCAACGGCGGCTCGGCCAAGGGCGACGCGGGCGCCATCGCCTACAGCGAGGAGGCCCGCAAGGACGCCGTGGACAACGGCTTCCCGATGTCGCGCGACCAGTTCCGCCGCGCCACCGCGCAGGCCGTCCTCGGCCTGACCACCGTCTCCCTGGGCGAGCTCGGCAAGGACTCCGGTCCCGGCCCGCAGCCCTCGGACCCGTCGTCGTCCTCGGCCTCGCCGTCCACCTCCACCAGCGCGTCCCCCAGCTCCCCGGCCTCCTCGTCGCAGTCGTCGACGGCGAGCCCGGGCGTCCCGGGCACCAAGCCGGGCGGGAACCTGCCGACCACCGGCGCGAGCCTGCCGCTGTTCGGCGGCGCGGCGGCGCTGCTGCTGGTCTTCGGTGTGGCGTTCGTGGTCCTGGCCCGGCGGCGGGCGAGGCGATGATGCGGCGCCTGCGCGCGGGAATCCTGGCGGTCGCCGCGGCCGCCGGGATCCTCATCGCCGCGCCCGCGCAGGCCACCACCGGCGCCGGGACGCCCGGGTTCTGCCCGGACGCCGACGGCGTCACCGTGATCGTGGACTTCCAGGAGCTCGGCGGGTCCACGATCGTCCGGTGCGCGCCCGGGGACCAGGCCAGCGGGCTGACCGCGCTGAAGAACGCCGGTTTCCAGATCACCGGCGTGCAGCGCTGGGGTGAGGCGTTCATCTGCCGTATCGAGGGCAAGCCCGGCGCGGCCGACGAGGCGTGCATCAACACGCCCCCGGCGACCGCGTACTGGTCCTACTGGCACTCCCCCAACAACGGCTCGTGGACCTACAGCCAGTGGGGCGTGATGGCGCGCAAGCCCCCGAAGGGCAGCTTCGAGGGCTGGTCGTTCTCCAAGGACAAGACCGCCGACACCAGCCCGCCGCCGCGCGTCGGGCCGAGCCGTCCCGCGCCTCCCGACAACGGCGGCGGTGACGACGGCGGCGACAACGGGAACCCCGGCGGCGGTGACCCGGACCCGCAGAAGCCCGGCGAGCCCGCGAAACCCGGTGAGCCGGGGGCGTCCCCGTCGGCCTCCGCTTCACCGTCCACTGTGGCCTCCTCCGGGGAGGCCGCGCCCGGGCCGTCCGACCTGCCCTCCGAGGCGCCCGGCTGGACCGGCGGCGAAGAGCTGGCGCGGAACGCCGAGAAGCCCTCGGGCGTCCCCGCCGGGACGTTCATCGCGCTGGGCGCCGTCATCGTCCTCGGGGTCTCCGGAGCGGTGATCGGCATCCGCCGCAAGAAGAAACAGACGTGACGGTCGCGTCCTGGACCCGCTCGCTGCCGCGCGCCCTGCACCCGGGCGCGTGGTGGCTGTGGGCGTTCGGGCTGGCCACCGCGGCGTCCCGGACCACCAATCCGGTGCTGCTGCTGATGATCCTGGTGGCCTGCGGCTACGTCGTCGCCCGCCGCCGCAGCGACGCGCCCTGGGCCCTGGCGTTCCGGATGTACCTGTACCTGGGCGCGGTCATCATCACCATGCGCGTGGTCTTCCGGATCGTCTTCGGCGGCGGCCAGGGCGACACGATCCTGTTCACGCTGCCCGAGATCCCGCTGCCGGAGTGGGCGCAGGGCATCCGCCTGTTCGGCGCGGTGGCCGCCGAGCAGCTCCTGAGCGGCTTCTACGACGGGCTGCGGCTGGCCGCGATGGTCATCTGCGTCGGCGCGGCCAACGCGCTGGCCAACCCCAAGCGGATGCTCAAGTCGCTGCCCGGGGCCCTCTACGAGATCGGCACGGCCGTGGTCGTCGCGCTCACCGTGGCACCCCAGCTCGTCGAGTCGGTCCTGCGCGTCCGGCGGGCCCGCAGGCTGCGCGCGGGCGGCCAGAAGGGCCTGAAGGCACTGCGCGGGATCCTCATCCCGGTGCTGGAGGACGCCCTCAACCGCTCACTCGCGCTGGCCTCGGCGATGGCCTCGCGCGGCTACGGCCGCACCGGCGAGATCCCCGCCCGCACCCGGCTGCTCACCGGGTCCCTCGTCATCACCGGCCTGCTGGGCGTGTGCGCCGGGCTCTACGGCGTCATGGACGCCTCCACCCCGCGCTACATGGGCGTCCCGATGCTGCTGGCCGGGCTCGCGCTGTCCATCGCCGGTTTCCTCATCGGCGGACGCCGCGTCAGCCGCTCCCGCTACCGCCCCGACCGCTGGCGCGCCGCCGAGATCACCGTCGCCGCCTGCGGGGTGGCCTCGGCGGCGCTGATGTACCTGACCGCCTCGGTCGACCCCGCCGACCTGTACCCCTCCCTGAGTCCCCTCGCCTGGCCCGAGGTCGGCTGGCTGCCCGCGCTCGCGGTGGCCGTCGCGGTCCTGCCCGCGTGGCTCGCCCCTCCGCCGGAGTCAGTCTCTTGATCCGCTTCGAGAACGTCACCTTCTTCCACGCCGGCGCGAAGCGGCCCGTCCTGCGCGAGGTCGAGCTGAGCGTCGGCGAGGGCGAGCTGTGCCTGGTCACCGGCCGCACCGGCGCGGGGAAGTCCACGCTGCTGGGCGCGGTCAACGGCCTGGTGCCCCGCTTCACCGGCGGCCACCTGCACGGGCGGGTCACCGTCGACGGCCGCGACACCGCCGCCTTCGCGCCGCAGGAGTTCGCGGGCCTGGTGGGCGTGGTGGGCCAGGACCCGCTGGCGGGTTTCGTCACCGACACCGTGGAGGAGGAGCTCGCCTACGGGATGGAGCAGCTGGCGCTGCCCCCGGCGGTGATGCGCAAGCGCGTCGAGGAGACCCTGGACCTGCTGGGCGTGGCCGAGCTGCGCCGCCGTCCACTGCGGACACTGTCGGGCGGGCAGCAGCAGCGGGTGGCGATCGGTTCGGTGCTGACGGCGCATCCGAAGGTCCTCGTCCTGGACGAGCCGACCTCGGCGCTGGACCCGACGGCCGCCGAGGACGTGCTGGCCGCGATCATCCGGCTGGTCCACGACCTGGGCACCACCGTCCTGGTCGCCGAGCACCGGGTCGAGCGGGTCCTCCAGTACGCCGACCGGTTGCTGCACCTGGACGGCGAGGGCCGCGTCCACGACGGCGAACCGGCCGCGATGATCGCCGACAGCGACATCGCCCCGCCGGTGGTGCGGCTGGCCCGGCTGGCGGGCTGGACGCCGCCGCCGCTGTCGGTGCGCGACGCCCGCCGCCGGGCGGCGTCCCTGCGCGAGCGCCTCGACGGCCGCACGCCACCGCCGCCGTCCACGATGGACGGTGAGCCGAAGCTGGCCGCGAAGGCCGTCACCGTCGCCTACGGCAAGACCGTCGCGGTGCGCGAGGTGGACCTGGTACTGCCCGCCGGTCAGGTGACGGCGCTGATGGGCCGCAACGGCTCGGGGAAGTCCTCACTGCTGTGGGCGCTCCAGGGCTCCGGGAAACGCCACTCGGGTGCCGTCGACGTCGCCGGGACCGACCCGGCGAAGGTCTCGGCGGCCAGAGCACGCGCACTGGTCGGGCTCGTCCCGCAGACCGCCAGCGACCTGCTGTACCTGGACACGGTGGACGCCGAGTGCCGCCAGGGCGACGCCGAATCCGGTGTGGTGCAAGGGACCTGCCGCGCGCTGCTGGACGATCTGGCGCCCGGCGTCCCCGGCGACCGGCATCCGCGCGACCTGTCCGAGGGGCAGCGGCTCGCGCTGGTCCTGGCCGTCCAGCTGGGCGCCGCGCCGGGCGTGGTCCTGCTGGACGAGCCCACGCGCGGCCTGGACTACCAGGCCAAGGAGCGCTTCACCGCCGTCGTGCGCCGCCTGGCCGCCGAGGGCCGCGCGGTGGTCGTGGCCACCCACGACGTGGAGTTCGTGGCCGGTGCCGCCGACCGGGTGGTCGTCATGGCCGAGGGCGAGATCGTCGCCGACGGCCCGACCGCCGAGGTCGTGGTGGCGTCCCCGGCCTTCGCGCCGCAGGTCGCCAAGATCCTGGCGCCTTCGCCGTGGCTGACGGTGGAGCAGGTCGCGGAGGCGCTGAACCCATGAGCCGCTTTCCGGTCATCTCGCTGACCACCCGGACCTCGATCGTGCTGAGCCTGGCCACCCTGGCCGGGCTGGCGATGTTCTTCTGGCCGCTGTTCGCGCCACCGGCGCCGGAGTCGGCCGCGCACTCCGCCGACGCGCCGATGCTGTTCATCATCGCGATGCCGGTCATCCTGGCCGTCGTGCTGGCCGAGCTGTCCTCCGGCGGCATCGACCCGAAGGCGCTGGCGCTGCTGGGCGTGCTGTCGGCGGTCAACGCGGGCCTGCGTCCCCTGGGCGCCGGGACCGCCGGGATCGAGACGGTCTTCTTCCTGCTGGTGCTGGCCGGACGCGTCTTCGGCCCCGGCTTCGGTTTCGCCATGGGCGCCACCTCGCTGTTCGCCTCGGCCCTGCTGACCGCCGGGGTCGGCCCGTGGCTGCCGTTCCAGATGGTCTCCTCGGCCTGGATCGGGCTGGGCGCCGGGCTGCTTCCCAAGCGCGTCACGGGAAAGGCCGAGATCGCCATGCTCGCCGTCTACGGCGTGGTGGCCGCCTACGTCTTCGGTTTCCTGATGAACATGTGGTTCTGGCCCTTCACCGCGGGCGTGGGCACGCAGCTGTCCTTCGACGCCACCGCCACCCCCTGGGAGAACCTGCACACCTTCGTGCTGTTCACCATCACCACCTCCAGCGCCGGCTGGGACACCGGCCGCGCGCTGACCAACCTCATCGCGATCCTGCTGGCCGGGCCGGGCGTCCTGGCGGTGCTGCGCCGCGCCTCGCGGCGGGCGGCCTTCGGCGCGCCGGTCACGTTCGATACAGCTCCGCCAGCGCCGCCGTCTCCGCGCGCATGACCTCCAGCAGCTCCGGCGGGCCGAGGACCTTCGCGTCGCGCCCGAAGCGGAACAGCTCCCGCATCGCCTGCCGCACCGACTCCACCGGGACGGTGGCGATCCGCCAGCCGTCGGCGTCGGGCTCACCGGCCGACTCCATCGCCATGCGCCCCGGGACGCCCGGCAGCAGGTCCTCCAGGTCCCGCAGCCCGCGCGGGGAGAACGCCACCGTCGCCGACTCCCGCGTCAGCCGCGCCTCGTACTCGGCCACGCCCCGCTCCCAGTGCCCGGCGAGGTCGAAATCGGCCGGGCGGGCGGCGTCCTCGTCGAGGACCTTCACCGACACGATCGAGGCGACCCGGTAGGTCCGCGTCCCCGGGCCCTTGGCCGCCACGAAGTACCAGGTGCCGCCCTTGAGCACCAGCCCCAGCGGATCCAGCGTCCGCGAGACCGTCGCCGGTGTCGGATCCCAGCGGCGGTAGCGGACCCGCACCCGCTTCGCCCGCCACACCGCGTCGGCCACCGTCGTCAGGTGCGGAACCACGTCGGGATCGCGGAACCAGCCGCGCGGATCGAGGTGGAAGCGCTCCCGGATGCGCGAGGAGGCCTCCCGGTAGCTGGTGGGCAGCGCGGCGGTCAGCTTCAGCTCCGCCGCCGCCAGGTTCGCCCCCAGGCCCAGGTCCTGGGCGGTGTTGCCCGCGCCGGACAGGAACAGCGCCTCCGCCTCCTGCTCGGTGAGGCCGGTCAGCCGCGTCCGGTACCCGTCCAGCAGCTGGTAGCCGCCCAGGGGACCGTGCTCGCCGTAGATGGGGACCCCGGCGGCGGCCAGCGCGTTCACGTCGCGGTAGACGGTGCGGACCGAGACCTCCAGCTCGGCGGCGAGCGCGGGCGCGCTCATCCGGCCCCGGTTCTGCAGCAGGAGGAGCAGGGACAGCAGTCGGCTGGCGCGCATGTCCCGAAGCCTAGTCCGTCATAGCTGCCATAACCTGTCAGGTATGGGTCACAGACTGGCCCTCATGAGCGACTTCGAGTTCCTGACCGGCGACTGGATCGTCGCCAACCGCCTCCTCGTCCACCGCTTGGCGGGCGGCGAGGAGGAGTGGCGCGAGCTGGACGCCACGGCCCACTGCCACACGGTCTTCGAGGGCGGCGCCAACTTCGACGAGATCGTCTTCGCCGACGGCTCGCGCGGCTGCACGCTGCGGCTGTTCGACCCGGCGACCGGGCTGTGGTCGCTGTACTGGTCGAACAACGCCACCGGCCGCCTCTTCCCGCCCGTCACCGGCCGCTTCGCCGACGGTGTGGGCGTCTTCGAGGGCGAGGAGGAGCACGAGGGCCGCCTGGTGAAGGTCCGCTACATCTGGTCGCGCGTCGACACCGGGACGCCCCGCTGGGAGCAGGCGTACTCCGGTGACGGCGGCGCGACCTGGGAGCGGAACTGGGTGATGGACTTCCGCCGCCCCTAGCGGTGGCCCACCACGTTCACCACCCGCCCGGACGGGTCGCGCACGAAGAACCGGCGCACGCCCCACTCCTCGTCCTGGAGCGGGTGGACGATCTCGGCGCCGGCCGCGACCATCGCCGCGTGCGCGGCGTCGACGTCGTCCACCTCGATGCTCACCTCCGGTGTCACCGGGCCGGTCAGGTCGCCGGTGGTGAAGCTGATCTGCGCGGTCGGGTTCGACGGCGAGGCGAGGGTGGCGATCCACCCGTGGTCCATGACCTTCTCCAGGCCCAGCAGCCCGTAGAAGTCGAGGTTCGCGGGGACCTCGTCGGTCTTGAGGACGGGCATGATCCTGCGTGCGCTCATCGGATGGGGCTCCTCAGCCGAGTTCGACCACGTAGCGGACGAACGGGGACAACGTCGCCACCTTGTCATACAGGAGGCGGGCGGTGGCGTTGTCCTCTTTCGTCTGCCAGTACAGGCGACCGCAGCCCCGCTCGCGCGCCCACTCCTCCACGGCCGCGATCAGCGCCCGGCCGACCCCGCGCCCGCGGGCGGCCGGGGCGGTGAACAGGTCCTGGAGGTAGCAGACGTCGGGCCCGGAGGTGCTGGGGTGGGCGAAGAAGTGGGTGATGCCGAGCAGGACGCCGTCCTCGAAGGCGCCCAGGGCGTGGATACGGGTGCCGTCCTGGAACTCGGCCCACTTGTGTTCGTAGAAGGAGGGGGATTCGGCGCGCTCGTAGAAGGCGATGTAGCCCTCGAAGAGGGCCTGCCAGGCGGGCCGGTCGGCGGCCTGAAGTGGGGCGACGGTGATCATGGGCGAATGCTAGACGCGCCGACGCCACTGGGAGCGGGCCAATCGTGCGCGCCGATGGCCGGTGAATCCCGCTCCACACGACTCCGGCCGCGAGACGAGCCGCGCCCGGCCCGTTCGGGGACGGACGGCCAGAGCCGCGGGCCGAGAGACCGGCACGACCACGACGCGGCTGAGAGCTCGCCCCGGGACAGGTGAGACGGATCCTCCGTCGGTCGGCCGACGTGGTTTGGAACGAGGGTTCTGGGGGTGTCAAGACAGCTCTTCCGTCTTGACACCCCCAGGTTCCTCGTTCAGCGTCGCAACAGCCGACCAGAGGAGGAGACGCCTCCCGAGAGAGGCCCGGGGTCCAGGGGCAGAGCCCCTGGTCGGGTCCAAGGGTCGAGACCCTGTCCAGACGGCGATGGGTACGTACGGCGAACGCGGGCGCCCGCGCGCGAACGATCCGTTGCGGCGGGGCGGGCGAGGAAAGCGGCACGGCTACGGGACCGAGGCCCGAGACGGGCCCGTCTGGAAGGAAGCCGCGCCATGGCCTCACCGCGAGCCCCCGGGAGAGCGGCCGCGCTGATGACACGAGTCCGTAGCTCCGAAGGAAGGAAGCGACTCCATGGCCTCGCGAGGAGAGCGTACCGGCTGACTCCAAAAGGACGCCCGAGGGCACTTCCTTTCAACCAAGGGAAGGAAGCCGGTACATGGCCTCTGGTGAGGAGAGCGGGATGACTGGACAAATAAGGTTTTGAGAAGGAAGCCATCCCATGGCCTCACCGGGATCATACCTGTCCCGCGCTACTCCGGCACCAGCTCGCCCAGCCGGTCCGGCGTGTAGACCACCGTCTCCTCCGGCAGTCCCTCCGGCCGCGTCAGTCCGATGTGGACGGCCGGGGCGCCCTCGGTCACCGGCCACAGCCGCGCCAGCCATCCCACCCGCAGGTACCGCCGGGCCATCGCCCCGCGCACCAGCGCCGAGGTGGTCAGGTAGGCCGTCTCCACCGAGTTGAGGCTGGCGTGCCCGCGCAGGAACAGGTTGATCCAGCGCGCGGTCCAGCCGTTCTCTCCCTTGTAGACCACCAGCGGCAGCGCGGTGCGCCCGCTGTCGCGCAGGTCGGAGCGGACCCGCACGGTCGAGGGCTCGAAGGGCAGCCCGGCCTGCTCCGGGGAGCGCTCCATGTAACCGAAGTAGGACGTGGCGACCTCGCCGAAGCCCTCCCCGGAGTAGATGTGCACCTCGGGCAGCAGGTAGGGCGCGACGAGCTGGTCGAGGGTGATGTCGATGAACTCGGTGGCTCCCTGGGGCGCCGAGGTCAGGTCGCCGGAGTGGACGCCGCCGACGTCCTGGAGCGAGGTGTAGGACACCTGGCCGGCCTGCCCGAAGTCCTCGTCGAGCATCTCCACCGACAGGTCGAAGTCGGTGTTGTGCATCGTCTGCCGCCAGTGCGTGAACAGCCGCAGCACCGGGCCCTCCACCGCCGTCTCCGATCCGCGCGGCAGCACGCCGAAGCCGGGGACGACGTCGCGCAGCGACAGCGGGATCGTCAGCCCGGTCGCGTCGGCGGCGACGGTGACCGAGGACGCGGCGGGCAGCCGGGAGGCGATCTCGGCCTCCAGGACGGCGCCGATCTCGCCGGCCAGCGCGGGATCCAGCGGTTCGCGCGCGTCGGGCGACACCCACGCCTTCCCGGCGCGGTTGACGAAGATGCGCAGGGCCTCCGGGGCGTCCCGGTTGGCGAGGTGCTCGCGCAGCGACAGCAGGACGCGCCCGGACACCCTCGGCGCGACCTCGGCGATCGCGGCGGCCAGGTCCGCCGAACCCAGTCGCGCCAGCCGGTCGGCGGACCGCAGCAGCATGCCGGGGGACGCCTTGAGCAGCTTGACGGCGCCGGGCACGTCGCCCGCGCCGAGCGCGAGCTCCACCCGTCCGGCCAGTGTGGACACTCGCGCGTCGCCGCGGGCGACGGCGAAGACCTCGGCGGCGCCGGTCAGGCGGGGGTGCTCGTGCGGGTGCAGCTTCTCGCCCAGTCGCTTCCACTGCTCGCGGTGGCGGGCCACGTCGGCCAGGTGCGCGGGATTGGCGCGCACGATCTCGTGCAGCGCGGTCAGCAGGACCCGCCGCTCGGGTCGCCCGAAACGGAACCGCACCGGCCGCGTCAGGTCACCGCGGCCGCCACCGGCGGCGTTGGCCAGGCGCAGCACGTCCACGATGGAGTCGGCCATCGGCGCGCGGCCCGCCCGCAGCCGGGCGAGGTTGACCGCCGCCCGCGACTCGCGGACCGGCACGTCCACCTCGGTGTCGAGCCGGACGGCGGCCAGCGCGGCCAGCGTGTCCCAGTCCTCGGGCCCCAGCGGGACGGCGGAACCGGCGAGCTGTCCGTACAGAGTGGACAGCTCCTCGTCGAGGGAGGCGCCCAGGTGCAGGACGGTGAGCCGCTCCTTGCCGGTGGCGGTGAACTCGTCGTGGGCTTCCAGCATCTCCTCGTAGGTGTGCTGGTAGGTCCCGTACTTGGGCAGGTCGAGCAGGTTGACCCGGCCCTCGTCGAGCAACCGGGACACGATCAGCTCCCGCTGCACCGGGTACTTCAGGGCGTCGCGCAGGCAGTCCACCCAGAACTCGATCGTCTCGGGCACGTCGGCGGGGAAGCGCGGGAAGTACGGGTTGTGCGCATGCTCGGCGCCGATGAGGGCGGCCACCACCGGCAGCAGCCGCGTGCCCAGCGCGTCCACGTCCCGCGGGCGCAGCCCGGCCAGGTGACGCAGCAGGTCGCCGGACATGGTGAAGCCGCTGCGGAGCAGGACGGCGTCCAGCCGCGCGGCCGCGACCACGCCCTCGCCCGGCTCGCCCTCGGGCCGGGGCACGCGGAGGGTGCGGTGGATGACGAGTGATTCCATGCCCGCAAGGTATCCGGCGCGTGCGACGGCCCACGAACCCTTTAGCGGGACCGTCCCTAGAGGACTCCCTCCTCAGAGGACCTTGCCGGGATTGAGGACGCCGGTGGGATCCAGGGCGTCCTTCAGCGCGCGCTGGACGGACATGTTGACCTCGTCGACCTCGCGGGCCAGCCACTCTCTCTTGAGGAGCCCGACGCCGTGCTCGCCGGTGGACGTCCCGCCCATCTCCAGGCACATCGCCATGATCTCGTCGAAGGCCGCCCGGCCGCGCTCCACACTGGACGGATCCTCGCGGTCGACGACGATGTTCGGGTGCAGGTTGCCGTCCCCGGCGTGGGCGATGACGCCGATCAGCACCTCGTGCTTCGCCGCGATCGCGGCGACCCCGTCGAGGGCCTCGGCCAGCCGGGAGCGCGGGACGGCGATGTCGTCGACGATGACCGCGCCCAGCTTCTCCATCGCGGTGTAGGCCAGCCGCCGGGAGGTCATGAGCATGTCGGCCTCGGTGGCGTCGGTGGCCGCGAAGACCTCGGTGGCGCCGCTGGACTCGCAGATCGCGGCGATCCCGTCCAGCTCGCCGGAGTCGGAACCGGCCAGCAGCAGCGCGGCGGCGTCCACCGGCAGGCCCTGCGGGGCGAGGTCCTCGATGGCGCGCAGGTGCACGTTGTCGATGAGCTCCAGCAGGCTGGGCACGAGCCCGGCGGCGGTGATCGCGGTGACGGCCTCGCCCGCGGCGGTCGTCGAGGGGAACGCCGCGACCAGGGTCAGCGCGCCCGCCGGGATCGGGGAGAGCTTGAGGGTGATCTCGGTGATGACGCCGAGGGTGCCCTCCGAGCCGGTGAACAGCCGGACCAGGTCGTATCCGGCCACGCCCTTGGCGGTGCGGCGTCCGCAGCGCATGACCCGCCCGTCGGCGAGCACGACCTCAAGGGCCAGCACGTACTCGCTGGTCACGCCGTATTTGACGCAGCGCATGCCACCGGCGTTGGTGGCGACGTTGCCGCCGATGGTGGACGACTCCCACGAGCCGGGGTCGGGCACGTACCGCAGGCCGTGCTCCTGGGCCGCGCGCGAGACGTCGGCGTTGATCACGCCGGGCTGGACGACGGCGAGCCGGTTGACGGGGTCCAGCTCCAGGATCGCGTTCATGCCCGCCAGGGACAGCAGGAGGCACCCGTCGACGGCGTTGGCCGCGCCCGCGAGCCCGGTGCGCGCGCCCTGCGGCACCACGGGGACGCCGTGGGCGTGGGCGGCGCGCATGACGGCGGCGACCTGGGCGGTGTCGCGGGGCCGGACCAGCGCCAGCGGCGCGCCCGCCTCGCACAGGTCGGCGTGGTCGCGGACGTGCGCGGCGAGGATGTCGGGGTCGGTGACGACGGCGCCCTGGGGCAGCGCGGCGGCGAGCTCGGCGAGGAGGGCGGCGCCGTCGATGGTGCGGTCCTCGATGGTGCGGTCCTCGGTGGTGCTGTCGTCGATGGCACGGTGATCCATGCCCTGGATGCTGCCCGGCCCCACCCACGGCCGTCCACCTGGGGTCCGGACGGTGGGAACCACCCCACGCCGGGCCCCGGGTGGCTCCATGCCCTGGACACCACCCCGCCCCACCCACGGCCGTCCACCTGGGGTCCGGACGGTGGGAACCGCCCGCCCGCCGCGCGCGTCCTAAGGCCATGCGGGTTCTACGATGCCTCGCCGTGGCCGCGGCCCTCACCGCCGCGCTCGCGGCCTGCGCCTCGCCCGGTGCCGACACCGGCGCGGGCGGGCCCTCCTCCACCCCGTCCGCTCCGGCCACGGCCCAGCCGCCCGCCTCGTCGGCGTCTCCCGATGACGGGAGCAGGGTGAAACCGGGGTACGCGTTGCAGATCATCGTCACCAAGACCGGTGGTTTCGCCGGGCTGGAGCAGAAGGTCGTCATCGCCGAGGACGGCTCGTGGACCTTCACCGACTCCCGCGCCGGCAAGACCGAGACGGGCAAACTCGCCACCGCCAAGCTCCAGCAATTGCAGACGCTGGCCAAGTCGGACGGGCTGACCGCCCCGCCCGGCAAGACCGGCGAGAACGGCAACTGCGCCGACATGTTCATGTTCGGCATCACCGTGGGCGACACTGTCACCTCGACCGATGACTGCGGCAGGGCCCCCAACCAGGCCTTCGAGGACATCCTGGCGCTGGTGGTCGAGGAGACCGCCCTCTAGAAGGTCCGGTCCTCGGCGATGTCGAGGTGCCGGTCGAATGCGGCGGCGACCTCGTCGGGATCGCCGCCCTCGGTCATCAGCCGGAAGAGCTCCACGACGTCGGCGGGCAGGATGTCACCGGCCTCCGCCAGCAGGATCCGCGCCTCCTCCACCAGCAGCCGCTCCAGCGGGGCCTCGGCGTCCTCGGGCAGCTGCTCGCCGAAGGCGCCCAGGATCAGGTCCAGCAGCGGCGGCAGGTCGGCTCGGGGGCCGCAGCGCAGGGCGTGGAAGGCGCGTTCGCTCCAGTGCGCGACCGCCTCGGCGTCGGCGTCATCGGCGGCGGCCAGGACCCGCACGAGGCAGCCCATCACGTGCCGCCCGTACAGGCGCGGGGACAGCGCCACCCCCCGCTCCAGCAGGCTCTCGATCTTGTCGGTGCCGGTGACGGCCAGCGCGGCCGCCTCCTCCTCGCGCCCGGCGATGGCCAGCAGGTAGGCGCCGTACTCCTGGATGCTGGCGTGGATACCGGGTTCGGGCCCGTCATCGGCGTAGGGCTCGGTCAGCCGCAGGGACGCGAAGATCGCCTCGATCGCGCCGTCCAGATCGTCGTCGACGAACCGCAGCCACGCCCGGGTCTGGAGGCTGAACCCGAGCAGGACCCCGGCGATGCCGCCCAGGCCCATCAGCAGCGCGTCGGCCTCGTCCAGCATCGCCTCGGTGTCGTCGCGGCGGCCGGTCATGGCCGCCAGGCTCGCCTGGAGCTGGAGGCACTCGCCGAGCTTGAGGGACCGCGAGGCCGACTCCGGCAGCGCCCGCAGCGACGCCACCGCCCGGTCCAGGCACTCCACGGCCCGGGCGTGCTCGCCGATCTGCCCGTAGACCAGCCCGAGGGTGGAGTGGACGGCGACGATGTTGGTGTCGGTCCAGAAGGCCGGCGGCGCCTCCTCCAGTTCGGCGGCGGCCTTCTCCAGCACCTCCACCGCCCGCTCGCGTTCGCCGAGCATGGTCAGCGCGCGCCCGTACTGCGACTTCAGCGAGACCGCCAGGTGCGCGCGGCTGGGGTGGTCGTCGAGGTGGCGTTCGACGAGTTCGAAGCCCTGGACGACCAGCGCGACGGCGTCCCGGGCACGGCCGGTGGTGAGTTTGGCGACGAGCTGCGACTGGAGGGCGGTCAGGTACTCGGCGACGCGCGCGGGTTCGGGCGGGTAGACGGCGTTCATGCGCGCCCGGGCGCGCGCGGCGACGTCCTCGGTGAGCGCCAGGGACGCCAGGGGGTCGCGGAAGGCGTGGTACCCGGCGCTGAGGAGGTCCAGGTCGAAGGCGTCCTCGCCGAAGGACTCGCCCAGGCGCGAGCGCATCAGCAGCGCCTCGTCGAGGACGTCGGCGATCTCCATGTCCAGCAGGCCGCGCAGCTCGGCGAGGTTGCGCAGCGCGTTCAGCAGGTCGGCGCGCAGGTGCGGGTGCCGCTCGGCGAGTCCGCGCAGGACGCCGGTGAGCTCCTCGGCCACCCGCAGCTCGGCGGTGTGGTCGTCGCAGGCGTGCAGGGCCCAGGCGAGGTGCCGCAGGGTCTCCACCATGCTCATGCTCGGCCCGAGCGCGCGGTGGGCCTCGGCGGCGCGGGTGAGGACCTCCACGGCCTCGGCGTACTGGCCGACGTAGTAGTCGGCGATGCCTTCGGAGGCCAGGAAGTACGCGCGGCGTTCGGGGAGGTCGCCGGTGAAGGCGCGCAGCCGGTCGATGACGGCGACGACGCCGGCGTGGTCCTGGGCCTCGACGAGGACGCGGATCAGGAACTCGGCGGCCTCCGGCGAGGAGGTCGCGACGCGTTCGGCGACCCGGACCGCGTCGGCCGCGCCGGAGGCGGCGTGCACGGCCACCGCCAGGCGGTGCATGGCTGCGGCCCAGCCGGGCTCGGCGGAGTCGGGGACGTGCGCGGCCAGCCGCACGCCCCACGCGGTGACGTCGGAGCGGTAGTCGAGCCGCCCGCTGTGGCCGACGTGGAAGAAGCAGGAGTGGTGCCCGAACCCGGCGGGGTCGCCGGTGGGCGCCAGCTCGGTGACGGCGACGAGGGCGGCGGTGAGCCCGTAGGGGTCCTCGCCTCCGACGGCCTGCGAGAGGGCCCGGGCGGCACCGGCGTAGTCGCCGGCGTTGGCGTGGATGATCGCGCTGTTGACGAGGTCGCCGTCGGCGTGGCTGAGCAGGCGCGCCAGCTCGTCGCCGGTGACGTGTTCGAGGGCCGCCCCGTGCAGCTCCACGGCCCGGTCGATCTGGAGGACGGCGTTGTCGCCGAACCCGTTGGTGGTGTCGATGACGGCCATCGCCGAGTACAGCCGCGCCTGCGCCTCGGTGACCTCGGGCTGTTCCGCCAGCAGCCCGACGGCCTCGGCGGTGGTGTCGAAGGCCTCGGCGGTGCGCGAGAAGGCCAGCTGGTAGGCGGCCAGGTCGGTGAGCGTGCCCAGCAGGCCCGGCTCCTTGTAGTGGCGCATCCGGATCGCCACGAGCATGGCGAGGGCCCCGCGCAGGCTCCAGTGCGCCCAGAACGGGCCGGTGTCGTAGCGCAGGCCGTCGACGCGGATCTCGGTCTCATCGGCCAGCAGCCGCAGGACCGTCTCCAGCGCGGAGGCCTCCGGCCCGTTCCCGGCGAGGGCGGCCTCGGCCAGCTCGGGCAGGTGCCCGGAGAGCATCCCGCCGAGGGCGCGGCGGACGTTGGGACGGTCGGCGGCCAGGATGAGCGCGTCGAAGGCGTCCAGGACGCCCGTCCCGTTCCGCTCGTACATGCCGGCCACCAGCAGCGGCAGGTCCTCGGTGGAGCCGAGGAGTTCCTCGGTGAGCCGGTCGGGCCCGAAGACGAGGCGGTCGCCGTCGCCGGGGAACACCGTCGGCAGCCAGCGCGCCAGGACCCGGCGGGCGGCCGGATCGGCGTCGGGCAGCAGCGCGAGGCATTCGCGCAGGCCGTCGCGTTCGGGGGTGGTGAGGGCGACGAGGGCGACGGCCTGGCGGGCGAGGACGGGGTCGAAGCCCGCCGGGAGGGACCGCGTCCACACCCTGGTCTCGCGGGCCAGGAACTGGCGCAGCACGCCGCGTTCGACGCTCTCCCCGCGCGAGGCGAGCAGCGCGGCGATGTGCACGCGCAGGGGGTGGGCGAACTCCTCGCCGGTGAGCGGGACGGGTTCGGCGTCCACGCCGCCGAAGGCGGTGACGGCGGCGGTCCAGTGCTCGGCGCGTTCGGCGTCGGTGAGGTGGTGCACGTTCAGCGCGACCACGGGCGGTTCGGCGGCGTAGCCCTCGGCGAGCCCGGTGACCTCGGTCCACCAGGGCGCGTCGCGCAGGCCGTCGGCGGCGGCGTTGGCGCGCGCGACGAGCAGGAGCCGCACGGGCGCGCCGTGGCGGCGGGTCATCATGGCGCGGATGAGGGCGGCGACGCCCGCGGCGAGCGGCTCGGGGTAGTCCACGACGAGCAGGACGGGCCGGGTGATCTCGGGGTAGGGCGCGGCGCCGTAGGCGTCCTGGAGGGCCGATTCGGCGAGGATCCCGGCGTCCCAGCCCGCGGCGGTCATCTCGCCGCACAGGTGCCCGGCGAGGCGGGTCTTGCCGGCGCCGCCGTCGCCGGTGATGACGGCGACGTCGAAGCGCGCGGGCCCGGCGCACCAGGCGCGCAGCTCGTCGAGGACCTCGTCGCGGCCGCAGAAGGGCACCACGGCGTACTTCGACAGCAGCAGCTGCCAGTCGGAGGCGCGTTCGGGCAGCGGCTCGACGGGCGGGACGAGCAGCCGGTCGACGGTGGGCACGTCGCGCCGCACGACCGTCTCGTCGTGATCGCGCCCGGCGCCGGTGAGCTCGGCGAACTCCGGATCGCGGACCAGCACGGCGGCGGGCACCACCAGCAGCCGCGTGCCTTGGAAGGCCGACTGGTCGTAGACGGTGACGCCGAGGACCTGCCCGCCCGGCTCGGCCAGCAGGGCCGCGCCGGACATGCCGCGCCATAACGGCTCGTCGGAGGTGTCCAGCCGGGGCGTGCGCACGTTCACCCCGTAGCGGCCGTGCCGCACGCCGGTGCCGTAGTCGACGGTGCCGCGCATGGTCTCCACGTCGCGGACGTCGCCGATCTTCGCCGCGCGCGGAAAACCCCGCGCGACGACCGGGACGTCGTCCCCGCCGGGCGAGCCCCAGCGCGTGTAGCGCACCGCCGGGTCCTCCGCCCAGGGCGCGTCGGCGACGCGCAGCAGCGCGGCGTCCACCCCCGCCGGGCCCTCCCAGACGATCTCGGCGTCGGCGGCCCGGCCGTCGACGGTGCGCACGCGCACCCCGCCGCCCTCGTCGGGCAGGGCGTGCGCGGCGGTCAGGACCAGGTCGGGAGTGACGGCGTAGCCCGTGGACGTCCGTCCCCCGGCGCGCACTTCGACGACCCGGTGCAGTCCCTGCGCGCGAGCGGCGGCGTCGAGCGGCATGGGCATGGCCCCTCCCCACTGTCTTGTGTGGAGGGTAGCTCGCCGTGACCACCCGCTGCCTCAGCGATCATGGCGGGGTGGGGGCGGGGTGGCGACGGGGTGGGTGCGCGCGGGGTGGCGCGGCGGTCCTCGCGGTGGGCGTCACGCACGGCGCCGGCGGCGGGCTCAGCCGGAGCACTCACCTCAACCCCGCCACAGGCTCCGGCCACGGTGTTCATGGCGGGCTAAGCCGAAACCCTCACCCAACCCCCGCCACAAACCCGCCCGCCGCATCCACGGCGGCCCCGCCCGCAGGGCTACGGGTGCGCGATCCGCACGTCCAGCGCGCCGAGCCTGGCCGCGTCGGCGGTGGTGTCGTCGGGCTGGGTCTGGGAGTCGCGTTCGGCGGCGACGCGGGCGAGGTAGTGCCCGATCTCGCGCTGCCGCGTCGCGTCGTCCCAGCCGAGTTCGCCGCCCATGAGCGCGGCGACCTGCTCGACGGTCTCGGTCCCCCGGTGCGGTGTCTCGATGGAGATGCGCGTGCGGCGGGCGAGGACGTCGTCGATGTGCAGCGCGGCCTCGGCGCGGGCGGCGTACACGACCTCGGCGGCCAGGTACTCGGGCGCGCCGATGAGCTGCGCGCCCAGGTCCGGCCGCTCCTCGATGAGCGCGAGGACCTCCAGCGCCAGCGACCCGTAGCGTTCCAGCAGGTGCTCGACCACGCCGACGGTCGTCCCGTGCCTGCGGGCGATGCCGGAGCGGTCGGCCCACGCCGCGTGGAAGCCGTCGGCGCCCGCGAGCAGCACGTCCTGCGTCCGCGAGGGCCGCACCTCCCCGAGCCGCTTCGAGGCCAGGTCGACCACGTCGGAGGCCATCACCCGGTAGGTGGTGAACTTGCCGCCGGCGACCAGCATCAGGCCCAGCATCGGCTCCACGACGGCGTGCTCGCGCGACAGTTTGGACGTCTGGTCGTCCTCGCCGGACAGCAGCGGCCGCAGCCCCGCGTACACGCCCTCGATGTCGGAGGGCCTCAGCGGCCGGTCGAGGACGGCGTTCACGTGGTCCAGCAGGTACTCGATGTCGGCGGCCGAGGCGGCCGGATGCGCCCGGTCGAGCGTCCAGTCGGTGTCGGTGGTCCCGATGATCCAGTGCCCGCCCCACGGGATGACGAACAGCACCGACTTCTCGGTGCGCAGGATCAGCCCCGCGTCCCCGTTGATCGCGCTGCGCGGCACGAGCAGGTGAATGCCCTTGCTGGCCCGCACCCGCAGCCCCGGCCGGTCGGTGAACATCTGGCTGACGTCGTCGCTCCACACACCCGTGGCCGCGATGACGGTCCGCGCGTGGATCTCGTACTCCTCACCGGACTCCATGTCCTTGACCCGCACGCCCACCACCTCGCGCGCGTCGCGGATGAGGTCCACGACCCGCGTGGACGTGAGCACGTGCGCGCCGTACCCCGCGGCCGTCCGCGCGAGGCTCAGGACGAACCGCGCGTCGTCCACCTGCCCGTCGAAGTACCGGATGGCGCCGTGCATGCCGTCCTGCTTCAGCGAGGGGAAGAGACGCCGCACCGCCCGCTTGCTCAGGTGCCGATGCCACGGCATCCCCCGCCCATGCCCGAAGGCCGTGGCGAGGGTGTCGTACAGCGCGACACCGGCCCCGTAGTACGCCCGCTGCCACACCGGCGCTTCGAGCGGCACCAGGAACGGCACCGGCCGCACCAGATGAGGCGCCAGCCGCGTGTACAGAAGCCCCCGCTCGGTCAGCGCCTCGTGCACCAGCCCGAACTCGAACTGCTCCAGGTACCGCAAGCCCCCGTGAATGAGCTTGCTGCTGCGCGAGGACGTCCCCGCCGCCAGGTCCCGCGCCTCGACCAGCGCGACCGAGAGCCCCCGGCTCGCCGCGTCCAGCGCCGCCCCTGCCCCCGTGACGCCCCCGCCGATCACGACGACGTCCAGCTTGTCCCGCCGCACGGCCCGCACGTCCTCGTCCCTGCGAGCAGGACCGAGACGGCTGGCGGCGTTACGGGTGATCTTCGGATCGCGTGGCACGAGTGAAACGGTAGCTCTAGTTAGCACCCTCGCGGGGGTGGGATGGGGCACATGTCGGAGTTTCGGGTGGTGAGGGGTTGCGCAGGCCGCCGATGAACCCCGCGACGGCGAGCCAGAGGTAGCCGAGCACACCGGCCGAGACGCCGATCAGCAGCTGAAGCGCGAAGCCGTCCATGACGACCGAGATCGCCGCCGCGGTGACCGTGACCACGGCCAACGGAGGGAGCCACCAGAGGTGGCGGATGGTGGCCCGCGCTCCCGCGAGCCCGGCCCTCACCGGCGACATCACGGCCTCTCGCCCGCATCGACGCGGGCCGAACCCGGCTCCCGCAGCCCGGCTGCGAAACCCGCCGCCACGAACAACGCCGCCACCCCGGCCCCCACCGCCGCCGCGCCCACCAGGCCGGACACGAGCCGGTACTCGCCCACGTACAGGCCGTAGAAGAAACCCCCGCCCGTCGCGCCGGCGATCATCCACCAGAAGCCCGCGAGCAGGTCTTTCACACTCGCCACCCCCGCCCGCAGGCGCGTCACCGGCCGACTCCCCGTTCCGCTCGACGAGCGGTGGCGAACCCCGCGAGCACGCAAGTGGTCAGCCAACCGAGCGCACCCCCGAGCGCGGCGAGCACACCCGCCACCAGCCCGAGTCGCACGCCGCTGACGATCGCGCTGGGGGCTGCCACGATCGGGCACTGCCAGCCCATCTTCCGCATGACCCGGCCGGTCTCACGGAACACGGCTCGGGCACGGCTCGTGGGCACACGAACGTCATCGGGCACTGCGGGCATGGACACCTCACGGGCGAGAAGGCGGGCCCGATCATGGTCCAACTCCTCGCCCGCACCGTCAAGATCACCTCACGCCGTGTCCGGCCGCGGCCGGTTCCCGCGCTTCAGCTCGTAGAACCCCTTCGACCGCGCCAGCGCCATGACCCCGTCCAGCACGACCCCGGCCTCCTCGCCCTTGGGGATCGGGGTGATCACCGGCCCGAAGAACGCCACCGGCTCGCCGTCGGGGCCGGGGAGGTGGATGGTGGGTGTGCCGAGGTCCTCGCCGACGAGGTCGAGCCCGGCGTGGTGGCTGGCCAGCAGGGCGGTGTCGTGCTCGTCGGAGTCGGCGGCCAGGGCGAGGGCGGGGTCGTGGCCGAGGTCGGCGAGGACGTCGGCGTAGAGCTCGGGGCCGATGGTCTCCTTGCCGCGGTGGATGCGGGTGCCGATCTCGGTGTAGAAGTCGCGCAGGGCGGGGTTGCCGTACTTCTTCTCCACCGCGATGGCCAGGCGGGCGGGGCCGAGGGTGTCGCCGAGCCAGCCGCGGTACCACTCGTCCACGTCGCGTTTCTCGTTCAGGATGTGCAGGCTCATCACGTGGAAGTTCACGTGGACGTCGCGGACGGTCTCGCTCTCCAGCAGCCAGCGGGAGGCGTTCCAGGCCCAGGGGCACTTGGGGTCGAACCACATGTCGATCTCGGTCATGTGATGAACTTACGACCGTGATTGGCTTGCCGTAAGGGCCAATTCTCATGCATCTGGAGGAGCCAATGGAGCTCTCGCTGACCGGTCCCGGCGACCTGGCCGCGCGGCTGTACCGGGCGCTCAAGCAGGCGGTCCTGGACGGCCGGTTGCGCGAGGGCGAGCGGCTCCCGGCCTCGCGGGAGCTGGCCGCCGACCTCGGCATCGGCCGCAACACCGTCACCGTCGCCTACGAGCGGCTCGCCGCCGAGGGCTGGCTGAGCGCGCGGGTCGGCGCGGGGACGTTCGTGGCGGGCCGGACGACGCCGCGCTCGGCACCGGCCAGGCCGCGCGAGGACGCGCGCAGCGACGGTGAGCCCGACGTGCGGCGCTTCCGCTTCGACTTCCTCGTCGGCGTACCGGATCCCGCGCTGTTCCCCTACGACGCGTGGCGGCGGCTGCTGTCCCGCGAGGTGCGGCTGACCAAAGTGGACACACCGGGATACCGCGCGCCCGAAGGGCATCCGGGGCTGCGGGACGCCATCGCGCGGCACGTCGGCCTCGCCCGCGCGATGCGCGCCACGCCCGCCGGGGTCCTGGTCACCCAGGGCGCGCAGCAGGCCCTGGACCTGGCCGCGCGGGCGCTGACCCGCCCCGGCGAGGTGGTCGCCGTCGAGGACCCCGGCTACCCGCCCGCGCGGGAGCTGTTCGAATCGCTGGGCGCGAAGGTCGCGCGGGTCCCCGTCGACGACGAGGGGCTGTCCACAAAAGACCTCCCGGACCGGGCGAAGCTGGTCTACGTCACGCCCTCCCACCAGTTCCCGCTGGGACGCCCCATGTCACTGCGGCGCCGCGAGGAACTCCTCACCTGGGCCGCGAAGCACGACGCCGTCATCGTCGAGGACGACTACGACTCCGAGTTCCGCTACGAGCAGCGGCCCCTCGACCCGCTGCACTCCATCGACCACAGTGGACGCGTCATCTACGTCGGCTCCTTCTCCAAGGTGCTGTCCCCCTTGCTGCGCCTCGGATTCCTCGTCGCGCCACCCGCGCTCATGCCCGCCCTCGCCTGCGCCAAACGGCTCGCCGACTGGCACGGCGACTGGTGGACGCAGGCCGCGCTCGCCGCGTTCATCGACGAGGGCCTGCTCGCCCGGCACGTCCGCAAGGCCACCAAGATCTACCGGGCGCGCTACGACGCGCTCACGAGCACCCTCGTCGAGCGCGGCTTCACGCCCATGCCGGGCGCGGCGGGCCTGCACGTGGCCGTGCGCGTCGACGGCGACGACCACGAGGCGGTGGACGCCGCCGCGCGCGCCAGCGTGCGCGCACATCCGCTGTCGCGCTATGGCGGCGTCCACCATGGACTCGTGCTCGGCTTCGGCGCGATACCGGTGGAGGCCATCCCCACCGGCATCGCGCGGCTGACCAGATGCCTTTAGCCCCAGCGGGTCACGCCCGCCGGCGGATGGTCGAGGACGAAACCGGGCAGCCCGCGCAGGTGCCGGTCCAGGAACGCCCCGACGAGCCCCCGGGTGAGCGCGACGGCGCGCTCGCCGGTGATGGTCTGCTCGGGATCGGGCAGGCCCAGTTGCCCGGCGAGGACGGCGGTGTCGCCGAAGGACATGTGCGCGGCGCCGTCCACGGTCAGCCAGCGCCGCCAGCCGCCCAGCCCGTTCCAGGCGGTGTCCCAGTCGGTGCCCGCGCCGCGCGGGTGCCCGCCGGTGGTGCCGAGCATGAGGAACGCGCGGTCCACTGTGGGCGGGATCTGGAAGGAGCCGTCCATGTTGATCCCGGCCTTGATCCGCGGATCGAGGGCCATGGCGTAGGCAGCGGCGGCGCCGCCGATGGAGTGCCCGGCCATCGCGATCCGGGCCGGGTCGATCGGCCAGCGCGGCAGCAGCGAGTCGAGCACGAAGGACGCGTCGGCGCCCCGCCCGCGCACCACTTTCGGCCCGTCATCGCCCAGGCAGGAGTCGCAGTCGGTGGTGTGCCCGTCGGGGAACGTGATCCCGAAGGCCTCGTAGTTGTGGTCGATGGTGACCACCAGGTACCCGCGCGAGGCGAGGTCCTCGGCGAGGGACGTCAGGGACCAGCGCCCGGCCCCGTAGCCCGGCGACAGCAGCACCGTGGGCAGCCGCCACGGCGCGACGATAGGAGCGTCCACAAGGGACCTGGTCGGCACGGTCGTCAGGACGTCCTTGGGCCCCGGGACCTCGTAGGCGGTCAGCGCGAGCGTGGACTCGGCGGCCGTGGCGTACTGCCGCGTCCGCCCGTGCGAGGCGAGGGTGGGGTAGCGGACGCTGACCATCAGCTCCCGGCTCTGCTCCGGGTGCCACGGATCGGGCCGGGCGGCGTCCACGAGGTGCTCGTCGTGGACGCCGACGGCGAACGGCCCGGTCGGCGCCGGGAGGGACAGGTGGGGTGACGCGGATGCGGACGCGGGCGCGGCGGCGAGCAGGACGCCCGCCATCGCCACGGCCGCGATGAGGCTCTTTCGCATGAAACCTCCATGTGGGTCGCGGTCAGCATCGCCCGGACACCGACCGTCCACATCGGGGGAATCACCCGAAAATCGCCCGGGGATCCCCTGTGTACCAGAGGTTCGACAGCCGCAGGTGGGAGATCACCCAGCGCGAGCCGTCGCGGACCAGCGTCACGTCATAGATGTTCTTCAGCAGCGCGTGCACCGAGTGGTCGGCGGACAGGAGGTGCTGCGCCTCCACCAGCGCCGTCGCGGTGGCGGTGTCGCCGTCGACGGTGGCGCGCACGTTGGTGATGGTGTGGGAGGTGTCCACGCGCCCGGCGAACAGGCCGGAGATGGCCGACACGATGACCTCGCGGCCCTCCATGAGCGGCGAGGCCGCGCCCCAGCGCTGCGAGACGGGGTCGAAGTCGACCACCGCGTCGGGCGCGAAGGAGGTCGCGAAGAGCGCGTAGTCCTTGAGGTCCTGGCCATAGGCGAAGCGGTACAGGGCGTCGGCGATCTCGGTCCGGTCGGTCAGCTCTTCAGGAGTCATGCCTCAAGCCTCGCCGGATCACACCCCGCCCACCACGGCGAAGTGCCGCACACAAGTTAAGCGACACTTAACGATGTGCTTGAGCGGCAAGAGACCGAGACCTTCCTGACCTTGGCCGAGGAGCTGCACTTCGGCCGGACGGCGGCCCGCCTGCGCCTGTCCACCGCCCGGGTCAGCCAGCTCGTGCGGCAGCTGGAGCGGCGGGTGGGCGTCCCGCTGTTCCACCGCGCCTCGCGGCCGGTGCGGCTGACCCCGATCGGCGCGAGCCTGGCGCGGGACCTCCGCCCGGCCGTCGCGGCGATGGACGCGGCCGTGGACGCGGCGGTCGCGGCGGGCCGCGGCACCGGCGGCGAGGTGCACGTGGGCTACCTGTCGGCGCACGTGGGACGCCTGGCGCAGCGCGCGGCGGCGCTGTACGCGTCCCGCCACGGGGGCGTGGTCCGCGCGCACGAGGTCCGCCTGGCCGAGGCGCTGGAGGGCCTGCGCACGGGCGCGCTGGACGTCCTGCTCGGCCATCACCCGGTGGCCGCGCCCGACATGACCGCCGGCCCGGTCCTGATCAGCGAGCCGCGCGTGCTGGCCGTCGCCGACCGGCATCCGCTGGCCCGGCGCTCCTCCGTGCACGCCCGCGAGCTCACCCGCAACCCGGTGATCACCGCGTGCTGCGCGCCGCTGCCCTACGAGGCCGACGTGCCCGAGGGCCCGGGCGCCGACAGCTTCCAGGAGGTGCTGACCCTGGTCGGCGCGGGCCTGGGCGTGTTCCCGGCGGGCGCGCACGCCGCCGACTTCTATCCCCGCCCGGACGTCGTGTACGTCCCCATCGAGGACGCTCCCCCGCTGGAGTGGGGCCCGGTGTGGGCGACGGAGGCGGCCACCGCGAAGGTCCGCGCGTTCACCGAGGTCGCCGTGGAGACCGCCGGGTACGCCGAAGGCCCCGGCGTACCGGGGCCTTCGCGATGAGGAACTAGGCGGCCAATCCACCGTCGGTGGACAGCACCGCGCCCAGCGAGGTCTGGCCCGCCTTGAGCGCCTGCTGGCTCAGCGGCCCGATGTCCAGGGTGGAGAACTGCCCGAACTCGATGCCGTACTTGTCCTTCAGGCCCAGCTGGCAGAAGGGACGCTGCGGGCACTCCGGCGGTCCGCCGAGCACCGAGGCCTTGCCGGAGCACTTGGCGGCGAAGTCGGACAGCGACTTCACGCCGTTCTTCTCGGAGAACTCCTTGGTCACCGCGAAGGCGTTGGTGTCGGCGGCGGCCGAGGCGGCGCCGACGGTCAGGCCCTGCTTCTCCGCCAGGCCCTTGAGGGCGGTGACGGTGGCGTTCACGTCGCTGGAGGCGACCGGCTTGGCGCCGGCGCCGTTGACCTTGCCGTTGAGGAACTCGGCGAGGGTCGCGGCGTACTCGGGGACGATCTGGACGTCGCCCTTCTCCAACGCGGGGGCGTACAGCTCGCGGTTGCCGACGTCCTGGGTCTTGGCCTTGAACCCGGCGCCTTCGAGGGCGATCTTGTACAGCTCGGCGATGGTGTTCGACTCCGAGAAGGTCGCGAAGCCGACGGTGATGTCGCCGGACCCGCCGGACAGGCCCTCGGTGAGCTTGTTCGCCTCGGCGAACTCCTTGGCGGCCTGCGCCGGGGTCTTGCGGTCGACGTCGACCGCCTTGTTCAGCGCGGTGAGCTTGGGGGTGTCGAGCGCGGCGGCGACCTTGTCGACCGCGGCGAGCAGGGGCGCGCTGGAGGCCTTGGCGTTGACCGCGGCGATGATGTTGTCGGCGTTCTGCAGGCCCTTGTCGTCGGTCAGCAGGACGAGAGAGGTACCGGCCACGGGCGCGCAACCGGCGCCCGCCACGTCCTCGGGCGCGTTGGTCCCGGACTGGCCGGCCTTGCCGCAGGCGGCCAGCGCCAGCGCGAGCAGCCCGATGGCCGGGACGGCGATGAGGGATTTCTTGGACATGCCCGAGACCCTACATAAATTGTGTGACGGAATCAGGCGCGATTGTTAAGCGCGCGCGGTGTGAGCAGCTTCTCAAGCACGGCGAGTAGTCCCTCGATGAGCAGCGCGAGTCCGGCCACCAGCACGCCCCCGGCGAGGATCTGCCCGCCGCCGACGGACATGCCCAGCCCGAAACCCTGCGAAATGATGACGCCGAGGCCGCCCCCGTTGACCAGCGCCGCCAGCGTCGCCGTCGCCACGACCTGCACCGACGCCGTCCGGAAACCCGCGGCCATCTGCGGGACGGCCAGCGGCAGCTCGACCCGCCACAGCACCTGCGCGCCGGACAGGCCCATGCCGCGCGCGGCGTCCCGTGCCGCCGGGTCGCATTCGCGCACGCCGGTGTAGGCGGTGGCCAGCAGCGGCGGGATCGCGAAGACCGCCAGGGCCGGGACGACCGAGGGCGCGCCGAAGCCGAGGGCGGTGAGCGGGAGCAGGCTCAGCAGCGCCAGCGTCGGGATCGCCCGCGACACGTTCGACACCATGACGGTGAGGCCGCCGCCGCGTCCCCTGTGGCCCATCCACACGCCCAGCGGCCAGGCGATCAGGCAGCCGAGGAGGACGGCCAGCGCCGACAGCCACAGGTGCTCGATCAGCCGGTCGATGACGCCGTTGGGGTTGGTCCAGTTGAGGGGGTCGTTGATCCAGTTCAAGGCTTGTTCGAGGGTGTCGCTCATGCCCGCGCCCCCTTCGTCCACGGCGTCAGAAGGCGTCCGGCCCAGGCGAGAAGGACGTCACACACCAGCGCGAGTGCGACGCACAACACCGTGGCGGTGAGGATCTGCGGTTTGTACAGGTTGTTCCGGAAGCCCGACAGGATCAGCCCGCCGAGGCCGCCCTTGCCGAGGACCGCGCCGACCGTCACCAGCGCCACCGTGGACACCGCCGCGATGCGCAGGCCGGTGAGGATGCTCGGCATGGCCAGGGGCAGTTCGATGCGGGTGAGCATGCGCATCCCGCCGTAGCCCATGCCGCGCGCGGCGTCGCGGACCTCCTCGGGGACCTGCCGCAGGCCCGTGAGGGTGCCGCGCACGATGATGAGCAGCGCGTACATGACCAGGCCGACGAGGACGGTGGTCATGGTGAGCCCGAGGAAGGGCGCCAGTAGCGCGAACAGGGCCAGGGAAGGCACCGTGTACAGAACGCCCGACAATGCGAGGATGGGTGCCGTCAGCCAGCGGGCCTTGTAGGCGAGTACCCCCAGGGGTACCGCCAGGAGGGCCGCGAACAGCATGGTGAGGGCCGTGAGCGTGACATGCTCGGTGAACGCCGCGCCTAGTGCGTCGGCGTTGTTGCGAACGTAGGACCACGTGAACCACGGGTCGGAGTTCGCGGCGAGCGCGTGCCCCGCGACTGGGAAGGACATGACATGGACGCTACCGCCGCAGCGGAGATCGAGCTGGCCGGTGTGCGCAAGGAATATCCCGGCGGCAGTGTCGCGGTGGCGAGTTTGGACCTGGTGGTCCCCGCCGGCTCGCTGACCGTCCTGGTCGGACCGTCGGGTTCGGGCAAGTCGACGGTGCTGCGGATGGTCAACCGGCTGATCGCGCCCACGGCGGGCGTGATCTCCCTCGACGGGCAGGACGTCACGAAGTCCGACGTGGTGGCTCTGCGCCGCAAGATCGGCTACGTGATCCAGCACGTGGGCCTGTTCCCGCATCAGACGGTGGCGCAGAACGTGGCGACGGTCCCGAAGCTGCTGGGCTGGGACCGTAAGCGCGTCTCGGCGCGGGTGGAGGAGCTGCTGGACCTGGTGGGGCTCGACGCGGGCCTGCACGGCAAGCGGTACCCGCATCAGCTGTCGGGCGGGCAGCGGCAGCGGGTGGGCGTGGCGCGCGCGCTGGCGGCCGACCCGGTGGTCCTGCTGATGGACGAGCCGTTCTCGGCGGTGGACCCGATCGTGCGCGGGCGGCTCCAGCAGGAGTTCCTGCGGCTCCAGGAGACGGTCCGCAAGACGATCCTGCTGGTCACGCACGACGTGGACGAGGCGGTGCGCCTGGGCGATCACATCGCGGTGCTGTCGGAGGGCGGCAAGCTGGAGCAGTTCGCGCCCCCGGCGGAGCTGCTGGCGCGTCCGGCGAGCGCGTTCGTGGCCGAGTTCGTGGGCGCCGACCGGGGCGTGAAGCGCCTGTCGGTGACGCCGATTCCGCGGCAGGGGCTGCGGGCGGTGGGCGAGGTGGACGGCGGGTCGCCGCGCCTGCCGGTGTCGGCGACGCTGTACGACGCGCTGGCGGCGCTGCTGGAGGGCGGGACCGGGCACGTGGTGGTCACCGACGGCGAGGGCGAGCTGGGTGCGATGAGCGCCGACGACATCTACACGGCGGCGACCACCGGTGATTGAGGACGTCATCGCCGACGGCCTGGACGTGCTGTTCTGCGGGATCAACCCGGGCCTGATGTCGGAGGCGACCGGCCACCACTTCGCGCGCCCGGGTAACAGGTTCTGGCCGGGGTTGTTCAAGGCGGGGTTCACGCCCCGCCTGCTGCTCCCGGCCGAGCAGGGCGAGCTCCTGACGTACGGCCTGGGCATCACCAACGTGGTCGCGCGGCCCTCGGCGAAGGCCGACGAGCTGTCCAAGGCCGAGATCCGCGAGGGCGGCGAGCGCCTGGCCGCGCTGGCCGAGGAGCGGCGTCCACGCTGGATCGCGGTGCTGGGCGTGGGCGCCTACCGGACGGCGTTCCGGCGTCCCAAGGCCGCCGTCGGCCCGCAGGAGGCGGGCATCGGCCCGGCCCGCGCGTGGCTGCTGCCGAACCCGTCCGGCCTGAACGCGCATTACACCCTCGACGGGATCGCCGCGGAGTTCGCGCGGCTGCGCGAGGCCGCCGACGTGGCCGACGAGAGAGTGACCGACCTGACCGCCTGAGGCCGGATACCGTACGTGGGTGACCGACCGCATCCACCTCACCGGCCTGACCGTGCGCGGCACGCACGGCGTCTACGACTTCGAGCGCCGCGAGGGCCAGGACTTCGTCGTGGACGTGGTCTTGGAGCTCGACACGCGCCCGGCCGCGTCCTCCGACGACGTCGCCGACACCGTCCATTACGGAGAGCTGGCCGGGAAGCTGGCCGCGATCGTCGGCGGCGAGCCGGTGAACCTCCTGGAAACCCTCGCGCAGCGCCTCGCCGACGCCTGCCTGGCCGACGCGCGGGTCGCGGCGGCCGAGGTGACCGTCCACAAGCCGCAGGCGCCCATCGAGCTGACCTTCGGCGACGTGGCGGTGTCGATCAGGCGCGAGCGGTGACGCGCGTCCTGCTGTGCCTGGGCGGGAACCTGGGCGACCCGCTGGCCGCGTTCAAGACCGCGGTGGCGTCCCTCGGCGAGGCCGTCGAGGAGGTCTCGGAGGTCTTCGCGACGCCCCCGTGGGGCGACCCGGACCAGCCGCCCTACCTCAACGCCGTGGTCCTCGCCTCGGGTGAGCGCACGCCCGAGGAGTGGCTGGACGCCGCGCAGGCCATCGAGAACGCCGCCGGGCGCGTCCGTGATCCCGGGCGGCGTTTCGGTCCCCGCGTCCTGGACGTCGACATCATCGCCGCCTGGGACGACGCGGGCGCGCCGATCGTGTCGGACGACGAGCGCCTGACGCTCCCGCACCCGCGCGCGCACCTGCGGGCCTTCGTGCTCGTACCCTGGTCCTCGATCCAACCGGAGGCGGTCCTCCCCGGCCACGGCCGGATCGGCGGCCTCCTGACCGGGCCGACCCTGGCCGCCGACGCCCGCGAGGTCAACCCGACGGGCCAGAGCCTGCGATAGGTGACACCGATGCCGCCGTCCGCGCCGAAGAAGCCGACCCTCCCGCCGACGAAGCCGGCCACGCTCTTCGTGGCGGCCCTCGCGGCGGCCGCCATCGGGCTCCTGCTGGTCACCCGCTTCTACGGCGACATGCCCGGCACCCCCTGGTTCGCCGGCGTGTCCCTGCTGATCGTGGCCGCCGCCTGCGCGATCACCGCCCAGACGACCCGCGCCCGCATCGAGCGACGCCCCGGCACGCGTCCCGTGGAGGCCCTCTCGGTGGCCCGCTACGCCGCCTTCGCCAAGGCCTGCTCCCTGGGCGGTGCCCTGTTCGCCGGGTACTACGCGGCGTTCCTGGTGTACGTGATCGCCCAGCGCGGCCGCCTCCAGGCCGCCGCCGACGACCTCGTCCCCACCGCGGTGAGCTTCGCGGGCGCCCTCGCGCTGGTCGCGGCGGCCTTGTGGCTGGAGCGGGCCTGCCGCATCCCGAAGAACCCCGACGATGACGAGGACGACGACTCGCACGGGGCCCCGGCGGCCGATCACTGAGGTCACCGGCGTCCTCACTCCCCGATCATTAGGCGGTTTTTAAGGTCTCTCCGCCCTTCAAAGGGTGTCGCGCGCCACGCCCCCACTAGTACCGTGCGGTTCGTCCACGTCTTACCCCCGAGACGTGCACCGCATTCTTTTGGGAGAGAGCCGACATGGCTTACGACGACGGAGGCCGCAGGTACCCCGACGGGTACGGTCCGCCCGATGCCACCCCTCCGGCGACCGCCCAGCCCGGCGACTATCACGGCGACCCGGCCGGTTACGGCGCCGATTACGCCGATCCGTTCTCCCCGGCACGCGAGTCGGAGCCGCCCACGGTCGACCAAAGCTACGGTTTTGATCGGCAGAGTGAACCCAATCCGGACCTAGGTGAGCGGCTCGGGCACGTCTACGACGAGGTCGGCGAGCGCGCCGAGACGAACGACCGGCTGTTCGTGCACGTCGTCCTAGAGGTCGTGCTGCTGCTGGCGGCAGGTGGCGCGATGTTCTGGGCGTACCGGGCCGACGGGTCGCTGTTCCGGGGTGAGTCGCTCCAGCAGATCCTGCTCGCGTTCGGCGCGACGCTGCTGGTGGCCACCGCGAGCGCGCTGACGCTGCGGGTGCGGGCGGTGAACCTGGGCCTGTTCGCCTTCGCGTGGGCGGGCCTGGCGCTGTTCACCAAGCTCCACAAGAGCTTCGGGACGCCGGTGGCGGCGGCGATCGCGATCGGCGTCGCGATCGGCGCGGGCCTGGTTCTGGCGCTGCTGATCCTGCTGCTGAAGGCCCCCGGCTGGGCGGCGGGACTCGCGGTCGGTTTCGGCCTGTACGCGGCGGTGACGCTGGTGAAGGTCCCGGCGGCGGTCCCCGACTTCGGCCTCGACCTGGGCGGACGCGCGATCATCGTGGTCGGTGTCGCCCTGGCGCTGTCGCTGGTCGGCGGCGTGGTGGGCGCGCTGCCCGGCACCCGCCGGATCCTGGGCGCCTGCCGCGATCACGTGCCCGGCGCCAAGCGCACCCGCGGCGCGGTCACCCTGACCCTGTTCGGGACGGTCGGCGCGGCCACCCTCGCGGGCGCCGCGGGCGTCCTGCTGGCCCTGTCGCTGCCCGCCGGGGCCTCCACGGGCGGCGGCACGCGCCTGACGGTCCTGGGTTACGCGGGCCTGGGCCTGGCGGCGGCGCTGCTGGGCGGCACGAGCGCGCTGGGCCGCCGCGGCGGTTTCGTCGGCACGATCCTGGCCACCGGCCTGCTGTTCGGCGTGTACCTGCTGACCGTCGCCCACGAGTGGCGCACGGACCTGTCGGTCGTCATCGGCGGCGGGCTGATCGTGGGCCTGGTCGTGTCGTGGCTGGTGGAACTCCTCGGCCGCCCCGACCCGGTACCGGCCGACTACCAGACCGACACCACCCACAAGGACCTGTACGTCCCGACCTACCGCTGAGCCACCGTCGCCGACCACACACGCACCGCGTCAGCGTTGTCGGCGACATTGTGGACGCGCACACCCCACGCCCCCGAGGCCACGGCCAGCACGGTCGTGGCCAGGGTCGCGGCCTCCCGCCCGTCGACCGGCCGCGGATGCCCGTCCACGGCCAGCAACCGGCCCAGGTAGGACTTGCGCGAGGAGCCGAACAGCACCGGGAAACCCAGCTCGACCAGCACGTCCAGCCGCGCCGACAGCGCCCAGTTGTGCGCGGCGGTCTTGGCGAAGCCGAGGCCCGGGTCGATGGCGATCCGCGACGCGTCCACACCCGCCGCCAGCGCCTCGTCGACCCGCCGCGACAACTCGTCACGGACCTCGGTGACCACATCGTCGTAGTGCGCGAGTTCCTGCATGTCGGCCGAATGCCCCCGCCAGTGCATCAGGATCCACGGGCATCCCGCGTCCCGCACCACCCGCGCCATGTCCGGATCGGCCAGCCCACCCGACACATCGTTGACACCGAGCGCACCCGCCGCCACCGCCGCCTCCGCGACCGCCGCCCGCGTGGTGTCCACCGTCAGCGACAAGCCCGCCGCCGCCAGCTCGGCGATGACGGGCACGACCCGCTTGATCTCGGTCTCGGCGTCCACCCGCCCCGCCCCCGGCCGCGTGGACTCCCCACCCACGTCGATGAGGTCGGCGCCCTCAGCGGCCATCCGCATCGCATGCGCGACGGCGTCCCCCGTCGTGGCATACCGCCCGCCGTCGGAGAACGAGTCGGGCGTGACGTTCAGGACGCCCATGATCACCGGACGCCCCGGCCGCGGCAGCTCACTCACGGCGTCACCGTACCCGCAGGACAGAGCTCACAACGCGGCAAGGGCGGACTCACACGGAGGCGAACACCGGCCGCACGCCGTCGATACCGATGCCGTCAATAATTTGCGAAACCGCCACCCGCATCTCGGTCAACTCAGACAACCGCTGGTCGATGCCCGACAAATGCTCCCGCAACGTGTCGAGCGTGCAGGCGTCCAGATCGAACTCCCCCGTCACACACGGCAGCACATCGCGAATGACCGCCGTCGGCAACCCCGCCGCCAGCAGCGCCCGAATCCGCCGCACGGTCCGCACCGAAGCCTCGCAGTACTCCCGATGCCCACCCGGTGACCGCTCAGGCGTGAGCAACCCCTGCTCCTCGTAGTACCGAAGAAGTCGATGACTCACCCCGGTCGCCTCGACGAGATCGCCGATCTTCATGTGCGCTCCCTCACTCGGGCTTGAATCTCACATCCATGTGAGATCTTACGCTTCCCCCATGGCAACGACGACAACGAACTTCCTCATCGGCTCCCACCTCCCCGTCAACCGCATCGGCCTCGGCACCATGCGCCTCACCGACGCCCCCGGCCACAACCCCGCAGCGGCCCCCATCTGGACCGCCCCAACGGACACCGAAAACGCCACCACCGTCCTGCGCACCGCGGTGGACCTAGGCGTCAACCTCATCGACACCGCCGACTCCTACGCCCTGGGCGACAGCGAAACCTTCATCGCCGACGCCCTCCACCCCTACCGCGAAGGACTCGTCCTGGCCACCAAAGTCGGCGTGGCAAGACCCTCCCCCGCCGAATGGATCCCACTGGGCCGCCCCGAATACCTGCGACAGCAGGCAGAACTGTCACTGCGCCGCCTGAAGGTCGAACGCCTGGACCTCCTCCAACTCCACCGCGTAGACCCCACAGTCCCCCTGGAAGACCAGATCGGCGCGCTGAAACAACTGGTTGATGAAGGCAAGGCGGCCCACATCGGACTGTCCGAAGTAGGCGTGGAAGAACTCGAAAAGGCAAGAGCCATCACCCCCATCGCCACAGTCCAGAACTGGTACAACCTCTCCCACCGCGACCACGAAGACGTCGTCGACTACGCGGAGAAGCACGGAATCGCCTTCATCCCCTTCTTCCCCATAGCCGCCGGCGCCGCAACCAGAGAAGAAGGACCGATCGCCGACATCGCAAAAGAACTGAACGTCACACGAGCACAGGTAGCCCTGGCCTGGCTATTGAAGCGCTCCCCGGCGATCATCCCCATCCCCGGCACCCGCGACGTGAAACACCTGAAGGACAACATCGAAGCCCAAAACATCGACCTGACCGACGACCAGTTCAAGCGCCTAGAAGCAGACGCCTGAAAGAAAAGCGGAAGACGAAGGCAAGAGCAAGACGAAGGCAAGAGCCGGGCCGGGCAGGCAGCGATGGGTGAAGCCCGCCCGAGACGAGAACCGGGGACGATGTCACAACCCGGGTGCGATGCGCAGCAGGGTAGGGCACTTGACCTAACCCGCAGCCGACAACAAGACCTGGCCCGAAAACCAGGCCCAACCTTTCCCGAAGAGAGCTGGATCTTCTGGCGTGCGGCCTGACGGGTCATTGGAACGAGGGTTCTGGGGGTGTCAAGACACGCTCTACCGTCTTGACACCCCCAGGTTCCTCGTTCACCGTCGCCAAGGCCGAACGACGGAAGATCCGCAGGCAGCACGCCGAACGACCACCGTGGGGACGGAAGGACCACCCAAGAGAGAGCCGCACGAGGGGCCGGAGGGGTACGGCCGACCCCCCTCAGTAATCCCGCCACTCCCCCTGCGAATACTCCAAAATCACCGGATCCATCAAAGTCGAAACCGGCATCTCCAACGGCGGCCGATCCCGCGGAAAGCCCCGCGCAGCATCCAGCAACCCCTGGTCCACATACCTCAACCCCGGCGGCGGATCCAAAGTCAGCGCCGGAGGCGCCGACCCCCGCACCGCCAGGAAGTACCCCCAGTCCCCGAACGCCGGCACATCCACGTGATAAGGCGTAACCGCCAACCCCGCAGCCTTCATCGTCGCCCCAATACACCAATACGCGTTCGGCGCGAAATAAGGCGACCCCGCCTGAACCACAAGACGCCCACCCGGCGCCAGCACCGACCCGACGAGCCCGTAGAACTCCTGCGAGTAGAGCTTCGCGGTCGCCGTCTCATCCGGGTCGGGCATGTCCACGACGATCGCGTCCCACGACGCGCTCTGCTCGCGCAGCCACGCGAAGGCGTCGGCGTTGACCACCGTCACCCGTGGGTCGTCAAGGGCGTGGCCGTTCAAAGTAGAAATCCGAGGATCAGTCCGAGCAAGATCGGTCATCGCCGGATCCAGCTCCACCAGCGTCACAGTCTGGACGTCTGGGTACTTGAGGATCTCCCGGACCGCCAACCCATCGCCGCCACCCAAGACGAGCACGTTGGCACGCGCCCCCGCCAAAACCGGGTGAACCAGCGTCTCGTGATACCGGTACTCGTCCACGGAGGAGAACTGGAGATCGCCGTTCAAGAACAGCCGAAAATCCGCCGTCCCCGTCCAAGAAAAGTCCTCGGTGATCACAATGTCCTGATACTGCGTCTGCTGCGCGTAAACAACCGGATCCCGGTACAGCGCCTGCCGCGCCGTAGCCTCGAACGTGTTGGCGAAAACGAACGCGAGCACCAAGACCAAAGCGACACCAGCCGAAGCCGCCCCCAACCCCGCCCGGACCTTCCGCGAAAGATCCCGCCGAAACAGCGTGAACACCAGGATCGTCCCAGCGACGGCATTCACCGCCCCAACGACCAGAGCCCCCTTGATCTGCCCGAACACCGGCAGCAACAAGAACGGAAAAGCAAGCCCACCGAGCAGCGCCCCCACGTAGTCGGCGGCGAAGAGGTCCGCCACCGCCGACCCCGCGTCCTGCTTGCGTATCCGCTGGAGCAGCACCATCAGCAGCGGAATCTCCGCCCCGATGAGCCCCCCGACGACCAACGCCACCCCGACCATCGCCACGGTGTACAGGTGCAGCCACGCGAAAGCCGCGTAAAGCCCGAGGACCGACAGCCCGCCGGTCAGCGCGAGGATCAACTCGATCACCGCGAAAGAAGCCGCCGCCCGGCGCTGAAGGGGTTTGGCGGCCAGCGCCCCGATCCCCATGGCGAAGACCATGACCCCCAGGACGATGGACGCCTGCGCGGCGGTGTTCCCGATCAGGTAACTGCCGAGGGCTACGAGAGCGAGTTCGTAGACGAGGCCGCAGGCCGCGCAGATGAACACCACCAGCAGGAGCGCCACCCGGGCGAGCCTGCCAACGGCGATCGGCGACCCTTCCTCCGTGGAGGGCGGCGCAGCCTCGTCCACCCCGCTCACAGCAGTGCCGCGGCGATCACGGCTCCGACGGCGATGTGCACGGCGGCCGAGACCCACACCGCGGGGTGGGGCTCGTGGTCGACCAGGATCTCGCCGAGCTTGCCGGGCGTGACCAGGTCGAGGAGGAGGAACGCCAGCGCCATGACGACGAGGCCGATGATGCCGTAGGCGAAGCTGTAGAGGACGCCCTTGGCGATGCCGCCCTCACTGGCCACGATCGCGGCGACCACGATGATGCCGACGCCGAGGATGTTGGACGCGAGCAGCACCGAGGCGTTCCGGTTGCGGCGCACCCAGATCAGCTCGTGCAGCTTGCCGGGGGTGATGATGTCGACGAGCAGGTATCCAAGGGCCATGAGGGCGACGCCGGCTCCGCTGTAGGCCAGCGCGGCGACCGCCTCCTGGGCGAGGTCCTTGATCATGTCTTCCTTCCGGGTTTCTGGTGGGCCGAGGGGGTCACTTGCCGCCGCCGCCGGAACCGCCGCCGCGGCCCCAGCCGCCGCCGGGCGGGCTGGACACCCACCAGCCGCCGACGTAGCCGTAGTAGTGGCGATGGACCCGCTCGTACTCGTCGATCATGATCTTCGATCCCCCGTTGTACGGGAAGATCGCGACGATGTCGTCGCTGTACTGGAGCCAGATCGAGCCGTCGGAGGCGGTCTTGGTGTCCACGGGCTTGGACTGACCGCTGATCGCGGCCGCCACGGTGGTGGGGACGGCGGTACTGGTGAAGGCGTCGATGTCGTCCTCGTCGAGGCTGACGTCGCGGGTGTAGTTGTTGCGGATCCAGGAGTCGGGGGCGTTGTTGGCGCTCGTCGCGATGGCGCAGGCGGCGATGAGCCCGCCGGCGACGGTGAGCAGGACGACGAACCAGATGATCTTCTTCTTGCTGGACCAGGTCGGGCTGGCGGCGGTCGACATTACCGAGGGTTCCTTCTGTCGGCGGTCACGATGGTCCGGGTGGTCACCAGGTGCCCCGTCTGCGGGTAGGCGTGCCAGGTGCGCCAGGAGACGGTGCCGTCACCGGGCTCGGCGAGCAGCGCGGTGATCGCGTGCTCGTCCCCGGGGAAGACGCCGACCAGGCCGTGGGGACTGGCCTCGACGTCCCGCCGGACACCGGCGACCACCGTGGCGAAGTCGGCGGGATCGGCCACTTCGGCGGTGAACCGGTATCCGTCGCGTTCCACTGTGGACGGCAGGTCGGCGGGCCGCCCGGGCAGGCAGGCCACCGTCTCCAGCAGCGATCCGTCCGGTGTGGACAGTCGCACCTGGTGGCTGGCGCCGAGCAGCCGCAGCTCCAGCGTGCCCATCGGCAGGCGCAGTTCCCGGACGGCGAGCGCGGGCAGCTCGGGCCCGTCCAGGGTGAAGGACAGCTGGTCGTGTGCGGTGTCGAGGTAGGGCACCGTGAGGGCTGCGCGCATTTACGCGGCGAAGATGTTCACGTCGTACCGGCCGATGACCTGGCCGAGCGCGGCCTCCCATTTGCCGCTCTCGCCGAAGTCCTCGAAGGACAGCCGGACGCCGTCGGGCGCGGTGTAGTCGTGGTACCGCATCCACCCGGTGGGGTGCAGGCCGGTGGTGCCCTCACCGGCGAAGGACGCGCGCCCGTGCTCCTTGGAGCGGAAGACGCGGCCGTCGAAGTGGATCTCGCGCGCGCCCGGCTGGAGGCCGTGCCCGCCGTCGAGTTCGGCCCAGAGCACCAGTTCGAGGGCGGGGTCCTCTTCGACGGACAGCCAGCGGCGCTTGCCGGTGCCGGTGTCGAGCAGGTTCTCCGTCCAGGTGTAGGACCCCTCGGTCAGCCGCAGGGTGCCGCGCACGGCGTAGCCCTCGCCCTTGACGTCGATCATGTCCCCGGCCTTGATCTTGCGGGGGTCGCCGCGCAGGGCGTCGGCGTCGGCTTCGGCGAGCGGGTCGCGGGGCCGGTTGGCCTCGTAGTGGAGCTTGGCGGCCTGCTTCTTGGCGGCGTTGCGCGCGAGCAGGACGACGACGAGTCCGGCGATGGCGACGACCGCGACGAGCGCGATGAGGATGACGAGGAGTGCGTCCACGGAATCCAAGGTAACCGCCCGGGTCAAAAGGGTGGCGACCCGGCAGGACACGTCTCGATCACGGTCACCACCTGCGGGTTTCTAAACCGGGGTGATTGCCGCGTTTCCTACCATTCGCCCGGCGCGGGCGGGTGCGGGACGTCCTTCGGCGGCGGGGGCGGGGCCGGGGACGAGTGCGGTGCCGGGCGCGGCGCCCGCAGGGGCGGGGCGAGCCAGCGGCCCACGTCGGAGCGCCACAGGTACAGGACCATCAGCAGCGCGGTGGCCGCCGCGACGCCCGCGGCCACCCCGGACAGCAGGGCCATGGAGTCCCGCAGCGGTTCGGGCCGCTCGATGCCGTCGCGGAACAGCACGGCCACCCCGATGAAGCCGGAGCAGCACAGGAAGCCCGGCATGGCCGCCAGGCCCGCCACGGTCGCCCCGACGCGCCCGGCGGCGACGCCGCGGTGGAGCCGCAGGAGCTCGAAGGGCAGCACGATCAGCGCGGCGACCAGGACGAGGACGTACAGCACGGCCGCGAAGCCGAGCCCGGCCCCCCGGGACGGGTCGGCGAACCCGAACCACGCCACGGCGAACCCGGCGGCGTGCGCCAGGATCGCCGCCCACGCGAAGGGCGCGACGACGAGCGCGTGTCGCAGCGAGCGCGGGCGGGATTGACGGGCGTCCATCGACCGACGATATCCGGGGGGCACAAGTTCGCGCGGGAGACGGTTTCGCGGGGCACCGGACGGGCGCCCGCGCACGGCGGCACCCGGCCCGCAGCACCGCCCACGGTTCGCCCCGGACCGGCCACACACACGGCCCGAGCCGCACACCCCACCCGGCCGAGTGGCAGCCGCCCACGGCCGGCCCGCCCATCGTGTCCCCGCCCACGGCGTCCCACGACCGGCCACACCACGCCACACGCACGCCCCAACCGGCCAGGCCGCGACTGGCCACCACCCCGTCCCACCACCAACAACGACGTCGGGCGGCAGCCGCCACCACGCCCGGCCCACCCATCCCCCGCCCACGGCGTCCCGCAACCGGCCACGCCACACCACACGCACGCCCCAACCGGCCGAGCCACGGCCGCCCACCACCCCGCCCCATCCCACCGTCCCTCCGTCCCACCACCAACAACGACGCCGGGCTGGCCGCCCGGCGTCGTGTGGTGTGCGTTCGATGTGGGAGCTCAGACGAAGGTGCTGGCCCACGGGCTGGTGTCGAGGATGGTCTCGCCCTCGCGCAGCTGGGCCTGGAAGACGATGACCTCGTCCTCCTTCAGGTGGTAGTCGCAGTAGAGCCAGTGGCCGTTGCCGGCGAGGTTGTAGCACTCGCCGCTCTTGCCGTCGCTGGTGCTCCAGACGCCGACCGTGCGGTGCCCGTCGGCCGAGAGGTCGGCGACCCACACGTTGTCGCCGTCCGGCGCGTAGCAGACCTGGCCCCAGTCGCGGTTGACGGTGCACGCCGAGTAGTCCGGCGGTTCGGCGCCCGCAGGGGGCGTGACGACGCCGGTCGCGAAGGCCGCCGGGGCGAGACCGAAGACGGCCAGTCCGGCGATCGCCGAGGCCCCGAGGGCCGCGTATCTGATCTTCATGGGGTCAATCTAGGACTGTCCGGGCAGGTGAGAGCGTTATTCGCGAATACCGCGAATCACCCGTTCCAGGTGTAGGGAACCTGGTAGTACGGCGCCGGGGGCGGGGGCGGCGGCTTGAGCCAGAGCGTCGTGGTGCGGCGCCCGAGGGCGACGAAGGCGAAGATGAGCGCGACGAGGGCGATGACGGACCCGGCGAGCGCGATCATCGCGATCCACTGCGGCGGCCAGTCACTGGAGGAGCCGTAGGGCCCGCCGACGATGACGCCGGACATGCCGCCGCAGCCCAGGACCCCGGCCAGCGCCAGCGATCCGGTCACGTAGACCAGGACCCGGCCGCCGGGGCGCCCGCGCAGGACGAGGACCGCACCGAGCATGAGGAGGATGACCATGAGCATCCCCCACGCCAGGTACCCGTACATGATCCCGACTACGGAGGGCTCGCTGAAACCGCTCTTGCCGGTGCTGTCGCGCCAGCTCATCAGGGTGAAGGCGGCGAAGACCTCGACGAGCAGTCCGACGCCGGCCACGCCGACGGCCGCGACGCCCTGTCCGGCGCTGGCCGGGCGGGCGGGCACGTCCGGTTGCGGTTGGTACATGCCGTCAGCCTAGTCACCAGCCGGTGGGCGGGCCCGAGACCGGCCCGGGACCGTACTGGTCGCCGCCCTGGTAGCCCTGCTGCGGTGGGTACTGCTGCTGTGGCGGGTACTGCGGCTGCGGGGGATATTGCGGCTGCGGAGGCTGCGGGTACATCATCGGCGGCGGTGTCACGTAGCCGGTGACGGGCGCGACGGGCGCCGGCGTCCCGTTGATCCACCGGCCGACGCTGCGCTGCCCGGCCACGACCATCGCGATGATCGCGGTCAGCATCGCGGCGAAGTTGAAGACGGTCGCCAGGGTCAGCTCGGTGGTGGGCGCGCCGCTGGTGTCGGAGCTCTGGGACACCTGCGAGATGGTCGCCAGGATCATCGCGAAGGAGAAGCCGCAGCACAGGTTCACCGCCGCCAGGACGCCGCCGGTGATCCAGATCATCACCCGGCCGCCGTTCGACTGGCGCAGCAGCATGATCGCGCCGACGCCCATGGTGAGGCCGATGATGGCGTAGAACCCGATGACGATGATCAGGTTGGAACGCGCGAACTCGGTGAAGGACGCGTCGGACTTGCTGCCGCTCAGGTTCGAGGCGTCGGCCAGGTACTTGTACGACATGATCAGCGTCATCGCCGTGGCCAGGCACAGCACGACCGTGGAGAAGATCGCCACGACCGCGGCCAGCACCGTCCCGGGCCGCTCGGGCTGCTCGGCGGGGGCGGCTTGTCCTTGGTAGTACATGCGCGCACTCTAGCGCCACCGGGCGACGTCCGGCGTCCACCGATCGCCGGGGCACGGACACAACCTGGCAACGAACCGGCCTCGCGACGAACCGAACGGCCCGGGCCGAAACCCGGGCCGTCCGCCGCGATGTACCGCTACCGGACCGTCAGGTGCCCCTCGCCGTCGGCGCCGACCTCGACGGTGTCGCCGTCGTGGATCTCGCCGGCCAGCAGCTTGCGCGCCAGCGAGTCGCCGATCGAGGTCTGCACCAGCCGCCGCAGCGGCCGCGCGCCGTACACGGGATCGAATCCGTTGCGGGCCAGCCATTCCTTCGCCTCGGGGCTGACCTCCAGGACGAGCCGCCGGTCGGCCAGCCGCCGCGACAGGGTGCCCAGCTGGACGTCGACGATCGCGGTGAGGTTCTCCCGCGACAGCGAGTCGAAGATGACCACGTCGTCGAGGCGGTTGACGAACTCCGGCTTGAAACTGGACCGCACCGCCGCCATCGCCGCCTCGTGCCGCGCCTCGGGTGTCGCGTCGGGGTCGGCGATCGCGGTGGACCCCAGGTTGGAGGTGAGGATCAGGATCACGTTGCGGAAGTCGACGGTGCGTCCCTGCCCGTCGGTGAGCCGCCCGTCGTCGAGGACCTGGAGCAGCACGTCGAAGACCGCCGGGTGCGCCTTCTCCACCTCGTCCAGCAGCACCACCGAGTAGGGGCGCCGCCGCACGGCCTCGGTGAGCTGGCCGCCCTCCTCGTAGCCGACGTACCCGGGGGGCGCGCCCACCAGGCGCGCCACGGAGTGCCGCTCGCCGTACTCGCTCATGTCGATGCGGACGATGGCGCGCTCGTCGTCGAAGAGGAACTCGGCGAGGGCCTTGGCCAGCTCGGTCTTGCCGACACCGGTGGGGCCGAGGAACAGGAAGGAACCGGTGGGCCGGTCGGGGTCGGAGAGCCCGGCGCGGGCGCGGCGGACCGCGTCCGAGACCGCCGTGACGGCCTTGGCCTGGCCGACGACCCGGTGCTCCAGCTCCTCCTCCATGCGCAGCAGCTTCGCCGTCTCGCCCTCCAGGAGCCGCCCGGCGGGGATGCCCGTCCACGAGGACACCACACCGGCGATGTCGTCGGGGCCGACCTCCTCGTTCAGCATCGCGCCGTTGGCCTGGAGCTGCGCCAGCTCGGCCTCGGCGTCCAGCAGGGACGCCTCCAGCTCCGGGATGCGGCCGTAACGCAGCTCGGAGGCGTGCGCCAGCTCGCCGTCGCGCTCGGCGCGGTCGGCCTTGCTCTTGAGGTCCTCCAGCTCCTCCTTGACATCGGAGATGCGGGTGATGTGCTGCTTCTCGTTGTTCCAGCGCTCCGACAGCGCCGTCAGCGCCTCCCGGCGGTCGGCGAGTTCGCGGCGCAGCTTCTCCAGCCGCAGCCGGGACGCCTCGTCGTCCTCTTTGGACAGCGCCATCTCCTCGATCTCCATGCGCCGCACGGCCCGCTCGATCTCGTCGACCTCGACGGGCCGCGAGTCGATCTCCATGCGCAGCCGCGAGGCGGCCTCGTCGATGAGGTCGATGGCCTTGTCCGGCAGGAACCGGTCGGTGATGTAGCGGTCGGAGAGGGTCACCGCGGCCACCAGCGCGGCGTCGGTGATGCGCACGCCGTGGTGGACCTCGTAGCGCTCCTTGAGGCCGCGCAGGATGCCCACCGCGTCGGCGCTGGACGGCTCGCCGACCATGATCGGCTGGAAGCGCCGCTCCAGGGCGGCGTCGGTCTCGATGTGCTTGCGGTACTCGTCCAGCGTGGTCGCGCCGACCATGCGCAGCTCGCCGCGCGCCAGCATCGGCTTGAGCATGTTGGAGGCGTCCATGGCGCCCTCGGTCTTGCCCGCGCCGACCATGGTGTGCAGCTCGTCGAGGAACGTGATGACCTTGCCGTCGGAGTTCTTGATCTCCTCCAGCACCGACTTCAGGCGCTCCTCGAACTGGCCGCGGTACTGCGCGCCGGCGACCATCGCGCCCAGGTCGAGCGACACCACGCGCCGGTCGCGCAGGGTCTCGGGGACGTCCCCGGCCACCACGCGCTGCGCCAGCCCCTCGACGATGGCGGTCTTGCCGACGCCGGGCTCGCCGATCAGCACCGGGTTGTTCTTGGTGCGGCGGGACAGGACCTGGATGACGCGGCGGATCTCGGTGTCGCGCCCGATGACGGGGTCGATCTTGCCGTCGCGGGCGGCGGTGGTGAGGTCCACGCCGTACTTCTCCAGGGCCTGGTACTGCTCCTCCGGGTCGGCGCTGGTGACCTTGCGGTCGCCGCCGCGCACCGACGGGAACGCCTCGATGAGCGCCTTGGGCGTCGCGCCCGCGCCGGTCAGCGCCGTCCCGACGGCCCCGCCGACCTCGGCGAGGCCCGCCAGCAGGTGCTCGGTGGAGGTGTACTCGTCACCCTGGCTGGTGGCCAGCCGCTCGGCGGCGTTGAGGACGTTCAGCAGCTCGCGCGCCATGGACGGCTCGCCCACGGTGCTGCCCTTGGCGCTGGGCATGCGCAGGAGGCCCTGCTCGCTCTGCCGCGCCAGCGCCGCCGTGTCCGCGCCGACCGCCCGCAGCAGCGCGACCGTGGTCGAGCCCTGGAGGTCCAGCAGCGCCTGGAACAGGTGCCACGGTTCGACGGTGCCGTGCCCGCGCTCGGTCGCGGAGTGGACGGCGGCGGAGATGGCCTCGCGGCTCTTGGTGGTCAACCGGTCGACGTTCAATCGAATCCCCCTGCTCAGGTCCCGAACTCGAAGTTGAGTCTAGCCCGCTCAAGTTTCACGCGCGAGGGGCGCACCCTGCCCTATGAGGCAGGGAACAGCGGTAGAAAGAAGGCGTGACCCGCGTCCTGATCACCGGCATGTCCGGCACCGGCAAGACCACCGCCGTCGACGAGCTGGCCCGCCGCGGGCACCGGGCGGTGGAGACCGACACCGACGAGTGGTCGGAGTGGGACGGCGGCGACTGGATCTGGCGCGAGGACCGCGTCGGCGGCCTGCTGGCCGAGCACGAGCGCACCGGCGTCCCGCTGTTCGTGAGCGGCACGAAGACCAACCAGGTGCGGTTCTACCCGGGCGCGGACGGCCCCAGCTTCACCCACGTCGTCCTGTTCACCGCGCCCCTGGACGTGATGCGCCGCCGCGTCGACGAGCGGAGCTCGAACCCGTACGGCAAGAGCGAGGCGGAGTGGGCCGAGATCGTGGGTTTCACCGAGACGGTGGAGCCGCTGCTGCGGCGTGGCGCGGACCTGGTCGTGGACACCCGGGCGCCGCTGGACGAGGTGGTCGCGCGGGTGCTGGCACTGCTGCCGCCGGAGGGTTCGTCCACACGGTTATCCACAGGTTGTCCACAGGACTTTCCACAGAAACCGGGCGAGTTATCCACAACCGGGGGGTTATCCACAGGTGTCGGGATCGGCCGTTTGACACCCCTCGCGTGGGGGCCGGTACGTTCGCCCCAGCGGGGCGGGCTTCGGGCCCCCACCGAAAAGAGGTGCGGCGCGGACGGCGAAACGGCCGCCACCCTCGTGGGTGACGGCCGTCGTGCGGGGTTCGTCTGCGGCTAAAGCCAGTTCCGCCGCTTGAAGGTCAGGAACAGCCCTCCGCACACCGCGCCCATGAGCACGATCGCGAACGGGTACCCCCACGCCCACTTCAGTTCGGGCATGACGTCGAAGTTCATCCCGTACACCGTCCCGATGAGGGTCGGCGCGAACAGGATCGCGGCCCACGCGGAGATCTTCTTGACCTCCTCGTTCTGCGCCAGGGACGCCTCGGTGAGCCGCTGCATCTCCTCGTTCTGCTGCTGCGCGACGAGGGTCGCGTTCACGTTCAGCACCGCCTGGAGCAGCTGCCGGAACCCGTCGAGGCGCTCGATGACGCGCACGAGGTGGTCCTGGACGTCGCGCAGGCGGCGCTGGAGCTCGTCGCCGACCTCGTACTTGGAGAACCCGGCGGCCAGGCGCACCAGGACGGTGGCGAGGGGCCGGGCGGCGCGCTGGAACTCCACGACCTGCCGGGACAGCTCGTAGATGCGCTGCGAGACCCGGGGCTTGCCGGAGAAGACCTCCGCCTCGATCTCGTCGATGTCGTTCTCCAGCCCGTCGACGACCGGGAGGTAGTCGTCGACGACCTGGTCGAGGATCGCGTAGAGGACCGCCTCGGGCCCCTGCGCGAGGAGCTGCGGGTCGGTCTCGGCGCGGGCCCGGACCTTCGCCAGGTTCGGGGAGCCGCCGTGCCGCACGGTCAGGACGAAGTCCTGCCCGGTGAACACGTGCAGCTCACTGAACTCGACCTTTTCGGTGGCGTCGACGTAGCGCGCGGGGCGCAGGACGACGTACAGCGTCGAGCCGTAGCGCTCGATCTTGGGCCGCTGGTGGGCCTTGAGGGCGTCCTCGACGGCGAGTTCGTGCAGGTCGAACTCTCTGGCCAGGGACGTCAGTTCGCCCATGTCGGGCTCGAACAGGCCGATCCAGGCCAGTCCGTGGTTCTTTCGTACGAGCCGGTAGGTCTCCGCGAGCGAGTCCGGGCGCGCCACAGGGCGTCCCGACGCGTACACGCAGTTGTCCACGATCATCACCACACGACCTCCTTGAATGGAGGGTGTGCGCACACACGGGTCGGCACGGCCGCCATGGAGACGCGGCCGTGTCGGCTGGGTAGTTCTCGGTTCGAACGCGCCGCCGCCCGCCGCGCGCGGGGCCTCCGTCAGATGGAGGCCGAGACAGTCGCGGCAAGCGGCCAACGGGTTCGACCAAGACTGCCACTGGCCATGTGCCGCTCACCTGCCTCTCTGTCTCAGGTGGTCCACAGCATCTGTGCGGACCGCCGAACAGAGTAGCAAATCGCCCACCCGAGCGGCGAGGCGGAGGGTTTCGGTTGCATACCGATGCCGGTTCGGCCCTGGCGACCCGCCGGGCGCGCCAGTAGGTTGGCGCGAGACCGAACCGGGGAGGACCGCATGGTGGAGCGGGACGCGTTCGCGGGGTTCGCCGATCCGGTGAATCCCACGCGCGAGGAAGTCGTGGCGTGGGCCTACGACCCGGCCGCCGGCGTCCCCATGTCCCAGGACTGGGACCTCATGGTCGCCGAGGACGACATCGCCCCCGCGCTCGTCGATCTCGCCGCCGACCCCGTGTGCCCGAAGCGCACCTTCGCCCTCCACTGCCTGTACATCTACGCGGGTGACGCGGTCCGCACCGGCTTCCGGGCGCACCCGAAGCGCCGGCTGGTGAAGGTCCTGGAGGTCGCCGACACGAAGGGCGACCCGTGGGTGAGCCTGTGGGTTCACAACACGCGCGCCCTGATCGCCGAGCCGGGGTTGTTCGATTACGCCGATTGGTGTGACGGCGGGCTGGCACGCAGGCCGCGACGGGTGAAGTAGATGCCACCGCAGGGGTAGGGCGGTGTAGGCGAGCGGTGCGCGCGAGCGAAGCGCGTGTGGGCCACCGCGGAGGCGGGCGGAGGCCGCCGAGGTCGCCTGAGGCCGGAGGCCGAGGGGCGGCCGTGGGCGCGAGGGTGGGGTTTTGATCGCGTGTCGAAGAATGACGCGCGCGTGCAGCGGCGCAACCAACCCCCAGAGCCACGACGCACCGTGTGTCGAAGAACAAAGCCCGCCTCCGGCTCGGGGGAAATGTTGTGAGCTCCCGGGGTCCAGGGGACGGAGTTCCCTGGTGGGGGTCCAGGGGGCAAAGCCCCTTGGGCACCAAGCGGAGAACAAGACAAACCACGACCGCAAGCACCCACACAGCCGCGAAGAGAAGCCGGGGTGGAGCGAGGCCCGGCCGGGACGGAGCGAGGCCGGGGCGGCGCTCCGGCCCTCATTTCGGGCGAGTGACACCTGCGGTGTCACCTCGCCTCACGACCGTTCGGGTCGAGGTAGCAGGCGCTTCGCCCTGCACCAGACCAGGGCCTTGCCCTGGACCCACCAGGGAACTCCGTCCCCTGGACCCCGGAAGTCAAAACACTTCCCCCGAGCCGGAGGCGGGCTTTGCTCCTCGGCACACGGTGCATCGTGGCCGACCGGGCTGGTTGCGCCGCTGCACGCGCGCGCCCTTCTTCACCACCCAGTCAAAACACTTCCCGCTAGTCGGTGGCCGCGCTCGTGTCCCTGCTTTCGCTCTGGCTCGCGTCCCGCTCCCCAAAGACCTCCCGAGCCACCCCCAACCCGTTCAGTGCCGCCGGGAACCCCGCATACCCCGCCACCTGAATGATCGTCTCCACCGCCTCCTCACGCGTCCCACCCACATTCAGCAACCCGTGCAAGTGCACCCGCAACTGCGGCCGTGCCGTCCCCAGCGCCACACACGCCCCCACCGTCGCCAGCTCGCGCGACTTCAGGTCCAGCCCCGGGCGCGCGTAGATCTCGCCGAAGGAGAACTCGATGATCATGCGGGCGAAGTCGGGTGCGATGTCGGCCAGGGCGTCCACGACCGCCGTCCCGGCGTGCCCGTCGACTTCTTCCAGCAGCCGCGCGCCGCGCGCGTACCGGTCCCCCTCCAAAGGCGCGGGCGGTTCGAAGACCACTCCCCGGGCCGCGAAGACCTCCCGGACCACGGCGAGCCCGTTCAGCGCGGCGGGGAACCCGGCGTAGATGGCCATGTGGAGCACGGCCTCCACCAGCTCCTCGGGGGTCACACCGACGTGCAGCGCGGCATCGGCGTGGAAGCGCAGCTGCGGTGCCGCCGTGCCCATCGCGGTCAGCGCGGCCACGTTGATCAGCTGCCGCTGCCTCAGGTTCAGCCCGGGACGCCCGTAAATGTCGGCGTAGCCGAACTCGGCGACCAGGCGCGCGAAGCCCGGCGCGATGTCGGACAGCGAGTCGAGGACGGCGGGCCCGGCCTCGCCGGAGACCTCCCGCAGCCGCTCCAGGCCTTCTTCATAACGGTTCATGCGAACTCCCAGACGTGACGTTACGTTTCGTAACGCCAAGCTAGAACACCGCAGGCCGAAACGTCAAGACGGAACGGTTCGTAACGTGTCGGCTATCATGGCTCCATGCCCGCCCCCGAAAGACGCTCCGAGCGCGCCCACTCCGCCATCCTCGACGCGGTCTTCGACCTGTGCGTCGAGCGCGGATACGCGAAGGTCACCATCGAGGCCATCGCCGCGCGTGCCGCGGTCGGCAAGCCGACGATCTACCGGTGGTGGCCGTCGAAGGGCGCGCTGGCGCTGGAGGCGCTGCACGTGCGCATCGGCCACGCCACCGACTTCCCCGACACCGGCGACGTCGCCGCCGACCTGCGCGCGCAGATGGCCTCGGTCTCGCGGTTGTTCGCCGGGGACATCGGCATCATCTACCGGGGCGTCATCGCCGAGGCGCAGGGCGATCCGGACCTGGTGGAGGCCGTGCGCGCCACCATCATCGGCCCGCGCGCCAAGCAGTGCGGCGACCGGCTGGCGATCGCCGTCGAGCGCGGCGAGCTGCGCCCGGACGTGCCGTTGCGCACCATGTGCGACCTGCTCTACGCGAGCCTGTACCAGCGGATGCTGCTGGGCGCCGGCGAGGCGCACCTGCTGCGCGTCCCGGAGGTCGTCGACCTCATCCTGGACGGCCTGCGCCCCCGGACGTGACGGACGGGACGCCAACCCGTCCCCGGCGGCGCCCCGTCCCGGCCTCCCCGAACTGACCTGTTCCCGGGAGGGTCCTTCACTTATATACGTGCGCGGCGGCCCCGGGGGTTACGCCCCGGGGCCGAAAAGATTCCTCAGACCGCGACCGGGGTCCGGGCGGCGAGCTCGCGGGCCTTCTCGTGCGCCTCGCCGTGGGAGGCCTCGAAGATGTGCTTGAACTCGAAGAGCGCCGGGACCACGTGCGACAGCGCCATCTCGGTGTGCAGGACGTGCAGGTTCTCGGTCAGCCCGAGGAAGCCGAAGAACGACTTGAGGTAGGAGTCCTGGTGCTCCCAGCTCGCCCGGGGCGTGCCCGGCAGGTAGGACCCGCCGCGCGAGGTGGCGATGACCAGGTGCTTGTCCGACAGCCCGGTCTTGCCGTTCTCGTCCTGCGGGAACGCGCCGACCACGGCCAGCCGGTCCAGCCACGACTTCAGGGTCGAGGGGATCGTGAAGTTGTACATGGGGACGCCCAGCAGGATCACGTCGGCGTCCTTCGCCTCGGCCACGATCGGCCCGGTGACCGCGTTGGCCGCCGCCTGCGCGGGGGTGGGGTCCTCGGCGCTGAAGCCGTAGTACGCGTCGGCGTTGAGGTGCGGGATCGGGTCGGCGTCCAGGTCGCGGTACACGTACCGGCCTTCGGGGTTCGCCCGCTTCCACTCCTCGGCGAAGGTCGCCGTCACCTTGCGGGAGAAGGAGTTGTCGCCGTTCAGAGAGGAGTCGATGTGCAGGAGGGTCGCCATGGGGTTCTCGCCTCTTTCAGAAGTCTAGGTCTTCCCAACTCAGAACTTACGACTTGAGATCTTCCGAGTCAAGATGTTCTCGACTCGGAACGTATCACGGACGAACGGTCCGCGCTAGAGTGGTGCCATGAGCGCGCCCACCGACCTGCACCACGACGAGGACCTCTGTCCGGGCCCCGACCGGTCCTGCCCGAACGGGGACGTGTCGTGGATGCTGGCGCGCGCCTCGCAGCTGTTCCGCATCGAGCTGGACCAGGTCGCCCACCGGTTCGGCCTATCCGGCTTCCGCGACTGGATCGTGCTGGGCTCCCTCGCGATGGGCGAGAAGCGCACCCAGCTGGCCCTGGCCGCCTCCGTGGGCCTGGACAAGACCACCCTCACCGCGATCCTGGACCGCCTGGAGCGCGACGGGTTCGTCGTGCGCAAGGTCGATCCGCGCGACCGCCGCGTCCGCGTGCCCGAGGCCACCGAGAAGGGCCTGGAGGTGCACGACAAGCTCACCGCCTGCCGCGACGCCGTGGAGAAGGCGATGCTGGACGGCATCCCCGCCGAGGACAAGGCGGCCTTCCTGCGCGTCCTGACCCGCCTGGCGCTGGCCGATGGGGCCGAGGGCGCGCACGGGTCGTGCATGTGAGCGACGTCCTGGTCGTCGCGCTGACCGGCGTCGACACCATCGTCGGCGTCGACGCGCTACCCGTCCCCTACCGCGACTCGGTCATGGCCCCCGGCATCACCGACTACGTCGGGCACACCGGCAACGGCGTCGCCCTCGGCTGCCACGCCCTGGGCCTGGCCACCACCTTCCTGGACTTCCTCGGCGAGGACGACCACGGCCGCCTGATCCTGGACTCCTACGCCCGGCGCGGCCTCGACTTCCACTGGCTGCCCAACCCGGCGGGCACCTCGCGCTCGGTGAACCTCGTGGACGCCGGGGGCCGCCGCATGTCCTTCTACGACCCGCGCGATCCCGGCCGCGACCTGCCGGAGGACTTCTTCCTGCCGCACCTGGCCAAGGCCCGGCACGTGCACGTGTCGATCGCCTCCTACGCGCTGCCGGTGCTGGACGCCGCCGCGCGGCTGGGCGTGCCCTCGTCCACCGACCTGCACGACTGGGACGGCCGCGACCCCTACCACCGGCGCTTCGCCGAGCGCGCCGGCCTGGTCTTCGTCTCCACCGCGAACCTCGCCGACCCGGCGGCCGCCATGCGCGAGATCCGCGCGATCAGGGGCGCGACGGTGGTGGCGATGTCGGGCGCGGACGGCTGCCTCGTCCTGGACGGCGGCGGCCTGCGCGAGCACCCGGCCGTGGCCCCGCCCGGGCCGGTCGCCGACACCAACGGCGCGGGCGACTCCTTCGTGGCCGCCTACCTCGCCGCCAGCCTCACCGGCGGGGACGCCGTCGCGGCGGGCCTGCGCGGCGGCGCCTACGCCGTCACCGTCCCCGGCACCCACGAGAGCTTCCTGAGCGAGCTCTAAGGCTCTGCCCCTTTTTATGGCTCTGGCCCCACCTTGATGACGTCACTAAGATGTCACCAAACCCCGACATCGAAAGAGGGTGCGCCATGGCGGGCGAGCTCCAGCGTCACGACCTGCGTATCTCCACCGCCGATCGCGAATCGGTGATCGCCCACCTCCAGGCCTGCACCGCCGAGGGCCGCCTCGAACTCGACGAGTTCGCCGAGCGCGTGGACCGGGTCTACGCGGCCAAGACCTTCGGCGACCTGGAGCCCATCCTGGCCGACCTGCCGCAGCGAGGTTCCCAGGGCGCGCCGGTGGCCGCCGCCTCCGAGCTGGAGCTGAAGGCGATGGCCTCGGCGGTGAAGCGGCGGGGCCGCTGGCTGGTCCCGGGGAAGCTGAAGATCAGCGCGAAGGCGGGCGGGGTCCGCCTCGACATGTCGCACGCGGTGATCCCGCAGACGCTGGTGGAGGTCGAGCTGGACGCCAAGGCCAGCGGCATCACCATCGTGCTGCCCCGGCACGCCACCGCCGAGGACCACGGCGTCCAGCTGTTCGCCTCCTCGGCCAAGAACGCCGCCGAGACCGATCCTTCCGAGACCGGCCCGAGCCCGCTGCACTTCCGCTTCAGCGGGCAGCTGACGGCGTCCTCGCTGCGGGTGCGGCGGGTGCGGCGGTTCCTGTGGTGGGAGTACTGATCCTTTAGGGCGCGAAGCCCCCGTTGCTCATGAGCAGCTGGCCGTTCATCCAGCCGCCCTCCTCCGAGCACAGGAACCCGAGCAGGTTCGCGGTGTCGGCGGGACGCCCGCCGCGCCCGAGGGGCGTGGCCTCCAGCGCGGCCCTGCGGATCTCGTCGGTCATCCAGCCGGTGTCGACCGGGCCGGGGTTGATGACGTTGGCGGTGACGCCCAGGTGCGCCAGTTCGCGCGCGGCGGCCAGCACGATCCGGTCCAGCGCGCCCTTGCTCGCGCCATAGGGCAGGTTGTGGGCGGTGTGGTCGCTGGTGAGGGCGACGATGCGGCCGCTGCCGTGGGGTTCGGTGTAGCGCTCGGCGTAGGCCTTGATGAGCAGCCAGACCGCGCGGGCGTTGACCGCGAAGTGCCGGTCGAAGGCGCCGACGGTGGTGTCCATGATGGACGAGTCGACCGACTCGCAGTGCGCCATGACCAGCGCGCGCACCGGTCCCAGCCCGGCGACGGCGGCGTCCAGCAGGCGCCCGGGGGCGTCCACATCGGACAGATCGGACTCCACGGCCAGCCACTTCGCGCCGTGCGCGGTCAGGCGCGTGCCGATCGCGTCGCGGGCCTCGTCATCGGCGGTGGTCCACTCCATCCGGTCGTCGTAGGGACGCCAGTAGCTGAACGCGATGTCCCAGCCGGTGGCGGCGAGCTTGTCCACGAGGGCCGCACCGATGCCGGCGCGGCGTCCCACGCCGGTGACCACGGCCACCGGCCGTTTTCCGTTCCGCATGGCCGCAAGGTACCCGATCAGCGGAGTTTGAAGCGCTGCACTTTCCCGGTGGAGGTGCGCGGCAGGGCGTCCAGGAACTCCACCACCCGCGGTCGCTTGTAGACGGCGATGCGGTCGCGGCAGTGCGCGATCAGGTCGTCCGGGGTCGCGGTGAGGCCCGGACGCAGGACCACGCAGGCCTTGACGGTCATGGTCCGCTCGGCGTCGGGCACGCCCACGACCGCGCACTCGGCCACCGCCGGATGCGACAGCAGCGCCCACTCCACCTCCGCGCCTGAGATGTTGTACCCGGCGGAGATGATCATGTCGTCTCCCCTGGAGTGGTACCAGAAGTAGCCGTCTGCGTCGCGGGAGTAGATGTCGCCGGTGTGGTTCCAGCCGCCGCGGACGTAGTCGGCCTGCCGGGGATCGGCCAGGTAGCGGCAGCCCGTCGGGCCGCGCACCGCCAGCCGCCCGAGCTCGCCGTCCGGGAGCGGTTCGCCGTCCTCACCGACGATGCGCGCCTCGTAGCCGGGAATCGCCTTGCCCGTGGCGCCGGGCCGGATGTCGGCGTCGGCGGCCGAGATGAAGATGTGCAGCATCTCGGTGGCGCCGATCCCGTCGATGAGCGGGATCCCGGTGGCCGCGCGCCAGTCGTGCCAGGTGGGTTCGGGCAGCGGCTCGCCCGCCGAGACGCAGCGGCGCAGGCTCGGCAGCTCGCGGAACTCCTTGAGCATCGCCCGGTAGGCGGTGGGGGCGGTGGCCACCACGGTCGCGCCGAATTCGGCGATCGCGGGCAGCAGCAGGTCCGGCGTGCCCTTCTCCAGCAGCAGAGTGGCCGCGCCCGCGTGCATCGGGAAGACCACCTCCATGCCCAGGCCGAAGGTGAAGCCCAGGGGCGGCGAGCCGATGAACAGGTCGGTGGCCCGGGGTTTGAGGATGTGCCGGGAGAAGGTGTCGGCGTTGGCCAGCACGTCGCGGTGGAAGTGCATGGTGGCCTTGGGACGCCCGGTGGTGCCGGACGTGAAGGCCAGCAGCGCCACGTCATCGGCGGCGGTGTCCACGGTGGCGAACTCCGGCGAGCGGGTGGCGCTGCGGTCGCGCAGCTCGTCGAAGGTGTGCACCGGCGAGATGTCGGCCGACAGCAGATCGGCGGCGAAACGGTCGTCCACAAGCGACAGATCGACCTGGGCGATCTCGCCGATGGCCCGCAGCTCGGCCTCCTTCAGCAGCGGCATCGTGGTCACCGCGATCGCGCCCGCCTTCAGGACGGCGAACCAGCAGGCCACCAGCCACGGGTTGTTCGGGGCGCGCAGCAGCACCCGGTTGCCGGGGACCACGCCCAGGTCGCCGGTGAGCACGTTCGCCAGGCGGTTGGCGCGGTCCAGCAGATCGCCGTAGGTCCAGGCGTCGCCGGGGGTCAGGACGCAGGGCCGCCCGGCGCCGTGACGTGCGATCACGGCGTCCAGCAGCGCGTGCGCGCAGTTCAGCCGGGGCGGGTAGGCGAGCTCGGGCAGCTCGTAGGGCATGTGCGGCCACAGCTCGCGCGGCGGGAGGTTGTCGCGCGCGAAGGTGTCCACGTGTGCTGATGAAGTAGGCGACGGTGGCGTCGGTGGCATCGCGTCCCTCCACTGGGTCCTCAGTGGTCAGTCCCTCGCAGTATCCCGGTTTTCGGGCCCGATGGGGTATCCCCGCGACGGTCGTCATCGAAAAGGCATATCTTTGCCGGATGGCGACCCCTCGCTCCCTGATCGTCACCGTCTACGGGCTCTACGCCCGCGACAGCGGCGGCGCCCTCCCCGTGGCCGGTCTCATCCGGCTGATGAGCTCCCTCGGCGTCGACGAGCCCGCCGTCCGCTCGGCCGTCTCGCGCCTGAAACGCCGTGGCGTCATCGAACCCGCCCGGGTCGCCGACTCCGCCGGTTACGCCCTCACCACCTGGGGCCGGGAGGTCCTGGAGGAGGGCGACGGCCGCATCTTCGGCCACCCCGAGGCCGGGGTCGCCGACGGCTGGGTCCTGTGCGTGTTCTCGGTGCCGGAGTCCCAGCGCACCAAGCGGCACACCCTCCGCTCGAAGCTCACCTGGCTCGGTTTCGGCGTGGCCGCCTCCGGCGTCTGGATCGCCCCCGCGCACGTGGCCGGCGCCGCCGCCGAGACCCTCCGCCGCGCCGGGCTCGACGGCTACGCCTCCCTCTTCCGCTCCGACCACCTCGGCCCCGCCGACCTGCGCACCGAGGTCGCCCGCTGGTGGGACCTGGACGCCCTGCGCGCGATGTACGAGGAGTGGATCGCCGCCCACGAGACCCCGGAGGCGTCCCCGGAACCCGCCGACGCCTTCGCCCACTGGGTCACCGCCGTCGACGCCTGGCGCCGCCTCCCCTACCTCGACCCGGGCCTCCCGAAGGAGCTGCTCCCGGACGACTGGCCGGCCACCCGCGCGGTGGAGCTCTTCGAGCGCCTGCGCGAACGCCTCGCCGAACCGGCCGCGCTGCACGTGGCGCGCATGCTCTAGCGACGTCCGGCCATGTCAGCGGGCGTGTAGGCGCGGAGACAGCCCGGTGACAGCGGGCCCGCCGAAGCTTGCCGCATGACTGAGGACAAGGACTTCCCCACCACCTTCACCACCCGCGAGCGCGTCGAGCGTCCCGAATTGCAGCAGGCCATTGAGGAGATCGCCGCCAAGGGCTTCACCGGCATCCACATGCGCGTCAACGACGAGCGCGGCGAATGGACCGGCAGCGCCGGACTCGCCGAACTGGGCGGCACGGAGGCTCCTTCGACCGAGGGCCACTTCCGCATCGGCAGCAACACCAAGACCTTCACCGCCGTCCTGGTGCTCCAGCTCGTGGCCGAAGGCCGTGTCGGACTTGAGGACGTGCTCGCCGATCACCTGCCGGAGTTCGGCCTCGACCGCCGCATCACCGTCCGGATGATCCTCCAGCACACCAGCGGCCTCTTCAACTTCACCGGCGAGTACTTCGAGGACGGCACCGTCACCCCCGGCATCGACTGGAGCGGCCGGGCCTGGGTCGAGAACCGCTTCCGGACCTACACCGACGACGAGCTCGTCCGCTTCGCCCTGGCCCGCCCCGCCCGCTTCGAGCCCGGCGCCGACTGGAGCTACGCCAACACCAACTACGTCCTGGCCCGCCTCCTCGTCGAGCGCCTCACCGGCCGCCCCATCGCCGAGGAGACCCACCGCCGCGTCCTCGACCCCCTGGCCCTGACCGGCACCATCGTCCCCGGCACCGCCACCGACCTTCCCGAGCCCTACGCCCACGCCTACTACCGCTACGACGTGGACGGTGTGGAGCAGACCACCGACGTGAGCCGCCAGAACCCCTCCTGGATCTCGGCCGGCGGCGACATGATCTCCACGACCCGCGACCTGCACCGCTTCATCACCGCCCTGGTCACCGGCAAGCTGCTGCCCCGGGAACTCATGGAAGAGATGTTCACGCCCCACCCCAAGGTCCCCTACGGCCTCGGCGTCATGATCCAGCCCGTCGACGGCGGCGGCACCGTCATCACCCACAACGGCGGCATCGCCGGGCACGCCGCCTTGATGTACGCCACCCCCGACGGCCGCACCACGATGACCGCCTCGCTGAACTACGTCGACGACGCCGGACTGTCGCTCAGCACGACCTTCCAGGAAGCGGTGGGACGCCTCATCACGGAGATCTTCGGCGGCGAGACCGCCGAGTAGGACCCGCGCTCACCCGGCGGGTGGGCCGGGCGAGCGGGGAACGGGCCGCGCGGACAACGGCGTTCGCGCGGCCTTTCACCGACCCAGGCCCTCGCCCGAGGTGGCCATCGGCACGGGCCAGGGCCGGCGACGAGGCCCGGGGACGAGAACGGCACCGGCGAAGGCCCTGCGAGCCAGGCCGAACTCGCGGTCACGGAGATCGGCGAGCACGCCGCACCCCACGTTGTGGCGAGCGGTGACGCGACAAGCCCGCAGCCTCCGCGAAGGCCGTGCGCACGAGTGCACCCCCGGCTCATGGCGTCTCCCGGCCCCACTCCCTTCCATCCACCCAAGCGCTACCCCACCCCCACCGCCGCGCACTCCTCGTCCACCTCCGGCGCGCCTCCGCTCACCGCGATCGCGCCCACGATCTCCCCACCCGGCCCGTCCCCGCCCGCGTCACCCTCCCGCAGCAACCTGATCCCCGCGCCCGCCACGATCGGGCGGCCCGCGACCTCGCCCAGTCCCGCGAACAGCGCGGGCCACGCCTCCTGCATCGCGCGCAGCCCGTCCCCGTCGCGGCCGACGAGGGCCGCGCTCGCCGCCTTCGCCTCGGCGACCCGCGCCGACAGCGGAGCCGCGCCCGCCATCCGCGACAGGCCCCGCACGTGCCCGCCCGCGTCCACGACGGCCACGGACACGCGCGCGCCCAGCTCCACCGCCCTCGCCTGCGCGCGGGCGATCGCGGCCGAGACCTCGTCCTGGGTCATGGTCGGGGCAGGGGTCAGAGTCATCGCGCATCCTCCACAATGTTCAGTGGACACCTGTCCACTAATGAACGACCGTACTCTCAAGGACGCCCGTCCGGCAAGCACTAGAATCACCCCGTGACCGCACCCGAGCGCCCGACCCGCCGCCCCAACGCCCGGGGGCACGGCGACCTGCTCCGCGAGGAGATCGTCGCCGCCGCCGCCGCGATGCTCGCCGAGCTCGGCGACGACGAGGCGATGTCGCTGCGCGCGGTCGCCAAGGCCCTGGGCATCTCCCCGACCTCGGTCTACCTGCACTTCCCCGACCGCGACGCCCTCGTCATCGCCGCGATGACCCGCTGCCACGCCGACATGTCGGCGGCGGTGGACGCGCGGCTCGAAGAAGCCGCCCGAGCCGAGGCCCCCGGACCCCGCCAGGCCCTCCGCGTCCGCCTCAAGGCCATGGCCGCCTGGGCCCTGGCGAATCCGGGCCTCACCAAGGTCATGCACGAGAGCCGCACGAGCCCCGCCATGCCCTTCAAGGCCGCGATGTTCGAGCGCCTGGTCGACGCCGTCCACCCCTGCACGCGCACCGACCCGGTCGCCGCGGCCCTCGATCTGCGTTCGGCGGTCCTGGGCGCGGTCTCGCTGCGCATCAACGAGCCGGGCCTGCCGTGGGATGCACTGGACGGCCAGGTCGACCGCCTGGTCAACGCGATCCTGGGCTGACCCATGTTCACCGTCACATCGCTTTGACCTGAACCAATATTGAGGTCCTAGCGTCGCCTCCATGACGAACCCCTCGATCCCCATCCCGATCCCCCGGCTGCGCCCGTCCCCCGCGGTCACCCTCACCGTCGTCCTCGCGGGCTTCCTCACGCTCCCGATGCTCATGTCCGGCACCACCGTCGCCATGCCGCGCATCGGCGCCGACCTGAACGCGGCGGGCGCCTCGCTCCAGTGGGTCGTCTCCGGCTACTTCCTCGCGGTGGCCTCCTTCGGCCTGGTCGCGGGCTCGCTGGGCGACCTGTTCGGCCGTCGCCGGGTCTTCGTCGCCGGCCTGTCGGTCTACCTGGTGGGCGTGACGCTGTCCGCCGCCGCGCCCACGATCCTGGCCCTGGACGTCGCCCGGGTCGTCTCCGGCGTCGGCGGCGGCGCGGTGATGACCACGGGCGCGGCGATCCTCGCGCAGACCTTCACCGGCCGGGCCCGCAACCGCGCCTTCGCGGCCATGGGCACCATCGCGGGCGTCGGCATGGCGGTCGGCCCGACGCTGTCCGGGCTGCTCGTCGAGCTCCTCGACTGGCGGCTCACCTTCGCGCTGTTCGCGGTGGTCGCCGCCGCCATGCTCACCGGGACCCTCTTCATGGCCCCCGGACGCCGCGAGGGCCGCCCCCGCATCGACAAGGCGGGCGTCGCCACGTTCGTCGCGGGCCTGGCCGCGCTCATGTACGGCGTGACGCAGGGCGCCAAGAGCGCGTGGACGGACGCCGTCCCGCTCACCGTCGGCGCGGCGGCGCTGGCGCTGCTGGCCGCGTTCGTCCTCATCGAGCGCAAGGTGAAGACACCCGTGCTGGACCTGGCGCTGCTGCGGGACCGGGGCTTCCTCGGCTGGCTGCTGGCCGCCGTCACCCTCGCGGTGGGTGTGTCGGGGCTGCTGGTGAGCCTGCCCGGCTACCTCCAGGGCGCCGGGGGCGTCAGCCCGCGCACGGCCGGGCTGATGATGCTCATGATGACCGTCCCGATCCTGGTGGTGCCGCAGATCGCGGCCTTCTTGATCAACAAGGGGGTCCCGGCGAGGGCGCTCATCGGCGTCGCGCTGCTGGCCATCGCCGGGGGGAACGCCTGGCTGACCACGCTGTCGGCGGACCTGACGGGCCTGCTCGGCCCGCTCGCGCTGATCGGCGCGGGCAACGGCCTGGCCGCCGGGATGATCGACGCGCAGGCCATGGGCCGCGTCTCGCCGGACCGCGTGGGCATGGCCTCCGGCCTGCTCGGGACGATCCGCGGCGCGGGCAACGCGCTGGTCATGTCCGCTTTCGGCGCGGTCCTCATCGCGCTGACCGCACGGGCCGGGGACCCCGAGGCCGCCGCCCGCGCGGTCTCCGGCAAGGCCGAGCCCGCCCTTACCGGTGCCCTGACCGATGCCTGGCACGCCGTCTCGTGGGCGACCGCCGCCCTGGCCGCCGCCGGGGCGCTCACCGTGATCGCCCTCCTGCGCGTCCGGAAACCCTAGAGTGACCGCATGCATGACACACGCACGGCCGTGGTCACCGGTGCCGGGCGCGGCATCGGACGCGAGGTCGCGCTGCGCCTGTCCCGCGACGGCCACCGCGTCGTCCTGACCGCCCGCACCGCCCGCGAGCTGACCGCCGTGGCCGCCGAGTGCCCGGGTCCGACCTTGGCGATCCCCGCCGACGTGACCGCGAAGGACGCCGCCGAGGAGGTCTTCGCGAAGGCCGAGGAGTGGGGCGGCCCGGTCGGGATCCTGGTGGCCAACGCGGGTGGCGCGACCTCGGCGCCGGTCGCGCGGATCACCGACGAGGAGTGGGCCCAGGCCCTGGACCTGAACCTCACCGCGCCCTTCCGCTTCGTCCGCCGCGCGATCCCGGGGATGGTCGAGGCGCAGTGGGGCCGGATCGTCGTGGTGGCCTCGATGGCCGCCAAGCGCGGCGATCCCTACGTCGCGGCCTACACCGCCGCCAAGCACGGCGTCCTGGGCCTGGTCCGCAGCACGGCGGCGGAGCTGGCGGGCAAGGGCGTCACCGCCAACGCGGTGTGTCCGGGCTATGTGGACACTCCGATGACCGAGCGCTCGATCGAGCTGATCGCCGCGCGCACCATCCGCAGCGAGGACGAGGCCCGGCACCTGCTGGCCTCGCGGCAGCCGATCGGCAGACTGGTGTCCCCGGCCGAGGTCGCCGAGACGGTCGCGTTCTGCGTGGCCAACGCCGCCCTCACCGGCCAGGGGATCAATGTGGACGGAGGAGCGGTCCAGTCATGAAGCGCGTCAACCCGCAGAGTCTCGCCAAGCCCTCGGGCTTCAGCCACGCCGTGGTCGCCACCGGCACGCACGTCTACCTGGCCGGGCAGACCGGCATGGCCCCCGACGGGTCCATCGTGGACGGTGGGCTGGTACCGCAGTTCCGGCAGGCCCTGGCCAACATCCTGGCCGCCCTCGCCGAGGCCGGTGGACACCCCGCACAGCTCGCGCAGCTGCGGATCTACATCGTGGACGTGCCCGCCTACAAGGCCGCCGCCCGCGAGATCGGCGCGGTCTGGCGGGAACTGGCCGGCACCGAGTACCCGGCGATGGCCGGGATCGGTGTCACACGTCTCTGGGACGATGCGGCTCTCGTCGAACTGGAGGGAGTAGCCGTCCTTGACTGACCAACCGCGTCCCGTCTTCCCCCGCGTCTGGGCCGCCACCGACCTGGAGGACCACCGTCCCGCGTCGATGTTCGCCACCTACTCGGGCTGGGACTACGACACGCTCCCACCACTGGATCCGGCGCGCCTGAAGGGTTTCGCCTGGGCCGGGGAGGCCGCCGGGAGCGCACCCGATCCCGAGCAGGTGGAGTTCCTGGCCGAGATCGCCGGATCGCTGCCCGAGTGCATGGTCCTCCCGGACGCCTTCGTGCACTTCGCCACCCGCCCCGAGCTGTACGAGCAGCTCGACGAGGTGTCCACCACCTCCTGCTACATCGACATCTCCGCGCCGGTCCCGAGCCCGGTGGAGAAGGACGCGGTGGTCATCCGCTTCTTCCGCGACCAGCAGGACTGCCTGTTCTGGTACCTCTACCTGCGCCCGGACGGCACCTCGTTCATCGCCGAGTCGGAGTGGTCCGACGAATGGGCCGACCACGACGACGAAGAAGACGAGGACGACGAGCCCGAGACCGATGACGGCGGCGGCGAAGAGGAGGGCGGCGAGGTCCGCTTCTCCTGGACCGGCCCGTCCATCGAGGAGTTCGCCTACCGCTACTGGCTCGAATGCAAGGCCTGGTACGTGGTCTCGAAGTACTTCGGCGGCGAGCTGACCGACGAGATCGCCGCCTACCTCGCCCATTACAAGAAGCCCGCCGAAGCGGGCGACTAGCCGGACACGCCGAAGGGCGGCGCCTCACGCGCCGCCCTTCGTCTCTTGCGTTGCGGGACCGGGTGGGCGAACCCCTCCGACCCTTTCCGGTCCCTACCGGGTCACGACTTGACCGTGACGTTCCCGGAGTCCACGTCGATGGTGATGCTGCGGGCCGAGGAGTCGTTCTTGGTGAGCCCGTCGGTGTCCACGTCGCCGGAGTCGGCCTTGACGTTGGTCTTGTAGCCCTCGGCGACGTTCGGGACGGTGACGTCGACGTCGCCGGAGTCCACGTTCAGGTCCAGCGAGCTGGGCGCGGTGGTGAAGGTCAGGTTCACCGAGCCGGAGCTGGCGGTGACGGTCGCGGTGGCCCCGCTCAGCCGGTCGCCGCGGATGTCGCCGGAGGAGGCGTTGATGGTGAGCGCGCCGGGCAGGTCCTCCAGGGTCACGTTGCCCGAGTCGGCCGTGACGTCCACGGCACCGGTCACGCCCTCGATGCTCAGGTCACCGGAGTCGATGTCGAGCTTGGCCGACACGCTCTTCGGGACGGTGATCACGTAGTCGATGCCGCAGTTGCAGTTCTGGTCGTCGTAGACCTTGAAGGTCGTGCCCTCGAACTTCTCGTCGACCTTGGGCTTGGTGTTGTACCAGTGCAGGGTCCGCTCGACCTTGATCTCGCCCTCGGCGCCGGCCTTGATGGTGACCTCGCCGGAGTCGGAGTGGATGTCGATGGCGGTGACGGCGTCGGTGTAGGTCTGGCTCTGGGTCTCCTTCTTCTGCGGCCCGAAGCCGTGGCTCAGGCCCCAGGCGACCACGCCGCCGGCGATCAGCAGGCCGAGCACGACCAGACCGATGAGGATGATGACCCGGCTCGACGGATCGGGGTTGCGCTCGGACATGAGGGGCTCCTTGTTCGGGGTGGTTCCGGGGTTCCGGTGCTCCGTTTCGGCTCACCGCGTTTACGTTCATAAATCTATGGAGGTCCGGGGCCGTCAACCATGGGGTGATGCCCCGATTCCCGGGTGGGGGTAGGCCCCCTTTCCCCGGAGCCGAACTTAAGGGTCATTCCCCATACCGCCAGCAACCGGGCGGTTCTACGTTGGTTTCATGACCGTCCCGCAGTCCGGCACCCGCCGCACCTTCCCCCGCCTGGTCATCACCGGGACCGTGGTCGCCACGGTCGTGGCGATGATCGTGTGGATGGCGCAGCACTTCGCCGGGCCGGAGCGGGCGTCCTCGACCGAGACCCACCCCGCCCCCGTCGCGCTGGAGATCACGACGGACCGGGGCAACGTGAAGGTCATGCGCGGCGGGGACGGCCAGGCCCGGGTGGACCGGGCGGTCCGCTGGTACGAGGGCGACGAGCCGGGGGGCCGGGGCGTGCTGGACCGCGGAATCCTGCGCCTGAACGGCACGTGCGGCGACGACTGCCAGATCGACTACACGGTGTGGGTCCCCCCGGCCACGCCCGTGAAGGTCACCTCGTCGGCCGGGAACGTGGACGTGGCCGACCTGACCGGCGCGGTGACGCTGTCCCTGTCGCACGGCAACGCCGACCTGTCCGGGCTCGCCGGGCCACTCGACGTGCGCGTGTCGAGCGGGAACGTGACCGCCGAGGACATCTCGTCACCTGGCGCGACCTACCACTCCGACCACGGGAACGTGGACGTGACCTACGTCTCAAGTCCGTCCATGGTGGACATCACATCCTCCTCGGGGAACATCGATCTCAGGCTCCCCTCAGTCGCGGCGGGATATCAATTGGACGTGTCGGCCATGAGCACGGAAGTGAACATGGCCAGTACGGCCACCTCGCCCTACAAGGTGCGGGTGGCCGCGGACTCCGGGATCGCCAAGGTCAGCGGCGCCTAACCCGGTTGAAAGGTGGCCGGCCCGGTCGGAGGGGTTCGCCGGGCCGGCCCCATCATGTCCTCTTGCCGCGTTCCAGGAACGCCGTCATCCGCTCGCGCTTGTCGGCGGAGTCGAACAGCAGCGACTGCGCGGCCAGCTCCAGCCCGGGGTGGGCGCCCGGGGCGTCCACGGCGAGTTTGGTGAGCCGCAGGGCCATCGGCGCGGCCTTGGCGATGTCGTCGATGATCGCGTGCGCGGTGTCCAGTAGTTCGGACGGCGGCACGACCCGCGACACCAGCCGCGCCGCGAGGGCCTCCTCGGCGGGCATCCGGCGTCCGGTGAACAGCAGTTCCTTGGCGAGGGACTCGCCGACCAGTGCGGGCAGCCGCCAGGTCGCCCCGGCACCGGCGAGGATCCCCAGGCGCGCCTCGGGCTGCCCGAAGAAGGCCCGGTCGGTGCAGACGCGGATGTCGCAGGCGTAGGCGAGTTCGGCGCCGCCGCCGAGGGCGGGCCCGTCGATGGCGGCGACGGTGGGCAGCGGGAGGGCCCGGACGCGCGCGAACACGCCCTGGTTGATGGCCCGCAGCGCGTCGGCGGAGGTGCGTTCGCGCAGTTGGGCGATGTCGGCCCCGGAGGCGAAGATCCCGTCGGCGCCGCCGGTGAGCAGCAGCGGTTTGGGCTCGCGCTCCAGCTTGGCGCACAGTTCGTGGAGTTCGTCGACCATCTCCTGGTCGATGGCGTTGCGGCGTTCGGGCCGGTCGAGGACGGCGACGACGCGGTCCTCGCGCTCTTCGACGCGGACGGCCATTACCGGCCCTCCCACACGTGGAAGCCCTCGCCGGTCTTCTTGCCGAGTTTGCCTTCGGCGACCTTCGAGACGAGCAGCTCCGGCGGCGCGAAGCGGTCGCCGTAGGCCTTCTGGAGGGTCCGGGCGATGTCGAGGCGCACGTCGAGGCCGACGATGTCGGTGAGTTCGAGGGGTCCCATGGGGTGCCGGTAGCCGAGGACCATGGCCTTGTCGATGTCGGCGGCCGAGGCGACGCCGTCCTCCAGCATCCGGATGGCCTCCAGCCCGAGGGCGACGCCGAGGCGGGAGGTGGCGAAGCCGGGGAAGTCGTTGACCACGATGGGGTCCTTGCCGAGCTCGCGGGCGAGCGCCAGGGCCTGCTCGCGGGCGTCCTCGGAGGTCTCGCGCCCGATGACGATCTCCAGTAGCGGCATCGCGTAGACCGGGTTGAAGAAGTGCAGGCCCAGGAACGCCTCGGGCCGGGGCAGTCCCTCGGCGAGGCTGGCGATGGGGATGCTGGAGGTGTTGGACGCGAGGAGGCGCGGCTTGCGGGCGGCGGCCTCGGCGAGCACGGCCCGCTTGAGCTCCGGGCGCTCGGGGACGGCCTCCACGATCACGTCGGCGCCTTCGGCGACTTCGGTGAGGGACGCGCGGTAGGCGATGCGCGCGTGGGCGGCGTCGGCGTCCTGCGCGGTGGCCTTGCCGCGTGCGACGGCCTTGTCGAAGACGGTCCGCAGCTGTGGGCCGACGGCCGCGCGGCGGGTGCCGTCGGGTTCGACGAGGTCGACGGTGTAGCCCGCGGTGGCGGCCACGTACGCGATGCCCGCGCCCATGGTGCCCGCCCCGATGACGACCGCGCTCTTGAGGTCTGCGTTTCCGGTCACGCTGGTGAGGGTAGTGCAGATTCCGGAGTGTGGGACGCGACCCCGGATCAGCTCGCCTCCGGCGGGCCCGGGTACCGGCCCGTTACTCCCCCGGACGGATGGCCGACACCCGCCGAGACTGGCGTCCGGGGGACAACTGCGGCATCCTTGATCAAAGGGTGTTTACGTGTCCGATGTGGACCTTGCGGCGGGGTTCGTGTTGGCAGGACAGGACTGGGGGCGTGGCGTGGAACCACCGGCACTCCATCATGGACGGTGGCTGGACGCGGCGTCCCGCGACACGCGGGAGTACTCCTGGCGTACGCCGATTCCCTGGCCGTGCCGGGTCGGCGTCCCGCCCGCCGAGGTGCGCTGCCATCAGCACCGGGAGGCGACCTTCGCGCTGGACGAGCCGCGCAACCGGGATCGCCGCTATGAGACGACCGGGCCGGTGCACGTGCTGGTGGGGCCGTCCGGGGTCGGCAAGACGCAGGCGGCCTCGCGGTACGTGCGCACGCTGGAGAAGGCCGGGGAGATAGATCTGCTGATCTGGGTGCCCGGCGCGACCCGTGAGGCGGTGCTCTCGGCCTACGCGGAGGCGGCGGACCTGGTCGAGCGCGGCACGTCGGCGATCGGTGACGCCGAGGCGCGCGCGGCCCGGTTCCTGAGCTGGGCGCGCGACACCCACAAGCGCTGGTTCATCGTCCTGGACGATCTGGCCGACCTGGACGATCTGACCGACTTGGGCCATCTGGCCGATCCGGCCGAGCTCGGGGGCTCGGGCGTTCCCGTCGATCCGCTGGCCGATCTCTGGCCCACCGGCAACCCCAATGGCCGCGTTCTGGTCACGGCTCGCGTCGCGCCTCCCCTGCCGGTGGGGGCGCACGTGATCGAGCTGGGCCCGTTCCGGCCGGTGGAGTCCTACGAGTTCCTCGCCGCGAGTCTCCTCGATGAGGCCGAGCTGCTGGACGAGTACGCCGAGCTGGCCGCCGATCTCGGGCATCATCCGCTGTCGCTGGCGCAGGCGGCGGCCTACATCCGCGATCAGCGCGTCACGTGCCACGACTATCGCAAGCTCCTCGCTGCCGCGACCCGGGAGCGAGCGGCGGCGGGCACGGTCATGGGCACGACTGCGGGGACGGTGGCGCTGTGCGCGGATCTGGCCGACGAGCAGGTCCCGGACGGCGTGGCGCGCATGCTGCGGCAGCTGGTGGCGCATCTGGACGGGCGCGGCATCCCGCTGGCGGTGTTCACGCAGCCCGTGGTGCTGCATCACCTGGGACGGGCCGCCGGGCGTCCGGTCTCGGCCGAGGAGGTCGCCGGAGCCTCCGGGGCCCTGGACGTCCTGCACCGGCTGGGGCTCATCACGCGCGGCGAGCACCTCGTGCAGGCCGCCGAGGCGACCCGCGCGATGGACCTGAGCGGCGATCCGCTGGTCGTGCACGTCGCGGCGGAGGCGCTGACCACGGCCTGGCCGCCGGAGGATCCCGCCAACCACGATGACGCGCTGACCCGTTCGCTGCGCCAGAACGCGATCCTGCTGCGGGATCTGGCCGGGGAGACGCTGTGGACGCCCGACTGCCACCTGCTGCTGTTGCGGCTCGGCGAGTCGCTGGGCGCGGCGGGGCTGGCGCGCGCGGCGGCCGTCCACTTCGGGCAGCTGGCGCGTTTGTCGCTGCGGCACCTGGGAGCCGGCCACGACCGGACGGTGACCTCGATGACCCGCGAGGCGCACTGGCGCGGCGAGTCCGGGGACGTGGCGGGGGCCCTGGACGGGTTCGCCCGCCTGCTCACCGACCGGCTCCGGACGTTCGGGGCGGATCATCCGAGCACCCTGGACGCCTGGTCGCGGCTGGCGGAGTGGCAGGGCCGCTCCGGGGACGCCCGGGAGGCGGCCGAGCAGTACGCGGTCATCGCCGGGCAGTGCGCGCGGATTCACGGGGTCGATCATCCCGAGACCCTGCGGGCCGGGCAGGGGCTCGCGCGCTGGGCGGGGACCGCGCGGGGGCCGTGGGCGGCCGAGCGCGTCCTGGCGTCGCTGGTGTCCACGGCGACGCGGGCGCTGGGGCCGCTGCACTCGCACACGCTGGACATCAGGCACGACCTGGCGAACTGGCACGGGAGGTCGGGGCACGCGTCCTCGGCGGCCCGGAGCCTGCGGGTGCTGCTGGACGCGCGCGTCCGCGAACTGGGGCCGCAGAACCCGGTGGTGCTGCTGACCAGGCACGATCTGCTGAACTGGCGGGCCGCCGCGGGGGAAGAGGTGAAGGACGAGTACGAGCGCCTGGTCTTCGACGCCCGGTACCTGCTGGGGCCGGGGCATCCGCAGACCCTGGCGGCCCGGGAGGCCCTGGAGTTCTGGGGCGAACGTTCATCCTAGAGATCTACAGTCGGGGCATGTACGACGTGATCGGGGATGTCCACGGCTGCCTGCGGGAGCTGGGTTCGCTGCTGGACCGGCTCGGTTACGGGAAGCGCGGGCATCCCGAGGGGCGTACGGCGGTCTTCGTGGGGGATCTGGTGGACCGCGGGCCGTCTTCTGTCGGTGTATTGAGGCGCGTCATGTCCATGGTGGACGACGGGTACGCCCTATCGGTGGTGGGCAACCACGATGACAAGCTGGCGCGCTGGCTGCATGGGCGCAATGTCAAGGTGGGCAGGGGTCTCCAGACGACGGTCGGCGAGATGAAGCGCGAGGGGCACGGATTCCGGCGGCACGTCCGGGATTTTCTGGACGAGCTGCCCGAGCAGCTGAGCCTTGATGAGGGGAAGCTGGTCATCGCCCACGCCGGGCTTCCCGAGCACTTTCACGGGAAGAGGGGGGCGGCCGTGCGGTCTTTCGCGCTGTACGGCGATCCCACCGGTGAGGTGGATGAGGACGGCCTGCCGATCCGGCGGGACTGGGCCAAGGACTATCGCGGGAAGGCGGCGGTGGTCTACGGGCACACGCCGCATCCCGAGGCGACGTGGGTCAACAACACGATGTGCGTTGACACGGGGGTTGTTTACGGAGGGCGGCTGACCGCCCTCCGGTATCCCGAGCGTGAGCTGGTGTCGGTGCCGGCGGTGAAGGCGTACTGGGTCCGCGGCAGCGCCTAGCCGTCCTACAGCGGAGTGTGCTGGAAGAAGACCGGGGTCCAGGTGCCGTTCTCGCGGGCATAGACGGTGCTCGCGTAGGCGGAGGTCGGGGTTTCCTCGCCGTTGACCAGGACCAGGACGTCGGCCTTGTAGGTGACGACGGCGGCGTCCTCGTTGACCATCAGGACCTTGATCTGGGAGAGGTCGGTCTTCAGGTACGGGTTGTGGTTGGCCGAGATGCCCGCGACGGCCGTGGCCTTGTCGAGGAGGCCCCACTTCGAGACGCCCATGGCGTCGTCGCGGAGGACCTTGTCGTAGTAGGCGCCGTCGCCTGCGCGGTTGGCGTCCCACATGGCCTCTTCGAGGGCGATCAGTTCGGCTTCGGCCTTGGGGTCGGTGCTCATGCTGCCTCCTGGGTCTGGGTGAATCCGTAACCTGTATAACCGGTTCGACACTGACTATAGTGGTTACATGAGCGTTGGCGCAAGGCGGCTGACTCCGTTGACCGGGGAGCCCTTCATGTTCGATGCGGGGAGTTTCGCCCTGGAACTGCTGGTCACGGGCGCGCCGGGGAGATTTAGCGTCTACGAGGTCTTCGATAAGGTCGAGAACCTGGGGCCCTGGATCGCCGAGTCCCGGATGACCATCGGCATCCCCCTCGATCCGGCCGATGTCGTGGCGACAGACGAGGAGATGCGCGCGCTGAGGGAGTTCCGCAACACCCTCTGGAGGGTCGCTCCCGCACTGGCCGCAGGCGACCAGCCCGCGCCAGAGGATTTGGTGGTCATCAACGAGGCCGTAGGCGCCCCACCCCGCATCGCGATAGATACGAAGACCGGTCGCACGACCTGGGCCCCGCCCGTGACGGGGACCCAGATCTTGGCGGCGGCTGCCAGGGATGCCGTAGGCATCATCGGCACGGACCTTAGAGAACGTGTCCGCCAATGTCAGGGCAGTAGATGTCTCTTGACGTTCCTGGACACGTCCCGCCCTGGCAACCGCCGGTGGTGCTCCATGCAGCGGTGCGGCAACCGGCACAAGGTCGGCGCGTACCGCGAGCGGAAAGGCTAGTTCGTCAAGCTCGCGACGAACCCCGCCCAGTTCCCGGGGGTGACGGTCAGGACGGGGCCTGTGCGGTCCTTGGTGTCGCGGATGGCGATGCCGTGCGTGCAGGCACCGGCTTCGATGCACTGGCCGCCGTCGCCAGAGCTGCAGGTGCTCGTGCGCCATGCGCCGACTTCGACGCAGTTGCTCCCGCCACCGCTGCCGCTACGGGTGCTCTTACGCCACGCGCCGACTTCAATCTCGGGGGTCACAGTTTGTCCCTCTCGGCCATGATCAGTGCCCGGGACGCCTCGGCGTCCAGGCTGGCATCCAGAAGCCGATCATACGCGCCGGCGAGCCTGTCGACCGCTTCTCCTTCCACGCAGATGTCACCCGAAGGCGTTCCTATGTAAGCGATCTCGGGATATGGCGCGGCGAGTTCGAACACCTCGAATGAACCGGTGATCCCGACATACTTGTCGCTCGGGAGCACGCGAATCTCGATGTTCGACCGCTCCGACTCCACCAGCAGACGGTCAAGCTGCTCACGCATCACCGCCACCCCACCGACCGATCGGGTCAGCACAGCCTGCTCAATGATCGTCTGAAACTCGACCGGCTTGTACCGCGACAGAACGTGCTGCCGCGTCATTCGCAGTTCCACGAAACGCGCCACGTCAGCATCGCCGCGCCATGGCTCGACACTGCGCATGAGCAGCTCGGCGTACTCGGCGGTTTGTAGAAGCCCGGGCACCTGGTTCACGTCGAGGTTGCTGATCGAGATCGCCTTCGACTCCAGCCACGTGCGATCCATCAGGATCCCCGCCACGTCGCTCTTGTAGCCGTCCCACCAGCCCGACTGTGCCGCGTCACGGCAGATCACCGTCAGGTCGGCGCGCCGGTGCGGGTCCGTCACGCCGCAGATCTCGAAGTATCCGTTCAAGATCGCCTCGGTCACCGGAATTTGACCATCTTCGATTCGACTGACCGTGCCTTGATCGCGATAGATGTGCGTGGCCACATCCTTCGCCACCACGCCCGCCTCGATACGCAGCTCTTGAAGCGCCCGGCCGAGCCAGATCGCGCGAATACGAGGCTGCTTCACCTTGGCGCCAGATCGGCGAGGTCCCCTCATGTTGCGACTCCTTGAATTGATCTTCCCACCATACTTGCATGCGCTTCTTCAGAATGTTACAACAGAGTTAGCCCGTCAATGCAAGCAGTAAATGCGAGACGGGCACGAAGGGGAAATCACGCCTGCGGAAGGTCCGGCAAGACCTTCCGCAGGCTCAGAACGACCGGGGCGGGCCCTCTTGGTTGGCATCCAAACCCGCCCCGGTCCTCACAACCGGAGGTTCGCCGTGGCGAAACCCGATCAGAAACCTGTCTACCACGAGGGTCCGACAACCCTCACCTACGATCCGTACCGATCCGCTCGCAGACGGCTACTGGAGCGCGAACTCACCGCCGTCTTCAAACGCCACGCCGCCGGCTGCCCGAAGTGCGGGTCACCCTCATGACGGTCATGCCCGTCTCGATCCTGCGGCACCAGATCATGCGGCACCGTCCCACGCGCCGCCGCCTGCGCTTCGTCTTCCTCGCCGGATTCCCCGTCCTCGCCCTGGTCGCCCGCTGCACCTGCTGCGACCGGATCTGGCCCTGCCGGGACCTTCTCTTTCTCCTCCGCCACAACTTCGGGTGGACACACCGCCTCGACGGGATCATCGCCCGACTCCGCCGGCAGTCCCGGCGGCGGGAGGTGCGGTTCTTATGCTCCGCCGCCTGAAGATCCCCGGCGTCGACTACGGCCCCCACGGCCCCGACGGCAACACCGGCGAGTTCTGCGCCCACTGCACCCGCAAGAACTCCACCAACCGCTCCAACAACACCGTCCTATGGCCGTGCCGCCCCGCCATCGAAGCCGAAGCACGCCACATCCCCCGGGACTTACCTCCCAGCGCCCGCCGGAACTCGGGCGGCCCATCCGGTACCGCCATGCCAGATGGCCGCCCGCGGCTCCCCAGTCCGTCAGCCCGCCTGCGCGTACACGTCGTTGATGCTCTTCTCCACGATCTCGCGACCGTGCGCCCCTTCACCCAGCCCACTCGCCAGCACCTGCCAGTGCCGCTCCGGGTTCTGCGGGTCCGTCACGTACATGACCATCTCCAGCCGGAACACCCCACCCGTCCCGACCAGCACGTAATACGTGTTCTCATCGACGGGCGTCCACGAGACGTCCGCCGGGAGCACCGCCGCCCGCGCCTTCGCGTCGCAGATACCCGGGCAGGGCCGCAGGGCCACCGCCAGGCGCGCGTCCTTCAGCTCATCCGAGCCGGGCACGTCCGCGCGGACGACACAGTCGATCTCCTTCTCCTCCGCGTCACACCCGAGGCGCTTGTCGTAACGCCACGCGAAGGGCCAGCCGGGCTCGCTCGACACCGCCGCGCCCACCGAATTCGCCTCGTCCCACATCGACTCGGTGCCGGGCAACTTCGCCTTGCGGTCCTCGTCGATGACGGGCCGGGGCGGCTCGGTCGCGGTCTCCCCGGGCGGCTTCCCGCCCGGCTCCTTGTCCCCGCCCTGCGGACCGTCCGAACTCACCGCCGGACTGTCGCGCGCCACCCAGATGGCCAGCGCGCCACCACCGAACACGACCAGCACCAGCGCCATCACGACCAGGGCCACGAACGGCCCGTTCGTCTTGCGCTTCGGGATCGCGCTCACCGGCGGCGGCACCGGACCCGACACCGGCTGCACCCGCATCAGATGCGGCGGCACGGGCGTCGTGATCCGCCGGATCGGGCCCGTGGCCGGCCCCATCCGCAGCAGCCAGTCCAGGACCCGCGTAATGCCGCGCAGACGCTCCTCGCGCAGCATCACCACGTACGGCTGCTCGGCCTCCAGCTCCACGTCCAGGATCGGCGCGTCGGCCGGAGTGTGCGTGGACCTCGCCCAGCCCACCGCGTCGGCCAGCATCCTGCGCCGCGCCGGATCCTTCGCCGACGTGGTGCCCAGGGTGAGGATCTCGACGCGACGACCCTGCTCGTCGGTGCCGTGGCACACCTCGTAGGCGCCCTCGACCCGCTCGGTGGACACGTCGGCGAAAGGGCCGAGCGCACGTCCTGTGGATGGCATGTCTCTCAGCCTCACCCGGATTTAACACACGTGGCAGGGAACAGTATCCCCCGCGCGCGCCACCCCGGGCACCCCATCGGCCGCCCGGCGATCACGCCGTCCACAAGGGAATTCGTAAAGAGCGCGGCGGCCGAGGCCACCGCGCTCCACAAGTATGGGCCATTCAGGGGCATAGACGCCCGTCAGTGCCCCCGCTGATCCTGCGGAGGCGGCTGGTGGCCCTCGTATCCCTGCCGGCCGTACTGCTGGCCAGAGCCGTGCTGACCATGGCCGTGCCCGCCCTGCGCACGCTGGTCCTGGCCGTAACCCGGCTGCCCGTAACCGCGCGCGTCGGGCGCCTGCGAGTGCCGTCCGTCACCGGTGCTGGGACGCCCCTGGCTCGCCTGCCCATAGCCCTGCTGCTGGCCGTAACCCTGCTGACCGTGGCCCTGCGGCTGGCCGTAAACCTGGCCCTGCCCGTAGCCCGGCTGGCCACCCTGGCCGCCCTGCTGCTGCCCGTAGCCCGGCTGACCGCCGCCCTGGCTCCGTCCATGGCCCGCCTGGCCCTGTCCGTAGCCCTGAGAGCCCTCCTGCGGCCCGTACCCGTGCCGCCCGTACTCCTGCGGCCCGCGCGCGTCCGGCGCCTGCCGGGCGTCCCGCTGCGCCTGCTGCCGCGCCTCGCGCTGCGCCTGCTCCAGCCGGATCTCCTGGGTCTCCTGCGGCCCCTGGTGCGCCTGCGGCCGCCCCCGCCGGACCGCGCCGGTGTCGATGACCTGCGTGCGCGCGTCCGAGACGTCCTCGCGCAGGTCGGCGAAATCCGAGAAGGACGCCGCCTCCGCGTTGGCCCCACCGGCCTCCGCCTCGCGCTTCTTCTCCTTGCGGCCGCGCAGGATCTCGATGAAGATCGGCAGCAGCGAGATCAGCACGATCAGCGCCACCAGCGGCAGCAGGTACTTGTCGATCGCGGCGTCCGGGATCACGTCGGCCAGGAAGTGCCCGGCCAGGATGACCCCGTCGGTCCACAGGACCCCGCCGATCACGTTGTACAGGAAGAACTTGCCCGCCGGCATCTCCAGCATCCCCGCGACCGGGTTCAGGAAGGTCCGCACGATCGGGATGAACCGGGCCAGGATGACCGCCTTGCCCGGCCCGAACTTCTGGAAGTAGTGCTCGGCCTTCTCGACGTACTCCTTCTTGAAGAGCTTCGAGTTCGGGCGGTCGAACATCTTCCGCCCGTACCTCGCCCCCAGGAAGTGCCCGAGCTGCGCCCCCGCGATCGCGCACAACGGCGATCCGATCAGCAGCGTCCACAGCGGCAGCTTGAACCCGAGGGTGGCCGTCATGACGTTCGTCGTGGCCACACCGGCGATGAACAGAAGGGAGTCGCCGGGGAGGAAGAACCCGATCAGCAGACCGGTCTCGGCGAACATGATGACGAGTACGCCCACGGCCCCGAAGGTGGACAGCCAGTCCTTCGGGCTGAGCGGGTTGAAGGCGGCGGTGTCGGCGAAGGCCTGCAGGTGCTGGGTGACGGTATCCATGGCAGGGGCAAGGTTACCGAACCGAGATGTGCTCGGAACTGGCACTTCGGCCCTCTCCGGGCGCACGTGTTCAGCCCACGCTCAGGAATCACACGGGGTGAGACGACCGTCCCTCACCGCCCACCGGGCCGACCCGGACACCCCGCCCACCGGCTCCCAACACCGCCGAAACCACCCGGGCCCGAACGCGAAAACGGCCCGGACCTCTTCGGTCCGGGCCGTCTCGAAAACGCTCTACTTCGGGTGCGACCCGAGCATGCGCACCTCGCCCTGACCGGAGACGATCTCACCGATCACCCACGCGTCGACGTGCCGGGCCGCCAGCACGGCCAGCGCGCGGTCCACGTCCTCGCGCGGCAGCATGGCGACCATGCCGACGCCCATGTTGAACGTGCGGTCCAGCTCGCCGTCCTCGACGCGTCCCTTGTCGCGGATCAGGTCGAAGATCGGCTGCGGGCGCCACGACGAACGGTCCAGGACCGCGTCGGCGCCGCCCGGCAGGGCCCGCACGACGTTGCCGGGCAGGCCGCCGCCGGTGATGTGCGCGAAGGCGTGCACGTCGGTCTCGGCGATCAGCGCCAGGCAGTCCTTGGCGTACACGCGCGTCGGCGTCAGCAGCTCCTCGCCGAGGGTGCGCTGGTTGCCGAACTCCTCGACCACCTGGTCCAGGCGCATCCGGCCCGCGCCCAGCAGCACGTGCCGCACGAGGGAGTACCCGTTGCTGTGCAGACCCGAGGAGCCCATCGCGATGATCACGTCACCGACCTGGACGCGCTCCGGCCCGAGCAGCTCATCGGCCTCGACGACGCCCACGCCCGTCGCCGACACGTCGTACTCGTCGGCCTTCAGGACGCCCGGGTGCTCGGCGATCTCGCCGCCGACGAGGGCGCAGCCCGCGTAACGGCAGCCGTCGGCGATGCCACCGGCGATCTCGGCGATGCGCTCCGGGACGACCTCACCGCAGGCGATGTAGTCCAGCAGGAACAGCGGCTCGGCGCCGCAGACGACGAGGTCGTCCACGACCATCGCCACCAGGTCGATGCCGACGGTGTCGTGGATGCCCATCTGCTGCGCCACCACGAGCTTGGTGCCGACGCCGTCGGTCGAGGACGCCAGGAGCGGCTTCTTGTACTTGTCCGTGTCGAGGGCGAACAGCCCGGCGAAACCGCCGATGCCGCCGACCACCTCGGGACGCCGCGTCTTGCGGATGGCGGGCTTCAGCAGCTCGACGGCACGGTCACCGGCCTCGATGCTCACGCCCGCCTCGGCGTAGGACGAGCCCCGCCGGTTGCCTCCGCGCCACGGCGTCACCTTGCGGCCACCGTCCACTGTTCCCACACCTTCCAGGTTCATCGGCTCCACGCCCTTGTCGCTTCCGGCACACCCTAGAGACGGGCGCCGGCCGTTTTTCCGTTCACCGGCCGCGCGACCGACTTGTCCAGCCCCTCCAGGAGATGCTTCCCCAGGAGGTCGGCGGCGGGCAGCTCGATCGGGTAGACCCCGTCGAAGCACGCCCGGCACAGGCGCGTCTTCGGCTGCTCGGTCGCCCCGATCAGGCCGTCCAGGGACACGTACCCCAGCGAGTCGGCGCCGATGCTCCGCCGGATGCCCTCGGTGTCGAGGCCATCGGCGATCAGCTCGGCCTTGGTGGCGAAGTCGATGCCGTAGAAGCACGGCCACGTCACCGGCGGCGCCGAGATGCGGACGTGCACCTCCAGCGCGCCCGCCTCCCGCAGCAGCCGCACGACCTGGCGCTGGGTGTTGCCGCGCACGATCGTGTCGTCGACGACCACGAGGCGCTTGCCGCGGATGTTCTCGCGGAGCGGGTTCAGCTTCAGGCGGATGCCGCGCTCGCGGATCGCCTGGGACGGCTGGATGAAGGTCCGGCCGACGTAGGAGTTCTTGATGAGACCCTGGCCGTAGGGGATCCCGCTGGCCTCGGCGTAGCCGATCGCGGCGGGCGTCCCGGACTCCGGCACGGGGATGACGAGGTCCGCCTCGACCGGGTGCTCCTTGGCCAGGCGGCGGCCGATCTCGACGCGCGAGGCGTACACGTTGCGCCCGGCGATGGTGCTGTCGGGACGCGCCAGGTACACGTACTCGAAGAGGCAGCCCTTCGGATCGGGGTTGGCGAACCGCTCCGACCGCAGGCCGTGCTCGTCGACGGCGATGAGCTCGCCCGGCTCGACCTCGCGGACGAACGTCGCGCCCACGATGTCCAGCGCGACCGTCTCGGAGGCGACCACCCAGCCGCGGTCGAGGCGGCCGAGGACGAGCGGGTGCACACCCTGCGCGTCACGCGCGGCGTACAGGGTCTGCTCGTCGCAGAAGACCAGGCAGAACGCGCCCCGGAACTTCGGCAGCGTGCGCAGCGCCGCCGACCACACCGACTCGTCGGCGTTGGCCGTCAGCATCGCCGCGGCCAGGAACGAATCGGACGTCGTACCGCCCGGGTCGTGCCCGATCTCGGCCAGCTCGCGCGCCAGGTCGGCGGTGTTGACCAGGTTGCCGTTGTGTGCGAGCGCGATGGTGGTGCCGGTGTTGGTCGCCATCAGCGTCGGCTGGGAGTTCTCCCAGGTCGAGCCGCCGGTGGTCGAGTAGCGCGTGTGCCCGACGGCCATGTGGCCGGTCAGGGGCGCCAGGGTCTGCTCGTCGAAGACCTGGGAGACCAGGCCGAGGTCCTTGTAGACGGTGATCCCGGACCCGTCGCTGACCGCCATTCCGGCGGCCTCCTGCCCGCGGTGCTGGAGGGCGTACATACCGAAGTAGGTGAGTTTGGCGACCTCTTCGCCCGGGGCCCACACGCCGAAGACGCCGCATTCGTCCTGGGGACCGGGGAGTTGAGGATCGAGCTCGTGGCTTAGCCGCCCATCGCCTCTGGGCACGCGGCACTCCTCGCTGAGCAGGGGTCTTTTCGCGGTCAACTGTACAAGCACCGACCGCGAGGAGCGCGGCGGCCGGAGGACGGAAAAGTCACCCCCACGTCACGGTAGGGCGCTTCATCCCCCGTTCGGGGGAATAACACACGGGCCGGGTCGCCCCGGCCCGTGCGCGAGATCACCAGCGGGGACGGTCGTCGTATCCGCCGCGCTCGTCGTAACCCGGGTCACGCGGGTCGCGCTGGTCGTACCCGCCCGGCTGCGGGGGCCGGGTGTCGTAACGCGGGTCGGCCTCGTAGGACTGCTGGCCGCCCTGCTGGCCGTAGCCGCCCTGCCCGGCCTGGCCGGGCTGCTCGGTGCCGTAGGAGCCGCGCTGCTGGTCGTAGCCGCCGCGCTGGTCGTAGCCCTGCTGGCCGCCCTGCTGCTGACCATAGCCCTGCTGCTGGGAGCCGCCCTGCTGGCCGTAGCCGGTGCGCGGGTCCTGGTCGTAGCCGCGCTGGTCGGCGTACCCGCCACCGCCGCCCTGCTGCTGGCCGTAGCCACCGGCCTGGCCGCCGCGCTGGTCGTAGCCGCCCTGCTGGTAGCCCCGCTGGTCGGAGCCGTAGCCCTGCTGCTGGCCGCCGTAGCCCTGCGAGCCCTGCTGGCCGTAGCCGCCCTGCTCGGAGCCGTAGCCGCCGCGCTGGTCGGGGTAGGCGTCCCGGCCGCGCTGGTCGTAGCCGCCGCCCTGCTGCTGCCCGTAGCCGCCCTGGTCGGGGGCGTACCCACCGCGCTGGTCGCCGTAGCCACCGCGCTGGTCGGAGCCGTAACCGGGCTGCTGCGCGCCCTGCTGGCCGTAGCCGGACTCCCCGCCGCGCGGGTCGAACATCTGGGTCGCCGCGTTGTCGCCGCGGGCGCCCGGTCCGGCCGCGTCGCGCGGGTCGAACATCTGCGTGGGCGCGTTGTCACCGCGCGAGCCGTAGGCCGGGCCGAAGCCGCCGGTCGGGGAACCGCCGGAGCCGTAGCGCGCCAGGTCGTCGTCGTTGTCCAGGTCCAGCAGCGGCCCGTTGTGGATCATCGTGGGCGCGTCCATGACGGGGCTGCGCGGACCGGCGTCGTACACGCCCGGCGTCCCGGTCTGGGCGGCCTTGGGGGTGTGCGCCGGAGGACGGTCGGAGAACATGTCCTCGTCGTCCTCGTCGTTCTTGCCGCGCTTGAGCAGCAGCACGATGGCGACGATGCCGCCGACGACGAACAGCACGCCGACGATCGCCAGGATCCACGTACCGGTGCCCCAGCCCTCGTCCTCGGCCTTGGGCGCGGCGCCGTTGTTGCCGGACGGACCGGCCGGCTGCGCCTGGCTGGGCGCGTCGGAGGCGCCCTCCTTGACCATGGAGAAGTTGATGTTGGCCGGGGTGCCCTTGACCGCGTTGGTCGTCTGGGTCTTCTCGGTGTAGCCGTCCTTCTTGGCCGTCACCGTCAGCTCGCCGGGCTGGATCTCCTTGCCCTGCGTGGACTTGAACTCGTACTTGCCCGAGGCGTTCGTCTTGGCCGTGAAGGTGCCGCCCGCGCTGTCCTTCATGGTGACGTCGACGGCGTCCAGGGGCTCGCCCTTGGCGTCGGTGATGATGCCGGTCACCGAGGTCACGGTGTTCTTGGACTTGCCACCGGTGACGGTGACCTGCATCTGGCCGCTGCTGTTGCCGCCCTGGTTGGCCTGGTCGCGCGCCTGCACGGCCACGTTCACCATGCCGCTGACCGGCTGCCCCTCGGCGAGGTTGCTCTCGGTCTTCGGCGCGATCGACAGGTTGATCTGGGCGGTCTGCCCCGGTCCGACCTGGCACTGGAAGTTCCCGCCGCCGCCCTGGCAGCCCGATCCGGCCTGGCTCTCCATGCCCGCCACCTGCTGGAGGCCCTGCATGCTGACCTGCACGTTCATCGCGAACGTGCGCGCCGCGTCATGGTTGACCAGGTAGAGCGCGGAGGTGGCGTTCTGGCCGCCGATCTGCACGCTCACCTGCGGTGGGCTGAACTGGACCCCGATCTCCTGGTCGGCGTGCGCCGCCGTCGCCGGGACCACCACCAGGGCCAGCATCGCCAGCGTCGAGGCCGCGAGGCCGCGCACAAAGCGCGACAACTTCCGGTCTGCCGCCACGTCCATCGCCTCCAGGGTCGCCTTACATCGATCCGACGGCCACTATGCCGCACGGCCCCACCGCTGAGTGGCCATGGGTGCCCGCAACAGTCTCCCGGCGTTCGGGGCGGGAGCCGCCATCGGTCGATCGGTCATTGTTATGTGCGGTTAGCCTCAGCGGGTGAGCGATCTCTCCTCCGCCGCCGCCGTGCTCGACGCCATCGACGCCGGTGAGCGCCCCGAACGCGCCGAGCTGCGCGCCGCCGTCCGCGACACCCTCACCGTGCTGGCCGAGAAGTGGCCCGGCCGCAACGTCGAGGTCCGCGTCCCGCCGTACGGGGCCGTCCAGTGCGGCGAAGGCCCTCGCCACACCCGCGGCACGCCCCCGAACGTCATCGAGACCGATCCGGCGACCTGGCTGCGCCTGGCCCTCGGCCGTCAGACCTGGGACGAGGCGATGGACGCCGCGAAGGTCTCAGCCGAGGGTTCCCGCGCCGACCTCTCGGCGGTCCTTCCTTTGTAGCGCGCGGACGCCCAGCGGCGCGGCGATGCCGCCCAGCAGCGTCAGCGCCGGGATGGTCCACATCGCCACCGGCAGCGTCAGCGCCTCCGCCAGCCCGCCGATGATGACCGGCCCCAGCAACCACCCCGCGTAGCCGATCGCCGACACCACCGCGATGCCCGGCCCGTCGCCCGCCGCCCCGAACAGCGTCGGCACGATCACCGCCAGCCCCAGCCCCAGCAGCGCCAGGCCCACGATGAACGTGACCTGCCCCGCCCACACCCGCGAGACCAGCATCCCCGCGCTCATCCCCACCGCGCCGACCACCGCGCACGCCGCGATCGCCGCGCCCCGCCCGAACCGCCCCACGATCACGTCGGAGACCAGCCGCCCGGCGAACATCGCCAGCGCGAACACCCCGTAACCCCACCCGGCCACCAGCGCCGAGGCGTCCAGCTCCTGCTTGAGGAACACCGCCGTCCAGTCGGCCGCCGCGCCCTCGGCGAGCAGACCCGCGAACGCCACGATCCCCAGCAGGACCAGGGGCAGTTCCAGCCGGAACCCCTTGCGCTTCGCGCCGTCCCCCTCCCGCTCCCGGTCGGGCAGCATCGGCGCCGTCAGCGGCCACGCCACCAGAAGCAGCAGTATCCCCAGCCCGCCCAGCTGCACCCACAACGCCACCGAGTACTGCGCGCACAAACCCCCCAGCGCCGCCCCCGCGGCCGCCCCGAGGCTCCAGGACGCGTGAAAACCACCCATCAGCGGCCTGCCCGCCGTCCGCTCCACCGTCGCGCCCTGCGCGTTCATCGCCACATCGAACGCCCCCACCACCGCACCGGCGACGACCAGCGCCCCCGCGAGAGTCCACACCGACCCGCCGGTGAACCCGATCAGCGAGATGAGCAGGCAGTACGCCACCAGCAGCGCCCTCGCGGTCCGCTTGGTGCCGAACCTCGCGCACGCCGTCCCCGCGAACGGCATCGCCGCGATCGCCCCCGCCGGCGGTGCCAGCAGAAGCAGGCCCAGCCCGCCCTCGGACAGGCCGAGCTCACCCTTGATCTCGGGGATCCGGGACAGCCAGGAGGTGTAAAGGACGCCGTGGGCGATGAAACAGGCCACCACGGCCACGCGTGCGCGCACGATGGACATGCCCCGGGAGCCTACGGAAATGTTGCGGCAATGGGAAGGGTCCCTGCTGATTGACGGGGTGGTTCGGTGGGTGACGCGCTGCCCGGGGTCGGGCTGGGGCTGGGGCTGACCGAACGGTGAGCCAGACCCGGCGGGGCCACCCCGAGCACCAGTCCGTGCGGCCCCGGCCCACCCCCGCAGGGGACCCGGCGGCACGGCCACCGCGAGCCACCTGCCGCAGGCCGCCCGAGCCACCGAAGCACCCGGCCCACCCAGCCCACCGTCTCGCGCATCCCGGCCCCACCCGTCGCGCGGCTGGCGGCAGGCCCGCCGCCAGCCGCGTCCCGCAGCGCCAGGGCACCTCCGGGCCGAGCGGTGAGCGAGGTCCTGCCCTCCGCCGGGCACTCACGCCGCGAGGCCGCCGGGTGGCGGGTCCGCAGCGCCTTCCGCGCCGAGCGGCGAACACGACCCGGCCCCTCACTCGTCCCCGGGGCCGCCTTTTGGCGGGCCGGGGCGTGCCGCCGCATCTCCGAGTGGGTGGTAAGCGAGGTCCTGCCCTCCGCCGGGCACTTATCCTGTGAGACCGCCGGGCGGTGGGTGGCAGGCGGTGGGTTGGTGGTCGCGGGCGGCATGGTCCACCGCGTCTCCCGGGGCCGCCTTCCCGGCGGGCCGGGGCATGCCACCGCGCCTCCGGGCCGAGCGGCGTCCGGCCGGGTTCAGCCCTGCCCCCGCCGCCACGCACGGCCCGCCCCTGTCCCGCCCCGCGCCAGGCGTCCCTCCCCGTCCCACGCGAGCCACATCCATCGCCCCGCCCCGGGCGCCACTGGTCCCGGTGACCTCTCGTGCGGGTCACCTCCCACCCGGGTGACCTTGTGTCCGGCTTGCCGAGTTTCCCGGTAACGGTTGCGCATCGAACCCGATTCGGTGGCAACAGAGCCGTGCCACTTCGGCGTGTGCACCGTTAACGTCACCCCGGCGTACCCCCATCTCTCCTGCTCCGTGGAGACCCCGAATGCCCTTCACCCCCTCCCGGCGGGCGCTGCGACGCGCCGCCTCCCTGGCCGGCGCCGCCGCCCTGATCGCGGGTCTGGCCGCGGCCCCCGCGATGGCGGACGAGGGCCAGGTCGACCTGAGCGTCGAGATCCCGGCCTATGACGGTGACGACGGCCGCGTCGTCGGCCTCCCCCTCGACGGCGGCCGCAAGGACCTCCGCGTGGACGTGCGGAACAACGCCGACTCCACCGTGACCGCGACCAACGTCGTCCTCCACTTCAAGCTCCCCGCCGCGACCGACGCCGGGAGCATCACCCTCGCCGCCGACCTGGCCGCCAAGTGCGCGGTCAATGGCGACGGCTCGGGCACCTGCAACCTCGGTGACATCGCCCCCGGCTCCATCCGCAATCTGCGGGCCTTCACCGTCACCTCGAACGTGTCGGAGATCGGTGACACGCCCGAGCGCATCGGCCAGGTGAGCGTGTCGGTGACCGCCGACCAGCCCGAGCGCGACGAGGCGGACAACTCCTCCGAGTTCGCCGCCACCGTCCTGCTCGACAAGGGCTTCGACATGGCGGTCTGGGTGCGCGGCACCGACCTGGTGGTCCGCCCGGGCGAGACCGGCGTCCTCGACGGCGACGACTTCGCCATCGAGAACGACTCCGCGTCCACCGCCGTGGGCCTGCAGTTCTCGATCATGCTGCCGCAGCACATGCGCGTGACGAAGCTGCCCGAGGGCTGCCGCTTCACCGACGAGGACAACGGCGAGAAGCGCGCCATCCAGTGCGACCTCCCGAAGGCCACCGTCGCCGGGCACGGCAAGTACGTCCTGCCGGGCGGGCTCGCCTACGCCGTCGACGCCGACGCCCCGGCGCGCGCGAAGCTGAAGGGCGGCGTGGTGTCGTGGGCCATCGCCAACGCGCTGGAGGGCAAGGCCACCCCCGAGGGCGGTGAGCCGGTGCTCGCACTGGCGGCCCCGTCGGTGTCGGCCAAGGCCATCGAGGAGCACTTCGAGGACGACTCCTCCGGCCAGGACAACGCCGCGGAGTTCGCCGTCTTCACCCGCGAGGACACCGCCGACCTCGGCATCGCCGCCACCACCCCCGACACCACCGTCGGCGGCCAGACCACCGCCAAGGTCACCGTCACCAACAACGGCCCGTGGGCGATCGACGAGTCCTACACGGTCACGTTCACCGCGCCGACCGGCACGACGGTCTTGAAGGCCCCCGCCGGTTGCGTCGCCGAGGGCTCGACCTACAAGTGCGTCATCACCGGCAAGTTCGACAAGGGCGCCACGAAGGACTTCGAGTTCGTCCTGCGCGCCGACGTCGAGAAGATCGGCGCCGACGGCGTCGTGAAGGTCGCCTCCGGCCAGCCGGACACCGTCGCGGCGAACAACACCGCGCCGATCACCTTCAAGGTGACCGCCGGCCCGACGCAGTCCCCGTCCCCGTCGCCCACCGACGGCGGCGGCCTGCCGACCACCGGTGCGGGCCTCACCATCATGGGCGTGGCCGCGGCGGCCCTCCTGGCCGCCGGTGCCGCCTTCGTGATCGTGGCGCGCCGTAAGCGGGCCCGCACCACGGGTGGCGAGTACTGACGCCGACGGTCTCGGAGTAACACTTCGCCCCATCGGGACGCTGGTCCCGGTGGGGCGCTTTTCCGTCCGCCGCACGAATCGCCGACCGGCACATCGGGGTTCGCCGCGAAACGGAGAGAAATGCGCGCTTCGCGTGAGCCTGCCCATATTCGGCATTATGCGAAAATGACCGGGGACACACCTGGTTGGCACCGGTTCGTCCGGAAAGGCCCCAGGTCAGGTAGCCCACGTCACCCGCGAGCACGGCAAAGCCGATCAGGTTGCCACGGGGACGTATACATGTTGGTCACGGTTTCGTTGCGACTGGGGGCCAATTCACCGGCGGTGTTGCCGATTCGCCTTGTTGGCAGTTCAATTCCCTAGCCGCTTTCGTGAGTTCCAGGGGGATCCATGCGCTTGTTCGGCTCGTCGAAGCCGGGCGTGTCCCGGCGTCAGGCCTTCAAGGTCTTCGGGACGGGTGCCGTCGCCATCGCCGCGTACGAGGTGCTCGACTCGGAGATCCGCTACCCCATGCGTCCCGCCGCCCGCACCGGCGACAACCCCCTCGTGCCCGAGAACGCCCAGGCCGGCCACGACTGGCGCGCCAAGGCCAACGGCAAGAAGGACGTGAACGACCTCAAGCGGCAGATCCAGGGCTGGGCGTCCACGGACTCGGTGAGCCGCGGCGAGACGATCGACTTCCACGTGTCGACGCACGCCTCGTCCCCCGACTGCACGATCTCCATCTACCGCGTCGGCCACTACGGCGGCACCGGTTCGCGGCTGATGACCACCAGCCCGACCGTGCAGGCGAAGGCGTGCGAGGTCCCGAAGTTCGCCAAGGACTTCGGCACCATCAACTGCCCCTGGCCCAAGACGTGGAGCCTGGAGATCCCGAAGGACTGGAAGTCCGGCATCTACATCGCCGCCTTCGACGGCGCCGACGGCCACCGCGGCTACCACCCCTTCACCGTCCGGGAACTGGACCGCGGCTCCGACATCCTGGCGATCCAGCCGACCACGACCTACCAGGCGTACAACATCTGGCCGATGGACAAGGTCACCGGCAAGAGCTTCTACAAGGGCTACGACGACCGGGGCGTCCTCGGCAGCCTGGAGTACCGGGCGATCAAGGTGTCCTACAACCGCCCCTACGCCCAGCACGGCCTCCCGCTCCTGTTCGAGCTGGACGCCGCCTTCGCCCGCTGGGCCGAGGAGCACGGCCACGACGTCACCTACGCCACCAGCGTCGACCTCCACGAGGGCCGCATCGACCCCGAGAAGTACTCCACGATGGTCTACGCCGGCCACGACGAGTACTGGTCGACCGAGATGCGCCGGCACGCCGAGGCCGCCTACGCCGCCGGGACCCACCAGGCGTTCCTGGCCGCCAACAGCATGTACTGGCACGTCCGCGTGGAGGACGAGGGCCGCACCGTCACCTGCTACAAGGAGAAGGACCTCAAGGACCCCGACGGCGGCGAGAACGGCCCCACCATCCGCTGGCGCAAGCTCCAGAAGAAGGGCAAGGCCGCCGAGCAGGGCTTCCTGGGCGTCCAGTACAACGGCATCCTCGACTACCCCATGCCGATGCTGGTCCAGAACACCGACCACTGGGTCTGGGAGGGCACCGGCCTCAAGGACGGCGACGCGCTCCCCAACCTCGTCGCCGGTGAGGCCGACGGCTTCGACCCCGACATGCCCCGCCCCAAGGGCGTCCAGCAGGTCCTCCTGTCGAACTCCCCCTACCCCGACAGCCTCGGCCGCGGCACCCGCATCCAGAACACCAGCCTGTGCGTCAACAAGCGCGGCACCATGATGTTCGTCGCCGGGACCTACCACTGGTCCCTGGCCCTGGCCGAAGAGGGCTACCAGGACGAACGCGTCCGCCGCGCCATGGGCAACGTCGTCGGCCGGATGCTCACCCAGCGCGAGAGCTGAGCAGCACCACCCACACGACGGTCGCCACGAGCAGCCCGATCCCCGCTCCCCGCGCCACCACCCGCCCCCAGCGCCGCTCGACCGTGACGGACGCGTCGCCGGGCCGCCGCCTCCGCCGCGCGGCGGCCTCCTCCCCCACCCGCCACGCGCAATCCAGCCGACGGCTCCGGATCCGCCACCCCACCCGCACCACATCCAGCGGCACCTCACCACCCGACCGCAACCGGACCGCCAGCCGCGCCCGCCCGCGAGTGGAGTACGGCACGTCCGCCTCGACCTCGCCCACCTCGTGCCACGGCACCCGCACCCGCGACCACCGGTTGTCCGCGACCAGGGCATCGGGCGTGAAACGGACCGCGACGAGGGCGTCGGTGCCGATGATCAACGCGATCCCGAGCACCATGCAGACGGTCGGCGCGAGCGGCCGCCCCGGCGGTATGAAGACGGACACCCCGCCGAACACGAGCAGGGCGAGGAGCATGGCCAGGCACTCGTTGCGGCGGGTGACGGTGAGGTCGTTCACCGGGACCGGACCAGGATCAGCAGCGCGACCACGACCGGTCCCATCACCCCGAGCCGCCGCCGGTGCGGCGTGAGGCCTGTCGCGGGTGTCCCGGCACTCATCGGGCCCGGAAGACGAATCCCAGCGCGAACACCGCCACCAGCGGCCCCACCGCGAGCGCCAGCCCGGCCACGCGCAGCGCGATCCGTCCCCACGGTCGTTCGCGCACGATCCGGCCCCGCGCGGCCGTGCGCCGGGCCTCGACCTCGTCGTCGAGCCGGTCGGCCACCTCCGACGCGGCCGTCCGCGAACGCGCGCCCACGGCCGCGACGTCCAGCGCGAGCGGACCCGCGCTCGTCATGAGCCTCGCGCGCACCCGGGCGCCCTTCCGGTGCACGAGACCCGGCACCTCGGTCACGACCTTCCCCGCCTCGCCCCACGGCACCCGCACCCGCGTCCAGCGGTTCTCGGCGACCAGCGCGTCCGGGCCGAGCCGCACGCACACGAGCGCGTCGGCGGCCGCGAGCAGCACCAGCCCGGCCGCGACCGCGCCGAACCACGCTCCGGCCCACCACGCAAGGTTCAGCCCGGCCGCGACGGCGAAGAGGACGATCGGCACGAACGCGAAGAGGTAGCCGACCGCGACCTCCCCCACGCGGCGGATCACCACGCTCGTCACAGGGACGGAAGCAGCTCGAACAGCGTCGTCACCAGCCACGCCCCGAACAGCATGACCAGCGCCCCCAGCGACACCGCCACGAGCACGATCCCCGCCACCCGCAGCGCGATCCGCCCCGCCGGCCTCTCCACCACGAAGTCGCCCGCGGCCGGTCCCTCCGGCCGCCGCGCCTCGACCTCCGCCGCGAGCCATGCCGCCAGCGCGGCGGCCGAGGCGCGGGTCGCGCCGGTCACGACCACATCCAGTGGGACGCGCTCGCCCGCCCGGGTCGTCAGGTACGCCCTCGCGAAGGACCTCGACCCCGGCTCCGGGAGCGCCAGATCCACCGAGCCCGCCACCAGCCAGGGCACCCGGGCGCGCGTCCACCGGTTCTCGGCGAGGATCCCGGCGGCGTCGACGCGCACGCTCACGAGGGTGTCGGCGACGGCGAGGAGCACCAGCCCCGGGATCGCCAGGCACATGAGCGCGCTCATCGGCCACGAGAACCACACGCCCACGGCCACGGCGGAGATCACCACCGGCGCGACCAGCGGCATGCGGGCGCGGAAGCAGTCGATCGGGCGGGGCGCGATCCGTTCACCGGTGTACGGGGGCACGTCCATCGGGCACATCCTCTATCCGTCTCAGGGGTGAGCGAGATAATGCACCATTACCCGCATGCCCTACCAGCGCCTTATCGCCGACGCCATGGCCGCCGCCGTCCCCCATCTCCACCGTGGACGCGTCGCCGACTACATCCCCGCGCTCGCGGCGGCGGATCCGTCGTCGTTCGGGATGGCGCTGGCCACGGTGGACGGTGAGGTCCACGGCGTCGGCGACTTCGAGCGCGCGTTCTCCATCCAGTCCATCTCCAAGCTGTTCACGCTGACCCTCACGCTCGCCCTCGGCGGTGACGGGCTGTGGGAGCGGGTGGGCCGCGAGCCGTCCGGCACGCCCTTCAACTCGCTGGTGCAACTGGAGTTCGAGGACGGCGTCCCGCGCAACCCGTTCATCAACGCGGGCGCGCTCGTCGTCACCGACCGGCTGCATTCACTGACCGGTGACGCCGCCGAGACGGTCCGGGAGTTCCTGCGCGCCGAATCGGGCGCGGTCATCGGGACCGACGCCGAGGTCGCCGTCTCCGAGGCCGGGCACGGGCACCGCAACTCGGCGCTGGCGCACTTCCTGGCGTCCTACGGCAACCTGGAGAACCCCGTCGCCACGGTCCTGGACCACTACTACGCGCACTGCGCGATCGCCGCCAGCTGCCGGGACCTGGCCCTGGCGGGCGGTTTCCTCGCCCGGCACGGCGTCCGCGCCGACGGGACGCGCCTGCTCACCCGCAGCGAGGCCAAGCGCGTCAACGCCGTCATGCTCACCTGCGGCACCTACGACGCGGCCGGGGAGTTCGCCTACCGCGTGGGCCTGCCCGGCAAGTCCGGCGTCGGCGGGGGCATCCTCGCGGTCCTGCCGGGCGTGGGCGCGATCTGCGTGTGGAGCCCGGGCCTGGACGCGCAGGGCAACTCCGTGGCGGGCGTGGCGGCTCTCGACGCGTTCACCACCGCGACGGGCCTGTCCGTGTTCTAGTGGTCTCCATGGAGACCACCGTGCGGTGCGTCGTGATCCACGCCGGACGGTCCGAAGAGCACGGCGCGGACCTGGACACCGCCGTCGCGCGCGTCCGCGAACTCGGCGGCGACGCCTACCTGTGGGTCGACTCGGTGGAACCGACCATGGAGGAGTTCCGGGCCGACGCGATCCGCTTCGGCCTGCACCCCCTGGCCGTCGAGGACGCCGTGCAGGCCCACCAGCGCGCCAAGGTCGACGAGTACGGCGACACCCTCTTCCTCGTCATCAAGACCGTGGAGTGGGTGCAGGCGACCGAGCAGATCGAGCTCGGCGAGATCGACATGTTCGTCGGCCGCGACTTCGTGGTCACCGTCCGGCACGGCCCCACCGACGTCTTCGAGCATGCCCGGGCCCGCGTCGAGGAGGACGGGAAGGCGCGCTCGCACGGCCCCGGCGGCATCGTCTACGCCGTCCTGGACGCCGTCGTCGACGAGTACCAGGTCATCGCCGACGAGGTCGGCAACGACATCGGGCGGCTGGAGCGGCGGGTGTTCTCCGCCAGCCGCGAGGACGTCACCGACTCCATCTACTTCCTCAAACGCGAGATCCTGGAGTTCGCCGACGGCGTGGGACCGGTGCCCGGCATGCTCGCCGACCTCGCCGAGATCCGGCACCTGCCCAGCACCGTCCGCCCGTGGCTGCGGGACGTCGCCGACCACGCCGAACGCGTCAACACGCGCGTGTCGTCCTTCTCCGACCTGCTCACCTCGGTGCTGACCGCGCACCAGGCGAAGGTGAGCACCTGGCAGAACAACGACATGCGCCGGATCTCGGCGTGGGCGGCCGTCATCGCCGTCCCCACCGCCATCGCCGGCATCTACGGCATGAACTTCGCGTTCATGCCCGAGCTGAACTGGCACTACGGGTACTACATCGTGCTCGGGCTGATGGCCGGGGTCTGCCTGCTGCTGCTGTGGCTGTTCCGCCGCAACGGCTGGCTCTAACCCCGCAGGATCAAACTCAGCTCCCTCACCGCGCCGTCCACGACCCGCACCGGGACGCCCCAGTCCTGCCGCGTCAGGTGGCAGGCGGCGTTCTCCACGTCCACATCGCACGAGGCGGCCTGCGCCACGACCTGCAGGACGCCACCGGGCACATCCGGGTTCAGCACCAGGCGGCGGGTCAGGTCGGTGCCGACGCCCGTGCCGTCCAGCAGCAGCTCCGGCGGGTCGGCGGTGACCTCCAGGCGCGTCGGCGGGCCGAACGAGTCGTCCAGCTTCTGCCCCGGCGGCGGCTCGTAGACGACGGTGAACGCCAGCTCGCCGGGCGCCAGGTCCATCGCCTCGCGCTTGACCTGGTGCCGCTCACCGGCCACCACCGACGACTCCAGCGGCACCGCGACGATCCGGTGCGCGGCCGACTCCACCACCAGCAGGCGGCCGTCGGCGAAGAGGACGTCGCTGGGCTCGGCCAGGTCCCGCGCCACCGTGGAGACCTCGCCCGTGGCGGGGTCGTAGCGGCGGACCGCGCCGTTGTAGGTGTCGGCGATAGCGATCGAGCCGTCCGGCAGCACGCACAGGCCCAGCGGGTGCTGGAGGAGCGCGTCGGCGGCCTTGCCGTCCACGTGCCCGAAGTCGAACAGGCCCTGGCCGACGGCGGTGTGCATGACGTCGTCCTCGACGTAGCGCAGCGCCGAGGTCTCGGAGTCGGCGAACCACAGGCGCGCGCCGTCGGAGGCCACGCCCGAGGGCTGCGAGAGGAACACGTCCGGCAGCGGGCCGTCCTTCAGCGACTCCACCGTCGTGCCCGCCCACACGCCCGCCGTGCGCTTCACCGGGTCGTACCACCACAGCTGGTGGATGCCCGCCATCGCCACGACGACCCGCTCGCCGAACCACGCCACGTCCCACGGCGACGACAGGTCGACCGCCAGCGCGTCGTGCGCGGCGAAGTCGACCTCGCCACGCCACTGGCGTCCCGTGCCCGCGACCGTGGTCGTGTGCCCGTCGGACAGGCGCACACCACGCAGCAGGTGGTTGACCGTGTCGGCGACGACCAGGTCGTAACCGGCGATCTCGGCGACGTGCGGCGGCAGCAGCGCCATGCCCGCCGGCTCGGAGAACTCCGGGGCGTCGCCGTCGGCGCGGCCCCGCTCGCCGGTGCCGATGACGCGGACGAGCGTCTCGCCGTCGGCCTCCAGCTCGACCAGCCGGTGCCGGGACGAGTCGGAGACCAGCAGCCGCCCCTCCGGCAGGGCGATCGCCTTCCCCGGGTACCGCAACGTGGTGGCGGCCGGCGCGGGCGGGACGTACGGCCCGTAGCCCCGGTGGAGGGTGCCCTTGGCCTCATGGACGGCGATCAGCTCCTCGACCATCCGGCGCAGGCCCTCGGCGTGGCCCTCGCCCGCCATGGACGCCACCAGGTAGCCCTCCGGGTCGATCACCGACAGCGTCGGCCACGCGCGCGCGGCGTACTGGCCCCACGTGGTGAGATCCGGGTCGTCCAGCACCGGGTGGGTGACGTCGTAGCGCTCGACGGCGGCCGTCACGGTCGCCGCGGCCCGCTCGTGCTCGAACTTCGGGGAGTGCACGCCCACGATGACCAGCACGTCGGCGTACTCGTGCTCCAGCGGGCGCAGCTCGTCCAGGACGTGCAGGCAGTTGACGCAGCACGTGGTCCAGAAGTCGAGCAGGACGATCTTGCCGCGCAGGTCGGCGAGGGTGAGCGCCTTCCCGCCGGTGTTCAGCCACCCGCGCCCGGTGAGCTCGGCGGCGCGGACACGGGCCTGGCGGGGAGTCGGGGAAACGGCGGCCGTCATGGGGCAAGGGTGCCATATCCGGGCGGGGATTGATCTAGGCCGCCGGGTCACCGTCCGCCCCGCCCCGGGCACGACGAAGCCCCCGGCACGCGGCCGGGGGCTTCGTCCAAGCGCTCTTACTCGTTCGGGGTGAGGCAGTAGGTGTCACCGTCGACGGTCAGCGTCGGCAGGGACGGGTCGGGGCAGTCGGCGGCGGTCTTGACCTTGTCGCCGATCTTGTAGACGCCCGCGCCCTTCTCGGTGCACTCGACCGCGACGCCCTCCATGCCGCCGGGCTTCTGCTTGACGCAGTCGCCGGTCTCGAAGCCGCCCTTGCCGAAGAGGAGGATCCCGCCGACGATGCCGCCGACGATCACGATCACGGCCACCACCGCGATGATCGCGATGAGCGGGCCCTTCTTCTTCTGCGGCGCGGGCGGGGCACCCCACGGCGCGCCCATGGGCGCGTTCGGGTCGTAGGCGCCGGGGACGCCGGTGACGGGCTGCTGCCCCGTCAGGTTCGGGTCGCCGGGAGGCGGCGTGTACGCGCCGCCGTACTGGTTCGGGTCGTAGGAGCCGGGCACACCCTGCTGCTGGTTGGGGTCGTACGCGCCGGGGTAGCCGGGCGTCGCGGCCGCCTGCGGCGGGGTCGCGGCGGGCGTCCCGGGGGCTCCCCAGACGGGCGCGTTCGGGTCGAGGGGCGCGCCGGAGGTCGGCGGACCCGAGACCGGCGGCGGCACCGGGGCACCGTAAGGCGCGGGCGGCGGCGGCACCGGCGCGCCCGGGGGCGGCGTCGGGACGCTCGGCAGCTGCGGCGGCGGGGCCTGGGACGGAGTCTGCGGCAGCTGGATGGGCTGCGTGGCCTCCGAGCCCGGGGCGACCGGCGGCTGCTGGAAGCCCGGCGGCGGAACCGCGCCCGGAGGCGGCGGCACCGGAGCGCCGTAAGGCGCGGGCGGAGCGACCGGCGGGGCCTGCGGAGGCACCGGCGGAGCCTGCGGGGGCGCGACCGGCGGCACGGACGTCACCGGCGGAGCCACGGGCGGCGGGACGGGCGCGGCGGGCGGCTGGGCCACCGGCGGCGCGGGAGGCGCGACCGGCGGAGCCGCGGGCGGCGTCACCGGCGCGGCGGGCGGGGCGGTGGGCGGTGCGGTGGGCGGGGTCACCGGCGCGGGGGGCACCTGCGCCGCAGGGACCGGGATCACCGTGGTCTTCTCGTCGTCGCCCGCCGGAGCGGGCGCCGAAGTCTCCGAAGCGGCCGCCTCGGCGGGGCGCAGTACGGTAGTGCGCTCCGCGTCGACGTCCTCCGGCGGCGTGGCGCCCGGCTTGTCGCCGGGTTCGCCGGTCGGATTGGTCGGCTCAGTCATTGCGCCTCCTCGCTGCGCCATTTTTCAACAGTGGTACACGCTACATCTCTCATGCACGCTGCGGGAACCCGACCAAGGTGCACACCGACGCACGCGCGGTGAACGTAGTAAAGGGGCCGCCACCCGTCGGTGGCGGCCCCTTGGAGGGAGGAGTGTAGAGGCTTGTGGGATTTACATCCCCATGCGGCTGGTGGTGCTCCACATCAGCATCTCCCGGCGAACCGCCTGGGAGGAGACGTGAGCGGTGGCGCGAGCGACGGCCCGACGGTGGGCGCGCTCGGCGCGAAGCTGCTTGCGAGTAGAGAAGAAGGCGTTCATTTCAGTTTCCCCCAGGGGCGTGAGGTTCGTTCCTTGATGCCCTTCAATAACACCACCACAAGCCCTTGTATGCCAGCGTTTTTAAGGTGAGGGCGCTCACCCGCCGAGGATTCTTAAGCCACTGTGGACGCCACATGACCGGCCGACGACAGCCGCACCCCCGCTACCAGCGAAAACACTGGTCGAGCGCGCCCGGCGAACGCCGAACGAGAGTGGCCCGGCCCACCCCCCGTTGCCGAGGTCACAAGCGTACGGACCGAAACCCCGACCGCCACTTACACGACGGCCACCCGGAGACCACGCGCAAGCCACCGCGAGTTCGCCGGAAGTTGCCCGGAGGGCCCGAGGGACTCGGTGGAGCTTGGCGGGTCCAGCGGCCTCGGCGACTCCGACGACCCGAACGAGCACCCGAGATCCAGATCCCGGAAGCCGGGGGCGGAGGTCAGGGGTCGAGGGTCGAGCGAAGGCGGCCGAAGCCGAGCCCGACAGATCATGAGACAGCCTTGCGCGATCCGCAAGCGCGTTTTGCGCGAGAGTTATCCACAATCCACCCGTTATCCACAGGTTCCCGGATCAACCGTTTGACAGGCCACGCGTGGCCCCGGTTACGTTCGCCCCAGCGGGGCGGGCTCTGGGCCCCCACCAACAGAGTCGGGCATGAAAGACCTTCGAGCGCCCCAGGACGCATGCGCCCGACGTTCCCCCGCTCTCACCGCCATGAACCCCGACCCGGCGACCCGGCGACCCGGCGACCCGGCGACCCGGCGACCCGGCGACCCGGCGACCCGGCGACCCGGCGACCCGGCGACCCGGCGACCCGGCGACCCGGCGACCCGGCGACCCGGCGACCCGGCGACCCGGCG
>NZ_BSTX01000004.1:242694-256892 GCF_030269765.1 Actinorhabdospora filicis | reverse complement strand
GCGACAACGGAGCATGGGCCGGCTGCGCCGAATCCGCCAGCGTCCTTTCAGCCCGAAGCTATCCACAATCGACCTGTTATCCACAGGTTCGCGAATCAACCGTTTGACAGGCCACGCGTGGCCCCGGTTACGTTCGCCCCAGCGGGGCGGGCTCTGGGCCCCCACCAACAGAGCCACACGCGAAAGTCCCTCGGCCGGCTAGCTGCCGCGCACGCGTCGCCCTCACGCCCTGCCCCGCCACCGCCTGGCATGGCATGGCACGGCACGGCACGGCACCGACAGCCTCCGGCCACCCGGCGCCTCCGCCCCAGCGGCTCCAGCCGCCGCGCACCCCCACCACCGCCACCATGCGCCTCGCCCCCTCAGCCCGCCCTCAGCCCGCCATCCCCCGCACCCCGCGCCTCACCACGCCACAAGCCGCCCCACGCCGCGCCCCCACGTCCGATCACGCCCCCACCCCCAAAACAAAAAAGACCCGTCGCCTCCCGGCGACGGGTCTCACTCTCACCACCTCACACACCCATGTGTGCGCGCCACATCAGCATCTCCTGATGCGTGCTGCGCACCGACGCGCGCGCGGCGGCGCGGTCGAGGGCGCGACGGTGAAGTCGTTCGGCCTTGAGCTTCTTGCGGTCGGTGTTCACTCTTCCCCCAGGATCGTCGGTGTCCTCTTGGTCTCGCCTTCAATAACACCGCAAACCCCGGGGGAATTCCATCGATTATCAGGTGAGTCGGCTCACCAACCGAAGAACCTTAAGCCCACGCCAGCAGCATCTCCTGCGGGTTCTGCACGAAGCGGCCGAGGTCGGCCAGGAACTTCGAGCCGAGCTCGCCGTCGATGATGCGGTGGTCGAAGGACAGTCCGAGGGTCGTCACGTGGCGCGGGACGACCTTGCCCTTGTGGACCCACGGCATCTCGCGGATGGCGCCGAAGGCCAGGATCGCCGCCTCGCCCGGGGGCAGGATCGGCGTGCCGGTGTCGACGCCGAAGACGCCGACGTTGGTGATCGTGAAGCTGCCGCCGGTCATGTCGGCGGGCGGGGTCTTGCCGTCGCGGGCCGTCGAGGTCAGCGACACCAGGGCCTCGGAGAGCTCTCGCGTGGAGAGGGTCTCGGCGGCCTTGATGTTCGGCACGATCAGCCCGCGCGGGGTCGCCGCGGCGATGCCCAGGTTGACGTGCTTCTTCACCACGATCTCCTGCGCCGCCTCGTCCCACGACGAGTTGACCATCGGGTGACGCTTCAGGGCCAGCAGGACGCCCTTCGCCAGCAGTGCGAGGGGCCCGACGCGGACGCCGTCGAACTCCTTCGACTCCTTCATCTTCGCCACGGTCTTGAGCAGGCGCGTGGCGTCGACGGTGAGGAACTCGGTCACGTGCGGCGCGCTGAACGCGCTGGCCACCATGTTCTCGGCGGTCAGCTTGCGGACGCCCTTGACCGGGATGCGCTGGTCGCCCTCGGACGCCACCACCGCGACCGGCTCGGCGACAGCGACAGCAACAGCGACGGGAGCGGCGACGGGAGCCACGGCCCCCGTGACGTCCTCGCGCGTGATCGACCCGTTCGGCCCGGTACCGACCAGCGCGTGCAGGTCGACGCCGAGGTCCTTGGCGAGCTTGCGGACGGGCGGCTTCGCCAGCGCCGGGCCGCCGGACGCCACGGGCGCGACCGGGGCGACGGGCGCGGCCACGACCGGCGCCGGTGCGACGGGCGCCGGGACGGCCGGTGCGGGCGCGGGGGCGCCCTTGCGCGCGCGGCGCACGGTCGTCGGCGCCTTGGCGCCGTAGCCGACGAGGACGGCGGTGCGCCCGTCGGCGGTGGTCTCGCCGATCTTGGCGCCACCGTTCGACTCGGCCACGGCCGCCGGGGCCGGAGCCGCGGGGGCCGCCTCAGCGGGAGCGCCCGGCTCGGTGTCGATGGTGATGATCGGCGAACCGACGTCGACCGTCGTCCCCGCCTCGTGCAGGATCTCGGTCACCACACCCACGTACGGAGAGGGGATCTCCACCGCGGACTTGGCCGTCTCGACCTCCACGAAGGGCTGGTTCAGCTCGATCGTGTCACCGACCGAGACCAGCCACTGCAGGATCTCCGCCTCGGTCAGGCCCTCGGCCAGGTCGGGCAGGATGAACTGCTTCAAACGTGACATCTGCGGGGCTCCTAGTAGGCGAAGGTGCGGTCGACGGCGTCGAGCACCCGGTCCAGGTCGGGCAGGAACTCCTCCTCCAGCCGCGACTGCGGGTACGGGGTGTCGTACCCGGTCACGCGCAGGACGGGCGCCTCCAGCGAGTAGAAGCACTCCTGCATGACCCGGGTGGCGATCTCCGCGCCGAGACCGACGTTGCCGGGGGCCTCGTGGGCGATCACGAGGCGGCCGGTGCGCCGGACCGACTCGTAGACCGGGCCCATGTCGAGCGGCGACAGGGTGCGCATGTCGATGACCTCCAGGGACCGTCCGTCGGCCTCGGCGGCCACGGCCGCGTCGAGGCAGGTCCGCACCATCGGGCCGTAGGCGACCACGGTGACGTCGGAGCCGGGACGGGCCACGCGGCTGGCGTGCAGGGGGTACGCGCCGGCCAGGCCGAGGTCGGTGTCGATCTCGCCCTTCTCGTGGTAGCGCCGCTTGGGCTCGAAGAAGATGATCGGGTCGTCCGAGGCGATCGCCTGCTGGATCATCCAGTAGGCGTCGTTGGGGTTGGACGGCGCGAGGACCTTCAGGCCCGCGGTGTGGCAGAAGTACGCCTCGGGCGACTCCGAGTGGTGCTCGACCGCGCCGATGCCGCCGCCCCAGGGGATGCGGATGACGATCGGCATCGGGATGGTGCCCAGGGACCGGTTGTGCATCTTGGCGACCTGGCACACGATCTGGTCGAAGGCCGGGTAGACGAAACCGTCGAACTGGATCTCGCACACCGGGCGGTAGCCGCGCATGGCGAGGCCGACGGCGGTGCCGACGATGCCGGACTCGGCCAGCGGGGTGTCGATGACGCGGTCCTCGCCGAAGTCCTTCTGCAAGGCGTCGGTGACCCGGAACACACCACCGAGGCGGCCGATGTCCTCACCCATCAGCACGACCTTCGGGTCGTCCTCAAGGGCGCGGCGCAGGCCGAGGTTGATCGCCTTGCCAATGGTCGACGTCTGGCTCATCAGTGACCGCTCCCCTCAAAAGACGCGTGGTAGGCCAGGAACTCGGCGCGCTGCTCGTCGATCAGCGGCGAACCGTTCGGGTACACGTGGTCGAAGATCGAGGACGGGTCCGGCTCCGGCATGGACAGGACGCGCTCGCGCAGGTCGAGGGCGTACCGGTCGGCCTCGGCGGTCAGCTCGGCGAAGTAGTCCTCGTCGGCCAGGCCCTGCTTCTCCAGGAAGGCCTTCATGCGGGACAGGGGGTCCTTCAGGCGCCAGGCGTCTTCCTCGGACCGGTCGCGGTAACGGGTCGGGTCGTCAGTGGTGGTGTGCGCGGCCATGCGGTACGTGTAGGCCTCGATGAGGCCGGGACCCTCGCCGTGCCGCGCGCGGTCGAGGGCGTCCTTGGTGACCGCGTAGGTCGCCAGGACGTCGTTCCCGTCGACGCGGACGCCGGGGAACCCGAAGCCGGACGCGCGCTCGAACAGCGGCGCCTTGGCCTGCTTGTGCACCGGTACGGAGATCGCGTACTGGTTGTTCTGGCAGAAGAACACGACGGGGGCGTCGTAGGCGGCGGCGTAGACGAAGGCCTCGTTCACGTCGCCCTGGCTGATGGCGCCGTCGCCGAAGTAGGCGATGACGGCCTCGCCGTCGTCGGTGCCCATCTTGCCGTCGAGCTTGACGCCCATGGCGTAACCGGTCGCGTGCAGCGTCTGGGCGCCGATCACGATCGTGTACATGTTGAATTTGTACTTGCGGGAGTCCCAGCCGCCCAGGTCAACGCCCCGGAACAGGCCGAACGGCATGATCGGGTCGATGTCGCGACACCACAGGACGCCGTGCTCGCGGTAGGTCGGGAAGACCATGTCCTGCTGCGCCAGGGCGCGGCCGGAACCGATCTGCGCGGCCTCCTGGCCGTTCAGGCTGGCCCAGATGCCGAGCTGGCCCTGACGCTGGAGCGTCGTGCCCTCGGTGTCCAGGCGGCGGACGATGACCAGGTCGCGGTAGAGGTCGCGGTACTCCTGATCGGTGAAATCGACGGAGTAGTCCGGGTGTTCGACCCGGTCTCCTTCGGGGGTCAGCAGCTGCACGAACGCGGGATCTGTCCCGTTCGCGACGCTGCGATCGGTGGTTGCCTTCTTGCGCGGCGCCGCAGGCTTCTTAGCCGCGGTTCGCGTGGTCCCGCCACTCTTGGTGGCGCGGGGGCCGCGTTCGCCGTTGACCATCTGCTTTCCTCCCTCATCTGTGTCGATCAAGCGGGATCACCGTGACCGACCAGTGGTCCACTCCTTGGGGATGACCCACAGCATTCCAGAGTCTGGGAAGGTCGACACGCCCTGATGGCCGCCTTTACCCTGCACGTTCGTACGATTACGCTGCGCGACATCGCATACGCGGTCGCCAATGTCGTAGGTGTGCGTCAGTCTGGTAGCGGACGCGCGTGATAGTGCGGTTCGCTCCGGGAGCGCGGACCGCGGATGGCAACGGGGGTCCCGAATGGCCGGCAAGCACAGATGGCTCTCTAGGAACACGGTGGCGACCGCTGGTCTGGTCACCGTGGCCTCACTCATGATGGCGGTGATCGTCGCCGTGGGGGCGGCCTCGGTCAACGACGACGGCACGGGCTCCGCCGCGCCCGAACCCATGCTCGCCGGCGCCGGCGAGCCACCCACCGGGGTGACGCCCACCAGCCCACCCGACACGCTCGACGCCTCGCCCGACCCCACGGACGCGCCGGTCCCGCCCGAGACCTCGCGGCCCGCGCCCACGCCCAGCCCGACCGACCCGACCCGCGAGCCCACGCCCGAGACCTCGAAGACGCCCCCGCCGCAGTCCTCGTCGCCGCTGTTCCCCACGGCCCCGACCTCGCCGAACTGGCCGACGCCGTGGCCGACGGAGGACGGCGGGCCCACCGCGTGGCCCACCGACGACCCGACGTACATCGAGTTCCCGTGGTGGTACTGGTGCTGGGTGCAGCCGTGGGGCGCGCAGTGCCAGCCGGGCGGATAGGGCTCCACCCGACCATCATCGCCGAATCGGCCCGCCCGGATGGGCGGGCCGGTGCTTTTGGGTGATCACGCCGGTCACACCCGGGCGTACCGCCCTACTCCAGCAGGCCCAGCGCCTTCACCTGCGCCGCGACCGCCTGGGGCGTCTCGCCGGTGATCTCGACACTCGTCCCGTCCGGCCGCACCACCGCCACGCGGGCCTTCACCCCGTCCCGGCGCGTGCCGCGCCAGGTGAGCGCGACGGTCACGATCGAGGTGAGCATGGTGACCAGCGCCCCGGCCACGCCCACGACCTGCACGACCGTCTCCAGCGGCCCGCCCATCTCACCGGGCCCGAGCTGCGCGTACCGGGTTTCGAGGGGGCCGCCGCGCCGGACGCCGGGGTCCTTGGCGAGCCACTGCGCGTAGAGGCTGCCGAGGGCCTGCGGGTCATCGTCCACAGTGACGTGAATCTCCATCACGTCAATCTAGCGAGCCGCCGCCCGGCCCCCGAGTCGCACACTGTGTCCGTCCTGCCACAACTGAGCGTTACTCATCTGCCCGCCACGCCGTTAGTCAGGTGTCAGCATTCCGTCACCCGACTCCGGGGGGAACACATGGACAGGTTCTCGCGCACGCTTCTGGCGGCCTCGGCCGAGTCCGGCCTGGCGACGATCACCCTCAGCAGGCACGTACCGAGCCTGCGCCGCAACATCCGCTCCGACGACGAGGTTCTCATGCTCACGCCGTGCCTGCGGGCCGGCGGCGGCTTCCCGGGCGAGTTCCTGCTCATGCTCTCCAAACGCCGGCTGGTCATGACGCGCCAGTCGAAGCTGCTGAACCGGGTCCGGCTGTCGGTGGACGCGCCCTTGTCGGAGCTGACCGACGTGAAGTGGTCGACCGACCCGTCGGCGGGCATCGAGGTCGCCTTCACCTACGCCGAGGAGCGGCACCGCTTCTGGATCAAGGCCCTGCACAACCGGCACGCCTGGCGGCTGGAGGCGGCCCTGGCCCGGACGTTCCGGCGCCCGCTGCAGTCGATCGCCGAGGCGGCCTTAGCCCTGCGCAACTGGGACTTCCCCATCATCGGCCTCCCGCGCTCCCGCCGACGCCCCACCGGCGGTGAGTCGTGAGGACCGCGCGCCTGCCCCAGGACGGGGACGGCTCCCGCCGCACGCCGCTGGACCGCGCGCGCCCGGGCGGCGTCCGCCGTCCACGCCGAACACGAAGGCGATTCGCGTGATTGATCGCGATTGTCGGCCTCGGGAGTACAATCCCGTTTAAGGACATCGCCCTCTTCCAGGACAGTGAACTGCGAACACTGCCGGGCGTCCGCACCAAAGGCGCCAATGGCTCCCCCAGGAGGACCGCAGCACTCGGTGCCCGAACCCGTACGCATGACCTTCTAGGCGTCGACGCGCATCCGCACGCCGATCGGTAAATCACCCTCCCTCGGGGGGAGTCATGCGTAAGACAGTGCTGAGCGGTCTGACCGCCGTAGGGATGGCCGTGGCGATGTTCGCCGGGCCATCGGCGGCCTGGGCCGCGTCCGAGAAGGACAAGGACAAAGGGAAGGACGATCCACCCGCGGTCGTGCAGGTGGATCCACCGAAGGAAGAGCACGGCCACTCCGCCGACGCTCCGGGGCACGCCGACGACCCGGCACCACCCGTGCCACCCGAAGAGCCGGTGGCACCGCCGGAGTGGACGCCGCCCGTAGTAGAGCCGCCCGCCCCGCCCGACATGCCGGGGAACAGTGAGAACGCCGGGCCGCCGGAGAGTTCGCAGGGCACGGAGAACGGTGAATCGGCCGACGGACCCGGCAACAGTGAGAACGCCGGACCCCACGCCGAGGACCCGCTGATCCCACCCGAGGCCGAGGCTCCGGCCGACGCCCCACTGGCCGAAGCACCACCCGCGACCGATGAGAAACCCGGCAAGGACGACAAAGAGAAGAAGAAGGAGAAGGACGCCGACGAGGAGCCGCCCGGCGTCATGGCCGCGCTGCTTCCCGCACCCGGTCCCGGTGAGACCCACATCGACATCAACGAGGGCCACATCGGCGCCACCGCGACCGATCCCTCCTACGTGGGCGGGACGAGTGACTGCTCGGGCGTGACCATGGCCGGTGAGGACGGATGGGTGTTCGTGCTGCCGGGCAATGACGCGCAATGGGTGCAGCTCGAAGCGTCCTTCGGCGCCAACGGCACGGTCAGCCAGTTCATCACCACGGGCCAGGGCCAGGCCAACCTGAAGGGCGTGATCTACACGCCGTCCGGCTGGACGCTGTCCGGGGCCGAGGCGCTGATCACCGGCTCGACGCCGCAGGGCGAGTTCCAGCTGACGCACACCTGCCCGGGAGGCCCCGGCACACCGCCGCCGCCTCCGCCACCTCCACCGCCGCCGTGTGAGAACCCGCCGTGCGAGAACCCACCGCCGGACTGTGAGAACCCGCCGCCGGAGTGCGAGAACCCGCCGTGCGACAACCCACCCCCTGACACCCCACCCGCCGAGAACCCGCCTCCCGCGGGTCCGCCCGAGGCGATGGTCCCGCCCGTGGTCCCGCCGGTGGTCGTCCCACCCGCGGCCCCGATGGCCGTGACCACGCCGCCGAGCCCCACCCCGTCCTCGGCTCCGTTCTCCGCCCCGATCGCCTCGCCGAGCTCGCCGACCCCGTCCGGCACCTCACTGCCGGTCACCGGTTCGGCGACGGGGACCCTGGCCGTCATCGGCCTGGTGCTCCTGGCGGCGGGCGGCCTGGCGCTGATCCTGGCGCGGGCCTTCCGGATCGGCCCGATGAGGAGGTGAGCCCTTGACCGAACCAGCAACCACACACGCGGCGTCCCGGGAAAACACCCGGGACGCCGCCTTTCCCGGCCTCCGGCCCTTCCCCATTACCCGTGGGTAGCGATAGCCTCGGCCTACCGACCGGTAAGGAGACGAGATGTCCCCATCGCATCGTCCGTTACGGATCCGCCTCACCTCCGTCTTAGCGACCGCCTTACTCGGACTCACCGCCCTCGCGACGGCCGCCCCGGCCCAGGCCGCCGCACGTCCCGATCCCACGCCGCTGCCGGCGAACCTGGAGAGCGTCCGCGCCGCCGAGGCCACCGCCCTCTACGGCGACCCGGCGATCCGCCCCTTCGAGTCGCGCAAGACCGCGCTGATCACGATGGGCGACTCCGAGATCTCCGGTGAGGGCGTCGGCAACTACGAGCCGGGCACACACGTGTCCGGCAACTACTGCGACCGCTCGCTGGACCAGGCGGTCTTCCGCGTCCAGATCCCCGCCGACGTCCGCTACAACGTGGCCTGCTCGGGCGCGGCGAGCCCGCACCTGCGCTACGGCTCCGGCCAGCACCAGTGGAACGAGCTGAACCAGGGCGACAACCTCGCCATCAAGGCCCGCAACACGAGGCTGCGGCTGGTGTGGATCGTCATCGGCGCCAACGACTCCGGCGGCATCGAGTTCGGTCCCGTCGCCACCGACTGCGCCAAGCGCCGGATCCTGTTCCAGGGCCCGTGCTGGCCGACCTACACCGACACGTGGGCGGCGAAGGTCGCCGTCACGCGTGCCGGGGTCGAGGGCACGATCGACTCGGTGCGGCAGACCATGAGCGACGCCGGCTACCTCGGCGGCGACTACGAGCTGGTGGTCATGAACTACCCGAGCCCCGGCAGCCCCGACGTGGAGGACAACCCGAACTTCCCGGGCTGGTACTCCGGCGGCTGCACGCTCTACCTCGCCGACGCCGCGTTCGCGCGCAACAAGGCCGTCCCGCTGTTCGGGCGGGGCGTCCGGGATGCCGCGCTGGCCAAGGGCGTGCGGTTCCTGGACGCCTCGCGCCTGTTCGACGGGCACGGGGTGTGCGAGGACGACACGTGGGCGCGCGGCGTCTACGTGGAGACCGCGCTGCTGCCCAGCGAGCACGCGTTCCGGCAGTCCCTGCACCCCAACTACCGAGGCCACGGCGCCTTCGCCGAGTGCATGACGCAGATGTGGAACACCGGCCTGGCGCGCGCCACGTGCGTCGACCCGGCCAGCACCGGCCACGCCACCCTCTACGGCGGGTTCTTCGATTTCAAGGACCTGAAGTCGTCCACCGGCCAGTGCGTGGACGCCGAGGGCTACAACTCGCGCAATGACACCCGCCTGGTGTCGTGGACCTGCCACGGCGGCCGCAACCAGGGCTTCTGGTACGACGCGACGCGCGGCTCCCTGCACGTCGAGCTGTCCCAGGACCGCTGCGCCGACGTCAAGGGCGGCAACGTCGCCGCGGGCACCGACCTGATCCTGTGGAACTGCCACGGCGGCGCCAACCAGAAGTTCACCCTGGACGGCACGAAGATCCACCCGCAGGGCCGCGCCGACCTGTGCCTGTCGCTGTCCGGCGCGGGCGATGGTTCGGTGCTGGAGCTGGCGTCCTGCTCGGCGGCGCGCACCGACTTCCAGCTCGCCGCGCGCTCCTACGCGAACCCGGCCGGCTACGGGCACGACGACTGGATCGGCTCGAAGGTCTACTAGAACCTCCTCACCCCCGGCAGGGCCCGGTCCGTCACCCGACGGGCCGGGCCCGTTCGTGTTCGCCGCCGCACGCTCCGGTGATCCGCACCACAGAGTGACGGGCGTCCGGGAGCTTGTCCTCCCCCGGTCGCCACCTCGCACCCACCCTGAGCTGGGCGTCCATTATGGAGCAACGCCGGGTTTCGCACAGTGCAGCCAGGACAACATCACTCGTTGTGGCGGAAACCCGTCGTCCTTCGCCCCACGTATTCCCTTCCGGCGCGCACTGCTGAAGTATCGGTCTCGGAAACCCCTCACGCCACGGAGGATCCATGAGACTCCCTGAACCGCCTTTCCGCGCGTCACCCTCCACAAGAGAAGGACGCGGCGGACGGGGAGTCACCTCATCCACCGGGCGCACACCGACCACCCCCTAACCCCAATGGCGGGGTCCGTCGGCGCTTCCGGCGGTTTCCAGGTATGCCGGACCTGGTTTGTCTCCCAGACCGCCGGAGGCGCTGACGCCGCGCCCCCACAGAAGCCATGCCGAGGGGATGACGCCCCCCGAAGTTTCCGCGTGCCGGGCGGAATCTTCGGGGGGCGTCGCTTATGGACGGACCGGGCCCACGCCCGCGCCGGTCGCGCGCAGCACCGCCGCCACCTCGTCCAGGTCCTCCGCCGTCAGCCGCAGATTGGCCGCGGCGACCCATCCGTCCACCTGGGACGCCTTCCGCGCGCCCACGATCGCGCCGGTCAGGCCCGGCCACGCCAGCGTCCACGCCACCGCCGCGGCGGCCGTCGACACCCCGTGCCGCCCGGCGACGCGGGCGAGCGCGCCGGCCACCGCGAGGTTGGCGTCGAGGCGGTCGGTGAAGTCGGGGGCCGCGCGGCGCCAGTCGTCCACCGGCAGTGCCGCCACGCGTGCGGCGTCGAAGGCGCCGGTGAGCAGGCCCGAGGCCATCGGCGAGTAGACGATGACGCCAGTGCCGTTGCCCTCGCTCCAGGCGATGTCCTCGGCGTAGCCGCGCTCCAGCGCCGAGAAGGGCGGCTGGGAGGCGTCCACGTGGGCGACCTTCTCCGCCTCGGCGATCTGCTCACGCGAGTGGTTGGACAGGCCGATCGCGCGAACCTTGCCCTCGTCCACCAGTTCGCGCATCGTCGCCCAATACTCGGCGAGAGGCGTGGCCAGGTCCGCGTCGTCGGCGGGCTGGTCGGCGCCCCAGACGAGCAGCTTGCCGTCGCCGGGCCAGTGCACCTGGTAGAGGTCGATGCGCTCGACGTCCAGGCGGCGCAGGGACTCCTCGACCTCCTTGCGGACGCTCGCCCGGCTCATCAGCCTGCGGGCCGGCCTGGAGTGGTCGCCGTCGTCCCACACGACGCCGGTCTTGGTGAACACGTAGGGGCGGTCGGCTTCGGGGAGGGCCCTCAGCGCGCGGCCGACGACCTCCTCGGAGTGCCCGTTGCCATATGCGGCGGCAGTGTCGATCCAGTTGACGCCGAGTTCGACGGCGCGGTGGATGGCGGCGACGGAGTCGGCGTCGTCCTGGGCGCCCCAGGAGAACTGCCAGTCGGCGCCGGAGATGGCCCAGGCGCCGAAGCCGACGCGGGAGATGGTCAGGTCACTGTTTCCGAGCTGCTTCTTCTGCATGCCGCCAAGCCTGCGGCGGCGCTGAGGGCCGAACCAGGCCCCTGCGAAGCCTGGGCTTGGCGTGACCAGGCACGGCCGTGCGGGGCGTGCCATCCTCGGGATCATGGACCGCAAAGAGCAACTCGGTGAGTTCCTGCGCTCGCGCCGGGCGCGGCTGCGTCCGGAGGAGTTCGGACTGCCGGACTACGGGCGGGTGCGCCGCGTCCCCGGTCTGCGCCGTGAGGAGCTCGCGCGGCTCGCCGGGGTCAGCGTCGACCATTACGTGCGCTTGGAGCAGGGCCGCGATCTGCGGTTCTCGGCGGAGGTGCTGGCGGCGGTGGCGCGCGTCCTGCGGCTCGACGAGCACGAGCGGGCGCACCTGTTCCGGCTGGCGCGGCCGGGTGGTGCCGATGACGCCGATCAGGCGGTGCGGCCGGGCATCGCGAGGCTGCTGGAGACCTTCGAGGGCGTGCCCGCCTACATCGTGGGCCGCCGCGTGGACGTCCTGGCCTGGAACGCGATGGCCGAGGCCCTCTTCTCCTTCGGCGAGCGCCCCAATTTCGCGCGGTACGTCTTCCTGGATCCCGCCTCGCGTTCGCTGTTCCGCGACTGGGATCTGAAGGCCGCCGACACCGTGGCCTATCTCCGCAACGACGCCGGGCGGCATCCCGGCGACCCGGAGCTGGCCGCGCTGGTGGGAGAGCTGTCGATCCGCTCGGCGGAGTTCCGGGGGCTGTGGGCGGTGCACGAGGTCCGCGACAAGACGCACGGCAGCCACCGCTTCCACCACCCGGTGGTGGGCGACCTGGACCTGGGCTACGAGACCCTGCGTCCCAGCGGCGCCGAGGAGCAGGTGCTGGTGGCGTATGCACCGGGCGAGGGTTCGGCCGACGCGCTGCGGATGCTGCGGGAGCTCAGTAGCGCAGCTCGTGACCGAACAGGTCCAGCTTCGGGGCGTCGGCGTCCGCTGCGTCCCGCAACGGCAGGGTGAGGGTGACGCGCGCGAGGTTGGTGTAGCCGGACGCGGTCAGCGCGGCGATCGCCGGGGCGTCCCTGGCCTCCGGGGAGACCGAGAGGTGCGTGAGGCCCCTCTTCTTCGCCTCGGAGGCGACCCGGCCGAGCAGCGCCCGCCCGATGCCCTCTCCCCGGTGCCCGACCTTGACGATGACGGGTTCGACGGCGCCCGCGCGCCCGTCGAGGAGCAGGCCCACCAGGCCCACCACGCCCGCGACGCTGTCGTCGGCGACCCACATCCCGGTGAGGTCGAGGCGGGTGAGGTACTCCTCGAAGGCCGCGCCCGGGTCGCGTCCGCCGTAGGAAGGGTCGTCGTAGAGCTCCCTGTGGACCTCGACGAGCTGGGTCCACAGAGCGCGGCAGGAGAGGTGATCGGAGGGCCGGTAGCCGCGCACGACGACCTGAGCTTGGGAGTCGACCATGTTTCATGTCTACCCTGTTTCATCCCGATGTGGGACCCTTCGCCTCCCTCGCGAGTGAAGCGAATGGCGGGACTATCGTCACGCCATGGACCTCGACTACCTGCGCGCGCATCCTCACCGCGTGCCCATGTTCATCGAGCACCAGCGCATCAGGTGCACGCCGGTCCCCGGCGGGTCGGTCGGCGTCGCGCAGCGCCTGACCCTCGACGACGGCGGCGACGTGTTCGCGAAGTTCGTGGAGAACGGTCCCCCCGGCATCCTGGAGGCCGAGGCCGCCGGGCTGCGCTGGCTCGCCGAGGCGCAAGCGCCCGTCCCCGGGCTCATCGCCGCCGCGCGCGAGGTCCTCGTGCTGGAGTGGATCCAGCCCGGCGCCCCATCGCCGGAGGCCGCCGCCCGCCTCGGGCGCGACCTGGCGTCCCTGCACCGCTCCGGCGCGCATACCTATGGCGCGCCCTGGCCCGGTTTCATCGGCCTCGCCGCCCAGGACAACGCGCCCGGCGCCGACTGGGCGTCCTGGTTCCGCGAACGCCGCATCGAGCCCTACCTCAAGGCGTCCCGCGACAACGGCGCCCTGACCGCCGATCAGGTGGCCGCGGTCGAATCGGTGCTGCCCCGCCTCTCGGACGTCCCCGTCGAGCCCATCGCGCGACTGCACGGCGACCTCTGGCCCGGCAACGTCCACTGGGGAGCCGATGGGAAGGCCTGGCTCATCGACCCCGCCGCCCATGGCGGCCACCGCGAGACCGATCTGGCGCAGCTGACCCTCTTCGGCGGCCTCCCGCACCTGGCGGAGCTCATGGACGCCTACCAGGAGGAATGGCCACTCGCCGACGGCTGGCGCGAGCGGACACCGCTGCACGCGCTGCACCTGCTGCTGGTGCACACGACGCTGTTCGGGGGGAGCTGGGCCGGTGGGGTGATGGAGGCGGTGCGGGGGGTGGGGTGAGGGGGCTACTCGCCGGGGCCTGCGAACTCGCCGCCGACGACCCCGACTTCGCCGCGGTGGGGTGAGGGCATCCCCTCGCCGGGGCCCGTCACCGTGCTCGCGTCTCCCCCGTTTACTCCGCCACGGCCATCCCGTCGCACGGCACTCGGCGGGCCGGTCGGCGGGCCGCGTGCGGTCGGCACCACCGGGAGGGCCGTGAGGCCCGCGAGAGGCCGCCAACGCTGATGCCGTGACCAGAGCGCGCGGCGTAGGGCGCCGCGCCGAACCCACCGTCACACCGAACCCGCCGCCGCGCCGACGACCCGCCGGGCCGCGCACCACGCCGTCCAGGCTGATCTCACTCGCGCGACCGTTTGCGCCCGGATCTCTTCGCGCATCGTGGCGGGTCCCCTGCGTCCCGCACGATCGCTCGCGACCGGCTCCGGCACCGCGCGCTTCCGCCCTCGCCCTCGCCCTCGCCCTCGCCCTCGCCCTCGCCCTCGCCCTCGCCCTCGCCCTCGCCCTCGCCCTCGCCCTCGCCCTCGCCCTCGCCCTCGCCCTCGCCCTCGCCCTCGCCCTCGCCCTCGCCCTCC
>NZ_BSTX01000004.1:0-242596 GCF_030269765.1 Actinorhabdospora filicis | reverse complement strand
CGCGAGTGTGTCCGCCCGAGCCCCATCCCCCCCACGCCGACGGCGGCCCACTCTCCGCGTCCCGGCATCCCGCCCAACGCCGCCCGCATCACTCCACCCGCCACCGGCCCGCGCCGTCCCACCGCGCCAACCGCCGGTCCGGCCGCCCGCCACACACACGCCCGGCGTCGCCGTACCGCCATCGCGCCTTCACCCACCGGCCCCGGGCCGACCATTGTGGAGTGATCATTTTCCTGCCAGACTCGCAGTCCCCTCGAAGTAGGAGAACGATGCGCAAAACCGTCATGTCGGCGGCCGTCTGCACGGCCGCCGCTCTCGTGCTGGTGCCCGGATCCCCCGCCGCCGCCGCGGCCGACGCGTCCGTCACCGTCGACTTCACCCACGTCGTGACCACAGTGGACAGCGCCGACTACGGCCTCGACATCACCGGCTACGGCAACCAGAGCTACATCACCAACAACGACGTCCATCGTGGCCACGTGCGCCGCCAGGGCTTCGGCGTCATGCGCATGGAGCTGGTCTTCGACGCGTCCGGCAAGCTTGTCTGCGGCGGCGACTGGTGCGACACCAACGTCTCCGGCGACGCCTGGGTCGCCTCGATCCGCGACCTGGGCGCCACCCCGATGCTGATCCTCCCCGCCGACGGCCGCCGCGCCGCGTCCGCCGACGTCGCCGACGCGGTCGCCATCTACCGCCATTTCAAGGCCACCGGCACCCCCGTCCGGCAGTTCATCGTGGGCAACGAGCTCGACAATGGACAGAACCCGAAGCACATGACCGGCGCCGAGTACAGCTCCCGCTTCAACCTGATCGCCGACGCCCTCCGCGCCGAGGATCCCACCGTCCGCCTCGGCGGCCCCGCCACCGCGTACTACGACACCGCCTACATCGACGCGTTCCTCACCGGATCCGGCTCCCGCGCCGACTTCGTCGACTACCACGACTACGGCGCCGGCGAGGACCGCCCGACCGACGCCGACCTGCTCGGTCCCGTCATCGACTCCTACGCCACCGACATCGCCGACCTCCGCGCCCGCATCGCCCGCCTCGCCCCCGGCCGCGCCCTGGACGTCCAGATCGGCGAGTGGAACATGGACTGGAAGGACCCGAACGGCACGCAGATGATGTCGCACCTCGCGACCGTCTGGGGAGCCTCCGCCCTGGGCACCATGCTGAAGTCGGGCGCGTCCACATTGGTCTACGGCGACAAGAACGGCAGCTTCGCCAAGAACACCGGCCTCGGCATCACCTCCACCGAGGGCGAGGGCAACGTCCCCACCAACGCGCCGACCCCCGTCTACCACGGCATCGGCATGTTCACCGGCGAAGGCCTCTTCCGCGGCTTCGGCAAGTCCATCGTGGACACCGGCACGTCCACCCCCGGCATCCGCGCCTTCGCCTCCACCGGCCGCAAGAACATCGTCCTGGTCAACACCACCACGACCGCCCAGACGACCGGACTCGCCCTCACCGGCTACGGCACCGGCACCGCCGCCGTCTGGCAGTCCACCGGAGACACCCAGGCCACCTGGACCCCCCACAACACCGGCACCCTCGCCATCACCATCGGAGCGGCCACCGTCAACCTGCCCGCCCGCTCGGTGACCACCCTCGTCCTGGACGACCAGGGACTCAAAGGCGAGTACTTCACCAACAAGGCCCTCACCGGCACCCCCACCCTCACCCGCGTCGACCCCGGCGTGAACTTCGACTGGGGAACCGCCGCCCCCGGCCCCGGAATCGGCGCCGACACCTTCAGCACCCGCTGGACCGGCACCGTGACAACCCCGACGGCCGCCGCCTACACCTTCATCACCACCACCGATGATGGTGTCCGCCTCTGGATCGACGGCACCAAGGTCATCGACGCCTGGACCGACCACTCCAAACGCGATGACACCGCAACGGTGGACCTCACCGCGGGCCCGCACACCATCCGCATGGAGTACTACGAAGGCGGCTGGGACGCCATCGCCCAACTGCACTGGTCGGCCCCGAACCTGGCGAGGCAACCGATCCCGGCGAGCGCGTTGACCCCGGCGCCGTAGCCCTCGGGCTGCTGGCCTGCCCCGGCCCGGCACCCCACCACCGGCCGACCGGCGTGAAGCCGGTCGGCCGCATTCACTCAAGCCGACCGCCCAAAGAAGATCAGCGGCAGCCTGGAGGAGTCGGCTTCGCTCGTGGTGAACGAAATCGGCCCAGGGACAGGACGGCGCCACAGGTCAGCAAGCCTCGTCCCCGGGCACGCGGGGGTGCTCCCGGGTCGCCGGGGAAGAGCCGGTCGTCGCGTTCCTCGTCCCCGCGCACGCGGGGGTGTTCCGCGGCGTCACTCTGTGGCCCGCGCCATCGCCCACACCTCCCGCACACGCGGGGTGTTCCTGTCTGCCGCAGGCGCCCGTCGGCCCATCACCTCCCGTCCCCGCCCACGCGGGGGGTGTTGTTCCCCACCGCGCACACGGCCTGGCCGTGTGCGCGGTGCTCGTCCCCACCTACGTGGGAACCCTTCCTCCACCGGCCGCAGCCTGCGGGCCATCGTCGGCGCATCCCGTGTACGCGCTGGCGTTCCGATGCGCCCGAGATCATCCGCTGGCCATCCCGGCTCGTCCTCGCGCCAGCGGGTTCCCGCACCATTCGCTCCACCGTGGTCCTGAGAACTCACCCCCATCTCGCGCCGTCCGCAGCGCCACCGCGCCACTCCGCCCGGCCCGTCAATCGACGCTCTTCTCCTTTCCCCTATGCCCGCCCGCCGCCTCCACCTCCAAACCCATCGACATGAGGTCCCACTCATCGACGCAAATCACTAAGGTGACCCCATGTCGCAGATCGCCGAATTCGCGGTCGGGATCGGGCTCGTCCTTGTGGCGTGCGCGATCGCGGTCGCGCTGGTAACCCTCACCAGGTGGACGACGAAGCGCTACACCAAGCCCGAATCCATCCTGGTCCGCCTGGTCGATGACGTTCACGTGCCGCTGTCGGTGACGCTCTCCCTGATCGGCGCGCAGCTGCTACTGCCGCTGTGGTGGCCGTGGGATTGGCGCGCCGTACTCGACCACATCGTGGTTCTGGCCACGTTCGCGGCGGTGGCGTGGCTGGCGATCGCGTTGCTGCACGTGGTCGAGGAGCTCATCATCCGGCGCGTCGACAAGCCGGGTGAGAGCGCGATGGAGCGGCGGCGGCGCACGCAGGTGCTGCTGTTCCGCCGGGTGTCGGTGGCGCTGATCATCGCGATCGCGCTCGGGGCCGGACTCCTCACGTTCCCGACCGTGCGGACCATCGGGATGAGCGTGCTGGCCTCCGCCGGCATCGTCGGCATCGTGCTCGGCCTGGCCGCGCAGTCGTGGCTCAAGGGGATCTTCGCCGGCCTCCAGCTGGCCTTCGGGGACGCGCTGCGGATCGGTGACGTCGTCGTGGTCGAGGGCGAATGGGGCCACGTGGAGGAGATCACTCTCACGTATGTGGTCGTGCGCATCTGGGACAAGCGCCGCCTGGTGCTCCCCACCACCTACTTCACCGAGAACCCGTACCACACGTGGACGCGCAGTTCGGTGGACATTCTCGGGACCGTCGAGCTCGACGTGGACTTCACGCTTCCGCTGGAGCCGGTGCGCGAGGAGCTGCAGCGCCTTGCGCGCGAATGCGAGTACTGGGACGGCGATACGTGCACCCTTCAGGTGACCGATGCGGTGGGCGGCGTGATGAGGTTGCGCGCGGTGGTGTCGGCGGCCGATGGTTCGGTGGTGTGGGACCTTCGGTGCCACATCCGCGAGGGCCTGCTGACCTGGATTCGGGCGAATCATCCTGATTCCCTTCCGAAGACGCGGGCGGAACTGATGGGGGAACGGCCCTTGTAGGGTGGGCCGCAGTGTGATGGGAGGAGCGGGCGTGGCTGATTTGGGTACGGACCTCGCGGCGAAGGTAGATGCCGCCTGGTCCACGTTCACGGTGGCCTTGGCCACGGCGATCGAAGGGCTGCCCGAGGACAGCGACCTCGAACTCGTGCTGGACCCGACGGCGACCGGGACGGGCTCGGCGGTCTACGACGTGACCGTCTCGCGGCTCAAGAACGACGAGCTGCACGCCGACGCCACCAGCAACGCCACCCTGCCCGACGGCGTCACCCTGGACCGGACGACGATCGCGCACCTCATCGCGCTCGGCTGGCAGCCCCCGGGCGCCGTGGAGGGCGCCGGTGAGCGCTTCGGGATGCGCGTCCCGATCTCGGAGGCGGCCTCGCTGGCCGAGATCATCACCCGAACCTTCCGGGAGATGTACAACGCGCCCCACCCGGCGTTCCTGACCTACGACTTCACCGGTGAGACCGAGGCCCCGAGCCTGGCCACGGCCCGGCTGGCGCCATCGATCCCCACGGCCCCCGAACCCCGGGCCATCACCGCCGAGGCCAGCGGTCTCGGCAGTGTGGTCCGCGAGGTCGTCGCCGCGATGCTGCGCACCGAGCCCGAGCGGCTCTCCGTCGACGACAACGGCGAGATCAGCGTCCGCGCCGGTTCGGCCATGGTCTTCATCAAGGTCACCGAACGCCCGGCCGTCGTGGACGTCTACTCCCCCCTCCTGACCGAAGTCGACCCGAACGAGCGCGTCTACCGCGAACTGTCGGAACTGACCCAGCGCCTCCCCATCGGTCGCCTGTACTACCTGTCCGGCACCATCTGGGTGTCGGTGCCCGTCTACGGCCGCGACTTCCAGCCGACCCACCTGATGCTGGCCGTGGAGTCGATGACCCGCCTCGCCGACGACCTCGACGACCGCCTCCAGGGCAAGTTCGGCGGACGCCGGTTCTTCGAGCCGACCACCGACGGCCCCGAAGAGGAACCCCGCACGGGGATGTACCTCTAACCGCCCTACCGGCCCGCCCTACGGCGGGCGGGCCCGCATTCCCCGGCCTGCCCGGAGCGGATGCTCAGGTCACCCGTTCGGCCGCCGCGCGGATCTCCGCGGCGAAGGTGCTGACCTGCGTGTAGACGCCCGGGTGGCCCGGTTCGGCGCAGCCCTCGCCCCAGCTCACGATCCCCGCCTGGACGACACGGCCACCCGGAAGCGTCTTCAGGAGTGGGCCGCCCGAATCGCCCTGGCAGGCGTCGACGCCGCCGTCGGGGACGCCCGCGCAGAGCTCCTCCTCCGGGATCAGCCGCTCATAGGCGTCCCCTGCTTTCGCGCAGGTCTCGTCCGGCACGAAACCGACGGCCGCCCGGCGCAGCACCGTCGACTGTGGACCACCCGGTCGCTGCGCGCCCCAGCCGATCACGGTGAAGTCACCCCGCTCGGCCTCGGGTTCGTCGTTCAGGGGAAGCAACGGGACGCCGGTGGCGTCCCGTTCCAGCACGATCAGGGCCCAGTCGCGGCCCTCGCCGTCGTAGCCCGGCGCCCGGACGACCTCGGCCGAGCGGAACTCGCGGGCCTCGGCGGAATCCAGGTCGCTCACACCGACAGTGGCCACGATCGAGGTGTCCTCGCCGGAGCCGTCCACGCAGTGCGCGGCGGTCAGGACGACGTCCGGCGCGATCAGGCTGCCGCCGCAGCCCATCGAGAGCCGCACGGCCCACGGGAACTCGCCCGGCTCGGTGGGCGTGCCGCCGACGATGCGAGTGTCGGCGGTCTCGGCGGGCCCGGCGTGGACCATCCCGCCGACGCCCCGGTGTGACGGCGCGAAGCCGGCCCGCCGGACGGGACGGGGACTGGTGCGGTCCGCCCGCGGTTCGGCGGCCGACGCCCGGGTGACCAGCCCGCAGTCGCTCAGAAGGCCGCCGAGGCCACCGGAGGCCCCGTCGCAGAAGCGGTAGTAGGCCGGGGCATCGTCCCGGCCCGGCGGCGCACCGGCGGCGTATGCGCCGGGACTGAGGAGGCCGACGGCCAGGGCGGCCAGGCCACCGGCGAGGCCGAGCGCGATCCGGCGGGGCGTGAGCAGCGAGCCGCGGGAACGGTTCGAGCCGGGTGTAACACGGTTCATGGCATTCTCCAATCGGGTGGTGTCGGCCGTAGGCTCGATCCCATGGGACGAGTCACCGACCGGCGACGGGTGGAGCGGATCAACGAGGGCGGGCGGTCCTTCCGGCCCGACACGCTGATCGTCGAGGAGCCGCTGGAGATCCAGATCAACGGCGAGCCGCTGACGGTGACCATGCGCACCCCCGGCGACGACGTGGACCTGGCCCTGGGCTGGCTGTACGCGGAGGGGATCATCTCCTCCTACGAGGACGTGATCACCGCCAAGCACTGCACGGACAGCGACCTGAACGTGCTGGACGTCCGGCTCGCCCCGCACGTCCCGGTCCCCGACCGGGCCGGGCGCGGCTTCACCGTGAGCTCGGCCTGCGGCGCCTGCGGTACCTCCAGCCTGGAGGCCCTGCGCGAGGTCACCGCCAAGGCCGTGCGGTGGCGCATCGGCGACGACGACGTCGAAGTGGGCGTGGACCTGCTGGCGGCGCTGCCCGACCGGCTTCGGGCTTCGCAGCGGGCCTTCGCCCGGACCGGTGGCGTCCACGCCGCCGGGCTCTTCGACGCCTCGGGCACCGAGGTGGCCGTCCGCGAGGACGTGGGCCGCCACAACGCCGTCGACAAGATCGTCGGCGGGCGACTGCGGGACGGCGGTGTCCCCCTGACCGGGCACGTGCTCATGGCGAGCGGCCGGGTCGGCTACGAGATCGTGCAGAAGGCGGCCATGGCGGGGATCCCCGTGCTCGCGGCGGTGTCCGCGCCCAGCACCCTCGCGGTGGACCTGGCGGCCGATCTGGGCATGACGCTCGTGGGCTTCGTGCGGGGCTCGTCGATGAACGTCTACTCGGGCTCGGCACGGGTCTCCTCCTCGTAGTAGGACGCGATCCACTCGCGGGTGACGGGCGGCAGCGACACCGGTGAGTCGCCGCGGTCCAGGACCTGGGCGAGCATGAGCGCCAGCCGGTGCTCCGGCGCGAGGGTGAGCGCCCGCTCGACCGCGATGCGGGCCAGGGCGCCGTTGCCCAGCCGCCAGGCGGCGAAGGCCAGCAACAGGGCCGGTACGACGGCGAAGTCGGGATCGGCGCGGCGGGTGACCAGGCTCCACAGGCGCAGCTGCGTGTGGGGGCCGTGCTCGTCGACGAGCGCCCATGCCTCGTCGCGGACCCGGTCGTGGGTGAGCAGGACCGACAGGGCGGCGATGTCCTCGTCGCCGGGGAGAGCGTCGTCGTCGCGGGCGGCGGTGACCGTGCGGTGCAGGAGGGCGAGTCCCTCGTCGCGCCAGCGGTCCCAGTCGCCCGGGTCGCCGTGGATGAGGGCGGTGAAGCGGCCGAGGGCGCGGCCCGTGGCGTCCCGGACGGCGTCGGTGTGGTCGGAGGCGATGGTCGCCGCCAGCTCCTCGCGGGTGGGGTAGGTCTGGAGGCCGGCGAAGGTCATGGCGGCGGCGACGCGAGCGGTCGACAGGTCGAATGGCGTGCCGTCGCACGGGCAGCAGCCCACGTCCCCGCACAGGTAGGACCAGTAGCGCCCGCCGGTGACGCGCAGGGCCTCGCGGACGGGCACGTCGGCCGCCGCGAGGGCGCCGCGCAGGCGGTCCATGTCGGCGGTGACGCGTTCGGGCGGGCCGTATCCGATGAGCAGGGCGGAATCGACGCCGTGACGCAGGAGGGTGGCGACGATCGGCGCGGGATCGCCCTCGCATTCGGGCGTGGACAGGTCGTAGCGCCCGCTGACCGTGACCGCGCCGGAGGTGAGGCCGAGGAAGGCCATCGAATCGGCCGGGTGGTAGCCGAGCAGGTACGGGGCGGCCGCGAGGAGGTCCTCGGAGCTGCCGAGACGGATGGACTCGGCGGGAGTCGATGTGATCGCCATGCGACGACTTTGCGGCATAGGTCCGACAAGAGCAAACATGAGGTCTTTTATCCTGTGGATAACCTACCCATTGTGGATGAAAATACCCCCGTGGGTATGCCTTCCAGGCGTGCGAGGTCGGCGTTGTCCACAGGCGCCCCGGAAGGCATTCAGTGATCCACCGGCCGTGTTCTCCACATCGTGGTCACGGCCTTGCGCCGGAAGCCCGCTGACCAGCACTCTTGACGACGGCTGGGCCGCCATACCGAGGGGGAACTCATGCGTCCTGTCCGCCGCATCGCCGACGCCCTGCTCGCCCGCTTCGTCCCGAAGGCCGCGGCGAGCGCCGGGGGAACCGATCGGCGCTGCCAGATCTTGACCTGCTTCGAGCCGGGCCGGAACAACTGCCGTTGGTGGTGCTGCGACACCTCCGGCACGTGGCAGTGCGGCGACTGCGTCTGCCGCGATTGAGACTCCGTGCCGGGAACCCAACTCCCACGGGCGGGTTCCCGGCACGGGCACTAACGTGGGCACCGATGGCAGAGAACGAGCGACTCCGAGTCACCGGCCCCAAGAACGTGGCCGCCGGGCTCCCCGGCGTGACCGCGGGACTCGCGGCGTCCGTCGGGGAGATGGGCGTCGTGCGCGGTACGCGCGCGCTGCTGCGGGTCAACAAGAAGGACGGCTTCGACTGCCCCGGCTGCGCCTGGCCGGATCCCGAGCACCGCTCGATCGCCGAGTTCTGCGAGAACGGCGCGAAGGCCGTCGCGGAGGAGGCCACCAAGCGCAAGGCGGGGCCGGAGTTCTTCGCCGAGCACTCCCTCACCGACCTCGACGGCCGTGACGAGTACTGGCTCGGCAAGCGCGGCCGCCTGACGCATCCCCTGCTGCGCCGCCCCGGGTCTGATCGCTACGAGCCGGTGAGCTGGGACGACGCCATCGGGCTCATCGCCGGCGAACTCGCCGCCCTCGACCATCCCGACGAGGCGCTCTTCTACACCTCGGGACGCACCAGCAATGAGGCCGCGTTCCTCTATCAACTGCTGGCGCGCGCGTACGGCACCAACAACCTGCCGGACTGCTCGAACATGTGCCACGAGTCCTCCGGCGTCGCGCTGGGCCGGTCCATCGGCATCGGCAAGGGCTCGGTGTCCCTTGAGGACGTTCACCACGCCGATCTGCTGGTCATCGTCGGGCAGAACCCCGGCACGAACCACCCCCGCATGCTCACCGCGCTGGAGAAGGCGAAGAAGAACGGCGCGGCGATCGTGGCGGTGAACCCGCTGCCGGAGGCCGGGCTCCTGCGGTTCAAGAACCCCCAGACCGTGCGGGGGATGCTCGGCAAGGGCACGCAGCTGGCCGACGCGCATCTGCCGATCCGGCTCGGCGGCGATCTGGCGCTGTTCCAGTGGATCGGGCGGCGCCTGGTCGAGTGGGGCGCGGCCGACGAGTCCTTCGTGGACGCCCACACCGAGGGCCGTGCCGCGTACGAGGCGCACGTCCGCGCGGTGGACGCCGACAAGGTGCGGGCCGCGACGGGGCTGGAACTCGACGACATCGACGCGCTCGCGCGCCGTTTCGCCTCCTCCGAGCGCGTGATCGTGTGCTGGGCGATGGGCGTCACGCAGCACCGGGACGCGGTGGCCACGATCCAGGAGATCACCAACGTCCAGCTCTACCGGGGGATGATCGGCAAGCCCGGCGCGGGACTGTGCCCGGTGCGCGGGCACAGCAACGTGCAGGGCGACCGGACCATGGGCATCTACGAGCACCCCCCGGCGTGGTCGGGGCGGCTCGGCGAGGAGTTCGGGTTCGCGGTGCCCACCGAGCCCGGCGCGCACACCGTCGACGCCATCCGGGCCATGCGCGACGGGCGCGCGAAGGTGTTCATCGGGCTCGGCGGCAACTTCGCCGCCGCGACGCCCGACACCACCGTCACCGAGGCCGCGCTGCGCAACTGCCGGCTGACCGTGCAGATCTCCACCAAGCCGAACCGTTCGCACGTGGTGTGCGGGACGACGGCGCTGATCCTGCCCACGCTCGGGCGCACCGACCTCGACGAGCAGGCCGCCGGGCCGCAGTTCGTGACGGTCGAGGACTCGATGAGCGCCGTCCACGCCTCTCGCGGACGGCTCAAGCCGCCCTCGGGGGACCTGCTGAGCGAGGTGGCGATCATCTGCCGGCTCGGCGAGCGCCTGCTCGGCGAGGGCATCCCGTGGCGGGAGTTCGCCGCCGACTACCGGACGATCCGCGCGCGCATCGCGCGCGTGATCCCCGGCTTCGAGGACTACGAGGCCAAGGTCGCCACCCCCGACGGTTTCGTGCTGCCGCACCCGCCGCGCGACTCGCGGACCTTCACCACGCCGTCCGGGCGGGCGGGGTTCACGGTGAGCGAGCTGTCGGTGCTGGAGGTGCCCGCGGGGCGGCTGCTCCTGCAGACCCTGCGCAGCCACGACCAGTACAACACCACGATCTACGGCCTCGACGACCGCTACCGCGGCGTCCACAATGGGCGCCGGGTCGTCCTGGTCAACCCGTCCGACCTGGCCGAACTCGGTCTACTTGACGGCGACATTGTGGACATTTATAGTGAATGGGACGGATCCTCCGGCTCGGGATCCGAAACCGCCGAACGAGCAGGGACGGCCGCCGACGGCGGCGCCCTCGAAGGCGAACCCATCGCGGGCGCTCCGGCCTCCGATGGAGTGATCGGCACGGACCCGAACGGCCATGGCGGAAGCGGCTCCGCCGGGCCCGGTACCGAGATCAGGCACGTCCACGATTTCCGGATCATCTCCTACCCCACCGCGCGCGGATGCGCGGCCACCTACTTCCCCGAGGCGAATCCACTGGTACCGCTGGATTCGACCGCCAAGGGCTCGCACACACCGGTGTCGAAGGCCATCGTCGTCCGGCTGGTGAAGCGGCCCTGAGGGCGTTCCCGAGGGTGGAGCGGGGCGGGGCGGACGGCTCGCGCGGAGGCGAGTCGGCCGGGTGACGGCGATCGGGCTGTAGGAAGCCGGTGGCCACTTGGGCACCTGGGCACCTGGGCACCTGGGCACCTGGGCACCTGGGCACCCGATGGTTTGTGCCCGCGACGACCCGGACCTGACTACCTGGCCCTGGTTACCTGGCCCCTGACAGCCTGACGCTCAGTCGACCTGGCCGGCGGCAGGCGGCCGGTGGATGGGCTCGCGAGTGAGTGGCAGATGTGCGGGCTCAAGGGTGAGCGAGTGGGCTTGCCGCAGGCAGGTGGCTCGTAGGCAAGTGGCTCGCGGGACATCGGCGAGCTCGCGGGCGGCTCGGCGGCCGGGCCGGTGGGCGAGGAGGCTCACGGGCGAGCTTGCGGGCCTGCGGGCTCGTGGGCAGTCGGGCTGGCGCATGGTCGGGCAAGGTGGGCGGAATCCGCTGCTCCCCTGGCTTCGCCTGCACTTCCTGCGGGTTTCCCTTGAATTCCAGCCGAAACCGCACCGAAGGGGCACCTGGTTCCCCAGGTGTCGCGGAGGTTAAGCGACGTTGATCACTGCAACCCGCTAAGCAGGAGCTTCGGTGTACGGGGCGGGTCTAGCGTGCCATCATGTCGCCCTCCTTGATCATCCGCGCCTGCCGTCTCCTGCCCGATCCGGGGCCCGCCAGGACCCTCACCTACGCCTCGCTGATCGCGTCTGTCGGCCGGGGCATGTTCGTCACCATCAGCGTCATTTACCTGAGGGAGGTGGTGGGGCTTCCCCCGGAGCAGATCGGGCTGGGCATGACCCTGGCCGCGCTCTTCGGGCTGTTCGCGGGGGTGCCGATCGGGGCGATCGCCGACCGGCGGGGGCCGCGCGGGATCGCGGTGACGCTCGGGCTCCTCGCGGCGGCCGTGGACATCGGGTACCTGTTCGTGCAGAACATCTACGGCCTGGTGATCGTGGCCGGGCTGGTGTCGGTGCTCTCCAGCGGCTCCAACGCCGCGAGGGGCGCGCTGATCGCCGGGTCGGTGCCCAAGGAGCAGCAGGTGCGCACCCGCGCCTACCTGCGGTCGGTGACCAACGTCGGCTGGACCATCGGACTGCCGATCGCCGGTATCGCCCTGTGGGCGGAACGGCGTGAGGTCTACATCGCGATGATCCTGGCGACCGTCGTCCTCTACATCGTCTCGCCGCTGGTGCTGCTGAGGATCGCGCCGATGGAGCCGAGCGCGGCCGCGAAGAAGGAGTCCAAGCTCGCCGCCCTCAAGGACCGCCCGTACCTCACCCTCACGATCCTGAACGCGTTGCTGACCGTGCACTACCAGGTCTTCAACCTGATCATCCCGCTGTGGGTGGCCGGGGCGACCAACGCGCCCAAGTGGATCGTGGCGGTACTCGGGGTCATCAACACCGTCAGCATCGTGCTCTTCCAGGTGCGGGTCAGCCGGAGCAGCGCCAGCGTCACCGGCGCCTCCCGCGCCCAGCGGAACGCCGGACTGCTGCTGGCCGTGACCTGCGGGCTCTACGCGCTGGCCGCGCAGGGCACGACGTGGATGGCGATCCTGATCCTGTGCGTCGGCGGCGCCATGCACGTGCTCGGTGAGCTGCTCCAGGCCGCCGGCGGCTGGGGCCTGTCCTTCGACCTGGCCCCGGCGCACGCCCAGGGGCAGTACCAGGGCCTGTACAACACCGGGTTCGCGATCGCCGAGATCATCGCGCCCGCCGCGCTCACCGCGCTCATCATGGGCTGGCACTGGCGCGGCTGGATGATCCTGGCCGGAGTGTTCCTGGTGGCCGGGCTCCTCGTCCCCGTCGCCGCACGGTGGGCGGAGCGCACCCGCACGCCGCAATCGGAGGACACCCTGGCGAAGGCCGCCTGAACCGCCTGCCGCCCTGGCTAACCCGGCTCACCTGCGAGGCCCCGCCACCCGACCATCCACCCGCCCGATGGGGGACGGGGTCGGGCCCGGCGGGGTCGGGTGAGCCGGGGTGGGATGAATGAGTGCAGCGTGATGGGGTGCGCGGTGTGCTGCGGCGGGTGGAGTGAGTGGGGTGGGAGCCGGACTGGCTCATGCCGGGACTTGTCGTGCCCGGCTCCGGGCAGGGCCGAGCTGAGCCGGACTCAGCGGGGGATCCGGCCCGGGCTCGGTGCGGGTCACGGCGGGCTCCCGGTCGGACCCGGGCGGGGCTCTGGGCGGGCTCAGCCGGGTTCCGGGCCTGAAGATCGCTTCAGGGACGGGCCTTCCACGCGTCTCTTGTGGACAGGATGCGCTCGGCTTCGGCGAGGGCTTCCGGGGTGTCGCAGTCGAAGTAGGGCGGCGGTCCGGGGGCGGTCCAGGTGAGTTCTTCGCGGGCGAGGGGTGCCAGGAGCGCGCGCAGGGGGGTTCCGGGGGCGGCTCCGGTGGCGGCCACGGCCTTGCGCAACGCGTCGACGCGCCAGGCTCCGCAGAGCCACTGGGGGCGGGTTCCGTCGGTGTAGACGGCTCCATCCACGGGCCGGTGGGGGTCCGCTGTGGACAGTGCGGTGACGAGTGCCATGACGGCTTCGGCCGTGAGGAAGGGGAGGTCGGCGGCCAGGAGGAGGACGATCCCGCCGGGGATCTGCGCGAGTCCGGTGGCGAGGGCGTGGGCGGGGCCGCCTCCGGGCGTGGATTCGGTGACCGAGATGAGGGTGGGGCGCGAATCCGTGATCGGGCTGGGTGGGCCGACCACCACGATAGGGGTAACAGCGGCACCGGTGAGCGCGTCGAGGACGCGTTCGAGGAGGGTGCGACCTCCTGAGCCGTCGGGGTCATCCGGACCGCCCGAGCCGCCCGAGTCTCCCAGGCGCAGCACCGTCTTATCGGTCCCCATGCGACGGGAAGCGCCGCCGGTGAGGACGATCGCGGCGGCTCGCCGATCGGTCGCGGGCACCGGCTTCACCTCGTGGTTCGTTGCTGTGGTTCATGGCTGTGGTCCAGGGCGTGGTTCATGGTCGTCGTTCACCGTCGCGGCCCCGAACAGGCATGGACCGGCATGGCCGGCACGGCCCCCACGGGCCCGCCCTCGAAGTAACGCACGAGCCCCCGGCCGGGGTGCGGCCGGGGGCTCTGGCGTCGGGATCGTGTCTCCCGATTGCCGACGCTTAGTGCTTCAGCGAGGCGACGAAGGACGTCCACTCGCTGGCGCTGACGACGAGACGGCCGCCATCGCGGTCCTTCGTGTCGCGCACACCGATACCCACGCCGAGGTCAGCGACCTCCACACAGTTACCGGTCTGTCCACTACGCGTCGAGCGTCGCCACGTCGCGTAGTCTCTATATATCTCCACCTTGTTTCCTCTCAGCCCAGCTCGCTTTCCGCGGCGAGCTGGGCTATTCGTTGCTCCGTCTCCGATGCGCTCAAGGCATCCGACCTCAAGGCGTCAAAGACGGCTCTGCACACCTTAAGCTCGCCCGGTTCGTCCAAATACAGGTCCCCGCCGACCGTTTCGAGAAACGCGACGGGTGGATCCTCGTCGCTCTCGTACTCCAGGAGCGTCACGGAACCGGTGACTCCGGCGTGCGCTCCGGCGGAGGTGGGGATCAGCTGGACACCGATGTTCGGCATCTGAGCGAGCTCCAGCAGGTGTTCGAGTTGCCCGCACATGACGTCCCGCCCACCGACGGGGCGCCGTAGGGCTCCCTCGTCAAAGATGGCCGCGAGCGCCGGTGGGTTGTCGCTCAGGAGCCGCGCCTTGCGTTCGGCGCGGGCCTGGACGCGCTTCTCGATCTGCGTGTGAGTCAGTGATTCGACTCCGGCGCGCTGGAGAACGGCCCGCGCGTAGTCCTCGGTTTGGAGGAGCGCGGGGATGAGTACCGGCTCCCAGGTGGAGATCCGGGAGGCTTCCGATTCGAGGGCGATGTGGTCGAGGTGGCGTTCGTCGACGACGCCCACATAGGACCGCCACCAGCCGGGTTTACTGGCCTCTTTGGCCAGTTCGACGAGGACCGCCGATTCGGTCGCGTCGACGCTGTAGTGGGCCAGGAGGGCCTGGACGAACAAGGGTTTCGTGGCCGCCTGACCGCGTTCCATCCGCGAGATGGTGGTCTTGTGGACGCTGATGACCGCGGCGGCGTCCTCCATGCTGACGCGGGCGGCACGGCGGTGTTCCCGCAGCGCGATGCCCAGTCGGCGTCTGCGGACGGTGTTGGTGGCCATGGCGTGATCCTCCCACAGCACGGAGACTGACACGTAGTGCGAAATCTCCGTCTGCTAGTTGCGTTTCGCCAGTCGTCGTGTGAGACTACCTGTGACCGAAGCCACGAGCACTCCGTGGAGAGCACACTCTGGTGGGAGCAAGTGCGATGAAGATCCGGCTCAAGCACGACGTGACACGTGAGGCGATAGCCTCCGTCGACGCGTTGGAGCAGCTTGAGGACCGGGTCCGCGACCTGCTCCGTTCTTATATCCAGGGCGATCAGCTGTCCGATGTGTGCTCGGCGCGTGAAGCGGGGTTCCACCTGAAGAACTCCGTGGACGATCTCGTCCGGCAGCTGTGCCAGCTCGCCGACGCCGAGGTCGCCTCGCGCGCGCTGCGGGCCGAAGCGGAGGCCGCCGGTCACTAGGAACGTCCCCGGTGTCGTGATGTCGCGGTGACCACGGTGCCGGGTGACAGGTGTCGGGGGCGCTCATCGAGCGCCCCCTCTCATTTGGCGGGCTAGGCGGCGATCCAGGCGATCTTCGTGGCCCCGGTCAGGTCGGTGACCTCGATCCCGGCCGCCGAGTACGTCCACAGTGTCTCGCCGATGACCAGGGACCTGGTGATCGTGCCGCCGTACAGGTCGGCCGACTCGTGCCGGACCACGCCGACCTTGGTGAGCTTCCCGTCGTCCACGCGCAGCAGCAGCGCGCCGCCCTGTGCGTCGGCGCCGTCGAAGCGCCAGCCGGGTCCCATGGGGACGACCAGGAGCCGCGCCGGTTCCCAGTACAGGAACGCGTGCGGGTCGTACTCGACGTCGCTGTAGGCGCCCTCCACGACGTAACCGTCGAGTTTGGCCGGTGCCGCCGGGTTCGACACGTCGAACAGCGACACCTGCGCGCCCGTCCGCTGCCCGCCGGTGGTGGCCTCCTGGCCGACGCCGATCAGCCGTCCGGGCCCGACCGGGTGCAGGTACGCCGAGTAGCCGGTGATCTTCAGTTCGCCCGAGACCTTCGGCGCGGCCGGCACCGACAGGTCCACCACGTACAGGGGATCGGTCTGCCGGAACGTCACGACGTAGGCGGTGGCGCCCACGTAGCGGACGCCGTAGATGCGCTCGCCCTTGCCGAGTCCCTCGACCGCGCCGACGGTCACCAGGGACGTGCCGTCCTGCTTGAGGACGTAGACGCCCGACTGCGACTTCTTGCCCGAGTCCCAGTTGACGGGGTCCTTGGTGGCCGCCACGCGCAGGTAACCCTCGAATTCCGACATCGAGTACTGGTTGAGCACGTAGCCCGGCACGGTCCCGGACGACGCGTAGACCGGCGGACCGGGCTGCGACACGTCGAACCGGTAGATCTCGGTTCCCTCGGCGGGCGTCGCGGTGGGCAGCGACCGGCGGTCGTTGGCCACGTACAGCGCCGAGGGCGAGCCGTACACGGTCTGCCCGTCGGCCACGATCGTCACCGGGGCGCCGTCGCCGAGGGGCGCGGTCATGTCGAAGGTGAGCACGGTCAGCATCGACATCGCCGAGTAGGAGAACGCGTGGCGCATCGAGGAGCAGTCCACGCGGCCTTTGACGACCGTCCCGTCGGCGGCGGTGACGTGGTAGCGCGGCAGCCAGTCCTCGATGGTGCTGGACGCCACGAGCGCCCGGTTGCGGGCCGCCGACTCGCTGGGCGACTTCAGCGGTTCGGGGAAGCGCAGGTACGGCTGCGAGCTGACCACGAGCCGCGCGGTCGTCCCGTACTGGCGGGCGTCGACCTCGCCGCCCTCGAAGGCGTAGGACCCGGTGACCGTCCCCGACACCAGGTCGACGGAGACCACGGTCGTGCCGTTGTAGCCGAAGCCGTCCTTGCTGGGCCCGTCGTAGATCACGTTACCGCCGGTGCGGGCGAAGACGAGGACGCGGTCACCCGACAGCAGCATGCCCGTCGGGGCCGCGTTGGCGGTGTCGGGTGTGGACAGCGGGATGTCCTTCACGAGGGTGTGGGTGGCGGCGTCGATGACGCGCAGGGACCAGTCCTTGATGGCCAGGACCCGCTTCCCGTCGGTCTTGACCAGGTCGGGCTCGTCGATGCCGGCCTCCTGGACGTTGGTCGTGGAGTGGTCCGCGGCGGCGGCGCCGGCGGCCTCCTTCGACATGGGCGCCGAGTCGGCCGTGCCCTCCGGGCCGCGCATGAGGGCGTCCCCGGTGAGGCCGAAACCGTACGGTCCGACGTAGGGCGTGACGGCGGCCCGCAGCTCGGCCAGCGCGGTGTCGCACGAGCCGTAGGCGACGAGCTTGGCGTCACGGGGCGGGTTCATGTCCGCGACGTCCTCGGGGCCGGAGGTACAGGCGGTGAGGAGCGCGGCGGCGAGGAGGAGGGGTGGCAGGAGCTTGGTCTCTCGCATGGAAATTGGACGCCCGTCCGGGTGACGCCGTTCCAGGTGGGGCGGGGTCCGCGGTTTATGATCTGCGCTCGTGACCGATGCGAGCGCAATGTCGCGCACCTACCTGCTGTGTCCCCCCTCGCACTTCGACGTCTCCTACGCCATCAACCCGTGGATGGACACCTCCGCCCCGGTCGACACCGCTCTCGCGCTGCGCCAGTGGCGGGACCTGTGCGAGGCGCTGACCGCGCACGGGCACACCGTCCACACTCTCGACGCGGAGCCGGGCCTGCCGGACATGGTCTACGCGGCCAACGGGGCGTTCATGGTGGACGGGACGGTGTACGGGGCACGGTTCCGGTACCCGCAGCGGCAGCCGGAAGCGGCCTCGCACGAGAAGTGGTTCCGGGCGGCGGGCTGGCGGTTCGTGGCGCCGACGGAGACCAACGAGGGCGAGGGCGACTTCGCCTACGTCCCGGGTCCGGGGCTGATCCTGGCCGGTTACGGGTACCGGACCGATCCGCGCGCGCACGCCGAGGCCGGTGAGGCGCTGGGACGCCCGGTGATCTCGCTGAAGCTGGTCGACGACCGCTTCTACCACCTGGACACCGCGCTGGCCGTCCTCGACGACCACACGATCACGTACCTGCCGCAGGCGTTCTCGGCGTCCTCGCGCAAGATGCTGCGCCAGCTGTTCCCCGGCGCGGTGGTCGCCGACGAGGCCGACGGGCTGGCGTTCGGGCTGAACCTGGTCTCCGACGGCGTGAACGTGTTCCTGAACGCCGAGGCGCGCGGCATGGCGGCGAAGCTGAGCGCGCGCGGGTTCACCGTGGTGCCGGTGGACCTGTCGGAGCTCAAGAAGGGCGGCGGCTCGGTGAAGTGCTGCATCTCGGAGCTGCGGTTCTGATCGGCTGAAGGCCCCCATCCCCGAAGATCGCACGAAGGTACGACAGGGCGGCTACTCCGTCCGCCAGAACTCCCCCGTCAGCCCGATGCCCGCGAAGAACACCCCCGCCTCGGCGGGGGTGCGCAGGCGGTACTCGCGGGTGAGGCGGCCGTAGTACCAGCGCGTGGCGAGGATCCACAGGTTCCGCAGGTCCAGGACCTCGCCGCGCGGTGTGCCGGTGCGCTGGCACCACTCGTCGACGTGGGCCGCCGAGCAGAACATCAGCTGCGAGGAGCAGGTGGCCACCACGTCGTCCCACATGCGCAGGACGGGGACGGGCAGGTGCGCCACCCACGACTCGATGGGCGCGCGGTCGGGGCGGACGTCGAGGGCCAGCGCGGCGCCGCAGCCGCCGCAGTGGGTGGCGATGAGGCAAGTGCGGCCGACGAGGGCGGGGATCGCGAAGGAGTCCCAGACGCAGCCGCCCCACCATTTCTGTTCGGGTCCGGCGACGATGAAGCCCATCGGCGCGCTGGCCCACGGGTGGGCCATGACGATGTCGCGGCGGGCGGTGTCGAGGACGACGAGGCGCGCGTCGTGGAGTTTGCGCAGCGACGCCAGCGCGGTGGCGTCGTCGAGTCCGTGCGCGCGTCCGATGTCGGTTAAAGCCGGGGGCGCTCCCGTGCGCGCGAACCATTCGTAGACGAAGGTCCGGATCCCCGCGAGATCAGCTGCCATGCGGCCCGACATTAGCGGGTGAGCGCACAGAGTAGTTGTCCTGCGGACGGTGACCCGGGCGACATGGGAGGGTGGCCGCGCTAGGTTCGCGGGATGACACGTTCGACGCTGGTGATCCCGGGCGGCACGGGTGGCCCGATGGCGCCGCTGCCGATGTACTCCGCCGACGCCGCCGAGCTGCGCGGGGCCACCGTTCACCATCACTGGTGGACGCAGGTGACGCCGGGTTCGGCGGGCCGTGACCTGGCGAGCGCGCTGGAGCGCGCCGACGCCGACCTGGGCCCGCTGTTCGAGGAGCACGGGCCCGCACGGCCGCTGGTGATCGCCAAGTCGCTGGGTTCCAGCGCGGCGCCCTACGCGGCGAAGTGGGGTCTCCCGGCGATCTGGCTGACGCCGATTCTGACCCACGAGAGCGTCGTGGCGGGCCTGCGGGCGGCCACCGCGCCGTTCCTGCTCGTGGGCGGGACCGCCGACGGGCTGTGGGACGGTGAGCTCGCGCGCAGCCTCACGCCGCACGTGTTCGAAGTGGACGGCGCGAACCACGGGATGTACGTCGACGGGCCGCTCCAGGCGTCCCTGGCGGTCCTGGGGGACGTCGTGGCGGCCGTGGAGGCGTTCATCGACGCGCACGTCTGGCCGGTCGCGTGACCCGCCGCGTCCTGGTCGTCCCGGGCGGCATGAACGGCCCGATGGTGCCGACCCTGGCGTTTCCCGCCGAGGCCGCCGCGCGGCGTGGCGGTGAGCTGGTGCCGCTGTGGTGGACGCGGGCCGACCCGTCCGTTCCGGCGATCGCGGACCCGGCCGACGCTCCGGCGTTCGCCGAGGTCGACCTGGCGCGCTGGTTCGCCGAGCACGGGCCGTCGCGGCCGCTGGTGATCGGGCGGTCGCTGGGCAGTTTCGCCGCCGCGCACGCCGCGCGCTGGGGCTGCCCGGCGATCTGGATGAACCCGCTGCTGCACCGTGAGGAGGTCGTGGCGGGCCTGCGCGCGGCGACCGCGCCCGCGCTGCTGGTGGGCGGCACCGCCGACCGGTCGTGGAATCCGGGGCTGGCGCGGGAGCTGAGCCCGCGCGTCCACGAGGTCGCCGAGGCCGACCACGGGCTGATCGTGCCGGGTCCCCTCACCGCCTCGGTGACGGCCCTGGCGGGTGTCGTGGCGGCCGTGGAGGACTTCCTGGACGAGATCTGGGGCTAACTCCGCCACAGGTGCAGCATCATCGTCTCCACCGCGATGCGGGCCTTCACGTTGCGGTCGATCGCGTCGCGGCAGGCCAGGATCGCGTCGATGCGCCGGACGACGCTCTCGGGTGAGAACGCGCGCGCGGCCGCCTCGGAGGCATCGGCGAGGTCGGTGTGGACGAGCGGGACGCGCGCGCCCAGCCGGCTGACGAGGACGTCGCGGTAGAACGCGGCCAGGTCCACCAGCGCGCGGTCGAGAGAGTCGCGCTGCGCGCGCGTCAGGCGGCTCTTCTGGCGCTTCTCCAGGTCCTTGACCACCCCGGCGGTGCCGCGGGTGGCCTTGGACGCGCCCTTGCCGCTGCCGCCCTTGCCGAGGGCGGTCTCCAGGTCGGCCTTCTCGCGGGCGGCGACCTCGGAGGTGGCGGCCTCGGCCTCGGTCTCGGCGGCGGTGATGAGCGCGTCGGCGGCGTCGAAGCAGGCGCCGACGCCGGTGAGGCGGCGCGGGACGGCCAGCACCGCCGAGCGGCGCTCGCGGGCCTCGGCGTCACTGGCCAGGCGGCGCGCGCGGCCCACGTGCCCCTGGGCGACCGAGGCCATGGTCGCCGCGATCGCGGGGTCGATGCCGTCGCGGTCGACGAGCAGGCGCGCGATGGCGTCCGGCGCGGGCTGGCGCAGGGCCACCACGCGGCAGCGGGAGCGGATGGTGACCAGCACGTCCTCGACGGAGGGCGCGCACAGCAGGAACACCGTGCGCGGCGGCGGTTCCTCGATGGACTTCAGCAGCGCGTTCCCGGCGGCCTCGGTGAGCCGGTCGGCGTCCTCGATGAGCAGGACCTGCCACCGGCCCTGGGTGGGCGCGCTCTGGGCGCGGGCGATGAGCGCGCGCATCTCGTTCACGCCGATCGACAGCCCGTCGGGGACGACGAAGCGCACGTCGGCGTGGGTGCCGCCGAGGGTCGTGTGGCAGGCGGAGCAGGCGTCGCAGCCCCCGCGCGGGCACTGGAGCGCGGCGGCCAGCGTGCGGGCGGCCACCGAGCGCCCGGACCCGGCGGGCCCGGTGAACAGCCACGAGTGCGTCATCGCCGAGGTGTCGCCGCCGGTGCCGGCCAGGACGTTCTGCGCGGCGGTGACGGCGCGGCCCAGCAGGTCGACGACGGCCTCCTGGCCGACGAGGTCGTCGAAGACCGGCGCGCTCACGCGTCCTCCCGCGCGGCGGGTTCCTCGTCCAGGAGCGCGTCGAGCGGGTCGGGGACGTCGTTGCCGCGCGGCGGCGGCGCGGGCAGCCGCTCGTCGACCTTGGCGCGGACGATCGTGAAGATCTCGTCCTCGGACAGGGTCGCGTCGACCACGAGGTAGCGCTGCGGGTTCTCGGCGGCGATGTCGAGGAACTTGTAGCGGACCTTCTCGTGGAACTCCAGGTCCTCCTTCTCGATGAAGTCGGCCTCGGAGCGGCCCTTCATGCGACCCTGGGCGATCATCGGGTCGAGGTCGAGGATGACCACCAGGTCCGGCTTGAGGGAGGCGGTGGCCCAGTCGGACAGCCACGCGACCTCTTCGACGGCCATGCCGCGCCCGGCGGCCTGGTAGGCGATGGAGGAGTCGACGTAGCGGTCGGAGATGACCACCTGGCCCTCGTGCAGGGCCGGGCGCACGACCGTCTCCACGTGCTGGGCGCGGTCGGCGGCGTACAGGAGGGCCTCGGCGCGGGGGGACGGCTCGGTCCCGGCGGTCGGGTCGAGGACCAGCGAGCGGATGCGGCGGCCGATCTCGGTGCCGCCCGGCTCGCGCGTGAACAGCACATCGTGCCCGGCCAGGCGCAGGTGCGCGGCGAGCTTGACGACCTGGGAGGACTTCCCGGAGCCGTCGATGCCCTCGAAGACGATGAACTGCCCGGTGCCCGTGGCGGGCTCGCCCAGGCTGAGGGGGCGGCCGCGGATGGAGCTCCACAGGTCGCGCAGGACCGGCACGCCCGGCTTGTCGTCCATCTGCCGGAACGCGGTGATACCGGTGGCGATGCCGATGAGCCCGGCCGCCAGCAGCAGGAACCGGGTCGCCGACAGGTCCATGTGGAAGGGACCCCAGTCGAAACGGCGGGCCAGCCCGAAACCGGCGATGAGGCCCGCGCCGGCGATGGTGACCATGAGGACCACGCGCGCGGCGGTGTTGATGAACGCGAAGATGCGCCCGCGCACGTCGTCGTCCACCTCGCCGCCGAGGAGGGTGATGCCCGACAGGAACGCCATGCCCGCGCCCACGCCGACACCCGCGGTGCCCAGGAGCGCGAAGGCGATGTGCGGGGCGGCGGAGTCCACGACGACGGCGCACCCGGCCAGGATGATGCTCAGCCCGAACCAGCGGCGCCGGGACAGCGCGCCGACGAGCTTCGGACCGAGGGCGATGCCGAGGCCCAGGCCGATGAACATCGTCGCGAACAGCGTCGAGAAGGTCGCATCACCACCGCCGAGGGCCTGCGCGTAGAACTTCGCGGTGCCGATGACCACGCCCGCGCTGGCGAAGGCGCCCAGGATGCCCAGGACCAGGCCGCGCACGAGCTTCGTGCGGCCCACGTAACGCCAGCCGTCGGCGAACTCGGCGAGCATCGAGGGCTTCTTCTCCGGCTTGTACCCCGGCGGGTGGTTGCCGTTGCGGCGCTGGCTGAGCTCGGGGATCGCGAAGAACACCGTGATCGCGGCCGCCAGGAACGTGAACGCGTTGAAGTAGAGGGCCAGGTCGGTGGCCTCCGCCCACGCCCCCAGGCTGGAGAGCTGGTCGTCGAAGCTGGTCAGCAGGCCCAGGACGCCCGCCGCGAGCACCGGCGTCAGGCCGTAGGTGGTGACCAGGGTGAGCTGGTTGGCCGCCTCCAGGCGCGCGCGGGGCAGCAGGTTCGGGACGGCCGCCTCCTTGGCGGGCATCCACACCATCGCCACCGCCTCGATGGCGAACTGGGCGATCGCGGCATAGCCGACGGCGGGCACGCCGCCGCCCACCCACAGGCCGACGAGGGGGATGGAGAAGAACAGGACGAAGCGCAAGGTGTCGCAGACGGCCATGGTGAGCCGCCGGTCCCAGCGGTCGGCGAAGATCCCCGCGAGCGGGCCCAGCACCAGGGCGGGCAGCAGGCGCACGGCGATGACCGAGCCGAAGGCGAGGCCCTTGGCGGTGGCGTCCTCGACCTGGTTGGACGCGAACAGCGAGGCGGCGAGCAGGCCGAGCCAGTCGCCGAAGGCGGACAGGCCGAGCACCGCCCACAGGCGGCGGAACGGTCTGATGCGCAGGATCGCGCGGAGATCTGTCGCGACTGACATGTCCTGGGCGCGTCCCTTCCTCCGTGCCGGTGCGCGAAACGGCTCATGCGAGCCTATTGGCTCCCGTGACCGGGTCGGCACCGGGGCGTTCCCGCGTGTCGGGCGCCGCGTCGGCGTGCCGCTGCCGCCGACACGTCGAGTATCGCCCGAAGGGGAGGCCGCGCGTCACGCGGACGGCGTTCGCCGGGGAAGAAGTGGTTCCAGACCGCCCCGCCACCATCGCCGGTGGGGGAATTCGGAGAGCCGGCCGCGTGGCGGCGGGGCGGTACGGTGGCGGCCCGGGCGCGAGGTGCCCGGGCCGCTTCCAGTAGAACCCGCCATCGCTGAGACGCGGCTGAGACGGCCCTTGGGCGGCCGCCGCGCCGGTCAGTTCACGTGGCGCGAGAGATAGTCGCGGATGAGGACCTTCGCCTCGTCCAGGATCTCCTTGTCTCCCTCCGGGTCGCGGCGGAACGCCAGGTTGATCAGCGCGTCGCCGGTCTCGACGCCGATGGCCAGCGCGAAGCGCAGGCCCGGGCGGTCGACGAGGCCGAGCCGGTCGATGATCAGCTCCTGGAGCCGCTGCGCGATCACGTCGTTGTTGTCGCGGTCGGCGTCGAGCAGATGCACGTCGACCACGTCACCGAAGTGGAGAGTCCGGAAACCCGGCTCGGCCCGGTGCATGTGGATGTACTCGTCGATGACGGCGTCGACGATCGCCCACCAGTCCGCCACGCCATCGCCGAGGCGGGCGTCCAGACGCGTGTTCAGGTTGTTCAAAAAGGCTTCGAGGTGCCGCACCGTCAGGGCCTGGACGACCGCGCGCTTGTCGGGGAAGAACTGGTACACCGACCCGATGGCGACGCCTGCGCGCTGCGCGATGAGCGTCGTCGTGAGTCCCTCATATCCCAGTTCGTCGACGAGAGCCGCACACGCGTCGAGCATGCGCCCGACCCGTGCCGCGCTGCGTTCCTGCACCGGTACCCGCCGAAGCGGAGCCCGGCGCGCCACCTGAGTGTCACCGCTAACTTTCACCGTCGTGCCCCCTGCGCGACGTAAGCCCTGGCGCGCCCGGGGGGACGCGAAAGGGACAGGCTTTGCCAACCCGGTCATCATGCCGGACTTGAGGGGGTTTGCACGATAAGGCGCGCGGGTGATCACGAATGAGGTACCGGCGGCCCGCGGGCGCGGGCCGTCCGGCTACGTCGTCTTCTTCGCCGCGGCCTTCTTCGCCGCCGACTTCTTCACGACCTTCTTCACCCCGAGCGCCGAGGCGCTCGTCGCCTTCTTCGCCGCCGCGGCGGTCTTCTTCGTCGCGGTGGTCTTCTTCGCGGCGGTCTTGGTCGCCTTCTTGGCCGCGGTCTTCTTCACGGCCTTCTTCGTCGGGCCCTTCGCGCGGCGGTCGGCCAGCAGCTCCGAGCCGCGCTCGGTGGTGATCTCCTCGACGGAGTCGCCCTTGCGCAGGGACGCGTTGGTCTCGCCGTCGGTCACATAGGGCCCGAAGCGGCCCTCCTTGACCACCATCGGCTTGCCGGACACCGGGTCGTCGCCCAGCTCCTTCAGCGGCGGGGCGGCGGCGCGGCCGCGCTTCTTCGGCTGCGCGAAGAGGGCCGCGGCCTCCTCGATGGTGACGGTGAAGAGCTGCTCCTCGTTCTCCAGGGAACGGGAGTCCTTGCCCTTCTTGACGTAGGGCCCGTAACGGCCGTTGGCCGCCTCGACCGGCTCGCCGTCGAGCTCGCCGACCACGCGCGGCAGCGACAGCAGCCGCAGCGCGTCGGCGAGGGTGAGTTCGGCCGGGTCCTGCGTCTTGAGCAGCGAGGACGTCGATTCGCCGCGCGTGACGTAGGGCCCGTAGCGGCCCGACTTGAGCATCACCGTCTCGCCGGTGGCGGGGTCCTCGCCCAGCTCGCGCTCGTCGGCGGGGGCGTTATAGAGCTCCTCCACCTTCTCCGCGGTCAGCTCGTCGGGGGCGACGCTGTCGGGGACGGACACCCGCTCGCCCTCGCCGGGCTCCTGGCCGGTCTTGGTGCGCTCCAGGTAGGGCCCGAAGCGGCCGACGCGGGCCACGACCTGGCGGCCCGACTCGTCGGTGAACAGCGGGATGGAGTTGACCGCGCGCGCGTCGATCTGCGGCATCTGGTCGTCCACGAGGGCCTTCAGGCCACCCGCGGAGGCCACCGTGCCCTCGGCGGCGGCGCCACCGAAGTAGAAGTGGCGCAGGAACTCCAGGCGCTCGGCGTCGCCGGCGGCGATCTCGTCGAGCTCGCCCTCCATCGCGGCGGTGAAGTCGTAGTCGACCAGGCGCGTGAAGTGCTGCTCCATCAGCCCGACCACGGCGAAGGCCAGGAAGGTCGGGACGAGGGCCTGGCCGCGCTTGAAGACGTACTCGCGGTCCTGGATGGTCTGCATGATCGACGCGTAGGTCGAGGGACGGCCGATGCCGCGCTCTTCGAGGGCCTTCACCAGCGAGGCCTCGGTGTAGCGGGCGGGCGGCTGCGTGCGGTGCCCGTCGGCGGTGAGCCCGTCCGCGGTGAGCGCCTGGTCCTTGGCGAGGTTGGGCAGGCGGCGCTCGGCGTCGTCGGCGTCCTCGGCGTCGTCGTCGAGGGACTCGACGTAGGCCTTCAGGAAGCCCGGGTCGGTGATGGTCTTGCCGGAGGCGCCGAACTCGCACACCTCACCGGTGGTCGAGGTCGCCTTGACGCGCACCGAGACGGAGTTGCCGACCGCGTCGGTCATCTGGGAGGCCACCGTGCGGCGCCAGATGAGCTCGTAGAGGCGCAGCTCGTCCGAGGACAGCTCCTTGGCCACGTCGCCGGGTGTGCGGAAGGAGTCGCCGGCGGGGCGGATCGCCTCGTGCGCCTCCTGCGCGTTCTTGACCTTGCGGGCGTAGCGGCGCGGCTCGGCGGGCACGTACTGCGGCCCGTACAGCTCGGCGACCTGGCGGCGCGCGGCCGCGAGGGCGGTTTCCGACAGGTTCGTACTGTCGGTACGCATATAGGTGATGTACCCGTTTTCGTACAGTCGCTGCGCGATGCGCATCGTCTGCGCGCTCGACTGCCGGAGCTTGCGGGACGCCTCCTGCTGAAGCGTGGAGGTGATGAACGGCGCGTAGGGACGCCGGCGGTACGGCTTCTCCTCCACGCGCGAGACCTGGTACGGGACGCCCGACAGCCGCTCGGCCAGCCCCCGCGCGCCCGCCTCGTCGAGGTGGACGACGTTGCCGCGCGCGCGTCCGGTGTCGGGGTCGAAGTCCTTACCGGTGGCGACGCGGTCCCCGTCGAAGGTGACCAGCCCGGCGGCGAAGGTCTCCGCGCCCGACGTGCGCAGCGCGGCGGTGATGCCCCAGTAGTCGGCGGCGTGGAACTTGACCCGCTGCCGCTCGCGCTCCACGACGATGCGGGTCGCCACCGACTGGACGCGACCGGCCGACAGGCGCGGCATGATCTTCTTCCACAGCACCGGGGAGACCTCGAAGCCGTAGAGGCGGTCGAGAATGCGCCGGGCCTCCTGGGCGTCCACAAGGGACTGGTCGATCTCGCGCGGATTCGCCACGGCGGCCGCGATCGCGGGCTTGGTGATCTCGTGGAACACCATGCGCCGCACCGGCACCTTGGGGTTGAGCGTCTGCATCAGGTGCCACGCGATGGCCTCGCCCTCGCGGTCCTCATCGGTGGCCAGCAGGAGCTCGGAGGAGTCCTTCAGCAGCGCCTTGAGTTTGCGGACGTGCTGCTCGCGGTCGGGGTTGACCAGGTACAGCGGCTCGAAGTCGTTGTTCACGTCGACGCCCAGGCTGTTCCAGCCCTTGGCCTTGAGATCGTCGGAGATCTCGGCGGCCTTACGCGGCAGGTCCCGGATGTGCCCGAGACTGGCCTCGACGATGTACTCCGGCCCGAGGTAGCCGGATATGGTCTTGGCCTTCGCCGGTGATTCGACGATGACCAGGCGCTTGGTGCCGGCGGATCGGGCCACTACTTACCCCACTTGTAGGTACTGCTTCGTCACTGGGACCGGTTGTCTACGGTAACGCGGCGACCAGCCGTGTTCATGGCGACCACCGAAGACGTCCTCCACTCCGACTGGCACGGTACAACGCGAATATGCCGTAAGGCAGCTCCGTATACCTCCTATTCCCGTCGATCACCGCGATCCACGCCTGAAACCGGCGGTCCTCAGCGGCACTCGGGGACGGTGTCGAAGGCCTCCTTGAGCTCCTTCGAGTCCAGCGACGAGGGGTCCGGACCGGCCGAATAGGCGCTGTTCAGGCGCGTCATGACCGCGCTCACCCGGTCGTAGAAGTCGGCGGCGGACGCGTCCAGCCCGCCCAGCTCGGCGGCGGCCTGCCCGTAGGCGTCGCGGGCGGTGGCCAGCGCGGCCACGAACGTGTCGCGGACACCGGCGCCGCCCTCCACGTCCGGCGCGGGCAGCTTCGCGAGCGAGTCGTGGGCCGTCGAGGACGCCCCGGCCGCGCCCTGAATGAGCTTGACCAGCTCCTCCTTGGCGGTCTGTGGCGTGCTGTCCGGTTTGATGGCGGCCTGCGCGCCACCGGTCAGCTCGCCGATGCGGGTCCGCCAGGGCCCGAGGGTCCCGCACACCGACGTCGCCCAGTCCCTCGCCGTCATCGCCTCGGCGCCGCACGCGGCCAGAAAGAGAAGGGGCACGGAGAGGAGGAGTAGGAGACGTCTGCGCACGCGTCGAACCTACCGCCGACCATTCGCGGGATCGTGGCGGTCGCACCCACGCGCTATGGTGCGTCGAGGACCCTGGGGAGGAGTGCCGTGTCCGATCTGCTCGCCGTGCTCGGGCTGCCCGGCCTGTGGTTGCTGCAGGGCGCGCAGTGGCTGCTGGAACGCGTGCCCTGGCTGGGCGACCCTCCGGCGTGGATCGCCGTCGTCCTCGGCGCGGCCGTGCTGCTGCGCGCGGTGACGCTGCCCTTGTGGCTGCCCGCCGTGACCGGCGAACGCAACGAGCTGGTCACCGCGCCCGTCCGCGCCTCACTGGCCGCCCACCGGCTGCCGCGCGAGGAGGCCGACCGCGTCCGCAAGTCCATGGACCGCACCCACCCCCTCAACAAACAGGCCCGCAACTTCCACCGGCTCATCGGCGGCGGCGTCCTGGTGTCCACGACCGCGCTGTGGTGGGCCGTGCGCTGGGGCGAGGACCCCGGCGGCATCGGCCTCAAGTCCACTGTGCACGGCAAACCGCTGGCGCTGACCAACACCTTCTGGGACGTCTTCGACGTCGCCGACCCGTGGCCCGTCCTGCTCGCCGTGGCCGGCGGGGCCGTCGTGTGGGCAGGCGCCGCCTACCTCTACAAGCGCCTCCTGCGCGGCAACCGGATGCCCGACTGGGCCCTGGACTGGGGACACGGCAAGGGAACCAAGTTCGAACTGGCGCCCTTCGTGGTCGGCGGCCTGCTCTTCATGCCCTTCGCCGCGATCGTCACCGCCACCGTCTGGACGCTCATCGGCGCGCTGCTGCTCCCCGCCGTCACCCGCCGCGTCCGCGAACCCGAGGCGGTCTGGGACCGCTTCGTGGAGATCGACCCGCTGGTCGGGACGCCGCGCGTCCGGCCCGTCGTGGCGATGCACCCCGGCATGCCGCCCGTACCGAGCATGGCCCCCTACACGCCGCCACCGGTTCCCCCGCACCCCAACGGGAAGGCGCTGCTGCCCGGCGACCCGCACGCGATCGGCGGCTACCAGGTCCTGGGCCGCCTCGGGGCCGGCGGCATGGGCACCGTCTACCTCGCGCGACGCCCCGGCACGTCCACCACCGTCGCCCTCAAGACCACCAACGGGCTCATCCTCGACTCGGCACTGGAGCGCGAGCGCTTCCAGCGCGAATGCGACACCCTCGCCCTGGCCGACGGGCCCTACACCGCGCGGGTCCTGGACTCCGGCGTCGACCGCAACCGGCCCTTCCTGGTCACCGAGCTGCTCGACGGCCTCACCCTGCACGACTACGCCCACATCAAAGGCCCCATCCTCGAACCGGCGGGCCTGCGCAGCCTCGCCATCGCGCTCGCCGAAGGGCTCCGCAGCCTGCACGACCTGGGCGTCGTCCACCGCGACATCAAGCCCGCCAACATCATGCTGACCTCCGACGGGCCGAAGATCATCGACTTCGGCATCGCCTTCATCCCCGGCTCCACGCGGCTCACCAACACCGGCGTCCAGCTGGGCACCTTCGCGTTCATGGCGCCCGAGCAGTTCGAGGACTCCCGCATCACCGCCGCCGCCGACGTGTGGGCCTGGGCGTGCTGCGTGGCCTTCGCCGCCAGCGTCAAGGGCCCCTTCGACGCCGAGAGCATCCCGCGCACCACCCATAAAGTGATCAGCCAGCCGCCCGACCCCGAGATCCTGGGGCGGATCGGCGCGATAGACCCCCAATTGGGCGAGCTCGTCACCCGGTCCCTCGACAAGGTCGCCGAGAAGCGTCCCGCCGACGGGGCCGCGCTCATCGACGGACTGTGCCCGGACGGTAGACCGTTGGTCCACATCGCACGCGGATGGCGACTGATCGCGGGAAAAATGGCCACCTGAGGTGACACGACGGCCACACCGACACGGTATGGTGCGGCCACTGGGGTTCTCGGGCGGTCCGCTGCGAGGAGCGGGAAGGTCTGAAGGTGACGGAGCTGCTGGCCGCGTTCGGCGTACCTGCCGGCCGGGTCCTCGACGGGGTCCGTGCCCTGCTGGGGGAGTTCGGCTGGTTCGGTTCGCCGGTCTCGTGGACGTGGACGCTCATCGTCGCCGCCGTGCTGGTCCGGCTGGCCACGATTCCACTGTGGACGATCGCGCTGGCCGGGCGCCGCAATGAGCTGGTGTCGTGGCCGATCGTGGTCGGCGTGCGCGCCGCCGAGCGCTACTCCAGCCGCGCCGCCGAGGCCGAGCTGGTCCGCCTGGACGGCTACCGCCGGGCGCGCCGCGGCTTCCGCCTCGCCGACCGGGCCGTGGCGCTGGCCTTCGGGCTGTCGCTGTGGGCGCTGCTCACCGCGTCCTATCTGGACGGTGGCGGGCCCGCCGAGGCCCGCGACTCCCCCGTCGCGCTGATCTCGGCCGGCTGGCAGCTCCTCAGCGGCCACGGCAGCCCCGTCCGCGTCGTGGTGGGCGCCCTGGCCTGCGGGCTCGTGTGGTGGCTGGCGGTCACGTGGCAGGACCGGCAGACCCGCACCCGGGCCCTGCCCGGCTGGATCCTCGACTGGGACCCGGCGCGGCGGCGGCCGCTGCTCGGGCTCGCCGTCGTCCTCGTGCCGGCGCTGCTGGTGATCCCCTTCGGCGCCTTGATGTTCATCGCGGTGTGGGAGCTGGCCGGATGCGTGGTCCTGCCCGCGCTGCTGCGTCCCGTCGGCCCCCCGGCCGAGCTCACCGAGCGCTACCTGCGTTACGACGACAAGGACGGGCGCCTCCGCCTGCGCGGCCACCCCCGCCCGGCGCCGTCCGGGGCCCCCGCGTCCCCGGCGTCCCCGGCGGACTATGTGCCGGACTTTCCCACCGAGGAGATCCCGGTGATCGACGCGCCCCTCGCCGAAGATCCCGCGCCCGCGACCGGGCCGCTGACCTCACCGCCCCGCACGTCCCCGCTGTCACCGGACGACCCGCGCCGCATCGGCGGCTACGAGATCCGGGAGCGCCTCGGGTCCGGCGGCATGGGCACCGTGTACGTGGCCCGCGATCCCTGGACCAACGCCGGTGTGGCCCTCAAGACCGTCGCCGTGGTCGGCGCGCAGAAGGACCTCATCCGCTTCCAGCGCGAGGCCGACACGCTCGCCATGACCGACAGCGCCTTCACCGTCCGGATCCTCGGCTCCGGCATCGACCGGCAGCGGCCGTACATGGTGATGGAGCTGCTGGACGGCATGACCCTCGACGATTACGTCTACGAGGTCGGGCCCATCCGCGACCCGCAGGCCCTGCACGCGCTCGGGCTCGCGCTGGCGCTGTCGCTGGAGGGCCTGCACCGCAACTTCATGGTCCACCGCGACATCAAGCCGTCCAACCTCATGCTCACCTCGGCGGGCCCGAAGCTGATCGACTTCGGCATCGTCCACATGCGCAACGCCACCCGCCTCACCCGCACCGGGACCCACCTGGGCACCATGGCCTACATGGCCCCGGAGCAGTTCCGCGGCGCCCACGTCAGCCCCGCCGCCGACGTGTGGGCCTGGGGCTGCCTGCTGGTCATCGCCGCCACCGGCCACGGCCCCTTCGACGCGCCGGACATCGCCGCCATCACCCGCAAGATCCTGATGGACCCGCCCAGCGAGGAACTGCTGTCCTACATGGACCGTCTCGACCCCGGCTTCGCGGCAGTCGTGCGCTCCACCCTCGACAAGGACCCCGCCGTCCGCCCCACCGACGGCGCCGCCCTGTTGACGCGCCTGTGGGGCAACGGCACCGACGTCCCCGGCATCACCGATTACGTGCGGCGCGTGTGGCGGAGGATGGTCTAAGTCCACTTCCGCCGGTGGACCCACACCCACCCTTAAGGGCCAGGTCATCGGGGCCCGCTCCGGGCCGAGCCATCCTCGGGCACGAGGAATCCGGCCCCCGGGAACCCGATCATGGATACATCCCACCGAGAAAGGGTGATCCACATGAAGACCCTGGTCCGTCCCGCGAACGACCGCATGGTCGCCGGTGTCTGCTCGGCGCTGGCCAACCGCTTCGGGCTGAAGGTCTCCACCGTCCGCCTGCTGACCATCGCCTCCCTGCTGCTGCCGGGCTCGCAGGTGATCGCTTACGCCATCCTCTGGGCGCTGATCCCGTCCGAGGGCTCGGCCCGCACGGTCACGGTGTAGTCGCAGACCACGGGAAGGGGACTCCCGCTTCAGGACCTGAGGCGATCCCCTTCCCGGCCACCCACCCCGGGTTGTGAAAGGTGTCGAGGTAGCCGGCGTCGGCGAAGACGGTGGCGATCGGCCCGCTCATCCCCCTGCGCGCGAGTTCGCGCACGGCCCACAGGTTCGCGCCCGTCGACGGTCCCACCGGCACACCGGTGACCTCGCGGGCCCAGCGCATCGCCGCGACGCTCCCGGCGTCCGGCACCGGGATCACGTACTCCACCAGATCGGGATCGAAGGCGGCCTCCATGCGAGGACGCCCGATCCCCGGGATGCGCGACGGCACCCCCGTCCCGTAGTCGCGGACGCCCGAGGCCCAGCCCGGGAAGTACGCGGAGTTCTCCGCGTCGGCCACCACCACTTTCGCGCGCGAGCCCCTGTGGCGCAGGTACCGCGCGATCGTCGCCGAGGTGACGCCGGTCCCCACGCCCACGACGATCCGGGACGGGCTCAGCGAGGCCAGCACCCGCGCCAGCCCGTCCTCACGGTAGGCGGCGGTGGTCCCGGCGCGGGCGATGTGATCGAGGAAGTGACCGTCCTGCTCGCGCGCGATGTCGTACATGGCCGCCGGGCGGTCGGTGAGCAGCAGCTCCGCCCCCATTGACGCCAGAAGCGCCTGCCGCTCGCGTGGAGTTCGCGCGGGCGCGACGAGGGTGAGCGGCAGGCCCAGCAACCGCGCGAAGTGGGCGGTGGCGACACCGGTGTTGGAGGCGGAGGCCTCGACCAGGCGCGTCCCGGGGTGCAGGTGGCCCTCGCGGAGATCGTGCAGCAGGAGGTCGCGGACCGAGCGGTACTTGATGCCACCTGGGTGGACGGACTCGTCCACGGCGAGGACCTCGACATCGCCGAGCGGCGGAAGGACGTGCAGGCGCGGGGCGGAGGTGGTGTCGGCGCGCAGGCGGGCGATGGCGGCGGCGATCCAGAAGCGCGCGGTCACGGGGTGACGGTACAAGGGGCTGGCGCAGGCCCGCACCGAGATTCACCACCTCATGCCGGGCTCTTGCCTCTACCGGTGAACTCCGCCCCCTAGGCCCTGAGGCGGGTCACTTCGCCCGAGCCGGTGGTCGCCACAGCGCCTCAGGCTGCGGCTGGTCCTGGCTTGTGGGCTGGCTTCCGCCGCTCTTGAGCGGCTCAGCGATTCTCGTTCCCCCACTTCTACCTGCGTGGGGCGTATGGCCGTGCCTTGTCTTCTTCTCGGCTTGGTGCCCAAGGGGCCTTGCCCCTGGCCCCCGGGACGGAAACACTTCCCCCAGCCGGTAGTCGCCACGCCCCGGGCTGCGGCCAGTCCCGGCTTGTGGGGCTCATCCTTCCCACGTCTCCCTGTGTGGGGCGTGTGGCCGTGGCTTGTCTTCTTCTCGGTTTGGTGCCCAAGGGGCTTTGCCCCTTGGATCCCCACCAGGGAACTCCGTCCCCGCCGACCCCGGAACCTAAAACACTTCTCCCGAGCCGGAGGCGGTCTTGGCTCCTCGGCACACGGTCCTTCGTGGCCGACCGGGTTGGTTGCGCCGCTGCACGCGCGCGTCCAGCTTCCCCACCCGATCAAAACCCTCACTCGCGCCCGCGTGGGTGGTCACCCTCGCGCCTTGGCATGCCGTGGCGTCTCGCATGCGTCGCTCTCTGAGCGGCGTCGGTCCTCTCCTCCACCCGCTTCTCCGCCTCGCCACTCCCCTTTCGTGGGCTGGCACGACGAAGCCCCGGTCCTCTCGGACCGGGGCTTCACCTCAACCGGGGGGTCGAGCGGTCTTACGCGTCCGCGCCGACCTTCTCAGCTTTTGGGGCCTCGGCCTCCTCGGTGTCCTCAGCCACCGAGATCGGCTTGCTGCGGCTCCACACGACGGCGGCGGCGATGATCAGGAGGGCGGCGACGGCGATGCCGATGCGCGCTCCGGTGTTCTTCGCCGAGCCGTAGGACATCGCGACCACGGCTGGCACGATGAGCAGGGCCACGAGGTTCATCACCTTGATCAGCGGGTTGATCGCGGGACCGGCGGTGTCCTTGAACGGGTCGCCCACCGTGTCGCCGATGACGGTCGCGGCGTGGGCGTCGGTGCCCTTGCCGCCGAGGTAGCCGTCCTCGACCATCTTCTTCGCGTTGTCCCAGGCGCCGCCCGAGTTGGCCAGGAAGATCGCCATCAGCACACCGCAGGCGATCGCGCCCGCGAGGTAGGCCGCCAGGGCGCCGACACCGAGGCCGAAGCCGACGGCGATGGGCGCCAGGATCGCCAGCAGACCGGGGGTGATCAGCTCGCGCTGCGCGTCCCGGGTGCAGATGTCGACGACCTTGCCGTACTCGGGACGCTCGGTGCCGTCCATGATGCCCGGCTTCTCGCGGAACTGGCGGCGGACCTCGTAGACCACCGCGCCCGCCGAGCGGGACACGGCGTTGATCGCCAGGCCGGAGAACATGAAGACCACGGCCGCGCCGATGATGAGCCCGACGAGGTTGCGCGGGTCGGCCAGGTTCATCAGCAGATTCAGCTGACCGAGCTCCTCACCCGCCTGGAGGAGGGAGTCCTTCATCGCGTCGCCGTAGGAACCGAACAGCGCGGTCGCCGCCAGGACGGCCGTCGCGATCGCGATGCCCTTGGTGATCGCCTTCGTGGTGTTGCCGACGGCGTCCAGGTCGGTGAGGGTGCGAGCGGCCTCCTCGTCGATGTCACCGGACATCTCGGCGATGCCCTGCGCGTTGTCGCTGATGGGCCCGAAGGTGTCCATGGCGACGATGACGCCGACGGTGGTCAGCAGGCCGCAACCGGCCAGCGCGATGGCGAACAGCGCGATGAGCAGGTTGCCGCCGCCGAGCAGGAACGCCCCGAACACCGCCGCGGCGATGACCAGCGCGGTGTAGACCGCCGACTCCAGGCCGAGCGAGATGCCCGAGAGGACCACGGTCGCCGGGCCCGTCCCGGAGGTCTTGGCCACGTCGTCGACGGGCTTGGAGCCAACGCCGGTGAAGTAGCCGGTCAGGCCGAGGATGACACCGGCCAGCACGATGCCGATGATGACCGCGACGATCGCGACGACCTGCGGCGACACCGACGAGGACACGCCCTCGACGCCGATGGACTTCCAGTCCTTGGGCAGGTACAGCAGCGCGGCGCCGGCGCACAGGATCGCCGAGATCGCCGCGGAGATGTAGAAGGCGCGGTTGATCGGCGCCATGCCGTCCTTGTCGGACTTCCGCAGGCGGGTGATGAACACGCCGATGATGGCGGTGACGACACCGATGGCGGGCACGATCAGCGGGAACACCAGGCCGTAGTCGCCGAAGGCCGCCTTGCCGAGGATCAGCGAGGCGACCAGGGTGACGGCGTAGGACTCGAACAGGTCGGCGGCCATACCGGCGCAGTCGCCCACGTTGTCGCCGACGTTGTCGGCGATGGTCGCGGCGTTGCGGGGGTCGTCCTCGGGGATGCCCTGCTCGACCTTGCCGACCAGGTCGGCGCCGACGTCGGCGGCCTTGGTGAAGATGCCGCCGCCCACGCGCATGAACATGGCCAGCAGCGCCGCCCCGAACCCGAAACCTTCGAGGACGGTGGGCGCGTTCCCCTTGTAGATCAGCACGACACCGGCGGCGCCCACCAGGCCGAGGCCCACGGTGAGGAAGCCGACGACGCCGCCGGTGCGGAACGCGATCGACATCGCCCGCTCCCGGCTGCCCTCACGGGCGGCGCTGGCCACGCGCAGGTTCGCGCGCGTCGCAAGGGACATGCCGGCCCAGCCGATGAACGCCGAGAAACCGGCGCCGACCACGAAGAACGCCGATCGGCCGATCCGCACCTCGATACCGCCGTCGTGGACGGGCAGCGCGAACAGCAGCGCCACCGCGACCAGGACGAAGATGCCGAGGGTGCGGAACTGCCGTCGCAGGTACGCCGAGGCGCCCTCCTGCACGGCACCGGCGATCTCCTGCATCTTCGGGGTGCCCGTGCTGGTGGCGAGCACCGCCTTGACCAGCGCACCGGCGAACGCCAGCGCGACCAACGCGACCACGGCGGCGAGGATGACATAGGTCAAATTCGCGCCGGTCAGGCTGATCACCCCGGGCTCGTCCCCTTTGGCGAGCAACATTTGGGACATCCGTCCTCCAGATACCGATTAAAGAAAGCGTTCGCGGGAGAACCGTCGGTGACGGCTCCGCGATACGACCGACGGAGTCTATCGGGACTCGGTGCGCAAGGTCACATCCGCACGGGGTGGTTTCCGCGCGTCATGGCCATGATCTAGTTGCATGAACCTTGATCGCCTTCTCTGATGATCATGCAGGTGAGCATGGGAATCGGAAGATCGTCTTCCACTTGCCTTAGCCGACTTGGAGATCTAGACCATAGAAAGTGATCAATGTGGCGCCGCCCACATCGCGCAGTCCACTGTGGATGAGGTGCTCACGGGACGTCCGCGGCACCGGTGACGACGGGACCGAGGGTGAGGACAAGGCGGGACGGGGAGGCGGGCCGGTGGCGGCGGCCGGGCCGGAACCCGACGATCCGTACCGTACGCGACGGCTGCGACATTTCCACTGAACCCACCCATACCAGGGCATACGATCACCTCCGAGGGCGCTCCGAGGTGGTTCCGAGCTCGCATTGAGGTTTCCGCCGTACACCTGAGGCAGTCGCGCGGAGTGAGGAGCACGGGTGAACCAGCCGGCGAAGACGAAGGTCCTGGTCGTGGACGACGAACCGAACATCGGCGCGCTGCTGTCGGCGACCCTCCGGCTCACCGGATTCGACGTCCGCGTCGCCGAGAGCGGCGCCGAGGGCGTGGCGGTCGCCGGGGACTACTCCCCCGACCTGGTCATCCTCGACGTGATGCTGCCGGACGTGGACGGCTTCGAGGTCGCCCGGCGGCTGCGCGCGGGCGGCCGCGACGTCCCGATGCTGTTCCTGACCGCCCGGCACGCCGTCGAGGACCGCGTCGCGGGACTCACCGTCGGCGCCGACGACTACGTCACCAAGCCCTTCAGCCTCGAAGAGGTCATCCTGCGGGTGCAGGCGATCCTGCGCCGCGCCAAGGGAACCGGCGCCGACGACGGCGTCCTGCGCTACGCCGACCTGGAGCTCGACGAGGACGCCCACGAGGTCCGGCGCGGCGGCGAGCACATCGACCTGTCCCCCACCGAGTTCAATCTCCTGCGCTACCTCATGGTCAACGCCGGGCGGGTGGTCTCCAAGGCGCAGATCCTGGACCGCGTGTGGAACTACGACTTCGGCGGCGACGGCCGCATCGTGGAGTCCTACGTCTATTACCTGCGCAAGAAGATCGACCACCTCGACCCGCCGCTGATCCACACGGTCCGCGGCGTCGGATACGCCCTGCGGACGCCCCGGGGCACCTGATGCGCCGCTGGAGCCACTGGACCCTGCGCGCCCGCATGGTCGTCACGATCGTGGCGATCACCGCGCTGGCACTCACCCTCGCGCTGGGGACGGCGGCGGTCCTGCTCCGCACCTACCTGGTCGACCAGGTCGACGGGCAGCTCGCCGACGCCGCGCGCGCCGCGCGGCACCTGCCGTCCGACGATCTGCGCTTCCGCTCCATGCCGCCGTTCGGGCGGCAGAACGAGCACACCGACGTCTACTCGTCCACCGGCGCCTACAAGTTCACCCTCGCCCCGGCCACCGGCCCGCTCTCCGGGATCACCGACCCCGTGTCGCTGGTGGGGAAGCCGCCGGTCACCGTCGGCGGGTGGCGCGTCCAGGTCGCGCCCGTGGACAACGGCGACATCGCCGTCCTCGCGGTGTCACTGGACGGCGCCGACGCGACCACGGCGCGGCTGCTGCTCATCGGCGGCGGCGTGAGCCTGCTGATCCTGGCCGGGCTCGCCCTGGGCGCCTCCCGGGTGGTCCGGCTGGGGCTGCGGCCCCTGACGCGCATGGAGGACACCGCCGAGCGCATCGCCGACGGCGAGCCCACCGACTCCCCCGGGCTCGGCGGGCGCGTCCCCGACGATGATCCGCACACCGAGACCGGGCGGCTGGGCAGGGCCCTGAACACGATGCTGGGCCGCATCCAGCACGCCATGGACGAGCAGGCGGCCTCGGAGGGCAGGCTGCGGCGGTTCCTGGCCGACGCCTCCCACGAGCTGCGCACGCCCTTGACGTCCATCAAGGGCTTCGCCGAGCTGTACCGGCGCGGCGGCACGCCGCCCGGCGCGGCCCTGGACGAGTCCATGGGACGCATCGAGGACGAGGCGGCCCGCATGAGCCTCCTCGTGGACGATCTGATGCTGCTGGCCTCGCTGGACGAGCAGCGCCCGATGGAGCGGCGGCCCGTCGACCTCCTCGGCGTCGCCGCCGACACCGTCCGCGACGCACACGTCCGCGAGCCCGGCCGGTTCATCGGCATCGAGCCCCTGGACGGCGAACTCGCGCCGGTGACCGTGCCCGGCGACGAGCCGAAGCTGCGGCAGGTGCTGACCAACCTCGTGGGCAACGCGCTGCGGCACACCCCGCCCGGGACGCCGGTGACGGTGCGCCTGGGCACGACGGACGCCGACTCGCGCCCGTTCATCACGCAGGTGGGCGCGACGCCGTCCGGCGAGGCCGCCGTCATCGAAGTCGCCGACGGCGGTCCCGGGCTCTCACCCGAGCACGCCTCGCACGTCTTCGAGCGCCTCTACCGGGCCGACGCCGGGCGCGCACGCGCCTCCGGCGGCACCGGCCTGGGCCTGTCGATCGTCGCGGCGATCGTGACCGCCCACGGCGGCTGCGTCCGCCTGGACACCGCCCCCGGCGAGGGCGCGACGTTCAGAGTGCTGCTGCCGCTTCGCGTCCCGCCCGCGTGAGGATCCAGCGCTTCCCGAGCAGCGGCCAGCGGTCGATCTCCCGCAGCGCCCGCAGTCCCACCAGGAACCCGCCCACGGTGACGGCGCAGCACAGCAGCGTCGGCCACAGCCAGGTCCAGAAGAACAGCAGGTACAGCGCCAGCATCGGCGGTGAGCACAGGACCGTGAGCGCCATCGCCAGCCCGAGGTAGACCATGCGCATGTGGCGGGTGTGGTCGGTGTTCATCTGCATGACGCCCTCGGCGATCAGGACGCTGCCCGCGCCCAGCGGATCGCGCTCCCCGTTGACCTCGGCGACCAGGGCCGCGACCTTTTCGTCGGCGTCCATGAGCCGCACGATCTCGCGGTTGGCGTCGAAGTGGAAGGACGGGTCGATCGCCCCCGGGGAGCGCCCGATCGCGCGCAGGAACATCGCGCGGGCGAGCAGCACGAGCAGGGTCAGCAGCGGCGGCATCGCCCAGAGGACTTCCACGCCGTCATTGATACCCAAAGGGTGCCACCCCGGCCAGAGTCGGGTGGTCCGTCATATCGGCCCGTGGGGGCCGATCCGTGTGGGACCGTCGACCCGGAGTCACCCCCGCGTCACGTGGACCCACTACCCTCACAGGTTCACCGGCGAAGGGATCGACCATGCCCGATACCACCCCGTCCGACCCGGAGAGCCTCGTCCTGCGCGACAAGCGCGACGGGATCGAGCAGCAGGTCGTCGGCGGCGTCATCGCCCGCGACGGGCGGGTGCTGCTCATCCGCCGCGCGGCCTCCGACTACATGGGCGGGCAGTGGGAACTGCCCTCCGGCAAGGTGGATCCCGGCGAGGGTCTCTACGTCGCGCTGGCCCGCGAGGTCTTCGAGGAGACCGGCCTGACGGTGTCCGCGGTCGGCGAATACCTCGGCTCCTTCGACTACGTCTCTCGCGGCGGAATCCTCATGCGCCAGCACAACTGGAACCTCACCGTCGACGCGGGCGACATCAGGCTGGACCCCGAGGAGCACGACGCCGCCGTGTGGTCGCCCCACGGCGAACTCCCCACACCGGTGAGCGCGGATGTGGCCGCACTGCTGGGCAAGGTCCGGCCCTGACGGGCGAACGCGATCGGACTGCGTGAGCGGACCGGGCGATCGGACTGGGCGATCGAGCCGCGCGATCGGACTGCGCGACCGGGCCAGGTGATCCGACTGCGCGACCGGGTCGCGCGATCGGACTTGGCGATCGGACTGCGCGACCGGACTGGCGCGATCGAGCCGGACCTTCGGGTCGGCGGCCGTGGCCTCCTTTCTTTCGCCGCCCGGGCGGCGAAACCTCGATGGCGAACTGGTCGGCGAGGGTCGGCATCGTCGGCGAGCCGGCCGGCGGCCTAGCCGCGGCGAACCCTTGCTGGCGAACCGGCCGGAGAGATCTCAGCAGCGAGACCCCGGCACTCGTGAGGTGCGATGGTCTGGCAGGCACCCGGGCCCATGACAGCCCGCACCGCCGCATGCCGCAGTGACCTCGTACCCGGGCACCTCGGCACTTTGGCACTTCCGCACTTCCGTACTTCGGCACCCGGTACTTCGGCACCCCGACCCCAAGACCGGTAGCGCCTTTCGCTCCCCGCACGGCGAAGACTTCAAGTCCGGCGTGCTCGTCCCACCTCCTTCCACGCGCGCTGGTCCCGGCCCGCACGGCATCCGGCGTCGGTGTGCCCGCGCCCGTGCCGATGGCAATGGCGTCTGTGTGGCAGTTTCAGCGTCTGAGCGCTCGGTCCGTATTCGTGACTTCTCGGTGCGTATTCGCGCCGAAAGTGACCAGAGACTTCCCCTCGGTGAGATGACACGATCGTTACCGTGCGGTATCGGCCGCACACACCCGCCCGATGGGAGCCCACACATGTTCCTGAAAGCGATCGCCGACGCCTTAGTCGAACGGCTCGTCCCCCGGACCGAAGCCGGAGCCTGCTGCGAGGACCGCGGCCTGTGCGACACCTACGACTGCGCCGACGGAATCTCCGTGAAGCTCTGCTGCTACTCCTGCAGCTGCAGGCTGATCTGCGGATCCTGCTACATCCCTTAACGGGCACGTCCCGGGGACGTCCCACCTCCTCCTCTCCATCCGCGCGAACGCTCACGTCGTCCACACGGCCCACGTTGTTCATCGTCTGAGCGCTCGATCCGGATTCACGCGAAAGTCAGCGGCGACTTCCGCCGCGCCACACCACACGATCGTCACCGTGCGGTATCGGCCGCACACACCCGCCCGATGGGAGCCCACACATGTTCCTGAAAGCGATCGCCGACGCCTTAGTCGAACGGCTCGTCCCCCGAGCCGAAGCCGGAGCCTGCTGCGATGAGCAGGGTCAGTGCGATGTCATGGAGTGCACGGAAGGCCCGGGCGAGTGCCTGTGCTGCAAGAAGTGCAACTGCGGCTGGCAGTGCGTCCCGTATTACGGCGGCTGACCGGCGAACCCACCGGGCGGTTCCAAGCGGGCCGCCCGGTCCCACGGGACGCCTGACCGGCCGTCCCGCGAAACCGCCCGCGCGGCCCCACCGTCATCGGCCGTGTCACCAGGTCCACCACGGCCCCCGCGAAACCGCCCACGCGGCCCCACCCCGGCGGTACTGCCAGCGGTGCTCCCGGCAGTCCTTCGGTGGTGGTTCCGGCGGTGGTCCCGGCCATGACTCGGCCGATGATCACGGCGCCGGGCCCGGACGATGACGTCGAATCGTCGGGGGATGAGCGGCGCCGGTGTTTCGGCGGGCACCTGTGGAGCGCACCGAACGGGCCGATCGCGCCCGTGGCTCCACGTTCTTCCGCCGCGAACCTGCGGGTCCGGTATCCCGGTTCCGTCGGTCCTGTGCCCGGTACAACGACCGGCGCCGAACCGGGTTACGCGGGCAGGCTCCGCAGCAGCACCCCCAGCACGACCAGCGCGCCGGGCTTATCCAAGGGCTCGTTCCCGTTGCCGCACTTGGGCGACTGCACACACGAAGGACAGCCCGAGGAGCATTCGCAGGCGCGGATGGCGTCCCTCGTCGCGGTCAGCCACGCTCGCACCGCCTCGAATCCCCGCTCGGCGAAACCGGCGCCGCCGGGGTGCCCGTCGTAGACGAAGATCGTGGGCGTGCCGGTGTCGGGGTGCAGCGCGGTCGACAGCCCGCCGACGTCCCAGCGGTCGCAGGTCGCGACCAGCGGCAGGAGGCCGATGGCGGCGTGCTCGGCGGCGTGCAGGGAGCCCGGGAAGTCGGGCTTGGCGAGTCCGGCGTCGATGAGCGCCGACGGGGCGATCGTCCACCACACCGCCACGGTCCGCAGGGACCGCGCGGGCAGGTCGAGGGGCGTCTCGTCGATGATCTGCCCGCTGGGCAGGCGCCGCCGCTGGTAGGAGGTGACCTGCCCGGTCACGTCGACCTCGCCGAGGTAGGCGGCGACGGGCCCGGCGTCCACGCGCCTGGTCACCGACAGAACCTCCAGGTCGGTGACGTCGCGGGGATGGGTGGTCCAGTCGGGGTTCGCGGGCGTCACCATCGCCACCGCGTCGTCGAGGTCGAGGGCGTCCACGAGGTACGTGCGGCCCTGATGCGGGTAGACCGCCCCCGGGTGGGTCAGGAAGGGCGCGGAGGCCGCGTCGACCGTGCCGAGCAGCTGCCCGGTCTCGGTCTCCACGACCGCGACCGGCTCACCCCCCGTGCCGCGCAGGGACACGTCCGGCCGGTCGTGCCGCGTCCAGAACCAGCCCGCGCGGCGGCGCCGCAGCAGCCCGTCGGCGACCAGGAACTCCAGGGCGCGGCGGGCGGGTTCACCGCCGAAGAGCTCGACGTCCTCCTCGGTCAGGTGCGCCTCGGTCGCCGCGCGCGCCAGGTGCGGGGCCAGGACGTATGGGTTGGCCGGGTCGAGGACGGTGGCCTCCACCGGGCGGTCGAAGATCGCCTCGGGGTGGTGCACGAGGTAGGTGTCCAGCGGGTCGTCGCGCGCGACGAGCACGGCCAGCGCCTCGCGTCCGGCGCGGCCCGCGCGTCCGGCCTGCTGCCACACGCTGGCCAGGGTGCCGGGGTAGCCGGCCAGGACGACGGCGTCGAGCCCGGCGATGTCCACGCCGAGCTCCAGCGCGTTGGTGGCGGCCAGGCCGAGGATGTCGCCCTCGCGCAGGCGCTCCTCCAGTTCCCGGCGCTCCTCTCGCAGGTACCCCGCGCGGTAGGCGGCGACCCGGTCGGGCAGGTCGGGGTCCACGTCGGACAGTCCGCGGCGGGTCATCTGCGCCACGAACTCCGCGCCTCGGCGGGAGCCGACGAAGGCCACCGTGCGCGTGCCGGAGACGACGAGGTCGGTGAGCAGGTCGGAGGTCTCGCTCAAGGTGGACTTGCGGACGGGCGCGCCGCCCTCGCCGGTGATGTCGGGCAGCATCGGCGGCTCCCACAGCGCGAACGTCGTCCCCGCGCGCGGCGAACCGTCGTCGGTCACCGCCGTGACGGGCGCGCCGACCAGCCGCGACGCCGTGTAGGCCGGATCGCCGGTGGTCGCCGAGGCCAGCAGGAACACCGGGTCGGCCCCGTAGATCGCGGCCACCCGGCGCAGCCTGCGCAGCAGCAGCGCGACGTGCGAGCCGAATACTCCCCGGTAGGTGTGACATTCGTCGACGATCACGTACTTCAGGCGGCGCAGGAACCGTCCCCACCGCTCGTGGCGGGGCAGCATGCCGTGATGGACCATGTCGGGGTTGGACAGCAGCATGCGCGCGTGCCTGCGCAGCCATTCGCGCTGCTCATAGGGGGTGTCGCCGTCGTAGACGGCCGCGACGACCGACGTCAGGCCCAGCTCGCCGAGGGAGCGCATCTGGTCGGCGGCCAGGGCCTTGGTCGGCGACAGGTACAGCGCGCACGCCGACTCGTCCTCCAGCAGCGCCGAAAGGGTCGGCAGCTGGTAGGCGAGGGTCTTGCCGGACGCGGTGCCGGTGGCGACGACGACGTGCTCGCCCCGGTGGGCGGCCTCGGCGGCGGCGACCTGGTGCGTCCACGGTTCGGCGACGCCGGTCGCGGCGAGGGCCTCGCGGAGCTCGACGGGCGTCCACGCGGGCCACTCGCCGACCCGTCCGGGGCGCGGGGGAATGCGGCGAACGTGCCGCAGCGCGTCGCCGGTCCGCGCCTGCCGCAGGCGCTCCAGGAGACGCGCGGGAACTGAGACCTCGCTCATGAATAACGAGCCTGACACAGCGGGTCCGGATCGCCCGAGGCCGTCTGCCGGTAACGTGTCCTTGCGGCGCTCGCGCGCCGCGTTCCGATCCGGGAGGGTGTCCATGGAACTCGCGCTGTCCACGCGGACCGACGGTGACCGGTCGGTCGTCGCGGCCCGTGGAGAGATCGACCTTTACTCGGCCCCCGGCCTGCGCGAACATCTGCGCAACCTGGTCTCCGACGGGGTCCGGCGCCTGACCGTCGATCTGAACAGCGTGGAGTTTCTCGACTCGACCGGACTCGGTGTGCTCGTCGGGACGCTCAAGCGGCTGCGAGAGGTCGGCGGGACGCTCGTCATTCTCTGCGACCAGGAACGGATCCTGAAGATCTTCCGGCTCACCGGTCTCGACCAGGTCTTCGACATTCAGGACTCGGCGAGTCCGGACGGTTCGTGACGATGCCGGTGGTGCGGGTCAGTTTCACCCCCGCCCCGGCCCACGTGCGGACGGTCCGTCTCGTCGCCGGAGCCGCCGCGCAGCAGGCCGGCGTGCGCGGCGAGGCGCTGGACGAGGTCCGGTTCGCCGTCGGTGAGGCCTGCGCGCAGGCCGTCGCCCGGCACCAGCGGCACGGGCTGCGCGAGCCCGTGCGCCTGGAGTGCGAGGGCAACGGGGGCGGGTTCACCGTGCGGGTGAGCGACCGCGCGCCCGCCGGTGAGAGCGCCGACCCCGTGGCGATGGCGCTGCTGTCGGGTCTGGTCAGCGACCTGCGCACCACCCCGGGGATCAACGGGGTGGGCACGACGGTCGTCCTGCACTGGCGTTAGACCGCCCGCAGGATCGCGGCCAGCTCCTTGGGCTTGGTGAGCATCGGCCAGTGGCCCGTGCGCAGCTCGACGAAGCGCCACACGTCGCGGTACGGGGCGGCGGCCGGGTTCGGGTCCTCGCCGTTCAGCGTGCAGTTGATGTAGGTCGCGCTCAGCTCGGTCAGCGGGCGCTCCGGCTTGGCGACGCCGAAGATCGTGCGGCCCGGATGCGGCAGGGAACGCCCGAGGAACAGCGCGAGCCGCGCGTCGTCGAAGTCCTGCCCGTCGAGGTCTTCGGCGGACAGGACGGGCCAGAGCCCGCCGTTGGCCTCGATGGCGGCCGTGACGTGCGCGCGCCCTTCGGGCGACCAGCCGTCGATCATGGAGTGCCCGTCGACCGGCACGTTCGCGTCGACGAAGACGGTGTGCCCGACGCGTTCGGGCTCGGCGGCGGCGACCAGCCCGGCGACGATGCCCGCGTAGCTGTGCCCGGCGAGGACGACGCCGGTCTCGCCGATCTCGTCCAGCAGGCCGCGCACGTAGGCGACGTGGTCGTCGAGGGTGATCGAGGACCGCTCCTCGCTGCCGTGGGCGTGCAGGCCCGGGAGCGTCACGGCGTGGACGGTGTGCCCGGCGGCGGTGAGTTCGCGCGTGACCGGCTCCCACATCCACGCGCCACCCCAGGCGCCGGGGACGAGCACGAAAGTCGTCATGGAGGGGAAGCCTAGGCGACCGTTGCGACACCGCGTGTCCAGTGTGGTCCGGACCACGCGTGAGTTATCCACAGGCCGTATACCCGGGTGGGTATTTTCATCCACAATGCACAAGTTATCCACAGGTCCGGGAAGGTCCTGTTTGCCAGGTTGACGGAGATCGTCAAAGCTCGGAATCACCCGAAGTCATCCGATTCCGGAGGCGATGATCCGATGTCCGCACGAAACCGCCCTCTCGTCATCACCACCGACCGCCTGCTCCTGGACGAGCTCCAGCGCCTGTGCGACTCGGCGCAGACCGAGCCGCTCGTCGCGCCGACCTTCGAGGAGGCCAGGCGGCACTGGTCCCGCGCGCCCTGCGTCGTCCTCGGCCATGACGCCGCGCCCGCCTGCGCCGACGCCGAACCGCCGCCGCACGACCGCGTGGCCGTCCTGCTGCCGCCCTCGCCGAGCGACCAGCGGCCGCCGTGGACGGCCGCGATGCGGCTGGGCGCGTCCTGCGTCGCCCCCGTCACCGCCGCGCGGGTGCTGCTGGCCCGCTGGTTCGCTCCCGCGCCGCCGCCCGTCCCCGTCATCGGCGTGGTCGGCGGCGGTGGGGGCGCCGGATCGAGTGTCCTGGCGGCGGCTCTCGCCCTGGCCGCCGCGCGGGCCGGACGGCAGACGCTGCTGCTGGACCTGGACCCCCTCGGCGGCGGACTCGACCTCCTCATCGGCTGGGAGGCGCGGCCCGGGCGGCGCTGGCCCGACCTCGCCGGGCTGGAGCGGCCCAGCCTCGAACCCAGTCAGCTGGTCAACGACGGTCGCCTGGCGGTCCTGGCCACCAGGCCCGCCGCGCCCGCCTCGGTCCCGGCGAAGCTGCTCGACAAGACCCTCGACGCCGCCCGCGACATCTACGACGTGGTGGTCGCCGACCTGCCCCGGCACCCCGACGCCGCCGCGACCCGCACCGCCGAGCGGTGCACCACGGCCTATCTCGTGGCCCGGGGCACCGTCCAGGGCAGCGGGGCCGCGCGGGCCGTCCTCGCCGCCTACGGGCCGCACTGGGACGCGCCGGAGCTGATCGTCCGCGACGCCGACCGCGTCCCCGTCACCGAGGTCGCCGACACCCTCGGCCTGCCCCTGCGCGAGACCTACGAGTCGGAGTCCGAACTCGACGACCGCGTCCGGCGCGGCACCCTCGACGGGCTGCGCCCCAAGGGCGCGCTGCTGTCGATGTGCACGCGCCTGCTCGCCGAAGGGGGCGTGCTCACATGATCGGCGCGGGCGTCCTCGATCCGCTCGTCTGCGACCCCGACGTCACCGATGTCCTCGTCAACGGGCCCGACGAGGTGTGGCTCGACCGCGGCGACGGGCTGGAGCGCGTGCCGATCGACCTCGGCGGCGCCGAGGCGGTCCGCAGGCTCGCGCAGCGCCTCGCCGCCGACTGCGGACGCCGCCTCGACGACGCGCACCCCTACGTCGACGCGCGCCTGGCCGACGGCTCGCGGCTGCACGCCGTCCTGCCACCGGTGGCCGTCGGCGGGCCGTACCTGTCACTGCGGATGTTCCGCTCACGCGCCTTCACCCTGCGCGAACTCACCGGGGCCGGCACGCTCACCGAGGCCTCCGCCGAGCTCCTCGCCGCCCTCGTCACCGCCCGGCTGGCACTGCTGGTCACCGGCGGCACCGGCAGCGGCAAGACGACCCTGCTGAGCGCGCTCCTCGGCCTCGTCCCGCACACCGAGCGCATCGTCATCGTCGAGGACGCCGCCGAACTGCGCCCCGATCACCCCCACGTCCTCACCCTGGAGGCCCGCGCGGCCAACGTCGAGGGCGCCGGACGCGTCGGACTGCGCGACCTCGTCCGCCAAGCCCTGCGCATGCGGCCCGACCGCATCATCGTCGGCGAGTGCCGCGGCGCCGAGGTCGCCGAGCTGCTCACCGCGCTCAACACCGGTCACGACGGCGGCGCGGGCACCGTCCACGCCAACAGCGCCGCCGACGTCCCGGCTCGGCTGGAGGCCTTGGCGCTGCCGCACGGTCTCGACCGGGCGGGGCTGCACGCGCAGGTGGCCGCCGCCCTGCGGATGGTCCTGCACCTGCGCCGCACGCCCAGCGGACGCGTCCTGCACGAGGTGAGCCTGCTGCGGCTGGCTCCCGACGGGCAGAGCGTCCGGGTGGTCCCCGCCTGGCGCCGCGACGGTGGCGCGGTACCGGCCGCGCCGGAGGTGGCGCGGCTACTGCGGGCGCGCGGGGTGGCGGTCCCGGCAGTGCTGGAGGAGGGGCGATGCTGACGCCGAGGGAACGCCCGCGCGGGGTGTCGTCTCCGGTCGGCGCCGAGCCGGGTGCGAAGGACGCCCGACGGCGGGCCTCGTCGCGGACAGCGCTCGCCTCGCCGTCCCGGGCTTCCCGAGCGGAACCGTTGGCCACCGTGGCGGGAGCGGCTCACGAGCACCCGCGCCCGGCGTCGCCCCGGGCCCGGCCCTCATGGTTCACGCTCGCGCCCGCGCCGGTGCGGCCCATCCCGCAGGGAACCGCCCCACGCGTCACCCGGCCGTCCTCGTCGGCCGTACGGCGGCTCCCGGACACGACCCGGCCCACGACACCCAGATACCGCTCCACCGGGCCCCGGCGCCCGGTCCTCGCCCTGCCCTCGCGCGAGCGGCGGCGGCTGGCCGCGCTGCGTCCGGCGCGGCCCGCCCCGTCCCTCCACCGGTACCTTGCGGCGCGCTTCCCCGTCGAGTCGGATGCCGCCCTCGCGTGGGCCGCCCTGGCCGCCGGTATCGCCGGAGCCCTCTGGCACGGCCCGGTCGCCGGGCTCCTGGCCGCGATCTACGCGTCCGCGCTGCTGCTGGCCGTCCGCCGTGCCCGGCGCGAACGCCGGGTCACCGCCGCCCGCGACGAGGCCCGCCGCGCCATCGGCGAGCTCGCCGCCGAGCTGCGCGCCGGAGCACCCGCACACCGGGCCACCCGCGAGGCCCTGGCACGACTGCCCCACCATCCCGGCGCGGCACTCGCCGAGCGCCGCCTCACCACCGCGCTGACCGTCGCCGAGGCGACCGGCGCGCCCTGCGCCGAGATCCTCGACCGGCTCGAAGCCGACCTGCACGCCGTCCAGCGCGCCGCCTCTCGCGCCGCCGTCCGGGTCAGCGGCGCCCGCGCCAGCACCGGGCTGCTGGCCGCGCTGCCGCTCGCCGGGCTCGCCCTCGGGTCCGCTCTCGGCGGCGATGTCACCGAAGTCCTCTTCCACACCCCGCTGGGCGCGGTCTGCGCGCTGGCGGCGGTGGTCCTGCAGATCCTGGGCCTGCTCTGGGCCCGGCGGCTGTCCACACCCATGGAGGTCACGTCATGAACACGCATGTCATCCTGGCCGGGGCCGATGAGCCCGAGGGCGAGGGCCACTGGCCCTGGCACCTGTTCTCGCCCTGGCACGCCGAGGTCCTGTTCCCCGTACCGCCCTCCTCCGACACTCCCGTCCGTCCCGCCCACCGTCCCGCTCCGACGCGGCCACCCGGTCTCCGCCCCGGAGCCGGGCGACCTCCCGGGCGGCGGTGATGAGGCCCATCGCGCGCCTGCGCCGCATGCGCGGCGAGGCCCCACCGCTCACCCGACGGCTGCGCGGTGGGCCCTGGCGAGCAGCGACGGCGGGCCTGGCCGGGCTGGCGGTCCTCGCCCTCGTGGGCGGGGCCACTGGGCTCGTCCTGGGCTGCGTGACGGGCGTCCTCACCGATTGGGTCCTGCGGACCCGCGTCCCGGCGCCGGTCCTGGCCGAACGCCGCCGGGCGGCCGCCGACCTGCCTTTCGCGCTCGACCTGCTGTCGGCGTGCCTGGCCGCCGGGACGACCACTCGCGCCGCCGTCGGCGCGGTCGCCTCCGCGCTCGATGGCCCGCTCGCCGAGCGGCTGTCCCGGGTCACCACCGCGCTCCACGCCGAGGGCGACACACCCGCGGCCTGGCGGCCGCTCACCGACCTGCCCGGCGCGTCCCGGCTGGCCGGGGCCGCCGTCCGCAGCAGCGGCTCGGGCGCGGCCCTCGCGGGCGGTCTGCGCCGCCTCGCCGGGGAACTGCGCGAACGGGCGGCCCTGTCCGCCGAGGCCACCGCCGAACGCGCCGGCGTCCTCATCGTCCTGCCGCTGGGCCTGTGCTTCCTGCCCGCGTTCGTCCTGATGGGACTCGTCCCCGTGGTCGCCGCCGTCCTCGGCGACGTCCTTCCCGCCTGACATGCCGATGCACACCCGGAGGTATTCCATGCGCCCACCCACACGTCCCCGCCGCTTCCGCGGTGAACGCGGAGCCGTCTCCGCCGAGTACGCCGTCCTGATCATCGCGGCCGTCGCCTTCGCCGGGCTGCTGCTCAAGGTGGTCACCTCGTCCGGCGTCGCCTCGGCCATCACCGACCTGATCGAGAAGGCCCTCCAATGACCGTCCGCCGAGGCGAGCGCGGTTCGGTGGCCGCCGAGTTCGCCGCCGTCCTGCCCGTCGCCGTCCTCCTGCTGCTGACCGGCGTCACCGCCATCACCGCCGTCGGCACCCGCATGCGCTGCCTGGACGCCGCCCGCGAGGCCGCCCTCGCCGGTTCACGGGGCGAGTCCGCCGAGCACGCCGCGAGCCTCCGCGCCCCGCCCGGCGCGACCGTCTCCGTCCAGGCCGGACCCGAGACCGTCACGGCCGCCGTCACCGCCGACGTCCCCCTCCTGGGCGGTCTCCTCCCGCCCCTGCGCGTCTCCGGCGACGCCGTCGCCGCCACCGAACCCGGCGCGATCACCTGAAGCACCCGAAAGGACCCGCACCATGCACCCGGCATCCACGAAACCCGGCCGCCACCGCCTCGACGGCCACCCGCTCGACGGCCCTGTGCCCCGCGCCAGACCGCTCATGGCCGTGCGGAGGCGCCCGGGCTCACCGAGTCCCCATCCACGCCCACCGGCCCGCGCCGCGCCCGGGCCGGGCCCGTTTCCGCCGCTGCGAGCCGTCCCCGACCCGTGCCCCACCCCGATGGCACGAGGCGGCACTGGCCGGGCTGACGCGGTCAAGGGCGACCGGGGATCGGCTTCGGTCATCACCATCGGCATCGGCCTGGCGGTCCTGCTGCTCGCGATCGGCGTCGCGGCCATCGCCGCCGCCATGATCGCCCGCCACCAGGCCCAGGCCGCCGCCGACTTCGCCGCCCTCGCCGCCGCACCTCACGCCCTCGCCGGGCAGGAGTTCGCCTGCGCCTCCGCCCTCCACATCGCCGAGGCCAACGGCGGCCGCCTGATGAGGTGCGCCGTCGACGGCCTGGACGCCGTCACCACCGTGTCGATGAGCGTCGACATCCCCCTCCCGGGCCTGGGCTCGCGTACCGCCGAAGCGTCATCGCGAGCGGGACCCGCCGCACCGGAGGAGACGACTCCACCGGAGCCCGCGCCCATTCCGGAGACCGCGACCGAGACATGACCCGCATGAGACACGGCCGTGAGCCGAGAGGAGCCAGGTGACCGCACCCACCCCCGTCAGCCCGCCACGCCACCACTCGCGGAGAACACCCCTCCGCCCCCTGCCCGCCCGCATCCCGGGCCAGGGGAGCCGCGCCCCGCCTCAGGGACGCGCATGAACCCCCGCGCGGCGCCCATGAGGGCACACCGCCAGGGCTGGGACGATCGAGCGCACGGACAGGACCGCCGCGCCGCCGGAGTCTGGGTCACGCCTCCCACGGGAGGATCGGCCGGAGACATCCAGGCGACCCGCCGGCAGCTCCGGCACGACGATCCCGCCAAGCACGCCCAAGGGCGCCGCGCGGGCCAACCCCCGAAGGCGGCCGACGGTGCTGGGCACGATCGCACCGAGGCCGAGATGAGGCGATCGAGCCGCCGTGAGGTCGCCTTCGGGGCACACTCCACGCACACGGGGGCACGGGTACGCAGCAATGAGATCGCGGCTGGTGAGGGCTCACGCCCGCGCCGACGGCGAAGGCATGGCCGCCACCTCAGCGCCGAGATCGACGGCCCACCCCACAGCAGTGGGTAGCACCCGGCCTCGTGGCCCACCCACTCCGTACACGCGAGCCCGTCCGCGCGCACAGGGAGCACGTCCGGTCGACGCCTTTGCGGACGGTGTACGCCGGCTCATCCCCGCGCGCACGGGGAGCACTGCGTGATGGCGACCGACGATGACCCGCATGGGGGCTCATCCCCGCGCGCACGGGGAGCACCCCTTCCTGACCTGCATCGCTGCACGCCAGTCCGGCGTTGCAGCATCAGGTCGGTGAGCGAATCGTCCTCTGTTCGCCGTTCTGGTCGCCGTTCAGGCCGTCCCTAAGGCGGCCGTCGCGCGGAGCCTCGCCGCCTTGCGTCGCTTGCCGTACCAGATCAGCCCCACCGCGACGGCGATTCCCAGGCCGATCGCGAGGGTCGCGGTCGGGATGGCGGGCTTCTCGCGGAGGCTGGCGAAGCGTTTCCGCAGCGAAATGGGGTGCTTGAAGGTCACCATCGGCCAGTCGCGTTCGGCAGCGACCTTGCGGAGTCCGCGGTCGGGGTTGACGGCTGTCGGATGTCCGACCGTCTCCAGCATGGGTACGTCTGTCACCGAATCGGAGTAGGCGTACGACTCCGAGAGGTCATATCCGCGTTCGGCGGCCAAGGCGGTGATGGCTTCGGCCTTCACGGGGCCCGCGACGTAGGTCTCGACCTCGCCGGTGTAGCGGCCGTCGGCGACGACCATGCGGGTGGCGATGACGTCGTCCACACCGAGGAGCTGCCCGATCGGGCGGACCATCTCCTCGCCGGAGGCCGACACGAGGATGACGTCGCGTCCGGCGGCCTGGTGCTCCTCGATGAGGGCGGCCGCCTCGGCGTAGATGTACGGGTCGATCAGGTCGTGGAGGGTCTCGGCCACGATCTGGTTGACCTGCTCCACCGGCCAGCCCGCGCACAGCTTCGCGAGATAGTCGCGGGTACGGGCCATCTGGTCCTCGTCGGCACCGGCGATCTTGTAGACCAGCTGGGCGTACGCAGCGCGCAACACCGCACCGCGGCTCATCAGGCCGCCCTGGTACAAAGGTCTGCCGAACGCGAGAACGCTCGACTTGGTGATGACCGTCTTGTCAAGGTCGAAGAACGCGGCGCTACCTGCCATGGCGAAGAGTCTATGAGGGGTAGACAAACGGCCGTGTGCCGTGCCACGTACCCGCTCACGGGTCGACGGCGGGGTGCATCTTCGGGCATCCTTGTGGTACACACAAGTGACGCGGTTTCATCTCCAACCTGAGCCGCGTGCATGAACCCTCAGCGGTTGCCTCCCCCCGTGGCCGCTGAGCGGGTCTGGCTCGCATCCCCCCCGGAGCCGGACCCCCCGACGGCCCCTGTCTTCCCCCCCGATAGGGGCCGTCCTCTATTCCGGCCGACTCCGGCCAAGATCACCCACCTGTGACTCCTTTGTAGACAGAGGGTCATCAGTCACTGAAAAGTGGCGCAGATCATGTTTTCGATCTTCGACGGCCGAGCCGAGCCGATGGACGCCGCCTCGCCCGCGCTCCCCGACCGCCGGTGCCTCCGGGCGACCCTCCGAGACCAAGCACACGAGCGGGGGCGACACCGGCCCCGGCCCCGCCGCGTTCGCTCGCACGAGCACGCGACGGACATGGGCGGCGGGACGCGCTCATGGTGCGGCCATGGGACGAACGGCCTCATGGCCTCGACGACTCGACGACTCGACGACCCCATGGCACTCCTCGACGGCCGGACCGCCGGATCGACACCACGGCGGACGGGCGGTCGCGCGACGGCCACATCGGCGCCGTGATGATCCGAGCGATGCGCGATGCGCGATGGGATGAGCCTTGCCGGCACGGCGAGTTCCCGAAGGCCGCTCGGCGGAGCGGCATGTGCGGTGGGCGCGCTGTGGTGGCGCGGTGAGCAGAGCGGGAGGCAGGTCGCGGCCGTCCACGCCGCCGCACTCCCCGAGCTGCTGGAGGTGGGTGCCCCGCAAGCAGCGCTCGGGAGGCGGGTCGCGGTGCAACGAAGGCGCGGCGTGGGTGGCGAGAGCACGGCATGGCGTCGGCCGATGGGATCGCGGGTGCGCCCGAGCGTGGTGGGACGGCGGCGAGGTGATGAGGCGGCCTCATCGGTGCTGCGACGGACCAGCCGCCGTAGATCAGGTCATGGGGCGGCGGCTGGATCGATGCTGCGACGAATCGAGCGGTCATGTGGCAGCGACACGGGCACCCTGACGAACCCAGAGATCGCACGACGGCCGGATCGACACTGCGGCGCGCCGAACGGTCACGCGACGGCAACACGGGCAATCTGGTGAACCGAGCGGTCACGCGACTGTGGCATGGGCGCCTTGGCGAACCCAGCGATCGGCCGGTGGCAGCATGGGCGCCCTGGCGGACCCGGGGATCGCGCGACGGCCGGATCGACATTGCGGCGCGCCGAGCGGTCACGCGACGGCGACATGGGCACCCTGAGGAACCCAGCGATCAGCCGGTGGCGGCATGGGCACCTTGGCGAACCCAGCGATGGGCCGATGGCCGGTTCGGCACCGCGGTGAACCATGCGGTCAAGCGACGGCCGGATCCGTGCCGCGGGCCGATCGTCGTGGGTGCGCCGGCCCTTCCCGTCCGCAGCTCACCTGCGGTCATGCCCGTCATGTCGCGGCGGGGTGCTAACTTGCGCAGATGTCCAACCAGCGGCAGGCCCGGCTCGCGGACGTGGCCGCACTCGCGGGGGTCTCCCCGGCGACCGCGTCACGGGTCTTGAACGGCTCCCGGCATCGCGTCACCAAGACCCTGCACGAGAAGGTCCTCGCGGCCGCTCGTGAGCTGCGGTACACCCCGAACGCGCAGGCGCAGGCGCTCGCGCGGAAGAGTTCGGGGACGGTGGCGCTGCTGCTCCACGACGTCTCCGACCCGTACTTCGCCGCGATCGCGGGTGGGGTGCTGGCCGCGGCCGACGCCAAGGGGGTGCGGGTGCTCATCGCCGACACGGGGGACGATCCGCGGGTCAAGGCGGAGCATCTGGCCGCGTTGCGCGCGCATCGTCCGCAGGCGGCGATCCTGGTGGGTTCGCGGACCAGCGACGAGGACGCCGAGGCGGCGCTGGCGGCGGAGCTCGCCGATCTGCGCGCGGGTGGGGCGAGGGTCGTGACGGTCGGGCAGCACGGGCTGCCGGGCGCGGTCGTGCGGCCGGACAACCGGGCGGGCGCGCGCAAGCTCGCCGAGCACCTGGTGGCGGCCGGGCACCGGTCGTTCGCGGTGGTGGCGGGACCGCCGAGCCTGCTGACGGTCGCCGACCGGCTGGCGGGCTTCACGGAGGGCCTGGCGGGACTGCCCGCGCCGGTCGTCCTGCACGCCGACTTCAGCCGGGACGGCGGTTACCGCGCGGGCCGCGAGTTCACGCCGGGACCGACGGCGGTGTTCGTGACCGGCGACGTGATGGCGACGGGTTTCTGCACGGCGCTGCGGGAGCGCGGGATCGCGGTGCCCGACGACGTGTCCGTGGCCGGGTTCGATGACGTGCCCGTGGTCGCCGACCTCTCGCCCGCGCTCACCACCGTCCGCCTGCCACTGGCCGGGATGGGCGAGGAGGCCCTGAGACTGGCCCTGGAGGGCCCGGACGACGGTGTCGTGGACGCTCCGGCGGAACTGGTCGTGCGCGACTCGGTGCGAGTGCTGGACGCGGGATAGCGCGACCGCGACGGCCCCGCGACCACGAGGCGGCATGGGACGGTCGTGAGCGAGGCGGGACGAGGCCGGTGAGCCGAGGCCGCCGGTGGTGAGGCGATGCCATGGCATCGCCAAGTCCGCCCGCGCTACCGATCGGCCACCACCGGCACTGGTACCGGAGCACCCCATGCCCAGCGGCACCACGGCCGGGCAGTTGGTGGTGCCGGGGTGCGGTGGGGTGGAGCACCCCCGATCCAACGGCACCACCGCCGGGCCGTTGGTGGTGCCGGGGCACAGTGCGGTGGAGCACCCCCATATCCAGCGGCGCCACCGGCCGAGCCACCGGTAGTACCGGAGTGCGGTTCAGGCGCAGCATCTGCATGTCGAACGGCACCACCAGCCCACTCGCGGTGCCGGGGCACGGCGTCCTCGCGTCCTGCGGCATCTTCGGCCGGGCCACCGGTAGCGCCGGGCCCGGTGCGGGCACGGCGTCCCCATGTCCTGCGGCATCTTCGGCCGGGCCACGGGTGGTCCGGGACCCCGGGGACCGGGTGAACGCCGGGTAGCGTGGTGGATCACCGCTTCACCATCACCCGCTGGGAGATCCGCATGGCATTGAACGTCGTCATCCTCGCCGCCGGCATGGGAACGCGGCTCGGGCGTCCCCACCCGAAGCCCTTGACGACGCTCGCGGACGGCCGCAGCATCCTCCGGCAGCAGCTCGACCACATCACCGCGGCGTTCCCGGACGCGCACATCTCGATCGTGGTCGGTTTCAAGATGGAGCAGATCATGGAGGCCGCCGCCGGTGAGGCGGTGTTCGTGTACAACGAGCTCTTCGACCAGACGAACACCTCCAAGTCGCTGCTGAAGGCGTTCCGGCTGGCCCCCGAGGGCGGTGTCCTGTGGTTCAACGGAGACGTCGTGTTCGAGCCGGGCCTCCTGCCGTCGCTGGTGCGGGTGATCGGCGACGGCGGCAGCTTCGTGTGCGTCAACACCGAGAAGGTCGCCGACGAGGAGGTCAAGTACACCCTCGGCGCGGACGGCTTCATCGACGCGCTCTCCAAGCAGGTCACCGGTGGGCTCGGGGAGGCCGTCGGCATCAACTACGTGGCGCCCGCCGATCGCGCGACGGTCGTCCGGCACCTGGACCTGGTCGAGGACACCGACTACTTCGAGGCCGGGCTGGAGGGCGCGATCGCCGAGGGCGTGCGCATCCGCCCGGTCGACATCTCCGCGTTCGGGGTCGTCGAGGTCGACTTCGCCGAGGACCTGACACGCGCCAACGAGATCGAGACCCGCGGGTAGCCTCGCGCGGCCGATACGATCCGCGCATGTCCGCTCCGCACCCGTACGACGCCCTCGCCGAGCAGCTCGCCGCGCTCGATCCGCGCGCGCTGATCTACGTGCTGTCACGCGTACTGCCCAGGCACCAGGACTTCACCGAGACCGGCGACATGCGCACCACCATGGTCCTCGCCGAGGCGACCGTGTGGGCCGAGGGACGCCCCGAGCGCGCCCAGTCGACCGAGGCCGACATCGCGCTCGTCGCCTGGCCCGACGCGCGGTACGTGACGCAGCCGGGCGTGGGGACGCAAGGTACGTGCCAGGCCTGCGACGTGGCGGTCAACTCGATCGCCACGGTCGCGTACTGCCCGGTGTGCGGGGCGGCGCTGCAGCTGGGGTGAGGTGCCACCCGCGCAAGATGCGGCGACTCGCCCGTGTTCACGTCCGTGTCAGGTGGTCTCACACCTGCTCGAAGCGGAACTCCCTGATGAAGCAGTCGCGCGGCTGTCCCACCGCGAACAGCACGCAGTCCACGACGGACGCGGCGGTCAGCGCGGCGCCGGTGACGCGTTCGCCGCGCTGGACGAAGTCCGGCGGGTAGAGCGAGATGACGCGGACGCCCTCCGCGCGCAGCCGGTCGGACAGGATCTCGGTGAAGCCGGACTGGGCGTGCTTGGCCGCGTAGAACGCCGGGTGCGCCCGCGACCTGTGCTGCCCGGGCTCCCCGGCAGCGGACACCAGGGTGACGATGTCGGGCCGCGCCGAGGCGCGCAGCAGCGGCAGCAGCGCGCGGGTGAGCAGGACGGTGCCGGTGGCCCCGGCGGTGATGGTGGCGGCGATGTCCTCGTCGGAGGCGTCGAGCAGGTCGCCGTGAAGGTAGGGCGCGCCGTTGTTGATCAGAACGTCGAGCCGCTCGGTGCGGGCGGCGACGGCCTCGGCGAAGGCGCGGACGGACGCCGGATCGCCCAGGTCGCACGCGAAGCCCTCGCCGCCGGTCGTGGCTGCGGTCTCCTCGGCGGCCGAGAGAGAGCGGGCCCCGGCGAAGACGCGCGCGCCACGACGGGCGAACTCCGTCGCGAGGAGGTGCCCGGTGTCACGGCCCGCGCCGGTGACGGCGACGTTCAGTCCCTCGAAGTCCATGCGGTGATCGAACCAGCCGGGTGCCGGACGGGACGGCGAGGTCGCGCGGGTGTGGTGTGCGGCTCGGTGGGTGTGGGGAGCGGACGGTGGTGTGGCGGGCGGGCAGCGCGGATGTGGACGGTGACGGCACGACATGGACCACGCGGCGGACGATTCTCCGCCACAGGCGATGGAGGGGCGGCGCGCCCACGGGACAGGCCGGACGGGCGTGACAGTGACGACCGGCGTCGACTGTCGGCGGAGCCGCGGGTGCGGCACACGGCCTGGCACGGGGGGCGATCGGAAGGTGTCGGGTGTGGACGGTGCCGCGACTTGACACGGCAAGGCCACGGGCGATGGCGGGATGGCGCTCGCAAGGAGCGCGCCAGGCGGCCGAGACGGCGACCACCGGCGAGCCCGGGACCCAGGTGTGGCGAACGGCTCGGCGGAGGCGCCGATCAGCGAGTGTCGAGTATGGACGGTGCCGCCCTGACACAGTGGGACGAGGCCCACCACAGGCGATGACGGGACAGCGCGCTCACGGATACGTCAGACGGCCGAGACGGCGACGCGTGCCGGGATGCCGACGCCCCACCGTCACGGTGCGGGCGTCGTGCCGCGTGCCTCATCTGGATCAACGAGCGGCGGCCCGAAAGGACACGAGCCCCGGTCTCGCGCACGCCGGGGCCCGTAGGCCGATTCGCACGCAAGAGACCGGGGTGGTCGCGTCGCAGCGGCCTCACGCGAGCGACCCGCTTGAGAAAGCAAGCGAAAGGCCGCGCACGGGAATCCCCGTGCGCGGCCCACGAGTCACACCGGCCGCTCAGGCGGTCGGAGCCGTCGAAGCCACCGAAGTCACCCGGCGGGCCGAAACCCGCGAGTCACTCCGCGTCCTACCCGGCGTCCTACAAAGGGTCCTACTCGTCGTCCGACTTCGCCGTCTTCATGCCCGAGGCGATCAGCTCCATGACCGCCGAGTCCTGCAGCGTCGTCACGTCGCCCAGGGACCGCTGCTCGGCGACGTCGCGCAGGAGGCGGCGCATGATCTTGCCGGAGCGGGTCTTGGGCAGCTCGGGGACGAGCATGATCTGGCGCGGCTTGGCGATCGGGCCGAGGGTGTGGGCGACGTGGTTGCGCAGTTCGGTGGTCAGGTTGTCGTCGGGTTCGGCGGAGCCGACGAGGATCACGAACGCGACGATGCCCTGCCCGGTGATGGGGTCGGTGGCGCCGACGACGGCCGATTCGGCCACCTTGGGGTGGCTGACCAGGGCCGACTCGACCTCGGTGGTCGAGATGTTGTGGCCGGACACGAGCATGACGTCGTCGACGCGGCCCAGGAGCCAGATGTCGCCGTCGTCGTCGCGCTTGGCGCCGTCACCGGCGAAGTACATGCCGTCGAAACGCGACCAGTAGGTCTCGATGAAGCGCTGCTCGTCGCCCCAGATGCCGCGCAGCATCGACGGCCACGGCTCTCGCAGGACGAGGTAACCGCCGCCGCCGTTCGGCACGGACTTGCCCTCGTCGTCGACGACGTCGGCGGCGATGCCGGGGAGGGGACGCTGGGCCGAGCCCGGCTTGGTCGAGGTGACGCCCGGCAGCGGCGAGATCATCATGGAGCCGGTCTCGGTCTGCCACCAGGTGTCGACGATGGGGGTCTTGCCGCCGCCGATGTTGTCGCGGTACCAGATCCACGCCTCGGGGTTGATCGGCTCGCCGACCGAGCCCAGGACGCGCAGGCTCGACAGGTCGAACTGGGCGGGGATGTCGTCGCCCCACTTGGCGAAGGTGCGGATGGCGGTGGGCGCGGTGTACAGCAGCGTCACCTTGTACTTCTGGACGATCTCCCAGAAGCGGCCGCGGTGGGGGGTGTCGGGGGTGCCCTCGTACATGACCTGCGTGGCGCCGTTGGAGAGCGGGCCGTAGACGATGTAGGAGTGCCCGGTCACCCAGCCGATGTCGGCGGTGCACCAGTACACGTCGGTCTCCGGCTTGAGGTCGAAGACGGCGTGGTGGGTGTAGGACGCCTGGGTCAGGTAGCCGCCGGAGGTGTGCAGGATGCCCTTCGGCTTGGCGGTGGTGCCCGAGGTGTACAGGATGAACAGGGGGTGCTCGGCGCCGAAGTTCTGGGCCTCGTGGTCCTCCGACGCGGAGCCCACCGCGTCGTGCCACCAGACGTCCTTGTCGGTCCACGCGACGTCCTCGCCGGTGCGGCGGACCACGAGGACCTTCTCGACGGACGGGCACAGCGCGACCGACTCGTCCACGGTCGGCTTCAGCGCCGACGGCTTGCCCCGGCGGTACCCGCCGTCGGCGGTGATGACGACCTTCGCGGTGGCGTCGTTGATGCGGCCCGAGAGGGCGTCGACGGAGAAGCCGCCGAAGACCACCGAGTGCGTGGCGCCGATGCGCGCGCAGGCCAGCATCGCCACGGCGGCCTCGGGGATCATCGGCATGTAGATCGCCACGCGGTCACCGGCGACGACGCCCAGGTCGGTGAGCGCGTTGGCCGCCTTCTTGACCTCGGTGAGCAGCTCGGCGTAGGTGATGACGCGCTCGTCGCCGGCGGGCTCGCCCTCCCAGTAGATGGCCACCCGGTCGCCGTTGCCGGCCTCGATGTGCCGGTCGAGACAGTTGTAGGCGACATTGAGCTCGCCGCCGACGAACCACTTCGCGAAGGGCGGGTTGGTCCAGTCGAGGGTCTGCTCCCAGTCGGTGCCCCAGTGGAGGCGGCGCGCGGCCTGCTCCCAGAAGCCGAGGCGGTCGGCGGCGGCCTGCTCGTAGGCGGCGGCGGTGACGTTCGCGGTGGCCGCGAGCGCCGGGGGCGGGTCGAAACGCCGGGTCTCGGTGAGGAGGTTGGCGAGGGTCTCCTGCGGCGTGTCGGTCATGTCAGCGGGCTCCCTTGGTCGAGCTGCGGTGCGCCGGCGGATCGGCGTGATGTCCGTCGTATGACCCATGACACTAGCGCGCCCCGCCTGAGCACGGATAGCACGGAGGTTGCACATGGGTGACAGGTAGCGCTCGCCATCGAGCATCAACGTGCAAGATCAACTGGATTCGTCCCGATTGGCCCGGGCCGGTTCGGGGCGCGATGGTAAAGAGTGACGCGTGTGACGCCGGAGGCGCGGCCGACGCCACCCGCCCCGTCCCGTGTACCGGGCGGTAACGTCGCGGCATGTCCGCGCTGACTCCGCTGCTCGACCTCCCCGAGGTCTCCCCCGCCCTCGACGCCGCGCGGGCGCGCGTCGACAAGGCCCTGTGGAACCGGACGCTGCGCAAGCACGGCGCCACCGTCGCCACGGAGGTCTCGCTGCTGGACGCGGTCGCCTCGGCCGCGCTCGACGGCGCCGCCTACGACGTGGAGGAGGTCCGCTCGGGGACGGTGACCGACCCGGTGGTCCAGGGCGCCCTGCGGGTGGCGGCGGAGCTGCCGAACCTGGTCGGCGTCTGGGAGAAGGCCCCGAGGCAGGCGCTGGCGCGGCTGCACGTCCTGGCGGCGCGGGGCGTGGCTCCGGACGCCGGGCTCGGGCGTCCCTCGTCGGCGCTCACGCAAGCCGGGGCGGCGCGGTTCACGCAGCTGTGCGAGCTGGCCGCGACCGAGACCGAGGCCCCCGCGCTGCTGCTCGCGGCCGTGGTGGAGGCCGAGGTCATCGCGCTGGGCGCCTTCGACGGCGGCAACGGGGTGGTCGCGCGGGCGGCGGCGAAACTGGTGCTGGCCGTGCGCGGGCTGGACCCGCGCGGGCTGATCGCCGTGGACGCCGGTCACGCCGCGCGCGAGCCGGAGTACCTCGGCTCGGTGAACGCGTTCGCGACCGGCACCGGCGACGGCGTGCGGTCCTGGCTGCGGCACTACGCCGCGGCCGTCGAGGAGGGCTGCGAGGTCATGGAGACCGTCTGCGCCCGCGTCGGGTGACTAGCTCTTGCGCTTGACGATCATCACGATCAGGCCCGCCACGATCGCGGTCACCCCGATGACGCACAGCACCGTCAGGATGTGCCAGGGCTTGAGCATCATCTGTCTCCTCTCGGGTGATCAGCGCGGCGGAGGCGGCGGCTGCTGGCCCCACTGCTGGGGCGGCGGCTGCTGCTGGGGGTACTGCGGCGGGTAGGGCTGCTGCTGCGGGTACGCCTGGGGCGGGTACTGCTGCGGCGGGTACTGCGGCGGAGGCGGCTGCTGGCCCCACTGCTGGGGCGGAGCCTGCTGGGGCGCGCCCCACTGCTGCGCCTGCGGGTTCGCCGCGTTCCACTGCTGCGCGTTCGGGGGCTGCGTGGGCGGGATGGACGAGTCGTGCCCGTCGGCCTTGAACAGGCCCACGATGCCCCAGATGATCAGCGCGATCGGGCCGATGGTCACGCACAGGAATCCCTTGCCGGAGGGGATCCACATGGTGTGCCAGTCGAAGATCACGTATCCGGAGACGATCGCGAGGATGATCGCGCCCACGACACCGAGCGTCCAGCGCTTGCCCGCGCTCGCCTTGCCGCCGATGGCCGCCAGCAGGATCAAGATGATGCCGCAGACGGCGTAGCCGATGAGGATGCCGTTGAAGAGGCTGCTCGACATGTCGATGTCGGCGGCCGCGAGGGTGTTCGCTTCCATGGGGGTCTTTCGTCGCCGGAGGAGGGGGTCGGGCGCAGCCTACGGCCGCCGCGCCACTCTACGAGGTGGCGCGCGGCGTCCGCAGTCCCCTGATCACCCGATGTGCGTCGAGCTCGCCGGGGACGTCCTCGGGCTCGCCGGCGGCCAGCTCGGTGCCGTCGACGGCGCGCCACACGCCCGCGATCGCGCGGAAGAGGTCCGGGGAGAGCCCGGCGGACTCCTGGGTGGCGGCGATTTCGAGCATCTCGCCGACGAAGCGGTGGGCCTTGGCGGCGGATACGGCGACCTTGCGGACGGGGTCGCCGACGCCGCCGCGCAGGTCGGCGATGACGTGATCGGCCACGTCGTAGTGGCCCGCGGTGGACAGGGCGTTGGCCATGAGCGCGCCCAGGCCCTTGTACACGCTCGCGGTGCACATCTTGACCGCGCTGGCCGCGCCCACCTCGGGCCCGACGACGACGGGGACGACCGTCCCGCCCCACGGGAGCCCGGCGAGCTCGGCGGCGCGGGCCCCGGAGAGGTAGACGGTGGTGCCGCCGGGGGCGCTCGGCGGGCCGCCGGAGATCGCGCCGTCGACGACGTCGAGGGCGATCAGTGATTCGATGGCCCGGACGGTGCCGGGCGCGACGGCGTTCAGGTCGGCGTAGAGCGGGGACGCGCCCGCGCGGCGGGCGGCCGCGTCGGCTTCGCGCGCGGCGGTGGCCGCGTGGTCGGGCGGGACGATCGAGAGGACGACGCCGGCGGCGGCCAGGACGTCGTCGAGGCCGGGGAGCAGCTCGATTCCGGCCGCGGTGGCCAGGTGGCCGGACCTCGGGGAGCGCCCGGCGACGGTGGCGACGACGCGCGCGCCGCCTTCGCGGAGGGCCCGGCCGATTCCGGCGCCCATGTAGCCGGTGCCGATGAGGCCGATGGTGGTGGACATGCGCGGCTCCTTTGGTGGTGGGTGCGGCGAAATCGCCTCGCGTGCGGCCCGGGACGTCCGCAGACTGACCGGCATGACGATCGTGCACATCGTGCAGCACGGCTCCAAACTGCCCGTCCCCGGCGATCCCGGGCTGACCGACGCGGGTTTCGCCCAGGCGGAGGCGGTGGCCCGCCACTTCTCCACGGCGCCCGGCGTGACGCTCTGGTCGAGTCCGCTGCTGCGGGCGCGGCAGACCATCGCGCCGCTCGCAACAAAGCTCGGGCTGGACGTGCGGCTCGACGAGCGGCTGCGGGAGCGCGCGAACTGGGACGGGACGCGCCCGATCGGCGACTTCCTCGCCGACTGGGCGCGCTGCACCGCCGACCGCGATCACGTCCCGGCGGAGGGCGAGTCCTCGCGGGCGGCGGGCGAGCGGTTCCTGGGTTTCCTGCGCGAGGCCGAGGGGACGGTGATCGCGGCCGCGCATGGTGGCGTCACGGTCGATCTCCTGCGCACTCTCGTCGGCGACGAAGGGGTGCCCGCACTCCTGCTGGAGGAGGGAATGCCACCGGGGGCGGTCACCACGATCGAGGACCTGCGTCCGGTGCGGATCGCCTACACCGGGCATCTTTCGGCGGGCGGCGAATGAGGGCGGCCATAGCGTCGGGGCATGGATCTGAAGACCGCCGTCGCCGCCCGTTTCCGCGAGATCAACGGCGACCACCCGATGACCGAAGCCGATGACGCCTATGTGAGCGAGTGGTTCCGCACCCTTGAGCAGGTCTGCGAGGGCCGTGAGGAGACGCCGGACGGCCTGCGCGCGCGGATGCTCGCCGGTGAGCTGCCGCTGCCGGGTTACCTGCGCTCGGACGGCGCCGAGATGGTGCACCCGGACTATCTCGCGCTGCCCGGGCTGCTGGGCGAGGGCCTGCGCGAGCTGTTCGTGTCCTCGGTCGGCGAGGACGACTGGGACCTGTACCTGTCGGGCCAGTTCGTGTGCGTGCGCTCGGTGACGCCCGGGACGATGATGCAGAAGCATCTGCTGGTCCGGCGGATCGAGGCGCAGCTGGAGCGCGTTGAGCCGGACCTGGTGGAGCTGGGCCGGGCCGTGGGGGAGCTGGACGCGCTGGAGCCGCCGTTCGCGCCGGACTACGACGTGCGGCGGTTCGGGCGGGCGACCTCGCGGACGACGCTCATCGAGGGTGTGCGCGCGCAGTACGGGGTCTAGGACGAGACGACGGCGCCCCGGATGTTCCCGGGGCGCCGTCTCGCGTGGCACGTCCATTCCTGGCTACCATGCGTGCGCTCTTATCGAGTGCCGGCACCACTGTCGGTTCACCGGCACATCGCGCCTCCCGCGGCTGGTCGCGCGTGGGTACCTGGCGGCCGTGCACGGAGCTCCACTTCAACAGTCTGGGAACGTGTCCCGGGGACGTTGCGCGAGGTCCGCATCTCTCTTTGTACGCCGTTACCTACCGGTACGGAACCCTCACGCCTGATCCCTTTTCACGTTTTTTGCCCCGTGGGTTCCCCGTGGCCCCGTTGACGTGCGGGGGAACATCGGTACAGTGTCCGATCGTGTTGACTACCGCTGATTTCTCCGACCCGAACCGTCTGATCGTGTCGGGTGCCCTGCACTACTTCCGGGTCCTGCCGCAGCAGTGGTCGCACCGCCTGCGGATGCTGCGGGCGATGGGCGCCAACGCCGTGGAGACCTACGTGCCGTGGAACCTCCACGAGCGCAGGCGGGGCGTCTTCGACTTCACCGGGCTGGCCGACCTGGAGGGCTTCCTGCGCGCGGCCGCCGACGAGGGCCTGGCGGCGATCGTGCGTCCCGGCCCCTACATCTGCGCCGAGTGGGAGAACGGCGGCCTGCCCGTGTGGCTGCCCGGACGCGCGCCGCGCACCGTCGACCCCGGCTACCTCGCCGCGATGGACGCCTGGTTCGACGTGCTCGTCCCGAAGATCGCCGCCCACCAGGTCACCCGCGGCGGGAACGTCTTCGCCGTGCAGGTGGAGAACGAGTACGGCTCCTACGGCAGCGACCTCGGCTACCTCCGGCACGTCGCCGACGGGCTCAAGGCGCGCGGCATCGACGTCCCGCTGTTCACCTCCGACGGGCCCGAGGACGCCATGCTCACCGGCGGGACCGTGCCCGGCGTGCCCGCCACCGTCAACTTCGGCTCCCGGCCCGCCGAGGCCTTCGCCAAGCTGAAGGAGCGCCGCCCGGACGACCGCGCGTGGTGCATGGAGTTCTGGAACGGCTGGTTCGACCACTGGACCGAGCCCCACCACACCCGCGACCCGAAGGACGCCGCCGGCGTCCTGGCCGAGATGCTCGACGCGGGCGCGTCGGTGAACATCTACATGGCCCACGGCGGCACCAACTTCGGCACCTGGGCCGGCGCCAACCACGACGGGACCTATCAGCCCACCGTCACCTCCTACGACTACGACGCGCCCATCGACGAGCGGGGCGCGGCCACCGAGAAGTACCGCCTGTTCCGCGAGGTCATCGGCCGCCACCTGCCCCTGGACGCCGAGCCGCCCGCGCCCGCCCCCGTCCTGCCCGCGGGCGCGGTGGAGCTCGCCGAGAGCCTGCCCCTGCGGGCGGCGCTCACCGGCGAGCCGCGCGTCTCCCCCGTCCCCCTCACCTTCGAGGAGCTCGGGATCGACCACGGCGTCGTCGTCTACCGCCACGACCTGCGCGGACCGCGCGAGACGCAGACGCTGACCGTGGACGGCCTGCACGACCGCGCGCTCGTCCACCTGGACGGCGTCGAGCTGGCCGTGCTGGAGCGCGACGGGAACACCTCGCTGGACCTCACCTCGCCTTCGGAGTCGGCCACGCTCGAACTGATCGTGGAGTCGATGGGCCGCGTCAACTACGGCCCCTTCGTCGGCGAGCACAAGGGCGTCACGGGCGTCCGGCACCGCCTGCAGCAGCTCCACGGGTGGGAGACGCGCGTCCTGGAACTCGACGACATCTCCGGTCTACCGTGGGGGTCTGACATTCCTGGCGAAGCGGGCCCGGGCTTCCATCGCGGGCACTTCGACGCCGCCGAGCCGGCCGACGGCTTCCTCGCCCTGCCGGGCTGGGTGAAGGGCTACGTCTGGGTGAACGGGTTCCTGCTGGGCCGCTACTGGAACGCCGGGCCGCAGAAGACCCTCTACACCCCGTGGCCCCTGGTGAAGCGGGGCCGCAACGAGGTCGTCGTCCTGGAAATGCACCCTACGGACGTCGCCGACAAGCGCGTGCGCTTCGAGAGCGGCCCGGACCTGGGCTGACCTGCGCATATGCGCACAGACGGGGACGGCTCACCGGTTCCGGGGTGAGCCTCCTCTCAGCCTCTTCTCAGGACAGGCGTGTCGCGCGTTCGTAGGCTGTTCACCATGACGCGGGCCACCACATTCGACGAGTCGGATGTACTCATCGACGGACCTTGGCGGCACCGGTTCGTCAACGCGAACGGCAGCCGCTTCCACGTCGCCGAACTCGGCACGGGCCCGCTGATCCTCATGCTGCACGGCTACCCCGGTTTCTGGTGGACGTGGCACAAGCAGATGGAGGCCCTCGCCGACGCCGGTTACCGCGTCGCGGCGATGGACCTGCGCGGCTATGGCGCCAGCGACAAGCCGCCGCGCGGCTATGACGCGTACACGATGGCCAGCGACGTCGCCGGGCTGATCCGCGCCCTCGGCGAGCGCGACGCGGTCATCGTCGGGCACGACCTGGGCGGGCTGCTGGCGTGGACGGCGGCGTCGTTCCATCCGCAGATGGTGCGGCGGCTGATCGTGGTCGGCGCCGCGCATCCGCTGCGGATGCGGACGGCGCTGGCGGTGGACCCGCGGGGTCAGCTGGCGGCGTCCAAGCACATCCTGCGCTTCCAGATCCCGCGCTACGAGCACGTGATCACCAAGGACGGCGCGCGCATGGTGGGCCGGTTCCTGCGCGACTGGGCGGGCCCGCGGTGGGCGGGCACGGCCGATTTCGTGGAGTACTCCCGCCGGTGCCGGGAGGCGATGCAGATCCCGCAGGTGTCGTTCTGCGCGCTGGAGGCCTACCGGTGGGTGTTCCGGACGGGCATCCGGGTGGCCGGGCGGCGGTTCGTGCGGCTCATGCAGGAGCCGATCATGACGCCGACGCTTCAGCTGCACGGCGCGTTCGACACCTGTGTGCTGCCCCGGACGGCGCAGGGCTCGGGCCGGTACGTGAAGGGCCGTTACGAGTGGCGGCTGCTGGAGGACGTGGGGCACTTCCCGCACCTGGAGGCCCCGGAGATCGTGACGGGCGAGATCCTGCGCTGGGTGAAGGAGATCTAGTCCCGCCGCACCGGCAGCACCGCCGACACCCGGAATCCGCCGTCCTCGGCGGCGCCCGCGCTGAAGCTGCCGCCGAGGGCTCGCGCGCGTTCGTCCATCCCCCGCAGCCCATGCCCGGGGGTGGCCTCGCCGGGGCCGTGGCCGTCGTCGGCGACCTCCAGCCGCACGGCGTCCTCGTCGCGGGTGACGCGCACGCTCACGCGTGTCGCGCCCGAGTGGCGGGTGACGTTGGTGAGGGACTCCTGGACGATGCGGTAGGCGGCCAGGTCCACTTCGGCCGGTAGCGGCGGGCCCCCGGGCAGGTCGAGGTCGACGTGGAGGCCGGTGGCGGCGGTGCGCTCGACGAGGGCGCGCAGGTCGCCGACGCCGGGCGCGGGCGCGACGGGCGCGGCCTCGTCCACCTGCCGCAGGACGCCGAGGGTCGCGCGCAGTTCCCGCAGGGTCTCCTTGCTGGTGTCCTTGATCGCGGCGAGCGCGTCCAGGGCCTGCCCGGACTCGCGGCGGTGCAGGGCGGCGGCGGCCTGCACGTTGATCAGCGAGATGTTGTGGCCGATGACGTCGTGCAGCTCGCGGGCGATGCGCAGGCGCTCCTCGCTGGCGCGCAGGCGTCCCTCCTCCTCGCGGACGCGGCGGGCGGCGAGGGTGCGCTGCTCGGCCTCGGCGAGGTAGGCGCGGCGATTGTGGACGACGCCGCCGGCGGCGATGATGGCCACGAGCCAGCCGGCGAGCATGAAGATCGCGACGTCGTCGAGGTGCCGCAGCTGTGAGCGGGCCTCGACGAGGATGATCGCCAGCAGCGGCGCGGCGGCCAGGACGCTGGCGGCGAGCAGCGAGTAGTCGGCGGCGACGGTGTAGAGGGCGACCAGGAAGGTCAGGATGATCATCCCGTCGGGGCCGGTCAGCGGGTAGTAGAGCGCGCAGCAGACCAGTGTCACCAGCGCGACGGGCAGCGGTTGGGAGCGCCGGAAGTACAGGGCGGCGGCCGAGATGACGATGAGAGGCCAGGCCAGCCACCCGTTCGCCTCGGGGGCGTCGTAGCCGAGGCCGACGAGGGCGACGATGAGGACGGCTAGCCCGACACCGGCGGCGATGGCGGCGTCGGCGAGGCGACCCTGAAGCTTCCAGACGACCATCTGGGAAGTTTCTCATCCGGCAGGAGGACCCCGTCTCGTTCCGTGAGGGGGGACGTACTACCTCCGCAAGGAAGACGCGCCGTCAAGATCGGCGTGTCAATGTGTATCCATGATGGAGATCGACGGGCTCCGCAAGAGCTACGGCGCGAAGGTCGCGCTGGACGGTGTCACCTTCACCGTCCGCGACGGCGAGATGTTCGGGTTCGTCGGCGCCAACGGCGCGGGCAAGACGACGACCATGCGCATCGCGATGGGCGTGCTGAACGCCGACGCCGGTGAGGTCCGCTTCGGCGGCCACGCCCTCGCCTTCGACGACCGCCGCCGGTTCGGTTACATGCCCGAGGAGCGCGGGCTCTACCCGAAGATGAAGATCGGCGACCAGGTCGCCTATTTCGGGGAGCTGCACGGCATGACCCCGGCGGCCGCCAAGAGCGCCGCCGCGTCGTGGCTGGAGCGCCTGGGGCTGTCCGAACGGGCCGGTGACCACGTCCAGGACCTGTCGCTGGGCAACCAGCAGCGGGTGCAGCTGGCGGTGGCGCTGGTGCACGACCCGGAGGTCCTCATCCTGGACGAGCCGTTCTCCGGCCTGGACCCGCTCGCGGTGGACACCATGGCCGACGTGCTCGCCGAACGCAACGCCGCCGGGGTCCCGGTGATCTTCTCCAGCCACCAGCTGGACCTCGTGGAGCGCATCTGCGACTCGGTGGGCATCATCGCCGCCGGGAAGATGGTGGCCGTGGGCACCGTCGACGAGCTGCGGCGGCGCGAGGGCCACCGCATCCTCAAGGTCGAGGTCGCCGACGCCGCGCCGGGCTGGGAGCAGGGGCTGCCGGGCAGGGTCGTGGGCACCGACGACGACGCGCTGCTCATCGAGACCACCGACGACCAGGCGGTGCTGAAGGCGGCGATGAACGCCGGGCGCGTGGGCCACTTCGGGTGGCAGGAGCCGACGCTGGTGGAGATCTTCCGGGAGGCCGTCGCATGAGCACCTGTCCCACCATCCTGAAGGGAGCGGTCGCGTGAAGGGCCTGCTGCTGGTCGCCAGGCGTGAGATCTCCGTCCGCGGCCGTTCGAAGGGCTACCTGATCAGCCTGCTGGTCAGCGCCATCGCCGTGATCGTGCTGGCGTTCCTGCCGAAGCTGCTGGGCGGCCCGGACTCCTACACGATCGGTGTGGCCGGTTCCGACTCGGCCGCGATGAGCGCGGCCCTGAAGTCGGTGAAGCCGCCGTCCATCACCGGCGACTCGGCCGCCATCGAGGTCAAGGAGTACCCGGACGCGGCCTCGGCTCAGGCGGCGGTGAAGAACGGCGACGTGGACGCCGCCGTCATCGACGCCAGCACGATGATCACCGACGGCGGGGTCTCCACCGAGCTGTCGCTGACCATCGACACCGCCTACAAGGAAGTCGCCACCGCCAAGGCCCTCGACGCCGCCGGGCTCAACCCGGCGCAGATCGCGCAGGCCACCGCCGGTGTGGCGCCGCTGAAGCAGGAGTCGGTCGGTGAGGACGCCGACGAGGCCTCGGCGCGCATGGGCGTGGCGACGATCCTGGTGATCTTCCTGTTCTTCATGCTGATGTACCCGGTGATGTTCGTGGCGATGGGCGTCATCGAGGAGAAGTCGAGCCGGATCGTGGAGATCCTGCTGTCGACGCTGCGGCCGTGGCAGCTGCTCGGCGGCAAGATCATCGGCCTGGGCGTGCTGGGGCTGATCAACGTCCTGGTGCTGCTGGCGGCGGGCCTGGGCGCGGCCAACGCCTCGGGCCTGATGCCGGACCTGCCGCCCGGGACGACGGCGGTCCTGATGGGCACCCTCGGCTGGTGGATCCTGGGGTACGCGTTCTTCGCCTCGATGGCCGGCGGGCTGGGCTCGCTGGTGTCGCGGCAGGAGGACTCGAACTCCACGATCACGCCGCTGACGATGCTGATGGTGGGCTGCTACCTGGCGGCGCTGCTGTCGGCGTCCAACCCGAAGGGCACCCTGGCCACGGTCCTGTCCTACATCCCGCCGTTCTCGGCGATGATGATGCCGATGCGCAGCGCTTCGGGCTCGGTGGAGCTGTGGCAGCAGCTGCTGAGCGCGGTGATCCTGGCGGCCTCGGTGGTCGGGACGCTGGCGCTGGGCGCGCGGATCTACCGGCGCGCGGTGTGGCGGATGGGTTCGCGCGTGAAGCTCATGGACGCCCTGCGCGGCTGAGCTTCGGACGTCGGAGAGGGGCCCCTGCGAAGGGGTCCCTCTCTACTTTTTTGCGCTATTCGGCGTCGGCGGTGGCCGACGGGATCTGCGAGGTGACCCACGGGACCGCGAAGGCGGCCAGCACGCCACCGACGAGGGGACCGACGATCCAGACCCAGATGGACGCCCAGGCGACCGAGCCGCCCGAGATGGTGTAGGTCAGGTCCGCGCCGACGACCTTGGCGAGGTTGACGCCCGTCGCGCCGGTGAGCGCGGCCAGGCCGAAGGCGGTGCCGACGGCGAGTCCGGCCAGGAGCCGTTCGGCGCCCTCGAAGGCCACGTAGGCCCCGACGAGCAGGAACGCGCCGATGGCCAGGCCGACGAGCGCCTTGACGAGGTCGCCCGAGGCGACCTCGCCCGACGTGCCGAGGAACGCGGGCTTGACCGCGTCGCCCGCCGACGCCCACAGGAGCAGGCCGCCGAGGAGCGCGCCGACGAGCTGCGCGACGGTGTAGAGGGCCGCGTCGACCCACCCGAGCTTGCCGCGCACGGCCAGCGAGAGCGAGACGATCGGGTTCAAGTGCGCGCCGGACGCGCCGGCGAGCAGCCAGTAGAGGAACGCGAGGGCCCCCGCGGAGGCGATGGCGGTGTCGACGCCGCCAGCGCTGGCGAAGGCCAGGGTGTAGGTGAGGAGGAGTGTGCCGAGCCCTTCGGCTGAAAGGCGCGAGATTGAGTTCGGACCCATGGTCCACCTCCGGGGTAGAACGCGCCGGTTCTAACGAGGACGCGCGGTAACCGGCCGGGCGACCGTGGGCGTACCGTGCGACCTCCCCTCCAGTCTGTCACCGACTGTCCAAAAGTGACAGTGCGCGCACCGTTCCGGCTCGCGACCGCCCTACGGCCGCACGGCGGTGGCGTCCACCTCGAAGAGCATCCCGGGCAGCGCCAGTTTCGCCACGCCCAGCAGGGTCTGGACCGGCGGGGTGTCGCCCCAGATCTCGCCGATCTTCCGCCCCAGCACCTCCAGCGGCGACACGTCGTGGTCGACGATGAAGGTCCGCAGCTGCGCGACGTGCTCGTAGCCGAGCCCGGCGGCTTCGAGGGCCTTGCCGAGGTTGGCGAAGGCGAGCTCGACCTGGGCGGCGAAGTCGCCCTCGACCGGGTGGCCCTCGGCGTCGGAGGCGTACTGCCCGGCGATGAGGACCAGGTCGCCGGAGACGTGGGCGATGTGGGAGTAGCCGAAGGGGCGGGGGTCGTGGAGGGTGGTGGGGTTTTCGATCCGGAGGGCCATGACGGCTCCTTTCGTCATTCTGGACATTACCCGTCCAGAATGACGTCCACAAAGCATTGAGGGACGGGTCACGTCCTGGCCCACTCCGGCTCCACGGGAGGTAAGCCGCGGCCGGCGTCGAGTGGGTGCCGCAGCGTGGACGCCAGCGGCTCCCACGGGCGGACCGGCGCGAAGCCACCGGAGGCGCCGGCGCACTCGCGACGGTAGAGGACCCCGTCGCGCACCCGGTACTGGAAGTACCCCCCGGGCCGCGCCGGGGCGACCAGCTCGGCGAGGATCGCGCGGCGCACGGCGACATCGGCACAAACGAACATGGGCACTCCTTCGTCCGCGAGCGGCCGTCGGGTCCGGCCACCCTCCTAACAACGGAACGACGCCCCACTCAGGACTCACACCTGTGACGGCCCTCACGCTATGCCGGATTGCCCGGCCAGACCTTCTCCATCCACTGCTCGGGCTTGGGATGGGCATCGAACCCGTAGCGCCGGTAGAGGTCGTGGGCGTCGCCGGTGGCGAGCACCATACGGCGCAGGCCCCATTCCTCCACATCGGTCATTATGCGGTCGATGAGCAGTTTCCCGATGCCCCTACCGCGCGCCGAGCGGTCCACGAACACGTCGGAAAGCCACGCGAAGGTCGTCTTGTCGGTGACCACGCGCCCGAAGGCGACCTGCCGCCCGTCCAGGAAGACCCCGTACGGGACCGCGTTGGCCACCGCGCGCTCGACGCGCTCGCGGGTGCGCCCGGTCGCCCAGTAGGTGTCGGTGGACAGCCGCTCGTGCAGCCAGTCGAGGTCGATGTCGGCGGGATCGGTGGAGATCACCACTGCGTCCTTGAAAGACATTCGGCGAGCTTACGTCCAACCCGGACGGACCATGCCCGACTCGTAGGCCAGGATCACCAGCTGGGCGCGGTCCCGCACGTCCAGCTTCGTCATGATCCGGCTGACATGGGTCTTGGCGGTGGCCGGGGACAGCACGAGCCGCGCGGCGATCTCGTCGTTGCTGAGGCCCTCGGCGACCAGCCCCATGACCTCGCGCTCGCGGTCGGTGAGCGCGTTCAGGCGCGGCGAGGGATCGGGCTGCTTGACGCGCAGCGCGAACTCCCCGATCAGCCGCCGCGTCACCGAGGGCGCCAGCAGCGCGTCCCCGCGCGCGACGACGCGGATGCCGTGCAGCAGCTCCATCGGCTCGGTGTCCTTCACCAGGAACCCGCTCGCCCCGGCGCGAAGCGCGCCGTAGACGTAGTCGTCGAGGTCGAAGGTGGTCAGGATGATGACGCGGACGTCGGTGTCGGCCACGATGCGGCGGGTCGCCTCCAGCCCGTCGAGATTGGGCATGCGGATGTCCATGAGGACGACGTCGGGCCGCAGCCGCTTGGCCAGCGCCACGGCCTGCTCCCCGTCGGCGGCCTCACCGACGACGGAGATGTCGGGCTCGCCCTCCAGGATGGACTTGAATCCGGCCCGGACGAGGGTCTGGTCATCGGCGAGCAGCGCCTTAATCATGTGCCCAGTCTGGCAACGCCAGGCTCGCGGCGAGCACCCGGTGGTCGCCGCCGGGCAGATCGGCGAAGCGCAGGGACGCCACGCCCAGCCCGGAGACGAGGACGTGGTCGAGCGCCACCGGCGGCGGGGTGAGGCCGAGGACGGTCCCGTGGTCGCCGGAGTGGGGACGCCAGGTGCCGGTGAGGCCGTGGCCGGTGGCCTCGGCGGCGTCGGTGTAGCCGGAGTCGAGGAGGGCGCGGAGGGCGGCGTGGTCCAGGGTCGCGTTGAAGTCGCCGGCCAGGACGCGGGGCACGCCGTCGGCTCGCGGCAGGGCGGCCAGCTCGGCGAGCCAGTCGTCCACGAGCCCGGGGGCGTAGGGGGCGGAGGTGTGCACGGCGAGGAACTCCACCCCGTCCAGCACGGCGGCGGTCATCGCGAACCGGCCGGGCGGGGCGTCGGCGGGCGTGAGGGGACGCCGCGCGTACAGCCCGGTGCCGGTGGCGCCGGGACCGGGCGTGAGCACGCGGTGGGGCAGGACCTCGCCGAGCCCGGCGGCGTCCAGGGCGTCGGCGGCCTCGGGGGTGAGCTCCTGCACCGAGAGCACGTCGACCTCGCGCGCGAAGGCGACCACGGCCGCGGGATCGGCCTCCCCGTAGTACAGGTTCGCGCTGCCCACGCGCAGGGGCACGCCGACCACCGCGCCGTCGGTGAGGACGCGCGGTACCAGCAGCGCCGCCAGCACCACCGGCGCGAGGCATCCGGCCAGCGCGAGCCGCCGTCGCCGCAGGGCCAGGGCGAGCAGCGGCGGGACGAGCGCGGCGGCGGCCAGGTACGGGGTGTAGGCGACCGCCATGCGCAGCGGCCAGGTGGCCTCGGTGCCGGTGAGGCGCACCAGCGCGAACAGCGTGGTCAGGGCGACGGGGACGGCGAGCAGCGCGGTGAGGGACGGGCGGGCCGCTCTTGGCGGACGGCCCGCGCCGCCATCCCGAGTGTGGCGGAAGGGTGTGACAGCGGCGTTCTCAGGGGCGGGCATCTGTTCTCCTGATGGGCGGTCAGGGGTGGGCACTGGTAGGACGCGGTGACGGGCCGTGAAGGTTGCCCTTGACCTCTCGCGACCCGCCCGGCTACCCTCCACACCGGCGTGAAAGCGCTTTCCAAATTGCTCACGAAAGGCCCCTCATGACCTCTCGCGTCCCCGTCGGCATCGCCGTCAACGGCGTCACCGGCCGCATGGGCTACCGGCAGCACCTCGTCCGGTCGCTCCTGGCCATCCGCGAGCAGGGGGGCGTCGCCCGGGCCGACGGCAGCGTCATCTGGCCCGAGCTGACCCTCGTCGGCCGCAACGAGGCCAAGGTCGCCGCGATCGCCGCGCGGCACGGCATCGAGCACCACACCACCGACCTCGACGCGGTGCTCGCCGACCCGTCCATCGACGTGTACTTCGACTCCCTCACCACCCAGCACCGGCTGGCCGCGGTGACCGCCGCCATCAAGGCCGGCAAGCACGTCTACTGCGAGAAGCCCATCGCGACCACCGTCGAGGAGGCCCTCACCCTGGCCCGCGCGGCCCGCGACGCCGGCGTCAAGAACGGCGTGGTGCAGGACAAGCTCTTCCTCCCGGGCCTGCGCAAGCTCAAGCGCCTGGTCGAGGGCGGCTTCTTCGGCCGCGTCCTGTCGGTGCGCGGCGAGTTCGGCTACTGGGTCTTCGAGGGCGACTGGCAGTCGGCGCAGCGCCCGTCCTGGAACTACCGGGCCGAGGACGGTGGCGGCATGGTGCTGGACATGTTCGCCCACTGGCAGTACGTGCTGGAGCACATCTTCGCGCCCGTCACCGCCGTCTCCGCGCACGTCACCACGCACATCCCCGAGCGCGTCGACGAGTCCGGGCGCGCCTACCGCGCCACCGCCGACGACGCCGCCTACGCCATCTTCGAGCTCGCCGACGGCACCGTCGCCCAGATCAACTCCTCCTGGGCCACCCGCGTCTTCCGCGACGAGCTGGTCGAGTTCCACGTGGACGGCACCGAGGGCAGCGCGGTCGCGGGCCTGCGCCGCTGCCGGGCGCAGCACCGCTCGGTGACGCCGAAGCCGGTGTGGAACCCCGACATCCCCGAGGCCAACGACTTCCGGGCACAGTGGACGGAGGTGCCCGACAACGACGACTTCGACAACGGGTTCAAGGTCCAGTGGGAGAACTTCCTGCGCCACGTCGTCGACGACGCCCCCTGGTCGCACGACTTCCTGGCCGGGGCGCGCGGCGTCCAGCTCGCCGAGGTCGGCCTCGCCGCCGCCGCGCAGGGCCGCCGCTTGGAGCTGCCGGAGCTGTCGCTGTGACGGCGGTGCGCCTGCCGGACGGGACGCTCCACACGCTCGGCGGGAAGACCGCCCCGGCGCCGGGGGCCGGGCCCCTGGCGTCCCGCACGGTCTACTCCGCCGCGCACGTGGTCGCCGATCCCCTGGCGGACAACGGACCCGGCCGCCCGGCGGTGCTCGACTGGGACGCCACCCTGGCGTTCCGGCGGCACCTGTGGTCGCACGGGCTCGGCGTCGCCGAGGCCATGGACACCGCGCAGCGCGGCATGGGCCTGGACTGGGCGGCGACCCGGGAGCTGATCGAGCGCTCCTCGGCCGAGGCGCGCGCCCACGGCGGGCTGATCGCCTGCGGCGCGGGCACCGACCAGCTCACCGGCGCGTCCACATTGGACGACGTGATCGCCGCCTACGAGGAGCAGCTGGCCGTCGTGGACGCCGCCGGGGCGGTCCCGATCCTGATGTGCAGCCGGGCCCTGGCCTCCGTCGCGCGCGGGCCCGAGGACTACCTGACCGTCTACGACCGCCTCCTCGCGCAGGTCACCCGCCCGGTGATCCTGCACTGGCTCGGGCCCATGTTCGACCCGGCCCTGACCGGATACTGGGGCTCGGCCGACCTCGGCACGGCCGCCGGCACGCTGCTGGAGCTGATCGCCGCGCACGCGTCCAAAGTGGACGGCGTGAAGATCTCGCTCCTGGACGCCGGGCGCGAGATCGCCTTCCGCCGCCGGCTGCCCGCGGGCGTCCGCTGCTACACCGGCGACGACTTCAACTACCCCGAACTCATCGAAGGCGACGAGCACGGCTACAGCCACGCCCTCCTCGGCATCTTCGACCCGCTGGCCGCGCACGCGTCCGCCGCCGTCCGCGAGCTGGACGCCGGAAACGCCACGGGATTCCGCGCGATCCTGGACCCCACCGTCCCGCTCGCCCGGCACACCTTCGCCGCGCCCACCTTCAACTACAAGACCGGCGTGGTCTTCCTGGCCTGGCTCGCCGGGCACCAGGACGCCTTCCGCATGGTCGGCGGACTGGAGAACGCGCGCGACATCCCCTACCTGGCACGGCTTTTCGTCCTCGCCGACGAGGCCGGGCTCTACCCGGACCCCGAGGCCGCCGCCGCCAAGATGCGCGCCCTGCTCACCGTGGCCGGAGTGGCCCGATGAGCCGGTTCTCCTTCAACCACGCCACCGCCAAGTTCTGGGACCAGGGCGAGGCCATCGAGGCCTGCGCCCGCGAAGGCGCCGGGATCGGCCTGTGGCGCGAGCCCGTCGCCGAGTACGGCCTGGAGCGCACCGTCCGCAAACTCGCCGCGACCGGCGTGCCCGTCACGACCCTGTGCCGGGGCGGCTTCTTCACGTCCCCCGGCGCGATCGCCGAGAACCGCCGCGCCATCGACGAGGCCGCCGCGCTCGGCACGTCCGTGCTGGTGCTGGTATCCGGCGGGATCCCCGAAGGATCCAGGGACGTCGACGGGGCCCGCGCGACGGTCGCCGACGCGCTCGCCGAGCTGGCGCCCTACGCGGGCGAGGCCGGGGTGACGCTGGCGATCGAGCCGCTGCACCCGATGTTCGCCGCCGACCGCTGCGTGGTGTCCACACTGGACCAGGCCCTCGACCTGGCCGGGCCGTTCCCGTCCCGGCAGGTCGGCGTCGTGGTCGACACCTACCACGTGTGGTGGGATCCGGGCCTGTACGCGGCGATCGAGCGCGCCGGGGCGGCCGGGCGCATCGCGTCCTACCAGGTCGCCGACTGGACCACGCCGCTGCCGGCCGGCGTCCTCACCGGGCGCGGGCAGCTCGGTACCGGCTGCGTGGAACTGCGCCGGATCACCGGGGCCGTGCTGGCCGCCGGGTACGACGGCCCCATCGAGGTCGAGCTGTTCAACGACGAGCTGTGGGCGCGGCCCGGCGCGGAGGTCTTCGCCGAGACCGCGGCCGCCTACCGGGAGTTCGTCGACTAGACCTGTGTCCACCCTGGAGGGAATGGCGCGGTCCCGTATCCGGGGCCGCGCCATTCCCGGTTCAGCCCTTGGTCTCGCTCCGGATCGCCGCGACCGCCTTGTCCCAGTCGGGGGTGTACGACGCCCACTTCGCCACGCCCGCGCCGCGCTCCTTTCCGTCCCGCAGCAGGCGGATGCGCCCGTCGCGGACCACGATCGTCCCGCCGCGCCCACTGGGGATCTCGCGGGTGATCGGGCCCAGGATCGCCCCGACGGTGATCGTGCCCCGGTAGTAGGAGAAGTACTCCTTCTTCCAGCCGGTCACGCCGAAGTAGAAGAACAGCGCGCCGGGAATCAGCGCGCAGAACGAGGTGAGCCCGCCGCCGAGCAGCAGGACCCACAGGTTCAGCACTAAAGACAGGCCGCCCAGCACGAGGCCGCTGATCGGATAGAAACGCGCGTAGCGCACCGAAACGCCCATTGCCGCCTCCGTCGAAGGTTCCATTATGGACGGACCGACCGTAGGGGATCGTAGAACGATCCTCAAGACCTACAATGCCCGCAGGAGGTCCACTTGAGCGACTGGATCGCCGCCCTCGGCGAGCACGAGGCCGCCCGCGACAGCGCGCCCGAGCGCATCGCGCGGCTGCTGCGCGCCCGCGTCACCGACGGCTCGGTCCGGCCCGGCGAGCGGCTGCCCGAGGACCGGCTGACCCGCGCGCTTCGCGTCTCCCGCAACACTTTGCGCGAGGCCTTCCGGATGCTGTCGCACGAGCGGCTGCTGGTCCACGAACTGAACCGGGGCGTGTTCGTGCGGCGGCCCAGCGCCGAGGACGTCCGCGACATCTACCGGCTGCGGCGGGTCATCGAGCTGCCCGCCGTGCGCGGGACCGGCGGGCTGGACGCGATGGGCGCGGCCGTCGAGCGGGCCCGGGAGCGGGCGGCGTCCGGCGACTGGGCGGGCGTGGCCTCGGCCAACATCGACTTCCACCGGGCCCTGGTGGCGCGGCTGGCCGCCGAGCTGCGCCTGGCGTTCCACGGGATCGCCACGCCCGAGGACTTCCACGCGCCCTACCTGGCCCGCAACGAGCGACTGCTGGAGCTGCTGTCCACAGGGGACCTGGACGCGGCCGCGCGCGAGCTGGCCGACTACCTGGACGAGGCACTGGAGCGGCTAGCGTCCGTGCACGGGTGACAGTCCGGCGAACAGGACCGTGAGGTAGGCCGCGGAGAGTTCCGGCGATCCGTCGCGGGCCACCGCGAAGGCCGTCCGTCCGATGAGGACGGTGAGCGCGCCGACGGGAAGGTCGTCGCGGAGCTCGCCGTCCCGCTGCGCGCGGGCGATGAGATCGCCGACGGCGGCTTCGAGATCGGCTCGCCGGGCGGTGGTCCCGGGCAGGTCGAGGCCGTCCAGCCCGGCGCTGAGGCCGTGGTGGGCGGCCTGGAAGTCCATCAGCTCGGCGAGGAAGGCGCGCAGGGCCTCCCCCGGCGCTTTCGACGCGGCGAGCTCGCCGGCGCGGGCGACCACGGGCGCGAGCAGCGCCGCCACCGCCGCGTCGATGAGGGCGTCCTTGCCGCCGAAGGCGCGAACGACCGTGCCCGCGCCCAGTCCCGAGCGCGCCGCGATGGCCTCGACGGTGAGGGTCGCGCCGGGCTCGGACAGTAGCGCGGTGGCGGCCTCCAGGGCGAGCGCGCGGTTGCGGACGGCGTCGGCGCGACGGGGGCTTGACATCTGGAACGCACCTTCCACATACTCAACTGGAATACGGATTCCAGTTTAGCGGAAGGGAGTTCGGCATGCGCGTGCTGATCTCAGGGGCGAGCATCGCGGGCCTGACCACGGCGTACTGGCTGGCGCGGGCGGGACACGAGGTCACCGTCGTCGAGCGCGCGCCCGGCGTCCGGACCGGCGGCAACGGCGTGGACGTGCGCGGCGCGGCGGCCGAGGTGATCCAGCGGATGGGGCTGACGGCGTCCGTGGCCGCCCACGCCACCGACGTGCGCGGGATGAAGTTCGTCGACGCGCGCGACCGGACCGTCGCCCGCATGCCCTTCGCGGCCGGCGAGGGCGTCGAGATCCCCCGCGGCGACCTCGTCCGCCTCCTCCACGAGGCCACCACCTGCGTCGCGTATCGATTCGGGGAGTCGATCGTTGATGTGAGTGAGGACCTGAACGGCGTTAAGGTGACGCTGTCGAGAAGCCCGGCGACCGACGGCCGGGCGAGCGAAGCCGAGCGCTTCGACCTGGTGGTCGGCGCCGACGGAATGCACTCGAACACGCGTGGGCTCGCCTTCGGGGACTCGGCGGAGCACGTCCGCCACCGCGGGCACTACTTCGCCTTCGCCGACGCCGATCCCGGCCTCGCCGAGGACGCCTGGGTGACCATGTACAACACACCCGGGCGCATGGCCGGGGTGTGGCGTTCGGCGCGGCATCACGGCGCCAAGGCGTACTTCATCTTCCGGGCCCAGGATGAGATCGCCGTGGGCCACCGTGACGTCGAGGCGCAGAAGGCGCTCATCCGGAACGCCTTCACCGGCGTGGGCTGGAAAGTGGACCGGCTGCTGGCCATGGCCCTGGCCGATCCCGAGTTCTACTTCGACGCCCTCGCCCAGGTCGACATGGACACGTGGTCGCGCGGCCACGTCGTCCTCGTCGGCGACGCCGCCTGGTGCGCCTCGCCCGCCTCCGGCGCGGGCGCGGAACTCGCCCTCGTCGGCGCCTACCGGCTCGCCGGTGAGCTGGCCGTGCCCGGACGCGGGCTCGGCGAGGCGCTGCGGGCGTACGAGGAGGGCATGCGGCCCCTGGTCCGCCGCAAGCAGGAGATCGGGATGAACGTGCGGCTCATGGTGCCGCGCAGCGGATTCGGAAGGAGGGTGCGGAATGGGGTCGTGAAGTCCGGCGTGCTCCGCGCGGCGGCGGTGCTGGAGAGGTGCGGGACCGCACACGCGATCCCCGCGTACACCGGGGTCAACGGCGATCGCCGTTGAGGCGGGGGCAGCCCAGCCCAGCCCAGCCCAGCCCAGCCCAGCCCAGCCCAGCCCAGCCCAGCCCAGCCCAGCCCAGCCCAGCCCAGCCCAGCCCAGCCCAGCCGAGTGTGACCGGATCGGGCACGCCGATCGTGACGAGCGCGCCCGTCGTCCGGGCGCGTCGGGTCATCGGCGCCGTGGTGATCCGGCTCCGGGCATCGGCATTCGGCATGGCGCGCTCCGGAGCAGCTCGGCCGGTACGTTCGCCAACCGAGAGTCCGCCGCGGCAACGCCCGCGCAGACTCCACGTGCGCGGCGGGCCTCGGACACCTGCTCCATCTGTCTGCGGCGGTGCCGTCCCGTGCGGTCGGCGATCGCCCTTTGCCGCATCACCACACGGCCGTGCCCTACGACCGTCCACCACGCTGCCACTCCGGCTCACTGGCTCGGCCCAGTGCCCAGGTGCCCCGGTGGCCTGGCGGCTCGAACACCCGTGGCCCAGCAGCTCGGCGGTCCGGCGGCCCAGTGGCTGGTGGCTGGTGCTGGGAAACCCGCCTTCTCGCGCCCCCAGTTGGCCCGCGGGCCCGGTCGCTCCTCGGCCCGGCGGCTCGCCGGATCAGCGGCCCGGCGTCGCCTCACCCCATTGCGCCGCACCCGTCCCCCTCATCCCAGCCGTCACCGCCGACCCTAATGCCGGAGTTCGCCGAGGTCACCGCCCTCGCTTGCCGGTTCGTTAATCCGTCGTTCACCGCCCGCTTTCCGGGTTTCACTAAACAGACCATGTGCGACGACCCTTCTTGCCCCTGCCCCGCTTGACCCGGCCCCTCATGATGCTGCTCGCCGGTGCGACCGGCATCGCCGCGAGCGCCATCGTGCCCGTGTCCGCCGCCCAGGCCGCCGACACCGCCGGTTTCGACCGGCTCGCCACGTTCCCGGTGTACCTGAACTCCGACGCCTCGCAGACCACGGCCGCCGAGATCTCCGCCGTCACGCCCGACGGCAAGACCCTCGTCTACTCCGACAGCCCGGGCAAGCGCCTCGGCTTCGTCGACATCACCGACACCGGGAAGCCCAAGCCCGGCGGGGTCCTGCCCCTGAACGGGGAGCCGACCTCGGTCGCGGCCACCGGCAACCGGATCCTGGCCGTGGTCAACACCGGCGCGGACAAGGTCCACACCGCGGGCGAGCTCGTCGTCCTGGACGCCGGTAGCCACAAGAAGCTCACCACGGTGCAGCTCGGTGGGCAGCCCGACTCGATCGCGGTCGACAAGTCCGGCAAGTACGCGGTGATCGCCATCGAGAACGAGCGCGACGAGGAACTCAATGGGGGCGACCTGCCGCAGCTCCCGGCCGGGTTCGTCGCGATCGTGAACCTGGACGACTACTCGCTCAAGAAGGTCGAGGTGACCGGCCTGGCCGACATCGCGCCGCAGGACCCCGAGCCCGAGTACGTCTCCATCAACTCCAAGGGCATCGCCGCGGTGACGCTCCAGGAGAACAACCACATCGTGTTCATCGACGTGGCCAAGGCCGCCGTCACCGGTGACTTCTCCGCCGGTTCGGTGACCCTGAACGGCGTCGACACCAAGAAGGACGGCGTCATCGACCCGTCCGGCACGCTCACGGCCCGCCGTGAGCCCGACGCGGTGACGTGGGTCGGCGACGGCCTGATCGCCACCGCCAACGAGGGCGACTGGAAGGGGGGTTCGCGCGACTTCACCGTCTTCGACACCTCCGGCAAGGTCGTCTACACCGCCGGCGCCTCCCTCGAACACGAGGCGATCCGGCACGGGCTCTACCCGGAGGACCGCTCCGCGAAGAAGGGCGTCGAACCGGAGGGCATCGCGTACGCGACCTTCGGCGGCAAGCCGTACCTGTTCGTGGGCGCCGAGCGCGGCAACTTCGTCGCCGTCTACGACATGACGACCCCGTCGTCGCCGGTGTTCACGCAGATCCTGCCGGTCACCAACGGCCCCGAGGGCCTGGTCGCCGTCCCCGGCCGCGACCTGTTCGTCGTGTCCAGCGAGACCGAGGACCCCGCGCACGGCATCCGCTCCACGGTGTCCCTGTACGGCTTCGGCAAGAAAGCCCCGTCGTTCCCGTCGATCGTGGCAAAGGCCGGCGGCCCGCAGCCGCTGCCGTGGGGGACCCTGTCGGGCCTGTCGGCGGACCCCGCGCACGGCAACCGCCTGTTCGCGGTGACCGACTCCGCCTACAAGCGCACCAGCATCCTGAGCATCGACGTGTCGGCGACGCCCGCGCTGATCGACGCCTCGATCCCCGTCCTGAAGGACGGCAAGCCCGTCGGCTATGACGGCGAGGGCATCTTCGCCCGGCCCGGCGGCGGTTTCTGGCTGGCCAGCGAGGGCAAGCCGTCCAAGCAGGTCCCGAACCTCCTCGTCCGCGTCAACCACAAGGGCGACGTGGAAGAGGAGATCCCGCTCCCCGAGGCGATCGCCGCGGGCATGAGCGACAACGGCCTGGAGGGCGTCACCGCCATCGGGACCGGCGCCGACGAGGTCGTGTGGGTGGCGCTGCAGCGTCCGGTCGGCAAGGAGACCGCGACCCGCCTCGGCCGCTACGAGGTCGCCGCCAAGAAGTGGACCTGGGTGTCCTACGAGCTCGACAAAGCCGCCGAGGGCGTGACCGTGGGCCTCAGCGAGATCACCGCCCTGGACGCCAAGACGCTCCTCGTCATCGAACGCGACAACCAGCGCGGCCCCAACGCCGCCGTCAAGCGCGTGTACAAAGTGGACGTCTCCACCGTCACCCCCGTCGCCGACGGTACCCTGCCCGCGGTGTCCAAGAAGCTCGCCGTGGACCTCCTCCCCCGCATGACCGCCGGACACGGCTGGACGCAGGACAAGGTCGAGGGCCTGGCGATCTCCGGCAACGGCGACGTCTTCGCCGTCACCGACAACGACGCGGTCTCCGAGGCCACCGGCGAGACGCTGTTCATGCGCCTCGGCCGCGCCTCGAAGCTCTTCGGCGGCCCCGGCGGAGGCGACGACGGCGACGACCTGGCGCACACCGGAACCAACGCCTTCCTCATCGCCCTCACCGCGGTGGTCGCGGCGATCGTCGGCGGCGGGATGTTCTTCCTGGCGCGCCGCCGCCGCATCCGCGGCTACTGGTAACCGGCCCGGCACGACCCCACCCTCCCCGCCCCGGCGCTCACGCCGGGGCGGGCGTGCTTTCCCGGGCGGTTCGGTGGCTTCACGGCGATGTACGAGCTGGGAGCGCCGCCCATGTCGACGGTGTGCCCGCGGTGCCGATGGGCGCGGCGGATCGAGTCGGCGGGCGGCTCGCACCCGAACCCGTGCCCGCCACGACGCACGGACGGAGCCCGGGCACACGAACGGACACCGCGGCCGAGCACGCCGAGGCCTCAGCGCCACGCCACCGGAAGCGGGGCACCGCCATGGCGGCTCCGAGACGCGGGTCGAGGCGAGGGGAGGCGCACTGAGGCTGGGGCTCCCGACCGGCGGAGGCCATATGCGAGGCCCATCAACGTCGAGACGGCCCGACCACCGGGCTGGCGGACGCACGCATCGGGCGAAGGCTCAGATAGGCGCCGGGACGAGGAGGCGAGACGCTGCTCCTCGGACTCGGCGGGGCCTGCGGGCGAGCCTCACCCGCAGCGAGGCGCCGAGGTGTCGAGGGCGGTCAGGTGTCCAGCGCGGCCAGGCGTGCTGCCAGTTGTGGCATCGCGTAGTCGCCACCCCGGAACCGAGTGCGGGTGTCGGTGCGCACGCCGGGGTGAAGCGAACCGGCGAGCCGCCAGAACAACCACCACCCCGCCCTATGGGATCGGGGATCGGGCCACAGGGCGGCAAGGGCCGCACGTGGAGAGGCTCCGCCGACGGGAGGTTCGTGTGCGGGCGGCCTTGGGGCGGGTCGGCGGCCGTGAGATCCGGACTCGGGCGGGATCTCCGGCCCCGTACCCGCCCGCGAACTCGCTGCGCTGCCGCATCGCACATGCCGGCGCGCACCGCAACAGAAGCCGCCAGAACCCCCGAACGGACACGGGGGCCGGGTTGGGCTCGCGCCAAAGGCTGGGGCTCATGGCGCGCCTCAGGCGGGCGGGGGTAGGGACGGGGATCGGGAGCGGCCCGGCTGCGCCTCAGGCTGAGGCTCATGGCGCAGCTCACGCTGGGGCGGGTGCGAGTGTGCACTCGGGTTCGGGAGCGGCCCGGGCTGCGCCTCGGGCTCACGCTCACGGTGAGGCTCACACGGGGGTGGAGGTGGGGGTGGGGCTCGGGAGCAGCACGGCTGCGCCTCAGGCGGGCGGGGGGTGGGGGGGCTCGGGAGCGGCCCGGCCGCGCCTCAGGCTGAGGCTCATGGCGCGACTCAGACTGAGGCGGGTGCAGGGTGCAGGGTGCGGGAGTGCGGGCTCGGGAGCGGCCCGGCCGCACCTCGGGCTCACGCTCACGGTGAGGCTCAAGCCGGGGTCCGGGGTGAGGTGCCGATGCGCGCTCCAACGCCGACTCCGGCTCAGACTCCGGGGCTGGGGCTGGGCCGGGGCCGTGCCTCGGGCCCAGGGCCATGGCGCGACTCAGGCTGAGCCTGGCGCGAGTGCGAGTGCGAGGCTGCCACCTCGGGCCAGTGCTCCAGGCTGTGCCCGGGGTTCGGGTGCAGGTTCGGGTTCGGGTTCGCGCTCGGTCCAGTCCGCGTGCAGCACCAGCCGTCCCACCCCATCCCCACCCTCCCGCCGTCCAGAAACGGCGCGTTAGCCCGTGTTAACCCTTGTTCCGCCCCTCCGGCGTTGCTATTTTCTAAAGAATCCATCCATAAATACTCTTAGGAGTGACACCGATGTCGAAGTTACGCACCCTCGGCGTCCTCGCCGTCGCCCTGGTCGCGGGAGTCGCGGCCTTAGTCGTGCCGGCCAGCGCGTCCGCCGCTCCGGCTTGCGCGGCGGCGTGGAGTTCCTCCGCGGTCTATGTCGGCAACAACGTCGTCTCGTACGGCAGTCACAACTGGCGCGCCAAGTGGTGGACGCAGGGCGAGCAGCCCGGGACGACGGGACAGTGGGGCGTGTGGGAGGACAAGGGAACCTGCGGTGGGGGCGGCGACCCGGATCCGGGGACTCCGGGCGGGTTCGTGGTCAGCGAGGCTCAGTTCAACCAGATGTTCCCCAACCGGAATCCCTTCTACACCTACAGTGGACTCACCACCGCGATGCAGGCGTTCCCGGCATTCGCCGGCACCGGCAGCGACACGCTGAAGAAGCAGGAGGCGGCGGCGTTCCTGGCCAACGTCTCGCATGAGACCGGCGGGCTGTACTACATCGTCGAGCAGAACACGGCGAACTACCCGCACTACTGCGATGCCTCCCAGCCCTACGGATGCCCGGCGGGGCAGGCCGCGTACTACGGGCGCGGGCCGATTCAGCTGTCCTGGAACTTCAATTACAAGGCGGCCGGGGACGCGCTCGGCATCAACCTGCTGGCCGATCCCTACCAGGTCGAGCGCAATGCGGCCGTGGCCTGGAAGACGGCGCTCTGGTACTGGATGACCCAGAACGGGCCGGGCACGATGACCGCGCACAACGCGATGGTGAACGGGCGCGGCTTCGGCGAGACGATCCGCAGCATCAACGGCTCCCTCGAATGCAACGGCGGCAACCCCGCGCAGGTGCAGAGCCGGGTGGACCGGTACCGGGCCTTCACCACGACGCTCGGGGTCGACCCGGGCGCGAACCTGTACTGCTGACGTCCTGAGTGGACGGACGGTGGGAGCGCCTTTCCGGTGCTCCCACCGGAAACGCCGCGCGAGGGCTCCGTCCGATCTGGACCCGGGTGTTTCGAAGACCCGGGGTGCGCGCCCCGGGCCTTCGCCCTCCCTCTCCTCTGCTTACTCCTCGCTCACTCCTTCTCCAGTGCCACTCTCGGCAGAATCCGGTCCAGCCACCGCGGCAGCCACCAGGCCCGCGCCCCGAGCAGGCGCATCACCGTCGGGACCACCAGACACCGAATGACGACCGCGTCCAGCAGGACCGCCACCGCCAGGCCCAGCCCGAACTGCTGGAGCATCCGGTCCGGGCTGAGCACGAAGGCGCCGAAGACGACGATCATGATGGCCCCGGCGGCGGTGATGACACCGCCGGTGGTGGCCAGGCCCTCGCGGACGGCGTGGGGCGCGTCTCCCGTGCGGCGCCATTCCTCGTGCATCCGCGAGACGAGGAAGACCTCGTAGTCCATGGACAGCCCGAAGACGATCGCGAAGATCAGCACCGGCACGAAGGCCTCGATCGGTCCCTTGGGGACACCGAACCAGCCCTGCTGGAACACCAGTGTCACCACCCCGAGGGACGCCCCGATGCTGAGCAGGTTCAGGATCGCGGCCTTCACCGGGATCAGCAGCGAGCGGAACACCGCCATCAGCAGCAGCGCGCTCAGTCCCACCACGACCAGCAGGAACAGCGGCATCCGCCCGCTCACCGCCGCGGCGAAGTCGACGGCCGCCGCCGTGGCGCCGCCGACGAGGTACGTCCCGCCGGACGCCTCGCGCAGCCGGTCGACCAGCCGCGCGGTCTCCGCCGACTGCGGTTCGCTGTCGGGGAACACCAGGATCATGCTGCGATTCGCCGAGATCGGCCGCGGCGGCACCGAGTCGGCCACGCCGTCCACATCGGACACGAGCGCGTAGGCCGCGGCGCCGTCACCGTCGGCGAGCACGATCAGCGGCCCGTTCACACCCGGCCCGAAGCCCTCACCGAGCAGGTCGTAGGCCTGCCGGGACGTCGAGGCCGCCGCCTCCGTGCCGGCGTCGGCGAAGCCGAGCCGCATCGCCAGCGCGGGCGCCGACAGTCCGATGAGGACACCGACGGCCAGCAGCAGCGGCAGCACCGGACGCCGCTGCATCAGTCCCGCCCACGCCCGCCACCGGCGTCCGTGATCCCGGTCGGCCCGCTTGCGGATCGCCTTCTCGATCCGTCCACCGAGGACGGTCAGCAGCGCGGGAAGGAGCGTCACCGAGGCCAGCATCGTGACCAGCACGGTCAGCGCGACACCCACCGCGACTCCTTGCAGCGAACCGAGTCCGAGCGCCAGCAACCCCAGCAACGCGATGATCACCGTGGCCCCGGCGAACAGCACCGACCGGCCCGCGGTGTCCACCGCGACACGAGTGGCCTCGTCCCGCGTGGCGCCCTTGCGGATCTCACCGCGGAACCGCGTGAAGATCAGCAGCGCGTAGTCCACGCCGACGCCCAGTCCCACCAGCATCATCAGCGGCACGATGTAGCTCGGCAGCGTGAAAACGTGCGAGGCCAACGCGATCAGCCCCAGCGTGCTCCCCACCGCGAAAACCGCCACCAGCAACGGCACCGCCGCCGCCAGCAACGAACCGAACATGAAGAGCAGGATCACCAGCGCCGCCAGCATCCCCGCCCCCTCGGCCGCACCCCCGGCGGGCGCCTCGGCCGAGCGCACGACGTCGCCGCCCAACTCCACCCGCAACCCGGCCCCCTCGGCCTTCGTGGCGGTGTCGATGATCGCCCGCGCATCGTCATAGCCGATGTCGCGCGCCGCAGCGTCCAAAGTCACCGTGGCATAAGCGATCCGGCCCGTGTCGGAGATGGCGTGCGGATCGGCGAACGGATCGGTCACGTCCGCGACATGCGGCAAGCCGTCCACCTCCGCCAGCATCGCCGCCACCCGCGACCGCGCCCCGGCGAGATCATCCGACTCCACCACGACCGTCACCGTCGCCACATCCGGCCGCCCGCTCTCGGCGAACACCGAGGCCACCGCCTGCGACTCCGTCCCCGGCAACGAATGGTCATCCCGATAATCCCCGCCCACGACCTGCGCCGCGACGGTAATGGCGGCAACCACGACCACCCACGCCAAAAGCGCGAGCCGCCGATGCCGCATGGCCCACCCCGCCAGCCGCTCCATGCGACCGAGCCGACGAGTGGGTGCAGAACTGAGGGTCGATGTACTGCTCATGACGACACCATCGGCCGACGGCTTGCCCGAATACATCGCCCTGCGGTGGTGAATGCCCGTACGAACCCGGTTGCGGCACTAGTGGGTTTCGTACACCCCTCGTCGTAGCGGAGGTACGAACGGCACCTAGGGGGAACGAAAGTGATGCGGGGTGACGTGACGAACCCGAGCGGGACGGCGGAGGTTGGAAGCGGGTGCGGGGGTGGGGGTGGGGGTGGGGGGGCGACGCGCAGGTGGAGGCGAGGGCAAGGGCGGTGGAACTGAGCCGGGTAGGTGACTGGCTGGCTACGGGGTCAGAACCCGGGCACCAAACGGAGCTTGTTGTTTTAGAGCCGGGCCGAAGACAAGCCGCAGGCCGCACGACAACACGGGCCCGGGACCAGCTTGTGCGGGGGCTGTCTCGGGATAGGAGAGGTGGATCCTCCGTCGGTCGGCCAGACGTGTTCTTGAGAACGCAGGTTCTGGGGGTGTCAAGACAGCTCTTCCGTCTTGACACCCCCGGGTTCTGCGTTCAGCGTCGATATGGCCGGCCAGAGGAGGAGACGCCTCCCGAGAGAGGTCCGGCGTCCAGGGGCCGCACCCCTGGTCGGGTCCTAGGGGTGAAACCCCTGACCAGACGGCGACCGTCAAATAGCGCCGATGCAGGTGATCGGGCGAGGGCGACCCGTGGGGGGAAGGCAAGAAGCGCGGGGAGACGGGCTCGGGGTGAGGGCGACGGGAGAGGTGGCGCAACAGGGGGTGTGATAGCGAGGCTCGCGACGGCTGGGGCTGGGGCTGGGGCTGGGGCTGGGGCTGGGGCTGGGGCTGGGGCTGGGGCTGAGGCTGGGGCTGGCGCAGGGGCTGGGGCTGGGGCTCGGGCTGGCGCAGGGGCTCGGGCTGGCGCAGGGGCTCGGACTGGGACTGGGGCTCGGGCTCGGGCTGGGACTGCAGCCGAGGCCAGGCCAAGAATCACCCCCGAACCCTCCCCCCAACCCGCGCCACCTCCCGCAGCAAGTGCTCCCGCTCCAACAAATTCCCCGCCACCCGAACCGCCTCCCCATAAGCCTCCAGCGCCCCCACCAAATCCCCCTCCTTCTCCCGCAAGTACCCCACCACCGCCGCATACCGCGGCAGCGAAGCATCCACCCCCCTCAAAGCCAGCAACCCAGCCCTCCCTCCACCCACCTCCCCCACCGCCACCGCCCGGTTGAGCCGCGCCACCGGGCTCCCGGTGATCCCCACGAGCTCGTCGTACCACTCCACGATCTGCCCCCAGTCCGTCTCCTCCGCCGTCCGCGCGTCCGCGTGCAGGGCCGCGATCGCCGCCTGCGCCTGGAACTCCCCGAGCCGGTCCCGCGCCAGGGCCGCCTGAAGGATCTCGACCCCCTCGGCGATCATGCGGGTCTCCCAAAGCGACCGGTCCTGCGCCGCCAGCGGCACCAAGCGCCCACCGACCACCCGCGCCGGTCGCCGCGCGTGGTGCAGCAGCATCAGCGCCAGCAGCCCGGCGACCTCCGGCTCCGGCGCCAGCGCGAACAGGAGGCGGGTGAGCCGGATCGCCTCGGCCGCCAGGTCGACATCACCCGAGTAGCCCTCGTTGAAGACGAGGTAGAGCACGCGCAGCACTGTCCCCACGTCCCCGGGCTGGTCGAACCGCACGCCGGACACCGTCCGCTTGGCGCGGCTGATGCGCTGGGCCATCGTCGCCTCGGGGACGAGGTAGGCCTCGGCGATCTGCCGGGTGGTGAGGCCGCCGACCGCGCGGAGGGTGAGCGCGACGGCGGTGGCGGGGGTCAGGGACGGGTGGGCGCACAGGAAGTAGAGCTGGAGGGTGTCGTCGAAGGAGGACGGCGGCGAGGGGGCCACGGCCTCGTGAAGCGCGTCGGCCTCCTCGCGGCGGCGGCGGGACGTCTGGGCCCGGGTGGCGTCGAGGAACTTCCGCCACGCCACCGTGATCAGCCAGCCCTTCGCGTCGCGGGGCGGGTCTTCGGGCCAGACGCGGACGGCTTCCAGGAGGGCGTCCTGGACGGCGTCCTCGGCCGCCGCGAAGTCGGCTCCGCGGCGGACGAGGACGCCGATCACGGCGGGCACGAGGTCCCGCAGCAGCGCGTCGTTCACTCGGTGGCGGTGGCGGTCACGCCGTAGAAGGGACGCACTTCGAGCCACTCGTGGATGGGTTTGCCGCCCGCGCCGGGCGCGGCGGACAGTTCGGCGGCGAGTTCGAGCGCGCGGTCGTAGGTCTCGACGTCGATGATCATCCACCCGGCGATGAGGTCCTTCGTCTCGGCGAAGGGCCCGTCGGTGACCGGGGGGCGTCCCTCGCCGTCGTAGCGGACGAAGGTGCCCTCGGGGGACAGGGCCTGCCCGTCGACGTACTCGCCGGTGCCCTCCAGGCGGGTGGCGAAGTCGCGCATGTACTGGATGTGGGCGGTGACCTCGTCGGGTTCCCACTGGTCCATGGGCACGTCGTTGACCGCCTTCGGGGCGCCCCGGTAGTGCTTCAGCAGCAGGTACTTGGCCATCTCGATCTCCTCTGGGTCAGGGCCATTCTGGCCTCGTTCGCGGCTGGGACGGAGCCGCTCACGGTTTCTCGACACGCTCCGGCGAGATTTTCTCCGCAACTTTCGCGGTATCCGAAGCGGTGCGCCTCAACCGGGGTTGTACGCCGAACCCCATCTCTCATCCGATGCGCGGCCCCGAACCCCGCGCGCACGATCGACCGCATGAGCCCCGAGACCCTCGACCTGGCGCGCTGGCAGTTCGCACTGACCGCCGGCGGTCACTTCCTGTTCGTCGCCCTCACCCTCGGCCTGGCCACCTTCCTGGCCCTGATGCAGACGATCGCGACGGTCACCAAGAGCGACACGTTCACCCGGATGACCAGGTTCTGGGGGCGCCTGTACGTCATCAACTACGCGATGGGCATCGTCACCGGCCTGGTCATGGAGTTCCAGTTCGGGCTGTCCTGGTCGGGCCTGACGCATTACGCGGGCAACGTCTTCGGCGCGTCGCTGGCCCTGGAGACGATCGTGGCGTTCTTCGTGGAGTCGACGTTCCTGGGGTTGTGGATCTTCGGCTGGGACAAGGTGAACCGCTGGGTGCACCTGGGCTTCATCTGGGTGGTGACGCTGACCGCCTACGCCTCGGCGTTCTGGATCCTGGTGACCAACGGCTTCCTGCAGAACCCGCTCGGCTACGCCATGGACGGCGACAAGATCAAGCTGACCGACTTCGGCGCGGTGGTGGGCAATCCGGCGGCGATCATGGCCTTCTTCCACATCCTCGGTGGCGCCCTGGTCGTGGGCGGCTTCTTCGTCGCCGGGGTCAGCGCGTACCACCTGTTCAAGCGGACGCCCGAGCACCGGCTGTTCACGCGGTCCCTGCGGCTGGGCATCGGGATGGTGGTGCCCGCGCTGATGTTCACCGTGACCTTCGGCGGCCTCCAGCTGTCGGCTCTGCACGGCTACCAGCCGATGAAGGCGGCCGCGTTCAGCGGCTCGGACTCCACGCTCGCCGAGCTCCAGGCCGACGCGGTCGCCAGGTTCGGCCCGGGCGACTACATCCCGCCGGTCGGCGCGGTCAAGACCGCCGGGATCGTGATGATGGTGTTGTTCATGCCGCTGCTGATGTTCGGCGGCCTGAGCCTGCTGCTGAGTTTCTTCCGCCCGCTGGTGCACCGGTTCCGGGCCTGGCACGTGCTGCTCATGATGGCCGTCCCGTGGCCGTTCCTGGCGATGATCTCCGGCTGGGTGTTCCGCGAGATGGGCCGCCAGCCGTGGGTGATCAACGGTCTGCTCAAGACCTCCGAGGCGGTGTCGGACGTCTCGCCCGGCCACATGCGCTTCAGCCTCATCGCGTTCGGCTCGCTGTTCGCGGCGCTGATCGTGCTGAACATCGTCCTGCTGACCCGGGCGGCCAAGCGCGGCCCGGTCGACGACGCCGTCGTCACGGTCTGAGGGAGAAGACATGGAACACGCCGCGATCGCGCTGCTGGGCTTCTACGCCCTCGGTTACCTGATCCTCGGGGGCGCCGACATCGGCCTGGGCATGATGATGCCGTTCCTGGCGAAGAACGCGCCGGAGCGCCGCCAGGTCGTCCGGGGCATCGTGCCCTTCTTCCTCGGCCACGAGGTGTGGCTGGTGGCCGCCGCCGGGGTCCTCATCGGCTGCTTCCCGGAGCTGGAGGGACGCATGCTCACCAGCGCGTTCCCGGCCGTGGTCACGCTGCTGCTCGGCTGGATCGCCCGCGACGTCGGGCTGTGGACGCGGGGACGCGCGGCATCGCCGGCGTGGCACGGGTTCTGCGATGTCCTCATCTGCCTCGGCAGCTGGGTGGTGGCCCTGAGCTGGGGCGTCTTCCTGCTGTGGACGGGCGGCGAGTGGCCCGGCGGGATCGGCCTCCTGCTGGCCGGGCTCGTGGTCCTGCTGTTCGCCGCGCACGGCCTGGGCTACGCCGGGCTGCGCATCGCCCGCGAGGGCGCGGTCGGGACGCGCGTCCGGCAGCTGTCGGGCCGCGTCGGCGGGCGCGTGCTGTTCGCGCTCACCGCGGCGGCGATGGTCCTCACCGGCATCGCCACCGGACGCGGGCTGTCCCTCGTGGACGGTGCCGCGGACCCGGAGACCCTGGCCGTCCTGGTGCCCGCGCTGCTGGTGATCACGCCGCTGGTCCTGGCCGCCCAGGTGGGCATGTGGTGGCTGCTCCGTGCCCGGGCGGTTCCGGAAAGTGACATCACGCCAGTTTCACACCCCGGACGGTAGAAAGAGCCCGTGGACCCCCGCCGCGATTAGTGGGCCGCGGTGGGCCAGGTCGGGTACCGATTTATCCGGCCTGCGGGGAGGGTGGAGTCCCCCTTTACGGGCACCCCGGCAGGGCTCCCCTCCCCGCCACACCACGCGGGAAGCTCCCCGCGCGCACGCGAGCGGACTCCGTGCGCGCGGGTGACCCGATCTGTCGCAGCCCGCCGTTATCCTCCGGCGAAAGCCGAGACGAAGGAGCGACCATGCCCACCGCGATGACCGAGACCGAGGCCCTGCTGCGGCAGCTGCGCGCCGAGCGCGGCCACGTCCTGGAGGCGATCGAGGGCCTCTCGGACGCCGACCTGCGCCGGGGCGTCCTGCCATCCGGCTGGTCCTGTCTGGGCCTGGTCAAGCACCTGGCCGTGGATGTCGAGCGCTTCTGGTTCCGCAAGGCCGTCGCCGGTGAGGACGTGGAACTCTACGAGGGCGCCGAGGGCTGGACCGTCGGCCCGGAGACCCCCGCCGAGGAGATCCTCGCCCTGTACGAGGACGAGGCCGCGCGAGCCGACGCGATCATCGCCGCCACCGCGATGGACGCCTTCCCGAAGTGGTGGCCGGTGGAGCTGTTCCCGAACTTCCCGGCCCGCGAGCTGCGGCGCACCGTCCTGCACGTGATGGCCGAGACCGCCACCCACGCCGGGCACCTGGACGCCGTCCGCGAGCTGATCGACGGCAGGCAGTACCTGGTGCTCACCTAGGAGGCGGGCCTCAGACCTGCTTCTGGTGCAGCTCGGTCACCTCGTCGCGCAGGGCCCACCCCTGGTAGACCCCGGCGTCGTAGCGGTCGAGCCCGAGCGCGGCCGCGACCGGCTCCTGCCCGCCGACGTACTCCAGGCGCAGCCAGTTGCCGGTCTCGCCGATGACGTGGAAGGGCTCCCCGCGCCACTTGCAGACCGTGCGCAGGTAGTAGAAGTCCTCGACCTCGGGCGCGGGGACGCTGCGGCGGAACCGGCCCGGGGCGACCTCGCCGAAGCCGTCCTCGGGATCGGGCGTGTAGAGCCGCATGTAATCGCCGTCGGGGCTCGCCTCGTACTCGCGGTCGCGCCAGCGGGCGATGTAACCGTCCACATGGGCCGGAGGGGTCACCGGTTCTCCTGAAAGGTCATAGTGTCTCCTCGGCGGTGAGCCAGGTCTGCTGGTCGGCGTCGTACGAGGCGACGAGGGTGTCGCCGTCGATGGAGGACAGGCGGTGCATGGTCGCGCCGTGCGGCAGGCGGATGGAGTCCACTTTGAACTCGGCCACCACCGCGCCGTTCTCACCGGGCGCGAAACCGTTGCCGCGGAAGGGCCCGGGCTCGATGACCCAGCCCTCCATGCGGCGCATCTCGTCCTCGTTGTTGCCGCCGTAGGGGATCCGGTACAGGTCGGCGCGATGCGAGATCCACCGGATCACGTAGACGTCGGACGCCCCGTCGTGCGGCAGCCCGAGGGAGGCGCGCAGGGTCTCCGGCGCGTCGAAGGCCGACAGGTCCTCGGCGGGGTGCACGAAACCGGCGACGCGGTCGTAGCCGCGCTGGAGGTAGAAGGGCACCTGCGCGGCCGGGATCAGCTTCTGCATCAGCGTCGGGCCGAGCTTGCGCTGCTGGCCGGTGGCGGGCGGGAACCCGCCCGCCGACAGGGACTCGTCGCGGCGGCCGGCGTAGGGGTCGGCGGCGCGCTCCATGTCCTCGGCGGCGTCCAGCAGGCCCTTCTTGTCCGCCCAGGCGAGCAGGGTCTGCATCTGGGTGCCGGGCATGTTGGCGCCGACCTCGGTGCCGGGGTTGATGGCCAGGCTGTAGGAGCGGTCGGGCCAGTTGCGGGCGACGCGCACGAAGGTGACCTTCACGAACTCGCACGGGCCGAGGCGGCGGGCCATGCGGGTCGGGGAGGTGAACACGGTCAGGCTGTACGCGCCGTCTATCAGGTCGGTGCGCCAGCGGAACCCGGGATCGCCGGGGCGGACGCCCTCGGGCGCGCCGTCGTTCAGCGGCACGTAGACCCAGCCGGACAGCAGCGCGCGCAGGAAGCGCGGGGTGTCACCGGCGGCTCCGGCGGCGGCCAGCTCGCCTTCGACGTCCTCGCTGCCGGGACCGGTCGGGCCGTAGGTCTTCGGCTCCTCGTAGGCGGACTCGGAGGTCACGCCGTGCGAGGGGGCCGAAGGCTCGGACAGGTAGGCGTCCGGCGCGTCGTAGGCCGGTTCCGGCGGGCTGTAGGCGTCGGGCGCGTAGGCGGCCGGTTCGAGCTGGTAGGACGCGGGCTCGGCCTGGTACGGCGGCTCCGGCTGGTAGGCCGGCTCCGGTGGCGCGTACGCCGGGGGCTCCGGGCTGTAGGCGGGCGCCTCGTAGGAGGGCTCGGGCGCGTAGCCGGGCTCGGCGCTGTAGCCGCCGTTGCGGAACGGCAGCTCGCGCTCCGGCTCCGGCTGCGCCGGCGGCGGGGCGTAGTCGGCGTAGGAGTCCTCGGCCCGGACCCGGGGCTCCGGGACCTGGTACTCGGGTGTGTAGGCGGGCTCGACGCGGTAGTCGGGCTCGGGGGCGTACCCGGAGCCGAAGTCGGGCTCGGGCGCGTAGACCGGCTCGGGCGCGGGACCGAAGGTCGGCGTCCGGTTCTGCCCGTAGTGGTAGTCCTCGTCGACGCGCGGCGTGGGGTTCGCCCGGCGCGGCAGAGTCCCGGTGTCCTCACGGCGGGAGTCTTCGCGGCGGGGCTCCTCGCGGAAGGAGTCCTCACGGCGGGGCTCTTCGCGACGGAAGTCGTCGCGGAAGGATTCCTCGCGGCGCGGGTCCTCGCGGAGGGAGGGCTCACGGCGGGGGAACTCGCGGTGGGCGAGTTCGGGGTGGGCGTCCTCGCGGGCGACCGGCGGCGGCCCGAAGGACGACTGCTCGGCGGGCGCGCGATATCCGTCGTAGCCGAATCCCCCGAACGCGGAGGGCTCGGGCTCCGGCTGCTCCTCCTGCGGCAGCGAGACGTCGCCCTTGGCGACCTGCGCGACGAACCACGCGGGGAGGTAGCCCTCGATGGGCAGCCCCGGGTTCACCGCCAGCCACCATTCGTCGTCGGGCCAGCCGTGCACGAGCTCTTCGAGCCGCACGCGGCGGTGCTGACCGGCGTGTTCACGCAGGCAGGACCTCAGCGCGGCCTCGGAGGTGAAGGCGAGGACGTGTGTGCGGTCCTCGGTGGACCACGTCGCCCACGCGGAGTTTCCCGGCGCGACCGGAATGAACAGATCGACACCGGACAGCAGCAGAAAGTAGCTCTCCTGGTCGCCCTGCCGGAGCACGTCCTGCATCCGGCGTTCGGTGTCGGTAGCGGGCTCCCAGGTCATGGCCGCCGTCTCCCCAGTACTAATAAATGGTGTCGCGCCATCACGGTACAGCGAACACGCATTGTCACTACACCCTACGATCGGCCACACGGTCGGTGGATCAACGGTGCACGGGACGAAACGTGCACGGGCATGCCACTATCTACCCGATGGGGACCGTACGCAAGGGACGCCGTGTGACCAACGGGCTTTTCGGCGCCCTGGCCACCGTGCTGCTCGTCCTCGTCGCGCCCGTCCCCGCTCACGCCGACAGCGTGCGCGACAAGCAGTGGCAGCTGGACGCCCTCCACGCCCGTGACGCGTGGGCCCTGTCGACCGGTCGCGGCGCGATCGTGGCGGTGGTCGATTCCGGTGTCGACAAGTACCACGTCGACCTGCGCGGGAAGGTCCTGCCGGGCGCCGATTTCGTGGAGAGCGCCGACGGGTCGGGCGGCGACGGCAGTTTCGACCCCGTCGGGCACGGGACGTCGGTGGCCGCGCTGATCGCGGGCAACAACGATCCCGACGGTGTGGTCGGCCTGGCCTATGACGCGCAGATCCTCCCGGTCCGGGTGCTGGACAAGGAGAACCGCTACGACGACGCGGGCATCGTCGCCCGCGCGGTGCGCTGGGCCGTCGACCACGGCGCGAACGTCATCAACCTGTCCCTGGGCGGTGTGGGCAAGTCCACCGAGCTGGGCGAGGCCATCGACTACGCGCTGTCGCGCGAGGTCGTCGTGGTGGCCTGCACCGGCAACGTCGATCCACAGAAGGACGACGCGCAGGGCGTCTGGTTCCCCGCGCGGATGCCCGGTGTGGTCGCGGTGAGCGGCCTGGCGCCCGACGGTGAGTTCTGGTCGGGCGCGCTCACCGGCACCGCGACGGTGCTGGCGGCGCCCGCCGACGGGCTGACCAGCGCGCACCCGCAGGGCTACTGGGACATCCAGGGCACGAGTTTCGCCGCGCCGCTGGTGTCGGCGACGGCGGCGATGATCAAGTCGCGGTTCCAGGGCATCTCGGCCGCCGACACCATCAACCGGCTCATCTTCACCGCCGCGGACCTGGGCAAACCCGGTCGCGACGACGTTTTCGGCTTCGGGCGGGTGAACCCGGCGGCGGCGCTGTCGGTGGACGTCCCGCACGTGCCCGGGAACCCGCTGCTGGCCGCCACCGACGGCGGCGGCGGGACGCATCCGGGCGCCTCGGCGACGGGCGCGGCTCCCCCGGCCGGTGACGCGCCGGACTCGGCGGCCCCTGCGGCAGCGGCGGCGGAGGGGCCCGGGGCGACCCCGTACGTCCTGCTGGTGGCGGTCGCGGTGGTCGCGGCGGCGGCGCTGACGACGACGCTGGTGGTGCTGCGGCGGCAGGGGCACCGGCGCACGCCCGGTCCGTACTGATTTCACCCCTCGGGGCAGCGCCTTCCCACCCGGTTTGGTTAGCGTCGGGTGATTCATGGGGAAGGAGCGCCATGTCGCTGCCGAGTTTCGCCGACGATCCCGGTGCCTGGTCCCGGGAGTTCGACCGGATGGCGCGGGAGATGCGGGAGCGGGCCGATCGCGCCGGACGCGAGCTGGCCGCCGCGAGCGTCACGGTGTCCAGCCGGGACAAGGCCGTCACGGTCACCGTGGGCGCCACCGGGCTGCTCGCGGGCGTGGAGTTCGGGGTGCGGGCCAGGGCGCTCACCCAGATGCAGCTGGCGTCGGCGCTCATGGAGACCTACGGCAGGGCCGTCGCCGAGGCCACCCGGGCCTCGCGGGAGGTGCTGTCGGAGATCTCCGGCCCGGCCGCGCTGGAGCTGTTCGACGAGCTCATGCCGCGCGAGGACGAGACGAAGCGGAGCTGGTGATGGCCGGGGACTTCAAGGTGGAGTCGCAGGCCGTGCGCGGCGAGGCCGCCCGCTTCCGCACCGCCGTCACCGCGCGTTTCGACAAGGCCGCCGAGGCGATGTCGACCGCACAGGTGGGGAACCCGGAGATGTACGGGCCGCTGCTGAACGCGTGGGGCAAGCCCGCCGAGCTGGCCGAGTCCTTCGCCAAGGTCGCCGAGGCGATGAAGTCGCTGGCGAGCATGGCGCAGGCGATCCCGGAGGCGCTGGGCCGGGTCGCCGACACCTACGACGAGGCCGAGGAGGCCCAGAAGCGCAAGTTCCGGAGTCACCATGGGCGATGAACTCGTGGTGACCGGCGATCAGCCGGAGCTGACCACCGGCGCGGGCTTCCTCGACACGGGGGTGTCGTTCCTGCTCGGCATCGCCGATGACGTCCGCGACGGCGGGGACTTCGACGCCGCCAACGCGATCGTGGGCGCCGGGGCGGTGGGCATCGAGGTCCTCGACTTCGCCATCGACCCGCTGGAGTCGATCGTCTCGGCCGGGCTGGGTTTCCTGATCGAGCACATCGCGCCGCTGCGGGACGGCCTGGACAAGGTCACCGGCGACCCGCTGGCGATCAAGTCGCTGGTCACCACCTGGGCCAACATCGCCAAGGAGCTGGGCCAGGCCACCGCCGACACGTCCAAGGCGGTGCCCGGCTGGACGGGTAAGGCCGCCGCCGCCCACGCGGGCTCGGCCGCCGCCAGCGGCGCCGCCGGGTCGGCGGTCGCGGGGCTCGCCGGGGGCATGGCGAACGCGGTGGAGTCGGCGGGCGTCATCGTCGCCACCATCCGCTCGCTCGTCATCGACCTGATCGCCTGGGCGATCACCAAGATCATCGAGATCGCGTTCCCGGCGCTGGCGCTGGCGGTGCCCACGGCGGGCGGCTCGATCGCGGCGGCCATCACCGCCGTCATCAAGATCGTGGCCGACGTCCTGGGCCGCTTCGGCACACTCTTCAAGCGCCTCGCCGAGGCGGTCTCCGCCTGGTCGGGGAAGCTGAAGGCGCTCACCGGCAAGGCCGACGAGGCACGCTCGGCGGTGTCCCGGCTCGACGGCGGGATGCGCAACCCCGGCGCGAGGCCCGCGTTCGACGCGAGCGAGGTGACCACCTGGGAGGCCCTCGGCCGCAATCCCGCCTACGCGCGCTCCGACGAGGTGGTGACCTGGCGGGCGCTGTCGCCGGACGCCAGGCCCGAGGACATCGAGGTCCACGGCCCGCTGGGTCCGCGTCCCGAGCCGGCCGCCGAGCCGACCATCGGGGAGCGGGTCCTGGAGGTCTGGGACTCCGGTGAGCTCACCGGCGCCAAGGACGTCGTGAAGTCCTCGGCCGACGTCGGTTACTCCAACCGGGCCGACAAGGACGACCCGGAGGACTGAGCGACTCCCAGCCCGATCCCAGCCAACTGTCAGCGACGCCACGTAGATTTCTCGACGTGACCCCCGCTACATCCGGCCACCCCGAAGCCCCTCACGCGCCCGTTTGGGCGCGTCTGTTGCGCGCGGGCAATCCCGGTCCGATGACCCTCGACGGCACCAACACGTGGGTCCTGCGGGCCCCGGGCTCGGCGACGGCGATCCTGGTCGATCCCGGGCCGGGGCTGCCGGAGCACCTGGCGGCGATCACGGCCGAGGCGGGCATCGCCCTGGTCGTGACGACGCACTGGCATCCCGACCACACCGACGCGGCGGCGGCGCTGGGTGAGCGGCTGGGCGTCCCGGTGCGGGCGTTCGACGCGAAATGGTGCGCGAACGGGGGCGAACCGCTACGAGACGGCGAGACGCTGAATGAAGCGGGACTGCCGCTGATCGTCCGGCACACACCCGGCCATACGGCCGATTCCGTCTGCCTGGTCGGCGCCGACGCCGTCCTGACGGGTGACACCGTCCTGGGGCGGGGCACGACGGTCGTGCTGTGGCCCGACGGGAACCTGACCTCCTACTTCGCCAGCCTCGATCTGCTGGCCGGATACGGCGACCGGAGCGTTCTCCCAGGTCACGGGCCCACTCTGCCCTCCCTGGCGGCGGTCTGCGCGCAGTACCGGGCCCACCGAGAGCAGCGGCTGGACCAGGTCCGGGCGGCCCTGGACGCCGGTGCCGAGACCGCCATCGACGTCGTCCGGGTCGTATATGCCGAGGTGGACCGCTCGGTGTGGCCCGCGGCGGAGGCGACGGTGCGGGCTCAGCTGGAGTACCTTCGACGCGGCCAAGATCACCGTGACCGGGAACATATCGACCCCGGAAAGGAGTTGGGGGGACCGTGACCTGTCCTTTCTGCGGAAACGTCGTCGTCCCCGGCGGCCGTTACTGCCACAGCTGCGGCGCGCCACTGTCCCCGGTCGCCTCCCTCCCGGAGACCGAGCGGCGTGTGTGCACCGTGCTGTTCGGGGACCTGTCCGACTTCACCGCGTGGTCGGAGGACCTCGACCCCGAACGCGTCGGCGTGGTCACCGACCGGGTCCTGGCGGTGTGCGCGCAGGCGGTCACCGAGCACGGCGGGCACGTCGACAAGCTCACCGGCGACGGCATCATGGCCGTCTTCGGCGCCCCCGTCGCGCACGAGGACGACGCCGAGCGCGCCGTGCGGGCGGCGATGACCATGCAGCGCAATGTGCGCCGGGTCCTGGACGCCGAGCAGGGCGGCGGCCTGCCGCTCGGCCTGCGCGTGGGCATCCGCACCGGCCTGGTCGTGGCCGGCATGCAGGCCTCGGTGGAGTACACCGTCATCGGCGACACCGTGAACACCGCCGCGCGGCTGGCCGACGCCGCCGCCGTCGGCACCGTCTACAGCAGCGAGGAGACCGTCGCCGCCACCAAGCACGTCGCGTCCTGGCGGAAGCTGGAGCCGCTGCGGCTGAAGGGCAAGCGCGACCCGGTCCCCGCCTATGAGCTCCTGGGCCTGCACGACGCCCCGGGCACGCGCACCGGCCTGGGCGACCAGGCCCCGTTTGTGGGCCGCGAGGCCGAGCTGGGCATCGTCGCCGGGCGCCTGGCCGAGGTCGTGGACCGCGGTGAGCCGCGCACCCTCGTGCTGACCGCCGAGGCGGGCTTCGGCAAGACCCGCTTCGGCATCGAGGTGGGCCGCCGGGCGTCCTCGCGGGGCGTGCGCGTGGTCGCCGTCCGCGCCGCCGCCTACGGGCGCAGGCGCAGGCTGGGGCCGCTGGCCGACCTCGTCCGCCGCGCGGTGGGCGTGTCCCCCGACGACGACCGCGCCACCGTCGCCGAGCGGCTGCGCCGCCTTGCCGAGCGGCACCGCAAGGGCGACGAACCGGCCCCGGCGATCTTCTCCGTGGACCTCCTGCTGGCCCTGCTGGGGCTGGCCCCGGCGCCGACGGAGCAGTCGGCGCGGCCCGGCGGTCCCGGTCCCGAGCACCACGACACCGAGGCGATGCCCGCCGCGGTCGCCGACCTGTTCAACCTGCTGGCCGCGCAGTCGCCGCTGATGCTCATCGTCGACGACCTGCACGAGGCCACCCCCGACGCGCTGGACGCGCTGGGCGCGGCCGTCGCGCGGCTCCAGGGCCCGGTCCTGGTGCTGCTGCTGGGCCGCCCGGAGCTGGTCCGGCACGCCGGTGTGCTCACGCGCATCTCGGAGGCCGAGGCGCAGACCCTGCCGCCCCTGCGCGGCGCCGACGCCGCGCGCCTGCTGGGCGCGCTGTGCGGCGGGAAGCTGCGCGAGGACGACGAGTACCGCCTGCTGGGCGCCGTCCAGGGCAACCCGTACTACCTCGCCGAGCTCGTCGCGCTGCTCACCGAGCAGGGCCTGCTCTACGAGGTGGACGGGCAGTGGCGCCTGGCGCCGGGCTCGCTGACCGGCAAGCTGGTCTCCACCGACCTGGCCCGCGTGCTGGCCGCGCGCATCGACGCCCTCCCCAACGAGACGAAGACGGTCCTGCGCGACGCCGCCGTCATCGGCGACACCATCCCCGACGGTGCCCTGTCGGCGCTGCACGACCACACCGACGAGCACCACCTGGAGGAGCTGTTCGCGCGCGGCATGCTGCGCCGCCGCAACTCCGGCGGGTACCGCTTCGTCACGCCGCTCATGCGCGAGGCCGCCTACCTGGGCCTGGCGATGGGCGAGCGCGCCGAGCGGCACGCGCGCCTGGCACGGTGGGCGGCGGCGGGGGCGCCGGGCGGCACGCTGCGCGAGGACGCCGCCGACGACTTCATCGCCACGCACGCCACGCGTGCCCTGGCGCTGGCCGACGAGCTGGGCCTGGCCCCCGACAACCCGATCCGGGACGTGGCGGGCCTGGCCGTGGCCGCCTACGGGCGGGCCGCCGAGCGCGCCATCACGCAGGGCGAGCCGGCGCAGGCCGCCGCGCTCATCGACCGTTCCGCCGAGCTGCTGCCGCTGTCCAATGGCGACCGGCTGATCCGGGGCCGGGCGCTGCTGCGCCTGGACCGGCCCGAGGACGCGATGGTCGACGTCGAGAAGATCACCGCCGACCTGGGGCTGTCCCTGGACGGCGACTTCGTGGCGGCGATACCGGGCGAGCCGCGGGTGGCGGCGCTGACGCTGCTGCTGGCGGGCCGCATCTACCGGTCCCTGGGCGAGCCGCTGCGGGCGGCGGCGATCTGGCGCGCGGCCGGTGACCTGTCGGAGCGGGCGGAGCTGCCGACGGTGCGCGCCGACGTCCTGGTGCGGCTGGGGATGCTCGACTACGTCTCGGGCCGCCTGCGGGAGGCCGAGGCGCGCTTCACCGAGGCCCTGGACGTGGGCCGCGCGACGGGTTCGGTGCGCAGTGAGGCGTGGGCGCTCCAGCATCTGGCGTGGGTGTCGACGAGCCGCGGTGACTTCGACGCCGCCGACAACGCGCTCGGGCAGGCCGCGCGGCGCATCGCGTCCCTGCGCGACCCGATCGGGCGCGCGTGGGTGCGGGGCACGGCGGCGTTCACGCGGCTGCTGGCGGGCCGCCTGCACGAGGCGGGCAAGCTCGCCACGGCGTTCCTGCCCTTCGGTGAGCGCGTGGGCGACACGTGGGCGGTGGGCACGCTGCGGGCGGTGGGCGCGTACGCGGCCGCCGAGCTGGGCGACCTGACCGACGCCGACACCGCCGCGCGCAAGGCCTACCGCGACTTCGACCGGGTCGACGACGACTGGGGGCGCGGGTTCGCGCTGGTGGTGCGCGCGGTCGTGGCGCGCAGCCTGGCGGAGTCCGATCACGCCCGCGAGCTGGCCCTGGACGCCGAGATCTACGGCCTGAAGACCGGGCATCCGCTGCTGATCGGCATGGCCCGCACGGTCCTCGGGCACTGCCTGCTGGACGCCGGTGACGCCGACGGCGCCGAGCGCGCGGCCCTGTCCACGCTGGAGCTGGCGGTGCCCTTCGACGTGCTGGAATCGGCCCGTACCGGCCCCCTGGCGCTGCTGGCCGAGGCGCAGCGCGCGCACGGCGACAACACCGCCGCGCTGCGGCTGTACGGCGACATCGCCGCCCACTTGGGCGCGCCGACGCTGCTGTACCCGCGCCGCCACGCGGTGGCGCGCTACGCCGACGTGCTGCGCGCCGACGGTCGCGCCGGTGAGGCCCTGGGCTGGGCGAAGCGGGCGGTGGACGCCCCCGGCGAGGACATCTCGTCGAAGGTGGCCGCGCAGCTGTCCTACGCCAAGGCGCTGGAGGCGACCGGTTCGCACGCCGACGCCGTCGACGCCGCCGAGGAGGCGGTGCGCCTGACGTACTCCACCGAGCAGCGCAGCCATCGCGCGGAGGCCGAGCGGCTCCTCGAAAAGCTGAAAGGCGCGCGCCACGCCGTCGCGTAGCCCGGCGAAGACGTACCGTGGTCGCATGCCCCCCATAGAGGAGTCCGTGGTCCTGCTCGACGAGGAGGGCCGCGACATCGGCGTCCTCCCCAAGCGGCTGGCGCATCACGCCGACACCAGGCTGCACCTGGCGTTCTCCTGCTACGTCTTCGACACCGCCGGGCGGCTGCTGGTGACGCAGCGCGCCCACCACAAGAAGACCTGGCCGGGCGTGTGGACGAACTCCTGCTGCGGGCATCCGGCGCCCGGTGAGGCGATCGACCTCGCCGTCGGCCGCCGCCTGGACGACGAGCTGGGCCTGTCCGCCGGTGAGGTGCGGCTGCTGCTGCCGCGTTTCCGCTACCGCGCGGTCATGCCCGACGGGGTCGTGGAGAACGAGATGTGCCCGGTGACGATGACCGTCACCGACGCCGACCCGGTGCCCTCCGCCGACGAGGTGGACGGCTGGGAGTGGGTCCCGTGGGGTGAGTTCTCGGCTTCGGTGCTGTCGGGGGACCGCGCGATCTCCCCGTGGTGCGCCGAGCAGGTGCCGCTGCTGGCGGCCCTGGGACCCGACCCGCTGCGGTGGCCGTCGGCCGACCCGCGGGAGCTGCCCACGGCGGCCGGATGGTCGCCCGCCGAAACCCCCGGACACCCCCGGTAACCTCCGGTTTCACCGCTTCGGGGGAGCGCGCGTTGATGAGAAAAACTTAAGGCGCCCCTTCGCGACGGATGCTCCCCATAAGAGTCGAAACGGCGGATACATGATCTGGTCGCCGTGCTCTACCTTTGCCTCCGTGAGCGCACAATTCTGGTCCCCCGGCGCCGGTGACGTCCCCGACCTACCGGACCTGACCGACCTGCGGGTCATCGCCCGGGGCGGCTACACCACCGTCTACCGGGCGCACCAGGTCTCCGGCGGACGTGAAGTCGCGCTCCGCATCGACAAGCGGCCCTTCGCACAGCCCGAGCAGCGCGCGCGCTTCGAGCAGGAGGTCCGCGCCGCCGGGCGCCTGTCCGGCCACCCGAACGTGGTCGACCTGTTCGCCGCCGGCGTCACCGACGACGGCCGCCCCTACGTGGTCATGGAGCTGTGCGAGGGCTCCTACGCCGACCGCCTGGACGCCGAGGGCTCCATCAGCGACGCCGAGGTCAAGGACATCGGCATGCAGCTCGCCGACGCCCTCGCCGGGGCGCACGAGCGCGGTGTCCTGCACCGCGACATCAAACCGGCCAACATCCTCATCCGCCGCGACGGTCGCCCGGTGCTGGCCGACTTCGGGCTCGCCGTGGTCACCGACGCGGCCCTGCGCACCGACGGCGCGACCATCGGGCACCTCACGCCCGCCTACGCGCCGCTTGAGACGCTTCAGATGAAGCCCGCCAGCCAGTTCAGCGACGTCTACTCGCTGGCGGCGACGCTGTACGCGCTGCTGGCCGGGCATCCCCCGCGGTTCAGCAGCGACATCACCGACCTGCGCGAGGTCATGGAGCTGTTCGGGCGGCCCATCCCCGACGTCACCGGCGCCTCGGCACTGCTGGTGGGGATGCTGCGGGCGGCGATGACGTCCAACCCCGACGGGCGGCCCACCGCCGAGCAGTTCCGGGAGATGCTGGACAGCGTCCCCCTCGCCAAGCCCACCGCCCCGCCCCAGCGGCCGTCCCCGCGTCCCCCCGCGCAGGGCGACTTCCCGATCCCCGAGGCGCGGGAGGTGCCCGAGCCCTCCGGCGCGTTCCGGTCCCCGGCGGAGGCGGCGACGGCGGTGTTCCCCGTGGCCGCGGCCTCACCGGAGCCCTCGGGCGGGTTCGCGCGTCCCGAGCCCACCGGGCCCTTCCGGACGCCGGAACCGCCCGGCCCGGCCGCGCCGCCCGAGCCGTCCGGCCCGTTCCGGATCCCGGAGCCGCGCCCGGACGTCCACGAGCCCTCCGGGAGCTTCCGCTCCCCCGCGCCGCCCGCCGTGCCGGAGCCCTCGGGCGGGTTCCGCTCGCCCGTGGCCCCGCCTCCCGAGCCTTCGGGCGGGTTCGCCCGGCCGGACGTCCACGAGCCCTCCGGGGGCTTCCGCTCCCCGGCGCCGCCGCGTCCGGAGCCGACCGAGGCGTTCCGCCCGCCCGAGCCCTCCGGCGGCTTCCCCGCGCCGGAGCACTCGCGCGGCTATCCCGGGCCGGAGCCCTCGGGTGACTTCCGGCGTCCCGACGCGCCGGGCTACCCGCCGCCGCAGCACCCGTCGGGCGGGTTCCCGCGTTCCGACGTCCACGAGCCCTCGGGCGGGTTCCGCGCACCCGAGGAGTCGCCCTTCGCCGCCGAGCCCACCCGGTACGGGCCCGACGCACCCGCGCGCTCCCGCCTGCGCATCCCCGGCAAGGAGCTGGTCCGCAGCCGCCTCGACCGCCGCAAGGGCGAGGACGAGGAGGGCGGGCGCGCGAAGTTCTTCATCATCACCGGCGCGGTGGCGCTCGTCGTCCTGATCCTCATCGTCTGGGGTGTGGTGTCGCTTTTCAGCGAGGACGAGCCCGCCGACACCGCCGGGAACACCCCCAACGGCGGCGCCCAGTGCGCGGTCACCGCGCAGGGCACCGGCTGCGTCCCGAAGCCCACCTGCTTCAACGACTTCGCCATCGCCGACTCCGGCGCCGCCTCGGCCACCGAGGCCGCCTGCACCGCCGAGCACGCCTGGGAGGCCTACGCCACCGGCAAGCTCCCCGACAACCTGAGCGCGCCGGTCTACAAGGACGTCGCGGCCGTCGACTTCATCCAGAAGGCCTGCCGCACGAAGGACGTGCTGAAGGAGTTCGTGCCCGCCGCCGAGCTCGACGACTGGACCACCGACGTGCTGCCGCCGTCCACGCAGGCCTTCGAGGGCGGCGACAAGACGTTCTACTGCATCGCCCGCAAACCCGACCAGACCCTCACGGCGCCGACGCTGGTGAAGTAGGCGGCCGGCCGGCGTGGAATCCCAGCGCGCCGGCCACGTACCCGCCCACGGCCTCATCGCAGCGCCCCACCGCCGCCGCGCCCTGCCGGAGGTGCTCCCCGGCCTGCTCCAGCGCGGCCAGCGCGCGCAGCGGCTCCTGCCGGGCGGTCCCGTCGGTCAGCGCGGCGAGCCGGTCGCGCGCCTCGGCCAGCCGCTCGGCGGCGGCCAGGCTCTGCCCGCGCACGTCGCGCATCGCCTCACGGGCGGCGGTGAGCCCGGCGGCGAGGTCCTGGGCGAGTCCCATGTGGACGAGTCTGGCACGCGCGGTCCGGGCGCGCGAAAACGGCGGCCCCGGAAGGCCGCCGTTCGCCGATCAGCGGAAGCTACCGCTCCAGCCGTAACACCCGCGCGCGTCGCGCCAGGCGCTCCGGGTCCATGATGATGACGCTCTTGCCGTCCAGCCGCAGCCAGCCGCGCGCGGCGAAGTCCGCGAGGGCCTTGTTGACCGTCTCGCGGGAGGCGCCGACGAGCTGCGCGAGCTCCTCCTGCGTCAGGTCGTGCGTGACGCGCAGGACGCCGCCGTCGCGCGTGCCGAAGCGCGAGGCCATCTGGAGCAGGCTCTTGGCCACGCGTCCGGGGACGTCGGTGAAGATCAGGTCGGCCAGCGAGTCGTTGGTGCGCCGCAGGCGACGGGCGATCACGCGGAGCAGCTGCTCGGCGATCTCGGGCCGGTCGGTGATCCACGGGCGCAACGAGGACTTGCCCAGTCGCGCCAGCCGCACGTCGGTGACGGCGGTGGCGGTCGCGGTGCGGGGACCGGGATCGAACAGCGACAACTCGCCGAACATGTCGCTGGGACCCATGACGGCGATCAGGTTCTGGCGGCCGTCGGCGGCGCGCCTCCCCAGCTTGATCTTCCCATTGAGGACGATGTAGAGACTGTCCCCGGGCTCGCCCTCATTGAACACCGTCTGGCCCTTGCGGACCTCGATGTGCTCCAACTCCTTGGTCAGAGCGTCGACCGCCTCGGGGTCTACGCCCTGAAAGAGCCCTGCGCGGGCCAGTACCTCATCCATCGCGGACCTCCACTGCGCTCACTGTTGACGCGTGTCGAGTCTATGCGCATGTACGGGCCCACTTGCCGGGACGCGCCGATCTTTCTCGTTCACCCCCTGCTGGAGGGCGTGAGCTGGGTGTTCACCACCCCTCCGTCCCTTGTGGTGAGAACCGGCGGTAACGGGCGGCTGGCGGCAGCGTGGCAGGATGCGGGCATGACCTACCCCCAGGAACCCGCTCCGCAGCAGCCTCAGGTCCCCGAGCAGCCCACCGGATACGTCCCGCCGCAGCAGGCGCACGCCGAGTACGGCACCACCTACGGCGCCCCGCCGCCCACCGGGCAGTACGCCTACGTCCCGCAGCAGCCGCCGCAGGCGGCGCCGAAGACGGCGATGACGGTCCTGTTCGACTTCACCTTCGCCGAGTACTCCCCGCGCACGCTCCTCTCGATGACCTACATCCTGGGCCTGGTCGCCCTGGTCGTGGGCTTCCTCGTGAGCGTGATCGCCGGGTTCGCGGGCACCCCGCTGGCCGGTGTGGTCGCGCTGGTGGCGGGCGCGCCGATGACGGCGTTCCTCATCTTCGGGCTGCGGATGCTGCTGGAGTTCCTCGCGTCGTCGACCGAGGTGAACCAGAAGAAGCTTCGCGGCTAGCTAAGTGCACTCTCCGGTCCCGACCTTGGCGGTGGCGCCGCGGCCGGCGTCGGCCACCGGCGTCACCTCTTCGAGGGTGAGCGCGTAGCCGGTCTCCGGGTCGTCCACGGCCGCGGCGAACACCACGCCGTAGACCTTGCCGCGCACGTCGCCCTCGGTGCCGATGAGGGGGCCGCCGGAGTTGCCGGACTTGACCAGCGCGCGCAGCGCGTACACGTCGCGGGTGACCTGCCCGTTGTCGTAGATGTTCGGGCCCCGCACCGGGCCCGAGGAGCGGATGCGCGCGGGCGTCGCGGTGTACGGGCCGTCCAGCGGGTAGCCGAGCACGATGGTGTCCTCGCCCTCGGCGGCGGGCCGGTCGGGCGAGGCCATGTCGATGACGGGCGCGTCCAGGCCCGGGACGTAGATGACGGCCAGGTCGCGCTGCGGGTCGTAGACGGTGACGCGGCCGGGGATGTACCCCTTGGCCGTCTCCACGACCAGGCTGTCGGTTCCGGCGACCACGTGCGCGTTGGTCATGACCCGCTCGGGGGCGAACACGAATCCGCTGCCCTCGATGCGGCGGTCGCAGCGCGGAGCCTCGCCGAGGATCTTCAGCACCGACGGCTGCGCGTTCAGGACCGCCGGGTCCTTCTTGAGCGCGTCGTTGGGCGCGGCCACGTCGTGCGGGTTGGAGGGCCCGAGCCCGCCGAAGACGTCCGGGAAGCCGTTGGTGTCGACCGTGCGGCGCAGCGCGTCGTACACGCCCTTGACCGGCTCGGGGACGGCCTCGTTGATGATGGGCACGATGGAGCTGTTCCGCACCGCCGCGGCCAGGCCCGGGATCGAGCTGTAGGCGAGGGGCGTGGCGACCATCCACGCGACGAGGAACACCGCGAAGAGGCTGACGATGGCGCCGCCGATGTGGTCGACGGTCCGCGTCCCGTTGCGCCGCATGGACTGCCGTACGCGCGCGCCGATGGTGGCCATGCCCGCCTGCCCGCCGATGGCCAGGCCGAACACCGTCACCAGCGCGACGATCACCCGCGTGACGGGCGCCTCGAACCAGCCGGTGAGGTAGGGGGCGAGGTTGACGCCGATGAGCGCGCCGCCGAAGAACCCGGCGAAGGACATGACCCCGACGATGAACCCCTGCCGGTAGCCGTTCACGGCGAACATCAGCGCGAGGAGCACGATCACGATGTCGACCAGAGTGCCGCCGTTCACCCAGTGCCTCCTCCGTTTAGACCAGGGTACGGTCCACCCGCCATTCAGGAGAGGGGCACGAGCCTCCCGGGACCCCACGGACGCGACCAGCCCGCCAGGTCCAGCACCGCCGACAGGATGCCGGCGGTGAAACCCCACACCAGCATGTCGCGAACCTCGAACGCCGGGCCCACGTAGCCCGACGGATGCTTGGCGCGCACGCGATTGGCCGGGTCCACCAGTTCACTGACCGGGACCCTCGTGACACTGGCGACCTCGGCGGGCTCCGCGGCGTGCACCCGGTGCGGCTCGCGCCACCACCCCAGCACCGGCGTCACCCGGAACGAGCTCACCGACAGCCACACCTCCGGCAGCGTCGCCACCGGCACCACGCTCGCCGGGTCCAGGCCGACCTCCTCGCTGGCCTCCCGCAGCGCCGTGGCGATCATGTCGGCGTCCGACGGCTCGGTCGCGCCACCCGGGAACGCGGGCTGCCCCGCGTGATTGTTCATGCCCGAGGCCCGCTGGCAGATCAGCACGTCCGGGCCCTCGATGCCGGGATAGGCGCCCTCGCCGAACAGGATCAGCACCGCCGACCCCCGGCCCTCGCCCACCGGCGGCACCAGCCGCGACCACGGCTCACCATCGGCGACCCGCGCCTTGTCGGCGAGCGGATGCCACCATCCGGGAAGCTCACGCGCGTCGATCACCGGAGGAAGCGTACTCCCGCCGCCGCCCCCTCGCCCGGCATGCGCCCGACGCCCCCTCCCGGGCCCGGCGGTACCGTCGCGGTATGCGTAAGACCGCCGTCGCCCTCGTCATCGCGCTGGCCCTCACCCTCACCGCGTGCGGCACCGGCGGCGACACTCCCTCCTCTGCTCCCGACGACCCCCAGCCGACCTGGGCCGTACCCTGCGTCGCCCCCTCGGGCGCCCTGCCGCCCGGCGACGACATCGGCAAACTCGCCCTCCCCTGCCTCGGCGGCGACCAGACCGCCACCCCCCTCGCCAACGGCATGCCCACCGTGCTGAACCTGTGGGCGTCCTGGTGCCAGCCCTGCCGCACCGAGCTGCCCGAGGTCGACGCCTTCTACAAGGCCGCCCAGGGCGAAGTCGCCGTCCTCGGCGTCGACACCAGCGACACCGCCTCCGCCGCACGCTTCGCCGCCGAGGACTTCAAGATCACGTTCCCCTCCCGCCACGACGCCGACGGCAGACTCCTCGCCCTGACCGGCAAGCGCACCCTCCCCGTGACGGTGCTGCTGCGCGCGGACGGGACGGTCGCGCACGTGTACAACGGGACGCCGCTGACCCGGCAGGGACTGGCGGACCTGGTGGCGGAGCACCTTGGGGTGCGGGTGGGGGTTTAGGGGCGGGCTTTTCGGGAGGGGGCTCGGGGCTTGGGCGGCACTCGGGTCCACGCCTGTTCGGGTGGCTTCGCCTGGCCCTCCTGACCGGGCGCGGCAGGCCGCGGGGAGGCGGGGCGGCGCGGCCAAGGACCCCACAAGGTGCGGTGCGAGGGCGCCCGACCAAGTAGTGCAGGGGCGGCGTTGCGCAGGGCGATGTAGCCCGGCACGGCGGTGAGCCAGCTGATCCGCCTACCACTGCCTCCCATCCACCCGCCACGCTCGGCAAGTCCCGGCCCACCCGAGCGGGGCTGCGCGGCCAAGTAGGGCGGGCCGACGTGGCCCGGCAGGGCAGTGGGCGGCCTCCATTGCATCCCACCAACTCACCGCGCCGGGTGCGTCCCCGACCGGCCCGGGCGTCCGCGCCGCGATCCACGCGCGTCCCGGCGTCCTACCGCAGCAGCCTCGCCGCGTCCGGCACGATCGCCTCTCCGGGCCGCAGCGCGCAGCCGCTGCCGACGCGCTCGGCGAGGTCCGCGCGCAGGGCCAGGAGTCCGGCGACCCGTTCGTCGATGACCGCGATCTTCTCCGCGAGCAGCGCCGTCAGGCCCTCCTCGCGGTCCGGCGCATCGCGCAGCCGCTCGCCGTGCCGGGCGATCTCGGCGAGGGTGAATCCGAGGGTCTGGGCCGTCCGCACGTAGTGCAGCCACGGCACCGCCTCGGGCGGGAAGTCCCGGTACCCGTTGCCCAGGCGGGCGCTGTCCAGGAGCCCCGCCTTCTCGTAGAAACGGATGGCGTCCCTGCTCAGGCCGGTCGCGGCGGCCAGGTCTCCGATGCGCATTTGACCTTGGAGCGTACTCCACCCTTTAGCGTGAGCCGTCCTTCCACACTCGACGGAGGCTTCACGTGCACACTCCCGCCTACCTGCGACTCGTCCGCGCCAGCGCCTGGTACGACCTCGTCATCACCGCCGCCTTCGCGACGCCGTGGACCTACGCGCTCGCCCACCGCCTCCTCACCTGGGCGAGCGAGGCCCTCGGACTCGGCGCCTTCCCTCCTCTGGAGCCGATGCAGACCCTGTACGCGAACCTGATGGGCTCGGTCGTGGTGGTCTGGGCCCTCCTGCGACTGCGGCGGACCCTGCCCGCCCACGGCCTGTACGACGCGTCCGCCCGCGCGCTGTTCTCGCTGTGGATGGCCTACGCGCTGGCGCAGGGAGCGCCGGGGCTGCTGTGGGGATTCCTCGCGGTGGAGATCGCGTGGGGAGTGGCGCAGGCGGTACCGGGGGTCCGCGACGCACTGGGACGACGGGCGCTGCGCCGGGCTTGAGGGGTCGGCCTCGGGAAGGACCGGAGGGCCCGGACTCGGCCCGCTCGTTCCGCCCTGTCCGCACGGCCCGCACGGCCCGCTCGTTCCGCCCTGTCCACTTGGCCCGGTCGGGCTGCTCGACACACGGCCGTCCAGCCCGCCCGGGGCCGCCCGACACACTCACCCACCCGGGCCGCCGGGCCCTCCCCAGGCCCTCCCCCGAGCCTTCTCAAGCCCGGCCCCCGGTCTCCCCGGGGGCCAACCGGACCGGATCTCGCCCGACACCCGAACCGATCTCGTGAACGCGTTTTCCGCACCATCACGCCAAATAACACGCCGTGTCCGAATCCCGCGACGGCGCGGCTCCGTCCCGATGAGCGTTCGCCCAGGTCAGCCGCGCCGTGCGCCGTGCCGCCAGGAGGTCGCGGCGAGTTCGGACCGGAAGGGCTTTTTGGCACGAACATGCCAAATCTCGCCGAGAGCGGACCGGACGGCCCCCGTCGCTCATCCCCCCGTGCCGCCAGCCCCCGCCTCGCCTCCCCGCTTCGGGCGACCCGCACGACGCCGGGAGTCGCGCCGCCGTGTCCTCGCCCGGCCCGCCATCACCCCGTCCGCCCATCCCAAACCCGCCCCTCCCGCCCATCTGGCGCATCCCGTGATCAAGCGGTAACGTCCTGCACACGCCCCACTGGAGGCACGCATGGACGTCGACGGCCTGCTCCGCACTCTCGACGGTGCCGAGTCGCGCTTGACGCAGCTCACCGCGCTCTCGGCGCGGGTGGCCGTCGAGTTGCGCGGGCGGGCCGCGGCTCCGCTGGCCGCCGCGGGCGAGGGTTCCTCCTCCCCCGCGCCCGCGACGGCCGCTTCCCGGGCGACGGCGGCGGCGCTGGGGCTGGACGAGGTCGCGCGGCTGGTCTCGACGGCGGCCGACCGGTTACGGGGATACCGGGGATTGCTGTGAGGGGCGGTCACATGGGCGGGATCATCATGGCGGTCGGCAAGTACCTCGGCCCCTACTACGACTGGCGGCGAGAGGATTCCGAGCCCGCGTACTTCGAGATCCACGCGGGCCCGAAGGTCGGCGAGTTCACCGAGGCGCAGGTCCTGGTCTGGAACACCGCGCATCTCGAACCCTCGCTGCACGCCGCGCACGCCTTCGACCGGGCGGCGCTGGAGGACCTGGTGCGCCGGTGCACGCCGGTCGCCGATCCGGCGCCGGAGGTCGACGTTTTACTGCGCGAGGGCGTCCTCGTCGAGGCCGACTTCGCCGACGACGCCGCCGTGGAGCGCTTCTGCCGCTCCTACCGGCTCGTCCCGACGGCCGACGCGTACGGGAACCTGCCCGAGCGGCGCGAGATGTGCCTGCTGTCGCGCGACGGCGAGGTCTTGATGGAGCTGTCCTTCCCGGCGCGGACGGTGTGGGCGTTCTCCTACCTGGACGGTTCGATCTGGGACGGCTGCGTGACCTGCGCGTCCGACGGCGCCGACGGCCCGGGCTACTTCGCCCGCGAGATCGCCTCGTATCTGCCGCAGATCGTGGCGTGGGGCGCGGGGATCGTGGAGCCGGTCTGATGCGCGACCGGAACTCCGGCCCCATCCCCCGACCCACCGACTCGACCCGCCCCGTCCCCCGGCACGCGCCGTACCTGGCGGGGACGCGCATCGCGCCCGCCGCGTTCGGTGCCGCGGTGTTCGCCGGCGCGCTCACCCCCGGCCGCCGCGCCGAGCCGCCCCGCACGACCCCGCCCACTCCCACTGCGCTGGCCGACGGGACGCCCTCGATCGGCGCGGTGAAGGCGATCGCCTACGCGGCCACCGCGACCGCCAAGGACGCCGCCGCGCGCATCACCGGAGTCCGGCAGGAGATCGACGCCGTCCTCGCCATCCTCAAGGAGGCCTTCGACGGCACCTCCGCCGAACCCGCCCGCGAGGCCATGTCCCTGCTGGAGTCGGCCACCACCCGCGCCGACGAAGCCCGCGACCACGCCGCGGCGGCGGGCGAGACGGCACTGGAGTGGGCTTCGGGGCTGTGAGCGCGGACGGGGTGGGGCTGGTGGCGGCGGGTGACTAATTCTGTACGCCGGACAGTGTGGGGCGTACGGAGTTGAGGCGGCGAGGCGAACCCGGGACTGCCTACCCTGTGGGCCGAACAGGATTCGCCGAGATGGCCGAGATGGCGTAGTAGGACACGGCATCGGACGCCGCGAGGCCGGGGCTGACGGCGCGCCGGAGGGTAGGCCGCGGGGGGACGACCGTGGCACGACGGGTTTGGCAGGGAGGCGCTCCGACGCGGCGAGGTGAGGCGGGACGCGATGGGATCAGCGGATACGGACGCGGCACGGGAAGCCGAGCCGGTGCGCGGGGCAGCGCAGGACGAGGCGGGGTGAGTCGACGCAGCGCAGGCCCACGCACGGCGGGCTGGGCTGAGTGAACGCGCGCTTGGTGAGACCCGGTGCGGCACGAGCACATGCGCGGCGGGCTGGGGGCTGAGGCGGGCCCGGTGTGAAGAGAGCGTGGCGGTGCGGCGGCGCGGAAACACGCACGGCGAGGCGCAGTGAGGCGGGGTGCGGCAGGACCGGACGAGTTAGCGCGGGCCCGGCGAAAGGGCCGGCTCGCTGCGGCGAGGTGGGACATGGCGCGGGCACACGCAGAGCGGGGTGGGGCGGCATGGCGCGTGGGGTGGAGCAGCGCCGGCGAGCGAGCACGAGCCCAGCCCGGAAGGCGAGCCCGGCGGGGCGGAGCAGCGCGGAGTGAGCCGACACAGCACAGGCCCACGCACGGCGGGCTGGGGCCAGTGAGCCCGCGCTAGGTGGGGCCCAGTGCGGCGCGAGCCCATCCACGGTGGAGTGGGGGCGGGCCCGGCGTGAAGAGCGCGAGTCAGTGCGACAGCGCGGAAACGCGCCCGGCGAGGCGCAGTGAGGCAGGGCGGAGCGAATCAGTGCGAGCCCGGTGAAAGGGCGAGCCCGCCGCGGCGAGATGGCATGGCGCGGGCACATCCGCGGCAGACCGGGGCCGAGGCGGACCCCAGTGTGAAGAAAGCAAGCCGGTGCGGCGGCACGGCGAAGCGCAGTGAGGCAAGACGCCAGCCCGAGCCCAAGCAAGTTCAGCCAGCGCTACCCCGCGTCCGGCCGACCGGCGCCGCCCGAACCCCCCGCGCCATCCACGCGGTCCGCCTCAGGCAGGTACTCCTCCACCCCCGCCGCCTCCGCCAGCTCCGCCACCCGGGGCCCCTTCAGCAGCTTCACCGCCGCCTTCGGCTCCACCGGCCCGGTCCCGTACGCCGGGCAGTCCTTCGTCAGGGTGCAGGCCCCACAGGCCGGCTTGCGCGCGTGGCATACGCGGCGGCCGTGGAAGATCACCCGGTGCGAGAACATGGTCCACTCGCTCTTCTGGACCATCTCGCCGATGATCTTCTCGACCTTCACCGGGTCCTCTTCATCGGTGAGGCCCCAGCGGCGGACGAGGCGGCCGAAGTGGGTGTCGACGGTGATGCCGGGGACGCCGAAGGCGTTGCCGAGGACCACGTTGGCGGTCTTGCGGCCGATGCCGGGGAGGGTCACGAGCTCGGCCAGGGTGCGGGGCAGTTCGCCGTCGAAGCGGGTGACGAGTTCGTGGCCGAGTCCGATGAGCGAGTTGGTCTTGGCCCGGAAGAAGCCGGTGGGCCGCAGGATCTCCTCCATCTCGGCCCGGTCGGCGCCGGCGTAGTCGGCGGCGGTCTTGTACTTCGCGAAGAGGGTGGGTGTGGTGAGGTTGACGCGGACGTCGGTGGTCTGCGCCGACAGGATCGTGGCCACCGCCAGTTCCAGCGGGGTGGTGAAATCGAGTTCGCAGTGGGCGTCGGGGTGCGTATCGGTCAGGACGCGGTTGATGCGGCGCGCCCTCCGCACGCGGCCGAGCCGCGTCTCTTTCTCGAACCGCTTCGCCATGGCGCCAGCCTAAGGCCCCGCACCGACACGGTCAGGTCGACCGGGCGCGCACGTGCATGCGTTCGCCCTGGGCGCCGAAGACGTTCAGGACCTCCACGGGGCCCTCGCCGGTGCTGCCGAACCAGTGGGGCATGCGCGTGTCGAACTCGGCGACCTCGCCGGGGGTGAGGACGAGGTCGTGCCGCCCGAGGACGAGCCGCAGCCGTCCGGACAGCACGTACAGCCACTCGTAGCCCTCGTGGGCGCGGGGGTCGGGGACGGTCTGCCCGGCGGGGATCACCGACTTCCACACCTTCGGCGCGCCGGGCGCGCGGGTCAGGGGGATGACGGCGCGTCCGCCGACCTCGCGGGCGGCGAGGCGGACGCGGGGGTCGCCGGTCTCGGGTGCGCCGACGAGCTCGTCGAGGGGGACGCGGTGGGCGCGGGCGATCGGCAGGAGCAGCTCCAGGCTGGGGCGGCGCCGGCCGTTCTCCAGGCGGGAGAGGGTGCTGCGAGAGATGCCGGTGGTGCGGGAGAGGTCGTCGAGGGTGACGTTGCGTTTGGTCCGCAGGGCCTTGAGGCGGGGCCCGACGGCGGCGAGGGTCTCGGCGAAGTCCATGCGCCCATCATCCCGCTTTCGGCAACGGCATTTGCCGTTCTTTTCGGAGCGGCGCAGGCTCGCCGCATGTACGACACAGTGATCATCGGCGGCGGGGCCGCCGGACTCTCGGCCGCGCTCGTCCTGTCCCGCGCCCGCCGCCGCGTCGCGGTGGTGGACGGGGGCAAGCCCCGCAACGCGCCCGCCGCGCACATGCAGGGCTTCCTCTCGCGGGACGGCGAGTCGCCGGCGGAGCTGCTGCGGATCGGCCGCCGGGAGGTCCTCGGCTACGGCGCCGAGATCATCGACGGGCACGTCACGGCCGCCGAGCCGGGCTTCGCGCTCGTCCTGGGCGACGCGCGCGTGCTGCGCGCCCGCAGCGTCCTGGTCGCCACCGGCGCGAAGGACGAGCTGCCGGACGTCCCGGGGCTGCGCGAGCGGTGGGGCACCGACGTCCTGCACTGCCCCTACTGCCACGGCTACGAGGTGCGCGACCGCCCGATCGGCGTGCTGGCCGGCGGAGCCGATCCCGCGCACCAGGCGCTGCTGCTGACCCAGTGGTCGAGCGACGTGATGCTCTTCGCCGGGGACGCCGAGCTGCCCGGCGAGGCCCGCGCGCGGCTGGCCGGGCGGGGTGTGACGGTTGTGGACGGGCCTGTGGACGGCGTCGTCGTCGAGGACGGCACCCTCACCGGCGTCGGCGTCGCCGGGCGCGTCGTGCCACGCGCCGCGCTGTTCGTGCCGCCGCGTGTGGTCCCACGTGACGAGGTGCTCGTCGCGCTCGGCTGGGACGGGACCGCCGACGCCGCCGGGCGCACCAGCGTCCCGGGCGTGTGGGCGGCGGGCAACGTGATCGACCCCCGCGCGCAGGTCATCACCGCCGCCGGGCAGGGGTCCGCGGCGGCGATCGCGATCAACACGTGGCTGCTGGACGCCGGTCAGCGAGCGTGAAAAGGCCCCGGCCGCCATCGCGGCCGGGGCCCATGGCCGAGGGCTAGCGCACCTCGGCGACGATCTCCAGCTCCACCGGCGTGCCGAGCGGCAGCTCCGCCACGCCGACCGCGCTGCGGGCGTGCACGCCCGCCTCGCCGAGGACCTTGCCGAGCAGCTCCGAGGCGCCGTTGATGACACCCGGCTGACCGGTGAAGCCCTGCGCGGAGGCCACGAAGCCGACGACCTTGACGATGCGCACGATGTTGTCCACACCGACGATCGAGTCGACGGCGGCGAGCGCGTTCAGCGCGCACACCGCGGCCAGCTCCTTGGCGTCCTCGGGGGACACGTCGCCACCCACGTAGCCGGTGCGCAGGAGCTCACCGTCACGGAAGGGCAGCTGGCCGGAGGTGTACACGTAGTCGCCGGTGCGGACCGCGGGCACGTAGGCGGCCACGGGCGCGGCGACCTTGGGGAGTTCCAGGCCGAGTTCGGCGAGCTTGTCGCGGACGCTCACTTGCTCTCCTCACCCTTGGGGCGCTTGAAGTAGGCCACGAGGTTCTCGGGGTTCATCCCGGGGACGATCTGGACCAGCTCCCAGCCCTCCTCGCCGAAGTTGTCCAGGATCATCTTCGTCGAGTGCACCAGCACTGGCGCGGTGAAGTACTCCCATTTCTGCATGCGGCGAACGATACCGAAGCGTTCTTGCAGCCCGTCACGTTCCCGGAGGCTGACGCGTTAAACCCGGCAGAGCGTTAGGCTGCCCTCGGGAGGACCAGATGAAGCCCGGCACGAAGCCGAAAGGCGGGGTCTACGCGATACTCGCGGCGCTTTTGGCGTTCTGCGCGCTCGCCGCGGTGGGCGGCTACCTCTTGATCGACAATCTCGCCGACCGGGGCCCGGCCAGCCCGAAGGACGCCGTGGACGGCTTCCTCACCGCGCTGCTGGCCGACCGGGACCCGCAGGCCGCGCGCCGGTACGTGTGCCCCGACATCCGCGACTCCGACTTCACCGCCAACCTTGAGGCGATCACCGCCGAGGAGCAGAAGACCGGCGAGAAGATCGCGATCACCTGGGACAAGGTGCTCACGACCGGCGAGCGCGGCGGCAACGCCACCGTCACCGCCGACGTGTCGAGCGCCACGTCGGCGGGCACGGAGGCGAGCACGTGGACCTTCACTGTGATCAAGGCCCCCCGCTGGTACGTGTGCGGGTTCGCGACGCCGGGCTGATCCGCGTCGTAGCCTTGGGCCTGATGTCCACGCGGTCGCATCAGCCGTCCGCCCGAGTTACGACGGAGACCGCAGGTGACCCCAGCCGCGTCCTTCCCGTCCCGGCGATTGCACATCGTGACCGGCAAGGGCGGTACCGGCAAGACGACGGTCGCCGCGGCCCTGGCGCTGGCGCTGGCCTCGGGGGGCAGGCGGACGCTGCTGGTCGAGGTCGAGGGGCGGCAGGGCATCGCGCAGCTCTTCGACGTCCCCCCGCTGCCCTATGAGGAGCGGCTGATCGCGCGCGGCCCGGACGGCGGGCAGGTGTACGCGCTGGCGGTGGACGCCGAGGAGGCGCTGCTGGACTACCTGGCGATGTTCTACAAGCTGGGCCGGGCCGGGCGGGCGCTGAAGAAGCTGGGCGCCATCGACTTCGCCACCACGATCGCGCCGGGCCTGCGGGACATCCTGCTGACCGGGAAGGTCAAGGAGGCCACGACGCGCATGGTCAACGGCCGCCGCGCCTATGACGCGGTGGTGCTGGACGCGCCGCCGACGGGCCGGGTGACGCGGTTCCTGAACGTGACGGCGGAGGCGGCGAAGCTGGCCAAGGTCGGTCCCATCAAGACCCACAGCGAGGGCGTGGCCGCGATCCTGCGCGCGAAGGCCACGACAGCGGTGCACGTGGTGACGCTGCTGGAGGACATGCCCGTCCAGGAGACCGCCGACGCGATCACCGAGCTGACCGCGCACGGCATGCCGGTCGGCTCGATCATCCTGAACGGGGTGCGCACCGATCCGCTGGAGGGCGCCAAGGTCACCCAGGCGGAGCTGAAACGCGGGCTGGCCGCCGCCGGGCTGCCCGCCGACAAGGCGGTGGTCACGGGCCTGCTGGACGAGGTCCGGGCGCACAAGACGCGCCTGGAGCTGGAGGCGGGGCTGCGTTCGGAGCTGTCGGGCGAGCCGTATCCGCTGGTGGAACTGCCGCTGCTGGCCGAGGGCATCGACCTGTCGGGCCTCTACCAGCTCGCGCGCATCCTCATGACGGCCGACGAGGGGAGCCAGGGGTGAGCCTGGACATCGACGCGCTGCTGGGCGACGGGAGCGTCCGCATCATCGTGTGCTGCGGGTCCGGTGGTGTGGGCAAGACCACGACCGCGGCCGCGCTGGCGCTGCGGGCCGCCGAGAAGCACGGGCGGGAGGCGGTGGTGCTGACCATCGACCCGGCGCGGCGGCTGGCGCAGTCCCTGGGGCTGACCGAGCTGTCGAACACGCCCCGCACGGTGGACCGCACGACCGGCGGGCGGCTCGACGCAATGATGCTGGACATGAAGCGCACCTTCGACGAGGTGGTGCTGTCCCACACCAGCAAGGAGAAGGCGCAGGAGATCTTCGCCAACCCCTTCTACCAGGCGATGAGCTCGACGTTCTCCGGGACGCAGGAGTACATGGCGATGGAGAAGCTGGCGCAGCTGCGGGCCGCCGACCGCTGGGACCTCATCGTCGTCGACACCCCGCCGTCACGGTCCGCACTGGACTTCCTGGACGCGCCGCAGCGCCTGGCCCGGTTCCTGGACGGCAAGATGCTGCGGCTGCTGCTGGCCCCGGCCAAGGGCGGGCGCAGCGTGTTCTCGGTGATGACGGCGGCGACGTCGTTCTTCACCGGCACGATCGCCAAGATCCTGGGCGCGCGGCTGCTCACCGACATCGGCACGTTCGTGTCCTCGCTGGACTCGACCTTCGGCGGTTTCCGCCGCCGCGCCGACCAGACCTACAAGGTCCTCCAGGACCGGGAGACGGCGTTCCTCGTGGTGGCCACGCCCGAGCCGGACGCCGTGCGGGAGGCCGCGTACTTCGCGGGACGGCTCACCGAGGAGCGGATGCCGCTGGCGGGGCTCGTCCTCAACCGCGTGCACACCACCGCGGTGCCGGAGCTGTCGGTGCAGCGCAGCCTCGGCGCGGCCGAGGGGCTGGAGGAGGCGGAGCTGTCGCCGGTGACGTCGGGGGTCCTGCGCATCCACGCCGACCTGGTGGCGCAGGTGGACCGCGAGGCCCGGGTGGCCGCCCGCTTCACCGCCGCGCATCCGGAGATCCCGGTGACGCGGGTGGAGGCGCAGGCCGGCGACGTCCACGATCTGGCGGCCCTGCGCGACATCGGGGACCTGCTCGCCGCCGGTTGACCCGGTCCCGGAATCGTGCTAGTCGGGTTTTCCCACGCAATTCGCGCGATGAGAATTGCACGGGAAGAATGCGCGTGGATGCAGAAAGCCGCCCGACTCGGAATGCCGGGTACCCGAGTCGAGCGGCGTGGTCGTGATTTGGAACCGGTGTACGAAAACTAGAAACCGCTCGGCGTGAGGGAGCGGCCACCCTTCTTTGTGGCCTCCTCGGTCAGCGCCTTCTCGAAGACGCGACGCCAACTGCGGACATCGGTGTGCTTGCGCAATAGAGCGCGGCGTTCACGCTCGGTCATGCCACCCCAGACCCCGAACTCGATGCGGTTGTCCAGAGCGTCCGCCAGGCACTCCATCCGCACAGGGCAGGCGCGGCAGACCTTCTTGGCCGCGTTCTGTTCAGCTCCCTGCACGAAGAGCGCGTCCGGATCGCCTTCCCGGCACGCGGCCTGACTCGCCCAGTCGACCAACAACTCCATCGGCACATCCCCACCTTCTTGTTTCGTACCTCTTGCCCCCAGGTCTGATGACGTAAACACCCTTCGGCTTTCCCACCCCGAACGGATGTGTAGTCGATCAGTTACACACTGTTGCTGTCGGATTCGGACAGTACCCGCTCTGCGCGGATATGGCTACCCCTTGGCGGCAATATGATCACGATGCGGTTACGGCTACCCTGAAGGCACAACCCCCGGTGAGGGCCTGTGCGTCACTGTCATGGGCCCTTGTGGACCCCTCCCGCGGCCCGGCAGAGGCCGGGTGCGGGTCACGTACTCTGAGGCGGTGAAGTGGATGCCCCGGGACCGCAGCCTGCTCAACAACGTCACATCACTTTTGGTGTGCGGACTGCTGGCCGGCCTGGTCGTTGCGGCGGCGGCGTTTCCCGCCGTGGCCGTTTCCGGCCTGGCGGCCAAGGCAGGCGCCGAATCCTTTGACGACCTGCCCGACGAGCTGAAGGTGGAGCCGATCCCCCTCCTGACGGAGGTGCTGGCCAATGACGGCAAGACGCTCATCACCTCCTTCTACGACGAGAGTCGTGTCAACGTGAACTCTGAGGACGTCCCTCAGGTCATGAAGGACGCGATCATCGCCGTCGAGGACAGCCGCTTCTATCAGCACAACGGAGTAGACCCCCATGGGGTTGTGCGCGCGTTGCTGGCAAATAGCGCCGGAGGCCAAGTTCAAGAGGGCGCGTCCACTTTGACCATGCAATATGTGCGGAATGTCTTGAAATACAACGCCAAGACCGACGAGGAGATCTTCGAGGCCACAGAGGACACTCCGGCCCGCAAGATCCGCGAGATGCGCTACGCGATGGCGATCGAGAAGGAACTGAGCAAGGACGAGATCCTCAGCCGGTACCTGAACATCGCGTTCTTCGGCAACCGCGCCTACGGCATTCACGCCGCCGCCCGCGCCTACTTCTCCAAGGACCCCAAGGATCTGACCATCGGCGAGGCCGCGCTGATCGCCGGTCTGGTGCAGGCGCCCGGCGCCTACGATCCGTCCAAAGAGGACAAGACCGAGGCGCTGACCCGCCGCGACCACGTGCTGGATCGCATGGTGGAGACCAAGAAGATCACCAAGGAGCAGGCCGACGAGGCCCGCAACACCCCCTTGGAGTTCAAGCTGAACCCGCCGCCCTCGGAGTGCGTCGAGGTCCCGCAGAAATACAACGACTGGGGCTTCTTCTGTGACTTCCTCAAGGACTGGTGGAAGAAGAACCCGGCCTTCGGTTCCAGTGAGACCGAGCGCCTGGCGCGGCTGAAGCAGGGCGGCTACAAGATCGTCACCTCGCTCGACCCCGACCTCCAGGCCACCGCGATGAAGGCCATCCTCCGCGACGAGGACAAGAGCAACCACCGCGTCCTGGGCACCGTCGTGATCGAGCCCGGCACCGGCCGCGTGCGGTCGATGGCGGTCAACCGGACCTACAGCCTGGACACCTCCAAGAACGGGCCGCACTCCGATCCCCGGCTGGCCGCGAAGGGCTTCAAGGGCACCTACCCCAACACCACCGTCCCGCTGTTCACCAGCAACGACGACGGCGTCGGCGGTTACCAGATCGGCTCCACGGCGAAGATGTTCACCATGGTCACCGCCCTGGAACAGGGCATGCCGCTGAACACCACCTTCAACAACAAGTCGCCGTACGCGTCCTTCAAGTACGGCGCCGGATACGACCCGAAGGGCAGCGGCACCTGCGGCCAGAAGCTGCCCAGCGGCGAGTACAAGTGGTGCCCGAAGAACGACAACCCCAAGTGGATGGACATCCGCGCCAACATGTGGCAGGGCTTCGGCCGGTCCATCAACACCTACTTCGCCCAGCTCATCGACCGCCTCGGCGCCGAGAAGGTCATCCGCACGTGGGAGAAGATGGGCATCACCTGGCACAACAACGTCGACAAGGAACACGCGACGCCCGGTTGCCAGAACCTGAAGGACTTCGAGGGCAACACCCTCCAGTGCCAGGAGCCGGGCACCTGGGGCTCGATCACCCTCGGCACCGCCGCGACGACCCCCATGGAGGTCGCCAACGCCTACGCCACCCTGGGCGCGGAGGGCAAGTACTGCAAGCCCACCCCGATCCAGGAGCTCTACGACCGCGACGGCAACAAGGTCGCCGCCGGTGACCCCGAGTGCCAGCAGGTGATCTCGCAGGACGTGGCCCGCGCGACCACCGACGCGGCCCGCTGCCCGGTCATGAGCAACTCCTCGACCTCCAAGTGCAACGGCGGCACCTTCAGCGGGCCCCTGTCCCTGCCGGGCAACCGCGACGTGGCCGGCAAGACCGGAACCACCGACAACGGGTCCCTCTGGTTCGCCGGCTTCACCCCGAACGCCGCCCTGGCCACCTTCCACACCGACCCCGACTACGTGCCGAAGGAGTTCTACGTCCCCACGGCGCCGCACTACGACGTGTCGGAGAAGATCCTGTCGGCCGCGGTGAAGGACCTGCCCGAGGCGAAGTTCAAGACGCCCTCGGAGCAGATGATCGTCGGCAAGGACCCCACCGACGTCCCGAGCGTCAACTGCGACTCCGTCGAGGACGCCACGGCCAAGATGACCAACCGGGGCTTCAAGGTCGAGGTCGTCAACGGCGACCTGTCGAACTGCCCAACCGGCACCATCTACGCCGCTTCTCCCGGCGACCGCGCGCCGAAGGGCTCGACGATCCAGCTCCTCAAGAGCTCCGGCGAGCGCCCGAAGAACCCGCCCGCGTCAGGCGATCCGGACAATCCCGGCGACGACGATGACGACGGGCCGAACTTACCGGACTGCGGAACCTGGTTCTGCCCGCCGCCGAACGACAACAACGGTCCCGGCAACGGGCATGGGCACGGGTAGGACGGCTCGCTCGGGCTGAGAACGACGCGACGGCCCCGGTCTTCGGACCGGGGCCGTCGCGTGGGTGGGAGCCCCTTGCGCATGGAGGGCGGGTGAGGGCCGCGCTCCTGGCGGCATCGCCGGTGGGGCCGGTGGGCGGGACGCGCGGTGGGGTGGACGATCCGGCCTCGATGCGGTGGTGTGCGGGCGGGTCCCGCCGGGCACCGGCTCGCGGTGCCGCGAGCCTCGCGCGCCAACGGGCGCGGCCAGCGTGACGCGTCGTGCCCGGGTGAGGCGATCGCCGGGGACGACCGGCGGACCGGGTGATCCGGCCACGATGCGGTGGTGTGCGGGCGGGTCCCGCCGGGCACCGGCTCGCGGTGCCGCGAGCCTCGCGCACCAACGGGCGCGGCCAGCGTGACGCGTCGTGCCCGGGCAAGGCGATCGTCGGGGACGACCGGCGGACCGGGTGATCCGGGCCGGTGCGCTCTCGCCGCGTCCCGGTGTGCCGCGCGCGCGGTCGCCGCGGCACCGGCGCGATGGGGGGCGGGACTCCCTCGATCGCACCGATTCCGCCGCCGGGCGTTCCCCCGCTCGAAGGCGGGCGTCACAGCGGCACCCGCGTCCGGCGCGGTCTTCGGCGCGCACACCGGAAGTCCGGCGACAGCGAGCGGCCCCGGTCGGGTGACCGGGGCCGTCAGGCGTGTTCGTGCGGTGCCGCTTCATGCGGCACCGTGGTGTGCGGGGTCAGCCCGCGGAGTCAGCCCGCGGGGTCAGCCTTCTTGGAGCTTCGCGCGGACCAGCGCCGAGACGGCCTTGCCGTCGGCGCGTCCGGCGACGGCGGCCTGGACGGCCTTCATCGCCTGGCCCATCGAGCCCATGCCCGTGAAGCCGCCCTCGGCGATGGTCGTCGCGACGAGCGCGGCGAGTTCGTCCTCGGTCAGCGGGGCCGGCAGGTAGCGCAGCAGGACGCCCTCTTCGGCCAGCTCCAGCTCGGCCTTCTCGGTGCGGCCGGCGTCGGCGAAGGCCTCGGCGGCCTCGCGGCGCTTCTTGGCCTCCTTCAGCAGGACCTGGCGGATCTCGTCGTCGGAGAGTTCCCGCGCGGTCTTACCGGCGACCTCGGCGACGCGGATGGCGGTGAGGGCCATGCGCAGGGTCGACGTGGTCAGCTCGTCGCGGGCCTTCATGGCCGTGTGCAGATCGGTCTCCAGCTGCCCCTTGCTCGTGCTCATGAGTGACGAAACTACCCTGTAAGCCATGAGAAAGCGCAGGGTTATCGCCGCCGCGACGGTTCTCGCCGCGGCCGGGGCCGCCACGCTCGCCTACGCGTCGCTGTACGAGCGGCTCAAGTTCACCCTCCGGCGCTTCGACGTGCCGGTCCTGGCACCGGACGCCGAGCCCTTGCGCGTCCTGCAGATCAGCGACCTGCACATGACGCCCAACCAGCGCCTCAAGCAGGACTGGACGGCGTCCCTGGCGGCGCTGGACCCGGACCTGGTGCTGCTGACCGGCGACAACCTCGCCCACCCGGACGCCGTCCCGGGCGTGGCGCGCGCGCTGGAGCCGCTGTTCGACTACCCGGGCGCCTTCGTGTTCGGTTCCAACGACTACTTCGGGCCGGTGCTGAAGAACCCCTTCGGCTACTTCAACAAGCACAAGGTGAACCGCCCCGGCACGGCCCTGCCCACCGAGGACCTGCGCGCGCTGCTCACCGGCGGCGGCTGGGTCGACCTGAACAACGCCCGCACCACCGTCAAGGCCGGTGGCCGCTCGGTGGAGCTGTCCGGCGTCGACGACCCGCACATCGAGCTCGACGACTACGACGCCGTGGCCGGTCCCGCGTCCCCCGACGCCGACGTGCGCATCGGCGTGACGCACGCGCCGGTCCTGCGCATCCTCGACGCCTTCGAGGCCGACGGCTTCGACCTCATCACCGCCGGGCACACCCACGGCGGCCAGGTGTGCGTCCCGTTCTACGGCGCCCTGGTCACCAACTGCGACCTGGACCGCGCGCGCGTCAAGGGCCTGCACCGCCACGGCGAGTCGTACCTGCACGTTTCGGCCGGAATGGGGACGAGCCCGACGGCGCCCGTGCGCTTCGCGTGCCCGCCCGAGGCGAGCGTGCTCACACTGGTTCCACGTGGGTGATACCGGTTGGCGGGGGCCTTCGGGCGTCCGCTACTATTGCCCGGCAGCATGAAATCGGTGCTGTCGGCAATACCGGGATGTGGCGCAGCTTGGTAGCGTACCTCGTTCGGGACGAGGGGGTCGTGGGTTCAAATCCCGCCATCCCGACCACTGTAAGGAATGAAGGGCCAGGTCAGATGACCTGGCCTTTTCGCTTGCCCGGGGACGGGTGGGCGGGGCTCAGGCGCGGTCGCGCGGGGACGGTGGGGACGCCGGGCGCAGGCGGATGGGCGCGGCCGGGTCGAGGGGGCCGGGGACGGCGCCCATGCCAACACGGCTCGCTCCGGGCCGCGGCGCGGCCGTGGGCTCGGGCGCGTGGGCAGGGCCGGAGATGGCCGGAGGGGCCACGGCGGGCACGGTGAACTCACCCCCGTACGGCCCGACGGCCGGGGCGGCGCGCTCGGTCAACCGCCCGGTCAGGGCGAGCGCGATGACCGAGACGATGAGCGATGCGCAACCGGCCGGCGGAAGCCCGGATGCCATCGGAGTCGGGATCACGGTGGCGAGCAGGGACGCGGCGGTCAGGGTGATGGCCAGGATCAGGTACCGCACCCGGTTCAACGATCGAGCCAGCGCGATGGTGACGATCCCGGCCACCGGCGGGAGCAGGTTCACCAGGAGGTGCGCGGCGAAGAGCACCTGGAGGATCGGCGAGTCGGCGACGGGCACCGATCCCCACACCCCGGCGAGGGCGATGAAGGCGGGCACCGCCGTGAGCACGCTGAGGCACCCGGCGACGGTGAGCATCGTGGAACCGGGCGAGCGGGGATGTACCGAGGGCACGGGTGGGCACTCCTCCGACGGGGCGATCGAGGGCACGCGTGGGCTCGCGTCGCCGCCAACCTACGCGCCACGTCCACCCGGGCGGCACGGTGGTGTGCGCGCCGGGGCCGGGACATTCGGTGATCCACCCCTCTTGCGCCCGTCCACCTCTTCCTTGAACCTCGTTGACAGAATCTTTCGCAACCCGGTCCCCCGTCACTCCGACCCCGTCCCCATCAGCCAAAGGCGTCCGTCGATTCCGAGGTCCCCGGCATGAACCTCCCCCTGCACCGCCTTTGCGTCCCCGACATCGACGTACCGGTCGCGGTGGGCACCTTCGACACCATCGGGCCGTTATCGCGCGCCGACTACCCCCACCGGCACACCTTCTACGAGGTCATGCTGGTCACCGGCGGCGAGGGCGCGCACGTCATCGACTTCGCCGGGCACCGGCTGCGGCCGCCGCACCTGGGGTTCATCACGCCGGGGCAGGTGCATCACTGGCAGGCCTCGGGGCTGGACGGGCGGGTCCTGCTGTTCACCGACGCCTTCCTCATCGACCATCCCGCCGACCGGGACCTGTGGCAGGGCCTGTCGCCGTGGCTGCGGTTGTCGGCGGGCGAGGCGGGCGAGTTCGCCGCGATCATGACGCAGATGGAGGAGGAGCACCGGCGGCGGGAGGCCGACTTCCTCTCCGTGCTCCAGGCGTACCTGCACGTCTTCCTCGTGCGCGCCGGACGGGTGCCCGGCAAGGCGTGCGTGCCGGGGAAGGCCGACCGGGCGACGGTCGTGGTCCGCGAGTTCACGCGCATCCTCGGGACGGCGACGTCGGTGGGCGCGTACGCGGCGCGGCTGGGCGTCTCGGTGGGCTACCTGACCGAGGTCGTCAAGACCGTCACCGGGCGCACGCCGGGGCAGCTGATCCGCGAGGAGCGGGTCCTGGAGGCGCGCCGCCTGCTCGGGGGGACCGAGATGTCGGTCGGGCAGGTCTCGCGCAGCCTCGGGTTCACCGATCCGGCCTACTTCTGCCGCTTCTTCCGGCGCGAGACCGGTGTCAGCCCCGGCGACTACCGTCGGCAGACCATCGGAAATCACCACGTTCCCCGGATTGAGTCCATCGACCCGGACGAGAGCGTCGAATAGCGTTCATCACGCCTGATATCCCCCGGCGACCCGCCCGATATCCCCCGGCAAGGAGACACGTGATGGACGATTCGCAGACGCCCGCCCAGGCGGAGGAATCGGCGGCCGAGCCCCGCTCGGGCATGAGCCGCAAGACGCTGCTGAAGGCCGCCATGGTCGCGCTGCCCGCGCCCATCGTGATGGCCGCCGCGCCGGCCTTCTCCGGCGAGAAGACCCCGAACGGGCAGACCCTGGACCCGACACCGCTGTGCCAGGACGGCGACCGGACCATCTCGCAGACCGAAGGCCCCTACTTCAAGCCGAACTCGCCCCTGCGGTCCAACATCACCGACGGGCAGGGCACGAAGCTGGTGATCAGCGGGTACGTCTTCGGGCGCAACTGCCAGCGCATCTCCGGCGCGCTGCTGGACTTCTGGCAGGCCGACAACGCGGGGAACTACGACAACGTGACCTACCGGTTCCGCGGTCACATGTTCTCCGGCCCGGACGGACGCTACGAGCTCACCACGATCATCCCCGGCCTCTACCCCGGCCGGACGCGGCACGTGCACGTGAAGGTCCAGGCGCCCGGCGGCCCGATCCTCACCACGCAGCTGTACTTCCCCGGTGAGCCCCGCAACGCCACCGACACCATCTTCGACTCGCGGCTGCTGATGAACGTGCAGCCGGGCAACCCGGGCAAGACCGGCGCCTTCGACTTCGTGCTGAGCGTCAACGGGCCCACCACCGGTCCGACCACCGGGCCGACCACCGGGCCCACGACCGGCCCCACCACGGGCCCCACGACGGCTCCCGGTGGTACCTGGCAGGCCGGAACCTCGTACCGGGTGGGCGACACGGTCACCTACGGCGGCGCGTCCTACGTGTGCCAGATCGCGCACACCGCGATCGTCGGCTGGGAGCCTCCCTCGACCCCCGCGCTGTGGCGGCGCGTTTAGGGGTGGTCAGGGCCGCCCTCGGAGTGCGACGAGGGCGGCCCTTCTCGTGCCCATCGACAAGATGGGCAGGGCCGTCCTCACGCCCTTGAGATGGGAGTGCGACGAGGGCGGCCCTTCTACGTGTGCTCTACCAGTGGTAACCGGTCAGCGCGACCCGCTCCAGCGTCACCGTTGAGTGCGCCGCGTCGACCACGAGCAGCTCGAACCCGAGCGCGGCCCCCTCGGGCAGCTCCTCGGCGGCGGACATGTCGATGAACGTGGCGCCGTCGGTGGCGATGCGCTCGACGGTGGTGCGGTCGCTCTTGCCCCCGTCGGCGGTGTGGAAGGTCCGGATCTGGATCTGCGAGCCGGGCGTCACGTCCTGGAGGGTCGCGGCGAACAGGGCGTGGTAGAGCGCGGGGCCGTTCACCGCGTCGCCACCCCACTCCACCCGGTGCCAGCGGTTCGCCGGGATCTTGACGGCATCGGCGCTCTCACGGCGAATCGGCTTGGGTGCCACGTGCTCCTCCTCGCGGGGTGCGGGTCTCGTGGTCATCCATTGTGGGCACGGGACGCAAGCGCGGGTAGGCCGCCGAGGGCAGCGATTGGGGACCGTCCGGGCCGCCCGGACGGGCGAGCGCACGGCACGGGGCCGCGCGGGCGTCCGCGCGGCCGGTGGACGGTCGTCACGCCTGCTCGGGCGCCTCTTCCTCTTCCTCACGCTGGACGTACGTCTGCGCGGTCTCTTCTTCCTCTTCCTCGCGCTGCACGTAGGTCTGGGCGGTCTCTTCCTCTTCCTCGCCGCCCTCGCGCTGCACCGTGGCCGAGGGGACGTAGGTCTGCACGCTCTCGCCGCCGCCGTGGTCGTGGCCGCAGCCGTCGCCGCAACGCTGGACCGAGGGCTCGGCCATCATCTTGTCGGCGTTGTCGCTGGCCTCGCGCTCGAAGCGGTCGCCGGGGTCGGAGACCTTCACGCCGCCGCCGGCGTCGCTGCCGTCGACGGGCCCGCTGCGCTGCTGGACGACGTGGGTGAGCTCGTGGGCGAGCATGTGGCGTCCGGCGTCGCTGCCCGGGTTGTAGTTGCCGCTCTGGAAGACGATGTTGTTGCCCACGGTGTAGGCCTGCGCGTTGACCGACTTCGCCGAGGCGTGCGCGGCGCCGTCGGTGTGCACCTTGACGTCGGAGAAGGACGTGCCGAAGCGTCCCTCCATGTCCGAGCGGGTCTCGTTGTCCAGCGAGCTGCCGCCGCCGGAGTTGACCACGTCGTGCACGGGAGAGCGTTCCTCTTCCATGACCGCCGAGGTGGCGGCGTTGCCCGCCAGGCGCTGCAGGCCGAGAATTCCGGGCGGGCCGAGGACGTCACGGCGCCCGGCCGCGGCGGCCTGGCCGAGGAGTTCGGTGTCGGGAGTGGCTTCGAGGTGGTCGCCCTTGGGGCGGGAACTGTGCTCGGTCTCGAAGCCGTGGTCGTGTCCGTGTTCGCTGCCACGCATCGTGAAGCCCCTGTCCTCGCGTGTCTCCACCTTCCAGGGTGGCCCCGCGGCTCCGGTGACGCAAGGGGCACCGGAGCCGAAGGCACTGCACGAAAGGGCAGCTAGACGGCGGCGTACTCCATGTACGGGCCGAACTCGCGTTCCAGGCACATGCGGCCCAGCTTGCGGTACTCGCGGGCGACGGCGCCGATGACGTCGGCCATGCCCACGGGCCTGGCCGCCTCCGCCGCGAGGTAGGCGGAGGTCACCGCCGCCGACCTGATGTGCCCGCCGGCGAGCTCGAAGTTGTTCGCCAGGAAACCCAGGTCGACGTCGGACGCGCGCGGCACGCGCGGCCCGAGGCAGGTCTCCCACAGGCGCTGGCGCAGGCTCTCGTCCGGGACGGGGAAGTCGACCACCACGTCGAGCCGCCGCGTGAAGGCCTCGTCGAGGTTCGCGCGGAGGTTCGTGGCGAGGATCGCCAGCCCGTCGAAGGTCTCCATCCGCTGGAGCAGGTAGGCGCTCTCCACGTTGGCGTAGCGGTCGTGGGCGTCGCGCACCTCGGAGCGCTTGCCGAAGATCGCGTCGGCCTCGTCGAAGAGCAGGACGCCGTTGACGCCGGCGGCCTCGGTGAAGATGCGCTCCAGGTTCTTCTCGGTCTCGCCGATGTACTTGTCGACCACGGTGGCGAGGTTGACGGTGTACAGGTCGAGGCCCAGCCCGGTGGCGATGACCTCGGCCGACATCGTCTTGCCGGTCCCGGAGTCGCCGGCGAACAGGCCGGTGACGCCGCGACCGCGACCGCCGCCGGGACGCATCCGCCACTCGCCGAGCACCGTGTCGCGGTGCCGGGCGCGGGCGGCGAGTTCCTTCAGGCCGGCCAGCACGTTCTCGGGCAGGACCAGGTCGGCCCAGTCGACGGTGGGTTCGATGCGCCGGGCGAGACGTTCGAGCCCGGCGGCGTTCTGGCCGCGCGCGCCGTAGCGCAGGTGGTCGATGTCGACGGTGGTGTCCTCGACGCGGGCGGCGATGTCGGCGGCATCGGCCGCGCGGCGCACCGCCAGGGCGCCCAGGACGAAGTGCGCGGTGGCCGCCGCGGCGTCCACGTGCGGTGCGGTGCGTCCGTGGAGGGCGTCGCGCCACATGTCGGCGCGCTGAACGGCGGTGAGCGGCATCGCGTCGGACTGCAGCGGCGGGCGCTGGCTCCAGCGCGGGTCCCAGCCGCTGGTGCCGTAGAGGACCAGCGGCACCGGGACGCCCGCGAAGGCCTCCAGGATGCTCGTCGGGACGAGCCCGTCGACCGGGCCGCAGGCCACGCCCGCGCCGCGCAGCACGGCCTCGCGGACGACGGCGCGGATCAGCTGGGGCGCCTCGGAGAGCGTGGCGAGCCGTTCGGCGTCCACGCCCAGGACGCTCAGGCCGTTGGCCTCGAAGGCCGCCGCCGCGCACGCCAGGCCGCTGGCGCCGGTGCGTTCGCGCAGGTACACCAGGTTCACCCCGGTGGCCACCGCGCGCGCCAGGCGCTCGGAGTCGGGCGTGGACGGCAGGCGCGTCAGGTCGTCCCCGGCGAGGACCCCGGCGAGGTCGGGATCGGCCCGGTCGTCGCCGAGCAGGTGCGCGACGGTGCGGTCGGGCACGCGCAGGGTCCGCGACAGGAACGGCCGGTCCGGCTCGTCGACATTGAGCAGGCCGGTGCGGACCAGCGGCGCGCCCGCGTCGAGCCGCGCGCGGCCCGTGGCGTCCGCCTCGGTGTACCCACACAGCCGCAGCGCCAGGCCCGCCGTGGCGCGGCGGCGCGTGACGTCGTCGTTCAGGTAGCCGTAGAACTGCTCGAAGCGGCTGTCGACGTCGGGGGCGAGCGCGACCAGCAGCAGGTCGACGTCCAGCGCCGACAGCCCGGCGCCCTTGGCCAGCAGCGCCAGGCGCGAGGCCGGGTCGCCGGTGTCGTCGGGGTCGCCGCCCTGGTAGGGGTCGCGCGGGGTCTCCAGGAGCTCGTCGACGGCCGCGTCGGACAGGTACAGGCCCCGGAACGGGTCGTCCGGGTTGGGGTCGGTGGCGCGCCGGGCGGCCACCGCGGCGCGAATGCGCTGCTCCAGCGCGATGAGGCGCTGGAGCAGCGCGCGTCCGGCTACGGTCACGGGACCCGCCGTTCCCGGCGCATCGCCACGCGTGGTTCCTCTTCTTCTTCGGTGCCCACGACGGGTGAGTGGTGGACGGGCTCGTCGCCGTCGGCGTGCAGGCTGACACCGGCCTTGGCGGGACCCGCGGCGGGGAACCGGACGCCGGTGACGGGCGTGCTGACGACCAGGTCCAGCGAGGGCTTCAGCTCGCCGCCGAGGGCGGTCCACACGTCGGCGAACGCGCGGTCCTCGGGCGGGGGCAGGGCGACGGTCATGGGCACGGGCATGCCCAGTTCGGCGATGCTGCCGCCCATCACGTGCTTGGGCATCGCCTCGTACTTGATGAAGCCCAGCAGGAGCAGCGACAGCAGGCGGTGCTCGTCCTCGGGCCGCTGCGTCCAGGCGGTCAGGAGGTACGAGAGCTTGACGTATCGCGGCGGGAGGTGCCGGGCGGCGACCGTCCCGTCGGTGTTGTATTCGTTGACCATGCCGCGCGACTTGCGTCGCAGGTCCTCGCGGATGTCGTAGAGGTACAGGTTCACGGTCGGCGCGTTGCGCCGGGCCGCCCAGTCCTTCGTGGGCGCTTCGAAGGCCACCTCGATGTCGGTTCCCCGCAGCGCTTCGTCCCGGATGAGCGTTCGCAACGCCTCGTCGACCTCGTGGATCATCAGATGAGTCCGTTCCGCAGCGCGTAAGCGACCGCGTGTGCCCGGTTGCGCAGCTGGAGCCGGCTGGTGACGTCGTGCAGGACGTTCTTGATGGTGCGCTCGGAGTAGGCGAGCTTGCGGGCGATCTCGGCGGTGTCCAGACCCTCGGCCACGAGACGGAGCACCTCGATCTCCCGGTCGGCGAGGCCGGAGAAGGCCAGCCCGCGCGGACCGAGGACCTGCCGCTGGAGGCGGCCGACCTGGGTCAGCAGCCGGCCGAGCAGGTCCGGCGGGACCGCGCCCTCGCCCACGGCCGCCGAGGTGATCACCGAGACGAGACGGTCGGCGGTGGCCTCCGCCCGCCGCACGACCCCCGCGACACCCACTTCCATGACATTGACGAGGTCCGCCTCGTCGATGCGCCCCGCCACCACGACGAGCCGCGGGATCCCCAGGCACCGCAGCGCGCGCATCGACCGCAGCGCCTCGGCGTCCACGGTGTCGCTCACTACGACGCCGACTTCCGCGCGCGCCGACTCTTCTTCATCGAGAACGAGGACCTCAGGTCGCGGGCGCAGCTGGCTCGCCAGCCCCGCCCGGCAGATCGGGTCGTTCGCCTGTAGGTAGACCGAAACCCGGCTCATGTTCGCCTCCCCGGCAGATCGTTCATACATAGCCAGGGAGTCAGAATGCCCTCACGGACTATCCGTGCACTCAACGCGGACTCTCCGGGCCCCATCGGGCGGCACTTTCGGGCAGGAATCGCGCCAGATACAGCCGATCGGGTGATTTTTCGTCCCGGTTTCGTCGGGTGGCGTGAGGCCGGTGTGAGCTACCCGCCAGTAGCCTTGACTGCCTTAACGGGCGGCTCGCGTTTGACCGTTCGGACGAGGGGTACACCCCCGCTCTGCCCGCGCGGCCCCAACCCGGCGCGCCCGGCGAGCATCGCGGCGGCCAGCGCGAGGGGCGCGGCGGCGGTCATGACGGCCGCCGGGCCCGCGGCGTCCACGAGCAGACCGCCCAGCGCCGCGGCGGCCCCCATCGTCGCCTGGAAGGAAGCGGTGAACAGAACGGTCGCCGCCTCTCCCGGCGCCCGCGCCGCGAACAGGTGCTGCGAACAGGCGGGCACGGCCCCGTAGGCGAACCCCCACACCACCAGCGCGGCCACCGGCGGCACGTGCGGCAACGCCAACGCCGCCAACCCGATCGACGCCGCCGCCCCCGCGAACACCCCCGGGCGGTGCCCCAGCGCCCCGGCGGCGAAGTTCCCGGCGATCCCCGCGGCGCCGTAGACGAGCAGCAGCGGACCGGCCGCGGCCCCCTCGGCCTTCAGCAACGGCGTCACATACGTGTAGGCGCCGAAATGCGCGAGGACCACCAGGACCGTCACCGCCAGCGGCACCGGGCTCCTCCGCAGTGCCCGCACGAGGACGGCGGCGCTCGTCGGCGTCTCCGCGGGCAGCCGCGGCGAGGCGAGCGCGATGACCACCGCGACGGCCCCGCTCAACGCCCCCAGCAGCGCGACGGACGTCCGCCATCCCGCGGCCTCGCCGAGCATCGTCGCCAGCGGCACGCCCAGCACCGAGCCCGCCGGGACGCCCGCGAAGATCACCGCCGTCGCGCGGCCCCCGTCCCGCACCAGGCGAGGGGCCAGCCCCGTCCCGATCGACCAGAAGCCCCCGATCGTGACCCCCACCAGCAGCCGCGAGCCCAGCAGCGCCCAGAAGGACGTCGCCACCACCGCCACCCCGCACGCCACCCCCAGCAGCGACAACAACGCCACCAGCATCGCCCGCCGCTCGAACCGCCGCGTGGCGACGGTGACCACCGGCGCCGCGACCGCCGCGACGAGCCCCGGCATGGTCATGGCGAGGCCCGCCGTGCCCTCCCCGACGCCGAAATCGGCGGCGATCGACGGGAGCAGCCCGATCGGCAGGATCTCCACGGTGACGATCGTGAAGATCCCGGCGGCGAGCGCGGCGACGGTGATCCGTGGTTTCGGCATACCGCAAGGGAAGCCGGGGTGGAGGGTGACGGCTGGCGGGGATGCGACGAGGGAGTGGGCGGGGAGGGTGATGTCGGGAAACGGCCGGGGTGGGTGGGCGGCTCACGCCGTGGTGACACGGCTCGGGACACCCACCTCCATCTCGCCCATCAGAGTGTCGTCGCGAGAGGGGCCACGGCGATTGCCGCGTTCGGCGGCGCGCGGCCGCGTGCGTCCCCACGGCCCGGCGCGGGTGCGTTCGCGGACCCGGCGCCGTCCACCCGGCCAGGCTCCGGTGTCAGCCGCCGGTCGCGGCGCCCACCCGTCCGCGCCGCCCGGGGAGCAGGTCGGTCCAGTGCGCGGGCCAGTTGACCAGCGCGAAGACAGCGGTGATGACCAGGTGCAGCGGAGCGGCGGTGCTCTCCGAGACCGGGTCGTGGTTGACGATGTGGGTCGTCACGGCCCCGACGAGCAGCAGCACCAGCGAACCCGCGCCGAGGAACCTCGCCCGCCGGTTCGGGATCACCAGCAGGACCGCGCACACCAGCTCGATCGATCCGACGAGGAAGCGCACCCACGCCGGATATCCCCACCCGGTGAACTTGGCGGCGTAATCGGACCCGAGCGGCCCCGTGCCGGGCCAGTACTTGGTGACGGCCCCGACGAGGAACTCCAGGGCGATGATCCAGTAGAAGACGGTGACGAGTCGGCGGACCAAGGGACGGGATGTCATGCGGTGATCTCCGGTCGCTGAGACGAGACCGGCCCGAACGGGCGGCCACCGGGATGACCGGCCGGAGCGAGGGAATGTGACCGGGCGAACAGCGGTGCGGGTCACGGCGGCCGCTATGGACACAATGGACACGGCCGACGCGACGGGCCTCCGGCAGAGGAACCGCGGCGCGGAGCGGGTTGCCCCGATGGCCGCTGCGGCGGAATCGGTGCCGGTGCGGGTGCCAGTGCCAGTGCCAGTGCCAGTGCCGGACGATGCTCGGCCGAGCCGAGCCGAGCCGAGCCGAACCGAGCCGAGCCGAGCCGAGCCGGGCTTGGGCGGGGCGGGCTTGGGTGAGATGGGCTTGGGCGGATGGGGAAGCTGCTCGGGCTTCGTGCCCGACAGGATCGGCTTGCGGGTAACCCCTCTCGGTCCACCCCGTGCTCGTGTCGAGGCCACGACCACGAGACGCGGGCCGCAGGATCCCGTGCGCGAACGAGTGCATGCCGGGTGCCCGGATACGCGGGCGAGTGCGCGGCTCGAACGCCCTCACCGCCCCGGCGACATGACGGCACCGGGTCGGCCTCGGCCGGGCGCGGGTTGGCGGGGATCGGGCGGTTGGGAAAGGAAGCAGTCGGTCTCCGCCGGGCGAGCGGGGATCAGGCGGTTGGGTTGGCGGGACTGGGCGGATGGGAAGGGAGGCGGTCGGCCCCGGGCGAGTGGCTGGTGGGAACCGGGTGGGCAGGTTGCCGGGGTCGGCGGGTGGGCAGGGAAGCGGTCGAGCGAGCGGGATCGGGTGGGCGGGAATCGGGCGGGTGGGCTGGCCGGTGGTGGGCCTCGGTCGAGCGAGCAGGCGGGCGGAGCCGGACGCGTGGGTGAGTTGCCGGGCGGCCGGGTACTCGGGTGGGCGGGCGGGGCGGGTCGTCCGGCTGGTGGCTGGCGGCGGGTGCGGGTGCGTGCGTGGCTCGGGTGGCGGGTTTCCAAGCTCCTCATGACTTCGCAGACTCCTTCCGCCCCTCCGCGACCGTCTCTTGTGGCCGCTCCCGTGGTGGTCTCGCGCCTCCCATCGAGCGCGGGCTCGGCCGGGTCGCCGCGCTGCGGTTCGGGGGTGCCGTGGGTTTTCGGCGTTTGTGGCGGCGGGGGGCGACGGTGAACTCGCGGCCGCTGGTCGTCTCCGTCCACAGGAGATCGCCGGGGGTGTGGCCGCGTTCGGGGTCGGGGGCGGTGATGCGGGTGAAGGTCCAGGCCTCGCCGTGCGCGGTGCCGTGGTGGTTGGGGCAGAGGTGGGCGAGATTGTCGAGGGTGGTGGGGCCTCCTTCGCTCCAGGGATGGATGTGGTGGGCCTCGCAGCGGCGCCAGGACACCGTGCAGTGCGGGAAGGCGCAGGTGGGTTGCTCGATGGACAGGGCCCGGCGCTGGGCGATGGAGACGAGGCGGCGGGTGCGGGCGAGGTCGAGCACGCGTCCGTCGCCGTTCAGGACGGCGGGGAGGACGCGGGCGTCGCAGGCGAAGCGGCGGGCGATGGCGGGCGGGATGGGGGTGCCGTCGAGGTCGGCCCAGGGGTTGGTGAGGGCGCGGTCGTGGAGTCCGGCGTCGGGGAGGGCGGAGACCTTGGTGACGAGGGCTTCGTGGTCGATGGTGACCACGACGGTGGGTGGGGTGAGGCGGGGTCCGGTGAGGTCGGGCGGCGGGTTCTCGGCGAGTTCGCGGAGGGCGTCGGCACGGCGCTGGCCGGCGGTGCGGCGGTCGCCTTCGCCGTCGGGGCGGGTGAGGGAGTCGAGGGCGGCGGACACGGTGGCGCCCGCGAGGTCGTCCAGGTGCCCGGCGAGGTGCCAGGAACCGTCGAGGGTGGGAGTGAGGCTGACGTGGCGGCGGTCGAGGCGGGCGGTGAACTCGCGGGCCTGGCGTTCCTCGTCGATGCGGGACAGGAGTTCCTTGACGGCGGCGGCGACGGTGCCGGGGAGTTCGTGGCGGGCGATGTCGGCGAAGACCTCGTCGAGGGTGTGGAGGCGATGGCCTGGGACGTAGTCGGAGGGGACGGGCTCGGCGAGTTCGCGGGTGAAGGTCTCGCGGTGGCCGCGCGCGGTGGCGTGGAAGACGGGCAGGGCGTGCTCGATGGAGATCTCGCCGCGGGAGAGGGCCTCGGCGAGGGCGGGGAGGAAGGGCATCTCGGTCGCGGCGCGCTGCCAGGAGCGGGCCCTGGCGCTGGACAGTCCGGCGTGGACCATGAGCCAGGTGGACAGCGACGGGAAACCCTCGGCGGCGAGATCACCACGGCGGTGGACGACGGAGAGCGCGGCGAGGATCGAGCCCTCCTCGCGGCGGACGCCGGAGATGCGCGAGAGCAGATCGGGCAGGGAGACGGCGGCGGGAAAGAGCGGCGCGAGCATGAGCGCTCCAATGCCAGGGTGAAGGGACTCCCGGTGATGCGTGTCCGCGCGAGATACGGCGGTGCGCCAATGAGCGGGGCTTCTCCGACATCCTGACAGATCCGGCCGATCTCGTCAATAAGCCGCATTTCGTACGGCGCTTGAGGATGGTTCAGCTGCCGTTCGTCGTGAGTGGACGGACGGGCCGGGCCGCAGGAGGGTGTGGGATGGCGCGCCGGACGGACGCCGCGCACTCGCGAGGCGAGGGCCGGGGTGGGACGGACCGCCCCGCCCTACTCCGTCCTGCACAAACAAAACGGGTGCCCCGCCGGGTCGATCATCACCACGAACCCGTACCCCCGCTCCCCCACGTGCTCCTCTACAAAGCGCGCGCCCAGGGTTTCCGCCAGGGCGCGCGCTTCGTCGATGTCGTCCACCTCCAGGTCGAGGTGGAACTGCTGGGGCCGGGACGGGTCGGGCCAGGCGGGTGGGACGTGGCCGGGGGCGAGCTGGAAGGCCAGGCGGGGGCCGCCGCCGAGGTCGACGGTGACCCAGTCGTCCTCTTCGCGGACGATCTCACCGGCGATTCCGCCGGTGGTGGGCCCGCTCAGGAGTCCCGAGTAGAACCGCGCGAGCGCGGCCGGGTCGGGGCAGTCGATCACGATGTCCGATACGCGCATGTCCCCGACGCTACCCGGGGACCGAGGCCCTCCCGGTGGGTACGACGCGGATGCTGGTGGGCACGTGGGCGGGGACGGCGTCGGCGACGGTGGCCGAGAGGCGGGCGACGTCGACGGCGGCGGTGGTGGTGACGCGGACGAGGACTTCGATGCCGGGGGTGGCGGTGCCGGGGAGGGGCCCGTTGGCGGTGCGGGAGTAGACGCAGCCGCCGTTGTCGGTGATCTCCACGTCGCCGCCGGTGAGCAGGCGGACGTGTTCGGCGAGGCCCTTCTTCGTGCCGCTCCAGCGGTGCAGCTCGACGGCCGAGGCGACCAGTTCGCGGCGGCGTTCCATGCTCCAGCTGTCGTCGATGGGCAGCGCGACCCAGGTCGCCAGCCAGTCGACGATGTCCTCGGGCGCGATGGCGGGGTCCAGGTAGGACGGCCAGTTGTCGAGGACGGCGAAGACGGGCGCGAGGACGTCGTCGAGCGCGGCGGTGAAGCGCTGGGCGAACTCGTCCTCGGCGTAGACGGCGGGCAGCGACTCCCCGATGGGGTGGGGAGTCGTCAGGCCCGGGATTCCGGCTCTCATGTCACTCCTCCGTTACCCGGACCTGGTGCCCGTAGGAGAACACCAGGGCGTGCGGGGTCAGGTCGAGGCGCTGGACGGCGGAGCCGCGCTTGCCGGTGGCGGGGTCGGCGCCGAAGAGGCGGACGTCCTCGACGAGTTCGACGCCGGGCAGCTGCTGGAGGACCGAGAAGATCTCTCCGGACTGCACGGGCCGCCCGAAGGGCCAGCCGCGGCCGTCGGCGCCGCCGACGATGGGGTTGAGGTACTTGTAGAGCGCGCGGATGGCGCGGGTCTGCAGGGCCTCGGGCGAGCTGCGGCGCTTGGCGCGCATCTGCGCGACGACGGTGACGCCCTGGTAGTAGGGGGGTTCGACGGAGATGCGCGAGCCGAGGCAGCGCCGCTCGTCGAGGAAGGACGCGATGCGCGCCAGGGTGTCCTCGGCGGGGTCGAGCTGGTTGAGCTGGAGGTCGCCGGGGTCGGAGACCGAGGGCACGACCAGCAGGCGGACGGCGCCGGGGTCCTCGGCGACGGGGACGCAGCGCACGCGCGCGAGGTCGGGGGCGGCCTCGGCGGCGAGCTGCTCGTAGTCGTCGACGGTGACGGCGCGTTCGCGGGTGCGCAGGAGCAGCGGGCCGCGGATCGAGGCGTCCTCGACCGATTCGCCGTCGACGCCGCCGGTCGCGGGACGGCGGTTGGTCACCGTCGACACGAACGGGACGGGGTCGCGCTGCACGCGCAGCATCCCGCGGGCGACGTTGCCGGCGCGGCCGCCGCCGGTGCGGTACTCCTGGACGCGGATCGCGGTGCCCTTGGCGGGCACGGCGCCGTAGTGGCGGAAGCTCCCGTCGGGTTCGCGGACGGCGGGCCCGAAGTGCAGCTGGCCGGAGGTGCGGTCGACGGTGAAGTGCTTGTCGGCGGGCCCGGAGCGCGCGAAGGAGGTGACCTCGGTCCACTCCTGCCAGCCGTCCACACCGGACACGTCCACGTTGAACGGCTGCTCGGAGGCGACCACGGGGCTGTGCGCGAGCGGGAACCGCTGCCCGGGAACGCCCTCGGACATGCCGGTGATCTCGTTGCGGACGACCTGGGCGTGGATCGCGGTGACGGTCCCGCCGATGGTGCTGGCGGTGGCCGAGGTCAGGCGCGGGGGCTGCTGGTAGAACGGCTGTCCCTCGGCGGGCGCGACGAGGCGGCAGCGGATCCAGCCGGCGCGGCGGTTGTCCACGACGGAGGGCGCGTGCGTCTCGGGCACGTGCAGGACCACGTCACCGGCCTTGTTGAAACCGCCGGTGGTGTCGCGGTCGACCTCGCAGGCCGACCACCCGTGCCCGTTCCACGCCTCCCACGCCAGGGGCGGGTCGCGCGGGTCGACGCCGACGCCTTCGACGTTGCATTCGATGCGCAGCAGGACCGCGCAGTTCGGCACCGCGTCGGACAGCCCGAAGATCACCGCGTCGCCGACGGTCGGCTGCGTCTGGAAGCACGACAGGCCGGTCCCGGCGAGCAGGTCGCCGGTGCGTTCCACCGGCCGCGCGCCATTGGACTGGGTGAGGATGTGCGCCAGGCTGCACGGGACGATGTCGAGCTCCTTGACCGTCCGGAACACCACCGGCTGCTCGGTCTCGGTGAACGGCGTCGACACCTGCGAGTCGGCGGGCACCTGGACCACCGTCTCCTGCGCCGCCGACAGCCAGTAGGTGACGTCGCCGCGCGCGGCGGTCGGCGGGAACAGTTTCACGCCGATCAGGTCGAGGAACTTCAGGTAGTGCAGGCTGGGGACCTGGTTGACGCGGTAGAGCAGCTGGTCGACCATCATCGCGAAGGTCTCGATGAGCGTGACTCCGGGGTCGGACACGTTATGGTCGGTCCACTCCGGGCAGCGCTGCTGCACCATCCGCTTCGCCTCGTCCACGAGGTCCTGGAACCTGCGGTCGTCGAGGTTGGGTACGGGCAGACTCATCGCTCACCGTCCTGTGCGGGCATCTCCGCGGTCTCCTCCGAGGGGATCATGTAGAAGGGGAACACCAGGTTGCGCGGGTCGTTGCTGCCGCGAACCGAGTAGATGATCTCGATGAGGAGCCGTCCCTGGTCGACCTCGTCGAAGTCGATGACGACGTCCTCCAGGGTCACGCGCGGCTCCCACCGCTCCAGCGCGATGCGCACCTCGTAGGCGATGCGCCCGGCGGTGGCCGCGTCCGCCGGGGCGAAGGCGAGATCGTGGATGGCGCAGCCGAACTCCGGCCGCATGGGCCGCTCGCCCGGCGCGGTGGCCAGGATCAGGTGGATGGCCTCCACCAGTTCCCGGTCGCCGCTGACCAGGGCCATCGAGCCGGTGGCATCGGTCCGTAGCGGGAAGGCCCATCCCGCGCCGATGAACTCCTCGGCCATCTCAGCCCCCGATCATGACGGTCGGGCAGCCCGGCGGCAGGATCGGCGCTCCGCACGCCGACATGTCGCCGACGCGCGCGGCGGGCTTGCCGCCGATCAGGACCGTCGGGCAGCCCGGCGGGATGATGGGCGTCGGGGGGTGCGGCGGCGGGGGCGGGAACGAGCAGGTGTGCAGGTCGCCGACCACGGCCGCCGGTTTGCCGCCGATGAGCACGGTTGGTACGCCGGGTCCGGTGATGACGCCGGGGTGACCGGTGGGGTCCCCGACGCGGGCCGCCATGGGCATCGCCGTACTCCTCTCTATGCCGGGACTAGTTGATGCGGACGATCGCGCCCTTGACGGTGACCGGGCCGCCCGCGGAGAACTCCGCCTGCCCGGAACCGTTCACCTTGACCTGCGTGGCGGTCATCTCCGCCGACTGCTGGCCGGTGATCTTGACTTGAGCGCCCTTCATCTCCAGGTTGCCGCTCTGCGCGTCGATCTTGATGCCGACGCCCTTGACGCTGATCTCGCCGGGGCTCTCGATCTCGATCTTCTTGCCGGACACGTCGAACTTCAGGAAGATCTTCTTGTCCCCGGTGGACAGCAGGATGCCCTCGCCCTGCTTGCCGTCGACCAGCTCGATGCGGTGCCCCTTGCGGGACACCAGGGCGCGCACGTTGATCTCGCCGCTGCCGTCGTCGATGCCGGGCGCCGACAGCTTCGGGACGACGTCCTTGCCGTTGTGGAGGCCGCCCAGGACGTACAGGGTGTCCATGTCGCCGTCGCAGCGGCCGACCAGGACCTCGTCGCCGACCTCGGGCAGCAGCCACGAACCCCGGTCCTTGCCCGCCGACAGCTGCACCGTCCGGCACCAGCCGGAGGTGAAGTCCTTCGACAGCCACGGGAACGTCAGCTTGACCCGGCCGAGCTTGAGGGGGTCCCGGACGTCGGACACGATCGCGGGCATCAGCCCGGTCGCGGCCCCGCCGGGCGCCTTGCCGCCCTGGATGACGCCGTACAACGAGCGCTCCTGCCGGTGCGACACGGTGAACGCCGTGGTGTACCCGGCGGACTCGGTGAACAGGTGGCGGGTGCTGGTCAGGGTGTACTTGCCGACAAAGGGATCGCCGACGCCGGCGAGGCTGACCGCCTGCCCGGGCCGCAGCTTCGGGTTGCCCTTGGCGACACCGTCGAGTTCGGCGGCGGCGGTGGCGAGCTGGTCGGCGAGCGCCTTCGCGGCGGCCTTGACCTCGCCCTGGCTGTGGTAGGCGGCGGAGGTGGACAGGTAGGGCGGGGCCTTGAACTTGCCGGCCCAGCCGGTCGGGTCCACGCCGGACGCCTCGGTCCCGGCCAGTTTCGGGGTCTCGGTGGCGGTGATCTCCTGCTTGTGCTCGAAGTCCCAGCCGCGCACCTCGACGCTGGGGACCTGCTCGGCGGCGGTGACGGCCGCGCGCAGGGACAGCAGGTTGCGGCTGGCCTCCAGGACCAGCGGGTCGGTGGTCGCCGAGGACGACTGCGGCGGCGCCTCGCTGGGCGGCTTGGGCAGCTTGAAGTCGAGTTTGCCCTCGCTGCAGGAGATCTGCGCGCCGACCAGGTCGGCCAGGCGCGACAGGAACTCCCAGTCGGACTCGTTGTCCTGGGAGAACTGGGTGTTGGGTTTGCCGCCGACGCCGGAGACGGCGTCGATGGTGCCCACGGGCACGCTGGCCTTGCCGCACACCTGCCGGACGACGTCGGCGAGCCCCATGTCGGGGTAGGCGACGACGCGCTTGCCGCGGTAGAGGCGGTGGGCGAGGTCGAGGCCGCGGACCTCGGTGAAGCTGCCGTGGGCGTCCAGGTCGAGCTCGATGGCGGTGATCTCGCCCTGCATGAGGGGCTTGGGCCCGCCGGGTTCGGCGGTGTTGACCTTGACGGCGATCTTGGCGCCGACCTTGAACTTGCCCTTCTCCAGCGCGACGCGCTGCGGGTCGCGGAAGCGGAGCGCGCAGGTGTCGGGCAGGTTGCGTGACGCGTCCACCCACGCCCAGGTCAGCAGGGACGCCACATCCGCGGGGAGGGCGGTCCCTTCGACCTCGACGATGAGGGTGTTCGCGAAGCTCTCATTGGCCATTGTCACCATCCGGGAGCTCGTCGGCCGCGGGCACCAGGAGCCGCGTGCCGACCGGGATGCGCATGGGGTCGGTGATCTCGTTCGCCTCGGCGATCACCCGCCACAGGTTCGCGTTCCCGTAGGTCCGGTAGGACAGGGACTGGAGGGTGTCCCCGGCGGTGACGATGTGCGCGCGGCGGGCGGTGCGGGAACCCGAGGTGGGGTTCTGTCCGCCCTGCTCGCCGGAGATCTCCTCCAGGTTGACCGTGCAGACCGCGCGGACGGGGGTGCCGCTGGGGGTGAAGAGGGTGTACTTCGCGGTCACCGAGGCGACGTAGGACGGGAAGCTGGTCATGGGTCCCCAGTGGAAGATCACCCACGGCGGGGAGCCCTTCTTGGCCGCGCGCGAGGCGTCGGTGGGCACGCAGCAGTTGAACAGCTTCTCGACGTTCTTCACCACCTTGTCGTCCATCTTGTCGGTGGCGTCGAAGAACATCTCCAAGGTCAGTTTCGCCGGGTCGGAGCCGGTGAACTCCGGCGGCCCGGACTTCTTCGCGTTGCGCTGCGCGTCGCGCTTCCACTTCGCGTTCTTGGACAGGCTCAGTTCCTTGGGGTTGAACTGGAAGTGGATCTGGCCGATGGGCCCGCCCGGCTGGGCGGTGCTGCCGTCGGCGGGCGGCTCGCGCAGTTCGAGGTAGGCGCGCTGGAGGCTGGACGGCGCTCCGCCGCCGCCTCCCGCGGACGTGAATGTGACCGGACCGGACATGTCAGCCTCCCGAACCCGGGGCGAGGAAACCGTGGTGGGCCAGTTCGAGGGTCTCGGTGGCGACCTTCGGCGACTCCGCCGACAGCTGCGGGCCCGTCCAGCGCACCGGGACCACGTCCACCAGGGACCACGTGGAGATGACGGTTCCCTCAAGCGTGCGGGCCTCGATGGTCGCCGTCTTGCGCTTCACGCCGTTGGCCATGCTGGCGATCCATTTGGTGACCTTGGCCGAGGCCTTGGTCACCGGGCGGCTGAGTTTCACATTGGAGTACTTGATGCGGGTGGGCAGCTGCCATACGTATCCGTTATTGCCGCCCTCCTCGCGCTGCTCCATCACGAACTCCACGCCCAGGCCGTCGCATGAGTTGAACGCGCCGAGGTTCTCGTCGTCGATCTTGACGACGAAGCTCACCGCTACCGCTTCGGTGTCCGCTGCCATGGGACGGCTCCTTTCAGTGCCACAGGTCGGTCACGATGCCCCGCCGCTCGCGGTCGTGGCGCAGTTCGGCGCGCAGACGTCGCAGCAGCGGGTCGTACAGCTTGGCGAGCAGCACCTCGGGTGCCTCTCCCTGCGCCTGCCCGGGGGCACCGGGGGCGGGGGCGGCGGGCGCCGAGGGCGCGGGCTCGGCGGCGGCGGGCGGTGGGGGGTCGGCGGCGGGGGGCGGCGCGGCGTCGTCGGCCCGCTGGACGTAGTAGGGCTGCGAAGCCTCGGTCACCACCGGCGGAGGAGGCGGCGGGGGCGAGGCCATCGGCATCGCCGGGGGCGCCGAGGCCGCGCGCTGCACCAGGGGACCCGCGCCGCCCGAGGGCGCCGGGGCCGGGCCGCCGGAGAACGCGCCACTCCCGAAAGCACCGGCCGAGGGCGCGCCCAGGACGCTGATCGAGCCGCCGTTGCCGGTGGCCCCACCGCTGCCCGCGGCGAGGGTGAGCGAGCCGGACGAGGTCCAGCCGCCGCTGAAGGTCTGCACCGAGGCCGGCCCGTACTGCGGCGACGAGGACGACGACGGCGAGGCCGCGCCGAACACACCGGACGCCGTGGAGTTGCCACCGGTGAACGAGCCGCCCGGGTTCGAACCACCGGTGGTGAAGGTCTGCGCCGACAGCTGCGGGCCGCCGTAGGAGACGGGGACGACGACGGGTGTCGCGTCGCTCGTGGCGGCCACGGGGGAGCCGCCGGTCGCGGCGCTTCCGCCGTCGCCCCCGTCGTTCGGGCGCACCGCCGAGGAGATCGGGTTGGCGACCGCCGAGGACGCGGGCAGGCCGCGGTCCCCGATCAGCCGCGCCACGACCGGCGGCGCGAAGGAGGCGGACGAGGCCGCGCCGGAGGCGGGCTCCGCCGACGGCGACGCGACCGAGCGCGCGACCGTCAGGGGTGCCGACGAGGTCACCGGCGAGGCCGGGGAGACCGCCGAGGGCGAGGAAGAGGAGGTGGCGGGACCGGCGCCCGGCGCGAACGCCTCGAACGCGGCCGGGCCACTCGGCGGGGTGAGCCGCTGGAGGCTCGCGGGCGAGGACGTGCCGTCCTGCGCGAACGACCGGGCCGACAGCGGCGCCGGGGAGGCCGCCTGCGTGTCGGCGCTGCGCTGCACGGTCGGGCCCACGGACCCGTCGGCGCTCACCGCGGACTCGCCCACCGGCGAGGAGGAAGCGGAGTCGCCCGCCGACGGCGGGGTGATGCCGCGCTCGCCGATCAGCTGGGCGACGACCTCGGGCTCACCGGCGGACGGCGTGCTCTCGGCGGCGGGGCTCTCGGCGGAGACGGAGCCTTCAGAGAAGGCGGGGCCTTCGGAAGTGGGAGCGTCCACGGTGGCCTCCGCCGCGGTCTCGGTCGCGGGCGAGGAGGTGCCGAACTCCGGCTCGCCGGACACGGCCGGGGCGTCCGGGACGGACGTGCGCGCGCCGGGCGGCGGCGCGAAGGTGCTCACCGAGGGCGAGTCGGCCGGCGTACCGGGTGCGGCCGAGCGGGCGACGGTGAGGTCGGGCAGGTCCGGGCCGCCGGTGGCCGAGGACGTGTCCGAGCCCGGCGAAACGGACATCGAAGGCGAAGAAGTGGACGTGTCCACGGCCCGCGCCACCGTCAGCGGACTCGCCGAGGTCAGCGGCGCCGAGGTGTCCGGCACGGAGGGCGCCGAAGGCGCGGTCTCGGCCGCCGGGGAGGAGGGAGTGTCCGGTGTGGACACCGACGGGGCCGAGGCCGCCGCCACGAAGTCGGTGAAGCTGGACGGGCCGGTGCTCTCCGGCGCGGACACCGGCGTCCCCGGCAGCGCCAGGCGCTGCACCGCGGGCGGCTCGGCGACGGGTGGGGTGGAGCGCACGACGGGCTGGTCGACGGGCGGCGGCGTGACCGGGGTGGCCACCGCGCGCTGCACCGTCTCACCGCCCAAAGGGTCGGCCGTCCCGAGTGTCGGGGCCACCTCGGGTGAGGGCGCGGCGTGCTCGGGGAGCGCGCCGTCCACGCTGGAGGAGATGGGCGGGCCGAGGCCGCCGCGGCGGCGCGAGGCGGGCGCCGAGGGCAGGTCGATGCTGGTCGTGCTGCGCTGCACGATGGGCGGCCCGACGGGCCCGCCGACGGGACGGGTGACCACGGGGGTGTCCGGCATCGGCGCGGACTCGTGGGTGATGACCGGCGCGTCCGTGGACGGCTCCGGCGCCGACGACGAGATGTCGCCGCCGAGGGTCGGCGCGACCGGCTCGTCGGCGAATGCCGGGGCGTCGGTGGCGGCGGCCGTGTCCGAACCGGACGAGACCACCGGAAGCTCCCACGCGGCCGGTGTCTCCACGCCCGCCGTCGGCGGCTGCGCGATCGGCAGGACCGCCGACGGCGAAGGGGCGAAGGAGCGCTGCACCATCGGCGCGGGCCGGGACTCGTCGGCGGCGGGCAGCGCCCGCAGCACCGGCAGGTCCGACACGTCCGAGGTCCGGATGGCCTGCACCGACACCACTCCCCCGGGCGCCGAGCCGGACACGGTGTGCCCGAGGCTGCCCAGGAACGCCGTGGTGCGGCGCGTGGTCAGCCCGGCGGCGAAATCGGCCGGCGGGTTGACCGTGGGGTGACTCTCCACGACGCGCTGGACGGCGGGCAGCGAGCGCCACTCGCCGCGCGGCGCGCGAATCTCGGGGAGAGGCGCGGAGGGCGGCGACGGCGCCTCAGCCTCCGTGTGCTCCTTCTTCGACCAGGGCCACCGCATGGTTCACCGCCCTCCGTTGATCCGGTTGTTCAGGTCCGCGATCTGCCGGACGTACTCCAGCCGGTCGCGGTGTTCCATGTCGAGGATCTCGTCGAGACCCCAGTGGAAGTGGTAGGCGACGTACGCGATCTCCGCGTGCAGCCGGTTGGTCGCGTACGTCATGATTCCCCCAGGCGGCTGCCCGACAGGTCGACCTCGAAGTTGTGCGCGCACTCGGGGCAGCGGACCGCCGCGCGTGTGTGCCCTTCGCTGTTGATCTGCCGGTACATGTCCTGCAGGAACGCCAGGTCGGCGGCGAAGAGGTTCTCGATGACCCCCACGTGCACGTCGTCGACGTCGCCGATGGACGTGATCACGCGCGCCAGCAGCACCACGGTGAGGTAGGCCGCGTTCTCCCGGACCCGGTCGTCCCGCAGGGGGACGAGCTCGTCGCGGGCGGTGGCCAGGCGCATGACGCCGTGCCGGTGCACGGTGCCGTCGGCGGCCACGTATCCGCGGGGCAGGGTGAAGGCGAACTCGGTGCGCAGCGGCTCACGGACCGGCGCGGACTCCATCGACGTGTCGGCGTCCCCTTGGAACGCCTGCTGGGGTGCGGTGATCGTGCGCTTCATCAGGCGGCCGGCTTCATCTCTTCGTAGGTGATGACGAGCTTCTCGGTGAGCACGGAGGTGTCGCCCGCCTTGAGGGCGTTCAGTTCCAGGCTCTTCGGCCACGCGTTGGTGAGCGTGTACCGCTTGATCGCGATGCCCTCGTAGTCGAAGACGATGATCGAGCCGCCCTTGCGGGCGTCGGCCATCTTCCCGAAGTGCGCCGACTCGACCCACTTCTCGAAGCTGTTGTCGGCGGTCAGACCGCGCGTCAGCGTCACCTCGCCGGCCTTGGGGCGGCCGGGCAGCTTCTTGATGACGTACTTGCCGTCGGCGGTGTTCTGCTTGAGATCGATGACGTCCTGTTCCATCTTCAGGCCGCTGATCTCGGTGATGTTCTTGATCATGACGCCGTCGAACTCAAGCCCGAAGCTGTGGCCGACTGAGGAGTCAAGGTCTGGAAGAGCCATGTTCGCCTACCTTTCGAAAACGCGGGGGTTACTCGCTGACCTCGCTGGTGCCGCCGGAGAACTGCGACAGGCGGAAGATCACGAACTCGGCGGGCTTCACGGGCGCCACGCCGATCTCGCAGATGACCATGCCGGCGTCGATGCTCTCGGCGGTGTTGTTCTCGCGGTCGCACTTGACGTAGAACGCCTCGTCCGGGGTGAGCCCGAACAGCGCGCCCTTGCGCCACTCGCCGACCAGGAACGCCGAGATCGTGCGGCGGATGCGCGACCAGAGAGCGTCGTCGTTCGGCTCGAAGACGACCCACTGGGTGCCGCGCAGAATCGAGTCTTCGAGGTAGTTGAACAGGCGGCGGACGTTCAGGTAGCGCCACGCCGGGTCGCTCGACAGGGTCCGCGCGCCCCATACCCGGATACCGCGGCCGGGGAAGGAGCGGATGCAGTTGATGCCGAGCGGGTTGAGCAGCTCCTGCTCGGTGCGGGTCAGCGTGTTCTCCAGCGTCACGGCGCCGCGGACGACGTCGTTGGCCGGGGCCTTGTGGACGCCGCGGGCGGCGTCGGTGCGTCCCCACAGGCCGGCGACGTGGCCGGACGGCGGCACGAACTCGTTGCTGCCGCTGGCCGGGTCGAAGACCTTGATCCACGGGTAGTAGAGCGTGGCGTACTTCGAGTCGTAGCCGGCGAAGTCGACGCGCCAGTCCTTGATCTGCTGGGCGTTCATCCCGGGCGGCGGGTCGAGGATCGCCACGCGGTTGCCCATCGCCTCGCAGTGGGCGATGACGGAGAGCTGGACGGCCTTGACCGTCTCCAGGTCGACCGCGCCGCGGTTGTAGGCGCTCATGAGGTCCGGGACGGCCACCATGGTGATCTCTTCGATCGACTCCAGGCCGCCGACGCCGGAACGGTCCGACACGTCGCCGACGTAGTCGTCGGTGGCGACCTGCGCGGGCAGCGACGGGGCCGCCGCGGGCTCGACCAGCTGCACGGTCCCGGCCGCCGGGGCGGTGGTGACGGTGGCGGTCTCCTCCAGGGTGATCGTCTTCGACTGCTCGGCGATGACCTTGACCACGTTCTCCTTGCCGCGGCGGAAGGTCAGGTTCTCGAAGGTCTCGACGACACGGCCGTCGCGGGAGACCTTGACGTTGAAGCGGTCGGCGGGCTTGTCCTCGCCGCCGGGCTCGGTGATCTCGACGGTGACGTTCGTGCCGGGCGGGAGCGCCTTGCCGCGCACGCGGTAGCTGCCGAGCGCCGCCTGCGGGCCGGAGGCGTCCGCGGCGCCGTCGGACTGGCCGTTGCCGCCGATCCGGACGATGTAGGCGTTGCCGCCGCCGTTGAGGAAGTAGCCGTACACCGCCTGGCCGAGGTAGCAGTCCGCAGCGAAGTCCCCGAAGATCTGGGTGTACTGCGTCCAGTTGCTCACCAAGGTCGGTGTATTGAAGGGGCCCTGCGTGGCGAACCCGAGGAACGCGGCGACAGCGGTGCCAACGCCTTCGATCGGGCGCGACCCGGCCTCCTGCTCCTCGATGTACACGCCTGGCGACAAGTACGTAGGCATGCTGCCTCCTGGTCTAGGTGTCCTCGGATTGATCGTCCGGTGACTCCCCTTTGTTGTCAGGGGCCACCGGACGGTGTGTGCGGGAACGTTTTTGTGCCCAATGGGGCATGTTGGAGCGGCCGCCCGCCGAATGTCCGGGGCGGGCGTTCCGGCATGAAACGGATGCTCAGGGAATCCAGTAGTAGGTGACGTACTCGAAGTGGTCGGGACGCACGTTCCACTGGCCGATCGCGCAGAGCTTGCTGTATGCGGAGGCCACGGTCACCGCGTCCTTGGCGTCCTGCTCGGTGTCCAGGAAGCCGCCGAGGAGCTGCTGCTCGCCGGCGAAGAGCGCGAAGCCGTTGGCGCCGGCCGCCTGATAGTGCACGGCCTTTTTGTCATAGGCGGTGCACGCGCCGTTCTCCGGTGGGAAGGGCACTTTGGGGTCCTGGCCGAGCCAGTACTCCACGACGTATGTGGAGTGATCGGGACGGGTGTTGTTCGCCCCGATCCAGCACAGCTTCTGGTAGCGCGAGGCCACCTGGAGCCCGGCCTCGGCGTCGGCCTGGGTGTCGAAGGTCAGCAGCGTGCCCGAGCCGCTCTCGTCGAGGGTCCACCCCGTGGCGCCCTGGTCGGTGATGGTCAGGTGCTCGGCGGGGTAGTTGAAGCAGTTCGCGTTGGTGACCTTGGGGTCGGCGAACGGGGGCGGGCCCTGGGACTTGCTCGCCGAGGGCGACGGGGAGGCGCTCGGCGAGGCCGACGGGGCCTTCGAGGCGTCCGGCGTCGGCGCGGGCGTCGAGACGCTCGGGCCGGGCGTCGGGTCGGCGGCCAGGCGCGGCTTGAGCACGAACTGGTAGGCGCCCAGCAGCAGCGCGATGGCCACCAGCCCGGCGGCGGCCTTCGGGACCCACCCGGCGATGCGGGGGATGAGCTCGCGGTCGCCGTCCAGCCGGATCGGCTGCGCGGGCTCGCGCGGCACGACGATGACATTGAACGGGTAGCGCTTGGACTGCCCGAGCCACTTGCCGGGCGGGCGGACGTGGAAGCCGACCCGCTGGGAGCCGGGCGGGAGCTGCCGCTCGTCGGGGCCGAGGTCGAACATGAGCGTGCCGGTCGGGTCGGAGCCGACGAGGCGGACGGGCTCGATGACGTTGCCGGTGTTGGTCACCTCGACGGTGTGGGCGGTGGCGCCGCGCCCGCGCGCCTGCTGCGGGGTGAGCGTCGCGCTCAGCTCCCGGTAGGCGCCGACGGTGACGCTGCCCTGCGCGTCGGCGGTCAGGCCCCGGTGCAGCGTCGAGGCGGCGCGGACGGTGAACCACGCCGTCCCCGGCTGGGTGTCGGGACGCCGCGGCGGCGCCAGGCGGATGACCGCGGTCGCCGCCTGTCCCGGGTAGACCTGGAGCCGCGCGGGCTCGATCGTCGCCCACGGCGCGGCGGGGCCGACGACGATGAGCACGAACTCCTCGACCTGGCTGCCGCCGTTGCGGACGGTCGCGGTGGTCTCCACCGTGGCGCCGGGCTCTACCTGGAGCGTGGTGTCGGAGAGGTTGATGCCCGCCGCGGCGTTCTGCGGGGCGGCGGTGCGCAGGGGCTCGGCGTTGACGCTGACGGGGCCGGGCGTGGCGTCGTCGGCCTCCCAGCCGAGGAACGCGCCGCAGTCGCTGTTCGCGCAGAACTGCGCCCCGTCCGGATTGTGCCGTCCACACTGCCTGCAGACATTCGCCATCGCTGCTCCCAGGGGGTCTTTCTCGCAGGATCCCTCCGGGTGTACGCCCTTGTCAGGCCGCATGATGCGACCTCGGGTGCGCCATGAGCGTCCCCATCGGGCAGCACCGTTTGCCCCTGTGATTGCCCTCACGTCAAGGCTACGCTCGATGGATGGCGGCGTTCTTCGCGATGAGCCTTCCGGGTCTGGTCCTTCTCCTCACCGTGCTGGCGATTCTGGACCAGCTGGCGGTGAAGGCCGGCAAGACCCGCTGGATTCCCTGGCGCGGTTCCAAGCGGGCCGGTCAGATCTCCTCGACGGGTTTCGACCAGTTGCACGCCGCGATCGTCCCCGGGAAGGAGCAGGAGCTCCAGCAGCGCAAGTCGATGACGATGATGCGCGAGGACGAGGAGTCCGGCGCCGGGGCCGACGAGATCGACCTCGACGCCGGGGTGGTGCGGATCAGCCGAGCTCGGCGAGGTCGGCGCTAGTCAGCTCGATGTCGCCCGCGGCGACGTTCTCCTCCAGGTGCGCGATGGAGCCGGTGCCGGGGATGACGAGGATGTTCGGCGAGCGCCGCAGCAGCCACGCGAGGGCGATCTGCTGGATCGTGGCGCCGTGCCGGGCGGCCACCGCCGTCACCTTTTCGGTGATCTCGTCGTTGAAACGGGAGACGGGGAAGAACGGGACGAACGCGATGCCCTCGGCCTCACACACCTCGATGATCTTCTCGCTCTTGCGCACGGCCAGGTTGTAGAAGTTCTGCACGCACGCGATGTCGGCGAACTGCCTGGCCTGCTCGAAGCGCTCGAAGGGCACGTTGCTGATGCCGACGTGCCGGATCAGGCCCTCTTCCTGGAGTTCCCGCAGGTCGGTCAGCGGGCGCTCCAGCGTCCCGCCGGGCAGCGGGTTGACGCCGTCGACGCGCAGGTTCACCGCGTCCAGGGTGTCCACGCCCAGGGACGCGAGGTTCCACTCGACGGCCTTGCGCAGGTTGCCGGGGGCGAGACCGTCGTCGGCGTCGCCCTCTTGCCCGGTCATGATCGGGCCGACCTTGGTGACGATGCGCAGCCCCGCCGGGTAGGGGTGCAGCGCCTCGCGGATCAGGTCGGTGGCGCGGAAACCGTCGTGGTCGTAGTAGAAGCTGGTGTCGATGTGGTCGACGCCCAGCTCGACCGCCCGCCGCAGCACCGCGTGCGCGGTGTCGCGGTCGGGACGGCGAGAGGCGTCCGGCCAGCCGGTGAGCTTCATGGAGCCGTAGCCGATGCGGGAGACCTCAAGGTCGCCGCCGAGCGCGAATCGTCCGGGGTGCGTCATGGTCGCAACGCTAGGCGAATCACCTGGTGAGAAGGGTGGAGTACCCCGGATCGGGCGCGTGAGAGGAGGGGTTACATTCAAGATAGAGGGTGGGGTGTTTTCGCGGCCGGTCCAAGGGATCGCGCCCGAGTGGTTCGGCCGGTGCGACTCGGCTCGGCGTGAGCGGCTCGGCCCGTGCGCCTCGGGCGGCGGGTGACTGAAAGCCCTCCCGGCTCCCGCGAAACCGATCCGGCGTGAGATGGCCGGTCCCGGGGGCCACGTCCAGGGTCTCAGAGTTCCAGGGTCTCAGAGTCGCCGACGCGCCCGCCACGCGGATCGACAGCGCGGCGGTGCTCAGTGCCGGCAGCCCGTCCTCCCGGCCCTAGACGTCCTCGGCCATGCCGTGCATGACGGGCCACAGCTCCACCGGGTCCACGTCCGCCCAGGGCATGTCCGCCGCGATCTCTCGTGCCCGTTCGGGCGAGTCGACGTCGAAGAGGTAGAAGCTCGCGATGTGCTCCTTGGCCTCGATGTACGGGCCGTCGGTGACCACCGGCAGCCCGTTCTCCCGCCGGACCAGCTTCGCCATCGCGGCGTCGGCGAGGCCGTAGGCGGCGATCAGCTCGCCGGTGGCGCGGTAGCGCGCGTTGAACGCTTCCTGCTTGGCGATCTCGGTGGCCCAGTCGGCGGCGGGGATCGCCCGCCACTTCTCCCGACTGCCGTAGATCATCGCGACGAACTTCATGCCGGCTCCTTCCGCACTGACGCGAGGGTGTCATCAGTGGGACGGAGCCGAGGCGGCGGGTTCGACACGCCCCGTGCGCCCGGGTCCCCGGCGTGACGGTGTCCCGGCCGGACCGGATCCCGGGCCGGGTGGCGTCCCGGGCCGGACCGTGTCCCCCGCCGGAGCCCCGGCCGAGTGGCGTCGCGGCTGACCGCGTCCGCCGCCGGATCGGGTCTCCGGCTAGACCGCGCGGCCGAGGAACGCCAGGAGCCGCCGGTGCCCGGGGGCGTCGTCGGCGACGGCCGTCTCGGGCCCGAACATGCCGGGGTTGCGGAACATGGAGAAGTCCATCGCGCGCATCTCGCCGAGCAGCCGCTCGCACTCCTGGTCGTCCACGAGCTTCTCCTGCCCGGTGACCAGGGCGAGGTCGATGCCGTGCACGAGCACCTCGGTGTGGTGGATCGCGGCCGCCGCCGGCGCGGGGACCGCGCCGAAGCCCAGCTCGATCACGCCCTCCAGCGCGTCCGGACGCCGCCACGCCGCCCGGTCGGCCTCGGCCGCGAGGTGGAACGCGTTCGCCGGCTCGTCGCCGAGCCAGTCGTCGTGGTGCTCGCCGCCGGGGTCGGTGCCGGTGAGCCGCGCGGTGAAGATCCGCATGCCGCCGACGAGGTGGTTGAGTTCGTCGCGGACGGTCCAGCCCGCGCAGAGGGACGCGTCGGCGTACTGACCGCCGTCGATGCCCGCGACGATCGCGGAGGTCATGTCGAGGGCGCGGTCGATCCGGTCGATGATCACGACGGGCTCCTTAAAGCTGTCCGAGACTGCGTTAGTGACCGTACAATCCGCCGGGCCTTAACGCAAGAGTGGGCGGCTTTAAGCTGGAGGGGTGACGAACGAACCCGCCCGGCGCCCCGGTGGCCGCAGCGCCCGCGTCCGCGCCGCAGTGCACGCCGCCGTCGCCGAGCTGATCGCCGAGCGCGGCTACGGCGGTTGCACCGTCAAGGACATCGCCGCCCGCGCCGGAGTCGCCGACACCAGCATCTACCGCCGCTGGGGGGACCTGAACGCGCTGCTCATCGACGTCGCCCTCGCCCGCCTCACCGACGGCTCACCGCTCCCCGACACCGGCGACCTGCCCGGCGACCTCACCGCCTACGCCGCCCAGGTCGCCCGCGACATCACCGGCCCCGCCGGTCCCGCGATCCCCCGCCTCATGGCCGCCCTCTCCGAAGCCGGCACCACCGCCCGCGCCGCCTTCGTCGAAGCCCGCTCGCACCAGCTGAACACCATGCTCACCCGCGCCCACGACCGCGGCGAACCGGTGATCACCACCGTGGAGATCCTCGACCACGTGCTCGCCCCGATGTACACCCGCGTGCTCTTCGGCGTGGGCGGAGTGGACGAGAAGTACGCGGCGGACCTGGTGAAACGAGCCCTCGAACGGGCGAGCTGACGGGGCGTGATGGACCCGCGCCCCGACCCTGCCCTCACAACCCGGCTCGACGCGGCGGGCAGCGCAACTCGGAAGCCCACCCGGCCAACGCCGACGTGGCACACCCCGGCAGCACGCCACGGATCCACCGGCGCGGCTGCCCACTCACGGCTCACCCCATCACACGGCAGGGCGGGTCGGGCGACACGATCCCGCCCTGCAGACGTACCCGTCTCGGCCCACCGGCGACACCCGCCCGGGAGCGGCTCGTCGATACACGGAGGTGGTGAACCGGCCGGGCAAGGCACGGCGGGATGAGCCCACGAGGAGGGAGTCACCGCACGCCGCCCCGATGCCCCTGACGGGCCGCCCCGGCCGCCACCGGGACGTGTCACCGTGGCTCACGGCAGCTCACCGGCACGCCCGCCGGGCAGCGGCAAGCACACCGGGGAAGGGCGGAATGAAGCGAGGAACACCCACCTGCGCGAACCGGCCCGCCACAGCTCACCCGCCCGGCACCGGCTCACACCGAAACGCAGCGGCGGACACGCCGGAAGGTGAAGGGAGCGGCATGAAGCGACGAACACCCCACCCCCCACAAACAGCCCCGGCACACCCGCCCAGCGCCAGCCCACACCAAAACGCGGCGCAAGCACACCGCGGAGGTGAGGCGGGACCGGGCGCGGCGAGGTGACGGGCGGCGGTGGGGTGTGACGATCCCACCCACCCGCACACCAGCCCAGCACCGGCCCACACCGAAACGCGGCGGCGGACACGCCACGAAGTGCAGAGCGGCATGAAGCAACGAACGCCTCACCCCCACAAACCAGCCCACCGGCGCGCCTGCCCGGCAGCGGCTCGCGCCAGGACGCGGTGGCGAGTACACCGGGGAGGCGGGGCCGGGCGCGGTGAGGTGATGGGCGGGGTGGGCTGGGGTGGGGTGGGCTGTGACGATCGCACCCACCCGCATCAACGGCCTCACCCCGGCCGCTCATCTCCTGGCGGCCCCGGGCGAGAACACCGCGAGCCCTCCACCCGCAAGCCCTCCACTCGCAAGCCGAGTGCGGCCGGAACCGGCGATTCGCGAGAGGTCTCTTGGGAGCCGGGGTCCAGGGGTCCATGGATCCAGGGGACGGAGTTCCCTGGTGGGTCCAGAGCGAAGCCCTGGTCTGGTGCGGGCGAAGCGCCTGCGAGCCGCACCCCCACGCGCTCGCCATCCCCACCGCCGCCCCTCCGGCCGACACCCGCGCCCGAGCCCCCGCGGCCGGAACGCTCACGGTCGCGAGACCCGGCCCCGGCGGCCGCCGCGATCGCCCCACCGCCCCCGCGGCCCGTCCGCCGAAACACACCCAGGCGCGCCCCCAAGAACGAACGGCCCCGCCGATGGCGGGGCCGTTCGTCCCTCAGCTCACATCGCGTCACTCCACCGCGTGCCCGTCCCCGTCCCCCCGGCGGCCGGGCCGCGGCGTTCTCATGGCCGGCGGCCCGGGGCGCGATGTCCTCGTGCCGCGCTACTTCCGTTTGAAGAACTCCAGTTCGGCCACGGCGACCTGTTTCCCGGCCTCGTACCCGAAGGTGCTGTTGATCGTCATCCGGATCGTCACCACGTCCGATATCCCGAACTCGAAGTCCTGGGCGTCGGGCTGGTCCTGGATCTCCTTCTCCTCCGTGGTGACCTTGCCGTCCTTCGAGGTGATCGTGAAGGTCACCTTGTTCGGTCTGCCCTGCGCGCGGAAGTCCTCGGGTGTCTTCGAGGATCCCGACGACACCACGATGTTGGTCAGCCGGACGGGCTCCTTGAACTGGACCTCGACCCACTCGTCGACGCCCGCTCCGGAGGGTGCCCAGAAGCGGTCGGCGACGCCGTCGATGACGTACTCGGGTTTGGCGTTGGTGCCGCTGGACGACGCCCGCACCTCGGTGGGTACGACGGGGACGTGCGAGGTGAAGCGGTCCTTGACGGTGTTGATCACCGAGTCGACCACCGAGCGGGCGGGCCAGAGGGCCACGGCGGTCAGGATCAGCCCGAGCACGAGGATGATGCCGATGATGCGCATGATGCGGATCCGGCGGGGCGAGCGGCGGGTGCCGGCGGCGTGCCACTTGCGGGGGTCCTCGGGGTCGCGCTTGCGGCGGAACAGGCGCCGCCACCAGGAGAGTTTCTCCTCGACGACGGTGTCGACGGTCTTGAGTTCGGCGCCGCAGCGTTTGCAGAACTTGCGGGTGTCGGGGTTGACGGCACCGCAGGGGCCGCAGCGGACCTCGCCCTCGGAGAGCAGCTCGAAGGGCTGCGCGTCGGGTGAGCGGCGTTCGGGCATGATCCGGCGCACGGGCGTGTCCGGGACCTTGCCGGGCTGGACGGGCGGTGGCTCCACCGGCGCCTGGGGCCCGCCCTGGACGGGCTGGGTGGGCTGGACGGGCTGCGGCGGCTGGTAGGGCGCCTGGGGCGGCCCGTACGGCGGCTGCGGCACGCCCGGAACCCTGGACGCGACGGCCGGCGGGATCAGGCCCTGCACGGGTGGCGGAGGCGTCGGGTACCCGGGCTGCGGGGCCGGCGGCTGGGCGTACCCGGTCTGCTGTGCGGGCGGCGGCGGGTACACCGGCTGCTGGACGGGTGCCTGCGTCGGCGCCTGGTAGGGGGCCTGGGCGGGCGTCGGCGCGGCGGGCTGCTGCTGGGACGCGGATGAGCCCCAGTCGAGGTACTCGCCGCAGTTGCCGCAGAACTGGTCGTCCTGGGCAACCGCGGCGCCGCAAGTGGGACAGGCGGTCATCGTGCCTCCGTTGCTAGTGGGGACGTGATCACCGGAGGCGCGGTGAGCTACGCCGCCGGCTTCTTGGTCACGGTCGTGCCGGAGAAGCTGAGGAAGGTCCGGCACTGGTCACTGCTGGTTCCGGCGAGGCGAGGACCGGGCGTGGTGCAGGTCAGCCGCAGCACGATCGACTTCTTCTCGGGTACCTGGAGACCGGTGACGTAGTGGTTGTCCCAGTCGCGGAAGTTCGCCAGGGACAGGGTGTGCACGACCACGCCGTTGATCTCGACGTCCACGCGGCCCTGGTCGCCCTGCGGGTTCATGATCAGCAGGTCGGTCAGGGTGAACGTGGTCTTCTCGGGCACCGTGTAGGACTGGGTGGCGGCGGCGTTGCCGTTGGCGGCGACCTCGACGCGACCGGAGAAGGGCGCGGTGGTGGTCTCCGGCGGCTTGCTGGTGGGGGGAGCCGAGGGCACCACGGGCGGGGTCGCCTTGATCTCGTCGACGCCCTTCTTGGCGTCGTCGGCGTTCTCCTTGGCCTTGGCGACCTCCTGCTTGAGCTGCTCGACGGGCGTCTCCACCGCGTTCTGGGCGGCGGAGGTGACCGCGGGCTTCAGCAGGAACAGCCAGCCGGCGCCCAGCAGGGCGGCCAGGGCGATCAGCGCGATGACCCAGCGGAACAGGTTCCGCGGCAGGATCGCGTTCTGGACGAGCGAGCCGTCCAGCACCACCGGAGGGTGTGTCTCTTCGCCCTTGTCGTCGAGGGTGGTGACCGCGACGGCGTAGGGCAGGGTCTGGGCGGGGCCGCGCCAGCGCGGCTTCCGCGCACGGATGGAGAGTTTGTGGAACACCGCCTGGCCGGGAGTGGCGGGTTGCTCGTCGGGCCGGGATTCGAAGCGCAGATTGTCGTCGGCGTCCTTGGCCGTGACGTGGAACCGGACGGGCACGTTACCGCGGTTGTCGACCGCGACTTCGGTGCGACCGTACAACCGCCCCCCGGCGGTGCGCGGCGTCAGTTCCGCGGTGGTCTCCGAGAACGGCAGGACCGTGACGACACCTTCGGGCGCGGTGGCGGTCTCGGGTTGCTCCTGCGGGGTGACCTGGACGGCGAACGCGACCGCGCCGGCGCGGACGTCGGACGTCCGGGGCGGGTCGAAGATGATGCGCGCTTCGCCCTCGGTATCGGGATACAGCGTCATCTCGGCGGGTTCCACGCGGGTCCACGCGGAAGCGGCACCGACGACGGTGAAGCGGTATCCCTCGACGATCGTACCGGTGTTACGCAGCTTGAGGGTAAGGCTCGCGGCCTCGCCCGGGGTCACGTCGAGCTCGGTGGCCAGGAGGGCAGCCTGCGTCGTCATGGGCCGACGGTAGAGACGGGGGTCCTTACACGTCCGCGCCCTAGGGGAACACGTACAGGCAGATCGTTCTGCCCTTCCGGTTGCCCGAACGGCTTACTGCCCATGAGTGACTGAGGTGACGCTACGGGTGAGCTCACTTCATGAATGGAGGATAGGCGTGCGCGTCCGTCTCGACGTGGCGACCACCGTGGCCTTGACCACCGCACTCGCCTTGATCATCGTGCCCGGCGTGGTCGCCGAGCCGCCACCACAACCGTACGACGCACGGCCGGTGGCGTTCGATCCACCGACGCCCGGACGTCTGGCGTACAGCTCGGTGGACAACAACTTCACCTACCTGGCGAAGCGGAACGGCTCCAGCACCGCCTCGTTCCTGCCCGCCGACACCTCGCCGCCGGTCGACACGAGCAACGCCGACTCGCACGGCGGGCTCATCACCTGGATCCACCGCCCGACCGAATGGGGACCGGCGGAGCTGTGGGTCTGGGACCGCGTGGCCGCGCCCCGCAAGGTGCTCACCGAGACCGGCACGCAGAAGATCGACGACCCGGCGCTGTCCCAGGACGGCCGGTTCATCGCCTTCGACCGCCTCGACGCGCCCGGCGGCAAGCGCGACATCTGGTCCGTCAACGTCGACGGCACCGGCCTGCGCAACGTCACCAACACCGCGACCATCGACGAGAGCTGGCCCACCTGGTCGCCGGACGGCCTGTCCCTCGCGTTCACCCGGGACGACCCCGCGCCCGGCACGCAGATCTGGAAGATCCAGCTGTCCAGCAGCGTGCTGACCCGGCTGACCTCCGGACCGTACTTCGACGGCCAGCCCGCGTGGGGGCAGTGGAGCGGATCGATCGCGTTCACCGCGAAGAACCGCTGGCAGCGCACCCTCGCGTCCGGGACCGTCGTCCAGACCACCGAGATCGCCTACATCAACGAAGGCGACTCGACGGTCTACCGGATGATGTACCCGACCTGGCAGAAGGACTCCTACGAGGCCGAATGGGCCGTGGACGTGGCCGGTCAGGAGACCGGACTGCTGTTCACCGCGCCCGGCGCGCAGACGACCACCGCCAACACGTCCGTCTTCTACTACAAGATGGACGCCGAGATCCCGACCGTCACGGCGGTGTCGGACAACCCCAAGGAGAACGAGCGACGCCCGTTCTCCGGGCAGCAGATCGGTAACGCCTTCACCACCGAGACCGTCGGCGTGGAGACCTCCGTCCTGCACACCGTCCGCACCGACGTCACCGACGACCGGCAGTTCTCGCCCCGCTGGGACGCCAAGGAGGACGGCCCGTCCTACTCGCCCGACGGACACAAGCTCGCCTACAGCCGGGGCGGCAAGTACAAGGCCGACATCGTCATCACCAACCTCGACAACAACACCGAGACCCTGGTCCCGGGCCCGCGCCCGGCATGGAACGAGACGTACGTGGACCCGTCCTGGTCCCCGGACGGCAAGTACCTGGCCTACGCGCGGGAGTTCCTGTACGCCGAGGACCTGGAGAACGACGAGGTTCCCGTACGCGTCAGCACCATCGCCGTGGTGGAACTGGCGACGGGCAACCGGACCGAGCTCCCGGTGACGTCCGACCCGTACAGCTACACCTTCTACGGCGAGCCCACCTGGTCGCCCGGAAACGGCGCCCTGGCGTTCGTTGCCGACTACGTGCTGCGCCAGTGGCCGGGCGAGGGCCCGATCCTGACCGCGGCTCCGCCCACCACCGCGCGGGCCCACTACCCGCGCAACGACAACGACCTGATGTCCTCGGTCTTCCCGTTCAACACCGGTACCCCGCCGACCGTCCTCACCGACGACTCGGCGTGCGGTGAGGGCGGCTGCCGCGACCTCGGGCCGGCCTGGTCGCCGACCAACCCGAACCAGATCGCGTTCTCCCGCAACGGCGTCCTGCAGTACGTCGACCCGGTGACCCACGCGGTCACCTCCGTCGGCGGCACCGCCGTCCAGGGACAGGACCCGGCCTGGTCGCCGGACGGTCTGCGGCTGGCCTACCAGGGCTCCGGCGCGGGCGCGAACTACCTGTACACGATTCCCGCGGTCGGCGGAGCGCAGGTCCAGGTCGTCGGTGCCGGGGACTACCCGACCCAGCCGAGCTGGCAGAACATCGCCGACTTCCAGATCCTGGCCACCGCCGACAACCCGACCATCGAGTTCAACCGCACCACGACGGTCCGGTTCGTCGTCCGCAACCTGGGCACCGGCACCGCGGTGCCGACCGTGAAGCTCACGTTCCCGGCCGGTCTCGCACCGCAGTCCTTCTCGTCCGACGGCGGCGGTGTCTGTGAGACCGTCACCTTCACCTGCACCAGGCCCGCGATGGCCTCGCAGGGCGAGTGGAACATCGCGGTCGTGGTCAAGGGCATCCAGCCCGGGGCCCAGCCGGTCACCGGCGTCGTGTCCAGCCCGATGGTCGACACCAACACCGCCAACAACTCCGCGACGACGACCGTTACCGTCCTGTCCCCGCCCGACATCGCGGTGACCAGCACGGTCAGCCCGTCGCCCGGACACGTCGGCGGCAGCCCCGTGGCGATCCGGTTCACCATCACCAACGGCTCCCCCGTGAAGGCCTACGGCGTCAGCTTCGACGTCGACTTCCCGGTCAGCCAGCCGGCGCCGCTCATCTCCGACCCCGCCCCATGCGCCCCGAACCTGCCGCCGTGCAACCTCGGCGACCTGGCCGCGGGCGCGTCGATCACCATCACCTACTACGTCGGGACGACGGCCGCGGCCTCGTACGACGTGATCGGTGTGATCCACGTGGTCGAGGGCACCGACCCCAACCCGGTCAACGACGTGTCGACCGCGCACGTGTCGATCGTCCAGCCGATCATCAACCTCAACCCGACCCTCAGCCGCCCCGGCCGGGTCACCACCGTCACGGGGAAGGACTTCCCCGCCGGATCCACGGTGACCTTCCGCTGGAGCAGCGGTAACAGCGCCTTCGAATCCGTCCAGGTCAAACAGGACGGGACCTTCACCACCGGCATCCTGGTGTTCAACCGGGAACGCGCCGGAAAGCCGGACCTGCTCGCCAACCACGGCGGCGGACCGCTCTTCGGGCCGGTGAAGACGCCGTTCCAGGTGGTACCGGGAGTGCAGGGGCCGCCCGACTTCGTCGGCAGGCACTGACACGGATTGAGAGCCAGTGAGGGAGCGCCGCCCGGGAGACCGGGCGGCGTTTCCTTTTCGGGTGTTTGAGGCTTGCGGCCGTGGTCTGCCTGCGGCTCCGCCTGGCGCCCAAGGGGCTTTGCCCCCTGGACCCCCACCAGGGAACTCCGTCCCCTGGACCCCGGGTCCAAAAGCACTCTTCGCGAGCCGGAGGCGGGCTTTGTTCTTCGGCACACGGTGATTCGTGGCTCTGGGGGTTGGTTGCGCCGCCGCACGCGCGCGCCCAGCTTCCCCACCCGATCAAAACCCTCACGCTCCCCCGCGTGGAGAGTCACCCTCGCTTCTCAGCCCGCGGCCCGTGGTCGTCTGCGGCATGCGCCCATCCCATTCACCACCGGATGGCACCCTGGTCTCATGACCGACCACGACCACGACGATGACGACGAGGGCTTCACCAACGTGATCTTCGGCCCCGCGTGCCTCGCCGTGCTCGTCTGGCTCCTCGTATGGCTGCTCGCCGGCCTCCCCGGACTCGGGTGGGCCACCATCGCCATCTCCGCGATCGCCATCGCCAGCGGCCTCGTCACCGCGGCCATCGCCTCCGCGGGACTGTCCCGCCGGGCACGCGCGGCGCGAGCCGGGCGGGACGCCGAGGCGCACATGGTGCGGGCCGTGGAGCTCTTCGGCTCCGCCGACCCGGTGACACGGCTGGCGGGGGCACAGGCGGTCGACCGGGTGGCCATGGACGAGCCGCGCATGCGCGGAGACGCGATGCGCCTGTGGTGCGCGTACCTGCGGCGACCGGCACCGGTGGAGACCGGCGCGTCCGTCATCGCACCGCTCGGCGGCGGCGACGGGGGTGCCGACCGGGTCGATCCCGCCGAAGCCGACCTGCGCCGGTCGATCCTGCTGCTCGTGCAGCGCCGGGCGCTCGACTGGCCCGGACTGGAGGTCGACCTGTCCGGCGCCGTCCTGCCGGGAGTGGACTTCGGCGAGGCCACCATCGCCTCGGCGGTCTTCGCGGGGACGGTCTTCGCCGAGGCCGCCGGTTTCGAGGGCGTGACCTTCGGAGGACGCGCCGACTTCTCCGGGGCCGTCTTCGCGCACGGCGCGAGCCTGGCCGAGGCGCGCTTCCAGAGCGAGGTGTCCTTCCACGAGGTCACCGTCGGCGACGGCGTCCTCGACCTCACCGCCGCCGGGTTCCTCGACTCGCTGTACCTGCCCGTCCCCGCCGAGCTCACCGGCGCCTCGGCCGCGCGGCCCGACCGGGTCCACGCGACCGGCTGGACCGTCCAAGACGGCTACTTCAGTCCGCTAGAACAGCCCGGCCCCGCGTTCGAAGTCGAGTAGCCAGCGCTTGCGCGCCAGCCCGCCGCCGTAGCCGGTCAGATCGCCGGTGGAACCCACGACCCGGTGGCAGGGCACGATGATGCTGATCGGGTTCTTGCCGTTGGCGAGCCCGACCGCGCGGGACGCCTTGGGGTTGCCCAGGTCCGCGGCGAGCTCGCCGTAGGTCCGCGTCGCTCCACTGGGGATGGTCAGCAGCTCGTGCCACACGCGCACCTGGAACTCGGTGCCGCGCAGGCCCAGGTCGAGGTCGAAGGACACCCGCTCGCCGGCGAAGTACTGGGCGAGCTGCTCTTTGACGTCCTCGAAGCCCTCGTCCTCGTAGTGGCCGAAGACGGACTGGTCGGGCCGGTGGCGCTGCTCCTCCATGTACAGCCCGATCAGCGAGGAGCCGTCGGCGACCATGGTGAGCGTCCCCACTGGACTGTCCACTGTGGCGTGTCTGGTCACGTCAGTCCTCCGGGAGGTGGTTGATCGCGTGGTCCTGGGTGGCCCACAGGTACTGGACGGCGTAGGCGCGCCAGGGTCGCCACTCGGCGGCGCGGGCGGTGAGCGCGGCGGGCGAGGACGGCAGGCCCAGCTCGGCGGCGGCGACCTTGACGCCCAGGTCGCCGGGGATGAAGGCGTCGGGGTCGCCGAGGGAGCGCATCGCGATCGACTCCACCGTCCACGGCCCGAATCCGGGCAGCGCCGACAGTCTCGCGCGCGCGATGGACCAGTCGGCGCCGGGGTCGAGGTCGACCTCGCCCTCGGCGAGCGCGTCGATGAGGGCGCGGAGGGTCGCGCGCCTGCTGCGGGGCATGGCCAGGGACTCCGGGTCGATCTCGCGCAGCGCGGCCACCGAGGGGAACAGGTGGGTGAGGCCGCCGTGGGGGTCGTCGACCGGGTCGCCGTGGGCGGTGACGAGGCGGGCGGCGTGGGTGCGGGCGGCGGCGGTGGAGACCTGCTGGCCGAGGACGGCGCGGACGGCGAACTCGGCCGGGTCGACGGTGCGGGGCACGCGGCGTCCGGGGGCCTTGGCGACCAGGGGCGCGAGGACCTCGTCGCGGGACAGGAGTTCGTCGACGGCGACGGGGTCGGCGTCCAGGTCCAGCAGCCAGCGGCAGCGGCTGATGGCGATGGCCAGGTCGCGCAGGTCGGTCAGGGACAGCACGCACTGGACGTGGTCGGGCATGGGTTTCAGGGAGGCGATGCCGTGCCCGTGCGGGAGGCGCAGGGTGCGGCGGTAGGCGCCGTCGCGCCACTCCTCGACGCCGGGGACGGCGGTGGCGGCGAGGTGGCCGAAGAGGTTGTCCGGGGTCAGCGGCGCGCGGAAGGGCAGGCGCAGCGTGAGGAGCCCGGCGGTGCCCTTGGCGCCGCTGCTGGAGCGCGTCCGCAGGTCGGTGGGGGTCAGCGCGAAGACCTCGCGGACGGTGTCGTTGAAGGTGCGGATGCTGCTGAAGCCGGCCGCGAAGGCGACCTCGCCGAAGGGCAGCGCGCTGGTCTCGATGAGCAGCCGCGCGGTCTGCGCGCGCTGGGCGCGGGCGATGGCGAGCGGACCGGCGCCGAGTTCGGCGAGGAGCTGGCGCTCGATCTGGCGGACGGAGTAGCCCAGCCGCCGCGCGAGCCCGGGCACGCCCTCGCGGTCGACGACGCCGTCGGCGATCAGGCGCATGGCGCGCGCGACCAGGTCGGCGCGCTCGTTCCAGCGCGGCGAGCCGGGACTGGCGTCGGGGCGGCAGCGCTTGCAGGCGCGGAATCCGGCCTGCTGCGCGGCGGCGGCGCTGGGGTAGAAGCGCATGTTCTCCACCTTCGGCGGCCGCGCCGGGCACGACGGGCGGCAGTAGATGCGGGTGGAGGTGACGGCGGTGAAGAACCAGCCGTCGAAGCGGGCGTCCTTGGCCTGGACGGCCCGGACGCAGCGTTCGGTGTCCTGGTGGACGCTCGTGTCTGGCACCCGCCAAGCATCGCGCGTGGCAGGGGCGATGGCTGGCGAGATTGCGACACCGCGGTGGAGGGCCCTCCGCTAACCGGTGGCGAGAGGGAAGCGGGCGCGCGGGCGCCAGCGCTCGCCGTCGAAGACCAGGAGGTCCACCGCCTCGGCGCGGGCGCGGACGGGCAGGCGGGCTTCGAGGGCGGCCTCGGCGGCGGCGCGGGTCGCGTCGTCCCGGCCGTGCACGACGGTCAGGTGCGGGACGACCTCGTCGAAGATCCCGCCGTAGGGCGGGCACTGCGGCCAGCGGGAGACCACGGCGGTGGTGAGCGCGTGGACGGGCCCGGCGGGCTCCGGGACCAGGTAGAGCACCCCGGGGAAGCGCCCGAAGCCGGCGAAAGAGAGCTCGAAGGCCGGGTGCGCGGCGAAGAGGCCGCGCAGCTCGGCGAGCACGCCGTCGTCGATCTCGCCCGCGTCGAGGAACGGGACGAGCACCGTCACGTGGGCGTCGACACCGGCCGAGCCGGTCTCGGCGACCCACGGGCCGATCACCTCGTGCGCCTCGGGCAGGCTGATCAGCAGGGCCGTGTCACCGGCGCGGTACCCGGGCTGGTCTTCGCTCATGCGCGCACGATAGACGCCCCCGTCACCTCGCGGCGCCGTCGGTCGTTAGATCTACGACCCCGATCGCACGTGTGTTCGCTTTCTCACTCTTGATGTCGCATTTTCGCCAGCGCACCCGCGTCCCGGCGGCGAGACTTGCGCCCATGACGAATTTCCGCGAGCTCCACGTCCCCGGCACGCCGCTTCTCCTGGCCAACGCGTGGGACGCCGGTTCCGCGCGCGTGGTCGCCGCCACCGGTGTTCCCGCGATCGCCACCACCAGCGCGGGCGTGGCCTGGAGCCTGGGCGCCATCGACGGTGACGACCTGGGCCGCGCGGCCGCGATCGCCGTGGTCGAGCGCGTGGTGGCCGTGGTCGACGTGCCGGTGACCGCCGACATCGAGGGCGGTTTCGGGGACGACGCCGAGGGCGTCGCCGAGACCATCCGGGGCGTCGTGGCCGCGGGCGCGGCCGGGATCAACATCGAGGACGCCGGGCACGGCCGTGACACCGCGCTGCTGGCCATCGAGGAGATGGCCGAGCGGATCGCCGCCGCGCGCTCGGTCTCGCCGGAGCTGTTCATCAACGCGCGCGTGGACACCTTCCTGCGCGGCAACGGCGACCTGGACGACACCTTCGCCCGCGCCGCCGCCTACATCGCGGCGGGCGCCGACGGCGTCTTCGTGCCGGGCACCGGTGACCTGGCGGTCATCGAGACCCTCGTGAAGGGCATCGACGCGCCGGTGAACGTGCTGGTCGGGCCTGGCTCGCCGACGGTCGCCGAGCTGGCCTCGGTCGGTGTGGCGCGCGTGAGCCTGGGCTCGGGCGTCGCGCAGGCCGCCTACGCGGTGGCGCGTAAGGCCGCGCTGGAGCTGGCGGCGTCCGGGACCTACGACTCGGTCGCCGACGCGATCAACTACGGCGAGCTGAACGCGCGCTAGGCGCGAGCCCGCCGGGGAACGCGAGCGCGAAACGAAAGAGCGGGACGGCACCGTCGTCCCGCTCTTTCGCGCCCGCGCCCGGCTTCGAGGCCCACTTTCGCCCCGGACCCCCTTGGGCTCGGCATCCGGGCCCGGATGCCGAAGGGGCCGCACGACGGTCGCCCGCCCCCTGAGAACGCAGAACCCCCTGCCGCGAAACGAAAGAAGCGGGAAGGCACCGTCGTCCCGCTCTTTCGTGCCCGCGCCCGATTTCGAAGCCCGCTTCGGGTGCCGGACCGCCTCGGGCGCGGCATCCGGGCCCGCCGCCGAAGCGGTCGCACGACGGTTGCCCGGCCCCTCGGAACGCAGAACCCGGTGGCGGTGTGGCGGTACACGGCGGTCTGGGCGACGGTCCCCCAGCCCCTCGGAACGCAGACCCCCTTCCCGCGAAACGAAAAGAGCGGGACGGCCCCTGGCCGTCCCGCTCTTCGTTCGTCGTGGCCACCGGGGTGGCCGGGCCGTGCGGCTAGCTGCCGAAGGCCGGTTCCGGCTCCCGGACGACGGGCTTCGGCTCCGCCTTGGGCTCGGCCGGCTCGGCGTCCAGGTCCTGGCTGGGCGCGTTGAACGCGGCCAGGTCGAGGGTCTTCTCCGAGCGCGCCACCAGCACCGGCACGACCATCTGGCCGGTCACGTTGGTCGCGGTGCGGATCATGTCCAGGATCGGGTCGATCGCCAGCAGCAGTCCGACGCCCTCCAGCGGCAGGCCGAGGGTGGACAGGGTGAGGGTCAGCATCACGATCGCGCCGGTCAGGCCCGCGGTGGCGGCCGAGCCGATGACGGACACGAAGGCGATCAGCAGGTAGTCGGTGACGCCGAGGTCGACGTTGAACACCTGGGCCACGAAGATCGCCGCCAGCGCCGGGTAGACCGCGGCGCAACCGTCCATCTTGGTCGTGGCGCCGAAGGGCACCGCGAAGGACGCGTAGTCGCGCGGGACGCCGAGCCGCTCGGTGGTCACCCGCTGCGTCAGCGGCATCGTGCCGACCGAGGAGCGGGAGGCGAAGGCGAGCTCGATGGCCGGCCAGGCCTTCTTCAGGAACGTGATCGGGTTGACGCCGCCCACGAACCGCAGCAGGGCCGGGTAGATGACCAGCAGGACGATGAGCGATCCGATGTAGACGTCGGCGGAGAACGTCGCCAGCGGCTTGAGGAGGTCCCAGCCGTAGGTGGAGACGGCCTTGCCGATGAGGCCGAGGGTGCCGATCGGGGCGAGGCGGATGACCCACCACAGCGCCTTCTGGACCAGTTCCAGCACCGACTCGGTGAGGCGCAGGAACGGGGCGGCCTTGTCGCCGACGGACACGGTGGCCGCGCCCACGACGATGCCGAGGAAGACGATCTGGAGGACGTTGACCTCGGTGAACGACTCCACGATGTTGGTCGGGATGATGCCGGTCAGGAAGTCCGTCCAGCCACCGACGTGCTCGGGCTTGGCCGCGGCCGTCCCGAGGGTCACGCCCTTGCCGGGGTCGGTGAGCAGGCCCAGGCCGATGCCGACGCCGACGGCCAGCAGCGAGGTGATCCCGAACCACAGGAGCGTCTTGCCGACCAGGCGCGCGGCTCCGGAGAGCTTGCGCAGGTTGGCGATGGAGATGACCACCGCGGTGAAGACCAGCGGCGGGACGGCGAGCTTGAGCAGGACGACGAAGTAGCGGCCGATCTCGGTCAGCGTCGTGGCCAGCCAGGACACGTCGTACTGACGGGCGACGAAACCGAGGAGGGCGCCGAGGAGGAGACCGACGAGCAGCTGTACGGAGAACGGAACTCTCTTGAGGAGAGCGCGCATGGAAGTGACTCCAGGGAGGATCCGCGCGAGGGCGCGGCGAAGTGAAAAAGGGCGTGGTCGAGCGATCAAGCGCGGTGGAAAAGGGCGCGATCAGCTACAGGCGACGCCGGTGACGAGGCAGTTGTCCACGTGTCGGCGGCGCACCAGCCAGACACGAATGACGGTGTACCTCACGGTCGGTAAGCGTAGGGGAACTTTCGCGTTCCGCCAAGGGGCGGTGACGAGCACCTCAAGGACCTCAGGCCTTGTACAGCTTCTCCAGGTAAACGTCACCGTAGTAGGTTTCGAGCTCTTCGACCGTTTCGGGCGTGTCCATGACCCGCTTGGTGAGCCTGGCGTGCGATTCCAGGACGTCGGGGTTCCAGGTCTCGGGCTTCCACATGTCCGAGCGCAGGAACGCCTTGCCGCAGTGGAAGTACACCGACTCGACCTCGACGAGGATGGCCAGGGTCGGCCGGTTGCCCTTGACGATCATGTCGTCGAAGAAGGGCGCGTCCCGCAGCAGCCGGGCGCGTCCGTTGACGCGCAGGGTCTCGATGCGCCCGGGGATCACGAAGATCAGGCCGACGTGCGGGTTGGCGAGGATGTTCATGAACCCGTCGCCGCGCTTGTTGCCGGGCCGGTCGGGGATGACGAGGGTCTTGTCGTCCAGGACGTGCGCGAAGCCCGCCGGGTCGCCCTTCGGGGACACGTCGCAGTTGCCCTCGGTGTCGCTGGTGGCGATCAGGCAGAACGGGGACGCCGCCAGCCACTCCCGGTCGACGTCGAAGAGGCGGTGGTGCTCCTTGGCGACGGCGCGGCCCTGCGGGAGTCCGTGCAGCTCGCGGAACTCCTCGACGGAGGTGATCTCGGCGTACTCGCCCATGGCGCGCTCCCGGGGTCGGCGACGATTCGACCCTAGTGGGCGCCGGGGTGGGGGCGCCATAGGGAGATCATCACATGGGACGCGGTGCTCACATGGGTTTCGGGTCCTTCTCGTGCTTCTCGATGTAGTCGATGAAGGCCGCCCGGACGAGGGGTTCCTCCTCGCCGTAGTTGCCGTGGCCGTGGAATTCCTGCCAGCTCTCCACGATGTTGTCGATGATCGAGCCGACCGAACCCGGCGACCCGTCGGTCTCGGCGTTGAAGGAATGCGGGAGATGCTCGATGACGTCCCAGAAGAAGCCCAGGTCGAGGCGACGCCGGGCGAGCTTGAAGGCGCGTTCGCGCAGCTCTTCGGTGGACAGGGTCTCCAGTTCACCACTCATGAGCGAATGATAGGGGCGTTTCGCCGACATCACGGCGGATTGTCGCCACCCCGAAGTGGGCGTCCGGACGGATAACCCGGTTGTCAAGTCCCTTGTGGATCTTTAGAGTTGTAAGCGGAAACCGTCTCTGACCAGGCAATCCGTGAACTGCGACGGAGATTGACCAGTGCACGATGGGCGTACGATCCGGTAGCTTTGGATGGCCGTTCGGGTACGGCGATCTTGTATCTATTTCGCTACTCTCGGGAGCGGACCGGTCGGTCCACAATGGCTGCCCTCCATTGACCGTTGACCACCGGCCTTGCTTCATTCCTGTCGGGGAGGACGGCGGCTCGGCCGCGCAGGGAGGAGGGCGATGCACACCGTCATGCACCGCGAATCCAGCGGGCTGGTTCGCGGCCGTCTGCTCGGCCAGCTGAACGCGGTCCGGACCGCGCCGCTGGCGCTGGTCACCGCGCCCGCCGGGTTCGGCAAGACGACGTTGCTGACACATTACGCCCACTACTTCCGCGCCAACACCGGTGGTCCGGTCGGCTGGCTGGGCCTGGGCCCGGGGCACGCCGACGCCGCGCGCCTGGTCGCCGACATCCGCCGGGCACTGCCCTGCGAGCTCCCGCCGCCCCGCGACGAGAGCGACGTGGACGAGCTGGTCCGCGCCGTGGAGGCCACCGGCGACGAGCAGCTGCTGCTGGTCCTCGACGACGTCCACTGCCTGGACAACTCACCCGCCGAGCAGGTCCTGGACCGGCTGATCGCCACGCTCCCGCCGCGCCTGCGCCTCATCCTGGCGGCGCGCCGGATGCCGCGGCTGAACTTCGCCCGCCACGAGCTGGCCGACGTGGTCATCCTCGACGCCGAGCAGCTGCGCTTCCGCAGCTGGGAGACCGAGCAGCTGCTGCGGATCGTCTACCGCGCGCCGCTGCCGCCGGCCGACATCGCCGCCCTCGACCGCCGCATCGGCGGCTGGGTCGCCGGGTTGCAGCTGTTCCACCTGTCGACGCGGGGACGCACCCTCGCCGAGCGCCGCGAGGCCGTGGCCGCCCTCGACGGGCGCGCCACGCTCGTCCGCGCGTACCTGGCGCGGACGGTGCTGGCCGAGCTGCCCGTGAAACTGCGCGACTTCCTCGTCCGCACCAGCGTCTTCGACGTGCTGACCGCCGCGCGCTGCGACAAGCTGCTGCGCCGCCACGACTCCGCGCGGCACCTCGCCGAGCTGGAGCGGCTCCAGGCGTTCACCACCAGTCCCGACGGGGGACGCACCTACCGCTACCACGAGGCCCTGCGCTCGCACCTGGCCGCGTCCCTCTCCGACGGCATCGGCGAGAAGGCCGCGCGCCGCCACCACTCGCGCGCCGCGCAACTGCTGGTCGAGGAGGGCGCGCTCACCGAGGCCGCCCGCGCCTACGCGCGCGCCGAGGACTGGACCACCGTCCGCCGCCTGCTGTCGCGCATCGGCTCGGGCATCGTCGACGACGGCGTCGAGCCGTGGCGCGACGTGCTGCCCGCGTGGCTGGTCGCCGAGGACCCGTGGCTGCGCCTGGCCGAGGGCAAGCACCTGTTCAGCCGCGGCCAGCTCTCTGCCGCCGCCGACACCCTCATCCGCGGCGCCGCCCTGTTCGGCGACGACGACGGGCGCGCCCACTCCCGCGCCGCCCTCTCCCGCGTCAGCGTGTGGATGCCCGGCCCCGCCGCGCCCCAGGGCGGGCACTGGGTGAACCGCCTGCGCGCGGCCACCCAGCGGCACCCGGCGATGGCGGCCGCGCAGGCCGAGCGCGTCCCCGCGCCCTACGGGCCGCTGGTGCGCGTCCTCGCCCACTGCCTCACCGGGCGCTTCGGCGAGGCCGCGCTGGTCCTGGCGGCCATCGAACCCGACGGCGGCGACCTCACCGGCCTGGCCCTGCGCATCTGCCAGGCGATCGAGCTGATCACCTCCGACACCGAGGCCGGCACGGCCCGCCTGGCCGAACTGGCCGCCGACGCCGAACGCGCCCAGTACCCGTGGCTGGCGCGCATGGCCCGCGCCGCCGTCGCCTTCGACGGCACCGAGCAGTCGGCGAAGATCGCCGTCGGCGTCGGCGAGGAATGCGCGCGCGACGGCGACGACTGGGGCGCGGCCGTGGCCACCGGCATCGGCTGGCTGATGCGCGCCGGATCGCCCGACGCCGACGCCTCCGCCCTCGCCGAGCTCGTCGACCGCTGCGGGCGCCTCGACGCCGGGGTCCTGCAATCGTGGGCCCAGGCCCTCTACGCCCTCGCCGCCGTCGCCACGCACCTGCCCGACGCCGACGTCGAGGCGCACCGCGCGATCGCCACCGCGCGCGCCGCCGGATCCCCCGGCGCCCAGGTCGCCGCCCTCATCGCCGCCGCCCGCTGCGACCCCCTCGCCGTGGAGTACGTGGACCGCGCGCGGCTGCTGGCCGTGGAGTGCGGGCTGCCGCAGGTCCTCGTCGACCGCTGGCTCGCCGCGCCCCCCGACGCCGAGCCCACCCCGTCCCACGTGCACCGCGCGCCCCTGGCGATCCTGTGCCTGGGCGGCTTCCAGGCGTTCCGCGACGGCGTCCCGCTCGACTTCACCGCCGTCAAACCCCGCGCCCGCGCCCTCCTGCGCCTGCTGGCCATCCACGCCGGCAGCCCCGTCCACCGCGACGTCCTCGTCGACGCGCTCTGGCCGACGCTGCCCCCGGCCGCGGCGACGCACAGCCTGCACGTGGCGGTGTCCTCGCTGCGGCGGCTCCTGGAACCCGGCGTGGACCGGGGGGCGCACCGCATCGTCGTCCGCGAAGGCGACTCCTACCGCCTGATGCTGCCCGCCGACGGCTACTGCGACGTCGTCGAGTTCCGCCGCGCGGTCACCGAGTCCCGCCGCACCCGCACCCCCGGCGGCCTGCGGGCCGTCCTGCTCGCCTACACCGGCGAGCTCCTGCCCGGCGACGGCGCCGCCGAATGGGTCGTGCGTGAGCGGGAGGACCTGCGCCGCGCGGCCGCCGACACCGCCGCCGGACTGGCGTCGATGGAGCTCGCCGCGGGTGACGCGGCCGCTGCCGCGGTGGCGGCGGAGCGGTGCGTGAGCGTCGACCGCTACCACGACGAGGGCTGGCGGCTGCTGATCGAGTCGTGCGAGCGGGGCGGGAACCGGGCGGCGGCCAGTGACGCGCGCGGGAGGTACGGGCAGATCCTGGCGGAGCTGGACGTGGAGTGAGCTTCTACGGCATCGCCGGGTACGAGCCCGTGTGGCGGCCCGGCACCGAGGTACGCCGCGACCACGGTGAACGCCTGGCCGCCCTGGCCGGGCGCCGCCTGACGGCCGCGTGGCTGGTGTGGAACACCGACCGTGACGCCTGGTTCCCCGACGGCCCGGTGATCTTCGACTTCGAGGGCGAGCGCGTCGAGCTGAACCACTTCAAGCTCGACGAGCTCTCCGTCACCTGGAACCTCGCCGACGTCTCCGCGCCGATCGGGTGGAGTGAGTCGCGCTTGTCGTGGCGGTCTGACGCCGAGCCGTGTCTGACCGCGCTCGTCGGCCGTGTGCTTCGTGCGGTCGAGCTGCTGGTCTTCGACTCCGGCGGGCGGTACCTGGCCGATGGGACCGTCGCGGTGCGCTTCGACTTCGGCGACACCGGGGTGACGGTGTTCAATGCGCTCGACGAGAACGGGTTGTCCTTCGCCGCCCCTGGCGAGGACCACCGCCGGGTCCCGCTCCCGTAAGCGGCTCGCGGTGTCCCGGCACGCGTCCTAGCCTGCGCCCATGACCACCGCCGACCTCATCACCGAAGGCCTCACCGCCGACATCTCCGGCTGGGACTTCTCCCGCTGGGGCGATCGCATGCGCACCGAGCACCCGTGGGACTACCCCGCGATCGTCGCCGATCTCGCCTCCACCGCCGACTCGCTCCTCGACCTGGGCACCGGTGGGGGCGAGTGGCTGTCGCGCCTTCTCGCCCCGGCGCGTCCGCCGCTGGTGGTGGCGACCGAGGGGTGGGCGCCGAATGTCCCGGTGGCGGCAAAGCGGCTGCGGCCGGTGGGGGTGCCGGTGGTGTGGGTCGACGCCGCGCCGGACAACGTCAAACAACACAAGCCGCCGACGGCGTTCCTGCCGTTCCGGGACGCGTCCTTCGACGTGGTCAACGCGCGCCATGAGTCCTATGTGGCCGGTGAGGTGGCCCGTGTTCTCAAGCCGGGCGGGGTGTTCGTCACCCAGCAGGTGCACGACGTGTGGATCGACCGTATGGCGCGGATCCTCGGGCTCACCCCGCCCGCGCCGAGCGGGTGGGAGCGGGACCTCGCGGTAGGGCAGCTGCGGCGGGCGCGGCTGTACACCGTGGAGGGCGGCGCCGGGACGGTGACCACGTGGTTCGCCGACGTGGCGCCGCTGATCTGGTACGTGCGGCTCACCGGGTGGGTGTTCCCGGGCTTCGATCCGGCGAGCGGGCCGTGGACGGAGATCCAGGCGCGCATCGAGCGGGACGGACCGCTGCCGCTGCGCGAGCCCGGCCGCTGGTGGCTGGCGGCCGTCAAGCGCTGAGCGGGGTCCGTCCCGGCACCCGGTTTCAGTTCGCGGCGCCGACGGTCTCGCGGACCGCGCCGCGCTTCTCGCGGGCCTTGCCCTTCCCCTTGTCCAGCCACCATTCGGCCAGCGCTAGGTTCACCGTCCAGGACAGCCAGATCGAGGCCTGGGCGGCGTCGCCGATCAGGGCGTCCATGCTGCCGCCGTAGTGAGTGTCGAGCCACGGCTGCAGACCGATGAGCAGCAGGATGATCCAGACCCGGTTGAGGACGATGGACGTGCACAGCGCGAAGCTGCGGATCATCCACCGGCGGTGGTCGCCGAACTGCCTGCGGCGGGCCGACTTGTAGCCGCGGAAGGTCATGAACAGCCACAGCAGCGACAGCATCACGTTGCCGATGCGGCCGACGGGTCCGGTCAGCGCGGTCACCGAGACCACCAGCGCCATGAGCCCGGCGGGCAGGACGCCGCCGAGCACGTAGACGCGGCCCATGATCTTGTGCGCCTTGGGGTACTTGCCCCGGAACCACGGCCACACCTGGAATCCGCAGGCGATCAGCGCGATCATGCCGAATCCGATGTGGACGTCGAGCAGGATCTTGTGCGCGGCGAATCCCTCACGCAGGGGCAGCCGCGAGCCGCCCATCAGGTAGGGCGGCAGTGAGAACGCCAGGAACGCCACCATGACCACGAACATCGGGGCGACCCACGGCCGCCGCCACCAGCGCTTGCTTAAAGTCATCACGACCCCCAAATTGCGTATTGGATACGCACTATTAGACGGATGCAGCGTATGTCATACGCAGTAACTCCGCAAGCCCGTAGGATGCCCGCATGAGCGACGCCATGACCGGCCTGCTGTGGGACGGCGCGCGCCCCCCGGCGCGCGGCCCCCGCCCCGGCCTGAGCCTGGAGCAGATCACCGCCGAGGCCATCGCCCTCGCCGACGCCGAGGGCATCGGCGCGCTCACCATGCCCGCGCTGGCCAAGCGCCTGAGCGCGGGCACGATGTCGCTGTACCGCTACGTCCCCGGCAAGGACGAGCTGATCGCGCTCATGATCGACACCGCCGTCGGCGCCGCGCCCGGGTTCCCCGGCGAGTGGCGCGAGGCGGTCACGGGGTGGGCGCTGGCGCTGCACCGGACGTTCTTCCGCCACCAGTGGCTGCTGGACGTCGTCACGCGGCCGCGCGTCATGGGCCCGCGCGAGCTGGGCTGGCTGGAGGCGGGGCTGAGCGCGGCGTCCTCGATGCCCCTGCCGCCCGAGCTGCGCTTCCTGGTCCTGCTGGTGGTCAACGCGCAGGTCCGGGGCGTGGTCGGCGACCAGATCGCGGAGGAGGACCAGGCCCGGCGGCCGATGTTCACCCCCGAGATGCTCCGCGAGCGCGGTCGCGCCGGGGACTTCCCGCAGCTCATGGCCGTCATGGACGCCATCGACTTCACCGCCCCGCCCGCGCCCGGCGACGCCGAGGAGCGGTTCCTGTTCGGGCTCTCGCTGCTGCTGGACGGCGTGGAATCGTTCATCCGGGCCGCCTGATTGTGCGAAGGTGACCTCATGCGCGTCGTCATCGCCGGAGGCCACGGGAAGATCGCCCTGCTGCTGGAGCGGCTGCTGTCGGAGCACGGGCACGTCGCCGTCGGGCTCGTCCGCGACCCCGACCACCTCGACGACCTCGCCGAGGCCGGGGCCAAGGGCGTCCTGTGCGACCTGGAGAAGGCGAACGCGATGACCGTCGCCGAGTTCCTCGCCGGCGCCGACGCGGTGGTCTTCGCCGCCGGTGCCGGGCCCGGTTCGGGCGCCGAGCGCAAGGACAGCGTCGACCGCGCCGCCTCGGCGCTGCTGGCCGAGGCCTGCGACCGGGCTTCAGTGCGCCGTTTCGTGCAGATCTCCTCGATGGGCGCCGGTGCCGAACCGCCGCCCGGCACCGACGACATCTTCGCCGCCTACCTGCGCGCCAAGACCGCCGCCGAGGACGACCTGCGCGCCCGCGACCTGGACTGGACGGTCCTGCGCCCCGGCGCGCTCACCGACGACCCCCCGACCGGGCGCGTCCACTTGCTGCCGTCGGTCCCGCGCGGCTCGGTGCCCCGCGCCGACGTGGCCGCCGTCCTGCTGTCCATTCTGGAGAGTCCCGCCACCGCCGGGCTCACCCTGGAGCTCACCTCCGGTGACCTGCCGGTACAGGACGCCGTCGACGCCGTGGCGAACGGCACATAGCATTGCGACCTAATGGTCGTTAAGTTACGCGCTATGACGACTGCCGTAGAGATGTACGCCACCGCCCGCCGCGGCCTCATCGACCTGGCGTCCACACTGGACATCCGGGCGCAGCTGACCCCCGTCCCCGCCCTGCCCGGCTGGACCGTCAAGGACACCTACGCCCACCTGGCCGGGATCTGCACCGACGTCCGCACCGGGACCCTGCGCGGCAAGGCGTCCCCCGACTGGACCGCCCGCCAGGTCGCCGACCGCGCCGACCTCACCCTCGCCGAGATCTGCGCGGAGTGGGACGCCGGCGGCCCCGCCATCGACGCGATCCTCGCCGACGGCAAGGGCCTCCTCATGGCCCAGGACGCCTGGACCCACCGCAACGACATCGCCGGGGCCCTCACGATCCCCGCCGACCGCTCCCCCGAAGCCTGCACCTGGTCGGCCGACCTCACCGCCGGATACCTCAACCACAAGTGGGCACCCGAGCTGCCCACCGTCGTCCTCGACTCGGGCCTGGCCAGCTGGACCATCGGCTCCGGCACCCCGTCCCTGCGCCTGACCGCCGACCCGTACGAGCTGGCCCGCGCGCTGATGGGCCGCCGCAGCCGGGCGCAGTTCCTGGGGATGGGGTGGGACGGGGACGCGGGTGGGGTGATCGAGCGGCTGCACGCTTTCGAGATGCCAGAGAAGGACCTGACGGAGTAGCCGATCACGGCCCGGTCACGATGCGCCCGGGCCGCAACCGGGATCGGCCCCCACGCGTGATCCGAGTACCGTGCCGTGCCCGGCGCGGTGTGCCCTTTCACCATGGAGTGCCCCTTTGCTTCGCGATACCCTTCGCCGTGCCGCGTGCCTGACGGCGGCCGGGACGGTCACCGCCCTCGCGGTGTTCGCCTCCCCCGCGCAGGCGGCCGGCACGGCCACCCTGAGCGTGCAGACCGACGACATCCGGATCGAGACCGGTTCGGGAACCTTCGAGGACGACTTCTTCTGGAGTGCCGACACCACCGGCAGCGGTGTCATCGGAGACGTCGTGATGACCGTGGACGCCTCGGGCCTGGCCGATCTCGGCTCGTTCAAGCTCACCGACAGCGGCCGGGACGCCTGTGAGGCCGCCGGGGCGGTGTGGACCTGCGCCATCGGTGACGTCAAGTACTCCGACGGCACCCTGACCTGGGACTGGGACCCCGACCTGAGCTTCACCCCCTTCGACGGGGTGACCGGCACGGGCTCGATCAAGGTCGCGATCGCCGGTGACGGCGCGACCGCGGCCTCCGGCGAGCGCTCGTTCACCGTCGCCGAGCCGGTCCGGTTCGGCATCGGCGAGGCGCCGGGCGGTGATGTCGCCATCGGCGACGAGGTGAGCTTCGGCGTCACCGTCACCAACACCGGCGAGCACACCATCTACAACCCCGTGCTCCACCTGCGGTTCATCGGTCTGACCCCGAAGGGCGGGTACTCCAACTGCGGTGTCAGCCCCTACTCGGTGACCTGCCGCTTTCCGGTCGCCCTGAAGCCCGGTGAGACCTACCGGCTCTCCGCCCCGTTCACCTACACGGTGAGCGCCGACGTCTTCGCGCCGGGCGGGATCGACACCTGGGTGCACTGGAGCACCGAGGACTACGGTCTCCCGACCACGGGCACCGGCCCCGAACTGAGCGTCGTCGGGGCGGCTTCCGCGCCCGCCGACGCGCCCGGGCAGCTCGTCTTCGACGGCGAGGGCTCCTTCTGGGAGGGGAACCTCTTCCAGGTCACCGGCGTGAACAAGGCGAACTTCGTCGCCCGTGGCGCGACGCTTCCCGCCAAGACCGGGCGCACCACGGTGACGCTCACCGTGGCCAACAACGGTCCCGCCACCGTGTGGGACGGCCGCAGCGGCGGCCCGCTGACCGCGCTGTGGTTCACGCTCCCCAAGGGCGTGGAGCCGGTGTCGCTGCCCGAAGGCTGCACCCGGTGGGCCGAGGGCAACGGCGGCGACCGTCGCGGCGACGTCGTCTGCGGTGTCGACATCGAGCTCAAGGCGGGCGGCAAGGCCGAATTCGCCGTCGAGGTGAACGTGAAGAAGGTCGACCTGGCCGAGAAGGGCGAGGTCGCGGTCGGCTACGGCTGGCACGGCGAGTCCCAGGCCGCCAAGGAGACCTCCACCTCCGACAACACCGCCGTCATCGCCTTCGAGGGCGCCGAGTCGGGCACCGGTGGCGGCCTGGCGAAGACCGGCGTGAACACCGCCCTCATCGCGGGCGCGGGCGCCGTGCTGGCGGTGGGCGGCTTCTTCGCGCTGCGGCGCTTCCGCCGTCGCGGCAACCCGGCCTTCTACGGCTCGGTCGAGGACTGACGTGACACGGCCCGGGACCAAGGTCCCGGGCCGTACACAGTGGACGTACCGGCACCTCGCGCCACGGCGGGAAGTTCACCCACCGTCACCGTGCGAATCCCCCTATTTGTGAATAGCGCTGCCCTTTCGACCCGCCCCCATGCCCCACCGGCTGCCCGCGCCAACGGTGACCGGCCGGATGCCGTGCGTATCGTCCCCCTCGACAACATCGATACCCTTCGATGGGGGATGCAATGAAACCCTTAGCCCACAAGCACTCTCCGGCCAAACTCGGCTTAGCCGGGCTGACCGCGGCGATCCTGGTGGCATCGCTGGCGCAGACCGGGCAGGCGGCCCCGACCGCGCTCACCGCCACCGTCTACTCCGTGGTCCAGGAGGGACTGACGGTCGCCGACGGCCAGCGACTCGCCGACACGTTCGGCATCGGCAACGCGCTGTACCCGAACGGCGCGTTCTCCTATGCCGACAATGACAAGTTCCAGTACGTCCCGCACAAGGTCGTCGGTTCCGGCAAGGACGAGGGCGGCAACGCCACCCAGGACGAGGCCGTCGACCTCGACGCGGTCAAGGCGATCAAGCCGCTGCCGGACGCGCAGGCGCTCGCCCGGGCGCAGAAGCTGGCCGACATCGCGCTCAAGAGCGAGGGCCTGACGCTCAAGCCGCGCGTCACGCACTCCACGTTCACGCTGTCCGACGACGCCGGGAAGGTCATCGGCTCCTACCCGATCGACACCACGGTCAGCTTCGACGCGGTCCTGGGCAACCTGCCGCTGGCGGGCCAGGGCGCCAGTCTGCGCGTCACGTTCGCCCCCGACGGCACGATCACCGAGCTCTCGGAGTCGCTGCGGCGGCTGGCGGCCGGACGTCAGGTCGCGATCATCACCGCCGACGAGGCGCAGCGCGCCTGCGCGGCCGTCTACGGCGGCGCCGCGCAGAACACGCCCGTGCTCAGCTACCTCAGTCCCGAACTGAGCTCCCGCCAGGCCGACGGCAAGGGCACCGTGACCGAGGTCCTGCCGCAGTACCAGTGCAGCCCGGTGGACAACTCCGACGGCACGCAGGCCCCGAAGACCGTCCCGGCGATCACCGGCGGCGGGCCCACCTTCAAGGTCAGCCTCAACCGCCAGGGCGACACCGTCTCCGGCGCGGCCAGCGTCTCCGGCGGGACGGCGCCCTACACCTTCCGCTGGGGCTCCTCGACGACGGTGCTGTCCAGCAACACCGGCCAGTCGGTGTCCTACAAGCGCGTCCCGCGCGACACCGCGGCCAAGACCGAGACGGTCTCGCTCGAAGTCACCGACGCCAACGGCCTGGTGGCCTCCCTGTCGGTCCCGGCCGACACCGACGGCCAGTTCACCGGGCTGTCCTCGCCCGGCGGCGGTTCCTTCGCCCTCGGCACCGCCGGCATCGAGAACACGGTGGACGAATGGCAGTGCGCGCAGGACTCGGCCAACGGGTTCCGCAACGTGATGCTGTCCAAGGGCCAGACGGTCGCCTTCGACTGGCGCGGCTACAACGCGTGGGAGATCGACTTCCGCGACCCGACCGTCGGCGGCGGCTGGGACAACCGGTACGTGGACACAGTGGACATCCAGTGGTACACCGGCCACGGCTCGCCCTACTCGTTCACCTTCAAGAGCAACGTGACCGACCACAACATCACCCCCTACGACGCCAAGTGGGGCGACACCTACAACCTGGAGTGGCTGCAACTGGAGTCCTGCCAGGTCCTGCGCGGCGTGGGCAGCCCCTACGACTTCGTCAGCCGCTGGGGCCGGTCCTTCAAGGGCCTGCACATGATGAACGGCTTCCACACCAACGCCTACTGCGTCGGCGGCGGCACCGGCGGCACCTTCGCCAGCTACCTGTTCCCGATCCGCTGGCTGTGGTGGACGCTGCGTCCGGCCTACACCGTCCAGCGCGCCTGGGCGACCATGGCGATCCTGAAGGAACCGCACGGCGTGGTCTACCGCTCCTTCGGTCCCGTGGCCCGCAACTGGGTCACCAACATCAATGACTACTACTGGGGACAGGGCCCGACCGGACCCGACATCCAGCCGACCGGCATCTGGTGGTCCATCACCGGAACCGTCTGACCTTCATCCCTCCTCCCATCGCGGCCCCGGTCCCACCGACCGGGGCCGCCCGCGTGTCCCCGGTCACAGTGCGAGCCGTCTACCAGGACGGACACATCGCTGTGCCGGAGTCACAAAAATCTGCCTTCTTACGCCCCCGCCCCTCGGACACCTACGGTCATCCCTGTTACAGAAAGTGCCCCAAGGGCACCGGCCGAGACCGAGGACCAGCCATGACCACCATCCCCACCTGCGACCGGACGGGCCTGCGCCTGGCCCTCCTCGCGGCCAGCCAGTTCCTCATCGCCGTCGACTTCGACATCGTCTTCGTGGCCCTGCCCTCCATCGGGCGCGAGCTGGGCTTCACGTCCCAGAACCTCCAGTGGGTCATCTCCGCCTACACCGTCGCCACCGGCGGCCTGCTCCTGTTCGGCGGACGCGCCGCCGACCGCCTCGGCGCGCGGCGGGTCTTCGCCGCCGGGCTGGCGCTGTTCGGGCTGGCGTCCCTGGTCGGCGGACTCGCGCCCACCCCCGGCGTCCTCATCGCCGCGCGGGCCGTCCAGGGCCTCGGCGGCGCGCTGCTGACCCCGGCGGTGCTGCGGCTGATCAACACCGAGTTCGGCGAGAAGGACCGCGTCCGCGCCTTCACGGTGTGGTCCATGGCCGGCAGCTCCGGCGCGGCCGTCGGCGCCCTCGGCGGTGGCGTGCTGACCAGCTTCCTGGGCTGGGAGTGGGTGCTGTTCGTGAATGTCCCGGTGATCGCCCTCGCCCTGCTGGCCACACCCCGCCTCCTGAACGCCGACGGCCCGGTCACCGCCTCGCGGAAGGGATTCGACGTCCCCGGCGCGATCGTGGCGACCATCGGCGCGACCCTCCTCGTCTTCGGGCTGGTCTCCGGCCCCGAGCACGGCTGGGTGAGCGTCAACGGCCTGGGCGCCCTGCTGGCCGGAGCCGCGCTCCTAGCGGTCTTCGTGTGGATCGAGCGCCGCTCGGCCTCCCCGCTGATGCCGCTCGGCCTGCTGCGCAAGCGGTCCCTGGTCGTGGCGATGGCCGTGGTGTTCATCTTCATGGGCGTCATCGGCACCGAGTACTACCTGTTCACCGGCTACATCCAGAACGTCCTCGGCCTCCCGACCCTGCGGGCCGGCCTGGCCTTCCTGCCGCTGTCCATGCTCTCGATGCTCGCCGCGTCCAAGATCGCCCCCGCCATCGTCCGCCGCCACGGGACCCGGGCGTCCATCACCATCGGCATGATCGGCGTCGCCGCCTCCTTCGCCGTCCTCGGCACCGCGATGGCCGCCGAGGGCTCCTACTGGACGCTCCTGCCCGGCATCGCCCTCTGGGGCCTGGGCGCCGGGACCGCGTTCCCGCCGATCTTCATGACCGCCGGGTCCGAAGTGGACGCCGACCGACAGGGCGTGGCCGGGGCCATGGCCTCCACCGCCCAGTTCATCGGCGGCGCGGTGATCCTGGCGGTGCTGGTCGCGGTGGCCAACAGCGGGATCGACGTCCACGGCGCGGCTCCGGCGTCCGACATCGCCTCGGGACTGTCGACGGCGGCCTTCGCGGCGGGAGCGGTGACGCTGCTGGGAGCGGGCCTGGCGCGGCTGCTGCACAAGCGCCGGGTCGAAACCGCGACCGAGGCGGTGGCCCTGGCGGTGTAGTCGAAGCGAATCCGGCCGGGCGGCCATCCCTCCAAAGGGGACGGCCGCCTTTTCGTTACCGTGGACGGCATGGGTGACGTGATCCCTGAGCTGGAGCCACTGGCGCACTGGTTCGCCGGAGCCTTGGAGCGCGAGGGGTACGACGGGGTCGGGCAGTTCGTCGCGTCCACCGAGTACTTCACGATGATGCGCGCCAAGATCTACCGGCTGCACGCCGCCGAGGGGACGGTGGACCTGGAGCTCATCCGGATGATCGGCCTCACCCTCGATGACCGCGAGACCGGCGAATGGCTCTGGCGACGGGCCGCCGAGGCCATCCAGCTCGCGGCCGCCAAAGAAGCCCGCGAGGCCTCCCGGATCGACTCCTGGCACCTGATCCCGCAGATCCTGGACCCCGACGTGGAACGGCTCCTCCAGGCCCAGCGGCAGGAGGCCCGGCTGCTGCCCTACCGCGAGCTGGCGGTGAACGCGCCCGCGCTGACCACGATCTATGTGCGGCAACGGGTTCAGGCGCGGATGGAGGCACCACCACCGCAGGACCGGCCGAAGCGCTTCCGCGAGAAGAAGCCCGTCGCGGCCACCGTGGAGAACACCTCCGCCTTCGACGCCCTCAACCGGAGCACCCACCTGCTCCTGACCGGCGAGGCCGGCAGCGGCAAGACCACGTTCTCGTACTACACGACCGAACTGCTGTCCCGGATCTGGCTGGGCGACCTGTCCCCGCGCGACTGCGCCGTCCGGACACCGGTGATGCCGCTGCGGGTACTCGCCCGCCACCTCACCGGCGGACGGCCCTGGGACGAGGAGCTCGCCGAAGCCGTCCGCAAGACCCTCGGCTCGCGGCTCATGTCCAGCTTCTCGCCCGAACTGCTGCGCGGGAGGGTGCACGGAGTGCGCTGGCTGGTCTTCGTCGACGGCCTCGACGAGATCACCGACGCCGAGGCCCGGCGCGAGCTGATCGGCACCCTCGCGCATCACGCGCGGGTCAGCGAGCAGTACCGGTTCGTCATCGGGACGCGGATGCTGGAGAGCGCCGAACTGGCGCCCCTGCGCGGTGAGAGCGTCGGGGCCTACGAGATGGTGCCGTTCCGGCGCGAGGACCTGGAGACCTTCGCCGCCAACTGGTTCGGCGCGCAGAACCTGTCGCACTCCCAGGACCACTGGAAGGCACACGCCGACCGCTACCTGCACCAGGTACAGGACAGCAGGCTGCGCGAACTCGTCCGGAACCCTTTGCTGGCCACCATCGCAGCCGTGGTCAGCACCCGCGACCCCGGGAGGGCACTGCCCACCAACCGCCTGGATCTGTACCGCACGGTCGTCCGCTACCTCATCGACGATGACTACAGTGGACGACGCTCGGAGGCCCGGGGCGAGCTGGACGTGTGGCTGCACGAGCAGCGCGCGCACCTCATCGAGCGCCTGGGCCGGGCGCGCATCCAGGACGAGCCGCTGCTGGCGTCGGCGGCCGAATGGATCGCGGAGAACTGGACCGGTTCGGGTCACCGCGAGGTCTACGAGAAGGCCGCCCGGCGGCAGCTCACCGCGACGGGGTTGTTCGTGCAGGACGACGAGGACGTGCGCTTCCTGCACCACTCCTTCGCCGAATACCTGTCGGGACTGGGTTTCGCCGCCGCCATCGGGCCCGATCCCGAGGCGGTGACCGCGTGGGTCCGGGAGAACAAGGACCGCGATGACAACCTGCTGCTGTTCACGGTGCTGTCCTGGCACCGGCTGCACGGCGGCGATCTGCGTTCGCTGCTGCTCGCCGACGAGCGGCGGCGTCTGGCGGTGCAGCTCATCGGAGAGGGCCTCGACCTCGGCGAAGAGGTCACCGGCGCGGTGATCGACAAGGCCGTCCGGCACGCCCTCACCGAGGACGTCGTGTTCTTCGACGTGCTGGGAGGGTTGTACGGCAACCAGATCGCCGCGCGGCGGCTGCGGCGGCTCGCCGATCACGGCGAGCTTCCCGTCGACCGGCGTGTCCAGGCGCTGCTCGCTCTCGGCCGGATCACCGACTTCGGCTCGGTGGCCACCGAGCTGACCGGCCTGCTTCCGCACGCTCCGATCGCGGTCCGCGTGCCCATCGCCAAGGCCATGGCCGAGGACCTGCCCGGCCGTGACATCGCGCGAGCCCTGCGTCTCTTGGAGGAGTGCGTCGACCAGGCCATCGCGGAGCATGACGAGGCGACGATGTGCGCCGCTCTCCAGCAGATGTGCGATCTCGGTGCGACCGAGGACGCCGATCGGCTGCTCGACGCGGTCATGGCCGTCATCGGCCCGACCACGAGCTACCTCGAAGAGCTGGCGGTGATCACCGTGCGTCTGCGCGGACGCGCGGGCCTGGAGCCGCTGCTGGAACGGCCGGCCGAGCCCGGTGCCCGCACCTACCTCGCCATTGGACTCAACGAAGCCGGGCACCACGACCTCGCCGAGAGGGTCGCCGAAGGAGTCGCCGCCGATCCGGCGGCCAGTTCCGATGAGGTCGGAGCCGCCTGCCGGGCCTGGTCGGCCGCCGGAGGCGACCCCGACGCGATCGTCCGGGCCGCCACCGCACGGGACTCCATGTCGGTGCAGACACTCCTTTCGATCGCGACCGCGTTGCATCGGGCCGGTGCGTCGAGGCAGGCCGCCGGTCTCATCTCCGGGCTTCTGGCAGTGGACAGCACCCCGCCGGCCACCGTCGCCGAAGCCGCTGGTCTCTGGTCACAGATCGACGAAGAAGGCCCTGCGGTCTTCGGCCGCCTGCTGGCACGGCATCCCGAGAACGCCGAGCTTCTCGCGGCACTCGCCGAAGCCGCGTTGGCTCAGGGCCGGGCGGAGCTGGCCGCCGATCTCGCGCGCCGGGCCGTCGTGGGAGCCGGGCCCGAGCCCTTCATCGATGCCCTGGAGACACTCATCAACGCCGGTGCTCCGGATGAGGCGATCGACCTGGCCCGCGAGCGATGGGAGTCCCTCTCCGACGACTCCCGCCTGCGCCTGGCCAGCGCACTGATCACGGCCGATCCCGATCTCGCGCACGCCATTGCGTCGTCGATCTCCGGACCGGCCGACGACATCCACAACCGAGTCGCGAACCTGGTCGCACAGGGCCTGCCACTGTCGCGACTGACACCCGCGCTCCGGCGTCGGGCCGTGCTCGGCAGCACGTTCATCTGGTGGGACGACACCGTGACGAGCGAGGGTGCAACCCACCTTCCCGAAGCCCTCGCCGATCCACAGATCGAATACGACCAACCCAACATGGCCGTGCGCCGCTACCTGAAAGCCGACCTCCGCGACCCCGCTATCGCCGCCCTGCGCGAATACCTCACGAGCAACGAACTCACCCCGGAGGCCCGTGCCCGGGTGGCCGCCGTGCTCGCCCACCTCTCCTTCGCCCGCCCCGGCACCAAAACCTGCGGGGTCCCCGGTTGTCCCGGAGACCCCGCGGTCCCTACTTCCCAGGAGGGCTGACATTTCCCGAAGGACTAACGCGACCACGCCGTCGCGTTCGCCGGAAGCATTCCGTCCACAATGGGCGCCGAGGACACGATCGCGTCCCCGGTGAAGGGCACCGGCGTGGATCCGAAGTTCGCCGTCACGCGCACCGATCCGTTGCTGAAGGAGAGGACATCGCCGTCCGTCTCCGGCAGCCACTCGATCGACTCACCCGCCGGGTTCTCGTGCCGGGCCTTGATCGCCGCGCGGTAGAGCTCCAAAGTGGACCCTTCCACGCCGTCCTGCGCCTCGGCCGAGATCGCCGCCCAGGCCGGGGGCTGGGGCAGCCAGGAGCCGCCCGCACCGAAACCGAGCGAGGACCCGGTGGACGCCCAGGGCAGCGGGACGCGGCAGCCGTCGCGGCCGCGGTCGGTGCCGCCGGAGCGCTTCCAGGTCGGGTCGTCCAAGACGTCCTCGGGCAGGTCGAGGACCTCGTTGAGGCCGAGCTCCTCGCCCTGGTAGACGTAGGCGGAACCGGGCAGGGCCAGCATCAGCAGGGTCGCCGCGCGGGCGCGGGCCAGGCCGAGGGCGCCGTCGCCGTACCGGGTGACGTGGCGGGGGCGGTCGTGGTTGGACAGGACCCAGGTGGCCGATGCGGACACGGAGGCGTTGATGGCGAGTTCGGCGTCGATGACCTTGCGGAAGTCGGCGGCGGTGAACTCGGCCATCAGCAGGTCGAAGTTGAAGGCCTGGTGCAGCTCGTCGGGACGCACGTACATCACGCGGCGCTCGGGCGACTCCACCCAGGCCTCGGCGACGGCCATGCGGTCGCCGGGGTAGGAGTCGAGGACGGGACGCCAGTCGCGGTAGATCTCGTGGACGGTGTCGACGTCGAAGTAGGGCGACTTCGTCGTCCCGAGCATCTCGATGCTCTGCGGTGTGCCGATGGCGGGGAGGCCGGGCTCCTTCATCAGGCCGTGGGCGACGTCCACGCGGAAGCCGTCGACGCCGCGGTCGAGCCAGAAGCGCAGGACGCCCAGGAACTCCTCACGGACCTCGGGATTCTCCCAGTTGAAGTCGGGCTGCGAGGAGTCGAAGAGGTGGAGATACCACTGACCATCGTCGACCTGGGTCCAGGCGGAGCCGTGGAAGACCGACTGCCAGTCGTTCGGGGGGCCGTCGGGGCCGCTCTTTGAAGGGGAGTCCCGGAAGATATAGCGCTCACGCTCGGGAGAGCCGGGCCCGGCCGCGAGGGCCGCCTGGAACCACTCGTGTGCCGAGGAGGAGTGGTTCGGGACGATGTCGACGATGACCTTGATGCCGGCCTCATGGGCGGCGGTCAGCATCGCGTCGAAGTCGGCGAGGGTGCCGAAGCGGGGGTCGACGTCGCGGAAGTCGGCGACGTCGTAACCGCCGTCGGCCAGGGGCGAGGTGTAGAACGGCGACAGCCAGATCGCGTCCACGCCCAGGCGGGCCAGGTACGGGACGCGGTCGCGGACGCCGATCAGGTCGCCGGTGCCGTCGCCGTTCCCGTCGGCGAAGCTGCGGGGGTACACCTGGTAGATGACGGCGTTGCGCCACCATTCCTTGCCGATGGTCACGAGGGGTCGTCCTTCCGGGGGTAACTACGGTCGGGTGGCGGCGCCGGTGGAGGCGCGGACCACGAGTTCGGGCGAGAACAGGTACTCGGAGTGGGGCGCGGCCTGGCCGTTGATCTCGTCGACGAGGGCGTGCACGGCCGCCAGGGCCATTTGCCGGACGGGCTGGCGCAGCGTCGTGAGCGGCGGGTCGGTGTAGGCGATCAGCGGCGAGTCGTCGTAGCCGACCACGGAGATGTCGCCGGGGACGGACAGGCCGCGCTCGCGGCAGGCGCGGATCGCGCCCAGGGCCATCAGGTCGGAGCCGCAGAGGATCGCGGTGGCGCCCCGGTCGATGAGGCGCAGGGCGGCGGCGTGGCCGCCTTCGGCGCCGAACATGGACAGCTCGATCATCTCGTCGCCGCCGAAGCGGCGGATCGCGTCGCGATAGCCGACGATCTTGCGCTGGACGGGGATGAAGCGCTCGGGACCGGAGGTCAGGCCGATGCGCTCGTGGCCGAGGGCGGCCAGGTGGGACACGGCCATGCGCGCGGCGGCGGCGTCATCGCAGGAGAAGCAGGGCGCGGGCAGGCCGTGCACGTAGCCGGTGATGAACACCATCGGCAGGCCCCGGTCGGCGAGCTTGTGGTAGCGCTCGTGGCCGGCGCTGCTGTCGGCGTGCAGGCCCGAGACGAACATGATGCCCGAAACATTGCGGTCGAGCAGCATGTCGACGTATTCGTCCTCGGGAACGCCGCCGGGTGATTGTGTGCACAGGACGGGGGTGTAGCCGACCGCCGCGAGCGCGCTGCCGATGGTCTGCGCCATGGCGGGGAAGATCGGGTTCTCCAGCTCGGGGATGACCAGGCCGACGAGACCGGCCGAGTGGCGCCTGAGCTGGGGCGGACGCTCGTATCCGAGCACGTCGAGGGCCGTCAGGACGGCCTGCCGGGTCTCGGTCCGCACGCCCGGCTTGTCATTGAGGACGCGCGAGACGGTGGCCTCGCTGACCCCGGCCTGCAGGGCTATGTCGGCCAGTCGCGTACGCATACCCGGCACTGTAACCGCTATGAAACGCGAAAACAAAGTTCTTGCAATCTCTTTCGATCTATGAAATCTCTTGCTAACGTTCGGCGACAGAACCCTAGGTCACCGGTCCCCCAGCGGTGACCGACCCCCTCAACGGAGAGACAGACGATGCGCGCGAAGATCGTGGGCGTCGCCGTGGCCGCCATGCTGACCCTGGCGGTCAGCGCGTGCGGCGCGGGCGACGACAAGAAGGGCGACGACGCGTCCGCCAAGGAGCCCGGCCTGGTCATCTGGGCCGACGACAAGCGGGCGCCGGTGCTGGAGTCCTTCAAGGCGCAGTTCGAGAAGGAACTGGGCGTCACCGTCAAGGTCGAGGCGGTCTCCAAGGACCTCCAGGCCAACTTCGTCACCGCGTCCCAGGGCGACAACGCCCCGGACGTCGTCGTGGGCGCCCACGACTGGATCGGCAACCTCGTGCAGAACGGCGCGATCGACCCCGTCCAGCTGACCGACCCGCAGAAGGCCGGTTTCAACGCCGACGCCCTCAAGGCCGTCAGCTACAACGGGCAGATCTACGGCGCGCCCTACGCCATGGAGAACCTGGCGCTCATCCGCAACACCGAGCTGGCGCCCGAGGCCCCCGCGACCTTCGAGGACCTGGTCGCCGACGCCAAGAAGCTCAAGCAGGACGGCAAGACCGAGGAGCTGCTGTCGCTCCAGGTCGGCCAGAACGGCGACGCGTACCACGCCTACCCGCTCTACGCCTCCGCCGGCGGTTACCTCTTCGGCGAGAAGGCCAATGGCGACTACGACCCCGCCGACCTGGGCGTGGGCAAGCCGGAGTCGGTGAAGGCCTTCGAGAAGATCTCCGCGCTCGGCAAGGACGGGGTCCTCAAGACCTCGATCGGCTCGGAGAACTCCACCCCGCTGTTCACCTCCAAGAAGACCGCCTACCTGGTCTCGGGCCCGTGGGCGATCGCGGACGTGAAGAAGTCGGGCATCAAGTACGACATCACCCCCATCCCCGGTTTCAAGGGCATGGACAAGGCCACCCCGTTCCTGGGCGTGCAGAGCTTCTTCGTCGCCGCCAAGGGCAAGCACAAGGCGGTCGCGCAGGAGTTCGTGACCAACTACGTCACCGGCAAGGACCTGGCCAAGGCCCTCTACACCGCCGACCCGCGTCCCCCGGCGCTGACCGCCGCGTTCGACGAGGTCAAGGCCGCCGACCCCGACATCGCCAAGTTCCAGGCCGCCGGCGCGGGCGCGAAGCCGCTGCCGTCGATCCCCGAGATGTCGGCCGTGTGGGACCCCTTCGGCAAGGCGGAGGCCGCCATCGTGGGCGGATCCGACGTGACGGAGACGGTGAACGGCGCGGCCACCGCCATCTCCGGGGCCATCAAGAAGTAGCGGACCCATGACAACCGTCGGTCGGGAGTTTCGCGGCACGAGCCTCACCGGGCTCCTCGTCAAGATCGCACTGCTGGGTCTGACCGCCGCGCTGGCCGTCTGGGCGATCGTGCCCCTCATCGGGGCACGGGCATGGATCGGAGTGGGGGCGGTGGCTCTGGCCACCGCCCTCCTCTTCTGGATCTACCTCTCGCCCAAGCGGCTGCCGCTGAAGTACCTGGTCCCCGGCACGATCCTGCTGCTGGTCTTCCAGGTCGCGCCGGTGCTCTACACCGTGGCCACCTCGACGTCGAACTTCGGCGACGGCCACCGGGGCACCAAGGACGACGCCATCACGGCGATCGAGACCGCCTCGGTCACGCAGGTGCCCGACTCCCCCGTCTACGACCTGGCCGTGGCCACCGACGGCGACGGGGACCTCGTGTTCATCCTCTCCGACCCGGCCACCGGGAAGTTCTTCGCCGGGGACGCCGAAGGGCTGCGCGAGCTGCCCGCCACGGCCGTCCACAAGGGACTCTCCGGGAAGATCACCGAGGCCGACGGCTACACCGTCCTCACCACCGCGCAGGCCGCCGGGCGCAGCGCCGACATCACCGCCCTGGCCGTCCCGGTCGACGGCGGCGGCATCCGCTCCAACGGCCTCACCAAGGCCTACCAGGGCGTGGCCTCGCGGGCCTACGACGCCTCCTGCGACTGCGTCCGCGAACCGGCCACCGGCAAGACCTGGACCGCCGACGGCGACACCGGCTACTTCACCGCCGCCGACGGCGAGGTGCTGCCGCAGGGCTGGCGGGTGAGCGTCGGGCTGGAGAACTACACCCGGGTCATCACCGACGAGCGCGTCCGCGGGCCGTTCCTGTCGGTGCTGTGGTGGAACTTCCTCTTCGCCTTCGCCTCCGTGCTGGTGACCTTCGCCCTCGGCCTGGGCTGCGCGCTGGCGCTGCACAAGAAGCGCCTCAAGGGCAAGGCCGTCTACCGGACGCTGCTGGTGCTGCCCTACGCCATGCCCGCCTTCGCGATGCTGCTGGTCTGGCGCGACATGTTCAACAAGGACTTCGGGCTCATCAACACGCTGCTCGGGCTCGACGTCGGCTGGTTCGACGGGGCCTGGACGGCGCGCGCGGCGGTCGTCCTCGTCCAGCTCTGGCTGGGCTACCCGTACATGTTCCTGGTCTGCACCGGCGCGCTCCAGTCGATCCCGAGCGAGACCCTGGAGGCCGCCAAGATCGACGGCGCGTCCCCCTGGCAGAGCTTCCGGCGGGTCACCCTGCCGCTGCTGCTGGTGTCCCTGACGCCGCTGCTGATCTCGTCCTTCGCGTTCAACTTCAACAACTTCAACGCGATCCAGCTGACCACCGGCGGCGCGCCCTTCGCGCCCGGCAGCTCCCAGGTCGGCGCCACCGACCTGCTGATCACCTACACCTACCGGCTCGCCTTCGGCGGCCAAGGCGCGCAGTACGGCTTCGCCGCGGCCTGCTCGGTGTTCATCTTCCTGATCGTGGCCACCGTGTCGGTGATCGGTTTCCGGCGCACCCGCGCGCAAGAGGAGGTGTACCGATGAAGGGCCGCGACTGGTGGCGGCATCTCGTCGCGATCCTGGCGGTGGTGTTCTCGCTGCTGCCGATCGTCTTCGTGGTGTCGGCCGCGCTCAATCCACAGGGGACGCTCTCCTCGACCGGGCTCGTCCCGACCGACGGCGTGTCGCTGTCCAATGTGGGCGACCTGTTCGCGAAGACCTCCTTCGGGCACTGGTACCTCAACAGCCTCATCGTGGCCGGGTCGGCGGCGTTCATCTCGGTGTTCATCTCCGCCATCGCCGCCTACGCCTTCAGCCGGTACCGGTTCCGGGGCCGCCGCGTGGGCCTGATGGCGCTGCTGCTGATCCAGATGTTCCCGCAGTTCCTGTCCATCGTCGCGCTGTTCCTGGCCTTCTCGAAGGTCTCCGAGGTCTGGCCCGGCGTCGGCTTCAACACCCTCAGCGGCCTGACCCTGGTCTACCTGGGCGGCGCGCTCGGGGTGAACACCTGGCTGATGAAGGGCTTCTTCGACACCGTCCCCAAGGAACTGGACGAGTCGGCGGTCATGGACGGCGCCTCGCACGCGCAGGTGTTCTTCCGGATCATCCTGCCGCTGGTCACCCCGATCCTGGCGGTGACCGGGCTGCTGGCCTTCATCGGCACGATCAACGAGTTCCTCATCGCGAACGTGTTCCTGACCGACCCGGAGTCCAAGACCCTCGCCATCGGCCTGTTCGGGCTGATCAACGAGCAGAACCGGGACGCCAACTTCGGCATCTTCGCCGTCGGCACCCTCCTCACGGCGATCCCGACGGTGGCGGTGTTCCAGCTGCTCCAGCGCTACATCGTGGGCGGCCTCACCGCGGGAGCGGTCAAGGGATAAACGACAGGACGCCGCTCATGGGCGGGCGGTAGCGTCCGCCCATGAGCGATTTCCGTACCGGCCGTTTGGAATTCCGTCCCTACACCCCCGCCGACGAGGACCACTTCGCCGGTCTCCTCGGCGATCCCGAGGTCACCCGCTGGATGGGCGTCCCCGCCCGGCCGATCCGCGAGGTCTTCCGGCGCGGCTTCGACCCGGCGACCAAACCCGACTGGGACATCTGGGCGATCTGGGAGAACGGGACCTTCGTCGGCCACGGTGAGCTCAAGCCCAGCCCCGACGAGCACGTCGACGGCCACGAGCTGGTCTACGCGATCGTCCCCGGCGCGTGGGGACGCGGCCTGGGCACCGAGATCGCCGAGGGCATCACGAAGTACGGCCTGGAGACCCTCGGCCTGGACGCCGTCCACGCCACCGTCGCCCCGGAGAACGAGGCCTCGGTGCGCCTGCTGCGCAAGATCGGCTACACCGACGCCGGCTCCTGGGTCGAGGACGACGGCGAGACGACGCTGTGGATGGTCCGCACGGCCTAGGCCGTGGCCGTCCCGTGCCGGCAGGTCTCCAGGAACGCCGCCACCCGCTCGGTGACCGTGCGCAGGATCTCCAGGCTCGCCGCGGTGTCGCCCGGCGCGTGCAGCGCGTGATCGGCGCCGGGCACTTCGAGGACCTGGTGATGGCCCGGGACGTGCTCCCGGGCCCACACCGGGTCCCCGGTGCCGCCGACGTGCAGTTGCGGGCCGCGCAGGTCGGGCAGCTGCGCGCGGACGTGGTCATTGGTCAGCAGCGGCGTCAGCCAGATCCCGGGGAGCCCCCGGTCGGCGGCGGCCGAGACCGCCATCGTGCCCACCGACTTGGCCAGGACGACGGTCAGCCCCGCCGGGCGCTCGTCCAGCGCGGCGGTGACGACGTCGTTGACGTGGGCCACCGGCTTCTCCGCGAGGAGCTCCTGGTCCCAGGTCAGGTCGGTGACCGACCAGCCGGCGTCCAGCGCGGTGACGCGGGCGAACCAGAGGAGCGGTGCGTCAGCGGTGTAGTTGCGGCCGGGGGCCAGGACGAGGTGGCGGTGGGGATCGCCGGTCCAGTGCCTGCTCATCGGCACACGATAACGAGAGCGCGGCTCGCGTGTGACCCCTTTCCTTAGGGTGTCGGGAATCCGGGGATGAGGATGCGTCCGCGCGACGGGGATGTCCCAGCCCGGGGCTACCCTGCGCCGGTGACAGTTCACGAGGAGATCGACTTCGACGGCGAGGACCGCTACGGCGAGGAGCTGGCCGACGAGACCTACCGCAACTGCCTGTTCCGGCGGGTCGACTTCACCGAGGCGTCCACCCGGCGCGTGGTCTTCGAGGACTGCACGTTCCTGGACGTGAGGTTCAATGCCTCGGCGCACACCGACAGCGCGTTCCTGCGCTGCACCTTCAAGGGCGTCAACCTCTTCGACGCCGTCTTCGACGGCTGCAAGCTCACCGGCAGCAAGTTCGTGCGCGGCGAGCTGCGCCCGATCCGCGTCAACGGCGGCGACTGGTCCTTCGTCGCGCTGCCCGGCGCCGATCTCCGTGAATGCTCCTTCACCGGCGTCCGGATGCGCGAGATCGACTTCACCGGCACCCGCCTGGAGAAGGCGGTGGTGACCGGCTGCGACCTGTCCGGGGCGATGCTGCACTCCAGCGACCTCACCGGCGCCGACCTGCGTGACAGCGATCTCACCGCCCTCGATCCCCTTACGGTGAAACTGAAGAACGCGACAATTTCCGGCGCGCAGGCCGTGGTGATCGCCGAAGCCCTGGGTCTGCGCGTACGGTGATACGCGACCGGCCCCACTCCGGGAGGGTGGGGCCGGTTCCCACGCTCAGTGCAGGCAGAACTCGTTGCCCTCGGGGTCGCGCATCACGTACGTGAGCGGTCCCCGGTCGGCGTGGCTCTCCACGAACGCCGCGCCCAGGGCGATGAGCCGGTCGCGTTCGGCGTCCTTCTCCGCCGGGTCGACGTGGACGTCGAGGTGCACGCGGTTCTTGGCGGTCTTGCCTTCGGGCACGCGCTGGAAGTACAGGCGCGGCTCGGTCTTGTCCGGGTCGGAGACGGCGGCCACGTCGCGGAAGGCCGACCGTCCGCCGATGACGATCCGGAAGTCGGCGGGCATGCGCCCGTCGGCGATGAGCTGGTCCACGAAGGCCGAGTGGTCCTCCACGGCGGTGCCGTACACGGCCGCCCAGAACGCCGCCTGGGCGTGCGGGTCGGCGCAGTCGAAGGTGATCTGCGTTCTCATCGCCCGATCCTGGCACGAAAAAGACCGGCCCGAGGGCCGGTCTTTTCCAGGTGGTCCTACAGGCCGCGCGCCACGGCCAGTTCGGCGATCTGCGCGGAGTTGAGGGCGGCGCCCTTGCGGAGGTTGTCGCCGACGATGAACATGTCCAGCGAGCGCGGGTCGTCCAGGGCGCGGCGGATGCGGCCGACGTAGGTCGGGTCGGTTCCGGCGGCGTCGATGGGCGTGGGGTAGATCCCGGCGGCCGGGTCGTCCATGACGGTGACGCCGGGGGCGGCCTCAAGGAGCTTGCGGGCGGCGTCGGCGTCGACCTCGGAGGCGAAGGTGGCGTGCACGGCCAGGGCGTGGCCCACGATGACGGGGACGCGGACGCAGGTGGAGGACACGCGCAGGTCCGGGATGCCGAGGATCTTGCGGGACTCGTTGCGGACCTTCAGTTCCTCGCTCGTCCAGCCGTCCTCCTTCCAGGATCCGGCCTTGGGGACGACGTTCATCGCCAGCGGCGCGCCGAAGGTCTCGTCGTCGGCGACGGCCTCGCGGACGTTGCCCGGCACCTGGCCGAGCTCGCGGTTGCCGGCCACGGCCGCGTACTGGTCGTACAGGGCGTCGATGCCGGCCTGCCCGGCGCCGGAGGCGGCCTGGTAGCTGGCCGCGTACAGCCCGGTGAGGGTCCATTCGCGGTGCAGGGCGCCCAGGGCGGGCATCATGGCCAGGGTCGTGCAGTTGGCGTTGGCGATGATGCCCTTGGGGCGGTCGGTGACGGTGTCGGGGTTGACCTCGGGCACGACCAGGGGGACCTGCGGGTCCATCCGGAACGCGCCGGACTTGTCGATGACGACGACCCCGCGCGCGGCGGCGATGGGCGCCCATTCGGCCGAGACCTCGTCCGGCACGTCGAAGAGCGCGACGTCGACGCCGTCGAAGGCCTCGGGGGTGAGGGCGACGACGGTCTCCTCGCGGCCGAAGACCGAGAGCTTGCGCCCGGCGGAGCGGGCGGAGGCGATGAGGCGGGCGCCGCCCCACACGTCCCCGACACCGGCTTCGGCGCGCTCGGTGAGGATGGCCAGCATCTGGGTGCCGACGGCGCCGGTGGCGCCCACGACGGCGATGACGGGCTTTGTCATGTCTCTACCTTCCGGTTCCGGCGTAGACGACGGCCTCTTCCTCGCCGCCGAGGTCGAAGGCGCGGTGGACGGCCGCGACGGCGGCGTCCAGGTCGGTGTCGCGGGTGACGACGGAGACGCGGATCTCGGAGGTGGAGATCAGCTCGATGTTGACCCCGGCCTCGCCGATCGCGGCGAAGAAGGACGCGGCCACGCCCGGGTGCGAGCGCATGCCCGCGCCGACGAGGGAGACCTTGCCGATGTGGTCGTCGTAGAGGAGGCCCTCGAAGCCGGTCTTGGCCTGGATGCGCTGGAGGGCGGCCATGGCGGCGGCGCCGTCGTCCTTCGGGAGCGTGAAGGAGATGTCGGTCTTGCCGGTGCCCTGCGTCGACACGTTCTGCACGATCATGTCGATGTTGATCTCGGCGTTGGCGACCGTGCTGAAGATCGCGGCGGCCGCGCCGGGGGCGTCCGGCACCGCCAGGACGGTGATCTTGGCTTCGCTGCGGTCGTGCGCGACGCCGGTGATCAGGGCCTGCTCCATGTCGAGGTCCTCCATTGAACCGGACACCATGGTGCCGGGCTTGTTCGAGTACGAGGAACGCACGTGGATCGGCAGCCGCTCCCGGCGGGCGTACTCCACGCTGCGGAGATTGAGGACCTTCGCGCCACACGCCGCCAGTTCGAGCATCTCCTCGTAGGTGACGGTCTCCAGGCGGCGGGCGTCCGGGACGATCCGCGGGTCGGCGGTGAACACGCCGTCCACATCGGTGTAGATCTCGCAGACGTCGGCGTGCAGGGCGGCGGCCAGCGCGACGGCGGTGGTGTCTGACCCGCCGCGGCCGAGCGTGGTGATGTCCTTGGTGTCCTGCGCGACGCCCTGGAACCCGGCGACGATGGCGATGGCGCCCTCGTCGAGGGCGTTGCGGATGCGGCCCGGCGTCACGTCGATGATGCGCGCCTTGCCGTGCGCCGACGTCGTGATGACCCCGGCCTGGGAGCCCGTGTAGGAGCGCGCCTCGTAGCCGAGGTTGTTGATCGCCATGGCGAGCAGGGCCATGGAGATGCGCTCACCGGCCGTCAGGAGCATGTCCAGCTCGCGCGGCTGCGGCAGGGGCGAGACCTGGGCGGCCAGATCGAGCAGCTCGTCGGTGGAGTCGCCCATCGCGGACACGACGGCAACGACGTCGTCCCCGGCCTTGCGCCCGGCGACGATCCGCTCGGCGACGCGCTTGATGCGTTCGGCCGACTGGACCGATGAGCCGCCGTATTTCTGTACTACGAGAGCCACCTGGGTTCCTCTGCTGTCGCGGGTGGGTCCGGTACGGCCACGTCGTCGTGGCGTCGGCGAGGGTCAGCGTACCTGCTGTGCCTGGGCGAATCGCGTGAGTAACGGGGAGGTGTGGGGCACATTGAGATCGTTCGACCACATGGGTGGGCGGCGGGGTTTCGTGTGGTGAAGGGGCTGGTGGGGAGAAGGTTTTGGGGTCGTTCCACGGGTCGTGCGCTCAGTGAATGGGACGGACGGCGTGACGCGCTTCCGGCGGGCCCCGGCCCGTCCGGGTGAACGGCCCCGGCCGCCTCCCCCACTTACCCACGAACCGGTGCGATAGTGGCCTTTCGGTCATTTGGGGGTTGACATGCGCACACGCCGCCTCACCATCGCCGTCGCCGCCCTGGCGCTCGGCCTCACGGCCTGCACCCCGCCCCCCGCGCCCGCCCCGGCCGAGTCCTCGGCGGCGCCCGGGCACTCGTCCCCCCGCGCGGCCATGGTCGCGATGGTGGCCCTCGCGAAGGACCGCCACTACACCGCCAGCTACCTGTGGCGGTCCGGCGGCCGGGAGCGCACCCTGACCGTCCTGCTCGCCGCGGACGGCACGTGGCGCGTCGACGTGCCCGGTGGCGCTTTGGGCGGTGGGGCCGACGTGAGCATCCTGTGGACCGCGCAGGGCTTCTTCCAGTGCGTGCTGTCGGGCGGGCCGCAGCAGTGCGTGCGGATCGCCGCGGCCACCGGCACGGTGCCCGACGGCGCCGACCCGCGTGTGCAGCACCTGTTCACCGACTGGCTGGACGTGCTCCTGGACCGCAACGCGCCCCTGTCGATCGACACCGACGACAAGCCGAAGGACGCCCGGGGCGCCTGCTTCTCGGTGGAGTCGAACGCGGTGGTGCTGCCCGCGCCGATCTCCACGGGCCTGTACTGCTTCGCCGAGGACGGGACGCTCACCGCCGCCAACGTGTACTTCGGCACCATCCGCATCGTCGGCGATCCGCTGCCGGCCGCGCCGACGGCCACGCTGCCCGCCGAGGTCTCCGAGGGCGCGCCGCTGGGCACGAAGACGCCGCCCAAGCCGAAGCCGAGCCCGAGTCCCTCGCCGAGCGCGAAGCCGGGCCCGTCGCGGAGTGCCGCGGCGCGGTGATCACGGCCGTCCGGGGTCCCGGCGGCGGAAGCGGCGCGGCGTCCGCGGAAAGAAGAACGGGACCGGTGCGCGCCGGTCCCGTGCCACGTTCGCGCCGCCTCAGAAGCGGGCGCCCACGATCTTCAGGCCCGGGTCGGCCTCGTCGTCCAGCTCCTCACCGTCGGCGTAGCTCGCCGTGAGGTCCGCCTCGCCCTCGAAGCGGTCGTCGCCCTTGAGCGACAGGCGCAGACGGTACTCGTAGAAGAGCTCCACGATCTCCGACTCGTCGTCCTCCTCGCCGTCGAGGGCCGCCGAGGCGTCCTCGGCGATGGCGCGCAGGGTCGCGGTGAAGTCGTGGCCGGCCTCCCACTTCCAGCTCCCGAGGCCGGACAGGCCCTCTTCGGCGCTGGACTGGAAGGTCACGACGCCGTCGGAACCGAAGGCGATCAGGAGCGTGGGCCGGGGCGCGTCCTCGCCGGACACGGATACCTGCCAGGCGCCGACTGGGGTGGGAGTCACAGAGGTCACCGAGGCAGCGTAGCCGCCTTCCGTGACGCACGGCTGTCGGCAAGCCCACAGGTTCCGGCCGCACGGGGTTCACACGGGGTGCGGCAGGATGGAAGGGCACGTGTTAACCCAGCTAGGAGTACCGATGCCCGACCGTAACGCGGTCACCTCCGTCCCCCTGCACCACCTGCTCGCGCAGCGCCACTCCACGCGCGCCTTCGACCCGGAGTACCGGGTCGGCGAGGAGGAGATCACCGCGATGCTGGAGGCCGCCCGCTGGGCGCCCTCGGCCGGCAACTCGCAGCCCTCGCGCTTCATCGTGGCCCGCAAGGACACCCCCGAGTTCGACCGGGTCCTGGCGACCCTCACCGACTGGAACGTGGGCTGGGCGAAGAACGCCTCGCTGCTGGTGGTCGGCGTCCGCACCCTCGAAAACGACAAGGGCCCGCTCGGGCACAGTGACTACGACCTCGGGCAGGCCATGGCGCACCTGACCGTCCAGGCCCTGTCCGACCGGCTCACCGTGCGCCAGCTCGCCGGTTTCGACGCCGACAAGCTCGCCGCCGAGTTCGGCCTGGACGCCCGCCTCAAGCCGCGCGTCGTGGCCGCCATCGGCCGCGCCGACGACCCCGCCAAGCTCCCCGAGGACCTGCGCGGCCCCGACAGCACGCCCCGCGCGCGCCTCCCGCTCACCCAGATCGTCCTGTGATGGGAGTCGTGCTGTGAAGCTCGTCGTCTTCGACAACGACGGGGTCCTGGTCGACTCCGAGCGGCTGTCCAACCGCGTCTTCGCCGAGCACATCACCGCCGTCGGCCTGCCGGTGACCTTCCAGGACTGCGTCGACAAGTACATGGGCCGCCGCATGAGCGACTGCGTGCCCGACATCGAGGCCGAACTGGGCCGCGCCCTCCCCGAGCGTTTCGTGGAGGACTACTGGGACGCCCTCGACGCGATCCTGCGCGCCGAGCTGACCCCGGTCGACGGCGTCCCGGAGCTGCTGGAGACCCTCCAGCGCGAGGGGATCCAGTACTGCATCGCCTCCTCGGGCACCCCCGGCGAGATCGCGCTGCGCCTGGACGTCACCGGCCTCGACGAGCACTTCGAGACCGAGTGGATCCACTCGGGCGTCACGGTCCCCAACGGCAAACCCGCTCCGGACCTGTTCCTGCACGCCGCCCAGAAGCACGGCGTGTCCCCCGATGACTGCGTCGTCATCGAGGACTCCGTCGCGGGCGTCACCGGCGCCAAGGCGGCGGGCATGTACGTCATCGGGCACGCGGCTCTCGTGCCCGCCACCAGGCTCGCCGACGCGGGCGCCGACATCGTCGTCGGATCAATGCGCGAGGTCATCGGCCTCCTTCCCGAGCTGTGATCCATCGTCCCGGGATGTGGGAGTAGCACCCGGGACGATGGTGGCGCACGGAACGTCGGCGTAGCGTTGGCGACCGTCATGTGGCATGGACTTCTCCTCCTTGGTCGCCGCGACGGGGCTCGCTGAGCCGGCATCCCGTCGCGGAGGTCCCGCACGCCGGTGAACCGATCCCGACCAATGCCGAGGAGCACCGCCTTGTCCGCCACATTCCAGAAGCCCAGCCCGATGCCGGTGGCGCGTTACGTCAAGTACGACGCGCCCTTCGCCGTCGACCTGACCGACCGGACCTGGCCGTCCAGGAGCATCGACCGCGCGCCCCAGTGGTGCGCGGTCGATCTGCGCGACGGCAACCAGGCCCTCATCGACCCGATGTCGCCCGAGCGCAAGCGGCGCATGTTCCAGCTGCTGGTCGACATGGGCTACAAGGAGATCGAGGTCGGCTTCCCGTCGGCCAGCCAGACCGACTTCGACTTCGTGCGCCAGCTCATCGAGCAGGACCTGATCCCCGACGACGTCACCATCCAGGTCCTGGTGCAGTGCCGGGAGCACCTGATCGCGCGGACCTTCGAGTCCCTGCGCGGCGCCAAGCGCGCCATCGTGCACTTCTACAACTCGACCTCGCAGCTGCAGCGGCGGGTGGTCTTCGGGCTGGACCGCGACGGCATCACCGACATCGCCACGCAGGCGGCGCGGCTGTGCATGAAGTACGCCGAGCAGGTCACCCCCGACACCGACATCCGCTGGCAGTACTCGCCGGAGTCCTACACCGGCACCGAGCTGGACTACGCCCTGGAGATCTGCTCGGCCGTCATCGACGTCATCGACCCGACGCCGGAGCGGCCGCTCATCATCAACCTGCCCGCCACCGTCGAGATGGCCACCCCGAACGTCTACGCCGACTCCATCGAGTGGATGCACCGCCACCTGCCCCGCCGCGACTCGGTGATCCTGTCGCTGCACCCCCACAACGACCGGGGAACCGGCGTGGCGGCCGCCGAACTGGGCCTGATGGCCGGCGCCGACCGCGTCGAGGGCTGCCTGTTCGGCAACGGCGAGCGCACCGGGAACGTCGACCTGGTCACCCTGGGCCTGAACCTGTTCAGCCAGGGCGTGGACCCGATGATCGACTTCCGCCGCATCGACGAGATCCGGCGCGCGGTGGAGTACTGCAACCAGCTGCCGGTGCACGAGCGGCACCCCTACGCCGGTGACCTGGTGTACACCGCGTTCTCCGGCTCGCACCAGGACGCCATCAACAAGGGCTTCGACCGCCTGGAGCGCGACGCGGAGAAGGCGGGCGTACCCGTGGACGCCTTCACCTGGGGCGTCCCGTACCTGCCGATCGACCCCAAGGACGTCGGCCGCAGCTACGAGGCGGTCATCCGGGTCAACTCCCAGTCGGGCAAGGGCGGGGTGGCCTACCTGCTCAAGACCGAGTACCAGCTGGAGCTGCCGCGCCGGATGCAGATCGAGTTCTCCCACGTCGTGCAGGCGCACACCGACGCGCAGGGCGGCGAGGTCACGCCCGCGCAGATGTACGAGATCTTCTCCGCCGAGTACCTGGACCGCCCGGCGCGCCGGGTGGTCATCGGCGAGCACTCCTCGACCACGGCCGCCGACGGGACCGTGGTGGTCTCGGCGGCGATCGCGGTCGGCGGGGTGGAGCACAAGGTGACCGGGACGGGCAACGGCCCGCTCTCGGCCTTCGTGGACGCGCTGTCCACGGTGGACGTCCAGGTGGAGGTCCTCGACTACGCCGAGCACGCGATGGCGGCGGGCGGCGACGCCCAGGCCGCCGCGTACGTGGAGTGCGCGGTCGACGGGACCGTCTTCTGGGGCGCCGGGGTGGACGGGAACATCGTCACCGCCTCGATGCGCGCGGTCGCCAGCGCCGTGAACCGGGCGGCGGCCGCCTAAGCGCGGTGGGAGGGGCCGAGGGGACGCACCCCCTCGGCCCCTCCTGTCACGCGATCAGCTCCATGAGGGCGGCGTGCGTCTCGGCGTCGGCGGCCGCGACGAGTCCGCGCGCCCCGGGACCGAGGGGCTCGCCGTCGAGGTCGGTGAGGACGCATCCGGCGTCGCGGCACACCGCGAGCCCGGCGGCGAAGTGGACCGAGGCGGTCAGGTCGCCGCCGTCGCTGAGGTAGGCGGCGCGCTTGCCGGCCGCGACCCAGGCCACCGCGAGGGTGGAGGACACCACGCGCGGCCGGAACCGCTCGATGAAGCGGGTGTCGGCCAGCACCCGGGCCACCCGGAAGGCCGGCGCCGACGGGAACGGCGCGTCCAGGTTGAACTCGACGAGGCCGTTGGCCGCGCTCGGCGCCAGCACCTCGTCGGCGTCCCCGCGGCGGACGCGGGCGGTGACGCCGTCGGTGTAGTAGACCTCGCCGCCGAACGGGTCGGCGACCGCCGAGGCACCGCCGCTCAGGCCCACGTTGACGGCGACGACGCGCATCCCGGCGGCGTAGTTGAGGGTTCCGCACAGGGGGTCGACCAGCCACTGGCGGCCGGTGGCGTCGCCGATCTGGCCGTTCTCCTCGCCGAGGAACCCGTCGGCGGGGCGTTCCCGGCGGATCACGTCCAGGATGGCCTGCTCGGCGGCCAGGTCGGCGGCGGTGGCGAAGTCGCCGCCGCCCTTGTCGACGCGGTCGAGGCGGGTGCCGTACATGTCGCGCACGACGGCCGCCCCCGCCGTTGCTGCGGCGAGGGCGACGTCGGAGTCGGAGAGGTTGATCATGGGTGGAGGCTAGCGCTTCGCGCCCGCCCGGACCACGATCACGAGCCCGGCCAGCATGACCAGCATGCCCAGGCCCTCGGTGAGGCGCAGGACGCCGTCGAAGCCGCGTCCGGCGACCATGAGGGCGATGCCGGAGCCGACGAGGACCGCGGCGGCGGGCGGGACGGCCCGGCGGGCGGCGGCCACGATCGGCAGGATCAGGAAGCCCGCGAACAGCATGGACGGCCCGATCTGGAAGAACACCAGCTCGACGCCGGGGGTGTCGAAGACCTTGTCGTAGAGCGCGGAGGCCGATTCCCGGGTGGAGGCCTCCAGGCCGACGTAGAGGTCGAGGCACAGCTGCCCGAGCAGGCTGGCCGCGCCGAGGAGGCCGAGGATGAGGCCGGTGACGGCGATGGCCTTCACGCCGATCGTCTCGGCCTTCACCGTCCGGTGCAGGACGACGATGGCGGCGCCGAACAGGAGGACCGCGAAGACCCAGATGGCGTGGGCGCCGGTCCAGGCGGCGCCGGGGCCCTCGTGCCCCTTGACGCGCATGACGATCCAGCCGATGAGCCACAGGGCGGGCGCGGCGATCAGGGCGAACGAGGCGGGGATCGCGAGGGAGCGGCCGGGGAGGGGTGCCGGGGTGGTGGTCATGACCGGAAGCTTATGAAGGGACGGCGGCCGGGGACCATCGGTGATCACCCGGAGGCGTCCCCTGACTCATCCACGGGGGTCCGGCGGTGGGGCTTAGGGGGTTCGATGCCGTCCTCGGTCCAGAACCGGGTGTCCCGGTCGGGAAACGTCGGGGTCATGGGCAGCTCGGGGTCGCCCACGGGGAACGGGCGGCCGGGGAAGATCGCCTTCCAGAACAGCCGGACGTCGCCGTCCACGTACCGCGTGTCGGTCTCGTACAGGCCGCCGTTGTAGCAGACGCCCCAGTTGTCGGTGTCGAAGCGCTCGCCCAGGACGGCCGCCTCGAACTCCTCGGCGAGTCCTCTGTAGACCGGTTGCCAGATGTCGTGGTTGATTTCGCGCATCATCACGTTCCCGTCCACGTTGTACGCCTCGATGAAGCGCAGCAGGCGTGGGCTGAGTCCGTGCTCGGGTTCGGTCATGTCCTGCTCGCTTTCGGGAAACAGCTGACGGGCACCCAGGGTTCCCCCGGGGCCTCGCGCTTGTAGTGGGTGACGATCTTGGTCGACTCGCCGAACACCGTCCGCTCCGTCGGAGCCGGCCGCGTCGGTCCGCCCTTCCGGGTGTAGCCGTGCATGTGCCGGGCGAAGCGGTCGCCGAAGACCTCGCGCGCGGGCAGGATGACGTAGATGTAGTCGAGCCGCTCGGCGTCGGCCGCCGCCCGCTCGGCCCGCGCGACCCGCGAATGCGCGGCGGCGGCCTCGGCGAAGACGAGAGCGGCGTTCGAGGTGAACGCCGTCGCGTGGCGCGGCATGTTGTGTTCGAGCCCGTGGTACCAGTCGGTGGTACTGCCGTTCATCGGGTCCAGGCCCTCGCTCGCTCGCGCCTGGAGCTGCTCGCCGGTGACCTGGCCGCCGTGCCGCCCGACCGCGTGCCCGCCCGCCTCCAGGTACCGCAGCCGCTCGCCGACGATGCCGTCGTCGCGGTCGAGCAGGTCGGCCATGCCGTCCTCGCCCTGCTCGACGAACACCCGCATGCGCGGTTCGGTGACGTCGGTCAGCGCGCGGCGGGCGGGCGGCGAACCCGCCGGGCCGTTGCCGCCGCTCGGCTCGCCGAAGGTCACCGCCTTCCCCAGGCCCCGGACCGATCCGCCGAACCCGCCGGGATCGGCCCACTCCAGGTACGCGCGGCACTGTCCGGCGGCCAGTTCGTAGCGTTCGGCCGCCGCCGACAGGCGCGTCGCGGCGACCGCGGTCTGCTCCTTGGCCTCCAGCGTCAGTTCCGAGGAGGAGGTCCCGAACAGCTCGTGGATGTCGGCCCGCACCCCGGCGGTGTCGTCGAGGCGTCCCTTGAGGACGCCGGCGAGGTGGTCGAAGGCCTCGGCCGCGCCGTCCACGGCCTGGCGCACCCGGCTCCAGGGCATCAGTACACCTCCAGCCACTCGCGCAGCGCGCGGGCCGCCTCGCCCAGCCGCTTCGCGGCGTCCCCGACGGCCTCGGCCCCCGAGGCGGCGCAGGAGACGGCGACGGGCAGCTCGTCGCTCTGACTGGATCCGCATTCCTCGCGCAATAAGGACAGCGGCGAGTGGGTGGGCGACAGGGCGGCGCGCACCGCGCCCGCCAGGTCCTTGAGCGAACATATGATCTGCCCGGTCTCATCCCGCATTTCCGGCCCCCGGTTTCGGTACAGATTCGCACCTCAGAGTAGGGAAGATCCGCAGGTCATGACGGTCGTAGATCTGTCCGACACCCAGAGTGAAATCTCAGATGGCGAAACCCGCCCACCGCGCCGGAATGGCTCCTGGCGCGATTTCCTCCGGTCGGATAGACGGACCGGCGCGCTAGAGTTCGCCGGATGCGCGCCCGCCTTCTCCCACTCGCCGCCGCATTCGGCGTTCTGCTCGCCGGGCTCGGCGCCCGCGCGGCGCTGGACGGCGATCCGGCCAAGTACTCAGGGGTCGCGCTCTACACCGTCCTCGTGTACTGCCTGGTCCTGGTGATCGCGCCCGGGACGCGGCCGTGGATCACGGCGGCCATCGCGCTCGGGTTCTCCTGGGCGGTGGAGTTCTTCCAGCTCACCCCCGTCCCGGCGCGGCTCGCCGGGAACGCCCTGGCGCGGCTGGTGCTGGGTTCGACGTTCAACCCGCCGGACCTGCTCTGGTACGCCGCCGGTGCCGCCGTGGCCTTCGGCGCGCACCTCCTGGCACGGCGAACCCGCCCGGTTCTAGGGACCGGGCGGGTTCATGAGGACCGTCAGTAGCAGGTGACCGTGCCCATCACCGGGTCGACCTGGCACAGGTGGCCGCCGGTCGGGCCCGGGTCGTAGGGGTAGCCGGGATCGGGGTCGTAGGGCTCGGGGTTGTTCGGGTACGGCTCGGGATCCGGGTCGTAGGGCTCCGGGTCCTGCGTCGGCGGGTTGGGCACGAAGGTGCACTTGCGGCCGGTGCAGGGACCGTCGCCGCCCGGGTCGGGGCCGGGATCGGTGCCGCCGGGGTCGGTGTGCTTCGGCGGGTCCTGGCCCGGGTCGCCGGGACCGCCGGGCGAGCCGTCGTTCCCGGTGTTCTTCGTCTTCTCGTCGGCGCCGCCGGGCGTCGCGCTGGGGCTCGGCGTGCCGTTCGGGCCGCCGACCTGGATCCCGGCGGGCTTCTCCTCGACGGTGCGCCCGGCGTCGGGCGGGCCGCCGTCACCGTTGTCGCCGCCCATGGTGGCGGCGAAGGCGATGGTGATGCCGAGGGCGGCGACCAGGACCAGGGACCGCAGGGCCCAGCCGAGGGCGGCCGAGGTGCCGGTGTCCGGCGAGAGGCGGCGGAGCGGGGACGGGCGGCGCGCCTTCGGTGGCGCGACGGGTTTCGGGTGCTCGGGCGCACGGACCTTCACCGGCTTGGGCACGCGGACCTTGACCGGCCTGGGCGGCTTGGGCTCGCGGATCCTCACCGGTGTGACGGGCGCCGGCGCGGGCGTGACGGGCGCGGCCGGGCGGGCGGCCCGGTGTGCGTCCACAAGGGACGCGAAGGGGGCGGCGGGAGGGGTGTTCTCCATGCTCGTCCTTTCGGCACGGTGGACCGCACCGAGCCTAGGATTCGCACGGTTCCCCCGCTGCCCCGCCCGGACGAATCAGGACGAGAGGGTCAGCGCCAGGGCGGCTAACGGCAGCAGCGCCGAAGGGACACGGCCGCGCAGTAAAGCCCGCAACCGCCGCATCAGCTCACGCCCCCGGCGGCCCGAGCGGACCGAGGGCGGGTCCATCCACGGCCGGTCCAGGACCGTGTCGGGCATGAGGTCCTCGACCGGATCGGTGCCGCTACGCGCACGCAGCGCCTCCCGCCGGTCGGCGACGAACGCCGACCAGCGCCGCCGCCATCGCGCTCCCCCGCGCTCCTCTGTGGACATGGCCGTCCTCCCCACCAGCTATCCCCACATGTCCTGCACATTGCCCGTGGGTTGCGCTCAGTGTAGGCGCGGGGTATGACAGCGCAGAGCGCTTTACAGGGGAAATGCCTTGTCGGGCGGGCGTTTCAGACGATCGCCGGATCGACCATGAACTCTTGGTCGGGCGCGTCCTCCCGACAGGCGGACTGGATCAGCGCGACGCCGGAATCGGTGCTGGCACCGGGCACCGTCAGGCACAGGTCGGAGTGCTCGGGCCGGATCTGGAAACCACCCGCCACCGGGCCCTTGACCGCGGTCAGGACGTAACGCTGGTGGTACAGACCCAGATTGCAGGCCTGCTGCCCGATCAGCCGCCCCTCCTCGCCGATGCCGTAGTCGACCGTCATGCACGTGCCCGGAGCCGCCGCGATCTGCAGCAGGTAGCTGCCACCGCCGGTCTCGGTGAGCTGGATCGTGGGCAGCGGCACCTTCGGGACCTCCGGCGGCGCGCTCGCCTTGTCGTCCTTCTCGCCGTCCTTCTTGTCGGTCTTCGGGACGCAGTCGCGCTGGATCAGCAGCGTCCGCCCGTCGACCAGACCGCTGGTGAGGCACATCAGCGAATGCGCCGGGCGCAGCGTGTAGGCGCCGTCCACGAGCGGCAGCTCCGCCGAGGGCGCCGGGGCCTCGGCCTTGGGCGGGATCTCGTTGCCGTGATCGGGCAGCGCGAAGTCACGGCCGCCGGCCTCGCCGGAGTCGTAATCGCGGTACATGTCGACGGTGTTGTCGCGGAACTCGCCTCGAATCAGGCTCAGGCCGGCGAACACCGACCCGAACGCGGCCACGGCTACCGCACCCGCGATGAGCGCGTCCTTGGAGCGCATCCAACACCTCCCGCGAAGACCTTGGGCTGGTCCCGGGGGCCAGCATAGGGCCAAACGTGGCGCGCGCAACAGCCCTGAAACCGATTTCGGGTGCGCGGCCGGTAACGCATCGTCCGGAAGGTTGATCTTGACCTCGTGTGTAACACCGCGCGGTCGCCGTACGAAGCACTGTTCGAACCCCGGCCCGTAGCTGAAAAACCGTTAAAGGAAGGAGGGCACGTTGACCGCAGAGGCCGCCCCCGGCCGCATCGGCACCGACCCGGCGGCGTTCGAAGTGTTCTACCGGGAGCACTACGAGCGCGTCGCCCGGTTCGCCGCCCGGCGTGTCGGGGACCCGTACACCGCGGCGGACCTGACCGCCGAGGTGTTCCTGGCCGTCATCGACTCCGCGCACACCTACCGGCCCGGCAAGGGCACCGTCACCGGCTGGCTCTACGGCGTCGCCCGCAACGTCGTCGCCGACCACCACCGCAGGGTCCGCCGCGACCTGGCCGCCACCGGGCGGCTGGCGGGCCGCCGTCTGCTCGACGGCGACGGCCTGACCCGCATGGAGGAGCGCCTGGACGCCGAGCGCACCGCCCGCGACACGCTCGCCGCGATGGCGTCCCTGCCGGACAGGACCCGCGCGCTGCTGGAACTGGTCGCGGTGGACGGGCTCACCTCCGCCGAGGCCGCCGACGCGCTCGGCATGTCCCACACCGCCGCCCGCGTCCGCCTGCACCGCGCCCGCAAGACGCTGACCGCGCTCGTCCCGGTCCACGTGTGAAGGGAAAGAGAATGACCGACCCGTTCCAGGAGAAGCTGCTCACCGCCCTCAAGGAGGACATCGCGTCCCGGGACGCCGTCCCGGCCGCGCCCCGAAGCCACCGCCGCCGCTGGCTCCTCGGCGCTGGGCTCGCCACCGCCGCGCTGGCCGGCGTCACCGCCGTCGCCCTCCCGCAGGTCGGCGGCGGGGCCGCCTACGCCGTTGAGCGCGAGCCCGACGGCTCCATCAAGATCGCCCTCGACAAGTGGGCGCTCACGCCCGCCGACATCGAGGGCTTCGAGAACAAGCTGGAGTCTTACGGCGTCCCCGCCGAGGTCGACTGGCTGGACAACGGGCAAGGGTGCGCGCACCCGCGCGGCAACGAGGTCGGCGACCCGTTCACCCCGCCGGGCCCGCTGTGGGCCGTCGAGCCCGGTGAGGACGGCGAGGACGACTTCTGGCGGATCCGCCCCGAGTACCTGCGGCCCGGCCAGACCCTCGTCTGGGAGCTCCAGGTGATCCACCTCGACGGCGGGACCACGCTCAGCAACAAGATCACCGTGGTCGAAGGCCCGGTCGCGCCCTGCGTGATCGTCCCCGGCATGGAGATCAACATCGAGCGCGCCGACCCCGGGCCCGGCGGACCACCCGCCGAGAGCCCCGGCTCGGCGGCTCCGAGCACCGGCGCCTCCACCGGCTGACCGCGGACGCGGGGTAGAGGGCCCCTACCCCGTCACGACCGCGTCCTCCCGCACACCGATCTCCCCCGCCTCGATCTTCTCCGCCCAGTGGCACGCCACCTTGTGCCCCTCACCGACCACCCGCAGCTCCGGCCGCTCGGTGTCGCAACGGGTCTCCTGCCGCCACGGGCAGCGCGTGTGGAACCGGCACCCCGCCGGGGGATTCGCCGGGGACGGCAGGTCGCCGCGCAGCAGCACCCGCTCCCGGCTCTCCTCGACCTCCGGGTCGGGCACCGGCACCGCCGACATCAGCGCCTTCGTGTACGGGTGCTTCGGCGAGACGTACAGGACGTCCGAGGGCGCCTCCTCCACCAGCCCGCCCAGGTACATCACCCCCACCACGTCCGAGATGTGCCGGACCACGGCCAGGTCGTGCGCGATGACCACGTAGGTCAGCGAGAGCTCCTCCTGGATCTCCTCCATCAGGTTGATCACCTGCGCCTGCACCGACACGTCCAGCGCCGAGACCGGCTCGTCGGCGATGATCACGTCGGGTTCGAGCACCAGCGCCCGCGCGATGCCGATGCGCTGCCGCTGCCCGCCGGAGAACTCGTGCGGATAGCGCTCCAGCGCGTTCGACGGCAGGCCGACGGCGTCCAGGGTCTTGCGGATGTGCGCGCGGCGGGCCTTGCGGTCCCCGATCATGTTGTGGGTGGCCAGGCCCTCCGACAGGATCGACTCCACGTTCTGGCGCGGGTCGAGGCTCGACATCGGGTCCTGGAAGACCATCTGCAGCCGCCGCCGCTCCTTGCGCATCCCCTCCGAGGACAGCGCGGCCAGGTCCGTCCCGTCGAACAGGACCTGCCCGGAGGTGATCGGCACCAGCCGCAGCAGCGCCCGCCCCAGCGTGGTCTTGCCGCAGCCGGACTCGCCGACCAGGCCGTAGGTCTGGCCGCGCGCCACGTCCAGCGACACCCCGTCCACGGCGTAGACGTGCCCGACGACCCGGTCGAACAGCACACCGCGCCGGATGGGGAAGTGGACCTTCAGGTCGCGCACCGACAGCAGGTTCACGAGCTCTCCTCCTCGGAGGGGGTCGCCTCGGTGAGGGACGGCGTGGGCAGCACCGCCGGGGCGGCCACCGCCTCGGCCTCCTCGCGCGAGACGGGATTGACGCAGCGGTAGGCGTGGCCGGTGTAGGTGCGGGTCAGCTCGGGCGGCCCCTCGACGCAGGCCTCGACGGCGTGGGTGCAGCGCGGGGCGAAGGCGCAGCCGTCGGCCCAGGCGATGTTGTCGCGCACCGAGCCGGGGATGGGCGTGAGCTTCTCGCCGCGCGGGGCGTCCAGGCGCGGGATCGAGGCCAGCAGGCCCACCGAGTACGGGTGCACCGGCCGCGCGAACAGCGGACGCCGGGAGGCGGCCTCCACGACGCGCCCGGCGTACATCACGTTGATCTCGTCGCACAGGCCCGCCACGACCCCCAGGTCGTGGGTGATCATGATCAGCGCGGTGCCCTCCTCGGCCACCAGGTCCTTGAGCAGCTCCAGGATCTGCGCCTGGATGGTCACGTCCAGCGCGGTGGTCGGCTCGTCGGCGATGAGCAGCCGGGGACGGCAGGCCACCGCCATGGCGATGAGCGCGCGCTGCCGCATCCCGCCCGACAGCTGGTGCGGGTACTCCTTCAGCCGCCGGGTCGGGTCGGGGATGCCGACCCGGTCCAGCAGGTCGGCGGCCTCGGCCCGCGCCTTGTCGCCGCGCAGCTCCCGGTGGCGTTGCAGCACCTCGGTGACCTGGAGGCCGATGGGGACGACGGGGTTCAGCGAGGACAGCGGGTCCTGGAAGATCATCGCCATGCGCGCCCCGCGCATGTCCCGCATCGAGGAGGGCGACATCTGGAGCAGGTCGGCCTCCTCGAAGCGCGCCGAGCCGGTGACCGTCACCCCGCGCTTGGCGAGCAGGCCCATCAGGGCCAGGGACGTCACGCTCTTGCCGCAGCCGGACTCGCCGACCAGGCCGACGACCTGGCCTTCGGCCACGGTGAACGACACCCCGTCCACCGCCCGCACGGGTTCGGTACCGCGCCGGTGGAACGTGACGGCGAGGTCCTCCACCTCCAGCAGTGCCATGTCGCCTACTTCCTGAGCTTGGGGTCGAGGGCTTCGCGCAGGGCCTCGCCGAGGAGGGTGAAGCCGAGCGCGGTGACGATGATGGCCGTGGCGGGGTACACCGCGAAGCGGAGCGCGCCGGACAGGTACTGCTGGGACTCGGCGAGCATGAAGCCCCACTCGGGGTGGGCGGCGTCGACGCCGCCGAGGCCGAGGAAGGACAGCCCGGCGGCCTCGATGATGGCGGTGGCCAGGCTCAGGGTGACCTGGACGAGGACCGGCCCCAGCGAGTTGGGCAGGATGTGGTTGAGCACGATCCGGCTCTTGCGGACGCCCAGGGCGGTCGAGGCCATCACGTAGTCGCTGTGGGACTGGGCGAGCATCGAGCCGCGCAGGAGCCGCGCGAAGACCGGGACCTGGGTGACGCCGACGGCGATCATGACGGTGATGAGGCTCTGCCCGAGGAGGGTGGCCACCGATACCGCCAGCAGCAGCGAGGGCACCGCGAGGGCCATGTCGTTGAAGCGCATGAGGACGGCGTCCACGCGCCGCCCGGCGGTCCCGAACAGCCCCAGGCACGCCCCGGACACCCCGCCCAGGAGGGCCCCGGCGCTGAACCCGAGGACGGTGGCGACCACGCCGACCAGCAGCGACTGCTGGGAGCCGATGAGCAGGCGGCTGAGCATGTCGCGGCCGAGGTGGTCGACGCCGAGGAGGTTGCCGGCGCGGGCGCCGGGGAACGTCATGGTGGCGGTGCTGGTCTCGCCGAGCCAGGTCTGCGCGTCGGGCTCGTAGGGCGCCAGTACGCGGGCGAGGATCGCGATGAGCACGAAGACGAGCACGATGACGGCCCCGGCGATGGCCATGGGGTTGCGGCGCAGGCGTTTGAAGGCCTCGTACCAGAGGCCGTGCCCGCCCTCGTCGGCCCGGGCGGCGGTGAGCTCGGCGAGCCGGTCGATGCGGTCGGTCTTGGCGCTCATCGCACACGCACCCTGGGGTCGAGGAGGCTGTAGGACAGGTCGACGGCGAGGTTGATCAGCACGTACAGCACCGCGATGATCATGATGAAGCCCATGAGGACGGGGTAGTCGCGGTTGGAGATGGCCTCGGCGAGGAAGGAGCCGATGCCGCCGAACGCGAAGACGGTCTCGGTGAGCACCGCGCCGGACAGCAGGCCGCCGGTGAGCAGGCCGATCGAGGTGGCCACGGGCAGCATCGCGTTGCGCAGGACGTGGCGGCGGCGCACGGTCGACTCGCGCAGGCCCTTGGCCTCGGCGGTGCGGACGTAGTCCTCGCCGAGGACCTCCAGGACGCTGGCCCGGGTCATCCGCACGATGATCGCGAAGGGGATCGAGGCCAGTGCGATGCCGGGCAGGACCAGGTGTTTCAAGGCGTCCCAGGACGCGTCGAACTCTCTGGTGAGGACCCCGTCGAGGACGTAGAAGCCGGTGACCCGGGTGGCGTCCAGGCCGGGTGTCTGGCGGCCCAGGGACGGGAACCAGCCGAGCTTGACGGCCAGCAGCGCCTTGAGCAGGAAGCCGAGGAAGAAGATGGGGATGCAGATGCCCAGCAGCGAGCCGGACACGGTGAGGATGTCGAGCAGGCGGCCGTGGCGGCGGGCGGCGAGGTAGCCCAGGGGGATGCCGAGCCCGATGGCCAGGATCATCGCGGCGACGGTGAGCTCGACGGTGGCGGGGAAGCGCCGCCCGAACTCCTCGACCACGGGCGTCCCGGTGCTGAAGGAGTCTCCGAGGTCGAGCTGCGCCAGGCGTTTCATGAAGCGCCCGTACTGGATCCACAGTGGCTCGTCGAGGCCGAGGGAGCGGCGCACCTGCGCGCGGGTGTCGGCGGTGGCGCGGACGTCGAGGAGGGCGGCCTCGGGGCCGCCGGGGAGGCTGTGCAGCCAGGCGAACAGCAGCAGCGAGAGCCCGAACAGGGTCGGGATGAGCTGGAGCAGTCGCCGGACGATGTACCGGACCATGTGCGCCCTCCACTGGGCTGGGAAGCGGGCCGCCGTTTCGCCGAAAGCGCCCGGACGGCCGTCCGATGTGGACGCCCGCCCGGGCGGCGTGCCGTGGCTCCTACTTGTAGGAGACCTCGGCGAAGTTCTCCTGGGTCAGCGGCGATGTGGTCGGCGGGTTCACGTTGGGCGCGAACGCCATCGACGGCGGCGAGCTGGTCAGCGGCACGCCCGGCAGGTAGGTCATGATCTCGTCGTTGAGGGCCTTGTAGAGCTCGATGCGCTTGGCCTTGTCCGGCTCCTTGGAGACGGTGGCCATGTCGGCGAACAGCTTCTCGTTCTTGAAGCCCCAGCCGCCGTCGTAGACGGCGAACCAGGTGCCGATGAAGTTGTAGGCCTCGTTGTAGTCGCCGGTCCAGCCGATGATGTACAGCGGGCACTTGCCGGCGTCGGTGGCGTCGAGGTAGTCCGGCGCCCACTTCATGGGCTTGTCGTTGACGGTGATGCCGGCGGCCTGGAGGTTGGCCTTGAGGATCTCGAAGATCTCCGGCGGGGAGGGCATGTAGGGGCGGCTGACCTCGGTCGGGTAGCAGAAGTCGATGCTGAGCTTGTCGGCTCCGGCGCCCTTGAGCAGCTCCTTGGCCTTCTCCGGGTTGTAGTCGTACTTGGGGACCGTGGTGGAGTAGCCCTCGACGGTGTCGGGCATGAACTGGTCGGCGGCCTTGGCGCCCGGCGGCAGCTTCGAGGTCACGATCGACTGCTTGTCGATGGCGTGCGCGATGGCCTCGCGCACCTCCTTCTTCTGCAGCAGCGGCTCGGCCTCCTGCTGCATGCCCAGGTAGAGCAGGTTGAACACGCCGCGGGTGGGGACCTGGTATCCGGCGTCCTTGAGGGGCGAGACGTCGGCGGGCGCGACGAGGTCGTAGCCCTGGATGTCACCTGACTGGAGGGCCTGGCGTCCGGCGTTGGCGTCCTTGATGGTCTTCATGACCAGCTTCTTGACGCCCGCCTTGGGGCTGCCCCAGTAGCCGTCGAAGGCCTCCAGGGTGACCTCCTGGGCGCCCTTGTCCCAGTTGGCGTACTTGAAGGGGCCGGTTCCGGCCACGGTCCCGGCGGTCTGGCTGAAGGCGGGGTAGTTGAACTTGCCGGCCTCACCGGTGGGGTTGCCCTCGGCGGTGTACTTCTCGATCGCCTTGGGGCTGTGCAGGCCGAGCGAGGCGTGCGTGAACGCGCCGGGCAGGGTCGCCGAGTAGTGGTCGACGGTGATGACGACCTTGAGGTCGCCCTGGGGGGCGCAGGACTTGAAGTTGGCCGCGGGCGTCTTGGCGTCCTCGTTCTTGGCGAAGCCGCCGAACAGCTCCTGCCAGTAGGAGGAGAAGTTGGTGTTCTGGTAGGTGCCCGTCCAGTTGTACCAGCGCTCGTAGTTCTTGCAGACCGCGGCGGCGTTGAACGCCTCGCCGTCGTGGAACTTCACGCCCGAGCGCAGGTTGAACGTCCAGATGAGACCGTCCGGGGACTGCTCGTAGCTCTCGGCCAGGCTGGGCACGATCTTGGTGCCGCCGGGTTCGTGCTTGAGCAGCGTCTCGAAGACCTGCCGCGTGACGCGGAACGTCTCGCCGTCGGTGGCCAGGGAGGGGTCGAGGGATTTGGGGCTGCCGGGCGTACCGAACACGAACGTGTCCTTGTCGCCCGATCCGCCGTCGTCCCGGTCACTCTTGGCGCACGCGGCCGTGCCGAGCGCCAAGACGGTGACGGAGGCCAGAGCTAACAGGCCGCGGAGCTTGCGGGATTTCATCAAGTCACCTCACTGTGTCTCGCGTGACTGTGCCCCTCACGGCGGACCTCGTCGCAGAAGATCATCGGCCGATCCGGTGTGGTCTAAGTGGACGTTAGTGGGATGCGCACCGGGTGTGAACTACCGCATTCCAATCTGATATTGGATTGTGACGATCACCGTGGGCGATGATCCCGGAGCGTAACGTCGATCTTGGCCACGGCCGCCGAAACCGGAATCGGCCGCCCACAGTGGACAGCCAGCTCGCGAGCGTGCTCACCCGGTGGCGGCGCGCTGCTTCTCGTAGTGGCGGGCCACCCGGGCCCGGTTCCCGCAGGCGGCCTTGCAGAAGTTCTGCCGGTTGTGGCCCTTGAGGAAGTAGCGCACGCAGCGCGGCGCCGGGCAGGCCCGCAGCCGCGCCCGGTCGGGTCCGGCCAGGAAGGCCAGCAGCGAGCGCGCGACCGCCGCGAGCCCGTCGCCGTCCGGAGTGGACAGTGCGACGACCGGCTCCTCGCCCCAGGTGAGCACGGGGACGACCGGGACGCGCGCGGCGGCGGCGTTGACCGCCGCGACGGCCGCGTCCACGGTGGGCAGCGATCCGGCGGCGTCGGCACTGGACGGCGGGCCGGTCACCGCCCGCGCCAGCAGCGCGCGCACCGGCCCGCGCAGGGCGCGCAGGTCCGCCACGGCGACGCGGGCGCCGGGCAGGTGCGCGGCGAGCCAGGCGTCCCGGGCGGCGGGATCGGCCAGTTCGTCGGCGACACCGCCGTTCCCGTCGTGGACGAGGGTGTCGGCCAGTTCGAGGGCGAGGTTGCGGTCCATGGTTCGGCAGCCTACAGTCCCTAATGATTAGAGCAAACCTAAGCATTAGGAGAACGTGATGCTGCTCGCCCACATCAGCGACACCCACGTCGACGGCGATCCCCGCTCGATCGAGCGCGTCCGTGCGGTCCTGGGCCACCTGTACACGCTCAAGCGCCCGCTGGACGCGATCCTGCTGACCGGCGACATCGCCGACCACGGCGAGGCCGCCGAGTACGAGATCATCGCCGACCTGCTGCGGAACTCGCCGTTCCCGGTGATCCACCTGCCGGGCAACCACGACCGCCGCGAGGGCTACCGCAAGGTCCTGGGCGGGCCCGAGGGCTTCCTGAACACCGACCACGAGGTGGCCGGGCACCGGATCCTGGCGCTGGACTCGCTGATCGAGGGCGTCGACGAGGGCGAGCTGTCGGCGTCCACATTGGAGTGGCTTGGCGCACGGCTGGCCGAGCGGCCGGAGGTCCCGACGCTGGTGGCGTTCCACCACCCGCCGGTGCGGATGCACCAGACCCGGGTGGACCAGTGGATGCTCCAGAACGGCGAGGAGCTGGCCGCCGTCCTGAGTGGACATGATCAGGTGCTGGCGGTGCTGACCGGGCACACCCACACCGCCGCCGCCTCGACCTTCGCCGGTCGCCCGCTGCTGATCGCGCCGGGCGTGGTCTCGACGCTGCGGCTGGACTGGGAGCCCGGCGAGAGCATCACGACGCTGGACGCGCCTCCCGGGATCGCCTACCACGTCGTGGAAGACGGCCGGGTGATGACGCACTGGCGGACGGTCTGAGGGCGCGCCCGCCCTATGCTTCGCGCATGTCGGACGGGCGCGAGTTCCTCAAGGCGTACCTCTCTCACGACCACTCCGCCGCCGGGGCGATCCGGGCGCGGCTGGGCGACGACGTCCTGGCCCGCTCGATCGCCGGGTTCAGCGCGCTGATGCTGGTGCGCAGGCTCGGCACGGAGGTCCCGACGTTGGAGGAGTGCCGGCGGTTCGCCGTCGAGACCAACGCCTACTACCGGCACGTCGACGCGGGCGTGGACACCGAGATCGTCATGGAGTTCGTCGTCGCCTACTACGGCGACGGCGGCCCGTGGACGCTGGCTCCGCAGCTGGCCGTGCTGGGCATGATCGCGCTGAACGACCCCGAGGTGATGGGCGGCCTGGACGGGTTCCTGGACGCCGCCGGGCTCTAGCCGAGCTCCTTGGCGAGCTTGTCGACGATGCCGCCGAGCCCGTACTCGAAACGGGCGGTGAGGTGCCCGGCGAGCAGGTCGCCGGAGACCGCCGCCAGGTTGGGGAAGTCCTCGCTCGGCAGGCCGGCCAGGATGCCCGCGTAGTCGTCCAGGCTGATCGTGCCCGGCGCGGCGCCCCCGACGTAGGCGACCTCCAGGCAGGCGAAACCGGTGACGTAGAAGTGCAGCGTCAGGTAGCCGTAGGAGGCGGTCTTCGCGTCGAACCCGGCGCGCAGCAGGATGCCGACGACGTGGTCGGCCAGCCGCATGGCGTTCGGGCCGCTGGGGATGCGGCTGGGCAGCAGCCGCGCCGCGGCCGGGTGGTTCAGCAGGACCCGCCGCCATGTCATGCCGACGTCCTTGACGCGTTCGGGCCAGGGCACGTCCTCGTCGCCGGGCAGCGGGCAGCGCCCGAAAACGGTGTCGATGACGAGGTCGAAGAGCTCGTCCTTGTTCTTGACGTGCCAGTAGAGCGAGGGCGACTTGATGTCGAGCGCCACGGCGAGCTTGCGCATGGAGAACCCGTCGAGCCCGCCGGACTCCAGGAGTTCGAGGGCGGCGCGCACGATCTCGTCGCGGCCGAGGCGGGGGGCGGCCTCACGTCCGCTCTCCCAGGCCGCACCGAACTTGCCCGACATGACCCACCTCCTGACGCGGAACCTACCATTGCGCCGATCTCCCTAGCAGTGTTAGCTTGCCTCTAACACTGCTAGGGAGTCGTCATGCTGACCGAGACCCGCACGCGCACGGACTGGTGGCCGCTCACCGCCATCTGCCTCGCCGTCTTCATGCTCATGCTGGACGCGACCGTCACGACGGTCGCGCTGCCGCCGATCGGCGACGACCTGGGGGCCGACCTGGGCGTCCTCCAGTGGGTCGTCACCTCGTACGTGCTGACCATGGCGCTGCTGCAGATACCCGCCGGGCGGCTCGCCGACCGGCTCGGGCACCGCCGGGCGTTCCTGGGCGGCATCGCGCTGTTCGCCGCGGCGTCCCTGGCCTGCGGGCTGGCGCGGTCGGCGGCGTTCCTGATCGCCGCGCGGGCCGTCCAGGGCTTCGCCGGGGCCGTCCTGTTCGCCACGACCCTGGCGCTGGTCGCCGCCTGCTACCGGGGACGCGCGCGCGGCACGGCCTTCGGGATCCGGGGCGCGGTGTCGGGGCTGGCCGTGGTCGCCGGGCCGGTGCTGGGCGGCGTCCTGGTGGCGGGACTGTCGTGGCGGTGGGCGTTCTGGCTGAACCTGCCGGTGGCGGTGGTGTGCGCGGTCCTCGCCACGCGCATCCCGGACGTCCCCCCATCGCGCGGCGGGCGCGTCCCGCTCACGCTGCGGCTGAGCACCGGGCTGATCGGCGCGTTCACCGTGCAGGCCGGGGCGTTCGCGCTGTTCGCGTACGTGTCGGTGTACTTCCAGGACGACCTGGGCTGGTCGCCGCTGAAGGCGGGCCTGGCGTTCCTGCCCGCCGTCGTCCCGATCATGCTCGCCGGGCCGGTCGCCGGGAGCCTCATGGACCGCGCGCCGGTGCGGCTGTTCGTGCCCACCGGCCTGCTGGTGATCGCGGCCGGGCTCGTGCTGTCCTGGGGCGCCGGGCCGCGCCCGGCGTACTCGGTGCTGGCGTGCGGGCTGATCGTGGCCGGTCTCGGGGCCGGGGCGGCACTGCCCGCGCTGGCCGCGCTCGGGACCAAGGCCCCGCCGGAGAGCCTGGGCGCGGCGGCGGGCGTGTACAACACCGTCCAGCAGCTCGGCGGCGCCCTCGGCATCGGCCTGTACGGGCTGATCGTGCCCGGCCCCGGCCTGCCGGTGGCGTTCGCGATCGCCGCGGGCGTCACGGCCGCGGGCGCGGCGGCGACGGCGGTCCTGGCGCGCGGCAGCGTACGGTGATCGCAATGAGCAGAGCGCGAGACCTCGGCCTGCGCTTCGCGGGCGTCCCCGGACCGCACAACGCGATCACCGACGTGCCCGGCGTCACCGTCGGCCACACCACCGTCCGGCGGGGCGCGCACGTCCACACCGGCGTGACCGCCCTGGTCACCGGAGCGACCCCCGACCGTCCCCGGCCCGCCGGCGTGTTCGCCGGCAACGGCTTCGGCAAGCTCGTCGGCTACACCCAGGTCGCCGAACTCGGCGTCGTGGAGTCGCCGGTGCTGCTGACCTCGACCCTGTCGGCCTTCCGCGTCGCCGACGCGCTGGTGACGTGGATGCTCGCCCGCCACGACGCCACCACCTTCAACCCCGTGGTCGGCGAGTGCAACGACGGGTTCCTCTCCGACATCCGCGCCCGCGCGGTGACCGGCGAGGACGTCCTGTCGGCGATCGAGTCGGCCTCCGGCGGGCCGGTCGCCGAGGGCTCGGTGGGTGCGGGCACCGGCACGTCCGCGCTGGGTTTCAAGGCCGGGATCGGCACCGCCTCCCGCGTCGTGGACGGCGCCACCCTCGGCGTCCTCGTGCAGGCGAACTTCGGCGGCACCCTCCGCGTGGGCGGCGCCGAGTTCCTCCCGCCCGCCGAGGTCACCGAGCCGCCCGAGGACGGCTCGTGCATGATCCTGGCCGCCACCGACGCCGGTCTCGACGCCCGCCAGCTCACCCGCCTGTCCCGCCGCCTCGTGTTCGCGCTCGGGCGCGTCGGGGCGTCCTACTCGCACGGCAGCGGCGACTACGGGCTCGCCATCGGCACCGTCGCGCCCCGCGCGGTCGCGGACCCGGCGCTGTCCCCGCTGTTCGAGGCCGCGCTCGACGCCGTCGAGGAGGCGGTGCTCAACTCGCTGGTCGCGGCCCGCACGACCGTCGGCGTCCACGGCCGCGTGGTGCCCGGTATACCGGTTGATCGGCTTCGTGCGACGGTGGTCCAATGACCCCCATGGACCGCACCCCTGAAGATCTTGACGACACCCCCGCCGCCGCGGCGTTCCTGGACGCCTACCAGGAGCAGATCCGGGCCCGCGTCCTGAGCGACAACGCGTCCACGCTCGACCAGGACGGTCCCCTCGTCCGCCGCACGCCCCTCACCGGCCGCGGGTTCCTCACCTACCGCGACCTCGACGGCCTCACCGGCGATGACCTCGACGCCCTCATCGCCCGCCAGGTCGCCCACTTCGGCGGGCGCGGCCTGTCGGTGGAGTGGAAGACCCACGGCCACGACGAGCCCGCCGACCTCACCGACCGCCTCGCCGCCGCCGGGTTCGTCCCCGAGGACCCCGAGACGGTCATCATCGGCGAGATCGCCGGGCTCGCCCGCACGCCCGTCCCGCCCGACGGCGTCCGCATCCGCGAGGTCCGCGAACACGCCGACTTCCTGAAGATCCAGCGCCTCCAGGAAGCCGTCTGGGGCGGCGACTTCTCCTGGGTCCCCGACGCCATGGCCCACGAAGTCTCCGACGCCGGCGACCCCGCCGTCGTGGTCGTCGCCGAAGCCGAGGACGGCACCGTCGTGTGCGCGTCCTGGCTCCGCTTCCACGAGGGCACCGAATTCGCCTCCTTCTGGGGCGGCTCGACCCTGTCGGAGTGGCGCGGCAAGGGCATCTACAAGGCCCTCGTCGCCTACCGCGCGAACCTGGCCGTGGCCCGCGGGTACAAGTACGTGCAGGTCGACGCCTCGGACGACTCGAAGCCGATCCTGCGCAGACTGGGCCTGCTGGCGGTGGCTTCGACGACGCCGTACGTGTGGGGGGCGTAGGGGCTCACACCTCTCAGGGCATGGCTGGCGGCCGGGCCGCGCACACGTGGTCGCGGTGCTCGTCACCGGTCATGGCCTAGTCCGGGCGGCCGCCGGGCCGCGCACCCGGGCGCGGTATTCGTCGGCCGTCCCACGCACACCCGGGCACGGTGCTCGTCGTCGGCCATGGACTAGTCCGGTCGGCGGCCGGGCCGCGCACACGTGGTCGCGGTGCTCGTCACCGGCCGTGCCCTGGTCCGGCCGACGGCCGTCCCGTGCACCCGGGCGCGGGACCCGTCACCAGTCATGGCCTGGTTCACCGGGCGGCCGGGCCTCGTGCCGAGGGACTCCTCCGCAGGCACGACGGCCGCGGCGAACCCCGCCGCCCGGCCGATCACGGCCTCCTCCGAACGGGAAGACTCGCGTGGCGGCGATCGCGTCCACCTCGACGGACTCCCGGCCAAGTTCGCCGCACCCCCGGCGACCTCGGAGTCATCCCGTCGGCCCATCCCGATCAGCGGCACCGGCTCACGCGCGGGTCCCCGACCTCGGCGGCGGCACGGCCGGCGCGTACGTGGGTGCGGTACGTGATCGCGTATGCGTCGTCCGGCGCCGGGAGAACCTCGCCGAACACCGCCGTCGGCCACGCCGGGCTCGCGCGGTGCCGTTCTCGGTGAGGGGTCCGTTGAGAACGCTCGTGCCGTAGCCGTAGCCGTAGCCGCAGCCGTCCGCGTCCGCGTCCGCGTCCGCATCACCATGTCCTGCTCCCGGTCACGGCCCGCACCGTGCGGTCTCGCGATCCGCTCGCCCGGCGGGCCGATCGTGCCGTAAACCCCTGCCCGTCCCCCGGCCGCCACCGGTTCCACGGGCGCGCGATTCCGGCCGATGGTCCGTCACCCGTTAGCGGCAATGACGGCTGTCGCGGCGTCCGAACGCGACATAGCGTGTGACACCCGGCGCCGTCATCCGCCCCTCGGCGCCCGCCCAGCCCGTGGAGTCGCCATGACAGTTCCCGTGCCGCCCCCGTTCCCCACTCCGGTGCCGCCGGTGAAGAAGAAGCCCGGCGCGAAGCAGTGGATCATCCTCGGCGGTGTCGTCGTGATCGTCGTGTGCCTGTGCGGGGCGCTCGCCAAGAGCATCCTCGGCGACGACTCCGGTAACGGGCAGGCCGGTGACAGCCCGAGTTCGGCGCGTCCCGCCGACGCCGCCGAGCCGCCGGAGGACTCCTCGTCCTATGGCGAGTACGGCACGTTCGACGCGATGGACGAGAAGGGCCGCGGCGACAGTGTCCTCACCCTGCCGGGGAAGGCCGCCGTCGTGACCGCCACGCACAAGGGCTCGGCGAACTTCTCCCTGTCGGTCCTCGACGCCGAGAACGAGCCGACCGGTGACCTGCTGGCCAACACGATCGGCGGCTACACCGGTGTCACCGCCTACGGCCTGCGCGGCCTGGGCAACGAGCCGAAGTTCCTGGAGATCAAGGCCGACGGCGCCTGGACGGTGAAGATCGCGCCGATCGGCTCGGCGCCGAAGCTGGACGGGTCCACCGGCGGCGACTCCGACGCGGTGTACCTGTACGAGGGCGGGGCGACCACGTGGAAGGCGACGTACTCCGGCGCCGGGAACTTCACGGTGGTCCAGTACCCGGAGTCGGGCTTCCCGAACCTCGCGGTCAACGAGATCGGGAAGTACGAGGGCACGGTCGTGGTGAAGTCCGGGCCGTCGGTGGTGACGGTGAACGCGGACGGGAAGTGGCGCCTGGGGTGAGGCATCGCGGCCGGGTCGCGGCCGCGTCGCCTCAGTCCAGGACCCGGCGTCCCTCGAACGCGCGGCCCAGCGTGACCTCGTCGGCGTACTCCAGGTCGCCGCCGACCGGGAGGCCGCTGGCGAGGCGGGAGACGGTGATGCCCATCGGCTTCACCAGCAGCGCGAGGTAGGTCGCGGTGGCCTCGCCCTCGGTGTTGGGGTCGGTGGCGAGGATGAGCTCCTTGGTCTCACCGGCCTGCAGGCGCGTCATGAGCTCGCGGATCCGCAGGTTGTCGGGGCCGATGCCCTCCAGCGGATTGATCGCGCCACCGAGGACGTGGTACCGGCCGCGGAACTCGCCGGTGCGCTCGACGGCGATGACGTCCTTCGACTCCTCGACGACGCAGATGTTCTCGTCGGTGCGGCGGCCGTCGCGGCAGATGCGGCAACGCTCCTCTTCGGAGACGTTGTAGCAGATCTCGCAGACGCGCACGAGCTGCTTGACGCGCTTGAGCGCGTCCGACAGCCGGTCGACGTCGTGGGCGTCGGCGGACAGAATGTGGAACGCGATGCGCTGCGCGCTCTTCGGGCCGACGCCGGGGAGACGGCCGAGTTCCTCGATCAGGTCGGCGAGTGCGCCTTCGTACACGTTCCTCGCCGCCTAGAAGCCGGGAAGACCGAGGCCGCCGCCCAGGCCACCGAGCCCGGCGGTGAGCGCGCCCATCTTCTCCTCGGCCACCTTGCGCGCCTGCTCACTGGCGGCGTGCACGGCGGCGACGACGAGGTCTTCGAGCGTCTCGATGTCATCGGCGTCGACGACGGACGGGTCGATCTTGATCGACACGAGGTTCCCGTCACCGGTCACGACCGCCGTGACGACGCCGCCCCCGGCGGTGCCCTCGACCTGGGCCGCGGCGAGCTCGGCCTGGACCTCCGCGTACTGCTGCTGCATCTGCTGCGCCTGCTGGAGCAGGCCCTGCATATCGGGCATCATGGCGCGGTTCCCTCCGTCGATGTTCGCTCATCCGCAGCTTATCCGGTACCCCCGACGACCCAACGAGCGCGCGAGGGACGGGTGAGGGACACGTGAGGGCGTGAGGTGCCAAGCGCACTCGTCGCCATCGCCGCCGTCTGAATGAACGCCGGCTCGGTGACATGAGGTCTCACCTGGTGCGCCTCACGCGGAACGCACTCCACCGAGACCGCCCTGCCGAACCGGGCGTGCCCTCAGCGTGGCGGCCGGAGTGCCCGGCCCGGGTCACAGTCCACCCGCTCCACCCGCTCCACCCGCTCCACCCGCTCCACCCGCTGCGGGAACATACCGCCGTGCCGGTGAGGGCCGAGGTGTTCCATCGGGCGGGGCGCGCCCCCGTCGGGCCGGTCACGGCCTCGGCGACAGCCGGGTCGGGTGGCCAGAGACGCCTCCACACCGGAGTCGCGCCGTCCCATCAGGACGGTCACCGAGAGAACCCGCGGGGACGGGCCCACATCGGTTCACCACCCAGCGAGCACCTCCCGGCCGGGCCCGGCTCCGCCCCGCACCAGTCCGACCCCATGCGGGTCCGGCCCCGTGCCCGCCCGACCTCATGCCCGCCCGACCCCGTGCCGGTCCGGCCCCGCACCAGTCTGGCCCCATGCCCGTCCGAGCCTCTGTGCCCGTCCGACCCCGTGCCACTCCATGCCGCCTCCGGTCGGCCCAGCCCCGTCCAGCCCCGTCCCACCCCGGCGGCGAGCGGCCTCTCTTCCCGTCGCGGCTCATCCCCGTGTCCCACCCACTCGGATGCCGGTCGCCGCGCGTCGCGCGCGTGGCTATGCTCCGCGCGTCGGGCACGGGGTGTGGAGGGACGGAGGAGCGGTGTCGGCGACCTTCTTGACGGGACTCGTCCTCGGGCTGGGCCTGATCGTGCCGATCGGCGCGCAGAACGTCTTCGTCTTCGGCCAGGGGCTGGCGGTCGGGATGCCGCGCGCCCTGTGGGCGGTGGTCGCGGCCGCGTGCTGCGACACGATCCTCATCGTCGCGGGTGCGGCCGGGGCCGCCGCGCTGGTCACCAAGGTCCCGGGCCTGCGTTACGTGCTGCTGGTGGGCGGGGCGGCGTTCCTGGGCTTCCTGGGCGTCCGCTCGCTGCGTGCGAAGCCCTCGGGTGAGGTCGAGACCGCGCGGGAAGTGGTCTCGGTGAAAGGCGTTCTGGCCCGTACCGCGATGGTCTCCCTCCTGAATCCGCACGCCATCTTCGACACCGTCGTCGTCATCGGCGCCGCGATCGCCGCCCAGCGGCAGGACACCCGCCTGTCCTTCGCGCTGGGCACCGTCTCGGCGTCCTGGTTGTGGTTCCTTGTGCTGGCCGTGGCCGCCGCCGGGCTGCGCGGGATTCTCACCGACCGGCGGCGGGTGTGGTTCGACCGGGCTTCGGGGGTGGTGCTGCTGGTGTTCAGCGCGATCCTGCTGGTGGAGTTCGTGAACGCGATCCGCGACGCGGCGGGCTGAGGCGGCGGAGCGCATCTCTCACTCCGCCGGTCCCAGCCAGCGCTCCAGGGCCGCGTGGAGGCCCGCCGGGTCGGGCTCGCCGGGGTCGGCGGCCCAGGCGATGTGGCCGTCGGGGCGGATGAGGACGGCGGAGGGCGCGTCGAGTTCGCCGACGAGCGGGACGTCCCAGGTCTTGGGGCCGGTGGCGGTGACGTGGTCGAGGCGGTCCAGCCATGGCCGGGCGGTCTCGGCGAAGCGCTCGCCGTCCTCGTGGCCCAGGTCGAGCAGGACCGGGAAGCCCGCGTGGAGGAGCTCGTAGGCGCTGGTCTCGCGCTCGCCGACGCGCAGATCGAGGTCGGGGAGGCGGTAGCCGCTGAGTTCGTGGGCATCGGGGCCCGGTTCGTAGCGGACGTCGAGGGCGGTGATCATCGCGGCGAGGCGGTCGTTGGCCGCGGGGATGGCGATGAGGTCGGTCATGACCTCGCGCAGGGCGGTCGTCTGCTCGCCGGGGGCGCCGAGGACGGTCTGGGCGCGGGTGTTCTGGAGGACGCGTGCGCCGACGGGGTGGCGTTCGCTCTCGTAGGTGTCGAGGAGCTCGGCGGGCGCGAAGCCCTTGGCGACGAGGGCGAGCTTCCAGCCGAGGTTGACCGCGTCCTGGACGCCGGTGTTGAGGCCCTGCCCGCCTGCGGGGAAGTGGATGTGGGCGGCGTCGCCGGCCAGCAGGACGCGCCCGGCGCGGTAGTGCTCGGCCTGGCGGGCGGCGTCGCTGAAGCGCGAGACCCAGCGGGGGTCGCGGATGCCGAAGTCGGTGCCGGCGATGCGGGTCAGGGCCCGCCGGACGTCCTCGAAGGAGATCGGCGCGTCCCGGTCGGCGACGCGGTCGTACTCGTTGGTCATGACGCGCCACCAGCCCGGGGCGAAGTCGAGGAGCGAGTAGGCGCCGTGCTCGGTGCGGACCTGGAAGACGCGGCCCTCGGGGGGTGTATCGACGACGACGTCGGCGAGCATCGCGGTCATCGTGGCGGGGGTGCCGGGGAAGGCGATGCCCGCGAGCTTGCGGACGGTCGAGCGCCCGCCGTCGCAGCCGACGAGGTGGCCCGCGCGCACGGTGGTGCCGTCGGCGAGCGCGGCGGTGACGCCGTCGGCGTCCTGGGTGAGGCCGGTGAGTTCGGCGCCGCGGCGGACGGTGCCGCCCAGCTCGGTGAGCCGTTCGGCGAGCAGCCGCTCGATCTCGGCCTGAAGGATCATCAGCAGGTAGGGGTGCCTGGTGGGCATGGACGACACGTCGAGCCAGATGGCCGAGAAGTGCGCGGCGGCGAGCTTGCGCCCGATGGCGAGGAAGCGGTCGGCGAGGCCGCGCTGGTCGAGGACCTCCAGGGTCCGGGCGTGGATGCCGCCCGCGCGGGATTCGCCGGTGGGGCCGTCGGCGCGTTCGAGGACGGTGACGTCGACCCCGGCGAGCCGCAGCTCGCAGGCCAGCATCAGTCCGGTCGGGCCGCCGCCCGCGATCAGGACGGGAGTGGATGTCATGACGCCTCCTGAACACCGTTAAGGATTTAACGCTGTTCAGGATGCCCCTAACTGTGTTAAGTTGTCAAGTGCCCAGGTGGGAACGCCTCGACGGCGACCTCACGGGCGGTCCGCGAAGTCCCGGGAGCACACTGTGAGCAAGTGATTCGCGGACAGAGGAACGAACGACGGTGAAGCTGGACCCACGCCTGATCGCCCGCACTTCTCTCGGCCTGCTCAACGAGGTCGGGCTGGAGGGACTCACGATGCGCGTCGTGGCCAAGGAACTGGACGTACGGGCTCCCGCCCTCTACTGGCACATCAAGGGCAAGCAGGAACTGCTCGACGAGATGGCCGAGATCATGTTCGTCGAAGCGGTCGACGGCCTCGAATCACCGGCACGGGGGGAAACATGGCAGGACTGGCTGCTGGACACCGCCCGCCGCCTGCGCGGCGGCATGCTCAAGTACCGCGACGGCGCCCGTGTCTTCGCGGGCACCAACATCACCCATCAGTCGATGTACCGAACCACCGAGCTCACGATGCGGACCCTGCGCGACGCGGGCTTCCAGCCCTTCGAAGCCGCCCGCGCCTTCCGGGCGCTGCATCACTTCGTCATCGGCTTCACCATCGAGGAGCAGGCGCGCATCGGTATTACCTACACCGAGGGGAACCCTTACGAGTCGCCACTGACGATCGATCCCGTGCGCTTCCCGCTCTCGGCCGCGGCCCTGGACGAGCTGTGGACGGAGGACACCGACGGGGCCTTCACCCACGGCGTCCAGCTGATCATCGACGGCATGGCGGCACAGCTGGAGCGGGGCGCGGAGAGCGCTTAGCGAGGGCGAGAAACCCACATGGCACGCGGGGAGAGCCGCGGCCACGTCTCTCCCCGCGCTTACCGCACCCCACTGTGGGCGCTTACCCGGCGGGTGTGGCGGCGAAACACGCGCACGCGAGACGAAATCGGCGAACCGACGGGGCCTGACGGGCCCGACTGGCCTGACGGGCGGGCGAGAGGTCGAGCGGTCGCGATGAGCCGCGGGATCCGCGGTGTGAGGAAGTGGTGAGGGGGTGATGGACGCCGGACCGGCGCGTGCTTGAGCGGTCGGTGCGACGGGGGGGTGGGGTGAGGCGTCGGTGTGATGGCACGCAAGTGCACCGGGTGCACCCGGTGCGGTCGGGCGCGGGCATGCGCCGTCATCCGGCGGGTGGCGTGACGCCACGGGCCGCCCCCACAGGGACAGACTGCGGCGAGCTCGCCCGCGCTTCCGTGGTGAAACCGGGCCACCATGCGCAGGGTCGCACTGCGGCGAGATCGCCCGCGTCTCGTGCCCTCGACCAACGCTTCGGGCCAGAGCTCCTGACCGAAGCTCCGGGTCAAGGCTCCGGCCGGGGCGGGCGAGCCGAAGGGAGAAACGCCCGCGCGTGCGGGCCGACGACGCTGAGACCGGCGAACACCACGAACTCGACCGGGCACCGGACACTGCTGGCATTGCGGGCGCCGCAGGCATTACGGCACGGCGAGTCCCGCCGTCTCAGTCCCGCATCGTCTCCGCGCCGAACTCCGACTTCAGCAGCCGTTCCGCGCGCTCGGCGGCGGTGCCGACCGGTGTCACGTCCACGTCGCCGGGCCTGGCGCCGCCGAACTCGTCCATGTCCTCTGGAGGAGGCTCCTCGTCGGGCCACGGGGGCTCGTCGTGCACCGGCGCGGGCCTGGGCGGCGGTGCCGACGCGGCCGGTGGGGGTGTCGGCGCGGTGTGCTGGGAGGGGACCGGGGGCGTGGGTGCCGCCACCGGGGGTGGTGGCGGGGGAGCCGCCGCGCGGGCGGGGGCGGGTGGGCCGCCGCCGGTCTCGCAGCGGACCTTCCAGCTGCCGCCCAGGACCTCGGTGAGGGCCTCGATGAAGATCTGCTGCGAGGGGCCGTTGCCCATCGCGGTGGCGTGGAAGGCGTGCTTGAAGCTCAGGATGACCGTGTCGCCCTCGACGTCGCGTACCGACGCCTCCATGAGGTAGGCGCCGACGGTGCGCTTGCGGCGCTTGACGGCGTCCTTGATGGAGTCCCAGGAGCGGCGGATCGCGGCGGCGTCCGGACGCCCCGAGGACGCGCCCGGCGCAGCCGCGGCGGCGGGTGCGGGCGGGGCGGCGGGGGTGTCCCAGCTGGACGCGGCGGCCGAGGTCGAGGGCGGGGTGGGCGCAGGGGCCACCGGGGCCGGGGCGGGAGGCGCGGGTGTCTCGGCGGGGGCGGCCACAGGAGGAGCCGGCGCGGGAGCAGCGGGCGTCGGCTTCGTCGCCGCCGCCGCTGCGGCCATCGCCGCGTCCCTCGCCGACTGGCCGGGCGCCGCCACCGGCGCGGCGGCGGGCATGGGCGCGGTCTCGGCGACCGGCGCGTATCCCGCGCCCGGTGCCGCGATCACGCCGTCGGCGACCCGGCGCTCCATCTGCTCCAGGCGCTGCAACAACGCGCCCGAGGAGTCGTCCACGGCGGGCAGCAGCGCCTTCGCGCACACCAGCTCCAGGATGAGCCGGGACGCGGTGGTGCCGCGCATCTGCAGGAGCCCCTCGTGCACGATCTCGGCCATGCGCGTCAGGCTCGCCGGGCCCAGCCGCAGGGCCTGCCCGGTCATGCGTTCGAGCTGGTCGGAGGGCACGTCGATGAGCCCGGACGATCCGGCGTCCGGGACCTGGTTGAGCACGATCAGGTCGCGCAGGCGCTCCAGGAGGTCCTGGGCGAAGCGGCGCGGATCGTGCCCGGCCTCCACCACGCGGTCGATGACCTGCATCGCGCCCGCGCCGTCGGCGGCGGCCAGCGCGTCGCACATCTCGTCGATGAGGGTGATGTCGGTGACGCCGAGCAGCCCGATCGCGCGCTGGTAGGTGACGCCCTCGGGTCCGGCGCCGGCGATGAGCTGGTCGAGGACGGACAGGGTGTCGCGCGCCGAGCCTCCGCCCGCGCGCACGACGAGGGGGTACACCGACGGCTCGACCTGGACGCCCTCGCGGACGACGAGCTCCTCGGCGTAGCCGCGCATCGTCGCCGGGGGGATGAGCCGGAAGGGGTAGTGGTGGGTGCGCGACTTGATCGTCGGCAGGACCTTGTCCGGCTCGGTGGTCGCGAAGATGAACATGACGTACGAGGGCGGCTCTTCGACGAGTTTCAGCAGCGCGTTGAACCCGGCCGAGGAGACCATGTGGGCCTCGTCGATGACGTACACCTTGTACTTGCTCTGGACGGGCGCGAAGACCGCGCGTTCGCGCAGCTCGCGGGCGTCGTCCACGCCTCCGTGCGAGGCGGCGTCGATCTCGATGACGTCGACGGCGCCGCTGCCGTTGGGGCCGAGGGCCACACACGAATCGCATTCGCCGCACGGCTCGGGCGTCGGGCCCTTGGCGCAGTTCACCGAGCGGGCCAGGATCCGCGCGCTGGTCGTCTTGCCGCAGCCGCGCGGGCCGGAGAAGAGATAGGCGTGGTTGAGGCGGTTGTTGCGGAGGGCCTGCATCAGGGGCTCGGTGACGTGCTCCTGGCCGATGACCTCGCCGAAACTCTGCGGCCGGTACTTGCGGTAGAGCGCCAGGGCCACGCGGGTTCACTCCTTCGAAGGCCGTAAACGAAGGGCCCCTCGCGCACCCGACAGAGCTTGCTTATCCTTGCTGCCTTCCGGCCCTGGGGAGGTTCACAAGATGACGCCGCACGAGGGGCGCCGCCCAGAGTACCCCACCGGTGGCGATCGCCGTGCCGGGTGTGGGGCCGGTCGCGCAAGATCGGGACGAGTGGGCGGTAATCGGCGGTCGGCGTTAACCGCTTTCGAGGTCACCCGGGCGCTCATGTATTCTCCTCTGCGGAGGATTCGCCTAGAGGCCTATGGCGCTCGCTTGGAAAGCGGGTTGGGTTCACGCCCTCACGAGTTCGAATCTCGTATCCTCCGCCACGTGAGGGCCCCGTCCATCGGACGGGGCCTTTTCCGTACCGCCCCGGGCGTGGCGCGTCCTCAGAACTCGTCGACGAAGCTGTACCAGCCGTCCCCCAGCGCCCGTGGACCCGCGGGGCCGGGCACGGCCGTCCAGTAGGTCGTGCCGTGCGGCTGGTAGACGAAGCCGCCCACGTCGAGGTGGAAGGCGTAGCCTCCTTCGACGGCGTAGGCCTCCCGGATCGTGTAGCAGCCGAAGTCGCGCCCGCCGGTGAAGCCGTCCCAGGCGGGGAGGTCGGTCGGGTCGGCGGGGGCGGGCAGGTCGGCGACGAACGCGTTGAAGGCCCCGGCGCCGCACGACCAGCGGACCTCGCGCGGCACGTCGGCGTTGACCAGCAGCACCGCGGCGACGAGGAGGACGGGCGCGGCGGCCGTCCACCAGGACCGCGTCCGGGTGACCAGGACGAGCCAGCCGGCGCCGAGCCCGAGCAGGGCCACGACGCTCGCGCCGACGGCGGGGATGTCGATCCAGGGCCCGCTGAAGCCCCAGAGCAGCAGGGCGAGCGCGGCCAGGAGGAGCACGTGGAAGATGACGAACATGCGCCGCTTCGGCATCGCATCAGGCTAGTGCCGACGATGGCGCGGCGATAGCGCGAGTTGATCTCATCCGGCCATGACCGATGTTCTGGACCACGGCCCCACACCCTCCGCGCTGCTCGCGGCCTACCAGGAGCAGCTGCGTGCCCGGATCCTGCCGGATGACAAGTCCACCCTCGACGCGGACGGCCCGCTGGTCCGCAAGACCCGGCACGCCGGGCGTGGCTTCCTCACCTACCGCGACCTGGGCGGGCTCACCGGCGGCGATCTGGACGCGCTGATCGACCGGCAGCGCGAGCACTGGACGGCGCTGGGCCGGCCGGTGGAGTGGAAGCTGCACGGGCACGATGAGCCGGCCGACCTGCCCGCGCGCCTGGCCGCCGCCGGTTTCGCCCCCCAGGACCGGGAGACGGTGATCGTGGGCGAGGTGGCGGGCATGGCGGGGGAGCCGGTGCTGGCGGAGGGGCTGCGGATCCGCGAGGTCACCGCCCACGACGACTTCGTGCGGATCCAGCGGCTCATGGAGGCGGTGTGGGGTGTCGACTGCTCGTGGATCCCGGGCGACTTCGCCCACGAGGTGAGCGACGAGGGCGACCCGGCCGTGATCATCGTCGTGGAGGACGCCGGGGGCCTGGTGGTGTGCGCCAGCTGGGTGCGCTTCCACGCGGGCACCGAGTTCGCCTCTTTCCACGGCGGCTCGACCCTGGCGGAGTGGCGCGGCAGGGGCGTCTACAAGGCGACCGTCGCCTACCGCGCCCGGCTCGCCGCCGCGCGGGGGTTCCGTTACGTGCACGTGGACGCCTCCGACGACAGCAGGCCGATCCTGCGGCGGCTCGGGCTGTTCGCGGTGGCGTCCACGACGCCGTACGTGCTCACGCCGGCCTGAGCGCGGTCATACCCGCGTCCACTCCTCCCGCCCGAACGCCTCGCGCAGGACCCCGGCGAACTCTCCGGCGTCGGCCAGCTCGACGTCGCCCACGCGGGACAGCGGCACGGCCGGGGTCCACGAGTTCATCACCACGCCCGCGAGGCCGGTGAGGTCGCCGGGGCGCAGGTCGACGGTGGTCTGCGGGACGGTGAGCCGCCGCCGGAGGATGCCCATGGTGGTGCCGGTGAGGATCTCCGCGCGCGGCCACAGGACGCTCGTGCCGTCCCAGAACGCGAGGTTCCAGATCGTCGCCTCGCTCAGGCGCCCGTCGCCGTCGGCGAAGGCGGCGTCGTCGAAGCCGCGGGCCTTCGCGGTGCGCAGCAGGTGCGTCTTGGCGCCCTCGCCGACGTGTTTCAGGCGCGGCATCCAGCGCTCGTGGTGGACGACGTCCAGCGCGAGCGGCCCGGCGGGCCCGTCCGAGGGGTCCCCGGCGCGGACGAGGACCCGCAGCGGCGCGTCGGGCACGAACTCGCCCGTGGACACCGTCACGGTCAGCGACGCGTCGGCGGGCGCCTCGGCCAGGACCGCGCGGATGTATTCGCGGATCAGCTCGTCGGGTTCGGCGCGCCCGAAGAGCTCCGCCGAGGCTGCTCGCAGGCGGTCGAGGTGCAGGTCGAGGCCCCGGACGCGGTGGTCGCGGATCTGCATGGCGGTGAAGTGCGCGAACCCGGCGAAGGCCAGGGGCGCGAGCTGCTCGGCGGTGGCGGGACGGCCGTTGATGTGCGCGATCGTCATGCCACGACGCTAAGCCTTGAGGCCGGTGTGAAGGTCAAGTCCCGGGCCTTCGCCACGGTTTGCGACCCGCCGATAACGTGGTCGGATGGACCGGATTCTGGGGCGGCTCGCCGAAGACGCCACCGCGACCACGTATGACGCGGCCGACGCGGCGGGGCACCGGTTCGTCTACACCGTCGGGAAGGCCGCCGCCGTCGACGAACCGGCCTACACCGCCTGGGCGCGGACGCTGACCGAGGTGAGCGCGCATCCGCGGCTGGCGACCGTCCACAGTGGCGGTGTCGGCGCCGACGGGCGGCCCTACCTGGTCACCGGGGCCGGTGAGCGCACCCTCGCCGAGGCGCTCACCACCGAACCGCCGGGCCCGGAGGCGGTGCTGACCGCGATCGCCGACGCCGCCGACGGCCTGGCCGCGCTGCACGCGCGGGGGCTGCGGCACGGCGCGGTGTGCGCGTCCACGATCCTGCTGGACGGCGCGGGCGCCGCCCGGCTCGCGGGCTTCGACACCCGCGCGCCCGAGATGGGTCTCGCCGCGACCGCCGGGGCGTTCACCGCGCCCGAGGGCGACGGCGGTCCACCGTCCGATGTGTACGGACTCGCGGCGGTCGCCTACACCGCGCTCGGCGGTGTCCTCCCGTACGCCGCCGCGCCCGGCGATCCGGGCTTAAGGCGGCAGCAGATCACCGACCTGCCGGGCGTCCCGGGTGCCGTCACCGGCATCCTGCGCATCGCGCTGCATCCCGATCCGGCCGCGCGGCCGAGCGCCGGGACGCTGCGGGACGTGCTGTCGGCCGCGACCGTCGACGCGCCCGCGATCGCGGCCCTGCCGCCGACGGCGGTGGGCGCCGAGGTGCGCCCGGTCAACGACACCGTCGTGTCCATCAACATCGCCGTCGCCGGGGCGGCCGCGGCCGGGATCGCCGTTGCCGCCGCGGTCGTCGCCGCACCGGCGGTCGCCACCGCCCTCACCACGGCCGGATCCGGTGCCGGGAAGGCGATCGCGGCCAAGGGCGGCGCCGGTGCGCTGATCGGCAAGATCGCCGTGGGCGTCGTCGGACTCGCCGTGGTCGCGGCCGCCGTCGTGATCGGTGTTCAGGCACTCGGGAACGGCGGCGACGGCGGCGATGTGGCGCTGAACCCGCCGGTGAGCCCGGCGCCGTCCCAGCCGCCCTTCGACTACACCGGCCTGCGCTTCACCGAACCCGGCGGCGGCGAAACCATCACCCTGACCGGCGGGCGCTTCGAAAAGCAGGGCGCCGACCAGTTCCAGACCTACACCTGGACCCTCGTCGGCGAACCCGCGAAGTCCGATCTGGACGGTGACGGCGACCTGGACGCCGTGGTCGCCCTGCGCCGCGACGGCTTCGAGACCGGCGACACCTACCTCACCGCGTTCCTGTGGACCGACGGCGCGCCCGCCCAGGCGAAGAACTGGGCCGACGGCATCTGCGAGGTCACATCGCTGACGGCGGAGGGAAAGCAGGTCACCGCCAAGCTCAAGGCGACCAGCCCCGCCCTCGGCTGCTACGGCCCCGCCCAGGACGCGCTCACCGACGAGACCGTCACCTTCGGTCTCCAGGACGGCTGGTTCGCCCAGACCGCCCCGAAACTCGGCGCCGGCGACCGCTGCAACTTCGCCCCCGGCGACGAACCGAACGACTTCCTCTCCCCCGTCACCCCGCGCGTCGCGCCCGATCCCGCGTCCCCTGAAATACCAGGGGATTTCACCACGATCGCCTACACCACAGCCGGTCAGGGAAACTGGGCCGTCGCGCGCCTGTTCGCCGGTGACGGGACCGTCTCCTGCGGCTGGATTCCGCTCGATGCCGACTAGACCCGAGACGATACGGTGACGCGATGGACGGCATCCAGATCATCCGCTGGCTGAGCAGCGACGACACCGCCGCTGTCTACGAGGCCGCCGACGCCGCCGGGCGCCCGCTGGTCTACACGGTCGGGCACCGCCCGGCCGCGCGCCCGGAGACCTTCCTGGACTGGGCCGCGCGGCTGAAGTCGGTCCGCCACGCCCATCTGGCGCCCGTCGCCGACGCCGGGCTCACCCCCGACGGCCGTCCGTACGTCCTTTGCGGAACCGGCACCACCACCCTCGCCGAGAAGCTGGTCACGCACCCGCCCGGCGTGGACGAGGTCGCCCGCACCGCCACCGCGCTGGCCGACGCGCTCGCCACCGCCCACGCCGCCGGGCTGCGGCACGGGACCGTGTGTCCGTCCACAGTGCTCTACACGACGGACGGGACGCCGCAGCTCACCGGCTTCGACATGTGCGCGCCCGAGCTGGTCAAGACCGCGCGTCCCGGCCTGTACACCGCCCCAGAGGCCGAGCCCGGGCCCGGTTCGGACGTCTACGCGCTGGCCGCCACCGCCTACGTGGCTCTCGGCGGCCCGCTGCCCTACGCCTCCGATCCCTCCTCGCCGGACCTGCGGCGGCGCGGCATCACCGAGCTTCCGCACGTCCCGCCGGAACTGATCGTCACCCTGCGCACGGCCCTCAACCCCGATCCCCGCACGCGGCCGAGCATCTCACTGCTGCGCGACATGCTGTCCACGGTGGAGGTCCGCGACCGCTCGGCCACCACCGCGCTGCCGATGGTGGTGGCCGGTTCGGACGTCCGCGCCGCCAACCACGGCGTCGTGGCGGTCAACAAGGCCGTCACCGGGACGCTGCCGCGCATCGGGGACGAGAACCCGCCCGTCCCGGCCGCGCCGCCCGGCACCGGCTTCGCGCCGCCGCGGCCGCGAAAGCGCACCGGCCGCAAGATCCTCGCCGGGGTCCTCGTCGTCGCCGTGCTGGCGGCGGCGGGCGTGGCCGCCTGGTACCTCAAGGACCGCTTCGCCGGGGACGACAAGGCGGGCGCCGGTGGCGAGGCGCCGTCGTCCATTGAGGACGTCGATTTCACCAACCACTCCTTCAAGATCCCGTATTCGCAGGACGAGTTCGAGCTGGTCGGCGGCTTCCACGAGTTCACCGACCCGGACGCCGGGCGCGTCCGCTGGCAGCTGGGCGGCCCGCCCGTGTACGCCGACGCCGACGGGGACGGCGACACCGACGCCGCCCTGATCCTCCAGCGCACCCTCGCCGACCGGGGCGGCCTGGTCGTGCCCTGGATCGTCGTCTACACCTGGGATCCGGCCACCCGCGAGACCAAGGCCAGCCAGTCGGTCGCCGGGATCTGCGGCGTCGTCGCCATCACCCCGGCCCCCGGTTCCGGCTTCGGCGTCGAGGTCAAGTCCACCAACCCCTACGAGGGCTGCCAGGGCGTGGACGCCGGGATCCTGAGCCCGGAGTCCTTCGTCATCGGCGTCGTGGACGGCTGGCTCACCCAGACCGCGCCGGTGCCCGGCTCGGCGACCCGCTGCCGCTGGATCCACGACGGCCGGACGATCACCATCGAGGGCGCGCCGAAGTTCGGTGTCCACACCGGACCCGACCGCACCACCGCCGAGGTCGGCGAGGTCACCGCCTTCACCGCGTACACCCCCGACACCAAGGATCCCGTCGAGTGGGTGATCGCCTCGGCGACGCTCGCCGACGGTTCGGCCACCTGCGGATGGGTCGCCGCCGCCGATCTGATCGAGGCCTGAGCAGATGACCGCCCCGCTCCACCGCGACGCCACCGCGAGCGTGCACGCGCTTCCGGGCCCGGCGCTGCGGATCCTCGGCGAGCGACCGGTCTCCGGCGCGGCCCTGGCCGCCTGGCGCATGGCCGTGACCGCGCTGTCCGGGACGCCCGGGCTGGTCGCCGTCCGCTCGATCGGCGTGGACGGGCGCGGGCACACCGACCTCGTCGTGGACGCCTCGGGCGCCACCCTCGCCGAGGCCCTGGTGGGCTCCGGGCCGCTGTCGCCGGGCGCGGCCGTGGCCGTGTTCGCCCAGGTGGCGGCGGGTCTGGCGGCCTGGCACGGGGCCGGGCTGCGGCACGGCGCGGTGAGCCCTTCGACGGTGGTCATCGCGCCGGACGGACGCGCGTGGCTCGCCGGGCTGGACGCGTCGGCGCCCGGACTGGAGCTGGCCGCCGTCCCGAACCGCTACCTGGCACCGGAAGGCGCGGCCGGGCCTCCGTCCGATGTGTACTCGCTGGCGGTGTCGGTCTTCGTCGCGCTCGGCGGAACCGTGCCCTACGAGGCGAATCCGGCCGATCCGGCGTTGCGGCGGCTGACCCCGCCGGAGCTCCCCGGCGTCCCGGCCGGGCTGATGGGCCTGCTGCGCGAGGCGATGCACCCGGACCCGGCGCGGCGGCCGTCCGCCGGGACCTTCGCGGCCACCCTGTCCGGGCTCGCGATCCCGGTGACGGCAACGGTCGCGGCACCGCTGGCGGCGGGCGCGGTGGGCGCGCCGGTGCGTCCGGCCAACGACCGGGTCGTCTCCATCAACCTCGCCGTCTCCGGCGCGGCCCTCGCCGGTGGCGCGGCCGCGGCCGGGGTGATCGCCGGGCAGGCGCTCGGCGGCGCGCTCCAGGGCTCGGGATCCGCTGGGGCGGCGGCGAAGGCGGGCACCGGGCTGGCCCTGAAGATCACCGTGGGGGCGGTGGCCACCGCGATCGCGGCCGCGGCCGTCGTCGCCGCCGTGAACTGGCCGGGCGGCACCGCCGAGAATCCCGGCACCGCGGCCGGCGGCCCGTCCCCGGCCACCTCGACGGCCACCGACGGGATCCGCGGCTTCGACATCCAGAACGCCGACTTCGTCCCCGGCTACACCCACGGGCTGGCCACCGGCCTGGCCCCGACGAAGTTCCGCGACGGTTCGGCCACCGCGCAGGCGAAGGACCCGTCCCTCGGGTACAGCCTCGGCTTCGAGATCGCCGGTGCGCCCATGTACGGCGACTTCGACACCGACGGCGACCTGGACGCGGCGGTCATGATCCGCGCGATCGCCGACGGCGGCCAGCGGGCCCTGTTCTTCTGGGAGTGGAGGGACGGCGCGGTCCGGCAGGTCCCGTACATGGCGTTCATGGAGACGCCGTGCGAGTACTTCGTCGACGACGGTTTCCCGGTGGTGAAGGACAACGCGGTCGAGATCGCCGCCCGCCGCTCCACCGACTGCGACTTCGCCACGACCTCCTGGAGCGGCACCGTCCACTACGGACTCAAGAACGGCTTCCCCGTCCAGCTCTCCCCCGGCACCGGCGCGGCCGGGTTCTGTTTCCACGAAGCGGGCACCGACCTCGTCGGCAAGGTCACGCCCCTCCTCGGGCCCGATCCCGCGGCACCGCCGCTGACCGGGCAGTACACCCACATCGAACTCTCACAGGTGGCGCCCGGCGAGCCGGGGTCAGACTATGAGGGATGGAACCTGGCGCGGCTCACGGCCGTCGATGGTTCTGTCAGCTGTGGCTGGATTCCGCCAGGAACCGTCTCCTGAACCGAAGGCTCCCGACATGACCGTGCCGCAAACACCCATCTATTCCGACGACACCGCCGCCCTGTTCCCCGAGACCGGTCCCGACGGCCAGCCCGCCATGCGCGTCATCGGCCACCGGCCCGTCTCGGCGATCACCTTCGATCCCTGGGCGGGACTCATCCGGCAGCTGGCCGCGCACCCCAACATCGCCGATGTGTACCAGGCCGGTGTCGGGCCCGACGGACGCCCGTCGATGCTCGTCGACGCCGCCGGGAGCACCCTCGCCGAACGGCTGTGCCACACCGGCCCGCTCGCCATCGGCGAGGCCGTCAGCAACGCGTCCCTGCTGGCCCTCGGCCTGGACACCCTGCACCAGAACGGCTTGCGGCACGGCCTGGTGGCACCGTCCACTGTCCTCTTCGACGGTTTCGGGCGTCCCCGCCTCGCGGGTCTCGACGCCACCGCCCCCGGACTGGGCGCCACCGCCATCCCCCCGCGCTTCAACCCCCTGGACCAGCAGCCCGGCCCCGCCACCGACGTCTACGCGCTGGCCGCCACGACCTACGTGGCCCTCGGCGGCCAGCTGCCCTTCGCGCACGACCCGTACAACCCGGGCCTGCGCTCCCAGCCGGTGATGGACCTGCCCGGCGTCCCCCAGCAGGTCACCGGGCTCCTGCGCGCGGCGATGAACCCCGACCCCGCCGGTCGGCCGTCCGCCGCCCAGCTGCACGCGGAGTTCTCCACGATCGAGCTCCCCCACGTCCCCTCGGTGCATCCCGCGCTCCCCTACGACGCCGTCGGCATCGCGATCCGCCCGGTGACCACCGGCGTCCTGGAGATCAACGCGGTCGGTTCAACACCCCACCCGGTCTCCGGTGCCCCCGCGCCCTACCCCGTGTCCGGCGGCGCGGCCTACCCCGTCTCCGGCACCCCCGTCACCGGCGTCCCCCACTCACCAGCCCCGCAAATGGCGGCCCCACAACCACAGTGGACACCCCAGCCACCCCCGCCGCAGCAACAGAAGCGTCCCAACACCATGGTCATCGCCGTGGCCAGCGTCATCGGCGTCGCAGTCCTCGTCGCCGCCGCCATCATCGGCGTGTCCCTGATGAACAAAAAGGACACCGCCAACAACCCCGACCCCACCCCCAGCGGCTCATCGGCGGCCCCCATGGACGAGGGCGTGAAGTCCATCGACCTCGAACAAGCCGACGTCTACCTGCTGCAACAGTTCGGCCGCCTCGTCAACGGCAAGTCCGACAAGTACGTCCTCACCGGCACCCCTGTCTACGCCGACATCGACGGCGACAACGACCTCGACGCCGCCGGCCTCATCCAGTTCCAGGGCTCGGGCGCGAAAGACGACAAACCCTGGGAGTTCGTGCAGGTCTGGCTCTACGACCCCAAGACCAAAGAAGCCGAACCCCTGGAGTTCGAAGCCACCTGGCAGTGGACCTGCTCCGAACTGAGGGCCCTCAACCTCTCCACCAACCCCCAGTTCCCGAACACCTTCGAAATCAAGCGCTCCGACTACAACTACTGCGACGGCCGCAACCACGGCACCGAAGTCATCCACGTCCAGGCCACCGGCACAACCCCCGTCCGCAACGACGACGGCCACAAATCCGCCGTCATCAACTGCCTCGGCGACGTCGGCGTCACCGGCCTCGACATCGCCGACGTGACCGGCAAAGCCGACCCCCTCTTCCTCCCCAAGGCCGGCGCCGAGAAGGTCGCGGAGAAGACCGCGATCAAGAAGATGCAGGTGTACTACACCAAGCCCGTGGACTCGTCGATCAACCACGGCTACGCCTACGCCGTGGTGACCTTCGCCGACAGCAAGACAGGGTGCGGATGGGTGCCTTGGACGGTGGTTTCGTAGCCGCCGGGAGAACGGCGAGCGCGAGAGACAGAGCGACAGGCAGAGCGACAGAACGACGACCGGGGCGAGCCGAAGGGCTCGCCCCGTGGCGTGCGTGGGGTGGCGCGGTGGATGCGGCGCGGCGCGGGGAGGGTGGGGAGAAGAAGAGGTGCGGGCAGACAGGGCAAGGGCCGGGCGGCGGGACAAGGGGCAAACGGCCAGGTGACGGGCGGCGGGCGAGATGGAGCGTGGGTGGTGAGGCGCGGCCGGGCTAGGCGGGGTGAGAACCGCACAGCGGGGCAGGGCGGGTAGGCGGGGCGAGCGGGTAGGGCGGGCGATGTGGGTGCGGTGGCGACGTGGGTGGGGCGGGCAGAGATGGGTGAGCGGGCGGGGTGGCCGAAGCGAGTTGGTGAGCGGGGTGGGCCAAGTGGGTTGGCGGGCGGAGCGTGTGGGTGGGGTGGGTGTCGCCCCAATCAGCGGAGGGTGCCCCACACCCCTGGTGCGATAGCGCAGATGTCGGCTTCGGGTGGTGGGGTCCTTCGTCGGTCGGCCGTAAAGGAATCGGTAACGAGGGTTCTGGGGGTGTCAAGACACGCTCTACCGTCTTGACACCCCCAGGTTCGTCGTTATGGTGCCGGGGCCGACCGACGAAGGGCACCACCGCACGCAAAGAACAACCCAAAACAAGCCCGACCATGCCCTAAGCCCGTGGACAACGGCCCGCAACCCAAGGCGAAGCCCCCTTCCGAGAGAGGCCCAGGTCCAGGACAGCGTCCTGGTCGGG
>NZ_BSTX01000003.1:801958-1014376 GCF_030269765.1 Actinorhabdospora filicis | reverse complement strand
GCCAGTGTGCAAGAGCCCTGCACAAACTGACCAAAAACACCCTGTTGAGTTCTCAAACAACACACCCACACCAAGAACCAAGTCACTCTGGACCAGATCCCGACTGGCGGGTATATTCACTTTGTCTTACTCGTTCTCGCTGTCTTACCGTCTTGCTCGTCTTACTCTAGCAGGCCCATTTTCACCCGCTCTTTCCGGTCTTGCCTGTCTTACTCTATCAGATCCGTTTTCCGGCTCTGATTCCGCGTCCCGGTCGTTTCCGTTCCGGTCTGCGTTTCTTGCTCTTTCTCGCTTGCCTGGAGAACTTTACCAGATCCGTTTTCCGGCCTCTTTCGGGGCCTTCCCGCGTTTCTCGCTTCATTCTCGCCGGCTTCCCCGTCCGAACCCAGCATGATTCGCCGTGTCCCTATCAGCAGAGCCACGTGTGTCATACCCGTGATCGTGGAGGAGGTTCGACCGTAGCAGACCTACGAAGTAGTCCTGACACTCGGTCGGGCGGCCAGCAAGCCGGTCTCCGGCCCGATTTGATCTCGGTCCGTTCCCGCCCGGTTCCCCGCTGGCTCGACAAACATTACGCGGCCGTTCCGGGAGCGTCAAATCGGGGGGCGGAGTTCTGGGTCACGCTTCAGCCACGATCACGCTCACCTGCGGAAAGGCCCGCGATCCCTTGTATTAACCCGGCTCCGCACCACTCGAACGGGCGATGAGTGACCGCGCGCGGACCGAATGCGAGCACGAACGCGACCGCCGTCACCACTCGCGCGACATACGGAACGCGATGAAGAGGGTGACGCACCGGCCGATTCACGCACGGGGGCGTTCAGACGGGCACGGGGAGACATCGGGGCGCAGGAACGGTGGATGGAGGTGGACGGGCCCCACGTGGACGCGACCGCCGACGGGTGAGCGCCGGATGGCGTGCGGCCCGACCACGTACCGGGCCGGGCCGAATCAGGTCGGGAGATGCCGCCTCGCCTTCATGGCCCGGCTGATCCCACCCCGCCCGCTGTTCGGACCACCGGCGAGTCCGGCACTCACGACCGCCTGGGGCAGGACCGGGCCGAGCCCAGGACAGGGCAAACGTGTTCAGGGCTGGACCCGGCCGCGACCGGGGCGGATGAGGCTCCGCCGGGCCGGGGTGAACAGGGCCGGGCGGGCAGCGCGATGCCGCTTGGGCGGGGCCAGGACGCGCCGGCGCACCTCGGTGCAGAAGCCGGGCGGGCCACGTCGTGCCGCTTGCGGGCCGTCGAGACCACCCACCGGGCACGGCCTGCGAGCCACGTCACCGACTTCGTAACTGACTAACTCACTCTAGTCGGTTACGCTCATGGCATGACGATCACGACCAGCGCACCCTTCGCCCCTCCGTCCTCCCCTCCCTCTTCCAGCACCTCCTCCAACGCCCCCTCCACCGTCGTCCTCTCCCCCCTCATCCGCGACTGGCAGGCCGGGTGGGGTTTGGCGCGGTCCCTCTCCCCCGCCGCCGATGTCCCGGGTGGGCTGAAGGCCACCCTCGGCCTGCCCGGCCGGGCGCACGAGTACATCGCGCTGGGCGACGAGCCGTCCGTGGTCACCGGTCTCGCGCGTGAGGTCGCCACCGGCGCCGAGCCGTCGTGGCTGACGGTGATGACCGGGGATCTGGACCGGACGGTGGCCCTCATGCGGGCTGAGGGCCTGGCGCCGTTCGCGGAGACCGAGACCTTCATGACCACGGGCCTGGGCGGGCATCCGCGCCGGGAGGCTCCCGAGGGCTACGCGGTCGCCGTGACGGTCGAGGACCGCGGGGGCGCGGGCGGGCTGGTGCGGGCCGAGGTCACGCGGGACGGCGAGCTCGCCGCGAGCGGTGTGATGGCGGTGGTCGGCGCGACGGGTGTCGCGCACACGATCGCGACGGATCCGGCGCATCGGCGGCGTGGGCTGGGGAGCGTGGTGATGGCGGCGCTGTCGGGGGCGGCGGTGGGCGCGGGCGCGTCGGTGGGGGTCCTGATCGCCTCGGCCGACGGTGAGCGGCTCTACACGTCGCTGGGGTGGGACGTGCTGGCGACGGTGGTCAGCGCGCGGCTTCCCTAGCGCGGTGGGCGGCGACCTTGGTGCGGTTCTGGCAGGCGGTGGAGCAGAAGCGGCGGGTGGCGCTGCGGGTGGCGTCGAGGAAGACGACGTCGCAGCGCTCGGCCTGGCAGACGCGCAGCCGGGTGAGGTCGTGGCCGCCGGCCAGGACGGCGGTGGCGGTGGCGAGGTCGGCGAGCCAGTCGCCGGCCTCGTTGCCGTCGTGGGGTGAGAAGTGCAGGTGCCAGGGTCCGCCGTTGTGGCGGACGAGGGCGGGCGCGGCGTGTGTGTCGCGGAGGATGCGGTTGATGACGGCGGTGCCGGCGTCGAGTTCGCCGTCGACGAGGTGGGTGAAGGCGGTGTGGAGCGCGGCGCCGCCTTCGGCGAGGACGGCGCGTGAGCGGTCGCCGACGTGGGGGGCGGTGTTGGTGGCGAGGCGGAGGGCCTCGGTGATGGCGCCGGGGCCGGGTTCCTCGCGGGGGCGGCCGCGCCGGTGCTCGGGGCCGTAGGCCTCGGCGAGGGCGAGTGCGGCGTCGAGGTTGCCCGCGAGGTGACCGGCGAGGTTCATGGGGTGACGGTAGCCGGAGGGTTCATTCGCGTGGTGTGAGCATCCGGCCGAAGAGGTTGCGGGTGGCGGTGCGGACGACGTCGCCGGTGCGGCCGGACTGGCCGAGCGCGGTGGACCAGTTGTAGGTCCCGGCGACGAAGATGACGGTCTGGTCGCGTCCGGTGAGCAGGCTGGTGTTCTGGACGAGGCGGCCGCGGCCGAGGGAGTCGGTGTAGGGCGAGGCGGACAGGAGTGTGCGCTCGGCCTTCTTGGGTGAGGGCATCTCGGGGTTGAAGCCGTCGGCTTCGCCGTCGACGAGGCCGGGGACGGCGTCGCCGTCCTTGACGCCGGTGCCCTGCCAGAACCAGTGGCGGCTCTCGCGGACGATGAGCGGCACGGCCTTGGTGGGGATGCCGTTGTACTGGACGCCGAGGAAGCCCTGTTCGGCGTGGCGGTGCCCGTCGCCGAGGCTGCGCCAGCGGACGGTGGGCCCGCCGCGGCCGGGGTTGGGGTCGGGTACGTCGCGTTCCTTGTAGCAGGTGACCACGCGGCGGGGCCGTCCGTCCACCGTGGACGGGTCGAGGCGGATGTGCCAGTAGATGCTGTTGGCGGCGAGGTAGGCCTGGTGGGTGCCCTGCCGGTGGGCGGCCTCGGCGCGTTCGCGCATGGTGGTGGTCCAGTACTCGTCGTGGCCGGGGAAGACGATGGCGCTGTAGCGCTGGGGGTCGACGCGTCCTTCGTCGAGGTCGATGCCGGTGGCGTAGGTGATGTCGTGGCCCTCGCCTTCGGCCCAGCGGGCGAAGGCGGTGTCGAGGCCGAAGAGGATGGGCAGGCCGGAGCGGGCGTAGGGGCGGTCGAAGGAGACGCGGTGGGCGCGTTGTTCGAGGCCGGTGAGCACGCCGGTGGGCGTGTAGCCGCGGTAGAGGCTCTTGCCGGTGGTCTTGTCCATGGGCCACACGTTGTACGCCTGGTAGGTGGTGACCGGGACGATGGCGAGGATGTCGGCGTCGCGGTCGAGTTCGCGGACGACGAAGGTGGTGAAGCCGCGGTTCCCGGCGGTGGTGGTGAAGACGGCGAGGTAGATGCCGGAGCGCCAGTCGGCGGGCACGGTGAGGGTCCAGGAGACCGGCCAGCGGCAGGCGATGAGGCCGTCGCGGTCGGGTCGCGGGACGGGTTGCGGTGTCCCGGGCAGGACGGGGCTGGACGTCATCTTGCGCGCCCCGGCGCCGCCGTAGTGGCCGACGCGGTAGACGTCGACGGTGAAGCCGGGCGCGGTGGCGACCGAGACGTGGAAGGCGATGTCCTCGCCGGGGCTCACCGAGGTCGCCGAGGCGTAGCCCTGGATCTGGCGGGCGATGTCGTTGACGCCGACGGTGCCGTCGGCGCCCACGCGCCAGGCGTCGGAGCCGGGCTGGGCGTTCTCGGCGACGAGGGCGTTGGACCAGGTCAGCGCCGGGCGCCGGGCGGGCGGTCCGGGGGCGGCGACGTAGCCGAGGGCGCGTCCGCCGGCTCCGGCCAGCGCGATGGCGCCGAAGAGGCCGAGCGCGACCCTCCGGCCGATTCCGGGCACACCACGATCGGGTTTCCGCACCGCACCCCCCTTATGACGGCACGTGAACGTGCCCTATTCCTCCCGTTCGGCATCTTATCGGTGAACGGAGGATGTCCTACCGGTTTGCCCCGACTGTGGCGTCATGGAGCCTGCGGACGCCTTCGGCGAGCTCCTCGGGCCCGGCGGGGGCGGCGAAGCCGAGGCGGATGTGGGGCGCGGGGGGTTCGGCGGCGTAGAAGAAGTGCCCGGGTCCGGTGGTGACGTCGCGTGCGGTGGCGACGGCGGTGGCGTGGCCGGGTGGGACGCGCAGCCAGAGGTGAAGTCCGCCGGCGGGGACGCGGGTGAGGGTCCAGTCGGGTAGCCGTTCGGCGATGAGGTTGGCCAGCAGGTCGCGGCGTTCGCGCAGGGCGGTGGACAGGGCGCGCAGGTGCCGGTTCCAGGCGGGCGCGGCGAGGAGTTCGACGGCGGCCTCCTGGAGGGGGCGGGCGAGGAAGAAGTCGTCGACGAGGCGCAGGGCACGCAGGCGGGCCTTGACGGGTCCGCGGGCGATGACGGCGCCGACGCGCAGGGACGGGGCGGCGGGTTTGGTGAGGGAGGTGAGGTGGATGACGGTGCCGTCGCGGTCGTCGGCGGCGAGGGTGCCGGGGACGGGGCCGCCGTGGCCGAGGTCGCGGGCCCAGTCGTCTTCGACGAGGAAGGCCCCGGCGGCGCGGGTGACGTCGGCGACCTGGCGGCGGCGTTCGGGGCTGAGCACGGCGCCGGTGGGGTTGTGGAAGGTGGGCTGGCAGTAGAAGAGCCGGGCGCCGGTCATGGCGAAGGCGTCGGCGAGCAGGTCGGGGCGGACGCCGTCGTCGTCGATGGGGACGGGGACGGGCCGCAGTCCGGCGGTGCGGGCGGCGGCGAGAGCGCCGGGGAACGTGGGTGATTCGACGAGGACGGGCGCGCCGGGTTCGGCGACGGCGCGGAAGATCATCGAGATGGCGCTCTGGCCGCCGGCGGTGATGAGGACGTCGGCGGGGTCACCGGTTCCGGCGAGGCGGGCGAAGTGGGCGCGGAGGGCTTCGAGGCCGAGGGTGGAGGCGCGGTCGAAGGCGTCGGGGCGGCGGGCGGCGCGGGCGAGGGCGGCGGACAGGGCGCGGGTGGGCTGGAGTGAGCGGTGGGTGTAGCCGCCGGACATGGTGATGGCGCCGGGTGGGGGCGGGTCGAGGGCGTCGCCGACGGCGTGGGGGTCGAGGTGGCGTCCGGCGAGGGCGACCGATTGCCAGGCGGTGTCGGCGGGCGCGGTGGCGGGTGCGCGGCGGGGGGCGACGTAGGTCCCGGCGCCGGGGCGGGTGACGACGGCGCCCTCGCCGGCGAGGAGGGCGATGGCGCGGCTGACGGTGACGGGCCCGACGCCGTGGCGGCGGACGAGGTCGCGGCTGGCGGGGAGGCGCGCGCCGGGTGGCAGGGCGGCGATCTCGGCGCGGAGGGTGTCGGCGAGCCGCTCGATACTGCTACTCTCAAACATGAAGGATCATGATAGCGCTACTGAGTATTTCGCGAAAGCGCTCGCGGGCCTGCGGGCCGACACCCCCGGTGTCACCGAGGTCGTCCACTTCAACAACTCCGGCGCGGGCCTGGTGCCGCGCCCGGTGCTGGCGGCCTCGCTGGAGCACCTGGAGCTGGAGGCCCGGGTCGGCGGCTACGAGGCCGCGGCCCTGCGCGAGGACGCCGTCGCGGGCTTCTACTCCGCGACCGCCGCGCTGATCGGCGCCCGTCCGCACGAGATCGCCTTCGCGGGCAGCGCCACCCAGGCCTACGCGACGGCCTTGTCGGCGATCGCGTTCTCGCCCGGCGACCTCATCCTGACCACCCGCAACGACTTCGTGTCCAACCAGATCCAGTTCCTGTCGCTGCGCAAGCGCTTCGGGGTGGAGATCGCGCACGCCCCGGACCTGCCCGGCGGCGGGGTCGACGTGGAGGCGATGGCGGCGATGATGCGGGCGCGGCGTCCGCGCCTGGTGGCCGCCACCGACATCCCCACCAACTCCGGCCTGGTGCAGCCGGTGGCCGCGATCGGGCGGCACTGCCGGGAGCTGGACCTGCTCTACATCGTCGACGCCTGCCAGTCGCTGGGGCAGTACCCGATCGACGTCGAGGAGATCGGCTGCGACTTCCTGACCACCACGTGCCGCAAGTACCTGCGCGGCCCGCGCGGCTCGGGTGTGCTGTACGCGTCCGAGCGGGTCCTGGACGCCGGGTACACCCCGCTGTTCGTGGACATGCGCGGCGCGCGCTGGACCGGCCCGGAGACCTTCGAGCCGATCGCCGGGGCCGGGCGCTTCGAGGACTGGGAGTTCCCCTACGCCGTGCTGCTGGGCTGCGCCGAGGCCGCGCGCTACGCGATGGGCGTCGGTGTGGACGCCATCGCCGTGCGCTCGCCGATGCTCGGCGCGCGTCTGCGCGACGGGCTGGCCGCGCTGCCGGGCGTGCGGGTCCTGGACCGGGGCGAGCGGCTGAGCGCGATGGTGACCGCCGCGGTCGACGGGTGGGAGCCGGTGCCGTTCAAGGCGGCGCTGGACGCGCGGCGGATCAACTCCGCGCTGTCCTACCGCGAGTTCGCCGTCTTCGACTTCGGCGACAAGGACGTCGACTGGGCGATCCGGCTGTCCCCGCACTACTACAACACCGAGGACGAGGTCGACGCCGTCATCGCCGCCGTGGCGGAGCTGGCGCGATGACGCTGCTGGAGACGCGCCCGAGCCTGTGGCGCAATCCCGATTTCCTGCGCTTCTGGTTCGGCGAGACCGTGTCGCTGATGGGCACGCAGGTGGCGAACCTGGCGCTGCCGCTGACCGCGATCGACGCCTTCGGCGCCAGCGACGAGCAGGTGGGCCTGCTGCGGTTCCTGCAGCTGGTCCCGTACCTGGGGCTGGCCTTGGTGTTCGGGGTGTGGGTGGACCGGGTCCGCCGCAAGCGGGTGATGCTGGGGGCGAACCTGGCGCGCATGGCGCTGCTGGCGCTCATTCCGTTGCTGTACTGGGCGGGGTGGCTGGGGCCGGTGCCGTTCATGGCGATCGCGTGCGCGGTCGGTGTGGCCTCGGTGCTGTTCGACGTGAGCTGGATGTCCTACGTCCCGACGCTGGTGAAGGACCCAGCCGGGTACGTGGAGGCGGGGGCGAAGACCGCCGCGTCGTCCTCGGCGGCCGATGTGGCCGGGCCGGGCCTGGCGGGACTGCTGATCGGGTGGCTGTCGGCGCCGGTGGCGCTGCTGGCCAACGTCGGCGGTTTCGCGGTGTCGGTGGTCTCGCTGCTGATGATCGGCGCCGAGGAGCCGGTGCCGGACCGCGCGAAGCGCCGCCGGGTGGGCGCCGAACTGCGCGAGGGGCTGGCGTGGGTGCTGCGCAGCCCCGTCCTGCGGGCGCTGGCGGTGGTGGGGTTCTGCTGCAACTTCTCCATGATCGCGGTGTGGACGATGTTCCTGCTCTACGGCACCCGCGACCTGGGCCTGCCCGCCGGGACCATCGGGTTCGTCTTCGCCACCGCCTCGGTCGGCGGGCTCACCGGCGCGCTGGTCTCCCGGCGCGTCATCGCCCGCTTCCCCGTCGGGCGCGTGTACCTGGTGGCGCAGACGATGCTGCTGCTCGGGCCGTCCCTCATCGTCGCGGCCGGCGGGCCGCGGCCGGTGCTGGTCGGGATGTTCATCGCGTCGTTCTTCACCACATACCTGGGCCTCGGCGTCGCCGGGGTCATCATCGTGGGCCTGCGGCAGACGAGCACGCCCCGGGCGATGATGGGCCGCATGACGGCGGTGTTCCGGACCCTGCTGTTCGGCGGCGGCGCCCTCGGCGGGCTCACCGCCGGGCTGCTCACCGGCGCGATCGGCGCCAAGGGCGCGCTGACCGCCGCCGCGATCGGCTCGGCGGCCGTCGTCGCGGGCCTGCTCGTCTCCCCCGTCACACGCCTGCGGACCATGCCCGAACCGGTGGACTGAGGCGACGCCGCGATGTCGCCGATCTTTGAGGCGCAGCACACATCGCCGACATCGCGGCGTTCCCCACACGGCACCACCACGATCGTTACTCTGTGCGCATGGGCGAGCACACGGCGCAGCCGATCCTGACCCCCTTGAGCAGCGCGGCGATCATCCTGGTCCTGACCGTCCATCGGGGTGGCGAGCCCGTCGTCCGCGACCTGCTGCCCGACCTGTCCGGGCTGCGCCGCTCGGTGGGCTTCCGCGACCCCGAAGACAGCCTCTCGCTGGTCACCGGCATCGGCTCCGACCTCTGGGACCGCCTCTTCGGCGGCGCCCGCCCCGCCGAACTGCACCCGTTCCGGGAACTGGTCGGCGACCGCCACCGCGCGCCCAGCACCCCCGGCGACCTGATGCTCCACCTGCGCGCCTCGCGCCTCGACCTGTGCTTCGAGCTGGCCTCGCTGATCCTGGCCCGCCTGGCGGGCGTGGCCACCGTCGTCGACGAGACCCACGGATTCCGCTACTTCGACCGCCGCGACCTCCTCGGCTTCGTCGACGGCACCGAGAACCCCGAGGGACCCGGCTCGGTCACCGCCGCGATCGTCGGCGACGAGGACCCCGGCTTCGCCGGCGGGTCCTACGTCATCGTGCAGAAGTACCTCCACGACCTGCCCGCCTGGAACCGGCTCACCACCGAGCAGCAGGAGGGCGCCGTGGGGCGCACGAAGCTGTCCGACGTCGAGCTCGCCGACGAGGTCAAGCCCGCCAACTCCCACGTCGCGCTGACCGTGGTCACCGACGAGAACGGCGAGGAGCGCCAGATCATGCGCTTCAACATGCCCTTCGGGACCCTGGGCACCGGCGAGTTCGGCACGTTCTTCATCGGCTACGCCGCCAGCGCCTCGGTGACCGAGACGATGCTGCGGAACATGTTCATCGGCGAGCCGGCGGGCAACACCGACCGGCTCCTCGACTTCTCCACGGCCGTCACCGGCGGCCTGTTCTACGCACCCACCGCCGACTTCCTGGACGATCCGCCGGGGCCGCCGATGGTCCTGGTCAGCGACCGGGGCCTGGGCGTGGGCGATCTGAAGGCGAGCGCGGCATGAGCGGCGACAACCTGCACCGGAACCTGGCGCCGATCTCGGCGGCGGCGTGGGCGGACCTGGAGGCCGAGGCGAAGCGGACCTTCGAGCGGCACCTGGCCGGGCGGCGGGTCGTGGACGTGAGCGGCCCGGGCGGGCTGGAGCTGGCCGCCGTGGGCACCGGCCACACGCGCGGCATCGACCCGCCCGCCGAGGGCGTGCGGGCGCGTGCGCGCGAGGCCCTGCACCTGGTGGAGCTGCGGGTGCCGTTCACGGTGTCGCGCGAGGCGGTCGACGACGTCGCGCGCGGCTCGCGGGACTCCGACTGGCAGCCGGTGAAGGACGCCGCGCGCAAGCTGGCGTTCATCGAGGACGGGCTGATCTGCGGCGGTTACGCCGCCGCCGGGATCACCGGGCTGCGCGACGGGGCGTCCAACCCGGCGATCCCGCTGCCGCAGGACGCCCGCGACTACCCCGAGGCGGTCAGCAAGGCGGCGACGACGCTGCGGCTGGCCGGGGTGAACGGGCCGTACTCGCTGCTGCTGAGCGCCGAGGCGTACACGGCGGTGAGCGAGACCAGCGACGAGGGCTACCCGATCCGGGAGCACCTGTCGCGGGTCGTGGACGGCGAGATCATCTGGGCCCCGGCGATCGAGGGCGGCTACCTGCTGTCCACCCGGGGCGGCGACTTCGAGCTGCACCTGGGGCAGGACGTGTCGATCGGGTACGCCTCGCACGACGCCGAGTCCGTCGAGCTGTACTTCGAGGAGACGGTGACCTTCGCCGTCTACACCGGTGAGGCGATCGTCGCCTTGACCTAGAGTCGGCGGATGCCGTTGATCGCGCACGCCGACACCCGTCCCATCGAGCCCGCGTCCGTGCTCGCGCTGTACGCCGAGGAGGGCTGGTGGCCCGAACGCACCGGTGAGCAGGTCGGGCGGCTGCTGGCCGCCGGTCCGTCGGTCGGCGCGTGGGACGGCGACCGGCTGGTGGGTTTCGCGCGGGCCGTCACCGACGGGGTGTGCCGCGCCTACATCGAAGACGTCATCGTCACCGGCCCGATGCGCGGCAGCAGCCTCGGGCGGCGCCTGATGGAGGCCCTCCGCGAGCGCCTGGACGCCACCCTCGCGCCCGGCGCGGTGGTGTCGCTGTTCTGCGGCCCGGACCTCGTGCCGTTCTACGAGTGGAACGGCTTCGCGTTCACCTCGCAGCGCGTCGGGCACCACTCGCGCTAGGGGCCCACGCGCTCCAGCAGCGTCCGCCAGTCGCCGGGGTCGGCGAGGCGCCCGGAGACCGGCACACGGCGGCGCGGCGCGCCGGGGCGGATGACGTACAGGCGTCCCCGGTGGGCGATGAGCTTGCCGTGCCGGTCGTCGGGGTAGCGGCGTTCCCCGACCACGATCGCGTTGACGCGCGGGTGATAGCGCAGGTACTCCCCGCGCGCACGCTGGGCGAGGAACAGCAGCATCGCGGTGGCGAGCAGCCCGGAGAGCGCGGTGTAGGCGCCCAGGAGCACCGCCCAGGCGATGAGGACGACGGTGAGGCCGCCGAGGCCTAAGAGTCCTCGGGCCACGGCGGCTCGGTAGCGGACGGACACGGCCGGCTCCTCTCAAGTGGACGGTCCCACCGTAGAGGCCCGGCCGTGCCGGCGGAACCTACATCCGCTCCGGCGCGCGCAGCCCGAGCAGGTCCAGGCCCCGGGCGAGGACGTTCCCGGTGAGCCGGACGAGGGCCACCCGGCTGGCGCGGACGGCGTCACTCTCGGCGCGCAGCACCGGGCAGCGCTCGAAGAACACCGAGAACGCCCCGGCGGTCTCGTAGAGGTAGGCGCACAGGCGGTGCGGCTCGTGCAGCTCGTCGACCTCGGCGAGGACCGCGCCGAACTCGTCGAGGCGCATCACGAGGTCCTTCTCGGCCTCGTGCAGCGGCAGGGCCGGGTCGATCTCGCCGGTGGCGCCGGCGGGCAGCTTCCGCAGGATCGAGCGGACCCGGGCCAGCGCGTACTGCATGTAGACGGCGGTGTTGCCCTGGAGGGCGACCATGCGCTCGACGTCGAAGACGTAGTCGCGGGTGCGCGAGGTCGACAGGTCGGCGTACTTGACCGCGCCGATCCCGGCGGCCTGGACGACCTCTTCGAGCTCGGCCGGGCCCAGGTCGTGCTCGCGTTCGGCGATGACCTCGCGGGCGCGGGCGACGGCGGCGTCCAGCAGCTCGGCGAGGCGGACGGTATCGCCCGAGCGGGTCTTGAAGGGCTTGCCGTCGGGCCCGAGGACCGTGCCGAAGGAGACGTGGACGACCTCGACGTCGGCGGGCAGCCATCCGGCGCGGCGGGCGGTGTCCCACACCATCTTCAGGTGCAGCGACTGCCGGACGTCGATGACGTAGAGCAGCCGGTCGGCCTTCAGCTCCTCGACGCGGTACCGGATGGTGGCCAGGTCGGTGGCGCCGTAGCCGTAGCCGCCATCGGTCTTGCGCACGATCAGCGGCACCGGGTCGCCCTCGGGGCCCAAGACGTCGTCGAAGAAGACGCAGATGGCCCCGTCGGACTCCACCGCGACGCCCTTGTCGAGCAGCTCGGCGACCACGCCGTCCAGGCGCGGGTTGTAGAAGGACTCACCGGCGATGTCGCCGGGTTCGAGGCGGACCCCGAGGCGGTCGTAGATCTTCTGGAAGGCCTCGGCGGAGACCTCGACCAGCTCCCGCCACAGCGCCAGGGTCGCCTCGTCGCCGGACTGGAAGACCACCACCCGGGCGCGGGCGCGCTCGGCGAAGTCCGGGTCCTCCTTGAACAGCGCGCTCGCCCGCCGGTAGAGGGCGTCGAGGACCGACACGTCGCCGGAGTGGCGCCAGTCGACCTCGGGGTGCTCGTCGATGAACTGGGTGAGCATCCCGAACTGGGTGCCCCAGTCGCCGAGGTGGTTCTGGCGGATCATCTCCGCGCCGAGGAACTCGCCGACGCGCACGAGGGCGTCGCCGATGATGGTGGTCCGCAGGTGGCCGACGTGCATCTCCTTGGCCACGTTCGGCGCGGAGTAGTCGATGACCGTGCGGGAGCCCGTCCGCGACCGGGGGACGCCCAGGCGCTCGTCGGCGGCGAGTTCGGCCGCGCGGCGCCACACCGCGTCCGGCGCGAGGCCGAGGTTGATGAAGCCGGGGCCGGAGACGGTGGCGCCGGGGATCTGAGCGGCCAGGTTCGCGGCGAGCTCGCGCGGGTTCGTACCGGCCTTCTTGGCCAGGGACATCGCGGCGTTGCTCTGGAAGTCGGCGTGCTCGGATCGTCGCACCAGCGGGTCGCTTCCGGCCAGCGCCGAAGGCAGGACGCGCGTCATGGCCGCGGCCACCGCCCGTTCCGCCGAGACCCGCAGGGACACGTGATCCGTCACCGTTTCGCTCCGTTCGCCGTGGTCGAAAGGCGACCATAACCCGGGGTTGGAACGCGTGTCGCGCGGGTATCAGCGGGTATGCGAGACCTGACGCTCCCCCTGTTCCTGAACGGCTACCGGGCGCTGTCCGGTCTGCCGGAGGCGCACACGGCCCGCCTGCTCGGGCGGCCCACCCTCTTCCTGCGCGGGCCCGAGGGCGCGCGCCTGTTCTACGACGACGCGCTCCTGACCCGCGAGGGCGCGATTCCCCCGGCGGTGGCGCGGACGCTGTTCGGGCGCGGCACCGTCCACGGCCTCGACGGCGCCGCCCACCGGCACCGCAAGGCGATGTTCACGTCGCTGCTGGGCGAGAAGGCCGCCGCCGACATCACCGAGATCGCCGCGACGGGCTGGCGGGTCCTGCTGGCGCCGGGCCGTGAGGTGGTGCTGTTCGACGCGGCCGTGGCGGTCCTGGGCGGGGCGGTGTGCATGTGGGCGGGGGTGCCGGTGGAGCCGGGCCGGATCGGCGACCTGGCGTCCATCGTGGACGGTTTCGGTTCGGTGGGGCCGCGGCATCTGCGGGCGCGGCTGGCGCGGCGGCGGTCCACGGGGTGGGCGACGCGGCTGGTGGAGCGCGTGCGCGCCGGACGCGTCCCCGCCGAGGGCGCGCTGGCGGTGATCGCCGGGCACGTCGACGAGGACGGCGAGCCGCTCCCGGCGCCGGTGGCCGCCGACGAGCTGATCAACGTCCTGCGGCCGACGGTGGCGGTGGCGTGGTTCGTCGCCTTCGCGGGCCTGGCGCTGCACCGGCACCCGGAGTGGCGCGCCCGCGTGGGCGATCCGGAGGCGGCGCGCGCCTTCGCGCACGAGGTGCGGCGGCGGTTCCCGTTCGCGCCGCTGCTGGCGGCGCGCTCGCGGATCGAGTTCACCTGGCGCGGGCATCGCGTGCGGACCGGCGGGCTCGTCGTCCTCGACCTGTACGGCAGCGACATGGACCCGGTGGCGTGGGACTCACCGCGCCGCTTCGACCCCGCGCGCTTCCTCGGGCGCGAGCCGGGGCCCTTCGAGGTGCTGGCGCAGGGCGGCGGCGATCCGCACACCGGGCACAAGTGCCCCGGGGAGGCGTTCACCGTGACCCTGCTGGCCGACGCGGTGACGCGGCTGGCGGCGTCGGGTTTCGAGGTTCCGCCGCAGGACCTGCGGTACCGCTGGTCGGAGGTGCCCACCAGACCCCGGAGCGGAGTGAATATTCGGTTGCCGCAGGTCCCGGCGGTGTGATCAACTCGCGTCGTCTGTCCAACGGGTTAGGAGAAGAGATGCGACCTGCCGTCATGTCCCACCAGGTCGTTTTCGCCTACCCGAAGGACATGCCAGCCCGTGCGCACCTTGAACCTCGGAATCCTCGCCCACGTCGACGCCGGTAAGACCAGCCTCACCGAGCGGCTCCTGCACGCCGCCGGTGTCATCGACGCCGTCGGCAGCGTCGATGACGGCAGCACCCAGACCGACACGCTCGCGCTCGAACGCCGCCGGGGCATCACCATCAAAGCCGCCGTGGTGTCGTTCCAGCTGGGCGACATCACCGTCAACCTCATCGACACCCCCGGCCACCCCGACTTCATCGCGGAGGTCTCGCGGTCCCTCGCGGTGCTCGACGGCGCCGTCCTGGTGGTCTCGGCCGTCGAGGGCGTCCAGGCGCAGACGCGCGTCCTGATGCGGACCCTGCGGCGGCTGCGGATACCCACCCTGCTGTTCGCCAACAAGATCGACCGCTCCGGCGCCTCGCCCTCGGCGCTGCTGGACGGGATCGCGCGGCGGCTGACACCGCGGATCGTGGCGATGAACGACGTGGCGTCCCCGGGCACCCCGGTGGCCTCGGTGACACCCGCCGACTTCGGCGCGGCGGCCACCGAGCTGCTCGCCGAGACCGACGACGGCGTCCTGGCGTCCTATGTGGAGGACCGGGCGGTCGCCGCCGCCGACCTGCGCCGCGGCCTGGCCGAACGCACCGCCTCGGCCACGGCGCACCCGCTCTACTTCGGCTCGGCCATCACCGGCGCGGGCGTGGCGGAGCTGATGGACGGCATCGCCGAGTTCCTGCCCGCCTCCGCCGGCGACCCCGCCGGTCCGGTCTCGGGCACCGTGTTCAAAGTGGACCGCGGCCCCGCCGGGGAGAAGATCGCCTGCGCGCGCCTGTTCTCCGGCACCATCGCCACCCGCGACAAGCTCCCCTACGGCTTCGACGGCGTCGAGGGCAAGGTCACCGGCGTCGAGGTCTACGGGCCGTCCGACACCGCCACCGCCGGGCGCATCGTGCGCCTGTGGGGGCTGGGCGAGGTCCGCGTCGGCGACCCCATCGGCGTCCCGCCCGCCTCCCGCGGCACCCGCTTCTTCGCCCCGCCGAGCCTGGAGACCGTCGTCACCTCACCCGACCGCGCCCGCCTGCACGCCGCACTGACGCTGCTCGCCGAACAGGACCCCCTCATCGACCTGCGCATGGACGGCGACGACCTGTCGGTCTCGCTGTACGGCGAGGTCCAGAAGGAGGTCATCGAGACGACCCTCGCCGAAGAGCACGGACTGCGGGTCGAATTCCACGAGACCACCACCATCCACGTGGAGAAACCCGTCGGCACCGGTGAGGCGTTCCAGCGCATCAACACCGGCCCCAACCCGTTCCTGGCCACCATCGGCCTGCGCGTGGAACCCGGCGAAGGCGTCACCTTCGGCCTCGGCGTGGAACTCGGCTCGATGCCGTACTCCTTCTTCAAGGCCGTCGAGGAGACCGTCCACAACGCCCTCACCCAGGGCCTGCACGGCTGGCGCGTCACCGACATCGCCGTCACCATGACCCACTCCGGCTACTGGGCCCGCCAGAGCCACGCGCACGGCACCTTCGACGCGAGCATGTCCAGCACCGCCGGCGACTTCCGCAACCTCACCCCGCTGGTCCTGATGGACGCGCTCAAACAAGCCGGAACCCACGTCCTGGAACCCATGCACCACCTCCGCCTGGAAGCCCCCGCCGACACCCTCAGCGCACTGCTCCCCCTGCTCAACCGGCTGGGCGCGGTCCCCGAGTCCACCGACGTCCGCGGCGACCTCGCCGTCCTGCACGGCGAGATCCCCGCCGCGCGCGTCCACGAACTCGAACGCCGCCTGCCCGGGATGACGCGCGGCGAAGGGCTGATGGAGAGCGGCTTCGAGCGCCACCGGCGCGTGCGCGGAGCGACGCCGGAACGGCGGCGGACGGACGCGAACCCGCTCAGCTGGAAGGAGTATCTGCTGCGGGTGCAGCGGAGGGTGTGAGGGCGACGTCAGTCCCGCACCTCCGCGAACCACCGCCACTTCGCCACCCGCGCCCGCCCGGCCAGTTCGCCCCGCCCGGTCGACCACAGCAGCGCCGCCCACGGGTCGGCGTCGGCCGGGGCGCCGGGGAACAGCCGCGCCAGCGCGCGGGCGGTCACGCCGACGGGAGCGTCGACCGCGCCCGCGATGTCCCAGGCGTGCAGCAGCAGTTCCACGATCGCCATGGCGGTGAAGCCGCCCGGATCGCCGTCGCCCCAGGGGTGGCGGGCCCGGGTGGCGGGAGTCGTCGCGGCCAGGATCGCCAGGAGGAGGACGCCACCGCCGCCGATCGCGCGCAGAACACCGGGGGTGCCGGTCTCAGGCTTGAGGGCGACCATCTGGGCGCAGTCGCTGCCCGGGCGGGCGAGCTGGTCGTAAGCGGTGGGCTGACCGAGGGACCGCTCACCGGTGGCGAGCTGGGTCGCGTAGTACAGCAGATCGCTCGCCAGATGCTCGGCGGTCTCCCAGCGCGTCCAGGACAGGGTTCCGGCGGGAGCCGTCCAGTCGTCCACGGTGGACAGTGCGGCCGTCGCGGCGGACAGGGCGGCGCGGAGGTCGTCCGGGGTCGTCATGGCGGGCACCCTAACGCCCCCGTCAACCCGCCAGGTAAGGCTCCAGATCCGCCACGATGCGCTTCGCCGGGCGCACCCCCAGGAACACCCGCTCCAGGATCCCCTCGCGCAGCAGGAGCAGCGTGGGGAGCCTGGTCACGCCCCAGCGCGCGACGATGCCGGGGCAGTCGGGGACGTTCACCACGGCGACTTCGATCTTGCCGGCGAGGGTGTGCTCGACTTCGGCCATGACGCCGCCGAGGGCGCGGCTGGGGCCGTCGTCGGGGGCGCCGAAGGCGAGCAGGACGGGGAGGTCGGCGGTGAGGATCTCGCGGTCGTAGGAGCGGTCGCTGAGGAGGATCACGGTTGCCTCACCCGCTTCCATTCCACGCGGGTGCGCCAGGTGTTGTCGCCGCGCAGGTAGCTCAGGAACACGTCGACGACCTCGTCGATGGGGCGGGAGTCGGCTGCCACGTAGTGGAGGTCGGACGAGCCGTCGCGGTATTCGAGGTCGAAGTAGACGTCCTGGCCGGGGACGACGGCGGTCTGGACGTAGTGCTGGTCGCCGGTGGCGAGGATGGCGAAGTCGTCGCCGGAGGCCACGAGGGAGCGCAGGACCTGTTCCACGCGGCCCGGGGTGGGCTGGGCGATGGAGGTGTCGGGACCGGCGGTGAGCAGCATCAGCCGGTGCCCTCGGTGAGGTGGCGGCGGGCCCAGGAGAGAGTGTCCTGAAGGGACATGCGCTGCTCGCCGTCATCGAGGGCGAAGCCGTCGGACCAGGTGAGGCGGTGGACGGCGCCGGTGAAGTTCTCCGTCTCGATCCAGCCGCCGGTGACGCCGTCCAGGCTCTCGATCTCGTCGTCGAGCTGGCGGGGGTAGGTGAGCAGGCGTTCGTCGCCGAGGGTGTGGACGCCGGTCTTGGGGTTCTTGAAGCGCATCTTCAGGAACGGGAGGGGTTCGCGGCGCAGGTCGGCGATGTCCATCATGTCCAGCCGGCTGTAGGCCTCGGGTTCGGTCTCGGCGCCGGAGAACTCGCAGCGCCAGGCGGGGAAGAGCGCGTAGGTGACCGCGTTCAGCTCCGGCATCTCGTCGTTGACGTCGGCGACGGAGGGGATGGCGGCGGCCACCGAGTCGAAGCCGTGGCCGGTGAAGCCCTCGACGTGGACGAGGGGCGCGGCGCCGAGGAGGGCGGCCTCGTTGGCGCGGGCGAAGGCGATGACGTCCTTGACGGTCTCGGCGGGGTACACGTCGCGGCAGGTCACCTGGAAGGCGGCGGTGCGGTCGCCGGAGAGCGCGATGGTGTAGGTGAACCAGCCTCCGCCCACGCCCCAGAACCAGACCCCGTCCAGCCCCGGGAACGGGTTGACGTCCTCGATGCGGGCGATCTCGCCGGCGATGTCGATCGGCACGTGCGCGTCTCCGTCCTACGGTGTGTAGTTGGGGCCGGTGTTCTGGGTGAAACCGACGCCGGTGCCCTGGAGCTTGGCGCCCTTGGAGGAGTTCGTCGGGCCGTTCATCGGCTCCATGATCTGGTGATTGTCATAGTATGTGTTGCGCGTGGCACGGTCGGTGTTGCTGCCGGTCTTGTTCCAGTGCTCCACGATCGCCGGGTCGTGATCGTAGGTGACCGGCGGCTGGACTTTACGACCTCGCTTGTCGTACCAGGTCAGGTTGTCGCGCGGGATCTTGTTGCCACTGGCGTCCAGCGGCCAGCCGTGCGCGTCCTTGGGGTGGGCCGGATCGCGGCCCTCCTTCGACCACTTCTTCGCCATCTCGCCGTGCGTCTTGTCGCTGTACCCGTGCGGGTACTCGCTGTTGCGGCTGTAGCGCGGCTTGGGACGGTTCGGGTCGTGCTTGATCTTGCCGGTCTGCCCGTCGCGCAGGCGGCCCCTGCTGTCCTTGAAGTCGGGCTTGCCGGGGCCGCTCATCTTCTTCGGGTTGAGCCGGACGCGTTTGCCGACCTTCTTGGCGGGGTTGCCCATGCCCGACTTGGCGACCTTGGCCACCACGCCCTTGGCGGCCTTCGTGCCCTTCCGCACCCTAGCCAAGGACCGCCTCCAGGGCCTTGTCGATGATGAGGTCGATGGCGATGTCGGCGAGCTTCTTGAAGATCGGGATCTCGGCCAGCGACGCCCCGAAGGTCACCGCGGCCGTGGCGATCGCCTGGATGATCTCGATGAGCAGGATCGTCAGCTGCACGATCACGTTGATCTTCAAGGCGAGGACGACCGCCGCGCACACGAACAGCGCGCCGCCGACCATCTGCCCGCCCACGACCGCGCGGTTGAGGACGGTGACGGCGGAATCCTCGTGGTCCCAGGCCTTGCCGAAGGCCTCGATCGCCGCGCCCTTGTTGCCCGAGCGCGCCTTGTCGGCCGCGGCGGCGGCCTCACCGGCGATGGGGGTCAGCTTTCCGGCGAAGTCCAGCCAGTCCCGACCGAGCTCGAACAGCTTCGACTCATCCGACTTCGGCCACGTGTAGCCCAGCTCGTTCAGCAGGTCGGCCAGCTCGCCGGGGATGTTGATCCCCACATCGCCCCCTCATCGCTCGAACTTCCTGAAGGTCTCGGTGAGCGCGCTCTCGGCGTCCTCGTAGTTCTGCGCCATGTCGGTCAGGCCCTCGCCGAAACCGCCGAGGGCCTCCATGACCGAGCTCAGGTTCTCCTGGGCGATCTCGTGCGCGGCCTGGTAGGACATGCCGATCAGCCCGCCGACATCGTCGTCGCCGAAGATGTCGCCCATGCCCTGGACCTTGGCGTCCAGCGCCGTCCACTCCTTCTCCAGGGCCTCGGCGGCCTTGCCCATGAGGCCGCCGGCGTCGCGGAGGGAGGCGGGCAGCGTCTCGAAGCCCTCGCTCACGAGCGGCCGCCCATCAGGCGCGCGACGACCTCCGACATGGCCTGCTCGAACATCGCCATCTGCCGCACGGAGGCGTCCTGGAGCTTGTCGAGCTTCTCCGACAGGGCCTCGGTGTCCACATCGGGCGACTCTTCCCCGGCGGCCTCGCGGGCCCGGCCGCCCAGATCCTCGAAGGCGCCGTTGATCGCGGCCACGATCGCGGCCGCCAGCTCGTCGGAGTCCATCCGCCGGACGCGCGGGTCCAGCTCCAGCGACACGATCCGGTTGGGGCCGACCACGGCCTTGATCTGGGCGTCGTCCTCGCCGTGCTTCCCTTGCAGGCCGGCCGTACCGGGGTCTTCGGCGGGCCGTCCGGCGCGCGCCTGGGCGAGGGTCTCGCGCAGCCCGGTCATCAGCTGGTCGATCTGCGCGCTGGGCGGGTTGGGGCCCGTCACCGCACCTCCCCGGTCGGTCCTGAGTTCTGCGGACCCGCGGTCAGCACTCCCCTACCGTGGGTCCATCGGGGACTCTACTCCCAAGCCGCAAGAAGGGATCCACCGAGGTTTTTCCGGATCAAGCCCCCAGGTGCGCCAGATCCGGTGCGGGATAAGCCTTTTCGGCCGGGAGCAGGCGCGCGGCGGCGTCCAGGTCACCCGCCGAGACCAGCGCGTGGACCTCGCGCGCCAGCGGCGTGACGTCGGTGATCGCGACGGTCCACTCGTCGGCGTAGCGGCGCGACGCCTCGCCCGACAGGCCCAGTTGCAGCGAGCGGTAGGGCAGCGGGTTGAGCCGCAGATCGCGTTCGGGGTCCCACTGGACACGGGCGGGCGCGGCCCGCAGCGCCTCGCGCCATTCACCGAAGGCGCCGTGGACCTCCGGGACGTGATGCGACAGGCACGCGCTGGCCAGCGCCCAGTCGAAGCCGTCGCGGCCGATCTCAATGGCCAGCACCGTCTCCTGGTCGGGCTTCAGCCCCCAGCCGCAGCGGTACATCATCCACAGGAAGCTGGGTTTGATCCAGGTCATGCGCTCGCGCTTCCACTCCGCCGGGAAGCGCCCGTCGCGGGCCGCCGGGAGCCCGATGCGCGGGTGGTAGGCCTGGTACACCGTGACGGTCGTGCCGGTGTGCGCCGCGCGGATCTGTCGTTGTTCCATGCCCGCCATGGTGCGGGCGGCGCTTCGGGGCGCGCAAAGCGATTACGGCGCGCCCCGGCCTCCTGATCGCGGGGGCCGGGGCGCGTCATCGGGCGCGGACGGGAGAAGGCGTTAACCGCCGGGGAAGGATCTCCACGTCGGCGTCCGGGACCGCGTCGGCCGCGGCGGCGGCCGTCGCGGCAGCGGTGGCGGGCGGGCCCGCGTCGAGGCTGCTCCGCAGTGGCGCGGGCTTGAGGAACAGCGAGGCGATCACACCGATCACGGCGATGGCCGCCGCGATCAGGAAGATGCGCCCGGTGGCGTCGCCGTAGGCGGCGCGCACGATGTGCTGGACGACCGGCGGCAGCTCGTTCAGGTTGAGCGAGGAACCGGCGGACTTCCCGCCGGCCGGGATGCCCGCCTCGGCCAGGTGCGCGGTGATGCTGTCGGAGACCCGGTTGGCCAGGACCGCGCCCAGCACCGAGACGCCGACCGCGCCGCCCAGGGAGCGGAAGAAGGCCACGGTGGCGCTGGCGGCGCCGATGTCGCGCAGGGCCACGGTGTTCTGCACGGCCAGGACGAGGTTCTGCATCGAGGCGCCCACGCCCGCGCCGACCAGGAACATCGCCGCGCCGATGTAGACCAGCGAGGTCTCGTGGTCGATGACGCTGAGCGCGGCCAGGCCGATGACCAGCACGATGGTCCCGCCGACGATGAACGGCTTGACCTTGCCGGTCTTGGTGACCAGCCGCCCGCCGATGATGGAGGCGCCCAGGACGCCGGCCATCATCGGGATGGTCAGCAGCCCGGCCTCGGTGGGGCTGTAGCCGCGCCCGATCTGGAAGTACTGGCCCAGGAAGACCGAGCCGCCGAACATCGCCATGCCCACCGCCAGGCTCGCCACGATCGCCAGCGCGGTGGTGCGCCGCTTGACGATGGGCAGCGGGACGACCGGTTCGGGCGCGCGCGCCTCCACCACGGTGGCCAGCACCAGCAGCAGGACCGAGCCGCCGGCCATGGCCAGGCTCTGCCAGGAGATCCAGCCGAAGTCCTTGTCCACGAACGACACCCAGATCAGCAGCAGGCTGACCCCGGCGGCGATGAGGGTGGCGCCCAGGTAGTCGATCTTGGCCTCGCGGCGCATGACGGGCAGGCGCAGGGTCTTCTGCAGCAGGAAGAAGGCGATCACCGCGACCGGCACGCCCACGAAGAAGCACCAGCGCCAGCCGAGCGAGGAGTCCACGATCAGGCCGCCCAGCAGCGGGCCGCCGACGGTGGCCAGGGCCATGACGCCGCCCAGGTAGCCGTTGTAGCGTCCGCGCTCGCGCGGCGGGATCATCGCCGCGATGGCGACCTGGACGAGGGCCTGGAGACCGCCGACGCCCAGGCCCTGGAAGGCGCGGGCGGCGATGAGCTGGCCGGTGTTCTGCGCGAGCCCGGCGACCACCGAGCCGACGGCGAAGACCACGATGGCGGTCTGGATGAGGGTCTTCTTGCTGAACAGGTCGGCGAGCTTGCCCCAGATGGGCGTGGAGGCGGTGGCGGCCAGCAGGGTGGCGGTCACGACCCAGGTGTACTGCCCCTGCGTCCCGTTCAGCGCGCCGATGATCTTGGGCAGCGCGGTGGAGACGACGGTGCCGGAGAGCATCGCCACGAACAGGACCAGGAGGAGCCCGCTGAGGGCCTCCAATATCTGACGATGCGTCATCGGTTTCTGGGTCACGGTGTGCGTTGCCTTTCGAGGTGGTTCGTGAGGTCGCCGGTGAGGCGGTTGAGCGAGCGCGCGAGGGCGGTCAGCTCGGCCCGGTCCCAGGTGCCGAGGGCGCTGGCGAACAGGTCCTCGTACCAGTCGTGGGTCGCGTCGAGGGCCGCGCGCCCGGCATCGGTCAGGCGCAGGACGCAGGCGCGCTTGTCGGCGGGGTCGGCGGCGCGTTCGACGAAGCCGAAGGCGACGGCCGCGCTCACCGAACGGCTCACGGTGGACGCGTCCAGAACGAGGTCGGCGGCCAGGTCCTTGACGTGTGAGCCGTTCGGCGCCTCTCCGATGGCGGAGAGGAGCGCGACCATGCCGGCGTGGCCGCCGACGTGCTTGAACGCCGAGAGTCCGCGCAGGAGCCGCATGGTCTTGAGCAGCCCGCGCAGTCCGTCGCGGAGGTCATCGGCGAGCGCGCCGTCGTCCGGGGGTAGTTGCATGACGCACCCAATCATCCACTCGTTGCCCATTGGGAAACAATGCCCAGCGGGAAATGAGCTGCGGATCACGTACGCTGATCACGATGACCACCGCACCCATGGGCCTGCGCGAGCGCAAGAAGCTGGCGACGCGCGAGGCCCTCCACGAGGCGGCGCTGCGTCTGGCCGTCGAGCTCGGCCTGGAGCGGCTGACCGTCGAGGCGATCTGCGAGGCCGCCGACGTCTCCCGCCGCACCTTCTCCAACCACTTCGCGGGCAAGGAGGAGGCGCTGCTGTACGGCGACCGCGTCCGCCTGCTGCGTGTGGTCGAGCTCGTGCGGGCGCGCCCGGCCGAGGAGAGCCCGTGGGAGGCGCTGTCCCGCGCGGCCGACGAGCTGTCCGCCGAGACGTCCTACGACCCGGTGTGGCTGGAGCGGATGCGGATCGTGCGCCGGACGATGAGCCTGGCCACGCACTCGGCGGCGCTGTACGCGGCGGTCGAGCGGGACCTGACGGTGGACCTGGCGGCGCGCACCGGCGACGGCGACGAGCTGCGCGCGCGGATCCTGGCGGCGTCGTTCCTGATGGCCCTGCGCATCGCCAGCCAGCACTGGCTGGACCATCCCGAGATGAGCGTGGTCGAGCTGCGGCGGCGGACCATGGAGCTGGTGGCGGAGCAGTTCAGGTGATGGGGAGCCTCGTCATCGTCCGGTCGGGTTTCCCCGGCCTGGACCGTGTTCCCCGCGACGCCGGGATCTACCCGGTCGAGGCGCGCGCGGTCGCCGAGGCGCTGGAGCGCGCGGGGTGGCGGGTGGAGTTCGCCGACGCCGTCCCGAAGTTCGTGGCGATGGACGAGGACGTGTGGCTGCCGGTCCTGCGGTTCGAGGACCCGGTGCCCGGCGAGCGCGCGGCGGGCGCGGTGTCGGCGCTGGTCGACGCGCTGGACGCGGGCGGGAAGCTGCATCTGGAGTACCACCGGCGCACCGGTGACGGGCACGTGGAGAACCTGCGGGCCAGTGGGACGGCCGCCGACCTGCGGGGGCTGCTGGCCACGGTGGCGCGCGAGTCCTGACTCCCCCACGAGGGGGATGCCTCCGGCTCCTTGGGGTGAGGGCGCGCGGCGGGCGCGGCCGCAGTCTTGCGCCCATGCTTCGATCGCACGTGCTCGCCGCCTCCTGGGCGGTCCTCTACTCGGTTCTGGCGCCGTTCCTGGGACGCCCGTGGTTCGCCGTGATCGGCCTGGCCGCCGCGCTGGTGACGCTGCTGCGGTGGGTGCCGGCGATGTGGGCGGCGGCCGCCGCGGGCGCGGCGGGGTCCTTCGGGCTGGTGATCGACCTGGTGGCGACCGCCGGTGCGGGCCGGGTGGAGGACTGGCCGCGGCTGCTGAACGGGCTGGGCTGCGCGGTGGGCGCGGTGCTGCTGGCGGTGGCGGCGACCGCGACGCGGCGGCGCCGGCGCGGGCGGTGCGTGCGCTGCGGGGACGCGCATCCGCCGGAGCGGACGCGGAAGGCCGCGCCGGAGCCCTCGGACCCGCCGCGGTGGGTGCGGGTGGCCGCGTGGCTGGGCGCGGCGTCGTTCCTGCCGTACGCGGCGATCAAGACGCTGTGGGCCCTGGGCGTGCCGATCGGCGGCTTCGCGGGACCGGACCTGCACGGCGATGGCGCGATGGGCGCGCTCGGCGCGGGCGGGATCGACCTGACGGCGGTCCTGGGGGTCCTGGCGGGGGTCCTGAACCTGGCGCTGGTGGCGCGGTGGGGGCAGCGTTTCCCGCGCTGGACGCTCGTGCTCGCCGGGCGTCCGGTGCCGCGCTGGATCCCGCTGGTCCCGGCGTGGCTGGGCGCGGTCACGCTCGGCCCGTACGGGCTGGGCATGGCGGCGATCCTGCCGTTCTGGGGCGGCCTGGGCTACGAGGCGCCGTGGTGGATCGTGGGCGCGGCGGCGCTCGGGTTCGGCGGTTTCGGCGTGACGGCCGGGATCGCCGCGTGGTGGTACCAGCGGCGGACCCGGCCGGTCTGTCTCACACCGAACGTTCGAAGTACAGGAGCCGGTGTGTGGGCGCGTAGCCGAAGCGGTCGTTGATCGCGCGCATGGCGGTGTTGCTCTCGGCGGTGTCGGTGAGCAGCCCCTCCAGCTTCGGGAAGTGCGCGGCGGCGCGCACGACCGAGGCGGCCTTCATCCACGCGCCCAGGCCGTGCCCGCGATGGGCGGGCAGGACGGCGGTGCCGTAGTGCTGGGCGTCGCCGTCGCCGTCGGCGCCGGTCACCAGCTCGCTGAACCCGGCGATCGAGCCGTCGGCGGCGAGCGCGGCGACGGTGTGCAGGTGCTCGCCGCGGTCGGCGACGATCTTGGCGACGGCGTGGAGGCGGGCGACGTCCCAGACCTCGGGGGTGTGGTCGGCGTCGTCCATGGGCATGTCGTCCATGGCGCGGCGGGAGGCGGCGTAGGTCTCGGCGAGCTCGCCGGGCACGGTCCCGGCCCAGTCGACGAGGCGGTAGCCGGGGTGTGCCTGCTCGGCGAGGGCGCGCACGGGCGCGAGGTCGGCGGTGCGCAGGTCGAGGCGGCCGAAGGTGAGGGCCAGCACGCGCCGGAAGCCGCGCGCGGCGAGGAAGTCCGGTCCCGGGGCCTCGTCGCCGGTCACGACGCGCAGGACGCGGACACCGTCGGCCCGCGCGGTGTCCAGGACGGCGTCCAGCAGCGTGGTGCCGATACCGGCGCGGCGGTGCGCGGGGTGGACGGTGAGTTCCAGTTCGGCCCGGTGGGCGTCGTCGGTGTGGGCCGAGTAGCGCAGGAACGCCGAGCCGACGGGTACGCCGTCCTCGTCGGCGAGCCAGGCGAGCCGGTGGGACCACTCGGTGCGGGCGGGATCGGCCAGGGGTGTGACGCGCATGGGGCTCCTCGGGATCGGTGGCGAAGACTATCCCGGCGGCGGCAGGCGGTACAGGCGGATCCCCGGTGCCCCGGCGACCAGGAGGTATCCGCGTCCGGGCAGGGCCTCGCGGGCGGCGAGGTTCTCGGCGGCGGGCAGGGGTGAGCGCCCGGGCGGGTCGGAGACGGCCACCCATTCCGGGCGGATTCCCTGCGAGGGGTGGGTGGGGAACAGGTAGACGGTGTGGCGGGCGGTGAGGGCGGCGGCGAAGCGGTTGTCGGCGGCGACCGCGGTGCCTTCGGGGATGAGCGCGAGGACGGTCTCGGTGGTGGTGACCGGCGAGGGGACGCGCCAGGCGTCCGGGGTGACGGCTTCGCGCAGGGGCAGGCCGGTCGCGGTCCAGGCGAGGGCCACGGCGAGGGCGGCGTGGGCGATGAGGCGGTGGCGGACGCGCGCGTCCAGCATCGCGGTGAACACCACCGGCATCAGCACCGCGCTGTAGTGGAAGCCGGTGCCCCAGTAGGACTCGTTGGCCGACCACATCCGCAGCAGCAGCGTGGGGACGGCGATGAGCGCGATGGACGAGCGCGCGGCGAGCAGGAGGGTGGGCGCGAGCAGCGCCAGCGGCAGCCACGCCTTGTCCAGCGGCAGGAGGAGGCGCGCGAAGGGGTTCTCGCCGTGTCCGCGCGCGGAATGGAGGTACTCGTAGGTTCCCAGCGGGTTCATCGCGGGGATGACCACGGTGATGAGCAGGAACCCGGCGAGGGCGGCGACGGCGGTCAGCGCGGCGCCCAGGCGGCGGGATCCGCGCAGGAGCAGCAGGACGCCGATGGCGGCCACGGTGGCCGCCTGGTCCTCCTTGACCAGCAGCAGCGGCAGCGCCCACAGGGCGGTGGCGAGGTGGTGGCCGCGGGCCAGGCGCGTGAGGCTCATCGCCAGCAGCGGCACGGCGAAGGCGATCTCGTGGAAGTCGAAGCCGACCGCGCCCTGGATCCCCCACGACAGCCCGTAGGCGAGGCCGAGGGAGGTCCCGGCGAGGCGGCCGAGGCGCTCGGTGGCCAGCGTGGTGACGGGGACGGCGGACAGCGCCAGCAGCGCCGCCTGCGCCACCAGCAGCGTCACCGGGCTCGGCCACAGCCGGTACAGGGGCGCCAGCAGCGCCAGGACGGGGTGGAAGTGGTCGCCGAGGAGCGCGAAGCCGGGGCTCTTGAGTTCGGCCACGGGCGCGCGCAGCTCGGCGTAGCCGCGCACGGCCTGGGTGAAGATGCCCAGGTCGAAGCCGGAGGTCAGCATGGACCGGTGCCGGTTGACCGAGACGGCCGTGTAGAGCGCGAACAGCGTCAGCGGGACCGGCAGGCGTACCAGCAGGCGCCGGAGAGGGGTGGGCATGGCCGCGAGGCTGTCCAGCGGGCACTGAGGATCGGCTGAAGGCGGCTGAACCGGTTTTCAGGGCCGCCGGGACGCGCGCGGGATACTGGTGCGATGCGCTTGTTGATCGTGGAGGACGAGGTCCGCCTGGCCCGCACCCTGGCCACCGGGCTGCGCGGTGAGGGCTACGCCGTCGACGTCGTCCACGACGGCCGCGAGGGGCTGACGGCGGCCACCGCCTACCCCTACGCGGCGGTGATCCTGGACATCATGCTGCCGGGCATGAACGGCTATGTCGTCTGCGACCACATCCGCCGCTCCGGCAGCACCGTGCCGATCCTGATGCTGACGGCCAAGAACGGCGAGTACGACGAGGCCGAGGCCCTCGACACCGGCGCCGACGACTACCTCTCCAAGCCCTTCTCCTACGTGGTCCTGGCGGCGCGGCTGCGGGCGCTGCTGCGCCGCGGCGGCGCCACCCGCCCGGTGGCGCTGCGGGTCGGCGACCTGTGGCTGGACCCGGCCGCGCGCCGCTGCCGCCGCGCCGGCGAGGAGGTGCGACTGACCGCCAAGGAGTTCGCCGTCGTGGAGTGCCTGGCCCGCCGCCAGGGCGAGGTGGTGTCCAAGGTGGACATCCTCGACGAGGTGTGGGACCACGCCTTCAGCGGCGACGTCAACATCGTGGAGGTCTACATCCGGGCCCTGCGCCGCAAACTGGACCTGCCCTTCGGGCGCGCCAGCATCGAGACCGTGCGGGGTGGCGGGTACCGCCTGGTCGCCGATGCCTGAGGCCAGGCGCTCGCTGTCGGTGCGCGTCCGGGCGTTCCTGAGCACCGCGCTGGCCGCCGCGATCGTGTTCGGCGCGGGCGGCTGGTGGCTGACCGTCTACGCCCGCGACAAGCGCATGGACGACGAGGTCGCCCGCGCCATGGACGACTCGCGCGCCATCGCCGCCGCCATCGGCGGGATCGACACGCCCGTCAGCCAGGCCGTCCCCGGCCAGGGCGACGTGTGGTGGATCGCCCTCGACGGCGACGGACGCTGGTTCGCCGCGTCGCCGCTGTTCGCGCCCTCGCTCACCGGCGCGCCCCTGTCGGGCAAGGAGGAAGTCCTCTACTTCGACCGGAACGACCTGACCACGCCCCTGACCATGGGCCGCGGTGACCCGACGCCGCCGGTCATGCGCAGCTACGGGCCCGGCTACTGGCGGGCCGAGGTAGCGGTGTGGACCGACCGCTCCGACGTGTTCCTCGGCTCGGGCGGCACACCCCGCGTCTACGACGCCGCCGTCACCGTCGCCGACAACATCCAACCCGAGATGCTGCCCGCCGGCGAGGTCTACCGGCAGGAACCCGCCAAGTTCGCCGTCTTCGTGCTGGCCATGCCGCAGGAGGCCGACGCCGTCGCCGCCACCATGCGCCAGGCCCTCGGCCTGGGCGTGCCCGTGGCGGTCCTGTTCGTGGCCGGGATCGCCTGGTGGATCACCGGGCGCGCGCTGCGCCCGGTCGAGCGCATCCGCCTGCGGATGGCCGAGATCAGCGACTCCGACCCCGACCTGCGCGTCCCCGTCCCCAAGGCCCGCGACGAGATCGGGCGGCTGGCCGAGACGACCAACGCGACCCTCGCCCGGCTGGCCGCCGCGCTGTCCCGGCAGCGGGAGTTCGTCGCCGACGCCTCACACGAGCTGCGCAGCCCGCTGGCGACGCTGCGCAACTCCATCGAGGTGCAGATGCGCTTCGGGCACGACGTCGACTGGCGCGAGGTCGCCGAGGGCGTCCTCGCCGAGACCGTGCGGCTCCAGGCCCTCTCCGACGACCTGCTGCTGCTGGCGCGGCTGGACGGCGGCGTCCGCGCCGTGCACGGAACCGTCGACCTCGCCGGGCTCGCCGAGGAGCAGATCGCCGAACGCGAGCACCTCGACCCCGGCACGACCTGGACGGCCGCCACCGACGGGCCCGCCCTGGTCGGCGGCGACGAGCACGGGCTGGCGCGCGTCCTGCGCAACCTCCTCGACAACGCCGCCCGGCACGCCGCCTCGGCGGTCTCGGCGCGCGTGGAGGTCCGCCACGGCACGGTGATCCTGACCGTCACCGACGACGGCCCCGGCATCGCGCCGGAGGACCGCGAGCGCGTCTTCGACCGCTTCATCCGCCTCGACGACGCCCGCGCCCGCGATGACGGCGGCAGCGGGCTGGGCCTGGCGATCGTGCGCGGCATGGTGACCGGCTACCGGGGCACCGTCCGCGCCGGGGCGGGACCCGGCGGGATGTTCGTGGTGGAACTGCCCGAAGCCGAGGACGCGCCCGGCGGCTCACCGCCGGGCGCGTGATCACGGGTTCGGGCGAGGGCCGCTGGATGCACTGGCGGCGCCAGGCTCCCTCGCAGTAGGGCGCGGAGCAGGAGCCGCCGGCCATGTAGCACCGGCGGCAGTACTGCCAGCCGTCGGACATGCAGGCGTCGCACTTCAGGTAGCTGTTGCAGGCGCCCTTGGCGCGCGTCCGGGGAACGAGACGGTTCAGTAAGCGGTCGGCGAACTTCTACATGCGCGTCTCCTCGCTGCCTCCGCACCCCCGCGGCACGGAGAGTCCTTTGTGGACCGCTCGACTGTATTGAAAGGTTTCTATTTGGTCAACCGAACGTTTCAGTGGGCGGGTACCGTCATCCCGGCAGTCGAGCGGAAGGCGGACGTCACATGGGTTCCGGCATCGAGTACGAGGCGAAGCTCCTCGACGTCGATCCCGAGGCGATGGCCGCGCTGATCCTCGACCGGGGCGGGCACCGCGTCGGCGAGGCGCTCCAGCGGCGGCTCGTCTACGACATCACCCCGGGCGATCCCGGCCGGTGGCTGCGGCTGCGTGACGACGGGACCACGGTCACCCTGGCGGTCAAGGAGATCGCCCACGACGGCATCGACGGAACCACCGAGACCGAGGTCGTGGTCGGCGACTTCGACACCACCCGCGTCCTGCTCGCCAAGCTCGGGCACACCGCCCGCTCCTACCAGGAGAACCGTCGCGCCTCCTTCACCCTGGGCGGCGCCGCGCTGGAGATCGACTCCTGGCCGCTGATCCCGCCCTACCTGGAGATCGAGGCCCACGACGCCGGGACCGTCCATCGCGCCGCCCGGCTCCTGGGCGTCGACCCGGCCGCGCTCACCGGCGAGAACACCGTCGAGGTCTACCGCCGCCACGGCATCGACCTGGCCGCGATCGCGCACCTGACCTTCTGAGACCCCGCGCGATCTGGCGGGCCCGCTCTATCTTGGGGAGCCGCCGGGACCGTGGGGAGCGGTCGGGGCCGTAGAGGGGGAACAGTGCTGCGTGTGCATTTCACGGCCGAGGACCTGACCCGGGTGCGCGTGTCGGCGGCCGTCGATCCCCTGTGGGAGACGCTGCTGGCGGCGCATCTGCTGCAGAAGTCCGACGCGGAGGTGCTCTTCGGCCGGTGGCGACGGCGGGCGCGCGGTGAGGCCGCCGCCTTCGGCGGCCTGCTGCGGCTCATGCCGCCCTACGGCTACTGCCCCGACTTCCTCACCCCCGCGACGGGCACCGTCCACTTGCGCGAGGGCGTGGAGGCGGTGATGTCGGCGCCGAAGACACGCATCGCGCACGAGCTGACCCGGCTCGGCGGGGCCGGGCGGCTGCCCGGTTCGGCCGCGCTGCTCGCCGAGGGCGATCCGGCCACGCTGCGCCGCCTGGGCGCGGCCATCACCGGCTTCCACGACGCCGTCCTGGCCCCGCACTGGCCGCAGATCAACGCCACGGTCGCCGCCGACCGCAACCGGCGCGCCGCCGACCTGATGTCCGGCGGCGTGGACCGGCTGCTGCGCACGGTGGTGCCGGGCGCGACGTGGACCCCGCCGGTGTGGCAGGTGCCGTTCCCGCTCGACGACGACCTGTACCTCGACGGCCGGGGCCTGACGCTCACGCCCACCTTCTTCTGCCTGAAGCACCCGACCCGGCTCCTCGATCCCGAGCACCCGCCGGTGCTGGCCTACCCGGCCAACCCGCGTCCCGGCTGGCTCACCGAGACCGGGCCCGCCGCCGGGCTGGGCGAGCTCCTGGGCGCCACCCGGGCCGCCGCGCTGTACGCGCTGGCCGGCGAGTCGGCGACCACCACCGGACTGGCCGCGCGGCTCGGCATCAGCCCACCCACCGCCAGCCAGCACGCCCGGACCCTCCGCGAGGCCGGGCTGCTGGTGACCGTCCGCGCGGGCAAGGCCGTCCTGCACCACGCGACCGATCTCGGCCGGGCGCTACTGGAGCGGCACTGACGCCGTCAGCGCCGCCGCCGGGCCGAGCCGGTCGCGTGCCCGGCGGCCAGGTCGAGCGCGACGGCCAGGATCAGCGTGCCCGCCCACACGTTGACGGGGTCGAAGCGCAGCGGCTCCGGGTCGTTCACGTTGTTCGCGATCAGCCAGACGATGAACCACAGGATGGTCATGGACGGTTCTCCCTTCGCGGCGGTGCGGGCAAGCTGAGCGTGCACGCCGCGATCGGTGACCCGACAGATGCGAAAGTCCCCATCCCGGGGTCGTGTCGCCGGGCGCGGCGCCCGCGTCCATCGCCCGGGCCCCTCACGGGCCCGGGCTCCGGCGTGTCACGCCAAGGCGTGCAGGACGTTCACATTCATCGCCGACTCCGCCGCCGCGATGCCCTGGTAGAGGCTGTCGCATTCGCTGTAACCGGCGACCTGCAGGCCGTAGGCGACGTGCGAGGCGTACATCGGCGCCCCGCTGTCCCCGCCGGTCCCGCAGAAGGTCCCCCGTCCCAGGTTGGTGACGGTGCGGCCGTTGTAACTGGCGGTCACGCCCAGGTGGGTGACCGTGCCGCAGTCGCCGCGGCCGTAGAAGGCGCCGGCGGTGCAGATGCGCATTCCGATGACACTCGTGGAGTCCGACGACAGGTTGTAGGTGTCATCGGCGAAGGTGTCGGGCCCGTCGGTCACCTTCAGCCACCCGCGAGGTGCCCAACCGGTGACATTGAGGACCCGCATGATCGCCATGTCGCCGTTGGACGCGAAGCGCGAGTTGTGGATCGGGCCGATGACGTGCTCCGACTGGTCGGGGAAGCGCGTCGACCAGTCGTCGGTGTTGCCGACGGCGCAGTGCCCGGCGGTGAACTGGTAGAGTAGCGCGTCATCCTTGGAACGCGCGATGAATGAGCCGGTGCAGCCCGCACCGGAGTTGGCGATCCGGATCCCGCCTCGCAGCGGCGGATCGCAGTAGGGGTAGACGCAAGCGCGGGCCTCCGCACGGCCGGTGTACTCCCCGACGACGAGCAGCCCGCCGAGGGCCTTGACCGCGTCGGAGATCAGTGCGTCCTGAGCCGCGGTCAGCGTGGCGCCCGCCGGGAGCTGGAGCTCGACGGCGTTGATGTCGGTGCGCAGTCCCGCCGTGAGGCTCGTGGAAGCGCCCTCGTTGGCCGGGCCGAGCCGGTCGGCGAGCAGCGCGTTGGCGCGGTTCAGGTCGGCCATGGCGTAGCCGACGCGAACCGGCCGGTAGCCGCCGTCGAGACCCGCGGCGCGCGCGGCCGTGCCGACCGCCTCGGTGCGGGCGGCGGTCATCGAGCCGGCGACGCCGACGTTGAGAACGGACTCCCGGTCGATCCAGACACCGCCGAACGCCGTGCCCAGGTAGTTCTCGGCCGCCGACGCGAAGCCCGGCGCGAGCGCCTGACGGTCGAGACGGCGGGCCGCCTCGGCGGGTGGGATGCCCACCTCTCGCGCGTAGGCGAGAGCCTCGCCACCGGCCGGTGGCGGGTCGTGCGCTGCGGCGTGCGCGGGGATCATCACCGCGATGACGGCCGATACGGCCGTGAGCAGGGAAACCATCGTGCGCGACATGAGCTTCTCTCTGATGGATGGTGAAGCCCGGAAAATCGCTTCGTCAACCACCATGTCACCCTTTTCCCCCACCGAACGAGAATGACGGTGTCATTGTCCTCTGGGGACGGTCATCGTGCCCGCGAGCACGGGCTTCCCGAACTGCGGCGATCGTCTCTTCCGGAAGCCCATCCGGGGTCAGGCGTCGGGTTCCACGCAACGGCCGGCGGCCCGTTCCGGCCGTCCCGCCGCCCGGGCGGAATGCCGATGGCCGCACTCACCCGGGGGCCGGTGGTACCCGCGCCGTCAGCTCGCCGGGGCCTCCCGGTCCAGCATGAAGCGGACATAGCGCTCGGCGATCCCGGCGTCGACCTGGCGGCACACGATCCCCGACCCGGCCAGCGCCCGGCGGGTGTTGGCGTCGCCGAAGACGGGTTCGGGCGCGCCGCCCGCCCCGATCAGCGCCGCCGTGCCCGGCAGTGAACTGCCCGGCCCGGCCGTCGCGGCCAGGCCGAGGACGCGCTCCACCCAGGCCTCCGGCGAGACCGTGTCGACGCGGTGGCCGAGCCGGTTCAGGGCGGCCAGGATCCGTTCGGTGCTGACGGCGTGCGGGCTCGCCAGGTGGTAGGCCGAGCCGTCGGCGATCGCGGTCCGGGAGATGTGCGCGATCGCGGCGGCGACGTAGTCGACGGGCGTCAGGTAGGCGCGCGTCAGGTCGTCCCCGGCGGGCGCGGCGCCGATCTCCACGCAGGTGCGGATGACCTGCCAGTAGGCGTCGGTCTCGTTGGCGGCGCCGGTCACGGTGTGCCCGCTGATGCGGCCCGGACGGTAGATCGCCACGGGCAGGCCGCGCCGCCCGGCCTCGGCCACCAGGCGCTCGGCGACCCACTTGCTGCGCACGTATCCGCTGTCGGGCAGCAGTTCCGGCGCCAGGACGCCGTCCTCGCCGACCGGTCCCTCGGCGCCGTCGGCCGGAACCATCACGCTCCCGGTCGAGATGTAGTGCAGCGGCACGCCACCGGCCAGCGCGGCCAGCCGCAGCGCCTCGACGGTGCCGGCCACGTTGGCCGCCCGCAGGCTCGCGTACGGGTCGACGAGGTGGACGCGGGCGCCGTTGTGGTAGACGGCCTCGGTCCAGTCGGCCAGTTCGGCGAAGCGCCGTTCGGACAGCCCGAAGCGGGGCTCTTCCAGGTCGCCGGGGAGGGCGGTGATCCGGTCGGTGACGTGCTCGGCGCCGACGCGGTAGTGGCGCAGGCTCGCGGCGAGCCGCGCGGTGGCGCTCTCCTCGTCGGCGGCGCGGACGAGGCAGGTGATCTCGGTCTTCTCGTCGGCTTCGAGGAGCGCGGCGATCAGGAAGGAGCCGAGGAAGCCGGTCGCGCCGGTGAGCAGCAGCCTGCGCGGCGGATGTCCGTCGCCGCCGGGCGCGGGGACGGTGAAGGCGGGGTCGAGGACGGCGTCGGCGCGCATCCGCTCGGCGACGGGCGCGCCGGTGCCGACGGTGGCCGCGACGGCGAGGGCGATGGCCTCGACCGTGCGGGCCTCGAAGACGGTGCGCAGCTCGACCTCGGCGCCGAGGCGGTCGCGGATCGCGCCGATGAGGCGGATCGCGAGCAGCGAGTGCCCGCCGGCGGCGAAGAAGTCCTCGTCGGCGGCGACCCGGTCCAGGCCCAGGACCTCGGCGAAGCAGCCGGCGATGGCGCGCTCGGCGTCGGTGACGGGCGCCCGGAGGGCCGCCTCAGGCTCGGCCACGGGTTCGGGCAGCGCGGCCCGGTCGATCTTCCCGTTCGGGGTCACCGGGAACGCGTCGAGGACGACGAGGGCCGAGGGGAGCATGTGCGCGGGAAGCTCCGCGGCGAGCGCGGCCCGCACGGCGGCGGTGTCGAGTTCGCCGCCGGACACGAGGTAGCCGATGAGCCGGGGGCCACCGGCGACCTCGCGGGCGAGGACGAGTGCCTGCTCGACGCCCGGGAGGGCGGTGAGGACGGCCTCGATCTCGCCGGGTTCGATGCGGAAGCCGCGGATCTTGACCTGGTGGTCGGTGCGGCCGTGGTATGCGATGGTGCCCTCGGGGGTCCAGGACACCAGGTCGCCGGTGCGGTACATGCGCTCGCCGGGTTCACCGAAGGGGCAGGCCACGAACCGCCCGGCGGTGAGCGCGGCGCGGCCGAGGTAGCCGCGGGCGAGGCCGGGCCCGGCGATGTAGAGCTCGCCGGTGACGCCGACGGGGACGGGCCGCAGCGCGGTGTCGAGGATGTAGGCGCGGGTGTTGGTGATCGGGCGCCCGATGGTGATGGGCTCGCCGGGGACGAGCGGGCCGGTCATGGTCGCGCAGATCGTCGACTCGGTGGGGCCGTAGGCGTTGATGAGGCGGCGGCCCCGCGACCAGCGCGCGGCGGTCTCGGCGGGGAGCGCCTCGCCGCCGGAGATGACGGTGCCGAGGCCGGGCAGGCTCGCCGGGTCGGTGACGGCCAGGACGGAGGGCGCCAGGGTGGCGTGGGTGACGCGGTGCCGGGTGACGGTCTCGGCCAGGGTCTCCATGACCGGGCGGCCCTCGGGGGGCAGTACCAGCGTCGCGCCGGACAGCAGCGTCATGACCAGGTCCCAGACCGAGGCGTCGAAGCTCGGCGAGGCGAACTGGAGCACGCGGCTGGACGGCTCGATGGCGAGGCGTTCGCGTTGCGCGTTCAGGAGCGAGGTCAGGCCGGTGTGGGTGACGACGACGCCCTTGGGGCGGCCGGTGGACCCGGAGGTGTAGATGACGTAGGCCGGGTGCGAGGGCGACAGGGGCCGGACGCGCTCGGCGTCGGTGACCGGGTCGGCGCTGGCCTCGGTCCCGGTGGGGATGAGGCGCGGCACGCCGGCGGGCAGCGCGGCGTCCCCGGCGGCGTCGGTGATGACGAGTTTCGCGCCGGAGTCTTCGAGCAGGTAGGCGATCCGCTCGGCCGGGTAGGCGACGTCGACCGGCAGGAAGGCCGCCCCGGCGGCGAGGACGGCGCAGATCGCGGCGACCTGGCGCGCCGAGCGCGGCAGCGCCACCGCCACGACGTCCTCGGGTCCGACGCCTGCGGCGATGAGCCGCCGGGCGAGACCCGCGGCGCGCTCGCGCAGTTCGGCGTAGCTGACCTCGCCGGCGTCGGAAACGATCGCGGTCGCGGTGCCGGGCGCGGCTTCGAGGAGCCGCGGCCAGGTGCGCGCGGGCAGTTCGACGGCGGTGCCGTTCCAGTCCGACAGGACCGCGCGCCGCTCGTCCTCGCCGAGCGGGCTGAGCTCGGTGACCGGCCGTGATGGGGCGGCTGCGGCTCCGCCGAGCACGCGGACGAGCCCCGCGGCGAGCCGGGCGACGGTGCTCGCGTCGAAGAGGGACGTGGCGTATTCGAGCTGGACGGTCAGACCGGCCGGGGTGCCGTCGGCGTCGTGGTGTTCCTCGACGTTCCAGCTCAGGTCGAAGCGGGAGGTGCTCCACGCGACGGGTTCGGGCCGGGCGTCGAGGCCGGGCAGCGCGAGTTCGGCGCCCGGCGCGCCCAGGGACAGCAGGACCTGGAAGAGCGGGTGGCGGCCGAGGACGCGCGGCGGGTCGACGGTCTCCACGATCTTCTCGAAGGGCGCGTCCTGGTGGGCGTAGGCGGCCAGCGCGGTCCGCCGGACGCGGGTGAGCAGCTCGGCGAAGCTCGGGTCGCCGGACAGGTCGGCGCGCAGGACGAGGGTGTTGACGAAGAACCCGACGAGGTTCTCCAGCGCCGGGTCGAGGCGCCCGGCGATCGGCGCGCCGAGGGGGATGTCGGTGCCCGCGCCGAAACGCGACAGCGTGGCCGCCAGCCCGGCCTGGAGCACCATGAACAGGGTGGCGCCGTGGCCGCGGGCGAGGGCGGTGAGGTCGCGGTGGAGTCCGGCGTCCACGGTGAACTCGTGCAGGGCGCCGCGGAGGTCGCCGGTGGTGCGGTGCCGGTCGTAGGGCAGGTTCAGTTCCTCGGGGAGCCCCCGCAGGTTCTGCCGCCAGTGCCCGAGCGCGGCCTCCGTGGCCTCGCCGAGGAGGTCGCGCTGCCAGAGGGTGTAGTCGACGTAGTCGACGGGCAGCGGCCTCCAGTCCGGGGCCTCGCCGGTGAGCCGGGCCGCGTAGGCCTCGGCGAGTTCGGTGGCCAGGATCGGCATGGACCAGCCGTCGGCGGCGATGTGGTGGACGAGCAGCAGCAGGACGTGCTCGCGCGGGGAGAGCTCGAAGAGCGTCACCCGCAGCGGGTCCTCACCGGCCAGGTCGAAGGCGTGCGAGGCCGCCGTGTGGAGCGCGGCGGGCAGCGCGCCGGGCGAGGTGGCCACGACGTGGAACGACGGGACCGTCTCGTCGGCGATGACCTGGCGCGGTTCGTCGCCGCTCTCGGCGAAGCGGGTGCGCAGGACGGCGTGGCGGGCGACGAGGTCGCCGACGGCCGCGCGCAGCGCCGCCGGGTCCAGCTCACCGCTCAGGCGGGTGGCCAGGGGGAGGTTGTAGGCGGCGTTGGGGCCGTCCAGGCGGTGCAGGAACCACAGGCGCCGCTGGGCCGCCGACAGCGGCACGGGCTCGGGACGCGCGACCGGCCGGACGGACGGCCGCACCGCGCGGGCGTCGGCGGCGGCCAGCCGGGCGGCGAGGCCCGCCGGGGTCGGGGCGCCGAACAGGTCGCCGACGTCGAGGTCGGCCTCCAGCAGCGAGCGGATCCGCCCGACGAGGCGCGTGGCCAGCAGCGAGTGCCCGCCGAGGGCGAAGAAGTCGTCCTCGGGACCGACGGCGGCCAGGCCCAGCACGTCGGCGAACAGCCCGCACATGATCTCCTCGCCCGGCAGGCGGGGCGCCCGGGACGGCCCGGCGGGCGCGGGCTCGGGCAGCGCGGCCCGGTCCAGCTTCCCGTTGGGGGTCAGCGGGAGCGCGTCGAGCACCACCAGCGCGGAGGGGACGCAGTAGTCCGGCAGCCGCTCGGCCAGGGCCGCGCGCACGGCGGCGGTGTCGAGGCTGGCGTCGGCGACGAGGTAGCCGATGAGGCGCGCCTGCCCGTGCCGGTCGGGCACCGCGACGACCGCCGCGCCCTCCACGCCCGGCCGCGCGGCCAGCGCGGCCTCGATCTCGCCGGGCTCGATGCGGAAGCCGCGGACCTTCACCTGCCGGTCGGCGCGGCCCAGGAACTCCAGTTCGCCCTCGCGGGTCCAGCGCGCCAGGTCGCCGGTGCGGTACATCCGCTCGCCCGGCTCCCCGAAGGGGCAGGCCACGAAGCGCTCGGCGGTGAGCCCGGGACGCCCGAGGTAGCCGCGGGCGAGGTTGACGCCCGCGAGGTAGAGCTCGCCGGTGACGCCGGGCGGGACCGGCCGCAGTCCGGCGTCGAGGACGTAGACGCGCGTGTTCTCCACGGGACGGCCGATGCCCGGCAGGTCCGGCGCGCCGGCCGGGACGGTGGCGGCGGTGACGACGTGGGTCTCGGCGGGGCCGTAGTGGTTGTGCAGGCTCCTGGGCGCGGCGGCCAGCAGCGCACGGACCGGGGCCCCGAGCCGCAGGGCCTCGCCCGCCTGGGCGATCTCGGTGAGCGCGGGCAGGCTCTCCCCCGCCTCGGCCGCGGCGACCGCGACGGCCTCGATGACCAGGTTGGGCGCGAAGAGCCCGGTGATCGCGTGCCGCGCGAGCCACGCGGTGAGCGCGGCGGCGTCCTTGCGGGTCGCCTCGTCGGGGACGTACAGCGCGCCCCCGCCGGTGAGGGTCGTCAGGATCTCCTGGACGGACACGTCGAAGCCGACCGCGGTGAACTGCGCGATCCGGCTGCCGGGGGCCAGGGGCAGGGCCCGCTCGTGCCAGTCGAGGATGCGGCTGAGTCCCTCGTAGGGCATGACGACGGCCTTGGGGCGGCCGGTGGAGCCGGAGGTGTAGATGACGTAGGCGGGGTGGCGCGGGTCGAGGCGGCGGGTGCGGTCGGCGTCGGTGACGGGCGTGGCGGGGGTGCCGCCGAGGTCGAGGGCGTCGAGGTCGACGACGCCCGGCCCGGCGGGGATCGCGCCCCCGGCGGTGAGCACGACGGCGGGACGGGCGTCCTCCAGAAGCGACGCGATCCGCTCGGCGGGGTGGGTGACGTCGATCGGCAGGTAGGCCGCGCCGGTCTTGAACACCGCCAGGACGGCCGGGAACATCGCCGCCGAACGCGGCATCGCCACCGCGGCGATGCTCTCCGGGCCCACGCCCAGGCCGATCAGGTGGCGGGCGAGGCGGTCGGCGGCGGCGTCGAGGGCGCCGTAGTCGAGACGGTCGGTGTCGGTGGCGACCGCGAGCGCGCGCGGCCCGGCGGCGGCACGCGCGGCGACGCGGGCGGCGACGTCGATGGCGCCGAGGGGCGCGGCGGTGTCGTTCCAGCCGGTGAGGACCTCGGCGGTCTCGCGGGCGGTGATGACGTCGAGGCGCCCGACGCGGACGCGCTCGTCGGCGGCGACCCGGGCGAGGACCTCCAGGAAGCGTCCGGTGAAGGCTGCGACGGTGCTCGCGTCGAACAGCCCGGTGGCGTACTCGACGACCCCGTCGAGCCCTTCGCCGCCGTCGCGTTCGGTCAGTTCGACGAACAGGTCGAACTTCGCGGTGCCGGTGCCGATGTGGCGGGCCCGCACGTCCAGCCCGTCGAGGCGGAAGGCGGCGGCACTGTTGTTCTGGAGGGCGAGCATGACCTGGAAGAGGGGGTGCCGTCCCGCCGAGCGCGCCGGGTCGAGGTCCTCCACGATCCGGTCGAAGGGGACGTCCTGGTGGGCGTAGGCGGCCAGGTCGGCGTCGCGGACGCGCGCCAGCAGCGCGGCGAACTCCGGATCGCCGGACAGGTCGGCGCGCAGCACGAGCGTGTTGACGAAGAAGCCGACGAGCCCGTCCATGGCCTCGTCGAGGCGGCCCGCGACGGGCGTGCCGATCGGGATGTCGGCGCCCGCTCCGAGCCGGTGCAGGAGGGTCGCCAGACCGGCCTGGAGGACCATGAACAGCGTGGCGCCGTGGCGCATGGCCAGGTCGGCGAGATCGCGGTGCAGGCCCGCCGGGACGGTGAACTCCAGGCGCGCGCCCTCGGCCGCGCCCGGTGCGCGCGGGCCGTCGTAGGGCAGCGCCAGTTCCTCGGGGAGCCCGGCGAGCGCGGTCCGCCAGTGGTCGAGCTGGCGTTCGCCGAGGCCGCCTTCGGTCAGCAGCCGCTCCTGCCAGCGGGTGTAGTCGAGGTAGCCGACGGGCAGCGGCGTCCAGGCGGGCGCGTGGCCCGCGCGGCGGGCGGCGTAGGCGGTGGCGAGGTCGGCGGCCAGCGGCGCGAGGGACCAGCCGTCGGCGGCGATGTGGTGCAGGACGAGGAGCAGGGTGTGCCGGTCGGGGGCGGTGGTGAGCAGGGCTGCCCGGAACGGCGGTTCGGCGGCGAGGTCGAACGGGCGGGCGGCGACGGTGGCGACGGCGTCGTCGAGCGCGTCCGGGGCGACGGTGGCGAGGGTGAGGACGTCGGCGGGCCCAGCGGCGTGCTGGCGGGGTTCACCGTCGTCGTCGAGGTAGACCGTGCGCAGCGCGGCGTGCCGGGCGGTCAGGTCGCCGAGGGCCGCGCGGAGGGCGGCGCGGTCGGGCGCGCCGGTCAGGTCCAGCCGGATGGGCTGGTTGTAGGCGGCGCTGCGCGGGTCGAGGCGGTGCAGGAACCACAGCCGCCGCTGCGCCGCCGACAGCGGACCGTCGCTGGGGTCGCCGTTGGGTTCCAGTCGCGGCCGGGGGCTGCCCGCCGCCGATTCCACGAGCGGTGCGAGCGCGGCCGGGGTCGGGGCTTCGAACAGGGCCGAGACCGGCAGTTCCACGCCGAGGACGCCGCGCACGCGGCCGGCGAGGCGTGTGGCGAGGAGGGAGTGGCCGCCGAGGGCGAAGAAGTCGGCGTCGACGCCGACCTCGGCGAGGCCGAAGAGCTCGGCGAACAGTCCGCACAGGACGGCCTCGGCGCCGGTCCGCGCGGCACGGCCCCCGGCGCCGCGGTCGGGGGCGGGCAGGGCGGCGCGGTCGATCTTGCCGTTGGGGGTGAGCGGCCAGGCGTCGAGCACGACCAGCGCGGAGGGGACCATGTGCGCGGGCAGGGTCGCGGCGACGGCCGCGAGGGTAGCCGCGGGCTCGATCACGGCGTCCCCGGCGGGGACGACGTAGCCGACGAGCCGCTTCTCACCGGGACGGTCCTCGACGACGGTGACCACCGACTGCGCGACTCCGGGCGCCTCGGCCAGCACGGCGGCGATCTCGCCGGGCTCGATGCGGAAGCCGCGGATCTTCACCTGGTCGTCGGAGCGCCCGAGGTAGTGGAATTCTCCGTCGTCGCCCAGGCGCACGAGGTCGCCGGTGCGGTACATGCGCCCGCCGGGCTCGCCGAAGGGGCACGCCACGAAGCGTTCGGCGGTGAGCCCGGGACGTCCCAGGTAGCCGCGCGCGAGGCCGGGCCCGGACAGGTACAGCTCGCCGGTCTCGCCCGGCGCGACCGGCCGCAGCCCGGCGTCGAGGACGTGTGCGGTGGTGCCGGTGACGGTCCGCCCGATCGGCGGGGTGGCCGCGCCGGAGAGCGGGCCGGTCATGGTCGCGCAGATCGTGGACTCGGTGGGGCCGTAGGCGTTGATGAGGCGGCGGTCCGCCGACCAGCGCGCGGCGACCTCGGCGGGCAGCGCCTCACCGCCGGAGATGACGGTGCGCAGGCCCGGTACCGAGGCGGGGTCGGTGATCGCGAGGACGGCCGGGGGCAGGCACGCGTGGGTGGCCTCGTAGGTAACGGCGACCTCGGTGAGGACCTCGACGATCGGGCGTCCCGGGGGCGGCAGGATGAGCGCGGCACCCGAGAAGACCGACATGAACAGGTCCCACACGAAGGCGTCGAAGCTCGGCGAGGCGAACTGGAGGACGCGCGCGCCGGGCCCGAGCTCCAGCCGCTCCCGCTGATCGGCGAGGAGGTGCGGGACACCGGCGTGGGTGACCACGACGCCCTTCGGCCGTCCCGTGGAACCGGACGTGTAGATCACGTAGGCCGGGTGCGCCGGGGAGGGCGCGACGCGCTCCCCCGCGGGCGCTTGCGCGACGGCGTCGACGAGCAGCCGCTCGGTACCGGCGGGGAGGACGCCCCCGGTCGCCTCGTCGGTGATCAGCATCTTCGCGCGCGCGTCGCCGAGGATGTAGGCGAGCCGTTCGGCCGGGTAGGCGATGTCCAGCGGCAGGAAAGCCGCGCCCGCCTTGACCACCGCCAGGATCGCCGCCATCATCGCCGGGGTGCGCGGCAGGCCGACGGCCACCACGTCCTCCGGGCCCACACCGGCGTCCAGCAGGCGGTCGGCGAGCCGGCCGGCGCGCGCGTCGAGCTCGGCGTAGCTCAGCCGCTCGCCGCCGTACACCAGGGCGGTCGCCCCGGGCGTCCGGCGGACCTGCGCCTCGAACAACGCGGGCAGCGTGCGGTCCACATTTCCTCCCCAGGAATGCCGCGGTGCGTGATCAGTTGTCGAGCGCGGCCAGGCCGGCGGGACGCATGTCCGTCCAGTTCGCCTCGACGTGGGCGACGCAGTCCTCGCGTGAGCCTTCGAAGCGAACCGACCAGCCGGGCGGCACGTCCAGGCCCGCGGGCCACAGCGAATGCTGCCCCTCGGCGTTGACCAGCACCCGGTACGAGCGGTCGGCGTCCTCAAACGGATTGGTCACGGACATACCTCTCAGAACGTCGGCCGGACGACCCTCGCGGGCGGGCCGAAAGGGTCCCGGGCATCGAGAATGACGGCTCTCCACGCACGGGTATCGAGATTGACGGCTCTCGATGGCAGGCTTTGATCACTATGCCGCCTTCGGACATGGGCGGACCACGTGCTGTGGACGAGATCACGTACGCCCGGGTGGAACTCCGACCGCACATCGGACAAGGACTAATGCGGACGCGTCGGCGACGGCCCACCGTGCAGGGTGGCCCGTGGAGTCAAGCGGAGCGGCGGGCCGTCCCGAACGGATCTTTCGGGCGTACGGCCGGCCGGGCGCCGTCACACCGGACGGCGTGGTCTCAGCGCCGCTTGGCGGTGCCGAACAGGGTCCGGGTGATCTCGCGGCCGAAGGTGCGGGCGGCGCTGGTCAGGAAGGTGTCCACGACGCTGTCGGGTTCCTTCGTCTTCTTCGCCGCCGCCCTGGTCTTCTTCGGCGGGTCGAGCGGCGGGATCGGCTCGTAGCGCAGAACCTTCGACGGGGCCGCCTCCGACGGGGCCGCCTCGGGTGCGACGGGGGCGGGCGCGGCGACCCGCGCGGCCAGGATCTCGTAGGCCGACTCGCGGTCGATCTCGGCACCGTACTTCGCCTGGAGCGGTGAGGCGGCGATGATCCCGTCCACTGTCGGCTCCTCGGCCGGGCCCATCCGCGACTCCGGCGCGAACAGCCGCGTCCACGCCACCGGGGTGGGACGGCCCTTGGCGTCCAGGACCGTCACCATCGCCTCGCCGATGCCCAGCCGCGTCAGGTCCTCCTCCAGGTCGTAACCCGACTTCGGGAACGTCGTCACCGTCGCCTTGAGCGCCTTGGCGTCCTGCGGGGTGAACGCCCGCAACGCGTGCTGCACGCGCGCGCCCAACTGGGCCAGGACGTCGGCCGGGACGTCCTTCGGCGTCTGCGTCACGAAGAAGATCCCGACACCCTTGGACCGGATCAGCCGCACGGTCTGGGTGATGGCCTGCAGGAAGGCCTTGGAGGACTCCGAGAACAGCAGGTGCGCCTCGTCGAAGAAGAAGACCAGCTTGGGTTTGGGCAGGTCACCGGCCTCGGGCAGGTCCTCGAAGAGCTGCGCCAGCAGCCACATCAGGAACGTGGAGAACAGCGCGGGTTTGGACTGGAGCTCGGGGAGTTCGAGGACGGAGACCACGCCCCGGCCGTCGGATGCGAGGCGGAGGAGGTCGGCGGGATCGAACTCGGGTTCGCCGAAGAAGCGGTCGGCGCCCTGGTCGGCGAAGCCGATGAGCGCCCGGAGGATGACGCCGGCGGTCTGGGCGGAGAGGCCGCCGAGGTCCTTCAGCTCGGCCTTGCCCTCGTCGGACACCAGGTGCTGGACGACCGCGCGCAGGTCCTTCAGGTCCAGCAGGGGCAGGCCCTTCTGGTCGGCGTAGTGGAAGATCAGGCCGAGGGAGGACTCCTGGGTGTCGTTGAGGCCGAGGACCTTCGACAGCAGCGTCGGGCCGAAGGACGTCATGGTCGCCCGCAGGGGGACGCCCTTGCCCTGGCCGCCCAGGGCGAGGAACTCCGCCGGGTTGGGCCGGGCCGTCCAGTCCTGGCCGTTCTCCTTCGTGCGGGCCAGCAGCTTCTCCGAGCCCTCGCCGGGGACGGCCATCCCCGACAGGTCGCCCTTGATGTCGGCGAGGAAGACCGGCACGCCCTGCCGGGACAGGCGCTCGGCGAGGACCTGGAGGGTGACGGTCTTGCCCGTGCCGGTGGCCCCGGCGACCAGGCCGTGGCGGTTGAACATGGCCAGCGGGACGCGCACGCGCGCAGCGGGGACCGCCTTGTCGTCGACGACGAGGGAGCCGAGGTCGACACCGGGCTCGTCGAAGGCGTAGCCGGCGGTCACCGTCTCGATGATGTCCTCGGCCATCGCTCCCCCGCGTGCCTCGCCGGTGTGTTGTCGCAGCGTATCGAGCCGGGATCGGGTGTGTCCGGCGGTTGCGGCGATCGCGGGGGGTTCGCGGCGGGTGCCCGCCCGCTAGAGTCGCGGCGTGTTGTCCCCGGTTCTCGGCATCGACTTCGGCACCTCGAACACCGTGGCGGTGCTGCGGCGCGGAGACGGGCGGGTCGAGCCGGTCCTCTTCGACGGCTCGCCGCTGCTGCCCTCGGCCGTCTTCGCCGGAGACGACGGCCGGCTCATCGTCGGGGCCGACGCGCTCCACTTCGGGCGGACCCGGCCCGAACGGCTGGAGCCGCATCCCAAGCGCCGGGTGGACGACGGGTCGGTGCTGCTCGGCGGAACCGAGTACCGGGTGCCCGAACTGTTCGCCGCCGTCCTGCGGCACGCGGGCACGACCGCGGCCCGGCTGGAGGGCGTCCGCCCGCTCGTCGTGCTCACCCATCCGGCCGCGTGGGGAAGGCCGCGCCGGGACGTGCTGCTGCGCGCCGCCCACGAGGCCGGGCTGCCCGAGCCGGTCCTCGTCCCGGAACCGGTCGCGGCGGTCGCCTACCACGGGCGCGACCTGGACGCGGGGAGCCACATCGTGGTGTGCGACCTGGGCGGCGGGACCTTCGACGCGGCGGTCCTGCGCCGGGAGACGCACGGTCACACCCTCCTCGGCGTCACCGGGCTGGACGATCTCGGCGGCGTCGACCTGGACGAGGCCCTGTCCGTCCACACCGGCCGCCGGGTCGCCGCCGAAGACATGCGCGCCGCCCGGGAACGCCTGTCCCGCCACCAGACGGTCGACCTGCCCGGCGGGGGCCACCTCACGCGGGCCGAGCTGGAGCGCGTCGCCGAACCGCACCTGCGGCGCGCCGTGGAGGCCACCACCGGGCTGCTCGGCGGCCTGCCGGTCACGGCGGTGTACCTGGTCGGCGGCGGGGCGCGCACGCCCCTGCTCGGCACGCTGCTGCACCGCGCCCTCGGCCGGGCACCGGTGCTCGCCGACGCCGTCGAGCAGGTCGTGGCGCTCGGCGCGGTCATGGGCGTGGAGGCGCGACCCGCCTCGCGGGCGCCGTCCTACGAGCCGCTCGCCTACATCGAGCCGGTGGACATCGATCCCGGCGACCCGCTGCTGCCCGGCCCCGAAGAGGAGGCCGAGCGCGTCCGGCGCTCACAGGCCACCATCGCGGGCGTCGTGGGGCTCCTCGCGCTGGCCGCGATCACGCTCATCGTCTGGATCGCGCTGCTGTAGCCGCCCTCAGCGGCGGGCGGGCATCAGCCGCGACACGAAGGTGCCCTCGTCCATCGCGCGCGCGTCGCGGACGCACTCCTCGATCGCCCGGTCGGTGGGCGTGCGGACGGCCAGGCGCAGCGCGCCGCGCAGGGCCTTCAGGTGCAGCGTCGTCGTCCAGTCGCCACCGGGCAGGACGGGGATGCCGAGCATGAGCCGCGCCCAGCCCGGGAGGGCCGCGATGGCGAGGGTGTTGGCGGCGGGGACGCCCAGGCGCAGCAGCGCCAGCTCGCGCGGCAGGGGCGGGCGGAACGAGGAGCGCAGCCCGTCCATGGCCTCCTTGCACGCGTACAGCTTCGGGCGGATCCCGTCGAAGTACTCGCGCAGCTCGCCGCGGGTGGCGGGGACGTCGCCGGGGTCGAGGCCCACGGCCTCGGCGGCGGCGACGTTCTCGGCGACGTAGCGGTCGGCCTCCTCATCGGTGGCGATCGCGCCCGAGCGGCGGGCGACGTCCACGTAGGAGTCGATCTCGGCGCAGTGCACCCACAGCAGGCCGGCGGGCTCGTCCAGCCGGAACGTCTCGCCGGTGTCGGGATCGAAACCGGTGAGGGAGGCGTGGATGGCGCGCACCCGAGCGGCGGCCTTCTCCACCGCGGCGGTGGTCCCGAAGGTCCGCACGTGCACGAACTGGGCGGTGCGCACGAACCGGCTCCAGCCCTTCTTCGGGTCGAAGAGGGCGGAGTTCTGGTACGTGCCGCGCATGACGCGCGGGTTCAGCGACTGGAGGTAGAGGGCGCGCAGGCCACCGATCCAGAGCACCAGCTCGGTGTGGACGCGCCAGGTCACCGAGTCCGGCCCGAACAGTCCGTGATCGCCGCCCATGCGTCCGAGCGTACGTGCGCGAACGGGCAGCGGCCAGCGGCTACCGTTGCCATGATGGTGACGCTGCTGACCTACGCCGGGCCCGCCGCCCCGGACGCCCACACGCCCCGCACCGGTGGTGTGCCGCTGGCTCCTGCGGGCTTCCAATGGCCGGTCTGCCGGACCTGCGGCGGGGCGATGATGTTCCTGGCTCACCTGCCCTCGGCCGAGGGCGCGGTGGCGGTGTTCATGTGCCAGAACGATCCCGGCCTCTGCCAGGAATGGGACCCCGCCCAGGGCGGGAACGCCGCCTACGTGTTCACCGGCCCGCTGGGCGAGACGGGCGTCCCCGAGAAGGGCCAGACGCGGCTGCCCGAGGCCGCCGGGCTCACCACGACCGAAGTGGACGCCGCCGACTACGCCACCGCCCGCCAGGGCTGGGCCGCCGCGACCGGCCGGAGCCCCCGGGAGGTCCTCGGCAAGCTCGGCGGCGCGCCGGAGTGGATCCAGGGCGACGAGACGCCCACCTGCCAGGGCTGCGGGGCGCCCATGGACTTCGGCGTCCAGCTGGAAGAAGGCCGCGACCCGCGCACCGGGATGAACTTCGGCGGCGGCGGACGCGGGTACGTCTTCGCGTGCGGGCCGTGCGACCGGGCCGCCTTCGTCTGGCAGTGCTGAGTTTTTTGCGGTTGCCCTCGGGCGCCGACGGTGTGAGGCTGCGCGCGTGATCGAGATACGCCGGGCGCAGCCCGCCGACGCCGCCGACGTGGCGTCCGTCTACATCCGCTCCTTCGACGCCGCCCTGCCCACCGTGCGGCGCGGCAAGACCGACGAGGAGATCATCGCCTACATCGCGCGCGTGGTCGTCCCCGTCCGCGAGACCTGGGTCGCCGAGCGGGACGGCGGGCTCATCGGGCTCATGGTGCTCGCGGAGGACTCCGGCTGGATCTCGCAGCTGTACCTGCTGCCGGAGGCGCGCGGACGCGGTCTCGGCGACCGCTTCGTCGCCCTCGCCAAGGAGCGGCGGCCCGAGGGGCTCCAGCTGTGGGCGTTCCAGGTGAACGGGCCCGCGCTGCGGTTCTACGCGCGGCACGGGTTCGTGGAGGTGGAGCGCACCGACGGCGCGGAGAACCAGGAGAAGGAGCCGGACGTGCGGATGGAGTGGCTGCCCTAGGCCCTAGCGCAGCTTGGTGTGCCAGGTCCAGCCGTGGCCGCGGCAGAACCGGCACGGGCCCAGCACCGGGACCGTGCCGACCTCGCCGGGGTCGAGGTCCAGCGCGGCCAGCGGCCCGAGGGCCATGTACTCGCGCCAGGTGCGTCCGGTGCCCTGGCAGGCCAGGCAGCTGCCGGGCGTGGCCCCGGGTGGCGGGTGCGCGGGATCGTGACCCGGGTACGGGGTCCATTCGTCGGACATGTCCCAATGGTAGGGCGCACGCCACGGCCATGAGATCGCCGGACCATCACCGTGATCATCGTGCCGGTCAGCCGGACCGGGCGCGCCACCCCTTGCGCACGTGCGTCCCGTCGCACCACGGCTTGTTGGCGCTGTCCCCGCAGCGGCACAGCAGCGCGCGGACCTCGCGGCGGCCGTCCACTTCGAAGTCGCCGCGCACTTCGAGCGGGCCGTCGGCGAGCGCGGTGATCGCGGTGGGGCCGCCCTCTTTCGCCCACACGCCGTCGACGGCGGCGTGCAGGGCGCCGCTGGGGCAGCGGGCGACGACCTCGGCGATGGCGTCGGGGTCGGCGAGGGACGGGTCGATCCAGGGGCGCCGGGCGGGGTCGAAGACCTCGGGGAGGCCTTTGACGCATTCCTCGGCGTGCGCGCAGCGGCGCGCGTCGAAGCGCACGGCCGTGCCGGGTGCGGTGTAGGTCTTGACGCGGTCGCCGGGCGGCCAGGGATCGCTCATGGGGACAGTGTGGACGAGCGGGCGGGCTTTCGGGCGGGTTTGCCGTGGGGGGTGCCCCGGGAAGGCCGGTCCCGCCAGAACCGGCCTCCCCGAGCCCGTGGACTACGGCAGCCCGTTGAGGTAGGGCTCGTGGGAGTTCATGAACTCCCAGCCGTAGTAGCGGTCCCAGTTGACCGACCAGGTCATCAGCCCGCGCAGGCCGGGTGAGGGCCCGCCGCGCAGGGTGTAGCCGCCGCAGCCGGTGCCCTTGGCCAGGCAGTCCACGGCCTGATGGACGACGGCGGGGGACGTGTACCCGTTGCCGGCGCTGACGGCGGCGGGCAGGCCGATGGCGATCTGCTCGGGCCGCAGGCCGGGGAAGGTCTGCCCGGTATTGGCCACGGGGAACCCGGCCTTGACCATGTCGGTCATGGCGATGTGGAAGTCGGCGCCGCCCATGGTGTGCCACTGCCCGTCCAGGCCCATGACGGGGCCGGAGTTGTAGTCCTGGACGTGCAGGACGGTCAGGAAGTCGCGGACGGCGTGGATGACCGGCAGGTAGGAGCCGGTCCGGTTGTCGGAGCCGCCGGATCCGCCGTAGAACTGGTATCCGACCTGCACGAAGAAGGTCTCCGGGGCCATGGTGAGCACGAACTTCGCGCCGTAGCGGGCCTTGAGTGTCCGCAGGGCGGCGATCAGGTTCACCACGACGGGGGTGGTGGGGTTGCGGAAGTCGGTGTCGCCGGAGTTCAGGTACAGCGAGTGGCCCTCGAAGTCGATGTCGAGCCCGTCGAGTCCGTAGCGGTCGATGATGGCGCTCACCGAGGTGACGAAGGCGTCGCGGGCGGCGGTCGTGGTGAGCTGGACCTGGCCGTTCTGGCCGCCGATGGAGATCAGGACCTTCTTGCCCTTGGCCTGCTTGGCGCGGATCGCGGCGATGAAGTCGGCCTCGCTCTCCACCGAGGGGCATTCGCTCACCGGGCAGCGGTTGAAGCGGATGTCGCCGGAGGTGACCGAGGTGGGTTCGCCGAAGGCCAGCTGGATGATGTCCCAGGCGTCGGGGACGTCGGCCATGCGCACGTAGCCGGAGCCGTTGGCGAAGCTGGCGTGCAGGTAGCCGATGAGCGCGTGTTTCGGCAGGCCGGTGTCGGTGCAGCCGGCCGTGGTCGCGGTCGCGGCGGCGGACTTCGGCGACTCCCCCACCGTGTTGTAGGCGGCCACGGCGTAGGTGTGCGTCGAGCAGGCGGCGAGGTTGCCGATCGTGGCCGAGACGGCGGACGTCGTGGCGACCACCGCCGATCCCTCGTAGACGCGGTAGCCGGTGACGGTCCCGGTGGCGGCCGTCCACGACAGCGCGACCGAGGAGCCGGTGACCGCGCCGATCGACGGCGTCCCGGGCGTGCCGGGGACGCCGGGTTGCGGCTGGCCGCCGGGTCCGTCCAGGCTCACGTCGTCGGCGTAGTAGGTGCCCTGCCCGTACCAGCCGTGCAGGTAGACCTCGGCGCTGGTCTGCGTCGCGCCGGTGGTGAAGGCGACGGTGAGCTTGGTGTAGGCCGGGGCCGAGGGCGTCCACGTCGAGGCGCCGCCGGTGACGCCGAGGTAGACGTAGTTGCCGCGCACCCAGCCGGTGAGGGTGTAGGCGGTGTTCGGCCGGACGGCGACGGTCTGCCCGCACGTGGCCTGGTCGGAGGCGCTCGCGGCGGCGGTCAGCGCGTAGGAGCCGGTGCGCACGGGGGTCGTGACGACGCTGCCGCCGGAGCAGGTCCAGCCGGTGAGGTTCCCGGCCTCGAAGCCGGGGTTGGTCAGCAGTTCGGCGGCCGTCGCGGTGCCGGGCGCGACGAGCGTGGAGAGGGTGAGCAAGAGGAGTGCGGCTAAGACGCCGAGGGGGCGGCGGTGGTTCATGGCTTCTCCCAGATGCCTATCCGGAACCTTCCTAATTGTTAGGACTCTAACAGTTTCGGGTGGCGCTGTCACTGAATGCGTTTCGCGGCCGCCGGGGCGACTGGATCTCACTGAATACGATCCCCGGATGAGTCTCGAAGCCGCCGCCACCGCCCTCGACCGCGCCGTCACCGACCGCGACACCGACGCCTACGACGCCGCCCTCGGCGCGCTCTGGCAGTCGGCGCGGGAGGCCTCGCCGCGCGAGATGGCGGCGGTCCTTCCGGTGTGCGCCGGAGTCCTGCGGCGGCTGCCGATCGGGATGGGCGCGCAGCTGGCGATCCTGTGCGGGGCGTTCGTGGAACACGGGGTCCCGGCGGCACCGGTGGCGGGGGCGATCGCCGAGGGCTTCGGGGAGGCGCTGTCGCGGGCGCGGCGGGTCCGCGCGGCCTGGGACCGGGCCGGGCGCCCGGTGCCGCTGCCCGGTCCGCAGTCGCCGATGGAGGAGTACGCCGACCTGGAGGCGGCCATCGCGCCCGAGTTGGGCGCGGAGGCGGCGGCCTCCGGCGGCGAGGGCTGGTACGCGCTGGGCATGTGGCAGATGCCGGCGCTGTCGCTGCTGCAACTGGACGCCGAAGCGCGGCGGGCGTTCCCGCGCGAGCTCGCCGAGGCCTGCGCCGATCTCGCCGAGGAGTGGCCGGACCTGGAGTGGATCGCCGGGCTGCTGGCCGTGCTGGACGACGAGCCGCTGCTGGTGCTGCACCGGCCGTCCGGCCGCGGCTACGAGGTCACCATCGGGGGCCTCGGCGACAACTTCCAGCTGCACACGCTGCTGGCCGGTGCGCTGTCGGGACCGGAGGCCGAGGGGCTGCTGGGCGACCTGAACGTCGACCCGCGCTGGATCGCCGCCGCCTCCGACGGGCCGGAGGAGACCTTCGGCGGGAGCGCCGAGGGCCGGTTCAACCCGGTGGACGCCTACGGCAAGTGGATCTGGAACGAGGGCGTGCCCGCCGACATCCCGTTCTTCGAGGGCCGCCGCGTGGTGGTGCTGGACCCGCCCGCCTACGGGCGGTCGTGGAGCAACAACCGCCGCTACCCGCAGATGCGCGGCGTCCTGCGCCTGGACCGGGTCCTGCCGCGGGCCGAGGCGGCGACATGGCTGGCGAAGGTGGCGCCCTCGGCGTGAGCCTCGCCGTCTCGGCCCGAGCTTCGCAATGGTCCGCTTCGTCCCCGTGAGACCACGCACAGAACCTGGGCGCATTACCCATCGGTAACATAGCGTCGCCGCGCGTGAGCATCGTCCTTCGCGGCTTCGCCGCCATCCTCGGCGCCGGTCTGGCGGCGGTTCCCGCCGTGGCCGCCGGCGCGGTCCAAGACCCCGTCTCGTGCCCGCCGGGGGCGGTGGGCCTGGCCAACTCCTCCTTCGAGGCCCCCGCCGGGAAGGGGCCGCGCTTCCTCGCCGAGGGCGAGGTGCCGGGCTGGTCGACGACCGCCTCCGACAAGCGCGTCGAACTCTGGGGGCCGGGCAACGGCTTCGCCAACCGGGGCAACGAGGTCCCGGCGGCCGACGGCGCGCAGTTCGCCGAGCTGAACGCGACCCGTCCGTCCACTCTGTACCAGGACGTGGCCACCACGCCCGGCCAGAAACTGCTGTGGCGCATCCGGCACCGGGCGCGCGACGTCTCCCCCGGCGTGGACAAGGACACCATGCACGTCCTGATCGGCGCGCCCGGCGCGGAGTCGCCCCAGAAGCCGTCCGGCGCGGCCACGCCCGACATCGTCGACACCGACGCCGCCTGGGGCACCTGGACGGGCGTCTACACCGTCCCGGCGGGCCAGACGACCACGCGCTTCGGCTTCAAGGCCGTCTCCACGGCGTCCGGGAACGACTCCATGGGCAACTTCCTCGACGACATCACCTTCGGCACCCCCGCCTGCGTCATCGCCACCAAGTCCGCCGACGCCGACGGCCCCCTCGCCGCCGGGGACGAGCTGGCCTACACCGTGCGAGTCCGCAACGACGGCGGCTCGGCCGCCGGGAACCCGGTGGTGCGCGACGCGATCCCGGCGGGCGCGACCTACGTCCCCGGCAGCATCACCCTCGACGGGGTGCCGCTGACCGACGCGGCCGACGGCGACGCCGCCGAGTTCGCCGACGGCACGGTCGTGGCGCGGCCGGACCGGCTGGAGCGCGGCGACGCCGCCGAGCTGGGCTTCCGCGTCACCGTCACCGAGGGCGCGAAGGGGAGGCTGGAGAACACCGCCACCGCGCACTACGTGAGCGTCCTGATCGGCGAGGACGGCACCGCCACCTCGAACACGGTCGTCACGCCGCTGGTGGCCGGGGTGGAGCCGACGCCGACCACGTCCAGCCCCTCCCCGACCGCCTCCTCGCCCAGCCCGAGCACCTCGGGCTCCCGCGAGGACCTCGCCACGACCGGCGCGGCCCTGGGCGTCCCGGCCGCCATCGGCGCGGCCCTGCTCGCCGCGGGCGGCGCGCTCGTCCTGCTGGCCCGCCGGGCCCGGCGGAGCTGAGCCGAAAGGGGCGGCCCGCTTGCGGGCCGCCCCTACCCTGCGGTCATGCCCGCCGCGCCGACGCACTGCACCCACTGCCGATCCGCCGACCTCACTCCGGGCTTTCTCGGTGACATGGGCGGACGCGGCTTCACCCGCTGGATCGCCGGTCGCCTGGAGCGCGGCGTCCTGGGCGGCGCCAAGATGTTCGGCCGCCCGAAACTGGCCGTCGAGGCCTTCCGCTGCGGAGACTGCGGCCACCTGGAGCTCTTCGCCGTCGACGAGTGAGCGGTGATCGTGACCCGCGCCACATCGTCATGACCCGAGATCGAACCCATGGGTACCATCTCGCCATGCCCGTCGCAGCAGGCGAATCACTCGACCCCGCGCGCACCCGCGCCACCATCCTGGCCGCCGCCGAGGACCTCTTCTACCGCGGCGGCCTCGGCCTGCCCGTCAAGGAGCTCTGCGCGGCCGTCGGCGCGTCCAAGGAGACCGTCTACCGGCACTTCGGCTCCAAGGACGGCCTCATCCAGGCGGTCGTCGTCAGCCGCTCCGACCGCGTGATCGGCAAACTCACCGCCGCCGCCGAGGCGGGCGCCGACCCGGCCGCGCGGCTCGCGGCGATCTTCGCCGACCTCGTCGACTGGCTCGCCGAGCCGGATTACCTCGGCTGCGCCATCCTCAACGCCGCCACCGAGCGCTCAGACATCGCCGGTCCCCTCGCCACCACCCACCTCGGCCGCTACCACCGGCTGCTCACCGGCATCGCCCGCGACGCCGGCGCGGCCGACCCCACGGGACTGGCGCGGCAGCTCCTCATCCTCATCGAGGGCGCCATCGCCGTCGCCCGGCACGACCCCGACCCCCGCGCCACGGGCCTCAGCGCGAAAGACGCCGCGCTCGCCCTCCTGCGGGCCTCCACCGAAAGCAGCGGAACATGACCACGATCGACGGCTTCACCCTGCCCGGCTTCGAGAAGGTCGCCGAGGCCTTCCAGCACGGCTTCGACGAGCACGGCGAGACCGGCGGCGCCTTCGCCGCCTACGCCGACGGCGAGCTCGTCGCCGACCTGTGGGGCGGGGACGCCGGGGCCGGGCGCGCCTGGCGCTCCGACACCGTCTCCCTGGTCTTCTCCGGGACCAAGGGCCTGGTCGCGGCGGTGCTGGCGCTACTCCAGGAACGCGGCACCATCGACCTGAACGCCCCGGTGGCCCGGTACTGGCCGGAGTTCGGGCGCGAGGGCAAGGAGGACGTCACCGCCCTCCAGCTCCTCACCCACCAGGCCCGGCTGCCGCACCTGCCGACCCAGGACGTCACCGCGCTCTACGACCCCGCGGCCGCCGACCGGCTCGCCGAGGAGCAGGCCCCGGCCTGGGATCCGCGCGCGGAGTACATGTACAGCTCGGTCAACTGGGGCTTCCCGCTGGACGGCCTGGCGCGGCGGACCGACGGGCGCTCGCTGCGGGAGATCTTCGCCGCGGAGTTCGCCGCCCCGCTCGGGCTCGACCTGTGGATCGGCGTCCCGCCGGAGGTTCCCGACGAGCGCATCGCCGACCTGCGCGCCGAGGACGCCTCCCTGATCGCCGACGTCGATGCCGCGAGCGAGCCGGACCCGCTGCGCGCGCTGGTCGGCAATCCGGTCACCGGCTCGGCCGGGCCGGGCATCTGGAACTCGCGTCCCTTCCGGGAGGCCGGTTTCGGCTCGATCGGCGCGATCGGGACGGCCCGCTCGATCGCGCGCTTCTACGGCGCGCTGGCCCGGGGCGGGGAGATCGACGGCGTACGGGTGCTGGCCGAGTCCACCGTGGACGCCGCCCGCCGGGAGGTGCGCGCGGGCACCGAGCCGATGTGGGGCACACCGATGGTCTACGGCGCCGGTTTCGAGCTGACCGCCAACTTCGGCCCGGCCGCCGACGCCTTCGGGCACGCCGGATGGGCCGGGACGCGGCACGCGGCCTGGCCGTCCCTGCGCACCGGGTTCTCCTACACCACCGCCGCGCTGCGCGACGCCCCCGACCATCGCGCCGAGACGGTGATGGCGGCGCTGCACACCGCTCTGAGCGGACGGACCGTAGGGTAACTTCTTCGTTTCGTGTTCACTCTCCATCGACCACGCGAACGTGGATCTATAGGATGCTGGCGCGCGGAACCCCCTCCGCGCGCCATCGTCCCTTTTGGAGAGAGATGCGAAACGCCATCGGCCGCACGGCCGTCTTCTTAACGGCCGCGCTCGGCCTCGCCGCCCTGGCACCGGCGAGCGCCCAGGCCACGTCCCCCGACGTGCTGATCGGGGAGATCTACGGCGGGGGCGGCAACAGCGGCGCGTCCCACGCCAACGACTACGTCGAGCTGTACAACCGGGGCGCGGCCGCGGTGGCGCTGTCGGGCTGGTCGGTGCAGTACGCCTCGGCGTCGGGCACGACCTGGGCGGCCACGCCGCTGAGCGGCTCGATCCCCGCCGGGGGCCGCTATCTGGTGAAGCTCGCCTCGGGCGGCGCGACCGGGGCGGCGCTGCCGACGCCGGACGCCACGGGCTCGACCAACATGTCGGCGACGGCGGGCAAGGTCGCGCTGGTGACCACGACCTCGGCGCTGACGTGCGGGTCCAACTGCGACACCGCCGCCGGGGTCCGCGACTTCGCCGGTTACGGCTCGGCCAACGACTTCGAGGGCGCGGCCGCGGCCGGCGGGTCGAATACGACGTCGATCGCGCGGGGCGCCACCGACACCGACAACAACGCCGCCGACTTCACCGCCGGGACGCCGAGCCCGCAGAACACCGCCGGTGGCGGCGGTGGCGGATGCGCCTATCCGGGCACGCGGATCCGGGCCGTGCAGGGCAAGGCGCACAAGTCGCCGCTGGCCGGGGCGGCCGTGAGCGACGTGCGCGGAGTCGTGACGGCGAGGAACACCACCGGGTTCTGGTTCCAGGACCCGTGCCCGGACGCCGATCCGGCGACCTCCGAGGCCGTCTTCGTCTACACCTCCTCGGCGCCGACGGTGGCCGCCGGGGACGAGGTCGCGGTCAACGCCACCGTCACCGAGTACCGGCCGGGCGGGGCGTCCACGGCGAACCTGAGCACCACCGAGCTGACCGCCCCGAGCGTCACCAAGCTGGGCACCAAGCCGGTTCCGGCGGCGACGGTGATCGGCTCCGGCGGGCGCGTGCCGCCCACGGCCGTCATCGACAACGACGCCAACGGCGACGTGGAAACCGCCGGGACCTTCGACGCGGCCACCGATGGCATCGACTTCTACGAGTCCCTGGAGGGCATGCGCGTCCAGGTGAACAACCCGGTCGCGGCCGGCCCGACGTCCGGCCACGCCGAGATCCCCGTGCTCGCCGACAACGGCGCCGGGGCCGGTGTGCGCACCACCCGCGGCGGGATCATGGTCAAGGCGGGCGACTTCAATCCCGAGCGGGTCATCCTGGACGACGCGCTGCTGGCCGGGTCGACGCCCGCGGTCAACGTCGGCGACCACTTCTCCGGCCCGGCGGTCGGCGTCCTCGACTACGACTTCGGCGGTTTCCGGCTGGAGCTGACCTCGGCGCTCACCCGCGTCGCGGGCACCCTCGCGCCGGAGACCACCACGGCGGCGGGCGCCGGTGAGGTCTCGGTGGCCACGTTCAACGTGGAGAACCTCGACCCCGCCGACCCGCAGGCCAAGTTCGACGGTCTGGCGCGCCAGATCGTCACCAACCTCGCCGCGCCCGGCATCCTGGCCGTCGAGGAGATCCAGGACAACGACGGTCCCGCGAATTCGTCCACCGTGGACGCCGCGCAGACCTTCGGCAAGCTCATCGCGGCCATCACCGCCGCCGGTGGGCCGTCCTACGACTACCGCCAGGTCAACCCAGTCGACGACGCCGACGGCGGCGAGCCCGGCGGCAACATCCGCGTCGGGTTCCTGTTCCGCACCGACAAGGTGAGCTTCGCGCCCGGCTCGCCGGGCGGGCCGACGACGGCGGTGAGCGCCTCGGCGTCCGGGAACTCCGCCGACCCGATCGCGCTGTCGGCGAACCCGGGCCGGATCCAGCCCGCGAACACCGCGTTCAACGCCAGCCGCAAGCCCCTGGTGGGCAAGTTCCTGGTCGGCGGCAAGCCGCTGTACGTGATCGCCAACCACTTCAACTCCAAGGGCGGCGACGATCCGCTGTTCGGCCGCCGCCAGCCGCCGGTGCTCAGCTCGGAGACGCAGCGCAACCAGCAGGCGGCGATCGTGGCCGACTTCGTCACGAAGTTGCGCGCGATCGACTCCGCCGCCCGGATCGTGGTGGCCGGTGACCTGAACGACTTCGAGTTCTCCGCGCCGGTGTCGAAGCTGACCGCGGTGGGCCTGACCGACCTGCCGGGCACGCTGCCCGACGCCGAGCGCTACACGTACGTGTACGAGGGCAACTCGCAGGTCCTGGACCACATCCTGGTCTCGCCCGCACTGGTGAGCGCCGGGTACGCCTACGACGTGGTCCACGTCAACGCGGAGTTCGCCGCGCAGCTCAGTGACCACGACCCGCAGGTGGTCCGGCTGAAGATCTAGCGCATCGAGGGAGGCCCGGTCCGGTGGACCGGGCCTTTCTCACGCGCTCGGGAAGACCGCGCGCAGGGCGTTCGCGGCGGCGTCCACGGCGTCCTGACCGGCCTCGGCGAAGACCTTCTCGTGGGCGGCGGTGTTGGCCAGGACCGCCGTCCGCGCCAGTTCGAGCCCCTCGTCGGTGAGCTCGATCCAGGTGCTGCGCGCGTCGTCGGGATCGGGCACGCGCCGGACGACGCCGCGCGCGACGAGCTGGTGCAGCACGTTCGTGGTACCGCCGCTGGACATGACCAGCGAGCGGGCCAGCTCGGCGGGCTTGAGCCGGTAGGGCGGGCCGCCCCGGCGCAGGCTGACGATGATGTCGAACCCGGCGACGGTGAGGCCCAGGCCGGGAAGAAGTTCCCGGGTGGCGCGTTCGAGCCGGGCGGACAGCAGCATCACGCGTTTGCTCAGCTCACTGGCCGGGCCGAGGGCTTCGGGCAGCTCGGCGCGCCAGGCGGCGATGAGGGCGTCGACGGGATCCACCCTTGCATCCTAGGCCCCTTTCGGGATAGCTTTCTAGAAAGCTTTTACCTGAGGGAGTCTCGTGTCCAGCATCCTGCTCCGCGGCGGTCTCGTCATCGACACCGACCCGATCGCCGTCCAGACCGCCGACCTGCTCATCACCGACGGCCGCATCGCCGCCGTCGGGCCCGATCTCACCGCCGAGACCGCCGAGGTCCTCGACGTGAGCGGCCACTACGTCCTGCCCGGCTTCGTCGACACCCACCGGCACATGTGGCAGACCGGCCTGCGCGCCCTCACCGCCGACGCCGACCTCGGCGCCTACCTGCAACGCGTCCTCTACGGCATCGGGCCGCGCGTGACGCCCCAGGACCTGCACGACGCCACCCTCGCCGGGGCCCTGGAGGCGCTCGACGCGGGCGTCACCACCGTCCAGGACTACGCCCAGACCATGCACACCCCCGAACACACCGACGCCGCCCTGTCGGCCTACGCCGGGCTGCGGGCCGTGCTCGCCCACGGCGGCCTGGGCGCCACCGACGAGGCCGAGCTGCGCCGCGTCCACGGCCTCGCGCGCGGCACCACCAGCCTCATGCTGGCCTCACACGGGCCCTCCTACGGCGACCTGGACGAGGTCGCGCGCGACCACCGCCTCGCCCGCGAGCTCGGCCTGCGCCTCGCCGCCCACGTCGGGCACGGCGGCCCGCTCACCCGCCTCAAGGAGCGCGGACTGCTCGGGCCGGAGTGGCTCTACGTCCACGGCAACCCCCTCGACGACGAGGAACTGCGGCTGATGGCCGACTCCGGCGGCACCGCCTCGGTCGCGCCCGCCGTGGAGGCCCGCATGGGCCACGGCGCGCCGGTGCTGGCGCGGCTGCGCGCGGCGGGCGTCCCCACCGGCCTCGGCGTGGACGTCGTCACCACCGCGCCCGGGGACATGTTCTCGCTGATGCGCGCGGCCATGACCTCGGCCGGCGGGACCACGCTGTCCACCTCGGACGCCCTGCGCGCGGCCACCATCGACGGCGCCCGCGCGCTCGGCATGGACGGCCTCATCGGCTCGCTGGCCGTGGGCAAGCGCGCCGACGTCATCACCGTCCGCGCCCACGACGCCAACCTCATCGGCGCCACCGACCCGGTGGCGGCCGTGGTCGCCTCGGCGCACGCCGGGAACGTCGACACCGTCCTGGTCGACGGCGTCGTCCGCAAGCGCGCCGGGACCCTGCCCGGCGCCGACCTCAGCTCGCTCGCCGCATCGCTGCGCGAGAGCCTGGCGCGGCTGAGCCGCTGATCAGCTCGGCCTGCAGGGCGCGCAGCTCGTCCACGTCCCGGTCGGCGCCCGGCCGCGCGAGGCGGTCGAGCTCGGCCCAGGCGCGGTTGAGCGCGTCCAGCAGGACCCGGCACTCACGGGCGTGCCGGTCGGACAGCTGCGCGCGCACACTGTCCAGCCGCTTGGCCCACCCGGCGTTCACCGTGGCGTGCCAGTCGGCCGAGCGCGGCGGCGCGACCGGCGCCTCGGGAGCGTCCCGCACCGCCGAGGTCGGGGCGAGCACGGCGATCGGGCGGGAGTCGTTGTCGCGGGTGATGATCGTCGTCGTGTTGTTCAGCTCGGTCAACGCCACGAGCTGACTGAAGCGGACGCGGGCCTCGCGAAGGGGTACCGACCGCGGGCCCGGCACGATGTTCGGAGCGGCCATGTGACCAGATTCCGGAGCGGGTACGACATTTTCGGCGGTACCCGCCCCGGGTTTTCTTCGAACAGTGCTCACTCGAAGGATTCGCGAGCGCGCGCGGCGATGTACCGCACCCGTGCGCTTGGATCCCTCTCAAGCTCACCCAGCACCATCAGAAGGTCCTGGCGTTCGGCCATGCCGATTCGACCGAGCGCGTGCGCGAGTTCCAGGCGCACCCAGGGATCCTTGTCCTCGGCGAAAGACCTTGCCAGCACCACACTCGGCTCAACCGAATGACCCCAGCAATGGACGGCGGCTTCCCGAATGTGCCGAGACTGATGGCTACGGAAGGCCGCCAGGGGAACCGGTCGAGACCGGCTCACCCAGGCGAGGGCGTGAGCCATCAATCGCATCGCCTCCTGGTCATCGGCATCGACATCGAGGTGCTGCAGGACCCACCCCTCTATCTCCTCTAGAGCATCCGCGTCCACTGCCAGTGCCGCTGCGGCTGCCAAGGCCGAGACCGACAGGAGACGGCCGTTCGTTCTGACCCGCAGTCCGCTCAGCGGGTGCGACGATCGGCGTTCGAAGGCGTCAAGATCGTGTTCCCCGGGCGATCCGTGAAGTCGCAGAAGACGATTTGTCAAAACTCTGCGCTCGTCGTCGGTGAGAGCCGCTCCCAGTACCGAAATGGCGCTCGTCGCGTCCTCGCGGCGCTCAGCCGTGTCCAGCCGGTCCTCGGCCCAGCTCATGAGGCGGGCAACCACACGATCCCGGAGTTCGAGGAGCTCTGGTGGCGCTTCTCCCGATTCCACGGCCTTCGACAACAGCGAGGCGAACCGGGGGACTCCGGTACCAATGGCGTAGGACGTGCGCGCCGTACCGACCGGCTCATCCAGAACGCCCTGCGCGAGGTCGACCAGCAGCTCGATCGCCTCCGGCGGAACGATGTTCCATTCCGCCAGGATGTAGAGGGCCGATCGCGATCCCTCGCCAGCCGCATTCTTGAGCTCCGTCTTCACGACATCGGGCGGGTCGTACAACCCGAGAAGTGCCGTCTCCACACCGCGCAAATCATGTCGCCAAGCTGCCACCAGCGCGATCCCCGCCCGAGCGGACTCCGAGCGATCGGCCTCTGCGCAAGCTCCGAGCAACGCCACCACGGCGTCATCGATGAAGAGGCTCTTACCGTCCTCGCGAGGTATGAACAGTTCCGCGAAATCGAGCGCCGCCGCTCCGACGCTCATCGGGATTCGGTGATCGAGGGCGGCGATGGCCTTCAGGGCGGCACGCTTGTCGTCCACGAACGGCGGATGCGAAACCTCGCCGCGGAGCACGTGAAGCAGCTTCTCCCCGACGACGGCAACCTGATCGTCGGGAATCCTGTCCGCCTGTGCCGCGTAGACCTTCAGAGCAGCGGCGCGCACTGCTACAGCCGGGTGATCCAGTAGATCGATGAGATCAAGGTGGCGCGCTTCGCCCTTGACGACCGCGACGGCCTTGTCTCCCTGTCCTGCGAGCACGAGATTCAGGACCGCGCCGAACGGGCTTCGCGATGCCTCGAATGCCTCTCCCAGAGTCTGGCGGCCCCAGAGTTCATCGCAGAGCGCGCCTCGCGCACGTGCCTTCCGCACCCATGCTCGTGCAGCGGGAAGGGCACCACGCATGGCCCCGCGTTTCAGGTCAGAGAAGGCGGTGAGGGCAGAGCCAGCCGATTCCGGCAGGAAACGACGCCCGTGGGGGTCGAGCGCCTTTGCAGCCATCTGGGTCGCCTGGATCTCCTCGAAGGTCTCCGGAGACATGATGGTCAGATAGGCGATGGCCAGAAGCGCGTCACGGGCGTCACCCGGATAGCCGGAACGCCCGGCGATCACGACCCCTTTCCGGTAGGAATCGATCGCCGCCCTCGCCAGTCCCGACATCACATGTGCTCGGCCGAGCCGCAAATGAGCGAGCACGCCGAAGTCCTCCGGCAGTCGTCCGGTGGCGATCTCGGTCAGCACGTGTGCGAACGCGGCCTCCGGCCCGACTCCACCCTGTACCCGCAGATCCGCCAGGCAGCACATCAGGCGGGCCCGAACATCCGCCTTGGCACGACTGATCGCGCACTCCAGCGGCCCGATCATGAGGCTCTGGTCGTCCCGCGGGTCTTCATCCGCGATGATCTGCTCCGCGACGACCATCACGAGGAGCTCGAAGTCATCGCACTGGGCCTCTGCGGCCACGGTCAGGTCCGCCACCACCGCGTCCACGTCGATCCCCGCCAGCCCCCAATTCCCGGCGGCGGTGATCACGCGACCCAGCGCCCTTTCGGGCTCCGCCAGCCTCAGGGTGAGCCTTTCGACGGCGGTGATGTCCGGATGCTCCGTACGTCCATCGCAAAGCCCACGTACCGCCCGCGTCACCGCGATCCGGAAGGCCTCGGTCTCCGCACCCGCCTGCTCGAAGCGCTCCCTTGCTCGTGTAGCGAACATGTCGGCATGTCCCGGAAAGCCCGCCGAACGCAGCTCTTCTCCGAGAGCCAGCAATAGTTCGGCAGATGCACGCGGATCTTCCTGGGCCAGCTCCGCACATCTCTCGGCGACCGTGCCCAGCCCCAACGCCTCAACCGGGTCGTAGAGCAGCCCTACGACATTTGGAAGGGCGCCCGACGGCTCATCCACCACCCCGGTGAACGCTCTGCCCCATTCAGGACCGAAGATCCCGTGAACCACTCGCGGCCGCTCACGCAAAGCCAGCGAGAGACTGCCGGCGTCGTAGAGCGCGATATCGAGGTCACCGGCGTACTCCTGCTGGAGCTTCGCCAGCTCCTCCTCCACCGTCACGTCTTCCACACGGCATCCGGCGGCCAGCACGAACCGCACGGCCTGCCAAGGTCGCTCCGCCCAGTCCGCCTCCGGCACGTCCCTGCGTGTCGGCCCGGCGAAGTCGGTCACGGCCTTCCTCAGCGCCGTAGCGCTGAGGGAGTGGATACGACGCACCTGGTAGACATGATGAGCGCCGTCACGGCGGCCGATGAGATCAATGCCGCCCTGATACTGGCCCGGACGACCCACAACGCGGATCTCACTGAGTCGATCCACCAACCACATGACCTCGGCGACGACACGTTCGAACACTAGTGGGTCCAGCTGATCGAACGGAAGCAGAAGCGTCTGAGCCATCGGCGGCATGAGCGATCCGGTCTGCCGCCTGGCCAGAAGCCGGACCAGGTTCAGGTGCGATTCGGGCATCTCGACCCCCTTCGTGATGCTCCCCGCCCTATCCTCCCATCAGGCCGCCTCACGCTCCGCGAGTGCCACGGTGCGGCTCGCGGCGGCGATCATGGCGCGGTCGGCGAAGCGGCCGTCGGGCAGGACCACGGTCCCGGACTCGCGCTTCTCGGCTCCGGCCATGGCCTCCAGCAGCGCCCGGGCCTTGTCCACTTCGGACTCCGAGGGGCGGAACGCCTCGGCGATCACCGGGAGCTGCCGGGGGTGGATGGCGGCGCGGCCGAGGAAGCCCAGGGCGCGGCCGATCCGGCACGAGGCGGCCAGGCCCTCCAGTCCGTCCAGTTCGGACAGGTTGGTGTAGGCCGACATGGCCGGTGGGGCGAGCCCGGCGGCGCGGGCGGCGACCACGATCCGGCTGCGGGCGTAGGTCAGGCCCGCCTCCTCGCTCACGTTCAGGTCGGCCGACAGGTCGGCCTCGCCCAGGCCGATCCCGGCCACCGACGGGTGCGCGGTGGCGATCGCGAAAGCCGACTCCACGCCGAGGGCCGACTCGACCAGGCAGTGCAGTTCGGGCGCGCCGGTCTCGGCGGCCCGCAGCACCTCCTCCGGCGACTGCACCTTCGGCAGGCGCAGCCCCGCCAGGCCGGGCAGCCCGGCCACGGCGGCCAGGTCGGCGGCGACGTCGGGTCCGGTGAGCTCGTTGACGCGCACGTACACCGGGACGTCGGAGGGGGCGGCGAGGAACTCGGCGACGGCGGCGCGCGCGTAGGCCTTGCGGGACGCGGCGACGGCGTCCTCCAGGTCCAGGATCACCGCGTCGGCGCCGGAGGTGACCGCCTTCACGAAGCGGTCGGGCCGGTGCCCGGGGACGTACAACCACGTCAGGATCACTTGATCGAGCCCTTCTCCCGCATCGCGGCGATCTCGTCGCCGGACAGCCCCAGTTCGCCCAGGACCGCGTCGGTGTCGGCGCCGTGCGGGCGGCCGGCGAAGCGGATCTCGCCGGGCGTGCCGCTCATCCGGAACAGCACGTTCTGCATGGCGACCTCGCCGAGCTCGGGGTCGGGGACACTGTGGACGGTACCGAGCGCGCGGTACTGGGGATCGGCGACGATGTCGGTGATCTCGTAGACCGGCGCGACGGCGGCCTGCGCTTCCTCGAAGGCGGCGACGACCTCTGACGCGGGCCGCGCGCCCACCCACGCGGCGACCGCCGCGTCCAGTTCGTCGGCGTGCGCGGCGCGGCCGGAGCCGGTGGCGAACCACGGCTCATCGAGGTAGTCGGGCCGCCCGACGAGGGTCATCACCCGCTCGGCGATGCTCTGCGCGCTGGTGGACACCGCCAGCCAGCGCCCGTCGGCGGTCCTGTAAGTGTTGCGGGGAGCGTTGTTGCTGGAGCGGTTGCCGGTGCGCGGCTGGACGTAGCCGAGCTGCTGGAACCAGGTGATGTGCGGCCCGAGCAGCGCCATGATCGGCTCGATGATGGCCAGGTCGACTACCTGGCCGCGCCCGGTGGCCGTCCGCGCGTTCAGTGCAAGGGACGTGGCGAAGGCGGCGGCCATCGCGGCCGCGCCGTCGGCGAGCCCGAAGGGCGGCAGGGTCGGCGGCCCGTCGGGTTCGCCGGTGACGGCGGCGAAGCCGCTCATGGCCTCGGCGAGGGTGCCGAAGCCGGGGCGGGACGCGTAGGGCCCGACCTGGCCGAAGCCGGTGACGCGGGTGAGGATGAGGCCCGGGTTGGCCGCCGAGAGGACGTCGTAGCCGAGGCCCCAGCGCTCCAGGGTGCCCGGCCGGAAGTTCTCGATGACCACGTCGGCCTCGGCTGCCAGCGCGATGAGCAGATCCCGGCCGTCCTCGGTGGACAGGTCGACGGCGATGGTCCGCTTGTTGCGGCCGAGGACCTTCCACCACAGTCCGACGCCGTCCTTGGCCGGGCCGTGCCCGCGCGAGGGATCGGGCCGCTTGGGGTGCTCGACCTTGATGACCTCGGCGCCGAAGTCGGCGAGCATCGCCGCGGCCAGGGGCCCGGCGAAGAGGGTGGCGAGGTCGAGGACCTTGACGCCGTTGAGGGCGGGGATCACAGGCTCACCGCCACGCGGAAGCCGATCGAGGACGAGCGGGCCAGCCCGGCGCCGGGGTTGAGGAACTTGACGCTGACGTCGGGATCCTTGCGGCCGCCGTCGATGTACCAGTCGGAACCCCGGGCCTCGTAAGCGGAGCCGCCCTTGAGGATCGTGAAGCGGGTGCGGCCGTCGGTGTGCTCGCTCTCGGTCCAGTTCCACACCAGGGGTTCGCCGCGTTCGAGGAGCCCGTCCTCGGCGGCGGCCTGCCACTCGTCCTCGGTGGGCAGCCGCAGTTCGCGCCAGGACGCGTAGGCCCGGGCGTCGGCGAGGTCCACATGGGTCACGGATTCGTGCTCGGTGCCGGGGACGGGCGCGCCGTCGCGCCAGTGCGCGAGGAAGCGCCCGTGCGGTCCGCCGTATCCGGAGTCGGCGAGGAAGGCGGCGTACTCGGCGTTGGTCACCTCGCGGATGCCGATGCCGTACAGGCCCAGTTCCACGGGCCGGATGAGGCGGTGCTCATTGTGCAGGCGCGGCGGCAGCGGCTTCCATTCGTCCACATAGGGCACCTCGCCGTACAGGCCGGTCTCGCGCAGCCGGTAGCGGACGGTCAGCTCGCGCCGCCCGGCGGGCACGGCCGCCATGCCCTCGGGCAGTTCGTCGGCGTAGGCGTCCTCGAAGCCGATGCGGGCGGCGGTCCGGGCCGGGTGGGTGGTGTCTCGCGGGGCGGGCTCGAAGGCGTGCAGGACCACGGGGACCGGGCTGGCCAGGACGGCGGCGACGCCGTCGGCGGCGAGCGGGCCGCCCACGGCGATCTTGCCGTCCCCGGCGGGCACCGGCGTCAGCTCGGCGCCGGTGGTCAGGTCGTACCAGCGGTGGCCGGGCAGCTCGTCGGCGACGATCCAGGGCCCGTCCAGTTCCGCGCCGGTGTTCGCGACCGTCCACAGTGGCGTGCCGTTCCGCACCCAGCGGGAGGCGTGCACGTCGCTTCCGGCGGTGTCGGCGAGCGGCGTCCACTCGCCCTCGGTGAGCCAGGCGCCGTAGGAGTCCCAGACCCGGCGCATGGCCCGCAGCAGGCCCTTGTCGCGCTCGGTCCAGCCGACCCAGGAGCCGAAGACGCTCTCCCACACCAGCATCCCGGAACCGTTCAGCCAGGCCGAGTGCAGCTCACCGGAGTGGTCGCGGTGCCAGCGGCGGGTGTGGTGGGCCATGTGCCGGGGCTCGAACCACTTGGCGCGCAGCACGCCGGGCACGTCGCTGTCGGCGAACCACTGCGCCCACGACATCGGGTGGTCGGTGACGCGCTCCAGCGGCAGGCGCGACTCGCCTTCGAGGGCGACGCCGGGCCGGACGGCGTCCAGCGCGGCGCGCATCGCCTGCCCGCCCTCCTTCATGGTGTCGAGGAAGACGCCGTCGACCCCGAGCCACTCCACCGTGGCGGCCACGGCGGCGATGTCGTCGGCGGCCTCGCGGCGGGTGCCCACGTCCCACGGGTTGTAGTCGATGAAGACCCGCACGCCGCGCGCCTGGAAGGCCGCGACCAGCGCGGGCAGCTCCGGGACGTCGCGGTAGAAGTCGAACTGGTTGCGGTCGTCGATGCCGATCACCGGGTAGGCGTGCCACAGGACGACGCCGTCGAAGCCGCCGAAGTCGCGCTCGGCGGCGTCCAGGAACCGCTCGGGGGTGAAGTGCCCGGCGTCGTGGTCGTAGAGCAGCTCGTCCCACAGCCAGGCGAGGCAGACGACGTAGTTGCCGGGGATCCAGGAGAACTCCGGGCGCGCGTACAGCTCGTCGTCGTAGGCGATGCGGACCCGCGCCTCCTCGCGCCAGCGGGTGATCGCCGCGCGCCAGGCGGGCAGGTCGGCGGGATCGGCGGGCACCGCGAAGATCTTCGCGTCGTCCAGCACCGACAGGTCCGCGCCGGGATCGAGGGGTACCTCGGCGGGTGAGTCGATGGGGCGCGGGACGTAGGGGTTGAAACGGCTCACCGGTAGGTCACCTCGTAGAGCTGGTCGATGTCGGCGCGGTGGGGCAGGGACGTGGTCGCGCCCGTCTTCTGGACGGCGAGCGCCCCGGCGGCGGTGGCCCACCGCAGGGCCTCCTCCATGGGGCGGCCCTCGGCGATGGCGGTGGCCAGGGCGCCGGTGAAGCAGTCGCCGGCGCCGGTGGTGTCGACGACGGGCACCTTCGGGGCGGGGACGTCGAGCCGGGCGCCTTCGGCGTCGGCGTAACGGGATCCGGCGCCACCGAGGGTGACCACGACGCGCGGGACGACGCGCAGCAGCGCGGTGAGCGGGTCGGCGTCCCAGCCGGACAGCATGGCCGCCTCGACCTCGTTGACCACGAGCAGCCCGACGGTGGCCAGCAGCTCGGCGCTCAGGGGCCGGGCGGGGGCGGCGTTCAGGATCATGAGGGTGGTGTCACCGGTGGCCTTCCCAGCGGCCACGATGGCCGGTTCGGGGACCTCCAGCTGGCACAGCAGGACCCGTGCGCCGCTCAGGCCGCCGAGGTCGGCGGCGGTGAGCGCGTCCACGGTGGCGTTGGCGCCGGGGGCGACCACGATGCTGTTCTCACCGGCGTCGTCGACGGCGATCAGCGCCACCCCGGACGCCCCCGGAGCCTCGCGCAGGCCCGACACGTCCACGCCGTCAGCGGTCAGCGCCTCCCGCAGCTGCGCGCCGAAAGCGTCATCCCCCACCGCCCCGATGAACGCCGTGCGCGCCCCCGCCCGCGCCGCCGCGACCGCCTGGTTCAGGCCCTTCCCACCCGGCACCGTGGCGAACCCGTGCCCCAGCACGGTCTCGCCCGGCTTCGGGAGGGTGGGCGCGGTGGCGACCAGGTCCATGTTGGCGCTGCCGAGGACGACCACATCGATGCTCATGCGTCCACCTTCGCCAGCGCGAGCGTGCGCCGGGCCAGTTCGTCGAAACCGACGCCGTCCAGGCCCGGGATCGAGGTGGCCAGGCGGTTCTTCAGCGGCGCCTTCCAGTACTCCGGCAGCGCGCACGCGCCGGTCAGCGCGCCCACGATCCCGCCGACGGTGGCGCCGTTGGAGTCGGTGTCCCAGCCGCCGGTCACCGTCGCGGTGATGGTCTTGGCGAAGTCGCCGCCGCCGTGCACGAGCGCGGCCGTGACCAGGGCCGCGTTGTTCAGCACGTGCACCCAGTGCAGGTGCCCGTGGCGGGCGTGCAGGACATCCAGGACGCGGTTCCAGTCCGGCTCGGACGCGGCCAGCTCGCGCGCCTCCCGCACCGCCACGGCGATGCGGGACGACGGCGGCAGCACCGCGAACCCGGCGTCCAGGACCTCGTCCACCGTGGACACCACGACCGCCGCCGCCCCCAGCGCGGCGGCGAACATCGCCCCGTACACGCCGTTGCGGACGTGGCTCACGACCGCGTCCCGGTAGGCCAGGGACGCCGCCGCGGCCACGTCGCCGGGACGCGCCCAGCCGTACAGGTCGGTGCGGATCTGCGCCCCGATCCACTCGGCGAAGGGGTTCCCGGTCGTCGCCGTCTGTGGCGGGACCATGCCCAGCAGCAGATTCCGGTAGGCGACCCGCTCGGCGGTGAACGTGCGCCCGGCCGGCAGCAGGTCCAGCCACGAGAGGGCGACGTCCTCGGCGGTGAAGCCGGTCCCCCGCGTCTCCAGCAGCAGCATCGCCATCAGCGGGTAGTTGAGGTCGTCGTCCTCGGGCGCCCCGTCGATGTTCTCGGCGAGGCTGGTGCCCTTCGACCGCCGGTTCCACGGACGCCGGGCGGCGATCTCCTCGGGCAGCCCGTGCGCGGTGAACCAGCCCTTGAGGGGCCAGTTCCCGGTGGCCCGGGCGATCTCCTCGATCCCCTCGCGCGGCAGGCCCTCCACGGGCTTGCCGAGGACGCACCCGGCGGCCCGGCCCAGCCACGCGCCGTGCAGCCGGTCGAAGGTCGTCTCGCGCGGCAGGCCGAGGTCCGGCAGCTCCCACAGCGCGTCCGGCTCCCCGGGACGCGGGAGCGCCGCCAGCGCGTCCAGTTCGGACAGCAGGACGGCGGCCAGCTCCCGCACCGGCGCGGGGGCCCGCTCGGGCGAGGCCCCCTTCGCCGGAACCGCCGCGGTTCCACCGCCCGCGACCCAGCGCGCCTCGATGCCGGACACGTCGTGCCCGTCGAGGCGCGCGGTGGCCAGCGCGTGCGGGACGAGGTCCTCCGGCTGGATCCACGTGACTCTCATGCTCAGGCCGCCCCGGTCAGCGACGCGAAGCGCGCGGCGTGCTCGCCCCGGCGGCGCAGGTCGGCGGCGAAGACCTCCTCGGCGACGGCGGCCAGCTCGCGCGACGGGCCGTGCAGGTCGACGCGGCTGGCGGTGGCCACCGTCTCGGCCCAGTCGGCGGGCACGGCCTTCTCCCCGCCCAGGGCACCGGCGATCGCGCCGGCCATGGTGGCGGTGGAGTCGGCGTCGCGGCCGTAGTTGACTGAGCCGAGGACGGCCTTGGCGTAGTCGCCGTCGGCGATGAGCAGCATGCCCAGCGCGGCGGGCAGCTCCTCGATGGAGTGCAGTCGCGAGGGACGCCGGGCGCCCAGCCCGGGCTGCCGGTAGGCCTCGCCGACGGTGTCGTAGGGCGCGATGGCGGCGCGAACGACCGGGATCGCCTCCAGGCAGTCGCTCTGCCCGCGCACGGCGTCGCGGACGGCCTCGATCGCCTGGCGGGTGCCGTCCTTGGCGACGGCGAGGGTGGCGTCCACGACGGACGCGGCGGTCGCGCCGGGGGCCATGGCCTCGGCGACGGCGGCAGCGAAGACCCCCGCGGCCTCGCGTCCGTAGCTGATCTGGTGCGCCCCGGCGATCTCGATGGCCTCGGCGTAGGCCCCGGCCGGGTTGGCCGCGTTCACGATCCCGATGGGCGCCATGTACATCGCCGCACCGCAGTTGACGATGTTGCCGTGCCCGGCCTCGCGCGGGTCGGCGTGGGCGTGGAACAGGCTGGCGACGATGTGCCGCTCGGCCAGCGCGAGGCGGTGCAGGGTGACCGCTTCGCGTTCCATGTCGGGGATGTAGACGCGGTGGTTCATCAGGTCGGGGACGAGCCGCTCGGCGATGTCGTAGGCGTCGAGGTGGTCGCGTTTGGCCACGTAGACGCGGATGAGCGCCTGCGTCATCAGGGTGTCGTCGGTGATGTGGCCGTCGCCCTTGTGGTAGGGCGCGGTGGGACGGGCGGTGCGCCAGTCCTCGTGGAAGGGGCCGACGAGGCCGTCGACCCACCCGCCGTAGCGGGCCTTGATCTGCTCGGGCAGCGCGCCTTCGGTGGCGCCGCCGAGGGCATCGCCCACGGCGGCGCCCACGAGGCAGCCGATCGACCTGTCCACCAGTGCGGCACTGGTCACGATTTAACTCCAAAGGGGACGATGGCTGGTGGGGTCTTACTTGAGGATGTCCTTGCCGCCCTCGACGAGGCGTTTGCCGAGTTCGTCGAGGGAGATCTTGTTCGCGAAGTACTCCTGGAAGGCCGGGGTGGCGATCTTGGACTTCCACTCGGGGAACTGGGTGACCGTCTGGAAGGGCGCCAGGACGAGCGAGCCCGCGCTGGCCACGGCGACGTCCCAGCCGTCCTTGCCGCCGGTGGACTTCAGCAGCTCCTCACCGGCCTTCTTGCCGGTGGGGACGAGCCAGTCGCCCTTGGCGAGCTCGGCCATGTTGGCCGGGTTGAGGAACTCGGCGATGAACTTCATCGCCTCCTCCTTGTGCTCCGACTGGGTGGCCACCGAGAGGGTCTGCGGGTTGGCGGCCTGGTTCTGGCTGAGGCCCTTCAGCGGGGGCAGGGTGACCCACTCGAAACCGGCGGGGGCCTGCTCCTTCATCTGCTGGCGCAGGTAGATGGAGCCGGGCAGCATGGCGTACTTGCCGCCGAAGAAGCCGGGCAGCGGGTCGGTGCCGCCCATGGTGAGGGCGTCGGGCGCGGCGGACTTGTCGGTGTAGACCATGTCGTGGATGCGCTTGGGCACCTCCTGCTCGGCGGCGCCGAAGACGACCTGGTTCTTGTCGCCGTTCTTCTGGAAGTACTTGCCGTCGAAGTTGAGGCTGAGGTTGAGGACCCGGTTGACCGGCTGCTTCACGGGCCAGGCGGTGCCGAAGGTCTCGCCCTTGGTGAGGGTCTTGGCCGCGGCCTGGAACTCGTCCCACGTCCACGGCTTGTCGGCGGTGGGGACGGGGATGCCGGCCTCGTCGAGGAGCTTCTTGTTGGCGATGACGGCCTGCGACTCCAGCAGGAACGGGACGCCGTAGACCTTGCCGTCGCCGGAGGTCACGGTCTGCCACACGTTGTCGCCGATGTCGCCCTTGAGGTCGGCGGGGATGAGGTCCTTGACGTCGGCGAGGTAACCCTGCTGCGCGAACTGCCCGGCGAGGGCGGCCTCGTAGTGGATGATGTCGGGCGCGTCCTCGCCTTCGAAGGAGGTGAGGAGCTGGTCGTGCGCGGAGTCCCAGGAGCCCTGGATGTACTCGATCTGCACGTCGCTGTGCGCGGCGTTCCAGGCTTCCACGATCTTCTTGTTGGCGGCGACGGACTCTTCCTGCCAGGCCAGGCTGAGGAACTTCAGCTTGATCGGGCCGGCGGAGTCGTCTCCGCTGCCGCAGGCGGCGAGGGTGCCGACCGCGAGGGTGGCCGCCAGGGCGGCCGCCGCGACGCGGCGTGGGGCGAGGCGCTTCATTGCGTTCTCTCCTAGGGGGTGTGCGAGGGGGTGGTGGGCTAGCCTTTGACCGCGCCGGCCATGCCGCCGGAGGTGAGGCGGCGCTGCAGGATCGCGAAGAAGATGAGGCTCGGGATGGTCGCCATGAGCGATCCGGCGGCCAGCGGCCCGAGCCGCGAGATGCCCTCGATGCCGACGAACTTCGCCAGCGCCAGCGGCAGGGTGGCCATCTCGGGTTTCTTCAGCAGCACGAGGGCGAAGAAGAACTCGTTCCAGGCGCTGATGAAGCTGAACAGCGCGGCGGCGACCACGCCGGGCGCCAGCAGCGGGGCGATGATCCGCCACAGCGTCTGGAAGCGGGTGGCGCCGTCGACGGCGGCGGCCTCCTCCAGTTCGCGGGGGATGTTGCGGACGAAGCCCTGGAGCATCCACAGCGCGAAGGGCAGGGACCACACGACGTAGACGAGGGTCAGCCCGGTCAGGCTGTTGGTGAGTTTGACCTGCTTGAGGATCATGAACATGGGGATGACCAGCAGGATGAACGGGAACAGCTGCGACAGCAGGATCCAGGCGGTGGCGACCTTGTTGACGCGGGTCCGGAAGCGGGCCAGCGCGTAGGCCGCCGGGAGCGCGATGATCACGGTGATGACGGCCGAGGCGATGGCGACCTGGAGGCTGTTCAGCGTGGCGCGGCCCAGGTCCTGCTCGGTGAAGGCGGTGGCGTAGTTGGCCAGCGTCGGGTCGCGGGGGATGAAGCTGGGGTGCAGCTCCACCAGTTCCTGCGGCTTCTTGAAGGACGTGGACAGCATCCACAGCAGCGGGAACGACAGGAACAGCAGGTACCCGGCGAGGGCGAGGTACTGCAGGACTCGCCAGTACCACTTCGAGGTGCGGTTCACGCGCTGGCCTCCCTCATCCGGCGCCGCAGGTAGACGGCGAGCAGGGCGACGATGATGATCACCATGACGTTGCCCATGGCGGCGGCGATGCCGAAGTGGCCGTACTTGAAGGCCTCTTCGTAGGCGAAGAGCATCGGCAGCATGGTGCGTCCGCCGGGTCCGCCCGCGGTGAGGACGTAGACCAGGCCGAACGAGTTGAAGTTCCAGATGAAGTCGAGGGAGGTGATGGCGACGATGACCGGCCGCAGCTGCGGGAGCGTGATGCTCCAGAAGCGGCGGAAGGCACCGGCGCCGTCGACGGCGGCGGCCTCGTGGAGTTCGCCGGGGACGCCCTGGAGCCCGGCGAGGAGCACGACGGTGGTCTGCGGCATCCCGGCCCACACGCCGACGATGATCACGGCGGGCAGGGCGGTGGAGAAGTCGCCGAGCCAGTTGGTGCCGAGGGATTCCAGGCCGACGCGGTAGAGCGCCTCGTTGATGAGCCCGGCGTCGGGGTGGTAGACGAGCTGCCACATGATGCCGACGATGACCGGCGGCATCGCCCAGGGGACGAGGGCGAGGGTACGGGCCAGCCAGCGCAGCCGCAGGTTCAGGTTGAGCAGGAGGGCCAGGCCGAGGGCGGCGAAGAACTGGATGACGGTGACGCTGACCGCCCAGATCAGGCCGATCTTGAAGCTGGCCCAGAACTGCTCGTTGGACAGAAGGCCGGTGTAGTTGTCCAGACCGGTGAAGTGGGTGGTCTGGTTGAGTCCGGCGCGCGCGTCGGTGAAGCCCAGGTAGATGCCGTTGACCAGCGGGACCACCGACAGGAACAGCACCGGCAGCAGCGCGGGCAGCACCAGGAAGTAGGCGTACCCGGTCCGGGCGCGCCGACGGCGGGCGAGGGGGAGCTCGTCGTTGAGCGCGGTCATCGCCTACGGAACCTGGTCGATCGGGGGCGTGGCGAAGAACGCGGGACCGCCGGTCCCGGCGGGGCGGCGCGGACCGGCCCAGCCCCGGGAGGGTCGCTGCCCGGACAGGACGCGGACGGGCACGGCGTCGCCGGGCGGGGCGTACTTGTGCAGGGAGGCGTTGCCGCCGAAGCCGTGGACGGTGCACGGGCGCGGCTCGGGGCCTTCCTCCAGGACGAAGCTCACGGGGTCTCTCCAATTCTCGGCGCGGGGACGGCGGCGATGGCGTGGGCGCTGGACGCGCGGATCTTGAGCTCGGGGGCGACGGTGACGCGCTGGGCGGGCCGGGTGGGTTCGGCCAGGCGCCGCAGCAGCAGTTCGGCGGCGATGCGGCCGCGTTCGGCCGAGCCGAGCGAGACGCTGGACAGCTGCGGGAAGGACATCTCGGCGAGGTCGGTGTCGTCCATGCCGACCAGGGCGACGTCCTCGGGGACGCGTTTGCCGGCGGCGAGCAGGGCGTGCAGGGCGCCGACGGCGATGAGGTCGTTGGCGCACAGGATCGCGTCGGGCCGTTCGCGGTCGAGGAGCCTGCGGGTGGCCTCGCGTCCGGCGGCGTGGTGGAAGTCGCCGGTCTCGATGAGCGCGGGGTCGGCGATGAGGCCGTTGGCGGCGAGCGCGGCGAGGTACCCGGCGTGCCGGGCGGCGCCGGGCACGGTGTCGAGGGGGCCGTTGACGAAGGCGATGCGGCGGCGTCCACCGGCGACGAGGTGGGCGACGGCGAGCGCGACGCCGGTGTGGGAGTCGGCGCGGACGTTGTCCACGGGCCGCGCGCCGGTGGGCGCGTCGTCGGGGAGGCTGCCGACCACGACGACGGGCGTGGGGACGCGCGCCAGGGCGGTGAGGTGGGCGGCGGTCACCCGGATGGGGCTGATCACGAGGCCGTCCACGTAGCGGCGGGCGAGGCCGTCGATGAGTTCGACCTCACCGGCGGGGTCGGCGCCGGTGGCGTGGACCTGGAGGCGGTATCCGGCACGTGCGGCGACCTCCTCGATGGCGCGCATCATGGCGACGTAGACGGGGTTCCCGATGTCCTCGACGGCGAGGGCGAGCATGTCGGTGCGGCGGGCCTGGAGGGACCGGGCGACGGCGTTGGGGACGTAGCCGACGCTGGCGGCGGCTTCACGGACCTTGCGCTCGGTCTCGGCGCTGGCGCCGAGGCCGTTGAGGACGCGGGAGGCCGAGGCGATGGACACCCCGGCGAGGGCTGCGACGGTCCGCACCGTCGGCGGGCCGTTCTGGTCTCCGTGCTGTAAACGTTTCCGGCTCATGCCGTCACTGCTCCAGACCGTCGGCTGTAAACGTTTCCGGCACAGTGTTGCCCCGTGTTCACGGGGGCGTCAAGGGATCGTCAGGTCTCGATTCGGCCACGGGCCTTACCGGTCCCTTTACGACGGTCGCCGCAGGCCACAAGGGTCAAGATCCATCCCTTGTGGACGCCGGATCGGCGTCGGCGCTGCTCGCGAGCGGTCCGGGGCCACCGTCGCGCGGCGCCCGGCAGGTCACCGTCCGATGTGTCACATGGTCGGCTTATGGTCGCGGCGAGCGCCTTCCCCGCTTCCCCCGAAGGAGCACGTCCGTGCCTCTCACCCACCCCGTTCCCACTGATATGACCGTGATGCCCGGTACACCCGTGCCGGGTGACGATCCGCTCGCGTACCTGGCGCGTCCGGCCTCGATCGACTTGACCCTGGCCGGGTTCGTGATCCTCATCGACGGCGACGGCTCGCACTTCCTGCTGGACGCCCGCGGCGACGGCCGCGTGTGGACCGTCGACGAGGAGACCCATGTTCCCGGCGAGCCCATCGGCCCGCCGCCACCGGAGTCGGCGGATCCGGCCGTGCCGACCCCGGAGCTGGCCGCCCGCTTCGGCTGGATCGCCGAACTGGTGCGCGGCGGCGACGACGCCGACCGGGCGGCGCTGGCCGCGGCGCGGCTGAGCGGCCTGTGGTCCGGCGTCCCCGGGGCCCGCGAGGCCCTCGACCGCGAGCTGCCCGCGCTCGCCGCCGACCCGCACCTGGCCGTCTACTGGCTCCTGCACACCACGTTCCTGGCCATGGACGCCGATCGCGCGCGCGTACTGGCCGCGGCCGGGGACGCCGTGCTCGTGGACGCCTGGGCCGGGGCCGACCTGTCGGCCCACCGCGCCCGGCGCTCGATCCTGGTCGCCCAGCACCGTGCCGAGGACCTCGGCCGGGCCGCGAGCGCGCTGCTGGCGATGGTGATCGACGCGTCCGTGCACCCCGCCACGCGCGCCGCGTGGGTCGCCGACGGCGGGCTGAGCGCCCAGGCCGTCGCCGCCGGGATCGCGGGAATGGACCCGGGTCTGGGCGCGACGATCCTGCGCGCCCACCTCGATCTGCGCGAGGGCGTCATCCCCTCCCCCGCCGCAGGGGCGATCGTCGCCGATCCGGCCGCCTTCGCCGGTGACTGGCGGGGCCTGGGCCGCGTCCTGGCCTGGGCGTATCCCCTCGTCGGCGACCTGGACGCGCTGGAGGCGGCCCTGGAGTGGTTGCGGGGGCACGACTCCCACCAGCCGGAGCTGCTGGCCACCATTCGCGCCGTACAGGACCACGCCGGGTACGACGTGGTCCTGGGCCGCGAGGAGCTGGAGCGCGCCGAGCGGCTCTCGGCGGCCACCACCGGGGCCCTGGCCGACCTGGCCGCCGGAGGCTCCGCTCCGCCGGACGGCGAGGTCCGCGCGCTGACCGCCCGGCGCGTCCTGCTGCGGCTGGACGTCGATCCCGAACTCGCCGGATCCGCCGAGTGGGCGGCCGGGGAGGTTCTGGCGAGCGACGCGCCGGACCGGGCCGCGCTGGCCGCGCGGGCGCTGGACGTGGTCGACGCGCATGTGAGAGTGCAGCTGATCGAGCGCCTGGCCACCGAGATCGACGGTCCCGCCCATCCGGTCGCGGCCGCGCTGCTTCGGGTCGCGCTCTCACCCGTCCCCGAGGGCGGCTGGGGTGCGCGCTACGACCACGACCGGCAGGTGGAGGCCGCGCTGGAGGCCCTGCGCCCGCACGCCCACGGCGAGCCGCTGTTCTCCACGCTCATGGCGATCGCCGAGTCGCACGGCGAGGCACACGTCGTGGAGCACATCTGGGACGAGCTGTTCTGCGCGCTCGACGAGGACTCCACCCTGCGCGGCCTCGACGACGCGCAGGCCGCGCGGGTGGCGGCGGCGATGATCGCGTCCATGCTGGGGCACCCGGTCGACCGGGTGCGCTACTCGGCGGGGCACCAGCTGTACCGCTTCGACCACCCGGGCGCCTTCGGTGTGCTGGTGGCGGCCCTGACCGAGTACGGGGAGCGGTACGCGTCGGGCGAGTCGCACCCGCACCTGGAGAACCTGGTCGCCGACCTGTACTCGGCGCTGCGGAACATCGGCGCGCACGAGGAGCTGCTGGAGCGGCTGTTCACCGAGCGGCGCTCGTACTGGCGGCTGGGCAACGCGATCGCCGCGATCCTGTCGCCGCGGGTGCACGGGCGGGCGATGGCGCTGCTGCGGGAGCGCCGGGACCACCACGCGGCGGCGAACTACGCCTCGGCGCTGGACTACCACGCCAAGCGCGGGCCGGAGCTGGTGGAGCTGCTGCGCGAGATCGTCACCTGGCCCGCGCCCACCGACCCCCTCGTGGCGCGCTTCTTCGCCTACGCCGTGGCCGTCGGGACGAGGGCGGCGCTCCAGCGCGCCGAGTACGGTCTGGTCCGCGAGGCGCACGCCCGCCGCGGCGGCGACCCGATCGAACCCGACCAGTACGCGCGCGGCAGGGGCTGGACCGACCCGCTCGACGAAGAGTTCCGCCCGGCCCTGGACGACACGCTGTCCGGTGCCGCCGACATCACCCGTGCCGCGCTGATCCAGAAGGGCCAGGACCTGAGAGTGAAGAACAAGCCGTGGAAGAACATCACCGATGAGCAGCTGGGCGTCCTCGCCGGGCGGGTGGTTGCGCGGCGGCTGCTGACCGACAAGGCCACCGGGGCGGTGTGGTTCATCGACACCGACGGCGAGGCGCACGCCTTGGACGGCCACGAGGTGACCGCGCCGCCGTTCGTCCTGGCGGATCTGCCCAGGGACCACGGCTTCTTCGCCGAGGCCACCGAGATCTCCGAGCGGGCGAGCTTCTGGACGGCGAGCGCCTCCCGCTACACCGACCTGATCCGCTGCGGTGAGCGCGTCCTGTTCGCGCAGGGCCCGGCGGGCTCGATCGAGAGCCGCCACGGGCTGCTGTTCGCCGACGAGGCGGCCGCGATCGAGGGGGTGGCCGCGCTGCGGCGGTGCCTGCCCGCGCAGAAGTACCTGGAGACCTCGCCCTGGTACGTCGAGGGGCGCGGGGTGATCGCGCGGGAGTACCACCGCAGTGGGACGCACAACCTGTTCGTGCACGGCGAACCGGCCACCGGAGGTGGCCTGTTCGAGGGCGAGGCCGAACTGATCGCCAAGGTCGATCGCACGACGCTGAAGCTGCTGCGCGGCGGGGGCGTCCCCTCGGAGGTGCACGTCCTGGAGCGCCGGAAGCTGCCGCGCGACCAGACCGTCGCCGAGTGGATGGAGCGGCGTTCCCGCGATGACGAGCGAGACGCGGTGTGGCACGCCGAGGCGTGCGTCCTGTTCGCCGGGCACGTGTCCTCGCACGGTTTCCCCGTTACGGTCTCGGCCTCGATCGGCACGGGCGTGCCGGAGGAGGAGATCGCCGCCTACGAGCGGGCCCGCGACACCACCGTGCCGCCGCTGCTGCGGGACTTCTGGCTGCGCGCCGGCAGCGCGAGCTGGACGGTCGGCGCGAAGTCGATGCGGATCCTGTCGCCGGCCGACATGCTGGCGCGCGGGCAGGTCGCCTTCGGCGGGCACGCCACGCTGGTAGACGTCTTCGAGGAGGACCAGGACGGCGAGCCCGGGACGGTCTTCGCGCCCGACCGGGCCGGCGATGACGAGCGGCGCTTCACCCACACCGACCAGCCCCGGCACCCGCACTGGGAGTGCCACCTGGGGTGGATGATCGCCACCCGCTTCAACGTGCGCATGGCGCACGCGATCACCACCGCGGCCCCCGCCACCGCGCTCCTGTACCACGGGATGAAGGTCGATCCCTCGCTCGCGTGGCGGCGGTTCAAGCAGGTCCTGCCGACCGGCGCGAAGCTGTGGGAGGTCTACGCCGACGAGGGCAACGGCCTCCTGGGCACCCGCTATGGCGCCGTCGGGCGCGACCTGCGGTACTCGGTGAAGCGGATGCCGCCGGAGCAGGTGGCGAAGAAGGCCGCCGCGGCGATCGCGGCCAAGGTCGGCGACGGCTACACGGAGGTGTAGCCCTTCGCCAGCAGCCGCGCCGCCAGGGCCATCTCGTTCACCGCGAGCGGGACCACCAGCGCGAACAGCGCGGGCGAGGACGTCCCGAGCACGCCGCACATCACCAGTGCCGCGCCGGTCAGGTACGGCGCGACCGCCAGCAGCCCCCAGCCGGAGATCCAGCGCGGCACGAGCCGGGCGCGGTAGAGGACGGTGTTGAGGATGAGGGCGCTCAGGCAGAAGAAGAGCGAGCCGCCCGCGTAGGTCCAGTCCTCCTGCCGCCCGCCCACGGCGGGCAGCAGAAGGACCGCCTCCAGCACCCGCGCGGCCAGGTATCCGGCGGCCGCGGCCTCCCCGTGCCGGCGGAGGACGGGGAACACCGCCGCCGGGATCATCGCGATCGCGGCGGCCATCAAGAGCAGGAGGGCGGCACCGGCGGTGGTGCCGAGCAGGGCCGCGCCGGGGACCCCGGCGAGCGTGGCGGTGATGAAGAGGGTCCCGGTCAGCCGGGCGAGTCCGATGTCCATGCGGGCATCGTCGGCGCATGCGGTGTGCGGGCAGTGTGCTCCGGGTGTGCTGTGCCTCGGGTGTGCTGTGTTCTGGGTGTGCGGGTGATTGCCCGGTGCGCGGGCCCGTGGGAACCTCGGCGCAACGCGAGGTGTGGGGGTGCCCGGTGGTCCGGATCGGTCTGCTCGGCGGTGTCGCCGTCCACGACGGGGACGGCCGTCCGGTCCACATCGGATCGGCCCGCACCCGCACGGTCCTCGCCGCGCTCGCGCTGTCGCCGGGGAGGCCGGTGCCCGTGCCGCGCCTCATCGACCTCACCTGGGGCGAGGCGCCACCGGCGACGGCCGCCAAGGCGCTCCAGTGGCACATCGCGCGGCTGCGCTCGGCGCTCGGGGCCGCCCTGATCGTCCGCTCCGGCGCGGCCTACATCCTCGACGTGGACCCCGAGGCCGTGGACGTCGTGCGCTTCGAGCGCCGCCTGCGCGAGGGCGACCACCGCGCCGCGCTCGCCGAGTGGACGGGGACGCCCCTCGCCGGGCTGGACGCCCCCGGCCTCGTCGCGTCCGCCGCCGCCCTGGGCGAGCGCCATCTCGGCGCGGTGGAGGCCGATCTGGAGGAGCGGGCCGCGATCGCGCCGGGCGAGGCCGTCGCCGTCCTAACCGGGCTCACCGAGCGGCATCCGCTGCGGGAGAACCTGTGGGCGCTGCTCATGACGGCGCTGTACCGCGCGGGACGGCAGGGCGACGCGCTGGCCGCCTACCGCCGGGCCCGGGAGCATCTGGTGGGCGGGCTGGGGGTGGAGCCCGGGCCGCGGCTGCGCGCGCTGGAGGCGCGGGTCCTCGCCCAGGATCTGCCGCCCGCCGACGGTCCCGGGCATCTGCCGCGTGGTGTGCCGCGGCTCATCGGCCGCGACGAGGAGCTGCGGGCGGTCTCCGGCGCGCTGGCGGAGGCGCCGGTGGTGACGCTGACGGGGCCCGGCGGCATCGGCAAGACGCAGCTCGCGCTGGCCGCCGCGCGCGAGGCGGCCGAGGCACGGCTGGTGGAGCTGGCCGGGATCGCCGCGCCCGCCGACGTCCCGCGCGCCTTCGCCGACGCCCTGGGCGTCGGGCAGCGCCCGGGCCGCGATCTCACCGGCTCGCTGGTGGCGGCGCTGGGGACGCGCTCGGTGCTGCTGGTGGTGGACAACTGCGAGCACGTCCTGGCCGCCGCGGCCGCGACGGTCGCGGCGATCGTGGCCGGCTGCCCGGACGTGCGGGTGCTGGCCACCTCCCGGGAGCGGTTGTCGCTGCCCGCCGAGCGGGTCGTCGCGGTCGGCTCACTGGCGCCGGAGGCGGCGGCCGAGCTGTTCGGGACGCGGGCCCGGGCCGCCGATCGCGGCTTCGACGCCGCCGCGCACACCCGGGAGGTCGCCGGGATCTGCGCGCGGCTCGACGGGATCCCGCTGGCCATCGAGCTGGCGGCGGCCCGCGCGGTCAGCCACCGGCCCGCCGATCTGCTCGCCCGCCTGGACGGCCCGGCGGGGCTGGGCGGAGCGCGCCGCACGGGCGAGGCGCGGCACCGGACGCTGTGCGCGGCGATCCGGTGGTCCCACGACCTGCTCGACGGCGGCGAGCGGACGGTGTTCGGGCGGCTGTCGGTGTTCGCGGGCCCCTTCGACGCCGAGGCGGCCCAGGCGGTGGTGGACGTCGCCGACACCGACGACGTCCTGGGCGCCCTCGTCGAGCGGTCCATGCTCACCGTCGCGCTGGGTCCCGGCGGGCGGCGGTTCCGGATGCTGGAGCCGATCCGGCGTTTCGCCGCCGAGTCGCTGGAGGATCCCGCGCCGGTCGCCGCCCGGCACGCCCGCTGGTGCCTGGGCGAGGTGACGCGCGCCCACCGCCTGCTCACCGGCCCCGGCGAGGCCGAGGGCGTCGCGCTGCTGGCCGGGCTGTGGCCGCAGCTGCGCGCGGCGGTGGCGTGGGCGTGCGAGACCGGCGATCCGGCGCTGGCGGCGGCGCTGGTGCGGCCGGTGGTCACCGAGCTGCCGCTGCGCGGGCGGCAGGAGATCGGGGTGTGGGCGGAGCGGCTGCTGACGCTGACCGGCGACGCGTTCTGGCTGCTGTGGGCCGCCGAGCGGCGCACCCAGATCGCCGACCCGCGGGGCTTCGCCGAACTCGCCGCGCGGCATCCCGGCGAGGACGCCTTGAGCCGCTACGCGCGCGCCTACGCCGGTGGCGACGGCGAGGCCCTGCGCCGGTGCCTGCCGGAGGCGGTGGCCGGGCTGTCGGGCGAGCCGTTCCTGGCCGCGTACCTGGAGATGACCTCGGCCGGTCCGCTGCTGGGCGCCGGGCGCTTCGCGCAGGTCGACGCCTCGGTCACCGCCCTGGCGCGGCGGTACCGGGACGAGGGGCCGCCGACGCTGCTGCACTGGGCCCTGCAGACCCTGGGCTACTCGGCGGCCTTCCAGGGGCGGCCCGGGGCCGAGCGGTACTTCGACGACGCGGCCGCCGTCGCCGTCCCCGAGGGCACCTTGTCGGCGAACAAGTCCACCGCCGCCCGCGCCGCCTTCCGGCGCGGTGAGCGCGATCTGGCGCTGGCCCTGCTGGGTTCCCATGTGGACGAGCTGATCGCCACGGACAACGTGGTCGCCGCCAGCGTCGTCGGCGTCGAGTTCATCACCGTGATGGCCGCGCTGGGCCGCGAGGCGGAGGCCTCGGTCGCGCTGGGCCACCTGGCGCGCGCCGGGGAGTTCGGCGCGCTCGCGGCCCGCACGCTGGTGCCGGATTCGCTCACGCCGTCCCCGGTCCACCTCGGCGACCGGGACGCGCTGGTCTACATGCGCGAGGTCATCGCCGCCCTACGATCTGCCGGCACGTCCGCTCCAGCGCCTCCTGAAGATCCTGAAGCTGACCGGGGCCGAGCTGCTCGATGAACCACCGCCGGACGCGGTCGAGGTGGGCGGGCGCGACGTCGTCCAGCAGCGCGCGGCCCGCGACGGTGAGGCGGACGATCACGTTGCGCTGGTCGCCCTCGCCCTTGACGCGCTCGACGTAGCCGCGTTCGACGAGCTGGTTGACCTGGTAGGTGATGGCGCTCTTGGCGGTGGCGAGCATGTCGGCGAGGTCGGACATGCACAGGTTGCCGTGCTCGGTGCCGGGCTCGGCGAGGTTGACCAGGATCTCGTACTGGGTGTGGGAGATGCCGTGCGCGGTGCGCAGCTCGCGGTCCAGCCGGTGCTCCAGGCGCTGGCTGGTGCGCAGGAACTGCGACCAGGCGCGGGCCTCCTCGGCGCCCAGCAGGCGCTCTTCCAGGGTCATCTGTGGCCTCCCTCACAAAGAGTTGTTCAAATTTGAACCATCGCCCTACGGTTCACTCGTCAGGTCGTTCAATTTTGAACCAACACCGGAAGGTTACCTCATGTCGCACACCACGGTCACCGTCGCCATCGCCTACCACTCGGGCTTCGGGCACACCCGGCGGCTCGCCGACCGCGTCGCCCTCGGTGCCTCCTCCGTCCCCGGCGCCAAGGCCGTCCTCGCGCCCGTCGACACCATCACCGACGGACTGTGGGACACCCTGTCGGCCGCCGACGCCATCATCTTCGGCACCCCGACCTACATGGGCACCGCCAGCGGCACCTTCCACGCCTTCGCCGAGGCCAGCAGCAAGGTCTGGCACGGCCGCGGCTGGCAGGACAAGCTCGCCGCCGGCTTCACCATCTCCGGCGGCATGAGCGGCGACAAACTGAACACCCTGCAGTTCCTCACCGTCCTGGCCGCCCAGCACGGCATGAACTGGGTGAACCTCGGCCTGGTGCCCGGCTGGAACCTGGCCGACTCGCGCGACGACGAGGTCAACCGCCTCGGCTTCTACCTGGGCCTGGGCGCGCAGGTGCCCAATGACGTCGACGCCGCCGGCCTCAACACCGGCGACCTGGAGACGGCCGAACTGCTCGGCGCGCGCGTCGCCCGCCAGGCGCTGACCCTGCTCGCCGGACGCCGGGCGCTCGTCGCGGCCTGAGGAGTACGGCGAGCGCCCGCCACCGGGCACTTGTGAGCGGGCGCTCGCCGTAGTGACGATCATGCCGCGGGGGTACGACAGTTTCCGTCGCCGCCGGTAGGCCCCCCCCCCACAATGGACCGATGGGAAACGGGCCTGAGCGCGGCGTGGCGTTCGTCCACGGTTCGGCGGCCGACCGCGCGGGCCTGGGGTTCCTGGCCGGCGGCACCCGGGTCGTCACGTGTGCGCACGTGGTCAACCGGGCGCTGGGCCGCGACGTCCGCGAACCGGCCGACCCGGGCAGCGCGATGGTCGGGGTGGAGTTCCCGTTCGCGCCCGGGCGGCGCCGCGCGACGGTGCTGACGTGGATACCGGGGACCGCCTGGTCGCCCGCCGACGACCTCGCGGTCCTGCTGCTGGACGCGCCGGTCGACGGCCCCGTGCCGCTGCGCCTGCGCTCGCGCGGGGCCGACGGGCTGGAGGTCCGGATGTGCGGCCCCGACGGCGACGGGCTCCGGCACGTCGGGGGCGTGCTGATGGGCGAGCAGGCGCCCGGCCTGCGCCAGATCGACCAGCACCGGCACGGCGCCTACCGCGTCCGGCCGGGTTTCAGCGGCGGGCCGGTGTGGGCGGCCGACACCGGCGAGGTCGTGGGCGTGATGCGGGCGGCCTCGCCGAACGCCGAGGCGACCGCCGCGCAGTGCGTCGACGTCGCCCGCCTGGGGCCGGTCGCCGACGGTGGTGAGGCGGGCGGAGAGGTGTCGATCCTCCAGTTCGGCGGCCTGCGCTTCGGGAGCGTGGACGATGCGGGCTCCCGCCGCCTCGCCGAGGACGTGGCCGCCGAGGCCGGGCCGGTCGACGTCATCGTGATCTGCGGCGACCTGGCCGCGCGCGCCGCCCCGTCGGAGTACGCGCGGGCCGCCGACTTCCTCGCCGGGGTCGCCGCCGCCCTCGGGCTCGGGGAGGACGGCGTCCTCACCGTGCCCGGCGTGAGCGACGTGAACACCGCGCTGTGCCGCAGCCACTTCGACATCTGCGCGGCGCTGGAAGAGGAGCCGCGGCCGCCGTACTGGGAGAAGTGGCGTCCCTACGCCGACTTCGCCGCCGGGGCCGGGCACCCGCTCGATCCGCGGCGGCCCTGGCGGCTGGTGTCGGTGCCCGGGCGCCGCCTGCTGCTGCTCGCGCTCAACTCGACCATGGCGCTGACCCACCGGCCCGAGGACGACGCGGCGCGCTTCGGGCGCGAGCAGCTGGCGTGGTTCGCCGAGCGGCTCGCCGACCCCGGCTTCGGGGGCTGGCGGCGGGTGGCGGTCTCGCACCACTCTCCCGCCGAGCCGCCGATCGCGAGGTCTTCGCCGAACTGCTCGGCGGGGCCGTGGACGTGATCCTGAGCGGCACCACCGACGCCGTCACCCGCCACCATCGCCTGCCGCCGCCCGATTTCGGTCTCGCCGGGCGCGACGGCCTCCGGTACCAGGTGGTCACGCTGGGCGCCTCGGGCGTTCGCAGCAGGGGCCGGTCCCTGGCGAACGGCGCGTTCCGGGACGACGCCGGGCTCACCGAGCGGACCACCCCCCGCGCGGCCCCGGCGGTGATACCGGTCCGGGCGCCGGAGCCCGCCCGCTCGGCGCCGCGCGCCTACCGGCTGCCGGTGCCCGAGCGGTCCTCGGTCGTGCTCATGGGCACCTCGGTCTACACCGACCCGCGCGTCCCCTCGCTCCCGGCGGTCGCGGCGAACCTGGCCGAGCTGCGCGCGGCCCTCACCGGCCTCTTCGGCGAGGCGGTCCGGACGCTGGCCGAACCGGCCCTCACCGACCTTGCCGACATCGCCAGGAGCGCCCGCTCCGGCAGCGACACCTTCGTCTTCTACTACGCCGGGCACGGCTTCATCGGCTCCGACGGGCGGCTGTACCTCGGGCTCCGCGAGACCGACACGGACATGCCGGCCTTCACCGCCCTACCCTACGAACGGATCGCGCAGATCATCCGCGACTCCCCCGCCCGCGACAAGGTCGTGATCCTCGACTGCTGCTTCTCCGGCCGCGCGCTGAAGGGGACGATGTCGCCGACCCCGCTCGCCACCGCCGACACCGCGGGCACCTGGGTGCTGACCGCCTCGTCCTCGACCGCGATGGCCTTCGCGCCGGTCGGCGAGCGCCTCACCGCCTTCACCGGCGCGCTCGTGGAGATCCTGCGCCAGGGCGTGGACAACGGCGAGCCGGTCATCCGCGTCGGCGATCTCTTCGCGCCCCTGGCGGACCTGCTCGCCTCGCGGGCCCTTCCGGTGCCGCAGCAGCGGACAAGTCGCTCGGCCTCAGATCTCGCGCTGGCCCCGAACCCCCTGGGCCCCGAGCACCTTCCGCGCGGCGAGCCGTCCTGACACCAGCACCATCGGCACGCCCACGCCCGGCTGGGTCGCCGCGCCCGCCATCGCCACGTTCGCCAGTCCCGGCACGCCGATGCGCGGCCGGAACGGGCCGGTCTGGGCGAAGGTGTGCGCGAGCGCGAAGGGCGTCCCGTCGGTGTGCCCGGCGCGCGCCCAGTCGGCGGGCGTGGTGATCAGCGCGGGCTCGCGCGGCAGGTCGATGCCGCGCCGCGCCAGCCCGTCGAGGAGTTCGGCCGCGTAGGACGGGCCGCGCTCGTCCCAGTCGATGCCGCCCACGGCGAGGTTGGGGGCCGGGGCCAGGACGTAGAGGCCGCCGTCGCCGGGATTGGTGACCAGCAGGGACGGATCGCGCATCACACGCCCGCGGTCGATGATGTCGCGGAACGTCTCATCCCAGGCCGCGCCGAACACGAGGTTGTGGTGGGCCAGCCCGGGCCGCGCACCGGCGGCGGCGGCGAGGTGCACGACCACGCAGGACGGCGAGGACCTCCCCCGGCGCGGCGCGCGGTCGAGCAGGCGGGCGGCTACGGAACGGTCCACGGCCAGCACGACCGCGTCGGCCGGATACCTCTGTCCGGCGTGGACGGCGATGGCGCGGCCCGCGCGCGTCTCCACACCGGTCGCCTCGGCGCCGTAGTGGAACTCGACCCCGGCCGCCGCGGCCGCCGCGGCCATCGCCAGCGGCACCTGATGCATCCCGCCCCTGGGGTACCAGACGCCCGCGATGGCGTCGAGGTAGGAGATCACCGCGTAGAGGGCCAGCGCGCGCGACGGGGCCAGCCCGGCGTAGAGGGCCTGGAAGGAGAACAGCCGCCGCAGCCGCTCGTCGCGGAAGTGCCGCTCCACCAGCGGCCCCAGGCGCCCGAAGCCGCCTTTCGCGGCCAGCCGCAGCAGGTTGAGGGTGAGCAGGTCGCGGGGCGTGTCCAGGGAACGGTCGATGAAGTCGCGGATCTGGATCCGGTACAGCTCGCCGACGTGCGCGGCGTAGCGCAGGTAGCCCTCGGCGTCGGCGCGCCCGCACTCGCGCTCCAGGTAGGCCGCCATCGCTTCGGGTTCGGCCAGGACGTCCAGGGTGGAGCCGTCGGCGAACAGCCCGCGGTAGGCCGGATCGAGGCGCACGAGGTCGAGGCGATCGGACGCCCGCTCGCCCACCGCTGCGAAGGCCCGGTCGAGCAGATCGGGCGCGGTCAGCACGGTCGGCCCCAGGTCGAAGCGGTGCCCGCCCACGCGGCTCTCGGCGGCGACACCACCGGGCGCGGCGGCGCGTTCCAGGACGGTGACCTCGGCCCCCGCGCCGCGCAGGTGCAGGGCGCAGGCGAGCCCGGCCAGCCCGGCGCCGACGACCACGGCCCTCACCGGCGGCTCAGTTCCCGCAGCGCCACCAGGGCGCGGCGGCGCAGCGGGACGCGCGCACGGCGGTCCAGGACGCGGTAACCGGAGGCGCGGACGGCACCGAGGATGTCGCGGTAGAGGGTGTAGGCGACACGGACGCAGGCGCGCGAACCGGCGTCGAGGAGGTCGATGCCGGGCAGCGCGGCGGCGTAGTGGGTCTCCGCGCGGGCCATCTCGTGTTCCAGCAGCGCGACGATCGCCGGGGTCACCCGGCGGGCGCGCAGGTCCTCGACGGTGACGCCGAAGGCGTCCAGGTCGGCCAGCGGCAGGTACACGCGGCCGCGGTCGAGGTCCTCGCCGACGTCGCGGATGAAGTTGGTGAGCTGGAAGGCGTAGCCGAGCTCGCGGGCCGGGCGCGCGGCCGCCGCCGGATCGGCCGAGCCGAGGATCGGCAGCATCAGCGTCCCGATCGCCGCCGCCGAACCTGCCATGTAGCCGCGCAGGTCGGCGTAGGTCTGGTAGCGGGTGACGGTCAGGTCGGCGGTCATGCTGGCCAGGAAGGCCTCGAACTCGGCGATCGGCAGCCCGTAGCGGCGGACGGTGTCCAGCAGCGCCGGGAGGATCGGGTCGTCGGTGGGGACGCCGCGCAGCCCGGCCAGGAACCGCGCCGACCACGCCGACAGGGCCTCCGCGCGCCGCTCCGGCGTCGTCGGCGGCCCGGTGTCGACGATGTCGTCGACGTAGCGGGCGAAACCGTAGAGGGCGTGTACGTGCGGCCGCGCCCGCTTGGGCAGCAGCCGCGTCGCCAGGTAGTAGGTGCGCCCGTGCTCGCGGTGCAGCCTGCGGCAGTGCCGGTAGGAGGCGGCCACCGGCCCCGCGACGGCGCCGGGGGCGGCCTCGGGGCCGGGTGCTGCGATCACGCCCGGCAGCGTAACAGTGGAGGTCAGGCGGGCATCTGGGCGGCGAGGAAGTCGGCCACGGCGTCGCGGATCTTCCCGACGTCGGCGTTCTTCGGGTCGATGAAGTCGACGCCGTGGTAGGAGCCGCCGATGATGACCGACTTCTTCGTGGCCGCCGGGGTCGCCGCCATCAGCTTCTCCACGTTCTGCGCGTACTGCGCGTCGCCGTCGGCGGCGGCGTAGAGGACCGGGGCGGTCAGGTTCGCCACGGCCTTGAGCGCGTCGGAGCCGTCGTAGTACGTCGGCGCCGACAGGCTGATGACGGCGGTGACCGGCGGCTGCGCGGCACTGGCCGCCACGAGCGCGGCGGTGGCGCCCATGGACGCCCCGATCATCGTCACCCCGGTCGCACCGGTGGAGCGGACGTACTTGAGCGCCTCGGCGGCGGCGGTGGCGGTGTCCACCGTGGAGTTCTGCGAGGAGGAGCGGCGGGAGAAGTCGAAGACCAGGACCCGGTAGCCCTGCTCGGCCCAGGTCTTGGCGTAGGGCGCCCACTGGCAGAGCGTCCCGTCGGACTGGTGGGTCAGCACCAGGGCCTTGTCGCCGGTGCCGTAGACGAGCCCGCCGAGGGTCTCCCCGGGCCCGAAGTGGACCGGCTGCGCCCCGGCGGCGTCCTCGGGGCAGTCGGCGCCCGGCGCGGCGGCCGGAGGCGGCGGCAGGGGCGTGGTCGGCGTCTCCGCGGGCGCCGGATCACCGCCACCGCAGGCGGTGAGGGTGAGCGCGGCGGCCACCGCGAAGGTGGTGAGCAGCAGGCGTGCGCGTGCCATGAACGTTCCCGTCTCTGGGTGTGCTGGGGAAGCGTTCAGGGGGCGGCCTGGACGTGAAAGGGAATGTACCCGCCGGTCAGGACCGCACGGGCGGGTGTGGCCGAATCGTGTCGCGCCCGTGATGAAAGGGCCCCACCGCCCGTGCCGAGAACGGTGGGGCCCATCAGGCCGAGCTGAACCTCAGCCCTGTCTTCCGAGCTGATCCTCAGCCCTGTCTTCCGAGCTGATCCTCAGCAGTGCTCGGACGGGCTGTTGTACGCGACGCCACCGGCCGAGCCGCCCCACTTGATGCAGGAGGGCGCCGCGCGCTTCACCGGACCGGCGTACTGGGTGAAGTTCCCCGAATCGGTGGTTCTGGTACTGCCTGAAGGTTCGAGGTAGGCCGAGGTCGCGGTGGCCGTGCCGACGCTGCTCATCTTGAGCGTCACCACGCAGTTGCTGCTCGCCCCGCCGTCCCACAGCAGGTTGACCGTGCCGGCGGTGCCGAGCCGGACGGAGTCGACCACGCGGTAGCTAGCGCCGCAGATGTCGACGGGGTCGTAGGAGGTGGCGCAGTTGTTCGAGGTGACGTTGGCGTTGGGGTAGCCGAAGGTCGACCCGTTGAACACGGCCTTCTGGATGTTGCTCGGGTAACTGGTGCCGAGCCGGATCTCGAAGTGCAGGTGCGGGGAGATGTTGTTGCCGGACTTGCTGGTGTTGCCCACCGCGCCGATCGCCTGGCCGCGGTTGACCGTCTCGCCGACCTTGACGGCGATGTTGTTCAGGTGCGCGTAGTAGCTGGTGTAACCGCCACCGTGGTCGAGTTTGACGAGGTTGCCGTAACCGTTCGTCTCACCCTGGTGGGAGGCGATGACCACCGTGCCGGCCGCGGCCGCCACCACCGTGTCGCCGAGATCGGCGGTGGCGGTGCCGCCCCGGTTGAAGTCGATCTCCCAGGACTGGTGCGCGCTGGAGTTGTCACTGTCGCCGTTCCAGGTCTGACCGCAGGGGAACGGGAGCTGGAAGGCGGGCGCCGCCTGGGCGGGTCCCGCCGTCATCAGGACCGTGGCGGCCACGGTGCCGAGGACGGTGAGGACGGCGGCAAGCCATTTGGGTCGTGCCATGTCTCCTCCATCGAATCGCCACGCGGGTCTGATATCGGAAAGACCGGCCCCGCGCGGAGCTGGACCAGCAACCCACGACCCGGTACAAAATTCGTACAACGCAAGGTCAACACCGGTAGGAGGCCCTGATGCGCTGCGAATTCGCCGTGCTCGGCCCGCTGTCCGTGCGCCGCGACGGTGAGGCGGTCCCGCTCGGCGGCGACAAACCCCGCCGTCTGCTGGCCAGTCTCCTGCTGTCACCGGGCGAACCGGTGACCGCCGACCGGCTGGTGGACGTCCTGTGGCCGGAGCGCCCGCCGCGCTCGGCGGTGGCGAACCTGCGCACCTACATCAGCTCGCTGCGCGTGGCGCTGGGCCCGCGGATCCGCTTCCGCGACAACGGTTACGTCATCGACGTCGCGCCCGGCGAGCTGGACCTGGAGGAGTTCGGCACCGAGCTGTCGGCCGCGCGGCACGCCGGGGCCCCCGAGGAGGCCCTGTCCTGCTACGACCGGGCCCTGTCGCTGTGGCGCGGCGCCCCGCTGTCCGACCTGGAGTGTCCTTTATGGACGCCGGTGGTCTCCCGGCTCACCGAGACGCGGCTGACCGCCATCAGCGAGCGCGCCGAGCTCCAGCTCCTGCTCGGCCGCGCCGCCGACGCGGTGGGCGACCTGCGCGCGGCGACCACCGAGTACCCGCTCCAGGAGAGCCTGTGGTGCCTGCTGCTGCGCGCGCTGGACGGCGCCGGGCGGCACGCCGAGGCGATGGCCGCCTACGGGACCGTCCGGCGGCTGCTGGCCGCCGAGCTGGGCGTGGAGCCGGGCCCGGAGCTGGCCGACGTGTACCGGCGGCTGCTGGACCACCCGCAGGCCGACGCGCCCACCGACGTGCGCACCGCCGCGCTGCACCGGATCTGCGAGCGGCGGCTGTCGCTGGTCACCGCCGCCGTGGCGCGCCTGCACGCCAGCATCTTCGCCACCGCCGAACCGGCCGCCGCGCCGGTGGCCGAGGCGCTGCTGTCGCGCGTCCGCGCCGATCCGCTCGCCTGGCTGGACGCCCACCGCGAGCCGCTCGTGTCGCTCATCGCCCGCGCGGCGGCGGCCGGGCTGGCGCGCCCGGCGTGGCGGCTGGCGGCGGCCCTCGTCCCGTACTTCGACCTGGGCGGGCATCTGCCGGCCTGGCGGCGGTGCGTCCACATCGCCCTGTCGGCGGCCCGCCGCTGCGGCGACACCAACGGCGAGACGACGATGCTGCGGGGGCTGGGGCAGCTGTACGTGTACACCGACCAGTTCCCGGCCGCCGCGGAGGCCTTCGCGGCGGCCCGGCGGCTGTGCCTGGCGCTCGGGGACGAGCCGGGCGCGGCCCTGTCCACGGCGGGACTGGCCGCCGTCGCGCGCTTCACGGGACGTCCCGCCGAGGCCGAGACGCTGTTCCGGCAGGCCCTGGCGGTCTTCGTGGCCGAGGGCGACCGGCACCGCGAGGCCTACGTGCGGTGGGCGATCGCGGGCGCGCTCATGGCCCGCGAGAAGACCGCCGAGGCGCAGGAGGAGCTGCGCCGCTCGCTCGACCTGGCCCGCGAGGTCGGCGACGTCCATCGCGAGGCGCACGTGTGGGAGCGTCTGGCGACCCTGCGCATCGAACGCGGCCTGCCCGCCGGTGAGCCCCTGCGCCGGGCGCGGGAGCTGTTCGTGCGCATCGGGGACGCCGAAGGCGCCGCCAGCGTCGAGCGCGCCCGTCAGGCCGCGGCGAACCGCCGCTTCCGCACCATGCCGTAGGAGCACTGCCAGCCCACGACGCAGGCCAGCAGCGCGGCCACCAGCCAGCCGGGCGCGACGCGTCCGAGGAGTGCGATCGCCACCGGCGCCAGCACGCACGGCAGGCCCCACAGCAGCAGCCAGTGCGCCGGGGCCCGCGACAGCAGCGCCAGCAGTCCCGTCGCCGCGAAGTGCAGCGCGAGCCCGCCGCACATCAGCCACAGCGTCCCGGTGGGCAGCGCCTTGTCGGCGTGCCCGGCGACCGCGCCCAGCCCCGCCGCCACGGCCGTGATGCTCGCGGTGGCCACGAAGTGCCCGGGCAGCGTCACCCGCACCGGCGTCTCCGCCTCGAACTGCGGCACGCCCAGGACCCCGTAGCGCAGCGTCAGCCACCACAGCCCGACCAGCAGCGCGAAACCGGCGAGCGCGGCGAAGGCCAGGCTCTGGTCCCAGTGCGAGAGCGGGTCACCGGCGGCGGTGACGACCTGGATGACGCCCTCGCCGAGGACGATGATGACGAACAGGCCGAGCCGCTCGCCGAGGTGGGTGAGGTCGAGGCGGCCCTCGGCGGCGTCGGGGATGGTGCGGGGTGTGGCGCCGCGCTCCAGGGCGGCGGCCGCGCGCTGCTGGAGCTTGCCGGTGCGGCGTTTCGCCTCTTCCATGACGCGGTTCGGGCTGAGCGACTGGAGGAACGTGAAGAGCACGTCCAGGAAGCAGCCGAGGGCCCACAGGCCGTACTTCCACTTGGGATCGTCGACCCAGAAGGAGGCGAACCAGGGCGCGATGCCCGCGCCGACCTGCGCGGCGGGCCAGGCGGTGACGATCATGTTGCTCTTGCGCCACACGCCCGAAGCGGCGATGCGGCAGCACACGTAGGCGATCGCGAAGACCGTGCTGCGGTCGACGTCGCCCTCATGGTGCAGCACCTGCGGGATGGTGGCGGGGATCGCCGCGGCCATGACGGCTATGCCGAACATCGCCTGGAGCATCGAGCGCAGGCGCGTGCGGTCCCCGGCGACGTTGGCGTAGACGGAGAAGTTCGTCCACACCGCCCACACGGCGTAGTAGAGGAGCGCGAAGGCCGCGATGCCGAGCGCGGTGGGTTCGTCGTGGACGCGGTGCGCCAGCTGCGCGACCGCCGCCACGACGACGAGGTCGAAGAAGAGTTCCAGCCAGCTCGCGTGGCGCTCGGAGTGATCAACGGTGGCGGTCACGGGGAGGATGATCGCATCCCCGGCGGGCCCGGGTGAGCGGACCCGCTTCAGTCCGCGCGCAGGCTCGTCCCGATACCCGGTTCCAGCTCGACTTCGCCCTCCGGGCGCTGCACGCGTCCCGGCGCGGTGATCTCGGTGGCGATGCCCGCCTCCGGATACGGCGGCGGGGCTTGCGCACACGTGAGTCCTTCACGGGGTCTGCGCCGCTGGCGGAGGCTGACCACCATCGCGGTCACGACGAAGCCGATGGCGATCGCCGCCGCCAGCAACCCGATGATCTCCCCGGACCCCGAGGCCCAGGCGGCGGCCGTACCGGCGGCCGCTTCATAGGAATGACTGCCCCACACGAGCCGCTCCCCACCCGTCGTTCGTCGCCTGTGTCACCGGGTGGTCGACCGGGTTGGGCAATTCGTTCGGTTACGACCCAGTGACATATCTATGGTCACCGATGTTCGCTACGTAGCGCAAGTGTCCACTGACAACAGTTCGGTCACCTTTCCGTCAGCCACTCTCCATTGTCGACCGATGCCCGCGCGCTCGGCGAAATATGCGTCGTGCGTCACTACTACGAGCGTGCCCGTATAGGCCCGGAGTGCTTCTTCGACCACGTCGAGGGATTCGAAATCGAGGTGGTTGGTCGGCTCGTCCAGCAGCAGCATCCGGGCGCCGCTGTTCACCATCACCGCCAGCAGCAGCCGCTGCATCTCGCCGCCGGACAGCGTGGACAGCAGACTTCGCCGCTCTTCGGCGCCGAAAAGGTATCCGGCCAGCATCCGCTCGGCCTCGTCGACGTAGACCGGCACGCGGGAGCGGAAGAAGTCCAGCACGGTCAGCCGCCCGATGCGGCCGTGCCGCAGCGCGTCGTGGGTCTGCGGCAGGCGGGCGGTGGGCAGGTCGGTGTGCCCGGCGAGTGCGCGCAGCAGGGTCGACTTGCCCGCGCCGTTGCGGCCGGTGATGACGACGCGGTCCCCGGCGGCGATCTCCAGGTCCACGCCGTCCAGGACGGTCCGGGTGTCGTAGCGCAGGCTCAGGCCCGACACCGACAGCACCGACCCCTCGTCGGCCTCGATCGCGGGGAACGCCAGGACCAGCGCGGGCCGGGTCTCGGGCGCGGCGATCCAGCGCGCCGAGGCCATCTGGCGGCGCAGGCGGCGCTGCCGGGCCTTCCCCTTCTTGGCGACCTTCGCCGACAGGCGGCGGGCCGAGGAGTCCTTGGTGGCGGTCTCCACCGACATGGCGTGGCCGAGGGTCTTCTCGATGTCCTCCTCCCAGCGCGTCCGGTCCTTCTCCTGCGCCTCGAAGTCGCGCAGCAGCCGCTCCCAGCGGCGCTGCTTCTCGGCGCGGTAGGCGGTGTAGCCGCCCTCGTAGAGCTGCGGCTCGTCGTGGACGCCGTCGAGCTCGACCACGCGCGTCACCGCCCGGTCCAGCAGGAACCGGTCGTGGCTGACGATCACGACCCCGCCCGGATAGCCGGCCAGCCACTCGGCGAGCCAGGCCACGCCCTCGGCGTCGAGGTGGTTGGTGGGCTCGTCGAGCAGCAGGACGTCGGGCCGCGCCAGCAGCAGCCGGGCGAGCATGAGCCGCGACTGCTCGCCGCCGGAGACGAACTCCACCGGCGCGCCCTCGGCGAGCCCGGTGATGTCGAGGCGCTGCCGGACCTCGGCCAGGCGCGACTCGAAGGTCCAGCCGGCGCGGGCGATCCAGGCCTCCTGGACGCTCCCGTACTCCTCCAGCACCTCCTCCCCGGCGGCCAGGGCGGCCTCCAGGGCGGCCATGCGGGGGGCGAGGTCGCGCAGCTCGGGGTCGCCGCCGCGCAGGAAGTCCCCGACGGTCTGCCCGGGGTCGGGGACCTGCTGGGCGAGGTACCCGGCACGGACGCCGGGGCCGAGCTCGACGCGTCCGGTGGTGGGATCCTCCTCACCGGTCAGCAGCCGCAGGAGGGTGGTCTTTCCGGCGCCGTTGGGACCGACGACGCCGATCCGGTCGCCCTTGTTGACCACGAGGTCGACGCCGGTGAACAGGTACTCGGTGTCGTAGTGCTTGGCCAGCGCGGTGGTGCGGAGTAGCAAGGTGGCTCCCGTGGGTTGTGCGGACATGGGAGACGCCGCGAGTGCCGCCGGACGGCTGGTGAGGGGGTGTGGCTGACCGGCGGAGGCTGCGGAGCGCGCTCCCCATGGGGATGCTGCTCGACGCGGCGTCCGTGCGGTGCGGATTCGCACCGGCGGTCAGTTCTCCACTGTGTCGTACTCCCGGAGTCGGGTACGGGACGTGAGGAGTGTGCCGCACGGGGACGCGCCCGTCAAGCCGTTCCCACGAAGAGCGATGCCGCCAGTACGCCCGGCTATGCCGCACAGCCTGTCCCACCAGGGCATGCGCGCATCGGGTAGCCTGACCGCCGACCACCGTTCCCCTTGAGGCGTCCGTACCGGCCGACGTCGACGGTGGTCACCGCCGAATCGCCCTCGGGCGAACCGGGGACCCACCGATCCCCTTGGGGCGAATCCGCGTCCGCGCGGTAGGGCGACCTCTAGGCCCGAGCCCGTCAGCTAACCCGGTAGGCGGTCGGCTAGAGAGGCGAATGCGTTCGTGCCGAAGACGCGGAACACGCCCGCGCTGTTCCTCACGGTGCTGTCAGCGATCCTCGCGGTCGTCGTCGGCGTGCCACAGGCCGCCTACGCCGATCCCGACGACGAGGGCGGCTCCAAGGACATGCGGGAGCAGCTCGACGAGGCGATCCGGAACTATAACGACGCCCGGGACGCGCTGAACGACTCCAAGGACCGCCAGGTGCAGCTCGAAAAGGACATCGAGCAGGGCCAGGCCGACGTCGAGTCGCTCACCGCGCAGGTCAACGACATCGCCCGGGGCATGTACGAGGGCGGCACCCTCAGCCAGGCGACGGTGTTCTTGACCAGCGAGAACCCCGAGCAGACCATCGACGGGATGGTGCTCGTGTCGTTCCTGGGCGACCAGAGCGCGCGCAAGGTCACCGAGCTGAAGAACGCCAAGGGCGATCTGGAGGCCGACGCCGCGCTGCTGGAGAGCACCATCAACGACCAGAAGGAGTTCCTGGGGAAGATGGAGGAGGAGCGGGGCAAGGCCGCCCGCGCCATCGCCGCGCACGGCGGCGACGCCACCACCGGCCCCACGACCTCCGACGCGCCCAAGCCGGTCCCGGCGGTGCGGAACCCGAACGGGTCCCTGCCCGGCGAGGGCTGCTCCCAGAAGGACCCCACCAGCAAGGGCGGCGGCTGCCTGACCCCGCGCACCCTGCACGCACTGCAGGAGACCGAGGCGGCGGGCTGGACGCGGTACGTGGCCTGCTACCGGGGCGGATCGTGGGGTGAGCACCCGCAGGGCCGGGCCTGCGACTTCTCGGTCACGCCGCACGGGTTCAGCGGCGAGGCGAGCGGCGAGGCGAAGGCCTACGGCGACAACCTCGCCGGGTGGTACGTCCAGAACGCCGACGCCCTGGGCGTCCTGTACGTGATCTGGTACCGCAAGATCTGGATGCCCGGGCAGGGCTGGGTGACCTATGACGGGGCGGGCGGCGAACCCAACTCCGATCACACCAATCACGTGCATCTGTCCGTGCGCTGACGACGATCTGAGGGGCCCTGGCGGTTGTCAGCCGTATCGCGAAAATGAACAGACCCTTCAGGTGACGTCCGGAATTGTCCCGTTACTCCCGGTTGATCCCGTGAGATGACCCTCGGTGTGGGCCCCTCTCCACGCCTGAGCCGCCGTGCGCTTCGACGGTGGGCTGTACCTTGGTTCTCTATGGAACGACCCACTACCTCTCGTCGTGCCGTCCTGGGGGTGGCCGCCGGATCCGTCGCGCTGACCGGCCTCGCCGCCTGCAGCAACGGCTCCAAGGACTCCCCGGGACAGGCCGCCAGCTCGGCTCCGGCCGGTCCTCCGCTGGCCATCATCGCCCCCGCCGCCGACTCGACGGGCCTGCCCGTGTCCGCCGAGATCGAGGCGAAGGCCGAAGGTGGCGAACTCACCTCGGTCAAGCTCGTCGACGACAAGGGCGGTGAGGTGAAGGGCGAGTTCCGGCTGGACAAGTCCAGCTGGGTGCCCTCCGACCCGCTGGAGTACAAGACCACCTACACCGCCACCGTCGTCGCCACCGGCACCAACGGCGTCACCTCGACGCAGACGGCCACGTTCACCACGATGGCCTCGCCCGGCAAGCGCAAGGGCGCGGTCCTGTGGAACGGCGATGACGTCGTCTACGGCGTCGGCATGCCCGTCATCGTGCAGTTCAAGGACAACTACACCATCGACAAGGACAACCGCGCCGGCGTGGAGAAGCGGTTGTTCGTGAAGTCCGAGCCGCACCAGAAGGGCGCCTGGCGCTGGGTGAGCGGCGCGGTCCTGGAGTTCCGCCCCGAGAAGTACTGGGAGCCGGGCACCAAGATCGAGGTCCGCGTCGGCTGGGGCGGTCACCCGCTCGGCGACGGCGACTACGGCGCCACCGACATCACCGCCAAGTACAGCATCGACGACACCGCGCGCGAGATGATCGTCGACAACAAGAAGAAGACCATGGTCGCCATGGAGAACGGCGAGGAGAAGAAGACCGCCCCGGTCAGCCTGGGCAAGCCTTCGAAGCCCTCGTTCTACGGCACCATGGTGATCATGGAGAAGCTCCGCAAGACGGTCTTCGACTCCTCGACCTACGGTGTGCCCGTCGACTCCCCCGACGGCTACAAGACCGACATCGAGTTCGCGCAGCGCATGACCTGGGACGGGCAGTTCATCCACTCCGCCCCCTGGTCGGTCGGCGACCAGGGCAAGCGGAACGTGTCCCACGGCTGCATCAACGTGTCCCGCCCCAACGCCGAGTGGTTCTTCGAATGGGCCAACGTCGGCGACCCCATCCAGGTGCTCAACACCGAGGAGGGCGTCACCGAGGGCAACGGCTGGACCTGCTGGAACATGTCGTGGGAGGAGTTCCTGAAGGGCTCGGCGCTGCCCCCGCCGACCGTCTGACGGGACGAGGCGAGCGCGCGGCCGGAAACGGTCCCGCGCTCGTGACGGGTCGTGAGCGCGCGCCGGGATTCCGGCGCGCGCTTTTTCATGGGTGCGGACGGCCGGAATGTCACATTCCCTCCGAGCCGGGCCTCATGCCATGGCTCCCCCGGGCGTGCCCGCCCGCCTCTAACGGCGCTCCCTCATGCGGCGGCTTCTCGTGCCGCGCGGTCCGCACGTGCCCGAGCCGGGTAATGGGCACACGCGGCTCCGCGAAGGCGAGAGCGGGCGCCACCATGGCCGGGCGGCGCCCGCTCTCTTTCCTGCCGGGGAGCAGGTCCCACCCGGCGCACTCGTGACCGTCGACGAGGCAATCGCCGGGGATGATCTCTCGTACCGCGGCGAGAGTGAACCCGATCCGCGTGCCGGCACCGGGTCCGAGGACGCTGTTCCAGCCCATCGGGGTGACCGTGTGCGTACTTCCGCTGGTACGCAGCACCCCGTTCCACAGGCTCGCGACACCCGCGTCCCCGGGAAGCGAGAAGGACAGGGCCCACCCGTCCACGGCTTCCTCCCCGGTGTTCGTGATCGTGTACACCCCCGCCTGGCCGCCCTCCCACACGCTCGTGGTCTCGTACGTCGCGGTGATCCCATCGGTCTCGGCCGCGTCGGCCAACCCCGTCACCACGCCGCCGACAAGGGCGAGCGCGACACCGACCACCACGGGGAGGAGCAGGTTCCCGCGCAGTCTCATGCCGCTCCCTTCGGGGTCGCGGGATCAGTGAAACCGGTCACGGGGTGCGCGAGGTGGGGTTTTAGGGGGAGTTAAGGCGGGGATTGGGGGGTTTTAGCGGCGGTTGGGGTCATCCCCGCGCACGCGGGGAACACCTTGGTGATGGTGGATCGGCCGAGGCCGGTGGCGGCTCATCCCCACGCCCGTGGGGAACACAGGCGCCCGCCCGGCTGGCGGGACGCGAGGACCGGCTCACCCCCACACCCGTGGGGACCACCGCCTGGCCGCGCCCCGGGGCGGCACCGTGTACGTGTACGACCCCGGCTCACCCCCACGCCCGTGGGGAACACATCGCGCCGGCCGCGCTCGTGCTGCCCGGGATCGGCTCACCCCCACGCCCGTGGGGAACACCCTTCCCGACCTGCGCCGCTACGACACCACTCGCCAATTCTCACGCCGTCCAAGGCGCTCCACAATGTCGGCCTGCAAGGTCGGCCTACTTCGTCTCCGCCCGGTGCCGGCTCCGCCAGTACTTCCGCGGCTGCCGCTCGCTCTGCGGCCGCCCGAAGACCAGCGCGACCCGCGCTCCTCCCAGCCGGCTGTGCCCCAGATGCAAACTCCCGCCCGTCGCGTCCGCCACGCGCCGCACGATGTCCAGCCCCAACCCGGTCGAGCCCGCTCCCGAGCGTCCGCGCTCCATGGCCTCCTCGGGGTCGGCGATGCCGGGCCCGCCGTCCTCCACCGCCAGGATGCGGCGGCGCACGTCCAGCACCGCCTGGAAGGGCGCGCCCTGGGGTGTATGCGCGAAGACGTTGCCGAGCATCGCGTCGACGGCCGCGCTCAGCTCCGATTTCGCCACCGGCACCCACAGCGACCTTCCGGTGCCCTCGGCGGTCCAGCGGCGGCCGTGGTCCTCGGCGAGGACGGCCCAGAAGGCGAGGCGCTCGGTGAGGACCTCGTCGACGTCGCAGGCGTCGCCGGTGCGTTCGGTGACCGAGCGGCGGGCGCCGAGGATGATCTCGTCGACCTGGCGTTGCAGCGAGTCGGCGGCCTCGCGGATGCGGTCGGCGTCGGGGCCGGGGGGCAGGGCGTCGGCGTCGAGGCGGAGGGCGGTGAGGGGCGTGCGCAGCCGGTGGGAGAGGTCGGCGGCGATCTCGCGTTCGGCGTCGACGATGCCGACGACCTGGTCGGCCATCGCGTTGAAGGCCGCGCCGGCCTCGGCGAGTTCGCGGGGGCCGTCGGTGTCGACGCGGGTGGACAGGTCGCCCTCGCCGAAGCGGCGGGCGGCGTCGCCGAGGCCGCGGGCGGTGCGGACGAGGCGCGCGCCGAGCCGGTCGGCGGTCACCACCGAGATGAGCACGAGCACGAACGCGAGGGTGGCCAGGGCGATGCGCGCGCCGGTGACGCCCTTGGTGAGTTCGCCGTCGGGGACGAAGACCTCGATGACGGCGGTGCCGCCGGGCAGGGCGACGGTGCGCAGGTAGACGAGCCCGGTCTCGGCTTCGGCGATGAGGGACCGGCCCTCGCTCGCGGCGGTGTCGACGTCGCCGGTGGCGGCGTGGGGGGTGCCGAGGACGGCGCGTCCGGGCACGTGGACGGCGAGGCGGCCGTTGGCTCCGGCGCGGGTGGCGAGCATGGCGCGCAGGATCTCGCCGGAGTCGTCGGTGACGGCCAGGACCGTCACCATCGCCGCGCTCTGATCGCGCGCGGCGGTCACCGCCCGGTCATGGGCGAGGCGGCCGACGACGATGGCGAGGGGCACCAGCAGCGCCAGCGCGACCATCGAGGTGGTGGCCAGGGCGACGCGGACGAGGGCCCATCTCACGGCTCGTCCAGCAGCATCACGCCGACGCCGCGCACGGTGCGCAGGAGCCTCGGCGCGGCGGCGGTCTCGCCGAGTTTGCGGCGCAGCCACGACAGGTGGACGTCGACGGTGGCCTCGGCGCCCAGGTACGGCTGGCGCCACACCTGCTCCACGAGCTCGCGCCGGGTGACCACGCGCCCGGCGTGCTCGGCGAGGTAGGCGAGCAGGTCGAACTCCCGCCGGGTCAGGTCGAGGGGACGCCCGTCGAGCTCGGCGCGGCGGCGCGACTGGTCGATCTTGAGGGAGCCGGTGTCGGTGACGCTGGGCGCGCGGCGGTCCTCGCGCATCCCGCCGCGGCGCAGGACGGCGGCCACGCGCGCCTGGAGGTGCGCCGCCGAGAAGGGCTTCATGACGTAGTCGTCGGCGCCGGCGTTCAGCAGGCGGATCATGGCGGCCTCGTCGTTGCGGGCGGTGGCCACGATGACGGGGACGTCGCTGATGCCGCGCATCATGCGCAGCGCGTCGGCGCCGTCCAGATCGGGCAGTCCGAGGTCGAGGATCACCAGGTCGGGACGGTCGGCGCTCAGCTGGCGCAGGGCTTCCAGCGCCGCCCCCACCGGACGCACGGCGTGCCCGGCGTTGGAGAGGGCGCGCGTCAGTGCCGCGCGCACGGTGGCGTCGTCTTCCACGAGCAGGACGGTGGCCATGGCACCGGACCATACCGCTACCGCCACCCGGCCGCGCATTGACAGACCTCCATGGATCGATACGTCCGGCTCCATGAGCTGATACGTCCGTATATGGCCTGTGGAAAGATGTGCGGCATGCCCCTTCAGGACCGAGCCCGCCGCGGTACGGCGTGAAGCGGCACCGCCCGGCCCTCACCGGCGCGCTGATCTGGCTGGCCACCACCGGCGTCGCCGTGCTGGTCGCCTGGCTCGGGCTGCACCCCGTGCTGGCCGCCGCCGTCCCCAATGACGGGCTGCCGGTCGAGCTCGGCGAGCCCGACGCGTCCCCGTCGGCCTGGCCGACCGCCGACTCGGCGACCAGCCGCGCCGAGCCGCTCGAACCCGGCGACGGCTGGCACTACCTGGCCGAGGGCGTGTGGGAGCGCTCGATCCACGCCGAGGGCGGCACGCTGACCGTGCGGGCCTTCGACGGGCGGGTCGCGCTCATCGCGGCCACTCCCCGCGACGGCTACGCGATGATCGTCGACGACCGGGATCCGGCGCACCTCATGGTGATCTTCCGCTCCGGCGACGGCGGCGAGTCCTTCGCCGACGTCCGCTGGCTGGGCGACGGTCCCTACGCGGCGGTCACCGAGCGGTAGGGGACCTCCCTTACGGGTGGGTCTATCCCCCCTGAAATCACGGGTGCTCCGCCCCGCCGCAAGGTGGTTCTGCGTCCAATGCGGACGGCGCTCCTCCCCCGAAGGATGAAGGGCACAAGCCCCTCGCCCACGGAGGAAGCAATGACCACCATCGGCAACCGCGCCCGGACCGTCCTGTCCTGGCACCGGCCCCTCATGATCCAGGTCGCCCTGATGTCCGGCCTCGTGCTCGTGGCCCTCGGTGGCGTGCTGATCGACGACCGCGTCCAGAACGGCGTCTCCGTGTGGGAGAAGCCCCTCAAGTTCGCCGTCGCCTTCGTCGCCTACGGCCTCACCCTCGGGTGGATGCTGTCGCTGCCGCACAAGGGACGCCGGTTCACCTGGTGGGTCGGGACGGTCGTCGCGCTGTCGGGGACCGCCGACGTCGCGGTGATCGCCATGCAGGGCGCGCGCGGCACCTTCAGCCACTTCAACACCGCCGACGCCTACGGCGAGCTCACCCAGAACGTGTTCTCCATCGGCGTGCCGATCCTGATGCTGGCCAACATGATCCTGGCGATCACCCTGATCGTGCAGCGCGTCGGCGACAAGGGCACCGCGATGGCGGTGCGCCTGGCGGCGTTCTACTCCATCGCCGGGATGTTCCTGGGCCTGCTGATCTCGATGAACCCCGACGGCCAGAGCGGCGACTACACCGACGGCAACGGCGACCCCGTCACGCTGGCGATCTCGCACTCGGTCGGCACCCGCGACGACGCGCCGGTCATGCCCTTCACCGGCTGGAACGCCACCGCGGGCGACCTGCGCATCCCCCACTTCGTGGGCATGCACGGGATGCAGGTCATGCTCCTGGTGGGCCTGCTGGTGGCGGGCCTGGCGGCGCGGGTGGCGTGGCTGCGCGACGAGCGGACGCGCCGGGCGGTCATCGGCGTGGCCGGTCTCTGCTACGGCGGCCTCACCGCCCTGGTGACGTGGCAGGCGCTGCGGGGGCAGTCGCTGATCCACCCCGACGCCAAGACGTGGACGGCCCTGGGCGCCATCGCGGTGGTCACGGCGGCGCTGTTCGCGGTGACCGTGGCGGTCGGGAAGTCCCGGGCCCGCGCCGAGGCGCGCATGGACGCCCGGGTCCCCGAGCTCGTCTGATCCCTTCCCTCAGCGGCGCCGTCCACACCGGACGGCGCCGCTTCACACGTCCAGGACGGCCGCGGTGAAGCCGCGCGCGACGGCGAGCAGGTCCGCCTCGGCTTCCAGGCGCTCGCCGACGGTGGCGGAGAGCCGTCCGAAGGGGACGATCGTGACGCGCAACCGGCGTCCGGCGGCCTTCTGCGTCCAGTAGCCGACGAGCTCGCCGTCGGCGAGGACGGCGCCCCGGCGGCTCAGGTTCTTCCACAGCTCGGCGCGGTGGGCGGCCTCGGGCAGCAGCAGCTCGCGGTCGCCGAGCAGGTAGGCGTCGGAAGGCGGCAGCAGGCGGACGTAGTCCGGGCGCGCGGCGGCACGCAGGTCGTCCAGCCGCTCGCCGGGGAACCACGCGACCCGGCCGTCGAGGTCCACTTCGGACAGCCCGGCGGGCCAGAACTCGCGCGCCCGCGCGGGCCGGGTGTCGAGGAAACCGGCGATCTCGGCCGGTCCGCCCGGCCCGGTGGCCGCCAGGAACGCGGCGATGAGCCCACCGGTGCCCTCGGGGGCCTCGGGGACGCCCTCCCAGTCCGGCAGCCGCCGGAAGGTCAGCTGCGGCGACTCGGGGACGGCCACGAGCCCGGCCGGGAGCGCGCCGTGCCGGAACAGCGACTCGTACACGTGGAAGGTCCCGCAACCCGGGCAGTCGTAGGAGTACTCCGGCGGGACGGCGGCCGTCACCGCCGCGCTCAGCTCGCCCTTGGTGAGCGGCTCGGCGGCCGCCTCGCGCATCGCCGCGGCGACGTCGGCGAAGGCCGCGCGGACGTCCACGCCCGCCTTCGCCAGCTTCGCGCCGGTGCTCTGCAAGCGCGCGGCGGCGTCCGCCGGCGAGTGCGGCCACAGCGCGCGGGCCAGGCCGGGCAGGTCACCGGCGGGATGCAGGTGCGGCGCGCCCCGGTGGGTCCACGTCATCGCGTCCGGCTCGGCCGCGCCGCGCGCGGTCAGCGCCGCCACCGCCGAGCCCGGCGGGGTGTCCTGGACGCCGAGGACCGGCCGGAAGCTCCCGTCCCGGGCCAGACCCTGCGCGGCGGCGCGGTACCAGCGGACCTGCTCGCGTGTGATCACCCGGCCAGGCTAGCCAGCTCCCGCGACACTTTCACGGCACTCGACTCGCGCGAGGTGCCCAGGACCTCCGCGAGGGACTTCAGGCGCGCCAGGTCGGCGGCGTCGGTGCCGCCAGCGCGGCACAGCACGACCCGCGCGGCCGGGGTGCGCTCACCGGTGGCCAGCAGCAGCACGAGTTCGCCGCGCTCGCGGATCAGCGTCGCGGCGGCCTTGTGGGCGGGGACGCGGTACGGCCCGGCGAGCAGGCGGGCGGGCTCGACGCGCAGCTCGGTGACCGGCTCCGGGCGCGTCAGCCGCAGCAGCGCCCACAGCGCCGTCGGGGCCAACGCCGCCAGCAGCGGCACCAGCGTCCCGGAGGCCAGCGCGACGAGCCCCGCCAGCCAAGTCAGCACGGCCAGGGCGAGGACGGCGGAGACCACCTCCCGGTGCGCGCGGTGTCTGCGGGGCACGGTGAAGACGGCGACCTCGGGCATGGCGGCACCTTCGGGAGGGGTTCGAAGCGGGCCCGAGCAGGCTACTACTTCGCGGGCGGGCCGATGAAGTCCCAGCGGTTGCCGTAGAGGTCGGCGAAGACGGCGACGGTGCCGAACTCCTCGTGGCGGGGCTCCTCTTCCCAGGCGACCCCGGCGGCCTTCATGCGCTCGTAGTCGCGGTGGAAGTCGTCGGTGTAGAGGAAGAACCCGACGCGCCCGCCGGTCTGGTCGCCGACGCGGGAGGCCTGGTGCTCGCCATCGGCCTTGGCGAGCAGGAGCGAGGCGTCGCCACCGGCGGGCCGGACCACGACCCACCGCTTGGTCTCGCTCATCCGGGTGTCCTCGGCGAGTTCGAAGCCGAGGACGCCGACGTAGTAGGCGATGGCCTCGTCGTAGTCGGATACGACGATGACGACCTGTCCGATGCGCATCGCGTCATCATGACGGCGGTGCCGCCCGGCGCGCCGGAAGGGCACGCCGGGCGGTGTCGCCGGTCACTGCTTTTCGTTATTGCGCCACTGCTGGTACTCCTGCCAGGAGTCCTGGGCGTCGTCGACGCTCTTGGCGTAGCGGTAGACGTCGAACTGGCCGTTCTCGACGAGGTCGCGCAGGCCGGCCTTGATCAGCTGGTCGCGCAGTTGCGCCTGGACGCGGGGGACGTCCTCGTTGGCGCCGAGGTCGCGCAGCCTCGTCCCGTCCTCGTTCAGCAGGCCCTTGTCGAGGTCCTTGACGTCGACCTTGCCCTGGTCGATGGCGTGGTCGAGCATCGAGTGCTTGGTGAGCAGGTCGAACTTCTCGGGGCTGATGTGCCCGACGACGGGCCGCATGTCCACGTCGTTGGGGTCGGGGGCGGTGGGCGCGTCGATGAAGAAGGGGACGAAGCCGCCGACGACGCCCTGGACGACGTTGACCGGGAGGTTCCGCAGGAACACCCCGCCGGTGGGGCCGCCGAGGCTGCGCCCGCCGTGGGCGAGGGCGTAGTTGTTGTCCCAGGCCGAGACGGAGTTGTTGGCCTGGTTGAACGCGAAACCGATGCCGCCGCTCATGATGCCGGTGATGCGCTGGTTCTTGGCGACCTCGTCGCCGTAGGCGGTCGCCTCGGCCCGCTCGTGATCGCCGACGGCGTCGAGCATGTTGTTCTTGAGCGCGGCGTCGAAGTAGCCCAGGAGCCGCCCGGAGGTGGCCGCGAGGCTGCCGCGCGCCCCGGGGTCGTCGGTGCCGACCATGTCGCCGGTGTTGCGGTACATCGTGCCGAGGATGTCGTTGCCGAGCTGCGCGGCGGCCTTGGGGTCGGCGACGATGAGCTGGAAGAAGCGGGCCCGGTCGTCGGGGTCGATCTGGAGCTTGTCGGGCACCCACACCTCGCCGTTGGGGCCGGAGACCATGTAGCCCCACTGGGTCTTGGCGCCCTCCACGCCGTCGCGTCCGCCGAAGGACTGGAGGTAGGCCGAGGCCACGTCCCCGAGGGCCTGCGAGATCTTCGGGTTGGCCACGCCCATCGGGACGTCGGTGGCGTCGCCGATGCGGCCGCCGGAGTCGGTGAAGAACTGGAAGGCGCTCTGGTCCCAGGCGGTCTTGTGGGTGTTGGTCAGGATGTCGATGACGGCCGCCGAGGACACTCCGGCGAGGTAGCGCTCGTAGGAGTCGGAGCCCCTGGACGCCGCCGGGATCCAGTCGACGAGCTTGGCCGCCGCCGCGCCGCCGTCGGTCCAGTCGTTCTTCCCGAACAGCTGCCGCAGCACGAACTCGGGGGTGTCGGCCCCGAAGCGCTCGGTGCGGTAGCCGCCGGTGAGGACCTCGCGGACGGCCTCGTGGTTGCGGGTGGCCACGCCCAGCAGCGTCTGGAGCGGCTCGACGTCCTCCTTCTCGTCGAGCATCGAGGCGTACTCGGCCGAGCGCAGGGTCAGCAGCCCGGAGAACTTCAGGCCGCCCTGCAGCGCCGGGGCGGCGCCCAGCAGCGCGGCCAGCGGGACGAACTCGGCGCGCCAGAAGCCCTCGGCGCCCTCGCCGGCGGGGATGTCCCAGGTCTCGGGCAGCTCCGCCTCCAGCGACCGGCGGACGTCGGAGGGCAGCAGCTCGTAACCGCCGCCGATGCCGTCGTCGGACAGGGCCAGCAGGCCACCGCCGAGCGCACCCCGGATCAGCGACTGGTCGGCGGCGCCGTAACCGGAGCCCTTGAGCCACGCGTCGATGTTCAGCAGCGCCGAGTCGCCCCGGAACGGGGTGTCGTCGCCGTTGTAGCCGCGGTTCAGCTCGCCGAAGAGGGTCTTGAGGTAGGCCAGTTCGCCCTTGGAGAGGTTCCCGCCGTGCTTCTGCATCCACAGCGCGTGCCCGGCCAGAGCCTGGAGGTTGATCAGCAGCTCGCGGTCGGCCTGGGTGAGCTTCCCGCCGCCCTTCAGCTTGGCGACCAGCATCTCGGCGAGCTTCTTGGCGTCCTTGCCGTCCAGCGGGACGGCGCCCTTGGCGCCCCACAGGTTGAACGCGGCCCACTTCATGGTGCCGTCGGAGACGAGGGCCTTGAGGACCTCCGTGGTCGGCCCGCTGCGCAGCTGCGCGCCGCGCGACTCGGTGTCGGTGTCGAACTTCGCGCGCAGCCGGACGGCCTCGGCGGTCAGCTCCGCCTCCAGGCTCTTCTGCGCGGCGTTGCGCCCGACGCTGTTGGCGCCCTCGCCGGGACCGCCGGTGCCGATCTCGAAGATCCGGTTGACGCCCTCGGCGTAGCGGGTGTCGAGGGCGGCCAGCTCGCGTTTGAAGGTGCCGACCTCGCCCGCCCAGGCGGTGAGGATCGAGCTGCCGAAGACCGTGGCCTGGGTACCCGACACCCAGGAGGTCACGTTGTCGCGGTTGCGGGCCTCGATGGGGTCGGCGACGATGTCGCTGAACTCCATCGCGCCGGCGTTGATGGCGTCCCGCAGCTCGCCGCCGCGCCCGGTGATGCGCCCGGCCAGGGACATCAATGTGTTCGCCTCGCCCGAGACGGCGGCCTCGTCGGCCTTTGTCTCCCAGGGGCTGGTGTCGAAGGCCATGGCCGCCTACCGGTTGATCTCGGTGATCTGGCGGTACCGGGCCTCGCCGACCTCCGGCGTCACCAGCCAGAAGCCGTCGGCGAGGTCGACGTCCTTGGCGACGGTGCGTCCGGTGCCGTTGACGATGTTCTCCCCGACCGAGCGGCCGTGGTCGTTGATCGACTGGAGGGCCTTGGCATTGTCACCGTGATAGGCGCGCAGGGCGCTCACGATGGGCGACTCCTTGGCGGCGCCCTCGGCCGCCGCGCAGGAGTCGTCGAAGGACTTCTTGATGCCCTGGAAGCCCTCGGCGGCTCCGACGGAGTCGTTCCCGGCCGCGCTGGAGCGCCCGGTCGACCTGATGCCCACTAGCATTGCTGCCTCCGTTCACAGTGGACGGTGGTGTGACGGCAGCCTAGTGAAAAACGACACTCAAGTGAACACGCGGCGACGAAGCTTTCCGCCGAAAAGGTGGCGGGAGGTCAGGCGGCCTCGGCGACCAGGCGCGGCTCGACCTGCCGGCGCACCCAGCGCTCGGCCACGAACGAGACCACCGGGATCGTCCCCGAGATCAGCACGCCCAGGGTCTTCGGCAGCGGCCAGCCCGCCCGGCGGGAGACATCGAAGGCGCAGATCAGGTACACCACGTACAGGAACCCGTGGACCGGCCCGATGATCGCCGACATCAGCACGCCGGTGCTCTCCAGGTCCGAGCCGTCCGGCGACAGGTACCGCAGCGGCATCGCCACGAAGAACAGCAGGATCAGCATGGTCCCGACGATGTACGCCATGATCCGGTAACGGGTCAGCGCCGCCTTCATGCGTTTTGTCTCCCGGGGTAGTCGCTCGCGCGCCGGTCCGGATTCTCGTTCATCCAGGCCAGGTACTCGTTGTACGCCGACAGCTCGTCATCGCCCGACGCGGGCCGCGCGTATGTCGCCTTCGTCTCGAAGGGCGACTCCATCGGCGGATCTTCCGGCCGCGCCAGCGGCCCGTTCTTGCGCAGCTCCTGCCGGATCTCACGAATCCACAGCGCGATCGCGCACAGCCCGAACAACGGCCACTCGAAGGCATAAGCCCAGCTCAGCGCGTTGCCACCGGCCGCCCGGCCGATCTGCCACCACGCCAGCCACGCGAACGCCGCCAGCACCACGACGAGCGCGGTGTGCGCGAAGATCCAACGACGGGTGAAGAACCGGGCCACCCGTGGGATTGTAGGCGCGCTTCCTGAGAGTTGACGGAGCCGGTCACCGTCGGGTGAGATGGCCTGCGTGACGGACCTGGAGAGCGTGCGCGCCCACCTCGGCTGGCCCGAGCCCGCGCGGGAGATCATGACCGTGTGGGACGGACTCGACGCCGCCCCCGTGACCCTGCCCTCCCAGGCCGAGGTCATCCGCGCCCTCCACCGCATGGGCGCCGACGAGATCGACGTCGCCGACGCCGTCGGCGCCCGTCCCGATCCTGAAGCCGACCCCGAGCTGTGGTGGATCCTGGAGCGCACGGTGGCGCACCTGCGCTCCGGCATGGGCGGGCACGGGATGCTCATGTGGCCGTCCACCGCCCACCACCGCGACCCCAAGGCGCGGCTCGTCTACCTCTACGCCTTCCTCGCCCACCTCCCCGCGACCCTCGCCTGGCACGCCGAACGCGGCATCCCCGAGGACGTCTCCTGGGCCACCTTCGGCGACGTCGGCGAGAAACTGCGCATCAACCGGGCCATCTACGGCGAATCCGGCCTCGACGTGTCCTTCTGGTTCACCCTGCACTTCCGCGGCTCCATCTACCGCCTCGGCCGCCTCCAGTTCGACATGCACCACTCCACCGCCCTCGACGGGCCCGTCCTCGGCGTCCACATCCCCGAGACCGGCGGCCCCATGAGCCCCGAGGCATGCGAGGACTCCTTCGAACGCGCCCGGGAGTTCTTCCCCAAGACCTTCCCCGAGTTCGGCGCCGACAAGGCCACGTGCCTGTCCTGGCTGCTCGACCCGCGCCTGGGCGCAGCGCTGCCGGACACGAACATCGCGCGCTTCGGGAAGCTGTTCACCCTCCTCCCCGCCGATGAGGAGGCCGGGAAGAACGGCACCCTCGACGTCCTGCGCTTCGTGTTCAAGCGCGTGGTCAGCGCGCCCGAGCGCGTCGACCCCGCCGAACTGCCCCGCGACAGCACCCTGCGCCGCGTGCTCGCCGACCACATCGCCGAAGGCGGCCGGTGGGAGCAGCGGGGCGGGTGGTTTTCGCTTTAGAACGTTCTGAGGAAGTCCAGTCCCGTCTTCGCCGTCTTCAGCGGGTCGGGACTGTCGTCGCGCTCGACGATGAACTCCACCACGCCCGAGCGCTCCGCCATCGGGATCAGATCCGTGAACGCGATCGCGCCCTCGCCCGGGTCCGCCATCGCGCCGGTCAGCGTGCGGTCCTTCACATGGACCTGCTTCACCCGGCCGCGGTGCGCACCGAGGATGTCGCGAGGGTCGACGCCGGCGTGGACCGCCCAGTAGAAGTCGAGTTCGAGGTGGACGAGGGCGGCGTCGGTGTAGGCGGTGAGGACGTCGTAGGGGCGCTGACCGTCGGGCAAGGGGGCGAACTCGTGGGCGTGGTTGTGGTAGCCGAGGGCGATGCCCTGGTCTTTGGCCTTTGCCGCGGCGGCGGTGAGGGACTCGGCGAAGCGCTTCCAGCCGTCGGCGTCGTCGAATCGGGCCATGGGGATGACCAGGTGGGTGTTGCCCAGGGTTGCGGCGTCTTCGAGCATCTCGTCCACGCCCGCTTCGGTGTCGCGCAGGGGGACGTGGGCGGAGGAGGCGCGCAGGCCGGAGTCGTCGAGGAGGCGGCGGAAGGCGGTGGGGGTGAGGCCTTTCAGGCCCGCGAGCTCGACGGTGGTGTAGCCGAGGGTGGCGAGGGCGGAGAGGGTGGCGGCGGGGGATTGTTCGAGTTGGTGGCGGAGGGTGTAGAGCTGGATGGAGTGGGTGGGGGGTGGGGGGGTTGGGTGAGTCATGGGGGGAGGATGGCGTAACGGAGGGTTAATGGCAAGGGGGGTTGGAGGGGGTTTGGGGGCTTCGCTGTGGTCGCGCTGGCTTCTCCCGCCGTCTTTCGGCTTGCGGGCCGTCTCCCTCACCGCCAGGCCACGCTCACAGCCGGGCCACACCAGCCCACCTCCCGGGTTCCCCGGTGCCTTCCCCGACCCTCGGCCTCACCCCGGCCCGCACCACCCCCGTCACGCATCCCCCTGACCTGTCCCCGCAGCCCCCGTTGGCCCTCGGCCGCACCTCTCGCCCCGCCATCTCTCGGCTTGCGGGCCGCACACCTCACCCCAGCCACGCCCGGCCACCGGGGCCACCCCACCCCTCCGCGCCCCGCCGCAGCGACTCCCCCCGCCCTCAGCCTCGCTCCATCCCGCCCTGCACCACCTCCGTCGTGCCTCTCCCCCTTGGCCCGGCCCTTCCATCCCCACCCTTCTCGTTCGGCGTGCTACCCGCGGATCTCCCGTCGTTCGGCCTCGCAGACGGTGAACGATGAACCTGGGGGTGTCAAGACGGAAGAGCTGTCTTGACACCCCCAGAACCCTCGTTCTCATGACCCGTCAGGCCGCACGCCAAAAGATCCAGCTCTCTTCGGGAAAGGTTGTGCGGGGCCTGGTCTGTCGTGACGGCCAGGCTCTTCGGCTGCGGCTGCGGCTTCGGTCAAGAGCCCTACCCTGCTACGCATCGCACCCGGCTTGTGACATCGTCCCCGGACCTCGCCTCGGGCGGCCTTCACCCACCGCTTCGTGGGGTGGCCCGGGTCCTGCCTTCGTCTCACCCCACCGCACTGCAGGCTGCACGCCCATCGCACCCGGCCTGCCTTCGTCTCACCCCCACCGCACCAGGCCGCGCACCACACCCGGCCGGTCATCCGTCACCGGCTCTCACCTCGGGCGGGCTTCACCCACCGCTGCTCGCCTGGCCCGGCCGGTCTTTCGGCGCGGCCGCCTCCCCACCGCATCTCACCCACCCACCGCCGCACCCGCCATGCGCCCCTGCCGGTCTTTCGCCACGCCGCCCGTTGGTACGGGCGGCGCGGCTTCCTTCCTTCTTGCCTTCTTGCCTTCTTGCCTTCTCGCCTTCTGCCTTGCTCTTTCTCCCCTACACGCGTGAGGAGTAGCTGTTCGTGAATCGGTCGTTCACGGGGTTACCCGTGTTGTCGAAGCAGTTCACGAAGGCGACGATGTCCACTCCTGCGGCCAGCCATGGGCGGGATAGCCCGCAGAAGTTGGGGTTGGGGCCGAAGGCCACCGCTTGTGAGTTGCCGGGGGCTCCGCCGCCGGAGAGCTGGTAGTACTTCACGGTCCAGACGGGCGGGCCGCCGCCCCAGGCGTTGGCGCCGACGACCGAGTTGTAGTTGGTCGAGGGGGGACCTGCTCCGGGGGCGTTGTAGATGTAGCCGAAGCGGGTGGGTGGGAAGGCGGGGCCGTAGAGGGACCGCTTGAGCTGGTAGGTGATGGTGAAGGCGCTGTCGGTGAGGACGCCGGCGACGTTGTAGCAGAAGACCCTGAATGACTGCGAGGGTCCTGAGCTCCATGACACGGGCTTGCAGCGGGCCGCCACGGAGTTCACCGCGGTGACTTCCACCGATCCGTCCTGGGGGCCGGCGGTGGCGAGGCCGTTGAAGGTCACCGAGTAGGCGCCGGGGCCGGCGTGGATGCAGTTGTTGGGGGCGCCGACGGAGTTGTAGGTGGCGGCGATGACGCAGGTGGGCGAGTTGAACATGTAGCCGTAGAGGCCGCCGCCTACGGGGCCGGAGCTGGCGGAGAACTGCACGGAGAAGCCGGGGACGGGGTCGAGGACGCCGGTGGTGCGCCAGCACGACACGAGGACGAGCTCGTTGGGCGGGACCGAGGAATCCGGTCCCCACTTCTCGGCCTGGCAGAAGCGGCCGTTGGGGGTGGCGACCGCGTCGTGGACGGCGGTGACGTGGACGACGCCGCCGGCGATGCCCTGGCCGGGGATCTTCACCAGCCAGCGTCCGGGCGGTCCCGAGGGGGTGACGGAGATGCCGGGCGGCACCGACTGGGAGACCACGCCGCCCGACCACAGCGCGAAGCCGAAACGGTCGGGGACGGCCGCGTCGGCGGCCGAGGGGGCGAGGGCGACGGCTCCGAGGACCGCCGCTAATAACGTCGCGGCGATACGGGCGAGCACGCGTTTGATGCTCATGGGTTCTCCTTCTAGTGGGCGGGAGATGACATCAGGTTAACGGTGGTGGTGGTACGTGTCGCCAGGGTCGTTCGGCCGGATGTTTCAGTGACGGACCGTGATGCGATCTGTCATAAGATCTCCGATGTGTCCGACTTTCAGAGTCCCGTCCACATCCCGCGGGCCCGGCGGAGCGCGCCGCGGGCGATCCTGGTGCGGCTCGCGGCGGCGGGGGCGTGCCTGGTGCTGGCGTGCCTGCTGGTGATCGTGGACCGGGGTGGATACCGCGACACCGCCGACGGGAGCGTCTCGGTGCTGGACGCGGTGTACTACGCGACGGTCACGCTCAGCACCACCGGGTACGGGGACGTCGTCCCCGTGGACACCGTCTCGCGCCTGGTCAACATCGTCCTCATCACCCCGCTGCGGGTGATCTTCCTGGTCGTCCTCGTCGGCACCACCGTCGAGGTGCTCACCCGCCGCACCCGCGAGGTGTGGCGCGAGACCCGCTGGAGCAACGCGTTGCGCGAGCACACCATCGTCGTCGGCTACGGGACGAAGGGGCGCAGCGCGATCGCCACGCTGCGCGCCAACGGCGTCCCGGCCGAGCGGATCGTCGTCGTCGACCGCCGCCATGAACTGGTGCAGGAGGCGAATTCCGACGGGTATGTGACGGTGCAGGGGGACGCCACGCGCTCGGCGATCCTGACGCGGGCGGTCGCCGGGCACGCCTCGCGCGTCATCGTCGCCGCCGACCGCGACGACACCGCCGTGCTGATCACGCTCACCGCGCGGCAGTGCGCGCCGGACGCCGTGATCGTCGCCGCGGCGCGGGAGGCGGAGAACGCGCCGCTGCTGCGGCAGTCCGGCGCGAGCGTGGTGATCACCTCCTCGGACGCCTCCGGGCGGCTGCTGGGACTGTCCACGGTGGCCCCGGCCGTCGGCGACGTCATCGAGGACCTGCTCACCCAGGGCACCGGGCTCGACCTGATCGAGCGCGGTGTGGACCCCGGTGAGGTGGGTGCCCGGCCGCGCGAGGTCCGCGACCTGGTGGTCGCCGTGGTCCGCGACGGACGGCGGCTGCGCTTCGACGAGGTCGCCGCGCTGGCCGCCGGGGACACCCTCGTGACGGTCCCGGCGAAGTGAGTAGGTTGACCCGATGATCACGCGCATCTGGCCGGCCGGGGCGGGCGCCGAGCTCGCCGACGCCGACATCGACGCCCTCTACGCGCCCGCCGACCGCTCGGCGACTCACCTGCGGGTCAACTTCGTGTCCAGCGCCGACGGGGCGGTCTCGGTGGAGGGCGAGTCGGCCGGGCTGTCCAGCGGCGCCGACAAGCGGGTCTTCAAGATCCTGCGCAAGCTCTGCGACGTCCTGCTGACCGGCGCGGGCACCGTCCGCCGCGAAGGCTACGAGGACCTGCGCATGGACGCCGCGCGCGTCGCCTGGCGCCGCGAGCACGGCCTGCCCGAGCACCCGGTGATGGCGGTGGTCAGCGCGTCGCTGGACCTGGACCCCGCCGCGCCCATCTTCACCCGCGCGCCCGTCCGGGCCATCGTGGTGACCTGCGGAAACGCGCCCGAGGAGAAGCGGAAGGCGCTGGCCGAGCATGCCGACGTGCTGGTGTGCGGGGAGTCCACGGTGGACTTCGCGCTGGCCGTGCGGGCGCTGGCCGAGCGCGGGCTGACGCAGATCCTGTGCGAGGGCGGCCCGCACATTCTGGGCGAGCTCACCGCCGCCGGCCTCGTCGACGAGCTGGACCTGACGCTCTCGCCGATGCTGGCCGGGGCGGGCGCGGGACGCATCACCGCCGGGCCGCACTCGCCGGTGCGGCGCATGGCGCTGGCCCACGCGCTCCAGTCGGAGGACAACCTGATCCTCCGCTACGTCCGTTCTGTCACAGCCGGGTGAGAGGATGGCGGTCGTGACCGATGCGACTGTTCCCGCCCACGGCGACGCGCGGCCCGTCGGCCGGGTGCTCGGCACCGAGGACGCCACTCCCCTGTCCTTCTGGGTGGCGGTGACCGAGGGCCAGTACCTCCAGCTCGACGACGTGGTGACCACGTCCCGCGCCATCCCCGGCCGCGACCCGGTGACGGTCTCGGGCGTGGTGACGGCGGTGCGGGCGCGGCACGAGGGCGCGCAGTTCGACTCCGACGTGTTCCTCATCAGCGAGGGGATGCTGCCCGCGCAGGTGCAGGAGGCCGCCGAGATCACCGTGACGCGCGTCGAGCCGGAGGTGTTCGTCCCGCCGCGCCCGGGTGACGCGGTCTTCCGCGCGACCGGCGAGGCCCGGGCGGCGGCCCTGTACTTCGACCGCATGGTGCGCATGGTCCCGCTGGGCCGGGGCCGCGACGGCGAGCCGGTGTACCTCAACGCCGACTTCCTGGACGGCAGCCGCGGCGCCCACGTGTCCATCTCGGGCATCTCGGGCGTGGCGACCAAGACCAGTTTCGCCACGTGGCTGCTGTACTCGCTGCTGCACTCCGACGCGCTGGGCGCCGAGGCGGTCAACACGAAGGTCCTCATCTTCAACGTGAAGGGCGAGGACCTGCTCCTGCTGGACCACCCGAACAAGAACCTCGACGACAAGCTGCGCGCCGAGTACCAGCGCCTCGGGCTGACCGCCGGGCCGTTCGGTTCGGTGACCGTGTTCGCGCCGCCGCGCGAGGGCGACCGCAACGGCACCCCCGACGTCGCCTGCCGCACCACCGGCGTGGAGTCGTTCTACTGGACCGTGGCCGAGTTCTGCCAGCAGCGGCTGCTGCCCTACGTCTTCGCCGACGGCGATGACGAGCGCCAGCAGTACACGATGGTCGTCGGGCAGGTCGCGGCGCGCCTGGCGCGCGAGGCCGAGCCCAAGGACGACGGCGCGGCCGTCGTCGACGGGCAGCTCCTGCGGTCCTACGGGGACCTGGTGGACCTGCTCACCGAGCGCCTCGGGGACGAGGAGACGCGCGGCCAGTGGGCGGGCACCGCCATCGGCATGGGCACCGTCAACGCGTTCATCCGCCGGATGATGTCCTCCAAGCGCGACATCGGTCGCCTCGTGCGCGGCGACCTGCCGCCGCGCCGGAAGCACGGGGTGTCCACCGAGGACGGTTCCCAGGTCACCATCGTCGACCTGCACAACCTGCCCGACCGGGCGCAGCGGTTCGTGGTCGGCGTGGTCCTGCGCACCGAGTTCGAGCGCAAGGAGAAGGCGGGCAGCGCCCGTCCCCTCCAGTTCGTGGTCCTGGACGAGCTGAACAAGTACGCGCCGCGCGAGGGCACCAGCCCGATCAAGGAGATCCTGCTCGACATCGCCGAGCGCGGCCGCTCGCTGGGCGTGATCCTGGTCGGCGCGCAGCAGACGGCCTCCGAGGTCGAGCGCCGCATCGCCGCCAACAGCGCCATCCGCGTCGTCGGGCGCCTCGACCCGGCCGAGGCCGGGCGTCCCGAGTACGGCTTCCTCCCGGCCTCGCAGCGCCAGCGGGTGCTGATGGCCAAGCCCGGCACGATGTTCGTGGCGCAGCCGGAACTGCCGGTGCCGCTCGTGGTGGAGTTCCCGTTCCCGGCGTGGGCGACGCGCCCACAGGAGGCCGGCGACCCGCCTTCTTCGACGCTGCGCTCGGCGACGGGGACGGTCGATCCGTTCGAACTCGCCGATGAGGACGACGACATTCCGTTTTAAGGGAGACGGACACGGGACGGGCCGCCCGTCGCCAAACGGGCGGCCCGCCGTGTCCGGGTAATTGGACGCGCGCTCGTTAATGAGTGCGGCCTCATGAGAGGCACACCTAACCTACCAAGCCCGGGCCGCTCCAACACCCTCCGTGGCGAAGGGGAGCCGCCGGGTTTCCGAGGACGCCTCTCTACATCGTGACCGCTCGCGCGTGCGGCGGCCCGGACTCGGCGATTCCCGGACGGCGGTTTCCACGAACGGGTCGCCGGTATCCCGCGCACGGGGGATTCGCCGCGCCGGACATCGACCTCATTGACAGTCCACAGTGTCCATCGTGTAAGAATCGATCGACCGCCTTCGAGCCCGGCCGAAACGGCGCCAAACGTTTCGGCACGCACCGGGCCCGGCGGTCACCGGGTAATTGGGTGTCCCCGGCCGCCAGTCGGGGACACCGCGAAAGAGACGCGCATTCCTTCCCCCATCATGGAAAAGGAAAGTTAATGAAGTGCATTCTCACCCAGCCCCCCGATGACCCCGACATTCCGTGGCGCGTCGTGGTGGTGCTGATATTCGTCCTCGGTTTCGTCGCCGCCGCGCTGCTCGCCGGGCGGCCGCTGGACGTGATCGCCGGCCTGCTCGGCGCGGTGTTCACCACGGCCACCTGGCTGGAGGCCCACCTGCCGGATCGCCGGCCGCGAGCCTGACCCGCCGATGCCTCCCCTGACGACGACCCGCCGGGACGAGAGTCCCCAGGCGGTCATCGCCGAGTTCGCCGCCCGCCTGCGCGATCTGCGCGAGCGGGCGGGGAACCCGCCGTACCGCGACATGGCGCGCCTGGCCGGGCGTTCCCACACCGCCCTCGTGCAGGCCGCCCGCGGCCGGGCCCTGCCCAGCGAGGCGATCACCGTCGCCTTCGCCGCCGCCTGCGGCTCGCCCGGCGGCGAGTGGCGGGCCGTCCATCGGCAGTACCGGCACCGCCTCGCCGCGGCGGGCGGGACCGCTCCCGCCGCGCCCGCGCCGGTCCCGCCGGCGCCGCACTGCCCCTTACCCGAGGACGTCACCGACGCCGCCGGGCTGCGGCGGGCCATGCGCCTGCTCAAGCTGGGCTCCGGGCTCAGCTACAGCGAGATCAGCCGCCGCTCGCGGCGGCACACCGACGGGACGCGCTACGCCAACGGCGCGCTGCCCCGCCAGACCATCGCCGACCTGGCCGGGGGCGCCGAGCGCGTCCCGCACCTGGACGTCCTGCGGGTCTTCCTGCGCACCCTCGGGCACACCCCCGAGCAGGTCGCGGCCTGGACCACGGCGTACGTGCGGGCGCGGGCGCGGCCGCCCGCGACACGCCCGGCCGCGCCGGGTTCGCCGGTGGTGTTCGAACACCGGGCGGCCGCCGCCGCGGACCGCCCGGGAGCACCCGTCCCGCTGGTCACACGCGGTGCGGCCGTCCTGGTGGTGATGCTCTGGCTGATCCTGCGGGCGCTCGGTCACCTCTGACCCGCTCCGCCCGACTGAACCGCTTACGTCAGACCCCTCCCCTACCCTCACCCTTATGCCTCGCCGCAACATTCAGCTCACCGGCGCGGTCCAGCCGGACCTCGCCGGTGGCTTCGCGCGCATCCGTGAAGAGATGCGCCTGCCCGTGGACTTCCCGCCGGTCGCGGCGCAGGAGGCCGCGGCGGCGGCGAAACGCCCGCCGCCCGACTACGCCGACCGCACCGACGTCGAGCTGATCACCATCGACCCGGCCACCTCCATGGACCTCGACCAGGCGATGCGCATCGAGGAACACGGCGACGGCCACCGCGTCTGGTACGCGATCGCCGACGTCGGCGGGTTCGTCACGCCCGGTTCGGCGCTGGACGACGAGGCGCACCGCCGTGGTGAAACGGTCTACCTGCCCGACGGGTCGGTGCCGCTGCACCCGCGGGTGCTGTCGGAGGGCGCGGCGAGCCTGCTGCCGGGCCGGGTCCGCCCGGCGGCGCTGTGGCGGCTGGACCTGGACGGCGCGGGCGAGCTGCGCGAGGCGCACGTCGAGCGGGCGCTGGTCCGCAGCCGCGAGCGCTTCGACTACACGCAGGTCCAGCAGGCGCACGACGCCGGTACGGCCGAGGGCACCGCGGCGCTGCTGAAGGTGGTCGGCGAGCGGCGGCGGGCGCTGGAGCGGGCGCGCGGCGGGGTGAGCCTGCCCTCGCCGGAGCAGGAGGTGGTGTGCGCGGGCGGGGCCTATCGGCTGCTGTTCCGTTTCCCGCTGCCGGCCGAGACGTGGAACGCGCAGATCTCGCTGCTGACGGGCATGGCGGCGGCGCGGATGATGCTGGACGGGGGTGTCGGCGTCCTGCGGGTGCTGCCGAGGCCCGCCGAGCAGGACCTGGCGAAGATCCGCCGCACGGCTCTGGCGCTGGGTGTGGAGTGGCGGGACGGTGAGGGCTACGGCGACGTGGTCGCCCGGCTCGACCCGTCGCGGTCGCGGCACGCGGCCTTCCTTCAGGAGTCGATGCTGCTGCTGCGCGGCTCGGGTTACGCCGCCTTCGACGGCGAGGCGCCGGAGTTGCGGGAGCACGCGGCGGTGGCCGCGCCCTACGCGCACGTGACGGCGCCGCTGCGGCGGCTGGTCGACCGTTACGCCACGGAGGTGTGCCTGGCCCTGGCCGCGGGTGAGGAGGTGCCGGAGTGGGTGCGCGCGAAGCTGCCCGGGTTGCCCGGGGAGATGCAGGTTTCGGGTAGACGCGCCGGAAGTGTGGAGCGCGCGGCGATCGATCTGGTCGAGGCGACGCTGCTGGCCGAGCGGGTCGGCGAGGAGTTCGACGCGGTGGTCATCGACGTGGAGGACAACCGTCCGGCGGGCCGGGTGCAGCTGGCCGAGCCGGCGGTGGTGGCGCGCTGCACGGGTGAGAACCTGCCGCTCGGGGAGCCGCTGAAGGTGCGGCTGACGACGGCCGACCCGGTTCGGCGCGCGGTGGAGTTCACGGCCGTGTGAGGGGCGCGGCGACCGCCGCGAGCAGCACGTACAGTGCTGTCAAGGCCCTAGCGCGGCCGACATTCCCCCAGCGTCGACATGGTGAGGACACCACGCAGTGCGCATCCTGCACACCTCGGACTGGCACCTCGGCAAAGTCCTCAAGGGACAGTCGAGGATGGACGAGCAGATCGCGGTCATGCGAGAGCTGATCGAGATCACCGAACGCGAGGCCCCCGATCTGGTGATCGTGGCCGGTGACCTGTTCGAGACCTCGGTTCCCCCGGCGAGGGCCCTTGAGCTGCTCACCCGGACGCTGTCGCGCATGCGCAAGTCCGGTGCGCAGGTCATCGCGGTCGCGGGCAACCACGACAGCGGCGCGAGCCTGCACGCCCTGCGCGGCTGGGCGGAGGAGGCGGGGGTGGTCCTGCGCGGCCGGATCGGCTCGGCGAAGGACCACCTGATCACCGGCACGACCGAGAACGGCGAGGCGTGGCGGTGCGCGGCCCTGCCGTTCGTCTCGCAGCGTTACGCCGTCCGCGCCACCGAGATGTTCGAGCTGACCGCCGCCGAGGCCGACCAGAGCTACGCCGACCACGTCAAGCGCCTGATCGCGCGGCTCACCGAGGGTTTCGACGGCGAGGCGGTCAACCTGGTCACCGCGCACCTGACCGTCCTGGGCGGTAAATTCGGCGGCTCGCCGCTGTCGGAGCACGGCGGCGGCGGTGAACGGGAGGCCCACTCGGTGGCCTCTTACGTCCTGCCGCCGACCATTTTCCCGCCGACCGTCCATTATGTCGCGCTCGGTCATCTGCACCGGCGGCAGAGCGTCTCGGGCCCGTGCCCGATCCACTACTCGGGCGGCCCGATCGCGGTGGACTTCGGCGAGGAGGCCAATCAGCCCTCGGTGCTGATCGTGGACGTCACGAAGTCGACCCCGGCGAAGATCCGCTCGGTGCCGATCACCTCGGCGGCGAAGCTGCGCACGATTCGCGGTGATCTGGCCGGTCTGCGCACGGTCGAGGCCGATCCGGACGTGTGGCTGCGCGTGTACGTGAAGGAGAAGCCGCGCGCCGGCCTGCGCGAGGAGGTGCAGGAGATGTTCCCGCGCGCGCTGGAGGTCCGCATCGACCCGACGATGGTCGCCAAGGACTCCGGCAAGGGCCCCTCGCAGCACGCCGGGCGTTCCCCGCGCGAGCTGTTCGGGGACTACCTGGCCGACATCGGCCACGACGACGCCGACGTGTCGGCCCTGTTCGACCGGCTCTACGACGAGGCGAGCTCATGAGGCCGCTGCGACTGGACATGCTCGGGTTCGCCGCCTTCCGCAAGGCGACCACCATCGACTTCACCGACACCGACTTCTTCGCGCTGGTCGGGCAGACCGGCGCGGGCAAGTCGACGGTCCTGGACGCGATCTGCTTCGCGCTGTACGGGAAGGTCCCCCGCTGGGGTGGCACGTCGGTCCGGGACGCGCTGGCGCCCTCGACGAACGAGGCGCGGGTGCGGCTGGTGTTCTCGGTGGGCGGCGAGCGCTATGTCGCCACGCGTGTGGTGCGCCGTACCGCGCGCGGTGACGCGCAGACCTCGCACGCCGGGCTGGAGCGCGTCCCGGCGGACCTGGACCTGGCGCTGCTGGACGAGCAGGACGCCGGGAAGCTCGGCGAGGTGCTGGCGGGTTCGGCCTCGGAGATGAGCCACCGGGTCGAGGAGGTGACGGGCCTGCCCTTCGAGCAGTTCACCAAGTGCGTGGTGCTGCCGCAGGGCGAGTTCGCCGAGTTCCTCAAGGCGAAGAACACCGAGCGGCAGAAGATCCTGGAGAACCTGCTGGGCCTGGACGTGTACAAGCGCATCCAGGTGGAGGCGAACCGCCGGGCGAGTGACGCGCGGGCGGTGGTGGACAACCTGGACGCGCAGCTGACGCGGCTCGGCGAGGTCACCGACGATCAGGTCGCCGGGGCGGGCGCGGCGATCGACGCCGCCCGTGAGCTGGACGGCCGGGTGCGCGGGCTGACGCCGCTGTTGCGCGACGCGCGCACGGCGGCCGGGACGGCCCGGGAGCGGCTGGCGGCGGTCGAGGAGACGCTGGCGATGCTGCGTGCGGTGAGCCCGCCGATCGACCTGGCCGACACGGTTCGCGAGACGACCGACGCCGAGTCGGCGCACGCCGCCGCGCAGGCGGAGGTGGCCGCCGCCGAGGCCGAGGAGGAGCGACTGCGCGCGAGCCTCGGCGAGGTGGACACCGCGCGGCTGCTGGCGGTGCGGGTCGCGCACGCCGAGCACGGGAAGATCGCGGCCAACATCGTCAAGGGCGAGGAGCTCGTGGCGCGGGTGACCGTCGAGCACGATCAGCGGGCGGCGCTGCGGCTGGCCGCCACCGAGCGGCTCAAGCTCGCCGAGGAGGAGCGCGAGGAGGCCCGTACCCGCGACGTGGCCGCCGCCCTGCGTCCCCATCTGGTCGCCGGGCGCGCGTGCCCGGTGTGCTCGCAGGACGTGGCGGTCCTGCCGCCGCCGCTGTCCTCGGGCGCGCTGGAGGCCGCCGAGCGCGCGGTGACCGCCGCCCGGCAGGCCCTCCAGGAGGCCGAGAAGGAGGCGAACACGGTCGCGGCGACCCTGGAGAACTACCGGGCGCGGCTGGACGAGCGGCGGGCGCAGCTGACCGCCGCCGAGGCGCAGCTGGACGGCGCGCCGTCCCCGGACGAGGTGGAGCGGCTGCTCGCCGAGGCCGAGCGGCACCGCGCGGCCTTCACCGCCGCCGGGCAAGCGGTCAACGCCGCCCGCGAGAAGCTGCGGCGGGCCGCGACGCGGCTGTCGGGCGTGCAGGAGCGCATGACGCGCGAGTGGCGGGCCTTCGACACCGCCCGCGACCACGTGGCCCGGCTCGACCCGCCGCGTCCCGACCGGGGCGACCTGTCGGCGTCCTGGCAGGACCTCTCCGGCTGGACGGCCAACCGGCTCGCCGAGACCGAGGGCGTCTTCCGCGACGTGCAGACCGAGGTCGCCGTCACCGCCGACGCGGTGGCGCAGCTGGTGGCAGCGCTGCGCGAGGTCCTGCCCGGTCACGACGCCGCCGACGAGACCGTGCTGCTGACGGCCACCGCGAAGGCCGTCTCCGACGCCGAGTACCAGCACGCGAGCCTGCTGCGGCAGCGCGAGCAGGCCGCCGAGCTGCGCGCCCAGCGCGACGTGCGCCAGTCGGAGGCCCAGATCGCCAAGCAGCTCGCCGATCACCTGGGCGCGCGCAAGTTCCTGTCGTGGCTGATGCACGCCGCGGTGGACATCCTCGTCGAGGACGCCTCGGGCATCCTGCTGGAGCTGTCCGGCGGCCAGTACGACCTGATGTACGAGTCGGACCGGTTCTACGTGGTCGACCACCACGACGCCGGTCAGGCGCGTCCGGCCTACACGCTCTCCGGCGGCGAGACCTTCGCGGCCTCGCTGGCGCTGGCGCTGGCGCTGTCCCGGCAGCTGTCGGGCATGTCGGCCAGGGGCGCACGGCTGGAGTCAATCATGCTCGACGAGGGGTTCGGTACCCTCGATGCGTCCACATTGGACACCGTCGCGACCACCCTCGAAGCACTGGCGACGCGCGGCGACCGGATGGTCGGCGTGGTCACCCACGTGCCCGCGCTCGCCGACCGCATCCCGGTCCGCTTCGAGGTGACCAAGGACGCGACGGGCGCCCGAGTCGAGAAAGTGATCGCCTGAGAGGAAGGGCCCACGGGTGCGGATCAGAGTCGACGCCTGGGATCCCGGCTACGTTACCCCCGGTGACGAGACCGCCCAGCAGTCGAAGGCCAAAGTGGACGCCGGGGTCGAGATCCCCGTCGCCTCCTGGGCCCCCATCGACGCCGTGGCCGAGCCACGCCTGAGGACCGTCCTCCTCGTCGACGGCGTCCGCCGCCTCGACGCCCACCTCTGGCTGACCCCCGACGACAACGGCGAGGCCAAGCCGGGCATCTGCGCCTCCTACGCCGCCGGAGTCGTGCGCTGCACCCCCGGCGACGGCGCCACCCTCGTCGCCGCGCAGGTCATGCACGGGCTGTTCACCTCGGTGGCCGACGTCCCGTCCATGACCGCCCACGGCGGCGCGGTCTACGTGTCCCACCCCGTCACCGGCGGCGAGACCGCCGACCTGGTCAACGCCGTCCAGGCGCAGCTGCGCGGCCTGGAGATCTCGGTGACCGCCAAGGCCAACGCCATCGACGAGGAACTCCTCATCGTCGACGGCCCCCTCCACGGCCGCGCGCACATCGCCCGCGCCCTCGGCTACGTGAAGTCCCACCGCGTCCAGTACCTGCCCGGCGAGCTGGGCCGCCTGGTCAACTCCCTCGAAGCCGGGCAGCGCACCCCCGTCTTCGCCCTGGACACCTCCTGGGCGCGCTACAGCTGGTACCTGCGCCTGCCCGGCGCCGACGTGCCCGCCGCCGGGCTGGTGCGGCTGGAGGCCTCGGCCGACCTGCCACTGGACGACGTGGTCGCGCTGGCCAACGCCGCCTCGGCGGCGCTGCCGCGCCTGGCGTCCAGCCCGTACAAGGACCCGCGCGCGCCACAGAACCTCACGCCGATCGCGGGCCTGGAGCGCAGGCTGCGGACGCTGCTGGGCGACCAGCGGCTGCTCCAGCGGGGGCTGCGGGCGGCGGCCTCGCGCAACTGAAACCGGGGTGACGCGGGCACCGCCACCGTCCAGACTGGACCGATGCGGCACCTGCCCTACCCCAAGATCGCGCTCGCCGCGCAGGACACCACCGGCGGCCGGTGGATCGCCACCGAGAAGATCCACGGGGCGCAGCTGACGCTGGCCACCGACGGGTCGCTCACCCGCGTCGGCAAGCGCAAGGCGTGGCTGGCCGGGGACGAGCCCTTCTTCGGCTGGCAGCTGCTCCGCGACCGGCTCACCGCCACCGCGCTCGCCGCCCACCACGCGTGCGGCGGGACCGTGCGCCTGTACGGCGAGCTGTACGGCGGCGCCTACCCCTCGCCCTCGGTCGCCGCCGTGCCCGGCGTGAGCGCCGTGCAGACCGGCGTCTGGTACTGCCCCGGGGTGCGCTTCGCGCTCTTCGACGTGCTCGTCGGCGACCCGGCGGAGTACCTGCCCTACGACGAGATCGCCGCCATCGCCGCCGCCGGTGGCGTCGACGCCGTCCCGCTGCTCGCGCGCGGCACCCGCGCCGAGATGGGCGCGACGCCGACCCGGTTCCCCACCACCGTCCCGGGCGCCCTGGGGCTGCCCGCGCTGCCGGGCAACCTCGCCGAGGGCGTCGTCGTCCGCGCCGACGCGCGGCTACCGGCCGGGCGGCGGCCGATCCTCAAGCGCAAGATTCCCGAGTTCGACGAACGGCGCTTCGACGCCTCCCGCCCCTTCGACCCGCGCGCCGCGCTCACCGCGGGCGAACTGGCGGCCGTCGCGCTGGGCATGGTCAATCCCGCGCGCGTGGCCTCGGCCCGCTCGAAGGTCGGCGCCCTCGCCACCGCGATCGCCGAGGAGGTCGCCCTCGACGTCCTGGTCGATCTCGCCGACGCCTTCCCGGCCGCGATGGCGCGCCTGGACGACGCGGCCGAGGCCGCGCTCGCCGCGCGCCTGCGCGCCGCCGCGCTGGCGTGACCCATCCCTCATTGCCGCCCCACCCCGCTCCGGGGGAAGCTCGTTCCCCCACCCAAAGGAGCCCCCATGCGGACGGTCATCATCGGCGCCGGTGGCGTCGGCGGCTACTTCGGCGCCCTCCTGGCCTCGGCCGGGCATGAGGTCGCGTTCCTGGCGCGGGGCGCGCATCTCGACGCGCTACGGACGCGCGGCCTGCGGGTGAGCAGTCCCGACGGGGACATGGCCGTGACGGGTGTGCGCGCCTCCGATTCCACCGCCGAGCTGGGTACCGCCGACGTGGTGCTGCTGTGCGTGAAGACCTGGCAGCTGGACGCGGTCCTGCCGCACCTGAAGCCGCTCATCGGCCCGGACACCGCCGTGGTCACCACCCAGAACGGCGTCGAGGCGCCGGACGCGGTGGCCGCCGCGGTCGGCCGGGAGCACGTGCTGCCGGGTGTCGCGCGGGTCATCGCGCGCATCGACGGGCCGGGCGTCATCGCCCACGTCGGCGGCGGGGTCCTCACCTTCGCCGAATGGGACGGCGGTTCCTCACCGCGCGCGGAGGCGCTGCGGGAGGCCGTCGGCGCGCGGGCGAGCGTCTCGCCGGGCATCTGGTCGGAGCTGTGGGCGAAGTTCGCCTTCATCGCCCCCACCGGCGGCCTGGGCGCGGTCACCGGGGCCGCGTTCGGCGAGCTGCGAGATGACCCGGACACCCGCAGGGTGCTCGCCGACGGTTACGCCGAGGTGGGCGCGGTCGCCGCCGCGCACGGGGTGGACCTGGGCGACGTGGCCGCCTCGACCCTGGCGTTCCTGGACGCGCAGCCCGAGCAGGGCACGACCTCGCTCCAGCGCGACATCATCGCCGGGCTGCCGTCCGAACTGGACGCCTGGACCGGCGCGGTGGTGCGCCTGGGCGAGGCGAAGGACGTGCCGACGCCGGTCAACCGGGTGCTGTGGAGCGTCCTGAAATAGCCCTGGAACGGCAGAAGGCCCGGCGAAACGCCGGGCCTTTCTCGCGCGTGCTCAGATCTTCGTCATCGGCGGGACCCGCAGGGCCACGTTCACCCGGTTCCAGGTGTTGATCTGGACGATCCCCACCACCAGGGCCGCCAGCTGCGCCTCCTCGAAGTGGGCGGCCGCCTCGTCCCAGATCTCGTCGGGGACGCCGTGGGCGTCCAGGAGGGTCATCGCCTCGGTCAGCGCGAGGGCCGCGCGCTCGGCGGGGGTGTAGTAGGGCGCCTCGCGCCAGCCCGCCAGGGTCCACAGGCGGACCTCGCTCTCGCCGTGCTCGCGGGCGTCCCGGGCGTGCATGTCGAGGCAGAAGGCGCAGCCGTTGATCTGGCTGGCCCGCAGCTTCACCAGCTCCAGGGTGGCGTGCGGGACACCGGCGGAGCGGACGTGCTGCTCGACGGCGAGCCAGGCCTGGTAGGCGGCCTCGGAGTGGTTCAGGAAGCGCTTCATGCGGTGGGTCATCGGTGATCTCCTTCTAAGCGGCGATGAGCATGACGACAATGGTGGGTCCGAAGGCCCCGCCGAGCTGGAAGAACAGGTTGAACAGGCCGATGGCGGCCGGGCGGATGGCCTCCGGGGCGGCCCGCATGGCGCGGACCCCGAGAACGGCCTGGGCGGTGGAGCTGGCGGCCACGCCGATGGTCGCGGCGGCGAAGGCCAGCGCGGGCGGGGCGAGCAGGAGCAGCGGTGCGGCGGCGCCCATGGCGGCGACCACGACGGGCGAGACGAACCGCGCGGCCAGCACGAAGGAGATGCCCGATCCGGCCATCAGGGCCAGCATCTGGCCGGTGCCGATGAGGCCGGCGGCCCAGTCGGTGCGGGCGGACAGGATGCGCGGGACGGCGTAGAGCAGCCCGAAGTACGAGGTGGACAGCGCGAGGGTCAGCCCGGCGGCGCCCAGGAAGGCCCGGCTGCGCAGCAGCGCCAGCGGCACGAAGCCCTCGGGGCGGCGGCGGATGTGCGGGACGAGCAGGGCGACCGCGATCGCGACGACGGCGAGCCCGGCGATCGGCAGGTGCGGCAGCGAGACCAGTCCGGTGACGAGGGCGGCGAGCAGCACGGCCCCGGTGGCGTCGAAGGCGCCGCGGCCGACCGGGGCGGTGGCGTGGCGGGCGAGCACGGGGACGGCGAGGACGGTCACGGCCTGCACGGCGAAGACGAGGTGCCATCCGGCGTGCTGGGTGATGACCGAGCCCAGGAGCGGCCCGGAGGCGCCGACGACGCCGAATCCGGCGGTGATGGCGCCCATGCGACGGGGGATCCCGCCGGAGAGGTTCATCGCGGAGGTGACCATCGCGGCCCCGCCGAGGGCCTGGAGGGCGCGGGCGGCGATGAGGAGCCCGAACCAGGGGGTGAGGACGGCCAGGACGGTGCCCAGCAGGGTCAGCGCTCCGCCGAGGTAGAGGACGGGCCGGACGCCGAAGCGGCGGGCGAGGCCGCCCATGAGGGGCGCGCCGACGGCCACGGCCAGGCCGAAGGCGGTGACGAGCCAGGACACGGTGGCCGCGCCGACGCCGAGGTCGGTGGCCAGGGTGGGCAGGATCAGGGCCGGGCTGTTGGCGCTGAGCGCGATGGGGGCGGTGGCCAGGATCAGCAGGGGCGCGGGGGCGAGGGTGCGGGCGGCCCCGGCTGCGGCGGGGCGGGTGAGCGTCAAGACAGCCATGATTCCTCGATATCTAGTGTCCAGAATTAAGCGCCGGAAAAAGCCCCGAAAGGGGACGTCACGGGCTAAGAAGCCAGTTCGCGGGCGATCTTCTCCACCGACTCCGGGAAGCCCTTGGCCACCCGGTCCCGCAGGTCGGCGATGGTGGTGGCGGCCAGTTCGCGCCGCCAGGCGATCTCGGCCTTCGACATCGCCATCGAGATGAAGCAGGATCCGGCGTAGTCGTGCCCGGACTCCCCCACCGGCGAGTCGGCCAGGATCGAGGAGCAGCGGAAGGCGTCCTCGGGACCCTCGATGGCGGTGACGACGTCCATCAGCGTGATCCGCTCGGGCCGCCGGGCCAGCCGGAAGCCGCCGCGCGGGCCGGAGGTGGAGCTCAGGATCCCGGCCCGGACCAGCGCCTGCATCTGCTTGTTCAGGTAGGCCGGCGGCAGCTCGTAGAAGGCGGCGAGTCGCTTCGCCGGGACGGCGGTGTCGCCGACCCAGCAGAGGTTGACACAGCTGTGCAGTGCCCACTCGACGCCCTCGTTCATCTTCATAACCTAGACACTACCTATCCAGAATCGATCTGTCAAACGCGTGTCTCGTGTGTCACGAGTGACCGGTGTGATTGGCTGTGCGCCATGTTCCGGGGACGCACCTTCCGCATCGCCGTCACGGCGACCGCCGCGCTGCTGCTGGCGGCCTGCACGCACCAGTCCGCCACCTTCTCCTCGCCGGAGGGCACCACCCCCGCCGCGCAATGGGGCGCCTGCCAGGAGCGTTACGGCGTCCCCAACACCACCGTGGAGTGCGCGACCATCAAGGTCCCCGCCGACTGGGACACCCCCGGCGGCGAGACCCTCGACCTGGCGCTGGTGCGCACCAAGTCGAAGTCGCAGAAGGACCGCATCGGCTCGCTGGTGATCAACCCCGGCGGGCCCGGCGGCTCGGGCGTGGACTTCGCCATCTACCTGGCCAAGTCGCTGCCGAAGGAGATCCTCTCCCGCTTCGACATCGTCGGCTTCGACCCGCGCGGCGTGGGCCGGTCCACGCCCGTGGAGTGCATCGCCGACGGCGAGAAGGACGCCATCAACGGCTACACCCCCGACCCGGTCGAGAAGGGCGCCTTCGACGGCCTGGTGGCGCTGCAGAAGGCCGCGGTGGACTCCTGCTACCAGAAGTACGGCGACTCCCTGGCGCACTTCGCCTCGGTGCAGGCCGCCCGCGACATGGACGCCATCCGCACCGCCGTCGGCGATGACAAGCTGTCCTACCTCGGGTTCTCCTACGGCACCCTCCTCGGCTCGATCTACGCCCAGCAGAACGGGCAGAACCTGCGCGCGGCGGTGCTGGACGGCGCCGTCGACCCCGGTGAGAGCGACGTGACGTCCAGCGAGGGCCAGGCGGCCGCCTTCGAGAAGGCCTTCGACGCCTTCGCCGCGTGGTGCAAGACCAACGCGAGCACGTGCGGCATGGGCGACGACCCGCGCCAGTACGTCATGAACCTCATCGCCTCCGTCGAGGCGCGGCCCCCGTCCGGCGCGAACGGGCGCGTGGCCACCGCCGGGTGGGTGCTCACCGCCGTGGTCGCCGCCCTCTACGACGAGGAGGCCTGGCCCTACCTCGCGGCGGGGCTGACGCAGACGGCGGCCGGCAAGCCGTCCCTGATGTTCGAGATGGCCGACAACTACGTGGGACGGTCGGGCACCGGGACCTACGACAACTCCACCGACGCGTTCAGCGCGGTCACCTGCTCCGACGACGCCACCACCGAGACCGTCGACCAGGTTCGGGCCTACCAGGGCGAATGGCGCGGAAAGTACCCGATGTTCGGCGCTCCCCTGGCGCTGTCGCTGCTGCCGTGCGCGCTGTGGCGCGCGCCACGCACCCCCTATCCGACCGGCGCGTCCTCCGGCGGCCCGGAGATCCTCGTCGTGGGCACCACCGGCGACCCCGCCACTCCCTACGTCAACGCGGGCAAACTCGCAGCTCAGCTGGGTAACGCCGAAGTGCTGACGTGGGAAGGGGAAGGGCACACCGCCTACCCGAAGACCGCATGTGTCACGGCGGCGGTGAACGGGTACCTTTTGGAGCTGACCACGCCACCGGCGGGCACCGTCTGCCCGCCCAAGTAGACCGCTCCCTCACGGACCGCATCCGTCTATCGTGTGGCGAGTTCACGACCGACGGCCTGGGGGAGCACACGCCGATGACGAAGACGATCGACGACCGCTACCGCCTCGAAGAGCGCATCGGCGCCGGAGGCATGGGCGAGGTGTGGCGGGGCACCGATCTGCGCCTCCAGCGGCCCGTCGCGGTCAAGATGCTCCACGAGTCGCTGCGCGATGACGCCGACCAGGCCGCGCGCTTCCAGGCCGAGGCCCGCACGATCGCCCAGATCCACCACGCCAACGTCGTCCGCGTCTACGACTTCGGGCAGGAGGGCGCCTCGGCCTACATCGTCATGGACTTCATCGAGGGCCGCTCCCTGGGCGACATCCTCCGCGAGGAGGGGAAGCTGACGGTGGAGCGGACCGCGGCGATCATGGCGCAGGCCGCCGAGGCGCTGCACGCCGTCCACAAGCGCGGGGTCATCCACCGCGACGTGAAGCCGGACAACCTGATCGTCCAGGAGGACGGGACGGTCGTCCTCACCGACTTCGGCATCGCCCGCCACGACATGTCGATGACGCTCACCGCGACCGGCACCGTCATCGGCACCGCGTACTACATGTCGCCCGAGCAGGTCTCCGGCGAGCGCCCGGTACCGGCCAGCGACCAGTACTCCCTGGGCATCGTGACCTACCGCTGCCTGGTCGGCGAGCTGCCCTTCGACGGCGACACCCCCATCTCGGTGGCGGTGAAGCAGCTGAAGGACCCGGTGCCGGACCTGCCGAAGGGGCTGCCGTCGTCGATGGCGGCGGCGGTGCTGAAGTCGCTGCGCAAGAAGCCCGCCGACCGCTGGCCGGACTGCGCGGCCTACGGGCGCGCCATGATGGGGATGATCCCGAAGGGCGAGACCACGGCGTCGCTGGCGGTGGCCAAGACGACGCTGATGGCCAAGACCCGTCAGCTCATGCCGAAGTCGAAGGGCTCGGCGGCGGTCACCAAGCCGGCCACGAGCCTGCCGGTGACGGAGAAGGCGCCGATCGCCCCGAAGCAGCGGGTGAAGGCCTCGGCGCAGGCGCCCAAGAAGCCGCCCGTGGTGGCCCCGGCCGCGCCGACGAAGGTCGCCCCGAAGGTGCCCGTGGCGCCGCCCGCGCCGCCGGTGAAGGCGCCGGAGAAGCCGCGCAAGAAGGGCGGGCTGAGCACCGCCGTGCTGGCGGTGATCGCGGGTGTGGCGGTGCTGGCGCTGGTGCTGTACCTGGTGACCCGCGAGGGTGACACCCCCGGCGACAACGGGGCCAACGGGGGCCCGGGCCAGAACCAGGGCGCGAACAACGGGGGCGACCCGGATCCGGGCGGCGGCGACCATAGCGAGGAACCGAACACCAACGATTCGGCCGACCCCGGCAACAACGGGAACGATGACGGCGACGACCACAGCGGAGCCTCGCAGGAGCCGCCCGCGGGTAAGACCTTCAAGATCCTCGGCATGGTGGGCTGGGACAAGAAGAGCGTGGACAACTACCTGACCACGCACAACTCGAAGGCGAACTACCTGCCCGACGAAAACGCCGACAAGGTCAGCTGCCTGGTCAGCCGACAGGACCCGGTGAAGGATGAGCAGGTCCAGGAGGGCTCACCCGACATCAACGTGTGGATGCATCCCGACTGCATCGCCAAGTTCCAGGGCTGACAGGGCCAAGGCTGACAGAGCCAGGGTTAGAAAGCAGACCGGCCCGCGATGCCCAGCACCGGCAGGTAGAGCCGCTCGCCGTCGGCGGTGAAGCCGTCGTACTGGATGTCGAAGAGGTCGTCGATCCCGAAGAGCTGGAGGCCGTCCACGAGCATGTGGGCGGCCGCCGCCGCATCGGCCCGGGTGCCCTGGTCGAAGGTCCGCGACCAGGTCGGCACTCCCCCGCCGGGCGGGCGGAAACCGAGGTCGGCCAGGCGTCCCAGGCCACCCCGGTAGGGGTCGCGGACGGCGGCGCTGGCCTCGACGCGGATGGAGCCGTCGACGATGGTCTGCACGAAGCGGCCCGACCAGTCGTTGGTGCGCAGGATGAGGGTGGCGGCGGTGTCCATGATCGGGACGTCGCCGGCCATGTCGTTGATGCAGCCGGTGAGGCGGTCGGCGAACTCGGCGATCTCCTTGACCACCGGCTCGGTCGGCAGCTCGGCCTCGGCGCGGCTGTAGGCGCGCCAGCCGGAGGTGTCGCCGTGCACGATGTTGCGCGCTTCCAGGGCCTCCATCGCGTCGGTGGCCAGGATGCGCAGGCTCACCCCGCCGTAGAAGCGGCGCAGGTGCAGTTCGAGGGTGGCGACCGGGTCCCGCCAGCGGACCCACGGCCCGCCGTCGCCGCCGCGGATGTCCGGCGCGCCCAGGACGCCCAGGATGCGGCGCAGGATCTGCCGGAATACGATCATCCGGTGTTCCTCACCCGCCTTGCCGCGCTCGGCCGACTTGAGGATCATCAGCTCGATGGCGTAGTACTCGGCGTCGGTCTTGATGTTCGCCTGGGTCGGGACCATGTCGGCGAAGGCCGAACCCGTGGTGTACCCGGTCTCGGCGCGCAGCGCGCCCAGACCCTCCTCGCCGGCCTTCCCCCGGTGCAGCTCCCAGCCGAGGGATTCCATGGCCCGTACCACATCGGACTCCCGCCACCGGCCGAAGTCCACGCCGCCGAGCCGGGCGATGAGATCGTCCAGCTCCTGGTCGGTCAGGCGTTTGGTACCGAGCATCTGCGCATCCTGCCATCTCCGAATGGATCTTCACAGTGGCCCCGGACACTGGCCGTGACCGGGGTGAACCTTTAGGCTTGCCTAACCTCAGCTATGCGATCAATACTCTGCTGTCAATGACAGGGACGGTGTGCGGGTGAGTGCCCACGACCTCGAAGGACCCGACTCGCTCGCCAGGCTCCTCGGCGGACGCGCGGGCGCGATCGACGCCACGCTACCGCCTCTGGCCTTCGGTGTGGGATGGCTCGTCTCCGGTCGCTCGATCGGGCTGGGGGTCCTGGCCGCGCTCGTCACCGGAGCCATTGTCGCCGGTTGGCGCCTGCGCCGGGGAACGCGCCCCCGCGCGGTGCTCATCGGACTGCTCGGAGTGTGCGGCGCGGGACTGATCGCCATGTACACCGGGCGCGCGCAGGACTTCTTCCTGCTGCAGATCCTGTCCAACGGCGCCAGCGCCCTCGCCTGGCTGGTGTCCATCGCGGTCCGGTGGCCCTTCCTCGGTCTGATCGCCGGTGCCGCCCTCGGCCAGAAGACCCGCTGGCGCAAGGATCCGGCCCTGCTGCGGGCCTACAACCGGGCCAGCGTCGTGTGGGTGTTCCAGTACCTGATCCGCCTCCTGGTCTTCGTCCCGCTGTGGTGGCTGGGGTGGGTGGAGGCCCTCGCCGTCACCCGGGTCGCGCTGACCTGGCCGCTCATCGCCGCCTGCCTGGCGATCTCCTGGTGGGTCCTGCGGCGCTCGCTGCCGCCGGGCCACCCCGGGATCCGCCATCCTCAGATCGACTGATCTACCGTACCCTCCAAACAAGGTCGTATGAAACCTACAAACGGAGGGTCCATGAGCACCGCCGAATGGCTCGCACGCGACGCGGCATCCGTCTGGCACCCGTTCACCCAGCACAGTGTCTGGCTCAGTGACGAACCCACCGTCGTCGAGCGCGCCGAAGGCGCCTGGCTCTACGACACCGACGGCCGGCGCTACCTCGACGGCGTTTCATCCCTGTGGGTGACCACGTTCGGGCACGGCGAGCCGGCCATCAACGACGCGATCCGCGAGCAGCTCGGCCGTCTCGACCACGCCACGTTCCTCGGTTCGACCCATCCGGTGGCCATCGAGCTCGCCGAGGAGCTGCTGTCGGTGGCCCCGCGCGGCGACCGCCGTCTGTCGAAGGTCTTCTACGCCGGGGACGGCTCCTCGGCCGTCGAGGCGGCCATCAAGATGGCCTACCAGCACTCGGTGCAGTCCGGGCGGGCCCGGCCCCTCTTCGTGCGCCTGACCGAGGCCTACCACGGCGACACCCTGGGCGCGGTCAGCGTCGGCGGCATCGACCTGTTCCACGCCACGTACAAGCCGCTGCTGCTGAAGACCCTCGCCGCGCCCTCCCCGGCCGTCTACGACCGGGCGAGCGTGTCGGCCGCCGACGCCGCCGCCGAGGCGATCAGGGCGCTCGACGCGATCATGGCCGAGCACGGCGACGACGTCAGCGCGATCATCGTGGAACCCATGGTGCAGGCCGCCGCCGGGATCCTGACCTACGACGCGTCCTACCTCAAGGCCGCCCGCGAGCTGGCCGACCGGCACGGCGCGCTGCTGATCTGCGACGAGGTCGCCACCGGCGTCGGGCGTACCGGGCGCATGTGGGCGTCCGAGCACGCCGGGATCGTCCCCGACCTGCTGATCACCGCCAAGGGCCTCACCGGCGGCTACCTGCCGCTGTCGGCGGTACTGGCCACCGACGACGTGTACGCCTCCTTCCTGGGCGCGCCCGCCGAGGCCCGCACCTTCTTCCACGGGCACACCTACACCGCCAACCCGCTGTGCGCGGCGGCGGCGCTGGCCAACCTGCGCCTCATGCGCGAACGGGACCTGCTCGGGCACGTCAGCGCGCTCGGCGAGCGCTTCGGCGAGCTGCTGGCGCCGCTGGCCGCGCGGCCGGGGGTGACGAACGTCCGGCGGCTCGGGGTGATGGCGGCCGTCGAGGTGGCCGCGCTCGGCGAGCGCACCGGGTTCCGGGTGTGCCAGGCGGCGAAGAAGCGCGGGGTGTGGCTGCGGCCGCTGGGCGACGCGATCGTCATCATGCCGCCGCTGGCGCTGTCGATGGACGAGGCGGAGATCCTGGTGGGCGCGCTGGACGAGGCGCTGTCCGAGGTCATCGGATGACGTGGTCGATCCTGGAGCGCAAGGCGGACCTGCGGGCCAAGGCGGGCCTGTCGCGGTCGCTGTCGCACCGGGCGGCCGGTGACGCGCTGGTCGATCTGGCCGGGAACGACTACCTGGGGCTGTCGCGGCATCCGGTGGTGCTGGACGCCGCCCGCGCGGCGCTCGACGCGTTCGGGCTGGGCGCGACGGGCTCGCGGCTGGTGCGCGGCTCGACGCGCGTCCATGAGGACCTGGAGGCCCGGCTGGGCGAGGTCCTGGGCGGTGCGGCCCTGGTGTACTCCTCGGGCTATCTGGCGAACCTGGGCGTGGTGCGCGGGCTGTGCCGGCCGCGGACGCCGCTGATCCGCGACGCCCACGCGCACGCCTCCCTCGTGGACGGCTGCCGCCTGGCGGGCATCGAGGCGGAGGTCGCGCCGCATTCGGATCCGGCGGCGCTGGAGGCGATGCTGCGCCCGGGAGCGGTGGTGCTGATCGAGTCGGTGTACTCGGTGGACGGCGATCTGGCGCCGCTGCCGGAGCTGTACGAGGTCTGCCGCCGCCACGGCGCGCTGCTGGTGGTGGACGAGGCGCACGCGCTCGGCGTGATCGGCCCGGACGGCGCCGGTGGCGTCGCCGCGGCGGGCCTGTCGGGCGCCGAGGGCCTGGTGGTGACCGCGACCCTGTCGAAGGCGCTGGGCGCCGCCGGTGGCGTGGTCGTGGGCCCGCCGTCGCTGCGGCGGCACCTGGTGGACACCGGGCGCACCTTCATCTACGACACCGCGCTGCCGCCGGCGGTCGCGGCGGGCGCGCACGCCGCGCTCGACCTGGCCGCCGCCGACGCCGCCCTGCGCGGTGATGTGGCCGACCGGGCGGCCTTCGCGGCCTCCGCGCTGGGGGTGCCGGCCCCTGCGGCGGGGGTCCTGTCGGTGCCCGCGCCGGACGCGGCGGGCGCGGTGGCGTGGGCCTCGCGCTGCCGGGAGGCGGGCGTGGCGGTCGGCTGCTTCCGGCCGCCGTCCACTCCGGACGGTTCCTCGCGGCTGCGGCTGACGGTGAACGCCGGTATCGAGCGGGACGTGTTCGAGGCGGCGGTGGCCGCGATCGTGGAGGCGAGGCCGTGAGGACCCTGATCGTGACCGGTACCGATACCGGTGTCGGCAAAACGGTGGTAACGGCGGCGATCGCCGCCGCCGCGCTCGCCAAGGGACTGCGAGTGGCGGTGCTCAAGCCCGCGCAGACCGGCGACGATGACGACGCGCGCGACATCGCGCGCCTGTCCGGGGCGGCCACCCGCACTCTCGTCAGCTATCCCGACCCGCTGGCCCCCTACACCGCCGCACGCGTGGCGGGACTGCCCGCGCTGCGCATGGCCGATGTCGTCGCCGAGGCGGGCCGCACCGAGGCCGACCTGCTGCTCGTCGAGGGCGCGGGCGGGCTGCTCGTCCAGCTCGGCGAGGACGGCTGGACCGCCGCCGACCTGTGCGCCGCACTGGCCGCCGAGCCGGTGGTGGTCGCGCGCGCGGCCCTGGGCACCCTCAACCACACCGCGCTGACCCTGGAGGCGCTGGAGCGGCGCGGCCTGGGCGGGCGCGTGGTGATCGGCGCGATGCCGGGCGAGCGCAAGCTGGTTCACGAGACGAACCTGCACGACCTGACGGTGCTGACCGGCGGGCTGGCCGGGATCGTGCCCGAGGGCGCGCCGGTGCTGCCCGGCTTCGCCGAGGCCGCGCCGGGGTGGCTGAGTCCGGGGCTGTACGGGACCTGGTGAACGGCCGGGTGAGCGGTTCGGTCAGTTGAGGGTGCCGGGGGTGTGAGCCGCCCCGGCACCTGGGGTTGAACGCCCGTCCGCAGCGCGGCACCGGCTTGCGGGGGAAAGCCTCCGGCCTCCTTCCGGGCGGGCGCCTTCTCCTCCACGGGCCGCGCGAGTCCCGCTAGGCGCTCCTGGCCACCACGAGGGCGTCGGGCATCCGGAACGACATGTTGTCCGGGCAGTCCGGCGCCTTCAGCACTTCACAGTCCCGCAGCAGCGGCGCGGCCTCGGCGACGACGACGGCCGCCTCCATGCGCGCCAGGTGCGCGCCGAGGCAGCGGTGGGCTCCGGCGCCGAAGGCGAGGTGGCGGCGCGAGCCGCGCTGGCCCGGCACGAACGCGCCGGGTTCAGCGGCGGCCGACGGGTCGCGCCCGGCCGCGCTCAGCCACAGCAGCACGCTCTCCCCCGCCGCGACGGGGAAGCCGCCGATGTCGGTGTCCGTGGCGGCGACGCGCCGCCAGCTCACGATGGGCGGGACAAGCCGCAGCCCCTCCTCCACGACGTCGGCGACCGTGACCGTCCCGGCCGTCAGCCCGGCGCGGACGCCCGGCTCGCCGGCCAGGCGGTGCAGCAGCAGCGTCAGGAACTGCGAGGTGGTCTCCTGCCCGGCGACGAGCAGGAAGAACAGCGCGCCGACCACGACGTCCTCGCCACCCGGTCCGCAATGGGCCCGCAGGTCGGCGATGAGCCCTGGGGCGGTGCGGACCAGCTCGCGCAGCTTCGCGTGGTACGGCCCGACGACCTCGGCCAGGCGGACCTGCCGGGCGGTGTCCAGGGGCGCCCAGAACAGTTCCAGCGCGGCCCGGGAGAACTCCTTGACCAGCCGCACGTCCTGCTGCGGCATCCCGATCAGGCGCGCCAGGGCCAGCAGCGGCAGGTCGGCGGCGAGGGTGTCGTAGAGGTCGACGGGCAGTCCGGCGCGCAGGTTCGCGGCGAGCCCGGCGACGCGGCGGCGCACCACGCCGGTCAGCCACGGGCGCAGGCCGTCGACCGCTGCGGGCGTCATGGCGTTCCCGACGACCTCGCGGATGCCGGGGTGGGTGGGCGTGCCGTTGTTGGCCAGGGTCGGCGGGAGCCGGAATCCGTGCCGGGCCAGGATCCGCAGCGCGGCCACCGGGATGGGCGTGACCGCGTCCAGCGCGTTGCCCGGCGCGAAGCGGTCGTTGTCGGCGAGGACCTCGCGGACCAGCCGGTGCGCGGCGACCACGACCTGGCCGCCCTGCCGCCAGACGGGTTCGGTGGGCTCGTGCTCCCAGAGCCGGTGCAGCGTCACGCGCGTCAGGCTACCGGTCGTGTCCCGGGGTCGCGCCGGGCTGCGGGAGCCAGGTGCGATAGGTCTCCCAGAGGTTGCGCAGCATGAAGACCTTCTCGTCGAAGTGCGGGTCGGCGGCGAACACCGGGCCGGTGTAGGGCGCGCGCATCCGCAGCATCTCGCCGGTGTCGAGGTAGATCACCGGGACGGTGCGGGTGCCGCGCCGCTCGGGCCGGATGTCGACGATCCGCGTCCAGGGCGCGTACCCGAAGGTGGAGCGGCCGATGGCGATCGGGTGGACGCCGGACTCGTCCACCGAGGCGCCGCTGCGGTAGGCCAGCGGCGCCGCCAGGCAGGCGCCGAGCACGAAGCCGCCCGCCACGGGCAGCACATCGGTCCACTCGAAGGTCCCGCGGGCCGCCTCCCACAACGGGAACAGCGCGGCCAGGGCCGCCACGATCAGGCCCGCGAAGAGACCCCGCCCGACCACCTGGCGCCAGGTCGGGCGGAAGTACAAAGACGCGCTCCCACCCACGGGCCGCCTCCGGGTGTCCCCAATACCGCTTGATCCCGCGAGGAATCGTCCCATGTGGCCGCCCGGCACACCTGGTTTCGGTAAGGAATCCGTCGTCCCGGGTGAACGGGCGACCACGTTTCGTGCCGCTATGACCAGGTTCCGTCATGCGGCAGTGGCGCGTAGTCGGTGTAGCCGTCGGGGACACCGGCGTACAGGTGCTCCTCGTTGATCCCGGCCAGCGGCGCGCCGGTGGCGAAACGGCGCGGCAGATCGGGATTGGCGATGAAGGACCGTCCATAGGCGACGATGTCGGCGTGCCCGGCGGCGATCATCGCCTCGCCCGTGGCGCGGTCGGTGGGATCGGCCGGGTCGTGGTTGCCGATGAGGGTGCCGCTCCAGTGCTTACGCAGATCGGCGATCGCGGGGTAGCGGCCCTTCTCGCTCACGTGCAGGTAGGCCAGCCCGCGCGGGTCGAGGGTGGTGGCCAGGACGCGGTACAGCCCGGCGGGATCGCTTTCCGCCACGCCGTTCTCGGGGTTGTCCGGGGACACGCGCAGGCCCACCCGCTCGGCGCCGACGGCCTCGGCGACGGCTTCGACGGTCTCCACGGTGAAGCGGACGCGGCCGTTGACCGAACCGCCGTAACCGTCGGTGCGCAGGTTGGTGTTGTCGCCGTGGAACTGCTTGAAGAGGTAGCCGTTGGCGCCGTGGATCTCCACGCCGTCGAAGCCGGCCGCGACCGCCTTGCGGGCCGCCTCGGCGAATCCGGCGATCACCGCGTCGATGTCCTGTGCCGTCATCGCCTCGGGGACCTCGAAGGGGACCTTCGCGTCACCGGCGCGCACGAGGCCCTCGGCGGCCACGGCCGAGGGGGCGATCGGGCGCTCGGCGCCGGGGTTGTTCAGGTGGTGGTTGAGGCGGCCCACGTGCCACAGCTGGGCGAAGATCCGGCCGCCCGCCGCGTGCACCGCCGTCGTGACGCCCGCCCACCCGGCGGCCTGCCCGTCGGTGAGCAGGCCCGGGACGCCCGCCTCGCCGCGTCCGCGCCACTCGGTGAACACGCCCTCGGTGACGATGAGAGCCGCGCTGGCGCGCTGCGCGTAGTAGGCGGCGGTGGCCGCGTGCGGGACGCCGGTGACGGCGTCGGCGCGGAAGCGCGTCATCGGGGCCATCGCGACCCGGTTGGGGAGGCGCAGCGCCGGGGAGACGTAAGGCGTGAGCAGGTTCGTCATACCCCGAAGCTAAACCCTGACACTGGTGTCAGGTTCACTGTGATGTCGGTCGCAGGAGGCTCAGCTCGCAGGCTTCTCGCGCAGCTTCAGGCTGATCGAGTTGATGCAGTAGCGCTGGTCGGGCAGGTCCAGCGGCGCGATCCCCTCGCCCTTGAACAGGTGCCCCAGGTGGGAGTCGCAGGTCCCGCAGCGGACCTCGGTGCGCACCATGCCGTACGAGCGGTCCTCCAGCAGCTTCACCGCGCCCTCGGGGGCGTCGGCGAAGGAGGGCCAGCCGCAGCCGGAGTGGAACTTGGTGTCGCTGGTGAACAACTCCGCCCCGCACGCCCGGCACACGTAGACCCCTTCGGTCTCGGTGTCGGTGTACTCGCCGGTGAAGGCGGGCTCGGTGCCGCCCTGGCGCAGGACGGCGTACTCGGCCGGAGTCAGCTTGCCGCGCCAGGGGTCGTTCTCTTCGGTCATGCACCGACAGTACGTCGCCGGGCGCCGGTGCCGCCTACGCCCGCACGAAGACCCCGTAGACCTCGCCGTCGCCCGCCAGCCGCGCCGCCGCCGTGGCCGCCGCCACGACGACCCGCCGCACCGGCCACGCCGACGGCAGCCCTCCCCCGGCGTTGATCAGCTCCACCACCGTGTGCGCGTCGCCGTCCAGGCCCCCGGCCGCCTCGCGCTCGGCGAGCGCCAGGGCGTCGGTGACCCAGTTGCGGGCGCGCTCGCGGGCGGCCGGTTCCAGGCGCGGGTCGGTGCCGGAGAGATCGGGGAAGTCACCGGCGAACTCACCGGCGGCGACCGCCTCGATCTCGGCGACCGCGGCCAGGGTGTGCAGGCGGATGTCGAGGTCGGCGTCGGTCTCGTCCTCCAGGATGACGATGCCGTGCCGGGTCGGGAAGGCCACCAGTTCGCGGGCCAGGTCCTTGGGGTCGGAGGTGCGCGCCGCGGCGGCCGAGATGAGCGCCAGTACCGCCTGGACGCGCTCGGGTACCTCACCCTGCCGGGCGAGCACCGCCTCCAGCGCGCCGTTCATGCGCTCGTACACGTCGTCTCCGGCGGTGTCGTCGACCTCGTCGATGACGGCCAGCGCCTCGGCGAACTCGCGCAGCGCCTGGCGGTGCCCGGCGGGGACGGAGTCGTCCTCGGCGGCGTCGAGGACGGCGGGGCCGCCGGCCAGCAGCAGGGCCGCGCAGGCGAAGAAGTGGAGGGCGGCGATGTCCTCGACGACCGCTTCGACGAGGTCGGCGGTCTCGGGGAGCAGGTCGGGGCGGCGGATCGCCGTCCAGACCGCGGCCAGGGCGTTGGAGGCGCCGATGATCTCGTCCACGTCGCGTTCGGTGGACGACTCCAGTTCCTCGGTCTCCCATTCGGCGAGGGCGGCCACGCCCACGTCGTCGCCGAGGGCGTCCAGGACGCGCCAGACGCCCCGGACGTCGGACAGGGGCGCGGCGAGCGTCGCCAGGGCCCGCAGGCCCGCCCAGAGGATCTCGCGCAGGCGGCGCACGGAGTAGCGCTCGCGCGGGTCGTCGGGGTCGCCGTCGCCGTGCTGCCAGCCCAGTTCGTGCTCGGTGATGAACTCCTCGATGAGGTCGTTGCCGCGCAGCTGGTCCTCGTTCCAGCTCTCGCCGGTGGCGCGGGCCACGGCGCGGGTGCGGCGCAGGAGGTCCTCGGCGAGGTCGAGGTCGCCGCCGCCGCGCACGACGAGCCGGGATTCGCTGCCCAGGCGCCGTTCGAGGCGGGCGGCGCGGATGAGGAGGACGCCGAGCTGGTCGACGAGTTCGGCGCCCCAGGGGGCCTCGGAGGCCCCGGCGACGAGGTCGGCGGCTTCGAGGACGTCCTTGGCGCCGGTGCGGGTGGGGTCCCACAGCGACGGGAGGGCCCCGGCGAGGAGGTAGCGGGCGTTCATGGCGAGGAGTTCGTCGCCGAGCAGTTCGGGGATCGACACGCCGGGCGGGTCGATGGGCTCCTCGAAGGGCGGGAGCCAGTTCTCCTCGTCGTAGGGCTCGGCGAGGGGCGCGACCTTCAGCCGCTCCACCGTGTACTCCAGGAGCCCGGGGCTCCAGGTGGTGACGTGGTGGGCGAGGGACGCCGCCGCGAGCGAGGCCGATTCCAGGCCGACGTCGGGCAGGACCACGAAGATGAACGCGCCGCCGGGGTAGCCGAGGACGCGGTAGTCGAGGACCGCGTCGTCCTCGTCGCTCTCGGGGACGGGCACACCGTCGTCGCCGATCACGCGAGGTGAGCGCCAGCCCTCCTCGACGGCGGCGAGGACGGCCTCGGTGACCATCGCGCCCTCGTCCTCCCCCTCACGGGGTCCGGCGATCTCGATCTCGCACAGGTACGGCACTCCGTCCTCCTCCCTAGGACGCCGATTATGCGCGCCCCGGGCGCGGGACGGCGGGAGGCGTACCGGGAGCGGCCGCTCGCCGCGGGCGCTCCCGGCGGCGCGCGCCGGTGCCCGGCGGGCTCACGTGCGGCAACGCCCCGCGAGCCCGGCCGGACGGGTCAGCCCCCGTTGGTGGGGTTGTAGCCGGGGGTGGCGGCCGCGATGCGCGGGGCCGGGCCGGACAGGCGGCTGACGATGTTGAAGAAGCGGCTGCCCATCTTGGCGCGGGCGCCGACGAGGGGGTGGTTGGGGCCGAAGTCGCCGGTGTCGCTGCCCGGGAGGGTCGCGAACATCGAGTAGGTCATGATCGGCGCGCCGGTGGCGTCGAAGATGATCCCGGCCTCGTTGCGGACCTCCTCGTCCCAGCCGGCCTTGGTGGCGATCTGCATCCGCTGCGGGGTGGACAGGTTCAGGCGGATGCCGTCGGTGAAGGCGATGGGAGAGCGGATCAGGTTGAAGATCAGCTGCGTCGAGGCCGGGGACAGCAGGGTGCCCTTGACCAGGCCCTGGAGGAGCTGGTGCATCTCGCGCGGGGTGGTCCAGCCCATGAACATGCGGTTCGGGTTGGAGCCGGGCTCGACCTGGGTCTTCACGAAGCCCTTGTCGCGCAGGATCTGGTTGATGTCGGCGGTGGGGGCCATCAGGCCGCAGAGGCGGACCGAGGTGTCGCACGAGATCGTCAGCAGGTTCGCCAGCGCGTGACCGACGGTGACGTGGCTGGGGTAGGCGCCGTCGAGGCGGAACATGCCGTCGCCGCCGGCGATGATGATCGCCTGGGACACCTCGATGGTGTCGGTCAGCTTGATGATCCCGCGGTCGACGCGGTCGAGCACGGCCACGGCGATGGCGAGCTTGTTGACGCTCAGGGCGTCGACGACCTGGTCGGCGTGCTCGTCGACGGCGGTGCCGAGGTTGCCGTTGGCGTCGGCGACGGTGATGTACGACGACCAAGTGCCCCCCGCGGCCCACTTGTAACGGTCGTAGATCCGGCCGGTCTTGTTGCGCGCCTGGGCGGCGGTCAGCGCGGGCGAGTAGTCCTCGGCCGCTTCGGCGGCCTCGGCGGCCTCGATGGCGTCGCTTCCGGCGAAGGCGGCCTCGGCGGCACCGGCCGACAGGAACGCGCCGGCGGCGACGGACGCGCCGAGGCCGATCGCGTTGCGGCGGTTGAACTTGAGCGACACGTGGTCTCCCTTTCCTTGGGCGGCGCCGGGCCGGCGCCCGACATGATCAAGACGCGCAAGGCCCGCTCCGCAGTTGAGTCCGCGAACCTCTTTGTGTCCCAGATCACTTACCCGCCAAGGCAACCCGTGATCTCCCCGAGACATTGCGTCTACATGGGACAACGCGTCGCGGTGAGGTGGCGCGAGGTGCCGGGCGAACGCGAACCGTCCCGCCCCGAACCCGCTCGAACGGGCCCCGGACGGGACGGTGGAACCTCCGGCCGCGCCGGCCTCAGTGCGTCGCGGCTACCGCGCGAGCGAACCCATCGGGTCCCACGCCGGCAGCACGATCGGCTCGGTGCCCAGACCCGCGAGCAGCTCGGCGGGCAGCGCCGAGCGGCGCGCCGAGATCTCGAAGACGAACTCCCGGAACCACGCGCTGGTCATCGTGTAGTAGCCGCTCTGGGCCTTCTCGTCGCCCCAGCTGTTCTCCACGCGCCAGCGGACCGCCTCGCCGTCGCGCACGTCGACGCCGGTGAACAGCATCGCGTGGGTCATGGCGGTCTCCTGGTAGTGGAGGCGCTGGGTCTTGTCGAGGGTGAACTCGGTGTCGTAGAGGGACTCGTAGTCGTAGAGCTTGGTGTCCCAGATGCCCTCTTCGGCCGACATGTGCGGGCCGACGTCGCAACCGAACCACACCGGCTCGCCGCCGACGATGGCGTCCTTGGCGACCTCGGCGATGACGTCGATGTCGACGTTCAGGTACACGATGCCGGGGGCGTCGACGATGTTGCCGAGCCGGTCCACGGTGTAGGTGCGGCCGTACTCGTGGCGGGGGTCGTGGACGAGGCACACGTACTCGTCCAGCGGCAGGGTGGCGTACTTGGCGGCGAACTCCTGCGGGGTCATCTCGCCGTCGCGGTGGAACTCCTTGTCGGAGTCGATCCACTGCCAGTCGAAGCTGGCCGGCGGGGTGCCCAGGTGCACGCACAGGACGCGGTGGACGACGGCGAGGATCTCCTCCTTCGTCTCCCGCAGCTCGGCGGTGCTCGCACCGGCCTGGTGGCGCTCGCGCAGGCGCAGCGCGCCCTGGCGCAGCACCTTGCGCAGGATGGAGTTCATCTCCCGGGTCGCCGACGAGCTGTGCGTCTCCGGCATCACCGACTTGGGCACCAGGCCGTGCTTCTGCACCAGCGCCACGAACATGTTCCACTGGCCGCCGTCCTCGGCGGCCGCGTGCAGCACCTGGTACAGCGTGCGGTCGGTGAGCTCGCGGTCGGCGAGGTCGATGACGTTCTCCAGCAGGAAGTTGGCCCGCTCGATCTTGTCCCAGAACATGATGTGGTTCTGGCTGAACTCGAAGTCCTTGACCTTCATGGCCTTCATCGCGCCCGGGCGCAGGAGGTTCAGGCCCGCGAACAGCCAACAGCGGCCACTCTGCTTCTGGTTGGTGACCTTCCAGTCGTCGAGGTGGTGGGACATCGTGTGGTCGATGGCCTTGGCCTTGACGTTGTCCAGGACAACGTTGGCCAGGGACGTCTTCGCCAGGGCGTTCTGGGCGACCTTGTAGGCCCGGCTGGCGGAGAAGTCCTTGTTGAGCGCGTCGAGTTGCGAGGGGGTGAGCGCTGCGTCCATAGGGGTGAGACTCCTTGCGGATCGCGGGTGAACGGCTTGAAGCGGCACGGTTTCCGCCGACCCTAGCGCTTGGGCCCGCACCCCGGCGATCCCGAGATCATCTCGTGACGTCACGGTGACCTGCCCGTATACGAAGAGTTTCACTGACTTGACGGTAGCCACTCCGTTTAGGTCTCATGTCGCCATGACCTCGATCGAGACCGGGACCTTCACCGCCCTGGACACCGCGACGCTCTACGCGATCCTGCGCCTGCGGATCGACGTGTTCGTCGTCGAGCAGGAGTGCGCCTACCCCGACCTCGACGGCCGCGACACCGAACCGGGCACCCTCCACGTGTGGGCGCGCGACGCGTCCGGCGAGGTCGCGGCCTACCTCCGCGTCCTCGACGACGGCCCCGGCGCACCCCGCCGCATCGGCCGCGTCTGCACCGCGAAACAGGCGCGCGGCACCGGCCTGGGCGACCTGCTGATGCGCGCGGCGGTCGACGCCGTCGGCGACGCGCCGTCCCTCCTGCACGCCCAAACCTACGCCGCCGGGTTCTACGAGCGCTTCGGCTACACCGTCAGCGGCCCCGAGTTCATGGACGACGGCATCCCCCACGTGCCCATGACGCGGGGCTAGACCAGGCCCGCGTAGAGCGGGAACAAGCGCGTGCCGTCCAGCGCGCGCCAGCGCCGCGCGAACTCCGCCCGCGCCACCGCGCCCGCCCACGGACGCGGCAGCAGCTCCGGCGGCAGCAGCGGGTCCGGCTCCATCGCCGCCGAAAACGCCGCCGCCAGCTCCACCGCGGCGGCCGGGTCCGCGCCGGGACGGCACTCACCGACGCGTTCGTAGCGCCCGGCGATCTCATCGAGCGGCCACAGCGTCCCGGCGAGCGCGAGCGGGTCGCCGGTCCCGGCGATGCTCAGGTCGCCGGTGGTGAGCGCGGTGAGCGCGCCGACGCCCAGCCGCGCGGCCTCGTCCCGCACGATGCCGGTGATCGGGTTGGGGCTGACGTAGAGGCCACCCTGGACGGGAGCCGCGCCCAGCCGCAGCAGCGCCTCGCGGAAGCCGTCCCGGGCGGCGCGCTCGCGCTCGGGGACGGCGAAGCCGAAGACCCGCCACCGGCCGTCCCAGGGTTCGAGCCCGGCGTCCTGCCGGAACGCGTGCCGCACGTAGGCGGCGTCGGCCCACGGTGAGTCGGCGCGTCCCGGCACGGCCCGCAGGACGGCGGAGCGTCCCCGGCCCTCGTGCGTGAAGCGGCCCTCGGCGACCAGGCGCTTGACGCAGAGCCGCACCTGCTGATCGGACATGCCCAGCTCACCGGCGACGGCGTACAGCTCACCGGCGTCCACGACGCCGTCGGCGCCGACCAGGGCCAGCACGAGGAGGCGGGTGGAGACGGTCACGCGGCCCCCACCCGCCGGTGCATGGTGGTGACGGCGGCGAAACCCATCAGCCACCGCAGGTACGGCGTGCGGGTGGTGCGCGTGGCGGCGAAGCCGCGCCGCTCGTAGAGCGCGCGGGCGCGCGGGTTGACGTCGATGACGTCGAGCCGCACCCGGTCGTGGCCCGACTCGGCGGCGATCGCGGCGACCTCGTCGAGCAGGAGCGTCCCGATGCCCGTGCCGCGCGCCGCGGGGGCGACGGCGATGCCGTCCATGACGAGCTCGCCCTTCTTCGCGTTGCGCAGGAGGAGAAGGAGGAGCGGGAGCCGGACCAGGCCGCGCGCGAGCCCGTAGGTGGCCAGGACGTCGCGGGCGCCGCCGCCGACGAGGGCGCGACCGGCGAGCTGGTAGCCGGCGACGCCGAGGACGCGGTCTCGATCGAGGGCGACGACGGCGCGGTCCGGGTCGAGGTGCTCGGCGATGAAGCGGCGGCCGAGGTGCGGGGGGCCGAGGGCGGGGCCGAGCTTGCGGGCGAAGGCGGACCAGTAGAGGTCGGCGACCTGGGGGATGGTGCCGGGGGGGACGCCGCGGTGGATTTGCATGGGGGGCTCCTATCGTCTGTCGTACGATCGTATCTCGTACGGTCGTATCGAGAGCGATAGGTTTGCGGCTGCGGGGGCGTGGGGCGGCGAGCCGATACCGACGGTGGCCCGTCGGCGCATCGACGCGCGGGGGCCGTGTTGGATGCACCGGTGGGTGGGTCCTGTGGTGGTCCGTCGCGTTTCAGGCTGTCGGTGCGAGAGCGCAGGCGCTTCGCCCTGCACCAGACCAGGGCCTTGCCCTGGACCCACCAGGGAACTCCGTCCCCTGGACCCCGGAAATCAAAACACTTCTCCCGAGCCGGAGGCGGGCTCAGTTCCTCGGCACACGGTGATTCGTGGCCAACCGGGTTGGTTGCGCCGCCGCACGCGCGCGTCTTTCTCAGACACGCGATCAAGACACTTCTCCCCGCGTGGGTGGTCACCCTCGTGCCTTTGGCCTGCGGCTGCTCTCTCCTCGCTCCTGTCTACGCGAAAGGCGCGGCGGCCTCAGCCGCCGCGCCCTCACGTCGCTCTGTTCCTCTTAATCTGTTCGTCCCACTCACCTGCCGGTCAGTGGAACTTCTTCCCCGTCACCTTCTCCGCCACGCCCGTGCGGTCCAGGTACGGGGTGATTCCGCCGAGGTGGAAGGGCCAGCCGGCGCCGAGGATCATGCACAGGTCGAGGTCCTCGGGGGCGGCGACGACGCCTTCGTCCAGCATGCGGCGGGCCTCGTCGGCGACGGCGGCGACCGCGCGTTCGCGGACCTCGTCGCCGGTGGAGGGGGTGCCGGAGGTCTCGATGAAGGCGGCGACCTCGGGGTCGACGTAGGGGCGGCCCTTGTCGTCCCAGGCGTAGACGCCCATCTTGCCGGCGGCCACGATCTTGTCGAGGTTGGTGCTGACGCCGAAGCGGTCCGGGAAGGCCTCGTGGAGGGTCGCCGCGACGTGGCGGGCCACGGCGGGGCCGACGAGCTGGAGCAGGATGAACGGGCTCATCGGGAGGCCCAGGGGCTCCACCGACTTGTCCGCCACGACCGGGTCGGTGCCCTCGTCGACGGCGCGCAGGATCTCGCCCATGAAGCGGGTCAGCAGGCGGTTCACCACGAACGCGGGCGCGTCCTTGACGAGGACGCCGGACTTCTTCAGGTCCTTGCACACCGCGAAGGCGGTGGCGAGGGTGGCGTCGTCGGTGGCCTCGCCGCGCACGATCTCCAGCAGCGGCAGGATCGCCACCGGGTTGAAGAAGTGCAGGCCGACCACGCGCTCGGGGTGCTTCAGGTCGGCGGCCATCGCGGTCACCGACAGGGACGAGGTGTTGGTCGCCAGCACGCACTCGGGCGTGATGATCTCCTCCAGCTCGGCGAAGACCGTCTTCTTCACCGAGAGCTCCTCGAAGACCGCCTCGATGACCAGGTCGGCGTCGGCGAAGACCGACTTGTCCACCGAACCCGACACCAGCGCCTTGAGCTTGGACGCCTTGTCCGGCGACACGCGGCCCTTGCCCAGGAGCTTGTCGATCTCGGCGTGGACGTAGCCGACCCCGCGCGCCACGCGCTCCTCGTCGAGGTCGGTCAGCACGACCGGGACCTCCAGGCGGCGCAGGAACAGCAGGGCGAGCTGGGACGCCATGAGCCCGGCGCCGACCACACCGACCTTGCCGATCTTGCGGGCCAGGGACTTGTCGGGCGCGCCCGCCGGCCGCTTCGCGCGGCGCTGCACCAGGTCGAAGGCGTACAGGCCCGCCTTCAGCTCCGGCGACAGGATCAGGTCGGCGAGGACCTCGTCCTCGGCGGCGGTGCCCTCGGCGAAGTCGACGTCCTTGGCCAGCGCCATCAGCTCCAGCGCCTTGTACGGGCCGGGGGCCGCGCCGTGCAGCTTCATGTCGGCGACGAACTTGCCGCGCGCGAGCGCCGCGTCCCACGCCTCGCCCTTGTCGGCCTCGGGACGCTCGACGGTGACGTCACCGTTGACCACCTTCGCCGCCCAGGCCAGCGACTCCTCGATGAAGTCGGCCGGCTCCAGGAACACGTCGGCCATGCCGAGCCCGAAGGCCTCGGCCGCCCGCAGCATCTTGTTCTGGTTCAGCGGGTTCTCGATGATGACCTTGACGGCCTTGTCCATGCCGATCAGGTGCGGCAGGAGCATCGTGCCGCCCCACGTGGGGGCCAGGCCCAGGAAGGTCTCCGGGAGCGCGATGACGGCCGCGCCGGACGACAGGGTCCGGTAGTGGCAGTGCAGCGCGAGCTCCACGCCGCCGCCGAGGGTCGCGCCGTTGATGAACGCGAAGGTCGGGACGGCGGAGTCCTTGAGGCGCTTGAAGATGCGGTGCCCTTCGCGGCCGATGGCCAGGGCGTCGGCGCGGTCGCGGATCAGCGGCATGCCGGTGATGTCGGCGCCCGCCAGGAAGATGAAGGGCTTGCCGGTGACGGCGATGAGCGCGGGGTTCCGCGAGAACGCCTCATCGAGGGCCGCGTCGAGGGACGCCAGCCCGGCCGGGCCGAAGGAGTTCGGCTTCTTGTGGTCGTGCCCGTTGTCCAGGGTGATCAGCGCGGCCTCACCGGCCAGGCCGGGGACGCGCACGAAGCGCACGAGGCTGTTGGTGACGACCTCGTTGGGGAAGGCCGCCAGGCCAGTCTTCTCCGACACGTCGGTTACTTCCCTTCCCAAGCCGGGTTTTCCCAGATGACCGTGCCGCCCATGCCGATGCCGATGCACATCGCGGTGAGGCCGTAGCGGACCTCGGGGTGGGCTTCGAAGTGGCGGGACAGCTGCGTCATCAGCCGGACGCCGGAGGCGGCCAGCGGGTGGCCCATGGCGATCGCGCCACCGGCGGGGTTGACGCGCGGGTCCTCGTCGCCGATGCCGAAGTGGTCCAGGAAGGCCAGGACCTGCACGGCGAAGGCCTCGTTGAGTTCGAACAGGCCGATGTCGGAGATCGACAGCCCGGCCTTGGCCAGGGCCTTCTCCGTGGAGGGGATCGGGCCGACGCCCATGACCTCCGGCTCCACGCCGGTGAAGGCGTAGGAGACCAGGCGCATCCCGACGGGCAGGCCCAGCTCGCGGGCGGTGTCCTCGGCGGCGATGATGCTCGCCGTGGCGCCGTCGTTGAGACCGGCGGAGTTGCCCGCGGTCACCCGGCCGTGCGGACGGAACGGCGTCTTGAGGGTCGCCAGGCCCTCCACGGTGGTGCCGGGGCGCGGGGGCTCGTCGGCGCTCGCCAGGCCCCAGCCGAGCTCGGCGGAGCGGGTGGCGATGGTGACGAAGTCCTTCTCCAGGTCGCGGGCGGCCGCGGCGTACTTGCGCTGGCTGTTGACCGCGAACGCGTCGGCGCGCTGCTTGGTGATGTGCGGGAAGCGGTCGTGCAGGTTCTCCGCGGTGGCGCCCATGACGAGCGCGGACGGGTCGACCAGCTTCTCGGCGATGATGCGCGGGTTGGGGTCGACGCCCTCGCCCATCGGGTGGCGGCCCATGTGCTCGACGCCACCGGCGATGGCCACGTCGATGGCGCCCATGGCGATGGACCCGGCGACGGTGGTCACCGCGGTCATCGCCCCGGCGCACATGCGGTCGATGGAGTAACCGGGGACGGTCTTGGGCAGCCCCGACAGCAGCGCCGCCGTCCGCCCCAGGGTCAGTCCCTGATCGCCGATCTGGGTGGTGGCGGCGATGGCGACCTCCTCCACCCGCTCGGGCGGCAGCTGCGGGTTGCGGCGCAGCAGCTCGCGGATCGCGCGGATGACGAGGTCGTCGGCCCGCGTCTCGGCGTACATGCCGCCGGCCTTGCCGAACGGTGTTCGCACGCCGTCGACGAAGACGACCTCTCGGACGGTACGGCTCACAGGTGCCTCCCTGAGGGCTCGGCTTTGAGACTCAGAGAAGATGCTACTCGCCAGTAACCCGGTCGGGTAGGCCAGCCTGTATGTCAGCCCGACATGGCCTCCGCCAGGCGGTCGGCCAGCAGTGTCATCTGCCACTCCCGGGCGCCGTGCTCGGCGAGCGCGGTCCGCATGGACGCCCCGTCGAGCTCGGCGGGCGGCGTCCAGCACAGGGCGCGGACGACGGCCGGGGAGATGAGGTTCTCGGTGGGCAGGTTGTGGGCCTCGGCGACCTCGGTGACCGCGGCGCGGGCGCGTGCCAGGCGGGCCGCCGCGACGGGGTCACGTTCGGACCAGCGGTGCGCGGGCGGCGGGCCGTCGTGGGCCGGGCTGGTGCGGGGCAGCTCGGCGTCGGGCAGTTCGCGGGCCTTGGCCAGGGCGCGCAGCCAGAGGCGGGCGTGGCTGCGCCCGAAGCGGCCGCGGAAGCCGGGGATGCCGGTCAGGTCGCGTTCGGTCTTCGGGTCGGCCTGGGCGGCGGCGACGATGGCGGCGTCCACGATGACCTTGGAGGGGGCCAGGTCGCGGCGGGAGGCCAGCTCGTCGCGGGCCTGCCACATGGAGCGCACGCGCGCCAGGGCGCGGGCGCCGCGCACCTTGTGTATGCCGGAGGTGCGCCGCCACGGGTCGTTGCGGACGATGGTGAAGTCGGCGGTGGTGAGCGCGGCGAACTCCTGGGCGGCCCAGTCGCTCTTGCCCTGCGCGTCGAGTTCGGCGGCGAGGGCGTCCTTGAGGTCGATGAGGAGCTCGACGTCGAGGGCGGCGTAGGTGAGCCAGGAGTCGGGGAGCGGCCGGGTGCTCCAGTCGGCGGCCGAGTGGTGCTTCTCCAGGGTGTAGCCCAGGAGGCGCTCGGTGATGGCGGCGAGCCCGACCCGTTCGAAGCCGGCCAGGCGCGCGCCCAGTTCGGTGTCGAAGAGGGTGGTGGGGCGCAGCGCGAGTTCGGCGAGGCAGGGCAGGTCCTGGCTGGCCGCGTGGAGGATCCATTCGACGCCGTCGAGGGCGGCGCCGAGGGTGCGCAGGTCGGCGAAGGGCAGGGGGTCGATGAGGATCGTCCCGGCGCCCTCCCGCCGCAGCTGGATCAGGTATGCGCGGGCACTGTACCGGTAGCCGGAGGCGCGTTCGGCGTCGATGGCGACGGGGCCGGAGCCCGCCGCGACCGCCTCGACGGCGCGGGCCAGCGCCGGGGCGGTGTCGATCGTGTCGGGCACACCCTCCCGCGGCTCGGTCAGGAGCACCGGGTCGGCTACGGCCGCGGCGGTGTCTCCCGTGGTCGGGGGTTGGTCGGTCACGCTGCAAACTTACGGGTGATCGAGGGCGCGCGGGGCCTCAACCCCGGAGCGTGATCAGGGCTTGCCCCGTTCGAGTCGTAATCGAGACGGAAGGCCCCTCGCGTTCCGGCCGGGAGGACAGCCGCTCCTGTCCACTCGGGCAGTGTCGTTCCGACGCGTGTGCGGGCGTCGACCGGGCCTTGACATGGGCGTCTACAGTGTCCTCGACTTTCGGTGTGCGTGCCCCACTGACCCTTCAAAGTGCGCGCCCGCCGGTTCTTTCCCCGCAGACAGCCCACTCACGCGAGGAGCCCGCCATGTCGACCACCCCCGGCTGGGGCCAGTACGACCCGCAGCAGCCGCCGCAGCAACCGCAACCTCCGCAGTACCCGACCGCCCAGATGCCGCAGGTCCCGCCGCAGGCGGCGACGCCGCCGGTGTCCGGGCCGCCCGCGTGGAGCGGTTCGCAGCCGGTCACCGGCGTCCCGATGTACGGCGAGGTCCCGCCGCCCCAGCAGCCGCCCGCGAAGAAGAACCCGCTGGTGATCATCCTGGGTTCGGCCGGCGGCTTCTTCTTCGTCGCCGCCGTGGTCCTGCTGATCCTGCTGCTGACCACCAACGGCAAGCTCGGCGACACCCGCAAGGCCCTGAGCGACTCCCAGAGCACCGTCTCGACCCGCGACGCCACGATCGCCGACCTCCAGTCGCAGGTGGAGGGTCTGCAGTCCGACATCCAGGACCTGAACGGGCAGCTGGAGGACACCGGCGCCGACCTGACCTACCAGAAAGAGGCGAAGAAGGAGATCGGCGAGTGCCTCACCGAGGTCGAGAAACTGCTGGTCGCCGCCGCCAATAACGACAACGAGGGCTTCAAGAAGGCCGTGGAGTCGGCGAAGGTCCAGTGCGACGAGGCCGATAAGTACCGCTAGCGATGGCCGACGGCCCATCGCTCCGCGGGGACGCGGTGGGCCGGGGAGCTACCCGATGAGCGCGACGCCCGGCGGCGGCAGGCCCGCCATGGTGGCCAGCAGCTCGCACCAGGCCGACAGGTGCGCGGTCAGGTCCTCGCCGCCCGGGGTCCAGGACGCGCGCATCTCCACCTCCGCGACCGCCTCCCGCTCGGCGAGGTCGCCGAAGCTCGTCGAGGACGTCTGGGTGACCGTGCCGCCCGCCGCGCGGTAGTCGGCGCCGGCGGCGTCCAGCGCGTCGGTCAGCCACGACCACGCCACCGTCGGCAGCAGCGGGTCGGCGGCGACCTCGGGATCGAGGTCGGCGCACACGTAGGTGACCAGCCGCAGCGTGCCGTCCCACGCGTCGTGCCCGGCGGGTTCGTGCAGGAGGATCAGCCGTCCCGTGGCGGCCTCGGGGTCGCCGCGCCCGGCCACGGTCGCCGTCAGCGCGAACGCGAAGGGCGCCAGCTTCGTCGGCGCGGGCATCTCCTGGAGGGTGATCTCGGCGCGCGGGCGCAGCGCGCGCAGTCCGGTCACCGCGCGCGCGAACGACTCAGGAGGGGACGCGGTCGACGGCGTCATAGAGCTGACCTTAGGGCCTGCGCCGCCGCGGAAGCGCATCCGGCGCGCCGGGCGTGGCCCGGGTCCCGCCGGACCGCCCCGCCGAGCCGTCCGCCGGGCCGCGTGGAATCATCCGAATCGATGACGACGCACACACCGGCTGCGAGCCGCACCGCCGATTCCCCGTTCGTCCGGGCCTGCCGCGGCCTGCCGGTTCCGCACACTCCAGTGTGGTTCATGCGCCAGGCCGGCCGCTCGCTCCCCGAGTACCGGAAGCTGCGCGAGGGGATTCCCATGCTGGAGTCCTGCCGCCGCCCCGACCTGATCACCGAGATCACCCTCCAGCCCGTGCGCCGCCACGGCGTGGACGCCGCGATCTTCTTCTCCGACATCATGGTCCCGATCGCCGCCATCGGCGTGGACGTCGACATCGTGCCCGGCACCGGGCCGGTCGTCGCCGAGCCGGTGCGCGAGGAGGCCGACCTGGCCCGCCTGCGCGACCTGACCCCCGCGGACGTCCCGTACGTCACCGAGGCCGTCGGGATGCTCACCGAGGAGCTCGGCACGACCCCGCTCATCGGTTTCGCCGGCGCGCCCTTCACCGTCGCCAGCTACCTCGTCGAGGGCGGGCCCTCGCGGTCCTACACCAGGACGAAGGCCCTCATGCACGGCCGCCCCGACGTGTGGAACGCCCTGTGCGAGCGCCTGTCGGCGATCACCCTGTCGTTCCTGAAGGTCCAGATCGAGGCCGGCGCCTCGGCGATCCAGCTCTTCGACTCCTGGGCCGGGGCCCTCTCGGTGCGCGACTACCGCCGCTTCGTGGCCCCCCACTCCGCGCGGGTCCTCGCCGGGCTCGCCGGGTACGACATCCCGAAGATCCACTTCGGTGTCGGCACCGGGCACCTCCTGGAGGCCATCGGCGAGGTCGGCGCCGACGTCGTCGGCGTCGACTGGCGCACGCCCCTCGACGAGGCCGTCGGGCGCGTCGGCGACCGCTCCGTCCAGGGCAACCTCGACCCCGCGATCCTGTTCGCGCCGGAGAGCGTGCTGGCCGAAGAGGTCGCGCGCATCCTCGGCGAGGGCAAGGCCGCGCGCGGGCACGTGTTCAACCTCGGCCACGGCGTCATGCCCGACACCGACCCCGACATGCTCACCCGCACCGCCGCGCTCGTCCACGAGCTCTCGTCGTGACCAGAGTCCTGGTCGTCGGGGGCGGCATCACCGGACTCGCCGCCGCGCTGCGCCTGCGCGAGCTCGGCGGGCCGGACCTCGACATCGTCCTCGCCGACCGGGACACCCGCCTGGGCGGCAAGCTCCGCACCGGCCAGATCGCCGGGGTACCGGTCGAGCTGGGCGCCGAGTCCTTCCTCGTCCGCCGCCCCGAGGCCGCGCGCCTGGCCGCGAAGGTCGGGCTGGGCGAGGCGATCGTCCACCCCGCGCCGGTAGCGGCCGCGCTCGCCGTGGACGGCGAGCTGCGGCCCGTCCCCAAGGGCACCCTCCTGGGCGTGCCCGCCGACGTGGAGGCCGTGGCCGCCACCGGTGTCCTCTCCCCCGCCGGTGAGGCCCGCATGCGCGACGAGCGTCCCGTGCACCTCGACGCCCCCGACGCCTCGGTCGGCGAACTGGTCCGCGCCGCCTTCGGCGACGAGGTCGCCGACCGGCTCGTCGACCCCCTCCTCGGCGGCGTCTACGCCGGTCGCGCCGACGGGCTCTCGGTCCGCGCGACCGCCCCGGCGCTCGCCGAGGCCGCGCGCGCCCACGACCGGCTCTCCGAGGCCGTGCGCGCCACCGTGCGCCCCGGCGCGGCGGCCGGGCCGGTGTTCGGCGCGGTCTCCGGCGGCATGACCATGCTGGTGGAGGCCACCGCCCTCGCCGCGGGCGCCGACCTGCGCCTGGGCCTGCCGGTGCGCGAACTGGCCCGCACCGCGACGGGCTGGCGCGCGACGCTCGGCCCGGTGCCCGCTCCGGAGTACCTGGACGCCGACGCCGTCCTCATCGCCGTCCCCGCCAAGCCCGCCTCGCGGCTGCTGGCCGGGGTGTCGCCGGAGGCCTCGGCCGCCGTCGGCGTCCTGGAGTACGCCTCGATGGCCCTGGTCACGATGGCCTTCGACCCGCCGGTGGACCTGCCGGAGCTGTCCGGCTTCCTCGTCCCGGCCACCGAGGGGCGCGCGGTCAAGGCCGCCACGTTCTTCTCACTGAAGTGGCCGCACCGCATGGACCCCCTGACGATCCTGCGCTGCTCGATGGGCCGCGCCGGGCAGGAGGCGGAGATCCAGCGAAGCGACGCCGAACTGATCGCCACCGCCCGCGCCGAACTGGCCGAGCTGACCGGCGTGGACCTGCCCGAGCCCGTGGACGCCCACGTCACCCGCTGGGGCGGCGGCCTGCCGCAGTACGCCCCCGGGCACGACGACCGCGTCGCCACCGCGCGCGCGGCCCTGGCGTCCCAGCCGACCCTCGCGCTGGCCGGGGCGGCCTTCGACGGCGTCGGCATCCCCGCGTGCGTGGCCTCCGGCGAGCGCGCGGCGGAGGCCCTGTTCGCCGCCCTGCGCTGACCCCCACGGATCTTCTACAGCCTGTCGATAGGAGAATCGGGCCATGGCCGAGTCGAACAACCCGAACGCCGCGCGCATCCGCGAGCTGAACGACACGATCCGCTACACCATGTGGTCGGTGTTCAAGGCGTCCAACCCGCTGCCCGGCATGCGCGAGGACCTCGCCGAGGGCGCCGACGCGCTGTTCAAGCAGCTGGCGGAGAAGGACGTGACCGTCCGCGGCACCTACGAGCTGTCGGGGCTGCGCGCCGACGCCGACCTGATGATCTGGTGGCACGCGCCGACCTCCGACCTGCTCCAGGAGGCGTACGCGACCTTCCGGCGCACCGCGCTGGCCCGCCACCTGGAACCGGTGTGGTCGGTGATGGCGCTGCACCGCCCGGCCGAATTCAACAAGAGCCACATCCCGGCCTTCCTGGCCGACGAGGAAGCGCGCGGCTACATCTGCGTGTACCCGTTCGTGCGTTCCTACGACTGGTACCTGCTGCCCGACGAGGAGCGGCGGGCGATGCTGGCCGAGCACGGCCGTCAGGCGCGGGACTACCCCGACGTGCGCGCCAACACCGTGGCCTCGTTCGCGCTGAACGACTACGAGTGGATCCTGGCCTTCGAGGCCGATGAGCTGCACCGGATCGTGGACCTCATGCGCGAGCTGCGGGCGTCGCGGGCGCGGATGCACGTCCGCGAGGAGGTGCCCTTCTACACCGGGCGCCGCCGCACGATGGCGGAGATCGTGGACGCGCTGCCCTAGGGCCCGTCCTGTGCGTGCGCGGCGCGCGGCCGGTGGCCGCGCGCCGCTTCCGGTCCGGTCCCCGGGAACCGGGCAGGGCCCCGCGGGCACCGGACCGGCCCGTCGGGAAAGCTAGGCCGGGTGTCCCGTGATCCGTCCTCGAACCGGCCTCGGCTCTCCTTCGCCGTCCTGGGTCCCCTCGACGTGCGCGCCGGGGACGCCCCGCTGCGGCTGAGCGGGCCGCGCCAGGAGCGCGTGCTGGCGCTGCTGCTGGCGCACGCGGGATCCACCGTGGGCGTGTCGTCCATCGTGGACGCCGTGTGGCCCGACGACCCGCCGGCCACCGCGCGGCGTCAGGTCCAGGACCTGGCCGCCGGGCTGCGCCGGGTCTTCCGCGAGGCCGCCGGTGAGGACCTGATCGCCACCTCCCGCGCCGGGTACCGCCTGGATCCGGGCCGCCACGGCCTGGACCTCGCGCGCTTCGAGGAGCTGCTGGCCGGCGGGCGCCGCCGCGAGGCCCTCGGGCTGTGGCGCGGTGAGCCCTTCGCCGGGCTCGGCCCGGGTTTCGCGCACCTGGCGGGCGCGCTGGAGGAACGGCGGCTGGCCGCGTGGGAGGAGTGCCTGACGCGCGAGGCCGGTGACCGGGACGCCGACGTCGTCCCCGAACTGCGCGCCTTCGCCCTGGCCCACCCGCTGCGCGAGCCGGTCACCGCCGCGCTGATCACCGCGCTGCACCATCGGGGCCGCCGCGCCGAGGCCCTCGACGCCTTCGAGGAGCTGCGCGCCCGGCTCGCTGGCGAGTTCGGCGTCGACCCCGGGCCGCTGGTCCGCGAGGCGCACCTGGCCGTCCTGCGCGAGGAGGGCGAGGTGCCCGCGCAGCTGCCCGCCGCCCCGCGCGGCTTCGTCGGGCGCGCCGCCGAACTGTCCGCCCTGGACGGCCTGCTGGACGCCGGTGAGCCGCGGGTCGCGGCCATCTCGGGCACCGGCGGCATCGGCAAGAGCGCGCTGGCGCTGCACTGGGCGCACCGGGCCGCCCACCACTTCCCCGACGGCGTCCTGCACGCCGACCTGCGCGGCTTCGGTCCCGACGCGCCCGCCGAGCCCGCCGACGTGCTCGCCGGATTCCTCTCCGCCCTCGGCGTGCGCTCCCTGCCGGACGGGCTCGACACGCGCGCCGCGCTGTACCGCACGCGCCTTGCGGGCCGCCGCGTCCTGGTGGTCCTGGACAACGCGCGCGACGCCGCCCAGGTCCGCCCGCTGCTGCCGGGCTCGCCCGGCGCGCTGGCCGTGGTCACCGGCCGCGAGGCCCTACGCGACCTGCTCGTCGCGGGCGCGCACGCGCTGCCGCTGGAGCCGCTGACGCCCGGGGAGTCGGCGCGGCTGCTCACCGAGCGGCTCGGGGAACGCGCCGCCGGGGCCGTGGACGCCGTGGCCGCCCGCTGCGGCGGCCTGCCGCTGGCGCTGGCGCTGGTCGCCGCGCGGGCCGCGCTGCGTCCCCGCGTCGCGCTCACCGACCTGCTCGGCGAGATCGGCGAGACCCTCACCGAGGACCTCGCCGCGGTGTTCTCGTGGTCGCTGCGGGAGGTCGACGACGCGTCCGCGCGCCTGTTCGCGCTGCTCGGGCGGCATCCCGGCGCCGAGTTCGGCACCGCGCAGGCCGCCAGCCTCGCCGGGCTGCCCGACGTCCGGCCACTGCTGCGCCGCCTGGCCGGGGCCGGGCTGCTCACCGAACGCGGGCAGGGCCGGTACGCGATGCACGACCTCCTGCGCGACTACGCGCTGACGCTGCCCGGCGAGCCGGAGGCCGAGGAGCGCCTCGCCGACCACTACCTGCGCTCGGCCTGCGCGGCCAACGTCGCGCTGTCACCGGTGTGGCTCGCACCCGAGGCGCCCGCGCTGCCGGGCGTGACCGCGGAGTCCTTCACCGGGCCCGCCGGGCGGGCCTGGCACCTGCGGGAGCGGGCCGTCCTGGTGGCCCTGGCGCGGCGGGACGGGCCGCGCCGGGCCGCGCTGGCGATCGCGGCGACCTTCACCGTCCAGTGGCAGGGCGCCTGGGCCGAACAGCTGGAGATCCTGCGCGCCGCCCGCACCGGCGGCGGCGGCGACGGGCGGCTGCTGGTGGAGATCGCCCGGCGCGAGGCGTTCCTCGGCCGCTTCGAGGACGCCCACGCCACCCTCGACACCGTGGCGGGCGAAGCGCCGGACGTGCGCGCCGAGCGCGCCCGGCTGCACGTCTGGCTCAATGAACGCGGCGGTGCGATCACCGAGTCCCTGCGCACCGCCCACGAGGAGCTGCGCCTGCACCGCGAGAGCGGGCACGCCGCGGCGGTGGTGCGGTCCCTGTCGTCGATCGCCTGGCTGAACGCGCGCCTGGGCGGCTACGCCATGGGCATGGCCTTCGCCACCGCGGCCAGGCGCGAGAGCGCGCGGCTCGGCCTGTCCAGCGCGCTCGCGGTGGCCGAGGCGACCATCGGCTACCTGCACCTGCGGCTGCGCCAGCCGCGGGAGGCCGTGCGGTACCTCGGCCGGGCACTGCCCAGATTCCGCGAGCTGCGGCAGGACGTCGTCCTCGCCGAGTCCCTCGGCCACCTCGCCGACGCCCACGAGCTGTCCGGCGACCACGCGGCGGCCGGCGCGGCCCGCCGCGAGGCGTCCGCGATCCGGGCGCGGCTCGCCGCTTAGGCCCGGTCCTCCGGGACCACCGCCCACGCCTCGATCTCCATCAGCAGCTCCGGCCGGAACAGCGCCACCACCTGCACGGCGGTGCTGGCCGGGATCCGGTCGGCCGGGATGAACTCCTCCCGGGCCACCCGGATCGCGGGGAGATCGGCGACGTCGGTGAGGAAGTAGGTCAGCTTCACCACGTCGTCGAAGGTCGCCCCGGCCTCGGCCAGGCACCGGCGCAGGTTCTCGAAGACCTGCCGCGCCTGCGAGGTGGCGTCGGTGCCGGCCAGCTCGCCCTTCTCGTCATAGGCCACCTGACCGGAGATCGCGATCGTCCGGCCCGTCCCCCACGCCACGTGGCTGTAACCGGTCGGCGGAGCCAGGCCCTCGGGCGTCTGGACGCGTACGACGTGCGACATGAGTCCTCCTCGGTAGAGCGTGCCCGTCGATCATGCGGCATGCGCGTGGCGGGCGGCCAATCCCGGAGGCGCTCAGGGGCGGCGCTTCACGTACACGGTCAGGGTGTGCTCGTTGTCGTGCTCATTGCTCTCGGGCACGGTGTTCTGCGGATCCACCGTGGCGCGCAGGAGGTACGTCTCGACGCGGGGCAGGCCCGGATGCGTCAGCTTGACCCGCACGTAGTTCGCCGGCTGGATGGCGCCGACCGGAGCGGTCGTGGTCCCCACCTTGTTGTACGAGGAGTCCAGGGCCAGGATCACCACCTGCGTCGCGGCACTGGCGGACTTGCCCTCGTTCCAGATCTTCGCCTCCAGCGGGAACGGCTCGCCGACGTAGATCGAGTCGCCGGTGAAGGCGAGCATCTCGATCCACAGATTCGGCGACCGGCGTCCCAGCGCATGTCGCAGCAGCTCACCGATCCGCCGGATCAGCGCCCGAAGCCAGTCCGATATCGCACCCATGGCGATCCCCCCTCACCCCATGCTCGGCGAGCGCGGTCGCGGTGCCTGTCGCGAAGCCGACCCCGGTGCTGCCCGTTCAGGCGGACCGGGGCGGCCCCACGGCTCCGCTTCCGCTGCGGAGTCCCCGTGGGGCCGCCTCCCCCGCGCCGGTCAGGACGCGGGGATCTCCACCTGGAACAGTTCGGTGCCGCCGATCTCGATCAGCCGCACGGTCAGCGCCAGCGTTTCGGCGTCGACGCTCATCTCGCCGAAGAACTGCCCGCCGTCCATGGGGCCGGTTCCGGCGGTCTTCGGGGGCTTGTGGAACCGCACCTCGGGGCCGAAGGTCGGGTCGAACTTGACCGGGCCGTAGGAGCCGGCGTTCATGGGCCCGGCGATGAACTCCCAGAACGGTGTGAACTCCTGGTAGGCGGCCCGGGACGGGTCGTAGTGCTGCGCGGAGGTGTAGTGCACGTCGGCGGTGGCCACCACGAGGTTCTGGATTCCGGCGCGGTGGACGTGGGTGAGCAGTTCGGCGACCTCCAGCTCGCGCCCGAGGGGCTGGCCGGGGTCGCCCTGCGGGACGCCGTCCTGGTTGGGTTTGCCGTCGCTGACGATGCCGCCGATGGGCATGCCGAGCGAGAGGACCTTCCAGGTCGCCGTGGACGCCGTGAGCGCGGCCTTGAGCCAGTCAAGCTGCGCCCGTCCGAACACCCCGGAGGCGAGGTCGGGCTGGTTGTCCTCGTCGTTCTTGTTGCGGAAGGAGCGCATGTCGGTGACGAAGACGTCCACGTGCGGGCCGTAGGAGATCTTGCGGTAGACCCGGCCCTGTCCGTCGGAGGTCAGCGCGCTGGGGGTGTACTCGGCCAGCGCCTTCCACGCGTTGGCCGCCAGCGCGTCGACGTTCTTCTCGGTGTACCGGTCGTCGGTGAGGACCTTGCCCGGGTACCAGTTGTTGATCACCTCGTGGTCGTCCCACTGGTTGATCAGCGGGACCTTGCTGAGGAACTCGCGGAGGTTGGTGTCGGCCAGGTTGTACTTGTACTGGCCGCGGAACTCGTCGAGGGTCTCGGCGACCTTCGACTTCTCCGCGGTGACCACGTTGCGCCAGACGCGGCCGTCGGCGAGGGTGATGCTCTCGGGGATGGGGTTGTCGGCGTAGTAGAAGTCGCCGCTGCACAGGAAGAAGTCGGGGTCGCGGGCGAGCATGTCGCCGAAGATGCGGAAGCCGCCGAACTCGGGGTTGATGCCCCAGCCCTGCCCGGCCAGGTCGGCCGACCACACGAAGCGCACGTCCTGGTCACCGGTGCGCGGCGTGCGCAGCGAGCCGGTGGCCGACAGCGAGCGGCCGCGCTCGTCCTCGGCCCACACCCGGTAGTGGACGGTCTGCCCGGCGCACAGGCCGTTGATCCGCAGCTTGCCGGTGAAGTCGGTGGCGGCGGTCAGCTGCGGGCCCCGGAAGGTGCGCGCGTGGCGGAAGTCGGGCCGCGTGGCGACCTGCGCCCACATCCGCGAGGGCCGGTCGGCGCGGGTCCACAGCACGGCCGCGCCGGAGGAGTCCACGTCACCGGCCTGCACGCCGTGGGTGAGCACGGGACGTTCGGTGTGCAGGGCGGGCCCGGCCGAGGCCGCGCCGCTGCCGATGAGAACGGCACCGGTACCGATGGCGGCTCCGCGGATCAGGTTTCTGCGTCGCAAGGCGAACTCCACTCTCTCCAAGAAGGCGGCACCCTAAGTAGGATTCCGAGATACAAACGCTCTCAGGCAAATGCTCCGATTACCAACGTGACGTTGTTCACTAAGGATGGTGCACAGTGGACGGTCTATTGTGTGCCGCGCCGCGTCCGCTCAGCAGGCGCCGGACCGCCGGAACGGCTCGGCCAGCTGCGCGCCGTAGGCGTCCGGGTAGTCCGGCTTGGCGGCCATCCCCAGGTCGGCGGTGGTGAAGCGGCGCGCGGGGTCATAGGACTTGGTGCGCAGCAGGTGGTCCCAGATCAGCGTGAACAGCCCGAAGTTGACATCGCCGGCCCCGGCCCACTTCAGGTGATGGAACCGGTGCCCCTCGTTCAGCGCGAGGACGTGCTTGAGCGCGCCGACCCGGTAGTCGGCGTTCGAGTGCTGCATGAGCAGCTGGACGGCCACCGCGAAGGCCAGCGCGGAGGCCACCGGCGCGGGCATCCCGAGCAGCACCAGCGGCAGGACGCCGACGGCCATCTCCAGGGCCTGGTGCACCGGGTGCTTCATGAGCCCGTTGAGGCCGTAGAAGCGCTTGACCGAGTGGTGGACGGCGTGGAAGCGCCACAGCGCGCCGATCTTGTGGCTGGCGTAGTGGACGAGGGTGAGCCCGGCGTCGGCGACCAGGATCGCGGCCAGCACCTGGAGCACGTGCGGCCACTCGCGGGGCCAGATCCCGTCGCCGGGGACGGCGGCGGCCAGCAGCGGGATGACGCTCACGCTGACCAGCACGAGGGTCTCGTTGACGAAGGTGTGGGCGGCGTCGCGTCCCCGGTCGGCGTGGCCGTGGTTCCAGTCGGCCTCATAGGGCAGGACGCGCTCGACGGCGAAGGACAGGGCCACCGCGAATGCCAGCAGCGCCGGCAGCCACAGCTTCGAGGCACCGGCGGCGGTGATCGCGACGGCCGCGCCGTTGACGCCGAGCAGCATGAGCGGCGCGTATCCGTAGCGGACCAGGGGTTTCAGGATCGTCATGCGGGCAAGGTTCGCCGCGCCCGCCCGGCGGCGGCTTGAACGGATCGGGCGACTATCGCCAGCCGGTGGCGGCCAGCGCGTCCCCGGCGGTGATCCCGAACATCGAGCGCACGGTCCGCGACAGGTGCGCGGAGTCGGCGAATCCGGCCAGGTGCGCCGAGCGCGTCAGGTTCTCCCCCGCGCGGGCGGCGCCCATGGCCCGCTGGAGGCGGATCCAGCGCCGCCAGACCGGATAGGACAGTCCCATGTGCCCGGCGAACAGGCGGCCGAGACGATCGGGCGAGATCGCCACCGCCGCGGCGAGCGCGGTGAGGGACGGCGGGCCGCCAGGCGCGGCGACGGCGGCGCGCACCGCGGCGTCCAGCACCGGGTTCCAGGCGGAGTGCCGGGCCGGCCGAGGGGCGGGCGTGGTGTGCCCGGCGGCGGTGAGCCAGGTGCGTACGTCGGTGAGCTCGCCGGTGGCGCGCAGTTTCGCGGTGGCGGCGCGCCCGGCGGGCGAGTCGGCCTCGATGTAGGCGGCGAGTCCGGTGGCCCCGGCGTCGGCGTGAACGCGGTGGGCGACACCGGCCGGGATGATCGCCGCGCCGGTGACGGTGCGGGTGGCGCCGTCGGCGCCGGTGAGGCGGACGGTCCCGGCGGTGGGCACGAGGAGCTGGAGGCAGGCGTGCGCGTGGGCGTCGGCGGGGCCGATGCGCCCGGTGAAGGCCAGCAGGCCCGGGTACATGCGCACGTCGCCGGTCCACGCGGTCATCGGGCTCCCTCCGCCGGGGGCCGAGTCTAGAGGCGCCGGTCAGACGAGCGAGTCGGCCAGCGCCTCCGTCAGCACCCGGCGCTGCGTGTCATCGGGCCCGGACATGCCGGCCAGGACGACGAGGGCCTTCCACACGGCCCACGCCCTCGCCCGCCGCCAGGTGTCGTCGTCGAGCCCGGCGCGCTCGCGGAAAACCTTGCGCGCCTCGCCGGTGAAGCGTCCCCAGGCGATCGCGAGGTCGCAGGCGGGGTCCCCGACACCGCTGGTGCCGAAGTCGATGAGCGCGGACAGGCGGCCGTTCTCGGCGAGGAGGTTGCCGTAGGCGATGTCGCCGTGGAACCAGACCGGCGGGGCGGTCCAGACCGTCGTGACGCCCGCCGACCAGACGGCGCGGCAGGCTTCGGCGTCGACGGTGTCGCCGAGGATCTCCAGGGAGCGCTGGACCTGATCGGCGTAGGCGGTGGGGTGGCAGCCCCGGAAGAACGAGTGCTCTCCGGCGGCGGGCCCCTCGGCCGGGACGGCGCGCAGGGCGGTGAGCAGGTCGCCGAGTTGCCCGGCGATCGCCACGTCGTCGGTGTCGGCGCCGAGCAGGTCCGCGCCGGGCAGCCAGCGGCGGACCGCCCACGGGAACGGGTAGTCCGGCCCGGGTACGCCCACGGCCACCGGCTCGGGCACGGCCACCGGGAGGTGGCGGGCGATGTGCGGCAGCCAGGTGTCCTCTTTGGACACCGCGGCGACGTAGCCCTCGTCGGTGGGCAGCCGCACCGACAGCTCCCCGCCGAGGCGGAAGGTCCGGTTGTCGTGCCCTTGGCGGTCGACGGAGGTGACGGGCAGGTGGGCCCACTGCGGGAACTGGGCGGCGACCAGCCGGGCGGCCAGTTCGGTGGTGATCTCGTTCATGGGCTCTCTTCGGCGCGGGTTCCGGGACGCGTCACCCTAACGCCGGACGCCGGGCCGCGCGCGGGATTTTCGGCGCGGCCCGGTGCGGTCAGTCCCGGGAGTCGCAGCGGATGTGCGCCACCGCGGGCGCCGAGACGAGCTGGACGTCCTCGCGTCCCTCCACCCGGATGTTCACGAAGCCGCCCTCGACGGCGAACTCGATGCCGTCGAGGCTCTCGGCGCGCTCGCCGGCGGCGTCCAGCAGCCAGTAGCCGGGGACGAGGGTGATCGCGCCCTTGCGCCACTGGCGGCTCACCGGGCCCCCTCCAGCGCCGGAGCGGCGGGGAAGTCCAGCTCGGGCCGGGCGAGGTGGTTGAAGTAGTTGGACAGCACGTTCAGCGCGACGTGGGCGACGATCTCGGCGAGCTCGGCGTCGGTGACGCCGGCCGCGCGGGCGGCGGTGAGGGTGGCGTCGTCCACGCGGCCCTGGGCGCGCACGGCCTCGCGGGCGACGGCCAGGACGGCGGCGGCGTGGGGGTCGGCGTCGTCGCCGTGGCGGGTGGCGGCCAGTTCGGCCGGGGTCATCTTGAGCAGCTTCTCGCCGCGGTAGGTGTGGGCGGCCACGCAGTAGTCGCAGCCGTTCTCCTGGGCGACGAGGAGGGCGAGCTGCTCGCGCAGGCGCGGGGTGAGGACGCCGTCCTGGAGGTGCTCGCGGAGGGCGAGGTAGCCGGTGAGGGCGGCCGGGCCGTTGGCCATGGCGGCGTAGAGGTTGGGGACGCGGCCGAGCTGGGCCTTGACCTGGTCGAGGACGGGGGCCCCGGTGAGTTGCGGGAGGCGGGACATGCGGTGCTCCAATCAAACGGTACCGATCGGTTCCATTCGCAGACGGTACTGACCGGTTCCGTTTTCGTCAAGATCCGGCTATGCTCACCGCATGGCGACGCGCGCGAGGCAACGACTGCTGGACACCGCCGAGGAGCTCTTCTACGCCGAGGGCGTCCGGGCCGTCGGGCTGGAGCGCATCCTGGCCGAGTCGGGGGCCGGGCGGGCGTCCTTCTACCGGCACTTCGAGGGCAAGAACGACCTGGTCGCCGCCGTCCTGCGCCGCCGCGACGAGGCGTGGCGGGCCTGGCTGGACGAGCGGGTGACCGCCCTGGGCGGCGGGCCCCTGGCGGTGTTCGACGCGCTGGCCGAGCGCTTCGCGCGCGCCGACTTCCGGGGCTGCGCGTTCATCAACACCATGGTGGAGAGCGCCGATCCCGAGAGCGCGGCCCACAAGATCGCCGACGAGCACAAGAAGCGCGTGACCGGCTACGTCGCCGGGCTGCTGAGAAACGACGGCGCCGCCGACCCCGAAGGGACGGCGGCGCGGTTCGTGCTGCTGATGGACGGGGCGATCGTCACCGCCCTGCGCGAACGCACCACCGAGGCGGCGGCGCGGGCGAAGGAGCTGGCGAGCGCGCTGCTCTAGGCCGCGGGCGGAGTCCAGCTCGCGCGCTCGGCCTCGGAGCGCTCGACGCAGAACTCATTGCCCTCGATGTCGCGCATGGTGACCCAGCCGCGCCCGTCGGGCATGCGGTGGTCCTCGTAGACGGTGGCGCCCAGCGTGAGGAGGCGCTCGACCTCTTCGTCGCGGGTGGTGTCGGGCGCGATGTCGAAGTGCAGGCGGTTCTTGGCGGCCTTGCCCTCGGGGACCTGGATGAACAGCAGGTCGGGACCCTCGGGGAGGTGCAGAAGCGCTTCGGGATCGCCGGGGAAGTCGTCATCGGCGAGAGGGTGGCCGAGAACCGCCGCCCAGAAATTGCCGAGGGCGTAGGTGTCAGCGCAGTCGATCGTGATGTGCCGAATGGCGGTCATCTAGGGAGGATTGCCTTTCGCGGAGGTGATACGGGCTAGGCCCGCGCCTCGGCGTGGTGCATTGATGCGTCAGTGAGACTGCACCGGCCGAGGCGCGGACTTGCTCGTCAGAAGCGAGCTGATGATCATTCCGCACCTCCTTTCAACGTAAGGCATCGGGGATGATCCTCACCGATCTCCGCGCTTCTGTCAACCCCCCAGAATCGCCTTCGCCTCGGCGGTGAGGATCGGCAGGAACGCGGTGACGGCCGGAGTGTGCTTGCGCCCGGCCGGGGTGGCGGCGTAGACGCCGCGCACGGGCGCGCCGGGGGCGTCCAGCGCGGCCAGGACGACGTCCGGCCGCACCGAGGACGCGGCCAGCGACGGGACGAGGGTCACGCCCAGCCCGGCGGCCACGCAGCCGAGCTTGGCGGTCCACTCCTGCACCACGAAGTCCACGCGCGGCTCGACGTCGCCGCCGATGACCGAGGCGAACAGGGTGCGCTCGGCCTCGGCGTAACCGGCGATCCAGGTCTCGCCGGTCAGCTCGGCCAGCCCGACGCGCTCGCGCCCGGCGAAGCGGTGCCCGGCGGGCAGCGCGACCAGGATCGGGTCCTCGCCCAGCGGCAGCAGGTCCACCGTGGACAGTTCGGGCGCGCCGGGGTGGTAGGAGCTGATCACCGCCACGTCCACCTCACCGTCCTCCAGGGCCGCCACGTGCGCGGCGGTGAGGCCCTCGATGAGGCAGACGCGGACGTCGGGATGCGCGGCGGTGAAACGGGCCAGCGCGCGCGGCACCAGCGCCGCCGAGGCCGTGGCGAAGACCGCCACCCGCAGCTTCCCGGTGCCCAGGTCGCGCAGCTCGGCCAGCTCGCGCCGGGCGGCGTCCACATGGGAGAGCGCGGCGCGGGCGTGCCGCTCGAAGCGGCGGCCCTCCTCGGTGAGCGCCACCCCGCGCGCCAGCCGGTCGAACAGCAGCGAGCCGACGGCCGACTCCAGCGCCGAGATCTGCCGCGAGACCGCCGACTGGGTGTAGCCCAGCGCGCTCGCGGCGGCGGTGAACGAGCCGCGCCGGGCGACCTCGTCGAAGACCCGCAGCCAGACGGTGTCCATCACGCCTCCCATGCTCGATATGCATGACAAGTATGCGAGACATTCGTTGGTCGAATGGCTCCGGGGGATCTAGGTTCGGCTCATGACCGACGACAAGCCCGCCATCGCCCTGCTCGGACTCGGCCGGATGGGCGGCGCCATGGCCGCCCACCTGCTCGCCGAGGGCTACGCCCTGACCGTCTGGAACCGCACCGCCGCCAAGGCCGAGCCGCTCGCCGCGGCCGGGGCGAAGGTCGCCGAGACGCCCGCCCTCGCCGTCGCCGACGTGGACATCGTGATCACCATGCTCGCCGATCCCGCCGCGCTGGAGGCCGTCGCCGACGAGTTCGTCCCCGCGCTGCCGCCCTCGGCGACGGTGATCGAAATGTCGACCGTGGGACCGGCCGCCCTGACCGCCTTCGCCTCGCGCCTGCCCGACGACGTCCGGCTCATCGACGCCCCCGCGCTGGGCAGCGTGGACAAGGCCTCCACCGGCGGCCTGACCCTCCTGACCGGTGGCGACGCGGAGGTCATCGAGGGCGTGCGGCCCGTCCTGGAGACCCTGGGCACCGTCGTCCCGACCGGCCCCTCGGGCTCGGGCGCGGCGGCGAAACTGGTCCTGATGGGCGGCATCCTCTCCGCGCTCACCGTGGTGGGCGAGACCCTGGTCATCGCCGCATCCCTCGGCCTGCCCGAGGACGTGGCCCGCTCGGTGATCCGCACCGGGCCGCTCGCCGGGATCCTGGCCCGCTCGGAGTCGACCACCTCCGACTTCCCGATCAGCCTGGCCGCCAAGGACCTCCTGCTCGCCCAGGAGGCCGCCGGGCGCGAGCTGCCCGTCCTGGCCGCCGCCGAGGCCCACCTGCGCCGCGTCGAGGCCCTCGGCCACGGGCAGGACGAGCTGGCGCGCGCGGTGGAACTCATGCGCTGAACGCGAATGGTGCCGGTGGGTGACCTCATTCGCGCCTAGCGTGGGAACCCGGACAACCGACCGGGAGGTAACCATGCGCATCGCGATCACGACACCCACCGGCAACGTCGGCCGCCACCTGCTGCCCGCCCTGATCCGGGCCGGAACGCGGCCGCGCGTCCTCATCCGCGACCCCGAGCGCCTCGACCCCGAACTCGCCCCGTACGCCGACGTCGTCACCGCCGACCAGGGCGACCGGGACGCCGTGCTGGCCGCCACCGAGGACGTCGACGCCCTCTACTGGGTCGACCCGCCCACCGTCGGCCCCGACCCCGTGGGCGCCTACGAGCGCTTCGGCGCCATCGCCGCCGAGGCGGTGCGCGCCAACGGCATCGGCCGGGTCGTCTTCCAGAGCAGTGTGGGCGCCGAGAAGCGCCACGGCGCCGGGGAGATCGACGGCCTGGCCCGCACCGAACTGCTGCTGGAGGAGACCGGCGCCGACGTCCTGCACCTGCGCAACGGGTTCTTCTTCAGCAACCTCATGTTCGAGCGCGAGGCCATCCGCGCCGGGACGATCGCGGTGATCCTGCCGGTGGACGCCCCGATGGCCTGGGTCGCGCCGCGCGACATCGCCGAGGTCGCCGCCGGGCGCCTGCTCGGCCCCGACTGGCCGGGCCGCGCCGTCCAGGCCGTGCACGGCCCCGCCGACCTGAGCTGGGCCGAGGTCGCCGGGCTGCTCACCGAGGCCACCGGGCGTCCCGTGCGCGCCGAGCGGATCAGCGACGACGCGATGCGTGAGCGCCTCACCGGCGCCGGGCTCCCGCCGGGGTACGTCGAGGGCGTCCTGGGCATGTCCACCGGCCTGCGCGAGGGCTTCGTCCCCGAACAGCCGCGCACACCTCTGACCACGACCCCGACCACGCTGGAATCGTGGATCCGCGAGGAACTGCTGCCGGCGCTGTGAGCTCAGCCCTCGATCTCGGCCTCGGCCTCCGGCGCCAGCGGCAGCTCCACCCGGAACTCCAGGCCGCCGCCGTCGGGCAGCGCGTGCGCGGCCACCGTCCCGCCATGCGCGGCGACCACGGCCCGCACGATCGACAGGCCCAGTCCCGCGCCACGGGCTCCGACGCGCTCCACGCCGCCGCGGGTGAAGGGCTCGAACAGGCGCGGGACGTCGTCGGCGTCGACGTCGGCGCCGGTGTTGCCGACCACCATCCACGCCGCCGCCGAATGCGCCCCCGCCAGCACCCACAGCCGCCCGCCGGGCAGGTTGTGGCGGATGGCGTTCTCGATCAGGTTCCCCGCCAGGCGCTCCAGCAGCGAGGGGTCCCCGATGACCGGCGCGGGCATCATCGACGTCGCCATCGCCAGCCCCAGCTCGTCGGCCAGGACCTGCGCGGACTCGATCGCGCCCGAGGCGCACTCCCCCAGGTCGGTCGGGACGCGGGTGGTCAGCCGCCGCGCGATCTCGATCTCGGTGCGGGCCAGCAGGAGCAGCGACTCGATGAGGTCGCCCGCGCGTCCCACCGCGCCCCGCACGACCTCGGCCATGCGCCGGTACTCGTCCAGATCGGCCTCGGGATCGGACAGGGTCACGTCGACCTCGGTGCGCATCACCGCCAGCGGCGTGCGCAGCTCGTGCGAGGCGTTGGCCACGAAGCGCTTCTGCGCCTCGAAGGCCGCGGCGATGCGGTCCAGCATGTCGTCGAAGGTGTCGGCGAGCTCGTGGATCTCGTCATCGGGTCCCTCGTGACGGATGCGCTCGTCGAAGGTCTCCGCCGACAGGCGGCGGGCGGTGGCGGTGACGTCGTGGAGGGGACGCAGCGCGCGCCCGGCGACCACGTAGCCGAGGATCAGCCCGACCATCGCCACGACGGGGATCCACTGCCAGGGCAGCAGGTTGCCCAGGATCACCGAGATCAGCGCGACGACGCCGTACCAGAGGCCCAGACGCAGCCGCAGCGTCGGCCGGGGCAGCCGCCGCGCCACCTCAGTCCCCGGTGGGGATGCGGTAGCCGGCGCCGATCACGGTCTCGATGATCGGCGGCTCGCCGAGTTTGCGGCGCAGGGTCCGCACGGTGACGCGGACGATGGTGGTGAAGGGGTCGGTGTTGGCGTCCCAGACCCGGTCGAGGAGTTCCTCGCTGGACACCACGGCCCCGGCGGCCTTCATGAGCTCGGCCAGGACGCCGAACTCCTTGCGGGTCAGGTCCAGGGCCCGTCCGCCGCGCAGGGCGCGGTGGCGGGCGACGTCGAGTTCGACGTCGCCGATGGTGAGGACGGGCGGCGCGGCGGGCGTGGCGCGGCGGCCGAGGGCCTGGACGCGGGCCACCAGCTCGTCGAAGGCGAAGGGCTTGGCCATGTAGTCGTCGGCGCCCAGGCCGAGGCCCTGGACGCGCGCGGCGACCGAGCCGCTGGCGGTGAGCATCAGGACACGCGTCAGCTCGCCGCGGCTGGCGAGCTGGGCGCAGATGTCGTCGCCGTGCATGCCGGGCAGGTCCCGGTCCAGGACGATGACGTCGTAGCGGGTGACGGTGGCGGCCTCGTATCCCGTGGGCCCGTCGTAGGCGACGTCCACGGCGAAGCCCCGCCGGCGCAGACCGCGCGCGATCGCGTCGGCGAGGCTGTATTCGTCCTCGATGACCAGAATCCGCACCCGGGCCCCTTTAGACGCGCACCTCGGAAGAGTCACCGAGGCGCAGGACGGTCTCGGTGATGTCGCGGGAGAGGTCCTGCGCGGTCAGGCCCAGGTCGGTGAGCAGTTCCTGGCGGGTGCCGTAGGGGTGCCAGTCGCGGGCGACGCCGAAGTCGCGCAGCGGCGTGGTGACGCCCTTGTCGCGCAGCAGGCGGGCGAGGGAGTCGCCGAAGCCGCCGTTGCGGACGCCGTCCTCGACGGTGACCACGAGGCGGTGCGCGGCGGCCAGGTCGGCGAGGATCTCGGGGACCGGGGTGACCCAGCGGGGGTCGACGACGGTGACGCCGATGCCGTGTCCGGCGATGCGCTCGGCGGTGTCCAGGGCGAGCTTCCCAAAGGCGCCCACGGCGACCAGCAGGACGTCATTGGACTCGCCGCGGGCGAGGACGTCGACGCCGCCGGTGCGTTCCAGGGCGGGGATGTCGGCGGGCACCGAGCCGGTCGGGAACCGCACGATCGTCGGGCCGTCGTCGACGCCGACGGCCTCGCGGAACTCCTCGCGCAGCGTCGCGGCGTCGCGGGGGGCGGCGATGCGGATGCCGGGCACGACGGAGAACACCGACAGGTCCCAGATGCCGTAGTGGCTGGGGCCGTCGGGGCCGGTGATGCCGGCGCGGTCCAGGACGAAGGTGACCGGCAGCTTGTGCATGGCCACGTCCAGCAGGACCTGGTCGAAGGCGCGGTTGAGGAAGGTGGCGTAGACGGCGACGACCGGGTGCAGCCCGCCGAGGGCGAGCCCGGCGGCCGAGGTCGCGGCGTGCTGCTCGGCGATGCCGACGTCGTAGACGCGCTCGGGGTACTTCGCGGCGAGCTTGTGGACGCCGGTGGGGATGGCCATCGCGGCGGTGATGGCGACCACGTCGGGGCGCTCGTCGGCGACGGCGACCAGCTCGTCGGAGAAGACGCCGGTCCAGCGCACGCCCCCGGAGGCCTGCGGCAGGCCGGTCTGGACGTCGAAGGACGGCGGCGAGTGCAGGCAGTCGTCGACGTCGTCCTCGGCGGGCCGGTAGCCGAAGCCCTTGCGGGTGACGGCGTGGACGATGACGGGGCCGCCGAAGCGCTTGGCGCGCTCCAGGGCCGAGATCATGGCGTCGATGTCGTGGCCGTCGACGGGCCCGACGTACTTGATGCCGAGGTCGTCGAACATCGCCTGGGGCGCCACGGCGTCCTTCATGCCGCGCTTGACGGCGTGCAGGACCTCGAACATCGGCGGGCCGACCAGGGGCGTGCGGCCGAGGGCCTCCTTGACGGCGTCCAGGACCTTCTCGTAGGTCGGGTTCAGCCGCAGGGTGGCGAGGTGGTCGGCGAGGCCGCCGATGGTGGGCGCGTAGGAGCGGCCGTTGTCGTTGACGATGATGACCAGCGGCAGGTCCTTGCGGGCGGCGATGTTGTTCAGCGCCTCCCAGCACATGCCGCCGGTGAGGGCGCCGTCGCCGACGACGGCGACGACGTGGCGGTCCTCGTCGCGCAGGCGGTAGGCCTTGGCGAGGCCGTCGGCGTAGGACAGCACGGTCGAGGCGTGCGAGTTCTCGATGACGTCGTGGTCGCTCTCGTCCTGCGCGGGGTAGCCGGAGATGCCGCCGCGCTGGCGCAGGCCGACGAAGCCGTCCTGGCGGCCGGTGAGGACCTTGTGCACGTACGACTGGTGGCCGGTGTCGAACAGGACCCGGTCGCGGGGGGATTCGAAGACCCGGTGGATCGCCATGGTCAGCTCGACCACGCCCAGGTTGGGGCCGAGGTGACCACCGGTCTTGGACACCGATGAGACGAGGAAGTCGCGGATCTCACCGGCGAGGGCGGGCAGCGCCTCCACGGGGAGTTTCCGAAACGCGGACACGTCGGTGAGACGGGGGAGCAGGCGTCCCGTCTCGGAGTCGTCTCGTGAACTCATAGCCGTGAAGTCTACGCGGGCGACCGTCGGCTTCCCGACAACACACACGTGCCCCTGACGCGCCGGTCACCATATATCACCTCTTCGGGTAAATAGTGAGATGATCCGGCCATGATTCCGAAGGCCGATGTTCATCTGCACCAGGAGTGGTCGCCCCGGCTGGACCGGGTCCTGGCGCGCCGGGCCGGGCGCGCGCCCTTCGACTGGTCGGCGTGGCGTGGCGATCTGCTGGCGGTGGTCCCGCCCGGCATGGCCCGTTTGCAGCGCCTGTCGCAGGTGTTCCCGGCACCGGCCGCCGCCGATGACGACGAGGCCTTCGTCGAGCGCGTCGCCGACACGTTGCGGGAGAGCGCCGAGGGCGGCTCGATCTACACCGAGGTGCGCTTCGGCAACGACCTGGTCCTGCGCCCGGGGTTCATGGAGCTGTTCCGGCGGGCCGAGGGCCTGGTGCGCGCCGAGCACCCGGTGTTCTACGCCGAGGCGATCGCGGCGGTGGCGATGTACGCCGAGCCGGAGCGGCTGGCGGCGGTGCTGGACGGCTGCGCGGCGCGCGCCGCCGACGGCCTGGGCGGCGTGGACCTGCTGTACGTGCCCTACGCCACCGAGGCGAACTGGCGGCAGGGCGCGCTGGTGGTGGAGCAGGCCGCCGAGGCGGGCCTGGGCGTGACGGTGCACGCCGGTGAGTTCTCCACGGCCAACATCGCGGCGGTGGCGCAGCTGGACGGGGTGTCGCGCATCGGGCACGCCACCCAGGCCTGGCGCGACCCGTGGCTGCTGGACCTGCTCGCCGAGCGCGCGGTGACCGTCGAGTGCTGTCTGAGCTGCAATGTCTTCCTGGGCGCGGTGACGCGCCTGGGCGACCATCCGCTGCGCCGCTTCCGCGAGCACGGCATCAAGGTCGCCCTGGGCACCGACAATCCCGTGCAGATCGGGACCACGATCGGCGAGGAGTACGCGGCGGCGGCGCAGCTGGGGCTGTCCGAGGCCGCGCTCCTCGACCTGACCCGCGCGGGCGTGCGGGCGGGCTTCACCTCCGGTGAGCGGCGCGCGGAGCTGCTGGCGTACCTGGACGCCTACGCGAACGCGTCGGCGCCGGTCAGCTCGCGGCTGTAGGCCCACAGCCGCTCGGCCTGCTCGGGGTCGGTGGCCCATGCGGCGACGCCGGGACCTGGCTGGCCCGGCGTGGCGGGCACCGCGATCTCGGTGTCCTCGCAGTAGACCCCGCCGTGCCCGGCCAGGACGGCGGCGGTGGCCGCCCACACCTGGGTGGAGGCGCCCTGCTCGGGGCGTTTCACGTTCGGGTTGATGATGTTGCCGTCGGCGTCGACCCATCCGGCGGCGGCGTGCTCCTCGGTGCTGAGGTGCCGCTGGAGGGGCGTGGGGATCATGCCGGGGTGGGCGGAGAAGGCGCGGACGCCCCGGTCGCGCGCGAGGTGGTCCAGGTGCAACGCGAAGAGCGCGTTGGCCGTCTTCGACTGGCCGTAGGCGAGCCACTTGACGTACTCGCCGCGCTCGAAGTGCACGTCGTCCCAGCGGATCCCGGAGCGGCGGTGGCTGCCGGAGGAGGCCGCGACGACGCGTCCGCCCTCGTTGATGGCGGGCAGCAGCCGGTTGACCAGGACGTGGTGGCCGAGGTGGTTGACGGCGAACTGGATCTCCCAGCCGGCCGCGGTGGTGGTCCGCTCGGGCAGGGCCATCACGGCGGCGCAGTTGATGACGATGTCGAGGCGGCGGCCGGAGTCCACGAAGGCCCCGGCGAAGGCGGTGACGGCGCCGAGGTCGGCGAGGTCCATGGCGGCGGTCTCGGCGCCGGGCACGCCGTCCAGGGCGGCCCTGGCGACCTCGGGACGCCGGGCGGGCACGATCACGGCCGCCCCGGCGGCGCTCAGCGCGCGGGCGGTGGCCAGGCCGACGCCGGAGTAGCCGCCGGTGAGCAGGACGGTCTTGCCGCCCAGGTCGACGCCCTGCAGGACGTCCTCGGCGGTGCTGTGGCGGTCGAAGCCGGAGCCGACGGGGGCTTGCGGGGTGGTGGTTGCCATGGGCGCGAGCGTACGTCGGCGCAGGCCCGATCCGTAAGGACCGAAAGGGCAGGACGCCCTTTCGTCCACTATGGAGTGACGCGGATCCGCCCGCTCCACCCGGGCAGCGGCTCGGGCAGCCGCAGCGGCGCCGTCCCCGGCGTGATGCTGCCCAGGACGGCCGCACGCGAGGCGCCGGTGACCGACGGGAGCGCGCCGGGCAGGCCGTGCCAGGTCAGCCAGCCCAGGAGGGCGAAGGCGTAGGCCTCCTTGGCGTCGGCGGGCACGCCCAGCTCATCGGTCTCGCGCAGCTCGAAACGGCCCTCGGCCAGATCGCGGACACGGCCCATCAGCACCGGGTTCCGCACTCCCCCGCCGGAGGCGTAGACCTCCCGGACGCCCAGCCACACGGCCTCGGTGGTGATGACGCGGGCGGTGAGCTCGGTGAGGGTGGCGATGAGATCGGCGCCGGACAGGCCCGGGTTGGCGACGTAGCCGCCGTGGAAGAGCTCCTTGCCGGTCGACTTCGGCGGCGGCATCCGGTAGTAGGGCTCGTCGATGAGCCGCAGCAGCAGCGCGGCGTCCACCGAACCGGCCGAGGCGAGTAGCCCGCCGTCGTCGAAGGGCAGCCCGAAGTGCTCCCGCGCGGCGGCGTCGATCAGCGCGTTGCCGGGGCCGAGGTCGTAGGCGGTGACGTCCCCGGCGTCCCCGATGGCGGTGATGTTGGCGATGCCGCCGATGTTCAGCGCGGCCTGACCGGGGCGCAGCAGACCGGCGTCCAGCACCGGCACCAGCGGCGCGCCCTGCCCACCGGCGGCGATGTCGGCGGAGCGCAGGTCGGCCACGACGGGAAGGCCGGTGGCCGCGGCGATCCAGGCGGGCTGCCCGATCTGGAGGGTGCCGTGCGCGTGGCCGTCGGCGACCCAGTGGTAGACGGTCTGACCGTGCGAGACGACCAGATCGGCCTCCCCGTCGCACAGGACGGCCAGGCCCTTGGCGGCGGCGTCGGCGAAGGCCCGGCCGAGGCGGGTGTCGAGGGCGCAGACCTCGGCGAAGGAGGTGCGCGCGGGCGGGAGGGCGGCGACAAGGGCCTCGCGCAGGTCCGGGTCGTGCTCGACGCTCAGGTCACCCAGCGGCCGCAGGCGCAGTTCACCGTCGGTGTGGGTGAATTCGGCGGCGGCTACGTCGATGGCGTCGTGCGACGTGCCCGACATGATCCCGATGATGCGCACCCGTCGAAAATAGCGCTCCCCTTCCCTGAGGGGGAGACACGTCTCCACCCTCAGACTCCCCCGCTGCCGGTGGTTGAGGTCAGTGGGCGTCTCCTCCCTCCTGAGGGGGGCGACTCCGTCTCCACCCTCAGACTCCCCCTCTACCGGCTCACCCTCCGCCAACTCACCCTCCGCCGACTCACCCATTGCCGGTGGGGGGTGGTGCGACGCAGCGCACATCGCCGTCGGGGTGCGCGGGGTCGTGTGTGGCGCTAGAGTCAGGGCGATCACGCGAAGGAGGTGAGCCCGATGTCCAGGTCTGTTAGCCGGGCCCGTGCCCCCTTCGGCGTGCGCTGATCACGGGTCCACCTCTTCTTCATTTCTCGAAGGACCCATGAAGACTTTCAGCATCTCCGTGCCGGACGCCGTCCTCGAAGACCTGCGCTCCCGGCTCCGCAACACCCGATTCGCCGAGAGCGTCGCGCGCGGTCACTGGACCGGCGGTGTCGATCCGGGCTGGCTGCGCGAGATCGTCGCGTACTGGGCCGAGGGCTTCGACTGGCGCAAGGCCGAGGCGCACCTCAACTCCTTCCCGCAGTACCTCGCCGAGGTCGGCGGCGGGAACGTCCACTTCGTCCACGTCAAGGGCGTCCGGACTCCCGGTGGCCCCGAGCCGATCCCGCTGGTGCTGACGCACGGCTGGCCCAGCAGCCACTTCGAGTACCTCAGGCTGGTCGGCCCGCTCACCGACCCCGGCGCGCACGGCGCCGACCCGCTGACCACGCCCGTCTTCGACGTGGTGGTCCCGTCCCTGCCGGGATTCGGGTTCTCCCAGTCCCTTGAGGGCCTGACCACCCGCGAGACGATCGCCGACCGCTGGCACGAGCTGATGACGCGGGTGCTCGGCTACGAGCGCTTCGCGGCCTTCGGCGGCGACATCGGCGGCGGCGTCACCGCCTGGCTGGGCGCGAAGTACCCGCAGAGCCTGATCGGCGTCCAGACGCTCTTCCCGCAGTTCCCCGCCACGTTCGATCCGGCGCCGAACGAGGAGGAGCAGGCGTTCATCGACCACCTCCACAACTACGACACCAAGATCGACCAGGGCTACAGCGAGATCATGTGGATGCGGCCGGACACCATCGCCGCCGCGCTGATCGACTCGCCGTCGGGCCTGCTGGCCTGGATCGCCGACAAGTACCGGGACTGGACCGACCACGGCGGCGAGCTGGAGTCGATCTGGGACCGCGACTCGCTGCTGACGGTGGTGACCCTCTACTGGGTCACCGGGACCATCGGCGAGTCCTTCCGCCAGTACCACGACTACGACCTGATGAACCCGCGTCCGGTCACCACCGTGCCGACCGCCGTCGCGCTGTCCAACGAGCCGGGCACGCAGGGCGCGCCGCGCTCGATCGCCGCGCGCTCCACCACCGATCTGCGCCGGTGGAGCCGGCCGGAGCGGGGCGGGCACTTCTTCGCCTTCGAGCAGCCGGAGCTGGCCGCGGGCGAGATCCGCGCGTTCTTCGGTTCGCTGTGACCCGGTAGCCCGCACCCAGCACTGTGGAGGGACGCCCCCGTGGCGTCCCTCCACCGCGTCCGCCCACGGTCCAGGGTGGACAGCCCGAGCCTACCCTATGTAGAGTTCGGACCATGGTAGAGAAACTCAGGATCACCGCGGCGGTGACGAAGGTCCTCGCCGCCTTCCTGGCCGACCCCACCGCCGAGCGCTACGGCCTGGATCTGATGAACGACACCGGGCTGCCCAGCGGAACCCTGTACCCGATCCTGCTGCGCCTCCAGCGCGCCGAATGGGTCACCGCGCACTGGGAGGACATCGACCCGGAGGTCGTGGGACGTCCCGCCCGCCGCTACTACACCCTCACCCCCGACGGCGTGTCCGCCGCCCGCGTCGAGCTGGCCGCCCTGTACCAGCACCTGTCCAAGGCCGAGGGAGCCACGGGGAAGCCGAGGACGGCATGAGCCTCCTCGACGGCGTCGCCTCCCACTGGATCCGCATCGCCGCCGACCGCTGGCCGAAAGACCTGCGCGAGGACCTCACCAGCGAATGGCTGGCCGAGATGAGCGTGATGGGCGGGCTGCGCCGCCTGCGCTTCGCCTTCAGCCTGGCCGCCTCCCCACCCGTCGGCGACGAGAACGGCGTCCCCATGGGCTGGCGGGAGATCGTCCCGGGCCTGGGACGGCGGGTCCGGCCGTTCCTGGTCCTGTTCCTCGCCGGATTCGCCACCATGCTCATGGCCGGCGCCGTGAGCGTCCTCGCGGGTGCCGCCGAGCAACTGACCACGGGTTTCTCCAGCTTGGAGAAGCGCACGCCCCTGGGCATCGGCCTCTACATCCTGGTCACCCTGATCGCCTACGCGTCCTTCGGGCTCTTCGGCACCCTGCTCGCCCGCCGCCACCCCGTCGCCCGGGGACCGCGCACGGCCGCCTCCCGTCTCCTGTGGACACTGGCCGCGGTGGCGGCCGTGGCCGCCGGAATGACGACCCAGACCCTGCTCTTCGGCAGCGGGCCCGTCCAGACCGTCGCGGTCGGGATGTGGGCGGCGACCGCCGGCATCGTCTGCGTCGGCGCGGTCCTCATCGCGCGGGGCGGGCTGCTCTGGCTGGGCCGCGTCCTGGGCGTCGGTCTCGGCCTCATCCTGTTCGACCTGGCGTGCATCGAGATCGGCCTGCGCCAGGCCGCCGCGCGCGTCCTCGGCGTCGGCGAGGGCGGCTCGACCTACGACGCCGGTCCCTACATCGATCCGGCCCGCGTGGACGTCTCACACGGTCCACTGTGGTTCCCCTCGGCGCTGATCGGCCCCAGTCCCAACGCGGGGCGAGCGCCCGACAGCGACATCGAGATCGCCTGGTGGCTGTCCAGCGTGGTCATCGGCATGATGCTCGGGCTGCTCCTGATCGTCTGCTACACCGTGCGGACCGCGATCCCGGCCCCCGCCGCCCGCGCCACCAAGGTCGCGGTCCCCGTGCCCGTCGCGCCGGTACGCCGGGGCCGTCCCATCGCCCTCGCGCTGACCGGCGTCGCGCTCGCCACCTGGGCCGCCGCACTGGCGTTCCTGCCGTCCCGCGTCGTCCGCTACCAGGCCGATCCGGAGTTCGGCATCTGGACCTACGAGGTCCGGCTCGCCGCGATCACCCTCGCCGTCCTCGGCCTCGCCTTCGCCCTCACCGGACGCGGCCGCGCGCTCTGGCCCGCGCTCCTGGCCGGTTTCGTCCTCGTCGTCGCCGACAAGGCCCTCTCCGGCACCGGCCTGCCCGAGCCGACCACCGCCGCCATCGCCGCCGCGACCGGCGGCCTCACCAGCTGGGCCGCGTGGTGGCTCGGGGTGAACGTGCGCGGCACCGCCACACCCCAATCGGTGCGGCGCGGCCGCATCGTCATCGCCCTCTTCGCCGCCGTGACGGCCCCCGCCCTCTACCTCCAGGCCACCTGGCCCGACACCATCGACACCGATCCGCCGACACCCTGGGGCCTGCCCCTGGGCACCGCCGTCATCTGCGGCGGCCTCGCCGCCATGGCCGTCGTCGCCGCGCTCTCCGCCCGCATCCGGCCACTCCGCCGGACCACCGGGGCCGTACTCGCCACACTGTCCGTACTGGCCTTCGCCGCGATCGGCGCGGTCAGCGGACTCCCCAGCGAGATTCCCGTCCTCCTCGCCCTCATCTGCGGGCCGTGGACGATCGCGATCACCGTCCTCATCGCCTGGAACCGCCCCCGCCGCCCGTGGCTGAGCGGCATCCGCTGGGTGCTGGCCGCCATCGTCTCGATACCCGCGCAGATCGCCGTCTTCTACATCCTCATGGTGCCGGGCTTCGCCGCCGAGGAGTACCTGCTCGCCGGAGCCGGTTTCGCCGGCGCCTGGGACGGCATCGGCACCTTCGTCACCGTCCTGGCCATCGCCACCGGATACGCCCTGATCACCGCCCGGGCGATGCGCGAACGCGTGGCCCTGCCGCCGCGTCCCGCCTGGCAGCCCCTGCCCACCGTCTGACCCTTCACCACGGGGAGAACGCCCATGACCGTCGTCGACCGCCTCACCGGCCGCCTGATCGCCCGCGCGGCCCTGAACTGGCCCGAAGAGATGAGGGAGGACATGACCGGAGAATGGAACGCCGAGATCCACGCCATCGGCAACGACCCCGAGCGCGGGACTTTAAGCCGCGCCTGGCGGCGGCTGCGCTTCGGCGCGAGCCTGGCCGCCACACCGCCGGTGGACGAGCCACCGGGGTTCTTCACGCGACTGCGTGAGGCGACACCGGGAGGCGCGCGGCGCCTGGCCCCGCTGCTCGCCATGACCATCGCCGTACTCCTGCTGCCCCAGCTGGCCGAGCAGTTCCCCGCCTTCACCACCGGGTACTTCGGCGAGCGCACCGAGACCGAGGGCATCCACGCGGCGGCGTGGCCGATCCTGCTCACGGCGAATCTCCTGGCACTGGCGCTGTCCGCCGTCTTCGGCGCGCTCGCCTTCAGGTGCGCACCGGTCTCGCGGCGCCGCCCGCTTCTCAACGCGATCGCGCCCGTCGTCATCGCGCTCCTCGCGATCGCGTTCGTGGGCCCCCGCAACATCGGCAACGGCTATTACTTTCCCGTCCTGGCCTTCGAGCGCACGCCGCTGGTGGTCCTCGTCCTCGGTGGATCCGGCCTGCTGTGCGCGGGCCTGGTGCTCATCGCCCGCCGGCGCCGCGCGATCGCCGCGGCCGTCACCGTCGCCGGTGGGCTCATCATCATCGATCTGGCCGGGATGGCGCTGTCGATGCCGTACCTCTTCCTGACCGGAGCGGGCCCGGCCGACATGATCCGGCTCTTCCCCGAGGCGATGGTCACGACGACCTTCGCCTCGGCCTCGGACACCGCCACGCTCGCCACTGAGGCCGCCCCGGCTCTGCGGCAGCTGGCCACGCTCATCATCTTCGGGCTCGCCTACGCGTTCGCCGGAATCCACGGCCGGTTCGCCGCAGCGCCCGCCGCCCGTCCCGCCGCGCCCGCGCGCCGGGAGGGCCTCTGGCTGGCCTGGGGCGCGCTGCCGGTGTCGATCGCGGTGGCCTTCCTCGCCTTCACCCATCCGATGCCCGATCCCGCGTACGGCCCCGGCATCGGGGTGTGGAACCTGCGGGCGGCCTCGGTGACGCTGGTCCTGCTCGCCGCGCTCCTGTCGATCCCCGGCGGCCGTGTCCTCAAGGCCGGACTCGGCGTCGTCGCCGCGATCATGACGACCGTGCTCCTCGGCTCCTACCCCGCCGACGCCTCCGGCCCGGGCTGGGACGGGCTCGTCCTGGCCATCGGCGCCCTCTTCGCGGTGCTCGCGTGGGCGGGCGCGGTCTCGGCTCGCCGCGCCCCGCTGCCGACGTGGACGGTGTGGGCCGCTCCCGCCGCCATGGCCGCGGCCGTGGCGGCCGCGACGGTCCTGCAGTCGGACTTCGTCCCGCTGTACACGTGGTTCGACGGGCTCTCGCTGATCTTCCTCGTCGTGGTCGTCCAGTGCGCGACGGGCGTCTTCCGCTGGTGGCACCTCGCGCTGAGCGCGGTGCTGGCGCCACTGGTGGGCTGGCCGGTGAGCCAGCTCGGGCAGATCGTCGTCCAGCCCCTCGGGCCCGGCCTCTACCGGTTGTTCGACATCGAGCACGGCTACGGCGGACCGCCGGTGCTCGCCGGGTTGCTCCTGGGGCTGGCGCTGGCGGTCCTGCTCATCCCCGTCACCTCCGCACCGCCACCGTCACCCCGTCCCGCTCCCCTCCACTGACCCACACCGGCCCGAACCCGGCGAGCCCGAGAACCTCCTCCAGGCTCGCCGGGTCGCCGTCCCCGGCGATCACCAGCGTCCCCATCGGCGCGAGCGCGCGGGCGATGTTGCGGTAGGCGGCCACCGGGTCGGCGAAGGCACCGGGACGCAGGCGCGTCACCGCCACGTCGAAATCGCCCTCGGGCAGCTCGCAGGTCTCGATGTCGCCCAGCCGGTAGCGGAGGTTGGCCGCGTCGCCGTGGCGGGCGGCGCGGGCGAGGGCGCGGGGTGAGGCGTCCAGGCACAGGACGTGCCCGTGGACGGCGTGGCGGGCGGCGGCGCGGGCGTCGGTTCCGTCGCCGCAGCCGACGGTGAGGATCCAGTCGTGGCCGTCGGTGCCGGTCGCCGCGATGAGGTCGTCGGGAGTCACCGCGTCATGATCGGCCCATCCGGGCCCGGAGTCGTCGCCCGAGCGGTGGACTTATCTCATGCCCACGGTGGAGCAGACGGCGAAAAGCTCTACCGCGTGGGGAGTACGTGTGATCTCGGTTCCGCGGATGACGTGCCGGGGCGCGGGGTGTTCTACGGTGCCCACATGGTCTCGCGTCCTCGCAACTGGGTCGATCCCGCGCTGGCGGCGACCGCCGTCGCCACGCTGGTCACCGACGTCCTTCTGATGCCCGGTGGAGTGCGGTTCGGCGCGCTGGCGGTGGCCGTCGTGTACGGCGGTGTCCTGGCCGTGCGGCGGCGTTTCCCGCGCGCGGTGCTGGTGGCGACGCTGGTGGGGCTGGTCGCCTACTCGCTGCTGACCGGTCCGGGGATGGTGGCGACGGTTCCGTTGCTGGTGGCGGTGTTCACCGCCACCGACGCCGGGCACGGCCTGCTGGCGGCGCTGCTGGTCGATCCGCCGCTGCTGGCGGTGGTGACCAAGGCCGTCCTGACGCCGCAGCCGGGACAGACCGTGCGCGACGTGGTGCAGACGGCGTTCCTGCCGGTCGGCTGGTTCCTGGCCGCCTGGGTGCTGGGCAAGGTCACCCGGCAGCGCCGGGAGTACGTGGCGCAGGTCGAGGCGCGCGCGGCCGAGGCGGTGCGCACGCGCGAGGAGGTCGCCCGCCGCCGCGCCGGGCAGGAGCGGCTGCGCATCGCCCGCGAACTGCACGACACCCTCACGCACGCCATCTCGGTCATCAAGGTCCAGGCGGGCGTCGCGGTGCACCTGGCCGCCAAGCGCGGCGACGACGTCCCCGATTCGCTGGTGGCGATCCGGGACGCCAGCCGCACCGCCACCCGCGAGCTGCGCCGGACCCTGGAGGTCCTGCGCGATCCCGACGACACCGCTCCCGGCGCGGGCCTGGCCGACCTGCCGCGCCTGATCGCCGACAGCCGCGCGGCGGGCGTGACCGCCGCGCTGTCCATCGTGGGCGAGGCGTTCCCGCTGCCCTCCGATGTGGACCTCGCGGCGTTCCGGGTGGTGCAGGAGGCGCTCACCAACGTGGCCCGGCACTCCGGGGCCTCCGCGGCCGAGGTGGAGGTGTCCTATGGGGACGTCGAGCTCACCGTGGCGGTCACCGACGCCGGTCGCGGCGACACGGCCAGCCCACCGGTGCCGGGCATCGGGCTCATCGGGATGCGCGAGCGCGTGACCGCCCTCGGCGGGCGGCTCTCGGCGGCGCCCACCGCCGGGGGCGGCTTCGCCGTCCGCGCGGTGCTGCCCCTGGCGATGGCGGGAGCGGTGCGATGATCCGGGTGATGCTCGCCGACGACCAGCCGCTCATCCGGGGCGGGTTCCGGGCGCTGCTGGACGACGAGGACGACATCGAGGTGGTCGGCGAGGCCGCGCACGGCGCCGAGGCGGTCGCGCTGGCGGCCGAGACCAGGCCCGACGTGGTCCTGCTGGACGTGCAGATGCCGGTGATGGACGGCATCGAGGCCGCCCGCCGCATCGCCGCCGACCCGGAGCTGGCGGGCGTCCGGGTGGTCATGCTGACCAATCACGGCCTCGACGAGTACGTGTACAACGCGCTGCGGGCCGGGGCGAGCGGGTTCCTGGTGAAGGACATCGAGCCGGAGGACATGGTGCGCGCGGTGCGGGACGCCGCGCGCGGCGACGCGTTGCTGTCGCCGGCCGTCACGCGGCGGCTGATCGAGGAGTTCACCGCCCGTCCGCCGCTGGCGATGTCGGGGGCGGCGCCGGGGCTGACGCCGCGCGAGACGGAGGTGGTGGCGCTGGTCGCGCGTGGACTGTCCAATGACGACATCGCCACGCGGCTCTACATCAGTCCGGCCACCGCCAAGACGCACGTGAGCCGGGCGATGGTGAAGATCGGCGCGCGCGACCGGGCGCACGTGGTCGTCTACGCCTACGAGACGGGCCTGGTCCGGCCGCCCGACTGACCTCCGCCGTCCCGTGGAACCGGCTGTGGCCCGGTTCCACGGGACGGTGCGCCCGCGCGCTCCGGGAGGATCAGAGCGCGGCGCCGGTCGCGGGGTCGAAGAAGTGCAGGCGCGCCGGGTTGATGGCCAGTTCCAGCGGTTCCCCGAGGGTCACCGGCACGTCGATCGGGAGCTTCACGGTGAAGCGGGCGTGGTCGTCGGGGAGCAGGACGTCGTCGGCGGACTCGGCGTCCACCGCCGCGCGGGTGGCGTCGGTGTCCACGCGCGGCGCGGCCACCGGGAATACCACGTGCCGTTCGTCGCCGAGGTCCTCGATGACCTCCGGGACGGCGGTGAGGGCCGGGCGGCCCTCGCCCGGCAGGGTGATGCCGGTGGGCCGCACGCCCAGGATCACCTCGCCGTCGGCGAGCGTCCTGCCCTCGGGAACCGGGATCGACAGCCCGCCGAACCCGACCCGGCCGCCCTCGACGCGCGCGGACACGAAGTTCATGCCCGGCGAGCCGATGAAGGCCGCCACGAACAGGTTCACCGGCTTGTGGAACAGGTTCGCGGGCGTGTCGCACTGCTGGAGAACGCCGTCGCGCAGCACCGCCACCCGCTGCCCGAGCGTCATCGCCTCGATCTGGTCGTGGGTGACGTAGACGGTGGTGACCCCGAGGCGCTGGTGCAGGCGCGACAGTTCGGCGCGCATGCTGACCCGCAGCTTGGCGTCCAGATTGGACAGCGGCTCGTCCATGAGGAACACCTTGGGGCGCCGGACGATCGCCCGGCCCATCGCCACGCGCTGCCGCTGCCCGCCGGACAGCGCCGCCGGGCGCCGCTCCAGCAGGTGCGCCAGGCCGAGGGTCTCGGCGACCTCGGCGGCGCGGGCCTTGCGCTCGGCGGCCTTGGTGCCGCGCATCCGCAGCCCGAACTCCATGTTGCGGCGCACCGACATGCGCGGGTAGAGCGCGTAGCTCTGGAAGACCATCGCCACGTCGCGCTGCTGGGGCAGCTTGTTGGTGACGTCGGTGTCTCCGATGTGGACGCGACCGGCGGTGACCTCCTCCAGCCCGGCGATCATGCGCAGCAGCGTCGACTTGCCGCACCCGGAGGGCCCGACCAGGACCATGAACTCGCCGGGGTCGATCGTCAGGTCCACACCGCTGACCGCCTTGACGCCGCCGCGGTAGACCTTGTCCACCCCGTCCAGGGTGATCCCGGCGGCCTCGGCGTTGGTGATGTCCACGTTCATCCTTTCAGCGCTCCCGCCATCAGGCCGCGCATGAAGAAGCGGCCCAGCAGGATGTAGACCAGCAGCGTCGGGAGGCAGGCGATCAGCGCCGAGGCCATCGCCTCGTTGAACGGCACGGCCTGCCCGCCGGCGATGTTGTTGAGGGCGATCGTCACCGGCCAGTAGGCGCGGTTGGTGGTGAGCACCGCCCCGAACAGGAAGTCGTTCCAGGCGGAGGTGAACTGCCAGATGATGGCCACCGCGAACGCCGGTGGCGCCACCGGCAGCGCGACGTGGAAGAACGTCCGGAGCATGCCCGCGCCGTCGACCTCGGCGGCCTCCACGATCTCGTCGGAGATCCCGGCGAAGTAGCTGCGGAAGATCAGCGTGGTCAGCGGCAGGCCGTAGATGATGTGCACCAGGATCAGCCCGTCCAGGCCGCCCTTGAGCCCGAGGAAGGACATCGTCTCCGTCATCGGGATCAGCACCGACTGGTACGGGATGAACATCCCGAACAGGATCAACGGGAAGACGAAGTCGGCGCCGGGGAAGCGCCACTTGGACAGCACGAAGCCGTTGGCCGCGCCCAGCAGCGAGGAGATCAGGCTCGCCGGGATCGCCAGCATCAGGCTGTTGACCAGGCCGTCCTGCAGCTTCGGCCACACCGTGGCGAAGGAGTCGAAGGACAATGTGGACGGCAGGTTCCACACCGTGTCCACACCCACCTCGGCGGGATCCTTCAGCGAGGTCACCACCAGGGCGTAGACCGGCATCAGGAAGAACACGAGGAAGAACAGCAGCAGCGCGTACTTGAGCACCGTGACGTAGGGCGCCCAGCGCGAGCGGATCCGGCCGTGCCCCTTCCGGGGGGTCTGTCCTTTGGGGACGGTGGTGTCGTCCAGGGTCGCGGCGCTCACTTCTTACGCTCCGATCGCACCGAGTACCAGATGTAGGGCACGATCACCAGCGCGATCCCGGCCAGCAGCAGCGTGGCGATCGTCGCGCCGCGCCCGTAGAAGCCGCCGTCGAAGCTGGTGTACCACATGTACATCGCCGGGGTGTCCAGCCCGAGGTTGCCCTTGGGGACGATCGCCAGCAGCAGGTCGAAGGTCTTCAGCGAGATGTGCGCCAGGATCACCAGCGCGCTCATCACCACCGGCCACAGCATCGGCCGCACGATGTGCCAGAACACGCGCGGCTCGTTGGCGCCGTCGACCCGCGCGGCCTCGCGCAGCTCGTCGGGCACGCCCCGGATCCCGGCCAGGAACAGGGCCATGATGTAACCGGACAGCGCCCAGCCCGCCGGGAGCGCGATCGAGGCGATGGCCCAGCTCGAACCCGACTGGTACCAGTCGCCCACCAGGAAATCGAGCCCCAGCGAGTCGAAGACCTTGTTCAGGCCGCCGACCGGCTCACCGCCCTTCAGCAGCCACCGCCACACGATGCCCACCGCGATCAGCGACAGCGCCATCGGGAAGATGAAGGAACTGCGGAAGAAGGACTCGAAGCGGATCCCGCGCTCCAGCAGCAGCGCCAGCACCAGACCGGTCGCCATCGCGCCGAGCACGAACACCAGGGTGAAGATGAGGACGTTGCGGACGTCCAGCCCGAAGCGCTCGTCGGCGAACAACTTCTCGTAGTTGTCGGTGCCGATGTAGTCGTCACTGATCTGGTAGCCGCGCGAGGTGCTGGTGGACACCTTCGCGTTCCACCCGGCGAAGCCGTAGACGAACAGGCCGATCAGCAGCAGGGACGGGGAGACCAGCAGCAGCGCCGGACCCCAGCGCCGGAAGCGTCGCATGGGAATGCTCCATCGCTTTGAAACGAGGCACCGTCTTGAGACGAACCGCGGTGGAGTACCGGGGCCGCCTCGCGGCGGCCCCGGTCGCCGTTACTTGGTGTCGGTGTACTTCTGCTTGACCGCCGCGGCGAACTTCGCCACGTCGTGGTCCTGCATGAACAGACCGAGCGCGGTGTCGATCTCGGCGTTCCAGGCGTTGTTCGCCACCACGCCGTGCGCCAGCGAGCCGACCAGCTGCACCGAGCCGTCCTTGGTGCCCTGCCACTGCTGGAGGGCGAACTGGAGGTAGTCGGTGTACAGGGCCGCGTCGCCGTCGGTGCGCGCCGGGACCGAGCCCTTCTTCGGGTTGAAGGCGTCCTGGCCGCTCTTGGACCCGGCCTCCTTCAGCCACGCCTCGGCCGCGGTCTTGTTCTTCGCCTTGACCGGCAGCGTGAAGGAGTCGGACAGGAAGTTGAAGATCCCGTCGGTGCCCGGCGAGGCCGTCACCTGGTAGTCCTCATTGAACTTGAGCTTCTTGTCGCCCTTGAGGTAGGCGTCGGCCCAGTCGCCCATGACCGCGAAGGCGGCCTGACCGGAGACGACCTTGTCGATCATCGGCTGCCAGTCGGCGGAGGCGGAGCTGATGTCGGAGTACTCCAGCACCTTCTTGTAGGTCTCCAGGGCCTTGGTGGCCGCAGGACCGGTCCAGTCGGTGGTGCCGTTCCACAGACCGTCGTAACCGGCCTTGCCGAGCTCGCCGAGCAGGACGTTCTCCAGCAGGTGCTTCTGCGTCCAGCCGGGGCCGATGGCCAGCGGGATCTTGCCCTTGCCCTTGATCTTCTCGGCGACGGTCAGGAACTCCGACCAGGTCTTGGGCGTCGACTCCACACCCATGTCCTTGAGCGCCTTGGGGTTGCTCCACATGAGGTTGGAGCGGTGGATGTTGACCGGGACGGCGTAGATCTTGCCGTCGATGGTCAGGTAGTCGAGGAGCTGCTTGGGGAAGACGTTCTTCCAGCCCTCGGAGTCGTACAGGTAGGTGATGTCGGAGACCCACCCGTTCTTGATGTCGTCCTGCAGCTCCAGGCCGGCGTGCCGCTGGTAGGAGTCGGGCGCGTCGCCGTCCTTGAGCCGGGTCTGCAGGATCGCCTTGGCGTTGGATCCGGCACCGCCGGAGACCGCCGCGTTCTTGAACTCGATGCCGGAATTCTTCGCCTTGAAGTCGGCGATCATCGCGGCGAGGCCCTCTTCCTCACCGGGACCGGTCCACCACGAGAAGACCTCGACGGACTTGTTGTCTCCGCCGCCGCCGTCCTGACCGGCGTCCTTGGAGCAGGCCGGCAGGACGGCCAGAGCCGCCACCGTGGCCAGCGCGATTAAACCTCTGCGGCTGAGGCCCATGACACACCTCCGGGTGTTGGTTGCGTGCAACGGCTGAACCTCACCATGTGAGCTCTTCATATGTCAACTGTTGACCTGTGCTTGTTGCCAACCCGTTAAGTGAGCGACGGCTCGACGATCCGAAACGGTCGCGTCCGGGCAATGTGGACCAACTTCTGTCGGGATTTGCCGGAACTCGCCTTGACAGAAGTCGCCCGCCCGACGGAGGATCGCGCCGTGCCGACCCACCCCTTCGCCTCCGCGTCCCCCGCCGTCCTGTGGCGGGAGGCCCTGCGCGGCAACACCCTCCGCGTCGCCCGCGCGCTCCGCGAGGGCGGCCCCGGCACCCGCGCGCACATCGTGTCCCACACCGGACTGTCGCGCCCGACGGTCTCGGCGGCCGTCACCGAGCTCATCGACGCCGGGCTCGCCGCCGAGGAGTCCAAAGAGGACGCCCCCGCCACCGGAGGCCGCCGCGCCGCCCGCGTCGCGCTGACCCGCGCGGCCGGCATCGCCGCCGGAGTCGACGTCGGCCGCCGCCACGTCCGCGTCCTGCTGGCCGACCTGGGCTCCCACGTCCTCACCGAGCTGGAGGAGCGCCTCGACCGCGACGCCGACGACCACCCGGTGATGGTCCTGGACCACACCGCGTCCATGGTGGACACCGCGCTGGCCGAGCTGGGCGCGTCCAGAGAGGACATCGTCGGCCTCGGCCTCGGCGTCCCCGGCCCCCTCACCCGCGCAGGCGGCCTCGGCTCACCGACACTCCTGCCCGCGTGGGCGCACCTGGCGCCCGCCGCCGAGTTGTCCGGCCGCCTCGGCGTCCCCGTCGTCGCCGACAACGACGCCAACCTCGGCGCCCTCGGCGAACAGCGCTGGGGCGCGGGACGAGGCGCGTCGGTCTTCGTCTACGTCAAGCTCGCCACCGGCGTCGGCGCCGGGCTCGTCTTCGACGGCAACCTGTTCCGCGGCATCACCGGCACCGCCGGGGAACTCGGGCACGTCACCCTCGACTCGCACGGTCCCGTCTGCCGTTGCGGGAACCGCGGCTGCCTGGAGCTGTACGTGGGCGGCCGCGCGCTGCTAGACCACGTCCGCCACACCCACCCCGGCCTGACCGGCCTGCGCGAGCTCACCACCCGCGCCGCCGAGGGCGACGCCGGGCTGCGCCGCGTCCTGAACGACGCGGGCGGGCACCTCGGCATCGCCCTCGGCGGCCTGGTGAACCTGGTGAACCCCGAGGTCATAGCCGTCGGCGGCGAACTGGGCGGGGCCGCCGACCTGTTCCTGGAGACCCTCCGGACGGGCCTGTCCAGCACCGCCATGCCCGCCGCAGCCAAAGCCGTACAGCTGACCACCGCCGCCCTCGGCGACCGCGCCACCGCCCTCGGCGGCGTCGCGCTGGCCCTCACGGCCTAACGCAGCGAACCCACCGGCGGCTCGGCCCCCGACACGCTCACCACACCCGGGCACGCGCCACACGCGCGCGGCCCGAACTGCCGCCACCAGCGGCACGTCGGCCGGATGCCGCACTCCGGCGGGTCCTGGACCGGCTCACCCGGCTCGATCGCCGCGCACACGCCCTCGTCCCGCCAATGTCCGCACGCCGACTCCGCACACGGCCCGTGGAACCGGAATCGCGTCTCCAATGGACGGCCGTCCTCCAGCGCCGCGCGCAACCCCCGCGTCACACGCGGCCCCCCGGGCGTGAAGACCACACGCCCGCCGGGACCCACGATCCCCAGCAACCGGCTCGAAGCCGCCACCGGCGCGATCGGGCACGTCAACTCACTCGATGCGGCCGCGTTCATCGCGGCTCGCCTGGCACACGCAGCGGCCCCACCTGCGCGAACCTCGCGCGGGTCACAAGAGCCACCACCACGACACAGCCAATGCGGGTCATCGCAGATCCTCTCACCGACCGGCCGGGGGCAACGCCGGTACGAACCATCACCACTCGCCCGTTCGGACGAGCATCCACCATCCACTTTGGTGGGCTTGCCCGACATCGCCCTCAGGGAAAAGGGCGAAAGCTTCGACAGAACGGTGCTCAGGGTGAGCCGATCGGCGCGATCGGTGAGTTGATTCCAAGATCGTTACGTGCGAGTAGATGAACAGTGCGGATTGGTGGGCTGGGGTGGACGGGTGAGCGCGGCGGGTAAGTGGGGCCGCATCGGGTCGCGCCCTCGGCATCGTCCCTGGCCCGGCACCCATACGGACAGCGCCGAACACCGCCACGGTGTTACACCGGCACGGTCGACCACGCTCAGCCGAGGACTCGCGGTCAGCGGTGGACAGGGGTAGAGCCGGGGTTCGAGCAGCGATGAGTGGGCCGGCGAATGCGCTTGTCTCTTGGCTCACCCTCCACGGTGGCCACCCGGGCTATGACGTGGCAGGCCGCGCTATGGTGCTGCCGCGTGTTCCGGCCGTGGCCGGCCGGAACACTTGCCCTCGATTCCCGTACCCGGCGTTGCTGCCTCTAAAGCCGAGTCGGACGCTGGCCGAAAGACTTGCGGCTCGGCGCGTGGTTGCGGTGACCGCGATGGTCTTGACTTCGACGACCGAAAAGATGGAGAAATCGCTCTTTCACCGTTGCCCCGGCCAGTCGCGAAGGGCGAGCTCCTAAAACCCGGCTTCAAACACGAAGGTGGGGGCTCAGCCTGTGGTCCGCACACGCCGGGGTACAAGGCACTTCAGTGGCAAGCATCCGGGTCGCCCCGCGACCCGGATGCGCGGCAGCCCAGACGCTAGCCCCAGCACTACGGCCGTAAACCCGAGCCATCAAGCCCGGGAGCAAGCCCACCAACCACACGGTCGACTCGGTCCTACGGAGACCCGTACTCCGCACAAAAACACCCCACCCCCCGCTCGATCCACTCCCGCCCCGCCCACTCCGGGTGCCGCTCCAGCAGCACCGCCCGCACCTCCGCGACGACCTCCTCCTCCGGCACCCCCGCCCCGCACCTGCGCCAGACCTCGTCCCGCAGCTCCCGCAGGTAGTCGGCCACATCGGCGAGCACCCGGGCGTCCCCGATCTCACCGTGCCCCGGCACCACGAGTCGCGGTCCGGTGGCGGCCAGGCGCTCCAGCACCGCCAGCCAGCCGAGCCCCGAGACGTCGGTGTCGTGGGGCGGGAACCACGGGAAGATCGCGAACTGCCCGGTCTCGGCGAGGTCGCCGGTGAACAGCGCGCCCGCGTCGGGGACCACCACGACCTGGTCGCCGAGGGTGTGCCCGCGCCCGGTGGGCCGCAGGTGGACGGTGCGGCCGCCCAGGTCCAGGACGTGCTCGCCGTCGAAGACCACGTCGGGGGTGGGGACCTCGACTCCGGTGAGGCGCTCGGCGATGGCTCCGCCGAAGCCGCGGAACATCTCCAGGTAGGCCGGGCCCTTGCCCGCGAGGTCTTCCGCCTGGGCGCGGTTGACGAGGTAGGTCGCCTCGCCCGCGAAGACGCCCGCGCCGAAGGCGTGCTCGGGGTGGAAGTGGGTGGTGGTGAGGTAGACGCGGCGGCCGCGGGCGATGCCGGACGCGAAGTCGAGCACGCCGGTGGCGTTGGCGGTGCCCATGCCGGTGTCGACGACGAGGACGGCGTCGCGTCCGCCGATGACGCCGATGTTGGGCACGAGCTGGACGCCGTTGTTCGGGACGACGTGGAGGTCGGCGACGATCTCGCGCGCGCCGGAGGTCTGGACGACGGGGTCGGGAATCATGCCCTCATCCCACTCCCCCGGGCCCGCCGGCGTCCAAGACCGCTTCCGTCGTCTCGATACCTTCGGCGTATCGTCGCCGGTCATGGACCTGCGCGGGCTCGGGTATTTCGTCGCCGTCGCCGAGGAGGGGCACTTCGGCCGGGCGGCCGCGCGCCTGCACATGAGCCAGCCGCCGCTCTCGCGGGCCGTCAAGGCCCTGGAGACCGAGCTGGGTGTGCGGCTGCTGGACCGGACGCCGCGCGGAGTGACGCTCACCCCCGCCGGGACGACGCTGCTGGCCGAGGCGCGGGAGCTGCTGGCGCGGGCCGGGCGGATCCGGGAGCGGGTCGCGGCCTCCGCCTCGATCACGGTCGGTGTCCTGGGCGGTGCCACCGACCCGGGTGCCGCGCGGCTGGCGGAGATGTTCCGGCGAGCGCATCCGGGGGTGGAGGTGCGGGTCCGTGAGAGCGATCTGAGCGATCCGGCGTGCGGTCTGCGCACCGGGCTGGCCGATGTGGCGGTGACGCGTGCGCCTTTCGACACCACGGGCCTGGTGGTGCACGTGCTGCGTGAGGACCCGGTGGGCGCGGTCCTGCGTGCCGACGATCCGCTCGCGCGCCGGGACGGCCTCGCCCTCGCCGAGCTCGCCGGGCGCCGCTGGTTCCAGTTCCCGGCGTCCACCGACGAGCGGTGGCGGGAGTTCTGGAACGGCGGCGAGCGCCGGGAGGGCCCGGTGGTGCGGGGTGTGCAGGAGTGCGTGCAGGCGGTCTTGTGGAACGGGACGATCGGGCTGGCGCCGTTGGGGCACGACCTGCCGGGTGGGGTGGTGGTCGTGCCGTTGCGGGACATGCCGCCGAGCCGGGTGGTGGTGGCGGCCCCGGAGGGCGCGCCACCGCTGGTGCGGTCCTTCGCTCGGCTGGCGGTGTCGGCCTATCGGGGTTCGAACAGCGCGATCGTCTCGAAGTGATGGGTCATGGGGAAGGCGTCGAAGGCGCGGACGCGCTTCATGTCCCAGCCGAGTTCGCCGAATAGTTTCGCATCGCGCGCGAAGGCCGCGGGGTCGCAGGCCACGTAGGCGATGGCGCGGGGGCGGGCTTCGGCGATGCCGCGGACGATGGCCTCGCCGGCGCCGGTGCGGGGCGGGTCGAGGACGACGAGGTCGGGCTGGGGCAGGAGGTCGACGACCTTGTCGACGCGGTCCCAGACGACTCCGGCGCGGGGGTGGTCGGTGGTGAGGTTGTCGACGGCGTTGCCGCGCTGGTCGGCTTCGACGAGGGTGACCTCGCCGAGGGGGCCGACGGCGTCGGCGAGCGCGACGGCGAAGAGCCCGGCGCCGCCGTAGAGGTCCCAGGCGCTTTCGCCTTCGAGGGGGGCGAGGAAGTCGAGGACGGTGTCGACGTAGGCCTTGGCGGCGCCGGGGTGGACCTGCCAGAAGCCGTCGGCCATGAGTTTGAACTCGTGTCCGGCGGCGTGCTGGGTGATGAAGGAGGGCCCGGAGACGTGTTCGGCGTGTGGGCGTCGGCCGTGTGAGCGCTGTTCGGCGCGGGCGGCGTAGACGCTGACCTCGGGTTCGTCGGAGTCGATGACCTGGACGCCGCCCCAGTCGGTCCAGTCTTCGTCGAGGACGGGGGCGTCCTGGATGCGCTGGGTGGCGATGAGGCAGCGGTCGACGTCGATGACGCGGTGGGAGCGGTGCGCGCGGAGTCCGGCGCGGCCGTCTTCGCCGATGGCGTATTGGACGCGGGTGCGCCAGCCGGTCTCGCCGCCGGGGAGGGCTTCGACGGTGAGGTCGGCGACGGTTTCGGGTGCGAAGCCGCCGAGCCGGACGAGTTGTTCGCGCAGGACGGCGGTTTTGAGTTCGAGCTGGGTGGCGCGGTCGGCGTGCTGGAAGTCGCAGCCGCCGCAGGCGCCGGGTCCGGCGAAGCGGCATGGGGCTTCGCGGCGTCCGGGGGCGGCGGTGAGGATCTCCACGGCGTCGGCGAGGAGGTAGCTCTTCTTGCGTTCGGTGACGCGGGCCACGACGCGTTCGCCGGGCAGCGCGTGCCGGACGAAGACCACCCGGCCGTCCTCGGATCGGGCGACGCAGTGCCCTCCGTGGGCGATCGCGCCAATGTCGAGGGTGAGCAGGTCGATGGCGCTCATCGGCGGGGAGACATCCTGTCGTCGAAGTGGTCTAGATCGCGTTTCTCGCTGGAGGCGAGTTGCCAGGGCACGCTGGTCACCATCACGCCGGGCTCGAACAGCAGGCGGCTCTTGATGCGCAGGGCGCTTTGATTGTGCAGGAGGTTCTCCCACCAGCGGCCGACGACGTACTCGGGGATGAACACCGTCACGACGTCGCGTGGTGAGGCTTTGCGGATGCCCTTGATGTGGTCGATGATCGGGCGGGTGATCTCGCGGTAGGGGGATTCGACGACCGAGAGGGGGACGGGGATGCGGCGGCGGTCCCATTCGGCCTGGAGGGCGCGGGTGTCGGCGTCGTCGACGTTGACGGTGAGGGCGACGATGGTGTCGGGCCGGGTGGCCTGCGCGTAGGACAGGGCCCGCAGGGTCGGCAGGTGGAGCTTGCTGACGACGACCACGACGTGGTTGCGGGACGGCAGGGGCGGGCGCTCGTCGGGTGGGACGAGTTCGCGGGCGACGTTGTCGTAGTGCTTCCGGATGAGCCGCATCATCAGGTAGAAGGCGACCATGAAGACGATGGACAGCCACGCGCCGTGGGTGAACTTGGTGACGACCACGATGACGAGTACCGCGGCGGTCATGACCAGGCCGAAGGCGTTGATGGCCTGGGAGCGGCGCATGCGGCGGCGGGCCCGGGCGTCGCGTTCGGTGCGCAGGTGGCGGTTCCAGTGCCGGATCATGCCCGACTGGCTCATCACGAAGGACACGAACACGCCGACGATGTAGAGCTGGATGAGTTTGTTCTCGTCGGCGTCGTAGACGATGACGAGGATCATCGCGGCCAGCGCGAGCATCACGATGCCGTTGGAGAAGGCGAGCCGGTCGCCGCGGGTGTGCAGCTGGCGCGGCAGGTAGCGGTCCTGGGCGAGGATGGAGCCGAGCACCGGGAACCCGTTGAAGGCGGTGTTGGCGGCCAGCACGAGGATGAGGCCGGTGACGGCGGTGACGTAGACGAAGCCGGGCGGGAAGCCGTCGAAGACGGTTTGGGCGAGCTGCGCTAGGAGCGTCTTCTGGATGTAGCCGTTGGGGGCGTCGAGGAACTGGAGGCGCGGGTTCTCCGCCATCTGCACGCCGGTGATGTTGGCGAGGGCGATGAGGCCCATGAACATCGCGACGGCGATGGAGCCCATCAGCAGCAGTGTCGTGGCGGCGTTCTTGCCCTTCGGGGGCTTGAACGACGGGACGCCGTTGGAGATGGCCTCGACGCCGGTGAGGGCGGCGCAGCCGGAGGCGAAGGTGCGCAGGAGCAGGAACACCAGTGGGACGCCGGCCAGGTCCGGTTCCTCGGCGACGAGCTGGAAGTTCGCCGATTCGGCGGTGAGGGTGTCGCCGAGCACGAAGGCGCGGAACAGGCCGTAGAGGATCAGCGCGATGATGCCGAAGATGAACGCGTAGGTCGGGACGGCGAAGGCCACGCCCGACTCGCGGATGCCGCGCAGGTTGACCGCGGCCAGCAGGAAGATCGCGATGAGCGAGAACGCCACCTTGTGCTCGTCGACGATCGTGAGGGCCGAGCCGATGTTGGCCGCGGCGGCCGAGATCGACACGGCCACGGTGAGGACGTAGTCGACGAGCAGCGCGCTGGCGACGACCAGGCCGGCCGCGGGTCCGTGGTTGACGGTGGCGACCTCGTAGTCACCGCCCCCGGAGGGGTAGGCGTGCACGTTCTGCCGGTAGGACGCCACGACGGCGATCATGACCAGCGCGATGAACAGGCCGATCCAGCCCGCGTACACGAACGCGCCCGCGCCCGCGATGCTCAGGGCGAGGTAGATCTGCTCCGGGGCGTAGGCCACCGACGACATAGCGTCGGAGGCGAAGACCGGCAGGGCCACGCGTTTGGGGAGCACCGCGTGGGCGAGCCGGTCGGAGCGGAACGGCCTGCCCAGCAGGAGCCGTTTCACCAGTTCGGTCGGACGAGCCACTGCGACAGCCTAGCCACCGTCTGCGACAGCGCGCGGGCGACATTCGGAGGTGATCGTGTCCGTACCCAGTGTCACGTGGCACGCTGTTGTATGCGGGTGCGTCATGACCGCGTCAAAGCACTGAGTTGGAACACGTGAAGAGTCCGTCAGGGCACGTCAAGCTGGAGACAGTCGAGTGCATGTCGTGATCATGGGTTGCGGCCGGGTCGGTTCGACCCTCGCCCGCGACCTCACCGGGCGCGGGCACTCCGTCGCCGTCATCGACCAGAACCCCGAGGCCTTCCGTCGCCTGGACAAGGACTTCGACGGGAAGACGGTGACCGGGGTCGGTTTCGACCGCACCGTGCTCGCCGAGGCGGGCATCAACCGCGCCGACGCGTTCGCGGCGGTGTCCTCGGGCGACAACTCCAACATCATCGCCGCGCGCGTGGCCCGGGAGATCTTCGGCGTGTCCAACGTCGTCGCCCGCATCTACGACTCCGGGCGCGCCGCCGTCTACGAGCGTCTCGGCATCCCCACCGTGGCGACCGTGCGGTGGGCGGCCGGGCGTCTCCTGCGGCACCTCGACCCCGGTGAGACCCCCGAGATCTGGCGCGACCCGACCAGCACGGTGGCGATGGTCCACCTGGACGTGAACGAGGGCTGGGTCGGTCAGCCCCTCGAACGCCTGGAGCACGCCACGGGCGTCCGCACCGCCTACATCACCCGCTTCGGGCTGGGCGCCGTCCCGACGCCGTCGACCGTCATCCAGGACGGCGACGAGATCTACGTCCTGGTCACCGATGACCTGGCGACCGCGGTCCGCCGCGTCGCCGCCCACGCTCCGGAAGGACACCAGTGATGCGCGTGGCAATCGCGGGCGCCGGGAACGTGGGCCGTTCCATCGCCGCCGAGCTCGCCGAGAACGGGCACAGCATCCTGCTCATCGACCGCAACCCGTCGATGGTGCGTCCCGAGCGCGTCCCGCAGGCCGAGTGGGTCCTCGCCGACGCCTGCGAGCTGTCCTCCCTCCAGGCCGCCCGCCTCAACGAGTGCGACGCCGTGGTCGCCGCCACCGGCGACGACAAGGTCAACCTCGTGGTGTCCCTGCTGGCCAAGACCGAGTTCGCGGTGGCCCGCGTGGTCGCCCGCGTCAACCGCGCCGAGAACGAGTGGCTGTTCACCGAGCAGTGGGGCGTGGACGTGTCGGTGTCCAAACCCCGCCTCATGGCCGCCCTCGTGGAAGAGGCCGTGTCGGTGGGCGAGGTGGTCCGCCTGATGACCTTCCGCCAGTCCCAGGCCAACCTCGTCGAAATCACCCTCCCCGAGGACGCGCCCTACGTCGGCCGCCCCCTCCGCGAGGTCCCCATGCCCCCCGACAGCGCCCTCACCGCGATCCTGCGCGGCAAGCGCGTCATCTCCCCCACCGCCGACGACCCCCTGGAGGCCGGCGACGAGCTGGTCTTCGTGTGCGCCGAGGACGCCGAGGAGGCGCTGCGGGTGGTCATGCTCGGGGTGGACTGACATCACCGGCCGGCCCTTCGCCGGGTCCGGGCGTCGGCTCTGCTCTCACGCCGCGTCCGGCGGCCTCGGCCCCACCTGACGGTTCCGGGCGATCGCGAGGTGAGCGACCCGCCGTCCGCGATGCCCTCCCGCAGGACGCCCAGCAGCGCGCCCGTGAACGCGGTGTACCGCTCCCCCGCCGAGGCGAGCGCCAGTTGGGTGGCGGCCGTCGCGGTGAGGATGTAGGTCCCGGTGATGTCGAGCTGTCCCGTCAGGATGCCGTCGCCGGTGAGCGTGTCGATGGCGCGGCCCGAAAAGCGGCAGTCGAGCGGCATCACCCGGCTCGCCCGAAGCGAAGTGGGCACCGCGCGCCGGGCGATGGCATGGGCGAGCCCTTCGATCACGCCGGACTTGCCGACGCCGGGCACGCCCCCTAAGCCGCCGCCCGCTTCAGCGAGAGATCCTTCCGCACCGCCCAGATCGTGATCGCCACCAGCCCACCCGTCACCGGGTATCCCGCCACCAGCGTCACCACGCCCAAGGTCGTCTCCGCGCTCATCGCGTAGAGCGTCCAACGCAGGATGTTCTTCGCCAGCCACACCACGCCCCACAGGATCGTCAGCCAGGTGAAGATCCGCAGGAGCCTGGGGTTGTCGCGCCATTCCTTCTTGCCGCCGCCGGCGACCACGGCCCACACCCAGCCGACCGCAGGCTGGCGGAAGAGCACCGACACGAGCATGCCGAGCCCGTAGGCGAGCCCGATCAGGATGCCGGGGAGGTAGAAGTCGGAGGCCTCGCCGCTCTTCCACGCCAGGTAGGCGCCGACGGCGATGCCGAAGAGCCCGTTGATCGCGTGGCGGATGGTCTCCTTGCGCACGAGCCGCCAGACGGCGATGGCCACGGCGGAGGCGGCGGCGGTGATGATCGCGGGACGCAGGTCCCACACGATGTTCATGATGACGAACACCGCCACCGGGACGCTGGCCTCGATGATCCCCCGGACGCCGCCGAGCTGGCCGGCCAGCTGCTCACCGAACGGCTGCTCGGCCGCCTCTTTGCCAGTGGCGGCTGGTTGCTGATCGGTCACGATGCTCCTCGCTGGTCACGGCCCGGCCGGAACGGGACGCGACCGGTCACGTCATGGGCGGTGCCAGGGTGTACTCCGGGTTGAAGATAACTTTACGGTCATCGCGCACCGCGACGCGACCGCGCGCGGTCAGCAATCTTCCGGGCTCGATGCCGGCGATGCGGCGGCGGCCCAGCCAGACGAGGGTGATCTTGTCGGTCCCGTCGTAGAGGACCGCCTCCAGCATGGGGAGGTTGGTGCACGGCGTGAACGTCACCGCCTTGAGCCTTCCGGTGACCGCGACGGTCTCACCGGGCTGGATCTGCCCCATCGGACGGCACGACGCCCGGGTGCACTCCCGCTGCAGCTCCTCGGCCTCGATCTGCGAGTCGTCGGCCGAAAGACGTGCGAAGAGACGTTTGAGCCGCCCGGGTTTCTCCGGGTCGAGCTGCTTCACGGCCGTCACTGGGAGGCTCCATCCGCTGGTCGCAACCTTCACAGCCAGCGTACGCGGGCCGCGCTCACCCAAGCGACCTTGTGGACGAGACCGGCACGCGGGGTTCCCGGCAGTGGCGCAGGGCACAGGACGGCCCGGGGAGAACCCTCCCCGGGCCGCTGAATGTCCTGAAGAACAGTGATCTAAAGCTATTCGGCCGAAGCGCCGGGCGAGGGCTTGCGGGCCCCGTTCGACTCGGCGGCGGCCTGGGCGCGGGCCTGCTCGGCGACCTCCTTGGGGAGGGTCATGGGCAGCGGCTCCGACACCGGACGCGGGTCGTCGCCGCGCTCGACGATGACGCCGCGCAGCACGCCGTCCAGGACCGCGGCCGCCTCGTCATCGACGGCGGCCTTGCCCTGGAACACCGCGCGGATCAGCCAGCGCGGCCCGGAGATGCCCACGAAACGCGCCTGGACGGTGCCCTTGGGGCCCTTCAGGCGCGCGTGCAGCTCGGGACCGTAGGGACCCTCGCCGTCCTTGACGCTGCCGCCCTCGCGGTGGATCTGCGCCTGGATCTCCTCGCGGACCTCGTCCCAGATGTCCTCGGTGCGCGGCGCGGCCACGGCCATCAGCTGCAGCGCGGAGTCCCCGTGGATCAGCACGACCTGGCGGATGTTGCCCTGCTGGTCGCCCTGCATCTGCACGTTGATGCCCTCGACCACGGGCACCAGGAGGCTGCCCAGGTCCAGCCGGTGGACGCCGTCCTTGGGCGCCTCGGAGGAGTCGTAGGGACCGTCCTGGCCGGGCTCGGCGTCCTCGTCGCCGAGGTCCTCGGCGACCTCGTCGGCCTCCACCGGCGTGACCGGCTCGTCCTTCTTCTTGCGACGTCGAAACACCGTTCCCTCAGTCCTTCCGCTCGAATGCGGCGTGGCCGCCGGTCGATCCGTGTCCTCCGGTGCCGCGCGCGGTGCCGGGCAGCGCGTCGACCACCGCGAACTGCGCCCGCGCGACCCGCTGCACCACAAGCTGCGCGACGCGGTCGCCACGGGAGATCTTCGCGGTGGTGGCCCGGTCGTGGTTGACCAGGTTCACCAGAATCTCGCCGCGGTAACCGGCGTCGACCGTACCCGGCGCGTTCAGCACCGTCACGCCCAGCCGGGCCGCCATGCCCGAGCGCGGGTGCACCAGTCCGACATACCCGTCGGGGAGCGCGATGGCCACACCCGTGCGGACGAGGACGCGCTCGCCGGGGGCGATCTCGACGTCCTCGGCCGAGTACAGGTCGGCCCCGGCGTCACCGTCGTGGGCGTAGGCGGGGACGGGGAGATCGGGGTCGACGGCTCGCAGCGCGACCGTGACGGTCTCCACGCCGGTGCCTGTGGACGTCATTCGTCGGCCTCTCGGTAGTCTCGATCGGTGAGTTCGTTCCGTGAGCGCATGTACCTGTCCTGGTGGGCCTGGGTGGGCTCGCTGGCGATCGTCGCACTGATCGCCGCGCAGATCCACATGGGCGCGCCCGGCCTGCGGGCCTGGATCGCCTACGTGGTCATCCCGCCCCTGGCGGTGGTGGTGCTGCTGTGGCTGGGCAGGTTGCGCGTCGCCGTCGAGGACGGCGAGTTCAAGGTCGACGACGCCCGCCTGCCCGTGGAGTTCATCGCCGAGGTGACCCCGTTGTCGGGGACGCCCCTGCGCGATGCGATGACCGTCGGGCTGGACCCGCTGGCCTTCGTCGTGCAGCGTCCGTGGATGAGCGGCGCGGTCAAGGTGACCCTGGACGACCCGGAGGACCCGACGCCGTACTGGATCGTCTCCACCCGCCGTCCCGAGCAGCTCGCCGAGGCCCTGCGCGCCGCGGTGGGCGCGCGGGCCTAGCCGCGCGTATGGCACAGGGTGCGCACCGCCCTTGCGGACGACGCGCACCCTGTCCGGTCTCGTTGATGTCTCCCCGCGCCCTGACTCAATGCCGTACTGCGTCCCGGTCCTCACCCGGGATCGCGGACGCGCCTAGGCGGCGCAGTCGCGGCAGATGAGCCGGCCGTTCTTCTCCGAGGCGAGCTGGCTGCGGTGGTGGACCAGGAAGCAACTGGAGCAACGGAACTCATCGGTCTGCATCGGCAGGACCTTGACCGTCAATTCCTCGTCGGCCAGATCCGCTCCGGGCAGTTCGAAGTTCTCCGCGACCTCCGCCTCGTCAACATCCACGCTGCCCGACTGCGCATCGGTACGACGCGACTTGAGCTCTTCGAGGCTGTCTTCGCTCGAGTCGTCCGAGTCCCGACGCGGCGCGTCGTAGTCGGTAGCCATTGGTGTTCACACTCCCATGTTCGTTATGCGCGGGGCCGGTGACGACCACGCGCTTCATGTTCCTGCCCGCGGCGAGCCGCCGAGCCGTCCCTTGTCGACACACCTGCGGTCGCGGTTCCCCGCGGCGGGGTACCCCCTGAGGCGCGGTACCTTACCGCGTCGATGCATCGTAGGTACACCCGCCACCCGGTTTTTGTTCCGGATGTGACTCAGGCGACTGTCCGCGTGTCGCGGGCCCGAATCGGACGGACCGGCACGACGCGCCGAACACGCACGTGGACGGGTCATTGCGCCATGCGGATCAGCAGCGGGCCCGGGGCACGATAGCCTCTGAGCGTCGTCGACTTCGGGGAGGCCGGTCATGCGGTTGGCTCGCGTGCGCGCGTTGATCATCATCGGAACGCTGGCGCTGGTGGCCACCGCGACCGCCGCCTGGGCGATCATGAACGACTCCCAGGCGGACCTGGCGGGGTGTGAGCCGGGCGAGGTCCCGGTGAACCTGGCGATGCCGAAACCGCAGGACGTCGAGGTCCGGGTGTTCAACTCGACCAAGGAGCCGGGCCTGGCCGGGCAGGTCAAGGCCGATCTCCAGGAGTACGGGTACAAGGTCGTCGAGACCGACGACAAGGAGGTCGAGGGCCTGACCACCTCCGCCCGCATCGTCTACGGCCCGAAGTCGCTGGGCGCCGGGCACGTGCTGAGCGCGTACTTCCTGGACGCCGAGCGGCAGTTCGTCCCCGACCGGGACGACACCACCATCGACGTCATCATCGGCGACGGCTTCCGCCAGGTGAACACCGAGAGCGAGAAGGTGCAGTCGCTCGGCGAGATCGGCCGCCCGACCGCGCCTCCCGGGACGTGTGAGATCGGCAAGGGGACCGAGGTCACTCCGCAGACCTCGGCCAGCTGACCGATCCATCCGGAAATCAGCCTTCCGTGGATTCCGTGTCGGGAATCCGACTTTGAAGTAGGGCGCGCGGCGCCGGGTACACGCCCGGCGCCGCCGCCAGGGTCATGCCGATCTCGGGGGCCTCGCGGTAGAGGCCGCTGACCACCGCGCCCGCCTCGGCCGCGATGAGCCCGCCGGCGGCGTAGTCCCACAGGTGCGGCCCGCGCTCGTAGTAGCCGTCCAGGACGCCTTCGGCGAGCAGGCACAGGTCGATCGCGGCCGAGCCCATCCGGCGGATGTCGCGGACCTCGGGGATCACCGCGGCGAGGATCTCGCCCTGCCACCGCCGGACCTCCTTGTCGTAGCCGAAGCCGGTGGCGATGAGCGCCCAGGACAGGTCGGTGGGGCTGCCGCAGTGGACGGGCTCACCGTTCCGGTAGGCGCCCAGGCCCGCGGCGGCGTGCCAGACGGTCCCGTCGGCGATGTTGTGGACGACGCCCACCAGGAGCCGCCCGTCGCGCTCGGCGGCGATCGCCACGGCGTAGTAAGGGACGCCGTAGACGTAGTTCACGGTCCCGTCGATGGGGTCGAGGATCCAGCGGACGGTGCCGGGCACCGCGTCCTGTTCCCCGCCCTCCTCCCCCACGATGGGGTCACCCGGACGGGCAATGGCCAATCGTTCCCTGATGAGCCTTTCGCCCGCTTTATCGGCGGCGGTGACCACATCGGTGGCACTGGATTTGGTGGAGATCTCCGTCAGCGCCTTCTCCCGGGTGGCGCGGGCGAGCGCGGCGGCCTCGGCGGCGATGCTCAAGGCGAGGCCGAGGAGCGCGGGGAGGTCCTCGCCACCGGGGATCGGGCCGCTGGTCAGGGGCCATGGCCGGGAGATGGGATGATCGGAGATTTCTTCGGGATCCATGACCCCATCGTGCCAAGTGAACACGGCCCGATATCAGGGCGCGGGTTTTTTCGTCACAGCGGCCTTGACAGAAGATGATCCGGGCAGTAGGGCGTTACAATTCACGCCTGCCCACGCGACGCCGGAGCGAAGCGGGGGTCGCAGACCAAGAAAGTAACCAGAAATCAGCCCGAACCGGTCACGGTTCGGCGTGCCCGCCAACCGCCTCGGAAGGTAGTTCGTGACCGCAGCGCGCCCCACCGGCATTGACATCCGCTCTCTCACTGAGTCCATCCTGGAGCAGGCCGCCGCCAACGGTGGGCAGATCACGTCCGGGGAGGTCGCCCACAGCCTGGAGGGCGTGACCCCGGCGCAGGGTAAGAAGATCCTGCGGGCCCTCACCGAAGCCGACGTGACCATCGTGGTGGACGGATCGGCGGGCACCACCCGCCGCCGCGTCCCGGCTGCGCGCGCGGCGACTCCGGCCTCGAAGGCGACCACTGCGCGCACCACTCGTAAGCGCGCTACTCCCGCGAAGGTGACCACGTCCTCCACCACGGCCGCCGCGGCCGAGGAGGACGGCGAGGCTCCGGTCAAGAAGGCCGCCGCGAAGAAGACGGCGGCCAAGAAGACCGTCGCCAAGAAGACGACGGCGGCCAAGGCCACCGCACCCAAGGACATCGACGCCGAGGGCGCCGAGCCCGAGGACTTCGACGATTCGATGATCGAGGCCGACCTGGCGGCCGCCGCGAAGCCGGCGGCCCGCAAGACGGCCAAGAAGACGGCGAAGAAGACCGCCAAGAAGGCCACCGCGAAGGGTGAGGGCGACGAGCCCGATCTCGGCGATGACGAGGAACTCGACTTCGACTGGGACGACGAGGACTCCGAGGCCCTGAAGCAGGCCCGCAAGGACGCCGAGATGACCGCCTCGGCCGACTCGGTGCGCGCTTACCTCAAGCAGATCGGCAAGGTGCCGCTGCTGAACGCCGCGCAGGAGGTCGAGCTGGCCAAGCGCATCGAGGCGGGCCTGTACTCGGTGGAGCGCCTGCGCACCGCCGACGAGGCGGGCGAGAAGCTGGTCACCCAGCTGCGCCGGGACCTGATGTGGATCGTCCGTGACGGCGACCGCGCCAAGAACCACCTGCTGGAGGCGAACCTGCGTCTGGTGGTGTCGCTGGCCAAGCGCTACACCGGCCGCGGCATGGCCTTCCTGGACCTGATCCAGGAGGGGAACCTGGGCCTGATCCGCGCGGTGGAGAAGTTCGACTACACCAAGGGCTTCAAGTTCTCCACCTACGCCACCTGGTGGATTCGCCAGGCGATCACCCGCGCCATGGCCGACCAGGCCCGCACCATCCGCATACCGGTGCACATGGTCGAGGTCATCAACAAGCTCGGCCGCATCCAGCGCGAGCTGCTCCAGGACCTGGGCCGCGAGCCCACCCCGGAGGAGCTGGCCAAGGAGATGGACATCTCCCCCGAGAAGGTCCTGGAGATCCAGCAGTACGCCCGCGAGCCGATCTCGCTGGACCAGACCATCGGTGACGAGGGCGACAGCCAGCTCGGTGACTTCATCGAGGACTCCGAGGCCGTCGTGGCCGTGGACGCGGTGTCGTTCTCCCTGCTCCAGGACCAGCTCCAGCAGGTCCTGCAGACGCTCTCCGAGCGCGAGGCGGGCGTCGTCCGGCTGCGCTTCGGCCTCACCGACGGCCAGCCGCGCACCCTCGACGAGATCGGGCAGGTGTACGGCGTCACCCGCGAGCGCATCCGCCAGATCGAGTCCAAGACCATGTCCAAGTTGCGGCACCCGTCCCGTTCGCAGGTGCTTCGCGACTATCTGGACTGATCTTCAGGTCCCTTCGGTCACAGTCCGTCGGCCCTTGGTCGCCTGTGCGTACGCACCGGTTGCCGATCGGGCCGCGGGCCGGATAACGTGATCTGCCAGTGGCGACGCCGCTACGTCGGGAAACCGCCGTGGTGGGCGCCGCCCGGGCGAAACCGTCGCCCCGATCGGCGACAATGGGAATGCTCCCCGCGACAACGGGGAACATCCAGTAGTGCAAGGCGGTTGTGTGTGAGACACGTCGCCGACGACGAGATCGGGGAAGGCAACGACGTCGGTAACGTGTTGGACCTTGAGTCAAGTAACCCCCGGACCAGCCCACGTCAGGACGAGTGGCGTTGACCGGTCACAGCGGACGAGGAGGAGTCAATGACCCCGACCCTGATGCCCCCGCCGGAGACGGCGGCGCGTCCTACCACCGGTGAGCGCTGCGACCGGTGCTCCGCAGCGGCCAAGGTGCGAATTCTCCTTGCCGATGGAGCCGGCGACCTGGTGTTCTGCGGACACCACGCCAACAAGTACGCCGAGCAGCTGGTGAAGATCGCGGTCGACTACGTCGTCGACCCCGAGGTCACCTGGCGCGGCAGCGACATGATGTCCAAGAACTAGGGACAACAGGACTTAACGGCCCCCGGAGACACCTCCGGGGGCCGTGTCCGTATCCAAGGCCTTCCACGAACGGGTGATTTCACCACACCGGCACGTGGGACGGCGGAAGACCGAGAGGCACAACCCGGCCTGAGAAGCGCGGCAAGCCCCCCAGCAAGCCGACAGACCGACCGGAGCCCCCCACGAGCATGGGGTGAAGCAAGCCCGAACGCAGGGCGGTAGACGGTAGATGAGCCGGGTGCGATGTGCGCGCAGCCTGAAGTGCGGCAAGCGCGAGACGAAGGCAAGAGCCGGGCCGGGCAAGCAGCGATGGGTGAAGCCCGCCCGAAGATAAGCCGGTGACGCTGGCTAAAGCCGGGTGCGACGCGCAGCCCCGTGCAGTGAGGGCGAGACGAAGTCCTGGCGGTGTGGGCACGCCAGCGGTGGGTGAAGCCCGCCCGAGACGAGAACCGGTGACGATGTCACAACCCGGGTGCGATGCGTAGCAGGGTAGGGCTCTTGACCTGACCCGCAGCTTGCAAACCTGCCCGTCACGACAGACGAGGCCCCGCACAACCTTTCCTTCGAGAGCTGGATCTTTCGGCGTGCGGCCTGACGGGTCTTTGGAACGAGGGTTCTGGGGGTGTCAAGACACGCTCTACCGTCTTGACACCCCCAGGTTCCTCGTTCACCGTCGCCAAGGCCGAACGACGGGAGATCCGCAGGCAGCAACCCGAACGATCACGGTGGGGATGGAAGGGGACGCGGCAGGGGGAGAGGCGAGATGAGGCCGGTGCGGGCCGGGGTGGTGCTAGAGCGAGACCGAACGACGGAAGATCCGCGGCCAGCACGCCGACCGACCACGGTGGGGATGGAAGGCGACGGGCCAAGGCGGAGAGGCACGACGAGGCCGATGGGCCCCGGGGGCGCTGCGGCCCAGGGCGGCGCGACCCGGGCTGCTGCAGCCCAAGTCAGGCCGCTACGCACGTCGACTGGCATGAGGCGCACGGGGTAGGAGAGACCCCCGGGATGCCCCGCAAGCCGAGGTCCTGCGCCCAAAGAGAGAGCCCCACCCCCCTCACCAATCCCGAATCCGCGCGATCCTCTCCTCCAACTGCTCGATCGTCGCCTGCGCACTAGGCGGCCCCCCGCACAACCTCCGCAACTCCGCATGAATCTTCCCGTGCGGCTCATTCGTCGCATGATGCCGCGAAGCCACCAGCGCGTTCAGCTGCCGCCGCAACCCCACCCGCCGCTCCGCCGCCGTCATGTTCCTCTGCGGCGACGAAGGCGCCGCGGGAACCGCCCGCGGCGAGGAAGAAGACCGCGCCATCTGCTCCGCCTGCCGCTTCGACAGCAGCATCGACACCTGGTCCGGCGTCAGCAGCCCCGGCAGCCCCAGGAACTCCTCCTCCTCCGGCGTCCCGGACGCCACGGGCGTCCCGAACGACGTCCCGTCGAAGATCACCTGGTCGAGCTCCGCCGACGTGTGCAGCGTCTCGGTCGTGCGCCGGTCGTCCTCTCCGGCCTTCTCCTCGCGGTTGGCCTCGCGCAGCAGCGCCTCGGGGTCCTCGTCCTTGGGTCCGCCGAGGACGTGGTCGCGCTGCCGTTCCAGGTCGGCGGCGAGTTCCAGCAGCGGTGCCACCGAGGGCACGAACACCGTGGCGGTCTCGCCGGGACGCCGGGCGCGCACGAAGCGGCCGATGGCCTGCGCGAAGAACAGGGGCGTGTGCGCGTTGGTCGCGTACACCCCTACGGCGAGGCGGGGGATGTCGACGCCTTCGGAGACCATGCGGACGGCGACCAGCCATTTGTCGTCCGACTCGGCGAACTTGGCGATCTTGTCGGAGGAGCCGGCGTCGTCGGACAGGACCACGACCGGTGGGAGCCCAGTGATGCGTTCGATGAGCCGTGCGTAGGCGCGGGCCTGGGTCTGGTCGGAGGCGATGATGAGGCCGCCGGCGTCGCCCATCCCGGCGCCGCGCAGGGCGGTGAGGCGGGCGTCGGCGGCGCGCAGGACCTGCGGCATCCATTCGCCGGTGGGGTCGAGGGCGGTGCGCCAGGCCTGGGAGGTGAGGTCCTTGGTGAGGGGTTCGCCCAGGCGGACGGCGAGTTCGTCGCCGGCGCGGGTGCGCCAGCGGGCCTCGCCGGAGTAGGCCAGGAACATCACGGGCCGCACGACGTGGTCGGCGAGCGCCTCGGAGTAGCCGTATACCGAGTCGGGCCGGGAGGTGAGCAGGCCGCCGGGCCCGTGTTCGTAGGTGACGAAGGGGATGGGGTTGTCGTCGGAGCGGAAGGGTGTTCCGGTGAGGCACAGGCGGCGTTCGGCGTGCTCGTAGGCGAGGCGGACGCCTTCGCCCCAGCTGCGGGAGTCGCCGGCGTGGTGGACCTCGTCGAGGACGACCATGGTGCGGCGGGTCATGGTGCGGCGGCGGTGGACGGCGGGGTCGGCGCCGATCTGGGCGTAGGTGACCACGGCGCCGTGGAAGTCGCTGGACTGGTGGACGTCGGCGTTGCGGAAGGTGTGGTCGAGGGAGATCCCGACGCGGGCGGCGGCCTGGGCCCACTGGAGCTTCAGGTGCTCGGTGGGGGCGACGACCATGAGCTGCTCGACGGTGCCGTCATTGAGCATCTCGGCGGCGACGCGCAGCGCGAAGGTGGTCTTCCCGGCGCCGGGGGTGGCCACGGCGAGGAAGTCGCGGTCGCGGGCGCGCAGGTACGAGACCAGTGCCTTGCGCTGCCACGCTCGTAGTGGCGGCAGGGCGTCGAGATCGATCATGCGTGGGCTCCCAAGGGTCACAAACGGCCGTTCGAGTTTATGAGCCCTCAGAGTTCGAGGAGGACGGTCCGGGGACCTACGTTGACGCTCGCCACGTACATGTCGGCGCCGAAGCGTCCGGTCTCGACCACGGCGCCGTGTTCGCGCAGGGCGGTGACCACGGCGTTGACGAGGGGTTCGGCGACGGGTCCGGGCGCGGCGGCCGTCCAGGTGGGGCGGCGGCCCTTGCGGGCGTCACCGTAAAGGGTGAACTGGGATACCACGAGGACGGGCGCGCCGAGGTCGCTTGCGGACTTCTCGCCGTCGATGATGCGCAGGTCCCAGATCTTGCGGGCCATCTTGGCGGCGACGGCCTCGTCGTCGGTGTGGGTGACGCCGAGCAAGACCAGCAGGCCGTCGCGGATCTCTCCGACGACCTCCCCGCCGACGGTGACACTCGCCTCGGAGACGGTCTGCACCACAGCGCGCATTTTCTTCCCTCCCTCGTCGAAACCGTTCGATCCTGGCACGGCCGCCGTCGTGCGGATCTGGCAGGCTGGGGGTATGGCGGATGGCAGGCCCGCGCTGATCACCAACGCGGAGAAGAGCCAGGACGAGCAGCTGCGCGACCGGCGTCTTCGGTACGTGCTGATGATGTGCGCGCGCATCGTGCTGGTGATCCTGGCCGTGGTCCTGGTGACGCTGAAGGTGCCGCTGGCGTGGCTGTGGGCGCTGGGGTGCATCGTGGGCGGCGCGTTGCTGCCGTGGTTCGCGGTGCTGCTGGCCAATGACCGTCCGCCCAAGGAGCAGCACCGGTTGCGGCACTTCTTCCACAAGCGTCCCGAGCCGGACGATCCGCGCGCGCTGGAGGCCCGTCCGCACACGGTGGTGGACGCCGACGAGTAGTGCGGCCGCGTGCGACACTGGACGGGTCTTTCGTTAACCGACCGATCCGGAGCCTCACGTGACCAACCCGCAGACCGACGGCGGCACGATCATCGAGGAGCGCGTCAGCGAACTCCGCTACGACGAGGGTGACCATGAGCGCTTCGCGCACTATGTGCCGAAGGACAAGCTCATGGAGGCGATGGTGAACGGGACGCCGGTGCGCGCCCTGTGCGGCAAGCTGTGGGTGCCCTCCCGTGATCCCGAGCGTTTCCCGATCTGCCCCGAGTGCAAGGAGATCCACGAGTCGATGCGGGGCGAGTAGTCCTCACGCCCGCGCGATCGTGATGATCTCGCGAGAGGCGGCGTCCACCGGGCGGCCGTCCCAATACCCGTGCCGTGCTTCCACGGTGAAGCCGGCCGCCGCCAGAGCCGTGTCGAGCGCGTCCTCGGTGATGAACCGGAGAGTGGCGCGCTCCACGCGCAGGACCGTCCCGTCGGGGTCGGCGGTGGTGCCGGTGAAGGTGACCTCGTCGCCGGTGACCGACTCCAGGTCGTGCCAGACGCGCAGGACGCGCCCGGCGGCGTCGGTGACGGTGTCCTCGTTGGCGGGGATCCAGTGCTCCCACGCGCGCGCCTGAGGGTGGCGCGTCTCGAAGGCGAAGCGCCCGCCGGGACGCAGGGCCGCGCGGATCGCGCGCAGCGAGCGGTCCAGCTCGGCGGCGGGGATGAACTGGAAGGCGTGCCCGGTCATGAACGCCAGCTCGAACTCGCCCGTCCACGGGATGTTCGCGGCGGTCCCCAGGACCCACTCGGCCTCGGCGCGGGCCCGCGCGACGTCGAGCGCGGCGGCGTCCGGGTCGATGCCCGCCAGCCGCCCGGTGTGCCCGGCGGCGCGGGCGTGGGCCAGTGCCTGCCCGGTGCCGCAGCCGACGTCCAGGACGCTCTCGGCGTCCTCGATCAGCCCGGCGTAGAACGCGTCACCCGGCCACTCGGCCGGATCCCAGGGGTTCAGCACGTCGTAGAGGGCGGCGGCTTCGGCATCGGTGTACGTCGCTGTCACGTCCGGCAGTATCGGGGACGATCACGCCCATGTCGCGCGCTTTATCCCGAGGTGGGACCCACCCGCGGCGTCGGCGCCGACCAGCGCCGGTACAGCGACAGCAGCCGCAGCCCGAACACCAGCAGGATCGCCCCGATGATCGGGACGGGCCGGGCGATCCCGAAGTGGGTGACGGTCACGACGACCGCCGCGCCCAGCAGCGAGGCCGAGGCGTAGATCTCGCGGTGCAGGACCACCGGAATCTCCTTGGTGAGCACATCGCGGATCACGCCGCCACCGATGCCGGTGATCATGCCGACCATGATCGAGCCGACCAGCGGCACGTGGAAGTCCACGCCCTTCATCGCCCCGACCACGCTGAACAGGCCGAGCCCGGCGGCGTCCAGCACCAGCATCGTGCGCCGCAGCCGGTCGACCTGCGGATGCAGCCAGAACACCGCCAGCGACGTCAGGCACGCCGTGGTGGCGTACTCCCAGTCGGTGAACGCCAGCGGCGGCGTCGAGCCGATCACCACGTCACGGATCACCCCACCCCCCAGGGCGGTCACCATGCCCACGAACACCACACCGAACAGGTCGAGGCGCTTGGCGACACCCGCCGAAGCGCCGGACGCGGCGAACACCGCCACGCCGATCAGGTCGAGCACGAGCATCGGTCACTCCAGGACTCACCGTTTGGGCCGGATCAGACTACGGCCGCCGCCGGTGCGCGAAAGGAAGCCGCGCGGCGAGGTAGCGCGCGGCACACTTGTGGACGTGCATCGACAGAGGACGGACTGGCGGTCCTGGACCGCCCCCGAGGACGCCCACGCCCACGGCCGGGCCCTGCGCGACATCGCCGACCACGCCGTCCACCGCGACCACGCGCCCACCGCCGGGCGGCCCACCATCACCGAGTACATCCGCGCCACCTCCGCGGGACGTGTGCCCTCGCTGATCCCCCTGCGCGTCGAACGCATGCTCGCCTCGCCGTTCTCGTTTTTCCGGGGCGCCGCCGGGCTCATGGCCCACGACCTCGCCGACGACCCCACCTCCGGCATCACCGCGCAACTCTGCGGCGACGCCCACGCCGCCAACGTCGGCCTCTTCGGGCGCAAGGACGGCGAGATCGTCATCGACTTCAACGACTTCGACGAAACCGCCCCCGGCCCCTGGGAATGGGACGTCAAACGCCTCGCGACATCACTGGTGCTCGCCGGCCGCGTCGCCGGAGTATCGGAGAAACACTGCCGCTCGGCCGTCCACGACACCGTCGAGCTCTACCGCCGCGCCGCCGCCGCGCTCGCCGCCCAGCCGTTCCTCGACTCCTGGTACGCCCTCGCCGACGAGAAGACCCTCCGCCGCATCGGCTCCCACGACCTCATCGACGAACTCCAGGACGCCGCCGCCAAGGCCCGCAAGAACACCTCGGCGAAGGCCGCGGCGAAATGGACCCGCCGCGACGGCAACGGCGACTGGCGCTTCGTCGCCGACCCGCCCACCCTCACCCCCGTCTCCGCGGAAGTCGCCGACGCCGTGGTCGCCGGACTCGACGAGTACACCACCACCCTCCCCGACTCACTCGCCGCGCTCATCCGCCGCTACACCGTCTACGACGTGGCCTTCCGCGTGGTCGGCACCGGATCGGTGGGACTGCGCAACTACCTCGTCCTCATGCGCGGCAACGGGGACGAGCCGATGATCCTGCAGGTCAAACAGGCGATCGGGTCGGCGCTGGCGCCGTACCTCGGGCTTGCGCCGTCCCGGCACGAGGGTGAGCGAGTGGTGCGGGGGTCGCGGCTGGTGCAGGCCGATACGGACGTGCTGCTGGGGTGGACGTCGGTGCAGGGGCGGGACTACATCGTGCGGCAGTTCCGGAACCGGAAGGGGAAGATCGACCCTTCGGCGTTGTCGCATCATGATTTGGACGATTACGGGCGGCTGGCGGGGGCGTTGCTGGCGCGGGCGCATGCGCGGTCGCTGGATGTGCGGGTTTTGGCGGGGTACTGCTCGGATGGGGAGAGTCTTGACGAGTCGCTGGTGAGGTACGCGTTTTCGTATGCGGACCAGACGGAGCGGGATTTTGAGGAGTTGGGGAGGGCGGTGAGGCGGGGGGAGGTTCGGGTGGGGTGAGGGGGCGGGGGCTCCGCCGCTGTCTTCCGCTGCCGTCACCCCCCGCCGTCACCCCCCGCCGTCACCCCCCGCCGTCACCCCCCGCCGTCTTTCGGCGTGCGGGCCACGGAACTCACCCAGCCCACGCCCCGGGCCACCGGGGACACACGGCTCACCGGCCGGGGTTCACCTCGCGAGGCCGCTCCCAGTAGCCCTTCAGCCAGCGGGCCTCGGCTCTCACCCCACCCGCGGCCTCGCCCGCACCGCGCCAGCCCTCGCCTCTCTCGCCCCGCCATCTCTCCCCCGCCATCTCTCGGCTTGCGGGCCACGCGCCTCACCCCTGCCCATGCCCTGGGGCGTCGGGGTCGCGCCGCTTCACCAGCCGGGGTTCGCCTCGCGAGGCCACCGTGGTCCGCCAGTCGCCTCACCTTGGGTCTCACCCCATTCC
>NZ_BSTX01000003.1:0-801859 GCF_030269765.1 Actinorhabdospora filicis | reverse complement strand
ACCACCCCGGCCCGCACCACCCCGGCCCGCACCACCCCGGCCCGCACCACCCCGGCCCGCACCACCCCGGCCCGCACCACCCCGGCCCGCACCACCCCGGCCCGCACCACCCCGGCCCGCACCACCCCGGCCCGCACCACCCTTCTTCCCGCCTCTCCCCCTTGGCCCGTCCCTTCCATCCCTCTGTGGTCGTGTCGGTTGCCGGCCGCGGATCTTCCGTCGTTCGGCCTCGGCGACGGTGAACGAGGAACCCGGGGGTGTCAAGACGGAAGAGCTGTCTTGACACCCCCAGAACCCTCGTTCCAAAGACCCGTCAGGCCGCACGCCAGAAGATCCAGCTCTCGAAGGAAAGGTTGTGCGGGGCCTGGTCTTCGGGCCAGCTCTAGTTGTCGGCGGCGGCTTCGGTCAAGAGCCCTACCCTGCTACGCATCGCACCCGGCTCGACACATCGACCCCGGACCTCGCCTCGGGCAGCCTTCACCCACCGCTGCTTGCCCGGCCCGGCTCTTGCCTTCGTCTCGCCCTCACTGCACCAGGCTTCGCATCGCACCCGGCTTGTCTTCCGACTTTCGCTTGTCTTCAGGCTTGCTTCACCCATCGCCGTGTGGGTGGTGTGGCTCTGGCCATCGTCACCGGCTTGTCTTCGGGCGGGCTTCATCCACCGCAACGTGTGGGTTGCCCGGGTCTTGCCTTCGTCTCGCCCCCACTGCACTTCAGGCTGCGCGCACATCGCACCCGGCTCTTGTCTTCGTCTCGTCCCCACCGCACACAGGCTTCGCGCCTCGCACCGGCCCGTCTTACGTCCACCGCTCTCACCTCGGGCTGGCTTCGCTCACCGCTGCTCGCCTGTCCCTTCCGGTCTTTCGTCGCGGCCGCGTTCCCCAGCACCGCTCGCACTCCACTCCGGCTCTCACCTGCGTCTTTGCTCCTGTCTTCGCTTCTCCCTGTCGTGCGCGTTTCTGCGCGTTAACCCCTGTTAACTCGCCGCGACGAACATCACTTCTCCTTGGCGGTCGTCGGTTCGCCTGGTTTACTTCCCCCCGTGAACACGTCGCGCACTTCCTGCTGCCGCCGCCACGCCATGAGCGTCGCGATGCCGGCCATGTGCGCGTGCATGCCCATGGGCATGCGAATGTGCGGGATCTGAGGGTCCCTTCCCCGCTCGCGCCCCGAAGCGAGCAGCTCTTGCGCACTTCCGCTCTCTGATCGTTAGCGGTTTTTTGCGCTCACTCATGCCGATGTGCCGCCGGGTTTTCATTCCGGACTGATGCCGCTCGGCTGCCCGAATCGTCCCGGCGGGGACCTTCTGAAGGATCAGCACTGTGATCGAACTGTCCGATGTGCGAAAAAGGTACCGAGATACCACGGCCCTCGATGGGGTGAGCTTGACCGTCCGCAAGGGCGAGGTGTTCGGGGTTCTGGGGCGTTCTGGGGCTGGGAAGTCGACGCTTCTGCGGACTGTGAACGCGCTGGAGCGGCCCGACTCCGGTTCGGTCCGCGTCAACGGGGTGGAGATCACCACGTTGGGTGCGGGGGAACTGCGCAAGACGCGTGCGCGTATCGGCATGGTCTTTCAGCATTTTCACCTGGTGCGCAATCGGACGGTCGAGGCCAATGTGGGGCTGCCGTTGCGGATTTCGGGTGCGGGACGGGCTGAGCGGAAGGCGCGGGTCGCCGAGCTGCTCGATGTCGTCGGGCTGGCGGATAAGGCGAAGGCGTTTCCGGGGCAGTTGTCGGGTGGGCAGCGGCAGCGGGTGGCGATCGCTCGTGCGCTTGCGGCGAAGCCGGATGTGCTGCTCTCCGACGAGGCCACGAGTGCGCTGGATCCGGACACCACGGTGGAGATCCTCGATCTGCTGCGGCGGCTGAATCGTGAGCTGGGGCTGACGATTCTGCTCATCACGCATGAGCTTCAGGTCGTCACGCGCATCTGCGACTCGGCGGCCGTGCTCGACGGTGGCCGGGTGACCGAGACCGGGCGGGTCGCCGACCTGCTCGCCACGCCGGGGTCCGCGCTCGGGCGGCAGGCATTCGATCTGGGGGACACCGTGACGCCGACGGCCACTCGTACCGCCGACATCACCTTCACCGGCGCCGAGGTCGGCGAGCCCGTGGTGGCGGCGCTCGTGAAGCGCTTCGACCTGGACGTCTCGATCCTGGACGCGGCGGTGCAGACCGGCACCGGCGACGACGGATTCACCGTGGGACGCCTGCGGGTGGCGCTGCCGGACACGCCCGTCGCCGATGAGGCGCTGGCCTGGCTCGTCGAGCGCGGCTACGGCGTCTCGACGCCCGAGGGCGGTGCGCGGTGACCTTCGACGAGTACGTGGACCTGCTCGGGCCCGCGGCCCTGGAGACGCTCCAGATGGTCGGCCTGACGACCCTGTGGACGGTGGTGTTCGGGCTGCCGCTCGGCGTCGCCCTGTACGCCCTGTCCCCCAGGGGCCTGCGGCCGCAGGGGCTGGCCTACAAGGCGATCGGGCTCGTGGTGAACATCGGGCGGTCGGTGCCGTTCATCCTGCTGATGCTGGCGATCATCCCCGTGACGCGGCTGCTGGTCGGGACCAGCATCGGCAGCGCGGCGGCGGTGGTCCCGCTCGCGGTGGCGGCCGTCCCGTTCTTCGCGCGGCTGGTGGAGTCCTCGCTGCTCGAAGTCGACCCCGGTCTCGTGGAGGCGGCCCGCTCGATGGGCGCGCACGGGTTCGGCATCGTCGGGCGCGTCCTCGTCCCCGAGGCGCTGCCCTCGATCATCCGCAACGTCACCGTCACCGTCGTGGCCGTCATCGGCTACTCGGCGATGGCCGGCGCGATCGGCGGAGGCGGGCTCGGCGCGGTCGCCGTCCGTTTCGGCTACCAGCGCTTCCAGTACGACGTCATGATCGTCGCCGTCATCGTCCTCGTCGTGTTCGTCCAGCTCATCCAGCTGGCCGGCGACCTCATCTCCCGGCGCCTCGACCGCCGGTGAACAGCTAGAACCTCTCCCTCCAAGAACATCGAAAGGCACACCATCATGAACCGCCGTCGGCTTCTCAGCAGCGCCGCCATCTCCCTGACCGCCGCCCTCACCCTCGGCCTGCTCGCCGCCTGCGGCTCGGGCTCCGACGCCAAGGCCAGCGAGGACCCCAAGAGCAAGCTCATCGTCGGGGCGAGCGCCGTCCCGCACGCCGAGATCCTCGACTACGTCAAGACCAACCTCGCCGCGGGCGCCGGGCTGGAGCTGGAGGTGAAGGTCTTCGACGACTACGTGCTGCCGAACACCGCCACCGACACCGGCGAACTCAACGCCAACTTCTTCCAGCACAAGCCCTACCTGGACGAGTTCAACCAGAAGAACGGCACCCAGCTCGTCGGCGTCGGCGCCGTCCACATCGAGCCCCTCGGCCTCTACTCCAAGAAGGTCAAGGACCTCGCGGCCCTCCCCAACGGGGCGACCGTGGCGTTCCCGGACGACGCCACCAACGGCGGCCGCGCGCTCAAGCTCCTCGCCGACAACGGCCTGCTCACCCTCAAGGACGGCGTGGGCACCAACGCCACCGAGAAGGACGTCGTCGCCAACCCCAAGAACCTGAAGTTCCAGCCCCTGGCCGCCGAGCAGCTCCCCCGCTCCCTCGACGACGTGGACGCCGCCGTGATCAACGGCAACTACGCCATCCAGGGCGGCCTCACCCCCGCCACTGACGCGCTCGTGCTGGAGAAGGCCGAGGGCAACCCCTACGCCAACCTGCTCGTCGTGAAGAAGGGGCAGGAGCAGGACGAGCGCGTCCAGAAGCTGGTCAAGCTGCTCCAGTCGCCCGAGGTGAAGAAGTTCATCCAGGACAAGTACAAGGGCTCGGTGATCCCGGCCTTCTAAAGAGCCTCCCTTCCTCTCCTGTGGACGAAGCCCGCCACCCTGACGCACCGGGGTGGCGGGCTTCAGGCGTGGGTGGGGGGGTGGGGGGACGGTCGGTGGGCACACGGGTGCAGGCCGGACGCGGGGGCGGCGGGTTCCGCGCGGGGTGGGGTGGCGGGGCCGACGGAGTATCGACGCCCCGGTCACGCCGACCACACGACGGAACACCACGACGGTAGGCGAGCTGGGACCATGGTGCGCCGAGGGAGCCTCGTGCCCCGGCCCGGAAGGCGACGCGGCTGCCGGGACCACATCTCGCTATGCCGCGTGCCATCTCATCGCGCCGTGCCGATCGCGAGGGCCCGGGCCGCTCGCCACCGGGAAGGGTCGCGGGCGAACCCGGATGGTGCGGCACGCGGGTCACCGGGGCGTCCAACCGGCATCGCCGACGTGCGCGACCGTTCAAGCGGTGTGTTCGCGGCCCGGCCACGCCGACCGTGGGACGGGGCACCGCGACGGTGCGCGGTGCGGGGAGATGGTCGCGCCGGGAGACCCCGCCCGCTCCCGAAGGTGGAGCGGCGGCTCCACCGCGCCCCGACGATGTGCGAGGTTCCCGGGAACCCGGCCTGCGGGAACAGCCCGCGCGCCTCATCCGGGGTCATGGCGGAGCCGCCCTCGGCGGCGGTGAGCGGCGTGGTGTGGTCTCACCGCTGCACGTCCCCTCGACGCGGCCACACGGCTCGCGGGAACCGGTTCCCTTCGCCACTCGCCTTGGCAGCCATGGTGGGCGAGCCGCGGCGGCCGTCCTGGAGCACCGCCGCGGTGGGACGGCCGCTCTGGCCTCGCCTCGGCTGATCCACCACGCCGCGACGGTGCGCAAGATAGCGGTGGCCAGGCCGCCGTCAGAGCACATCACGTCGGCGCCGGTGGGCGTGGCCGGGTCACACCGTCCCGCGCGCCTTCACGACGCGCCCACGCGGCTCGCGAGAGCCGCGTCCCCTCCCCCGTCACTCGCCACGAGAACCCGCCGGGAAGCTGCTCGGGCAGGGCCACCGAGCGCGGATCCTCACTCCACACCGGATCTCATGCCGTGCCAGCTCATGTCCTGCTTTGTGCCAGGCCATGGCGTTCGCCTCGCGCCTTGCCGCGCCACCGGTCTAACATAATCCTTCATTATCGACGGGCATCCCGAACGCAAAGCCCGCCACCACACCCCGCCCGCCCTAGATCAGCACCAGCGCCGGCAGCGCGAACAGCACCACCGCCGTCGCGTACAGCACCACTCGCAGCCGCCGGGAGCGCGGGGGCGGGTCCAGCAGTCTGCGGACGCGCGCGAGCATCGTCCCGCCGGTGGAGGCGATCGCTCCGGCGGGTGTCGCGGCTCCCCCGACGGTGGCGATGCGGGCGAGGGCCGAGGCGAGGGCGTTGCGGTCGCAGCGGTCGGCTGCGGAGTCGTCGGCGACCATCTCCAGGAGGGAGTCGACGGCGAGGCGGGCGCGGCGGATGCCGGGGAACCAGGGCAGGGCGCGGGTCCAGGCGGCGAAGGGCAGGGCGACCAGGTCGTGGCGTTCGCGGATGTGGGCGTCCTCGTGTTCGAGGACGGCGCCCAGCTCGGCGTCGTCGAGCAGGTCGAGCGCGCCGGTGGTGACCACGACGCGGGGGGTGCGGCCAGGTAGGCAGTAGGCGGCGGCGCCGGGGTGGTTGAGGACCTGGCCGCGTCCGGGACGTCCGGTGGGCCACGGGTCGGCGACGAGGTCGACGAGGTCGCGGTGGCGGCGGCGCAGGATCCAGGTGCGGCGGGTGGTGGTGATCAGGACGCCGAGGAGGCGCAGGTAGACCACGATGGTGGCGACCATGAGGACCTGGTGCCAGGTCCCGAGCCCGCCGGTGAGGTCCCCGGTGGCGAGGTTGCGGATCCAGGCGAACAGGGCGTCGCGGAGGTCGCCGCCGAGCGGCGCGAGGGCCATGGCGGTGGTCGCGCCCAGCAGCGCGAGGCCGCCGGACAGGCCGATCGCCTGCCAGCACACCAGCGCGGCGCGGGGTTCGCGGTGCGTCCACTGCGCGCGGCTGAGGACGGCGGGGACGGGCCCGATCAGGGCGACGGCGAGGACGGCGAGCGCGATCCCGGCCGCGGTGACGTTCACGAGCCGGGTTCCCGGCGGCGGACGGCCTCGTTGAGGGCGTCCGCGAGCGCGGCGGCCTCGGCGGGGCTGACCTCTTCGGCGAAGCGGGCCAGGGCGGCGCCGCGGTCGGCGGCGGTGTCGAGGGCTTCGCGCATGAGGGCGGCGACGTGTTCCTCGCGTCCGGCGACGGCGCGGTAGTGGTGCGCGCGTCCATTACGATCACGCGCGACGAATCCCTTGGCTTCCAAGCGGGACAAGACGGTGAGGACGGTGGTGGCGGCGAGGCTGCGGTCGGGCAGCGAATCGACGACCGCGCGTGCGGTGACGGGACGTCCGGCGGTCCACAGGACCTCCATGACGGCGCGTTCGAGTTCTCCCAGTCGGGCCATGTGCTGATGTCTCTTCCGGCGGGTGGCGGACGGCTGTGACGATTCTACTTGCGGTAGAAACCCCTTCGCCAGGGCCGATTTCTCTTATTTGCCCGGCTTGTGTCTCCCGTGTTCGTGCCACGGAGAGCTTGACTCACAGGGGTTTCACGCGCTACTCGGCAAGCTTGGACCCAAGCCCGGCGCGATGAGCGCGCCGGAAACTTGGGGAGGCGAAAGAATCGTGGCACTTCCGGTGACCGATTACGAAGAGAGCGCGTCCTTCGAGGAGGACCGTGCCGAGCGCGGCACGTCGGCGGACCTGGTCCGCGCGTACCTCAACGGGATCGGCCGGCACAAGCTGCTGACCGCGGTGCAGGAGGTCGAGCTGGCCAAGGCCATTGAGGCCGGTCTGTTCGCCCAGGTCCGGCTCACCGACCCGGAGAAGCCGGTGCACGACGGTCAGCTGCGCGCCGACCTGGAGACCATCGCGGCGCAGGGGCGCGCGGCGAAGAACCGTCTCCTGGAGGCGAATCTGCGGCTCGTGGTCAGTGTCGCCAAGCGTTACACCGGCCGGGGGATGGCGTTGCTGGACCTGATCCAGGAGGGGAACCTGGGTCTGATCCGCGCGGTGGAGAAGTTCGATTACTGCAAGGGTTTCAAGTTCTCCACCTATGCCACCTGGTGGATCCGCCAGGCCATCACCCGCGCCATGGCCGACCAGGCCCGCACCATCCGCATTCCGGCGCACACCTTGGACAAGGTCAACCAGATGGCGCGCGTCCGCCGCGAGCTGACGATGCGCATCGGCCGTGAGCCGAACTACTTCGAGATCGCCGCGGAGCTGGAGGTCGAGCCCTTCCGGGTTCTTGAGCTGATGTCGTACGACCGCGACCCGCTCAGCCTCGACCAGACCGTCGGCGATGACAGCGACACACCGCTGTCGGACCTGCTGGACACCACCGTCCGGCCCGTCGCGGACAACGTGTCCTACGCGTTGCTCCGCAATGAGATCGCCGAGGTCCTCACCACCCTCACCGAGCGCGAGCAGGCCGTGATCAAGCTGCGCTTCGGCATCGACGACGGCCGCCAGCGCACCCTTGAGGAGGTCGGCCGCGACTTCGGGCTCTCCCGCGAGCGCGTCCGCCAGATCGAGAAGACCACGCTGCTGAAGCTGCGTCACCCTTCGCGGGCGGAGCGGCTGTCGGAGTACGTGGGCTGCTAGGACGACACGGAACGGCCCGCGCCACCAGCACGGTGGCGCGGGCCGTTTCGGCGTTCGCTAGGCGACGGGGGCGACGAAGACGCGCGTGGCGGCGTCCATCGTGAGGCGCACGGTGTCGCCGGAGGGGGTGGTCAGCACGACCCCGTCCTCCTGCTCCACGCGCACCGTCGCGCCGGGGTTGACGCCGGCCTCGTGCAGTTCCCGCAGGACCTGCGCGTCGGTCTGGACGCTCTCGCAGATGCGGGTGACGGTGACCGAGTCGGGGAGTCCGGCCGAGCCGAGGTGGCGCTCACCGTCGGGCGAGGTCTCGGTGGCGGTGGCGCCGAGCGCCTCCAGGCCGGGGATGGGGTTGCCGTAGGGCGAGCGGGTGGGGCGCTTGAGGAGTTCGAAGACCTTCTTCTCCACCGCGTCGCTCATGACGTGTTCCCAGCGGCAGGCCTCGTCGTGGGCCTCTTCGTAGGACATGCCGATGACGTCGACGAGCAGCAGCTCGGCGAGGCGGTGCTTGCGCATCACCGACACGGCCTGCTCGCGGCCGAGGCCGGTCAGTTCCAGGTGCCGGTCGCCCTGGACGGTGAGGAGACCGTCGCGCTGCATGCGCGCGACCGTCTGGCTGACCGTGGGCCCGCTCTGGTGCAGTCGCTCGGCGATGCGGGCGCGCAGGGGGGTCACGCCCTCCTCTTCGAGCTCAAGGATGGTGCGCAGGTACATCTCGGTGGTGTCGACCAGGTCAGTTGTCATCAGTGCTGCCTTATCTCCCGTTGCGACGATGCTACCTGCGGCGATGCCGGGCGGGCCGACGGCGGCGGCGCCGGGTCGCTGTCGTCCGGGACGTTGGGACCGGGCGGTTGTCTTACTTGTCTATCTGGGCTTTTCTGGAACGGATCAAGTCTAGCCGGGAGTCTGGCGTCTCCCGTGACGGTTCCCGAGCGAGGATATGCGGCGGGTGCGACATCCCGCCACGGCGGCTCGTCTCGGACGCCGCCCACTCGGGATGCAACACCGGGAACGGCCGGAACAGTCCCGCCGCCGGCGGTCACCGCGCCATGAGGGCCGCCACCCCGTCGAGGATGATGCCGAGCTCGAAGCTGAACTCGTCGGCGTAATTGTCCACCTCGTCGTCGATGGCGCCTTCGATCATCAGGGACACGATCTCGCGGTACTTCTCGCGGTCCACGACGCGGGACAGCTCGGCGGCGTAGTCGTAGCGCGGCGCGCGCGCCTGTACCTCGTAGATCACCACGGTCCGGACGAAGGCGGCGATCATCATCACCGCCGACAGCTTCGCGCGCCCGCTCAGGCCGGTCTGCGCCAGGTAGCGCAGCCCCAGCTCCAGCCAGCCGAGCTGGTTGGGCGCGATCGGCGGACCGGCTATGGGGACCTCGATGATCCAGCGGTGGCGGCGCAGGACGACCAGGTAGGCGCGCGCCCACCGGGACATCCCCTCGCGCCAGTCGATGCCCTCCTCCACCGGCGGCGCCTCGCCGATGGCCCGGTCGATCATCAGCTCCAGCAGCTCGTCCTTGGCGGCGACGTAGCGGTACAGCGCCATGGTCGACACGCCGAGCGCCTTGGCGACCTTGACCATCGACACCGCCACCAGCCCGTCGGCCCCGGCCAGGGCGACCGCGGCGTCCACGACCTTCTCCAGGGAGAGGCCGGGCTTGGGCCCGTATCCGGGGCGGGTGCGCAGCCCCCACGCGGCTTCGAGGCTGTGCGGCAGCCCGGGCTTGCGGTCTTCCATGGACCCTCCTCTTGCGTCGATCTCCAGACTGTGTATAGCATACGCAGACAGGTTTAAGGCTTACACAGTTTCGTGTAAGCCTTACGCTAACCCCTTCATCCAGGAGTAACGCCATGAAGTCCGTTCTGATCTCCGGTTCCTCGGTCGCCGGTCCCGCCCTCGCGCTCTGGCTGCGCCGGGCCGGCTGGCAGGTCACCGTCATTGAGAAGGCCCCCGCGCCGCGCCCCGGCGGCTACAAGGTCGACCTGCGCGGCGTGGCCGTGCGCGTCGTCGACCTGATGGGCGTCGGCCGCGCCGTCCGCGAGCGGGCCACCGCCATCCGCGGCGGCCAGTGGATGAGCGAGAAGGGCAAGTCCATCGTCACCCTGGGCCCCGACCTCATCGGCTTCCGCGACCCGGGCGACCTGGAGATCCTGCGCGGCGACCTCGCCGAGATCGTGCGGGCCCAGACCCACGGGACCGAGTACATCTACGGCGACGTGATCACCGCGATGCACGAGGACGCCACGGGCGTCCACGTCGACTTCGGCCGCCACCCCTCCCGCCGCTTCGACGTGGTGATCGGCGCCGACGGGCTGCACTCCGGCGTCCGCGCCCTGGCCTTCGGGCCCGAGGAGCGCTTCTCCCGCCCGATCGGGCTGAGCGTGGCCGTCTTCGACGCGCCCAACCACCTCGGCTACGACCGCTGGGAGGTCTCCTGCAGCACCCCCGGGCGCGTCGCCGCCGCCTACGGCCTGTCCCCGTCGGCGCCGCTGACCGTCCAGCTGTTCTTCTCCAGCCCCGAGGTGAGCCTGGCCCGCGCCGGGCGCGACGAGCAGGAGCGCGCCGTCCGCGCCGCCTTCGCCGGGCAGGGCTGGGAGACGCCGCGCCTGCTCCAGGCGATGCCGTCCTCGGCCGACCTCTACTACGACGACCTCGCCCAGATCGAGATGGACGCCTGGTCGCGCGGCCGGACCGCGCTGGTCGGCGACGCCGCCTACTGCCCCTCCCCCGCCTCCGGGCAGGGCACCGGGCTGGCCCTGGTCGGCGCCTACGTCCTGGCCGGCGAGCTGGCCACCGCGCCCGACCACGTCACCGCCTTCGCCAACTACGAGAAGGTGATGCGCGAGTACGTGGCGATGAACCAGAAACTCGGCCGCGACATCGCCGGGAAGCTGGTCCCGTCCACCGCCTTCGGCGCCTTCCTGGGCCGCCTGATGATGCGCTACGTGCGGATCATGCCCTTCAAGAAGGCGATGATGGAACCCATCATGAAGCCCATTCGCGCCGCCTCCAACGGCATCGACCTGCCCGGATACCCGATCGCTTGACGGAGTGAGTACTCACTCCGTAGGCTGTGGGCATGACCGACACACGCAAACGGGCGCCCGGGATGAGTCCCGGGGAACGCCGCAAGATGATCGTCGACGCCGCGCTGCCGCTCATCGCCGAGCACGGCGCGGCCGTCACGACCGCCTCCATCGCCCGCGCCGCGGGCATCGGCGAGGCCACCGTGTTCCGCGCCTTCGCCGACAAGGACGAACTCGTCCGCGCCTGCCTGGCCCGCGCCTTCTCCCCCGAGCACGTGCTCGCCGAGATCGCCGCGATCCCCCTCGACCAGCCCCTCGCCGACCGCCTCGCCGAGGCCGCCGACTGCATGCGTGCCTACCTGGAGCGCATGGGCGTCCTCATCGGCGCACTCCAGGCCACCGGGGGCGGCCCGCGTCCCGAACCCGGCGAGCGCGACGGCGCCGGGCGCGAGGAGTCCGTCCGCCGCACGATCGAGGCCCTCGCGGGGTTGTTCGAGCCGGAGCGGGAGCAGCTGCGGCTGCCCCCGGAGCAGCTGGCCGAGCTGTTCACGCGGCTGTCCTTCGCCCGTCCGCTCCCGTCCGGGGTGAGCGGGCCGGACATCGCCACCGTCGTCGACGTCTTCCTGAACGGAGCCCGCAAGTGATCACGCTGAACCACACGATCGTCCCGGCCCTCGACAATGACGAGGCCGCGGGTTTCCTGGCCGGGATCCTTGGGCTGGAGGTGCTGCCGCCGGACGGGATGGACGGCCACTTCGCGCCGGTGCGGGTCAACGACACGCTGACCCTGGAGTTCATGACGGTCGACGAGCCCGCGCCGGTCCACCTGGCCTTCGAGGTGGACACCGCGGCCTTCGACGCGATCCTGGCGCGCGTGCGGGAGCGCGGAGTGGCCTTCGGCAGCCGTCCCTACGACTGGGCGAACGAGCGCACCGACCATCCGCTATGCGCGAGGGGCTTCTTCTTCCGGGACGCCTCGGGGCACCTGTACGAGGTGATGGACGCCGGGCGCTAGCCCGCGACCTGCTTCTCGATGTCCTTCGAGAGCGCGATCAGCGGGTCGAGGACCTTCTCCACGTCGTCCTTCTTCACGCCCTCGGCCGAGGTGAAGCGGATGGTGAAGATGCGGCCCTTGGCCGACAGCCAGCCGATCTCGGCGACCGGCCCGCTCTTCTCCCCCGCTTTGAGCAGGACCTTGTAGGCGGCCTTGCCGAGCTTGCCGACGTCGTCGGCGTCCTCGGGCATCATCGTCGCCTGGAAGCTCTCCTTGTCGGCCTTGGTGGCCGCGGTGGCGAGGGTGAAGTCGGGGAACGAGCCCTTCGTGGTCTGCATGACGCAGACCTGGGCGTTCTCGGCCTCGGCGGGTTCGACGACCTTGAAGTCGACGCCGACGGCCGCGTTGACGGCCTTGACGTCGAGGTACTCGCAGGCGCCCTTCGGCTTCTCGCCGGACTCACCGGGCTCCTGCGGGGAGGACTCCAGGACCGGGCCGGACGAGGACGCCGACGGGGTGGGTGCTCCGGCCTCGCCGCCCTTGTCGCCGCACGCGGCGGCGGTGGCCAGGACGGCGATCAGCGCGGCGGCCACGACGGCCCTGCGTGCGCCTAGCGACACTGTCTCTTCTCCTCAGGGGTCGCCACCGGGGAGTGGCGGAAGACTCCGACGCCAGATTAGCGGGTGCGGGACAGGTCGGCGGCCCCGATCACCCCGGCGTGAACGCCCAGGGAGGCGGCGCGCACGTCGGCGACGGGGATGCGGGAACGGGCCGCGAGGGCCTTCTCGTAGGACGCCCGGGCGGGCGCCAGCAGCAGCTCGCCGGCCTCGATGACGCCGCCGCCGATCACGAAGGTCTCCGGGTCGAAGGCCTGCGCCATGTCGGCCAGGCCCTCGCCGAGGTACCCGCCGACGCGGTTGAAGGCGGCGATGGCGACCGGGTCGCCCTCGCGGGCGGCCTCGGTGACCATGGGGCCGTTGATCGCCTTGGCGTCGCCACCGGCGAGCGCGAGGAGCGTCCCGGCGGCGGTGTCGTTCTCGGCGGCCATCTCGCGGGCGAAGCGGACGAGGGCGTTGCCGCTGGCGTACTGCTCCAGGCAGCCGTGGCGTCCGCAGCCGCAGACGTGGCCGCCGGGGACGGCGAGCATGTGGCCGAACTCGGCGGCCACGCCGTGCTTGCCGCGCAGGAGGCGTCCCTCGATGATCGCGCCGCCGCCGATGCCGGTGCCGACGGTGAAGAGGAGCGCCGATTCGGTGCCGCGCGCGGCGCCGTAGCGGAACTCGGCCCAGGCGGCGACGTTGGCGTCGTTCTCGACGACGACGGGGACGTCGACGTCGGCGGCGATCTTGTCGCGGAGGGGCTCGTCGCGCCAGGCGAGGTTGGGCGCGAACATGACGGTGGAGCGGGCGGCGTCGATCCAGCCGGCGGCGCCGACGCCGATGGAGTCGACCCGGTGGTCGCGCACGAGCTCGCCGATGACCTCGATGATGCGCCCGTGGACGCCCACGACGTCGTCGGCGGGGGTGTCGCGGCGGGCTTCGGCCAGGACGCGGCCCTCGTCGTCGACGACGGCGGCCAGCACCTTGGTGCCGCCGATGTCCACCCCGATCGCCAAAGACATGGCGCTATCCCCTCGACTCGACGCGCCGCTTGAGCTCCTTCAGCGCGGTATCCATGATCATCTTCTCGGCCTTGCGGCGGAACATCCCGAGCATCGGCACCTTGAGGTCGATCGCCAGCGTGTAGGTGACGGTCGATGTCCCGTCGCCATTGTCGGTGATCTCGTAGGAGCCTTCCTGGGACTTCTGCAGAGTCGAGGCCGAGGCGAGGGTCCAGCTGATGGCGGCGCCGTCGGGCGCGTAGTCGTAGCGCAGGTCGTACTCGTCGGTCAGCACACCCGCGTCGAGGGCGAAGCCGACCAGGACCGCGCGGCCGTCGGCGTCGGTCTCCTTGACCTCGGCGGACTTGATGGCGCCGGCCCACTCGGGGTAGGCGGCGAAGTCGCCGATCACGGCGGCGATGCTCGCGACATCGGCCGCCACGTCGATCGACTGCCTGGACGTGTCCGTCATGTGGAGGAAGGTTACTCGACGGGCCCGGCCCGCCACGTCTCCTCCCCATGGGTCGCCTCGGCGCGGTCCTTCAGGTCCCAGACGGCCCGCTTGACGCGGCGGCGGACGCGATCGGTGTTACGGCGGGCCGCTTTGGGCGTCCAGATTCGGTCAACTGGATCGACACGGGCGAATACGTGCAGGTAACAGCCGCGGTCGCGGTACCGTTCTAGCCATACCTCGGCACTGCCGGTCACCGGTCCCCCCACCGACCATCGCACTCCCTCACATCCCCTCTCCTCGGTGACCGTCAGAATCCAGCCGGGCCACAGCGCGGACGCGAAGCCGGGTGCGGCGACCATCGGCGCGAGGTCCTCGGGACGGCACGCCACGTATGAGTCGTCGACGAGATCGAGCGCAGGCACCACCGTATTGTCGCCCGGGTCTTCCGACCCGCGCCTACCAGGCGGTAGCGTTCCTTTAACCACCCCGGAACGCCCCGGAAATTTGGAGACAACCGTGCGCGAGTTTTCAGTGCCGCGAGCCGTGACGGTCCCTGACGACGCCAATCTGACCGATCCCCTGTGGGTCAACGCCGAGCAGTACCCCGACTCGGTGGTGTTCGCCAAGCGCGAGGGCGAGGGCGTCTGGACCGACGTCACCTCCGCGCGTTTCCGGGACGAGGTCATCGAGCTGGCCCGCGGCCTGGCCGCGTCCGGGATCAAGCCCGGCGACCGGATCGGGCTCATGGCCGCCACCCGTTATGAATGGACCCTGATCGACTACGCGATCTGGGTCGCCGGAGCGGTCAGCGTGCCGGTATTCGAGTCGTCCAGCGCCGATCAGGTCCGCTGGATCCTGTCCGATTCGCAATCGGTGGCGTGTTTCGTGGAGAAGGACGCGCACGAAGAGATCCTCGCCGGTATTCGCGATGATCTGCCCGAATTGAAGCTCACCTGGAGCATCGACGGCGGCGGGCTCGACGAACTGCGCACCGCCGGGCGCGACACCGACGCCGACGTCGAGGCGCTGCGGAAGTCGGCCGGGGCCGACGACCTCGCCACGATCATCTACACCTCGGGCACCACCGGCCGCCCCAAGGGCTGCATGCTGACCCACCGCAACATGTACAGCGACATCTCCAACACCATCACCGGGGTCCGCTCGCTGTTCCACGACAACGCCACCACCCTGCTGTTCCTGCCGCTGGCGCACTCCTTCGCGCGCATCATCCAGCTCGGCGCGATGGAGGCCCGCGTCCGCATGGGCCACCACCCCGACCTGGGGACGGTGGCCAAGGTGCTCCCGGAGTTCCGCCCGACCTTCCTCCTGGCCGTCCCGCGCGTGTTCGAGAAGGTCTTCAACGGCGCGCGGCAGAAGGCGGCCGACGGCGGCAGCCTCAAGGGCAAGCTCTTCGAGCGCGCCGCCAACGTCGCCATCGCCTACAGCAGGGCCCTCGACACCAACGGCGTCGGTCTCGGGCTGCGGGTGCGCCACTCGTTCTACGACAAGCTCGTCTACTCCAAGCTGCGCGCGGCCCTCGGCGGCCGCTGCGACCGCGCCATCTCCGGCGGCGCGCCCCTCGGCGAGCGCCTGGGCCACTTCTTCCGGGGCGTGGGCGTCACCATCTACGAGGGCTACGGGCTGACCGAGTCCTCGCCGGTGATCTCGCTGAACCTGGACTCCGCCGCCAAGATCGGCACCGTGGGGCGGCCCGTCCCCAACACCACCGCCAAGATCGCCGACGACAACGAGCTGCTCATCAAGGGCGACCAGGTCTTCGCCGGTTACTGGCGCAACCAGGAGGCCACCGACGAGTCGGTCAAGGACGGGTGGCTGCACACCGGCGACCTGGCCAGCATCGACGCCGACGGCTTCCTGACCATCACCGGGCGCAAGAAGGAGATCCTGGTGACCGCCGGCGGCAAGAACATCGCCCCCGGCCCGATGGAGGACGTGATCCGCGCGCACCCGCTGATCAGCCAGGCCGTGGTCATCGGTGACGCGCAGCCGTTCGTGGCGTGCCTGGTGGCCATCGACGGCGAGGCGCTGCCCGGGTGGCTGGAGCGGGCCGGGAAGACCGCCGGGACGCCCATCACCGAGCTGCGCGACGATCCGGAGCTGAACGCCGAGGTCAAGGCCGCCATCGACGCCGCCAACGCCACCGTCTCCAAGGCCGAGGCGATCAAGGCCTACCGCATCCTCCCCGCCGACCTCACCGAAGCCACCGGGGAGGTGACGCCGAAACAGAGCGTGAAACGTAACGTGGTGATGGCAAAGTACGCGGGGGAGATCGACGCCATCTACGGAGGCGTGAAGAGGTAACGCCCCCTGCGAGGGGACGATGAGCGGCGGGCCACGCGCCCGCCGCGTACGAGGGGGGTCATGACCCAGTTGGAGCCGACCGCATGAACGACCGGGCCTGGCCGTGGCCCCGGGAGCGGTGGCGGCTGCCGACGCTGCTCCTGCGGCTGTCGGTGTTCGTCATCGTCGCCGGTCTGGGCCTGACCGCGACCGGCTGGTGGCACGCGCTGACCTGGTGCGCGCTGCTGGCGGCGGCCACGATCCCCGGCACGCTCGCCCCGGCGCATCCCGTCATCGGGCGGCTCGGGCGGGTCGCGGAGGTCGCCGTGGTCGTCCTGGGCACCGCCTCGGCCGGTGACCTGGACGGCTGGATGCTGCCGTACCTGACCGTGCCGCTGGGCGGTGCCGCGCTGTTCGGCGGCGCGAAGATCCGCGAGGGCCTCATCGAGGCGGCGGGGCTGGCGGTGCTCGCCGCGGGCGGGCTGGCCACGCTGATCCCGCGCGGCGGCGCCGACTTCGCCATCATCGCGGTGGAGTGGATCGCGCTGGCGGTGCTGTTCGCGCTCACCGCGAGCTGGCTGCGCCGGGCCCTCCAGGCGAGCGCGACACCCGGTCCGCAGCCCTATGAGGAGGCCACCGCGCTGCTGACACAGTTGCGCGCGGTCGCCCGGCAGCTGCCCGGCGGGACGCTCGACCCGGGCGGCATCGCCACGCACCTGCTGGACGAGGTCCGCGGGCACGCCGCGGCGGAGCGCTCGGCGGTCCTGACCGGCGGTGGCGGCAACCGCCTGGTGATCCTGGCGCAGAACGCGCCCGACCGGGTCGACTGGGAGACCTCGCTGGAGAACGACTCCGCCCTCGCCGACGCGTGGGCGGGCCAGCAGCCGCAGACGTCCTCGCGTTCGCTGTCGCGCAGCCGCTCGGCGGCGCTGGGGCCGGTGTCGGTGCTGGTGGTGCCGCTGGTGGCGGGTGTCCGCACGGTCGGGCTGATCGTGATGGAGACCGACCAGGGCGGCGCCTACACGCCCGAGGTCATCGGCGAGGTCGCCGACGCGGCCGCGGCCGGCGCGCTGCGGCTGGAGACGGCCCTGCTGTTCGACGAGGTCCGCTCGCTGGCGACCACCGAGGAGCGGCAGCGGCTGGCGCGCGAGATCCACGACGGCGTCGCGCAGGAGCTGGCGATGGTCGGCTACGGCATCGACAACGCGCTGGGGCTGCTGCCCCCGCAGGCCGGTGAGGCCGCCGAGGAGCTGCGCGACCTGCGCACCGAGGTGACCCGGCTGATCACCGAGCTGCGGCTGTCGCTGTTCGAGCTGCGCAGCGAGGTCGACCGGCACGGCGGGCTCACCGCGGCCATCGCCGACTACGCCCGCACCGTCGGGGCCTCGGCGGGACTGCGCGTCCACCTGTCCCTGGACGAGTCGACCGCGCGGCTGCCCGCCGCCACCGAGGCCGAGCTGCTGCGGATCGCGCAGGAGTCCATCACCAACGCCCGCAAGCACGCGCGGGCGGACAACCTGTGGGTGACCTGCGAAGTCGACCCGCCCTACGCCCGCATCGAGGTCAGCGACGACGGGCGCGGCATCAGCGGCGCCGGCGCCGACGGCCGGTACGGGCTGACGATCATGTCCGAGCGGGCCGAACGCATCCGGGCCTCCCTGGAGATCCGGCCACGTGAACCACACGGCACTACGGTTGCCGTGATCCTCGCCGCGCCCACAGCACGCGGTAGCGTACACACGGCAGATGAGAATTGAGAGAATCGACCATGACTTCAGCGACGAACAACCCCGTGCCGGGCGGCAACCGGATGACGATCCTGCTAGTTGACGACCACGATCTGATCCGCAAGGGTCTGCGGCACGCGTTCGAGCGCGATCCCCAGTTCGAGGTCACCGGCGAGGCCGGCAGCGTCGCCGAGGCACTCCGCAAGGCCGCCGCGCTCCAGCCGAGCGTGGTGATCATGGACCTGCGGCTCCCCGACGGCAGTGGCCTGGAGGCCACCCGCAAGCTCCGCAAGGCCCACCCGTCCATGGGCATCGTGGTCTTGACCATGTACGCCGGCGACGACCAGCTCTTCGGCGCCCTGGAGGCCGGGGCCAGCGCCTTCGTCCCCAAGAGCGCCCCCGCCGACGACGTCGTGTCGGCCGCCCGGCACGCCGCCGCGACCCCCAACGCGTTCACCGCCGGCGACCTCGCCGAGGCCATGAAGCGCCGCCTGACCCCGACCGGCCCGCAGCTGTCGCCGCGCGAGTCGCAGGTCCTGAAGCTGCTCGCCGACGGCATGAGCGTCGCCGGGATCGCCAAGCAGCTCTACGTGTCGGAGTCCACGGCCAAGACGCACATCTCGAAGCTGTACGAGAAGCTCGGCGCCGGCAACCGGGCCCAGGCCCTGATGACCGCCCTGCGCCTCGGGCTGCTCGAAGCGCCGGACGCGCCGAAGTTCTAAAGGCGAAGCGGCCTGCCCGCTCCGGTGGGGAGCGAACCGGGGCGGGCCGAAACGCACATGATGGTGGGATAGACGGCGAGCTCGCTCGGGGGCGGGCTCGATTCCGTGGGGCGTCATTCGCCGCCGAAGCCGCCATCGCCGGACGAGGAACCGCCGCCGGACCAGCCGAAATCGCCGGTCTCACGCCGACCCCGGTACAGGTCGTGGCCGGACCGGTCGGGGAGGACACCGCTGTCGTCGGACCAGGCCGCCTCGTACCGGTCATCGCGGGAGAACACCTTCCCCGCCCAGGCGGCCACGTCGCCGACGACGGTGTGCCGCACCCATGATGAGCCGCCCGGGTCGAGCCTCCGGCTCCTCGCCGCCAGTACCAGCGCGATGCCGGCCCCGATGACCGCGATCCCCGCCAGCCCGGCCGGTACGTACTTGCGCAGCCCCATGGGGCCACGGTAGGCCATGTCGGCTTCGCGTCCCACCCCCGATTTCCTCGCCCCGCGCGATCGGCCTCGACGGGCGACTGTCGCGCCGCGGCGAGCCTGTGGCCCGCACCGGTCGTGAGCCCGTGCCGGGGGCGGGCCGGTGGACCGGTGGGGCATCAGCGAGATCGGCGGCCTCTCGACCGGGTACCGCCCGGACCTCACCTCGTGGCCCACGGTCGCGTGGCCCTCGACGGCGAGCCGAAGCGGCCGTCCGGCTTCACCGACGCGGTGGTCTTCCAACACCGCCACGGGTGTGAGAGCGCGGCATCGTCCACGGAAGCCACGCCACGTGCGTCCCCTGTGGCACGGAAGAACCGCCGCCGGTGCGGAATCCGGCCTGAGCAGCCCACCTGGCGGGCGGTGCCCGGCGAGCGCGGCATCGTCCGCGAGAGAACCGGGTGCGTCCCGTGCGGCGCCGAACCGCCCCGGCTCGGGACGGGCTTCCGGCCCGCCCGCCGGAAGGCTCCCCGGCGAGCGCGCGTCCTTCCCGTGCGCGGCCCACGTCCCCGGCACACCGCCCGATCCTCCGGCGGCCTTCGCAACCCTCCCGCAACTCCGCCGTGACCGTGGTCTCACCTTCCGGCGTTACCCTCTTCTGCTTGTGCCCACTACGGAACCCCTCCCCCACCGCCCCTCTCGTGCCGCGACCTCTCTGCGCGCGGCCCTCTCCCTCTTCCTGCTCCTCGGCTTCTATCTGATCGCGGCCGCCGCGGCCCTCGGCGTCCTCGGTCTGTCCATCTGGGTCACCACCCGGAGCCAGAGCGCGGGGGCGTTCAAGATCCTCGCGATCGGGCTCGGCATCACCGCCGCGATCGTGATCGCGCTGTGGCGTTCGCTGCGGACGCCGCCGTTCGTCCCGCACGGCCTGCGACTCACGCCCGAGGCCGAGCCGGAGCTGTGGGCGCTGACCGCCGACACCGCGCGGCGGGTCGGGACGCGGGTGCCCGACGAGATCTGGGTGATCCCCGAGATCAACGCCGCCGTGGTGGAGCGCACGAAGCTGCTCGGCCTGGTCGGGGGACGCCGGTACATGATGGTGGGCCTGCCGCTGCTGGCCGCCCTGAGCACCGACGCGTTCCGCGGTGTCATCGCGCACGAGCTGGGCCACTACAGCCACTCGCACACGCGGCTGGGCGCGATCGCCTACCGGGGGCACATCGCGATCGGGCACATGCTGGCGCAGTTCGCCGGGCGGCGGTTCAACCCGCTGACCTGGATCTTCCGGGGCTACGCGGTCCTCTACGGCCTGGTGCAGTCGGCGGTGAGCCGCAGCCAGGAGTTCGAGGCCGACCGCGTCGCCGGCCGCATCGCGGGCCGGGAGCCGATGCGCGCGGCGCTGACCGAGCTGATCGTGCTGGACCGGGCCTGGGACTTCTACATGGACGACTACGTCTCGATGGGCCTGGGCGCCGGGCTGGCCCCGAGGGGCGTCTACGCGGGCTTCGGGATGCTGCTGGACGGGCGCGGCGAGGCGCTGCGGAAGCTGCGCGAGGAGCTGCCGGAGCAGCCGAAGTCGCTATGGGACAGCCACCCGCCCATCCCGGTGCGGGTGGCGGCGCTGGCCGACGCCCCCGAGCGCGGCGAGGTGAGCGACCCGCGTCCGGCGCGGGCGCTGCTGGGCGACTTCGCGGCGGTGGCCGCGCGGGTGGAGTCCTTCACCTTCGACATGGGCGACCGCGAGGTCCTCGACTGGCCCGACTACATCGCGCGGTCCTTCGTCGCGCAGGCGCATCTGACCGCCGACGCGGGCTACCGGGCCGCGGGCCGGGCGTTCCGGGTGACCACCCTGGCCGAGATCTTGGAGCGGATCGAGACTGAGGGCCCTGCGGCGCTGGAGGCGCTGCGGCGCGCGAACTTCCCCGAGGGCGCCTTCGCCGCGATGGTCGTGGCCGCCGGTGCCGACTCCGGTGTCCTGCGGGTGGAGCTGCGCTGGGACGGGCCGCTGCGGGTCCACCGCGTCGACGGCGAGGAGTTCGACCTGAAGACCATCGTCGAGGCCATCGAGACCGACCCGGAGGCCGCGCGGATCCTGCTGGCCGACCTCGGCCTCGACATGGCCCTGGCGAAGGGCGGGACGCGGGCCGCCGAGCCGACGCGCATCGGCGCGGCGGTGGCCAACGTCCAGGTCAACGGCGTCCACTACGACGCCCTGCTGACCGACGAGGGTGTGCTGTTCCTGCCGTGCCCGTCGTCCACCGACGACGGTGAGGAGCGCCTGGCGCGGCTGGTGTCGCACCCGCAGGGCGTGCGGGCGCTGATGACGTGGCCGAACGCGTGGTGGCTGCCCTACGAGGAGGTCGCCGGGGCCGAGATCCGCAAGGCGGTCCCGGTCCGGGCGGTCCTGCGGCTGCACTCCGGCGCCGACGTGGAGATCGCCGAATCGTGGACGGGCGACGCGCTGGGCGACTCGGAGAAGGCGCTGCGGGCGATGCTCACCGAGTTCGCGCAGCGCGGCGGGCGCTGAGGCGCCTCACGCGTCCAGCAGCTCCGACAGCCGCGCCGCCTGGCGGTCCCACGTCCACTCCCGGCACACCCATTCGCGTCCGGCCGCGCCGAGCTTGGCGGCCAGCGCGCGGTCGGTGAGCAGCTCGACGAGCCGGTCGGCGAGGGCGGGGACGTCGGTGCCGCCGACCACGTGGCCGGTCTGGCCCTCGATGACGGCGTCGGGGGCCCCGCCGGAGTCGCCGGCGATGACGGGCAGCCCGACGGCGCTGGCCTCCAGGTAGACGATGCCGAGGCCTTCGACGTCGAGGCCGCCGTTGCGGGTGCGGCAGGGCATGGCGAAGACGTCCCCGGCGGCGTAGTGGGCGGGGAGTTCGGCGTAGGGCACCGAGCCGGTGAAGACGACGGCGTCGGTGACGCCCTCGGCGGCGGCCAGGGCCTTGAGCTTGTCGCGGTGGGGTCCGCCGGAGACCAGCAGGAGCGTGGCGTCGGGGACGCGCTTGCGGACGGCGGGCAGCGCGCGGATGAGGGTGTCCTGGCCCTTGCGGGGCACCAGCCGCGACACGCACACGATGACGGGCTTGCCGGTGAGGCCGTGGCGCTCGCGGACCTCGGTGCCGTCGACGCCGGGGTGGAACGCGTCGACGTCGACGCCGGGGGCGAGGTGCTGGAGGTCGGTGAGCTCGCCGAGGGAGGGCGCCAGGCGGGTGCGCTGGTACTCGGTGAGGTAGGTCAGGACGTCGGTGTGGCGGGCGATGCGGCGCAGCAGCGCGCGGGCGCCCGGCAGGGCCGCCCAGCCGATCTCGTGGCCGTGGGTGATGCCGATGGCGCGGGTGATCCCGGCCTTCTCGCGCAGCGCGGGGGCGAGGAGCCCGAGGGGCGCGGCGGCGCCGAACCAGACGGTGTCGCAGTCGTGCTCGCGGGCCAGCGCGACCGCGCGGCGCGACACCCGGGGCGTGGGCAGCAGGACGCCGGTGTTCTCGCGGATCACGGGGTAGGGCTGCTCGGCGTCGAAGGACGACGGGTCGCGCCAGGTGGAGCAGTAGACGACGAGGGAGCCGGGCGGGCGGCGCAGGGCCAGGTTGTGCACGAAGGACTGGATGCCGCCGGGGCGGGGCGGGAAGTCGTTGGTCACGAGCAGGGTGCGCCGCATGGCCCCAGACGTTATCAGCGGCTCCGGTGCTCCCCGGCGGCGGCGATGCGCTCGGCGGTGGTGGGGTGGCTGCCGAAGATCAGCTGGACGATCCAGGGCGGATCGACGTCGGAGTGGTTGGCGGCGGCCAGCCGGGCCTGCATCGCGGCGAAGCCCTCGGCGTCGCCGGTGAGGTCGAGGGCGTGCTGGTCGGCGCGCGCCTCCATGCGCCGCGAGACCAGGTTCTGCAAGGGCGCCGACAGCAGGCCGACGACGGCGAAGACGGCCAGGATCAGCGCGAGCGCGCGGGGGCTGGTGACGCTCTCGGCTCCCACGCGGCGCAGGAGCCCCGTCCAGGACCCCAGGACGGCCAGCCCGCACACCGCCGCGGCCGCGCCGAGGGCGCCCAGGACGGTGCCGGTGAACACGTCGCCGTCCTTGGCGTGGCCGAGTTCGTGGGCGACGACGGAGACGACCTCGTCGGGGGTGGCCTCGCGCAGGAGGGTGTCGTAGACGACGATGCGGCGGGTGGGCCCGATGCCGGAGACGTAGGCGTTGACCGCGTTGGTGCGGCGGGAGGCGTCGGCGACCAGGACGTCGCCGACGGGGACGCCGTCGCGCGCGGCGAGGTCCAGCAGCTCGGTGCGCAGCGGCGAGTCGGGCAGCGGGTCGAACTTGTTGAACACCGGCTCGATGACCAGCGGGTACAGCATCGACATCAAGACCACCAGCAGCGCCGCCCCGGCGGCCGCGATCGCCCACCACAGGCGCGGCGCGAGGCGTGTGAGTGTGTAGAAGGCGCCCAGCACGACCAGGCCCAGGACCGCGCTGACGGCGTAGGACTTGGCCACGTCCACCGCCCATCCGCCCCAGCCCTGTGTGGACAGTCCGTGCCGGACCAGGACGGCGTGCCGCCACGCCCCGAACGGCAGGGTGGCCAGCTGCCCCAGCAGCAGGACGGCCAGGCCGCCCAGCAGCGCCTCGGCGAGCCACGCGCCCCCGAAGGGCCGCCCGCATGCGGCGACGATGCGCGCGCCCAGCGGCGTCAGGCCCAGGGCGAGCGCGGCGAGGAGTCCGGCGGCCATCGACAGGAACGCGCCGGGACGCAGGTCGCCCGACAGGGACTTCCCGGCGGCGACGGTCCCGGCGGGCAGGGACGCCACGGCGGCGTCGACGGCCTCACGCGGCGGCGCGGGCGGATCGGTCCAGGGCACCAGGACGATCGCGGCGATGATGAGGGCGGCGAGCAGCGCGAGGAGCGCGTAGGACGCCGGCTGGCGCAGCGCCTGGGACAGGGCCATGAGGTACCGTATCGGGCGGCGGGATCGCGTGGTGTCGCAGATCTCGGGGAATCGGCCGGGTGAAGAGCGGGCTGCCGCGCGCGAAGCGCTCGGCCAAGTGACACACTTGACGCATGTCGGTACGGACCCCAGCGCGCCGCACGTCGCGGCCTGTCGTGTTGTGGGGGCACGCTGCGCTCTTTTTTCCCGTACCGGCCGAGACGTGAACGCGCGGCCGGGTGAGGACCCGGCCGAGTCCGGGGAGTTCCACCCCACCGAAGCCGATGGCGCCGCCGAGCTCGACGCCAATGAGCCGGACGCCACCGAGCCCGACGCGGCCGAGCCGGAGCTGCCCGAGGCGGTCCGGTTGCGGGTGATCCAGCTCGCGGCGCATTCCATGCCGACGTTGCGGCGCGATGAGCTGCCGCGTCCGTTGTGGCCGGTGGCGAAGTGGGAGCCGCGCCGCCGCGCGCGCCTGGGCGGTTCGAAGATCGCCGCGCAGCTGGCGGTCGATCCCGACTTCCGCGCCGCCATCGCCACCCGCGCCACCGACGAGGCCGGTGAACTGGGCGCGGCGGTGTCGGCGGGCGCTCCCCCGGCGGCGGCCGACCCGGTCGAGGTGGCGGCCCTGGCGTATCTGACGCGTCCCGAAGGCTGGCTGGACCTGCTGGGTTCGGCCGGTGCCGCGGTGCGCAGCATGGACGAGGACGCCGAGGTCACCGCGCGGCTGGCGCGCGCGCAGCAGGCCGTCGCGCACGCCGAGCACGACAAGGCCCTCGCCGAGCGCGAGGCGGAGAAGCTGCGGGTGGAGCTGGCCGAGCTGCGCGACGAGGTCAACGAGCTGCGCTCGCAGTCCCGGACGATGTCCAAGGACCTGCGCGAGGCGACCCGCCGCGCCGACAAGGCCACCGACTCCCTGGCCGCCGAGCGGGGACGCCTGGCGAAGGCCGGTGAGGACCACAAGGTCGAGGTGCGGCGGCTGCGCGCCGAGCTGGAGCAGTCCTCCAAGGCCCTGGAGGCCGCCCGGCACGGCGCCCGCGACGCGCGCGCCCTCAACGACGCGCGGCTGTGGCTGCTGCTGGAGACCATCGGCGGCGCCGCGCAGGGCCTGCGCCGGGAGCTGGCGCTGGAACCGGCCGAGCGGACCCCCGCCGACCTGGTCGCCGGGGCGCTCGCCGAGTTGCCGGGCGCGGCCGGGCAGGCCGCCGCGCGCGGGCTGGAGGCCGACGATCCGGCGCGCCTGGACGACCTGCTGTCGCTGCCGAAGGCGCACCTGGTCGTCGACGGGTACAACGTGACGATGCGCGGCTACAAGGAGCTGTCGCTGGAGCAGCAGCGCGCCCGGCTCATCCGCGGGCTGGGCGGGCTGGCCGCGCAGACCGGCGCGGAGACCACGATCGTCTTCGACGGCGCCGAGCGCATCCACGGGCTGCCACCGGCGCCGCGCGGCGTGCGCGTCCTGTTCTCCAAGAAGGGCGTCACCGCCGACTCGGTGATCCGGGAGCTGGTCCGCAACGAGCCCGACGGGCGCGTGATCGTGGTGATCTCCTCCGACAAGGAGGTCGCCGACGGGACGCGCAGGCACGGCGCGTACCCCTTGTCGTCGGACACGCTGCTGCGGCGGCTCGGCCGCTCCTAGCCCACGCGGCCGAAGAATCTAATCCGAGTCCGGATCGTTACTTACGTTTCTTTCGTGCGATGCACCACTTCGGCATGGATCCGTAAGCGATTCGGCGAGTTCGTTCTCTAAGCTCTCGACACACCCTGCTCGCCGGAGAGGTCACGGCGAGCAAGCGGCACCGGAGGGAACGGCGCGGACCGGCAATCGGGGGCGCCCGCGCCGTCCTTCCGGAGTAAGCAAGATCATCTGGCACGAATCCGGGACTCCGTCGATCGCGACCGCCCGCAGACTTGTGATCATCAGGGACACCGGCAGTCCCGCCCACTAGAACTGTCGACCCGAAGGAACAAGCGCCCCCATGAAGAAGACCGTGCTCGCCGTCACCGCCGTCCTCTCCCTCGGACTCCTCGCCGCCTGCGGCGCCGACGACAAGCCCGCCTCCCCGAAGTCGGACACGAACAAGAGCCAGGACACTCCCAAGGACGACAAGAAGCCCGCGGGCAACGCCCTGGACGCGCCCTACAAGTGGGAGGACGGCTTCGTGGCCACCCTCACCGGCTTCGAGCGCAAGAAGTCCTCCGACACCGCCTCGCCGGGCAACACCGACTACGTCGAGTTCACCATCCAGGTGGAGAACGGCACCGGCAAGGATGTCGAGCTGACCCTGTTCAGCATCGCCTGCAAGACCGGCACCGACGGCAAGGCCTCCGAGGAGATCTTCGATGAGGGCGTCGGGGCACAGCTGACCGGCACCGTCCAGGCCGGCAAGAAGGCCACGGGCAAGTTCGGCTGCGCGATGCCCACCTCCGACAAGACCCTCCAGGTGGAGATCTCGCCGAACTACGGCGACGACATCACCAAGCTGCCCAAGACCGCCGTCCTCTCCGGCGACGTCAAGTAGCGGGTTAGTACAGACGCGCGACATCCCCGCCGTCCCCTGTCAGGGGCGGCGGGTATGGTCCCGTCCGTGGTCGACACGGAGAACACGGCGGGAACCCCGGGGACGTCCCCGGCGAACGGGCGGCGCAAGGCCGTCCAGCCCTCGCTCCTCGACCGCGGCGAGCCCCTCTCCGAGATCACCTTCGTGGTGGTCGACCTGGAGACCACCGGCGTGGCCGCCGACTCCGCCCAGATCACCGAGATCGGGGCGATCAAGGTCCGGGGCGGCGAGATCCTCGGCGAGTTCGCCACCCTCGTCAACCCCGGCGAACCCATCGACGCGCGCATCACGATGCTGACCGGCATCAGCGACGACATGGTCGCCTCCGCACCGCGCATCGCCGAGGTCCTCCCGGCGTTCCTGGAGTTCGCCGCCGGAACCGTCCTGGTCGCCCACAACGCGCCCTTCGACGTCGGCTTCCTCAAGGCCGCCGCCGACCGCTGCGGCTACGCCTGGCCCAAGCCCCGGGTCGTGGACACCGTGGTCCTGGCCCGCCGCCTCGTGGACCGCGACGAGGTCCCGAACAAGCGCCTGGGGACCCTGGCGCGCTACTTCCGCGCCACCGTCTCCCCCAACCACCGCGCGCTGGCCGACGCTCGCGCGACCGTCGACGTCCTGCACGCGCTGTTCGAACGCCTCGGCGGGCACGGCGTCCACACCTACGAGGAACTCGCCGAGTTCGGCCGCCAGGTGCCGCCGGAGCTGCGCGCCAAGCGCAAGCTGGCCGAGCGGGTCCCCGACTCCCCCGGCGTGTACATCTTCCGCGACGCCGACGACCAGCCCCTCTACGTCGGCACCTCGATCAACATGGCCTCGCGCGTCCGCTCGTACTTCACCGCCGGTGAGACGCGGCGGCAGATGCGCGAGATGGTGCGGCGCACCTTCCGCATCGAGACCGTGGAGTGCGCGCACGGGCTGGAGGCCGAGGTGCGCGAGCTGCGGATGATCGCCGCCCACAAGCCGCCGTTCAACCGCCGCTCCAAGCACCCCGAGGGCGCGGTGTGGCTGAAGCTGACCAGCGAGCCGTACCCGCGCCTGTCGGTGGTGCACCGGCTGAGCGAGAAGGACTCCCACTGGCTGGGGCCGTTCAGTTCGCGCGGCTCGGCCGAGGCGACCGCGCAGGCCATCGTGGAGGCCGTCCCGCTGCGGCAGTGCACGCCCCGGCTGTCCCTGCGCACGCTCAGCCCGGCGTGCGCGCTGGCCGAGCTCGGCAAGTGCCCGGCGCCGTGCCGCCACGAGATCTCCGCCGACGCCTACGGCGAGCTCGTCACCACCGTCGCCGAGACCATGACCGGCGATCCCGACGGCGTCGTGCGGCCGCTGCTGGACCGCATCGGCGCCCTGGCGGACATGGAGCGGTTCGAGGACGCCGCCGTCGTCCGGGAGCGCCTGGCGGCGTTCCTGCGGGCCGCGATCCGCACCCAGCGGCTGGCGGGGCTGACCCGCATCGGCGAACTGACCGCCGCCCGCCGAGCGGCCGACCGCGGCTGGGACATCGCCGTCGTCCGGCACGGCCGCCTGGTGTCGGCGGCGCACTCGGCGCCCGGGGTGAGCCCGATGCCGTCGATCGAGGCGGCCCTGGCGACCGCCGAGACCGTCGTGGGGACGCTCCCGGCGGCCTACGCGGCCGAGACGGAGAAGATCCTGAACTGGCTGGAGCATCCCGACACGCGGCTGGTGCACACCAGCGACGGCTGGTCCTCACCCGCGCGCGGCGCGGCGCGGCATCGCCCGCTGCTGGCGAAGGCGGAGGAGACCCCGGCCTTACTCGGGAAGGTCGGCGACCGGCGCAACCGGCGGTGAGGGGACCGGGGATCCGGGCTCCGCTCGCGGGGAGAAAGATGGGCACCCTCGGGGGTCGGCGTACGCGTGTCCCTCGTCCGGCGCCGTTCGGCCTCGAAGGCGATACGCGGCCCGCGTCGGCCGAGAGGGATTCATCCGTCTTTCGTCCCGGCGGCGGCGCTTTCCGGAGCTCAGGCCGACTCGGCCACCGCGTGCCACGGCGTTAACGGCACCCGGTCGACCATGTCGATGAGCCGGTCGGCGAGCTGCCCGGCGTCCAGCTTGCCGTCGGAGACGGCCAGGCAGAGCGCGTCGACGTCCCGGTAGCCCAGGTCGCGGCCGAGGCGCATGAGCGGCTCGTCGGTGGACAGGCCCCGGTCGCGCTGGTGCAGGGCGGCCTTGAGGGCGGTGCGGCCGGCCGTGATGCGGTCGGCGAGGGCCTTCTCGCCCCGGTCGTCGCGGTGCCCGGCGAACCACTGGCTGATCTGGAGCTGCGCCTGGGGCGTCTTGGCGGTCAGCAGCCACTCCTGCGAGGGGCCGGGATAGTCGCCGCCTTCGGCGGTGATGATCTCCACGAGGTCGCCGTCGGCCAGGCCCCGGGAGAGGGGTACCAGGCGCCCGTTGACGTAGGCGCCGATGAGGCGGTCGCCCAGGCGCGTGTCGACGCTGTAGGCGAGGTCCACGGGCGTGGCGGCCAGCGGGAGGAGGACCTGGCGGCCCTGGGAGGTGAAGACCAGGATCTGCTCGTCGGCCAGGTCGCAGCGCAGGGACTCCAGGAACTTCGCCGAGTCGTTGGTCTCGCGCTGCCAGTCCAGCAGCCGCGTCAGCCACAGCAGCTTGTCGGGGCCCTTGTGCGCGCGCTGCCCGGCGGGACCGAGCTGGGCGATGATGCCGAACTCGGCGATCCGGTTCATCTGCGAGGTGCGCACCATGACGTCCATCGGCTCGTGATCCGGGCCGAAGACGGTCGTGTGCAGCGACTGGTACATATTGAACTTCGGGGAGGCGATGAAGTCCTTGAAGCGCCCCGGGATCGGCCGCCACGTGTTGTGGACGGCGCCCAGGGCGGCGTAGCAGTCGGTCTCCGAGCCGTCCACCATCAGCACCAGCCGCAGCGGGTCGTGCCTGCCGGCGGGACGGCCCGCCGAGCGTTCCCGGTAGACCGAGTAGTGGTGCCGGGGACGGTCCACGACCTCGGCGGCGACCCGGACCTCGCGCAACTGCGGCGCGAGCTTGCGCCGCGCCGCCTCCACTCTCGCCTCCCGGTCGCCCCGGCCGTCGAGGTACTCGCCGATCTCGGCGTACATCTCCGGTTCCATGATGCCCAGGACGAGGTCCTCCAGCTCGCTCTTGAGCGCGTAGAGGCCCAGCCGGTCGGCGAGGGGGATGAGGACGTCCTGGGTGCCCTTGGCGATACGCACCTGCGAGGGCCGCGACTTGAAGCCGAGGGTCTGCATGTTGTGGAGGCGGTCGGCGAGCTTGATGACCATCACCCGGACGTCGCGCCCGGCGGCCACGATCAGCTTGCGGATCGTCTCGGCCTCGGCGACGTCCCCGAAGGAGACCTTGTCGAGCTTGGTCACGCCGTCGACCATCCAGGCGACCTCGGTGCCGAAGTCGGCCCGCAGCTGCTCCAGGGTGTAGCTGGTGTCCTCGACGGTGTCGTGGAGGAGACCGGCGGCCAGCGTGGTGGTGTCCATGCCGAGCTCGGCGAGGATCTGGGTGACCGCGAGGGGATGCGTGATGTAGGGCTCGCCGCTCTTGCGCATCTGGCCGCGGTGCATCTGCTCGCCGATGCGGTAGGCCTTGCGCAGCAGCGGGATGTCGGCGGAGGCGTACTGCGCGCGGTGCGTGCGCACGAGCGAGTCGACCAGCGCGGACAGTCCGTGGACGTCCACGGGTGATGACGATCGCGTCATGAACGCACGTAGCATTTCGCACCTCCTCGGCCGCATCTCGCGTCTTGGGCGATCCTAATCGGACATGAGGACAGAACCTAGTGATCGTCGGCGAAGTGTCGGTCATCCGATCGGACGAATCAGTGGTACTAAAGGCCCCTGTCGCACCGGGTGTGCGACCGAGAGTGACCTTCGTCAATATCCGACGGCGGGGCGCTCCCCAGGTGGCACTCAGCGTCTACACAGGACGATCAAGCGGACCGTCCACTGCGGACTTTCAGCCTATGCCCGGGGGCCTTTCCGCGCGCCCGTAGCCGGAAATGGAAGACCCCGCTGTCCGTTATCGGACAGCGGGGTCTTTCGCGGAATTCGCGCGGGCTAGTTCTTGCCCGCGGTGATCTCCTCGCGGTCCTCGCCGGGCTCCACCGCGGGCTTCTCGGCCGGCTTCTCGATGGGCTTGAAGAAGCCCTTGAGAGTCGGCGCGAGGGCGCCCAGGCGGTTCATCTTCTTCGGCACGGTCCAGCCGTTGTACTCAAGGTGGGTGTGGCCGTGCTCGTCGGGCTCGGCGAGCGGCTGGTGCACCTCGTAGAAGCGGCCTTCGGCGTCCCGCTTGATGATGCCGGTCTCGACGCCGTGCGCCAGGACCTCGCGGTCGTGCTGCTGGAGGCCCAGGCAGATCCGGTAGGTCGCCAGGTACGCCAGCGGCGGGATGACCAGCAGGCCGATGCGGCCGGCCCAGGTCATCGCGTTCAGGCTGATGCTGAACTTGTCGGCGATGATGTCGTTGGCGCCCGAGAGCGTGCAGATGACGAAGAACGCCAGGGACATCACGCCCACGCCGGTACGGGCCGGCATGTCACGCGGACGCTGGAGCAGGTTGTGGTGCCCCTTGTCCTTGGTGAGCCGCCGCTCGATGAACGGGTAGAGCAGGGGCAGCATCGTGAAGATGCCCATGCCCACCACGCCGGGCCAGAAGACCGCCGGGATCGTGAAGCCGAACTCGCGGATCTCCCAGGCCGGGAAGAGCCGGACCAGGCCGTCCAGGAACATGACGTACCAGTCGGGCTGGGAGCCCGCCGACACGACCTCGGCCTTGTAGGGCCCGAACATCCAGACCGGGTTGATCTGGAACAGGCCGCCCATCAGCGCGATGACCGCGAAGACGAGCATGAAGAAGCCGCCCTGCTTGCTGACGTAGTTCGGGAACATCCGGAAGCCGACCACGTTGTGTTCGGTCCGGTGCGGCCCCGGCCACTGGGTGTGCTTCTGCATGAAGACCAGGCCGACGTGGACGCCGATCAGGGACAGCAGGATGCCCGGCAGCAGGAAGACGTGCAGGATGTAGAACATCGGGATCACCGAGTCGCCCGGGAACTCCCCGCCGAACAGCGCGAACGAGGCCCACGAACCGATCAGCGGGACCGACTCGGTGATGCCGGAGGCGATGCGCAAACCGGTGCCCGACAGCGCGTCGTCGGGGAGCGAGTAGCCGATGAAGCCCTCGCCGAAGCCCAGCCAGAACAGCAGGACGCCGATGATCCAGTTGGTCTCACGCGGCTTGCGGAACGCGCCGGTGAAGAACGTCCGGCCCATGTGCACCACGATCGCGGCCATGAACAGCAGCGCCGCCCAGTGGTGCATCTGGCGCAGGATCAGGCCGCCCCGCACGTCGAAGGACAGGCTCAGGCTCGACTCGTACGCCTTCGACATCTCGATGCCCTTGAGCGGGGCGTAAGAGCCGTCGTAGTGGACCTCGGTCATCGACGGGTCGAAGAACAGCGCGAGGAACGTACCGGTCAGCAGCAGCACGATGAACGAGAACAGCGCGATCTCGCCGAGCAGGAAGGACCAGTGGTCGGGGAAGACCTTGGTCAGCAGCTTCCGGACCGGTGAGGCGAGCTGGAATCTGTCGTCGAGCTCCCCCGCCGCCTTGGCCGGGAGCTGTTTGACGTCGAGTTTGCGACGCTTCACTTCTTCTCACGCTCCCAGAAGGCCGGGCCGATGGCGACCTTGTAGTCCTCGGTCGCGTAGAGGTAGCCCTCTTCGTCCACGTCGAGCGGCAGCTGCGGCAGCGAGCGCGTGGCCGGACCGAAGATCGGCTTGGCGTTGTCGGTGATGTGGAACTGCGACTGGTGGCACGGGCACAGCAGCCGGTTCGTCTGCTGCTCGTAGAGGCTGGCGGGGCAGCCGACGTGCGTGCAGATCTTGGAGTAGGCGATGAAGTTCTGCCACTGCGAGCCCTGGTTCATCACGTAGGCGTTCTTCCGGGCCTCTTCGGCGTCGGCTTCGCGCAGGTGGATGAGCAGGGTCGGCGAGTCGGCGTGCTTCAGGCTCGCGCCGCCCGGGATGGCCGGGAAGACGGTGATCTGGCCGCCGACCGAGACGTCCTCGGGCCGGACCAGGGTGCCGTCCTCGCGCATGAGGCGCACGGGCTTGCCGTTGTTGAACTTCTTATTGAAGCCGGTCTCGAAGAGGTCGTTCTTCGGGTCCTTGATCAGCCCGCCGATGGGCATGAGCGCGGCCAGGCCCAGCGGCGCGGCACCGAACAGCAGCGCGCGCTTGAGCAGCGGCCGCCGGTGGATGCCGATGTCGCCGCCGACGCCGGCCAGCACCGCGCCGGCCAGCTTGCGGTCCTCGGGCTCCGAGGCGCCGTCGTGACGTTCCTGGATCATCTCCTCCTTGGGGAGGAGCTTCTTCGCCCAGGTCAGGACGCCGAGGCCGAGACCGGCGAGGGCCACGCCGAGGCACAGGCCGAGCATCGGCGTGTACCACTTGGACATGACGTCGGCGCCGCCGAACTCGTACTCGTAGGGCCACCAGATGTAGGTGACGATGAAGCCGAGGGCGCCCAGGCCGGTGAGGGCGAAGAAGAACGCGATGGTCCGCTCGACGCGCTTCTCCTCCTTCGAGCCGGGCTCATAGCGCGGCTCGTAGTGGAGGATCTCGATGCCATCGCGGCGCAGCGCCTCTTTGACCAGCTCGTACTGAGTGGTCTTGGGGTCCATGACGTCGATCGGCTCGGCGTCGCCCGGCGTCGCTTCCTTGCTCATGACTTACCCGCAATCCACAGCGTCGCGACGGCGAGCGCGACGATTCCGACCAGGAAGATCGCGAGGCCCTCGGTGCTGGGGCCGAACGCGCCCAGATCCCAGCCGCCCTGCGCCTGGTCGTTCTGGATGTACTTGATGTAGGCGATCAGGTCGCGCTTCTGCTCGGGCGTGAGCTGGTTGTCGGCGAACACCGGCATGTTCTGCGGCCCGGTCAGCATCGCCTGGTAGATCTCGGTCGGCGTGGCCGGGAACAGCGACGGGGCGTACTTGCCCGAGGACAGCGCTCCACCGCCGGTGGAGAACGCGTGGCAGCTGGAGCAGTTGACCCGGAACAGCGTGCCGCCGGTGGCGACGTCGGCGTTCGAGAGGTCGTTCAGGTCGACGCCCTTGGGAACCGCCGGGCCACCGCCGAGGGAGTCGATGTACGCCGCGAGGAAGTAGGCCTCCTCGGGCGTGAACATGGGCGTCTTGCGCTCCGCCTGCGCCTCTTGGCGCGCCATCGGCATGCGACCGGTGTTCACCTGGAACTCCACCGCCGCCGGGCCGACGCCGATGAGGCTGGGACCGCGGTCGTCGACGCCCTGCGCGTTGTTGCCGTGGCAGGTGATGCAGCTCTGGTCGAAGATCGCCTTGCCCTTGGCGATGTCCTCGGCGGTGAAGCCCTTGGGCTCGTCGGCGTAGATGCCGGGCGCGAAAGCCGTGTAGATGGCGCCGACGAGGGAAAGGGCGGCGATGAATCGCAGCACCTTGCCGAGGCGACGGAACCGACGGCGTGGAGGTCTGCTGGTAGCAGCCACGGTCATCCTCACCTTTACTTCAGGAACGGAAGAATGTAGATCATGCCGAACAGCCCGATCCACACGATGTCGACGAAGTGCCAGTAATAGGACACCACGATCGCGGAGGTCGCCTGCGCCGGTGTGAAGCGGCCCATCGTCGTGCGGATCATGTAGAAGATGAACGCCACCAGACCACCGGTCACGTGCAGACCGTGGAAACCCGTGGTCAGGTAGAACATCGTCCCGTAGCCGTCGCTGTTGATCTTGACGCCCTCGGAGACCAGAGTGCGATACTCGTTGGCCTGGCCGAGCACGAAGATCAGGCCCATCACGAACGTGATGGTGAACCAGCGACGCACGCCGTACACGTCACCCTTCTCGGCTGCGAACACACCGAGCTGACAGGTGATGGAAGACGCCACCAGGATCACGGTGAACGTCAGCGCGTACGGCACGTTCAGTTCCTCGGACCTCTCCGCCCACAGCTCGGGCGAGTGCGCCCGGATGGAGAAGAAGGCGGCGAACAGCGCCGCGAAGAACATCAGTTCGCTGGATAGCCAAACGATCGTGCCGACGCTGACCATGTTGGGACGGGTCAGAGAGTGAATTCGGCTCTTGTCGATGGTGGCTTGGGCGGCTGTCACGCGGTCATTATTACCGTTGATCGTCGACGGAATGTAGAGGGGTGCGGAATCCGCGCGTGTCTCATGTAGGGGATAGGGCATGAGCAGCACGAACACCGACCCGCCGACCCCCACCCGACACGCCCACGACACGCCCACCGGAGTGAGCGGACGCACTCCGACGGCGAGGAGGACGAGCACCGAGTGACCCGCTGAAGCACCCCGAGGACCCCGCCGGGGACGACGGGGGGACGACGGCGGGGGGCGGGGGGCAGGGCCGGGCCACGGGGGCGGAGGCGCGCGGGGCGATGCGAGCGGGGGCAGGGCCGGGCCGGGCCACGGAGGCTGGGCGGGCCACGAGGCGGAGGCGCGCGGGGCGATGCGGGCGGGGCGGGCGCAGTGAGACGGGCGGGGCGGGCGGAGCCGAGGGCGAGGCGGCCGAGGCGAACCGTGGGCGGGCACAGCGCGGGCCGGGCGGGGAGGGGCCAGCGTGGACGAACCCACCGCACGATGGCCACCCAGAGCCGCCCGAGGACAAGCCTGCGACGAAAGACCCGGGCCGAGTGCGGCGTGCAGCCCGTGGGGAGGGAGGCGACGTGGCGACCAGTGGGCAACAACGGCAAGACCCGGCCACGCGAAAGCTCGTGGGTCAGGCCCACGCAACGATGAGGGTGAGACGCCGGACAGAGCCGGGTGCGATGGGTGGCCGGGTGCGATGGGTGGCCGGATGCGATGCCTAGCCAGGTGCGGTGCGTAGCCGGATGCGCGAGAACTGACCCGGGCCGGGCAAGCCGAGCCGCCGGCTACGGAGGCAAGGCACACGCAGGCACGCGAGCCCGTGCACGAAGGCCACCCGAAGGTGAGAGCAAGACGCGGAACAGACCTGGGTGCGATGCGCAGCCTGTGCACGAGGGCTGAACCGGGCGAAGTGACCGGCCGGCCACGAAGGCAAGACCCGGGCGGGCACGCAAGCCCGAGTCCGAAGCCCGCCCGAAGGCGAGAGCAAGCCGCACAACCGAGCCGGGTGCGATGCGCAGCACCACGCGGCTTGAAGCCGGGGACAGTGACTGGCCGGCAACGGGGTCAAGACCCGGGCAACAGACGGAGCTCGTTGTTTTAGAGCCGGGCAAGGTGACTGGCTTGCTACGGGGTCAGAACCCGGGTGGGGACGGGAGCCTGTTGTTTTAGAGCCCCAACGAGACGGCCCGCAGCCCGCAAACAAACCGCGACCCCGTGACCAGATCCGCTGAAGCTGTCTCGGGATAGGAGAGGATCCTCCCTCGGTCGGCCGACGGGTCATAGAACGCAGGTTCTGGGGGTGTCAAGACACGCCCTTCCGTCTTGACACCCCCAGGTTCTGCGTTCACCGTCCTCAAAGCCGAACGGGGGTGGAGCCTCCCGAGAGAGGTCCGGCGTCCAGGGGCCGCACCCCTGGTCGGGTCCTAGGGGTGACACCCCTGTCCAGAGGGTGAGGAACAACCAGCGCCAACCCGGGGAAGAGAAAGCGGCCGATCCGCAGGGGAAGACAAGAAGCGAGACGGGCGTGGAGCCGGGGCCGGGCCCGAAGCCCACCCCAACCCGCCCCACTCCTCCCCCTCCCCCATCCCCCGGCGAGTACGATCCGCTGTGTGCCCCACCGCCCCACCGTGGAGCACCCCCAAAAGAACCCGACCCATCCGGAGCGCACCAATGAGCACCGAGTACACCGTCCTTCTGTACAGCCACAACCCGGCGGTGCGCAAGGCCATGCGCTCGGCCATCGGCGATCGCCCGGCGGCGGGTGTCGAGATCGAGTACGTCGAGTCCGCCGACTACGACGAGACCGTCCGGCTGATCGACACCTACGAGGTGGATCTGGTCCTGCTGGACGGCGAGGCGCAGCCCGCCGGTGGCCTGGGTGTCGCCCGTCAGCTGCGCGACGAGCTGGAGGACCCGCCCACCTCGTGCGTGGTCCTGGCCCGGTCGGCCGACGAGTGGCTGGGCGCCTGGTCGCGCGCCGACGCCACGCTGACCCACCCGCTGGACCCGGTGACCACGGCCGTGAAGGTCGTCGAGCTTCTCCAGCGGCGCCGCACCCCCGTCGTCAAGTAACGAGAGAGGCCCCCATGGGCGCGCGTACCTGGCCGCATCTGCTGTCCACCGTCCTGTCCGGCACGCGGTTGTCCTGGGAGGACGTGGCGTGGGCCATGGAGGAGATCATGGCCGGGGAGGCGACTCCGGCGCAGATCGCCGGGTTCGCCGTCGCCCTGCGCGCCAAGGGGGTCACGCCCGAGGAGCTGGACGGCCTGGCCGCGGCGATGATCGCGGCCGCCGTTCCGCTGCCGGGTGAGCTGCCGGTCGCCGCCGATGTCGTCGGGACGGGCGGAGACCAGGCCCACACTGTGAACATCTCCACGATGGCGGCGATGGTCGTCGCCGGTGGCGGTGTGCCGGTGGTGAAGCACGGGAACCGGGCGGCGTCCTCGAAGTGCGGTTCGGCGGACCTGATCGAGGCGCTGGGGATCCCGCTGGACCTGAGTCCGGCGGCGGTGGCGCGCTGCGTCCACGAGGCCGGTATCGGCTTCTGCTTCGCCGGGCGGTTCCACTCCGGGATGCGGCACGCCTCGGGTCCGCGCCGGGAGATGGGCATCCCGACCTTCTTCAACTTCCTCGGCCCGCTGACGAACCCGGCGCGGCCGCTGATCGGCGCGATCGGGTGCGCCGACGTGGTCATGGCGCCGGTGATGGCGGGGGTCATGGCGCAGCGGGGCGCGTGCGCGCTGGTGCTGCGCGGCGAGGACGGCCTCGACGAGTTCACCGTCACCGCGCCCACGCGGGTGTGGCTGGCGCACCGGGGTGTGGTCACCGAGTCCGTCATCGACGCCGCCGACCTGGGCATCGCCCGCGCGGCTCCGGAGGCCCTGCGCGGTGACGACGCGGCCTTCAACTCGCGGGTGGCGCGGGAGGTCCTGGCGGGTGCCACGGGTCCGGTGCGCGACGCGGTCCTGCTGAACGCCGCCGCGGCCTTCGCCGCCCAGGAGGGCCTGGGTGAGGAGTCCCTCGACTGGCCCTCGCGGCTGCCCGAGGCGATGGCGCGCGGCCTGGAGCGGGCGGCGACCGCGATCGACTCCGGGGCGGCCGAGCGGACGCTGGCGCGCTGGGTCGAAGTGGCGGCCGCGTAGGGCCCCGGCGGTTCTGCGTAAGGTAAGCGGTCATGGTCACTCGACGTCGAGCCGGGCTCCTGCGCGGCACCGTTTACCGCGTCTTCTACCGGCTTCCGCGCAAGATGCAGCGGTTCCTGGCCCGGCGGGTCTCGCCGAAGTACATCCTGGGCGCGGTGATCCTGCTGTTCGACGCCGACGGTGAGCGCCTGCTGATGCTCCGCCAGCCGCCCGGCTTCGGGTGGGGGCTGCCGGCCGGGCTCATCGACCGCGGTGAGGCGCCCGCGCACGCCGCCGTCCGCGAGCTGCGCGAGGAGACCGGCCTGAGCGTGGAGCTCAAGCCGGCGAACCCGAGCGCGGTCGTGCACGTCGGCGGCCGATGGGTGGACATGGTCTTCACCGCGCGCGTCGACGCCGAGACGCACGAGCCGAGCGTGGACGGCGCCGAGGTCCTCGACGCCCGCTGGCACCGCCTCGACGATCTGCCGCCGCTGACCCCGGCCAGCGCGAAGCTGCTGTCCCACTACGGCATCGGCCCCTACTCCGAGGCGCTCGGGGAGCCCGTCCATGACTGACGTGTGCGCGGTGGTCCTGGCCGCCGGTGAGGGGACGCGGCTGCGCCCGCTGACCCTCACCACGCCCAAGCCGCTGCTGCCGGTGGGCGGCGTGAGCCTGCTGGACCGGACGCTGGCGCGCCTGGCGGCCGTCGGCCTGTCCGGGCCCGCCGACGTGGCGGTGAACGCCTGCTACCTCGCCGCCCAGATCGTGGACGCCGTCGGCGACCGCGCGCGCCTGTCGGTCGAGGAGCCGCCCGCGCTGGGCACCTCCGGCGGCGTGGCGAACCTGCGCGACTGGATCGGCGGGCGCGGCGTCCTGGTGTGCAACGCCGACGCCTACCTCGCCGAGGGCGAGGCGTCCCTGCGCAAGATGCTCGACGGGTGGGACGGCCAGACCGTGCGGCTCCTGGGCGTCCTCGCGCCCGGCGAACCGCACCTGTTCTCCGGGCACGCCTTCGCGGGCGCGTCCCTGCTGCCCTGGTCGCGCGTGTCGGCCCTGCCGGTGGTCCCCGGCGAGCTGGTCCGCACGGTGTGGCGGCCCGCCGAGGCCGCCGGGGAACTCCAGGTCGTCACCCATGACGGAGTGTTCATCGACTGCGGGACACCGCAGCGCCTCGCCGCCGCCGACCGGCACGCGGCTTCCACGAAAGGTAACCGGCCGTGATCACCGCCATCGTCCTCATCCAGTGCGCCACCGAGTCCATCCCCGAGGTCGCGCAGAAGATCGCCGACCTGCCGGGCGTCAGCGAGGTGTACTCCACCGCCGGGCACGTCGATCTCATCGCGATGGTGCGGGTGCGGGAGTTCGAGCACATCGCCGACGTCATCGCCGACAGCATCAACAAGGTGGACGGCGTGTCGGACACCGAAACCCACATCGCGTTCCGCGCCTACTCCAAGCACGACCTGGAGGAGACCTTCGCGATCGGCTTCGACACCGAATAGGCCTAGGACGCCGAGACCTCCGGGGACGGGTCGGTGGCGTCGCCGCAGACCTTCCAGTCCCCCTTCTCCTTGATCAGGTCGATGGGCGCGCCCTCGGTGGTGTCGCCGCCCAGGCCGCTCATGTCCACGGTCACCACGGCGCGGTCACCGGTCACGGTCTCGCCGGTGACCTTCCAGGTGATGTCCCCGAACACCTGCTGGAGGTCGGCGCTGGCGCCGCCGTCGGGATCGACCGCGCCCAGATCGTCGGCCGCCGCCGCGCACGTCAGGTCGCGCGCGGTGGCGACGTCACCGTCCTTGAGGGCCTGAAAATAGTCGTCGACGACATCGGTGGGACTCCCCGATGAGCTGAAGACGAACACGTACAGGACCACGCCGAGGGCCACGACGGCGGCGACCAGTCCCAGCAGCCCGAAGAGGCGCCCCCTGGGACGCTGCTCCGGCTCCTCCTCGGGAGTCGTCTCGTCATCGCTCACGCTCGGTCTCCTCGGGTCGGTGACGGGCACAGGGACGCGCTGAGGCGCCGCTCAAGCACGATAGTCGACCGCGCGGCCGAAACGGGCGCGCGCGGATTGACCACGCACGGATTGACCACGCGCGAGTTGACGGAGTGGCGCTGCCCCGCCACCTCCGCCGGCGGATCTAACCCGCGTCGGCCCGACTAGCCAACGGAGTCGACGCCGCAGATGAACCAGTCGCCGCCGCGCTTGACCAGCTCGAAGTCCACCTCGCCGCTCATCGGGCCGGAGCTGATGAGCTTCATGCGGACCGTGGCCTGGTCACCGGCCTCGTGCTCGGAGACGACCTCCCACGACAGGTCGGCCACCATCTTGTCGAACTCGGCCTGCTCGTCGGTGGAGTCCAGGTCATCGGTGTCGATGTACGGGTCGTCGGTGTCGCAGACGAGGCTGTTGGCCTCGGTGATGTCCTTGTCCTTGACCGCCGCCAGCCAGTCCTCGACGGTGCCCGTGGGACCGCCGCCGCTGACCAGCACGATGATGACGATCAGGGCCACCACGAACAGGGCCGCGCCACCGCCGATGGCGGCGAACAGCGGCGCCTTGGACTTCGGCGGCTGCGGCGCGGTGTACATCGGGGCCTGCCAGGCCTGGGTGATCGGGTTGCCGTAGGCGTCCACCTGCGGCGCGGGCGGCGCCGAGGTCTGCGCGTACGGGTCGTACTGGGGCTGCGCCGGTGGGTACGGCGCGGCCGGGTAGGCCGCCGGAGGCGCCGAGGTCTGCGCGTACGGGTCCGGTGGGGCCGCGGGCTGGGCGTAGGGGTTCGGCGGTGCCGAGGTCTGGGCGTAGGGGTCTTGGGCGGGCGGGGCCGACGTCGGGCCGTACTGACCGCCGAGCGGCTCCTGCGGGGGCACGGGGGCACCCGGCGGGTACGGGCTCTGGGCGGCGTTGTCCGGCTGGGCGGGCGGGTACGGCGCGTACGGATCCGGTTGCGCGGGCTGCTGCGACGGATCGTAGGGCTGGCCCTGAGGGGGGTAGGTCACCTTGGTCCTTCCAAAGCGTTGATGCTCACGGGGAATCCTAGTCGCCGCCCGCTAAGACGCGGTCAGCGCGACGATGCCTCCCAGCACGATCAACGCCCCGGCGATGCGTCTGGCGGCCTGGGACTCCCCCAGCAGCAGCCAGCCGAAGAACGCGCCGACCACGATGGACAGCTCGCGCGAGGGGGCCACCAGGCTCACGTCGGCGTACTTCATCGCGAACAGCACCAGCAGGTAGGCCAGCGGCTCCAGGACGCCCACGACGAGCACGGGCTTCTTGTGCTCGGCCCACACCTTGCGCAGCTCGCCCAGGCGCGGCAGCGCGTAGGGCGCCAGCGCCAGCGTCCGGGTGAGCCCCGTCCCCCACTGCATGACCAGCGGGGTGATGGCCAGAGCCTTCACCGAGTGGTTGTCCCAGAGGGTGTAACCGGCGATCATCGTGCCGGCGACCAGGCCGTACATGACCCCGGTCATGGCCTTCATGCGCTCCCCGCTGGAGCTGCCGAGGCCGATGACGAGGATCCCGACGACGACGATGAGCGTGCCGAGCAGTGCCAGGATGCTCGGCCGCTCGCCGATGAAGGCGACCGCGGCGATGACCGACAGGAGCGGGCCCGTCCCACGCGCGAGCGGGTACACCACGGAGAGATCTCCCTTGGCGTACCCGCGCTGCAGGAACAGGATGTAGCTCAGGTGTAAAAGCCCGCTGACGCCGACGCCGGTGAGCAGCTGCGGCGTGATCCGGACGTCCAGCGCCATCACCACGCCGAGCACCACCGGCGCGTACAGCACCGTGGAGGCCGCGCAGGACAGCCAGACGAAGACGGGGCCTCCGGTGGAGGCCCGCTTCGCGTACAGGTTCCAACTGGCGTGTGCGATCGCGGCGCACACGACCAGCCCGACAGCGAGGGGTGGCATCGGGACGGAAGCGGCCGGGGCTTATTCGGGCCCGAGCCGGCGGGTGCCGGTGTAGTACTCGAACAGCAGTCCGCCCACGGTCACCAGGACCGAGATCAGGCCGACCGCGATGAGCCACGGGTACCAGAACACCACGCCGATACCGGCGATGCTGGCGGTGAGGGCGATGCCGAAGGGCCAGTAGGAGCCGGGGCTGAAGAACCCGACCTCACCGGCGGCGTCGGCGATCTCGCCGTCCTCCCGGTCCTCCGGGCGGGCGTCGATGCGCCGCGCCACGAAGGAGAAGTAGAAACCGCACATCGCGATCAGGCAGGCCGACAGGACCAGCGCGACCGTCCCGACCCACTCGATGTGGCCGTTCTCGTGCTTCGACCAGACGATGTAGCCGACGACGAAGGCGACGAGCGTCAGCCAGATGACGTGGAAGATCTTGGCTTCGGTTTTCACGACGACTCCCTTTAGCCGCGCTCGGCCTGGCGGTCGGTGTCGAACGGCTTGGTCTTGATCGCGTAGGGCTCCTGACCGATGAGGGTCAGTGCCTCCTGGGTCGTCTTGCCCTGGACGCGGGCCTGGATGTACTGGTCGTACTTCTCCGGGCTCACCGCGCGGACCTCGAAGTTCATCATCGAGTGGTAGGTGCCGCACAGCTCGGCGCAGCGGCCGACGTAGGCGCCTTCCTGGTCGATGGTGACCTGGAACTGGTTCTCCACGCCCGGGACCACGTCGCGCTTGAACAGCAGGTCGGGGACCCAGAAGGAGTGGATGACGTCGGCGCTCAGCTCGGTGATGCGGATGTTCTTGCCGGTCGGCACGACCAGGATCGGGATCACGTCACTGTCGCCGACGGTGTAGACGTCCTTGTCGTCGCGGATCTTGGGGTCACTGCCGGTCTCCGGGTAGGAGAACTTCCAGTTCCACTTGAACGCGGTGACGGTGACGTCGAGGTCGGGGTTCGGGTCGACCCTGGTGACGTTCGCCTGGATGATCGCGGTGTAGTAGAAGAGGATCGCGATCGCCACGAACGGGCCGACCGTGAACAGCAGCTCCATCGGCAGGTTGTACCGGGTCTGCGGCGGGAGGTCCTCGCCCTTCTTCCGGTACCGGATGACGCACCAGAAGATCAGGCCCCAGACGAAGACGCCGACGGCCAGCGCGGCGATGGCCGAGCCGATCCACATGTCGAACATCTGCCGCGACTGCGGGCTGGGCTGGGTGCGAGGCCATCCGAAGTAGAAGGCGTCGTCGATGGAACAACCGGTCAGCACGGTGACCAGGGCCGCCCCGGTGACGCTGAGACCGATCAGCCGGCGGATCCGCCGGGAAGCTGGGGACGATGGGCTCGCGGCCACCTGCTCCTACCCTTCCTCAAAGCTCATTGGCTCAGTTGACGAACATGGAGTGCTCTCAACGCGGTGCGGAGAAGTTCTACGCCGGATCGAATCTGGCTTCTGGGCACCAACGACGGCAGACTACTGGACCAAACGCCCCCTCCACACCACGGGGTGGAATATTGGAGATCGTGTCCTCCTCCTATTTCGACTCCGCGAGCGCGTTTCCCCTGCACCCGGCCGCACGGCAGGCGCTGGGGGCGGCGCTGTCCGACGGGTGGGCCGATCCGTCCAAGTTGTACGGTAACGCCCGGCGTGCCCGCCAGCTGCTGGACGCCTCCAAGGAGGCGGTGGCCGATGTGGTCGGTGCGCGGGCCGACGAGATCCATTTCACGGCGAGCGGGACGCGTGCGGTGCACGAGGGCGTCCTGGGCGGGCTGCTGGGGCGGCGGCGGGCGGGTGACGTGCTGGTGCATTCGGCGATCGAGCATTCGTCGGTGCTGCACGCGGCCGAGGCGCACGAGCGCGAGGGCGGCCGGGCGGTCGCGGTGGGTGTGGACCGGTCCGGGCGGGTGGACGCAGGGGCGTTCGCCGAGGCGGTGGCCGGGCCCGGGGTGGCGCTGGCGGCGCTGATCTCGGCGAGTCACGAGGTGGGGACGGCGCAGCCGGTGGAGGAGGTGGCCGCGGCGTGCGCGGCGGCGGGCGTCCCGCTGCTGGTGGACGCCGCGCAGTCGGTGGCGTGGGGTCCGGTGGCGCCGGGCTGGTCGCTGCTGGCGCTGTCCTCGCGCAAGTGGGGCGGGCCGCCCGGGGTGGGCGTGCTGGGGGTGCGGCGGGGTACGCGCTGGGAGTCGCCGTGGCCGGCGGCCGAGGGCGCGGCGGTGAACCTGCCTGGCGTGGTCGCCGCGGCGGCGGGGCTGCGGGCGGCGGTGGGTGAGGCGGCGGAGCTGGGGCCGCGGCTGCGGGGGCTGACCGCGCGGATCCGCGAGCGGGTTCCGGCGCTGGTGGCCGACGTGGAGGTGGTGGGCGACCCGGAGGTCCGGCTGCCGCACCTGGTGACCTTTTCGTGCCTGTACGTCGACGGGGAGGCGATCCTGACGGCGCTGGACCGGGCGGGTTTCGCGGTGTCCTCGGGTTCGTCGTGCACGTCCTCGACGCTGCGGCCCTCGCACGTGCTGGAGGCGATGGGGGTGCTCTCGCACGGGAACGTGCGGGTGTCGCTGCACCGCGACGTCGAGGAGGAGGACGTGGAGCGGTTCCTGGCGGTGCTGCCGGAGACGGTGGAGCGCCTGCGCGAGGAGGCGGGGGTGACGGGCCTGTGAGCGGGCGGCCGGCCGGTCAGAACCCGGGCACTAGTCCTGACCGGCGGCCACCTGTTCCCGGACTCGGCCCGTCATAACCGGGTCCGGCGGTCACGAACCCGTCCCCAGTGGACCGTGTACGGCCCCCGTGCCGCGCCGGTCCCTCTCGGGTCCGGCGACCGGGTGGTCGGCCCTCTCGTGGCTTCGTGACTCGGTGAACGTTAAGAGGGCTCGCTTTACGCGGGCTTTATAGCCGCTTTCGGGACTAGAACACCACGTCAAGGGCCATGTCGAGGCCTTCGCGGGACCGCAGCGGATGGCCTTCGGGGACCAGTGCGTAAAGCCGGTCGCGGACGGCCCGGGCGGCCTCGGCGTCCCCGGCGGCCTCGTGGACGGCGAGCAGCACGCGGGCGGTGCGCGCCTCGACGTCCGGCATGCCCGCCGACAGGGCCAGGGACCGGGTCAGCGGGCCGGTGGCGGCGGCGAGCTCCCCGGCGCGCAGGTGGATGGCGCCGCGTACGCGCAGCGCCCCGGCGTCCAGGGCGGGCATGGGGGCGGTGACGAGTTCGGCCAGGAGCGCGTCGGCGCGGGTGGCGGCTTCGACGAGGCGCCCGGCGGCGAGGAGGCCGGTGACGATGTAGAGGGCGGCGAAGCGGCGTCCCGGGTCGTCTTCGAGGGCGGCGTGCAGGTCGTGGGCGCGCTGATAGAGGGCGATGGCGCGGTCGTGGTCGCCGCGGCGGTGGTGGACGGCGCCGAGCATGGCCAGCGCGGTGGCCTCGCCGACGCGGTCGCGTCCGGCGCGGAAGACGCGCAGGGCGGTGGCGTAGGCGCGTTCGGAGCCGGCGGGGTCGGTGGGGGCGATGGTGTTGCCGAGGATGATCGTGGTCCAGCCGCGCTGGGCGCGGGCGAGTTCGCCGGGGAGCCCGTCGAGGGTGGTGAGGGCCCAGCGCAGGTGGGCTTCGCGGACGGCTTGGGGCGCGCCGGCCTGGCGGAGGGCGACGGCGAGGTCGGTGGCGGCCGCGGCGGCGCGCAGGGGGTCGCCGAGGCGGAGGTGGTCGCGGCGGAGGGCGCGCAGGACGGGGACGGTCTCGGTGAAGCGCCCGTCGAGGCGGAGCCGTTTGGTGGTGGTGAAGCGCAGGGCGGCGTCGCCTTCGGCGTCGTGGGCGAGGCGGCGGGCGTGGGCGAGGACGGTGTCGAGGGCGTCGCCGTGGCCGTGGAGTTCGAGGTAGTTGGTGACGACGGTGGCCAGGCGGCGGGTCAGGTCGGCGTCGCCGATCTCGGCGGCGATGCCGGGGGCGGTGAGGAGGAGGTCGCGTTCGGCGGCGAACCAGCCCATGGGGTCGGCGGCGAGGGCCGTGAGGGCGCCGGGGTCGGGGGCGGGCAGGCCGGGTGGGCGTTCGGGTGTGGCGTGGCGGGCGTAGGGGAGGTGGTCGTCGGCGGCGTGGGCGAGGGAGAGGAGGGCGGCGCAGACGGCGTGGAGGCGTCCGGTGGCGTCCGGGTCGGGTTCGGTGGCGGCGTAGACGCGGACGAGGTCGTGGAGGCGGTGGCGGGGGCCTCCGCCGCGTGTGGGCGGGGCGGGGCGGAGGAGTTGCGCGGCGGTGAGTTCGGCGGTGATGGCGGGCGTGGCGTCCCCGGCGAGGGCGGTGAGGACCCAGTGGCCGAATTCGGCGACGGGCAGCCGGGCGACGGCGCGCAGCGCGGCGGCGGCGCTGGGACTGAGGAGGCGGTAGCCGAACTCGATGCAGGAACGGACGCGCCGGTCGCCGTCGCTGAGGGCGTCCAGGCGGGCGTGTTCGTCGGTGAGGCGGGCGACCATGCGCCCGGGGTCGAGGCCGCGCCGCAGCGCCAGGCGCGCGCCGACGACGCGCAGGGCGAGCGGGAGACGCCCGGCGAGGGCGGCGAGGTCACGCAGGTCGTCGTCCTGCGGGCGTCCGGAGAGGCGGGAGAGGAGCGTGGTGGCGTCGTCGGCGGGGAGCGCGTCGAGGTGGACGTGCGGCAGGCCGGTGAGGGCGCGGCGGGCGGTGACGATGACGGGGACCTCGCGCGACAGCAGCGGCTCGATCTGCTCGGGCCCGGCGGCGTTGTCCAGGACCAGCAGGACGCCGCGTCCGGTGAGGGCCCGGTGGTAGAGCTCGGCGCGGGCGGGCGGGTCGTCGGGGACCGCGCCGTCGGTGATCCCCAGCGAGCGCAGCAGCGAGCCCATGACGTCGTGGGCGGCGCGCGGTTGGTCGTCGGCGCCGCGCAGGTCGGTGAACAGGCATCCGCCGGGGGCGTCGGCGGCCCTCGCGGCGCGGGTGGCCAGCGCGGTCTTGCCGACGCCGCCGAGCCCCGTCACGGCCACGGCCCCGTGCTCGCCGAGGGCGGCGAGGATCTCGCGCAGCTCGCCGTCGCGCCCGACGAACTCGCGCGGCTCGGCGGGCAGCCCCATGGGGCGCGCGACGGGCGCGGCGGGTGCCCCGGTGATCCAGGTGGCGGCGTGTGCGAGCCCGGCGGCGGGCTCGGTGAGGCCGTCGAGTGAGCGCAGCTCGCGTCCGGGGTCGATGCCGAGGGCCTCGGCGAGGGTGGCCCGCGCCCGCCGCAGCGCCTCGGCGGCCCGCCCGTGCTCCCCCGCGGCGATGTGGGCGAGGACCAGCAGGTACCACACGCGTTCGCGAAGCGGATGCCCGTCGAGCAGCGCGGCGGCCTCTCGGGCCGTCTCGGCGTGGCCGCCGGTGTGCAGCGCGGCGACCATGCGGTGCAGCCGCGCGGTGAAGTGGTCCTCGGCGAGCTCCCCGCCCGGGCGCCACAGTCCGGCGGCGGCGTCGAAGGCGTCCCTGGCGGCCCGCCACTGGCACCTTGCGGCGGCGGCGCGCCCGGCGCCCAGGTGCGCGCGGAACTCGGCGAGGTCGGTGCCGACGTCCAGGACGTAGCCCCCGCCCTGCCTCCGCAGCGCCGTGGCGGCGTCCAGGCCCGCCGCGGTGAGCGCCTTGCGCAGCCGGTGCACGGCGATCTGGACCTGGTTCACGGCGGTCCTGGGCGGAGCGTGGCCCCACGTGTGGGCGATGATCTCGTCGCGGCCCACGACCCGCCCGGCGCTGCGCGCGAGAACGGTGAGGACGGCACGCGGGCGGGTGCCCCCGAGGTCGATGGGGACGCCGTCGCGGTGGAGCTCGGTGGGACCGAGCACGATGACGCGGACGGGCATGACGGTGGACCTCGGGGTAGGGGGAGGGGGTGAGCCTATCCGGCGTCGGCCTCGTCGATGGCCATGAGGGCGTGGAAGGTCGCGGCGAAGGGGTGGTCGTCGGGCACGAGGGCCAGTCCTTCGCGCGCGGCGCGGCGGCGGAGGTCGTGGTCGCCGCGGTCGGCGGCGACCTGGGCGAGGGTGCGCAGGACATTCGCCTTCACGGTCGGTACGTCCAGCTCTCCGACCATGGCGAGCGCGGTGTAGGCGATTTCGAGAGCGCCGTCCAGATCACCCTGAAGGCGGCGGATCACTGCCATGGAGCGAACCGCGCGGGCGTGCAGCTCGCGCATCTGCAGCCGTTCGGCCTCCGCGATCACCTCGGCGACCAGGTAGGCGGCCCGATCGTAGGCTCCGGCGCTGATATGAACGTCGGCGGCCATGTATAGGGCGAAGATCGCGCCGTTGACCTCGCCGATGGCACGGTGTGCGTGGGCCGCGTGTTCCAAATGGCGGAACGCACGGTCGAACTCCCCTCGTCTCTGCAGGACCACACCCAGGACACCGTGTGCGTTGGCAACCCCCGCCGGGTCGCCGGCCGACTCGAAGCAGGTGAGTGCCCGCTCGGCCTGGTCCAGCATTTCCGGCGCCGGATCCAGCGTGTTGGCGCGGACGAGGTGCACCCAACCGAGCACGCCGGCACTTCGCCCAGCGGTCTCGATACCGGAAAGGAGAGTGAGTGCCCTGTCCGTCGCAGCCACCGCGAGACTCCGCTGATTCGCGTGACGTGTCACGACCGCTAGCTCGAACAACCCCGACGCCTCACGCAGGGCGTCGCCCACGCGCCTGTACTCGACTCGGGCCAGGCGCATGTGGCGAATGGCGTCACGGTACCGACCGCTTTCGCGGAGGCATTTGGCGCGAATGTGCCACGTCATTGCCCGCCCCAGAGGTGGCAGGTTCGCCACCGCTGTTTCGAGCACGCTCGCGATGACGTCGAGTTCGTCCCAGCGGCTGGTGTGATCCAGGTGGGCGACGGTGGAAACACCGATCCGCCAGGCCGTGTCCACCTCCCCGATCGCCTGTGCCGCTCCTGGGGCAGCGACGAGAAGCTCGCGATGTGCGGCGAACCATGCCTGCGGGTCGGCGACGGCGACGGCGGGCTCCGGATCGAGCACCGGGAACTGCGTGAACGGAAGGTCGTTCGCCGCCCGGACGGCCTTCGTGAGGAGCACTCGGTAGCCACGCGCCAGGGTGAGGTTCCGGGTCTCTTCGTCCTCGTCGATGTCCCGGATGCACAGGCGCACCAGGTCGTGGGCGACGTATGCGGCCAGAGAGTCGCCGGTGTCCCGGGTGAGGACGAGCAGCTGGGCGTCGGCCAGCTCCTCGATGATCTCCCGGACGCGCGCCGAGTTCACAGTGGTGAAGCCCGCCAGCACCTCCAGGGTGAACTCCGCCACCGGCAGCCACACCACCGCCCGCAGCGCGGCCGCCGCTTCACCGCTCAGCCGCCGGTAACCGATCTCCACGCACGAGCGGACCATGCGGTCGCCCTCGGCGAGCTGATCCAGGCGGGCGTGTTCGTCGGTGAGGCGGGCCACCATGCGGGCGAAGCCGAGGTCGCGGCGGCGGGCGACGCGGGCGCCGACGATGCGCAGCGCGAGCGGGAGGCGCCCGGCGAGTTCGGCGAGGCGGTGGACGTCGGGGGTGTCGTCCCCGGCGCCGGTGAGCCGCCGCAGCAGCTCCACGGCGTCCCCGGCGGGCAGCGAGGACAGCGGGACGCGGGAGGCGTCCAGGCCGGGCAGCGCAGTGCGGGCGGTGACGATCACCGCGCATCCGTCACCGGCGGGCAGGAGGTCACGGACCTGAGCGGCGTCATAGGCGTTGTCCAGTACGACCAGGAGCCGCCGCTCGGCGGTCAGGGTCCGGTAGAGCGCGAGACGGGCGTCGCGGTCGTCGGGAACGACGTCGTCGGGGATGCCGAGGGAGCGCAGGAAGGTACCGAGGACGGCGTGCGGCTCGCGGGGCGTCTCGTCCACGCCGCGCAGGTCGATGAAGAGGCATCCGTCGGGGAAGTCCTCCCCCGCGTCGCGCGCGACGCGGGACGCCAGGGCGGTCTTGCCGACGCCGCCCAGCCCGACGATCGCCACCACGGCGCCGGGCGTGAGCAGTGCGCGCGCATGGGCGTGCTCCTCGCCGCGGCCCACGAAGTCGCGGATCTCGGCGGGCAGCTCCATCGGGCGGGGCCTGGCGGGTCCTCCCCCGGTGACCCATCCCGTGATCGGCGCGAGGGCGGCGGCCGGATCCCGCCGGGCGAGGTGCCCGGCGAGGTCGCGCAGGTCGCGTCCCGGATCGAGGCCGAGGGTGTCGGCGAGTTCGCGCCGGATCCGCGCGTGGGCGCGTTCGGCGCCCTTCTCATCACCGCTGAGCGCGAGCGCGAGGATGTAGAGGTACCAGAGGCGCTCGTGCGGCGGGGTCACCTCCGTGACGGTGTCCGCGTGGCCGAGGACGGCGAGCGGGTCGCCCGTCACCAGGTCGGCGATCATGCGCCGCTCGATACCGGCGAGCCGTTCCTCCTCCAGCCCCGCCACCGGGCCGCGCCAGAGGGCGGCGGCCGTGTGGAAGGCGGTGCGGGCGGCGGGCCAGTTCCCGGCGCGCGCCGCGCGCTCGCCCTCGGCGGTGAGGCGGCGAAAGTCCCCCAGGTCGCTCTCCCCCACCTCCAGCACGTACCCGCCCGGCTCCAGGCGCAGCAGCCGGTGACCGTCCGCACCGAGGGCGGCGCGGACGCGGTGGACGGCGATCTGCAGCTGGTTGGCCACGGTCCTGGGCGGGTCCTGGCCCCAGACGTGGGCGATGAGGTCGGTGGCGGGCACGGGGGTTCCGGCGCGTTCGGCGAGGGCGGCGAAGACCGCGCGGGGGCGGGTGCCGCCGAGGTCGACGGGGGCTCCGTGGGCGAGGAGGACGGCGGGGCCGAGTACGAGGGCGCGCGGCATGCGGGAATCCTAGGCTTCAGCCTCGGCCTTCTCGATGGCGGCGAGCAGCTCACCGAAGCGGCGGTCGGCGCGGTCGCCGCGGGCCAGCTGCGCCAGCCCGGCGGCCGTGTGGAAGCGGGCGCGCTCGAAGTCGGCGGCCAGGAGCGCGGTCTTGCCCAGGACGAGGAGCAGGTCCAGGACGCGCAGGGGCAGGTCCCATTCCCGCGCCAGCGCCAGGGCCTCCTCGGCCTGGGCGTAAGCCTCGTCGAGGCGGCCGCGTGCGCGCATCACGTTCGAGCCGATCCGCATCGCCTGCAGCCGCAGCTCCCGCATCGCCACCACCTCGCGCGTCTCGTCGAGGATCTCGCGCACCGCGGCCTCGGCGGCGTCGAGGTCGCCGGACAGGTACCGCGCGTTGGCCAGCAGCATCGAGCAGTAGGCGACGCCGTACCACTCGCCGATGGCGGCGTGGGCGTCCTGGGCCTGGAGGTACAGGTCGATGGCGGCGTCGAAGCGGCCGAGTTTGAGGTTGCCGGCGCCACAGCCGGCCAGCGCGTTGGCGCGCCCGGCGAGGTCCCCGGACTCGGTGAAGGCGGCCAGCGCCCGGCCGGCGAAAGCGTACTCGCGCTCCGGATCGCCGAGCATCCGGTTGGCGCGGGCCAGGGCCGTCCAGCCCGCCAGCGCCACCGTCACGGGAGAGGGCTCCAGGCCCGCCAGAACGGCGTCGGCCCAGTCCGAGGTCGCCTCGGCCAGGCGTCCCTTCCCGAGGTGCTTGTAGGTCGTGGCGAGTTCGAAGCAGGTGCCGAGCGCACGGAGCGGCTCGCCGTGGCGGCGGAATCCGGCGCGCGCGGCCCGCAGGAGGGGCACGGCCTCGGCGAACCGCACCTCGAAGCGCAGCACGGTGCCCCGGATGTGGTCGATGTTCACGCGCGAGTAGGCGTCGGCCCGGTCCCCGGCGGCCTGTAGCCGGGCGCTCATGGACGCCAGCTCGCTCACCAGGTAGGCGCGGTCGAAGTAGTCCAGCGCGAATCCCACCAGCCGCCACGCCGCGTCCACCTCACCGATGCGGCACATCTCCCCGGGCGCGGCGGCGATCAGCTCGCGCTGCGCGTCGTACCAGCCCCGCGGATCGCCCGCGGCGGCCTCATCGGGTTCCGGCAGCCCGGGTGGCACGTCGGGCGGAAGGAACTGCCAGGACGTGCGTCGCCCGTCGGCGGCGATGACCGAGGCCAGCAGCGCCCGGAAACCTCGCACCCGGGCGGCCTCGTCGGCGGGTTCACCGCGCGCGAAGAGCCGCACGAGGTCGTGGACGGCGTAGCGCGCGGCGGTCGCCCCGCCGGGCGCGGCGTGGGTCAGGAACTGGGCGTCCTCCAGTTCGCCCGCCACCCGCTCGGCGGCGGCCAGCGGCAGGCCGGTGAAGCCCATGAGCGTGCCCAGGGAGAACTCGCCGACCGGCAGCCACGCCGCGGCCCGCAGCATGCGGCGGGCGTCCTCACCGAGGCGCCGGTAGCCGATGTCGATGCAGGAACGGACGCGGCGGTCGCCGTCGGCGAGTTCGTCGAGGCGGCCCTGCTCGTCGGCGAGGCGAGCGAGCATGCGCCGGACGTCGAGGTCGCGGCGGCGGGACATGCGCGCGGCGACGATGCGGACGGCCAGCGGCAGCCGCCCGGTGAGTTCGACGAGGGTGGCGATGTCGCCGGAGTCGGCCACGCGGCCCGAGAGGCGGGTGACGAGGGCGGCCGCCTCGGCGTCGGTGAGCGACCCGAGGACGTGGTCGGCGGCGTCGAGCCCGGCGAGGGAGTTGCGGCTGGTCACCAGCACCGTCCCGGAGCCCGGCAGCAACGGGGTGACGTGTGCGGCGTCGACGGCGTTGTCGAGGACGACCAGCACGCGCCGCCCGGCCAGGACGGAACGGTAGAGGGCGACGCGGTCGTCGAGGCCGGCGGGCACCGCGTCGGCGGAGACGCCCAGGGAGCGCAGGAACGCGCCGAGGACGCCGTGCGGGTCGCGGGGCTCATCGTCGGCGCCGCGCAGGTCGGTGAACAGGCAGCCGTCGGGGAACGCGTCCAGCACCGTCCGGGCCGCGCGGGCGGCGAGGGCGGTCTTGCCGATGCCGCCGAGCCCGGTGACGGTCACGACGCCGCCGCCGCGCAGGGCCGCGGCGAGCGCTGCCAGTTCGCGCTCGCGGCCGACGAAGTCACGGATCTCGGCGGGCAGTTCCATGGGCCGCGCGCGGCGCCGTGTTCCCGCCAGCCAGGCGCGGACGCCGTCGATGGCGGGGGCGAGGTCCGTGCCGAGGGCGGTGCCGAGGTCGCGCAGCTCGCGGCCGGGGTCGAGTCCGGTCGCCTCGGCGAGGGTCCGCACCGCGAGGGCGTGCCCGGCGGCGGCCTCGGCGGTGCGGCCCGCCATGGCCAGCGCGAGGACCCGCAGGTGCCACAGGCGCTCGCGTAACGGGTACCGGCCCAGTAGCCCGGTGGTCTCGGCGATGACGGGCGACGGGTGCCCGGCGGCGATGTCGGTGACCATGCGGTGTTCCAGGACGGTGAGGCGTTCCTCGTCCACCGTGGCGCGGACGTCGTCGAGGCCGGGCGCGTCCAGGTCGCCGGCGAGCGGGCCCCGCCACAGCGCGGCGGCGGCGTGGAAGGATTCGCGCGCGCCGTGCCAGTCGCCGCGCCGGGCGGCGGCGGTGCCCTCGGCGGCGTGCCGCCGGAAGTCGGCCAGGTCGGTGCGCGGCAGGCCGAGGACGTAACCGGCGGGCTCCAGGCGCAGCAGGCGGTGGCCGTCCCCGCCCAGGGCGGCGCGCACCCGGTGCACGGCGATCTGGAGCTGGTTGGCGACGGTCTTCGGGGTGTGGGCGCCCCAGACGGCGTCGATGAGCTGGTCGCGGGCGACGGGGCGTCCGCTGTGGACGGCGAGCACGGCGAAGACCGCGCGGGCGCGGACTCCCCCGATGTCGACGGGGGTGTCCCCGGTGAGGAGGCGGACGGGTCCGAGAAGTTCGGCGCGGATCAAGCGGGCTCCCCGGCGTCGGCCTCAGTGAGGAGGGCGCGCATCTGGTCGGCGTAAGGGTGGTCGTGCGGCATGAGGGTCATGGCCTCGGCGTGGGCGGAACGGACGCGGGCGAGGTCGCCGAGGCCGAGGGCGGCGCGGGCGACGGTGCGCAGGCATAGGACGGTGAGCAGCGGGGCGGTCCGGTCGCGCATTCCCGCGAGGGCCTCCTCGGCGAGCGGGAGGGCGTCCTGATGGTGTCCCATCACGATCTGAACGCTGGCGATGAGGCGCTTGGCCCGCAGCTCCTGCTCCTTCGCGCCGACCGCCGCGGCGTCGGTGACCAGGCGGGACAGGACGGCGATGGCCTCATCGAAGCGCCCGGCGTTGGCCAGGGCGTCGCCGGTGCCGCGACGCGCGGTCATCCAGCCGGAGAGATCGCCTTCGGCGAGGTGGCGCTCGGCCGCCCCGGTCAGGTCCGCCACGGCGTCGTCATGACGTCGCATCCACACCTCGGCCATGCCCTTGATGGTCATGGCCATGGCCCGCCCGACACGGTCGCCGGAGGAGATCATCTCGGCGATCGCGCCCTCGGCGAGGTCGAAGCCCCGCTCGGGCCGGTCCAGGTAGGAGATGTCGGCGAGGGTGAGCAGCAGCCAGCCCCGCGCGCCCCGGACATGGCGGGCACCGCCGTCCAGCCGCGCCAGCCCCCACTCCGCCGCCGCGCGGGCCACGCGCTGCCGGGTGAGCCGCCGCTCCAGGAACGCGATCTCGCAGGCCACCGAGGCCGCGCGCAGCCGGTCCCCGGCATCGCGGAAGCCGATCCGGGCGCGGCGCAGCAGCGCTCGCGCCTCGGCCTCGCGTTCGGTGCCCACGAGCGCCTTCGCGCTGATCAGCAGTGCGTCGGCGAGGCGGACGCCGGTCAGCCGCGACCGCAGCGGCAGCGCCGCCGCGACCATCGCGCGCCGGTCCTCCAGTGCGGCGGTCTTGTCGAGGTGGCTGGTGGTGGCCCCGGTGAGTCCCCATGCCAGTTCGGCCTCGCCGAGTTCGGCCGCGACCCCCACCGCCGTCACCAGCAGCTCGCGGTGCGCGGCGAACCAGGCGTCCGGCGCCGCGCTCACCGAGTCGCCGATGTCGGGGTCGGGGGCGTCCCGAGCGGGCTGCGGGAAGTACTTCCAGTAGGCCAGGGCCTCGTTGGCGCACACCGCGGCGGCGTGCAGCGCGCGCAGCCCCCGCGTGAGGACCGCGCGGCGCTCGCCGTCGCCGCTCTCCTCACGCGCGAAGACCTTCACCAGGTCGTGCAGGACGAACCGGCGCGTCACCCCGGGTTCGTCGGTGGCGCACCCGAGCAGCTGCGCCGCCTCCAGCTCGCCGGCCACGTCGGCGGCCAAGGTCAGCGGGAGGCCGGTGAGTCCCATGAGGACGCCAAGGGAGAACTCCCCCACCGGCAGGCGGCCCGCCGCGCGCAGCATCGCCCGCGCGGGCTCCGACAGCCGCCGGTAGCCGATGGCGATGCAGGAGCGGACCTGCCGGTCGCCGTCGGCGAGCTCGTCGAGGCGGCTGCTCTCGTCGGCCAGGCGCGCCAGCATCCGCGAGACGCCCAGGTCGCGGCGGCGCGACATGCGGACGGCGACGATGCGCAGCGCGAGCGGCAGCCGCCCGGTGAAGGCGACCAGCGCGCCGACGTCGGCGGCCGAACCGGCGTCCTCGACGAAGCGGCCGACGAGGTCGGCGGCCTCGCCCTCGGAGAGCATCCCGAGGGTCAGGGAGGTACCGCCGACGTCGAGGGCGTTGCGGCTGGTGACGATCACGGCGGTGCCGGGGAGGAGATCGGTGAGCTGCGCGGCGTTCAGCGCGTTGTCCAGGACCACCAGCAGCCGCCGCCGCGCCGCCATCGAGCGGTACAGGGCGGCGCGTTCGGCGAGCGTCGCCGGGATCGCGTCGTTCGGGACGCCCAGGGACCGCAGGAACGACCCGAGGACGGCGTGCGGCTCGCGCGGCTCGTCGTCGGCGCCGCGCAGGTCGGTGAACAGGCAGCCGTCCGGGTACAGCGCGGCGGCCTCCCGCGCCGCCCGCACCGCCAGCGAGGTCTTGCCCGCGCCGCCCATGCCGACCACGACGGCCGTCCCGCCCTCGGCGAGAACCTCCGCCAGCCGCGCCAGCTCGTCGCGCCGCCCGACGAAGTCGCGGATCCCGGCCGGGAGCTCCATCGGCCGCGGCCGCAACGCGGCGGCGTCCCCCACGATCCAGGAGCGCACGGCGCCGACGGCCCTCGTGGTATCGCCCAGGCTCTCACCCAGTGCCCGGAAACCGTGCCCCGGATCCAGCCCCGTGGCCCCGGTGAGGACGGCGGTGGCGCGCGCGTGCTCGTCGCGGGCGGCGGCCGTCCCCGACTCCATCGCCACGGCCAGCACCCGCAGGTGCCACAGCCGTTCCCGCAGCCCCGGAGCGGCGGTGCCGGCCAGGACCGGGGCCGCGTGGCCGGTGACCAGGTCGGCGACCATGCGGTGTTCGAGGACGGTGAGCCGCTCCTCGTCCACCGCGGCCCTGGCCGCCACGAGCCCCGGCGCGTCCACATCGGCGGCCAGCGCACCCCGCCACCCCGCCAGCGCCGCGTGGAAGCACTCCCTCGCCCCCGGCCAGTCGCCGTGCCGCGCGGCGGCGGCCCCCTCGGCGGCGTACCGGCGGAACACGGCGAGATCGGTGTCGGCGAGATCGAGCACGTAACCACCCGGTTCCAGACGCAGCAGCCGGTGCCCCGCCTCGCCCAGAGCCGCCCGGACCCGGTGCACGGCGATCTGCAACTGGTTCGCCGCGGTCTTCGGCGCGTCGGCGCCCCACACGGCGTCGATGAGCTCGTGGCGCTGCACCGCGCGTCCGGCGTGCAGCGCGAGAACGGCGAAGACCGCGCGGGAGCGGGAGCCGCCGAGGTCGGCCGGGATGTCGTCGTGGGTGAGGGCGACGGGGCCGAGGAGGTGGACGCGGGGCATGGCGGGACCTTCACATGGCACGGGCGCGGGCATCGAGCATAAGCGCTACCCCCGGGTACCAGAAGAGCCCGCCATCGGGCGGGCTCTTCATATGGCGCAACGGGACGGTGACCGGTCAGTCGACGGCGTGGACGACGTCGCGCGGCGCGGCGAAGTGGCACGCGTTGGCGTGCTGGGCGCCGTGCCGGATCTGCAGCAGCGGCTCCTCCGACGCGCACCGGTCGGTGGCCTTCCAGCAGCGGGTGCGGAACCGGCAGCCGGAGGGCGGGTTGGCGGGTGAGGGTACGTCGCCTTCGAGCGTGATCTCGTCGCGGTGACCGCGCAGGGTCGGGTCCGGGACGGGGACGGCCGAGAGCAGCGCCTGGGTGTAGGGGTGCATCGGCGAGTCGTAGATCTCGGTCTCGGTGCCGATCTCGACGACCTTGCCGAGGTACATGACCGCGACGCGGTCGGCGATGTGGCGCACGACCGACAGGTCGTGGGCGATGAAGATGTAGGACAGGCCGAGCTCGTCCTGGAGCTGCTCCAGGAGGTTGATGACCTGGCCCTGGATCGACACGTCCAGCGCCGACACGGGTTCGTCGCAGATCAGGATCTCCGGTTTGAGCGCGAGCGCGCGGGCGATGCCGATGCGCTGGCGCTGGCCGCCGGAGAACTGGTGCGGGTAGCGGTTGATGTGGTCGGGGTTGAGGCCCACGACGTCGAGGAGGTCCTGGACCGCCTTGCGCCGTCCTCCGGAGGGGACCACGTCGGGGTGGATCGCGAAGGGCTCGCCGACGATGTCGCCGACCGTCATGCGGGGGTTCAGGGAGGTGTAGGGGTCCTGGAAGACCATCTGCACGTTCCGCCGCAGCCGCCGCATCCCGGACCGGCCGAGGCGGGTCACGTCCTCGCCGCGCACGGAGATGCCGCCCGAGGTGGGCGTCTCCAGGCCGACCAGGAGTTTGGCCAATGTGGACTTGCCGCAACCGGACTCGCCGACCACGCCGAGGGTCTCGCCCTTGCGGAGGGTGAGGCTGACGCCGTCGACGGCCTTGACCTGGCCGACGGTGGACTTGAAGACGATGCCCTGCCTGATCGGGAAGTGCTTGACCAGGTCGGTCACCTCTAGCGCGGGCGCGCCGTGCCCGCCCGCCGCGAATCCATTGTGGTCAGTCATTGGCCAGCACCTCCGCGGTGTAGAGGCAGGCCGCCCGGCGGCCGTTCTCCACGACCTCCAGGGACGGGACCCGCTCGCGGCAGGCCGGTTTCGCGTAATGGCAGCGGGGAGCGAACGCGCAGCCCGGCGGGATGCGCGTCAGCACCGGCGGCAGGCCCTCGATGACCTCAAGCTTGCGCCCCTTGCCGTCGACGCGGGGAATGGAGCGCAGGAGCGCCTGGGTGTAGGGATGCGCCGGACGGGCGAAGATGTCCAGGACACCGGCCTGCTCGACGATGCGGCCGGCGTACATGACCGAGATCTTGTCGGCCACGTCCGCCACGACGCCCAGGTCGTGGGTGATGAGGATGAGCCCCATCTGCCGCTCGGCCTGGATCTCGGCCAGCAGCCGCATGATCTGGGCCTGGACGGTCACGTCGAGCGCGGTGGTGGGCTCGTCGGCGATCAGCAGGTCCGGGTCGAGCGCCAGCGCCATGGCGATCATGACGCGCTGGCGCATACCGCCGGAGAACTGGTGCGGGTACTCGTCGATGCGCTGCTTCGCCGCCGGGATCTTCACCAGGTCCAGCAGTTCCAGCGACTTCTTCTTCGCCTCGGCCTTGGACATGCCCCGGTGCTTGCGGAACAGCTCACCGAGCTGGTAGCCGATCGTCCACACGGGGTTGAGGGCCGAGAGCGCGTCCTGGAACACCATCGCCACGTGATTGGCGCGGGTGCGGCGGCGGGTGTCCTTGGGCAGGGTCAGCAGATCCACGCCGTGGAAGAACACCTGGCCACCGGCCACCTTCGCCGGCGGCGTCTCCAGGATGCCCATGATCGCCTGCGAGGTCACCGACTTGCCGCAACCCGACTCGCCCACGATCGCCAGGGTCTCGCCCCGCTCGACGGAGAAGTTGGCGCCGTTGACGGCCTTGGCGACGCCGTCACGGGTGTGGAACTCCACCTGGAGGTCGCGGACCTCCAGCAGCGGGCGGGAGGTGTCCAGCCCGTCGAGGATGTTCGATCTCGTCTGCACCTTGGTCGCCATGGTCACTTCAGCTTCGGGTCGAGGGCGTCGCGCACGGCGTCGCCGAGGAGGGCGAAGGAGATCGTCGCCGACAGCAGGAACAGGGCGGGGATGATCAGCAGCCGCGGATGCCCGGCGAGCACCTCCGGCACGTTGTTCGAGATCATGCTGCCCCAGGTCACCGCGGGCGGCTTCAGGCCGAGACCGAGGAACGAGAGCGAGGCCTCGGCCTCGATGTAGGCGCCGATGGCCAGCGGCACCAGCGAGACGATCGGGGCCATCGCGTTGGGGAAGATGTGCCGGAACATCACCCGGGAGTCGGAGGCGCCCAGGGACTTCGCGGCCTTCACGTAGTCCAGTCCCCGCGCCTCGATGAAGCTGCCGCGGAGGATGCGGGCGCCGCCGGTCCAGCCGAACACCGTCAGCGCCAGGATCAGCGGCCAGACCGTGTCACCGGCCGAGCGCCAGATCGCCAGGATCAGGATGGCGCCCAGGACGAACGGGATGCTGTTGAACACGTCGATGGTGCGGGAGATGACCGCGTCGACCCAGCCGCCGAAGTAGCCGGCGATGGAGCCGATGACCGCGCCCAGGATGAAGGTGGTGGCGGTGGCCAGCAGACCGACCACGATGGACGGCCGCGCGCCGTAGATCGTCATCGCGAAGTAGTCGCAGCCGTACTGGTCGTAGCCGAACCAGGCGTCGGCCGACGGGGCGCCGAAGAACCGCTCCAGCTGGCAGTCGCGCGGGTCCTTGCCGGTGAACAGGCTCGGGAACGCCGCGATCAGGATGAGCAGCAGGATGACGGCCGAGCAGACCAGTACCTGCGGGCGCTTGCGCAGGTCGTGGAAGGCGTCGCTCCACAGGCCGCGGACCTTCTCCGGCCCGGCCTTCACCGGCGCCGTCGGCGGGGTCGCCTCGATGGTCTGGGTGTCACTCATAGCGGATCCTCGGGTCCAGGACGGCGTAGAGAAGGTCGATCAGCAGGCTGAAGAGCAGGTAGCAGATGACGACCAGCGAGACCACGCCGACGACGATGGGGGTGTCGTTCTGCCGTACCGCGTTGAACACGAACTGGCCGACGCCGCGGATGTTCCACAGTCCCTCGGTGATGACCGCGCCGCCGAGGGCGCCGCCCAGGGACAGGCCGATGAGCGTCACCACGGGGATCAGGGAGTTGCGCAGGGTGTGCGCGAGCAGGACGCGCCCGCCGGTGAGGCCCTTCGCCTTGGCGGTCCTGACGTGGTCGGACCGGATGTTCTCCAGCATGCTCGTGCGCATGAGGCGGGTGATGCCCGCGGTGCCGATCACGGCGAGCGCGATGCCGGGCAGGATCACCGTCAGCCAGGGATGCGCCTCGTCCCAGGACGGGCGGAAGATGATGGACAGCACGTTGTCGTCGCCGAGGTGGTCGCGCAGCCAGCCGCCGATCCACACCCCGGCCAGATATTTCAAGGCGAGCACGAACAAGAACGTCGGGACCGCGCCGGAGATGATCGTCCCGGCCCGGATCAGGTAGTCGGAGAACTTCTCCCGGCGGACCGCCGCGAGCATGCCCAGCCCGATGCCGGCGATGGCCCAGGTGGCGATGTTGATCGCGAAGACTCTCAAGGTATTGGGGACGCGCATCACCACCTGGTCGCTGACCGGGCGGAAGCGCAGGTCCTGGCCGAAGTCGCCGTTGGCGTAGCGGCCGAGGGTGTCCATGAAGTTGGACAGGCAGGGGTCGCCGACGCGCTTCAGGCAGGGGTGGTCGGTGTGGTAGCGCTCGGCCACCACCCGCAGCTGCTCCTGGGTCGGCGTGATCTGGCCGCCGAAGAAGGCGTAGGCGGGGTTGCCGTTGATCTGGATGGACAGTGAGGTCAGGTAGTGCAGCAGGAACAGCGCGAGAAAGATGGTCAGCACCGCCTGGAGCAGGCGGCGGATGACGTAACGCCCCACGGTCGCTCCTTTCCTAATGATGTCGCGCGACGGTGACCGGCGGCGTGGCCACCGGTCACCGTCGCGTCAGAGCGGAATCGTCCGTGGGGGGACTACTTGAGCTTGACCAGGCGCAGGTCGATGGCGCCCATGACCGGGTTGACCACGACGCTGGCCGGGTCGAACCGGTCGCTGTAGACGGTGGCGGACTTGGAGAAGAAGACCGGGATGCCCGGCATGTCCTCACCGAGGATCCGCTCGGCCGCCTGGTACTTCGCGACGGAGTCCTGCAGGTTCGGGGCCGCGTCGGCCTCGGCGACGGCCTTGGTGAAGGCCTCGCTCTCGTAGCCGGTGCGGGTGACCTTGGCGCCGCCGCCGTAGATCGGGACCAGGTAGTTCTCGACGTAGTTGTAGTCCGGAGACCAGCCCATGCGGAACGGGCCGTCGATCTTGTGGTCCTGGGTCAGCTGGAGGATCTTGTTCCACTCCTCCAGGTGGTACTCGTACTCGATGCCCAGGTTCTGCTTGATCTGGTCACCGACGGCCTTGACCCACTTCTCGTTGGCGCCGGAGGCCGCGGTGTTGATCCACAGCTGGAGCTTCTTGCCCGCGGGCCAGCCGCCGGCCTTGGCCAGCAGTTCCTTGGCCTTGGCGACGTCCAGCTTGCAGTAGGCGCAGGTGCCGGCCGTGGCGCCGAAGATGATCCCGGGCGGGGCGAAGGAGTCGGCCGGGGTGTAGCGGCCCTGGTAGAGGGCCTGGTTGAGCAGGTCCCGGTCGATCGCCAGGGACAGCGCCTGACGGATCTCCTTCTTGGCGAAGGTGGGGTCGTAGAGCGGGAGGCCGATGTAGCTCAGGGACGGCGACTTGACCTCAAGCATCCGCTCGCCGTACTTGGCCTTGGCGTCCTGGTACTGCTCGGTCGGGGGCGCGTCGATGTCGAGCTGGTTCGCCTCGAAGTCGGTCCAGGTCGGCGCGCCGTCGGGGAAGATCCGCCACTTGATGGTCTTGTAGGCGGGCTTGTTCCCCTGGTAGGCGTCCCACCGCTCGATGGTGAGGGCGATGTCGTGCTGCCATTCCTTGAGAGCGAACGGCCCGTTGCCGATCGGCTTCTCCTTGCAGGCGTCGATCTTCTGCATGCACTCGTCGGCCATCGGCCAGAAGACGGTGTAGCCGAGCATCGTCGGGAAGCCCGCGAACGGCGCGGTCAGCTCGACGCTGATGGTGCTGGCGTCGGTGGCCTTGAGGCCGGACAGCTCCTTGGCCTTGGGGTCGGGCGCCTTGTTCGGGCCGTCGCCGTCGGGGTCCTCGGTGGCCTTGACGTCGTCGTATCCCTTGATGCGGGAGAAGAACGACGCGCCGCCCTGGGCGTGGGGGCCGTAGGCGCCGTAGTTCCAGGCGCGCACGAAGGCGTTGGCGTCGACGGCCTCGCCGTTCTGGAACTTGGTGCCCTGCTTGACCTTGATGGTCCAGTGGATGTTGTCGGTGCTGGTGGGCACGGCCTCGGCCAGCACCGGCACGAGGTCACCGGTGTTGCTGTAGCTGAAGAGCCCGTCGTACATCATCCGGAGCACCGAGGAGCTGACCGTCTCGGTCGCGTCGGTGGTGATCATGTGGGCCGGGTCGGTGCCCTGGGCGAGGTTAATGGTGCCGTCGGTGGCACCTTCGCTGTCGGAGCCTCCGCCTGTCGAACAGGCAGTGGTCGCCAGCGCGGTGGCCACGGCGAGTGCCATGACACGCCTGATGCGCATCCTCAAGCCTCCTATTTGGTTGGTCAGCGGCACGGTCGGCATGGTCCTGGGTGGACTATGGCCGTGACCACACAGTGGCGGAGTGCGTTCCAGATTGGAAGATGTTTCACCGGACCGTTATGTATGAGAGATCAAGTCGTGCCCGGACAGGCGATTCCGTTCGGTTCGCTTAGAGTGGTGGCGTGGAGATCCTTGACTGCCGGGGGAAGCGCTGCCCGATCCCGGTGATCGAGCTGGCGAAGTGGAGCCGTTCGGCGAAGGCGGGCTCGGTGGTCCGCGTGCTGGCGGAGGATCCGGCGGCGGCGGTGGACATCCCGGCGTGGTGCCGGATGCGCGGCAAGGAGTTCGTGGGGGCGTCCGAAGTGGACGGTGTACCGGCCTTCGACGTGCGGGTTTGACCTCTTCAGGGCGTGAAAAAAGGACGCCCCGGCACAAGGCCGTGGCGTCCTTTGTGGACGGTCTAGGGCGTCACACGCCGAGGTATCCGGCGGTCTCGGCGGCGCTGGCCGGGCCGTAGGACTCGGCGAGCCGCTTGACGAAGTCGGCGCGGTCGACGGCGTACTCCTGCGTCCCGACGGTCTCCAGGACGAGGGTGGCCAGCAGGCTGCCGACCTCGGCGGCCCGGCGCAGCGGCATTCCCCACGACAGGGCGGCGAAGAACCCGGCGCGGAAGCCGTCGCCGACGCCGGTGGGGTCGTAGGCCTTGATCTCGCGGGCGACGGGGACGTGGATCGGGTCCATGCCGCGGCCGGTGATCTCCACGCCGTCCTTGCCGAGGGTGGTGACGCGGACGCGCACCAGGTCCAGGACGTCGGTGTCGCTCAGCCCGGTCTTGGACTCCAGGAGCTCGCGCTCGTACTCGTTGGTGAGCAGGAACTCCGCGCCGGTGATCATGTCGACCACGCCCTGCCCGTCGAGGCGGGCGAGCTGCTGGGAGGGGTCGGCGGCGAAGCGCAGGCCCAGGTCGCGGCACTCGGCGCTGTGCCGGAGCATCGCGGCGGGGTCGTTGGCGCACACCAGGACCAGGTCGAGGCCGCCGGCGCGCTCGTGGATGGGCGCGAGCTCGATGTTGCCGGCCTCGGCCATCGCGCCGGCGTAGAAGGACGCGATCTGGCACATGTCCTCGTCGGTGGTGCAGACGAAGCGGGCGGTGTGGGCGGTGTCGCTGACGTAGACGGAGTCGCAGTCGACGCCGTGGCCCTTGAGGTGGGCGCGGTACTCGTCGAAGTCGGCGCCGACCGCGCCGACCAGCACGGGGCTGAGGCCCAGCTGCGCCATGCCGTAGCAGATGTTGGCCGCGATGCCGCCGCGCCGCAGGACGAGGTCGTCGACGAGGAAGGACAGCGAGACCTTGTCGAGCTTGTCGGCGATGAGCTGGCCGGAGAACCGTCCGGGGAAGTGCATCAGGTGGTCGGTGGCGATCGAGCCGGTGACGGCGATCTTCATGAAGGGAGGTCCAAACGGAGGAGACGGCTGATGGGACGGCACGGGTCGGACGGTGTCGGGCCACCCGGTTTTCCGGGTGAGCGCGCCGGTACTGGTGGTACCGAAGCCGCCGAACAATATAGCCGCCGGCGACCCCCGGGTCATCGACCCGGCACGGGGTGTCGGAGGGTCACCCGAACGCGGACAGGCCCCACCCGGTCGCCCGGGTGGGGCCTGTCACCTGCGTGCACTTCGCGGCGCCGCGCGGACGAACGGTTCGCACCGCGCGTGCGCCCAAGCCGGTCGACTCGGCGGAGACTCCCCCTTTAGTGGAGGGAGGCCCTTCCTAGTGGAAGGAGTCGCCGCACGCGCAGGAGCCCTGCGCGTTGGGGTTGTCGATGGTGAAGCCCTGCGCGTCGATGCGGTCCACGAAGTCGATGGACGCGCCCAGGAGGTAGGGCACGCTCATGCGGTCCACGACCAGCTCGAAGCCGTCGTAGGCGGTCACAACATCTCCGTCGAGGGAGCGCTCGTCGAAGAAGAGCTGGTACCGCATGCCCGAGCATCCGCCGGGCTGGACGGCCACGCGCAGGCGCAGATCGTCGCGCTCTTCCTGCGCGAGCAGGTTCTTCACCTTCTCGGCGGCGTTCGCGGTGAGGGCGGCGCCGGTCGCGACCGGGGCCTCGGTGGCCTCGGTCGGCGTGGTCTCTGTACTAGTCACGTGGTTGCTCCCTGTCGACGGTTGCTATGTCCCACCGTAACGAACCACCGGCGGGGGTGGCCACATTCCCGCCTGGGGTGGCACGGATGACCGCCCCGGGTGTGTGGTGGGTCACGAGCTGGGGGAACGCGGTCAGCGCGCCCACTGCCGGGCGAGCCGTTCGGCGATGGCGCGCAGGCCCTCGGCGGGCTCGGCCATGGCCTTGTCCACCGAGCCGAAGTGCTCCACGAGCGAGTGGGTCTCCTGGACGCCGACGGCGGCGGCCTCGCGGCGCCCGACGGCGACCTGACCGGCGACCACGACGCAGGGCACGCCCCGCTCGGCGGCGGCCTCGGCGACGCCGGAGACGAGCTTGCCGCGCAGGCTCTGGAAGTCGAAGGAGCCCTCGCCGGTGATGACGAGGTCGGCGGCGTCCAGGGCGGCGTCCAGGCCGGTGGCGGCGCGCACGAGGTCGATGCCGGACTCCCGTCGCGCCCCCAGCGCGAACATCGCCGCGCCGATCCCCCCGGCGGCCCCCGCGCCCGGCAGGTCGCGGACCGCGACGCCCAGGTCGCGTTCCAGCGCGCCGGCGAAGGTCTCCAGGGCCGCGTCGAGGGCCAGGACGTCGGCGCGGTCGGCGCCCTTCTGCGGCCCGAACACGCTGGACGCCCCATGCAGCCCGAGCAGCGGGTTGTCCACGTCGGTGGCGGCGACCAGGGCCGCCCCGCGCAGCTGCGCGGTCCCGGTGACCCGCTCGCACGAGGCCAGCGCGATGCCGCCGTAGGGCAGGACCTGCCCGTCCCCGGCGACCGGTGTCACGCCGAGCGCGGTGAGCATGCCCGCGCCGCCGTCGTTGGTCGCCGAGCCGCCGAGGCCGACGACGACGGTCCGCGCGCCCGCCTCCACCGCGGCGGTGATCAGCACGCCGAGCCCGTAGGACGTCGCCCGGCGCACGTCCCGCTCACCGGCGGCGACCAGGTGCAGCCCGCAGGCCTGCGCGCTCTCCACGTAGGCGGTGTCGCCCACGAGCAGGACCTCGCCGGTCACCGGCCGCCCGAGCGGGTCGACGGTCGGCACGGGGATGCGCCGCCCGCCCAGGGCCGTCGCCAGGACCTCCACGAACCCGGGCCCGCCGTCGGCGAGGGGACGCAGGGTGATCTCACTCTCAGGCGAACCGGCCAGCCATCCGGCGGCCACCTCCCGGGCCACCTGCGGGGCGGTCAAGGTACCTGCGAACTTGTCGGGGCAGATCAGCACGCGCATGTGGCGCAGGCTACGCGTGAGGTGAGAAGCACGGCCCGCCACCCCGGTCCGGGTGGCAGCATTATTGCGGTTGTCATGTGCCTACCGATCGGAGCTGACAGGCGATGAGCGACACCTGGGCCGAGCCGGGCCCCACCGCGACGGCGTTGCTGCTGCTCGGGCGGGGAACCGACGCGGGTTCGGAAAAGGGCGTCGACTGCCCCGGCGAGCTGCCCGAGGCGAGTGACCCCGACCTGGTCGAGCGGGCCCGCGTGGCGAAGGAGAAGCTCGGTTCCTCCGTCTTCATCCTCGGCCACCACTACCAGCGCGACGAGGTCATCCAGTTCGCCGACGTGACCGGCGACTCCTTCAAGCTGGCGCAGCAGGCCGCGGCGCGGCCCGACGCCGAGCACATCGTGTTCTGCGGCGTGCACTTCATGGCCGAGTCCGCCGACATCCTCACCAAGGACCACCAGAAGGTGATCCTGCCCGACCTGGCCGCCGGCTGCTCCATGGCGGACATGGCCGTCCTCACCCAGGTCGAGAAGGCGTGGGAGCTGTTCACCGACCTCGGCATCGCCGGCGACACCGTCCCGGTGACCTACATGAACTCCTCGGCCGACATCAAGGGCTTCGTGGGCCGCAACGGTGGCGTGGTCTGCACCTCCTCCAACGCCCAGCGCGCGCTGGAGTGGTCCTACGCGAAGGGCTCGAAGGTCTTCTTCCTTCCCGACCAGCACCTGGGCCGCAACACCGTCGTGCGTGAGATGGGCTTCAGTCTCGACGACTGTGTCCTGTACAACCCGCACAAGCCCAATGGCGGCCTCACCGACGAGCAGCTGCGGGACGCGAAGATCATCCTGTGGAAGGGCCACTGCTCCGTGCACGGGCGGTTCAGCCTGGACTGCGTGACCGAGGTGCGCGAGCGCGTCCCCGGGGTCAATGTCCTGGTTCACCCCGAATGCAAGCACGAAGTGGTCGAAGCGGCCGACTACGTCGGTTCCACCGAGTACATCATCAAGGCCCTCGACGCCGCCGAGCCCGGCTCCTCGTGGGCCATCGGCACCGAGCTGAATCTGGTGCGGCGCCTGGCGAACGCCCATCCCGACAAGAACGTCATGTTCCTCGACCGCACGGTCTGCTACTGCTCCACGATGAACCGCATCGACCTCCCGCACCTGATCTGGACGCTGGAGGAGCTGGTCGCCGGGCGCGTCCCGAATCAGATCACTGTGGACGGTGACACGGCACACTACGCCAGGGTCGCGCTGGACCAGATGCTGGCGCTGCCCTAACCGCTTCGATATCTGCCCGTTATGCTCGCTTGCTGGCGCTGTCGGACACATGCCTGAAGGAGCGAGTGTTGAAGGAAGACGTGCTCGTCGTGCACGGCGGGACCCCGCTTCGCGGTGAGATCCGGGTCCGCGGCGCGAAGAACCTGGTCTCGAAGGCCATGGTCGCCGCCGTGCTCGGCGAGACGGCCTCGACCCTGTACGACGTCCCGGCCATCTCGGACGTCGAGATCGTCACCGGCCTGCTGGAGGCGCACGGCGTGCGCGTCTCCACCGGGCCGGAGGGCGAGCTGGTCATGGACCCCGCGAACGTGACGCGCGCCGCGGTGGACGAGATCAACGTCCACGCCGGTTCCTCGCGCATCCCGATCCTGTTCTGCGGTCCCCTGCTGCACCGCCTGGGGCACGCGTTCATCCCCGACCTGGGCGGCTGCAAGATCGGCGACCGGCCGATCGACTTCCACATCCAGGCCCTGCGCGAGTTCGGCGCGGTGGTCGACAAGCGTCCCGACGGGCTGCACCTGTCGGCGCCGCAGCGGCTGCGCGGCATCAAGTACGAGCTGGAGTACCCCTCGGTGGGCTCCACCGAGCAGGTCCTGCTCACCGCGGTGCTCGCCGACGGCGTGACCGAGCTGCGCAACGCGGCCGTCGAGCCGGAGATCATCGACCTCATCTGCGTCCTGCAGAAGATGGGCGCGATCATCAAGGTGCACACCGACCGGGTCATCGAGATCCAGGGCGTGGACCGGCTGACCGGCTACTCCCACCGCCCCATCCCGGACCGCATCGAGGCGGCCAGCTGGGGCGCGGCGGCGCTGGCCACGCACGGCGAGATCTTCGTGCGCGGCGCCAAGCAGGCCGACATGATGACGTTCCTGAACGTGTACCGCTCGGTGGGCGGCGCGTTCTCGGTGGACGACTCCCCCGTCGGCGGCGGCATCCGCTTCTGGCACCCCGGCGGCGAGCTCCAGCCGGTCGCGCTGGAGACCGACGTCCACCCCGGGCTGATGACCGACTGGCAGCAGCCGCTCGTGGTGGCGCTGACCCAGGCGCGCGGGCTGTCGATCGTGCACGAGACGGTCTACGAGCGCCGCTTCGGGTACACCACCGAGCTCAACCAGATGGGCGCCAACATCCAGCTGTACTCGGAGTGCCTGGGCGGCACGCCGTGCCGCTGGGGACGCCGGAACTTCCTGCACTCGGCGGTCATCGCCGGCCCGAGCAAGCTGCACGCGGCCGACCTCCAGATCCCCGACCTGCGCGCCGGGTTCAGCCACCTCATCGCGGCCCTGGCCGCCGAGGGCACCTCGCGGGTGTACGGCGTGGACCGCTACATCTCGCGCGGGTACGAGAACTTCGACGGCAAGCTCGAAGCGCTCGGGGCCCGGACAGAGCGGCCGTAGGCCGCAAATAAACAGGGTGGCCGCCTAAGCCGTAGGCCGCGGAGCGGCAGAGCGGCAGAGCGTCCGTAGATCACGAAGCGAGGAGAGGGACGGCCCCCGGGTCGTCCCTCTCGCGTTTTGCACGGGGCGTCCACGCGACCTATCTCTCTGTGTCAACGGTCCCGTGGGTGCGGTACCGGGAACCGCCCTCGGCTATCCTTCCGGGGTGTCTTCCCTGTTCCGCCGCTCCGACAAAAAGGACGAGCCCGTGACCGAGACCGAGACCGCCGCCACCGACGAAGGTGCGAAGAGGTCCAGCGGGTCCGGCCGGGACAAGGCCGCGCCCACGCCCAAACGCGGCACCGGCAAACGCGGCCCGTACGTCCCTCCGCCCACCAACCGGAAGGACGCCGCCGTCCGCCGCAAGGAGAAGGCGAAGCAGGAACGGGGCGAGCAGCGCGCCCAGCGCGCCGAGATCCAGGCGGGCCTCGACCGGGGCGACCCGGCCTTCGACAAGTACCACATGCCGCGCGACCGGGGCCCCGAGCGGCGCCTGGCCCGCGACGTCGTGGACAGCCGCCGCACCATCAGCCAGTGGTTCTTCCTGATCGTGCTGATCGTGCTGGTCACCAGCCAGCCGGGCATGCTGCCGATCGTGAAGACGGTCTCCACCGGCGTGTGGGTGTTCATGCTGCTGGCCTTCATCCTGGAGGCGACCCTCACCTGCCGCAAGGTCGGCAAGCTGGTGAAGGAGCGCGTCCCCAAGAGCACGGTGAAGAAGCCGGGCCTCTACTGGTACGTGTGCATGCGGCTGATCATGGTCCGCAAGCTGCGCATGCCGCGCCCGCTGGTCAAGCCGGGCGACAAGATCTAGAAGCAGCGAGCAGCCGCGTCCCGAGTTCTTCGAGGAACGCGGCCAGCTCGGGCGGTTCGCGGACCTCGAAGGGCACGCCCAGCAGGGCCAGCCGCACCGCGAGCCAGTCCAGCGCGTCCCCGCCGGTGGTGAGCAGCGTGCGCTCCTCCCCCAGCGGCGCCAAGACGCCGGTGTCCTCCGCGAGGAGGGCACCGGCGTCTTTCACGTTCACGTGCAGCACGACCACCGCCTTGTGCCGGGCGCGGGCGCCGTGGATCGACTCGGCGACGAAGGCCGCGGCGTCCACCGGCGGTTCGCGTCCATCGACGCGGGCGCCGGTGCGGAACACCCCTCCGACCCGGTCGAGGCGGAAGCTGCGCCACCCGTCCCGGTCCAGGTCGTAGGCGACCAGGTACCACCGCGAGCCCGTCCCCACCAGCCGGTGCGGCTCGGCGTGGCGCTCGCCGGGCCCGGCGTCCCGGCCGGTGTAGCCGAAACGGACGCGCTCGCCGCCGCGCACCGCGATGGCCAGTTCCGCCATGACCTCCGGGTCGACGTGCACGGCCTCGGGCGCACCCCCGCGCCGGATGCCGACGAGCGCCTCGGTGGCGTCGCGCACCGCGCGGACCCGGCGGCTCAGCCGGGCGGGCAGGACCTGCGCCAGTTTCGCCAGGGCCCGCTGGGACGCCTCGTCCTCGGGACGCAGCGCGGCGGCGATGGCGACGGCCTCGTCGTCGTCCAGCAGCAGCGGCGGCATCGCGGTGCCCGCGACCAGTCGGTACCCGCCGTGCGTACCCAGGTTCGCCTCGACGGGGTAGCCGAGCTCGCGCAGGCGCTCCACGTCGCGGCGGACGGTGCGCAGCGAGACCGCCAGGTCGGCGGCGAGCTCGGGCCCGGTCCAGGCGCGGCCGGTCTGGAGGAGGGAGAGCAGGCGGAGGAGCCGCACGTCGTTCATGTCGCCATTCTGGGCGGGAATGGTGCCGGGATGTGGCCGCTTTCGCCCGGCGCCGCCGCGCCCGTCCACCAACGGGCGCGGCGGCGGGTCTCAGGCCGGGGTGGTCGCGTACAGGCGGGCGATGACGTCCTCGATGTCGGGTTCGAGGACGGACACGTCGCGCAGTTCGACGGTGGTGGCGAGGCGGGCGATGAGGGTTCCGGCGGTGTCGTGTTCGCCTTTGAGGGCGAAGGTGACGCGGCGGGGGTCCTCGGGGTCGATCTCGCCGTCGGGGCCGGTCCAGGGTTCGGCGAAGTCGACCACGACGCGGCGGTGGGAGCCGTGGCGGCCGTGGAGTTCTTCGAGGGTGCCGTCGTGGACGACGCGGCCGTGGTCGATGACGACGAGGCGTTTGCAGAGGCGCTCGATGTCGGCGAGGTCGTGGGTGGTGAGGACGATGGTGGTGTCGCCGCGTTCGCCGGTCTCCTCCAGGAAGGCGCGGACGGCCTGCTTGCTGACCACGTCGAGGCCGATGGTCGGCTCGTCGAGGAAGAGGATCTCGGGGCCGTGGAGGAGGGCGGCGGTGAGTTCGCCGCGCATGCGCTGGCCGAGGGAGAGCTGGCGTACGGGGGTGTCGGCGAACTCGTCGAGGTCGAGCATGTCGCGGCACATCTTCAGGCGGGCGGCGTGTTCGGCGGCGGGGACGCCGAAGACGTGCCGCAGGAGGTCGAAGGACTCGCGCAGGGGCAGGTCCCACCACAGGACCGAGCGCTGCCCGAAGACGACGCCGATGCGGCGGGTCAGTTCGACGCGTTGCGGGACGGGCTTGAGGCCGCAGACCTCGACCTCGCCGGCGCTGGGGGTGAGGATGCCGGTGAGCATCTTGAGGGTGGTGGACTTCCCGGCGCCGTTGGGGCCGATGTAGCCGATCATCTCGCCGCGCTCGATGCGCAGGTCGACGCCGTCGACGGCCGAGACGGTGGTCTTGACGCGGGTGAAGCGGCCGGTCTTCTTGCGGACGGTGAAGTCCTTGCGCAGGCCGGTGGCCGAGACGACGGTGCTCATGATCCGGCTCCCTTGTAGTGGCGGAGGCCGACGCGCCAGATGGCGGCGGCGATGAGTGCGGCGGCGGTGGCGACGACGGGCCCGCCCCAGACGAACCAGGGCGGCAGGCCGAGCGGGTCGGGCACGCCGAGGAGCCCGAGGACGGGGTAGTAGGAGACGAACCCGAAGCCGAGGGCGTAGGCGAAGATCCGCCGGAAGGCGCCCTGGTAGATGTTCGAGGGGTAGGTGGTGAAGTCGCGCCCGCCGTAGGTGAAGGAGTGCGCGAACTGACCGGCGTCGATCCACCAGAAGGCGACGCTGGCGCCGATGACGAACACCGAGGAGAAGAACACCGTGGCGCACACCGGTGTGATCACCGCCAGCAGGACGCGCCAGGCGGTCCAGTCGATGTCGTTGACGGTGAGCATCGTGGTCAGCAGGCCGGTGGCGAACAGGACGCGCCCGATGCGGCGGGGCGCGAAGTCCAGGACCAGCAGCTGCCCCATCGCCGAGAGGGGCCGGGTGAGGACGGCGTCCAGCAGGCCGGTGCGGACGTAGAAGGACAGCCGCTCGATGTTGCCGACGGTCAGGTCGGCCAGCGCGAAGGCGAAGGCGGTGAAGGCGCCGATGAGCAGGACCTGGCGCTGGCTGAACCCGCCCAGGGTGGGCGTGACGTGGAAGGTCACCAGGACGGTGACGATGTCGAGGACGGTGAACACCGTCTGGCTGGTCACGTCCAGCGCGAAGGAGGTCCGGTACTGGACGATGCTGCGGACCTGCGCGGTCAGCATGCGGGTGTACGGCCGCGCCTCGTCCACTCCCCTTTTCTCAGCCACCCTGGATCACCAGCTTCCGGGTCGCGCGCGTCTGGACGAGGTGCGCCAGCGCGAGGATCGCCACCGCCCAGGCCGCCTGGACCAGCAGGCGCAGCAGCTGCCCGCCGAGGCCGCCGCGTTCGACGTAGATGTCGATGGGGGTCTGGATCATCGACGGGAACGGCGTGGCGTACTGGAGGACCGCCGCGATCCAGCCGGGCATGAACGCGATCGGGAAGTACATGCCCGACAGGACGCCGGAGCAGGCCAGCCACACCGTCATCGCGCCGCGCACGTCCAGCAGCCAGAACGAGGTCAGGTTCACCAGGTAGCGGCAGCCGAAGCAGACCACCACGGCCAGCGCGGTGCTGACGAGGGTGATCGGGTAGGTCGCGGGGGCGTGCGGGAAGTAGAAGGGGAAGAAGATCGCGCCGAAGGCGATGGGCACGAGCATGCGGACCAGGAAGTTGTACCCGGCGCGGCCGAGGTCGGTGGCCAGGTAGGTCCACAGCGGGTTGACGGGGCGGAGCAGGTCGGCGACCACGTCGCCGGTGCGGACGCGGTCCGACAGCTCCGTCCAGCCCCACAGCATGACCACGGTGAGCAGGCCCTGCCCGAACCAGACGTAGGAGCTGAGCTGGGCGAGGTCGTAGCCGGCGACGGCGCCGGCCGCGCCGACGGTGGTGGCCAGCAGGACGTAGTAGCGCAGGAGCCCGAAGACCATGTTCGTGGTGAGACCGGCGATGGTCGCCTGCCGGTAGGTGGAGAACCGCCGGAACCCGGCGCGCGCCAGCGCGGCACCGGTGCGGAGGGCATGGTCGGCCAATAGGGCTCCCTGGATGGGTTCTGGTGGAGGTCCACGAGTCCAGGCGGGCACGGCGGCTCGCGAGTCCAGGGCGCGGAGGGAGGACTCTACACCGGCACCACCGGCCGTCACAGTCCTGTATCGCCCGGGACCAGATCTTTCGCTACTGGATCCGGCATGGCAAAGTAGGCGCCAGCGGACGCGCGGTGGGCGTCGGCTGGGTCCAACGGTTCAGTGGTCGACAACGGAATCCAGATGACGGAAACGGCAGGCTTGGCGAGGGCGCTGCAGCGCGCCACCATGCGGTTCGACCCGAACACGCTGCGGGAGTACGTCGACGACACCGAATCCCTCTGGGCCATCCGCGAGGAGATGACGGCGCGGTTCCCGACGCTGCACCTGGACGTCGACCGGGCCCGGCTGCTCGGTCTCAAAGTGGTCGCCTCGCGCCTGCTCGGCGACTTCGAGGCCGCCATGTCCGACGGGAAGCAGGCCCTGGAACTGGCCGAGTCCACCGGACGGGACCTCCTGATCGCGCCCGCGCGGGCGCGGCTGGCGCGCGTCCACGCCTGGCGGCAGGAGTTCGAGGAGGCCGACCGGCTCTTCGCGATGGCCGAGGCCGGTGAGCTGCCGCGCGGGCTGATCGCGTCGGTGCGGCTGCACGCGGGCCTGTCCTGCATCGCGCAGGGACGCCTCATCGAGGCGCTCATCCACCTGGAGCGGGCCCTGGACGACAGCTCCGGCGACGAGTGGTTCACCTCGATCGCCGAGTACGCCCTGGACGCCTCGCACCGCCGCGCCGGGGCCTACGGCTTCGGGCCGCGGCCGCGGTCCTGGGCCGAACGCGCCGGTCACCCCGCGCCCCGCCCGTTCCGGGACCGCGACACCGGCCGCTACGGCTTCAAGGACGCCGAGGGCCGCGCGGTGATCGTCTCGGCCTTCGAGCGGGTCGGCGACTTCCGCGGCGGCGTGGCGACCGTCCAGCGCAACGGCCTGTGGGGGGCCATCACCCGCGAGGGGCGCACGGTCGTGCCGTTCCTGTACGACGAGATGCGCACCGAGATGCCCGACGGGCGCTCGGTCGAGGGTTTCGTGGACGGCGTGGTCGGCGTCGACCGGCGCGGCGGCAAGGGCGCGGTGGACCGGACGGGGCGGCTGGTCGTCCCGCCGCACTACCGGCAGGTGGTCTGCCACCCGGGCGGGTTCGCCGTCTGCTCCACCTACGGGCAGTGGGGCGCCATCGACCGCGACGGCCAGGAGATCCTGCCCGAGCGCTACCGCAAGGAGCAGGTGCTGTCCCGCCTGGAGTCCTTCATCGTGGTGGACAACGGCCCGCTGTAACCGATCCGCGAGCCGGTTTGCCGCTGCCGCTATAGTGAGCAACTCCCGGTGACGACCCTTTTGCCCGGGACCAGCCGAGGAAGCCGACGGAAGGCGATGACGTGACCGCTTCCCTTGTGGAGTCGCCCCGGGCGAGCGCCCGGGAGCTGCCCGCCGACTGGGCGGCGACGCCGATCGCGGTCGTGGTCCCCACGTACAACGAGTCGGGGAACCTGCCCACGCTGGTCGAGCGGGTCTTCGCGCTGGGGCTGCCGAACCTGCGGCTGATCATCGTCGACGACAACTCGCCCGACGGCACCGGGCGGCTGGCCGATGAGCTGGCCGAGGCCCGCAACGCCGAGCGGGAGGGCGCGATGGTCGTCGTGCACCGCGAGGTGAAGGACGGCATCGGGCGCGCGCACATGACCGGCATGCGCGAGGCGATGTCGCGGGGCGACGAGTACGTCGTGCAGATGGACGGGGACCTGTCGCACCCGCCGGAGATCATCCCGCAGATGCTGGGGACGATGCGCGCCACCGGCGCGGGCCTGGTGATCGGCAGCCGCTACATCCCGGGCGGTTCGGTCTCGGAGAACTGGAACCTGTACCGGCGGTCGCTGTCGCGCGGGGCGTCGATCTACGTGAACGCGATCCTGCGGACCCGGATCCGTGACACCACCGGCGGTTTCAAGCTGTGGCACGCCTCGGCGCTGGAGTCGATCGACCTGGACAAGGTCCGCAGCACCGGGTTCAGCTTCCAGATCGAGATGAACCACCGCGCGTTCAAGGCGGGGGTGAAGATCCTGGAGATCCCGATCCACTTCGACGAGCGGCTCACCGGGGTCTCCAAGATCACCATGAAGATCCAGCTTGAGGGCCTGTGGGTCCCGTGGCGGCTGCTGACCGCTAAGAAGTAGCGATCAGCGCCTCGCGCAGGATCCGGGCGGAGCCGGCGACGTCCTGGATGTAGCCGACGTGCCCGCCGGGGAACTCCAGGACGGTGGTGCCCAGCCGGTCGGCGAGCGCGTCCACCGGGCGGCGGATCGGCTTGCCGCGCGAGTCCTCGCCCGCGGCGAGGGTGAGGCGGGTGGTGTCGAGGGCGGCCACGTCCAGGTCGTGCGAGCTGTAGGGGACGAGGATCTCGCCGAGGAAGATTCGGGTCTGGGCCATCATGCGCGCCATCCGGGGCGGGACCTCCGCGGGCGGCTCGCCGCCGGGAGGCCGGTGCTCGCCGAGTCCCTCGGCCATGCGGGTCATCGCGGCTTCGACGCCGTCGGACAGGAAGGCGTCGCGGACCTGGGGGAACAGTGCGCGCATGGGGTCGTCTCCGGGCAGCATCCGCACGAGCGGGGGTTCGTGGGCGATGAGGCGGCGGACGCGGCCGGGGTGCGCGGCCAGCATCGCCAGCGCGGCGATCGCGCCGGAGCTGCCGGCGAAGACGTAGGCGGGCTCGCCGGGCGAGTGGGCGTCCAGGACCCGGACCAGGTCGGCGGCCTGCGCCTCGGGCGAGTGCGTGAAGGGCTCGGCGGGGCTGCGCACGAAACCGCGCGGGTCGTAGCGCACCACCGTGAAGTCGCCGGTGAGGTGCGGGACGAGGCCGTCGAAGACCTCGGCGTCGGCGCCGCCCCCGGCGACCAGCAGCAGGACGGGGCCGGTGCCGTCGGCCTCGATGTGGAGGACGTCGTCGTGGACGGTGGTGCGGGTGCTCATTGTTCTTCCTTACTGAGGTGCCAGTTGGTGAGGGTGAAGTGCAGTGCGTCCACGGCGCGGTCCCAGGAGGCCGAGACGTCGCGGCCGTGCAGGAACGCGCCGTTGACCTCCAGGTCGGCGAAGCCGTGGAAGAAGCCGCGCAGCAGGCGCACGGCGTCGGTCTCGTCGATCTCGTCGAGGCCGTAGGCGCGCAGGAGGGCCCGGGTGAGCGCGATGGTGCGGGCGGGCGCGTCGGTCGAGGCGAGCATTTCGGGGTCCAGCTGCGTGCGGGTGGCGGCGTAGCGGCCGGGGTGGTCGACGGCGAAGGAGCGGTAGGCGGCGGCGAAGGCGGCCAGCGCGTCCTTGCCGGCGCGTCCGGCCACGGCGGCGGCGATGCGGTCGGCGAACTCGCCGATGGCGAGCACGGCGACGCGGGCGCGCAGGTCGGCGAGGTTGCGGACGTGGGAGTAGAGGCTGGCGTCGCGGACGTCGAGCCGCCTCGCGAGGCCGCTGACGGTGAGGTGGTCGAAGCCTGCCTCGTCGGCCAGGTCGGCGGCCGCCGCGACGACTTTCTCGGTACTGAGACCGGCGCGTGCCATGGGCGCGTCCTTTCCTAGGAGATCTAGGTTGAAACCTAGAGCCCCTAGGTTTGACGCGCAAGCGAATTGGCGGTCCTGCGTCCGGAGACACGAAAGCGGGGCGGCGCACTCGCGCCGCCCCGCCGCTTCAGCCGGCTCAGGGCTCGATCGGCAGGCCCGCCTCGGTCCAGTCCTGGATGCCCTCGGCGTACTTGCGCACGTCGGTGTAACCCAGCGCGGTCAGCCGGTCGGCGACCTGGCCACTGTTGGGGCAGGACGGGCTGGAGCAGTAGGTGACGATCGCGGCGGCCTTGTCGGGCAGCAGGCCCGCCGCCTTCTCGTCGACCTCGCCGGGCGCCAGCGGGAGGGCGCCCGGGAGGTGCGCCTTCGCGTGGTACTCGGCGCCGAGGGCGTCGATGACGGTGACGGTTCCGGCGTCGATGGCCGCGCGGAGCTCGTCGCGGGTGATGGTGACGCTCATGATTCCTCCAGATGGACTACAGTCCGGTTATGCCCTCGAAGCATAGCGGACCGCAGTCCGTTTCAGTGGAACTGTCGCGCACGCCACCCCCGCGCGAGCGCGCCGACGCCGCCCGCAACCGGGCGGCGATCCTCACCGCCGCCGCCGGACTGTTCGCCGAACACGGCGTGGAGGCGGTGTCCATGGACGCCATCGCCACCGCCGCCGGGGTCGGCAAGGGCACGCTCTTCCGGCGCTTCGGCGACAAGGCCGGACTCGCCGTCGCCCTGCTCGACGCGCGCGAGAGCGAGCTCCAGGAGCGCGTCCTGTCCGGCCCGCCGCCACTGGGACCCGGCGCCGAACCCCGCGAACGCCTCCGCGCGTTCGTCGCCGCCTACCTGGACTACCTGCTGGCGCACCTGGACCTGATCCGCGTCTCCGAGACCGCCTCGCCCGGCGCGCGCTACCGCATCGGCGCCTACCGCTTCTGGCACCGGCACCTGGAGCTCCTGCACACCGAGGCGGGCACCGGCGACCCCGGCTACGCCGCGCACGCGCTCCTGGCGCAACTGGGCGCCGAGCACGTCGCCGGGATCCTGCCCGAGATCGGCGAGGAGCGCCTGCGCGCCGGGGCACTCCGCTCGGCCGCTTGACCCGGACGCCCGCCCTCGGCCAAGATCACCAGGTGAGCGACTGGTTCGACCGTCCCGTCCTGTCCGGCACCCACGTGCGCCTGGAGCCCCTGTCCCCCGGCCACGCCGAAGGACTCTTCGCCGCCTCCGCCGACCCCGGCATCTGGACCTGGCTGCGCGACGGGCAGCCCCGGAGCGTGGACGACATGCGCGCCATCGTCGACGCCGCCCACGCGCAGGGCACCCGCGTCCCGTGGGCCCAGATCGACGCCGTCACCGGTGAGGTCGCCGGCACCACGTCCTTCCACGACATCGAACGCGCGCACGGCGGCCTGCACATCGGCGGCACCTGGATCGGCGCGAAATGGCAGCGCACCGGCGTCAACACCGAGGCGAAACTGCTGCTCCTCGACCACGCCTTCGGCACCCTCGGGGCGCGGCGGGTCGCCTGGCACACCGACGTCCGCAACGAGCGCTCCCAGCGGGCCATCGAGCGGCTGGGCGCGGTCCGCGAGGGCGTTCTGCGCAGGCACCGCCTGCGCTCCGACGGCGGGCACCGCGACACCGTCGTCTACTCGATCATCGCCGAAGAATGGGCCGAGGCGCGGCGGGGGCTGGTGGCGCGGTTGCGGTTAGCGGCGCGGTTATCGTGGCCGCGTGAGCGAATCCGTCGATCCCGACGTCGGCCCGGGGCCCCTTTCGATGCGGCTGCTCGGGGTCATCGCCCTCGGCGGCGCGCTCGGCGCGCTCGCCCGCTGGGGGCTCGTGCTTCTGTGGCCGGCGCCTTGGGCGGTGCTGCTGATCAACACGCTCGGGTGCGGGTTGATCGGGGTGCTCTTGGCGCGGCCGCTCTCGCGTCCGCTGACCCGGCCGTTTCTGGGGACGGGAGTGCTCGGGGGGTTCACGACGTTCTCGGCTTATGCGGTGGAGGGGGTCGGGCTGCTTTCCGGTTCCCTCCTCAACGGGTTCCTCTACCTGGGCGGGACGCTGGTCGCGGCGCTGGCCGCGACCTGGCTCGGGCTGCGGCTGGGACGGGTGGTGCGGCGGTGAGCGCGCTGCTGGTGATCCTGGGGGCGGCGGTGGGGGCGCCCCTGCGGTATTTGCTCGACCGGGCCGTGCAGTCGTGGCACAGCACGCGGTTTCCGCTGGGGACGTTCGTGGTCAACGTCGTCGGGTGTTTCTTGCTGGGGGCGCTGACCGGGGTTTCCGGGGGGCTTTCGACGCTGCTGGGGACGGGGTTCTGCGGGGCGCTGACGACGTACTCGACGTTCGGGTACGAGACGGTGCGGCTGGTGGAGACGGGGGCGAGGGGGGTCGCGGTGGCTTACGCGGGCGGGAGTGTGGTGGCGGGGGTCGGGGTGGCTTTTCTCGGGGCTGTGCTGGTGGGGTAGGGGGATCTTCCCTTGTGGGGGGACGTTCGGGCTTTCTCCCCCGGGAGGGGGCGGGGAGGGTGGGGTGGGGTGGTTCCCACCGCCCGAGGCCGCCTCCCGGCCCACGAGGCCCAGCCGTGGGGTGGGGGGTGGCTTTTTGGGGTGGGGGCGCTCGGCTTCGCTCTGGGGTTGGGACTTCGGTGTGGGGCTCTTGCCCTTACCCCCCTCGCCCTCGGCCTGGCCTTGCCCTCGGCCCCGGCCCCACCTCGCCCTAGCCCTCACCTTGCCCTCGGCGCCACCCCCACCCCCGCCCTCGGCCGCGCCTCACCCCCACCTCGCCCTAGCCCCCACCTCGCCTCCGGCCTCGGCGGCGATTCTCGGCGTTTTCTCGGGTTTTCGTAAGACCTTCGCGGTGACTTTCGTGCTTTTCCGTGCGCTTATGCACCTTTTCATTTGTGAGCTGCACCACAAGATCACTCAAACGGAAGGTAACGATATATCGTTGACTCATCACGACAGCATCAGAGCTGTCGGAGCATTCGAAAGGTTCACATCATGCGTAGTCACACTGATTCACACCACGAGAACCCCTGGGCCGAGATGCGCGAGCGTCGGGCGCGGCGTCGCGAGGCTTGCGGCGAGCGTGGTTTTGAGGGGTTCGGGCACGGACGCGAGCACGGCCGTCATGAGCACGGGCATCACGAGCACGGGCACCACGAACACCACGGTCACGGGCACGGGCCTGGGCACCACGGGCACGGACGTCGGGGGCGGGGGCCTCGGCACGGGCGGGGTTTTCCCTTCGAGGGTGGGTTTCCCGGGTTCCCCGGGTTTCCGTTTCAGGCGCCTCCGGCTCCTCCGGCGCCGCCTGCCGCTCCCGGGTTCTTTCCGTTTCACGCCGATGAGGCGCACGAGCTTCGGGCCGCGCTCGGGGGGCTGATGCAGGCCACCGAGATCGTGGCGCGGAGTGGGAGCGTTCGGGCTCGGGAGAACGCGAAGATCGTCATCGACGAGGCGCGTAAGGCGCTTTACCGGCTGCTGGCGGAGCTGGATGAGGAGGAGGGTTCGGCGCCTGAGGCTCCCCAGGCTCCCCAGGCCTCCGAGGACTCCGGGGATGGGCCGGGGGCTTAGGGGGCGTTCGTCCCTGGCGATCGATCTGCTTCTTTCCCGGGGGTGCGGGTACTTTCCCATCGGCCTCTGGACAGGGGTTTCACCCCTAGGACCCGACCAGGGGTGCGGCCCCTGGACGCCGGACCTCTCTCGGGAGGCGTCTCCTCCTCTGGCCGGCCATATCGACGCTGAACGAGGAACCTGGGGGTGTCAAGCCAAAGAACGCGGCTTGACACCCCCAGAACCCTCGTTCTGAGAACACGTCTGGCCGACCGACGGAGGATCCACCTCTCCTATCCCGGGCGAGCTCCCGCGGATCTGGTCTCGGGGTCGTGTTGTCTTGCGTCCCCGGCTTGTCTTGGGCCCGGCTCTAAAACAACAGGCTCTCGTCCCTACCCGGCTTCTGACCCCGTAGCAGGCCAGTCACCTTGCCCGGCTCTAAAACAACGAGCTTGTCTCTCACCCGGGTTTTGACCCCGTAGCGAGCCAGTCAGTGTGCCCGGCTCCAAAGCAACGAGCTTTCGTCCCCGCCCGGGCTCGGTTGGGGATGTGCCGGAGGCGGCGGTGCCGGTCCTCGATTCTCACGCCCGTGCCGGGGTGATCATGGAGGGGTGGCATCGCCGCCTCAGGGCGGGCAAGACCGCTTCCTATCCGGCGGCTTTCGCGGCCGGGGTGGGCTGGGCCGTGTTCGCGTTCGGGTTGGTCAGGGCGGTCGCGTTGGTCAGGGCGGTCGCGGCGTGGGCCTGCTTCGCCGCCTTCACTTCGTTCACGGCTTCCGCCTCTTGCGCGGCTTCGGTGGCGAGGCGGCGCTGGCGGTAGGCGATGGCGCCCACGATCAGGCCCAGGCCCCAGAGGGGCCAGAGGGTTTCGGGTGCGTTGGTCATCCACTTGTCGCCGATGCCCTGGCTGATGGCCATCCGGATGTACATGACTCCGGCCGAGAGGGTCAGGACTCCGACGAGGACTCCGGGGATGACGGCGAGGTTGATCGGGACGCGTTTTCCGGCGAGGCCGAGCATCCAGCGGGGGAAGCGCTCGCCCCAGGGGCGGAGCAGGCCGAGGGTGAGGATCGCGCCGCCGATGCCCATCGAGGCGAGCGAGGCTCCGGCCAGCCAGAGACCTTCTTCCTGGCCGCGGCGGTACATCTCCGGGTCGAGGCCGAGGCCCCAGCCGAGGGCCCAGATCCAGCGGGTCGCGGCGTAGATGAGGGGGACGATCATGGCGGTGATGACGGCGGGGCGGCCGAAGCGGACGAGGTTGATCGCGTTGCCGGTGCGGCGGCGGTACATGATGGCGGTGATCGCGAAACCGGCTCCGGCCAGCATCAGGAGCAGCAGGTTGACCGTGGCCCATGGCACGACCTGGCTCCAGCCGACGCCTTCCGGCCAGCCGAAGAAGGCCTTGCCCACCGCGATGATGGGCGTGTAGGCGACCATCATGAGCGGGCGGTAGTCCTGGACGACGACGGTGAGCCCGGCGGCGTAGATCCAGCCCAGCGCGAGGAGGACGCCGCGGGTGGCGCCTCGGCCGGCGCCGCGGGCCATGAGGAAGGCGACGATCGCGCCGAGGAAGCCCAGTCCGGCGATGTAGGGGGCGGCTCCGTCGTGCGTTGTCAGGCCCAGGATGTTCAGGTCGAACGCGGCGTCGCCCGCGCCGTCCAGGTAGGGGTCGCCCGTGCCGAAGGGGTAGCCCTTGCCGGTGAAGGTCCAGAGGAGGCCCGCGATCCCGTACAGGAACGAGAAACCCGCGACGATGTAGCCGATGTTCTTTCGCATGCCATAAGCCTCGTGCCGGGCGGCGTGGAAACCCATGTGCCGACCGGCGCATCCCGGTGGCCGTGGGCGGGGCGGGTAGGCCGTTCGGCACATCGCGGGCGTGAAAGCGCGGCGCATAGGCTGCTGATCATGCGCAACCGACAGGCGATCGCCGTCTGCGGTGTCCTCGCCCTCGTCGCGGGGACGCTGCTGCTGCCCGCGCCGCTCATCGACATGGTCACGCCGATCGCGGCGTGCCTCGGGCTCGCCGTGCTGCTGGCCTTCTGGCCGCGGACGCGGGCGTGGCCGCCGTGGGCGACGCTCGCGGTGGCGGTGCTGTCGCTCGGGGTGACCGTGGTGTCCTTGCTGACGGTGCCCAGGAACGGTGAGACCGAATCGGGGGCGCAGGGCGCGTGGATCCTGCTGGAACCGGCCGTGATCCTGGTCTACGTCTACCTCACCGTGCGGTGGGCGCCGCCCCGGCTGGGGCTGGTGGCGGGCGGCGCGGGGGTGCTGGCCGGTGCCATCGCGGTGCAGCGCTACCTGCCGCCGGACACGGTGTGGGCGGTGATCGCGGCGAGCACGCTGTGGACGATCCCGGGCGCGGCCGCCGGGGTGATCGGCTGGTACCTGCGGCACCTGGACACCGAACGGGACCGGGCGGTCATCGCCGCCCGGCGTGAGCAGCGCCTGGACCTGGCCTCCGACCTGCACGACTTCGTCGCCCACGACGTCAGCGAGATCGTCGCGCAGGCGCAGGCGGCCCGCATGGTGCTGGCCGGGGACGACCCGCGCATCGCCGAGGTCCTCGGGCGCATCGAGGGCGCCGGGCTGCGCGCGCTGGCGTCGATGGACCGCACCGTCCACATGCTCCGCGACACCGGCGCCGCGGCCCGCACGCCCGTGGGTGTGCTGGCCGACCTGCCCGAGCTCGCCTCGCGCTTCTCGCAGGGCGGTGTCGACGTCCGGCTCGACCTGACCGGCGAGGAGGTCGCGCGCGAACCGGCGGCGGTGGCCTACCGGATCGTGGTCGAGGCCCTCACCAACGTCCGCCGCCACGCCCCGTCGGCGTCGACTGTGGACGTGACGGTGGCGCTGGACGGCCGTGACCTGCGCGTCACCGTCGCCGATGACGGCGCCGGCGACCACCGCGCGCAGGCCCGCGCGTCGGCCGGGCTCGGCCTGCCCGGGCTCACCGAGCGCGTCGAGGCCCTGCGCGGCTCGCTCACCGCCGGTCCCCGCGAGCAGCGGGGCTGGCTCCTGTCCGCACGCATCCCATTGGACGGCTCATGATCCGCGTACTGATAGCCGACGACCAGGAAGGCATCCGCGCCGCCTTCCGGATGGTCCTGGACGCCCAGCCCGACATCACCGTGGTCGGCGAGGCCGCCGACGGGGAGAACGCGCTGTCGCAGGCCCGGCACCTGAAACCGGACGTGGTCCTGGCCGACATCCGCATGCCCGGCCTGGACGGGCTGGAGCTGACCCGGCGGCTGGCCGGGCCCGGCGTCGCCGACCCGATGCGGGTGATCGTGGTGACCACCTTCGACCTCGACGAGTACGTGCACACCGCCCTGGCCGACGGGGCGTGCGGGTACCTGCTGAAACGCTCGGGGCCGACGCTGCTGATCGAGGCGATCCGCGCGGCGATGGCCGGGGACACCCTCATCAGCCCGCAGATCACCGTCCGGCTGCTGAAGCGGATGATCCCCGCCGCCCCTCCCCCGCCCAAGGGCGAGGCGCTCAGTGAGCGCGAACTGGAGGTCGTCCGGCTGGTCGCCGAGGGCCGCACCAACGCCGAGATCGCCGCCGGGCTGTTCATCAGCGCCGGGACGGTGAAGAACCACCTGGCGAACGTGCAGCGCAAGCTGGACGTGGCCAACCGGGTCGGCATCGCGGCCTGGGCGTGGGCGAGCGGGCACGCCAGCCCCTAGCCGGTCCTCAGTCGTAGAGGGCGAGCTCCTCGGGTGTGGGCTCCTCGATCATCGCGGCGTACTCGGCCATCTGCGCCGCGGTGAGGGCGATGGCGCCCGGCTCGCGGTTGCGCAGCTCCGCCCGCCGCTGGAGCTCCGGCAGCGGCGCGGTGAGGTACCGCAGCTCGACCGGGACGCCCAGCTCGCGGGCGCGCAGGCGCTTCTCGTCGCGCTCGCCGCGGTCCCAGAAGCCGTACTCCAGGACGACGGCCGTCCCCGCGGCCAGCAGCGCCTGCGCGTGCCGCCACAGCACGGCCTCCACGCGGTCGCGGGCGGGGCCGTCGAAGGGATCGAGGCCCAGGCCGGTGAGCCACTCGTCGGGGCACAGCCGGACGGCGGGCAGCTCGCGCTCCAGCCGCCTGGCCTCGGTGGTCTTGCCGCTGCAGGGCAGACCGCACAGCAGTATCAGTCGCGGGCCCACGGGCCTCCTCTCGGCGGACGTCGAGAGAGATGATCGCCCGCGCGGCGGCGGTGGGGAAGCGGATTTCGCCGCACCCGTGGGGTGAGCAGGGCGTCGTCGGGATGGTCGGCACGCTCCACCTCGGCTCGGGCGCGCGCTAACCGGAACCGGCGCGCACCAGCCCGCTCTCGTAGGCGGCGATGACGGCCTGGACGCGGTCGCGCAGGCCCAGCTTGGCCAGCACGCGCGAGACGTGCGTCTTGACGGTGCCCTCGGACAGGAACAGCCGCCCGGCGATCTCGGCGTTGGACAGGCCGCGCGCGAGCAGGCCCAGGACCTCGCGCTCGCGGTCGGTGAGCGAGCCCAGGTCCGGCCCGGCGGTGGCGCCCTCGCCGGTGCCGATGTGCTTCTCCAGCAGCCGCCGCGTCACCGAGGGCGCGACCACCGCGTCGCCGCGGGCCACCACCCGGATCGCCGAGAGGAGGTCCGGGGCGAGGGTGTCCTTCAGCAGGAAGCCGCTGGCCCCGGCGCGCAGGCTGGCGTAGACGTACTCGTCGAGGTCGAAGGTGGTGAGCACCAGGACCTTCGCGCCGGTGACGCGGCGGGTGGCCTCCACGCCGTCCAGGACGGGCATGCGGATGTCCATGAGGACCACGTCGGGTGACAGGGCCTCGGCCATGGCGACGGCCTCGGCGCCGTCCCCGGCCTCGCCGACGACCTCCATGTCCCCGGCGTTCTCCAGGATCATCCGGAACCCGGTGCGCACGAGGGCCTGGTCGTCGGCGAGCAGGACGCGGATCATTCGGCCTCCCTGATGGGCAGCATCGCCGTCACCCGGAACCCGCCGTCGGGTCCGGGACCGGCCTCCAGCGCGCCGCCGAGCAGGGCGGCGCGTTCGCGCATGCCGCGCACGCCGTTGCCGCGGCCGTCGCCACCGTCGGAGCCGGCGCCGTCGTCGGTGACGGTGAGCAGGACGGCCGAGCCGGTGTACTCCACGTCGACCAGCGCCGAGGCGCCCGGACCGGCGTGTTTGACGACGTTGGTCAGGGCCTCCTGGACGATGCGGTAGGCGGACAGGTCCACGCTCGCCGGAAGCTCCACGGGATCATTCTTCACGACGAGGCGGACGGGTGTGCCGCTGTCCCGGACGCGCGCGGCCAGTTCGGCCAGGTTCGACACGCCGGGGGCGGGGGCCAGATCCGGTGCGGTGTAGGCGTTCAGGGTGCGGCGCATGTCGGCCAGCGAGCGGCGGCCGACGTCCACGATGGCCTGGAGGGCGCGGCGGGCGTCCTCGGGCCGGGCGTCCAGGGCCGCCTCGCCACCCTGGGCCTGCACGACCATGACGGAGAGGCCATGGGCGACGGCGTCGTGGAGTTCGCGGCCGATGCGGGCGCGTTCCCCGGCGACGGCGAGGGCGTCGCGCTGGTCGCGTTCGCGTTCGAGGTGGCGGGTGTGGGCGGTGAGCTCGTCCATGAGGGCGCGGCGGGCGCGGGCGCGGGACCCGAAGGCCCAACCGGCGATGAGGACGGGGACGGTGACGGGCAGGCCGCCCCAGGAGCCGTAGAGGACGCCGACCTTCGCGCTGATGTAGAACTGGTCGTCGATCTCGGGTTTGGGCAGCGGCAGCGGCCCGAAGGGCGGGTTCGGGGGCGCGGGCTGGATGGCGACGACCTTGCCGATCGCCTCGGGGACGCCCACGGACTTGCCGCCGTCGCCGCCGCCGTCGCGCACGACCAGGGTCACGTTCCAGACGCCGACGGCGATGATCAGCGCGGCGAGGATGGCGAGGGAGACCTTGCGCCCGTGGCGTCCGGCGACGGTGGCGAGCAGGATCGGCACGGCCAGGTCGATGGGGACGGCCCCGAGGCCCATCGCCATGTGCAGGGCCACGGCGGCCGTCGACAGCATCAGCAGCGGGATGGGCCAGCGGCGGCGGAGGGCGATGGCGAGGCCCGCGGCCAGCGAGAGGAGCCACCAGAGCACGCCGAGGTCGGCGCCGCCGCCGCCGGGCGGCTCGGTGAACACGCCCATGCCGGTGACCATGGCGCTGGTGATCAGGAGACCGAGGGCGAGGCCGGTGTCCTGGACGAGGGGGCGGCGCAGGAGGTTCATGAGGTCGTGAGCCTATCGGCGCGTGGGTGGGGCGGGGATCGGCCGCGCGACGGGAATCCGGTGCCGCCGCATGGGTCTTGAGAGGTAGACCGGATACCTCTCGCGACGGACGACCGCAGCGCCGGTGACCGTCCACAGTGGTCGGCATGATGCGACGAAGTATCCTCGCGGCGGCCACGGGAGTCCTGGTCGCCGCCGCCCTGATCCAGCCGGCGGCCGCGGCCGACCCGTCCACGGACGGCTACTCCATAGATGGGAACAGCGGTACCGACGGGACCGGCGGTGTGGCGTGGGCGCCGTGTCCGCAGTACTCCGACGAGGTGCTGGCCCACCTGGGCCTGCGGGAGGAGGACTACCCGAAGTTCCGGCAGCTGTGGGCGCGCACCGAGTGCGGGACCGTCCAGGTGCCGCTCGACTACAAGAACCCGCGCGGCCAGAAGATCACCGTGGCGATCACCCGCCTCAAGGCCCGCGACCGCAAGCACCGCCAGGGCGTGCTCAGCATGAACCCCGGCGGCCCGGGCGGCAGCGGTTACATGATGCCGCAGGAGATGTACCTGCGCGGCGGCGAGGACGGCCTGGCGGCGCGCCTGAACGAGCGCTACGACCTGATCGGCTTCGACCCGCGCGGGGTCGGCTACTCCACCAGCTACGACTGCCCCGACAACGGCCCGGGCGGACCCGGGGGCGGCCCGATCACCGAGGCCGTCGCGCGGCAGGCCTATGAGGAGCTCAAGGCGGCCAACAAGGCCTGCTCGGAGTCCAACCCGTCGTTCCTGCGGCAGCTCACCACCACCAACGTCGCCCGCGACCTCGACCGGGTCCGCGCGGCCCTGGGCGAGCGGAAGATGAACTTCTTCGGCGTCTCGTGGGGCACGTGGCTGGGCGTCCAGTACCGCAACGAGTTCCCCGAGCGCGTGGCGAACATGTGGGTGGACTCCACCGCGATCCCGGAGATGCGCCTGGACGTGTTCGGCGCGACGCGCTCGAAGGCGACCTACGACGACTTCACCCGGATGGCGCAATGGCTGGCCGAGCGCGACGCCGAGTACGGCTTCGGCGACACCCGCGACGAGGTCATCGCCGCGATCGCGGCCCTCAAGGCCGACTACGACGCCCATCCGCGGAACTTCGTGGAGATCCCGGAGCCGCTGGACGGCTTCGTGATCGGGATCTCGGGGACGCAGCCGGCGCCGGTGTGGCCGGTGGCCTCGCGGGTCCTGCGGGACCTGCGGGACGTCACCGGCGAGCACGCCCCGCCGTCGCTGCTGGAGGTCTGGGGCGGCGGCGGTGGCCCGCAGGGGCCGCCTCCGGCGGGCATGCCGCGGATGAACAACCGCACCATGAACCAGGCCGTGATGTGCAATGAGGACATGGGGTCGCGCGACTTCGAGACCTCCTGGGCGGCTTATCAGAAACGCCTGGTGGACGAGCCGGTGACGGGTTTCCTGTCGATGCCGATCCCGGGCTGCGCGGGCTGGACGCTCGACCCGCAGCCGGTGCGGTTGCGGCACTCGAACGCGTCGCTGGTGATGTCCGGGCACCGCTACGAGGCGGTCTCGCCGTACCAGTGGACGCCCGCGATGCGGGCCGAGGTGGGCGGCTCGATCGTCTCGGTCAACGATGACGTGCACGGCTCGGCGGCCATGACGGCCGACTGCTCGGCGCTCATCGCGTCCTACTTCGAGCGGGGCCGCCTGAGCGGGCGGACCTGTGAGGGCGAGGGGCCGCTGCCGCGCGAGGACTCCGTGGAGTCTTTCTCGGTGGGGCAGTCCTTCTCGGAGGGGCAGTCCTTCGTGGAGGGGCGGTCGTTCTCCCTGCGGTAGAACGGTTCGCGCGGGCCCGTCCCCTAGGGGGCGGGCCCGTCTTTCTTGCGCCCTGGGGCGTAGGGAAACCTGGCTCCCGGGAGCGAGGCGTTCAAGGGGGCCCGGACGGCAGGCTTTCCGGGTATGAAGCATCAGTGGAAGGCCGCGCTGGGCGCGGCCCTTCTCGCCGTCGCCGCCGTGCCCGCCCCGGCCGCGGCGGCCGACGCCGGGGCCGCGCCGATCGTGTGGGGCGCCTGCCCGGAGTACTCCGACGAGGTCCTGTCCTACCTGGGGCTGGGCGCCGACCAGGTGCCGGTGTTCCGCGCGCTGCTGGCGCGCACCGACTGCGGGACGATCCGGGTCCCGCTCGACCACGAGCGTCCCCGGGGACGCTCGATCACCCTGGCGCTGACCCGGGTCCGGGCGGCGAAACCGGCCGAGCGGGCCGGCGTCCTGGCCACCAATCCGGGCGGGCCGGGCAGCATGGGCTACCTGACGCCCTTCGAGCTGGCGCTCACCGGGAACCTCAACGCGCTCGGCGACCGCTACGACGTGATCGGCCTCGACCCGCGCGGTACCGGCTACAGCACATCCCTGGACTGCGCGCTGCCGCCGACGTCCCCGCCGGGCACGGTCACCGAGGCCTCCGCGCGTGCGACCTACGCGGCGGTCGCGGCGGCCAACACGGCGTGTGTGGCAAAGGACCCGGAGTTCTTCGCGCACGTGACCGTCTCCGACGAGGCCCGCGACATGGACGCCGTCCGCGCCGCCCTGGGCGAGTCGCGCCTGTCGTTCTACGGCATCTCGGCGGGGACGGGCCTGGGCGCGCGGTACCGGACGATGTACCCGCGCCGGGTGGAGCGGATGTGGCTGGACAGCGTCCTGCCGCCGGTCCTGGGCACGGCCGATTTCACCGCCGACCGCTCGCGCGCCCGCCACGCCGACTTCCGGCGGATGGCCGCCTGGCTGGCGGGACGCGACGCCGACTACGGCTTCGGGACGACCACCGCGCGGGTGGCGTCCTCGATCGCCGCCCTCCAGGCGGATCTGGACGCCCACCCGCGCGTCTTCGCCGACCTGCCCTTCGCCGTGGACGGCATGACCGCCGCGCGGCTGTCCGGGCTCACCGAGGCCGCGTGGGAGTTCGGCGCGGGCGCGCTGCGGGACCTGCGCGCGGCCACCGGGCCGAACGCCCCGGCGTCCCTGTCGGCCTTCTACGCCGAGGAGGCACCGGCCCCGCCGGGCACGCCGGTGATCGACAACCTCGCGGCCCAGCGGGCGATCCTGTGCAACATGGACGCCTCGCCGCACGACTTCGGCTCGGCCTGGTCGGCCTACCGGGCGCGGCTGGCCTCCGAGCCGGTCACCGGGCGGCTGAGCGACCCGGTCCTGATGTGCGCGGGCTGGCCGCTGGCCGCCCGGCCCGAGCCGGTGTGGTGGACCGGCGGCTCACTGGTGCTGTCCGGGCACCGCTACGAGTACAAGACTCCCTATGAGTGGGCACTGGAGACCCGCGACGCGATCGGCGGCGCGCTGGTGACCGTCGAGGACGACGAACACACCTCGGCGGCCTACACCCCGTCCTGCGCGGCGCTGATCGTGGCGTACTTCGCCACCGGCTCGCCCGGCGGGCGCTCCTGCGGCTGACCCCTAGGGGAGCGCGGCCCACCGTCCCTAAGGGATGGTGGGCCGCGCTTACGACCTGGGTCTGAGCGATCTTTCCGACCCCGGTTCGACGTCGCGCGCACGGGCCGCCGGGCAGGCTTCCGGCATGAATCCACATAGGACGGCAGCCGCGCTGGGCGCGGCCCTGCTCGCCGTCACCCTCACCGCGGTGCCCGCCGCGGCCTCCTCCCCCACCGTCTCCTGGGCGCCGTGCCCGGCCTACTCCGACGACGTCCTGCACTGGCTCGGCGTGCCCGCGGGCGGTGAGGGCGCCTTCCGGGCGATCATGGCCCGCACCGACTGCGGCACGGTCCAGGTCCCCCTCGACTACGACCGCCCGCGCGGCCGGAAGATCACCATCGCGTTCACCCGGGTCCGGGCGGCCGATCCCGCGCACCGGCGCGGGATCCTGGCCACCAACCCGGGCGGCCCCGGCGGCTTCGGCTACCTGATGCCGCACGAGCTGGCGCTCACCGGCAACGTCGACGCGCTGATGGACGAGTACGACGTCATCGGCATCGACCCGCGCGGGGTCAACTACAGCACCTCCCGCGAGTGCGACCTGCCGCCGACGCGGCCGCAGGTGTCCACGCCGTTCACCGAGGCCGACACGCGCGCCGCCTACGACGCGACGGTGGCGGCCAACGCCGCCTGCCTCAACGCCGACCGGGAGTTCTACCGCAACCTCAGCGTCGGAAACGAGGCGCGCGACATGGACGCCGTCCGCGCCGCCCTGGGCGAGTCGCGCCTGTCGTTCATCGGCGTCTCCGGCGGGACCGGCCTGGGCGCCGCCTACCGCTCGCTGTTCCCGCGCCGGGTGGAGCGGATGTGGCTGGACAGCGTCATGCCGCCCACGTTCCGGATGGACGCGTTCAACGCGCTGCGCTCGAAGGCCGGGCACGCCGACTTCCTGCGCTTCGCCGACTGGGCGGCCGGGAAGGACGGCGGCTTCGGCGACACCGGCACGGAGGTCGTGGCGTCCCTATCGGCGCTCCAGGCCGATCTGGACGCCCATCCGCGCGTGTACACCAACGTGCCCGCGCCGGTCGGGGGGTTCGTGGTGTCGCTGGTGGCGGCGGGCGACTCCTCGTACTGGGAGTACATGTTCGGCGCGCTGCGGGAACTGCGCGACGCCACCGGGCCCGTCGCGCCGCCGTCGATCGCGTCGATCTTCGCGTCCCCCACGCCACCGCCGCCGGGCGCGCCCTCGACGGAGAACCGGGCGATGCAGCGGGGGGTGTTCTGCAACGACGACGTCGCGCCCCGCGACTTCGGCTCGACGTGGTCGGCGTACAACGCGCACGTGGCCGCCGAGCCGGTGACGGGACGGCTGATCCCGCCGGTGAGCGACTGCGCCGGCTGGGTGCGTCCGGCCCCGCAGTCCGAGCGCTGGTCACCGGGCTCGCTGGTGCTGTCCGGGCACCGCTACGAGGCCGTCACGCCCTACCAGTGGACCCTCGACATGCGCGACGCGATCGGCGGGACGGTGGTCACCGTCGAGGACGACGTGCACGTGTCGGTGCTGTACAAGCCCGGCTGCGCGGCGATGCTGGTGCGCTACTTCCGCACCGGCTCACCGGGCGCGCTCAGCTGCGGGTGACTCTCAGCCGCCGCACAGGATGACTCAGCCCCGGCACAGTCCACTCACGGCAGTGTCGGGGCATGACCACACGACGGGCGGTGCTCACCGCCACCGGACTCGCGGCCCTCGCCGCCACGACCGCAGCCGTCCCCGCCTCCGCGGCCGCGGCCCGGTTCCGGCCCTCGGCTCCCCCGCTCTCCGGCCCCTTCCCGGTCGGGCGCGCCCACCTCCACCTGGTCGACCGCACCCGCCGCGACCCGTGGCTTCCCGGGTCGTACCGGGAGCTCATGATCAGCGTCTGCTATCCCGCCCGGCACGGCGGCGGTGAACCCGCCCGGGTCTTCTCCCCCAGGTTCGGCGACTGGCTCGACGGCGAGGGCGGCATCGAGGGCATCCCGCCGGGGTCGGTGGCCTGGGACGACGTCGGCACCCCCGCGCGGATGAACGCCACGCCGCTCACGGCGCTCGGGCGCCGTCCGGTCCTGCTGGCCACACCCGGGCACTTCACCACCCGCGACGCGTGGAGCTGCGTCGTCCAGGACCTCGCCTCGCGCGGATTCGTCACCGTCACCGTCGACCACACCTACGAGGTCCGGGTCGAGTTCCCCGACGGGCGGTTCCCCGATCCGCTCGCCGACACGATGCCCGCCGATCCGTATCCGTGGCTGCGCAAGACACTGCGCTGCTGGAGCGACGACTCCTCCACCGTGCTGACCGCGATGGAGGTCCTGGCCTCCGGCGGGGATCCGGGCGAGGGCGAGGCGCCGCCGCCACGCGGGCTCGGGCGGCTCATCGATCCCGCGCGGATCGGCGTCCTGGGCGCCTTCACCGGCGGCGGACTGGGCGCGATGGAGACCGCCCACCGCGATGAGCGCGTGCGCGCCGTCGTCACCGGCGACGTCGGGCTCAGCTGGGGCGAGGAGCGGCGGGAGCCGATCGTGTCCTTCCACGAGACGGGGCTGCGGCAGCCGCTGATGGCGATCCGGGTGCCCGAGGAGGACCCGTACTGGGCGGCGTTCACCGCGGCGTGCGATCACCCGGTGCGCGAACGCGCGCTGCCCGGCGCGGGCGTGTGGTCGCTCGCCGACCTCCAGTGGCTGCTACCGGACATCGGCCGGGCGATCGGGAACCCCGGCCTTTTCGCCGAGCAACTCGGGACGATCGAGCCGCGCGTCTCGGTCCGGCTCCAGCGTGAGTGGATCGCGGAGTTCTTCGCCCGGCGGCTCCACTGACGCCTCACCGCTCCACCAGCCAGCCCGCGCCCAGCTCCCAGGTACCGCCTCCCCTGGTCACACCGCGCATCCCGGCCACGGCGAGCGGCGGTACTCCATCCACCGTGGCCTGCGCGGCGAAGCCGAAGGTGCGGGCGGGGTTCCAGGGGGTGTCGTTCCACAGCCTGCCGACCATTCCCGACCAGCCCGCCGGTTCGCCCGCGATGACCCAGGCGTCGGGGATCTGGGCGGTAAGGCGCCTGGCCGGGCGCAGCCACGAGGCGGCCGTCTCGGGCCAGTCGACCACCGCCAGGACCTCCTTGCCGAAGCCCAGGACGGCCCGGACGGCGGCGAGCGAGGCGGCGTCCCGGCCGTGGCCGATGGCGATGGTGCGGGCGCCGGCCAGCAGGTCCCGCATCGCCGCCACCTCCCCGGGGGTGGGCGCGGCGTCCTTCCAGGAGGCGTACTCCTCCGGCAGGCACACCGCGCACGGGCGGTACCCGGCCGCCACGGCGGTGGCCTCGTCGGCGAAGAAGACGCGGTGGCGGACGTAGCCGCCGCGCGCGATCGCGCGCAGGGCCGAGGGGCAGTCGAGGCGCCCGTAGAGGCGGCCCCGCCGGTGCCCGCCGAGGCGGCCGGGCACCGGGCTGGGGTGGGGACGGCCGTCGGGGCCGATGAGCACGTAACTCATGTCGCGTCGTGGAAGACGAGGCCGAGGGCGTGGCGGCGTCCACTTCGGACCACGCTCACCCCGTGCCGGACCGCGCCCGCCGACCAGCCCCGGGCCGAGCGCACCGGCCGGTCGCGGGTGGTGAACACCAGCCCGTGCCCCATCCGCAGTGGACGGACGGTGCCGCGCGACTGGGCGCGGGCGCGCTGCTCGACCAGCATGAACTCGCCGCCGGTGTAGTCGGCGCCGTACTCGTCGAGGCCGATCACCACCTGCATCGGGAACACCAGGTCCCCGAAGACGTCGCGGTGCAGCGCGTTCCAGCCGCCGGTCTCGTAGCGCAGCAGGATCTGCGCGGAGCGGTCCTGCCCGGCCGCGTGGCACATCGCGATCCACTCGGCGAGGGAGTCCGGCCAGGGCGCGGGACGTCCCAGCCGCTGCGCCCAGTCGCGGGCGATCGGGAGCAGCCGCGGCCACAGCTCCTCGCGCAGCTTCGCCACCAGCGGCGGCAGGTCGTGGGTGAAGTAGCGGTAGCGGCCCTCGCCGAAGCGGTGGCGGGCCATGTCGACGGTGGTGCGGAACAGCTCGTCCCGGCCGAAGAGGGCCGCGAGCTCGCGGCCCTCTTCGTCGGTGATGAGCCGGGGCGTCTCGGCGAGTCCGTGCGCGTCGAGTTCGCCCGGGAGGTCGGTCCAGGTCATGGTGTCCTCGGCTCAGATCAGGGTGGGCTGGATGGCGCCCTCGTGGCCGAGCAGCCATTCCTTGCGCGGGATCCCGGCGGCGTAGCCGCGCATCGCGCCGTCGGCGCCGATGACGCGGTGGCAGGGGCGGACCAGCAGCAGCGGGTTCGCGCCGACCGCCGCGCCGAGGGCCTGGACGCGCTCGCGCGGCAGGCCGATGCTCGCCGCCAGCCGTCCATAGGAGACGGTGGTGCCGTGCGGGATGGCGTCCAGGGCGTCCCAGATCCGGGTCTGGAACTCGCTGCCGGACACGTCGTAGGCCAGCTCGAAGGTGGTGCGCTCACCGGCGAAGTACTCGCGCAGCTGACGGACGGCCTCGGTGAAGGCCGCGTCGTCGCGGGTCATGCCCTCGATGGAGACGGGGTTCTTCTGCCCGGGCATGGACAGCGAGGACAGCCCGGCGGTGGTGGCGGTGAGCGTGAGCTCGCCGAGCGGGCTGTCGATGATCGTGTAGACGGCCATGTCGACCGGCTCCTCTCAGACGTTCTTCCTCTTGAGAAGCCAAGTCTGGCGCGATCGACGGGCTAGTGCTGGCGGTTTTCGGACGCGGTGTTGAGCAGGTGCGTCGCATAGGAGCGCCAGGGCCGCCAGGCGTCCCCGTCGACCTCGGCCAGCAGGACGTCGGGGTCGCCGAGGGCGCGCATCCGGATGTACCCGGCGGTGCGCGGGCCGATCGGGAACGCGGCCAGCTCGCGCTCGGCCTCCGCCCGGTCGGCGCCCGGGTCGAGGCGCAGCCGCCCGGAGGTCAGCGCGGTGGCGAGCGCACCGACCACGCCGTCCTCGCCGGTGAGCGCCCCGGCGGCGGGGAAGCGGTGGGTGAGACCGCCGGTGGGCTCGTCGAGCGGTTCGCCGTGACGGGCGACGAGCCCGGCGAGCGAGCGTCCGGCCACCGCGGCGATGGCCGCCTCGTGCGGGTCGACCGCGCCGGGCGAGCGGACGCCGGGCCGCGCGGCCACCAGGGGCGCCAGCAGCGGGTCGCCGCCGAGGCGGTCGGCGACGGCGGCGGGATCGGCGTCGAGGTCGAAGAGGCGGCGGACGCGGTAGGTGGCGGTGGTCAGGTCGCGCGGGTCGCTCAGGCGCAGGCGGGCGTCGAGCCAGCCGCGTCCGGCGCGTTCGTCGACCTCGGCGAGCCCGGTCCCGGCGGGGAGCGTGAGGGTGCGGCGGTAGGTGCGGGCGCCGCGCTCGCCGGTGATCTCCTCGACGCCGGGGATGAGGCGGGCGGCGAGGTGGTCGAAGACCCCGGCGGCGTCGTATTCGCCGCGGTAGGCCATGCGCAGCGCGATGCCGCCCGGGCAGGGCTCGGCGCCGCGGGCGGGGCGCCCGGTGCGGGCGGCGCGCAGGTCGGTGGGGGTGAGGCCGTAGACCTCTTTGACGGTGTCGTTGAACTGGCGGATCGAGGCGAATCCGGCGGCGAAGGCCACCGACCCGGCCGGCATCGCGGTGGTCTGGAGCAGCACGCGGGCGGTGTGGGCGCGCTGGGCGCGGGCGAGCGCGATGGGTCCCGCGCCGACCTCGGCATTGAGCTGCCGCTGCACTTGGCGGGGGCTGTAGGCGAGGCGCGCGGCGAGCCCGGGGACGCCCTCGCGGTCGACGACGCCGTCGCCGATGAGGCGCATGGCGCGTCCCACGATGTCGGCCCGCACGTTCCAGGCGGCCGAGCCGGGGACGGCGTCCGGGCGGCAGCGGCGGCAGGCGCGGAAGCCGGAGCCCTGCGCGGCGGCGGCCGTGGTGTAGAAGCGCACGTTGCCGCGTTTGGGCGTGGTGGCCGGGCAGCTCGGGCGGCAGTAGATGCCGGTGGTGGTGACGGCGAAGAAGAACTCGCCGTCGAAGCGGGCGTCGCGGCTGGACACCGCCTCGTACATGCCGTCCTCGGTCAACACCCTCCAATGATGCCGCCGGGTGGGGGGGATGACCGGCGGTTTTCGGACGTGACGTTCGCGGGTGGGCGGGAGGGGCCGGCGCGGGGGTGGTGGCCGCGGGGGTGCGGGCGCGATGGGTGGGAGGGGCGGCGGGTGCGGGCATGCGGGCGGAAGGGGCGGGCGCGGGCGTGCGGTGGGTGTGGGCGGGGGGCCGGCGCGGGCGGTTGGGCAGGGGTGCGGTGGGCCCCACCCGGGTCCACCGGCGGCGGCTGTGCCGTGCCCTGCCGCACCGGCGGCCGGGCGCACGCCGTCCCGGCGGCACCGCGGCGAGCGCGCGGGCGGTCCCGGCTCCGGCCACCGTGCCGGGCCGCGCGGCGGCAGGGCGGCCCACCCCACCGTCCGCCGCTCACCGCCCTCGCTCGTGCCGCATCTGCGAGCCGGAACCGCGATTCCCTCTCGCATTCGCCACCATTACACTCGCCTTCGTGACGCGTTTCCGGATCAGTGAGGCCGCCGAGCTCCTCGGTGTCAGCCCCGACACGGTGCGCCGTTGGGTCGACGGCGGCCGCCTCTCCGCCGACCGCGACGACCACGGCCACCGGGTCATCGCCGGGTCCGATCTGGCGGCCTTCGTGACCGCGCAGTCGGCCGTGCCCGGTGGCGGGGACCGGACCTCGGCCCGCAATCGGATGCGCGGCATCGTCACCGCGGTCACCAAGGACGCGGTGATGGCGCAGGTCGACATCCAGGCCGGGCCGTTCCGGGTGGTGTCGCTGATGAGCCGCGAGGCGGTGGACGAGCTGGGCCTGGAGGTCGGTTCGGTGGCCGTCGCCGTCGTGAAGTCGACCAACGTCGTCGTCGAACTGGGAAGGAACCCCTAGTGAAGCCCCTCCGCTTGATGGCCGTCGCCCTCGCGGCCGTCCTCGCCTTCGCCGCCTGCGGCACGAAGGACGATCCCGCACCGCAGAGCGGCGAGAAGGGCGTCACCGGCCCGGTGACGGTCTTCGCCGCGGCGTCCCTGACCGAGGCGTTCACCACGATCGGCGCCGACTTCGAGAAGGCCCACCCGGGCACGAAGGTCACCTTCAACTTCGCCGGGTCCTCGGCGCTGGCGACCCAGATCAACGAGGGCGCGCCCGCCGACGTGTTCGCCTCGGCCGCGCCGAAGAACATGCAGACCGTCACCGACGCCGGCAACACCAAGGGCGGGGCGAAGGTGTTCGTGAAGAACCAGCTGGTCATCGCCGTCGCCAAGGGCAACCCGAAGGGGATCACGGGCCTGGCCGATCTGGCGAAGCCGGACGTGAAGGTCGCCCTGTGCGCCGAGCAGGTCCCGTGCGGCGCGGCCGCGAAGAAGGCCATCGGCGACCTGAAGATCACCCCCGTCACCCTTGAGCAGGACGTCAAGTCGGCCCTGTCGAAGGTGAAGCTCGGCGAGGTCGACGCCGCCCTCGTCTACCGCACCGACGCGAAGTCCTCCCCCGACGTCGACGCCGTGGAGTTCCCCGAGTCGGCCAGCGCGATCAACGAGTACCCGATCGCGGCCCTCAAGAACGGCCCCAACGCCGCCGGGGCCGGGGCCTTCGTCGCCTACGTGCTGTCCGAGGCGGGCCGCGCGGTCCTGCTCAAGGCCGGTTTCCAGGCGCCGTGACGCACCGGAGGAGGACACCGATGGGACTGCTGGTCCCGGCGCTGGCCGGGCTGCTGTTCCTCGTCCTCCCCCTGGTCGGGCTGGTCGTCCGCGCGCCGTGGTCGACCATGCCCGCCCGCCTGGCCGAGCCGGCCGTCCTGGACGCGCTGTGGCTGTCGGTGCGCACCGCGACGATGGCCACCGCCGTGTGCCTCGTCCTGGGCGTGCCCCTGGCGTGGCTGCTGGCCCGCGCGGACTTCCCCGGGCGCCGGGTGGTCCGCGCGCTGGTCACCGTCCCCCTCGTCCTGCCGCCCGTGGTCGGTGGTGTGGCGCTGCTGCTGGTCTTCGGGCGGCGCGGCCTCATCGGCGAGTGGCTGGATTCGGCCTTCGGGATCACGCTCCCGTTCACCACCGCCGGTGTGGTGCTGGCCGAGGCGTTCGTGGCGATGCCGTTCCTGGTCATCGCCGTCGAGGGCGCCCTGCGCGGCGCCGACACCCGCTACGAGGAGGCCGCCGCGACGCTGGGCGCGGGCCGCTGGACGACGTTCACGCGCGTCACGCTGCCGCTGGTCGCGCCCGGCGTGGCCGCCGGTGGCGTCCTGTGCTGGGCGCGCGCCCTCGGCGAGTTCGGCGCCACCATCACCTTCGCCGGGAACTTCCCCGGCCGCACCCAGACCATGCCGCTGGCGGTGTACCTGGCGCTGGAGACCGACGTGCAGGCCGCGATCGTGCTGTCGTTGCTGCTGCTGGCGGTGTCGGTGACGATCCTGGCGGCCCTGCGCGACAAGTGGGTGAGCGGGTGAGCCTCGACGCGCATCTCGTGGTGTCCCGCGCGGCGTTCACGCTGGACGTGGCGTTGCGCGCCGAACCCGGCGAGGTGGTGGCGCTGCTGGGTCCCAACGGCGCGGGCAAGACCACCGCGCTGCGGGCCCTGGCGGGACTGGAGCCGCTGTCCGGCGGGCATGTGCGGCTGTCCGGGCGGGACCTGACGCGCGTGCCGCCGGAGAAGCGCGGCGTGGGCGTGGTCTTCCAGGACTACCTGCTGTTCTCGCACCTGTCGGCGCTGGACAACGTGGCCTTCGGGCCGCGCCGCCGGGGCCGCACCCGCGCCGAGGCCCGCGGGATCGCCGCCGCGTGGCTGGACCGGGTCGGGCTGGCCGCGTTCGCCGAGCGCAAGCCGCGCAAGCTGTCCGGCGGGCAGCAGCAGCGCGTGGCCCTGGCCCGCGCGCTGGCCGTGGAACCCGAACTGCTGTTGCTCGACGAGCCTCTCGCCGCGCTGGACGCCCGCACGCGCCTGGACACCCGCGCCGAACTCCACGAGCACCTCGCGAAGCACACCGGGGCGACGCTGCTGATCACCCACGACCCGCTGGACGCGCTGATGCTCGCCGACCGGCTGGTCATCGTCGAGGACGGCCGCATCGTCCAGGAGGGCGACGCCGCCGAGGTCACCGCGCGTCCCCGCACCGACTACATCGCCCGCCTCGTCGGGCTGAACCTGTACCGGGGCCGCGGGGACGGGCGCACGGTCGCCGTGGGCGATCTCGTCCTGCACGTCGCCGACGAGGTGTCGGGCGAGTCCTACGCGGCGTTCCCGCCCTCGGCGGTCACGCTGCACCCGGCGCGTCCCGACGGCTCGGCGCGCAACGCGTGGCCCGCGCGCGTGGCCGGCGTCCAGCGGCACGGCGACAATCTGCGGGTGCGGCTGGACGGTCCCGTCGAGCTGGCCGCCGACGTCACCCCGGCCGCCGCCGCGCACCTGCGGCTGTCCCCCGGCCAGGAGGTCTGGGCGGCGGTGAAGGCCGCGCAGGTTCGCGCCTACCGTTACTGACACAAGTTGTCAGGTATGGCGGCTTACGGTACTGCGCATGAGCGACAGCCATGATTTCGACCCGTACTTCGGGCAGTGGAAACTGCACACCCGCAAGCTCCGCGACGTCCTCGACCCCGACTGTGAGGAGTGGATCGAGTTCGACGGCAGCAACGACGTCCAGCCGATCCTGGGCGGCCTCGGCAACATCGAGAAGTCGGTGAACTACGGCGAGGAGGACTTCTACGGGATGTCCATCCGCCTGTTCGACCCGGCCGCCGGGGTCTGGCGGATCTGGTGGGCCTCCAGCAAGTTCCCCGGGCAGATGGGCGTCCCGAACGAGGGGGTCTTCACCGACGGCGTCGGGACCTTCGTCACCGACGAGGAACTGAACGGCCGCATGACGCGGGTCCGCTTCCAGTGGACCGGCATCGCCGAGGGGAAGCCCCGCTGGGAGCAGTCGTTCTCCTACGACGAGGGCGCGACCTGGAAGCTGAACTGGGTGACGACCTCGCACCGGTAGGACGCACGGTGGCGCTACCCGTGGGGTGGCGCCACCCGCAGGTCCGACAGGCAGCACACGGCCCGGCCACCGGCGTCACGGCCGATCCAGACCCGGTGGCCGCCCGGGGCGGCGAAGGCGACGAGACTGACCTCCTCGCCGTCGATCCAGATCTCGTGCGCCCCGTCGTGGACACCGTCCAGCACGCCCTCGCTGGCCTCGATCGCCTCGCCCAGCGCGGCGGCGTCGGCGGCGTCCACGAAACACCCCATGGCCCCCTCGCGCTCGCCCGCGCTCTCCCACGTGGCGACCTCGGCCCCGGTGAACCACACGATCGCCGCGACCGGGACACCCGACACCGCCACCTGCTCCACCCGGTACTCCCCCGGCGTCACCGTCACGACGGGCGCGGCCACGGCGCCCACCCGCGCCGGATCTCCCACGGCGACCCGCCCGCTGGACAGGCGCAGGGTCCCGATCTCTTCGCCCTCGACCTCGCGCGCGACGAGGGCGTCCAGGTACCGCTCCGGCCCGGCCGAAAGGGGCCGCCAGGGCGCGCTCCCGGTGATCTGCGAGCCGCCGGTCGGCTCCAGCACCGCCGCGAAACCACCCGGCGGGAACGGCGTGAACGGATGCCACTCGCCGAAGCGGGGCACCGTGCGCCACAACGCGTCCACCGCCACGGTGTCCACCGTGACGCCACTGCCGTGCGCGCCGCGTCCGGTGCTGACGCGCGTCCGCCCGCCGGGTTCACGCTCGACCTTCTCGTGCCACACGCCCGGGTCGCCGGTGCGCTCGCCGGGCCCGAAGCGCCATTCCTCGTCGCGGACGGGGAACAGCTCGCCCTCGCGCATGCGGCGGTACACCGTCCGCGCGGCCAGCCGTCCCTCACCGTCCATTCTGGACACCGCGAGGTAGTCGGCCTCCCACGCGACGTCGATGACGACGGCCGGGCCGTCGGCCGGGGCCACCAGGACGGTGTAGGGCCGCCCGGCGCAGTCGGCGGCGAAGGCGTCGGCGCCGGTCAGCCAGCCGATGGCGCGGCCCGCCGCCCAGTCCCAGCCCTCGCAGTAGCGCATGGTCACGTTCACGCTGCGGACATTACTGTCCACCCCCGACAGTCGCGATCTCCTCGGCGGTGCCCGCGACCACCAGGCGGGCGGCCCCGGCGCGGGCGTAGCCGGCGCGCAGGACGCCGAGGTTGCGGCGCAGGATCCAGGCCGGGTCACCGGCCGAGCAGCGTCCGACCTGCGTGAGGTCCACATAGGCGGCCGGTTCCTTCGCCCGGACGCCTTCGAACAGCGTCCAGCCGCCGGGCGCCAGGTCCGGGCCGTCCTTGGTGAACCACGTCACCGGGATCCCGGCCCGTCCGGAGTCCACTTCGGACTCCGCCGGGACGGGCCCGGTGCCCGCCACGATCCCGGGCCAGCCCACCGAGGACTTGCGCGCGACCTCCTCCAGGGGCGCGTCGCCGTCCACGAGCAGGTCGCCGAAACCGGCCTCGTCGTAGGCGGCGGCGTCCGACAGCGCGTCCTCCAGCAGGTCGGGACGCCAGCCGCGCGCCAGGAACCGCTCCCGCAGCACCCCCGGCTCGACCCGCAGGCGGGCCACGGTGAGCGAGGCACCGGGGATCCCCGCGGCGCACTCGGTGACGATCGCGGAGTCCTCGCCGATGCCGGACACGATCAGGCAGCCGGCCCCGGCCGCGCGGAACACCGCCGCGACCCCGGCCACATGCGCCGGGCGCACCCAGCGCGGTGCCGGGTACATCAGCGCGATCTGGTCGAGGTCGACGCAGGCGACCGGTACGTCCTCTTCGGACAGTCTGGTGTAGATGGCCCGCGCCGTCGTCGTCTTTCCGACGCCGGAGGGCCCGTAGAGCCACAGAACGGGGAACGACATACCGGGGAGGCTACGAGCGGGCGCCGGGGCGCGCCTCCGGTTTTATTCGCGTGCGCGCCACCACCGGCGTCCCTAGACTCCGCCGCATGTCCGCCTGACGAGAGGCCCCAGAACCGAGACACGCCACCCGGCCCGTCTCGTGCTGAACGCCGTCCTCGTCTCGGAGACCTTCCGTGTTCAAGATCCTGGCCGACACCGTCGACCCGTTCCGGTCGCGCACGTCGCAGGCCCCGCCGCCGGGCGTGTGGGCCTTCCTCTTCCGTGAGCTGCGGCCCCTGCGCTTCATCGCGGCCCTCAGCCTGCTGACCACCATCGTCAACGCGTCGATCGACGTGTGGCTCATCGCCTACGCCGGGCGGCTCGTGGACGCCCTGGGGTCCACCACGCCCGAGCGCCTGTGGGCCGATCGCGGCGGCGAGCTGCTCGGCATGGCCGCCGTGGTCCTGCTGCTGCGGCCCGGCGTCCACTTCCTCAGCGAGGCCCTCGACGACATCGCCTTCCGCCCCAACGCCACGATGCTGGCGACGTGGCGGGCGCACCGGCACGTCTCGCGCCAGTCGGTGGGCTGGTTCCGCGACCGCCTCGCCGGGGGCGTGGCGACGTGGGTCCGCGACGGTGGCGCCGCCGCCGGCGACGCGGCCTACATCGTCGTCCACGGCCTGTCCTACGTGCTCGTCTACATCGCCGGGGCCTTCGTGATGACGGCCTCGATGGACGCGCGGCTGATGCTGCCGCTGGGGCTGTGGCTGGTCCTGTACGTGGTCTTCGCGCGCTGGATCGTGCCCCGCTACCGCCGCGCCTCCGAGCGCAAGCAGGAGACGGCCTCGGAACTGACCGGGCTGCTCGTCGACTCCTACGCCAATGTGGACACCATCGCGCTGATGGCCGACGGGGACGCCGAGGACCGCCGCGACCGCGCGGTCTTCACCGCCGCCCGCAACGCGCAGATCGGCGTCCAGCGCCTGGAGGTCGGCATGAACACCGTCATGACCGTCCTGTCCGGGATCCTCATGGCGGGGCTCATCGGCTACGGCCTGCTGCTGTGGCGCTCCGGCGCCGCCCCGCTGGGGCTGATCGGCGCGTCGGTCGCCCTGAGCTTCCGCACCACGACCATGGCCGAGTGGCTGCTCGACTCGGTCTCGGCGCTGTTCGGCGCGTTCGGCGCGCTGCGCCGGTCCCTCCAGACCATCGCGCAGCCCATCGCCGTCCCCGACCGGCCGGACGCCACCGAGCTGACCGTGACCGGCGGCGCGATCGCCTTCCACGACGTCCACCACCGCTACGGCGGCGGCAGCGGCGGCCTCAACGGCCTGGACCTGACGGTCGCCGCCGGGGAGAAGGTCGGCGTCGTGGGCCGCTCCGGGGCGGGCAAGTCGACCCTGGTCAACCTGCTGCTGCGGTTCCACGCCGCCGAGTCGGGCGCCATCACCGTCGACGGGCAGGACATCGCCGGGGTCACCCGGGAGAGCCTGCGCCGCCACATCGCGATGGTCGCCCAGGAGGCGGTCCTGCTGCACCGCTCGGTCCGCGAGAACATCACCTACGGCGACGAGGACCTCGGCGAGGCCGCCCGCCGCGCCGCCGCCGACGGGTTCGTCCCCGGCCTGCGCGACCGCGACGGGCGCACCGGCCTCGACGCCCACGTCGGCGAGCGCGGCGTCCGCCTGTCGGGCGGGCAGCGGCAGCGGGTGGCGCTGATGCGCGCGTTCCACAAGGACGCGCCGATCCTGGTGCTGGACGAGGCGACCTCGGCGCTGGACTCGGAGGTGGAGGCGGTGATCCAGGAGTCTTTGGCGGAGGTGATGCGGGGGCGGACGGTCATCGCGATCGCGCATCGGCTGTCGACGATCGCGAGCATGGACCGGATCGTGGTCCTGGACGAGGGCCGGGTCGTGGAGGAGGGCACGCACGCCGCGCTGCTGGAGCGCGGCGGGGTGTACACGGGCCTGTGGAAGCGCCAGTCGGGCGGGTTCCTGGGTGTGGAGGCCGATCAGACCGGCGCGGCGTAGACGGCGCGCGGGTCGGTGTAGAAGCGGACGGCGGCGTCGAGGAGTTCGCGGGCGGTGATGCGCCCGTCCTCGTCGGCGTCGAGGCCGGGGAGGTCCTCCCCGGCCGGTCCGCCCAGCCACATCGCGGCCAGCACGGCGACCCATTCGGCGCGGCTGACGCGCCCGTCGCCGTCCCGGTCGGCGACGGCGACCACGGCCTCGGCCCAGGGCCGCACGACGCGTTCGAAGCCCTCGGGGTTGCCGCGCAGGCTGACGTCGGCGGCGAGGAGGAACTCCTCGCGGGTGATCTGGCCGTCCCGGTCGACGTCGGTGTTGAGGGCGAGTCCCTTGTAGAAGGACCAGGCGGCCTTGGACAGCGCGCGGGCGCGGTCGGTGCCGACGGGTTCGCCGACGGCGTCCAGGACGGCCGAGGCCAGCGCGGCGAAGTCCTCGAAGGTGACCGCGCCGTCGCCGTCGCGGTCGAGGGCGTCGAAGCGGGCGGTGAGGCGGGACTGGTATTCGTCGCTCATGGTTCTCCCCGTCGGGTGTCGCTTTCGGACGGAACGTAACACCCGCCGCGGTCGCGCCGCGGCGGGTGGCGTTCGGTTCAGACCCCGGCGCGTTCGAATTCCGGGCGCAGCGCCTGGTCCTCGGTGTAGAAGTCGACGGCGAGGTTCAGGATCTCCTTGGCGGTGATGTAGCCGTCCCCGTCGGCGTCGATGAGCCCGGGCAGCCGCTCGGCGAGCTCCTCGTCGACGCCTACCGCCAGCAGCGTGATGGCCCACTCGTCGTGGGTGACCAGGCCGTCCTGGTCGCGGTCGGCGATCTCGATGACCGCCTCGGCCCAGGGCTGGGCGATCTGGTGGAAGCCGCGCGGATTGCCGCGCAGGCTGATGTCGGCGGCGTCGAGGAACTCGTCCTTGACGATGCGGCCGTCCATGTTGATGTCGGTGTGCACCGACAGGCCCTCGAAGAAGGTCCGTGCGGCCTCGATGAGCCGCCGCGCCCGCGCCGAGGTGGACGGTTCGCCCGCCGAGGCGAGGATCTCCCGTGCCATCGCCTCGAAATCCGCCTGCGTGATGGCGCCGTCCCCGTCCCGGTCGAGCGCGTCGAACCGGGCGGCGAGTCTGTTCTGGTAGCCGTCGCTCACTGTTACCCCCCATGGTTGGCGACCGTGGACCACGGTAGGCGGGCGGGGAGGGGCGCGCAGGTGGTTCGGGGAAGAGCTAACCGGCCAGCCCCGCCTCGTACGCCCTGATCACCAGCTGCACCCGGTCGCGCGCGTCCAGTTTCGCCAGCAGCCGCGCCACGTGGGTCTTGGCGGTGCCGACGCTGATGTAGAGGCGCTCGCCGATCTCGGCGTTGGTGAGGCCCTCGCCGACCAGCGCGAGGACCTGCACCTCGCGTTCGGTGAGGCCGTCGAGGCTCTTCTTGGCCTTGCGGCGGGAGCCGCTCTGGGCGAAGGCGCCGATGAGGCGGCGGGTGACGCCGGGGGCGATGAGGGCGTCCCCGCCGGCGATGACGCGGATGGCGGCGAGGATGTCGTCGAGGGCCATGTCCTTGACGAGGAATCCGCTGGCCCCGGCGCGCAGGGCGCCGTAGACGTACTCGTCGTCGTCGAAGGTGGTCAGCATCAGCACCCGCACGTCGGTGGACGAGGTGAGCCGGGCGGCGGCGGTGATGCCGTCGGTGCCGGGCATGCGGATGTCCATCACCACCACGTCGGGCCGCAGCGAGGTCGCCATGGCCACCGCCTCGTCGCCGTCACCGGCCTCACCGACGACGGACATGCCCTCGGTGCCGTCGATGAGGACCCGCAGGCCCGCGCGGATCAGCGGCTGGTCGTCGGCGAGCAGGACGCGAATGGTCATGGGGACATCATGCGGGCAGGGGCAGGACGGCCCGCACGCCGAACCCGGATTCGGGCCGGGGACCGGCGCTGAACTCGCCGCCGAGCATCGTCACGCGCTCGCGCATCCCGGTCAGGCCGTAGCCCTCCTCGCCGAGGCCGCCGCCGCGTCCCTCGTCGGTGATCTCCAGCGTGAGGGCGGTGGGGGTGTACTCGACGGTGACGCGGCAGGCATCGACGCGGGCGTGTTTGACGACGTTGGTCAGCGACTCCTGGACGATGCGGTAGGCGGACAGGTCGATGTCCTCGGGGACCTCGCCGCGCTCGCCGCGCACATCGATGCCGACCGTCACCCCGGCGGCGGCGGTGGACTCGGCCAGGCGCGGCAGGTCGCCCAGGCCGGGGGCGGGGGCGAACTCGGCGGGCCGGGCGTCGCCGCGGCGCAGCGAGCCGAGGGTGCGGCGCAGCTGGGCGAGGGTCTCGCGGCTGGTGGTCTCGATGGTGGCGAGGGACTTGCGGGCCTCTTCGGGCTGGGTGTCGATGACGCGGCCGCCGACCCCGGCCTGGATGGCGATGACGCCGATGCTGTGGGAGATCATGTCGTGCAGTTCGCGGGCGATGCGCAGGCGCTCGTCGGTGACGGCCTTGTCCCGCAGGGTCGCGGTGAGGGCGCGGCGCTGGCGGACGGCGGAGCCGATGATCCACGCGGTCACGCTCAGCAGCGGCACGAACAGCAGCGCGAACGGCTCGCCCATCGCCTTGGAGTTCGGCGCGAGCATCCCGAGCCCGGCCAGCACCTCGATGAGCAGGACGCCGCCCGCCGCGCTCAGCGAGACCAGGGGCCGCCGGGTGGCGGCGACGTACCCGACGCAGATCTGGATGATCAGCAGGTACAGGAACGGGGCGGTCCAGTCGCCGCTGCGGCCCCACGCGAACGCGGTCGCGATCATCAGTGCCAGCGCCGGCAGCGGCCACCGGCGCAGCAGCCCGGCCGGCAGCAGGAAGGTCGCCAGGCGCAGCACCAGGTGGGTGTTGTCGGGGTTCCTGGAGAGGAGGAGCAGGAAGCCCGCGGGGAGCAGGACGTACAGGCACCACTTGACCAGCGGCGGGACGCGACGGGCGAAGGACATGGCCCGAAGCCTAGAGCGTGATCTTGACGGTGACGTCTGCCGCAGGGCGTACGCCCGCGGGCCGATCAGGTCCGGCCGCCGGGCAGACGCGGAGGGGCCCCTCCTCCCGGCAATGTTGCCGCCGTGATCGAACTGACGAACCTGACCAAGGCCTACGGCGGCAAGCTCGCCGTGGACGACCTGAGCGTGACCGTGCGGCCCGGGCGGGTCACGGGCTTCCTCGGCCCCAACGGCGCCGGCAAGTCCACCACGCTGCGGATGATCCTCGGCCTGAACGCCCCGAGCGCGGGGACGGTGACCGTCGACGGCGTGCCCTTCGCCACCCACCCGCGCGGCCTGCGGCACGCCGGCGCGCTGCTGGACGCCGGGGACGTCCAGGGCGGGCGCACCGCCCGGGGCCACCTGCGGGTGCTGGCCGCGTCCAACCGGATCCCCCGGGACCGCGTCGAGGAGGTCCTGGACCTGGCCGGGATCGGCGCGGCCGCCGGGCGCCGCATCAGCGGTTTCTCGCTGGGCATGCGCCAGCGGCTCGGCATCGCCGCCGCGCTGCTGGGCGACCCGCCGGTGCTGCTGTTCGACGAGCCGTTCAACGGGCTGGACCCCGAGGGCGTCCTGTGGGTCCGGGAGCTGTTCAAGAGCCTGGCCGCCGAGGGCCGCACGGTGTTCGTCTCCAGCCACCTGATGAGCGAGATGGAGAACACCGCCGAGCATCTGGTGGTCATCGGCCGGGGCCGTCTGATCGCCGACGAGAGCCTGGCGGCGTTCGCCGGGCGCGGCGACGGCGGGCACGTGCGCGTCCGCACCCCCGAGGCCGAGCGCCTCGCGACGCTGCTGACCGGCGCGGGCGGTGGCGTGGAGGCCGCCGGGGAGACCCTCACCGTCACCGGCCTCAGCGGCGACCGGGTCGGTGAGCTGGCCTTCGAGCACCGGGTGCTCCTGCGGGAGTTGTCCACGCACAAGGCGTCGCTGGAGGCGGCGTTCATGGAACTGACCGCCGACAGCGTCGAGTACAAGGCCGGAGCGAAGCGATGACAGACCTGATGGCGCAGCCCGCGAAGAAGGCGCCCATGAACGCCGGGCCCGTGAGGAACGAGCCGCGCGCCCGTTTCGGCGACCTCCTGGCCGCCGAGTGGCACAAGCTGTGGACCCTGCGCTCGACGGCGTGGGCGATCATCGGCGGGGCCGTGCTGATCCCGCTGATGAGCGTCCTGGCGGCGGTGACCGACTACGTGAACTTCCCCGAGTACCCCGACGGGATCAAGGAGAACTTCTTCCCGAGCTGGTCGTCCAATGACGCCTTCAGCGACGGCTCGGCGTGGGTGATGCTCCTGCTGCTGGGCTCGATCGGGGCGGTGATCGTGGCCGGTGAGTACTCCTCGGGCATGATCCGCGCCAACTACGCCGCCGTCCCCCGGCGGCGGCAGCTGATGGCCGCCAAGCTCACCGTGGTCACCGCCCTGTTCACCGTGTGGGGCGCGGTCGTGGCGGTGGTGGCGTTCTTCTCCTCGCAGGCGATCCTCGACGGACGCGGCGTCGGCATCGACATCGACTACCCCGGCGCCCTCCGCCTCGTCCTCGGCTCGGCGATGCTGGCCCCCGTGTCGGTCATCGCGGGCATGGCGATCGCGGCGATCCTGCGGGGCCTGGCGGCGTCCATCGTCACCACCATCGGCGTGACCCTCCTGGCGCCGGTGCTGATGAACTCCCAGCGGGACTGGGTCATCCGCGTCCAGAACCTGTTCCCGATCAGCGCCTGGCGCCGGCTCAGCAACATCGACCCCGACGGCTCGTCCTGGTTCCGGCCCGCGGAGCTGACCGTGGGCGGCGCCTGGATGGTCTACGCGGTCTGGGTCGTGGCCGCGATCGTGGTCGGAGTGCTGGTGGTACGCCGCGACCCGTGAGCCCCGGAGGGTGCGACAGTGAGTCCATGTCGCACCTCTCCGAGCTCCGCCGCCTCGTCGGCGACCGGCTCCTCCTGGTCCCCGGCGCGCAGGTCCTCGCCCTCGACGGCGGGGACCGCGTCCTGCTTCAGCGCGCCACCGACACCGGCCGCTGGGGTCTCCCCGCCGGAGCCTGCGAACCCGGGCAGGGCTTCGCGGCCGCCGCCGTGGCCGAGCTGCGCGAGGAGACCGGGCTGCTCACCACCGAGGCCGACCTGACCGCGTTCGCCTCGCTGTCCGACCCCGGCGTCCACACCCTGACCTACCCCAACGGCGACGTCACCCACTGCTTCGCGCTCTGCTTCGAGGCCCGTACCTGGACGGGCGCACTGCGACCACAGCCCGGCGAGGTGGAGGAGGTCGCCTTCTTCCCGCGCGGCGGGCTGCCCGGTGACCTGCATCCGCCGACACGGGTGGTGCTGGAGATGCACGCGGGGTGGCGGCGGGACGGGGTCTTCCGGGCGGGGTGAGGGTCACTCCCGGGACTCGGTCGGCGGGAGCACCGGTGGCTCGATGCCACGGGTCCCGAAGAAGGCGGCCGCCTCCACCAGGTCCTGTCCCGGGCCCTCGACGAGGTTCAGCCACGCGATCCAGGCGGTGGTCACCGGGCCCGGCCCCCGAACCGCCGGTGGCGCGTGCTTCGCGTTCACCTCGCTCGCGATCGCCGAGGTGTTCCCACCGCCGAAGAAGGCGGCCGTGACGAGCTCCTCGCCCACGTACCCGGCGAGTGAGGCGATCACCTCGTGCTGCTTCGGGTAGGAGTCGCTCGGGGCCACCTTCAGCTCACCGGCGGCGCGCCGCGCGAAGTACTCGGTGGCGCCCTCGTTCGCGTCGAACCCGATGGTGTGCAGGAAGCCCGCCCCGGCCAGCGCGTGCACCAGCTCGTGGATGGCCGCACCGGCGATGTAGTCGGAGTGCCGCATGTACATCAGCCCGCTGGCGGAGTCGGTGAAACCGCCCCAGTTCGCCACCTCGCGGCGCAGCTCCTCGGGCGTCATCGGCTTCCCGGTCTTCGGGTTCTCCCTCCCGGCGCACTGCCCGGCGGCGAACTCGACCCAGGCCGCGTCCTCGATCATCCGCATCCGCGGCGGGCCCTTCGCGCCCCACTTCGCCGCCGCGTATCCCCGCAGCAACGGGCTGCCCGCCGCGTACCCGGCCAGCAGGTCGTGGGAGTCCTTCGGCAGGAAGGTCACCTGCGGCCGGTGCGGCAGCTCGGGGCCGCTCAGGAGCAGGTAGCGCAGCCTCTTGGCGTCCTCCTTGCTCCCGGCCACCTCGGTCATCTCGGTGGCCTGCTCGAAGGAGATCTTGCCGTAGCGCTGCCTCAGGACCGTGCGGATCGTGGCGTCGTCGAGCTTGACCAGCATGGGCGCGGCGATCGCGAACTCGTCCTTCCACAGGTGGTACCGGGCCCGCCCGATCAGCGCCGCATTCCGGTCGACCGCCTCCACCAGTCCCAGCACGGTCTCCCGCCACGCCGGGCTGTGCATCGCGCCTTCGGCCAGGCGGTTGCGGCGGCTCGCACTCAGCCCCTTGACCCGGGCGATGGCCTTGTCGTGCGGGAAGTCCTTCAGGACCCACGCGGCCGCGTGCCAGTCCTTGTCCTCGTACTGCGTCATCGCGTCGCGCTGCACCGACAGCAGCAGCCCCGTGGCCCGGTTGCCCGCCGCGCGCTGCAACCGCAGCAGCGCGTGCGCGGCCACGCCACGGGTGGCCCCCTGGTCCCCACCGAGGGCCGCCGTCCCCTCGGCGCGCGACCTCATGAGCCCACTGTCCCCCGGGTGCCACCTGCGTTATTGCCCGCATATGCCACCCTTTCGGGCGATGCGCGCCGCCCGGACGGTCCGGGGCGGAGGCCGTGGCCTCCCGCCCCCGTCACACGCTCTAGGACGCGGCCTGCTTGATCAGCTCGGCGAGCTTCGCCTCCACCGCCGGGGTCAGGTTGCCCAGCGCGAAGCCGATCGGCCAGCAGTCGCCGTCGTCGATGGCGGCGTTGTCGCTGAAGTTGAAGGTCGAGTAGCGCGTCTTGAACTTCGCCGCCGGGGAGAAGTGGCAGACAAGCTTGCCGTCGCGGTAGTAGGCGGGCATGCCGTACCAGAGCTTGGGCTGAAGGTGCGGCGCGTTCTCCTTGACCAGGGCGTGGACGCGCTCGGCGTCGGCCTTGTCGCCCTCGGTGAACTCGGCGATCTTGGCCAGCAGCTCGGCCTCGGTGTCGACCTTCTTGCCGCGCGACTTGATCTCCTTGGCGCGGTCCTTCATCGCCGCGCGCTCGTCGGCGGTGAAACCGTCGTACTTCTGCTCCTGCGTGGCCATCGCCGTCTCCTTCTGTCTCGTCCCCGCGCCTCTCGCGGCTACACATAGAGCATCTCGAAACGGCGGGCCGCGCACATCCGTGTTGGCCACGGAGAAGACCACGGAGCCGCGAACCGGTGGCTATGCCGGTGGCACGTAGCAGACGGTTCCGCCGGTGTGCCGGGTGAAGGCGTTCAGGGCGTCGGCGGACGACAGGCGCCGCTGGACGCGCGTGAACAGCGCCGGGTCGGCCATGAACGCCACGAACACCAGCCCGCGGTCGCCGGGCCCGTCGTCGTAGGAGTAGCCGCGCCGCAGCATCCGCGCGCCCCGGTCGAGCCGGGGATGGGCGAGCCGGACGTGCGCGCCGGCGGGGATCACGTACGAACCGTCGGGACGCTTCGCCAGCAGCGCCACCTCGTCGAACTCGCCGGACGCGCCCAGCGGCGCGCCGCTGTCGCGGTACCGGCCGATGACCGCCTCCCGCGCCGCCTGAGGCAGCGCGAGGAAGCCGTCGGCGTCCATGCGGATCCGCCGCACCACCATGAACGTCCCGCCACCGGGTGTCAGGACCTGCTCCGGGGCGGGGTTGGCGGTGCCGTCCTTGAACCCGAAGAGGTTGCGGGGAGTGCTCCCGTCGGCGGGCACCCGCAGGAACCCGCGCTGCCGCCACCGCGGCGCCAGGGGCACCGCCTCGGCGGCCGCGGCCAGGACGCCCGGGTCGGCGCCGCGGAGCTCGACCACGACGTCGCCGCCGCAGCGCGCCGGGTCGAGGCGGTCGCCGGGAAATGCGGGGGCGTCGGTGAAGTCGGCGAGCCCGAGCAGCGCGCTCAGGCGCGGCCCGTAGCCGACGGTGACCGCGACGCCGGGCGGGACGCTGGCGCGCCAGGCGTCCAGTTGGGCCGGTGCGGAGGCGTCGCCGTCGAAGGCGGTCAGCAGCAGGTGCGGGAGGATCGGCGGCGGGGAGACGGACGCCGTTTCGGCCGCGCAGGAGGCCAGGGGCAGCGCCGCCGCCGCGCACAGCAGCGACCGCCGGGTCGGCCCCGTCACGCTCACCCGATCCCCTTCGGCCCGAGTCCGGTATTTTGCCACCATGTATAGCAAATGGGGCATTCGCCTCTTCGTGGCGGGCGTCCTCCTCGCCGCCGTACCCGGGTGCGCGGCCGAGGGCCCGCGCGTCATCGCCGTCCCCGCGCAGGCCGCGACGATCCAGGAGGCGGTGGACGAGGCCGGGCCCGGCGATCTCGTCCTGGTCTCCCCCGGCGTCTACCGCGAGAGCGTCACCCTCACCGGGGAGCGGGTGGTGCTGCGCGGCCTCGACCGCGAGGGCGTGGTCGTGGACGGCGAGTTCAAGCGCGCCAACGGGATCGTGGTCACCGGCGGCGGCTCGGTGGTGGAGAACCTGACGGTGCGGGGGTTCCTGGGCAACGGCGTGCTGTTCACCGGCGTCACCGACGCCGCGTTGCAGGCGGCGGCCGGTGGCACCGGTTACGACCCGCTGGACACGCGCGAGTTCCCGCCGGTGCGGGGTTTTCGGGCCTCGCGGGTGACGGCGTACAACAACGCGCTGTACGGGATCTACGCCTTCGACGCGCGCGAGGGGATCATCGAGGACTCCTACGCGTCCGGGCACGCCGACTCCGGCATCTACGTCGGGCAGTGCGACCCGTGCGACACCCTCGTGCACCGCAACCTCGTCGAACACAACGCGGTCGGGATCGAGGTCACCAACGCCTCGCGGAACCTGTGGATCCTGGGCAACCGGGTGACGGAGAACCGGGTCGGGCTCACCGTCAGCTCCAACGACTTCGAGGCCCTGGCGCCGCAGCGCTCGGCGGTCATCGCGGGCAACACGATCAGCGGCAACAACGACGCGCGCAGCCCCGCCCAGGCCGACGGGGGCTTCGGGGTGGGCCTGGGCATCGGCGGCGGCAGCGACAACACCGTGACCCGCAACCTGGTGCGCGACAACGCCGCCGCCGGGATCGTGGTCGCCGACGCCGAGGGCTACCACGCCACGGGCAACGACGTCACCGGCAACGCGGTCGGCGGTAACGGCGCCGACGTGGTGAGCGCGATCGCGGGCAGCAACGCGCTGCCGGTGGTGACGGTGGCCTCCGCCGCGCACGTCGCCGTCCCGGCCGGGGTGGACTTCCGGACGCTGCCCGCGCCGCCCCGGCAGCCGGGCATGGCCGACCCCGGCGGCGCGCCCGCGCGTCCGGCGACCGGCCTGCCCGGCGACGTGGACGCCGGCGCCTACCCCCTGCCGTCGGCGTGAACCGCCGCTGGTTCCTGCTGGGCGGCGGTGCCGTCGCGGCGGGCGTGGCGGCCTTCGCGCTGTGGCCGTCCGGCGGGCCGCGTCCCATCACCATCGACGAGGCCGGGCGGCTGGCGCTGAGCCGGTACACCGCCTTCACCGCCAGCCCGCTGCGGGTGCGCGTGGAGGCGCCGATGGCCGAGGGGACGGTCGTGGTCGACGGCGTCATCGACTACCGCTCGCATCACGCCGTCGGGGAGTACCGCGCGCCGCTGGGTTCGGGACTGATCGCGTGGGACGCCGAGGGCCTGCGGGTGGCGCCCGGCCGGGGCGGCGGCCTGCCGGAGTCGGTGGCGTCCACTCCGGACTGGTCGCCGCGCGCCTACACCGACGATCCGCTCGACACCGCGCTGCGGCTGTCGGTGCTGCTGGGCCAGGACCGGCCGGACAACGCGCAGGTCCTGGCGGGGCAGGAGGCGCGGTGGCTGCGCCGGGAGGCCGTCGGCGGGCGCGAGTGCGACGTGTTCTCCGGCCCGCGTCCCCGCACGGGCCGCCGGGGCGGCGAATCGCCCCTCGCCTACTGGGTCGACGCCGACGGGCGGATGCGGCGGGCCACGATGCGCCTGCCGGACGGGGGGACGCTCACCGTCGGGCTGGACGAGACGGCGTCCTGGTCGCCGCCGGACACGCCCTGGGCATGAAGAGAGGGGGCCTCGCGGCCCCCTCTCTCGTTCTCTAACAGCGGCTGTTCGCTAGGACCGGCGCCTGGCCCGGCGCAGGACGAGGCCTCCGCCGACGAGGGTCAGCCCGATCGCCAGCAGCGAGAGGACCGGCATCCCCGGCCCGGTCGGCGGCAGCTCCGGCCTGCGCTGGTTGGTGCGGGTGACCTCGACGTCGCCGTGGACGCCGCCGACCTCGTAGGGCCCGCTGACCCCCGGGTCGGGTGTCAGGTACCCGTCCGGCGCGGCGACCTCTTCCAGGTAGTACGTCCCGGCCGACACCGAACCGAAGTCGCAGCGGCCCTGGGCGTCGGTGACGCATTCCTCGCCGACGGGGGTGTCGGCGTCCATCTGGAGCCCGGAGCGGCCGTTGGTCTCGCGCCACAGCCGGAAGACCGCGCCCGCCAGGACCTTCCCGTCGGTGCTCTTCTTGAGCAGCCGCACGACACCGGGCTTCAGCTTGTTCGTCGCCGTCAACGACAGGTCGTCGGAGGTGGCTCCGGGCTCCACCGTCACCGGACCGAAGACGGCCGGGTCGGGCAGGACGTAGCCCTTGGGCACGGACACCTCCTGCCAGTAGTACGTCCCGCGCGGGACCCTGGCGAAGCACAGCCCGTCGGCCGGAGTGGTGACGGGTCGCCGACCTTCGTGTCGGAGGCGGTCTGGAGCCCGTCGGTGCCGTTGGTCTCGCGCCACAGCTGGAACACCGCGCCCGCCAGTGGCTTGCCGCCCTCGTCGACCTTGCGGATCTGGATGCGCATGGGCAGCGACACCGGCTTGGGCCTGTTGACCGCGGTGACCTCCACACCCGCCGCGTAGTTGTCGCGGGTGAGCACGAGCGGCCCGAAGACCGCCGGGCTGGGCATCTCGAAGCCCTGCGGAGCCTTCGTCTCCTCCCAGTAGTACGTGCCGAGGGCGACCGTGCTCCGGCAGAAGCCGTCGGCGCCGGTGGTGCAGGTGGCGCCGGCCTTGGTGTCGGCGTCCGTCTGGAGCCCGTCGACGCCATTGGTCTCACGCCACAGCTGGAACACCGCACCGGCCAGCGGCCGGTCGAAGGGGTCGGTCTTGCGGATCCGGACCTCGCCCGGGCTCGGCGTGTTCACCGCCGTGACGTCCACACCGGCGGTGCGGTTGGCCATGGTCAGCGTGAGCGGCCCGAAGACCGCCGGGCTCGGCAGCTGGTAGCCGTCCGGGGCCTTGGTCTCCTGCCAGTAGTAGGTGCCGAGCGGCACGGTCTGGGCGCACCTACCGGAGGCCGGGGTGGTGCAGACGTCGCCGACCTTCGTGTCGGAGGCGGTCTGGAGCCCGTCGGTGCCGTTCGTCTCGCGCCACAGCTGGAACTCGGCCCCGGCCAGCGGGTTGCCGTCCGGGTCCTGCTTGACGACCCGGACCTCACCGGTGGCCGGCACGTTGACCGCGGTGACCTCGACGCCGTCGGTGCGGTTGGCCATGGTCAGCGTGAGCGGCCCGAAGACCGCCGGGCTCGGCAGGAGGTAACCGTCGGGGGCCGAGGTCTCCTGCCAGTAGTACGTGCCCAGCGGGACGGTCGCCTCGCAGACGCCGGACGCCGGGGTCGTGCACGGGTTGCCCTCGGCGGTGTCCTCACCGGTCTGGAGGCCAGAGGTGCCGTTGGTCTCGCGCCACAGCTGGAAGACCGCCCCGGCCAGGGCCTTGCCGTCCTCGTCGTGCTTGATCACCCGGACCTCGCCCATCGCGATCGCGTTGGTGGCGGTGATCTCGGTACCGGCGGTGCGGTTGTCCATGGTCAGGGTCAGCGGGCCGAAGACCGCCGGGTCCGGGAGCAGGTGGCCGTCCGGGGCCTTCGTCTCCTCCCAGTAGTAGGTGCCCAGCGGGACGGTGGTCGCGCACTTGCCCGAGGCGGGCGTCGTGCAGCGGCCGCCGACCTTCGTGTCGGGCGTGGCGCCGTCCACCTGGAGCCCGTCGACGCCGTTGGTCTCGCGCCAGAGCTGGAACTCGGCGTCCTTCAGGATCGCGCCCTTGTCGTCCCTCTTGAGCAGCCGGACCTCACCGGTGGCCAGCTCGTTGGTGGCGCTGACCTCGGTACCGGCGGTGCGGTTGTCCATCGTCAGCGTGAGCGGCCCGAAGACCGCCGGGTCCGGGAGCAGGTAGCCGTCCGGGGCCCTGGTCTCCTGCCAGTAGTAGGTGCCCAGCGGGACGGTCTGGGCGCACTTGCCGGACGCCGGGGTCGTGCACGGCGAACCGGTCACCGTGTCGGGCGTGGCGCCGGTGGTCTGGAGCCCGCTCGTGCCGTTGGTCTCCTTCCACAGCTGGAAGACCGCCCCGGCCAGCGGCTTGCCGTCCTGGTCGGTCTTCAGGACCCGCACCTCGCCGGTGGCCAGCTCGTTGGTCGCGGTGGTGGAGGCGCCGCTGGAGTAGTTGGCCAGGGTGATGGTGAGCGGCCCGAAGACCGCCGGGCTCGGCAGAAGGTAGCCGTCCGGGGCCTGTGTCTCCTGCCAGTAGTACGTGCCGAGCGGGACGGTGCTCTTGCACACTCCGGCCGCGTCGGTGGTGCAGGTGGCACCGACCTTCGTGTCGGGAGTGGCCCCGTCGGTCTGGAGACCGGCGGTGCCGTTGGTCTCGTTCCACAGCTGGAAGACCGCGCCCGCCAGCGGTTTGCCGGAGGAGTCCTGCTTGACGACCTTCACCTCGCCGGTGGGCTGGTTGTAGCCGAAGTCGTAGGTGTGGTTGTCCTGGCCCGGTCCGCCGGTGGTGATGGTGTGCTCGGGATAGGTGCCGCCCGGCGGGACCTTGCCGTCGCTGTCGATGAAGTCGTTGTCCCCGGCGTTGTCCTGGGTGACCACCCACTGGTAGAGCGGGCCGCCGGAGGCGTAGTCGGCCGGATTGTCGATCTTGATGGTGTAGGTCGTGTTCGGCTGGAGGCCGCCGGTCACGTTCGAGTCGTCGAAGTAGTACTCGCCGCGCGAGGTCGTCAGCATCGTGCCGACCACGGTCCCGGCCTGGTCGTAGAGCCGCACGGTGGCGCCCACGACCGGCTTCTCGCCGGGATCCTGGATGCCGTCCTTGTCCACGTCGTACCAGACCCGGTTGCCGATCTGGAGTGGCGCCTCGTCGCAGAGGACCTCCAGGTCGGCCATCGAGCCGCCCTTGCCGAAGGCCGTGGTGAGCCGGTTGCCGTGGCTGGAGTTTCGGGGCGACTCCGAGCCGTCCCGGTTGACGAAGGCGGTGCCGCCGGAGAAGATCTCGCCGATCGGGTCGAGGGCGGAGCTGGCGATGGTGTCCTCGACCTTGGACAGCGCCTGACCGGCGAACATGCCGTTGGCGTGCTCCCAGTACGTGCGGTTGTAGTAGTACTGGTTGCCGCGACCGGTCTTGCCGCAGCCGCCGTTCTCCGCCATCACGAACACCGCACCGGACGCGCAGGCGCGCGCCACGCCACCACCGGACGCGGGCTGGTAGAGCCCGCCGCCGGGCCGGATGCGCTGGAGCTGGCCGACCTGGTCGGTGAGCCGGTCGCGGAAGCCGAGGATCAGCGCGCCGTCGGTGTCGACGATGATGTCGGCGAGCTCCGGCTCGGGGTAGGCGTAGTAACCGGCCGGGCAGTTCTTCCCGTTCAGCGAGTTCGGGATGGTGTCGGACCACGGGTACCAGCCCGCGCCCTTGCACACCGAGGCGCTCTCGAAGCTGATCGGGCGCGGGAAGTCGAGCCGCTCGTCCATGATCACCGCGCCGAACGTCCCGGCGGCCGGGTCGAAGGTGCGCACGATGGCGCGCAGGTCGGCGGCGTCCTGGGTGGACTCGGCCGAGCACACCCCGCCGACGTAGACCACGCCGTCCTGCACGCCCAGGCCGTAGGGCCGCCAGTCGTCATCGGCGGCGCAGGCGGTGTCGGGCTGCGGGATGTCGTAGGACGCCTTGGGCGCGGCCGCCACGGCCTGGGTGGCGTCGTAGCGGTAGAGCCTGCGGTCGAAGAGGTTGACCGCGTAGAGGTCCTTGCCGTCCTCGGAGACCTCGACGTCGCCCAGGGACTCCTTGCCGACCGCCGGGGCGAAGGGCAGGTCCATGTCCGAGGTGAAGTTGTGCGCCGTGATGCCGACGTTCGGGACGGTCGTGAAGAGGGCGGGCGGCCCGAAGACCGGCGGCTTCGTGGGCGTGCCCTGGCTCAGGTAGATCGCGCCCGCGCCGCCGGGACCGTAGCCCGAGGCCCGGTGCGCGTGGGCGCCGGAGAAGATCCATTTCTTCTGCTTGGAGTACCCGATGCCGTACAGCGCGCCCGTCTGGGCCTTGGTCGCCATGTTGGTGGTCTGGTTGTCCACGCCCCGCGCGTTGTACGGGAACGACACCAGCGTGCGGGCGGTGCCCGGTTCGGCCGGGGAGACGTCGCCGCGGATGCAGGCGGTGACCAGTGTGGCGTTCTTCTGGCAGTAGTCGGCCGGGTTCCACAAAGCGGTGGTGTAGGCGACGGTCTTGCCGCCGGACACGTCGACGAACTCCTCGGTGCTGCTCAGGCGGTTGGGCGCCTGCGTCAGGCCCTCGCGCGCGGCGAAGGCGGAGTACAGGACACCCGGTTTGGGGTTGATGACCTGCACCCGGTATTTGCCGCCGGTCAGCGCGCTGCCGGCCGGACTGAGCGTCACGCGCCCGTCGGAGCCGGTGACGCCGCTGATCGTCGTGCCCGCGTCATCGGTCAGGTTCACCGTGACGCCGGACATGCCCGGCTCCAGCACCTGGTCCCATGACCCGTTCGCGTTGACCTCGCGCACGACCCGGACCGTCACCGTGCCGTCCCCGGCCGCGGCGACCGCGGGGTCCGATGTGACCATCGGCGCACCCCCCACGACCAGCGCGACGGCCGCGGCGACGGCGAACGGCCGCCATCGGGAAGACCCACCCACCATTGATCGTCCTTCTCCACCCGCCGTGGATCCGGGGCAGGTCACCCCGGCGGTGAGGACGCGCGGGCGGAGCAGGCTCAGGAACCGACAGGAGGGAAACTAAGAGTAATCGAGACGATGCACACAGTAGTTCACTGTGGAGTGCGGCGAGGGCATGATCGACAGTGGAGCCCGGGTCCGGCGCGCCGCCGGGACCGGCAAACGGTTTCCGGCGGGATCGGTGACGTGAGAAGGCTTTCGCGCGGGGAACGCGAGACGGCCCTCCGATCGAGGAGGGCCGTCATCGCCGCTCACGCGCGGGCCACTCCCCGCGCCGGTGGGCCGCCGCGGTGTGCAGTGGCGGGCGGGCGCGTCTTTCCATCCGTGCCGCTCAGGCGTTCCAGGCGACGCTGCCCTCGTCGATGAGTTCGGTGAGGGCGTCCGATCCGGCCGTGGCGGTCTTGCTGTAGCCGACGGACTCGACGATGAGCCCGTCGCGGACCCGGGTGACGTTCACGCCGGTCACGTAGTCGGAGGGGCCCTCGCCGAAGCGGAAGCGCCAGCGGACGGTGGCCCACTCGCCGGCCACGATGACCTGCTCGGGCCGGAAGGCGACCGCGCGGTCCTCGGCGAGGGCGCGCCAGAAGGCGACGCAGGCGGCGCGGCCGATGTAGCGCACGCCCTCGGGGGCGGGCTCCACGGTCTCCATCACGCAGTCCTCGCCGATCAGCGCGTTCAGGCCCGAGGCGTCGTGCTCGGTGAAGACGGCGTTGAAGCGGGCGATGACCTCGGCGGTGTCCGGGAGCGCGGTCGGTGGGGTGGTCATGACGGTTCCTTTCGGTGGTTTTTCAGCGGGGTGCGGACGAGCGCCACACCACGAGGGAGGTGAGGACGGCCACCGCGCCGCCCACCCAGAGGGCGCCGTCGATCGACACGGCGTTGACCATGACGCCGCCGACGGCCGCCCCGAGGGCGATGGCGAGGTTGAACACCGAGGAGTTCAGGGCGGTGGCGGCCTCCGTCTGATCGCCGGCGGCCTTGAAGATCCAGGTCTGCACGCTCACCGGGACCGAGCCGAAGACCAGGCCCCACGCGATCAGCAGCGCGATGCCGGTGACGGGGGTGGCGCCGATCATGGGGAACAGCGCCAGCACGGCGGCGAGCAGGACGCCGACGGCGATGATGAACTTGCGCACGTCGCGGCCGACGAGGCGTCCGGCGGTGAAGTTGCCGATGAGCCCGGCGACGCCGAAGGCCAGCAGCAGCGGGCCGACGAGGTCCTGCGAGATCCCGGCCACCTCGGTCAGCAGGGGGCTGACGAAGGTGAAGGTCGCGTAGTGGGCGGTGATCAGGAAGAACGTGATCGAGACGCCGACCCGCATCGACGGTTTGCGGAACTGCCCGGCCAGCGCGGAGAGCCGGACCGGCTCGTCGGCGGGCAGCGCCGGGAGCAGCGTGACGAGGGCGACGATGACCAGGACGGCGAGGCCGCCCAGGACCGCGAAGGCGGTCCGCCAGCTGGTGAACTCGCCGATCATGGTGCCCACCGGGACGCCCAGGACGTTGGCCGCGGTGGCGCCGCCGAAGGTGATCGCGCTGGCCTGCCCCACGAACGCCGGGGGCACCATGCGCACGGCGAGACCGGCGGCCAGGGCCCAGAAGCCGCCGATGCCGATGCCGACGAGGAAGCGCGAGACCAGCATCACGGTGAAGTTCGGCGCGACCGAGGTGAGCACGTTCGCGCCGACCATGAGGGCCAGCAGCGCGATCAGCACGATCCGCCGGTCGACGCGGCCGATGGCGACCGGCAGCAGGGGGGCCGCCAGGCACGCCACGATGCCGGGGACGGTGACCATGAGCCCGGCGGCTCCGGTGGTCACGTTCAGCGAACCGCCGATACCGGTGAGCAGGCCCATCGGTAGCTGCTCGACGGTGACCATGGTGAAGGTGCCGACGGCGACGGCGATGAGGGCGAGCCACCTGCGCGCCGGGACGGTGGGCGCGGGCGGTGCCGAGACGTGGGTGGTCATGGGTGGTGCCTTTCGAGGGGTTGTACGGGCCCGACGCCTTGGGCGGGGGGCGGTGGGCACCTCGGCCGACGGCCGTATCCGCCGTGTTCGATGTCCCGCGAGAGCCTAATGATCTTGGCTTGCGCCCGACCCTCACCCCGGTTTCACCGGCTTTCACGGCTACGGTGTTGGCAATGAGCGTCGAGCTGATCTTGCTGCCGACCGTGGCTCTGGGCGGGAGGGAGATCGCCGGGCCGCGGCGCCGGTCGCTGCTCGCGTTGCTGGCAAGCGATCCCGGCGCGGCGGTGGGCACGGGACGCCTCATCGGCGAGCTGTGGCCGGAGGATCCGCCGGAGAACCCGGGCAAGGCGCTCCAGGTGCTCATCTCGCGGACCCGCGCCGAGACGGCGCCGGGGCTGATCGTGAGCACACCCGGCGGGTACCGGCTGACGCTGCCGCCCGAGCGCGTCGACGCCTGGGCGCTGGAGGAGCGCGCCGCCGCGGCCGGGCGGCACGCCCTGGCCGGGGACCACGCGGCCGCGCTGGAGCGGGCCGAGGCGGCGCTGTCGCTGTGGAACGGCACGGTGGGCGACGGCGAGGGACCGGTCACCGAGCTGCGGGTGTCGCGGCGCCCGTCCTTCGAGAAGGCCCGGAAGCTGCGGGCGCTGTCGCTGGCGCGGCTGGGCCGCCTGGCCGAGGCCGCCGCTCCCCTCGCCGCGATCTGGGCCGAGCGGCCCGGCGACGAGGAAGTACTGGCCGAGCTGATGCGCGCCGAGGCCGCCACCTCCGGCCTCGAAGCGGCCCTGGTCCGCTACGACGCCCACCGCCGGGACCTGCGCGAGCGGCTCGGCGCCGACCCGGGACCGGCCGCGCGCGAGGCGCACCGGCGGCTGCTGCGGTCCGGTGAGCCCGCCGTCCGGCACGGCGTCCCGCACGAGGCGAGCCCGTTGCTGGGCCGCGACAAGGACGTCGCGGGCGTGCTGGCGGCGCTGCGGGCCTCGCGGGTGGTGACCGTCACCGGTCCCGGCGGCATCGGCAAGAGCCGGGTCGCGCACGCCGTGGCCCGCTCCGCCGAGGAGGCGGAGGTGCGCCTGGTCGCCCTCGCCGGTGTGGAGGACGACGCGCAGGTGGCCGCCGAGGTCGGTTCGGCCTTCGGCGCCGAGGACCTGCCCGGCGGGCGGATCCCCGGTCTGGTGCAGGCGATCGGCTCCCGGCGGGTGCTGCTGGTCCTCGACGACTGCGAGCGCGTCCTGGACGGCGTCGCCGACCTGGTCGGGCGGCTGGTGGCGCTGACACCGGAGCTGCGGGTCCTGGTGACCAGCCGGGCGCCGCTGGGGCTGTCGGCGGAATCGGTGCACGCGCTGCCGGAGCTGGCCGTGGAGGCGGCGGTGGAGCTGTTCGGCCGCCGCGCGCGGGCCGCGCGTCCCGGCGCCGAGCTGCGCTACGAGGAGGTCGCCGCGTTGTGCGCGCGCCTCGAAGGGCTGCCGCTGGCCATCGAGCTGGCCGCCGCGCGGGTGCGCGTCATGTCGGTCCCCGAGATCACCCGCGGCCTCGCCGACCGCTTCACGCTGCTGCGCGGCGGTTCCCGCGACGCCCCGGCCCGGCACCGCACGATGCGCGCGGTGGTCGACTGGAGCTGGCGGCTGCTGGACGAGCCGGGCCGCGCGGCGGTCCGGCTGCTCTCGGTGTTCCCCGGCGGGTTCACCGCCGCCTCGGCCGGGCGGCTCCTCGGCGGCGGTTTCGACGAGACCCTCGACGTCCTCGACCGGCTGGCCGCCCAGTCGCTGCTCACGGTCACCGAAACCCCCACCGGCACGCGCTTCCGGATGCCGGCCGCCGTCCGCGACCTCGGGCTCGCCGAACGCGCCGGGGCGGGCGAGGACGAGCGGGCGATCGCCGGTTTCGTGGCCTGGGCGCGCGAGTTCGGGCTCGCCCACAACGAGATCGCGTTCGTCTCCCCCGCCGACATGGGCCCGGTCCGCGCCGAGCAGGACAACCTGGTGCGCGCGCTGCGGTACGCGCTGGACGCCGGGGACGGCCCGGCGGCGGCCGCGGTGTTCGCCGCGCTGGGCCCGCGATGGTTCGTCTCGGCCTGCCACGCCCGCGTCGCCGAGCGCGCCGGGGAGGTCGCCCGCGTCCTGTCGCACCTGCGTCCCGAGGGCCCGCTGGTGGACGCGGTGCGCACCGCGGCGGTGGTGTGCGCGCTGAGCCGCTTCACCCACGGCGGCCGCGAACTGCGCTCCACGCTGGTCCTGCGCCGCCTGCCCGAGGCCCCGCCGGACACCCCGGCGCGGGCGATCGCGGCGGCCGTCCGCGCGATGAGCGGCGGGCCGTCCACACTCGCCGATCTGCTCACCGACCCCCGGCCGCTGCCCTCGGGCGTCGCGCACACGGTGGTGGGCTTCGCGCTGGAGCGCGAAGGCGACATCGACGGCGCGCTGACCGAGGCGACGCTGATGCTGGCCGACTTCGAGCGCTCCGGCAACCCCTGGCTGCGCTACCACGCGCACTGCCGCGTCGGGCGGCTGGCGCTGCTGGCCGAGCAGGGCGAGCGCGCCGGTCCGCACCTGGCGCTGGCGCTGCGCCAGATCGAGCTGCTGGAGTCCGATCCCGACCGCGAGGACCTGCGCATCGCGCTGGTGATGGCCGAGCTCCAGTGCCGGGACGTGGACGGGGCCAGCAATCGTCTTGGCACCGAGACCACCGCTCCCTTCGGGCGTCCGTACGGGCTGGCGACGGTGGCCGAGATCAGTCTCGCCCAGGGCGACGTGGACGGCGGGCTGCGCCGCTGGCGGGACCTGCTGGCGCTGATCGACTCCGCCGGGCATCCGCTGTACCGTCCCGATCCGCGCGGTGTGCAGGTGTGGACTTTGGAGATCCGCTCGGCGGCGGTGCTGGCCCACGCCTATCACGGCCGCCTCGATCTGGTGGCCGGCGCGCTGTCGGAGCTGCCGCGCCAGGTGACGGCGTTGCTGCGGGAGCCCGCGTCGGGTCCGGCCGGTCACGTGGCGGAGATGTCGGCGTGCGGGGCGGTGCTGCTGGCCCTGGCGGTGGCCGATCTCGCCGCGGGCCGGGCGGTGCCGGGCGCGCGGCTGACGGCGCTGGCCGAGCGTTTCCAGCCGCCGCGCCAGATCCACCCGAGCATGTCGGGTTCGCGCGCCCGGGGCGCCGCCGAGGAGGCCGCGCCGGAGGCGTACCGGGCGGCGGTGGCGGAGTTCGCGTCCCTGGACGTCCCGGGCCTGCGCGCGGCGGCGCTGGCGGCACTGCGGGACCGTCCGGGCGGGTGATGGCGCGGGCCGGTTAGGCTTGAGCCGATGACCACCTTCTCCTGTGGATTGGGGGAATCGTTCGCGCCGGGTGAGTGCTGATGGCACCGCTTTCCGCGAACGGGATTCCGACCCGCCCGCCGATGTGGCGCCGCGTGCGCGAGTACGCCGTGCCACCGTCCATGATCGAGACCGCCACCGTCCGCCGCGCGGCCGGTGACTGGGCCGGGGCCTGCGCCGCCGCCCGCGTCGACGTCGATCTGCGTCCGTCCGCCGTCCGGGACCGGTACGGCACCGAACTCACCACCCTCCTGAGGGCCGATCTGCGCCGCCTGGCGCCGGATCTGCTCCGCTGGCACCTGCCCCGCATGGCCCCCGACGGGCTGCTGCGCCCGGGGCTGACCGTCGCGCTGGCCCGCTACCCGGGTCCGGTGCTGCTGGTGGCGCGTACGCCCCCGGCGCGCGCCGCCGCCGGGCAGCGGGTGTCCCTCGCGCTGTGGGATCCCTCCGATGTGGACGGACGGCCGGACCGCCGGTTCCGGCTCGACCTGCACCGCCACCTCTGGGACGCCACGCGCAGCGGCGAGCTGCTCGGCCGCCACGGCACCGGCGACGACCCGCCGTGGGCGCTGTCGCGCTGGGCCGCCGAGGCCGAGACGCTGCTGCGGGACGCCGGGCGCCCGCACGGGCCCTTCGCCGTCCGCCTCGCCGCGCGCGAGACGGCCGTGCTGGAGCTCGTCGCGCCCGACGAGAACCACGTCCCGGTGTTCCGGCGCGTCGCCGATCCCCCGCCGCCGCAGGAGATCGCGGCCCTGCCACTGCTGCCGGAGGCCGCCGCCCGCACGCTGCCCGACCTGGAGCTGCTGCGGGCCGGGCTCATCACGCCCGCCGCGCTGCACCCGCTGGTCGCCGGGGCCCTCGCCGGGCACGGATCGGGCCCGCCGCGGCAACCGCCACCGGCCTCCGACCCGCACCGGGTCGAGTGCCGGGGCGAGATCCACCGCATCGCGCTGCGGGACGGCGTCCTGACGGCCGTCGACCACGATCCCGCCCAGCTGCGCCGGGAGCATCTGCTCATCGCGCTGGGCGGGCCGCCGCTGCCGTGCCTGCGCGCGATCGACGCCGTGCACCGCGACCCCGAGGCGCTGCCGGCCGTCCGGGAGCGGCTGCGGCACGGTGACGTGACCGGCGCGCTGGCCGTCGTGGAGGGCCTGCTCGGTCCCCGCGCGATCCTGCGCGACGGTCCGCTGCGGGACGAGCTCACCGCCGCGGCCGACGGCCGGGTGGAGCACGGCGTGTTCCGCGCTGGCCTGCCGACCGTCCCCGGCGCCCCCGTCCGCGAGCCCGGCCCACTGAGCCGCCGCACCTTTCCGGCCGAGCGGCGCCGGCGCGTCAACCGCGCCCGGCCGCGCACCGGCCAGTTCCGCTGATCCCTCTTCTTTCACCAGGTGATTCGATGACTTCCCATGCCCGGCTGTCCCTCGCCGACGACCTCCTGAACCTCCTGCGCGCCAGCACCACCGAGCCGCGCCCCGACGAGCGTCTGGAGGCGCTCACCCTCGCCGTGGCCGCCGACCTGCCCGTCCTGCTGTGGGGCGAGCCCGGCATCGGCAAGACCGCCGCGCTGACCCGGCTGGCGGAGTCCCTCGGCCTGCCGCTGACCACCGTGATCGCCAGCGTCCACGAGCCCTCCGACTTCTCCGGCCTGCCGGTCATCGGCGAGGAACCCGAGACGCGCGGCGTCCCCATGGCGCCTCCACAGTGGGCGGTGGACCTGGTGCGCGCGGGTAAGGGCCTGCTGTTCCTGGACGAGCTGTCCACCGCCACGCCCGCGGTGCAGGCCGCGCTGCTGCGCGTGGTCCTGGAGCGCCGGGTCGGCGCGCTGCGGCTGCCACCGGGCGTGCGGATCGTGGCCGCCGCCAACCCACCGGCCTCGGCCGCCGACGGCTGGGAGCTCAGCCCGCCGCTGGCCAACCGCTTCGTCCACCTGTACTGGACGCACGACCGCGAGGTCGTGGTGCGCGGCCTGGGCGGCGTGTGGCCCCGGGCGGAGCTGCCCGTCCTGGACCCGGCGCGGCTGGCGGAGTCGGTGGACTTCGCCCGGCGCGCGGTCTGCGGGTTCCTCGCCGCGCGCCCCAAGCTCATCCACCGCCTCCCGACCACCGAGACCCGGCGCGGCGGCGCCTGGCCCTCGCCCCGCAGCTGGGAGGCCGCGCTCACGCTCATCGCCTTCGGCACCGCCGCCTCGGCCTCCCGCGACGTCCTGTCGCTGCTGGTGCGCGGCGCCGTCGGCGACGGCCCCGGCCTGGAGCTGCTCGCCCACTTCGACCGGATGGACCTGCCCGACCCCGAGACCCTGCTCGCCGACCCGTCCGCCGCCGTGCTGCCCGAGCGCGGCGATCTGCGCCAGGCGGCGCTGGACGCCGTCGTCGAGGCCGTCGCCTCCCGCCCGGACCGCCAGCGCTGGGACGCGGCGTGGGCGGTGCTGGTCCGGGCCCTGGACACCGGCACCGCCGACCTGCTGGTCGCCCCCGCGACCGCCCTGGCCGCGCTGCGCCGCGACGACTGGGAGGTGCCGGCGGCCATCGAGCGGCTGGCCGGGGTCATCGGCCTCGCCGAACGCGCCGGGCGCTCGGTGGACCTGGTGGCGCGATGAGCGCCATCGCCCTCGACCTGGACAAGCTCCTGTCCGCCCGCCTGCACGCGGTCAAGGTGCGCCCCTACCTGGCCGCCGCGCTCTTCGCGCTGCGCATCGTGGAGGACCGCGCCATCCCCACGATGGGCGTCGACCCGCACTGGCGCTGCTACGTGTCCCCAGCGTTCGTGGCGCGCATGACGGTCGCCGACCTCGCCGGGGTCTGGGTCCACGAGGTGTCCCACCTCCTGCGCGACCACCACGGGCGCGGCGAACGCCACGCCGCCGAGCACGAACAGCACGGGCCCGGTCACCGCTGGCGCCGCAACATCGCCGCCGACTTCGAGATCAACGACGACATCTACGGCGACGGGCTCCCCGTCCCGGCGGGCGCGGCCCTGCCGGAGATGCTGGGGCTGGACCGCGGCCTGCTGATGGAGGAGTACCTGCACACCTCGACGATGTCGGGCCTGCCGGCCGAGCTCGGCTGGCTCGACTGCGGCAGCGGCGCCGACGGCGAGGCGCGCCCCTGGGACCTCGGCCCCGGCGGCGCGCACGGGCTCAGCGCCCAGGAGCGCGACGCCGTCCGCTTCCGCGTCGCCGAGGGCATCAAGGGCCGCCCCGGCGACGCCCCCGAGACCTGGCGCCGCTGGGCCGAGGACGCCTTCCACCCGCCGCAGCCCTGGCGCAAGCTGCTGCGCGCGGCGGTGCGCTCCGCCGTGGGCGGCGCCGGAGCGGGCGACGACCACACCTACCGCCGTCCCTCCCGCCGCCCGCTCCCCGGCGTGATCCTGCCGAGCCTGCGCCGCACGCCCCCGCACGTGTGCGTGGTCATCGACACCTCCGGCTCGGTCAGTGACGCCGAACTCGGCTCGGCGCTGCTGGAGGTCGCCGCGATCACCCGCGCCGTCGGCGGCCGCCGCGACCTGGTGTCGGTGATCTCCTGCGACGCCGCCGCCGGTGTGGCCGTCCCCCTCTGCCGGGCCGAGAACATCGAGCTCCTGGGCGGTGGCGGCACCGACCTGCGCGAGGGCTTCGCGGCAGCGCTGCGGGCGCGGCCGCGTCCCGACGTGATCGTCGCCCTCACCGACGGGCAGACGCCCTGGCCGTCCCGGCGGCCACCGTGCCGGACGGTGGTGGGGCTGTTCCCGCGCCCGGCGCGGGTGCGGGAGAACGACCCGGACTACCGACCGGAGCGGCCGCCGGAGTGGGCGCGGGTGGTGCGGATCGGGTGAGCCCGTGACCTGCGCGACTCGCCGGACGGCACTTCTCAGCCCGCGCTCGTACCCTGAGACGGGTGACCAGCCTCCGTCGCGCCCGCGACCTGTTCCGCGCGCGTCCCGTCCTGGCCGACCTGGCCCTGGCGGCGCTCGTGTACGGGCTGCTGCTGGTCGCCTCGCGCATCGGCCCGGAGCGGACGCCGGAGCCGCTCACCCCCGTCGCGCCGCCCTTCCAGTTCGTGCTGATGATGGCGTTCCCGCTGAGCCTGGCGCTCCTGCTGCGCCGCCGCCATCCGCTGGTGCTGCTGGCCATCACCCTCGGCGGTGTCCTCGCGTACCTGGTGATCAGCCCGGACACGCGCCGGACGCTCGACATCTTCCCGGCCATCGCCATGTACTCGGTGGCGGTGCGGACGCCGCGGCTGCGCGCGTGGCTCACCGGCGGGGCGGCGGCGCTGGTGCTCACCGCGTCGTACACCGCGGCGGGCGCGCGCACGCTGACCGAGGCGCTGTCGCCGGCGCTGGCGGTGCTGCTGGCCACCGCCATCGGCGACGGCATCCGCAACCGCCGCGCCTACATCGCCTCCGTCGAGGAGCGCGCCCGGCAGGCCGAGGCGACCCGGGAGCAGGAGGCGGAGCGGCGGGTCATGGAGGAGCGGCTGCACATCGCCCGGGAGCTGCACGACGTCCTCGCCCACCACATCGCCCTGATCAACGTGCAGGCGCAGGTCGCCGCGCACGTGCTGGGCAGCGCGCCGGAGCAGGCGCGGGAGGCGCTCGGGCACGTCCAGGAGGCCGGGCGGGAGGCGCTCGACGAGCTGCGCACCACCGTCGGGCTGCTGCGGCGGCCGGGCAGCGCCGACGAGGACGCGCCGACCGAGCCGAGCCCGGGGCTGTCGGGCCTGCCGGGGCTGCTGGCGTCGTTCCGGGCGGCCGGGCACGACGTGCGGGGTGTCACCGAGGGCGAGCCGCGGCCGCTGTCGGCGCAGGTCGAGCTGACCGCGTTCCGCATCGCGCAGGAGGCCCTCACGAACGTCTCGAAGCACGCCCCGGGCGCCGCGGCCACCGTCCGCATCGCCTATGAGCGCGAGGACCTGCTCGTCCAGGTCAGCGACGACGGGCCGGGCGGGGCGGCCCTCGGCACCGGTCACGGCCTCATCGGGATGCGGGAGCGCGCTTTGTCGGTGGAGGGCACGTTCCAGGCGGGCACCCGGCCCGGCGGCGGTTTCCTCGTGCGGGCCGTGCTGCCCGCCCCGGAGGTGGCCGCGTGATCCGCGTCGTTATCGCCGACGACCAGGCGCTGGTGCGGGCCGGGTTCCGGGTGCTGGTCAACACCGCGCCCGACATGGAGGTCGTCGGGGAGGCCGCCGACGGGGACGAGGCGGTGCGCCTGGCCCGCGGGGCCGACGTGGTCCTCATGGACGTGCGCATGCCCGGCACCGACGGGCTGGCCGCCACCCGGCTCATCACCGCCGAGCCCGGCTTGGCGCACGTGCGGGTCCTGGTGCTGACCACCTTCGAGATCGACGAGTACGTGTTCGCCGCGCTGCGCGCCGGCGCGGGCGGTTTCCTCGGCAAGGGCGTCGACGCCGCCGAGCTGCACGAGGCGATCCGGGTCATCCATCGCGGCGAGGCGCTGCTGTCGCCGCTGGCCACCAAGGGCCTCATCGGCCGGTTCCTGGCCAGCCCGGGCGCCGCCGACCACCGCGTGCCCAAGGACCTGTCGGTGCTCACCGAGCGCGAGCTGGAGGTCTTGACACTGGTGGCCTCGGGGCTCGCCAATGACGAGATCGCCGTGGGCCTCGGCATCAGCCGGATGACCGCCAAGACCCACGTCAACCGGGCCATGCTCAAGCTCGGCGCGCATGACCGGGCGCAGCTGGTGATCATCGCCTACGAGACCGGGCTCGTGCGGCCCCGAACCTGACAGGCGTCTCAGCGGCGTACCGCGATCGCGGTACGCCGGGAACGTCCCCGGGGAGGACGCCGCTCCCCACCCGGCCGGACAGCCTTGTGCCATGTCCTTCCTGACCCGCTGGAGCCTGGCCAACCGCGGCCTGGTCGCCCTGATCACCCTCGTGCTGGCCGGTTTCGCCGCCTACGCGACGCCGAACCTCAAACAGCAGCTCATCCCGTCGATGAGCTTCCCGATGGTCTCGGTCATCGCCGCCTATCCCGGCGCGGCGCCCGACATCGTCGAATCCGAGGTGACCACGCCCATCGAGGACGCCCTGCGCGGCGTCGACGGCATCAAGGAGGTCATCTCCACCTCCTCGGAGTCGCGCACCAACGTCCGCGTCAGGTTCGACTTCGGCGCCGACATCGACCGGGCGCAGGCCGAGGTCCAGCAGGCGCTGGCCAAGGCGAAGCTGCCCGACGACGTCGACCCGCAGACCTTCGTCGGCAGCACCGACGACATGCCGATCATCCAGCTCGCGGCCACCTCCGGCCTCGGCGAGGACGCCCTCACCGAACGCCTCAACGCCAAGGTCGTGCCCGAGCTGGAGGGCATCCCCGGCGTCAAGGAGGTCAGCGTCGGCGGCGCCCGCGAGAAGGTCGTCACGATCACCGCCGACACCGCCGCGCTGGCCCGCAAAGGTCTGACGCTCCAGGCGATCGGCACCGCCGTGCAGGGCGCCGGGCGGCCCTTCCCCGTCGGCGCGGTCACCGCCGACGGCAGCACCCTCACCATCCAGGCCGGTGACGCCTAAACCGCCGTGGCCGACCTGGAGAACCTGTACCTGACGCCCGCCGCCGCCCAGCCGCCCACCGGGACGCCCGCCGCCCCCGTCCGGCTCGGCGACGTCGCCGAGGTCGCCCTCACCACCAAGGAGGCGACCTCGCTGACCCGCACCAACGGCGCGGCCAGCCTGGGCCTGTCCATCACCGCCACCCCCGACGGGAACACCGTCGCCATCTCCGAGGAGGTCCGCGCCAAGCTCCCGGACCTGGTCGCCGCGATCGGCTCCGGCACCGCCCTCACCGTCATCTCCGACCAGGCCCCCGCCATCGAGCAGGCCATCGACAACCTCACCACCGAGGGCATGCTCGGCCTGGTGATGGCCGTCCTGGTGATCCTGGTGTTCCTGTTCTCCGTGCGCTCGACGCTGGTCACCGCCGTGTCGATCCCGCTGTCGGTGCTCATCGCGCTCATCGCGCTGTGGACGCAGGACTACAGCCTCAACATGCTCACCCTCGGCGCGCTGACCATCGCCATCGGCCGGGTCGTCGACGACGCCATCGTGGTCCTGGAGAACATCAAACGCCACCTGTCCTACGGCGAGGAGCGCAAGAGCGCGATCCTCACCGGCGTGCGGGAAGTGGCCGGGGCCGTCACCTCGTCCACCCTGACCACCGTGGCGGTGTTCCTGCCCATCGCCTTCGTCGGCGGCCTCGTCGGCGAGCTCTTCGGGCCCTTCTCGGTGACCGTGGCCGTCGCGCTGCTGGCCTCGCTGCTGGTGTCGCTGACCGTGGTCCCCGTGCTGGCCTACTGGTTCCTGAAGCCGCCCAAGGGCCGCCTGGACCGCGAGGCGGTGGAGAACCGGGAACGCAACGGGATCCTCCAGCGCGCCTACGTGCCGGTGCTGCGCTGGGCCACCGAGCGCCGCCTGACCACGGTCGTGATCGCGCTGCTGATCCTCATCGGCACCCTGTCGCTGGTGCCGCAGCTGAACACCAGCTTCATCGACGACGCCGGCCAGAAGACCATCGCGATGGAGCAGACCTTCCCGGCGGGCACGTCCCTGGAGACCGCCGACGCCAGGGCCAAGGACGTCGAGAGCGTCATCGGCGGCATCAAGGCCGTGGAGACCTATCAGGTCAACATCGGCGGCGGCGGTACCGGCCTGGCGGCCATGTTCGGCGGGGGCGGCGCCACCAAGGCGTCCTACGCGATCACCCTCAAGGACGACGGTGACCTCGCCGCCGTCCAGGACGAGCTGCGCGGCAAGCTGACCGGCCGCGCCGAGCTCGGCGAGATCACCGTCGGCGAGTCCGGCGGCTTCGGCGGCGACGTCCTGGAGGTCAAGGTCACCGCCGACGACCCGGCGGTGCTCAAGGAGGCCACCGCGAAGGTCACTGCGGCCATGTCGGGCACTCCCGGCGTCACCGAGGTGAAGAGCAGCATCAGCGAGACCGTGCCGCGCATCGAGATCAGCGTCGACCGCAAGACCGCCGCCGCGCGGGGGCTGTCCGAGGTCGCCATCGCGCAGCTGGTGACGCAGGCCGTCCAGGGCGGCACGCTCACCCAGGTGACCTTCGACGGCACCACCGCCGACGTGGTCCTCAAGGCGGGCGGGAAAGCACCGGGGTCCATTGAGGAGCTTCGCGCGCTGCCGATGCCCGGCGGCGGGACCCTCGACGACGTCGCCGACGTGGAGATCGCCGACGGCCCGATCGCCGTCGACCACACCGGCGGCTCGCGCACGGCGAAGGTCTCCGGCACCAACACCGGCGAGTCCCTCGGTGCCACGACCCAGGAGCTCACGAAGCGGCTGGACGCGCTGACCCTGCCCGACGGCGCCACCTTCGCCCTCGGCGGCGCCTCCTCCGACCAGGCCGAGGCCTTCCGGAACCTGGGCCTGGCGCTGGTCGCGGCGATCGCGCTGGTGTTCATGGTGATGGTGGCGACCTTCCGCAGCCTCATCCAGCCGCTGATCCTGCTGGTGTCGATCCCCTTCGCCGCGACCGGCACCATCCTGCTGCTGCTGGCCACCGGCACCAGCCTGGGCCTGGCGGCCATGATCGGCCTGCTGATGCTGGTCGGCATCGTGGTGACGAACGCGATCGTGCTACTGGACCTCATCAACCAGTACCGGCGCCAGGGGATGCCGCTGTCGGAGGCGGTGATCGAGGGCGGGCGCAACCGGCTCCGGCCGATCCTGATGACCGCGCTCGCCACGATCTTCGCGCTCCTGCCGATGGCCCTGGGCATCACCGGCGGCGGCGGGTTCATCTCCAAGCCGCTGGCCGTGGTGGTGATCGGCGGGCTGGTCAGCTCGACGCTGCTCACGCTGGTGCTGGTGCCCACGCTCTACACGATGGTGGAGCTGCGCAAGGAGAAGCGGGCCGCCAAGCGCGAGAAGCGGGCGGACACCGAGGAGCGGGAGACGGTCGGCGCGACGGCCTGATCCACAAGGGACGGCGGCCCGGGCGGGCCGCCGTCCCTTTCGGGCGTCCGGGCCGAGCGCGGCGAGGGCCGCCCGGTAGCGGCACCCGGCGGCCTCGAAGTCGGTGGTCGCGGGCGCCGAGGTCACCGGCGAGCACGGCGGCCTCCACGCGCAGCGCCACGTACCAGTCCACTCGCGCCCGGCGTCCTCGTCGCCGCGCAGCCCGTGGACCATGGCGACGGCGGGCGCTCGGCAGGTCCGCGGCGCCCAGACCCGGCCGGCGTCGCCGTGCCCAGCGCGTCGATCAGCTCGTGGGTCGCGGCCGGGCTGCCGACAACTGCGCGATGCGGCGGCGGTGGCCAGGTCGGTGGCCGCGCCCGCGCGGTCCCCGGTTGCCGGTGATCAGGCCGCTCAGTTCGCCCGCGCGGCCCACGAACGAGGTCAGCGGCCCCGCGCCGGGATCTCCTCCACGGACCCGTCCTCCCGCGCTCGTCAGTACCGGGAATCCGTAGCCGGTGCAGTGGTCACCACGGATGTGGAGCGGCCGCGCCGACGGGATCGTTGAGGCCATCGGGTCGAGGCGAAAACCACGAGGAGCGACCATGATCACCGAGGGAATCAAGACGGTACTGCACCCCGTGTCCGATCTGGCGCGGGCGAAGGCCGTCTACGCCGCACTGCTCGGCCTCCCGCCGCAGACCGACGGGACCTACTACGCCGGTTTCGACATCGCCGGCCAGCACATCGGGCTGGTCCCCGGCGGCGGCCCGCAGGGCATGACCGCGCCGGTCGTCTACTGGCACGTGGCCGACATCGCCGAGCGGCTCGCCGCGCTGAGCGCGGCCGGGGCCACCGTCACCGAGCCCGCGCACGACGTCGGCGGCGACCGGCTGGTCGCCACCGTCACCGATCCCGACGGCAACGTCCTCGGGCTCATCCAGGACCGCTGACCAACACCCACCCCACCCCGCGAAAGGCGAGCGCATGTCCCCCATCGAGTCCATCATCCTCGAAACCCCCGAGCCCGAGGCCGCCCGCGCCTTCTACGACGCCGCCTTCGGCCTCGACGCCCGTGTCCGCGTGGCGTCCTCGTCGGAGCCCACCACCGGTTTCCGCGGCTTCGCGGTGTCGCTGGTGGTGTCCCAGCCCGGCGACGTCGACAGCCTGGCGGGCACCGCCGTCGCGGGCGGCGCGACCGTCCTGAAGCCGGTCGCCAAGAGCTTCTGGGGCTACGGCGGCGTCCTGCGCGACCCCTTCGGGGTGATCTGGAAGCTCGCCTCGGAGTCCAAGAAGAACACCGGCCCCACCACCCGCGAGATCAGCGACGTGGTCCTGCTGCTCGGCGTCACCGACGTCGCGGTGTCGAAGCGGTTCTACGTCGAGCGCGGCCTGACGGTGGCCAAGAGCTTCGGCCGCAAGTACGTCGAGTTCGCCACCGAACCGGTCCGGCTGGCCTTCTACAGCCGCCGCGCCGCCGCCAAGGACGCCGGGGTGGCCCCCGAGGGCACCGGCTCCCACCGCGTCACCGTCGCCGGGGGCGCCGGGGACTTCACCGACCCCGACGGCTTCGCCTGGCGCGCCGCCACCGCCGCCACCGCGCACTGAGCCGCCACCGGCCGGACGGCGTGACGCCGTCCGGCCACCGGCACGCCGTGATCACGCGAGCCAACCCACCGGAAACAGTCCTCGGATAGGTTCGGGACCATGGAATATCGCCACCTCGGCCGCTCCGGCCTCGTCGTCTCCGAAATCGCCTACGGCAACTGGATCACCCACGGCAACCAGGTCGAGGAGGACGCGGCGCACGCCTGCATCCACGCTGCGCTCGACGCGGGGATCACCACCTTCGACACCGCCGACGTGTACGCGGGCACGAAGGCGGAGGAGGTGCTGGGGCGCGCGCTCAAGGGGCAGCGGCGGGCCGGGCTGGAGGTGTTCACGAAGGTGTACTGGCCGACGGGCCCGGGCCGCAACGACCGGGGGCTGTCGCGCAAGCACATCATGGAGTCCATCGACGGCTCGCTGAGGCGGCTCCAGACCGACTACGTCGACCTGTACCAGGCGCACCGCTTCGACTACGAGACGCCGCTTGAGGAGACCATGGAGGCCTTCGCCGACATCGTCCGGGCGGGCAAGGCGCACTACATCGGCGTCTCGGAGTGGCGGGCCGAGCAGATCCGGGCCGCCCACACCCTGGCCAAGGAGCTGCGGATCCAGCTGGTGTCCTCGCAGCCGCAGTACTCGATGCTGTGGCGGGTCATCGAGGCCGAGGTGGTGCCCACGTCGGAGGAGCTCGGCATCGGGCAGATCGTGTGGTCGCCGATCGCGCAGGGCGTGCTGACCGGCAAGTACCTGCCGGGGCAGGCCCCGCCGGAGGGCAGCCGGGGCGCGCTGGAGAACTCCACCGCGACCCGCTTCCTCAACGACGACGTGCTGACCCGGGTGCAGAACCTGCGGCCGATCGCCGAGGGCGCGGGCCTGAGCCTGGCGCAGCTGGCGGTGGCGTGGGTGCTGCAGAACCCGAACGTCTCGGCGGCGATCATCGGCGCCACGCGGCCGGAGCAGGTCGCGGAGAACGTGAAGGCGGCGGGCGTGAAGCTGGACGCCGACACGCTCAAGGCCATCGACGAGGTCCTCGACCCGGTCGTCGAGCGCGACCCGGCCAAGACCGTCAGCCCGGAGAAGCGCCCGTTCTGAGCATCGCGGGACGGCGGCCCGGCCGCCGTCCCGTTCCTCGACAGCGGTAGAGGCCACCGGAAAGGCGAGATCCACTCGCGGATACGATGCGGCGACCGAGCCGCCTCGACCCGGGGAGTACAGACATGAAGGCCGAATTCCTGCGCGACGCCGCCATGACGGCGGTGATCTTCGGCTTCGTCGGGATGGGCTGGTTCGGCTGGGCCCAGGAGGCGCCGCCGAAGCGGATGCAGAAGTGGCTCGGCATCGGCTCCGGCATCGGGATCGCCATCGCCCTCGCCGGTGGCCTCATCGCCTGGCGCAACTGGGACGCCGGTACCGCCATCGACGCCGAGACCGGCCCGCGCTTCGGGATCATCGTCGGCATCGAGTTCGGCCTGGCCGGACTCGGCGCGGTCCTGCTGATCTGGCGCAAGCTGGGCGCGTGGATCGCGCCGTGGATCGCCTTCGTCGTCGGCGTGCACTTCTACCCGCTGGCGCCGCTGCTGAAGGAGCCGATGCTCCACGTCACCGCCACGCTGGTGACGCTCGGATCGCTGCTGGCGGCCTGGATCGCGTGGAAGCGGAAGCTGACCCCCAGCTACGTGACGGGCGTGATCACCGGCTCGCTGCTGGGACTGTCGGGCGCGGTCGCGCTCGCCACGGCCCTCCTCGCGTACTGAAACGGCCGCCCGGCGCACCGGGCGGCCGTCACCTGAGCGGGTTTAGAGGGTGTCGCCGTAGTTGTCGACGACACCCGAGGCCAGGCGCAGCGAGAGGGCCTCGACCTCGCCCTTCTTGACCTCGATCGTGGAATCTCCGAAGGGGATGGTGGCGTCGGCGGGGTACAGCTCTCGGGCCCCGACAACGGCGTAACTGCCCGGCTCCAGCAACAGCTGATCGATCACGCCGTCCTGGGCCACCAGCAGGCCGAGGGCGATCAGCTGCCTGCCCTCGACCTCGACCGGCTCCTGCGTCACGCCAGGGATCAGGGCGGCGGCCCGCAGCAGCGCCGCGGTCACGTCCGGCGGGGGGAGGTAGTTGCCCATGAGCCCGATGATGGTCCGGTAGGCCGCCGCGTCCGCGTCGCCGATGCCGATCGGCGTACCGACCACGGAAGCGGCCTGGTCCGCCTTGAGCTTGGCGAGCAGGACGGCCGGATCGGTCGGCAGGCTCACCAGGCTCGGATAGTCGGCCTTCGGCCAGGTGACCCGGTCGTGGGAAACCGCCTGGACGTGGATCGGCTCACCGTTCTCCGAGCTGGCCCACTGGGTGCCGTCGGCCTTGAACCAGTTGCGCGAGTTGACCTCCGGCCGCATTCCCTTGGCGCGGGAAATGGGGCCGGTGTTGTGGCTCTGGTCCTCGATGTAGAGCCACTGGTCGGGACGCGGCGGCGTGAACACCGCCGCCTGCGCGTGCGCGGCGGCGCTCTCGAAGATGTGCGCCACCTCCGACATGGGCGGCGCCGCCACCTCGGGCGCGGGGTCCTTCGCCCCTCCCGCGAGGGTCACCACGCCCGCGCCGACCGCCGCGACGACGGCGAGCGCCGCCCCCGCGAGCACCCAGCGGCGCGACACCCGCCGCCGGGCGGGCTGGAGGTCCTGGTCGATCCTGGTCATCACTTGCTCCCTGATCTGACGGTGACGGTCGCCGGGGAGGTCTCGCTCCGTGCTCAGAGCGTCGATGGGGTTCTGCTCGTTCATCGGGCCTTCTCCTGTGCGAACCGGACCGCTGGAACGCGGTCACCTCTCACCTGTCCCGCTGCGGGGAGCGGTTCCCGTTCGCGCTCGGCTTTCTTGGCGAGCTTCTTGCGCGCACGGGAGAGCCGGGACCGGACGGTCCCGACGGGGACGCCGAGGGCCTCGGCGGCCTGGGCGTAGTCGAGTCCGGCGCCCACGCACAGCGCGATGACCTCGCGCTCGTTGCGGCGCAGGGACGCCAGCGCGGCCATCGCGGCGGCCAGGCGCTCGCGGTCGTCGAGGCGCCCGGCGACCGCGTCGGCGTGATCGGGTTCGTCCTCGCTCCGGGGCATCCGGGACACCGCGTGGTCGTAGCGGCGGGCGGCGCGGCGGACGTTCCTGGCCACGTTGGTGGCGATGCCGAGCAGCCACGGACGCGGTGAGCCGCGCTCCTCGGCGACCTCGATGCGGGCGCGCAGCCGCCAGGCCTCCAGGAACGTGAGGGAGACGGCGTCCTCGGCGGCCGACCAGTCCCCGGTGAGCCGCCAGGCGTGGTTGTAGACGGCACGGGCGTGCTCGTCGAAGATCTCGCGGAACGCGGCCGGATCGCCGTCGCGTATTCGCTGTCGCAGATTCATCCACACGCCCATCGCCTGTCCGGCCACGGCGGCGCGGTTCCCATGGTCCCGGTCACAGTCGGGCCGGTGCGGAAAGGGGCGGCCCGTGGGCCGCCCCTCACATCACTCCTCGCCGCCCAGGCTCATCCGGTACTCGACCCGCTCGTCCTCTTTCAGGACGACCGCGGCCACACCCTGGTCGGCGAGCTCGCGCCAGTTCATCCCGAGCCACGACTCGGCGTCGCCCTGGCTCTGGTGCGACTCCTCCGGCGCCGTCTTGGCGTTGCCCTCGGCGTCCTCCAGCTGCCACGTCCAGACCATCGCTGTCCCCTCTCCTCGGCTGCCTCCGAAGGCTATAACCTTGCTCCTCGTGAGCACCGACAGCAGCGCGCCCGAGACCGGCCCGGCCGACATCACCGAAGTGACGGCCCCGTTCCCGGACGAGGCGTACTCCTCCGGCACGAAGACCCGCCTGGCGACGCTGGACGTGCCCGGCGCCGGTTTCGGCGAGATGGCGAACCTGCTGGCGTGGGCCGGGCGGGTGCAGGGAACCGACACTCCCGGCGCGTTCACCAGCGCGAAGACGATCGTGATCACCGCCGCCACCGGTGGCGGCATGGGCGCAGGTGGGGACGACCGCGCGCACCGTCTCGCGCAGCTGCGCGACGGTTCGGCGCCGGTCGCGCGGCTCGCCGAGGCCGCCGGGACGCCCCTGGAGATCGTCGAGGTGGAGGCCTCCGCGCCCGCCGAGGACGGCGACACGATGTCCGAGGAGGAGTGCCTGGCGGCGCTTCAGCGCGGCGCGGACCTCGCCGACGCGGCCGTGGACTCCGGGGTCGACCTGATCGTGCTGGGCGCCCTCGGCGAGGGACTGCGGACGGCTTCGATCGCGCTGACCGCGCACGCCACCAACGCCGAGGCGATCGCGTGGCTGCCGCGCGTGCACGGCGCGCCCGGCGAGTACGACGACGTGGCGTGGATGGCGCGCGCGGCCGCCGTCCGGGACGCCATGACCAACGCGCGCCCGCAGGCCCGCCGCGCGCCGGTGATGCTGCGCGCCCTGGGCGGCCCGGCCATCGCCGTCGCCACCGGCCTCATCGTGCAGGCCGCCGTGCGCCGCACCCCCGTGCTCTACGACGGCCCGGTCGCCGCCGCCGCCGCGATCATGGCCCGCGACATCACCCTCGGCGCCCCGAAGTGGTGCTACGCGCCCGATCACGGGCCGCACGCGACGGTGGCGAAGGTGAACGACCTGATCGGCTACCTGCCGGTCTTCGACCTGAAGATGGACCTCGCGGAGGGCGCCACGGCGCTGACGCTGCTGCCCATCATGAACACCGCGCTCACCATGTCGGCGGGGCTTCCGGCGCGGGTGAGCGCGCCCAAGGTCGACACCGACGCGACCTGAGCCGAGCGCGACCCGAGCGAAACGGGCCGGGACACCGCGATGGTGTCCCGGCCCGATGCTTCTCACGGCGTCCGGCCGGGTTCCGCACGACGTCCGGTCACCGCATCGCTTCTACGACGTCCCGTCGCTCCATTGGCCTTACGACGTCCCGTCGTGTTCCCGCACCAGCTTCTTCGGGGCGGTGCCGCGCCAGGCGTCCTCGACGATCTCGCGCAGCTCGTCCGGGTCGGCCTTCGCCAGGTCGACCAGGACCCAGCCGAAGCGGCCCACGTAGGGCGCCTTCGAGTAGACCTCCGGCGCGCGCTCCAGCAGCATCGCCTGCTCTTCGCGGCTTGCCTTGACCGTCACCGCGTGCTCGCCCTCGTGGCCGAGCACCAGGACCTTCTCACCGACGCGCAGCGTGAAACGGCCCCACTCCCCGACGAACACCTCACGGCAGCCGGGGAGCGCGAGCACCCATTCGCGGACGTCTTCGTATCCGATCACCCGGCCAGCGTAGGCCGGGGATGTGTCACTTCACCGACGGCCGCACGAACGGCGGCTTCACGACCGTCATGGCGACGCGGCGGCCGCGCACGTCCACCTCGACCTCGGCGCCCTCATCGAGGCCGGTGGAGGTGTCCAGCAGCGCCAGCGCGATGCCGACCTTGCGGGTCGGGGAGAACGTGCCGGAGGTCACGATGCCCACGGCGTCGTCGCCGGACATGACGACCTGGTCGGCGCGGGGGATGCCGCGCCCGGTGGCCTCCAGGCCCCACAGGCGGCGGCCGGGACCGGCCTCCTTCTCGGCGACCAGGGCCGCGCGGCCCCAGAACTCGGGCTTCTTCCAGCCCACCGCCCAGCCCGTGCGGGCCTCGTTGGGGGTGATGTCCAGGGACAGCTCGTGGCCGTGCAGCGGGTAGCCCATCTCGGTGCGCAGGGTGTCGCGCGCGCCCAGGCCCGCCGGGCGCAGCCCGAACGGCTCACCGGCGGCGACCAGCGCGTCCCACACCGCCACCGCGTCGGCGGACGGGACGACCAGCTCGTAGCCGTGCTCGCCGGTGTAGCCGGTGCGGCACACGATGAGGGTCGCGTCGCCCAGCTTGGCCTCGGCGAAGGACATGTACTCGTGGTCGGTCGGCAGCCCCAGCGCCGTGAGGACCTCGGTGGAGTTGGGGCCCTGGACGGCCAGGACCGCGTAGTTCTCGTGCTCGTCCTCGATCGTGACGCCCTCGGGCGCGGCGGCGCTCAGGCGGCGCGCGACCTCGGCGGTGTTGGCCGCGTTGGGGATCAGGAAGACGCGCTCGTCGCCGTACAGGTAGGCGATCAGGTCGTCGACCACGCCGCCGCTCTCATCGCAGCACAGGGTGTACTGGGCCTTGCCGGGCTCGATGCGTCCCAGGTCGTTGGTCAGGCAGCGGTTCACGAACTCCGCCGCGCCCGGCCCGCGCACCTCGACCTTGCCCAGGTGCGAAACATCGAACAGGCCCGCGGCCTCGCGGACGGCGGTGTGCTCGGCGATGACGCCGCCCCCGGCGTACTCCAGCGGCATGTCCCACCCGCCGAACTCGGCGAACTTCGCGCCGGCGGCGACATGGCGGTCGTGAAGGGGTGAGCGGCGAGACTGCGATGTCATGAGGGGAACCTACCGCGAGGGGCCTGGCCGTACGATCGACGGGACCGAGAAAGATCCACGTGCCACAGCTCAGACGTGCCCAATGCTCCCAGACACTGATTGAGGAAGCCACCGTGACCGACCTGACCTTGACCACCGCCGATGCCGCGACGCTCGACGTCGACGTCCTCGTCATCGGCCTGCACAGCGGCGACGACCTGACTCTCGCGGCGGGCGCCGAGGGCGTCGACGCCGCCTTCGACGGCGCGCTCGCGGCCACCCTGGAACTGCTCGGCGCCTCCGGCGCGGTCGGCGAGGTCACCCGCTTCGCGTCGCTCGGCAAGGTCACCGCCCCCGTCATCGCCGCCGTCGGCCTGGGTCCCGTCCCCGACGAGGGCGAGGCCGTCAAGACCGAGTCGCTGCGCCGCGCCGCCGGGTCGGTGGCCCGTTCCTCGGCCGGCAAGGAGTCGGTCGCGCTGGTCCTGACCGCCGATGAGGAGGCCGGAGCCGCCCTCGCGGAGGGCGCGCTGCTGGGCGCGTACCGCTTCGCCGGTTACAAGACCGGTGAGGTCGACCCCAAGATCCTCCCCGTGGGCACGTTCACGCTGGTCGGCGCCGCCGCCGACGTGGAGCGCGCCACCGTCATCGCCTCCGCCGTGGCCAAGACCCGCGACTGGGTCAACACCCCCGCCAACCTGCTGCGTCCCCCCGGCTTCGCCGACGAGATCGCCGAGGCGGCCACCGCCGCGGGCCTCGACGTCCAGGTCCTCGACGAGCACGCCCTGGCCGAGGGCGGCTTCGGCGGCATCCTCGCCGTCGGCAACGGCTCCGACGCCAAGCCGCGCCTGGTCCGCCTCGCCTACCGCGCGCCCGGCGCGACCAAGCACGTGGCGCTGGTCGGCAAGGGCATCACCTTCGACACCGGCGGCATCTCCATCAAGCCCGCGCAGGGCATGTGGGAGATGAAGACCGACATGGGCGGCGCCGCCGCCGTGGTCTCCACGATCCTGGCCGTGGCCGCGCTCAAGCCGAACGTGAACGTGACCGCCTACGCGGCCCTGGCCGAGAACATGCTCTCCGGCGGCTCCTACCGCCCCGGTGACGTCGTCACCGCCTACGGCGGCAAGACCATCGAGGTCCTCAACACCGACGCCGAGGGCCGCATGGTCCTCTGCGACGCGATCGTGCGCGCCGGTGAGGACGAGCCCGACTACCTCTACGAGACCTCCACCCTCACCGGCGGCCAGCTCGTGGCCCTCGGCAAGCGCGTCTCCGGCGTCATGGGCGACGAGGACGAGTGCGCCCGCGTGGTCGCCGCCGGCAAGCGCGTCGGCGAGGGCATGTGGGCCATGCCGTTCCCCGAGGAGATCGTGAAGGTGATGGACTCCCCCATCGCCGACACCGGCCAGGTCGCGCAGGGCATGGACCGCTCCGGCCACATGCTCCAGGCCGGGATCTTCCTGTCCCGCTTCATCCCCGAGGGCCTGCCCTGGGCCCACATCGACATCGCGGGCCCCTCGGGCTCCGGTGAGGCCTACGGCTACATCGCCAAGGGCGCCACCGGCGTCCCCGTGCGCACGCTGCTCGCGCTGGTCGAGGAGCACGCCCAGGCCTGACCTCCAGGTGTACTCGGGACGCCCGCGCACCCGCGCCGGGCGTCCTTTCACGTCCGCTTCCGGAAATGACCCCTTGCGCCCGCGCCGCCGATGACCTAAGATCATCGGCGTCCTTGTCCCCGGCGTTAGGCCTCCATTGAGCATCTGAGATCGCGAGACACCGCACCGGCCGTAACCACGGCCAGCGAGTCGACGTATCCGTCCTCGCCGTGCGCGCGATCTCTGTGGAGCCGCCGGGTTTTTTCATGCCCTCGCGCTCCCCACGGCCCGGTCAGCCGTGTCTCGCAAACGCGTCCACCGACAACTTCGCGAGACACCCGGAGCACGACACTCATGACCACCATCACCGCCGCCGCCATCTCCTTCGCCTGGCCGGACGGCTCGCCGGTTTTCAACGGCCTCGACTTCGCCGTCAGCGGCGGGCGCACCGCCCTCATCGGCGACAACGGCTCGGGGAAGTCCACGCTGCTCAAGCTCATCACGGGCGAACTGACGCCCACGAGGGGCGCGATCAGCGTCGGCGGGCGCCTGGCGTACCTGCCGCAGGACCTCCCGATCCGCCTGCACTGGCGCGTGGACGAGCTCCTCGGCATCGCCGAGACCCGGGCCGCGCTGCGCGCCATCGAGGGCGGGGACGCCGACGAGCGGCACTTCGCCGTCATCGGCGAGGACTGGGACGTCGAGGAGCGCGCCCGCGCCACCCTCGACCGCCTGGGCCTGTCCCACGTCGAACCCGACCGCCCGGTCGCCTCACTGTCCGGCGGCGAGTCCATGCTCGTCGGCCTCGCCGGGCGGCTGCTGACCGAGCCGGACGTCCTCGTCCTCGACGAACCCACCAACAACCTCGACATGGAGGCACGCCACAACCTCTACCGCGCGGTGGCCGAGTTCTCCAAGACGCTGCTGCTGGTCAGCCACGACCGTGAGCTGCTGGAGCACGTCGACCAGATCGCCGAGCTGCGCGAGGGCCGCGTCCGCTTCTACGGCGGCGGCTTCACCCACTACCAGGGCGTCGTGGACGCCGAGGCCTCCGCGGCGGCGCAGACCCTCAAGACCGCCGAGGCCGACGCCCGGGCGCAGAAGCGGGACCTGATCGAGGCCGAGACCAAGATCGCCCGCCGGGCGAAGATGGGCCGCAAGGCGGCGGCCTCGGGCATGCCGAAGATCATCGCCGGTGGCCTCAAGCGCAAGGCCGAGGTGACCGCGGGCAAGGTCCGGGGCGCGCACGAGGAGGCGCTGGCGCAGGCCGAGCAGGCCCGCGCCGAGGCCGAGCTGGCACTGCGGGACGAGACGGTCATCCGCCTCGACCTGCCGGCCACGCGCGTCCCGGCGGGCCGGACGGTCCTGGAGGTCCGCGAACTGGCCCACCCGCACCTGCCGGGGCCGGTGACCTTCGACGTGCGCGGTCCCGAGCGGATCGCGATCCTCGGCGGCAACGGCGCCGGGAAGTCCACGCTCATGCGCCTGATCACCGGGTCGCTGCGGGCCGAGGGCGGCACCGTCGCCGCCAACGTCCCCGGCGTCCACTACCTGCCGCAGCGGCTGGAGCTGCTCGATGACGCCGCCAGCGCCATCGAGAACGTCCGCCGCTACGCGCCGACCATGTCCGAGCACGACGCCCGGGCGCGGCTGGCCGCCCTGGGCTTCCGCAACAACCGGGCGCAGCGGCGCGAGGGCGTCCGCAACCACCGCGCCGAGCAGGAGGTCGCCACGCTCTCCGGCGGCGAGCGCCTGCGGGTGGCGCTGGCGGCGGTGCTGTCGGCCGAGCCCGCGCCGCAGCTGCTGATCCTGGACGAGCCGACCAACAACCTGGACATGCGCAGTGTCCGGGAGCTGGAGCAGGCGCTGCTGGGTTACCGGGGCGCGCTGCTGGTCATCAGCCACGACGCGCCGTTCCTGCGGGAGATCGGTGTGGAGCGGTGGCTGCGGCTCGGCCCGGCCGGGGAAGCGGACGGGCCGGTGCTGCGCGAGGTCGGCGCGCTGTAGTGACCCGACGGCGGGGGCGCCTTGCGCGCCCCCGCTCTCAGGGGCGGCGGCGGATCCGCTGGCGGGCGTCGTAGTCGCGCTTGCGCTGCGGATAGCCGACGCGGGCGACGTCGTACACGGGGATGCCGAGGCGCTTGCCGAGCCGGTAGGCCGCAGACGGTCCGTCGACGCGACGGCGGGTCCATTCGCCGTCCGACGCGATGAGGATCACCGTGTGCTCGGTGACGGTGGTCTGGGGCTCGACGTACGCCTCGACGCCCACGCGGGTGCGCACGAACTCCTCAAGGTGCGCCAGGTCGCCTGAACCGGCGCCCCGGTCGGCGTCGCCTGAGCGGCGCTTGCGGCGAAACGGCCACACGGGCGGTCTCCTCTGCGGATATGGACGGGGTCGATGGAGATTCAAGCGTATTCGCGCTCACACGTGTGCCCGCACACACCGGGCCACGGGTCCCGCCACATGTGCCACGCGTCAGGTGCGAGGATGGGCGTCGAACGTCAAGGATGACTTTGGGAGAACTCGTGAGCGATTACGACGTGGTAATCCTGGGCGGCGGCAGCGGCGGTTACGCGTGTGCCCTCCGTGCGTCCCAGCTCGGTCTCAGCGTCGCACTGATCGAGAAGGACAAGGTCGGGGGCACCTGCCTGCACCGGGGCTGCATTCCCACCAAGGCCCTTCTGCACGCCGCCGAGGTCGCCGACTCCGCGCGCGAGAGCGAGCAGTTCGGGGTCATCGCCGAGCTCGCGGGCATCGACATGAACGGCGTCAACTCCTACAAGGACGGCGTCGTCGACAAGCTCTACAAGGGCCTCCAGGGCCTGATCAAGGCCGCCAAGGTCGACTACATCGAGGGCACCGGCAAGCTGGTCGCGCCCACCACCGTCGAGGTGGACGGCCGCCGCGTCACCGGCAAGAACGTGGTCCTGGCCACCGGCTCCTACTCCAAGACCATCCCGGGCCTGGACGTGGACGGCGTCAAGGTCATCGCCTCCGAGCACGCGCTGCGCCTGGACCGGGTGCCGAAGTCGGCGGTCATCCTGGGCGGGGGTGTCATCGGCGTCGAGTTCGCCTCCGCCTGGCACTCCTTCGGGACCGAGGTCACCATCGTCGAGGCCCTCCCGCGCCTGGTCGCCGCCGAGGACGCCGACTGCTCCAAGCAGGTCGAGCGGACCTTCCGCAAGCGCGGCATCAAGTTCAAGACCGGCAAGCCCTTCGAGAGCGTCAAGCACACCGACGCCGGGGTCACCGTGACCATCGCCGGTGGCGAGACCATCGAGGCCGAGCTGCTGCTGGTCGCCGTCGGCCGGGGCCCGGTCACCCAGGGCATCGGCTACGAGGAGCAGGGCGTGGCGATGGACCGCGGCTTCGTCCTCACCGACGAGCGGCTGCGCACCAACGTCGCGGGCGTCTTCGCCGTCGGCGACATCGTGCCGGGCATGCAGCTGGCCCACCGGGGCTTCGCGCAGGGCATCTTCGTGGCCGAGGAGATCGGCGGGCTGAACCCGAAGCCGATCGACGAGGCCGGCATCCCGCGCGTCACGTACTGCGAGCCCGAGGTGGCCTCCGTCGGGCTGACCGAGGAGAAGGCCAAGGAGCAGTACGGCGCGGACAAGATCAAGACGTACAACTACAACCTCGGCGGCAACGGCAAGAGCCAGATCCTCAAGACGCAGGGTTTCGTCAAGCTGGTCGGCGTCGTCGACGGACCCGTGGTGGGTGTACACATGGTCGGCAGCCGAGTCGGTGAGCTCATCGGCGAGGCGCAGCTGATCTACAACTGGGAGGCCTTCCCCAGTGACGTCGCCCAGCTCGTCCACATGCACCCGACCCAGAACGAGGCTCTCGGCGAGGCCCACCTGGCCCTCGCGGGCAAGCCGCTGCACGCGCACGCGTAAACGACCACAGGAGTTTGACGACAATGCCGGTATCGGTCACCATGCCCGCGCTCGGAGAGAGCGTCACCGAGGGCACCATCACCCGTTGGCTGAAGAAGGAGGGCGACCGCGTCGAAGTCGACGAGCCGTTGCTCGAAGTCTCCACCGACAAAGTTGACACCGAGATCCCCTCTCCCGCCGCCGGCGTGGTGACGCGCATCGTCGCGGGCGAGGACGACACCGTCGAGGTCGGTGCCGAGCTCGCGGTGATCTCCGAGGAGGGCGAGTCCGCCGAGGCGCCCGCCGCGCCGGCTCCGGCCGCGCAGGAGGCTCCCGCCGCCGCGCCCGCGCCCGTCGCTGAGACGCCCGCTCCCGCGCCTGTTGCCGAAGCCCCCGCGGCCGCCCCGGCGCCGAGCGGTGGCGGCACCGAGGTGCCGATGCCCGCGCTGGGCGAGTCGGTGACCGAGGGCACCGTGACGCGTTGGCTCAAGGCCGTCGGTGACTCCGTGGAGGTCGACGAGGCGCTGCTGGAGGTGTCCACCGACAAGGTCGACACCGAGATCCCGTCGCCGGTCGCCGGTACGATCCTGGAGATCAAGGTCGCCGAGGACGAGACCGTCGAGGTCGGCGCGACGCTCGTGGTGATCGGCGCGGCCGGTGGCGCTCCCGCCGCCGCTCCCGCACCGGCCGCCGCGCCCGCCCCTGCCGCCCCGGCTCCGGTCGCCGCCCCGGCCCCCGCGCCCGTCGCGGCCCCGGCCCCGGCTGCTCCGGCTCCTGCCGCCCCCGCGCCCGTTGCGGCTCCGGCTCCCGCCGCCGCGCCGTCGGCCGGTGGTCCCTACGTCACGCCGCTGGTCCGCAAGCTGGCCGCCGAGCACGGCGTGGACCTGGCCGCGCTGGCCGGCACCGGTGTCGGTGGCCGCGTCCGCAAGCAGGACGTGCTGGCCGCCGCCGAGGCCGCGAAGGCCCCGGCCCCGGTCGCCGCCGCGCCCGCCGCCGCTCCGGCGGCCTCGACGCCGTCGGCGCCGAGCCCGCTGCGCGGCCGCACCGAGAAGATGACGCGCCTGCGCCAGACCATCGCCACCCGGATGGTGGAGGCCCTGCACACGCAGGCGCAGCTCACCTCGGTGGTCGAGGTCGACGTCACGCGCATCGCGCAGCTGCGCGCCAAGGCCAAGGACGCGTTCCTCGCCCGCCACGGCGTCAAGCTGTCCTTCCTGCCGTTCTTCGCGATGGCGGCCGTGGAGGCCCTGCAGACCTTCCCGCAGGTCAACGCGACGATCGACATGGACGCCAAGACGGTCACCTACCCCGAGTCGGAGAACCTCGGCGTCGCCGTGGACACCGAGAAGGGCCTGATCGTCCCGGTCATCAAGAACGCCGGTGAGCTGAACCTGGGCGGCCTGTCCAAGCGCATCGCGGACCTGGCCGACCGGACCCGCACCAACAAGCTCACCCCGGACGACATCACCGGGGGCACCTTCACGCTGACCAACACCGGTTCGCGCGGCGCGCTGTTCGACACGCCGATCGTGAACGCGCCGCAGTCGGCGATCCTGGGCACCGGCGCGGTCGTCAAGCGCGCCGTGGTCGTCCAGGACCCCGACCTGGGCGAGGTCATCGTGCCGCGCTCGATGATGTTCCTGGCCCTGTCCTACGACCACCGGATCGTGGACGGCGCCGACGCCGCGCGTTACCTGACCGCGGTCAAGGCGCGCCTGGAAGAGGGCCACTTCGAGGCCGAGCTCGGTCTCTAGGTAAACCTTCGCGGAGCCCCCGCGCCCATCGGGCGCGGGGGCTCCCGCATGTCCGGGGCGGCGCGGGCGGGTGACAATACCTTCCATGCCCTTCGTCGCCACCGCCTACCGCGCCGGACGCCGGATCGAGTCCACCGGCCCGCCGGTCGACGCCCTCAACCAGGTCCGCGAACAGCGCGGCGGTTTCGTGTGGGTGGACCTGGTCGCGCCGACCCGCGAGGAGTTCGAGTCGCTCACCGACCAGCTCGGCATGTCCGGCCTGCCGTTCACCGAGCTGACCCAGCACCGGCCCCGCCACGCCATCGAGCGCGTCAACGGCCTCCTGCTGATCGCGCTCAAGGCCTTCGTGCGCACCGACGGCGAGACCACCAACCTGGCCACCACGCGGATGCTCATATGCGTCACCGAGGACGCCATCCTCACCGCCCACGACGGCGCGCCCGAGCTGCTCACCGGCGTCCGGCGGCGGCTGGAGGCGCGCACCAAGTTCCTCGCCTGCGGCCCGCACGCCGTCGTCCAGGCCGTGTGCGACGAGGTGGTGACCGGCTACGACAAGATCGCCCACGAGATCGAGGGCGACATCATCGAGCTGGAGCACGACGTCTTCGACGAGCACGGCGTGCACCCGATGGAAGAGATCTACGCGATCAAGCGGGAGGTCCTGTTCTTCCGGCGCGTGGAGGACCCCCTGCACGCGATCCTGTCGGATCTGGCGCGCGGCGACGTGGAGGTCCACAAGGGCACCCAGGAGGCCTTCCAGCGCACCCTGGACCGCCTGGACCGGGTGGACGGCACCATCGACGGCCTCAACGAGCTCATCACCAACATCCTCCAGGCGCACCTGGCGCAGGTGGCGGTGCGCCAGAACGAGGACATGCGCAAGATCTCGTCGTGGGCGGCGATCATCGCCGTCCCCACCATGATCGCCGGGTTCTACGGGATGAACTTCGAGTTCATGCCCGAGACGAAATGGAAGGTCGGCTACCCGCTGGTCGTCCTGGTCATCGCGATCGCGTCCTGGCTGGTCTATCGCAAGCTCAAGAAGAGCGGCTGGCTATAGCCTGGGCGGATGCGGATCGTCATCGCCGGTTCCTCCGGTCACCTCGGCACGGCCCTCACCGCCCGGCTGCGCGGCGACGGGCACGACGTCGCCCGCCTCGTCCGCCGCGAACCCGCCGCGCCCGAAGAGATCCGCTGGGACCCTTACCGCGGGCCGCTCGACCCGGCCGCCCTGTCCGGCGCCGACGCCGTGGTCAACCTGTGCGGCGCCGGAGTCGGCGACCACCGCTGGTCGCCCGCCTACAAGGGACTCATCCGCGCCTCCCGCGTCGAACCGACCCGCACCATCGCCGAGGCCGTGGCCGCGGCGGGCGTCCCGGTGCTGCTGAACGGATCCGCGGTCGGCTACTACGGCGGCTCCGACTCCGAAGTGGACGAATCGGCGCCGCCCTCCGGCGACTTCCTCGGCCTCACCTGCAAGACCTGGGAGGCCGCCACCGAACCGGCGAGCGCCGCCGGGGCGCGCGTCGTCCTGCTGCGCACGGGCCTGACCCTCGGGCCCGGCTCGGCGATCCTGAAGCGGCTCGTGCCGGTGGTGAAATTCGGGCTCGGCGGGCGCTTCGGGAGCGGACGGCAGTGGTTCTCCTGGATCTCCGAGCGCGACTGGGTGGACGCCACCCTCATGCTGCTGGCGGGTGAGATCGCCGGTCCGGTGAACCTCGTCGGCCCGACCCCGGCGACCAACGCCGACCTCATCAAGGCTCTCGGGAACGCGCTGGGACGGCCCACGCCGTGGGTGGTGCCGGGCTTCGCGCTGCGCGCGGTGGTGGGCGAGGCGGCGGTGGAGCTGCTGCGGGGCGCGCTGGTCAAGCCGAGGGTGCTGACGGAGGCGGGCTACGTGTGGTCGCACGCGTCGGTGACCGATACGGTGAGGTGGGCACTGGGGAGATAGGGGACCGCGTGGAGGATTCGGCCGAGGCGAAACTGGTCAAACTCTCGGCGCAGCACAAAGCGCGGACCGACGACCACATCGGCACCGAGCACCTCCTCCTCGCCCTGCTGGACCCCGGTGGCAGCGAGCCCTGGCGGAGCGTCGCCCGCGCGCTCGCCGAGCGGGACATCACCCACCTGAAGGTCGAGCACGTCCTGCGCACGGAGCTTCAGCGCTTCGAGTACGGCTCCCGCCGGGGCCAGTACACGGCCAACCTGGCCAAGGTCCTGAGCCTCGCCGAGAGCGAGGCGGTCGCCCTGGGCTCGCCACAGGTGGATTCCTCGCACCTGCTGCTGGCGCTCGTGCGGCACTGGCAGGGCCGGGCGATGTACGCCCTCGACCATCTCGGCCACGACCAGGATGGAATGCGCCGGGTCGCGCTCGCCGCGCTGCCCCGCCCGATCGTGCCGCCGGACGTCCTCAGCCCGCTGCGGAACGAGTCCTCGGTGACCGAGTCCTACGAGGAGGCCGACGTCACCGCCTGGCCGACGACCACCGAGCCCGCGAGCCCGACCGGCACCACGCCGATGGACTGGATGGGCGAGGAGCAGGCCCGGGCCGTGTCGGTCCCGCCCACCTGGATCGGCCGCTTCCTCACACCCGTCACCGGTGCGGACGCGATGGCCGCCGAGGACGAGGTCGAGCGCCTGTACCGCGTCCTGATCCGCGCCCACGCCAGCAACGCCGTTCTGCTGGCCCGGCCCGGGATGGACGCCATGTCCGTCCTCAAGGGACTCGCGCGGCGCGTCGAGGAGCGGCGGGTGGCCAACCCGCTCCAGGACACCGTGATCCGCCACCTCGACTGGGCGGCCATCGCGCGGGAGACCTACGGCGGGGACGCCTTCTACCGCGAGCTGAGGCGGATCCTCACCGACCTGAGCGGCAAGCGCGCGCTGCTGGCGATCTCCGACGCCCCGGTCTACCTCGACTTCGCCAATCCCCGCCGCCCCGGCAGCGTCACCGCGCACCTGTGGGCGCTCATGGAATCCGGCGCCCTCCAGGTCGCCCTCATCCTCACCCCCGACGAGTACGAGACCGCCAAGGCGGCCCTGACCCGCAACCTGTTCGGCACCGTCCAGGTCGTCGAGCCCACCATCGAGCGCACCACCGACATCGTGCGCGCCCGCGTCCCCGACTTCGCCCGCCGCTACAAGGTCCACATCCCGCCGGAGACCCTGGAGGCGGCCGTCGTCCTGGCCGATCGCCATGTCACCGACCGCTTCCAGCCGGCCAAGTCCATCGAGCTGCTGTCCATCGCCTGCGCCGAGGTCGCGCCGATGGTGGCCACCGGCCGCATCGAGACGGTGACGCCCGAGGTCGTGCGGGCCGCCCTCGCGCACGAGCTGTCCCGCGACATCGCCGGGCTGCGGCTGCCCGGCGAGGCCGCGCCCGCCGCGCCGCCCGCACCCAGCCGCGACCGCCTGCCGGTGCGCACCGAGTCCTACGCGCTCCTGGTCGGCACCGCCCACTACGACGATCCCGCGCTGGAACCGCTGGAGTCGGTCGCGGCCAACCTGACCGGCCTGGGCGAGGTCCTGGCGCATCCCGAGCACGGCGGCTTCGACCCCAGCCGGGTGACCACGCTGCTGAACCCGTCCCGGCACGAGTTCCGCGCCAAACTCAAGGAACTGTCGGCGATCGCCACCGACACCTTCCTGCTGTACTTCGCCGGGCACGGCCTCGCCGACCCGTACACACCCGCGCTGTACCTGGGCGTCCGCGACGCCGAGAGCCTCGACCCCGCCGACACCGCGCTGCCCTACGCCACCGTCGGCAGGCACCTGGAGAGCGGCCCGGCCCGCAACAAGATCCTGGTCCTGGACTGCTGCTTCTCCGGCCGCGCGCTCGACGGCACGATGGGCCCCGGCGACGGTCCGATCAGGACACCCGACATCGGCGGCACCTACATCCTCACCGCCTCGGCGGCGACCCAGCCCGCGCTCGCCCCGCCCGGCGAGACCCACACCGCCTTCACCGGCGCGCTGCTGGAGCTGTTCACCGAGGGCGTGGACTCCCCCGCGGAGTTCATCCACCCGGTCCGCGAGTTCGCCCGCCTCACCGAGCTCGTGCGGGCCCGCGCCAGCCAGCAGGACCCGCAGCAGCGCAATACCAACACCATCGGCGAGCTCGGCCTGGTCCGCAACCGCCGGTACCGGGCGGTCAGTCGCTGAAGACGCGCGCCTCGGCGTGGGCGACGATCTCGGCGACCGTCGGCGGGGTCAGCAGCAGCTCCTTCATGCGGTCGGCTGAGGGGTCGGCGGCGGCGTAGGCGCGTTCGACGGCCTCGGCGGCGTCGTAGGCGGTCCGTCGCAAGTGGACGCCGGGGCCGAGCAGCGCCCACATCGCCACGCCGGGTTCGCCGTCGTGGAAGGGCAGGCCGACGCTGCCGGGGTTCACACTGCGCCAGTCCGTCCCGACGGCCCGGTCGAACTGGAGGTGGGTGTGCCCGGAGACCAGGATCGCCTCGGGCACGCCCGCCATGAGCGTCACGAAGCGCTCCTCGGCGGTGGCCGGGGTGATGGCCTCGGTGTCGGAGCGCGGCGAGCCGTGGCAGAAGCGGACCGCGCCCAGCCCGTCGATCTCGGCCACGACGGTGAAGTGGAAGGCGGCCACGAAGTCCAGGTCGGCCGCGGTGTGGCGGGCGGGCATCCAGGTGTCGCGCGGGCGTTCGGGCACGCGGTCGGTGCGCGCGTAGTCCAGCACGGCGCGGTCGGCGTTGCCGCGGACGCAGGTCGCGCGCTCGCCGAGGGCGCGGACCATCGCGATCGTCTCGTGGGGCTCGGGTCCCCAGGTGAGGTCGCCGAGGAAGACGATCCGGTCGGCGGCGGCGACCTCGGGCTCGGCGAGCACGGCGGTCAGCGCGGGCACGTTGGCGTGGACGTCGGAGAGGACCGCGATGGTCCGATGTGGACCGAGGTGCGGCGCCGGGCCCTCGTCCGGGCGCCGGCCGTGGAGGACGGTCATGCCGCCCATCATGGCCTGTGGCGGAAGATCCCGACAAGGACGCGGACGATGATGGTGATGCTGACCAGCAGGACCAGGAAACCGAACATCTGGAAGACGCTCACCTGGGGCGCGATCTGCGGTCCGTCGTCGTTGCTCAGCAGCATCACCGACATGATGCCGGTGGTGGCGCCGAGGATGGTCAGCAGCGCCTGCCCGAGGTAGCCGGCGAAGGTCTTGCGGTCGCGGGCGTCGGCGAAGAGGCGGACGTTGACCGAGAGCTGGCCGCGTTCGAGGGCGGCGCTGATGCGCTCGGCGCGGCGGGGCAGGCGGCGCAGGACGGGCATGAGCGGGACGAGCTCGCGCATGAGGGCGTCCTCCAGCCCGCCGGCGCCGAGTCCGGCGGTGACCTGGGCGGAGGCGAAGGCGCGGGCCTCGTCGACGATGTGGAAGCCGGGCGCGAGGTCGGAGAGGGTTCCCTCCACTGTGGCCAGTGCCCGGAAGGCGGCGGCGATCTCGCGGGGAATGGCGATCCCGTGGGCGGAGACGAGCTTGAACAGGTCGGTGAACATGCCCGCGTCGGGAACCTGCCCGGCGGTGAGGTGGCGGGCCATGAAGCGGCCGAGGGCGCGTTCGAGGCGGTCGCCGTCGACGCTGTCGGAACGTTCCATGATCTCGATGAGGCCGTCGCGCAGCCCGGCGGGATCGCGCCGGTCGATGGCGAGCAGGAGCGTCTGGAGGGCGGCCTGGAGTCCGGCGTCGATGCGGCCGACGGAGCCGAAGTCGATGAGCCCGAGGCGGTTGCCGTCCAGCAGCATGATGTTGCCCGGGTGCGGGTCGGCGTGGAAGACGCCGTCGATGAGGACCTGCCGCAACAGGGTGTGCAGGAGCGTGCGGGCCAGCGCGGCCCGGTCGGTGCCCGCCACGGCCTCGGCGGCCTTCGCCGAGCCGATCGGGACGCCGGTGAGGCGCTCCATGACCAGCACGCGGCGGCTGGAGAAGTCCTCGTGGACCTCGGGCAGCACGATCTCGCCGTCGTCGCCGGCGGCGGCGCGGACGGCGGCCAGGTTGCGGGCCTCGATGCGGAAGTCCAGTTCCTCGCGCAGGGCCTCGCTGAAGCCGTCGGCGAGGTCGCGCAGGCCGATGTTGCGGGCCCATTCGGCGCGCTGGTGCAGGGTCCGCGACAGCCGCGCCACGATGTCCAGGTCGCGTTCCACGACCGGCCCGATGCCGGGCCGCTGCACCTTCACCACCACCGACTCTCCAGTGTGGAGGGTCGCCCGGTAGACCTGCGCGATGGAGGCGGCGGCGATCGGCTCGTGGTCGAATTCGGCGAAGACCTCGCCGACGGGCGCGCCCAGCTCCTCGGCGAGCAGCAGCTCCACCCGCTGCCACGGGACGGGCTCCACGCTGTCCTGGAGGCGGGTCAGCTCGTTGATCACCGCCGGGCCGAACAGGTCGCGGCGGGTGGACAGGACCTGGCCGAGCTTGACGAAGGTGACCCCGCCGTCCTCCAGCGCCGCCCGCAGCGAGCGGGCCAGGGCGACGTTGGAGCCGCCGGGCCTGCGGCGTCCGCTCAGGTATCCGCCGAGGCCGTGCCGGACGCCGATCGCGGTGATCGTGGAGTACCGCCGCGCCCGCCGCACGCGCCGCCGCATCGCGCCCCACCAGGAGATGAGGACCGACGGCCGCAGCCGCACCACCTCCAGCAGCGCCATGACGATGAGCGTGGCGATCAGCGCGGTCCCCGCGAACATCCAGAACGCGGTGACCCGGTTCTGCTCCAGCAGCGGCCCCACGGTGACCCCGGCGACGGCCAGGCCGACGAACGCCGAAGCCCCGGCCCGCACGGGTCCGACGCGCAGGCCCATGAGCCGCCCGGCGGCCATCATGAACACGCCGACGATGGCGAAGGCGAACAGAGAGCCCAGGATCTCGTACAAAGCCGCTCCTTGAGGGGTGGTCGGGGGAACCGTACCCAGCGGCCGTTTCCACGCCCGGGACGGGTGCGGTGATCACCGAGGGATTTCATCCGGTGACTCTTGCGCGGTTCACCGGAACTCCACCAAAATGTCGTCCAACGCCAGGATCGAACAGTAAAGGCAACAAGCTTCAACAGATCCGGCGTGTCCCGGCACCCTCACCTCGAAGGCCATCATGGACAGACGATCCTTCTTCCGCTCCGCGACCGCCGCCACGGGCGCGGCGGCCGCGTTCGCCCTCCTGCCCGACAGCCTGCGCGAGGCCCTCGCCGCCCCGGCACCGACGGGTGGCCTCGACATCATCGAGCACGTGGTGATCCTGATGCAGGAGAACCGCTCCTTCGACCACTACTACGGCACGATGCGCGGGGTCCGCGGCTTCCGCGATCCCGCCGCGATCTCCCTCCCGGGCGGCCAGCCCGTCTACCGCCAGCCGAACGGCACCGGATACGTCCTGCCCTATCCCGTCGACGACCAGTTCATGCAGGGCACCCCGCACGGCTGGGGCGACGGCCACAACGCCTGGAACAAGGGCCGCCACGACCAGTGGGTGCCCAACAAGGGCGTCCGCACCATGACCACGCACCTGCGCTCGGCCCTGCCGTTCTACTACCAGCTCGCCGACGCCTTCACCATCTGCGACGCCTACCACTGCTCGGAGATGGGCCCGACGAACCCGAACCGCTTCTTCCTGTTCAGCGGCATGATCGGCTACGAGCCCGGCACCACCAAACGCGCCATCGGCAACGACTCCTGGCAGAACCCCGGCCACACCGGCTACACCTGGAAGTCCTACGCCGAGCGCCTGGAGGCCGCCGGCCGCTCCTGGCGCGTCTACCAGGAGTGGGACAACTACGGCGACAACTCCCTGGACTACTTCGCGTCCATGCTGGCCGTGGGCAAGAAGGCCCTCGCCTACACCGGGCAGTCCAAACTGGAGTACTTCTACTACGCCCTCGCCAAGGCGTCGAAACCCGACCAGGACGCCCTCCTGGCCAAACTCGACCAGGGCCTGGCCACCCTCACCCCCGCCGAGCGCAGCCTCTACGACCGCGCCCTCCACCGCGTCCGCCCCGACCAGACCGTCCCCGCCTTCGCCGCCGACGTCACCGCCGGCCGCCTCCCCGCCGTGTCCTGGATCGTGGCCCCCGAGAAGAAGTCCGAGCACCCCGACTGGGGCCCCAACCAGGGCGCCGAGTTCACCAAGGGCATCCTCGACGCCATCGCGTCCAAACCCGACGTGTGGAACAAGACCGTCGTCTTCATCACCTACGACGAGAACGACGGCTTCTTCGACCACGTCCCCAACCCCGCACCCCCGCTGTCCTCATCGGACGGCCAGTCCACGGTGGCGACGACCGACGAGATCTACCTGGACGCCCCCATCGGCCTGGGCACCCGCGTCCCCATGCTCGTGGTCTCCCCCTGGAGCCGCGGCGGCAACGTCTGCTCCGAGGTCTTCGACCACACCTCCGTCCTGCGTTTCCTGGAGAAGTGGTCCGGCGTCGCCGAACCCCAGATCACCCCCTGGCGCCGAGCCGTCTGCGGCGACCTCACCGGCGCCCTGGACACCACCACCTCCAACGTGTCCTACCCAGCCCTGCCGACCCCCGTCCCCACCGGCGGTCCCATGTCCACCAACCCCCAACCCCCGGCCGTCCAAGCCCTCCCCACCCAGGAGAGCGGCGTCAAACCCGCCCGCCCCCTCCCCTACGACCTCGCCGTCCACGGCCGCGTCGCGAGCGACAAGTTCTGGCTCGACTTCACCAACCACGGCACCACCACCGCCGCCCACTTCTACGTCCACGCCGCCAACTTCCGCACCGACGGCCCCTGGCGCTACACCGTAGAAGCGGGAAAGAGCCTCAGCGACTACTGGCAGGCCGGAACCCCCACCGGCGCCTACGACCTCATCGTCACCGGCCCCAACGGCTTCATCCGCCGCTTCACCGGCAACAGATCAACGGCCACCACCACCGGCAACGCCAACCCCGAAGTCACCCTCCGCCACGCCCCCGCGGAGAACAAGGTCTACCTGAAAATGACCAACGCGGGCCAGAAGGCCTGCACCCTCACCATCACCCCCAACAACCGCGCCGGCGGCCCCTGGACCTACCAACTCCAACCCGGACAGTCCACCGAGGACTACTTCACCACCGGCGGCACCTCCGGCTGGTACGACCTCACCGCAACCGCAACCGGCACGGCAGACGCCTTCCTCCGCCGCTTCGCCGGCCACATGGAGAACGGCACCCCAAGCCTCACCGACCCCGTCATGGGCTCCGGAAAGCTGGCCATCGCGAACGTCACCGCCGACAGCGAAGAAACAACGTCGGAAAACGGCCGCGCCACCAACGCCACCGACGGCACCACCTCGACCATCTGGCACACCAAATGGTCAACCGGCGGCACCCCACCAGGACCAGCACCACTCCCCCACGACATCCGCATGGACCTGGGCGCGCAAAAAACCGTCACCGCCATCCAATACACCCCCCGCCAAGACGGCAGCCCCAACGGCCGCATAGGCGAATACGAAATCGCGCTAAGCCAAGACGGAACCACCTGGACCACAGCGGCAACGGGCACTTTCACCGACGACGCGACCGTGAAAACGGCCAGAACCTGGCCGACCACCGCCAGATACGTACGCCTGCGCGCCCTGACCGAAGCAGGCGCACGCGGCCCCTGGACCTCAGCGGCGGAGATCAGCGCACTGGGCTGGTAAGAAATGGGCTGGTAAGAGCTGGGTTGGTAGAAGCGAAAGAACGCAAGCGAGCCGGGCGCGAACACCGTGACAGGTAACGCGCCCGGCCCGGGCGAGGACTGGAGTGGGGTCGGCGGGGCGGTGCGGGGTGGGATCTGAGCCGGGCATGGTGACTGGCTGGCAACGGAGTCAGAACCCGGGTGGGGAACCGGCTTGTTGTTTTAGACCCGGGCGAGGTGACTGGCTTGCTACGGGGTCAGAACCCGGGCAACAGACGAAGCTCGTTGTAGTAGAGCCGGACCGAGACGGCCCGTAAGCCGCAAGACAACACGGCCCCGAGACCAGATCCGCTGGGGTGACTCGGGATAGGAGAGGTGGATCCTCCGTCGGTCGGCCAGACGTGGTTTTGAGAACGCAGGTTCTGGGGGTGTCAAGACACGCACTACCGTCTTGACACCCCCAGGTTCTGCGTTCAGCGTCGCTTTGGCCGCCCAGAGGAGGAGACGCCTCCCGAGAGAGGTCCGGCGTCCAGGGGCCGCACCCCTGGTCAGGTCCTAGGGGTGAAACCCCTGACCAGACGGCGACCGTGACATAGCGCCGATGTGGCGAATAGAGGACGGTCGATCCGTGGGGATAGGGCGAGAAGCGCGGGGAGACGGGCTCGGGCTGAGGGTGACGGGAGAGGCGGCGCAACGGGGGGTGTGGTAGCGAGACAGCCGGGGCCGGGACTAAAACCCACCCCTCAAATCGCATAAGGCCAAACCGTCACCATATAAGCCCCATACCACCCACTAACCCCCAACAAAACCCCCGCCACCGGCACCGCCACCCGCAACCGCGCACGCCCAAAAGCCACCGCCACCGGAACCAGCACCACCAACGCCGGCACCAAAATCCGCAACTTCGAGTGAAAATACCCCTCAGTCCCGAGCCCCATCCCCAAAATCACCGCCCCATAAACCAAGAACGGCCACCAGTTGGGTCGCACGAACAGCGCCGAAACCCCAAGCCCGACAGTCACCACCAAAAGCACCGCCGTGCTAACCGCCACCCACCCGTCCCCGTCATGCAAGGTCCCGGCGACAAAAGCCAAAGTCCCCCGCCCAAAATCAAAATGCGAAGTCCACCCAGCGTCCTGAATCGTGAACCAAGCCCCAGCCGCCCCCACCCGGGCATCCACCCACCACCAGTACAGCGGCAGCGCGAGCGACCCCAGCACGAGCCCCACCCCGCCCCGCCACCAAACCGCCAGCGAAGCCGGCCGGAGCCCCCGCCACTGCCGGACCCCGTACTCCACCAGCGCCACCAGCAGCGCCACCGTCACCGCCACACCGACCACACGCGTGAGGCACGCGAGCCCGGCGAAGAACCCGCCGAGGATCCACCGCTCGCGCCGGATCGCGTACAGCCCGCCCGCGGCGAAGGCCAGGAACAGCGACTCGCTGTACCCCATCGACAGCACCAGCGACATCGGCTGGGCGCCGAGCAGGAACACCATGGCGATGCCGGTCCGGCGTCCCCAGATGTCGGCGGTGAGCAGGTAGACGAAGGCGGCGGCCACGAAGGACGCCAGGACCGTCACGACCAGTGAGGCGGCCTCGTAGGAGAGGCCGGTCCAGGAGAAGGCGCGCACCAGCATCGGGTATCCGGGCAGGAACGCCAGTCCGTTGCCGACGAGGGTGCCGTTGGCGTCGTAGGTGAACCCGGAGGGGTAGCCCTCGGAGGCGACGCGGATGAACCATCCGCTGTCCCAGGTCAGCAGGCGCTGCCAGACGGTGGAGTCGGGCCGGGTCATCCAGGCGAGCACGACCAGTTGCGTGACGCGGGTGACCAGGAATACGAAAAGAGGACCGACGAGTGGATACGCGCGGTCCTCAAATCGACGCAAACGGGACGGCCGGGGGCGCTCCTCCGCGACGTCGGTCGCGGTGTCCGCCTCGGCGGCGGCCTCAGCCGCCACTCGCCCGCTGCTGTTGCTCTTCGTGGCGGCGCGTGAGTTCACGCCACGCCGATTCGGCGGCGATCTGCTCCGCCTCTTTCTTGCTGCGCCCCTGCCCGGCTCCGAAGGACTCACCGGCGACCACGGCCCGCGCGGTGAACATCTTCGCGTGGTCGGGACCGTCTTCGGTGATCCGGTACTCGGGGACGCCGAGGTCGTTGTCCGCGGTGAACTCCTGCAGGCTGGTCTTCCAGTCCAGGCCCGCGCCGCGGCGGCTGGCCTCGGCGATCAGCGGATCGAAGAGGCGGCGCACGACGGTGCCCGCGACCTCGATGCCGTGCTGCAGGTAGATCGCGCCGAGCAGCGCCTCGACCACGTCGGCCAGGATGCTGGTCTTGTCCCGGCCTCCGGTCGACTCCTCGCCCTTGCCCAGGTACAGGTAGGGGCCAACCCCGACCGGTCCCAGGGTGCGCGCCACCGTCGCCAGGGCGCGCATGTTCACCACACTGGCCCGAAGCTTCGCCAGCTGCCCTTCGGGCAGATCCGGGTACCGCTTGTACAGGGCCGTGGTGACGACCAGGCTCAGCACCGCGTCACCGAGGAACTCCAGGCGCTCGTTCGTCGGCAGGCCACCGTGCTCGTAGGCGTACGAGCGGTGCGTCAACGCGAGCGTCAGGAGATCGGTGTCGAAGGAGACCCCGCAGGCCTCCTCAAGATGGATAGGGGAGGGCCGCCTCGCCGACGACGAAGCGGACCGGCCCTGCACCACTGCTGATCTGCCGATCAGACTTCGACGACGGTACGACCGTTGTACGTGCCGCAGGTGCCGCACGCGGTGTGCGGGAGCTTCGGCGAACGGCACTGGTCGCAGGCGACGGTGTTAACGGCCTGAGCCTTCCAGTTCGCGCGACGGCTCCGGGTGTTGCTACGCGACATCCGACGCTTGGGAACGGCCACAATTCACTCCGAACGGTCTTGGTCCAACAGTTTGCTCAACTCCGCCCATCGCGGGTCGAGCGTTTCGTGCCGATGGTCGGCAGGAAGCTCATCCCAAGCCCGTCCGCAGTCCGGACAGAGCCCCGGGCAATCCGGGCGGCACAGGGGGTTGCTCGGAAGTCCGAGCACCACCGCGTCCCGCACGGGTGGCTCCAGGTCGATCAGATCGTCCTGCAGCCGCATGACCTCGTCCTCTTCGGTGGTCTCGTCGGTGGCGCTGTCCGGGTAGGCGTAAAGCTCCTGGACGTCCACCACCAACGTGTCCTCGATCGGGCGCAGGCACCTTCCGCACTCGCCGATGACGGGAGCGGTGACCGTGCCCGAAGCGAGCACGCCCTCGGTGACCGAAGTCAGCGACAGCTCCAGGAGGAGCTCCGCGTCGTCCGGCACGCCGATCAGACCGGGACCGAGACCGTCCAATGCCGGCACCGTCAGACGCAGCTCCTGGTGAGCTCCCGGGGACCGGGGCAACTTGCGGGTGTCGACCACCAGCGGGGCCGACGGGTCCAGGTTGGGCGTCTTCTCATGCATCGTCATCACTCGGCTCGGCCATGGAGAGGCCGACGTGGAAGCTTACCTGACACACACGCTCCTCGGCGAAAGGGGGTTACGGGTCGTACCTGGTAGAGGGTAGCCGGGGACGCCGGAAGGCGAGGTGGCCGGACTCTCACCCGGGGCGGCGCTCACACCGCGGCTCCCGGACGGACGGCCGCCCGGAGACGGCCGTCATCGACGCGAGGGGCCCGCTCACATCGGGAGCGGCTTCTCCTCCATGTCCGGGGTGAAGCTGCCGATCTCGCGCAGGGCGTGCATCTTGTCGCGGCCCCGCTCGACCCCGCTGAGCGCGCGGTGCAGGAACTGCTCGAAGTTGGCCAGGGTGGTGTCGACGTACTCGTCCACCTCGTTGCGCAGCCGGTTCGCCTCATCGCGCGCCTGGTTGATCAGCCGCTGCGCCTCGTGCTCGGCGGAGACGGTCACCTCGTGCAGGGACACCAGACGGGCGTGCTCGGCCTCGGCCTCGGTGATGATGCGCGAGCCCTCGCGCTGACCGGCCTCGATGATCTTGTCGCGCTCGGCGAGCATGGCGTCGGCGCGGCGCAGTTCGGCGGGCAGCTCGCCGGAGAGCTCCTCCAGCATGGCGATGATCTCGCCGCGGTCGATCTTGGCGGCACGGGACATCGGCACCGCCTTCGCCTGTTCGACGTAGGCGATGATCTCCTCAATGCGCTCCAGTGGCCCCACCCGGTACTCCCCTCAACTTCGTCCCGCTCACGCCGGGGACACTCCCCTGGCCATGGTCCGGCTCTGTACTGGCGATTGTGTCACTGCTCACGTAGCCGGGCGACGAGACGACGCGCCACCGTCTGCGGAACATGCGCCGACACGTCGCCGCCCCACTTCGCCACGTCCTTGACCAGACTCGACGACAGGAACGAATAGAGCCGGTTGGTCGGCATGAACAGCGTCTCCACATCGGCCAGACCGTGGTTCATCTGCGCCATCTGGAGCTCGTAGTCGAAGTCGGAGGCGGCCCGGATGCCCTTGACGACCACGGGGATCTCGTTGGCCTTGCAGTAGTCGACCACGAGTCCCTTGAAGGAGTCGATCCTCACGTTCGACAGATGCTCGGTCACCTCGCGGAGCATCTCCAGCCGCTCACCGTGGCTGAAGAGGCCCTTCTTCGAGGAGTTCACGAAGACCGCCACGTACACCTCGTCGTAGAGGCGGCTGGCCCGCTCGATGATGTCGAGATGACCGAGGGTCACCGGATCGAAAGAGCCCGGACACACTGCGCGTCGCACCGTCGTCGTCACGATCGGGCACCGTACCAAAGAATGGACTCCCCGTAACGGCGGCCACGGATCTCGGCCAGTCCCGGTGGCCACTCGAAAGAACCCGTCCGGATCGATCGCTCCACCAGCACCAACGCGTCCTCCTGGAGCCAGCCGCCGGTGAGCAGCGCGTTCAGATTCGCGGTGATCTCGTCGTTGCCGAGGGTGTAGGGCGGGTCGGCGAAGACGAAGTCGTAGGGCTCGTCCGGCGCCGACGCCAGAAGCGCGGCCACCGTGGACGTGGCGAGAACCACAGTCCCGCTCAGTCCCAGGGCGGTGACGTTGGCGCGGATGACGCGGGCCGCGCGTGCGTCGGCCTCCACGAGCAGGGCGTGCTCCGCCCCGCGCGAGCACGCCTCCAGCCCGACCGCGCCGGATCCGGCGTACAGGTCGAGGACGCGCGCGCCCTCCAGGTCCACGTAACTCGCCACGGCACCGAAGAGCGCCTCGCGCACCCGGTCGGAGGTCGGGCGCGTCTTGTCGCCGGGCGGGGTCTGCAACCGGCGTCCACGATGGACACCGGCGATGATGCGGGTCAACCCTTCTCCAGGTACTCGGCGCGCTCGTCGTCGACGAGCGCGGCAACGGTCGCGGCCAGCTCCGGATGCCGCTCCAGCTCCGGGTCCGCCGCCACGAGGGCCATCGCGGCCTCGCGCGCCTCGCGGATCAGGTCGGCGTCCTTGAGCAGGGACAACAGTTTCACCTGCGAGCGGTGCCCGGACTGCGCCTCGCCGAGGACGTCGCCCTCGCGCCGCTGCTCCAAGTCCAGCTCGGCGAGCCGGAACCCGTCGGTGGTCTCGGCGACCGCGGCGAGCCGCTCGGCCGAGGTGCCGCCCGCGTAGGCCTCGCTGACCAGCAGGCACAGCCCGGCGGCGCTGCCCCGGCCGACGCGGCCGCGCAGCTGGTGGAGCTGGGACACCCCGAAGCGGTCAGCGTCCAGGATGACCATCATCGTCGCGTTCGGGACGTCCACGCCGACCTCGATGACGGTGGTGGCCACGATCACGTCGAGCTCGCGGTTCTTGAAGGCGCGCATGACCGCGTCCTTCTCCTCCGGCGGGAGCCTGCCGTGCAGGATTCCCACGCGCAGGCCGTGCAGGGCGCCCTCGGCGAGCGCGGGCCCGACGTCGAGGACGGCCAGGGGCGGCCGGCGTCCGTCGTCGCCGGGTTCCTTGTCGTCGTCGCCGATGCGGGGGCACACGATGTAGGCCTGGTGCCCGGCCTGGACCTCTTCGCGCAGCCGCTGCCAGGTCCGGCGCATCCACCGCTCGTCGCCGCCGGGGACGACGTGGGTGGTGATGGGCGAGCGGCCCTTCGGGAGCTGCGCGAGGGAGGAGACCTCCAGGTCGCCGTAGACGGTCATGGCCACCGTGCGCGGGATGGGCGTGGCGGTCATGACCAGGACGTGCGGCGGCACGGCGGCCTTGGCGCGCAGGGCGTCGCGCTGTTCGACGCCGAAGCGGTGCTGCTCGTCGACGACGACGAGCCCGAGATCGCGGAAGTCGACGGAGTCGTAGAGCAGCGCGTGGGTGCCCACGACGATGCCCGCGGTGCCGTCGGCGACCTCGGCGAGGGCGGCCTTGCGGGCCTTGGCGCCCTGCGAGCCGGTGACGAGGGCGACGCGGGTGGCCTCGGCGGGGGCGTCCAGCTCACCGGCGCGGGCGCGGTCGCCGAGCATGTCGGTGATGGTGCGGTGGTGCTGGGTGGCGAGGACCTCGGTGGGCGCCAGCAGCGCGGCCTGGGCGCCGGAGTCGACGACCTGGAGCATGGCGCGCATGGAGACCATCGTCTTGCCGCTGCCCACCTCCCCTTGAAGCAGCCGGTGCATGGGGTGCGGGGTGGCGAGGTCGGCGGCGATGGTCTCGCCGACCTCGCGCTGGCCCTCGGTGAGCTCGAAGGGCAGCGCGGCGTCGAAGGCGGCGAGGATGCCGTCGGCGCGCGGGGGCCGGGGCGTGGCGGCGACGGCCGAGGCGGAGTGCTTGCGGCGGACCAGGACGACCTGGAGCCCGAAGGCCTCCTCCCACTTGAGGCGCTTGATCGCGTTGTACAGCTCGCCCTTGCTGCCGGGCCGGTGGACGTCGTGGAGGGCGGTGCGCAGGTCGGTGAGCTTGTGCTCGGCGCGCAGGTCGGCCGGGAGCGGGTCGCGTCCCTCGATGACGAGGTGCTTGAGGACGATGCCGACGCAGCGCGCGATCGTCCAGCTCGGCAGCTTCGCCGCCGCCGGGTAGACCGGGATGAGCGCCCCGGCGAACTCCTCGATGACCTCGGCGCCCTCGGGGCTGTCGGGGTCGGGCAGCATCCGGTAGTCGGGGGCGTTCAGCTGTCGGCGGCCGCGGAACTCGGAGACCTTGCCCGCGAACAGGCCCCACTTGCCGGGCTGGAGCTCGCGTTCGCGCCAGGCCTGGTTGAAGAAGGTCAGCGAGATGGTGCGGTCGCCGTCGCCGACGAGGACCTCCAGCATGCTGCCGCGCTTGGTGCGCATCTGCTTGCGGTTGACCGCGCGGATCTCGGCCATGATGGTGACCTGCTCGCCGATCTCCAGCGTGGCCAGGTCGGTGCGCTCGCCGCGTTCGGCGTAGCGGCGCGGGTAGTGGCGCAGCAGGTCGCCGACGGTGCGCAGGTCGAGCGCGTCCTCCAGGGCCTCGGCGGTCTTGCCGCCCAGGACCTTGGTGAGCGCGGTGTCCAGTCCGTGCATCACTCCACCCCCACGATCAGCGGCTGATGGCGCTGCCCGCCGCGATAGGCCGTCACGTCCACCAGCGGCCAGCGGGAGGCCATGTGCGCGGTGATGCGCACCTCGTCCTCGGCGCGCAGACCGGCGCCGGTGACGAGGGTGACCAGTTCTCCCCCGGCGCCGCACATGCGGTCCAGCAGCTCGCAGGCGACCCCGGCGAGGTCGCGGCCGATGAGGACCACGTCGCCCTCGGCGAGCCCGAGGACGTCGCCGGGCGCGCACCGCCCGGCGGTGGTGATCGACTCGCGCGCGGCGATCGCGATCGCGCCGTGGCGGCAGGCCCCGGCGGCCTCGGCCATGGCGATGACGTCGTCGTCGAAGCGGCGGGCCGGGTCGCGGACGGCCAGCGCGGCCAGCGCCTGCACCGGCGAGCGGGTCGGCACCACCGAGACCTGGAAGCCCTCGGCGCGCGCGAGACCGGCGGCGGTGGCGGCGGTGGAGTGGCTGTTGCCGTCATTGGGCAGCAGGATGACCTCGGTGGCGCCGGTGGCGCGGACGGCGTCCAGCAGCTCACCGGCCGACGGGGGCGAGCTGACCACGGGGTGGGCGCCCTCGGCGGCGAACAGGTCGGCGAGGCCGGAGCCGCCGGCGACGGCGACCACCGCGCGCGGCGCGCCGCCGGGAGGCGCGGGCGGAGCGACACCCGTCGCGTGCTGCTCGACGAAGCGCGTCACCGAGATGCGGTGGGGGCGCCCGGCCTCGATCCCGGCCTCGATGGCGGCGCCGATGTCATTGACGTGGACGTGCACGTTCCAGGTGGGCGTGGCGTCGCCGAGGCCGGTGCCGACCACGACGAGGGAGTCGCCGAGCGCGGTCAGCCGCAGGCGCAGGCGCTCCACCTCGTCCGGCGGGGCTTCGAGGAGGTACTGGACCTCGTAGGCGAACTCCTCGGAGCCCGTCTCGCGCTCGGCGGAGCCGGTGCGGCCGCGCGGGCGCTCGCCGAGGTCGGCGGCGGCGACGGGGGCGCCGGTGGGCGCGCCGGTGACGACGCCGACGAGGGCGTCCAGGACCAGCGCGAGCCCGAAGCCGCCGGAGTCGACCACCCCGGCGCGGGCGAGGGCGGGCAGCTGCGTGGGCGTGCGCGCCACGGCCTCGGCGGCGGCCTCGGCGGCGACGGTGACCACGCGCGCCAGGTCGGCGCCGGGCGCGTCGGCGGCGGCGCGCGCGGCGGCGTCGGCGATGGTGAGCATGGTGCCCTCGGCGGGCTGCGCGACGGCGGCGCGGCAGGCGTCGGCGGCCACGCGCAGGCCGGTGACGACGCTCGACGCGCCCGCCTCGGTGGCCTCGCCGCTCTGGTGCGCCCAGGCGTCGGCCAGGCCCCGGAAGAACTGGGCGAGGATCACCCCGGAGTTGCCGCGCGCGCCGAGCAGCGCGCCGCGCGCGAAACGGCGCAGCGCCTCGGCGAGCTCGGTGATCTCGCCGCCGTCGAGGGCGGTCACCCCGGCGGTGACGGTGGCCACCATGTTGGTGCCGGTGTCGCCGTCGGGGACGGGGAACACGTTCAGTTCGTCGATGTCGCGCCGGTGCCGGCGCAGGACGTCGAGGCTCGCCGCGCACCAGCGGTGGAATCCGGCCGCGTCGATCGTGGCCGCAGTTTCATCAACGTCCCGCACGGAACACGAGCCTAATGGCAGTCGCCGACAAAGCGCGGTTGCCGACCGAGAGGCGCTCCGGCCTCACAGGTTGAAGTGCCGTCACAGGTTGAAGTGCAGTGTCATCACCCGGCCGGCGACGGTCGCCTGGAGGTCCTTCTCGGTGTCGGGCACCGCGGCGTACATCACGGCGGCGCGGGCGCCGTCCATGTCGGCCACGACGATCGTCACCTGGTCGCCTCCGCCGTCCCACGCCACGTGGTAGCGCATGATCAGCGCGATCCGGCCGTCCAGGCGCAGCGGCTCGATGGTGGGCGCGACGTCGCGCTTGAGGCCGGGCAGCGGCTTGTTGTCGCCGCCGACGTAGCGCCGCCCGTCGAGGGACTCGGCGAGCGCGCTGGCCGTCTCCCCCATCTTGGCGGTGCCCGCGTACGGGACGAGGGCGGTGTCGAGGCCGCCGACCACGAACATCGACGGGACCGGCGTGGCCGGTTTGGTCTCGCCGACCGGGCTGGTGATCTCGTTGAGGCCGGGCGGCGGCGCGGCGAGCGTCGCCCACGGCGCCCCGGCGGTGAGGTACTCCAGGCGCGTCCCCGTGGAGGTGACGGGCGTCAGCTGCGGACCGGGCGGCGGCGTGCTGCCGGTGGGCGTCGGGTCGGCCTGCTGAGTGCCGCCCTTGCCGGCGCGCACGAACAGGTAAGCGCCGCCCGCGAGGGCCAGGACGAGCACGATGACGCCGGTCACCAGGAGCCAGCGGGGCATGCCGCGCCGCTCCCGGACGGGCGCGCCGCCCCACGGCTGGGGCTGCGGCTGCGGCTCGGGGGTGAGGCCGGTGTAGGTCGGGCCCTGCGTGTCCACCGGCTTGGGGGCGAACGCGCTGGGGTCGACCGGCTGGTTCTGCGGCACGTAGATGGGCTGCTGCGGGACGTAGACGGGCGGCGCGGGCGGTACCGAGGTCGGCGCGGCCGAGACGGGGACGCCGGACACGGGTCCGCCGGAGACCGGGCCACCGGAGACGGGGGGAGCCGAGACCGGCGGCGGCGCGTAGGGCGACGGCGGCGCCGAGACCGGGGGCGGCGTGTACGCGGGCGGCGCGGAGACCGGCGGCGGCGCGTACGGGGAGGGCGGTGTGTAGGACGGGGGTCCCGACACCGGGGGCTGCGGCGGCGCGTAGGCCGGAGGGGCCGAGACGGGCGGCGGCGGCGGCATGTAGGCGGCGGGCGGGCCCGAGACCGGCGGCGGGGTGTACGCCGGGGGCGCCGAGACCGGCGGCGGGGTGTGCTGGGGCTGCTGCTGCGGAGGCGCGTAGGGCGCGTGGGCCTCCGGCGTCTGCCCGTAGGTCTGGGGCGGGTAGGTCTGCGACGGGTACGTCTGAGGCGGCTGGGCCTGGGGCGGCTGCGCCTGCGGGTACGCGGGCGCGCCGTACTGGTTCGGCGCCGTGGGCGGCTCCGGCACGGGCTGCTGCTGCGGGTACTGCGGCTGAGGCTGCTGGTACTGGGGCTGCTGCGGCTGCTGGAACTGCGGCGGCGGCGCGAAGGGATCGACCGGGACCGGTGGCGGCTGCGGCGGACGTCCCTGCTGATGCGGATCCGGCGCGGGCCCGAACGGCGATACGGGCTGCTCCTGCTCACGCGCGCGCAACGACTGGGTGTCCTCCGACGACGCCTCGTCGGGCTGCTGGGGTGGGTACGTCATCAGGGGCAAACTTTCCGGGGGAGGTGCCGTCGCCATGGGACGCCTGCGGTAACGTCGCTGCCAGCGTACGTGAGAGTGACACCTTCGACACCACCCCCGTTTGGCGACGGAGCGTGGCCCTCAGGTAGGCTTCCAAGCTGCCCCTGTGTGGGCTGCTCAAGTTCTAGGTCAACACTCAGGAGTGCGTTCATCATGTCCAGCAGGTGCGATGTCTGCGGCAAGGGCCCCGGCTTCGGCAACAACGTGTCCCACTCGCACCGCCGGACGCGGCGCCGGTGGAACCCGAACATCCAGGTCGTCCGCACCAACGTCGAGGGCGGCGACAACAAGCGCAAGGTCAAGCTGTGCTCCTCCTGCCTGAAGGCGGGCAAGGTGGCGCGCGCCTAAGCGCGGTCATACGTGAAGAAGCCGGGCCGATGGCCCGGCTTTTTTCATGCGCGGATCACCCCGCGCCTGCGGGGAGCACCCTGCGAGCTTGCCCATCGGCGTGCCCATGTTCGGCTCACCCCCACGCCCGTGGGGAGCACCCTTCGCGACCTGCGCCTCTGTCAGCTCCCATGCCGATTCTGTGCCCGCCCGGTGGTGGCGGCTCGCCCCACACCCACCGGACCGCCGCCCCACGCCACGAGCGGCGAGGCGAGCGAAAGTCTCACACATGCCGCCGCGGTCATCCGCACCTCATCCCCGAAGGCAGGTGAAGCGAGCTCACTCGCCGGTGAAGCCGGTTCGAGCCCGGGTTCCGCGAAGGGCCGCGAGACGAGCCGGGGTCGAGTGGTTCGGCGGTCGGCGCGCTTCGGTGAGCGGATCGTGTTCGTGGCAAGGCAGGTGAACCGAACTCACTCGCCCGTGAAGCCCATTCGAGCCCGGGTTCCGCGGGTCGCGATACACGGGGTCGAGTGGTTCGGCGGCCGGCGGGTTCGACGAGCAGATCGTGTTCGCGGCACATCTGCGACCTACCCCACATCCGTCCGGAAGTGGTCCCACCCCGCCGCCGCGCTCGTCCACTTCGCCCCGTCGACGGTCACGCCCTCCCCTTCCCGCACCACGCCGATCTCACGCCATGCCCCGCCCAGCATCACGTCCGGCGGGAACGTCGCGACCAGCGCGTGGTCCTCTCCCCCGGTGAGGATCCACTCGTACGGATCCACCCCCAGCGCGTTGGCCGAGTCGGCCATCTGGGTGGGCAGCTCGAAGTACGACCTGCGCAGGTCCAGGCGCACTCCCGAGGCCTTCGCGATGTGCCCGGCGTCGGCGATGAGGCCGTCGGAGGTGTCGATCATCGAGGTGGCGCCCAGCTGGGCGGCCAGGATGCCGGCGGCGTAGGGCACTTCGGGGCGGCGGAAGGCGTTGACCAGCAGTCCGGGTGAGCGGAAGCCGCGCGACAGGATCGTGTAGCCGGCGGCGGCCCAGCCGAGGCGTCCGGCCAGGGCGATGATGTCGCCGGGGCGGGCCCCGGCGCGGGTGACGGGCGCGCGGTTCTCCAGGTCGCCGAGGGCGGTGACGGCGATGGTCAGCACCGGGCTGGCCACGGTGTCGCCGCCGACGACGGCGGCGCCGACGGAGGCGGCCTCCTCGGCCAGGCCGAGGGAGAACTCCTCGGCCCAGGCGACGGGCAGGTCCTTGGGCGCGCACAGGCCGACGAGCAGGCCGGTGGGGCGGGCGCCCATGGCGGCGATGTCGGCGAGGTTGGCGGCGGCGGCGCGGTGGCCGACGTCGAGGGGGCTGGACCAGTCGCGGCGGAAGTGGCGTCCCTCGACGAGGACGTCGGTGCACGCGACCACGCGCCCGTCGGGCGCGCGCACGACGGCGGCGTCGTCTCCCGGGCCGAGCAGCATGTCCACGCCCGCGCCGCCCGCGAGGGGGACGGACAGACGTTCCACGACCCGCTCGATCAGGCCGAACTCGCCGGTGTGCGCCAAGGTCATCGCGACTCCTCACTACGGACCACGGGGTAGCTTAATGTGACCACCACGTCCGCGCCGCCGCCGCGCCGCCCGGGAGGGACGCCGGTGCCGCTCGGAAGCCCCGTACCCGTGTGTCCCATGGCGACCGCGCGCTGTTGCGGTAGTTTCGCGGGAAACCCGCGCGAGTGTCGCCTAAAGGAGTCGTGCAGTGGTCCAGGCTTACATCCTTGTCCAGACCGAGGTCGGCCGTGCTCGCGACGTCGCCGCGACCATCGCCGACATCTCCGGCGTGGTGAAAGTGGACGCCGTCACCGGGCCCTACGACGTCGTGGTGCTCACAGAGGCCCCCACCGTGGACGAGCTGGGGCACATGGTCGTCAGTAAAGTGCAGCAGGTTCCGGGCATCACCCGGACACTGACCTGTTCCGTAGTGCACTTGTCTTAGGGGGCCTGCCGTGGCCGATCCGGTGACCAGGGGCGCAGCCCGGATCGCCACGTTGGTGGCCGTTCCAGTGGCGATCGTCGTCGCCGTGGTGATCTTCCTCGTCGTGTCGAACGCGCGGCCCAAGGACGATCCGGGCGCGCAGCCCTCGGCGATGTCCAGCGCCCCCGTCTACGTGGATCTGCCCAAGCTCGACGGCGAACAGGCCGTCGCCTGCCGCGCCCTCCTCGCCGAACTCCCCGATCAGGTCCTCGACCAGGGCCGCCGGATCATGGCGGACGGCTCCGAGCAGGCGGCGGCCTTCGGCGACCCGCCCACCACCCTCGTCTGCGGTGTCGAGGCGCCCAAGGTCGACCCCGCCGAGATCGTCTACCCCCTTGAGGGCGTGTGCTGGGTGTCGCGTCCGACGCCGCAGGGCAGCGCGCCCGGGACGGTGTGGACGACCGTCGACCGCGTCGTCCCCGTCGCGGTGACGGTGCCCGGCGACCCGGCCGGTTCGGGGCAGTGGGCCAAGGGCGTCGCCGCGGTCGTCGGCAAGCAGCTGGCGCGGTCGGCCGAGGGCGTGCCGACCGGCTGCGGCTGAGGCCTCAGCGCAGCCCGGTCCCCCGCGCCAGCGCGGTGCGGACCATGCGCGTCACCAGCTTCGGGTAGTCCAGGCCGCTGGCCGCCCACATCATCGGGAACATCGAGCGCGAGGTGAACCCGGGCATCGTGTTGATCTCGTTGAAGTAGATCTCCAGATCGGCCGTCACGAAGAAGTCGACGCGCGCCAGGCCCGCGCCGTCCAGCGCGGTGAACGCCTTCAGCGACAGCTCCCGGACGCGCTCGACGACCTCGGCGGGCAGGTTCGGCGGCAGGTCGAACTCGCTGGCGTCGTCGAGGTACTTCGCCTCGAAGTCGTACCAGTCGTGCTCGGCGGCCACCACGCGGATCTCGGCGGGGACGCTCGCCTCGGGCGGGCCGCCGTCCTCGCCCTCCAGGACGCCGCACTCGACCTCGCGGACGCCCGGCACGGCCGTCTCCACGAGCACCTTCGGGTCGACCTCGCGGGCCGCCGCCAGAGCCGCGTCCAGCCCGGCCCAGTCGGTGACCTTCGTGATGCCCAGGGACGAGCCGCCACGCGCCGGTTTCACGAACACCGGCAGCCCCAGCCGCTCCTTATCGCCCTCCGAGAGCTCCATGCCGGGCCGCAGGACGGCGTAGGGCACCACCGGCACGCCCTCGGCGGCCAGCAGCCGCTTGGTGAACTCCTTGTCCAGGCTCACCGCCGAGGACAGCACGCCCGCCCCGACATAGGGGATCCCGGCCAGCTCCAGCAGCCCCTGGACGGTGCCGTCCTCGCCGTAGGCGCCGTGCAGGATCGGGAAGACAACGTCGACGCCCGACAGGCCGTCGCCCGCGCGCAGGGCCGGGACGGTCGGGTCGGCGGCGAGCGCGACGGCCTCGCCGGTGGCGTCGGTGACCTCGGGCAGCACGCGCCCGGCGATGGCGAGGCGGGTGGGGTCGCCGTCGGCGAGTACCCACCGTCCCTCGCGGGTGATGCCGATGGGGACGACCTCGAACTCGCCGGGGTCGAGGGCCTCGAAGACGTTTCCGGCGCTCACGCAGGAGATCGGGTGTTCACCGCTGCGCCCGCCGAAGATGACGGCCACGCGGATCTTGCGGTCGGTCATCGCACGACCCTAACGGGAGTGGGGGCGGGTGAGGGTCATTCGGGCTTGGTGTCGCGTGCCATCAGCGCCGCGACGCCCTTGCGGGGATCGAGTCCCTCGTGGCAGACGCGCTCGACCTGCTCGGTGATGGGCATTTCGACGCCGTTGGCGCGGGCGAGGTCGCGGACCGAGCGGCAGCTCTTGACGCCCTCGGCGACCTGGCGGGTGGCGGCCTGGACCTCTTCGAGGGACTCGCCGCGGCCCAGGCGCTCGCCGAAGGCGCGGTTGCGGGCGATCGGGGAGACGCAGGAGGCCACCAGGTCGCCCAGTCCGGCGAGCCCGGCGAAGGTGAGCGGGTCGGCGCCGAGTTTGGCGCCCAGGCGGGCGGTCTCGGCCAGGCCGCGGGTGATGAGGGTGGCCTTGGTGTTGTCGCCGAAGCCCATGCCGGCGACCATGCCGTAGGCGAGGGCGATGACGTTCTTGACGGCGCCGCCCAGCTCGCAGCCGACGACGTCGTTGTTGGTGTAGGGCCGGAAGTAGTCGGTGGTGATGGCGTCCTGGACGGCCTGGGTGCGGGCGGCGTCGGTGCCGGCGACGACGGTGGCGGTGGGCTGCCCGGCGGCGATCTCGGGGGCGAGGTTGGGGCCGGAGACGACGACGATGCGTCCCGGGTCGGCGCCGGTGACCTCGGCGATGACCTCGCTCATGCGCATCAGGGTGCCCAGTTCGACGCCCTTCATGAGGCTGATGATCGTGGAGTCGGGCGTCAGGTGCGGCGCCCACCGGACGAGGTTCTCGCGCAGGCTCTGGCTGGGCACCGACAGGACGACCATCTCCGCGCCGGACAGGGCCTCGGCGTGGTCGGTGGTGGCGGTGATGAGGCCGGGCAGGTGGACGCCGGGCAGGTACTCGGTGTTGGTGTGCCCGGTGTTGATCTCGTGGGCGAGGCTCTCGCGGCGGGTGTGGAGGGACACGCGCCCGCCCCGGTCGGCGAGGATCTTGGCGAAGGTGGTGCCCCAGGAACCCGCGCTCAGGACTGCCGTGCGCATCTCACTCACGCTTTCTTGGGCTTGTCGGTGAAGCGGGCCGAGGACTCGTGGAGCGGCGGGGGCTCCTCGCCGCGCAGCTCGCCGACGATGCCGGCGATGCGGCGCATGATGGCGTCGGTCATCTCGTTGAGGCTGGCCGAGGTCGGTTCCACGCCCTGCCAGCGGGAGAGGTCGACGGGCGGCCCGGCCTTGATGGTGACGGGCGTGCGGGGGCGCAGGCGGAGCTTCTTGGTGATCGGGTTGTAGAGGTTCTGGGGGCCCCACTGGCCGACGGGGACCACCGGCGCGCCGGTCTCCAGGGCGAGGCGGGCGACGCCGTTCTTGCCGCGCATGGGCCACATGTCGGGCTGGCGGGTGGTGGTGCCCTCGGGGTAGATGATCACGCCCCGGCCGTCGTCGACGGCGGAGATGGCGTCGTGGAGGGACTTCACCGCGTCGGCGGTGCCCCGGTAGACCGGGATCTGGCCGGTGGCCTTGATGATCGGGCCGAGCACGGGGATCGTGAAGATCCCGGCCTTGCCCAGGAAGCTGGGGTTGCGCCCGGAGTCGTAGATGAAGAACGCGACCGCGAGGGGGTCGGCGTGCGAGATGTGGTTGACCGCGAAGATGACCCCGCCCTTGAGCGGGATGTTCTCGAAGCCGAGCCAGGTCGCCTTGGTGAAGAACACCATCACGGGCTTGACGATCATGACCGCGACGCGCAGCCAGAAGCCGGGCCTCTTGTCACCGCCGCGCCTGCGTCCGAACAGCCCCACGGTTCTCCTCCGGTACATGTTGGTGTCACGACCTTACTGGCATCTCACGTACTCAGGGATTCCCCCTATGGCGGTCCGGCAAAGATGATGTCATCCTGGAGTCAGAGTGACTGCGGACCTTCCGTGGTCGCGCGCTAAGGAGACGCACATGAACTTCCGGCTGGTGGCCTGGCTCGTCGGCGGCGCCGTCGCCCTCGTCCTCGTCGGGTGGCTCGCGGTCAAGATCTTCTTCGCCCTGCTCGGCTGGGCGATCTACCTCGCCATCGGCGCCGTGGTGATCCTCGGGGCGGTCTACGGCGTGAAGAGGATCAAGAAGGCTCTCGCCGACGGGTCGATCCGCCGCTCTCTGCCCCGGTAACCCCCGCCGCGATGACCGCGTGGACCGTCCTCATCCCCGTCAAGGGGCTGGCGGCGGCCAAGAGCCGCCTGCGCGGGGCGCGCGCCCCGCGCGAGCGGCTCGCGCTCGCCTTCGCGCTGGACACCACCCGCGCCGCCGCGCGCTGCCGGGCGGCGGGACGCGTGATCGTGGTGTCGAATGACGCGGCCGTGCGCGAGGCCGTCGCCGCCACCGGCGCCGAGACGATCGGCGAGGGACCCGGCGGCGACCTGAACGCCGCGCTGCGCCACGCGTCCGCGGCCGTCCGCGCCGGTGACCCCCGCGCGCACCTGGCCGCCCTCACCGCCGACCTGCCCGCCCTGCGGCCCGCCGATCTCGCGGGCGCGCTGGCCGAGGCGCTCCGGCATCCGCGCGCGTTCGTGCCGGACGCGCCGGGCACCGGCACCGTCCTGCTCACCGCGCTCCCCGACGCCGGCCTCGCGCCCGGCTTCGGGCCGGGCTCGGCCGCCGCGCACCGCGCGTCCGGGGCCGCCGAACTGCGCGGCGCCTGGCCGAGCCTGCGCCGGGACGTCGACACCCCCGCCGACCTCGCCGAGGCCGGGCGCCTCGGGCTCGGCCCCCACACCGCCGCGCTGGGCGTAATGTCTCAGGACATGCAGGGAACCGTGGCGACCTTCGACGACCAGACCCGTTCCGGCACCGTCCTCCTCGACGACGGCACCGAGCTCGCCTACGACACCGCCGCCTTCGACGCGAGCGATCTGCGGCTTTTGCGGCTCGGTCAGCGCGTGCGGCTGGAAACCGGCGCCGACGGCACCGTGACCGGTCTCGCACTGCCGACCATGTGACGACGCTTCGTGACGATCTTCTCGGGCCCAGTTCACCTGAACGACATTTACCGGTAACCCGATCCCGGACAGAATGGTGCGGTGAGCACCCCTGAGCGAACCGACGGACCCGGACCGCCCGCCTACCAGCCGGTCGCCGAGGGCAGTCCGTACCTGAACCGTGAGCTGTCCTGGCTCGACTTCAACGCCAGGGTGCTCGCACTGGCCGAGGACCAGGCCGTCCCGCTGCTGGAGCGGGCGAAGTTCCTGGCCATCTTCGCCTCGAACCTCGACGAGTTCTACATGGTGCGCGTGGCCGGGCTCAAACGGCGCATGCAGGCCGGGCTGACCGTGCGCGGCAACGACGGCCGCACCGCCCGCGAGCAGCTGCGGCTGATCGCGCTGCGCACCAACGAGCTGGTCTCGCGGCACGCGCACTGCTTCTCCGATGACGTCGCCAAGCGCCTGGCCGACGAGGGCATCCGGATCACCTCGTGGGAGGAACTGGGCACCGACGAGAAGGGCCGCCTGCACCGGCTTTTCAGTGAACAGATCTTCCCGGTGCTCACCCCGCTCGCGGTGGACCCCGCCCACCCCTTCCCCTACATCTCGGGGCTCTCGCTGAACCTCGCGGTCATCGTCCGCGACTTCGACACCCCGGGCGCGCCCGAGCGCTTCGCGCGCGTGAAGGTGCCCAATAACGTCTCCCGGTTCGTGCGCGTCAACAACGGCTCGACGTTCCTGCCCGTCGAGGAGCTCATCGCCGCGCACCTCCCCGCCCTCTTCCCCGGCATGAGGGTGGTGGAGCACCTGACCTTCCGCGTCACCCGCAACGCCGACGTGGAGGTCGAGGAGGACCGCGACGAGGACCTGCTCCAGGCGATGGAGCGCGAGCTGGCGATGCGCCGCTTCGGGCCGCCGGTGCGCCTTGAGATCAACGACTCGGTCTCGCCGCACGTACTGGAGCTGCTGGTGCGCGAGCTGGGCATCGACGAGCACGACGTGCAGCAGGTCCCGGGCCTGGTGGACCTGTCGGGCCTGTGGCAGCTGTACGGGGACGTCGACCGCGACGACCTCAAGGACAAGGTCTTCGTCCCGTCCACGCACCCGCGCCTGACCTCCGGGGAGACGCCCAAGAGCGTCTTCGCGACCCTGCGCGAGGGCGACATCCTCGTCCACCACCCCTACGACTCCTTCGCCACGAGCGTGCAGCGCTTCATCGAGCAGGCCGCCGCCGACCCGCACGTCCTGGCCATCAAGCAGACGCTGTACCGCACCTCCGGCGACTCCCCCATCGTGGACGCACTAATCGCCGCGGCCGAGGCCGGCAAGCAGGTCGTGGTGCTGGTGGAGGTCAAGGCGCGCTTCGACGAGCAGGCCAACATCGCCTGGGCGAGGGAGCTGGAGAAGGCCGGCTGCCACGTCGTCTACGGCGTGGTGGGCATGAAGACGCACTGCAAGACCGCCCTGGTGGTCCGGCAGGAGTCGGGCCGCCTGCGCCGCTACTGCCACATCGGCACCGGCAACTACCACCCGCGCACCGCGCGGCTCTACGAGGACTTCGGGCTGCTCACCGCCGACCCCGAGGTCGGCGCCGACCTGACCGACCTGTTCAACGTCCTCACCGGCTACAGCCGCCAGACGACCTACCGGCGGCTGCTGGTGGCCCCGCACGGCATCCGCGCCGGCATCATCGAGCGCATCGAGGAGCAGGCCGCCCTCGGCGAGCGCGGGCTGATCCAGATCAAGGTGAACTCGATCGTCGACGAGCCGGTCATCGACGCCCTGTACCGGGCCTCGGAGGCGGGGACACGGGTGGACCTGCTGGTGCGGGGCATCTGCGCGGTGCGGCCGGGGGTGAAGGGCCTGAGCGAGAACATCCGGGTGCGTTCGGTGCTGGGGCGGTTCCTGGAGCACTCGCGGGTGTTCCGGTTCGGCTCGGAGCCCAAGACGATGGAGGTGTTCATCGGCTCGGCCGACCTGCTGCACCGCAACCTGGACCGCCGGGTGGAGGCGCTGGTGCGGGTCGACGACCCGGACGCCAAGGCTCAGCTGGTGTCGGTGTTCGATCTGCTGCTGGACGACGGGACCGACTCCTTCGAGCTGGAGGGCGACGGGTCGTGGCGGCGGCGCGGTGAAGGCGACACCCGGCTAACGGACGCACAAGAGCGCCTGATGCGATTACGGTTGGCCGCATGGCGTTGACGAACGAGGCGTCCCGCATCCACGCGGCGGGCGGTGTCCTGTGGGACTCCACTCAGGACGGTGTGCGCATCGCGCTCATTTACCGTCCGGCCTGCGACAACTGGTCGCTGCCGAAGGGAAAGCTCGCCGAGGGCGAGCATCCGATGGCGGGCGCGGTACGGGAGGTCGAGGAGGAAACGGGCGTCGTGGGCGTCCCTGGCCCGTTCCTGACGTCGTCGACGTACACGCTGCCGAATCCGGCGGGCGATCTGGTCAAGACGGTCGATTACTGGGCGATGCGCGCGGTGAATCCGGGTGCCCCGTTCGTGCCCAATGAGGAGATCGCCGAGCGCCGGTGGGTGTCGCTGGAGGAGGCGCGCAAGCTGTGCAGCCGTCCGCGCGATTTCGCCGCGCTGGACGCGTTCGAGGCGCTGCCGCGCATCACGGGCCTGGTGGTGTTCCTGCGGCACGCGAAGGCGGTCGCGGGGGTGGAGTTCGACGGCCCGGACGTGGCCCGGCCGCTGGAGACGCGGGGGAGGGCGCGGGCGGGGTACCTGGTGCCGCTGCTGGCGCTGTTCCAGCCCGCGCGGGTGGTTTCGGCCTCGCCGCTGCGGTGTGTGAAGACGGTGGAGCCGCTGGCGGGCGCGATGGGCGCGGAGGTGGAGGGCGATGCGGTGTTCGACGCCGAGGCGCACTTCCGCAATCCCGAGCGCGCGGCGGTGCGGCTGGCGGAGCTGGCCAAGGGCGGGGACGCGGTGGTGGTGTGCAGCCAGTTGCCGGTGATCGCCGATTCGCTGGCGCTGCTGGCCGATACCTCGGGCCTGTCGGTGCCCAGTGTGCACACGAAGCCCGGTGAGGGCTGGGTGCTCGGTTTCGACGGGCCGACTCTGGTGACGTGCCACCGGTTGTGAGCCGGGCGGGGGTGGTGTGACCGGCTTCGCGATCTCCGTGTGACCGAAGCGCCACGCGGGAGCCGTTTTCGGGCGGCTCCGCCGGAACCCCCGGGAAGGGCCATGGGTAGGGTCTGCGGACGGACAGCCCCTACCTAGGAGGTCGCACCCTCGATGAGGTCCGTCATCATCGGCGCGCTGGTCGCCTTCGTGGTCTCCTTGTTCATCACGCCGCTGCTGATCAGGTTCATGCGCCGCAAGGCCAGCCAGCCGATCCGCGAGCTGGGCATCGCCACGCATCAGGTCAAGCAGGGCACGCCCACCATGGGCGGCATCGGCTTCATCGTCGCCACCGTCCTCGCCTACGGCGTGGGGCACGTGGCGCTGCTGCCCCTTGAGGGCCGTCCCCACCTTCCGACGATCACCGGCCTGGTCCTGGTGGGGCTGCTGGTCTGCGGCGGTTTCCTGGGCTGGCTCGACGACTACCTGAAGGTGTCGAAGAAGAACACCGGTGGCCTCGCCGGACGCTGGAAGCTGCTGGGGCAGCTCATCATCGGCGTCGGCTTCGGCACGATCGCCCTGTACTTCCCCTCGCCCGAGGGCTACACCGTCGGCAGCGAGTACCTGTCGGTCGTGCGCGACATCGACTGGCTGCACATCGGCAAGATCGCCTCGGTCCTGGTGTTCGCCGCGATGGTGATGGGCACCTCCAACGCCGTGAACCTCACCGACGGCCTGGACGGCCTGTCGAGCGGTTCGGTCGCCATCGCCTTCCTGACCTACCTGGCGATCGCCTACTGGCAGTACCGGCACTGGTGCGCCGAGCCGGGGGCCTCGACCTCGACGCTGTCCTGCTACCCGGTCCGCGACCCCTTGGAGGTCGCGCTGGTCGCGGGAGCGGTCGTGGGGGCACTGGTGGGATTCCTGTGGTGGAACGCCTCACCGGCGAAGATCTTCATGGGCGACGTCGGCTCGCTCGGCCTGGGCTGCCTCATGGCGGGCATGGCGATCTCGACGCACACCATCGGGCTGCTGCCGGTGATCGGCGCGCTGTTCGTGCTCATCACCTCGTCGAACATCATCCAGTACGTGTCGTTCAAGACCACGGGTACACGGGTCTTCCGGATGGCGCCGCTCCATCACCATTTCGAGATGGCCGGCTGGAGCGAGACCACGATCGTGATCCGGTTCTGGCTGCTGGCGGGCGTCTCGGGCGCCCTGGGCCTGGGCCTGTTCTTCGCCGACTTCCTGCGCTCCTCGGGGACGGCCTGGTGAGGTCCTCTTAGGACCGGATTCGCCCGCGAGACTCAAGGCGCCCCCTCACCGGGGCGCCTTTCGCGCATCGGGACGAGTGCGCCGCCGGGATCGGGATGCCGGCACCGTTGAAAGGGGCCGCTGTCGGCATTCCCCATTCCGGCCTCCGCGTTCGGGCATGGCCGCGTTCTTCCCGTGCAAATTGCGCGAACCCCGCCCCATCCGGTTCGCCTTTGCCGCCGGTCCTCCCCCAATAGGCCCGCCTTTATAACGCCGATCGTCCTTTCGGCGTTATACGCGGACATCGACATGCATCATGCCTCCGGATCGCCTCCGCGCGCACGGTTTCGGCGAAACCGGTGGCCTGGAAAGCCCGCCGGACGCCGAAAAGCGCGGCCCGCCGGGGTGAACCGGCGGGCCGCGCTCGGCGCTGACGCGCTTCACTTCTTCTTGGCGGCGGCCTTCTTGGTCGTCGTCTTCTTCGCGACGGCCTTGGTGGTCGTCGCCTTCTTGGTGGCGGTCTTGGCGGCCGCCTTCACCGTCTTCTTGGCGGCGGTGGCGGTCGTCTTGCGCGTGGCCGCCTTGGTCGCCGGAGCGGTGGTCTTCTTCGCCGCGGTCTTCTTGGCGGTGGCCGCCTTCTTGGCCGGAGCCGCCTTCTTCGCCGTGGTGGTCTTCGCGGCGGGCTTGGCCACGGACTTGGCCGCGCTCGACTTCGCGGCCGCCTTCTTGGCCGAGGACTTGGGCGCCGGGGCGGGCTTGGCCGCGCCGGAGACCAGGTCCTTGAAGCCCTGACCGGGACGGAAGGCCGGAACGGACGTCTTCTTCACCTTGACCGCTTCACCCGTACGCGGGTTGCGCGCCATGCGGGCCGCGCGGGCCCGCTTCTCGAAGACGCCGAAACCGGCGACGGAGACTTTGTCCCCCTTGGACACCGCGCGCTGGATTTCCTCCAGCACCGCGTCGAGCGCTGCCTGGGCGCTTTTGCGGTCCCCCAAGCGGCCAGAGAGCACCTCGACAAGCTCGGCCTTGTTCACGACTTTCCCTCCCGGAATGTTCGGTGGTCCTTACGAACCGTATGGGCGAACGGTATGCCGCATTGCGTCTGATTTCAACTATTTCGGCAGGAAAGTCGTTGTGTCGCAAGGAAAAATCGTTCACCAGGCGTGAAGTCGGGCCCACAGAGGGTCTTCGAAGTCGGCCGAAGACCCCGCGGAAGTGCTCTCCGAAGGTCCCGAGAGGACGCGAAACGGCCCCCTTCCGGTGTCGGAAGAGGGCCGGATCGGTCTCGTCGCGGCGGGTCAGGCGCCTTGGGTGGCGGGCAGCCAGGACGCCCGGGTCGCCTCGAAAGCGGTGATGTCGGCTTCGTGGCGCAGGGTCAGGCCGATGTCGTCGAGACCCTCCATCAGGCGCCAGCGGCTGAAATCGTCCAGCGGGAAGGCCCAGGTCCGTTCCCCGGCGCGGACTTCGCGCGCCGCCAGGTCCACTGTGACCGCGGGCGGCTCATCGCCTTCCAGGGCGTCCCACAGCCATTCCACGGCCGCGGTGGGCAGTTCCACCGGCAGCAGGCCGCCCTTGAGGGCGTTGTTGCGGAAGATGTCGCCGAAGCGCGGGGCCACGATCGCCTTGAAACCCTGGTCCTGGAGCGCCCACACCGCGTGCTCGCGGGAGGATCCGACGCCGAACTCGGTGCCGGTCACCAAGACCGTGGCGCCGTCGTAGCGCGGCTGGTTGAGCACGAAGGCCGGATCGTCGCGCCAGGCCTTGAAGAGGCCGTCGGCGAAGCCGGTGCGGCTGACCCGCTTGAGGTACTCGGCGGGGATGATCTGATCGGTGTCCACGTTGGAACGACGCAGCGGAGCCGCGGTTCCCGTGTGCACGGTGAACTTCTCCATCGAACGTCCCCTTTCCTACTTGTCGAGGTCGGCGGGGGACGCGAATCGCCCGGCGACGGCGGTGGCCGCGGCCACCTGCGGGGAGACCAGGTGCGTGCGGCCGCCCGGTCCCTGGCGTCCCTCGAAGTTGCGGTTGGACGTGGAGGCCGAACGCGCCCCCGGGGCGAGCTTGTCGGGGTTCATGCCCAGGCACATCGAGCAGCCGGCGAAGCGCCAGTCGGCGCCGGCGGCGATGAAGACCTCGTGCAGGCCCTCGCTCTCGGCCTGCGCGCGCACGCGCGCCGAACCCGGCACGATCATCATCCGCACGCCATCGGCGACCTTGCGTCCCTTCAGGACGGCCGCAGCGCCGCGCAGATCCTCGATGCGGCCATTGGTGCAGGAACCGACGAACACGACATCGACGCCCACATCGCGCATCTTGGTGCCCGGAGCCAGATCCATGTACTCCAGGGCACGTTCGGCGGCACCGCGCGCCACGGGATCGGTGAAGGAGGCCGGATCCGGCACCTCCGCGCCCAGCGGCACGCCCTGGCCGGGGTTGGTGCCCCACGTGACGAACGGGGTCAGCTCGGCGGCGTCGATGACGATCTCGGCGTCGAACTCGGCGCCCTCATCGGTGGGCAGCGTCTTCCAGTACTCCACCGCCGCGTCCCACGCCGCGCCCTCGGGGGCGTGCTGACGGCCTTCCAGGTAGGCGAAGGTGGTCTCGTCCGGCGCGATCAGCCCGGCCTTGGCGCCCCACTCGATGGACATGTTGCAGACCGTCATGCGGCCTTCCATGGACAGCGCGCGGATCGCCTCACCGCGGTACTCCACGACGTGCCCGATGCCGCCGCCGGTGCCCGCCCGGGCGATGACCGCCAGGATCAGGTCCTTGGCGCTGACGCCCTCGGGCAGCACGCCGTTCACCGTGACCGCCATCGTCTTGGGACGCCGCTGCGGCAGCGTCTGCGTGGCCAGCACGTGCTCGACCTCGCTGGTCCCGATGCCGAAGGCCAGGGCCCCGAAAGCGCCGTGCGTGGAGGTGTGGGAGTCGCCGCACACGACCGTCATGCCCGGCTGGGTGAGCCCGAGCTGCGGCCCGACGACGTGCACGACGCCCTGCTCGTCGTCCCCGAGCGGGTGCAGCCGCACACCGAACTCGGCGCAGTTCTTGCGCAGCGTCTCGATCTGCGTTCGGCTGATCGGGTCGGCGATGGTGAACAGGTTGTCGGTGGGCGTGTTGTGGTCCTCGGTCGCGATCGTGAGATCGGTCCGGCGGACCGCCCGCCCGGCCGCCCGCAGCCCGTCGAAGGCCTGGGGGCTGGTCACCTCGTGGATGAGGTGGAGGTCGATGTAGAGCAGGTCCGGCTCATCGCCTCCGGCGCGCACCAGATGCGCGTCCCACAGTTTCTCCGCGAGTGTGCGCGGCTTGTCCGGCATCACTGCTCCCATCATCTGGACATCCCGGGATTTGGGATGTATGTTTCGGGTCGTGGGAAACAATATCAGCGGCGTCGGGGTCCTCGACAAGGCCGTTCTCATCCTCACCGCGTGCGTGGACGGCGCGAGCCTCGCCGAACTGGTGGAGCACACCGGTCTCCCGCGCGCCACCGCGCACCGCCTGGCGCAGGCCCTTGAGGCGCACCGGATGCTCGTCCGCGACCCGCGCGGGCGCTGGCACCCCGGCCCCCGCCTGGGCGAACTGTCCAACGCGACCCCGGACGTCCTGCTCACCGCCGCCGAGCCCGTGCTGGCCGTGCTGCGCGACCAGACGGGCGAATCGGCGCAGCTCTACCGCCGCCGGGCCGACGAGCGCGTGTGCGTCGCGGCCTCCGAGCGCTCGTCCGGACTGCGGGACACCGTTCCCATCGGCTCGGTGCTGCCGATGTCGGCCGGCTCGGCCGCGCAGATCCTGCTCGCGTGGGAACCGGCCGAGGCCGTCCTGCCGCTGCTGCCCCGCTGCAAGTTCACCGGCCGTACCCTCGCCGAGGTCCGCCGCCGCGGCTGGGCCCAGTCGGTCGCCGAACGCGAGGCCGGCGTGGCCTCGGTCTCGGCGCCGGTGCGCGACCGCACCGGCCGCGTCATCGCCGCGATCTCGGTCTCCGGCCCGATAGAGCGTTTCGGCCGCAGGCCCGGCGAGCGCCACGCGATGGCCGTCATCCGGGCCGGTCAGCGCCTGTCCGGACTGTGAGACGACGCGGGGGCGATACCCGTTTGGGGGCCGCCAGAGCCGTCCGGTATTGTTTCATCTCGGCGCGGATATGAGGCCCGGCGAGAGCCGGGAGGAATGTCCGGGTTGATGGGGTATGGTGTAATTGGCAACACGACTGATTCTGGTTCAGTTGTTCTAGGTTCGAGTCCTGGTACCCCAGCCAGCTGAGTTCCGCGAGGAACGAGTTGAGGCAAGCCCCCGTCGTCTAGTGGCCTAGGACGCCGCCCTCTCAAGGCGGTAACGGCGGTTCGAATCCGCTCGGGGGTACCAACGGGAGAAGCCCGGTGTCGATGACACCGGGCTTCTCGCTATCCCCAAGCACGTTCGGCCTATCCCCAGCTGCGTTCGCAGAGGACCAGCAGATAGCCGTCGGGGTCCCGGAGGGTGACGCCGAAGCGGTCCCAGTACGGGTTGTGCGCCTTGACGCGCGCGCCACCGGCGGCGACGAGCCGGTCCACGAGGGCCTCCTCGACCGGTGCGCCCAGGTAGAGCACGAACAGGTCGTCCACGGTGGGCGAGGGCTCCACCGGGTTCTCCGGGTCGTGGGTCAGCTCGAAGTGCCAGGCGCCGCCGCGCGGTCCGACCATGACCAGGTCGTGCTCGCCGGAGACGCGCTCGGTGGTCCGCCACAGCACGTCCAGGCCGAGTCCGGCCACGTAGAAGCGCTCCACGGCGGCCAGGTCGCGCGAGGGCCGCGCCACGCGCACGTGGGTGGCGGCGAGAGGGGATGGGGTGGGGGGCTCAGTCATGATCGAGAGGGTATGGCGACCGCGCACGGCCTGAGACCGGGCTCTCGTAACCCCTTTGCGGATCCCCCTCCCCCACCCTGTAAGCTTCTGCAAGTCCCGCAGGGGACACAGGCAGGCCCCCGTCGTCTAGTGGCCTAGGACGCCGCCCTCTCAAGGCGGTAACGGCGGTTCGAATCCGCTCGGGGGTACCAGCAAAAGGCCCACCGGTTTCCGGTGGGCCTTTTTCGCGCCCTCCGGTTCCGTCTCCGCCGTCCCACGGCCGCGACCACAAAGACCACAAGAATCTCCACGACCACAAGCTCGCCTCCTCCCGTGTGGTCTCGGCAACATGTCGGCAACCCGGGCGCCACACCCCATACATCTCAGGCCCCGGCAACGCAGCCGAGGAGAACCACCCCCATGCGATCCCCCGCCCTTTCCCGCCGTGCCCTCCTCACCGGGGCCGGGGCCGTCCTCGCCGTCGCGGTGACCGGCTGCGCCAAGAAGTCCGGCGACGCCGGGTCCTTCCCGTCCAAGACCCTCCAGCTCATGGCGCCCGCCAAGCCCGGTGGCGGCTGGGACCAGACCGCCCGCGCCCTCCAGAAGGCCCTCACCGAGGCCAAGCTCGCCGCCAACGGCGTCGAGGTCTACAACGTCGAAGGCGCCGCCGGGACGCTCGGGCTCGCCCAGCTGGCCACCAAGAACAAGGGCGACGCCCACCAGCTGATGGTCATGGGCCTGGTCATGGTCGGCGGCGTGGTCACCAACAAGTCGCCGGTGACCCTCGACCAGACCACCCCCATCGCGACGCTGACCGCCGAGCAGGAGGTCATCGTCGTCCCCAAGGACTCCCCGTACCAGGACCTGGCCGCGCTGATGAACGCGGCGAAGACCGCGCCGGCGAGCGTCAACTGGGGCGGCGGCTCGGCCGGCGGCACCGACCAGATCCTCATCGGGCTGCTCGCCAAGGCCGCCGGGGCAGATCCCAAGGCCATGAAGTACGTCGCCTACTCCGGTGGCGGCGAGTCCAAGGCGGCCCTGCTCGCCGGTGACCTGACCGCCGCGGTGTCCGGCGTCGGCGAGTACGCCGACCTGGTGACCGCCGGTGAGGTGCGCGCGCTGGCGGTGTCGGGCGCGGCGGCCCCCGCGAAGCTGCCGAGCGCGCCGACCATCAAGGCCGCCGGTTTCGACGTCGAGCTGATGAACTGGCGCGGCCTGGCGTCCCCGCCCGGACTCAAGGACGACGAGAAGGCCGCCGTGGTGGGCCTGGTGGACAAGCTGCACGCGTCCCCGCAGTGGCAGCAGACCCTCACCGACCAGGGCTGGGAGGACTTCTACAAGAGCGGTGAGGACGCCAAGGCGTTCTTCACCGCCGAGACGCAGCGCATCAAGGCCGTGCTGACCGAGATCGGGCTGGCGTGACCGCCGAGACCATCGCGCCGAAGGCCCGCCGGACGCCGGTGGGCCCCAGGATCCTCGGCGGGGTCCTCGTCCTGCTCGGGCTGGGCCTGTTCTGGGAGGCGTGGCGCGCCGAGGGTGAGGTCACCCTGGGCGGGCCGCGCCTGGCGCCGATCATCGTCACCGGCCTGTGGGTGGTGTTCGCGGTGATCTACCTGCTGCGGCAGATCTTCGCCCCCGCCGCCGACTACCCCGAGCCCGAGGGCGAGGACGAGCACGCCGACTCGGTGCACACCCCGCTGGACTGGAAGGCGCCGGCGATCGTGGCGGTCCTGCTGGCGGCCTACGCGCTGCTGCTGGAACCGGCCGGGTTCGTGCTGGCCACCGGCGCGTTCTACCTGGGCGTCACGCGCGCGCTGGGCAGCAAGAAGATCGTCCGCGAGGTCATCGTCGCGCTCGTGCTGTCCTTCGGGGTGTACCTGGCGTTCACGCGGCTCCTGGAGATCTCGCTGCCCGAGGGGGTGCTGCCGCTGTGAGCGTGTGGAGCGACCTGCTCAGTGGCTTCGGGACCGTGCTGTCCCCGGAGAACCTGCTGTACGCGGCCATCGGCGTCACCGTCGGGACGTTCGTGGGCGTGCTGCCCGGCATCGGCCCGGCCCTGACGATCGCGCTGCTGCTGCCGATCACCTTCAGCCTCGACTCCCCCACCGGCGCGTTCATCATGTTCGCCGGGATCTACTACGGCGCCATGTACGGCGGCTCGACGACCTCGATCCTGCTGAACACGCCGGGTGAGTCCTCGTCGGTGGCCTCGGCGATCGAGGGCTACCAGATGGCCAGGCGGGGACGCGCGAAGGCCGCGCTGGCCACCGCCGCCATCGGCTCCTTCGTGGCCGCGACCATCTCCACCATCGGCCTGACGCTGTTCGCCAAGCCCCTGGCGGGCCTGGCGGTGCAGTTCAAGGCGCAGGACTACTTCGCGCTGGCGGTGCTGGCGATGATGTCGGTGACCGCCCTCGTCGGGCGCTCGCTGGTCCGGGGCGTCCTGTCGCTGACGCTGGGGCTGTTCATCGGCCTCGTCGGGCTCGACGGCCTCACCGGGCAGGCGCGCTTCACCTTCGGGTCCATGGAGCTGTTCGAGGGCGTCTCGATCGTCATCGTCATCGTCGGCCTGTTCGCGGTGGGCGAGTCCCTGCACGTGGCCGCGCGCCTGAAGCGGCTGCCGGAGACGGTGGCGCCCCTGGGCGCCTCCGGCGAGAAGTGGATGACCCGCGAGGACTGGCGGCGCTCGTGGATGCCGTGGCTGCGCGGGACGGCGGTGGGCTTCCCGTTCGGCGCGCTGCCCGCCGGCGGCGCCGACATCCCGACGTTCTTGTCCTACACCTTCGAAAAGCACCGCTCCAAGCACAAGGCGGAGTTCGGCAAGGGCGCCATCGAGGGCGTCGCCGGTCCCGAGGCGGCCAACAACGCCGCCTTCTCCGGCGTGCTGATCCCGCTGCTGACCCTGGGCATCCCCACCTCGGCGACGGCGGCGGTGATGCTGGCGTCCTTCCAGGGCTTCAACATCCAGCCCGGCCCGCAGCTGTTCGAGAAGTCCGGCCCGATCGTGTGGGCGCTCATCGCGTCGCTGTACATCGGGAACCTGATGCTGCTGGTGCTGAACCTGCCGCTGATCAAGATGTGGGTGCAGGTCCTGAAGATCCCGCGCCCCTCGCTGTACGCGGGCATCCTCGTGTTCGCCACGATCGGCGTGTACGCGGTGTCGGGCAGCGTCGTGCAGGTCCTCATCGCCTACGGCGTGGGCGCCCTCGGGTTCGTGATGCGGCGCTTCGACTTCCCCATCGCGCCGGTCATCCTCGGGGTCATCCTCGGGCCGATGATGGAGCTCCAGTTCCGGCGCACGCTGCTGGTGTCCAACGGCGACCTGACGGTGTTCTTCACCCGGCCGCTGACCGCGGTCCTGCTGGGGCTGGCGGTGTTCGCGCTGATCCTGCCGTACCTGCCGCGCCTCATCGCGCGGCTGCGGGGACGCACCGCGCAGCGCCTGGCGTTCGGCGAGGACGACTAGTCAGAGGCGCGCCCGTTCGCCATGGGGCGGGCGCGTCTCAGGCTTTCGGCCCGGCCCAGCGGTAGCGGCGCTCGGGCCGTCCGGCCTGCCCGTAGCGGAGCCGGACGCGGGCCCGCCCGGCGTCGGCGAAGTGCTCCAGGTAGCGGCGGGCCGCCACCCGCGACAGGCCCGCCTGGGCGGCGCACTCGGCGGCCGACAGGTCGTCCTCGGCGCCGCGCAGGGCCGCGGCGACCAGCTCGGCGGTCGCCGCCGACAGGCCCTTGGGCAGCTCGACCTTCGCCGGGCGCATCGCGGTGAACAGCCGGTCCACGTCGTCCTGGGCGACCTCGCCCTCGGCGGACAGGCCGCCGAAGGCCGCCGCGTACCGCTCCAGGCGCTCGCGCAGGCCGTCGAAGGTGAACGGCTTGATCAGGTAGTGGACGACGCCGCCGCGCAGCGCCGCGCGCACCGTGTCGGCGTCGCGGGCGGCGGTGACCGCCAGGACGTCCACGGCCGTCCCCTCGTCGCGCAGCCGCCGCAGCACTTCCAGGCCGGTCAGGTCCGGCAGGTAGATGTCCAGCAGCACCAGGTCCGGCCGCAGCCCGGCGATCGCGGCGAGCGCGTCGGCGCCGGTGTGCGCCAGGCCGACCACCTCGAAGCCCGCGACGCGCTCGACGAAGCCCTTGTGCACCTTGGCGACCATGAAGTCGTCGTCGACGATGAGGACCCGGATCATCGCGGGATCCGCGCGACGAACACGCCGTTCTCCACTCGCACGTCGCCTCCCCTGCGGGCGCAGATCATCCGGGTCAGCGCCAGCCCGAGACCGCGCTGGCCACTGCCCTTGTCGGCCGATTTGGTGGTGTAGCCCTGCCGGAAGACCTTCTCGGCCAGCTCCGGCGGCACGCCCGGTCCCGAGTCGGTGACCGTGGCCGACACCGTACCGTCCGGGTCCGACGACAGCGCGACCTCGGTCCAGCCGCCGGTGGCGATCGCCTCCAGCGCGTTGTCCACGAGGTTGCCCAGGACGGTGCCGACGTCGGCGGCGTGCGCGTCGTCCAGCGCGGGCAGGTCTGTGTCCTCGGCCAGGCGCAGGCTCGCGCCCTGCTCCAGGGCCACCGAGCCCTTCGCGATCAGCAGCGCGGCCACCGAGGGGTCGTTGACGCGGCGGGTGACCTCGCGGTTGAACTCCTCGCGGACCTCGCTGACGCGCGTGATGTAGCGGACCACCTCGTCGTGCTCGCCGAGCTCGACCAGCCCGGCGATGGTGTGCAGCCGGTTGGCGAACTCGTGCGCCTGGGCGCGCAGGGTGTCGGTGGTGTGCCGGGACCGGTCCAGCTCCCGGCGCAGCGCGGTCAGCTCCGTGCGGTCCCGCAGCGTGGTCACCGAGCCCACCCGGCGGCCCCGCACCAGCACCGGCTGCCGGTTCATGACCACGACCTTGTCGCCGGCCAGGACGACCCGGTCGGCGCCCACGACCCGGCCGGTGAGCACGTCGCGGACGTGCGGGTCGAGCTCCTGCTGGTGCACCGAGACGCCGGTGCGGGCGTCCGGGATGCCCAGCAGCCGCGCGGCCTCGTCGTTGATGAGGGTGATCCGGTCGGCGGTGTCGGTGCCGACGACGCCCTCGCGGATGCCGTGCAGCATCGCCTCCCGGTGCTCCCACAGGCCGGTGATCTCGGCGGGTTCCAGGCCGAGGGTCTGTCGCTTGACCCGGCGCGAGAGGAGCAGCGAGCCCGCGACGCCGAGGGCCGCGCCGACGGCGAGGTAGGTGAGGAGGTCGGAGGAGGCGTTCGCCAGCTGCTGCGGGACGGTGGGATAGGAACGGCCGACGACGACCAGCCCGATCAGATCGCCCTCCTCGTCCAGCACCGGGACGTGCGCGACGAGGAAGGCCGAACCGTCGTCGACGACGCCGACCCAGGACCGGCCGGTGAGCGCGTCCGACTCGCCCAGCCGGGCCGCGCGGCCCGCGTCCGGGCCGGTCAGCAGCCGCCCGGTGGCGTCGGCGATGTGGACGTAGGTCGCGCCGGAGACCGCGCGAGCGCTCTCGGCGGCCGTGGCCAGGGTCTCCGCCTCGGCCCCGCCGGACAGGCTCAGCCGCACGGTGGAGTTCACCGCGAGGTTCTCGCCCACCGAGCGCAGGCGGGCGCCCTCCCGGCCGCGGAAGTCGGCGTCCGACTCGGCGATGGAGACCGCGGCGACCGCGCCGACCACCAGCAGCACGATGCCGAGCTGGAGGGCCAGGAGCTGCCCGGCGAGCGTCAGGCCGCGACGCACGGTAGTCTCCTCTCCCTCGTGTCGGCCGTCACATGCGGGTTTGGAGAGTACGCGTGGTCATGGCGCTGCGGCGAATCCTGCTCGCCGCCCTGCTCCTGCTGGCGGGCTGCGCCGCCCCCGACCCGGTCGATCTGCCCGGATTGCGCGTCATGGTGCCCAATCCGCCGGGCAGCGGCTACGACTTCACCGCGCGGGCGATGGCGCGGGCACTGGGCGACTCCGGCGTCCTGCCCGACGTGGAGGTCTTCAACCTGCCCGGCGGCAGCGGGACCACCGGCCTGCACCGGCTGGTCTACGAGAGCGGCAACGGCACCCTGATGATGCTGATGGGGCTCGGCCTGGTCGGCGCGGAGTACACCTCCGGCTCGGCCCTCGGCCTGTCCCGGACCACGCCCATCGCGCGGCTGGTGTCGGAGCCCGGCATCATCGTCGTCCGCGGCGACTCCGCCTACGCCGACATGGGCGACCTCGTCGACGCCTGGCGGCGCGACCCGGCGACGGTGCCCGTCGGCGGCGGATCCTCCCCCGGCGGCCCCGACCACCTCGCGCCGATGCTGGTCGCCGAGAAGATCGGCATCGCCCCCGGCGACGTCCAGTACCACCGCTACGACGGCGGCGGCGACCTGCTCGCCGCCATCCTGTCCGGCGAGGTCGCCTTCGGGGTCTCGGGCGTCGGCGAGTACGCCGACCAGATCCGCTCCGGGCAACTGCGGATCCTCGCCAGCACCGGGGAGAAGACGAGCGCGGGCGCGCCCACCCTGCGGGAATGCGGCATCGACGTGGTCTTCGAGAACTGGCGCGGCATCGTCGCGCCACCCGGACTCGCGCCCGAACAGACCGCGCTGCTCACCGAGACCGTCCGGCGACTGCACGAATCACCCCAGTGGGCGGCGGCCCTGGAGCGGTACGGCTGGCGCGACGCCTACCTGGAAGGGCCCGCGTTCGGCGAGTACATCGCCGCCGAAAGCGCGCGCATGGCCGACACGCTCGGCCGGATGGGACTGGGACGGTAGATCCGCAGGTGTGGCGCAGGCGTCACCACGGCCGCGACTAGGCTTTCCGTGTGCAAGCACGCACGCTCAAAAAAGTGTGGAATCCAGCGTGCGTGCACATGAGGATCTGACCATCGACGTCTGCCTGGCAGGCGTGCAGCGGGCCCGGAGCCCGGGCCATCGAAGGAGTCCAGCCGTGCGGATCGCGCGTGTCGCCCACCCACAGGGCATGTCGTTCGGCGTCGTCGAGGGCGACCCCGGCGCCGGTGGCGGGACCACCGTCGCCGAGATCGAGGGCCACCCGTTCGGCGAGATCACCTTCACCGGCCAGCGGTGGGCCCTCGAAGACGTCCGGCTGATGTCGCCGATCCTGCCCAGCAAGGTCGTGTGCGTCGGCCGCAACTACGCCGCCCACGCCGCCGAGCACGGCGCGGAGGTGCCGCAGGAGCCGCTGCTGTTCCTCAAGCCGTCCACGTCGATCATCGGCCCGGGCGACGCCATCCGCATCCCGAAGGCCTTCACCAAGCAGGTCGAGCACGAGGCCGAGCTCGCCGTGGTCATCGGCGCGTCCGGTGCGCGACGGCTGACGCGGGAGGGCGCGCGGCGGGCGATCTTCGGGTACACCTGCGCCAACGACGTCACCGCCCGCGATCTTCAGGCGAAGGACGGGCAGTGGACGCGCGCGAAGGGCTTCGACTCGTTCTGCCCGATCGGCCCGTGGATCGACACCACGATCAACGTGGACGACGTGGAGATCCGCTGCGAGGTCAATGACGAGGTGCGCCAGCTCGGGCGCACGAGCGACATGGTCTTCGACGTCTACGCGCTCGTCTCCTACATCTCGCACATCATGACGCTGCTGCCCGGCGACGTCATCCTCACCGGCACGCCCGAGGGCGTCGAGCCGATCGTGGCCGGTGACAAGGTATCCGTGTCGGTCCAGGGCATCGGCACGCTCACGAACCAGGTGATCGATCTTGACTAACGTCCGCACCCGCTTCTGCCCGTCCCCGACGGGCATCCCGCACGTGGGCCTGGCGCGCACCTGCCTGTACAACTGGGCCTTCGCGCGCCACCACGGCGGCCAGTTCGTGTTCCGCATCGAGGACACCGACGCCGCCCGGGACAGCCAGGAGTCCTACGAGCAGCTCCTGGACGCGCTGCGGTGGATGGGCTTCGACTGGGACGAGGGCCCCGAGAAGGGCGGCCCGCACGGCCCCTACCGCCAGAGCGAGCGCCGCGACATCCACCTGGACGTCGCCCGGCGGCTCCTGGAGGGCGGCTACGCCTACGAGGCCTACTCCACCCCGGAGGAGGTCGAGGCGCGGCACAAGGCCGCCGGCCGCGACCCGAAGCTCGGCTACGACAACTTCGACCGGGACCTGAGCGAGGAGCAGAAGGCGGCCTACGTCGCCGAGGGCCGCAAGCCCGTCATCCGCGTGCGGATGCCCGACGAGGACATCACCTTCACCGACCTGATCCGCGGCGAGGTCACCTACCGCGCGGGGATGGTCCCGGACTTCGCGATCACCCGCGCCGACGGGACCCCGCTGTACACGCTGGTCAACCCCGTCGACGACGCGATGATGCGGATCACCCACATCATCCGCGGCGAGGACCTCCTGTCGTCGACCCCGCGCCAGATCGCGCTGTACCGCGCGCTCATCGAGCTCGGCATCGCCGAGGCCGTCCCGACCTACGCGCACGCGCCGCTGGTCACCGACGAGACGCGCAAGAAGATGTCCAAGCGCGACCCGCGCTCCGACCTCCTCGCCTACCGCACCAAGGGCTACCTGCCCGAGGGCATCCTGAACTACATCGCGCTGCTCGGCTGGTCCATCGGGCCCGACCGGGACGTCTTCTCCGCCGAGGAGCTGGTCGCGGCCTTCGACATCGCCGACGTCAACTCCAACCCGGCGCGCTTCGACGAGAAGAAGATGGACGCCATCAACGCCACCCACATCCGCCTGCTCTCCCCCGAGGACATGGCCGGCCGGGTGACGCCGTTCCTCCAGGCCGCCGGGCTCCTGCCCGCCGAGCCCACCGCGGAGCAGCTGCGCGTCCTGGCCGTGGCCACGCCGCTGGTGCAGGAGCGCTCGCAGACGCTGGTGCAGGCGGCGGAGATGATGCGCTTCCTGTTCGCCGGGGACGCCTTCGAGGTCGACGCCGAGTCCTGGGCGAAGACGATGAAGGACGAGGCCGCGCAGATCCTCGACGCGTCGGTCACCGCCCTGGAGAAGCTCCCGGAGTGGACCACGCCCGCCATCGAGGAGACCCTCAAGGCGACCCTCATCGACGAGCTGGGCATCAAGCCGCGCAAGGCCTTCGGCCCGCTGCGGGTGGCCGTCACCGGCAAGACCGTGTCGCCGCCGCTGTACGAGTCGATGGAGCTGCTCGGCCGCGAGGTCAGCATGGCCCGCCTGGGCGAGGCCCGCGCGAAGCTGTAACGACGTGGAAGGCCCGCCTCCGTACCGGAGGCGGGCCTTTTCGTACCGTTTCGTCCGGCCGGGACGGCGGGACCCGCCCCGTTTCGCCACAATCGGGTCTTCGGTCAACCGATGTCCCGGGAGATCACATGCGTTCACCCACCAACGTCGCCGACCGGATCCTGCGCGCCATCGTCCCGCGGGCCGCGGGGTCGGCGCGATGCGCCGCCGTGGCCCCGCGCTGCGGTCGCTGCTGGCTGGACCCGACCGGCCGCTGGTTCCGCACCTGCTGTTACGTCACCGGACCCTGCCACGAGGTCTGCACCGACGTCGAGTGCTGAGACCGTCCGGTCGCCGTCCCGGACTAGTCTTCCGGGATGGCGACCGTCACCGCGCTGCTGACCTACCCGGTCAAGGGATGCGCCCCCACCCCGCTCACCCGTTCCACGCTGCTGGCCACCGGCCTCCCCCACGACCGGTCATTCATGATCGTCGACCCCGAGGGCACGCTCATCTCGCAGCGCGAGGTCCCCTCCATGGCGCTCATCCGGCCCGCCTTCGACGGTGACGCCCTCGTCCTGACCGCCCCGGACGCCCCCGAGTTCCACCTCGTGGTCACCGTCGACGGCCCCCGTGTCCCGGTCTCGATGTTCAAGCAGGCGTACAAGGGCGTGGACCAGGGCGACGAGATCGCCGCCTGGCTGAGCGCGTACCTGGGGACGCCCGCCCGGCTGGTGCGCGTCCCGCCCGACCACGACCGCGTCACCGAGGGCGCCAACCACGGCACCGCCCTGTTCGCCGACGACTCCGCCGTCCTGATCATCTCGGAGGAGTCCCTCGCCGACCTCAACGGGCGCCTGGCCGCGCCGGTGCCGATGGACCGCTTCCGCCCCAGCGTGGTGGTCAGCGGGCTCGGCGCGTTCGGCGAGGACCGCGTCCGCCGCGTGCGCGTGGGCACCGCCGAGCTGGCCTACTCCGAACTCGGCAAACGCTGCGTGGTGATCACCGTCGACCAGGAGACCGGGCGCAAGACCGGCCACGAACCGACGAAGACCCTGGCGACCTACCGCAAGCCCGGCAAGGGCGGCGTCTGCTTCGGCGCGCACTTCGTGGTGGCCGCCGAGGGCGAGCTCGCCGTCGGCGACGAGGTGTCCGTCGAGGAGTGGGGCGAGTCGGAGCTGTGACGACGAAGGGGGAGCCGCCCGGCTCCCCCTTCGTCTCCGTCCCCGGCGAGGTCAGTCCTCGCCGTAGTCCTCGTTCCCGGGCCCCATCGACACCATCACCGTCGGTGGGGCGTCGGGCTTGTCGGCGACGGCGAACTTGGCGTGGAACGGGTCGAAGTTCACCGGCAGCGGGATGTCGGGCCGCAGCTCCTGCGTCAGCAGCCGGAACCGCGCCTTGCGCAGTGTCGCCGCCAGGAACCCGGTGATGAGGAAGAAGCCGAGATCGGCGCCGGGACACCCCGCCGGGCCGCGGCTGGCCGGGGACAGCCCCCAGTCGCCGTCGGCGCTGCCGTCGATCCACTGCTGCGGGGTGAAGCGGTTGGCCGCGCGGCCCCGGTAGGCGGCGCGACCGTGGTAGACGGTCGAGATGAGCACCTCGGCGTCCTGCGGGACGAGCCGCCCGTCCCAGTCGGCGTCGCGCGCCATCACCCGCGCCAGGTCGCGGACCACCGGCCACAGCCGCGCCGCCTCCATCACCGACGCGCGCAGGTACGGCATCGCCAGGACGGCCTGCGCCGAACCGGTGCCGTGGAAGCGGTCGGCGTCGGCGAGCTCCTCCTCGATCGGGGTGAGGTGCTGCGGGTGCGTCGACAGCAGCGCCAGCGCGCGGGTGATGACCACCGGCTGGATGTCGAAGGCCATGAGCCAGTGCGCGACCTGCCCGGACGGGTGCAGGCGCGCCTCGGTGGGCAGGTCGGCGAAGCGTCCCACGAGGCTGCCGCGCTGGCCGAGTTCGACGTAGCGGTGGACGCGGTCGACGAAGCGGGCGCGCAGGGCGTGGGTGCGGTTGCGGCGCCAGAAGCGCAGGCCGAGCCAGTTGCCCTCGCGGCGCAGGGCGTCCAGCAGCTCCGACATCTCCACGTCCTCGGCGGCGGCGTCGCCGAGGACGCAGCGGCGGCCGATGCGCTGGAAGATGCGCCGGATGGAGCGGTAGGTGAGGGGGCGGCCGGTGGCCATGGGGCCCTGGAGGAGGGCGTCGACCTCCTCGTTGACCACTTTGATGAAGGTGGCGGCCTCGCGGTGGACCTCGCGTCCCCAGTCCAGGACGACCTCGTTGAACTGGCGGCGGTGCGTGCGCAGTTCACCGGGGCGGGTGAGGATGACGCCGTCGGGCTGGAAGTGGCCCATCATGCGGCGTTTGAGGGGCGTGGCCATGGCGTAGGTCTGGTCGCTGCCGCCCAGGACGCGGCGGCAGTCGGAGGGCGACAGCGCCACCAGCGTGGAGCCGGTGATGCCCTTCGTCCACACCGGGTCGCCCTGGTGCTCCTCGTGGAGGCGGTCCATCATCGCGATGAGCCGCCGGTCGGCTTGGAGCCGGTCGAGCAGCAACGCCACCTTGGGGCGTGCGATGACGATGCCGCGGCCCAGCGCGTTCACATTGTGCAGGAGCACCATGCGCAGCTGGTCGAGTGGCGACATCTGCGGGAAGTTCGGGTCGGTCATCGCCGCTCCTCTAAGCCAGGACCTTGCCGGGATTGAGGATCCCGGCCGGGTCGAAGACGCGTTTGATCTCCTGCTGGAGGCGCAGGCTGACGGGGTCCAGCTCACGGGCGAGCCAGTCGCGTTTGACCACGCCGACGCCGTGCTCGCCGGTGATGGTGCCGCCGAGGGCGAGCCCGGCGGCCATGACGTCGTCGTAGGCGTGCTGCGCGCGGCGCAGGCTGCCGTGGTCGGCGGCGTCGAAGACGACGATGGGGTGCAGGTTGCCGTCCCCGGCGTGGCCGAGGGTGGCGATGAAGACGCCGTGCTCGGCGGAGACCTCGCCGATGCGGTCGATGAGTTCGGCGAGGCGGGTGCGGGGCACGGCGACGTCCTCGATGAAGGAGCGGACGTCGCCGGGCATGGTGGCGGCCTTGGCCTGGAGGGCGGGCATGATCATGCGCCGGGCGGACAGGAGCTGCTTGGACTCCTCGTCGTTGATGGCGGCCACGACGACGGTCGCGCCGCTCTCGGAGCAGACGCGGGCCATGGCGGCGACCTCGTCCACGCGGTCGGGCGCGTCGCTCTCGGCGATGAGGGTCGCGGCGTTCGGGTCCTGGATGGACGGGTGGCCGAGGGCGTGGACGGCGCCGGTGGTGACGGCGTCCATGAGTTCGAGTGCCGACGGGGTGTGGCCGCGTTTGATGATCGCGGCGACGGCCTCCCCGGCGAGGGTGGCGGTGGGGAACTGGGCGAGGATCGCCAGCGACTCCCCCGGCACCGGCCGCAGCCCGAGGGTGGCTTCCACGACGACGCCGAGGGTGCCCTCGGAGCCGACGAAGAGCCGTTTGAGGTCGAGTCCGGCGACGTTCTTGACGGTCTTGCCGCCCAGGCGGGTGACCTCGCCGTTGGCGAGGACGACGACGAGCTCGCGCACGTAGTCGGTGGTCACGCCGTATTTGACGCAGCACACGCCGCCGGCGCCGGTGGCGATGTTGCCGCCGATGGTGCAGATGTCGGCCGATACCGGGTCGGGCGGGTAGCACAGGCCCAGGTGGGCGACCGCGCGTGAGATGTCGCCGGTCATGACGCCGGGTTCGCAGCGGGCGAGGCGGTTGGGCGCGTCGATCTCCAGGATCCGGTTCATGGCCAGCATCGACAGCACCACGCAGCCCTCGACGGCGTTGGCCGCGCCCGCCAGGCCGGTGCGCGCGCCCTGCGGGACGACCGGCACGCCCAGGTGGGAGGCCACCCGCAGCACGTGCTGGACCTGCTGGACGGTCTCCGGCCGCACCACGACGGCGGGCGTGCCCGAGGGCCCGAACGGCGCGGTGTCGCGCTCGTAGGCGCGGCGGTCGCGTTCGGCGATCAGCACCGCGCGGTCGGGCAGACCGTCCCGGAGGAGACCGATCAGCTGGTCCTGGGCCCGCAGGGTCGTGGTCACGGACGCTCCTCTCACATGCTCGGGAAGACGGTCTTGATGGGCACTTCGATGAGGGTGGGGCCGTCCTTGGCGGCGATGGCCTCGCCGAGCAGGGACGCCAGTTGCGCGGCGCTGGTGACCCGGTGCGAGCGGACGCCGTACCCGGCGGCGATCGCGGCGGTGTCCAGGCCGGTGATGTCGAGGCCGGGGACGCCGTCGGCGCGCTCGAAGGCGCCGAACCACTTGAGGATCGCGTACTCGGCGTTGGCCAGGACCACGATCGTCAGCGGCACCTTGTAGGCGGCGGCCGTCCACAGCGCGCAGATCGCGTACTGCATCGACCCGTCGCCCATCAGCGCCACCACCGGCCGCGACGGGTCGGCGATCTGCGCGCCGACGCCCGCGGCGAGCCCGAAGCCCAGGCCGCCACCGGCGGTCATGTAGTACGAGCCGGGCCGGTCGAGCTTGACGTGGTCCTGGAAGAACTGCGTGTTCGAGGGCGACTCGTGCGCCCAGCGGGCGTCGCCGGGGACGGCGGCGGCCAGCGCGGCGAAGACCGCCCCGGGCTCCAGCGGGACGCCCGTGTCGTCCGGGACCGCCCCCGGCGCGGGCGGGCAGATCGCCGGGACCGGCTTCTTCGGGTCCGGGATCAGGTCCAGCAGCGTCTGGAGGGCGTAGCCGACGTCGGCGATGATCGCGTCCCCCACCGGCGCCCGCGCGGCCTCGCCCGGGTCACTGGTGATGTGCGCGAGAGCCGTCCCGGCGGGCAGGTACTCGCCCGGGACGTACGGGTAGTAGCGGAACACCGGCGCGCCCAGCACCACCACGAGGTCGTGCCCGTCGAGGGCCTTGGCCAGCGGGCCGATCGCGGGCGGCAGGTGCCCCCGGAACAGCCAGTGGCTCTGCGGGAACGTCACCCGGCCCTCGATCGGCGCCGACCACACCGGCGTCTGGAGCCGCTCGGCGAGGGCGACGGCGTCCTGCCAGACACCGTCGGCGTCGACCTCGGAGCCGCACACCAGCGCGGGGTTCTCGGCGGCGGCGAGGCGCTCGGCGAGGGCGGCGAGGGCTTGGGGGTCGCCGGCGGTGGTGGCGGCGACGGTGCGTTTCGCGAGCGTTCGTGCTTTCCCTTCGTCTTGCTCGTCGACCTCGGCGTCGAAGTCGTCCATCGGGAGCGAGAGGAAGACCGGGCCCCTCGGCGGGGTGTCGGCGATCAGGCGCGCCCTCGCCAGGGCGGCGGGGACGTCGGCGGCCCGTGGGGGCTCGAAGGACCACTTCACCGCCGGGCGCGGGAGGGTCGTGGCGTCGACGTTGGTGAGGAGCGCTTCGAGGGTGATCATCGCGCGCGTCTGCTGGCCCGCGGTGATGACGAGGGGGGTCTTGTTCGCCGCGGCGTTGATGATGGCGCCCATGGCGTTGCCCAGGCCCGCGGCGGTGTGCAGGTTCACCAGGGTCGGGCGGGCGGTGACCTGGGCATGGGCGTCGGCCATGCCGACGACGGCGGCTTCCTGGAGACCGAGAATGTAGCGGAAGTCGGCGGGGAAGTCGCGGAGGAAGGAGAGCTCGGTGGAGCCGGGGTTGCCGTAGACGGTGGTCATGCCCCAGGCGCGGAGTTGGTCGAAGACGACTTCGCGGATCGTGGCCATGAGGGTCCTTTCGGGCGGAGGTACCGGGTCCATCATGATCAAAGGGGGCGGATTGCGCAGGGGTTTGAGGGGGTGGGACGGTGGGAGGGTTGGGCTCAGACCCGGTCGTGGGTGACCTGGGGGCGGGCGGGGGTGGGCTCGGCCTCGGCGCTGGCCTCAGCGTCAGCCCCAGCCCCAGCCCCAGCCCCAGCCAGTTTCGCTGGCGGGCCTCGCCCGGCATCCCCCGTCACCCCACCCCCCGCCACGGGCGCGGGCCGTCTGGCTTCTTGCCTTCCCCCCACGGGTCGCCCTCGCCCGATCACCTGCATCGGCGCGAGTCGATCCTCACCCTCTGGACAGGGGTTTCACCCCTGGGACCCGACCAGGGGTGCGGCCCCTGGACGCCGGACCTCTCTCGGGAGGCTCCACCCGCGTTCGGCCTTTGCGACGGTGAACGAGGAACCCCGGGGTGTCAAGACGGAAGTGCTGTCTTGACACCCCGAGAACCCTCGTTCCAAGAACCCATCCGGCCGACCGAGGGAGGATCCTCTCCTATCCCGAGACAGCCCCCGCACAAGCTGGTCCCGGGCCCGTGTTGTCGTGCGTCCCCGGCTTGTCTTTTGGCCCGGCTCTAAAACAACAAGCTCGGTCTGTTGCCCGGGTTCAGACCCCGTAGCCAGCCAGTCACCTTGCCCGGGTCTAAAACAACGAGCTTGTCTGTTGCCCGGGTTTTGACCCCGTTGCCCGCCAATCACCTCGCCCGGGTTCAAGCCGCCCTCGGCTACGCATCGCACCCGGGTCTGCCCTGCGTCTCGCCCCTGTCCTCGGGTGGGCTTCGTGCACGGGCTTGGGTCGCTCCCGGCCGATCTTGCGTCTCCGGCTACTCCCCCATGCCCTTCTCCTCCGCTTCCACACTCTTCCCCGGCACACGGTCGGGCCGGGCCACGCTCTTCTGCGTGGCCCGGCCCTTTCGTTCTCCTACGTGACCCGCGCCGGGCCGCCGCAGTCCAGGGGGGATGGAGTTGCGGCCCGGCGCGGGAGTCTTTGTCTTCTTCCTCTTCCTCCTGCGTTTCCTACTTCAGGTCGTTCGCGATGGCGGCAAGGGCCGCGTTCGCGATGGCCTCGTCGATGTCGCCGGAGGGGGCACCGCCGACGCCGATGCCGGCGATGGAGAGGCCGTCGACGGCGACGGGGACGCCGCCGGCGAGGAAGAGGGTGCCGGGGATGTCGCCGATGTTGGGGGCGTCGCCGGTGGCGCCGCCGGCGAGCTGGCTGGTGGCCTTGCCGAAGGAGACGGCGGTGAAGGCCTTGCGCTGGGCGGATTCCTCGGTCTGGGGGCCGGCGTTGTCGCCGTGGACGACGAGGCGGGTGGCGCCGGAGCGGTCGACGATCACGATGGTGACCCGGACGTTCTTCTTCTGGGCTTCCTTGAGGGCGGCCTGGGCGGCCTTCATGGCGGTGTCCGCCGAGATCGTGTCCACTTCGACGATGCCCTTGGGGGTCTTGTTGTCGTGCTTGGCGGCCTGTTCCACGGTCACGGCCTGGTTGGCGGTGGTGTTGGTGGGCTCTACGGCGGCGTTGGCGGTGGCGGCGATGCCTCCGACGAGGGCGAGGCCGAGGGTGGTGGCGGCGATGGTCTTGGTGAGGAGGGAGGGCTTCTTCACGGGGTCGGCTCCGATCGTGTGGCTTTCGCGCTGGCTTGGCTTGGCTCGCCCGGTGGAGCGTCGTGGCTCGGTGGGCTGACGTGTTCCAGCTTCTGCCGCGTCGGGTGGGCCGATGTCGGGCGTGGGCGTGAACCTCGGGCGTGGCCCGGTTGACGCGGGGCGTCATCCGATCGGTTTACACATGGCCTGTGAAGTGCGGATATGGTGCGATCATGCGGGAGAAGACTCGGCTTCTTGATGTCGCGATGCACGTGGGCTTCTTCCTGCTGATGGCCGCTGGTGCTTCGCGGCTGATCATCCGGCACCCTTTCGACCGGCGGATGGTCGTCGACCTGGCGATCGCGGCGGTGACCGTGGTCGTGTACGCGACGGGTGTCTGGGGGTGGACGCGGCTGGGGCGGGGCTGGTCGCTGGGGTGGCTGGCGGGCGTCCTGGTGTGCTGGGTGGTGCTGACGTGGCGGGCGCCTTCGTTCGCGATCGTGGCGGTGCCGCTGCTGTTCCTGTGTTTGCGGCTGCTGTCGCCGACGGCGACGGTGGTGGTGGGCGGGGTGCTCACGGGGGTGGTCGTGGTGGCGTTGCTGGCGCTGAACGAGGTCGTCGACCCGAGTCTGGTGCTGGTGCCGATCGCGATCGCGGGGATGACGGTGGCGACGGTCCTCCAGCTCAAGCGCGACCAGCGGGAGCTGGCGGCCTCGCAGCGGCGGACGGGGGTCCTGGAGGAACGGACGCGGCTGGCGCGGGAGATCCACGACACGCTCGCGCAGGACCTGTCCGGCATCGCGGTGCTGCTGCAGAACGCCGAGCGGGCGTGGGCGAGCGAGGGCGCGCGGGAGCACGTCCGGCTCGCCGCGGACATGGCGGTGCGGGGCCTGGAGGAGGCGCGGGGGTTCGTGCGCGACCTGAGCGTCCCGGAGCCGCTGGTGGACGCCCTGCGCGCGCTGGTCGCCGAGACCGGCGCGGTGAGCGGTGTGGACGTGCGGTTGCGCGTCGAGGGCGAGCTCGGCGACCTCGGCCAGGAGGCCGCCGCGACGCTGTTGCGGGTCGCGCAGGGCGCGCTGGCGAACGTGCGGGAGCATTCGCGGGCGGCGCGGGCGGTGGTGACGCTGGCGCGGATCGGGGACCGGGTGAACCTGGACGTGCACGATGATGGCGCGGGTTTCGACCCGGACGCGCCGGTCACGGTCCCTGGGCGGGGTTACGGCCTGGCGGCGATGCGGGAGCGCGCGGCGGCCCTCGACGGGTACCTCGCGGTGGAGACGGCCCCGGGTGAGGGGACGGCGGTGTCGGTGTCGGTTCCGGTGAAGGCCGGTGTGTGAGACGAGGTGCGGTGTGCGGGTGTTCCTGGTGGACGACCACGTCGTGGTGCGCGCGGGGGTCCGGGCGCTGCTGTCGGCCGAGGAGGGGATCGAGGTCGTCGGTGACGCGGGTGCGGCCGCCGACGCGGTGCGGGGCATCGCGCTGGAGAAGCCCGACGTGGTCTTGATGGACCTCCAGCTCGGCGACGGCGTGGACGGGGTGGAGCTGACCCGGCGGGTGCGCGCGCTGCCGGAGCCGCCGGCGGTGCTGGTGCTGACCACCTACGACTCCGACGCCGACATCACGCGCGCGATCGACGCCGGGGCGGTCGGTTACCTGCTGAAGGCGGGTCCGCCGGAGGAGCTGTTCCGGGGCGTGCGGGCGGCGGCGCGGGGTGAGACGGTGCTGTCGCCGCAGGTGGCGACGCGCATGATGAAGCGGATGCGGGACCCGCTGCCGGGGCTGTCGCCGCGGGAGATCGAGATCCTGCGGCTGCTGGCCGAGGGCATGGGCAACAAGGAGATCGGGAAGCGCCTGTTCATCACCGAGGCGACGGTGAAGACGCACCTCCAGCGCATCTACGCCAAGCTGGGCGTGGACACGCGGACGGCGGCGGTGACGGTGGGTGTGGAGCGCGGGGTCATCCGGCTGGGCTAGGCGCGTCCGGCGAGGCGGTCGTCGGTGTAGGCGGTGATCTCGTCGAGGAGCCACTGATCGGAGGGGTCCGACAGCAGGACGGTGAGCTCCCGGAGCGCGTGGTCGAGTCCCCGGGTGCTCCCGTTCCCGGCGAGCAGGACGGCGACGGCGAACCATTCCCGGACGTCCATGCGCCCGTCGGCGATGATCGCCTCGGCGTACCGGTCGCCGGTGAGGAGCTCGATCATCGCCCGCGCGAGGGCGTCGACGGCTCCGGGCATCTCCTCGCCGATCGCGGCGACGTCGTCGTCGAGGGTGTCGGGGCGTCCCCAGTAGTGCGGGTGCAGGCGGATGCTCCACACGCACGCCGGGCGCGAATCGTCGTAGACGTGGTCGATGATGCGGGGACCGGCGGTGCGCTCGATGGGGGTGACCGGGTGGCGGTCCCGGGCGTCCTTCCACGCGGTGTAGCGCCACCACTCGGCCGGGACGACCTCACCGGTGAGCCCGATCCGCTTGACGGTGCCCCGGTCGTCGGGGACCTGCGCGGTCCAGCGGTGGACCAGGACGAGGCCGTCGGGCGAGGTGTACCGCCATTTGCCGCCGGAGCCCTTGAAGCCCCGGGTCCGCAGGACCTTCCCGATGTCCTTGGTCAGTTCGCGTACGGCGTCGTCGATGGAGTCCACGCGGGGATGGTAGTGAGCGTGATCAAGCTCAGTCGAAGACCGTGATCCGGGCCAGGATCGCGTCGACGGCCGCGTGGTCGCCGCCGGGCCCGACCCGGCCCTCGACGACGGCGTACTCGCCCTCGCCGACGTCCACGACGATCAGCCGCTGGTACTCCCGGCCCTCGCAGGTCACCACGGCCGCGGGGTGCCTGTCGACGGTGGCCGCCGAGGCGGGTCCGCGGCACGTGGACCGCTCGGTGGCGATCGCGGCGAGGTCGCCGCCGGCGAGCCGGAACGGTCCGCTCGACGTGATGTACTCGGAGTCCTCGGTGACGCCGTCGAAGCCACGGCCGAGGTGGACCAGGCCGACGTCGTCGCGGTCCTCGGGCAAGCCGTCGGGGTTGGGGTAGCAGACGCGCGCGGTTCGGTGCTGGACGTCGCCGTCGCAGGTCGCGGCGGTGATCTGCCAGTACCCCAGCATCCCGGCGATCACCAGCGCCAGCCCGCCCAGCAGGGCGAACCGGATGCGGCGGCGTCGCCGCTGCCGGAGGGCGTCGGCTTCGATCGTGGCCCGCACGGCCGGGCTGATCTCGGGGGGCATGAAGCGGAATTCTCGCGCATCGGCGGCCGCCGCGCCACCCCGTCACTTGTCACTGAGCCGGAACGCCGCCGTCCCCAGGACCTCCCCCCGGTACCCGGTGAGTTTCCGGTCGATGTGCGCGGCGGCCTCCGGGATGTCCTCGGCGAGGTTCTCGGCGTAGCGCTTGGCGCCGTGGCAGGCGGGGAAGCCGTGGCGGCCGTCGGCGAAGTCGACCTCGTACCAGTCGGGGTGGGGGTTGTGCACGGCCCCGAAGCCGCGCCCGTCGAGGGCGGGCACGATGTCGTGCTGGTTGGTCACGCTGGCCACCCACAGGTCGGCCACGAGGGGCTTCTTGTAGTCGACGGGCGAGCCGACGGCGACCAGGTGGGTGAAGCGGTAGCGCTCGACGAGTTCGGCGTCGGAGACGATGTTCATCGCCACCACACCGCCCTGGCTGTGCCCGATGAGGGCGATCTCGGCGCCGTCGGGGACCCCGGCGGCGGCGAAGGTGGTGCGCAGCGCGCGGGTGTAGGTCGACTCGGTGAGCTGGGTGTTGCGGATGGCGCCCACCAGGTCCTGGGTGGAGTCGCTGCTGACGGTGTCGGAGGTCATCCCGGGCAGCACCAGCAGCCAGCGCTCGGCGCCGTCCCCGGCGCGCACGCGCTGGAGGAGCATGTAACCGTAGGGGCGCAGGACGCCGATGTTGCGCATGTGACCGGCGATGGTGCCGGTGTCGTCGAGGCTCACCTCGGGCGGCAGGCCGACGGGTATCGCCGAGCCCTCGCCCTTCTCGAAGGCCGAGACCCACGTCATCGACACGCCCAGCAGCGGCTCGCCGGTGGGCGGTTTGCCGACGGCGAAGTTCCAGCCCACGGCGTCGTTGAAGGGGTTCTCGTCGAGCAGCGCGATGAGCCCGGACAGCTCGATGAACACCGGCGCGATCGCGCCCAGGGCCTGCTGGGTGCCGCGTTCCTTCATCAGGCGGCGGAACCGGCGGACCGCCTCCACCTGCCGGTCGCCCTCGATGGCGGCGATGAGGGCCGCCAGGTCGGCGTCCTCGCGCAGCTCGGGGTGCAGCTTCGTCAAGGCCCGGACGCGCGTCTTCAGCGCCGAGGCCGCCACCAGCGCCGGGAGGCTCTCGCGGCCGGTGGCGCTGGTCAGCATCGCGATGACCTTCCCGAGCCGGTTGGTCTCGGTGCCGCAGCCGAGGCCACCGGCGATGGCCCGGCCCAGCCGCGCGGTCACCTTCGCGCCGGTGCGCGGCGAGGCCGCCACTGAGCGCAGCAGGACGGGGTCGCTCAGCAGCGCCGTCAGCCGCGCGGCGGTGGTGGCGATCTGCTCGGCGCAGACCCCCAGGTCGCGGGCCAGGCCCATCAGGCCCTCGACCTCCTCGGCGGTGTGCTCGTGGACGTCGTGATCGTGCTTGTGGCCGGTGGCCTGACTCATTTCGTCCTCCGGGACAGCGCGTAGACCCCGGCCCCCACGGCCGCGCCGACGCCGATGGCGGCGGCGATCTCCGGCAGGTGCCGACGCACCGCCGGGCCCTCCACCGCACCGGCGTGGGCGTCGATGGTGGCCGCGAGCGCGTCGAGCTGGCGGGCCACGGTCTGGCAGCGGCGTCCGTGCCCGTCGAGTTCCTCGCGCAGGACGGCGTCGGGCGCGACGGCGGGCATGTCGGCCAGGACCTGGGCCTGGCGGCGCATCCGGTCGGCTTCGGCGCGGACGAGATCGGCGATGGTGCGCACACGACTGTATTTCCCGTGAACCGGGTCGGCTGGCATGGCGGCGTCCCCCCAAGGACTGGTCGGTTCTTCCCGGGGTGACGCTATCGCGGCTTTAGGACCGGATCAGCCGAAAGCGGCGCACCCGCCCGCGAGCAGCAGCGTGCCGACGATGGCGCCGATGAGCAGGCCGACGCCGACCTGGCGGGTGCGGGGGCTGAACATCAGGGAGAAGGCCACCGCGAAGCAGGCGGGGGTGGCGACCATGCTGGAGATGGCCGACATGGTGACGCCGTCGGAGAAGGACGTGCCGGGCATCATCAGGCCCAGCACGATCGCGACGAGCATCTGGAGCAGCAGCCCGAGCAGCGCGCCGGCCACGATCCGGCGGCGCGCCAAGGCGGGGTCGGGGCGCGGGACGTAACGGCGGGTCTCGTTGATGCTCACGCGCCAACCGTACCCAGCCGCGTCGACCCCGCGCCCCGGTTGATCAGGTGGTGCCGACCTCCCTGGACAGCCCGAAGGCGAGGGCGTCGACGAGCGCGTGCCAGCTGGCCTCGACGACGTTCTCGTGGACGCCGACGGTGGTCCACTCGCGTTCACCGGCGCTGGAGCCGATGAGGACGCGCGTGACGGCGGCGGTGCCGTGGGATCCGGCCAGGATGCGGACCTTGTAGTCGGCCAGTTCGACCCCGGCCAGGCCGGGGTGGTGTGGCAGGAGCGCCTGCCGCAGGGCCGAGTCGAGGGCGTGGACGGGTCCGTTGCCCTCGGCGGTGGCGATGACCCGCTCACCGCGCACGCCGACCTTGACAGTGGCCTCGCTGACCACGGCGCCGTCCTCGCGGTGCTCGACGATGACCCGGTAGGACTCCAGGGTGAAGGGCGCGGGGACGGGGCTGCCGAGTTCGTCGCGGACGAGGAGCTCGAAGGAGGCGTCGGCGGCCTCGAAGGACCACCCGGCGGCCTCCAGTTCCTTGACGCGCTCGGTGACGCGGGCGGAGACGTCGGGACGGCCGGTCAGGTCCAGCCCCAGCTCGGCGCTCTTGAGCTCGATGCTGGCCCGGCCGGCCATCTCCGTGACGAGGACCCGCATGTCGTTGCCGACGAGCGCCGGGTCGACGTGGTTGTACAACTCGGGGTCCACTTTGATCGCGCTGGCGTGCAGCCCCGCCTTGTGGGCGAAAGCGGCGTGTCCGACGTAGGCCTGGTGGGTGTCGGGCGCGAGGTTGGCGATCTCGGCGATGGCGTGGGAGACGTGGGTCATCTTCGCCAGCCCACCGTCGGGTAGGACGGGGAGGCCGAGCTTGAGGGCGAGGTTGCCCAGGACGGCGAACAGGTCGGCGTTCCCGGGACGCTCGCCGTATCCGTTGGCGGTGCCCTGTACGTGCATGACCCCGGCCTGCACCGCGGTGATGGTGTTCGCCACGGCGCAGGAGGTGTCGTTCTGCGCGTGCATGCCCAGGCGGGGTTGGCCCCCAAGGCGCTCGCGCAGTCCCGCGATCGTGTCGCGGACGTCTGAGGGGAGCATTCCGCCGTTGGTGTCGCACAGGACGACGACGTCGGCTCCGGCTTCGAGGGCGGTGCCCACGACGGCGGCGGCGTAGCCGGGGTCGTGGCGGTACCCGTCGAAGAAGTGCTCGCAGTCGAGGAAGACCTCGCGTCCCATGGCCACCCCGTAGGACACGGTGTCGGCGATCATGGCGAGGTTCTCCTCGCGGGTGGTGCGCAGGGCGCGCTCGACGTGGCGGACGTCGGACTTGGCGACCAGGCACAGCGCGCTGGTCTCGGCGTCCAGCAGGGCCTTGACCTGCGGGTCGTCCTCCACGTGACGGCCGACCTTGCGGGTGGCCCCGAAGGCGACGAGCGTGGCGTTCTTGAAGTCGATCTCGGCGCGGGCCCGGCGGAAGAACTCGGTGTCGCTGGGCAGCGCGCCCGGCCAGCCGCCCTCGACGTAGTCGACGCCGAGGTCGTCGAGGAGGCGGGCGATGGCGAGCTTGTCGGCTACGGAGTAACGGATGCCCTCCCGCTGCGCGCCGTCGCGCAGGGTCGTGTCGAACACGTGGAACTCGTCGGCGGGACCGATCATCTCGGGTTTCCTTTCGTCGCCTCTGGCCTGGAAAACAAGAAGACCCCCCGTGGTCACGGGAGGTCTGCGCGCTGTCCGGTCGTTCGACAGCGCGCTAGGGGCCAATAATGAGGCTGAGGTTCACGGCGACGAGTATGCCAGCGCTGTCCAGATCTTGGCCCGCTTTCCCACTTCGCGGGATACTCGGCGTGTCGGGAACCCAACGCTCCGGCGCGGCGCGGCATGGCATGATCCTCCCCGTGGCCGCGAGAAAGAGACGCGTGCGCCATGTGATGGAAACCTTCCGGTCCCCCGGCGGGCCGGTTGAAGGCCCATAGGCGCAGGGAGGCAATCATGATGGCGTACGACGACGAACTCCTGGTATTCGGCGGATCGGCCAGCCCGGTCCTGACCGAGTCGATCTGCCGGCACCTCGGCATCAAGGCGGGCCGGGGTGAGGTCCTCCAGTTCTCCGACGGCAACCTCTTCGTCAAGGTCGGGGAGAACGTGCGCGGACGCCACGTCTACCTGGTCCAGTCGACGGTGTTCCCGGCCAACGACCATTTCATGGAACTGCTGTTCTGGATCGACGCCCTCAAGCGCGCCTCGGCGGCGTCGGTGACGGTGATCATGCCCTACTTCAGCTACGCCAAGGGCGACAAGAAGGACGAGCCGCGCGTATCCATCCGCGCGCGGGTCTGCGCGCAGTCGATGGAGGCCGCCGGCGCCGACCGGGTGGTGACGCTGGACCTGCACGCACCGCAGATCCAGGGCTTCTTCCAGGTCCCGGTGGACGACCTGTACGGCCTGCCGGTGCTGGTCACCGCGATCCGCGACGAGGGTGTCAAGGACCTGGTGGTGGTCTCCCCCGACGCCGGTTTCGCCAAGAAGGCCCGGCTGTTCGCCCGCGCGCTGGACGCGCCCCTGGCGATCGCCGACAAGGAGCGCGTCGACCACAGCGAGGCCGCGCGCGTCATCGACCTGATCGGGGACGTCTCGGGCAGGCACGCGCTGATCGTGGACGACTTCACCATCACCGCCGGGACCCTCGCCGAGGTCGCCGAGTGCCTGATGGAGCGCGGCGCGCGCTCGGTCCGCGCGGCGGTGTCCCACGGCGTGTTCACCGGCAAGGCCATGCACCGTCTCGACGACAGCCCCATCGAGACCCTGTGGATCACCGACACCGTGGAGAACCAGCCCGTGGAGTTCTCCGCGAAGGTCCGGGTGGCCTCGGTGGCGCCGCTGTTCGCCGAGGCGATCGCGCGCATCCACAACCGGGAGAGCCTGAGCGTGCTGTTCGACGGCGTCTAGGTACGGCGAAGGGCCGAGCATGATCGCCCGGCCCTTCACTCTGCCGTCTTCAGGCGTCAGGCGAGGCGCATGCCCCAGGCGCCGAGGATGTCGACGGCCTCGGTCCAGTAGACGTCCCGGCCGCTACCCGCGCTGATGATGCCGCGGGCCTGGCGGCCGTTGCTCGTGTAGGTCCAGACCAGGCCGCCGGAGTCGCCGTGCTGGGCGCCGGCGGGACCGTCGGTCTTCTCGGCGACCACGCCACGGCGGGTGTGGCCGGAATCGTCCGTCCAGGTCTTGTCCTGGTCCCAGACGCGGATGCCGCACACCTGGCCCGACGGGAAGCCGGAGTGGCAGACCCAGTCGCCGTTGTACGAGTAGCGCATGCCGTCGATGGGCGCCACGGTGGCACGCCCGTCGTTCGGGCCCTCCCAGGTCCGGCCACCGGTCACCCCGGTGTCATTGGTGTCGATCGCCGCGGCGTCGTACTGGACGTGGGTGTAGGTCGTCCGGCCGATGTAGTTCCGGGTGCTGTTCTCCCATTCGGTGTAGAACCACTCGCCTTCCTCGCCGCAGTGCTCGGCGGTGATCAGGAAGGACCGGCCGTCGTAGTTGCGCCTGGCCGGCAGGCCCGACGTGCACGTGCCACGCGCGGCGGTGCTCAGGCCCTCGCCGCCGATCCACGGCCGCTCGTCCTTGCGTCGCGACATGGTCTGCGGCACGTCCGTGGCCGCCTCGAAGAGCGCCGGGACGCCGAAGACCTCGCTGGGCGCGGGAGCCGCCGACAGCGCGGCGCCGTAGACCCCGATCCGCAGGCCCTCACCGGAGGCCGGGACCGAGATCGTCCGAATCGCCTGCGGCACCAGCGACGGCTGCGCCAGGAGCTTCTCGCGCGCGGCCCGCAGGTCCCGCTTGGTGTAGGTGCTCTTCGCGAAGCGGACGATGCTCGTGTCGACACCCTTGTCCGCGCCGCGGGCGGCGGCCAGGAACTCGCCCTTCCGGCCGGTGTCGGTCAGGTAGACCGTGACCTCGCCGTGGTTGGCGTCGAGCTCGATGCCCGAGAAGTGGCCGGCACCGCCCAGGCGGCCGTAGTCGCCGATGGCGTTGGCGACGCGGCGCAGCGGACCGAGCAGGCGCTCCTGCTGCGGCTGGCTCATCGCCGCGATCTGGGCGTCGGTGTAGGTGGGTTTCGCCGCGTGGGCGGGACCCGTGAAGAGAAGTCCGGCGACGGTCGCCACGGTGGCGACGGCCGCGAACGTTCGTGCTCTGACACGCATGAGGTTTTCCTTTCCGGAGCGGCGCGTGGCGCGCTCTGAACCGGCCCGAAGCGTGCGCGCGGCACTTGATACATCCCCTACGCGTCGGCCATCCGTGCGCCGCATCCGGCGACGAATCCGCAGCGTGACGCCATGATCGGTGATCTCTCCCACTTAGGGCACCCTCGGTCTTGGGTTACGGAGAGTCATCGGCCATAATTTGGAACGACTCCAGAAAATACCCATCGTGATGGAGTCGCTACCCATACGCGCGTCCACAAGGAGCCTTCATCGTGCTTTCCGTCGGCGACCACTTCCCGGCCTACGAGCTGACCGCCTGCGTCTCCCTCGACCCGGAGAACGCCTTCGAGACCATCACCAGCAAGTCCCACGAAGGCAAGTGGCGCGTCCTGTTCGCGTGGCCGAAGGACTTCACCTTCGTCTGTCCCACCGAGATCGCCGAGTTCGGCCGGCTCAACGGCGAGTTCGCCGACCGCGACGCCCAGGTCCTGGGCTGGTCGGTGGACAACGAGTTCGTGCACCACGCGTGGCGCAAGGACCACCCCGACCTGCGCGAGCTGCCCTTCCCGATGCTGGCCGACGTGAAGCGCGAGCTGACCGAGGCCGCCGGCGTCCTCGGCGAGGACGGCGTCGCCCAGCGCGCGACGTTCATCGTCGACCCGAACAACGAGATCCAGTTCGTCATGGTGACGGCCGGTTCGGTCGGCCGCAACGTGGCCGAGGTCCTGCGCGTCCTGGACGCCCTGCAGACCGACGAGCTGTGCCCCTGCAACTGGAACAAGGGCGGCGAGACCCTCGACGCCAAGAAGCTGCTGGCGGGCTGAATCCCATGGGCGTCGACACCATCAAGGAATCCCTCCCGGCCTACGCCAAGGACACCAAGCTGAACCTGGGCTCGGTGGCGACAACGTCGTCGCTGTCGGCGCTGCAGCTGTGGGGCACCCTGGTGGCGACCGCGGTCGCGTCGCGCAACGCCGTCGTGCTGCGCGAGATCGCCGAAGAGGCCGCCGAGAACATCTCCCCCGAGGCGCTGGAGGCCGCCAAGGCCGCCGCCTCGATCATGGCGATGAACAACATCTACTACCGGGGCAAGCACCTGATCGGCGAGGACGCCTACCAGTCGCTGCCCGCCCGCCTGCGCATGCAGGTGATCGGCAACCCGGGCGTGGACAAGGTCGACTTCGAGCTGTGGTGCCTGGCCGTCTCGGCCGTCACCGGCTGCGGGGTGTGCCTGGAGTCGCATGAGAAGACGCTGGCCAAGGCCGGTGCCTCTCGCGACAACGTGCACGACGCCCTGCGCATCGCGGCGGTCGTGCACGCGGCCGCGGTGACCCTCGACGCCGAGGCCGCGCTGGCCTAGGTCCGCCCGTGCGATGAGCGGCCCGCGTCCCTTGTGGACGCGGGCCGCTCGCCGTTCACCAATGACAGGGCGCGGCCAGGTCGGCGGCGTTGCGGTCGGCCAGCACCAGCGGCGTCTCCGGCCAGCCGTGGGCGTGCCAGTGCGCAATCCGCCAGCGGATCCGGCGCGGCCATACCGGCAGGCTCACCACGTCGGCCAGCGGCACCCACACCGGTTCCATGCCCGCGTCCAGGTCGAGCGTCTCCAGTGGACCGAACTCGCCCTCGGCCTCGGCGAGGAAGTAGTGGTCGAGGTACAGGCCCGGGAAGCGCTCGCTGGTCCGGTACACCGTCGCGATGTGCCGGACGGCGCGGCCGGTCATGCCGGTCTCCTCGGTGATCTCCCGCGCCAGGGTGGCGTGCAGGTCCTCGCCCTCCTCGACGCCACCGCCGGGGATCTCGTAGCGCAGCTCGCCGTGCGGCGTCAGGTACTTGATCAGCGGGACCATGCCGTCGCGGACGATGATCGCGCCCGCGCGGGTCCGCTTCGGCGGCAGCGCGGTCGGGTCGTCCGGGATGCCCTCGGTGCGCCCGCCGTCCACGGCCGCCCGCAGGACGCGCTCGGCGAGCCCGATCGGGGTGATGCGGGCGTGCAGCGCGAGTTCCAGCGGGACGTCGACGGCGTCCGGTTCTCCGTTGGCGACGGTGTAGAGCTCGCCCAGCTCATCGCGTCCGGGCCGCAGCCGGACCGTTTTCCCTTCGATGGTCATCGCGCCAACCTAACCCGCGCGGCGCCGCCTGCGGGTCCGCGTGGCCTCCTCGGGGTCGACGCCCGTCCACGCCTCGGCGGCCGCGATGGTCTCGGCCCGCCCGCCGGTGACGTGCCGGACGCCCAGTTCGGCCGCGCGCACGCCGTCCCCCACCGCGATGGCCTCGTACAGGGCCTCGTGCTCGGCGCACTGGACCTCGGCGTCGCGGTCGCCGGTGAGGTGGAACAGCCGCCGCACCCGCGCCGAGATGCCCCCGAGCACGTCGGCGAGCAGCGCGTTGCCGGACAGGGCGACCAGCTCGTCGTGGAAGTCGGCGCGCGCGTTGATCTGCTCGGCGCCGCGCACGTCCCGGGCCCGCTCGACGCACTCTCGCAGCCGTGCCCTGCCCTCGTCGGTGGCCCGTTCGGCGGCCAGTCGCGCGGCCAGGCCTTCGAGGGCCTCGCGGACGTCGAAGAGGTCGCGCACGTCGTCGGGGGTGACCGGGGCGACGATGGTGCCCTTCCCGGGCACGGTGACGACCAGGCCCTCGGCGGCCAGCTGCCGCAGCGCCTCGCGCAGCGGGATGCGCGAGAGGTCCAGTTCCTCGGCCAGGTCCCGCTCGACGAGGCGGTGGCCGGGCAGGTAGGCGGCCTCGACGATGCGCCGCTTGAGCGTGGCGTGGGCGTGGTCGCGCCTGGGCGTGCCGCTCATGACCCCCCTCTCACGTGGGCTTCGACGGTAGCCGAAGTTAACGGTATACCGTTATTCTGGCGCCCATGAGCGACCTTCTTCTCCGCAACGCCGTCCTCGGCTCCGGCGCGCCCACCGACGTCCTCATCTCCGGCGGGCGCATCGCCGCCACCGGCGCCGGGCTCACCGCCCCCGCCGTCGAGGAGCTCGGCGGCGCCCTCGTCCTGCCCGGCTTCATCGACGGCCACGCCCACCTGGACAAGACCCTCTGGGGCGGCCCCTGGGTCCCGCACACCGCACCCGCCGGGCTGGCCGCGAAGATCCACAATGGACGCGTCCGCCGCCCCGAGCTCGGCATCCCCTCCGCCGACTACGTGACCGCCCTGCTGACCCACATGGTCACCCTCGGCACCACCCACGTCCGGTCCCATGTGGACGTCGACCCCGACGTCGGCCTCGGCTCGGTGCACGCCGTCCGCGAGGCCCTGTCCCGCCTGGACGGCCGCATCACCGCCGAACTGGTCGCGTTCCCCCAGACCGGCATGCTGATCAGCCCCGGCACCGAGGCCCTCCTCGAAGAGGCCCTCAAGGCCGGTGTGGAGCACATCGGCGGCATCGACCCCGCCGGCGTCGACCGCGACCCCGTCCGCCACCTCGACATCGTCTTCGCCCTCGCCGGCAAGTACGGAGTGGGCGTCGACGTCCACCTCCACGACCGCGGCACCCTCGGCGTCTTCCAGTACGACCTCATCATCGAGCGCACCCGCGCCCTCGGCCTCTCCGGCCGCGTCACCATCTCCCACGGCTACGCCCTCGCCGGCGCCGATCCCGCCACCCGCGAACGGCTCATCGCCGCCCTCGCCGAGAACGGGATCTCACTCGCCTCCACCGGCCCCGCCGAGTCCCTGCCCATCCGCGACCTGGCCGCCGCCGGCGTCCCCGTCACCCTCGGCAACGACGGCATCCGCGACCTCTGGAGCCCCTACGGCACCGGCGACATGCTGGAACGCGCGCTGTTCCAGGCGAAGAACGCCGGCTTCGCCCGCGACGAGGAGATCCAGCTCGCCGTCGACGCGGTCACCTACTGGGGCGCCTCGGTGGCCGGGCTGCCCGACTACGGGCTCACGGTCGGCTCGGTGGCGGACCTCGTCGTCGTGCCCGCCCGCAACGCGGCGGAGGCGGTGATGGTGCGGCCCGTGCGCGACCTGGTGGTGAAGGGCGGGCGGATCGTGGCCCGTCGCGGGGAACTGGTCTAGCGCCTTCCGGCCGTTCCCGCGTCACGGCGCGGGGACGGCCGCCCAGAACCCGCACCCCCGCTCCCCCGCCAGATCCACCGCCCGCACGTCCTCCGGCACCAGCCGCAGCGTCTCGCCCTCGGCGAAGCGCGGCCACGTCGGCAGGCCGGGGGCGTTCGGGTCGCCCATCGCGGCGAAGGCGGCCCAGTACCCGGCCATCTGGTCGGCGAGGGCGCGCTGGGCGTCGTTGCCGTCGGGGCCGTCGAGGAGGTAGGGGACGTCGAAGCCGTGCGCGGCGCCGTCGGGGAAGGCGGTGAAGCCGGGGAAGGCGCTCGGCGCGTAGGCGTCGGCGAACTCGTAGGCGTAGGTGGGGGCGACGGCGGCCAGCAGGCGGTGGCGTTCGGCGGCGGGGCAGGTGTACACGCGGTCGGTCATCGCCCGCGACCAGGTCAGCGCCGGATGCTCGCCGGGGGTGGCGTAGCGGGCCTGGACCTCCGGCGCACGGTCGTCGAAGGCGGCGGTCAGCAGCGCGGGGTAGTCGGTCTCACCGGCGAGGGCGTGGGCGACGGCGTGGGCGCGGGCCTCGTCGCGGGTGGTGCCCGACAGGACGGGGACGGCGTGGACGGTCCCCTCGCGGATGGCGTCGTAGGGGTGACGCGGGAGGACGCGGCCGCCGTAGGCGGGGACGGGGAAACGCGGCGTGAAGCCGGTCAGGCGGTCGGCGGGCAGCTCGCGCAGGCACGCCAGGCCGTCGGCGGCGCCGGCGCACAGGGACGCGGCGGTGGCCTCGCCCAGGGCGCTCGCCTCGGCCAGCGGGGTCCACGAGGGGGTGGCGGCGTGGCCGGGGCCGAGGGCGGTGGCGGGGACGTCCCAGGTGCACACGCCGCTGCGGATGACCGCGCGCTGGAAGAGACCGGCGGCGTCGGGGGACGCCAGGTGCGCGCACACGTCGGCCTCACCGGCGAGGGTGATGGTGGTGGGATCGCCGTCGAAGGCGGCGATGTTCTCCCGGACCCACACCAGCGCGGCCTGCGCGTCCAGCAGCCCGAACGCGCCCGACTCGGCCAGGCCGGGGTGGGCAAAGTTGGCGAAGATCCCGCGGCGGGTGTCGGCCTGGACCACGACGACGTCGCCGTGGGCGGCCAGGCGGCGGGCGTCGTGCTCGCCGTCGTCCTCGCCGCGCAGCCACACGATGACGGGCAGGGGCGTGCGGACGTCGGTGGGCGCGGTGATCTGGAGGTACAGGCAGTCCTCACCGCTCGCGCGGCTCGTGCCGGGGCAGCGCGGGGACGGGCGGGTCGCGTCGCGCATGCCCTGCCAGGTCATCGCCGGCGCGGGCGGGCGCCAGCGCAGGTTCGCCACCGGCGGGCGGGCGTAGGGGACGCCGTGGAAGACGCGGGTGCTGGCGTCGAAGGTGCCCATGAGCCCCGCGCCACCGGGCAGGACCACCACCGGCGAGGCCGCGGCGGCCTGCGGCCAGGCGAGGACGGTGCACGCGGTCAGCAGCGCCAGCGCGGCGCTCCAACGTCGTCCCATTGCGCACTCCCTCTCCCCGTGCCGCGATCATCATCACAGGTCAGAGGTGGTTTCGTGGCCGATTCAGACCACTGGGACTTCCACATAGGTCGATGCCCCGAGCTCGACGGACGCGTGCCCGGCGGTCGCCTCGGCCGCCCACGCGGTGAACGCGCCGAGCTCGCCGTCGGGCACGTGGACCTCGGTGGACACCCCGGTCCCGTAGGAGGTCTCGCCCAGGTTCAGGCCGCGCGCGTGCAGGTCGGCGGCGAAGCGCCCGGCGCGGGTGTGGTCGACGGTCACCGTGACGATGGTGACCGGAACGCGCTCCACGACGCCCGCCGCGTCGATCGCCGCCGCGACCGACTGCCCGTAGGCGCGTACGAGCCCGCCCGCGCCGAGTTTCACGCCGCCGAAGTAGCGGGTCACCACGGCGACCACGTTGGTCAGCTCGCGGCGGTGCAGGACCTCCATCATCGGCACGCCCGCGGTGCCGGAGGGCTCGCCGTCGTCGTTGCTCTTGGAGATGTCGGCCCAGTCGCCCAGGACGTAGGCGGTGCAGTTGTGGGTGGCCGCGCGGTGCTCGCGGCGGCGGGCGGCGATGAAGGCGACCGCCTCGTCCTCGGTGCGGACGCGGGCCAGCGCGCAGACGAAGCGCGACTTCTTGATCTCCGTCTCGGTCACGCCGTCACGCCCGATCATCCTCATGTCCTCACGTTAGGCTGTGCACCCACACCGAGGAGGACCGCATGGCCGAGGCCCGCCACATCCCGCTTGAGGGCGCGCTGAACGTCCGCGACCTGGGCGGATACACCACCGTCGATGGCCGGACGGTGGCCGCCGGCCGCCTGTTCCGGGGCGCGGCCCTGGGCCGGGCCACCGACGCCGACCTGGGCGTCCTGGCCGGGCTGGGCCTGAAGACGGTGGTGGACTTCCGCACGCCCGGCGAGATCGCCTCCTCCGGCGCCGACCGGCTCCCGGACGGCGCCGCCGAGGTGCTGCTGCCGGTGGGCGGCGGCAACCTCGACGAGTACTACGTGACGGCCACCGACGCCGAGGCGCGCGAGCGGCTGCTCGGCGGCGGGCGCGCCGAGCAGGTCCTGGCGGGCATCAACCGCGCGTTCGTCGCCGAGGACGAGCAGCGCGCTCAGTTCGCCGTCGCGCTGGCGCTGATCGCCGACGGCGGTCCCCTGCTGTTCCACTGCACCGCCGGCAAGGACCGCACCGGCTGGCTCGCCGCGATCGTGCTGACCGCGCTGGACGTGCCGCGCGACCAGGTCATGGCCGACTACCTGCTGTCCAACCGCTACTTCCTGCCCGTCGGCGAGGCGATGCTGGCGAAGATGGCGCAGTCCGGGCTCGACATCGACCCCGGCCTGTACCGTCCGCTCATCGAGCAGCGCCCGGCCTACCTGGAGGCCGCCTTCGACGAGGCCGAGGCGCGCTACGGGTCCTTCGCCGCGTTCCTCGCCGAGGGCCTGGACGCCGGGCCCGGCACCGTCGCGCGCCTGCGCGAGGCCCTGCTCGACTGAGCCTAGGCGAGCGCGTCGGCCGCCTTGGTGATCAGGTCGGTGACCTCGCGGGGACGCGAGGCCAGGGACGCGTGCCCGCTGTCGAGCTCGATGATCTCGTGCGGGTTGACGCGCGCGGCCATCCGGCGCTGGTTGTCGGGGTGGATCATGCGGTCGGCCGCCGAGACCTGGTACCAGGAAGCCTTGGACTTCCAGGCGGGCGCGGTGACGGTGTCGCCGAAGGTGCCGGCCAGGGGCGCTTTCTGGGTGACGGCCATGACGAGGGCCTCGTCCTCGGGCAGGTCCTGGCAGAAGCTCTCGTGGAACTTGCCGGGCTTGACCCACAGGTATCCGTCGGAGTCGGGGGCGAGGTTGGCGGCGGCGGCCGGCGGGTGCTGCTCGGTGATGGCGCCGGGGCTCTCCCCGGCGTCGGGTGCGAAGGCGGCGATGTAGACGAGGCCGACGACGTTCGGCAGGTCCCCGGCCTCGGTGATGACCGCGCCGCCGTAGGAGTGGCCGACCAGCAGGACGGGCCCGTCGATCTGGGCGGCCATCTTGCGGGTGCGCTCGGCGTCGTCGGCGAGTGCGGTGAGCGGGTTCTCCACGGCGTGGAGGTCGCGGTAGCCGCGCTCGTTCAGGTCGACGATGACCTTCGCCCAGTGGGCGGCGCCGCCCCAGAAGCCGTGGACGAGCAGGATCGACGGTACGGCCATGGTGGTTTCCTCCCCCGTGGGCACCGCTCCCCCGCGTCGCCTCCGAGGCGACGCTACCTCGGCCCGCGCGGTGGTGAAGGCCTTTCAAACCCGCCGGTCGGGCGGGTGTTCTGTCCTAGTCTGACCCTATGTCGTGGCTGCTGCTGATCCTGTCGGGTTTCCTGGAGACCGCGTGGGCGGTCGCGTTGGAGAAGTCGGAGGGCTTCAGCCGGCCCACCCCGACGGTCGTCTTCGGTGTGGCGCTGCTGGCGAGCATGGCGGGGCTGGGCCTGGCGCTGCGCGACATCCCCGTCGGCACCGGTTACGCGGTGTGGACGGGCATCGGCGCGGTCGGTACGGCGATCATCGGGATGGTGTGGCTGGGCGAGTCCCACAACATCATGCGGATCACGTGCCTGGTGCTGATCGTGGCCGGGGTCGTGGGCCTGAAGGTCTTCCACTGACATGGGGCAGTTCAGCCTGCTGTTCCTGCTGGTCCTGGGCGGGATCCTGCTCATCCCGCTGGCCGAGCGGCTGCGCGTGCCCGCGCCGGTGCTCACCACCTTCTACGGGCTGCTCCTGGGCGTTCTGCCGTTCATCCCGAACCTGGCGGTCCCGCCGGAGCTGATCCTGCCGCTGGTGCTGCCGCCGCTGCTGTACGCCGCCGCGCGCCGCTCGTCGTGGCGGGAGTTCGCCGACAACTACCAGCCGATCCTGGTGCTGGCGGTGGTCCTGGTCTTCGTGACGACGGCGGCGGTGGCGCTGGTCGCGGCGACGGTGCACCCGGTGCTGCCGGTGGGCGTGGCGATCGTGCTCGGCGTGATCGTCTCGCCGCCGGACGCCGCCGCGGTCACCACGATCGCCGGGCGGCTGGGCCTGCCGCGCCGGACGGTGACGATCCTGGAGGGCGAGGGCCTGTTCAACGACGTCACCGCGCTGACGCTGTACCAGGTCGCCATCGCCGGGGTCCTGACCGGTTCGATCTCGGTGTGGGGCGCGGTGGGGTCGTTCGCGTACTCGTCGCTGGCGGCGATCGTGGTGGGCCTGCTCATCGGTTTCGCCGCGAAGTTGTTGCTGGACCACCTGTCGGACGCGCGCCTGACCACCGCGCTGAGCCTGCTCATCCCGTACCTGGCCTATCTGCCCGCCGAGGAGCTGGGCGCCTCGGGTGTCCTGTCGGTCCTGGTCACCGCCTTCTACCTGGGCGCCAAGTCGCAGGATCCCGACGACATCGAGGGCCGGATGATCCGCGGCTCGTTCTGGGAGGTCACCGAGCTGATGGTCACCGCGGTGACCTTCGGGCTGATCGGCCTGGAACTGGTCAACGTGTGGCGCGACGTCGGCGGTTCGGCGGCCACGCTGCTGCTCCAGGCGCTGCTGATCAGCGGCACCGTCATCGCCGTGCGCGCGCTGTGGATGACCATCGGCTGGCTGATGTCGCGGCGGGGCCTCAACTGGCGCGGGCGGACCTTCGACTGGCGCGAGGCCCTGGTCACCGGCTGGTCGGGCATGCGGGGCGTGGTCACCATCGTCACCGCGCTGGCGGTGCCGTTCACGGTGGACGACGGCAGCGCGTTCCCGGGGCGCTCGCAGGTCCTGTTCGTGTCCATGGTGGTCGTCGTGGTGACGCTGCTGCTGCAGGGCCTGACGCTGCCGTGGATCATCGCGCGCATCGGGCTGCGCCGCGACGCCGAGCGCGAGGCGGCGGCGCTGCGGAAGGTGATCACGGTGGCCGAGGACGCCGCCTTCGCCGCGCTCGACGAGATCATCCGCGAGAAGGGCCTGGACCGCGAGATCGGCGACCGGATGCGCGCCCGTTTCGAGCTGCTGTTCCTGGCGCCGGAGGACCTGCCCGACGCCGAGCTGAGCGAGGAGCGCCGCCGCGTCATCGAGCGGCGCGACTACCTCCGCGCCACCGAGCGGCACCTGCTGTCGGCGGCCCGTTCGGCGCTGGTGGACGCCCGCCGCTCGCCGGGCTACGACCCGGTGGTCATCGACCAGGTCCTGGGGACGCTGGACGTGCGCTCCGCCGCGCTCGGGACGCCGTGATCGCCCGCGCGGCCCACACCAGGGCCGCCGCGGCGGCCACGAACCACACCGCCACGCCGGTGCACATCAGGGCGACGTGCCCGTAGCCGTGCGGGCGCGGGTCGATGAACGGGTACGGGTACCAGTCCGCGACGGGCCCGCGCACCAGCGTGTAGACGCCGTAGACGAGCGGGTAGATCAGCCAGACGGGGATGTCGCGGTAGGCGGGTGGGAGCTTCGGCGGCCAGACCAGCCAGTCGAGGACGATCACCAGCGGCAGGAGGGTGTGCCAGATCAGGTTGAGGACGCCGGGGGTGGAGCCGTTCACGGCGTCCACGTCGGCCAGCAGGACGTGGTAGACCACGCCGGTGGTGGCCAGGTACAGCGCGGCGGCCCCACGCAGCGAGCCGAAGGCGGCGGTCTCGGCGCGTCCCCGCCAGTACCGGACGGCGCCCCACAGCAGGACGGCGCCGCCGATGATGTTGCTCTGGATGGTGAAGTAGGAGAGATAGTTGACGGGGTTGAAGGCGTCGTCGGTACCGGTGGCGCGCACCAGGTGCCACACCACGGCCCCCAGCGTCAGCAGTCCGAAGATCGTCCGGTGGGCGGCGATGAACCGTCCCGGGTAGCGCCGACCGAACATGCCCCACTCCACTCCGTACGGTCCCCAGTAGAGCACTCACCGTAACCGTTCGGGCACCCGAGATCCAATGGATAGTGGGTAGTATCGTTATCCATAACCACGTCTCTCCCCCTGGAGCCCCCGATGGCCGAGACCCTGTTCAGCGTCGTCTTCCTGACCGCCGCCCCCTTCTGGGGGCTCATGATCCTGTTCCCCGGCTGGAAGTGGACGCGGAGGATCGTCGGCTCGCCGCTGATCGCCGCGCCCGCGGCCGCCATCTACGCCGTCCTGGCCATCCCCCGCCTCGCCGAGCTGTGGGCGCCGCTGGCCAGTCCCAGCATCGGCGGCATCGGCGAGCTGCTCGCCCAGCCCACCGGGACCGCGCTGGCCTGGGCGCACTTCATCGCCTTCGACCTGTTCGCCGGGCGCTGGATGTACCTCGACTCGCGCGAGCGGGGCGTCCACGGCCTGCTGATGGCGCCGATCCTGCTGCTGACCATCATGTTCGGGCCGCTGGGGCTGCTGGCCTACCTGGCGGTGCGCTACCTGCCGTTCTGGAAGCCGCGCCAGGTCAGCTGATCCCCTGCCGGTCGGGCCGCAGCGCGAAGACCTGCTCGCCGGGGGCGTCCACACTGGCCAGGACGTCGGCGGTGAGCAGGCGGCGCTGCTCCCGCAGGGGTTCGCGGTGCTCGCCGGCGGCCAGCGCCTCCAGGTCGTCGAGGGCGGCGACGAGGCGGCGGGTGACCTGCGGCTGCCCGCGCCCGCACAGCCGGATCTCGGTGAAGGCCTGCGCGACCATCCCGGCGAAACCCGGTTCGGGCATGACCACGCGCAGGGCGCCGCGCCGGTCGAGCCAGGCGGTGTCGGAGTCGGGTTCGGTGGCCACCACGGCCAGGATCTGCTGGAGCCGGTCGATGGCGGTGACGGCGGTGGTCGGGTCGTTGACCGCCGGGGACAGCGCGCGGATGGCGATGTCGGACAGCTGGCGCAGGCCGAAGCCGACGTCCTGGTGCATGCTGCGCTCGGCGCCCACCGACAGGCAGCCGGTGAGGCGGCGGGCGGGCGGCACGCGCGTCCCGTGGACGCGGAAGACCGGCGTCCCGGTGGTGAGGAAGTCGCCGACCTCGGGCACGACCTCGACGACCACGCCGTACCGGCGGGCGATGCGGATGAGGCGGGACAGGTTCACGTCCCGCAGCGCGCCGGAGCGGCGGTCGTGGCCGACGACGGTGACCGGCTCGGGCAGCGGCCCGTCCGGCGGGGTCTGGGCGTTCCAGTGGCGCAGGGTGCGCATGGTCTCGGCGACGATGCGCTCCATGACGAAGGTGACCCGCATCAGCCGCAGGGTCGAGTTCACGTAGAGCACGAACAGCACCAGGCTGACGTGCACCAGCAGCAGCGCCACCGCCGCCGAGAACAGCGGCACGGAGGTGACCTCGTCGCCGGGGGTGTCGTCGTAGCCGAGCTGCACGTTCAGCGCGAAGACGAAGGTGGCCAGGAAGATCGCCAGGGTGGCCTTGGTGATGCGGCTGCGCACGTAGAGGCGCAGCACGCGCGGCGAGAACTGGCTGGAGGCCATCTGCAGCGCGACCAGGCTGATGGAGAAGACCACGCCGACGAAGGTCAGCATCGCCGAGGTGACCGCCGAGATGATGCCCTTGGCCGCCGAGGTGAAGGCCGTCAGGCTCGCCACGTAGTCGGGTTCGGCGTCGCGGACGGCTTCCACGATCACCGAGTCCATGGCCACCGAGAAGACCGCGGCGAACCAGGCGGCGGCCATCGCGGCCAGCGGCGCGAACCAGAGGGTGTCGCGCAGGTGCTCGCGGATCGTCGAGCGAGGACGCCGGGGACGTGGGGCCATGATCGCAGATTAGGGCGAAAACGGCGGCGGGGCGGGGGAAAGGGCGCAGAAAAAGGGAGCCCGGAAATCCCCCTCTTCGGCAACCATATCAGCGGGACCGGCGAAATGACAGGCTGTGTTTTCGCAGCTCAGCGGGCTACTGTGAGGCCGGTTCAACTCTTCTTCGCCCACACGCGCATATCGCGTGCGGATCACCGTGCCCTTCTTCCGGAGGATTCTTGCTGCTCCGCCACGTCCGTCCCCATTGGCCGCTCGCGCTCGCGGTGGCCGTCCTGCTGCTCGCCCAGACCGCCGCCGGGCTGGCCGGTCCCGGGCTGCTGGGTTCCTTCGTCGACGCCGTGGCCGGTGGCGCGGCGCCGGTGTCCACCGGTTCGCTGCTGGCGCTGGTCGTGCTGGGCGGCACGGCCGCGACGGTGGCCGCCGAGGCCGCCGGTGGCCGGCTCGCCTGGCGCGCGACGAACGCGCTGCGCGAGGACCTGCTGCGGCACTGCCTCGACGCCGACCTGGACTTCCACGCCCGGCACTCCCCCGGCGAGCTGATCTCCCGGATCGACGGCGACACCGGCAAACTGGCCGGGCTGGCCTCGCGGCTGATCCTGCTGGTGGCGGTCAACGCCCTGCTGCTGACCGGGGTCTGCGCGATGGTGTGGCTCATCGACTGGCGTGTCGGGCTGGGCTGCGCGCTGCTGTTCGCCTCGGGCCTGGCGATGGTGCGGCGCACGATCGGCGCGGCGGTGACGGTCACCGCCGAGGCCGCGCGCCTGGCCGCCGGGATCGGCGGCTACGTCGAGGAGCACGTGCGCGGCGCCGAGGACGTCACCGCCAACGGCGCCACCGCACACGTCCTGCGGGGCCTGGTGATCCGCGGCCGGGAGCTGTACCGGGCGCGGCGGCTCTCGGCGCTGACGCAGGTCCGCTGGCCGCGCGCCGCGCAGCACATGGCCTGGATCGGCACCGTCGGCGGCCTGGCGGCGGCCGTGGTCCTGCACCGGGCGGGGGCGATCAGCCTCGGCGAGGTCTACGCGGTCCTGGCGTACCTGACGCTGACCCGGATGCCGCTGATGATCGTCGCCGGGCAGATGTCCCAGGTGGACGAGGCGCTCGCGGCGATCCGGCGCTGCCGGGAGCTGCTGGCGGAGCGGCCGTCCATCGCCCCGGGGACCACGCCGCTGCCCTCCGGCGCCCTGTCGGTGGAGCTGGACGCGGTGGACTTCGCCTACGCCGACGCGCCGGTCCTGCGCGGGCTGTCCCTGTCGGTGCCCGCCGGGTCGACGCTGGCGCTGGTGGGCGTGAGCGGCGGGGGCAAGACCACGATCGCGCGGCTGGTCACCCGGGCGCTGCTCCCCGGCGCCGGAGCCGTCCGGCTCGGCGGCGTCGACACCCGCGAGGCCGAGCCGGAGTCGCTGCGGGCCTCGATCGGCTACGTCACCCAGGAGGTGCGGGTGATGGCCCTCCCGGTCCGCGACAACCTCACCCTCTTCGACCCGGACGTGGCCGACGCCGACGTGGTGGCCGCACTGGAGGAGGTCGGGCTCGGCGGGTGGCTGGCGGCGCTCCCGGACGGCCTGGACACCGTCCTGGGCGCCGCGGCGGGCCTGTCGGCCGGTGAGGAGCAGCTCCTCGCGGCGGCGCGGGTGCTGCTGCGCGACCCCGGGCTGGTGGTGCTCGACGAGGCGTCCTCGCGCATCGCCCCCGGCGACCGCGCGGCGGTGGCCGCCGCGATGGACCGGCTGACCGCGGGCCGCACCGCCATCGTCATCGCCCACCGCCTCGACACCGTCGCCGGCGCCGACGAGGTCGCCGTCATCGCCGATGGGCGCGTCGCCGAGCGCGGCTCCTTCGCCGACCTGGCCGCCACCGGCGGCTCCCTCCTCGCCCACGCCCTGGAGGCCGGCCGATGAACCGCGTCCGGGAGATCTTCACCGCCCGCAAGGGCTACTTCGCGCTGCTGACCGCCGTGTGGATCACCTCGCGGCTGGCGCTGATCGCCGCCGGGCTCCTGCTCAAACTCGTCTTCGACCGGCTCGGCGGCGGACTCCCCCTGTGGCCGCTCCTGGCGCTGCTGGCCGGAGCGTTCCTCACCCAGACGGTGATCTGGAGCGACGTGATCATGGGCCGCCTGGAGACCCGCTTCGGCGAGGACACCGCGCAGGGCCTGCGCCTCAACGCCCTCGCCGGAATCCTGCGCCGCCGCACCCCGCCGCCCGCCGACGTCGTGGAGCGCTTCGGCGGCGACGTCGACGAACTGCGCGTCTTCCCCCTGTGGGCCGCCAGCAGCCTCAGCCGCGCCGCCATCGGACTGCCGATGCTGGCCGCGATGCTCTGGATCAGCCCCCTCGTGGCGATCGGCGTGGTCGTGCCGTTCGTGCTGGCCGTGGTCCTCGCCGCCGTCCTGGACACCACCGTCGGCCGCCTGCGCCGGGCGGCCCGCGAGACCTCGGCGGAGGTCAGCGCGATGATCGGCGAATCGGTGCGGGCCGCGGCCACCCTCAAGGCGCTCGGCCACACCGGGCACGCCGTGGCGCGCCTGCGCGGCCTGAACCGCGGGCGCGAGCGCGCCGCCGTCCGGGAGGCCGTCTTCGGGCAGGCCCAGTCCGGCGCGCTCAACCTGGCCATGAACCTGAGCGGCGCCACGATCATGATGCTGTCGGCGCACGCGATGGCGGCGGGCACCTTGAGCGTCGGCGACATGGCGCTCCTGCTGGCCTTCGGCGGCAGCCTCGGCGAGTTCGTGTTCCTTGCGGGCCTCGCCCCGGCCCGCGCCCGGCAGGCCGGTGTCTCGGCGAAACGCCTCGGCGAGCTCTCCGACGCCTCCGTCACCCGCCACGTCGCCACCCACCTCACCGGTCCCCTCCCGCCGGTCGAGCCGATCGGCGCCGCCGCCCCGCTGGAGTCGGTGGAGATCGACCTGCCCGGCCTCGCGCTGCGCCTGGCACCCGGCACCCTCACCGTCCTGACCGGCCCGGTCGGCTCCGGCAAGACCACCGCCCTGCGCGCCGCGCTCGGCCTGGTCCCCCACGAAGGCGAGGTGCGCTGGAACGGCGTGCCCGCCGGGCGGCTGGAGGCGCCGCTGGCCGGCTACGTCCCGCAGGCGCCGCACCTGTTCACCGGCACCGTCGCCGAGAACATCGCCCTCGGCGCCGACGGCGACATCACCACCGCCGCGGCGACCGCCGTCCTGGAGACCCCGCCCGAAACCCGGATCGGCTCCGGCGGGCGGCGCCTGTCCGGCGGCCAGGCGCAGCGGCTCGCGCTGGCCCGCGCGCTCGCCCGCGCCCCCCGCCTGCTGGTCCTCGACGACGTGGACAGCGCGCTGGACGCCGTCACCGCCCGCGACCTGTGGGACCGTCTTCTCGACGGCGAGCGCACCGTCCTCGCCGTCAGCCACAACCCGTACGCGCTGGCGCGCGCCGACCGGGTGGTCACTCTGTAGACGACCAGCGTGCCTTGCGCATGTCGACCTTCGGCATGTGCCCCGTCGACTGGTCGCCGGCGTACCGCAGCGGCGTGCCCTCCTCCCGGTAGTGGGCGAGGGCGCGCTGCTCGTGGCCGGGCAGGAGCGTCCCGTCCGCGCGCGTCACCCGCCACCACGGCACGGACCCGCCGTAGACGGCCATCACCCGCCCCACCTGGCGCGGCCCGCCCTGCCCCAGCAGGTCGGCGACGTCCCCGTAGGTCATCACCTTCCCCGGCGGGATCAGCTCGGCGACCTCCAGGACGCGGTCGGCGTAGTCGGGGAGTTCATCGCTCACCCGACCAGTGTGCCGCGCGGCGCCAGCCCCGCACGGCGCACCGCCCGCCGCAGCATGAACTTCACGAACGTCCGGTGCATCAGCAGCACACCCCGGAAGTACAGCCGCTCCCCCGGCCCCCGCAACCGCACCACCGTCGACATGACCAGCCGCTCGTCCTCCACCAGGATCGAGACCCGGAAGTCGACCGGCTTCACATCACCGATCAGCGCCTCCCCGTCGGCGCTGCCGTAGCCGGAGAACGGCTTGTGGAAGAAGATCGCGCCCGCCCACTCCCCCGGATCACGCGGCAGACCAGGCCGCAGCGGGATCGCGAAGGAGTCCCAGTAGTCGGGCTTCTCGAAGGCGCCATGGGCGAGCCGCGCCGCCTCCGGAATGGCGTCCAAGCGCTTCGGCCGGTCGTAGAGGAACCGCCGCCACAACCTCGCCCACGCCTTCCCGCGCCGGGGCGCGCCGAGACGTCCGGTGGCGGCGGCTTCGAGATTGTCGAGGGCGTCCTCGGTCAGCTCGTCGTGGCACCACCGCACCATCAGCGGCCACAACACCCGCATCCACCCACTCGCGCGGCCTTCGAGGACGTGCGTGACGACCGTCCGGCCCCCACCGTCCTCGGCCCGCGTGAACTCGTGATACCCCCTGAGCCCGATCCGCGGATCGAAACGGAACCGCACCCGCCCCACACCCACGTCCTCCACGGCGTAACGAACCGGACCGTGCCCCCCACGCGCCCCCGGCACGACGGGCCCGTCGAAGCGAATCGGCCACCACCGCGGCGAAGGCCAAACCCGGTCCTCCCGAGTGGCGAGCCCGGCCAGCAGACCGTCGATGACATGGGCGGGCGCGTCGATGACGCGACTGTGGACGTTTCGCATGGCAACCTCCATACGGGACCGTATGGTTGGACCGTACGCTACCGTATGGACATGACGCAACGGCTGTCCGCGGAAGACTGGGCCGACGCCGCCCTCGACGCCCTAGGGCGCGGCGGCCTCCCGGCGATCGCCGTAGAACCCATCGCCGCACGTCTGGGCACCACCAAGGGCTCGTTCTACTGGCACTTCCGCAACCGCGACGCCCTCATCGAAGCCGCCCTCCACCGCTGGGAAGAGCGAGGCACCTCACAGGTCATCGAAGCCCTCAAAGCCGAAGAGGGTCCAGAAGCCAAACTCCGCAAACTCTTCACCACCGTCATCGCATTCGGCCTCTCCCACCGCATCGAGCTCTCCCTCCTCGGCTCCCGCGACCACCCCGCCGTAGGACCGGTGCTGCAACGCGTCGCCGAACGCCGCGTGACATACGTCCGTGAACTATTCGAGGAAGTCGGCTTCACCCCCGAAGAAGCCCACCACCGCGCCACCCTCGGCGTCAGCATCTACCTCGGCCACACGCAACTAGCGCACACCGCCCGCGCAGCCCTCCCCGAAAACGTCGACGCCCTCATCACCTCCGCCATCGACGCCCTCCTCACAGCACCAACCCCCGCACCACCCACACCCCCCACATCTCCCACCTAAACTTCACCCCATGCCGCGCTACGACTACCGCTGCCGCTCCTGCGGCGCCACCTTCGAACTCACCCGCCCGATGCGCGAATCCGGCGACCCCGCCCCCTGCCCCCAAGGCCACACCGACTCGGTGAAACTCCTGACCACCGTGGGCATCACCGGCAGCGCATCGACCAGCGCAGCAGCGGCACCCGCCGGTGGCGGCGGATGCTGCGGAGGCGGCTGCTGCGGCTGAAAACAAAGCCGCGCGACGAAGGCAAAGCCGAGCCAGGCACACGGCGATGGGTGAAGCAAGCCCGAAGACAAGCGAACGACGTAAGACAGGCCGGATGTGATGCGCAGCCTGGTGCAGTGAGGGTGAGACGAAGTCCTGGCCGGGCCACGAAGGCAGCGATGGGTGAAGCCCGCCCGAAGACAGGTCCGGGGACGATGTGTCGAGCCGGGTGCGATGCGTAGCAGGGTAGGGCTCTTGACCTGACCCGCAGCTTGCAAACCTGCCCGTCACGACAGACCAGGCCCCGCACAACCTTTCCTTCGAGAGCTGGATCTTTCGGCGTGCGGCCTGACGGGTCTTTGGAACGAGGGTTCTGGGGGTGTCAAGACATGTTCTTCCGTCTTGACACCCCCAGGTTCCTCGTTCACCGTCTGCGAGGCCGAACGACGGAAGATCCGCGGCCGGTAACCCGAACGACCACGGTGGGGATGGAAGGCGACGGGCCAAGGCGGAGAGGCACGACGAGGCTGATGCGGGCCGGGGTGGTGCGGGGGCGGCTGGTGCGAGGCTGAGGGGTGGAGGAGTCGCTGCGGTGGGGTTCACACGGAGCCCCGGAAGGCGGGATGGCGTGCACTCGACGGCTGGAGGCAAGACGCACACCCCGCAAGCCGAGAGACAGCGGCCCGAACCGGGGCGGCGCGGCCCGGGCCTGTGTGGAGCAAGGCGCTAGGGGCCGAGACGGTGCGGGCCGGGCGGAGTGAGGCGTTGGGGCCAGGATGGTGCAAGCCGGGCCAGCACAAGCGAGACGACGCAGGCCAGTGCCGACCAGCACACCCCCGCCGACGCCCCAAAACGCGGCGACTCGCGGATCACAGCGACTCCATGAGGCGAACCCCGATTAACGAGACCACACCCCCAAGGCCCGGCACAAGCGTCGAGCATGACACCCACGCCCGCACCGGACGGGACGCAAGCGAACAGGCCGAGCCGCAGTGAGGCAGGGGTGCAGGCGGCGGTGCGGACGTGCTTGGGCGGGGACGCGGGCGTGCGGGGGGGCGTGGCGCGGGTGTGCGGGTGTGCGGCGGAGGGCGGGGGGCGGGGCCGCAGGCGGCAGGGAAGCAGGAGCGCGGACGCCCAGGGAGCGGGGAAGCGGGGCGCATACGGCGCAGCCGGCGGGGGTGCAGGGACGCGCGGCGGGGGCATGCTGGCGTGCAGGGGCGGGGACGCGGGCGTGCGGTGTGCGGGGCAGGGGCAGGGGCAGGGGCAGGGGCAGGGGCAGCGAAGCAGGAGCGCGGACGCGCGGACACGCGGACGCCCAGGAAACGGGGACGCAAGGGCGGGTGCGCGGACACCCAGGCACCGGAGGCACAGCCCCCCACCCCAAAACCCAATTCCCGAGCGTCAATCCCCCCCAAACCAGACGAACCCCCCTAAGCTACCCCTCAAACACCCCAGCAAAGGACAACACAGCACTCGACCCCGGGGGCGGCGTGATCGAAGGCGCGGTACAACTCAATCGCTTCGGCCTGGAGCGCGGCAAACTCCTGCCCGCGATCCTCGTCCTCCTCGCCGTCTTCGCCCCGGCCGTCCTATGGACGCAGTGGAACAACTCCGTCGACGGCGAGCTCCCCGTCCCCGACGGCACCGTCTACCGCCTCGAAGCCGCCCCGAACCCGGGCGCGGCGGGCCACGGCGGCGTGACCTTCACGGTCCCCGGCCCGGGCTGGGTCACCGACCGGGGTGCCAACAAGTCGAACTCGGTGATCCTGGTGGCCGGGTCGATCGTGGTGCGGGTGCAGGCGGTGGCGGGGGTGAGTGATCTGAAGCTGCTCTTCGACCGGCAGTCGCGGGATCTGCGGGTGGCCTCGCGGGTCATGTTCACCACGGGCTCGCACGAGTACACGTCGCCGGGTGGGCTGCCGGGGTTCTGGGGTGATCTGACCGGTGACCGTTACGGCGGCGCGCTGGTGGTGGTCGGGCATGACGGGGCGGCGGCGGTGCTGACGGCGGCGGCGCCGCTGGGCAGTGTCGAGTCGCAGATGGACGACATCACCCGCATCCTGGCCGGGCTGGAGGTGCGCGGTGGCGAGTGAGGTCAAGCGCGTGGTGATGGAGCGGGTCGTGATGGAGGGGCAGGGCACGTTCGTCCGCGTCCGCCGTCCCGCTTACTGGGTCTATGTCGGGCTGATCGCGTTCGGGCTGCTGCACATCGGCGGGATCCTGCGCGGCGGTTTCGACCACATCGCCTCGGCGCTGTGGGTGCCGCTGGTGCTGAACGGGGCGATGGCGGTCCTGTTCGTGTGGATCCTGGGCAAGCTGGACTACCTGGAGCGCGAGCCGGCGGCCGTGCGGGCGGCGGCGATGCTGTGGGGCGCGCTGGTGGCGACGTCGGTGGCGATCATCGCCAACAACGCGCTGATCTCGCTGCTCACCAAGACCTACGGGGTGGAGTTCACCGCGAAGTGGGGCGCGGCCCTGGCGGGCCCGATCAACGAGGAGTGGGTCAAGACCATCGGCGTGGTCATCCTGGTCCTGATCGTGCGCGAGCACTTCCAGCGGAGCATGGACGGCCTGACCTACGGCGCCTTCGTCGGCCTGGGCTTCCAGATCGTGGAGAACCTGCTGTACGCGATCAACAACGCGCTCAGCAACCCCAACAGCGATGTCGCGGGCTCGGTCTCGATCACGCTGCTGCGGATCCTCATCGCCGGGCCGTGGAGCCATCCGGTGTACAGCGGCGTCGCCGGGCTCGGCATCGCGTTCTTCGCCACGCAGACCCACCGCACGCTCTACACGCGTTTCGGGGTGGCGGCGGGCTGCTTCACGGCGGCGTGGGCCCTGCACTTCCTGTGGAACTCGCCGCTGCCGGCGTGGCTGCCCAAGGGCCTGGGCTTCTTCGCCATCTACGGCAAGGGCGCGCTGATCCTGGTGTTCTTCCTGATCGTCTACGGGATGGCCGCCCGCCGCGAGTGGCACTGGTTCACCGAGATCATGGCCGGGGAGCCGGCGGAGGTGATCACGCCGGATGAGCTGGACGCGATGCGCACCCTGCGGACCCGCCGCCACGCGCGCAAGAAGGCCGCCAAGGACTACGGCCTCTACGGCAAGCGGATCGTGCGGCGCCTCCAGCGCGCCCAGCGGGTCCTCGGGGAGGCCCTGGCGCGCTGCGAGCGCGCTGAGGGGGACCCCGCGAGCGCGCCGGACGTGCTGGTCGCCCGCGCGAACGTGCTGAGCATCCGCGCCGAACTGAACGCCCCGGCCAAGAAGCGGATCAACAAGAAGACCCGCAAGCAGGAGGCGGAGAAGTAGGACGGCGGGCGCGCGCCCGCCGTCCGCCCGTCGCGCTACTGGATGCGGGTGATCCAGCCGTGGGTGTCCTCGGCGGCGCCGTGCTGGATGTCCAGCAGCGCCTGGCGCAGCCGCATGGTCACCTCGCCGGCCTTGCCGCCGCCGACCTCGATGTCGCCGTTGACGCTCTTGGCCATGCCGATCGGGGTCATCACGGCGGCCGTGCCGCACGCGAAGGCCTCGGTGAGGCTGCCGTCGGCGGCGTCGGCGCGCCACTCGTCGATGGAGTAGGCGCGCTCGACGACCTCGTAGCCGAAGTCGCGGGCGAGGGCGAAGATCGCGTCGCGGGTGATGCCCGGGAGGATCGTGCCCAGCTCGGGGGTGACGATGGTGCGGTCCAGGCCGTAGACGAAGAAGACGTTCATGCCGCCCAGCTCGTCGACGTACTTGCGGTGCACGGCGTCCAGGAACACCACCTGCTCGCAGCCCTGTTCGATGGCCTGCGCCTGCGGCAGCAGCGAGGTGGCGTAGTTGCCGCCGCACTTGGCCGCGCCGGTGCCGCCCGGGGCGGCCCGGGTGTACTCCTCGGAGACGTAGACCGAGATCGGCTTGGGGCCGGACTTGAAGTACGCGCCGGCCGGGGAGGCGATCACGCAGTACAGGAACTCCTTGGCGGGCCGCACGCCCAGAAACGCCTCGGAGGCGAACATGAAGGGACGCAGGTACAGGCTGCCCTCACCGGAGGGAATCCACGCCCGGTCGGTGCGCACCAGCTGGCGCAGCGACTCCACGAACAGCTCCTCGGGGAGCTCCGGCATGGCCATGCGGTGCGCCGACTCGATGAAGCGGCGGGCGTTGGCCTCGGGGCGGAACATCGTGATCGAGCCGTCGGCGGCGTTGTACGCCTTCATCCCCTCGAAGATCTCCTGCGCGTAGTGCAGGACGGCCGTGGCCGGGGACATCGGGATCGGGCCGAAGGGCTCCACCGTGGCGCTGTGCCAGCCAACGCCCTCGGTCCACTTGATGGTGACCATGTGGTCGGTGAAGGTCTTGCCGAAACCCGGGTCGGCCAGGATCGCGGCACGCTCGGCGTCGGTCGCGGGGTTCGGGTTCGGCCGGAATTCGAACGGGAGCAGTGCGGCGCCGCTCATGCGTGGACCTCCGGAAATGCTGGGGGTGGCCCCCGCCGGGGCGGGGACGGTCATGGTGGTGTTCAAGGCAAACTTACCGTTCGTTCAGGAGCGCCGGTGCGAGCCCACCACAACGACGACGGGCGCCCGTGGCGAATGCTCCGCCGGGCGCCCGTCGTGGATGTCTTCTACACGGTCAGGTCACGGCGGCTAGCCGAGAAGCCCGGCTACCCGCGCGGCTACTCGGTCCCCGACCTCGTCGGTGCGGATCGGCTCGCCGGAGGTTCGCTCCGCGAGCTCGGCGGCGACGGCGTCGGTGACCGCGGTGGCGGCCTCGCCGTGGCCCAGGTGGTCCAGGAGCAGCCCGGCCGACATGATCGCGGCGATGGGGTCGGCGACGCCCTTGCCGGCGATGTCGGGCGCGGAGCCGTGCACGGGCTCGAACATCGACGGGTGGGAGCGGCCGGGGTTGACGCACCCGGACGCGGCCAGCCCGATGCCGCCGGTGACGGCGGCGGCGATGTCGGTGAGGATGTCGCCGAAGAGGTTGTCGGTGACGATGACGTCGAAGCTCTGCGGGCGCGTCACGAGGAACATCGCGGCGGCGTCGACGTGCTGGTAGTCGGTGGCCACGTCGGGGTACTCGGCGGCGACCTCGTCGAAGGTCCGCTTCCACAGGCCGCCGGCGAAGGCGAGCACGTTCGACTTGTGCACGCAGGTGACGTGCTTGCGGTCGCGGCGGCGGGCGCGCTCGAAGGCGTCGCGGATGACGCGCTCGGTCCCGTAGCGGGTGTTGAGGCTGCCCTCGGTGGCGATCTCGGCGGAGGACCCGGCGTGCAGGACGCCACCGGCGCCCGCGTACAGGCCCTCGGTGCCCTCGCGGACGACGACCATGTCGATCTCGCCGGGCTTGACGTCGGCGAGCGGGCTGGTCGTCCCCGGCCACAGGCGGGAGGGGCGCAGGTTCACGTACTGGTCGAAGTCGAAGCGCAGCTTGAGCAGCAGGCCCCGCTCCAGGACGCCCGGGGGGACGCTGGGGTCGCCGATGGCGCCCAGGAGGATCGCGTCGTGCCCGTCGAGTTCGTTCATGACCGACTCGGGGAGGACTTCGCCGGTGTCGTTGTAGCGACGGGCGCCGAGGTCGTACTCGGTGGCGGTGTATCCGGGCAGGGCCACGTCGAGGACCTTGCGCGCCTGCGCGATGACCTCCGTGCCGATGCCGTCGCCGGGAATGACCGCGATCGCTGTCACCGATCTGCCTCCGTGCTCTCGTCGTCTTAACGCGGGTTCAGGGGACGTTAGTGCACGATATCCACGCGTCCCGCATTGCGGCCATCGTGTCCCGTCTTATGGGATGCCGGTGTCGCACGCACGTGTCCCGGTCGTCGCCTTTGTCGGACCCGCCTGGTACCAATGACGGCATGACCGACGACCTGAGGGACCGCGCCGAGGCGCTTCTGCGCGACCTGGCCGGGCCCGACGCGCGCCTGCGCCCCGACCAGTGGACCGCGATCGAGGCGCTCGTGGTGCACCACCGCCGCGCCCTGGTCGTCCAGCGCACCGGCTGGGGCAAGTCCGCGGTGTACTTCCTGGCCACGGCGCTGCTGCGGTCGGAGGGCGCGGGCCCGACGGTCATCATCTCCCCGCTGCTGGCGCTGATGCGCAACCAGATCGAGGCCGCCGCCAAGGCGGGCGTGCACGCCGCGACCATCAACTCCGCCAACGTCGACGACTGGGAGCGGGTCAGCGAGGACGTGCGCACCGGCTCGGTGGACGTCCTGCTGGTCTCCCCCGAGCGGCTGAACAACCTGGAGTTCCGCGAGGCGGTGCTGCCGGGCCTGGCGCGCACCGCAGGGATGATCGTCATCGACGAGGCGCACTGCGTCAGCGACTGGGGCCACGACTTCCGGCCGGACTACCGGCGCATCCGCGACCTGCTGGCCGGGCTGCGTCCCGACATCCCGGTGCTGGCCACCACCGCCACCGCCAACGCGCGCGTCACCCACGACGTCGCCGAGCAGCTGGGCGAGGGCACCCTGGTGCTGCGCGGCCCGCTGGACCGCGAGAGCCTGCGGCTGTCGGTGGTCCGCACACCGGACGCGCCCACGCGCCTGTCGTGGCTGGCCGAGCGGCTGCGGGAGCTGCCGGGGTCCGGCATCGTCTACTCCCTCACCGTGGCCGGCGCCGAGCAGACCGCCGAGTACCTGCGCGAGCAGGGGCACGAGGTCCGCGCCTACACCGGCAAGACCGATCCCGACGAGCGCCTGGCCGCCGAACGCGAGCTGCTGAACAACGAGGTCAAGGCGCTGGTGGCGACCTCGGCGCTGGGCATGGGCTTCGACAAGCCCGACCTGGGTTTCGTCGCCCACCTGGGCGCGCCGTCCTCGCCGGTGGCCTACTACCAGCAGGTCGGCCGCGCCGGTCGCGGTGTCGAGCGCGCCGAGGTGGTGCTGCTGCCCGGCCGTGAGGACGCCGACATCTGGGCCTACTTCGACTCGATGGCCTTCCCGCCCGAACGGCTGGTCACCGAGGCGCTGCGGGCGCTGGCCGAGCCGATGACGATCCCGATGCTGGAGACGCGGCTGGACCTGTCGCGCTCGCGGCTGGAGATGATGCTGAAGGTCCTCGACGTCGAGGGCGCCGTGCGCCGCCTGCCGAAGGGCCGCTGGGAGGCCACCGGCGAGCCGTGGTCCTACGACGCCGACCGCTACGGCCGCATCGCGGGCGAGCGCAAGGCCGAGCAGGAGGCGATGCGCGCCTACATCGACACCGACGAGTGCCGGATGGCCTACCTGCGCGGGCAGCTCGACGACCCCGAGGCCGCGCCGTGCGGGCGCTGCGACAACTGCACGGGCACCCGCATGGACGCCTCGGTGGCCTCGACGGAGGCCGCGCGCGAGCGGCTGTACCGGCCGGGGGCCGAGCTGGCGCCGCGGCGCATGTGGCCGTCGGGACTGGCCGGGCTGGGGCTGTCGGGGAAGATCAAGCCGGAACTCCAGGCCGCCGAGGGCCGGGCGCTGGCGCCGAACCTGTACGTGGGCTGGGGCCAGCGGGTCCGGGCGCTGCTGGAGGCCGACGGGCCGGTGCCCGACGACGTCCTGGCGGCGGTGCTGGGGCTGCTGCGCGACTGGGGCATCGCGCGCCCGGGGGCGGTGGTGTCGATGGCGTCCTCGGGGCGTCCGGAGCTGCTGTCCTCGCTGGGTTCGCGCATCGCCGAGGTCGCGAGCATCCCCTACCTTGGCGCGCTGGCCTACCGGGCGGGCTCGCCCGGCAGGCAGTTCAACTCGGCCAAGCGCGTCGCGGCGGTGTGGAACACCCTCGACGTGCCCGCCGAGGTCGCGGCCGCCCTGCCGGAGGTGGCCGGTGACGTCCTGCTGATCGACGACGTCGCCGACACGCGCTGGACGATGACGGTGGCCGCGCGGCTCCTGCGCGAGGCGGGCGCGCCGGGAGTGGTGCCGCTGGCACTGGCCGTGGAGGGCTAGGGCCCGGCCCGCGCATCACACCCGGGCCGCGGCGGGCTTGCGGCATGCCGAGGCCGCGCCGCTCAGTACGCCCCGGTGCCGAGTGGCCTCAGAGGTACGGCATCACGCCCACCGGGCTCCAGCCGCGAAGTCCCCTCACCCCAGGACCCTCCTCGCGACCAACTCAGCCTCGAAGCCGTCCCGGCCTGAGACCCCGATACGGCTCACGGCGAACACCGGGCCTCACCGGCGCCGCATCACGCCCACCGGCACCCGACCGCGAAGCCGCTCACCCAAGGACCTTCCCCGCGACCAGGTTCGGCCTCGAAACCGCCCCGGCCAGACACCCCGATACGGCCCGCCGCGAACACCGGGCCTCACCGGCGCCGCATCACGCCCACCAGACCCCACCCGCGAGCTCCCCTCACCCCAGAACCCTCCCCGCCACCAGCTCGGCCTCGAAGCCGTCCCGGTCGGCGATGTAGGCCGCGTAGTGCCCGGGGCCGCCGGCGAAGGGGTGGCGGTCGGCGTAGAGCAGCTCCCAGCCGTACTTGGGGGCGTTCTCGGTGAGGCGGTCGACGGTGTCGGTGTCCTCGGCGTGGAACGCGAGGTGGTTGAGGCCGGGGCGCAGCCGGTTGTGGCCGCAGTCGGTCATGTCGGTGGAGCGCTCCATCACCAGGTAGGCCTCACCGTGCCGCCAGGACACGCCGCTCTTCCAGTCCTGGAAGGGCTCCCAGCCCAGCTCGCCGAGCAGCCAGCCCCAGCTCTCGCGGGCGCGTCGCAGGTCCGGCACCCACAGTTCGACGTGATGAAACCCGCCCACACGAATCCCCTTTCCCGAGGCCCACCGCTTTTTGCGCAATGCGAAATGACCGAACCCTACCCGCCCGTCCCGGCGCGCAAAAAGGGCCGCCGATCACTGACCGGCGGCCCTCGGAAGGGGTCTTACCAGATGTAGAGCTCCCAGGGCCCGAGCGCCGAGGCGCGGGCCCGCAGCATGCCGTAGTCGCCGCCGGAGTAACCGAGCTCGGCGGACACGTACAGGCCGTTGGCCTGCGAGGTGATCACGAGCCGGCCCCCGCCCGGAGCGGACGAGGTGTAGAAGATCTCCCAGGGGCCGCGCACGCTCGCGCGGGCCCGCAGCATGCCGTAGTCGCCGCCGGAGTAGCCCAGTTCGGCCGACACGTACAGGCCGTTGGCCATGGACGAGATGTCGGTGACGCCGGTACCGGGGTCACGGCAGACGACGTAGCGCTCCCAGGGCCCGACCGCGGTGGCCCGTGCGCGCAGCATGGCGTAGTCGCCGCCGCTGTAGCCGAGCTCGGCCGAGATCCACCGGTTGTTGGCGGTGGAGTAGATGGAGATGTTGATCCAGCAGGGTACGGCGGTCGGGGCGACGCCCGCGGCGTCCGCGACCGCGTGCCGCTGCGCCTCGACCACCGCGTTCCCGGTCCCGGGTGCCACGAGCGCCGGCCCGGTGGGCGGGGCGGCGTCGGCGGCGGGCGACGCGATGAAGGCCATGCCTGCGGCGACGGCGGTGAGGACGAGCGCACGGAGAACGCGCCTCATGTCTTACCTCCTTTGCGGGCCGGCCCCGGCGGCCGGTCCGCAAGCGACGCTATGGGCGCGGCGAGATCATCCACAATGGATAGTCACTATCTGAGAACATGTCCTGACGCACAGTGAAGATCGGGGTAGCAGTGCTGGTAGCGGACAGGGTCCTATGGCACGGGTTCGCGGATTAGCGCCGCAGCAACCAGCCGATCCGGTCCCGGGCGAGCACGTAGTAGACGGCCAGGACGACGCCGGAGGCCAGCGCGAGCCACGGCAGCCCCGCCAGCCACAGGGCACCGGCGCCACCCCACAGCACCACGGCCTCCACGAGGATCCGGACGGCGCCCGGCACCGGGACCGGGGCGTCGCCCTTGCGGCTGGGATCGCCCGGCACGGCGAAGACGCCCCACAGGGTCATCGCCAGCACCGGCAGGGCGGCCACGAGCAGGTAGCGCCACGGGGTCCCCGTCACGCGCCAGCCGAGGACGCCGAAGGAGGCGACGGCGATCAGTTCCAGGCAGAGCCGCAGGGCGAGCATGAGCGGTTTGAGCGACACATCGCGGGACCCTACCGCTGCCCCCACACCGCCGGCATGGCTCCCTGCGGGACGTCCTTGGCGTCCAGCTCGAAGACGACGAGGAAGCGCACGTTCCCGTCACAGTCGATCGTGGTGTCGCGCACCAGCTCGGCCTGCAGCACCGTCGGGGAGACCAGCAGCCGCGCCTTCTTCTCCGCGCAGCCGTCGAGGAGGTAGGCGACGCGCTCCTTCCCGGCGGGCGTGGGCTCGTCCAGGACCACCACGTCGCTCTCGGAGGCGCCGTGCGCGACGAACTCCTCCCGCAGGCTCTTGGCCTTGTCGTCGCGCAGGAAGACGGGGGCGAACCGGGTCTCGTCGAGTCCCGCGATCGGCACGAACGCGATCTGCTTCCCGGGGCCCGCCGCGTCCACCACCGGCTGCCCGTCGATCTTCTTGACGCCCGTGACCGACGCCTTCGGCACCGCGAACTGCGCGTAGGCGGTGTAGGCCCGCACGCACTCCCCGGGCACGCTGCCCGTGCCGGTGAACACCGAGATCAGCTCGTCGCCCTGGCGCCGCAGCTCGGCCTTGTCGGTCTTCTGGCAGCCCGTCGTCCGCGAGACGGCCACATAGGCCATGCCCTCCTCGGCAGGGGTCGCCGGCTTCGGCGCCCGCGGCTCGCTGATGCCCGCGCCGCTCTTGGCCGCCAGCCATCCCCGCACCACGTCGGGGTCGACCGGCGCGTCCGAGAACGTCCCCGGCACCGCCACCGACCCCTCCGGCTCGAACGCGACGACCCGCTGCCCCGCGACGGGGTCCCCCGTCCCCGCCGGCGGCTCGCAGGCCAGGCCGGTGATGGCGTTGTCCGAGCACGGCATGGCGGCCCCACCGCAGGCCGTGAGGAACCCGGCGGCGAGGAGCAGGGGCAGGGCGAGAAGACGGGATGGCCTCATGGTGGTGGGACGCGTCGGGGCGGGAGATCGGTTCCCGCTCAGGGGATGCGGCGGGTATCGCCCCAGAGAACGTGCCCCTGCCCCTCGGCGTCCATGAAGGTGTAGGCGGCGCGCGCCGACGGATGATCGGCCAGGTCTTCGGGGAACTCCGGGCAGGGCCGCTCGCCGGTGAGCAGACCGGTGAGGAATGCCGCGAAGCCACGGCCACTGTGCCACCAGCTGCCGCCGTCGGTGACGACCACTTCCCATTCGCGAGGGTCGGGTGCGGTCAGGAAGGTGCAGTAGTCGCCGTTGTCGCTCTGCCCGAAGAAGAGCAGCCCGCCGGGCGCCGGATAGAAGGGCAGGGCGGGCCGATGATCCACGATGCTCCCGTCATCGCCGGTGATCTCGCGGCCGAACTCCTCGGCGACCTCACGGACCTCCGCCAGGACGTCGATCTCCAAGTCCACCGAGACCGGGAAATCCAGCGGGTTGTCCAGGTGCAGGAACTTGAAGAGGTAGAGCGACGGGTACTCCTCCGCCCACATCTTGTAGTCCACCGGGAACTCCAGCCCGAGCGCCGTCTCCACCTCCGCCCACGTGTGCGGCGTCGCCATGCGCGGCAGTGGGCCGACGAGGTCCCGGAAGCGCGCGTAGTCCTCTTCGAGTGAGCTCATGTCCCGTCCCCGGTACGCGAAAGCGGCCCCGGGGTCCCCCGGGGCCGCTTCATCGAACCCTAGTCGTCGGTGAGCGTCACCGTCGCCGCCCGCGTCGCCCCGACCGCGTTCGCCACGCGGTCCAGGAGGTCGGCGGGGAGCTCGTGGTCGACGGCCACGGCCATGAGGGCCTCGCCGCCGACCTCGCGGCGGGCCACCTGCATGGCGGCGATGTTGACGCCGGCGTCGCCGAGGGCGCCACCGAGGACGCCGACCACGCCGGGACGGTCGTTGTAGCGCAGGATCAGCAGCGGGCCGTCGGCTTCGAGGTCGATGTCGAAGCCGTCGATCTCGGTGAGCTTGAGGACCTCGCGGGGGCCGCTGGTCACGGTGCCGGACACGCTGGTCGCGCGGCCGTCGGTGAGGGCGCCGCGGACGGTGATCTGGTTGTGGAACTCGGGGCTCTCGGCGCTGGTGAACAGGCCGACGTCGACGCCGCGCTCCTTGGCCAGGAGGGGCGCGTTGACATAGGTGACCTGGTCGGCGACGCCGGTGAACAGGCCCTTGGTGGCGGCCAGCTGGAGCACCGACACATCGGAGGCGACCACGTCGCCGCGGACCTCGACGGTCACCGACTGGGCGGCGCCGCCCGACACGGCGGTGAAGACCTTGCCGAGGCGCTCGGCCAGCGGCAGCAGCGGGCGGACGTCCTCGGCCACGAGGCCACCGGCCTGCACGTTGACCGCGTCGGCCACGAACTCGCCCTTGAGGGCCAGCTTGACGCTCTTGGCCACCGCGAGCCCGGCGTTGTCCTGGGCCTCGACGGTGGAGGCGCCCAGGTGCGGGGTCACCACGACCTCGTCGAGCCCGAAGAGGGGCGAGTCGGTGCACGGCTCGGTGGCGAACACGTCGATGCCGGCGCCGGCCACGCGGCCCTCGGCGATCGCGTCGGCGAGGGCCTGCTCGTCGAGGAGGCCGCCGCGGGCGGCGTTGATGATGCGGACGCCGGGCTTGACCTTGGCGAGGTTCTCCTTGCCGAGGAGGCCGACGGTCTCCGGGGTCTTCGGCAGGTGGATCGAGATGAAGTCGGAGACGGCCAGCAGCTCGTCCAGCGACAGCAGCTTGATGCCCAGCTGGGCGGCGCGCGCGGGCTGGACGTAGGGGTCGTAGGCGACGATCTTGGTGTCGAAGGCGGCCAGGCGGGTGGCGAAGAGCTGCCCGATCTTGCCCAGGCCGATGACGCCGACGGTCTTCCCGGCGATCTCCACGCCCGTGAAGCGCGAGCGCTTCCACTCGCCCGACTTCAGCGAGGCGTTGGCGTTGGCGGTGTGGCGGGCGCTGGCCAGCAGCAGCGTGACGGCCTGCTCGGCGGCCGAGACGATGTTGGACGTGGGCGCGTTGACCACCATGACGCCGCGCGCGGTGGCGGAGGGCACGTCGACGTTGTCCAGCCCGACCCCGGCGCGGGCGACGACCTTCAGCCGCGGCGCGGCGGCCAGGGCGGCGGCGTCGATGCGGGTCGCCGAGCGCACGATGACCGCGTCGGCGTCGGCGATCGCGTTGTGCAGGGCGGGGATGTCGGTGCCGTCGACGTCGCGGACGTCGAAGTCGGCGGTGAGGACCGCGACCGCGGAGTGCGCGAGCGGGTCGGCGATGACGACGACGGGGCGGGTCACGGGAACCAGGGAAGTGTTCGACACGGCGTACCTCGCGGCCTAGACGCTGCTGGGGGACGGGGCGCGACGCTGCGCTCGCCAATGTGGTGGCCATTGTTACGGGCGTGGCGAAGGGTTCACTCCACGGACATCCCCGCAAGTGCAAGATGTCACTGGATCGATCCAGAAAGACCCGTCACCCCGGTCAGGACCGAAGTGGGTGGGCGCGCGTTACCAGGGCTCTGTTCACTCACCAGGGCAGTGGTTCGCCGTGGCGGAAGAACCCGCCGGTGGGGCCGCCGTCGGGCAGGCGGACGGCCCACAGGACGCTCGCCGCGCCCTCGGCGACCGGCCCGCCGCCGGGCCCGCCCATGTCGGTGGCGATCCAGCCGGGGCAGACGGCGTTGACCAGGATGTGGTCGGCGCGCAGGTCGTCGGCGAGCATCCGGGTGAGCGCGTTGAGTCCGGCCTTGGACATGCCGTAGGCGGGTGTGCCGCCGCCCATGCCGGCCAGCGAGCCGCTCTCGCTGGACACGTTGACCACGCGCGGGTGCTGCGCGCGGCGCAGCAGCGGCACGAGGGCGGCGGTGAGCCGCCAGGGTCCGTAGACGTTGGTCTCCATGGTCTCGCGGACGACGTCGAGGTCGGCGGTGAGCGCGTGCTGCCAGGTGTCGTAGTTGATGGCGGCGTTGTTGATCAGGACGTCGAGGCGCCCGTACTCGCGTTCCAGGTGCCGCACGAGGGGCACGGGGTCGGAGGTGACGTCGTGGGCGTACCAGTCGACGCCGATCTCGGCGGCGGTCTTGGCGGCCTTGGCGGGGTCGCGGGCGGTGAGGACGACGCGGTATCCACCGTCGGCGAGCTTGCGGCAGACCTCGCGGCCGATGCCCCGGTTGCCACCGGTGACGACGGCGACCTGGGCGCTGTCACCCCGGCTTTTGTCACGTCGTGTCGTCACGGTGTCGCCCTCCGGGGGTGGTAGAAGCAGGTGTGGCGAATCTACCTCCGTCGACGGTGAAGTCCTCGGCTCACGCCTGCCGGGCGCTGGTGGTGCCGATGGCCGGCGCGGTCGGGGTGGCGCTGACGCGCATGGGCGCGGGGAAGATCGCGATGGTCTTCCTGGTGGCCGCCCTGGTCCTGGCGGTGCTGACCTTCGCGGGCCCGGCGCTGATGCTGGGACGCGGCTCGCCCGGCGGGGTGATCGCGGTGGCGGTCGCGCACGCCGTGGGCTGCCTGGGCGCGATCCCGGGGATCGTGCCGGAGGACGTGGTCTCGCCGTGGGTGTTCCAGGCGTGGCTGGTGTTCGCGCCGATGACCTTGTGGATCCTGGTGGCGCTGTGGCTGCCGGGCAGCCGGGAGTGGCTGGCGTGGAAGCGGCGGGCGCGGGAGTCCGCGCCCGCCGTGGCGGAGCAAGAGGCCGAGCCGGAGGCTAGTGCGCCCCGGTGACCGAGAGGTCCTTCGGCGTCAGCAGCCACACGGTGACCGCACCGACGAGCATCAGGACGCCCCCGGCGATGCCGGTGACCTGGAGCGACGTGGTGAACGACTCGCGCGCCACGTCGGCCAGTCCGCTCGCCCCGGCCTGCTCGGCGACCGCGATGGCCCCGCCGAGGCTCTCGCGGGCGGCCTCGGCGGACTCGCCGGTGACGCCGGACGCGGCCAGCTCACCCGTCGAGAGCCCGTTGCGGTAAACCAGCGCGGCCACGCTGCCCAGGATCGCCACGCCCAGGGCGGCGCCCAACTCGAAGCTGGTCTCCTCCAGGGCGGCGGCGTTGCCGGAGCGCTCGGCCGGCGAGCTGGCCATGACCGCCGCCGAGCCGATCGCCAGCGAGGACATGCCCACGCCGACGAAGAGCATGCTCACGGCCAGGAACGGGTAGGTCAGCGGCGCCGGGGCGAAGAACAGGACCAGGAACCCGGTCGCGCTCATGAGCAGGCCACCGGCCATGACGGTGCGGGTGCCGATCCTGGCGGCGATGGCGGGCGCCAGCGGCGAGAGGATCCCGGCGGCGATGGCGACCGGCAGCAGGTGCACGCCCGCCTCCAGCGCGCTCATGCCCTCCACGAGCTGCATCCACTGCGCCAGCAGCAGCATCATCGCCGCGGTGGCGATGCTCGTGGTGAGCGCCGCGATCAGGCCCGCCGACAGTCCGCGCCGCTTGAGCAGCCGGATGTCCAGGATCGGGTCGGGCCGGTTCAGCGACCGCCGGACGAACCAGCCCAGCGCGATCGCGGCGACGGCGGCCGAGACCAGCGCGGCCGGGTCGGCCATGCCGTGCTTGCCGAAGTTCTTGATGGCCAGCATCAGCGCGACCATGCCCACGATCGACAGGCCGGTGCCCAGCGCGTCCCAGCGCACCACGGCGCCCTTGGACTCCGGGAGCAGGAAGTAGGCGGCGACCAGCGCGACGGCCATGATCGGCACGTTCACCAGGAACGCCGAGTGCCAGCTGAAGTGGGTCAGCAGCGCGCCGCCCGCGATGGGCCCGAGGCCGGAGCCCACGGCCGCCATCGAACCCCAGATGCCCAGGGCGACGGCCCGCTCCTTGCCATCGGTGAACAGGTTGCGGATCATCGACAGCGTCGAGGGCATGATCAGCGCGCCGCCGACACCCAGCAGCGCCCGGATCGCGATCAGCGCGGCGGCGTTGTCGGCGATGAGCACCAGCGTCGAGGCGAGCCCGAAGACGGCGAAGCCGACCATGAGCATCCGCTTGCGGCCGAAGCGGTCGGCGATCCCCGAGGCGGTGACCAGTAGTCCGGCCACGACCAGCGGGTAGATGTCGACGATCCACAGCAGCTGGACCGAGCCGGGCCGCAGCTGCTCGGAGATCGACGGCAGCGCGACATTGAGGATCGTCATGTCCATGACGACGATCAGCAGGCTCGCGCACAGCACCGCCAGCCCCACCCAGCGACGCGGGTTGAGGGCCGGAGTGGGCGTATGTCGGCCGGTGACGGGCAGGGTGGTGGTCATGGTGGTGCTCCAGACAAGCTCAGGAAGTGGTACGTGAAACGAATGTGGCGAGGGGGCTAGGAAGCGCCGCACCCTCGCAGGAAGGACTCCCGCAGGAGCCGCTCGGCGTCGCGGACGGCCACGTCCCCGCGCCGCAGGGCCTCGCGCAGGCCCACCAGGAGCCCGTAGCTCATGTGCCCGATCCACACCGGGGGCAGGTCGGCGCGCAGGACGCCAGCCTTCTGCGCGGCGGCGTAGAACTCCTGCTCGCGCGTCTGGCAGCGTTCCACCACCTGGGCGAGCTCGTCGTCCTGCTCGAAGACCACGTGCTCGGTCAGCACGAAGCCGAACTCCTCGACGTCGCGGATGTTGTGGTGGCACAGCCGGTCGATGGCCGCGCGCAGGGCCTCCGGTGAGCCGTCGGCGACGGCCTCGGCCAGCCCGGCGTCGTCGAGGACCTGCGTCCAGCTCTCCGTCGACATCCGCCCGAGGTGCGCCATGAGCGCCTCGCGGCTGGCGAAGTTGCGGTGCAGGGTGGCCCGCGAGACCCCGGCGGATTCGGCGATCTCGGCCATGGAGGCGGCCGGATCGGCGTTCAGACGCCGGATCGCGGCGCGGGCGATCTGCTCACGACTGGCGACCATGGCCACCTCCTCAAGGGCATGATGAGAACTGGACGTCTCGAATGAAACAAGCTTGTCTCAAACGATACGTCCAGGTCTCACATTTGTCACGCGGCCTTGAGGCTCTGGTGATCAAGGGCACCCGTGGGGGCTCCCGGCCGGGAGCCCCCACTCCCCTACTCCCCCGAGAGGGCGGTGACGATGGGCTTGCGGGTCGCCCGCGAGGCGGGCAGCACCGACGCCAGCAGCGCCGCCACCGACATCGCCCCGACCAGCGCGGCCAACCGTCCCCACGGCGCCACGAGTCCGGCGTCGGAGACCTCGCCGAGCAGCCGGACGGTCGCCGCGCTCACCGCCAGGCCCAGCCCCAGCCCCAGCGCCACCCCCACGATCGCCACCAGCAGCGCCTCCACCGACAGCATCGCGCGCATCCCCGCGCGGCTCACCCCCAGCGCCCGCAGGACGCCGTGCTCGCGCCCGCGCTCGGCCACCGACAGGGTCAGCGTGTTGGCGATGCCGACGAGCGCGATGAACACCGCCAGGGCCAGCAGCGCCATCACCGAGGCCAGCAGCCGGTCGAGCCCGGCGGTGCGGGCCTCCTTGAAGGCGTCGACGTCCATGACGGTCAGCCCCGGGTAGTCCGCCACGGCCTCGCGGACGAACTCCGCGTCGCCGCCGACCAGGCTCAGCTCGGTGACCGGCGCGTCCGGCATCAGCGCGGCGGCGTCGGGCGCGGTGACCAGGACCAGCTCGCCGGGCATCCCCGAGACCCCGGCGACGGTGAACGCGTGCCCGGCCAGGACGAGCTTCTCCCCCGCCTTCTTGCCCACGCCCTTGGAGACCACCGCCTTCCCGGGGGCCAGCCCCAGCCCGGGTTCGGACTTCTCCAGCAGGCCCGGGTCGGTCCCCACCACCCGCAGGCCGCCGATCTCGCCGGTGCGCGCGGCGTGGACGAGGGTGAAGCGGCCGCTGTCGCGCAGCCGGGCGACCAGGGCGTCCGGGACGTCCTGGCCCTGCACGGTCACGTCGGCGGGGAAGTTCTTCTCCGCCTCGCGGTCCAGGGCCGCGGAGATGCTGGCGGCGCCGATCATCACCGAGGACACCAGGCTCACGCACAGGATCAGCGTCGTGGTGGTCGCCGCGACCCGCCGGCGGTTGCGGGCGGTGTAGGAGACCGCCAGTTTGGCCCAGCCCCCGAGGCCGTGCAGGGGCCGTCCGACGATCCTGGCGAGCGCGGGCACGATCGCGGGCCCGAGGGCGACGAGCCCGAAGAAGCCGGTGATCCCGATGAATCCCACCTGCGGTACCGAGGCGGGCAGGAGAAAGGCACCCGCGGAGGCCGCCAGCAGCACCAGCCCGGTGAGCACCCGCACGCGTCCCACCGGCCGGATGGTCTCCGTCGCGGTCGCCGAGAGGGCCACCACCGGTGGGACGCGCGTCCCCCTCCACGCGGGCAGCAGCGCCGACACGACCGTCACCAGGACGCCCGTGGCGAACGCGACGCCCAGGGTGCGCGGCTCGATGACGAAGGCCGAGCCGAAACCGAGCCCGAGGTTGCCCATGACCAGCGACAACAACGCGGCGATGCCGATGCCCGCGCCGAGCCCCACGAAGGCGGCCGCGGCGCCGATGACGGCGGCCTCGGCGAGCACCGACGCGAAGGTCTGCGCGCGGGAGGCGCCGATCAGCCGCAGCAGCGCGATCTGGCGGGCGCGCTGGGCCATGACGATCGTGTACGTGTTGGCGATGACGAATCCGGCGGCCAGGATCGCCACCAGCACGAACAGCAGGAGCCCCTTCTCGATCATGTCGACGTCGCGGTAGGCGTCGGCGAGTTCGAGCTCGACGATCTCGTCGTGGCCCAGGACGGACCCGCCGGGCCCGGCGGCCTTGGTGAGGGCGGCGACGAGGGTGGCCTCGTCCACGCCGGGCGCGGCCACCCGCAGCTGCCGGAAGCCGGTGTCGCCGTTGAGGGCGAGGGCGTCGGCGGGGGCCACGCCGATGACGGAGCGCCCGGCGACGCGGGTCTTGGACACGTCGATGACGCCGACGAGGGTGAAGGACCTGGTGGCGCCGTCGCCGTCGGCGCCGACGGGGTCGCCGAGCTCGAAGCCGTAGTCGGTGTAGGTCTCGGCGTCCAGGACGGCCTCGCCGGGGCCGGGCGTGCGGCCCTCGACGAGGTCGTAGGGGGTGAAGACGGGGTTCTGCGGCATGGCCGCGATCCAGCCCATGGGGGGACGCCGGGTGGGCTCGGCGGGGCTGGGCAGGACCGAGCCGGAGGCGAAGAGCGCGCCTTCCACGGCGGTGACGCCCGGGACCTTCCGCAACTTGGCGAGCGCGGCGTCGCCGAAGCCGTCGTGGTCTTCGGTGTAGACGCCGGCGTCGGTGCCCCGGTACAGGTCGGAGGCCTGGGCGCGCATGGCGTCCTTGGCCCCATCGGTGAAGATGAAGGTGCCCGCGATGAACGCGACGCCCACGACGACCGCGAGCGCGGCCAGCGCCTGTCGCGGCACGTGGGAGAGGGCGGTGCGCAGGGTCAGCTTGAGCATGTCCCGACGCTATGGCCGGGGCGGGCCCGGCACCTCGGGCCGAGTGCCGAGATCGGGTTGCTCGGGGGGCGCAAGATCCCGGTGGATCTTGCGCCCTAGGGCGTAGGGTTCGCGCATGTGGTCGAACGAGCCCCCTGGTGACGAGCGTCCTCCCCCACGTCCGCTGAGGGGGTGCGCGTGGGTGGCGATCCTGGGGTCGATCACGCTGATCGTGGTGGCGTACCTGGCGCTGGAGCAGATCGGGGACGCGATCCGCTAGGTACCGGGCCTGATCAGCCCCGACTCGTAGGCGAGGACGACGAGCTGCACCCGGTCGCGCAGGCTCAGTTTGGCCAGGATCCGGCGCACGTGGCTCTTGACGGTCGCCTCGGCCACGCCGAGGTCGGCGCCGATCTCCAGGTTGGAGCGGCCCCGGGCGATCTGCAGGACGACCTCGCGCTCGCGGGCGGTGAGCCCGGCGAGGCGGTCGCCGCCGGTGGGCGGCGCGGCGAACTGGGGCGCGAAGCGGTCCAGCAGGCGGCGGGTGATGCGGGGGGCGACGATGGCGTCCCCGGCGACGATGACGCGGACGGCGGTGAGCAGCTCCTCGGGGGTGCCGTTCTTCAGGAGGAAACCGGCGGCCCCGGCGCGCAGGGCCGCGAAGGCCTCCTCCTCGGCGTCGAAGGTGGTCAGCACCAGCACCTTCGGGCCCTCGGCGAGCGCGGTGAGGTGCGCGGTGGCCTCGATGCCGTCCATGACGGGCATGCGGACGTCCATGATGACGATGTCGGCGGCCGTTTCGCGCAGCAGCGCCAGGGCCTGCGCGCCGTCCCCGGCCTCGCCGACCACGGTCAGGTCGGGCTGGGAGTCGATGACCAGCCGCAGGCCGGTGCGCACGAGCTGCTGGTCGTCGACCAGCACCACGCGGATCACGGGGCGTCCGGGATGGTCGCCAGGACCCGCCAGCCCACCGGCAGCGGGCCCGCCTCGAACACCCCGCCGTAGACGGCGACGCGTTCGCGCATGCCGGCCAGGCCGTGCCCGCCGGGTCCGGCCTCGCGGATCGCGCGGCCGTGGTCGGTGATCTCGATGCGGGTCTCCCCGTGGGCGCGCGCGACGTCGATGTCGACGCGCGTGCCCGGTCCGGCGTGTTTCAGCACGTTGGTGAGGGCCTCCTGGACGATCCGGTGCACGGCGAGCGCGACGCCGACGGGCAGTCCCGCCAGGTCACCGGAGACGCGGACGGTGGTGTCGAGCCCGACGCCGCGGGCCCAGTCGGCGAGCTCCCCGACGCGGTCGCTGCCGAGGGGCCGCCGGTGCGGGGGATGCGGGTCGGCCTCGGGCGGTTCGCGCAGGACCCCCACGAGGCCCTGGAGCTCGGCGAGGGCGGTGCGCCCGGCGTCCCCGGCGGCGGTGAGCGCCTTGCGCGCCCCGGCGGGGTCGCCGTCGATGGCGTAGGCGGCCCCGTCGACCTGGGCGATCATCCCGGCGAGGGCGTGGGCGATGACGTCGTGCATCTCGCGGGCGATGCGGGCGCGTTCACCGGCGGCGGCGGCCTCGGCGAGGTGCCGCTGCTCGCGTTCGAGGACGGCGGCGCGCTCTTCGAGGCCCTGCGCGTACAGGCGTCCGGTGCGCGCGTTGAGGCCGACGGCCCACACCGCCACGGCGAACGCGCCGAGCATGAGCGCCTGCCGCCACCACCCGTCCCACGCCGGAAGTGAGGCCAGCACCGCCGCGATGACTCCGCCCACCCCGGCGGCCATGACCTGCCAGAACCGCGCGGCGTACTTGGTCACGGCGTGCACCGCGATGAGCACGCCCACGTCGTACAGGCACGGCGCCAGGTAGGTGACCGTGCCGTCGTAGTTGCTCAGGCTCAGCACGACCTGCGTGCACCCCAGCGCCGCCACGGCACATGCCGTGGCCACCGGCCGCGTCCGCCGCCAGAACAGTGCGCCGCCCATGACGACGCCGATGCCCACCATCACCGGCGAACGCCCGATGCCAAGCTCGGCGAGCGCGAGCCCGCTCACCGACAGCGCGATGAGCAGGTCGAACAGGCGGGAACGCGGGGACGGCACCCGTCGAGGTTAACCGGCCGCCGCCCGCACCAGAATCACGAAGTCGGCGCCCCTGGGTGAGGAGAACTCCGCGACGGCCGCGAAACCCAGCCTGCCGACCACCGTCAAAGCCCGCGTGTTGAACGCGGCGACCGTGATCCGCCACAACCGCGGGGAGTGGACGGTCTCGCCGTAGGCCAGGCCCGCGGCGATGGCGGCCCCGCCCAGCCCCCTCCCGGTGAGATCGGGACGCAGGCCACCCCCGGTGTCGAGGACACCGTCCAGCCCGCCCGGATGGATCGCCGCGTCGTCGTACGGGCCACCCGGAAACCGCCCGTCCGGGCCGAAGGAGCGAAACCCGGCGAGCTCGCCGTCGTGGTCGAGGGCGACGAAGCCGTTGGCCGGGTCGAGGAGGTAGTCCGGCTCGTCATCGCCGTCGTAGACGTCGTAGGGGGCGGGGTAGCGCCAGGAGGCGATCGCGGCGGCGTCGGCGGGGGTGATGGGGCGGATCTTCATGGGGGTATGGAACCCCGGGACGGGGGTGGGGGCGAGGGGTTTTCAGGCCACCGCACGCTCACGCGTGACGGCACACTCCTGGCCACCCTCGGCTACCGTGACGACCGCTGACCCGCGCCCGCACCTCTCCGAACACCGCGGCCACGGCCTCGCCGCCGAGCCGGTGGAGGTGGCCGTCGCCGGCATCGCCGCCCGCGGCGACCGCCGGGTGGAGGCGGTGCGCCGGTCCGTGGCATACCCGGAGCGGCAGGGGTTGTCGCGGTGAGGATTTGCCGACCGTCACTACCGTGTGCACGTGCCCGATGACAAAGAGATCAACTCCCTGAAGCGCGAGACCGACCGCCTGTGGCGGGAGGTTCTTCGCATGCGCCGCTACGACCCGATCCGCCGCCTGTACGCCGCCGCCGCGCCGTTTCCCATCCTGTTCTTCTTCGTGCCCACCGTCACCGTCGAGCGCATCGAGGGCGGCCACCGCGACTTCTCCCTCGCCGACGTGCTGCCCCGGGGCCACGGCCTGGCCCTCCTCATGCTGGTGATGATCACGACGATCCTCGTCCTGCTGATCCACGGCGCCGCGACCGCCCGCGCCACCACTGGCCCGCCCGTAACCCTGATCGTCCTGAGCGCGGGCATGACGCTGATGCTGCTCACACGGCCGGGCTTCTCGTCGCGGCCCTCGTCCCTGACGGGAATGGGAGCGGCGGCGGCCGTATTCGCGCTGATGACCGCCGGGGTCGCGGCGGCGCACCTGGTGACGGTGGGGAAGGACCCGGAGCGGAAACGCACATCACGGAAGCGCGGCTGAGCACGGCGAGGGCCGTCCATCCACCGTGGATGGACGGCCCTCATCGGCACCGGCGAGCCGTCTGGGCGCCGATCACGTGGCTACACGGTCTCGGTGTTCCACCCGCGGCTCCGCTTCGCTACGCCGCCTCCGTACTCTGCCTATGGATCACCTCGCGGCTACGCCGTCTCCGTGATCTTCCGCTTCACCCAGAACGCAGCGCTTTCACGGAACATGGTCTAGCGAGTTTGTCACCTATTCCACCATCGCGGTACGGCATACCCAGCCTTCGGCAAGGTCGGCAGCCTCCATGTGCGAGGTGCCCCGATGCCGCGAAACACCGGTCAAGAGGTCTCCGAGACCACAGCAGGCCTTAGCCGTGTCCAGCCGACGCACGCGCGGGACGACCCAGTCTCCTTAGATGCGCTTCCCACCCATCGGCCAGGATCATGGCCGACCGGCCTACCCGATGGAACGCCTCCTCGACTGCATCGTCGGTGAAATCGAGCCTGCCTGCTGCGACGCCAGGTATCCCCGCCTCGTCGATGAACTGATGCGCGAAGGAGTTGCGGCGTTCGGCGAGCCAGGTGGTGCTTTCGAGAAGCATGTCGGCACCCCACCGCGCCCGAGTTGTCATCGCCTATACAGACAACACAATTCAATCCGCCGACATAGCGCACGACCAGGTGACACGACAAAGGCCGCCGCCCCTTCCGGAGCGGCGGCCCGAGCGATCCGACTACTAAGCCGTCTCCGTGCTCTACCCATGGATCACTTCGACGGCTCCGATTCGCTACGCCGTCTCCGTACTCTGCCTATGGACCACCTCGCGGCTACGCCGTCTCGGTGATCTTCCGCTTCACCCAAGGCATCATGTCCCGCAGCGTCGCGCCCACTTCCTCGATGCGGTGCGAGGCCTGGTCCTGGCGGAGTTTGGCGAAGTTCTCGCGGCCGGACCGGTCCTCCTCAACCCACTGGCGGGCGAAGGTGCCGTCCTGGATCTCGGTGAGGGCCTTCTTCATCTCCTGGCGGACCGCGTCGTTGATGATGCGGGGGCCGCGGGTGACGCCGCCGTACTCGGCGGTGTCGGACACCGAGTACCACATGTTCGACAGGCCGCCCTCGTAGATCATGTCCACGATCAGCTTGAGCTCGTGTAGGCACTCGAAGTAGGCGGCTTCGGGGGCGTAGCCCGCTTCGACGAGGGTGTCGAAGCCGGCGCGGACCAGTTCGGCCACGCCGCCGCAGAGGACGACCTGCTCGCCGAAGAGGTCGGTCTCGGTCTCTTCCTTGAAGGTGGTCTTCAGGACGCCGGCGCGGGTGCCGCCGATGGCCTTGGCGTAGGACAGCGCGAGGGCCTGCGCCTGGCCGGACGCGTCCTGCTCCACGGCGATGAGGCAGGGGACGCCCTTGCCGTCGACGTACTGGCGGCGGACGAGGTGGCCGGGGCCCTTGGGGGCGACCATGGCGACGTCGACGCCGGCGGGGGCGGTGATGAGGCCGTAGCGGATGTTGAAGCCGTGGCCGAAGAAGATCGCGTTGCCTTCGGTCAGGTGGGGGGCGATCTCGTTGGCGTAGAGCACCGCCTGCGCGGTGTCGGGGACCAGGATCATGATCACGTCGGCCTCGGCGGCCGCCTCGGCGGGGGTGACCACGCGCAGGCCCTCGTCCTCGGCCTTCGACGCCGACTTCGAACCAGGCTGGAGGCCGACGCGGACGTCCACCCCGGAGTCGCGCAGGGACAGCGCGTGCGCGTGGCCCTGGCTGCCGTACCCGATCACGGCGACCTTCTTGCCGGAGATCAGGCCGAGGTCGGCGTCGTCGTCGTAGAACACTTCAGCGGGCATGTCTGTTGCCTTTCCTGGATATTCGTTCGTGCGAGGTTCGGTCGGCTACGCGGCGCTGCGCAGAGCCGGGGTCGTGATGGCCTTGCTGCCGCGTCCGACGGCGACGAGACCCGATTGGACCATCTCCTTGATCCCGTAGGGCTCCAGGAGCCGCAGCAACGCGCCGAGTTTGTCGGCGGTACCGGTGGCTTCGACGATCACGCTGTCCGGCGCGACGTCGACGACCCTGGCGCGGAACAGTTCCACGGCCTCCACCACCTGCGATCGCGTGGTGGCGTCGGCGCGGACCTTGACGAGCAGCAGTTCGCGCTGCACCGACGAGGACGGTTCCAGTTCGACGATCTTGAGGACGTTCACCAGCTTATTGAGCTGCTTGGTGACCTGCTCCAGCGGCTGTTCGTCCACATTGACCACGATGGTGATCCGGGAGACGCCGGGCTGTTCGGTCTCGCCCACGGCGAGGGAGTCGATGTTGAAGCCGCGCCGCGAGAACAGCGCCGACACCCGGGCCAGGACACCCGGCTTGTTCTCCACCAGGACGGAAAGGGTGTGTGTAGTCATCGCGGCACCTTCCACATATTGCGCTTCGTCGTCGGCGCGAAGAACGTCATGCCCTGTTTTCTGGTTCGCTCGCTGCGCTCACTCACAGGTCGTCCTCGTCGAAGATGGGACGCACGTCCCGCGCGAACATGATCTCGTCGTTGCCGGTGCCGGCGGCCACCATCGGCCACACCTGCGCGTCGGCGCCCACGATGAAGTCGATCACCACGGGCCGGTCGTTGATCGCCATGGCCTCGTTGATGACCCGGTCGACGTCCTCATAGGACTCGCAGCGCAGGCCGACGCAGCCGAGGGCCTCGGCCAGCTTCACGAAGTCGGGGATCCGGCCGCTGCCGTGCGTCCCCAGGTTCGTGTTCGAGTAGCGCTTGTCGTAGAACAGGGTCTGCCACTGGCGGACCATGCCCAGGTTCCCGTTGTTGATCACCGCGATCTTGACGGGGATGCCCTCGATGGCGCAGGTGGCCAGCTCCTGGTTGGTCATCTGGAAGCAGCCGTCGCCGTCGATGGCCCACACGACCTTGTCGGGACGCCCGAACTTCGCGCCCATCGCCGCCGGGACCGCGTATCCCATCGTCCCGGCGCCGCCGGAGTTCAGGAACGTGTACGGCTTCTCGTAGGAGATGAACTGCGCCGCCCACATCTGGTGCTGCCCGACGCCGGTGGCGTACAGCGCGTCCGGACCGGCGATCTCGCCGATGCGCTGGATGACGTACTGCGGGGCGAGCGCGCCGTCGGTGGGACGGTCGTAGCCGAGCGGGTAGCGGCGGCGCAGGTCGTCCAGCTGCGCCCACCACTGCGCGAGGCGGGGCGCTTCGCGTCCGCCGGACTCGGCGAGGGCCTCCACCAGCTGGCCGATGGCGGCCTTGGCGTCGCCGACGATGGGGACGTCGGCGTGCCGGTTCTTGCCGATCTCGGCGGGGTCGATGTCGACGTGGACGATCTTGGCGTCCGGCGCGAAGCTGTCGAGCTTGCCGGTGACGCGGTCGTCGAAGCGCGCGCCGAGGGCCAGGATCAGGTCCGAGCGCTGGAGGGCGTAGACGGCCGAGACGGTGCCGTGCATGCCGGGCATGCCCAGGTGCTGCGGGTGCGAGTCGGGGAACGCGCCGCGCGCCATCAGGGTGGTGACGACGGGCGCGCCGCTCTTCTCGGCCAGCGCGTACAGCTCGTCGGTGGCGCCGGCCTTGAGGGTGCCGCCGCCGACGTACAGGACGGGCCGGGACGCCTCGGCGAGCAGCTCGGCGGCCTGGCGGACCTGCTTGCCGTGCGGGTGCGTGGTCGGCTTGTAGCCGGGCAGTTCCTTGCGCGGCGGCCAGGAGAAGGTGGTCCTGGCCTGGAGGACGTCCTTGGGGATGTCGACCAGGACGGGCCCGGGGCGTCCGGTGGCGGCGAGGTGGAAGGCCTCGGCGAGCACGCGCGGGATCTCTTCGGCCTCGGTGACCAGGTAATTGTGCTTGGTGATGGGCATGGTGATGCCGACGATGTCGGCTTCCTGGAACCCGTCGGTGCCGATCAGGTTGCGCGAGACCTGCCCGGTGATGGCGACCAGCGGCACCGAGTCCATGTAGGCGTCGGCGATGGGCGTGACGAGGTTCGTCGCGCCGGGGCCGGAGGTGGCCATGCAGACGCCGACCTTGCCGGTGGCCTGCGCGTACCCGGTGGCGGCGTGGCCGCCGCCCTGCTCGTGCCGGACCAGGATGTGCCGGACCTTCGTCGAGTCCAGCATCGGGTCGTAGGCGGGGAGGATCGCCCCTCCCGGGATCCCGAAGACGACCTCCACGTCGAGCGCCTCTAGCGACTTGATGAGCGACTGCGCGCCGGTTACCTCGACGCCCGCCTGCCGCTGCGCCGGGAGAGCGGCGCGGCCGGCGAGGGCGAGCGGCGTGGCCGCCGCGGGCGGGTGTGGGACTGGATGCTTGACGGGATCTGTCATGACCTTCATCCGGTTCGCTCGGTGGAAGTTTCTCTGCTGTGAGGTCCTGGGGCGGTTTTCGGGTAACAAAAAACCCCGCGTGCAAGACGCACGGGGGCGGGCGCACCGTCGTTGGAACGACGGCGCGCTAGATAAGTACGAGGCGCTGCGCGGGGGCAGCGCTCATCAAGCATGAACGCACCCGGTAAGACTGCCCGATCTCATGCCATGAGTCAACTCATCCCGGATGCTGAGATGTCGTCGCGGTGGGTGGGAATGGCGTTTGTCACCGGGCCGCGACGACCTCGATGGCGCTATCCGTTGGCGGCGAAGCGATCGGTGGCCGCCAGCACGCTCTCCACCGTCCCCGGGTAGGCGCCGTGCCCGGCATCCTCGACCACGACGAGTTCGGCGCCGGGCCACGCGTGGGCCAGATCGTGGGCGATGTCGATGGGGCCGCTCACGTCGAGGCGGCCGTGGATGAGGACGGCGGGGATGTCTCCCAGAGCGGCGGCACCGGCCATGAGCTCGCCGTCGGCGTACCAGGCGGAGTGGCGCCAGTAGTGGGTGACCAGGCGCGCGAACCGCATGCGGAAGACCGGGTCCAGGTACCGCTCGTCGGGCTCGTAGCCGGGGACGGTGGCCACGTGTGTGTCCTCCCACGCGCACCAGGCGCGGGCGGCCTCCTCGCGCACCCGCTCGTCGTGGTCGGCGAGCAGTTCGGCGTAGGCGTCCACCAGGCGCATGTCGCGCATCGGGGCGGGGACGGCTGCGCGGAAGCGCTCCCACTCGGCGGGGAAGACCCGCCGCATGTCGCCGGTGACCCAGTCGACCTCGCGGCGCGTCGTCTGCGTCACGCTGAACAGGACGGCCTCGCTGACCCGGGACGGGTGGGCCTGCGCGTAGGCCTGCCCGAGCGTCGCGCCCCAGGAGGCGCCCATGATCAGCCAGCGCTCGACGCCCAGGTGCTCGCGGAGCCGCTCGGCGTCGGCGATCAGGTGGGCGGTGGTGTTCACCGAGAGGTCGGTGGTGACGAGCCCGGCGTCGGGTGTGCTGCCGCCGCTGCCGCGCTGGTCGAAGAGCACGATCCGGTAGCGCGCCGGGTCGAAGTAGCGCCGCCAGCCCGGGGTGGCGCCCGAGCCGGGTCCGCCGTGGAAGACCACCGCGGGCTTGCCGGCGGGGTTCCCGCTCACCTCCCAGCGCACGCGGTTGCCGTCGCCGACGTCGAGCACGCCGGTCTCGTACGGTTCGATCTCCGGGTAGCGGCTCATGCTGTCCTCCTCGATCTAACAGTGCTGTTACATTAACCCCATGATCGATCGCGAAGCCGTGGGGACCCTGCTGCGGCACGTCCACGACGTCCTCGACGGCGACGTCGCCCGCGCCCAGGCCGCGCTGGGCCTGCCGGAGGACTACCGGCCGCGCTTCTCCCCCGTCCTGCGCGCGCTGGCGCGCGGGCCGCTGCCGATCCGGGACCTGGCCGCCGCCATCGGGGTGACCCACTCCGCGGCCAGCCAGACCGTCGCCCAGCTCACCGAGCGCGACCTGGTCGAGCTGCGCCCCGGCGACGACGCCCGGCAGCGCATCGCCCACCTCACCCCGCGCGCCGAGGCGCTGCTCCCGGCGGTGGAGCGCGAATGGCGGGTGGTCTCGGAGGCGATGGCCGAGCTGGACGCCGAACTCCCCGCCCCGCTGGCCGAGGTCCTGCTCGCGGTGCTGGCCGCGGTGGAGCGCAAGCCGTTCCGGGAGCGGGTGCTGGAGCGGGCCTAGTCCCCCGCCGCGGCCACGCCCTCGGCGAGGCGCGCCTCCAGGTCGACCGCCATCAGCGGCCGGTGGAACAGGTAGCCCTGCCCCAGCGGGCAACCGGCCTCGACGACGTGCGCCAGCTGCGCCTCGGTCTCCACGCCCTCGGCGATCACGTCGAGGCCGAGGCGCTCGCCCAGGCGCACGACCACGTCGGAGAGGGGCGCGGTGCCGTCCTCGGCGCCCACGACGAGCGCGCGGTCGATCTTGATGATGTCCACCGGCAGCCGGTGCAGCTGCCCCAGCGAGGAGTAGCCGGCGCCGAAGTCGTCCAGGGCGATGCGGACGCCCGTCGCGCGCAGCCCGGTCAGCTGCGCCACCAGGCGGTTGACGTCGTAGGCGACGTCGTGCTCGGTGATCTCCACGACCAGCTGGTGCGGCGGGACGCCGCGCTCCACGAGGGACTGGGCGACCTCGACGGCGAAGTTCGGCGAGTGCAGCTGCCGGACCGAGACGTTCAGCGAGACCCACAGCCGGTGCCCGGAGGCGCGCCACTGGGACAGCTTCCCGGCGGTCTCGCGCAGCGACCAGGCGGTCAGCTCGTCCATGATCCCGGCCGATTCGGCGGCCGGGATGAACTCGGCGGGCGAGACCGAGCCGAGGACGGGATGCGTCCAGCGCAGCAGGGCCTCGGCGCCGACGATCTCGCGGCCGGGGAGGGCGACCACGGGCTGGTAGACCAGGTGCAGCTCGCCGCGTTCGTTGGCGCCGCGCAGTTCCTGCTCCAGGGTGGTGCGGCGGCGGACGAGGGCCTCGAAGTCGGCGTCGTAGCGCTCGATGCGGTTCTTGCCGCGCTCCTTGGCGAAGCGCAGGGCCAGGTCGGCGTTGCGCATGAGCGTCTCGACGTCGTCGGCGGTGCCGCAGCCGGCCACGCCGATGGAGATCGACAGGAACACGCGGGTGCGCCCGCAGTCGTAGGGCTCCGACAGCGCGGCCAGCAGCCGCTCGGCGATGTCCCCGGCGTCCTTGACGCCGCACCAGAGCAGGACGGCGAACTCGTCGCCGCCGAGGCGGGCGCCCAGGTCGGTGGGCCGCAGGTTGGCGCGCAGGCGCTCGGCGACCTCGACCAGGACCTCGTCGCCGACGTCGTGGCCGTGCAGGTCATTGACGTTCTTGAACTCGTCGAGGTCGATGGCCAGCATCGTGCAGGGGATGCCGGATCCGGCGACGTCGTTCTCCAGTTTGCGCAGCAGCTGGCGGCGGTTGGCCAGGCCGGTGAGCGGGTCGGCGTAGGCCATGCGCGCCAGTTCGCGCTCCAGCTGCTTGCGGTCGCCGACGTCGCGGGTGTGGACGACCAGGCCGCGCACCTGGGGGACGTCGCGGTGGTCGGCCACGGTGGACTCGGTGTCGCGCCAGTCGCCGTCGGCGTCCATGATGCGGCCGTCGAGGATGACCGCCTCGCCGGTGAGGGCGCGGGTGAGCTGCTTGCGGACGGGGGCGGCGTCGTCGGGGTGGACGAGCTCGTCGAAGGAGCGGCCGCGCGCCTGCGCCTCGGTCCAGTCCATCCGCCAGGTCGAGGACGGCGACTGCCAGCGCACCACCATGTCGTCGTCGAGGACGGTGATGACCTCGGAGGATCCGGCCACGATGGACCGGAAGTAGGCCTCCCGGTCGGCCAGCTGCTCGGCGGCGCGGCGGACGTCGAAGCGGGTCAGGATCTGCCGGGAGATCAGCGCGGCCACCACGAACACGGCGGCGATGACGGTGTCCAGGCGCAGCGGCCCCTTCGCGGCGGCGTGGTAGATCGCCGCGCCACCGGCGATCGCGGTGGGCACGAGGGTGACCAGCAGCCCGATGTGCGGGATCGGCCGCGCGCGGGCGGCACCCGGCGAGCGCAGTCCGAACAGCAGCGCGATGACCACGAGCATGGCCCCGGCTCCCCAGGACAGCATCGCCGCGCGGCAGATGCCGTAGGAGCCGACGTCGACGCCGATGAGCATCGGCGGCCCGGCCAGGGCCACGATGGACAGCCCGAGGGCGAGGAGGATGTGGGCGCGGCGGTATCCGGTGGCGCGGACGGCGGCGACCATGCCGATGCCGACGATGGTCGCCGACAGCAGCGCGACGGTCAGCACGAAGCCGTAGCTCCAGGTGAAGGCGGGCGAGAGCGCGTCGGGCCGGTAGTCGACGAAGAAGAGCATCCACATCGTGAAGGACAGGCAGGCGGCGATGATGAGGCCGTCGAGGGCAAGGCCGAGGCGCGGCGCGAGGCCGTTGACGCCGCCGGGGAGCCGCAGGAGCCCGTGGATGAAGAAGCCGGCCGAGATGACGCTGCCGATGCCGACGGCCCACAGCGCGTGGGGGCGGGCGAGGATGACGGCGATGCCGACGGAGAAGGCGCCCACGCCCATGCCGATGGCGATGTTGCGGTAGGCCTCGCGTCCGGGAAGGCGGTCGGCGAGGTGGGCGGCGGCGGCCGAGGCGACGGCGATGACCACGGCCACCGATGCCGTGCCGAGGCCGGGGACGCGCTTGTCGTCGCCGAAGTACCGCAGGCCGATGCCGACGGCGTAGAGGAGGGTGAAGGCCAGCACGGCACGGCGCAGGGCGGTTAAAGTCTCAGCTCGCCGCTGTCCCCAGGTGCGCCACACGAGTTCTCAGTGCCCGATCTGATCTCGACGGAAACGGCCGCCCGGGCGGGCCCGAGCCGTCGGCTGTGGACTGAACGGCCGGGCTTCGCGCACGGCCATCTAAAGAAATTAGCAGGACCTGGAAAGCCCTTGTCGGGTCCGCGTCGGCGCTTTCCCCCTTCGGCCTCTCCGGGACGCCCCGATCGCCCCCGCGACCCCTCCGCCGGTCATGGGCGCGCCATGGCGCGGCACCCCGGGACCGCCGACAACCACGGCCATCCCGGGGCCCTTGTCTTCTCGTGCCGCGAACCTTTTAGCCGGATTCGCCAGAAGCGATCGTTCCAGTTCCCGCACTGTGCGGTCAAGCCCCGGTCGGGCGACCCCCATGTGGACTCGCGGTGGATGCGGTGGTGCCCTGGACACGAAGGGGGGCGCGACTTCGGTGAGTCGGGAAGCCGACACGCGAGTGTCGAAAATGGACATGAAGAACCCCGCCGCCTCCAGGGAGCGGCGGGGTTCGGCGTGAGGAGGAGGGCTCGCCCCCTGTCTCCGGGGCGAGACGTCCGGAGCGGCTTAGCAGCAGCCGATCTGAACCTGGGTCACCTTGCAGTTGCCGCCCTGGGTGTAGCGGTACTTGGTGTGCAGTCCGGGGCAGATGCCGCTGATGCCGCAGCCGGTCCAGCTCTCGTAGGGACAGCCCGCGGTGGCGCTGGCCTTGCCGACGAGACGGGTGAGAACGCGGTCGATGAGCTTCATGTCGATCCTCCCAAGCGGCCGTGCACCGCTCTCGCTGCGCGAGTGGCTGCCGGACACGACCGGAAAGGATGCTGACAGTGGGCCCCTCACCTGGACAATGCTCGATCATGATCGAAATGCCCTGGCTATGCACGTGAGTGTGCATCGAATGTGCGTCTCCGCAAGACCGGCGGCCGAACGCGCCCGGCACGGGAAGAACCCCGCCGCCCCTCCGCTCCGAGACAGGCGGTGGGACGACGGGGTTCGGCGTCCGGGCCGGGACGCGCGCGGTGAGTCCGAGTACCGCTCGCGCACCCGGCGTCCGGCCGGCGGGGACGGCTAGATCCCCGCCCCCGCGCGCACGCGGCCGGGGAGGCACGCGCGGCGCACGGGACGATCGCCACAGGGTTCTGGCTAGCAGCAGCCGATCCAGGTGTCGCTCTCGGTGCAGTCGGGCTTGATGACGTGCTTGTAACGCGAGTGCCCGCCGGCGCAGATGCCACTGGGCACGCAGTACGTGTACTGCGAGCCCTGACACGGGCTCGCCTTCGCCACGGCCTTGCCGACGAGACGGGTCACGACACGGTCGATGAGCTTCATTTCGCTCCCTTCGCGGACGCGGCCCCCGCCGCGTCCACAAAGGATCCTTACGGTTACGCGTCCCGGCCGGATCATGCTTCCGGCGCGCTCCGGCCGCGATACCGGCGGCCTATTCGAGCCGAGGGCACGTAAACGAAACCCCGCCACCCCCGCACGCGGGGACGACGGGGCCGGGACGGGCGGCTAGCAGCAGCCGAGCCAGGTCGTGTCGACCTTGCAGTTGGTGTGCCGGACGTACTCGTAGCGGGCGTGCCACCCGTTGGTGTTGCAGATGCCGCTGTAGACGCACTCGCGCCACTTCTTGTAGTCGCAGGCCGCCCGGGCCCGGCCGGTGCCGACCAGGCGGTCCAGAACACGATCAACGAACTTCATGGTCATCCCTCCACGAACCGCGTCCGGCCCCCACTGACGCGAGGTCCCACCGAACGCGATCGGAAAGAATGCTTGCAGTCACTCCATGATCGTTCAATGCTCGATCATGATCGAACATGCATTCTTATGCGCACCAGTGTGCGGCAGATGTATTACGGCGGACGCGAAAAGGCCCCCGCCGGTGGCGGGGGCCTCGTCGAGCGGTGTTACGGCACCAGGCGGTACGCCCCGTCGCTGGCCGAGGTGGCCATGGACGCGTAGGCGCGCAGCGCGGCGGTCACCGGGCGGTCGCGGTCCACCGGCGTGTACGGGTGCTCGCGGGCCTCCTCCTTCGCGCGGCGCACGGCCAGCTCGTCCTCGGAGACCTCCAGTGCGATCGAGCGCGCGGCGATGTCGATGGCGATCGTGTCGCCGTCGCGGACCAGCGCGATCGCGCCGCCCGAGGCCGCCTCGGGCGAGATGTGCCCGATGGACAGGCCCGAGGTCCCGCCGGAGAAGCGGCCGTCGGTAATGAGCGCGCACGCCCGGCCCAGGCCCTTGCCCTTCAGGAACGAGGTCGGGTGGAGCATCTCCTGCATGCCGGGACCGCCGCGCGGCCCCTCGTAGCGGATCACCACGACGTCGCCGGGGACGACCTCGTCGTTCATGATCGCGGCGACCGCGTCGTCCTGCGACTCGAAGACGCGCGCCCGCCCGGCGAAGGTCAGGCACTCCTCGGGCACGCCCGCGGCCTTGACCACGCAGCCCTCCGGCGCGATGTTCCCGAACAGCACCGCCAGGCCGCCGTCGGCGCTGTAGGCGTGCGCGTTGTCGCGGATGCACCCGTTGGCCGCGTCGACGTCCAGGCTCTCCCAGCGGTTCTCGGTCGAGAAGGCCTGGGTGGTGCGGACGCCGCCGGGCGCGGCGTGGAACAGCTCGATCGCCGCCTCCCCCGCCTTGCCGCCGCGCACGTCCCAGTCGTCGAGCCAGTCGGCCAGGCCCGCCGAGTGCACGCTGCGGACGCCGGTGCTCAGCAGCCCGGCGCGGTTCAGCTCACCCAGGATCGCGGGGATGCCGCCGGCCCGGTGCACGTCCTCCATGAAGAACTTCGGCGAGTTCGGCGCGACCTTGGACAGGCACGGCACGCGCCGGGAGATGGCGTCGATGTCGCCGACCCCGAACTCGACCCCGGCCTCGCGGGCGGCGGCCAGCAGGTGCAGGACGGTGTTGGTGGAGCCGCCCATGGCCACGTCGAGGGTCATCGCGTTGTCGAAGGCCTCGCGGGTGGCGATGTTCAGCGGCAGGACCGACTCGTCGTCGCCGTCGTAGTAGCGGCGGGCCAGGTCCATCACGGTGGTCCCGGCGCGCTCGAACAGGCCGCGGCGGGCGGCGTGGGTGGCCAGGGTGGAGCCGTTGCCCGGCAGGGCCAGGCCGATGGCCTCCAGCAGGCAGTTCATCGAGTTGGCGGTGAACATGCCCGAACAGGACCCGCAGGTCGGGCACGCGTTGCGCTCGATCTCGTCGAGGGTCGCGTCGTCCACCGAGGCGTCGGCGCTGGCGACCATGGCGTCGACGAGGTCGAGGCGCGGCTTGACCACGTTGCCCACGGCGAAGGTGCGCCCGGCCTCCATGGGCCCGCCGGAGACGAAGACGGTGGGGATGTTCAGGCGCAGGGCGGCCAGCAGCATCCCGGGGGTGATCTTGTCGCAGTTGGAGATGCACACGAGGGCGTCGGCGCAGTGCGCGTTGACCATGTACTCGACGCTGTCGGCGATCAGCTCGCGGCTGGGCAGCGAGTAGAGCATCCCGCCGTGGCCCATGGCGATGCCGTCGTCGACGGCGATGGTGTGGAACTCGCGCGAAACGCCGCCCGCCTCGCGGATCGACCCGGCGACGATGTCGCCGAGGTCCTTGAGGTGCACGTGGCCGGGTACGAACTGGGTGTAGCTGTTGGCGATGGCGACGATGGGCTTGCCGAAGTCGCCGTCGGTGAGGCCGGTGGCGCGCCACAGGGCGCGGGCACCGGCCTGGTTGCGTCCGTGCGTCGAGGTGCGAGAGCGGAGTTGCGGCATACCCCTCAGTCTCGCACTGTTCACATGGTGGGATTAATTACCCACTGGCTGAGCGGTCGCGCGTGGCCAGGGCCGAGTTGCGGCGGCTGTACAGGAAGTACACCGCCACGCCGATGGCCATCCAGATCAGGAAGCGGATCCAGGTGAGCACGGTCAGGTTCACCATCAGCCACAGGCACGCCAGCACGGCGAGCACCGGGACGACCGGCACCCACGGCGTCCGGAACCCGCGCGGCAGGTCCGGGCGCGTCCGGCGCAGGATGATCACCCCGATGCTGACCAGCACGAACGCCGAGAGCGTGCCGACGTTGACCATCTCCTCCAGCCGCCCGGCCGGGAAGAAGCCCGCCGCGACGGCCACGACCACCCCGACGCCGAGCGTGAGGCCCACCGGCGTCCCCCGCTTGCCGGTGCGCGACCAGCGGCGCGGCAGCAGCCCGTCGCGGGCCATGGCGAAGGCGACGCGCGTCTGCCCGAGGATCATCACCATGACCACCGTGGTCAGGCCCGCCAGCGCGCCCACGGAGATGATGGTGGCCGCCCAGTTCACCCCGTGGACCTCGAACGCGGTCGCGAGGGTGGCCTTGGTCCCGTCCGGCGCGGTCTTGAGCGCGGTATAGGGCACCATGCCCGTCACCACCAGCGACGTCGCCACGTACAGGACCGTCACGATCGCCAGGGACCCCAGGATGCCGCGCGGCACGTCCCGCTGCGGGTTGCGGGTCTCCTCGGCGGTGGTCGCCACGATGTCGAAGCCGATGAAGGCGAAGAAGACGATCCCGGCGCCGGCCAGCATCCCGAAGATCCCGTAGGTGCTGCCCACGTCGCCGAACACCGCCGCCAGCAGCGACTGCTCGACGCCGGTGTGCCCGTCGGCGCCCGAGGCGGCCGGGGGGATGAACGGGTGGTAGTTCCCGGCGCTGATGTAGCCGATGCCCAGCACGATCACGAACAGGACCACCGCCACCTTGATCGCGGTGATCACCTGGCTGACCCGCGAGGACAGCCGCGTGCCCAGCACCAGCAGCAGCGTCAGCGCCGCCACCACCAGCACCGCGCCCCAGTCGAAGCCGCCGACGGTGGTCGGCACGTCCACCCCGAACAGGCCGACCGCCTGCGCCAGGTAGGTCGACCAGCCCTTGGCGACCACGGCCGCGGCCAGCGCGAACTCCAGGATCAGGTCCCAGCCCAGGATCCAGGCGGCGAACTCGCCGAAGGTGGCGTAGGAGTACGTGTAGGCGCTGCCGGCCACCGGGACGGTGGAGGAGAACTCGGCGTAGCAGAGCGCGGCCAGGCCGCAGGCCACCGCCGCGATGACGAAGGAGAGCGAGACCGCCGGTCCGGTCAGGTCACCGGCCGTGCCCGCGGTGAGGGTGAAGATGCCGGCGCCGATGACCACGGCGACGCCGAAGACGGTGACGTCCCAGACGGTCAGCTCGCGCTTGAGCCGGTGCTTGGGCTCCTCGGCGTCGCTGATGCACTTCTCGACCGGCTTGGTGCGCCAGATACCCGAACGGGACATGAGTGCCACCCCCTGCCTGGAAAGGCCGTATGGGGGTGATTCGACCACATGCGAGGGCCGGAGTCGGGGATCATCACCGATCCCGCATGGCGCGATCACCCGGCGTCGCGGGTGCGGCGGCCCTACTCGGCGGCGGTCTCGCCGGCGTCGTCGCCGGTCTCGGCGAGCACGAGCTCGGTGCCGCCGGCGGCGATCAGCCGGGGCAGGTCCGCCCGGCGCACGGCCGGGAGCGGCAGGCGCGTGCCGTCGCGCAGGACCGCGAAGGTGTCGCGGCGTCCGGCGCCGAAGCCCTCGACCTGCTCCCAGGTGACGCGGCGGCTGCCGACGAGGCCGCGTACGCGAAGCCCGTTGGAGGAGGCGTCGACGCCCGAGCGCCAGGCCCAGACGGCGGCGCCGACGGGCACCAGCAGGATCGGCGCGAGGTACCACGACGACATCGCCAGGGGCAGCCCGCTGATGAAGAACAGCACGGCCGCGATCCACATGCCGCCGCTGTGGCGGAAGCGGATACCGGCCTTGGCGACGCTGATGACGGTCATACGGTGATGGTCCCACAGGGCCTCCGGTGCCCCCGAGAGGCCCGAAACGGCACGTGTCCCGCGGAAATGTCATACCCTCCTGCCATCCTGCGCCCGACTCGGACGAAAGGAGTGGATCATGACGTATCTACTCGCCATCGGAACGGGAAAAGGCCTGTTCCTCGCCACCAGTCGCGACCGCCGCCGCTGGGAGGTCTCCACGCCGATGTTCGCGGTGAACGGCGTGTACGCCGTGGGCATCGACACACGAAGGACCACACCGCGCATCGTCGTCAGCGCCGACAGCGCGCACTTCGGTCCCAGCGTCTACACCAGCGACGACCTGGGCAAGACCTGGGAGGAGGCGGAGCACGCCCCGCCGATCGCGTTCCCCGCCGACACCGGCGCCACCTACAAGCGGGCCTGGCAGTTCGCGTTCCCGGCCCCGGCGGGGCAGGAGGACGTCGTCTACGCCGGTTCGGAGCCGTGGGCGCTGTGGCGCAGCGCGGACCGGGGCGCCAGCTACGAGCTGGTCCGCTCGCTGTGGGAGCACCCGCACCGGGCGGAGTGGGGCGAGGGCGCCGGCGGCCCGGCGATCCACACGATCGTCCCGCACCCCGCCGACGCGCGGAGGATGCTCATCGCGATGTCCACCGGCGGCGTCTACCGCACCGAGGACGGCGGGGCGAGCTGGACGGCGTCCAACACCGGCGTCAAGACCGAGTTCATGCCCGGCGACCTCCACTACCCCGAGTACGGGCAGTGCATCCACAAGGTCTCGCGCGACTCGCAGAACCCCGAGCGGCTGTACCTGCAGAACCACGGAGGCGTGTACCGCAGCGACGACGACGGCCGGTCGTGGACGTCGATCGCCGATGACCTGCCGACCGACTTCGGCTTCTCGATCCTGGCGCACCCCTCGCGCGAGGGCGTGGCGTTCAACGCGCCGGTGGCCTTCTCCGACAACCGCTACCCCTACGACTACCGGCTGCGGGTCTACCGCACCGAGGACGCCGGGGCGAGCTGGACCGGCCTGAACGTGCTGGACGACCCGTACTACGGCATCGTCCTGCGCGACGCCCTCTGTACCGACGGGGCCGAGACGCCGGGGCTGTACGTGGGCACCCGGGTCGGCGACGTGTTCGTGTCCGCCGACGACGGCGAGTCCTTCGTCCAGGCCGCCGGGCATCTCCCCGACGTGCTCTGCGTGCGGGCCGCGGTGGTCTAGGTGGCCGTCACCGTCATCATCCCCGGCGCGCTGCGGGTCGACACCGGCGGCGAGTCGAAGGCCGTGGTCGAGCTGGGCGGGGACGCCGTCCTGCGCGACGCGCTGGACGCCCTCGCCGCCCGGCATCCGCGCATAGACCGCCGCCTGCGCGACGAGCAGGGCGTGCTGCGGCGTTTCGTGAACGTGTACGTCGACGGTGAGGAGTGCCGCCGGATGGAGGGCCTGGACACGCCCGTGGGCGCGTCTTCCGAGGTCCAGATCATCCCTTCGGTTGCCGGTGGGTAACCGCATGTCCTATGCACACGGCAGTGCACAAGCCGGGTTCTTCAAGATTGACACCCGTTCGTGACATGAGGAGGCTCTGCCGGGGGTCGTCCACTGTGCTCAAGAGACAGGGGTGCAGCGGCGGCCTTCGCCCCCGCGCACATCCCGCGCGGGGATCCCGCGCGCGAGAGGAGCCCCTCATGAGCATGCTGGGCAAGCTGACCGACAAGATCCTGTCCAAGGTCGTCCCCGCCAAGGAGGCGGCGGCCGTGTGTCCTCCGGACTGCATCCAGTACCGGGAGATGAGCGACGGCTACTGCCGCTACAAGACCTGCTGCTACCGCGGCCAGCACTGCACCTGGACCTGCAGCGCGTGGACCGCCTGGGGCTCCTGCCACTAGGGCGACCCGAACGCACACGGCGTGCTCCCCACCCGGGGAGCACGCCGTCGCCGTGTCAGTACCCGTTCACCACCACGTTCTCCAGGGGCTCACCGGCGGCGAAGCGGCGGATCTGCTCGCCGACGAGGGTGTAGCCGCGCTCCTCGATGCCGGGCACGTTCCCGCCGACGTGCGGGGTGATCAGGACGTTCGGCAGGCCCCACAGGCCGTGGCCGGCCGGCAGCGGCTCGGGGTCGAAGACGTCGAGGGCGGCGTTGAGGCGTCCCGAGGACGTCTCGGCCAGCAGCGCGGCGGTGTCCACGACCTTGCCGCGGGCGACGTTGACCAGCAGCGCGCCGTCGGGCATCGCGGCCAGGAACTTCGCGTCCACCAGGCCGGTGGTGGCCTCGGTCAGCGGCACGATGACGACCACGATGTCGTGCTCGGGCAGCAGGCCCGGGAGCTCGTCGATGGCGTGGACGCCCTCGCGGGCGGTGCGGGCCACGCGGGTGATGCGCGCGCCGAAGGCCTCGGCGCGCACGGCGACGGCCTCGCCGATCGCCCCGGCGCCCAGGATCAGCACACGCGCGCCGTACAGGGTCGAACCCTCACGCCGGTCCCATATGCGCGCGCTCTGCGCCCGGGCGTAGTGCGGGAAGTCCCGCAGGGAGGCCAGGACGGCCGTCAGGACCCATTCGGCGGTGGCGACGGTGTGGACGCCCTTGGCGTCGGCGAGGGTCACCGTGGCGGGCACGACCGGCTCCCACACCTCGGCGCCGGCCGACAGGAGCTGCACCACCTTCAGGGCCGGCATGGCCGCCAGGGTCTGCGTGCTGTCGGCCAGGGCCATGTACGGCGCGACCCAGAACACCACGTCGGAGGGGTCGGAGGGGTACTCGCCCCGGCCGTCGTAGACCTCGATCTCCACCCCGTCCGGGATGGCGCCGAGGTACTCGCGGCCTTCTTCGTGTGCGATCCAGATCTTGCCAGACTCAGTCCTCATGGGGCCCCAGCCTAGAGATCGGCGCGGGCCTTCCCGACTCGCCGGGTGAGCCGGAGCGGGCCGGGGCTGACTACGCTGGCCTGGTGACCTCACGGCCTGTCCGCGCGGCCGCGGCCCTGCTCGCGGCGACCTTCCTGCTGTCCGCCTGCGCTTTCGGCGATCCGCCCCCGAACGACCCCGGGAAACCCCCCAACCTGCCCAGGCCCTCGGCGAGCGCCTCCGACGAGGCGGCCACCGCCGACATCGTCGCCGACAACCTGGCGGTGCCGTGGGGCATCGCGTTCCTGCCCGACGGGACGGCGCTGGTGACCGAGCGCGACAGCGGGCGGCTGCTGTCGGTGGGCGAGGAGGGCGTCAAGGAGGTCCAGAAGATCGCCGAGTCGGTCCATGAGGGCGAGGGCGGCCTGATGGGCGTGGCGGTGTCGCCGAAGTACGAGCAGGACAAGACGGTCTTCGTCTACTACACCTCGGCCACCGACAACCGGATCGCGAAGCTGAAGCTGGGCGAGGCGCCCACGCCGATCGTGACGGGCATCCCGAAGGGCGCCAACCACAACGGCGGCGGGCTGGCCTTCGGCCCGGACGGGTTCCTGTACGCCACCACGGGTGAGACCTATGACAAGCCGTTGTCGCAGGACAAGGCGAGTCTGGGCGGGAAGATCCTGCGGATGGACACCGACGGGAAGCCCGCCGAGGGCAATCCGTTCGGCACGCTGGTCTACTCCTACGGTCACCGCAACGTGCAGGGCATCGCCTGGGACGAGCAGAAGCGGCTGTACGCGGTGGAGTTCGGCCAGGACACCTGGGACGAGGTCAACCTGATCACCCCCGGCGGCAACTACGGCTGGCCGGAGGTCGAGGGCAAGGCGGGTAACTCCAAGTACATCGATCCGCTGGTGCAGTGGGATCCGGCCGAGGCGTCGTGCTCGGGCGCGGCGATCGCGGGCAAGACCCTGATCGCCTCGTGCCTGCGCGGCAAGCGCCTGTGGCTGGTGAACCTGGACGGCAAGGGCGGGGTGAGCGGTGAGCCGCAGCCGGCGCTGGTGGGCCAGTTCGGGCGGTTGCGCGCGGCGGCGGTCGCGCCGGACGGTTCGGTGTGGGTGAGCACCTCGAACAAGGACGGCCGGGGCGAGCCCGGTCCCGGCGATGACAAGATCCTGCGCATCGTCACCGGATCTTCGGGTATCGGCAAGGCATAGGCATGAACAGGGACGCCCGGACCCGGTTGCGCGAGGCGGTCGACCGCACGCGCGCCGGGTTCGCGCGTGCACGGGACAGCCGCGCCACGGCGGTGTCGCTGGCGTGGCTGGCGGGAGTGTGGGCTTTCGCGCGGCGCCTGTGGTCGGGCGGCGCGCGGGAGCACGCCGAGGCCACGCGCACGTGGCGCCGGGACGCCTGGGACCGCTATGAGGCGGGCCCGTGGGCGCGGCGGGCGGCGGCGGTGCGGCGGGGCACGGGACGGTCGTGGCGGTGGCTGCGCGGCAACCGGGTGGCGCGGCGGCTGGGCGTGTCGGTGGCGATCTGCGCGGTGGCCGTCGCCGGGGCGATGCTGGGGGTGACGCTGACGGGCTCGGCGACGGTCCCGATCGGGCCGTTCCAGTCGTCGGTGTCGATCGAGCCGGCCACGCGCGGTGAGACGCGGGTGGCGTTGCCGCCGCTGGGTTCGCTGACGCTGGACAGCCACGCGGGGCCGGTGAAGCTGGACGTGAGCCTGAACGCGCTGGACCAGACGCGGACGCAGGCGCTGGTGGCCGATCCGGACGGGCTGTCGAAGGCCTCGGAGACGGTGCCGGAGGACGTGGTGTCGGCGCTGATCACGGTGGCGTTCAAGGCGATCGCGGGGGCGGTCCTGGCGACGCTGGTGCTGGCGGGGCTGCTGTTCCGGAACATGCGGCGGACGGCGATCGCGGGCGGGCTGGCGCTGGCGCTGACCGCCGGGGTGATCGGGCTGGCGGCGGCGACGCTGCGTCCGCAGTCGATCGAGGAACCGCGTTACGAGGGCCTGCTGGCCAACGCGCCGGCGGTGGTGGGCGAGGCGCGGCAGATCGCCGACCGCTACGAGGCCTACCGGGCGCAGTTGCAGAAGATGGTGACCAACGCCGCGCAGCTGTACACCACCGCGCGGACCCTGCCGAACTTCACGCCCGATCCGAACACCGTGCGCGTGCTGCACGTGTCGGACCTGCACCTGAACCCGGCGGCGTGGTCGGTGATCGCCACGGTGGTCGAGCAGTTCCAGATCCAGGTCGTGGTCGACACCGGCGACATCACCGACTGGGGCACCGAGCAGGAGGCGAAGGCCTTCACCGCCGCCATCGGCGATCTTCCGGTGCCCTACGTGTACATCCGCGGCAACCACGACTCCGAGGCCACCGCCGACGCCGTGCGCGTCCACGACAACGCGTTCGTGCTGGACGGCGACACCGTCACCGTGGCGGGCCTGACCTTCGCCGGGATCGGTGACCCGCGCTTCACCCCCGACAAGAGCTCCGAGCCGGGGGACGTGCGCGAGGAGCAGGTCATGTACAACTCGGGCGCGAAGCTGGCGCGGATCGTGGCCGAGTCGCCGACGCCGGTCGACGTCGCCCTCGTCCACGATCCGGTCTCGGCCTCGCCGCTGGGCGGGAAGGTCCCGCTGGTGCTGGCGGGGCACCGGCACCAGCGCGAGGTGTCGACGCTGCCCGACTCCACGACCAGGCTCATGGTCGAGGGCTCCACGGGCGCGGCGGGGCTGCGCGGCCTGGAGCACGACCAGCCCACGCCGATGGAGCTGTCGGTGCTGTACTTCCACAAGGGCACCAAGGTCCTCCAGGCCTACGACGACATCACCCTGGGCGGCACCGGGCAGGCGGAGGTGTCGCTCCAGCGGCACGTCATCGACGCCGTCGAGCCGGAGAACGGGCCGGGCTCGCCCAGCCCCTCGGCGTCCTAGTCAGTGCAGGACCGGGCGGTCCAGCTCGCCGGCGCGCCAGCGGAAGGCGTCGGCGACCTTGGTCGGGTAGCCCCGGAACAGTGGCAGCTCCAGGGCCGCCTCGCGGGTGAACCAGCCGAAGTCCAGTGTCTCGTTGGTCAGCCGCAGCTCACCGCCCTCCACCTCGCAGAGCACCACCGGGATGTACAGGTGCCAGGCGGGCTGGTGGTCGTAGATGAGCCGGTTGTCGTAGAGGCCGATCAGCTCCACCGCGCGGACCTTCAGGCCGGTCTCCTCCCAGCACTCGCGCACTGCCGTCTCGGCCGGGGACTCCCCCACGTCGGCGATGCCGCCGGGCATGCACCACGTGGCGGACCCGTCGGCGCGCTGGACGAGCAGCAGCCGGTCCTCATCGTCGAAGACCACCGCGTCCACCGCCGTCATCGGCGTCCGGTAGCCCAGGGCTCCCCGGTACTCCTCGGTGATCTCCTCCACCGTGCGCGTGTCCACCATGGCCAGCAGTTCCGCCGAGATCTCGTGCAGCCGCGTGAAACGCGCGGTGTTGTACGGGTCCTCGGCGAAGTGCAGGCCGTTGGCCGCCAGCGCGCGGATCTCCGCCGAGAGCATCGCGACCTTGCGCGAGACGTCGTCCACCATCGGGCACCTCCTGGCCGGTATAACGCTTCAGGGACTGTAAAGGGTTCACCGCTCAGGCCACCAGGAACCGCTGGATCCCGGCCATGAACGCGGCCGGGTCGCGCGAGCCGTGGTCGAGGTCGAGGCTCCGGTTGGCGACCCAGACCATGAAGCACAGACTGGCGCGGATCTCGACCTCGTCGGCGTCGGTGAACAGCTCGCCGAACAGGGCGCGCAGGTAGGCCAGGCGCCGGTTGTCGACGCGGCGCAGCCGCTCGGCCACCGCCGGGTCGCGGCGGGCCCAGTCGCGGACCGCGCTGTCGGTGGTGATGTCGGTGAGCACGCCGTCGCCGTAGGCGGCGATGCGGAACAGCCGCCCCAGCCGCGTGCGCGCGTCGCCCCCGTCGGCCTCGGTCCGCTCGATGACCGTGTCGGTCACGTCGCGCTCCCAGACGTCGAGCATCTCGCCCAGCAGCGCCGGGCGGTCGGCGAAGTAGCCGTAGAAGCCGCCCTTGGTGACGCCCAGCTCGCGGGCCAGCGACTCGATCCGCACCGCGTCGACACCGCCCTCGGCCAGGACCCGCAGCCCGGCGGTGATCCAGTTGTCGCGGGGGGTTCGCGCGTTCGCCATGAGCAACGTCACCTGTCCATCATCTGTACGGCGGCGTACAGATGCTACTAGCCTCGATTTATACGCCACCGTATAGAAGTGGCGGGCAACAGAGAGGCGGGCGACATGAACGGCCCGGCACCACTCACCAAGACCATCCGTTTCCAGACGTGGACGCTGGGCGCGGCCGCCCTTTTAAGCGCCGCCGCCGCGATCCTGCACACCTTCGTCCAGGCCACGCCGACCCTCGACGCGCTCATGGCCTCCACCGCCGCCCCCGAGACGCGGCAGTCGCTGCGGATGATGTGGCACGGCATGTCCGCCATCGCCTGGACCCACCCGGTCCTGCTCGCGCTGCTGTGGCGCCGCCCGGCGGGCGTGGCGCGGCCGGCACTGGCCTTCCTCGCCGTCCTCAACGGCACGCAGGCGCTGTTCCTGGTCGCGGCCGGGCTGTGGGCCGAGGGCGCGGCCGGGCTCCTGTCGCTGCCGCAGTGGGCGCCGCACGCCGCCGTCGCGGCGCTCGCCTGGGCGGCGCGCCCGTCCGCACCCACCGAACCGGGCCGCCCGGGCCACCGCGGCCGCGCCCGCCTGGTCCTGCTGTGGGCGACCACCATCGTCACGGGCTGCGCGGCGGTCTACCACCTGATCGTGGGCACGTTCCACAGCTGGCCCGCCGACCTCCTGGACGGCGACACCGCGTCCCCGGCGAAACCGGCCCTCTACGCGATGTGGCTGTTCAGCTGCGTGGTCTTCGCCTCGGTCCCGGCCGTGCTGGTGTGGTCGACCCGCGCACCGGCGGCGGCGGGCCGCTTCCTCGTGCGCTACACCGCCGTCCTCGTGGCCTGCCTGATGGCCTCGTGGACGCTCACCCTGATCCTCGGGTACGGGCCGGACATGCTTCCGGCCGGGCCCGTCACCCTCGGGCTGATGGCCGCGCTCACCGCGATGAGCGTGCCCGAGCGGGCCTGAACACCCGGAAACGGAACCGCCGGAAACAGAGCCGCCGCCGTCCACATCGGACGGCGGCGGCTTCGTCGTTGTTCAGGACAGGCGCGCGATGACCAGCTCGCGGACCGTCTTGGCGTCCGCCTGGCCCTTGGTGGCCTTCATGACCGCGCCGATCAGGACACCGGCGGCGGCGTGGTTGCCGCCACGGATCTTCTCGGCCACGTCCGGGTTGGCCGCGATGGCCTCGTCCACGGCCGCCGTCAGCGCGCCGGTGTCGGAGACGACCTCCAGGCCCCGCGCGGACACGATCGCCGCCGGGTCGCCCTCGCCCGCCAGCACCGCCTCGATGACGGTCCGGGCGATCTTGTCGGTGATCTTCCCGCCGTCCACCAGGGACTGCAGTTCGGCCACCTGCGCGGGCGTGATCGCCAGCTCGCCCAGCTCGACGCCGGACTCGTTGGCGCGGCGGGACAGCTCGCCCAGCCACCACTTGCGGGCCGCCTCGCTGGAACCGCCCGCCGCGATCGTCGCCTCGATCAGCTCCACCGCGCCGGCGTTGACCACGGAGGCCATCTCGAAGTCGGAGATGCCCCAGTCGGCCTGGAGACGCAGCCGGCGCACGCGCGGCAGCTCCGGCAGGGCCGCCTTGAGCTCGGCCACCCACGCCGGGTCCGGCGCCATCGGCGTCAGGTCCGGCTCGGGGAAGTAGCGGTAGTCGGTCGCGGTCTCCTTGGAGCGGCCCGAGGTCGTCTCACCGGTGTCCTCGTGGAAGTGGCGGGTCTCCTGCAGGATCGAGCCACCGGCGTCCAGCACCGAGGCCTGGCGCAGCATCTCACTGCGGACCGAGCGCTCCACGCTGCGCAGCGAGTTCACGTTCTTGGTCTCCGAGCGCGTGCCCCACTCCTCGCCCGGCTTGTTCAGCGAGAGGTTCACGTCGCAGCGCAGGGAACCCTGCTCCATGCGCACGTCGGACACGCCCAGGGAGCGGATGACGTCGCGCAGCTCGGTCACGTAGGCCCGCGCCACCTCCGGCGCCAGCACACCCGTGCCCGGCACCGGCTTCGTGACGATCTCGACGAGGGGGATGCCCGCGCGGTTGTAGTCGACCAGCGACTCCGTCGCGCCGTGGATGCGCCCGGTCGCGCCGCCCACGTGCAGCGACTTGCCGGTGTCCTCCTCCAGGTGCACCCGCTCGATCTCGATGCGCACCGTCTCGCCGTTGACCTCGACGTCCAGGTAGCCGTTCTCGCAGAGCGGCTCGTCGTACTGCGAGGTCTGGAAGTTCTTCGGCATGTCGGGGTAGAAGTAGTTCTTGCGCGCGAAGCGGCACCACTCGGCGATCGTGCAGTTGAGCGCCAGTCCGATGCGGATGGTCGCCTCGATCGCGGCGGCGTTGGCCACCGGGAGGCTGCCGGGCAGGCCCAGGCACACCGGGCACACCTGCGTATTGGGCTCGCCCCCGAACTCGGTGCTGCATCCGCAGAACATCTTGGTCCGCGTACCCAGCTCCACGTGCGTCTCCAGCCCGATGACGGGCTCGTAGCGAGAGACGACGTCGTCGTACGACGGCAGGGTGCTGGTGCTCATCATCGGCCTTCCGGTGAGGTGCGGTCGAACAGGGGGAGCGCTGCTAACAGGGTAGTTATCCGGCTTTGCGCTCGCCCTGCTGGGGCGTGCACTCCTGCCGGGAGGCCGCCTCCAGTTCGGTCAGGAGGGCCAGGAGCTCGCGCTGGCGGTCCTCGGGGAGGGTCACGAAGATCTCCTCGGCGCCCTCGCGGCGCAACTGGCGCAGCTCCTCGGCGCGCTGGGCGCCACCGGCGTTGACCGAGACCCGGATGGAGCGGCGGTCGTCGGGATCGGGATTGCGCTCCACGAAACCGGCCTCGACCAGCATGTCCACGATGTCACCCGCCGAGCGCGCGCCGATGTCGAGCTTGCGCGCCAGGTCCACGATCCGCAGGGGGCCGTGGAAGTCGATGATGCGCAGCGCGCGGGCCTGCGAGGCCGTCATGCCGGTGGGCGCCAGCTGTTTGTTCGCGCGGTGCCGGACGCGGCGGCCCAACCGGAAGAAGAGGTGGGTGAGCTCGCCGATCACGTCTTCGTCGACGTGGGGCGTGGCTGCGTCGGTGGTCGGCATGACTGGCTCCCGGGAAACGGTTCTGCACTGAGAGTACGGGACGGCGCGGTGGCCACCGCCACCCACTATTGCGAGCCTAGCTCGCTAAGAGCTAGGCTCGCTACCATGTCAACAGATCTCACATCAGAAGGCGGTACGAAGACCGCCCCGAAGAGGAAGCCGCGCCAGCTGTCGCGGATCGCCCGCCTCTTCACGCCCTACCGGGGGCGACTCGCCCTCATGCTGCTCATCATCGCCATCACCTCAGCGTTCACGGCCGTCTCCCCATTCCTGCTCCAGCGGATTCTCGACGAGGCGATCCCGGACGGGAACGTCAAGCTGCTGACCTGGCTCACCGCGGCCACCATCGCGGTGACCCTGGCCGGCGCGGTCGGCGGCGTCCTGCAGAACTGGATCGCCAACATCGTCGGCCAGCGCGTCATGCACGACCTGCGCGTGTCCGTCTACGGCCACCTCTCCCGCCAGTCCCTGGCCTTCTTCACCCGCACCCGCACAGGTGAGGTCCAGTCGCGCATCAACAACGACATCGGCGGCGTGGACAGCGTGGTGACCAACACCGTCGGCAACATCGTCGGCGACGGCACCACCCTCATCGCCGCGGTGGCGGCGATGCTGCTGCTGGACTGGCGGCTGGCGCTGATGTGCCTGGCCACCATCCCCTTCTTCATCTGGATCGCCCGCAGCGTCGGCAAGCAGCGCCGGGCCCTGCGCGCCCGCCGCCAGGAGCAGCTGGCCGACGTGACCTCGCTGATCGAGGAGTCCATGTCGGTCTCGGGCATCCTGCTGGGCAAGACCCTCGGGCGCGGCCCGGCCCAGGTCGAGCGCTTCACCAGCGAGTCCAACCGGCTGGCCGACCTGGAGGTCAACGCGCAGCTGGCCGGGCGCTGGCGCTTCGCGTCCATCCAGGTCTTCTTCGGCGTCATCCCCGCCCTGGTCTACTTCGCCGCCGGGCTGGGCAGCGCCTCCGGCAGCACGCTGGTCTCGCTGGGCACGCTGGTCGCCTTCACCACCGTCCAGGTGCGCATGTTCCGCCCGCTGATGTCGCTCATGGGCGTCGGCGTGCAGCTCCAGACCAGTCTGGCGCTGTTCGGGCGCATCTTCGGCTACCTCGACCTGCCGGTCGACATCACCGAGAAGCCCGAGCCGAAGACCCTGACCGGTGTGCGCGGCGAGGTCCGCTTCGAGGACGTCGGCTTCTCCTACGCCGAGAACGCCCGGACCCTGCGCGAGGTGGACCTGACCGTCCCGCCCGGCACCACGATGGCCCTGGTCGGCGCGACCGGCTCGGGCAAGACCACCCTCGGCTACCTCGTCGCGCGCCTCTACGACGCCACCGAGGGCCGGGTCGCCATCGACGGCGTGGACGTGCGGGACCTGTCCTTCGCCTCGCTGGCCGACACCGTGGGCGTGGTCTCCCAGGAGACGCACCTGTTCCACGCCTCCATCGCCGAGAACCTGCGCTTCGCCAAGCCCGAGGCCACCGACGGCGAACTGGAGGCCGCCGCCCGCGCCGCCCGCATCCACGATCACATCGCGAGCCTGCCCGAGGGCTACGACACGATCGTCGGCGAGCGCGGCTACCGCTTCTCCGGCGGTGAGAAGCAGCGGCTGGCGATCGCGCGGATGATCCTGCGGAACCCGCCGGTGCTGGTGCTGGACGAGGCGACCAGCGCGCTGGACAACCGCACCGAGCAGGAGGTGCAGGCGGCGCTGGACGCGCTGTCGTCGGGCCGGACGACGATCGCGATCGCGCACCGGCTGTCCACGATCCGCGACGCCGACCAGATCGTGGTGCTGGACAAGGGCGTGGTGGCCGAGCGCGGCACGCACGACGAGCTGGTCGCGCTGGGCGGCAGGTACGCCGATCTGCTGGCCCAGGACGCCATCGAGGAGTGGGCCGACGAGGCGGCGGTGACGCGGTGAGCGGTGGCGGCAATATCCTTGCCGCCGTCCCCTCGTTCTCTCCCTGAAGGAGCCTTCGTGCAGAGCAGCACCTGGACCCGCCTCGACGGCGGGCCCTCGCTGTACGTGGCGACGCCGCACGCCCCATCCAAGGGGACGGTGCTCGTCGCCCAGGAGATCTTCGGCGTGACCGCGCACGTCCGTGAGATGGCCGATCACCTGGCCCGGGAGGGCTTCACGGCGGTCGCGCCCGATTTCTACTGGCGCTCGGGTGAGCGCCTTGAGTTCGCCTACGACGATGAGGGCCGCGCCAAGGCGATGGCGCAGATGCGGTCCCTGACGCGCGAGGGCGTGCTGGCCGATCTGGACACCGCGCGGGCCACGGTCGAGGGCAAGCCCGCGATCGTGGGTTTCAGCCTGGGCGGGCACATCGCGCTGCTGGCGGCCACCGAGGCGCCCTACGTCCTGGCGGTGGACTTCTACGGCGGCTGGACGGTGGGCGGCGGGGTGCCGCTGGCCGAGCCGGAGCCGCCGCTGGCGCAGGCCTACGCGATCGCCGCGTACGGCACGCCGGTGATGGTCCTGGCCGGTGACCGCGACCGGCTGATCGGCGACGAGGACTGGGCGGCGATCGGGGCGAGGCTGACCAATTACGGGGTCTCCCACGAGCGGGTCCGCTACCCGGGGGCGGCGCACGGGTTCATGTGCGCCGACCGTCCCGACTGGGACGCCGACGCCGCCAGTGACGCGTGGTCGCGGGTGATCGGCGCGCTGGAGAAGCGCTTTGGCTGAGGTGGCCGAGCGGCGGGTCAGCTGGGCGGAACTGTTCTTCGACCTGATCTTCGTGTTCGCCGTCACGCAGGTCTCGGCGCTGCTGCTGAGCGGCCACTCCCCCGCCGGGGTGGCCAGGGCGCTGGTGGTGCTGGTCCCGGTGTACTGGGTGTGGATCGGCACGTCGGTGTTCATCAACACGCGCGGGACCGACCGGCCGCTGGAGCGGCTGGGGGTGTTCGGGGTGGGTCTGTGCTCGCTGCTGATGGCCCTGGCGATCCCGGACGCCTACGGCGAGCGCGGTGTGTGGTTCGGCGTGGCGTACCTGGTGGCGCGGGCGATCATCGCGGCGATGACGTTCATGGGCGTCCCGCTGCTGTTGAACCCGGTGGGGATCTCGCTGTTCACGTCGGGTCCGCTGCTGATCGTGGGCGGTTTTCTGGACGGCCGGGCGCGCTGGATCCTGTGGGGACTGGCGGCGCTGATCGACCTGTCGACGCCGCGGCTGACGCGTAAGCGGCTGCTGCGGCTGAAGTTCGACGCGCCGCACCTGGCGGAGCGCTTCGGGCTGCTGGTGATCATCGCGCTGGGCGAGTCGATCGTGGCGATCGGCGCGCCCCTGGCGTCGGCGAAGCACGTGGCGGCGGGTGCGATCGCGGGGGTCGCGGTGGCGTTCGTGATCGCGGTGGGCCTGTGGTGGGTGTACTTCAATTACGCCGCCGACGCCGTGCGGCACGCTCTGGCGACCACCGAGATCAAGACGGATCTGGTGCGGCAGGTGCTCACCTACGGGCACTTCCTGTTCATCGCGGGCATCATCGCGGTGGCGGTGGGCCTGGACGAGGCGGTCGCGCACTACTCGCACCGGCTGCCGGTGGCGGTGGTGGCGTTGCTGTACGGCGGGTGCGCGCTGTACCTGGGGACGTTCGGTTACACGCGGTGGGCGATGTTCCGCAAGGTCGCCACGTGGCGGCTGACGGGTGCGGGCCTGGCGGTGCTGCTGGCGCCGGTGGCGGTGTTCGTCCCGGCGATCGCGGCGATGGGGATCCTGGCGGCGCTGCTGGTGGCGCTGAACGCGTGGGAGTACCGCAACGTGACCAGGACCGGGCGGGTGTGACGAAGGGCCGCTCCGGTGGGAGCGGCCCTTCGTGGTGCGTCTAGCGCTGCGGGACCAGCGGGGTCTGCGTGGTCTCGAAGGCCGCGCCGACCCGGTACATCAGGTCGTCGCGCATCGTGGGGGCCATGATCTGCAGGCCCACGGGCAGGCCGTCGGAGAGCCCGCAGGGCACGGAGATGGCCGGCCCGCCGTACAGGTTCGACGGGATCGTGTACAGGTCGGCGAGGTACATCTGCACCGGGTCCTCGGTGCGGCTGCCGATCTCGAAGGCGGTGAACGGCGTGGTCGGCGAGACCAGCACGTCGACCTGCTCGAAGGCGGCGGTGAAGTCGCGGGTGATGAGCGTCTTCACCTTCTGCGCCTTGCCGTAGTACTCGTCGACGTAACCGGCCGACAGGGCGTAGGTGCCCAGGATGATGCGGCGCTTGACCTCGGGGCCGAAACCGGCCTCGCGGGTGAGGGCCATGACCTCTTCGAGGGAGTTGTGGCCGTCGTCGCCGGTGCGCACGCCGTAGCGGACGCCGTCGAAGCGCGCCAGGTTCGAGGAGCACTCGCTGGGCGCGATCAGGTAGTAGGCGGGCAGCGCGTACGGGAAGTGCGGGCAGGACAGCTCCACGACCTCCGCGCCGAGCTTGCCGAGGGTCTCCACGGCCTGCTTGTAGGCGGCGATGACGCCCGGCTCGGCGCCCTCGGCCTCGTCGAACTCGCGGACGACGCCCACGCGCATCCCCGTCAGGTCGCCCGTGGCGCCCTGGCGGGCCGCGGCCACCACCGGCGGGACCGGCTGCGGGATGGAGGTGGAGTCGCGGCGGTCGTGACCGGCGATGACCTCGTGCAGCAGCGCGGCGTCCAGGACGTTTCGCGCGAACGGGCCGGGGGTGTCCAGCGAGGACGAGAAGGCGATCAGGCCGTAACGGCTGGTGCCGCCGTAGGTCGGCTTCGCGCCGACGGTGCCGGTGACCGCGCCGGGCTGGCGGATCGAGCCGCCGGTGTCGGTGCCCAGGGACAGCGGCGCCATGCGCGAGGCGACCGCCGCCGAGCTGCCGCCGGAGGAGCCGCCGGGGATGCGCGACAGGTCCCACGGGTTGCGGGTGGGGCCGTAGGCGGAGTACTCGGTGGAGGAGCCCATCGCGAACTCGTCCATGTTGGTCTTGCCGAGCATGACCGTCCCGGCGGCCTTCAGGCGCTCCACGACGGTGGCGTCGTAGGGCGGCTTCCAGCCTTCGAGCATCTTCGAGGCGGCGGTGGTCGGCACGCCCTTGGTGGTCATGATGTCCTTGACCGCGACCGGCACACCGGCCAGCGGGCCCAGCTCGCGCCCGGCGGCGCGGGCCTCGTCCACCGCGCGCGCGGCGGCGCGGGCGCCCTCGGCGTCCACGTGCAGGAACGCGTTGATCGCGCCGTCCTCGGCCTCGATGCGGCCCAGGAACGCCTCGGCGACCTCGGCGGCGGAGGCCTCACCGGAGGCGATGACGCCGGCCAGTTCGGCGGCGGTCAGGTTCGTCACGTCGGTCATGGCCTACTCCTCGTCCAGGATGCGCGGCACACGGAAACGGTCCTCGGCGGAGTCCGGGGCGCCGGCCAGCACGTCCTCGCGCGCCAGCGACGGCTCGGGCACGTCGGCGCGCATCACGTTGACCAGCGGAACCGAGTGCGAGGTCGGCGGGATGTCGTCGGCGGCCACCTCGCCGATCCGGGCCACGTGCTGCAGGATCGAGTCCAGCTGCCCGGCGAACCTGTCCAGCTCGTCCTCGGTCACGGCGAGCCGCGCGAGGCGCGCCAGGTGCGCTACCTCGTCACGGGAGATGGCAGACATCGGTGTATCCCCTCGGCCAGCGGTTTCGTGTAACCGCCTGAGTCTATGGGGTGCGCGTCCACCCGCCTGAGCCGAGGTAAGCGACCGCCGCCGGGCCAAAACACCTCGCGCCGGACGGACCGGACAGGTAGCGTCCCGGCGTCCGATGCCACCGACACACGAGGACCAACGACCATGGACGCCCTCACCGACAAGCAGATCCGCCGCTCGATGGTGAACTGCTCCCGAGGCGAAGCCGACCGCATGACGATCCCCTTCGACGTGACCGGCCTCGACTGGGACACCCTGGACTTCCTGGGCTGGACCGACCCGAAGGCCCCGCTGCGCGCCTACATCGTCGCCTGGCACGACGGTGAACCGGTCGGCATCGGGCTGCGCGTGGCCGACTCGCAGGGCACCCGCCGCTTGGCCGGCCTGTGCGGGCTGTGCCGCTCGACGCGCACCGGGATGGTGAAGCTGTTCACCGCCCGCCGCGCCACCAAGGCCAGCCAGGAGTGGAACTCGCTGGGCATGTACATGTGCGCCGACCTCGCCTGCTCCAAGTACGCGCGACTGGAGAAGGCCACCGGCGACTTCATGCCCGACGGGACCCTCGGCGCCGACGAGCGCGCCGCCGGGCTGCGGGTGCGCGTCGGGCGCTTCCTCGGCGAGGTCCTCAGCGCGAGCTAGCCGGGGCTCACAGCACCAGCTCCCAGTGCTCATTGACATTGGGATGCCCGTGCGCGCCCTCACCCGCCACCCGCTCGAAGCCGACCCCGGCGTAGATCTTGCGCGCCGAGAGCAGCTTCCCGTTCGTGGACAGGGTCACGCGCGCGTAACCGGCGCCGCGCGCGAAGCGCAGGCACTCCTCCACCAGCGCCGCGCCGACGCCGTTGCCGCGCGCCCACGGCTCCACCAGCAGCACCCGCAGCCGGGCCGTGGTCCCGTCCTGCCGCGAGCACACCACGCAACCCGCGCGCTCACCGTCGAGCTCGGCGATCCAGGCGCGCTCCCCCGGATCGGCCGAGGCCGCCACGTCGGCGGCGATGCGCGCGACCAGTGCCTCGAAGGCCGCGTCGTAGCCGTGCTCGCGCGAGTAGAGCTCGCCGTGCCGGTAGACGATCCAGCCGTAGTCGCCCACCGCCGCCTCCCGCAGGCGCAGCACGCGCGGCGTCCCGGGTGGCTCCAGCAGCGCCCGGACCTCGCTCAGCGCGGCGACCAGGCGCTCCTCCTTGGCCTCACCGAGGGAGTCCAGGAGGCGGCGGATCTCCCCCGAAGATCGCTCGTCGAGTTCGCCCTGCGCCACCTCGCCCTTCGCGGTCAGCGCCAGCATCTGCACCCGCCGGTCCTCCGGCGAGGGCGAGCGCGTGAGCAGCCCGTCGGCCTCGAAGCGCGTGGTGATGCGGGAGAGGTACCCGGCGTCCAGGCCGAGTAGGCGGCGCAGGTAGGCGGCGGGCACGGGCGTCCCGGCGGCGTTCAGCTCGAACAGGACGCGGACCTCGGTGAGGCTGTAGCCGCTGTCCAGGAGCGAGTCGGTGAGGGTGCCGATGACCTTGGTGTAGAAGCGGTTGAAGGAGCGGACGGCGTCGACGCGGGTCATTGCTTGCCTCCGTCAAGAGAAGTCGTTGACTGAGGCAACGGTATCGGGTTGTGGGGGCGAGGGGAAGGGGGCGCGCGAGTGCGAGGCGGACGCCCGGGCCGGCCGCGCCGCCGGATGCCGTTCCGGGCGTACTCGCCGGACCACTCGCGGACGTCACCCGACCCCACCGGCGCCCGCAAGGTGAGATCGTGGGACGGCAGGATGGTGGGTGGCGATGACCCGCGCCGCGCGGCATCTTCGGGCTGAGCCGCTGGTGGCCGACGTTCTTTGCGTGGTTCTTTGCGCTGCGGTGGTGGTGGGCCCGGGGTTGTGTCCGGGACGGTCCCCGGCGGGTGACGGGGTGACGGCCGACCAGATGGCGGGAGCGTGTCTCGCGGTCGCGGCGACATGAAGCACGCCGTAGCCGCGCCGGTCTCCCGCTCGCACTCCGCGAGGCGGCACCCCTGGGCCCCTTGCACTGGCGGGTGGCATCGCACCACATCGGCGTCGCCCGGGCCCGCGACCCGCGCCTCCGCGAGGTGGAGTCACCCCGGCCCCCTTCTGCGCGACGGCGGCACCATGCCGCGCCGATGTCACCCCGGGCCTCTGCTCACACCCCGCAAGACGACGTCGCCCCGGCCACCGTCTCCCCTTCGGTGCCCGGCCGCCGAGTGCCCACTGGCGCCACCAGGTCACATCAGCAGCGCCGGGCCGCCACTCACGCCCCGCGAGTCGGCGCCATGCCACATCGGCGTCGCCTCGGGACTGCCACCCATGTGCCCACATCGGGCGGGCACAGCCTCTGGCCTCCGTGTCCCCGCCGGGTCTCGGGCTGCCCACGGCCGCACCACACCGCGTCGGCACCACCCCACCCCGGGCGCACAGCCGCGACGCCGGTGAGGGTGATCCCGTCCGCCACACGCGAGGCGGAACCACTAGCCCCATGTCGCCACGGGAGCCCGGGTTCCTCACCGGCGGCATCACCGCCGCCCCGGGCGCGTGGCCCCGACCCCGGTGAGGGTGGCCCTGTCCGCCACGCGCGCGAGGCGGAACCACCCAGCCCCTTGCTACACGGGCATCGGCGTCAGCCCGGCGCCGTCCCGCCCTTCCACTCGCTCTCCCGCTCGCCTCCGCGAGGCCGCGCTACCGGTATAACGGCCGCACCGAGCGCAGCAGGCTCGGTGGCCGGTAGCGCGCCAGCCAGCCGGAGAACTCCGCGGCGGGCATCGGGCGGGCGTGGAACCAGCCCTGGGCGAGGTGGCAGCCGAGTCCGGCCAGCCGCCGCCAGGTCTGCTCGTCCTCGACGCCCTCGGCGACCACGCGCAGGCCCAGGGAGCCGGCGAGCTCGATGATCGAGCGCACGATGGCCGCGTCGTCGCCGCCCTCGTTGCCCATGCCCAGTACGAAGGACCGGTCGATCTTGACCTCCGAGACCGGCAGGCGGCGCAGGTGCTGAAGCGAGGAGAAGCCGGTGCCGAAGTCGTCGAGGCTCAGGGCCACGCCGAGCCGCTCCAGGCGGGTCAGGGTGGTCAGGACCCGGCGCGGGTCGGCCATCAGCGCGCTCTCGGTGATCTCCAGCTGGAGCTGGCCGGGAGAGACGCCGTGCCGGTCGAGGCAGGCGGTGAGCCCGTCCACGAAGGTCGGGTTCTGGAGGTCGCGCACGCTCACGTTGACCGAGGCGCGCAGGTCCAGGCCCTCCTTCGTCCACGCCGCGATCTGGCCGACGGCGTCGTCGAGGACGCGGAAGGTCAGCAGCCGCATGACCGCCGAGTGCTCGGCGAGGGAGATGAGCTCACCGGGGTCGACCTGGCCCTGCTTGGGGTGGCGGTAGCGCAGCAGCGCCTCCACGCCGAGGACCTCGCCGGTCTGGATGGAGACCTGCGGCTGCCAGTACAGCTCGATGCCGGGGCGGGCGCGGTCCTCCAGGGTGCGGCGCAGGTCGCCGAGCAGGCTCAGGCGCTCCGGGGAGTTCTGGTCGGACTCCGGCGCGTAGACCGCGACGGGGTCGCCGCGCCGCTTCGCCTCGTACATCGCCACGTCGGCGTGCTGCATCAGCGCGTCGAAGTCGGTGCCGTGGTCGGGGCAGACGGCCACGCCGATGGCCCCGGCGACGTCGATGGTGATGTCGCCGATCTCGACGGGCTCGGTGAGGGCCTTGCTGATGCGCTCGGCGATGGCGGCGGCCTCGTCGGCGTCGCCGACGCCGGACAGCACCACCGCGTACTCGTCGCCGCCCAGGCGGGCGAGGTGCTGGCCGGGCTGCATGGCCGAGGTGAGCCGGTGGCCGACCTCGACGAGGAGCTGGTCGCCGATGGCGTGGCCCATGGCGTCGTTGACCTCTTTGAAGCGGTCGAGGTCGCACACCAGCAGCGCGACACCGCCGCCGCGCTCCTTGTACCAGGCGATCTCGGCGTCCACCCAGCGGTGCAGCGCGGTGCGGTTGGGGAGGCCGGTGAGCGGGTCGGTGCGGGCCTGGTCCTCCATCTGGTTGGACAGGCGGGCGTTCTTGTAGACGGCGTACAGCGGCAGCGCGATCAGCGGTGTCAGCCACACGTTGGCGATGGCGGCGGTCAGCAGGACCGGCCCGGTGACCAGCAGCGCGGCGTCGGCGAGGGTGTCCTGGCCGAGGTGCCCGAGGAAGCCCTGCCACCAGGGACGCCCGAAGCGCAGCCACACCGCGACGCTGACCAGGGTGTGGTTCACCGCGATCCAGGCGGCGGCCCCCAGGATGAGGCCGACGAGCGCGCGCGGCTCGGCCGGGATGGGCGCGTTGGGCGCGACCAGGGCCGCGCCGCCGAGGACGCGCATGACCGCCCACGCCGCGGTCAGCGAGAGCACGTACTGGGCGGCGTTGAACGCCGCCCGCCACACCGCGTAGCGCATCCGCCAGGACGAGATCACGCACGCGGCGACCTGCACCATGATCGCCGGGCCCAGGCCGAAGCCGATCAGGACGGCGAAGCTGAAGCAGGTGGACATGACCGTCGCCGAGGACTGCCGCGGCCCCGGCGGGGACAGCGGCAGCGCGTCGACGACGAGCGCGAGCGCGGCGAGCGCCCAGAAGGCGGCCTTGCCGTGCTCGATGACGTCCAGATCCGACCGGAAGGTCGCGGCGGCGATCACCGCCGATACCGCGATCACCAGACCCACGAAACCGAAGAAGACCCCGGCGCGGTTCGGTGGGGCGGTGTTGCGGAAGTTCATCGACGTCATTAGCCCCTCCCGGACGTCGAGACCGGTTGCTGACACGCGTCGGCCAGGACGTGTCCCCTAGTCCTACCGCGTTTCCCCCATGTGAGCAACGACGATCATTCCTGCTGGTAACGCGCGACCTCCCTGGCCGCTTCGGGTCCTTGACTCAGAAGGATCTGGAAGCCTTCTTCATCGAGGACCGGAACACCCAGTTTGAGCGCTTTGTCGTATTTCGTTCCGGGAGACTCTCCGACGACCACGAATCCGGTCTTCTTCGACACCGAGCCGGTCATCTTCCCGCCCGCTGCCTGCACCTTCTCCGTGGCACCGTCCCTTGAGTACTGTGCCAGCGTACCGGTGACCACGACCGTCACGCCCTCCAGCGAAGGGCCGTCCGAGATCACCCGTTCGTCCTCCATTCGCACGCCCGACGCCCGCCATTTCTCGACGATGTCGCGGTGCCAGCCGACGGTGAACCACTGGGCGACCGATTCGGCGATGGTGGGGCCGACGCCGTCGACCGAGCCGAGCTCCTCGGCGGAGGCCGCGGCGATCGCGTCCAGCGAGTACAGCTCGCGCGCCAGGTCGCGGGCGGAGGTCGGGCCGACGTGCCGGATGGACAGCGCGCGGATGACCTTCCACAGCGGGACGCCCTTGACCTCCTCCAGGTTGGCCAGCAGCTTGGCGCCGTTGGCCGAGAGGTTGCCGTCCTTGGTGACGAACAGCGGGACGGTGAGCAGCTTCTCCTCGGTCAGCGCGAACAGGTCGCCCTCGTTGGCCACGACGCCGGCGTCGTAGAGCGCCCAGGCGGCCTTCTCGCCCAGGACCTCGATGTCGAAGCAGCCGCGCGAGCCCACGTACTCGATGCGGGCCTTGATCTGCGCCGGGCAGTTCTCGGCGTTGGGGCAGCGCTGGTCGACGTCGGACTCCTTCTCCCGGTGCAGCGCGGCACCACAGGACGGGCACGCCGTGGGCATCACGAAGGCCCGCTCGCCGCCGGTGCGGGCCTCGGCGACCGGCCCGACGACCTCGGGGATCACGTCGCCGGCCTTGCGCACGACCACCCGGTCGCCGATCAGGACGCCCTTGCGCTCGACCTCGGAGGCATTGTGGAGGGTGGCGTAGCCGACCACCGAACCGGCGACCTTGACCGGCTCCAGCACCGCGAAGGGCGTGACGCGGCCGGTGCGGCCCACGTTGACCTCGATGTCCAGCAGCGGGGTCGTGACCTCCTCCGGCGGGAACTTGAAGGCGATCGCCCACCGGGGCGCCTTGCTGGTGGTGCCCAGGCGGCGCTGGACGGCGACCTCGTCGACCTTGACCACGACGCCGTCGATCTCGTGCACGAGCTTGTGGCGCTTGGCGGCGTACTCGGCGATGTAGGCGCGCACGCCGTCCAGGTCCGGCTCGACCCGGAAGTACTCCGAGGTCGGCAGCCCCCACGCCTTGAGCGCGGCGTAGGACGCCGATTGCGCCGTGGGGGTGAAGCCGCGCGAGGCGCCCACGCCGTAGACGGTCATGCGCAGCGCGCGCGTGGCGGTGACGCGCGGGTCCTTCTGCCGCAGCGAGCCGGACGCGGTGTTGCGCGGGTTGGCGTAGGGCGGCTTGCCGTCGGCCACCAGCGAGGCGTTGAGGTCGGCGAACTCGGCGACCGGGAAGTAGACCTCGCCGCGGACCTCGATGAACTCCGGGATCGGGAACTCGTCGCTGGGCGTCAGCACGTCGGGCACGTTGGCGATGGTGCGCACGTTGGGGGTGACGTCCTCACCGACGGTGCCGGTGCCGCGCGTCGCCCCGCGCACCAGGCGGCCGTTCTCGTAGGTGAGGTTCATGGCCAGGCCGTCGATCTTCAGCTCGCACAGGAAGCCGACGCGCTCGACCTCGCGGTGGACGCGCTCGGCCCACTCGGTCAGCTCCTCGTCGTTCATCGCGTTGTCGAGGCTGAGCATGCGCTCGGCGTGGGTGACCGAGGCGAAGTCGGTGGTGATGCCACCGCCGACCTGCTGGGTCGGCGAGTCGGGGGTGACCAGTTCGGGATGGGCGGCCTCGATGGCCTCCAGCTCGCGCATGAGCGCGTCGAACTCCGCGTCGGAGATGACCGAGGCGTCCCGCACGTAATAGAGGTAGCGGTGCTCGTTCACCTCGGCGGCCAGCGCGGTGTGCCGGGCGCGCGCGGCCTCGGGGTCGGCGGGGACGACGGCCGACGTCTTCGCGGGGGCCGCGGCCCTCGCCTCGACGGCTTCCCGGCCGGCCTCGGTGTCGCTCACGGGGGTGCTCGCCTCACTGTTCACGCCGAACATCATCGCAGGTCCGTAAGACAGTTCAGCGGAGCTGAACCAGAAAACAGAGCAGCGGAGCTGAACCGGAAAGCAGCGGAACCAACGCACCTGAACCGAAGAACCGGGCAGCGCGAGGGAGATCACCCGCCGCGATCCCTCCCGGACTGTCACACCGGTGGCCTAGATTCGGCCGGGGTGGAGACCGTCACTCCCGACCGGGTTGGCGAAACTTCTCCGTACACTGTACGATGGACGGCCGCAGTACCGGCTCCAGGACAGCAAGAGCGAGAGGACGTCCGTGACCGACCTTCCCCGCACCAGCGCCAGCCACGACAGCATCGTGATCACCCGGGCCCGCGTCAACAACCTCAAGGACGTGTCCCTCACCATCCCGAAGAACCAGATCACCGTCTTCACCGGCGTCTCCGGATCGGGCAAGTCCTCCATCGTCTTCGACACCATCGCCGTCGAGGCGCAGCGGCAGCTCTACGCCACCTTCAGCGCGTTCATCCGCAACTTCCTGCCCAAGTACGAACGGCCCGACGCCGAGACGATCGCCGAGCTGACCACCCCGATCATCGTCGACCAGAAACCGGTGGGCGGCAACCCGCGCTCCACCGTCGGCACGATGACCGACATCTACGCCCTCGTGCGCGGCCTGTTCGCCAAGTTCGGCGACCCCGTCACCGACGACGTGCTCCTCTTCTCCTTCAACTCGCCGCAGGGCATGTGCCCCGACTGCGAGGGCCTGGGCCGCACCATCCGGCCCGACGTGGACCTCCTGGTCGACCGCTCGAAGTCCCTCGACGAGGGCGCCGTCCTGCTGCCCGGCTTCAAGGTCGGCGGCATGGAGTGGCAGATGTACGCCGGCTACGACGGCCTGGACGCGGCCAAGAAGCTCGACGACTACTCCGAGGCCGAGTGGCACACGCTGCTGCACGGCAGCGGGGGCAAGGTCGCGCTGAGCGTCAAGAGCGGCGTGTACAACGCCGACTACGTCGGCCTGGTGGACCGCGTCGCCAAGCAGTTCGCCAGCCCTACCGTCTCCCAGCGCACCCGCGACAAGCTCCAGCCCTTCCTCGCCGAAGGCATGTGCCCCGGCTGCGAGGGCTCGCGCCTGAGCCCGCGGGCGCGCTCGGTGCGCATCGACGGCCGCACGGTGGGCGACTGGACGTCCATGCAGATCACCGATCTCATCGAGGCCCTGGCCGCCGTCTCGAACCCGGCCGCGGGCCCGGCCGCGGCGACCACCCGCGCGCTGCTCCAGCGCGTCGCCGACATCGGCCTGGGCTACCTGTCCCTGGACCGCGCCACCGCGACCCTGTCCGGCGGCGAGGGGCAGCGCCTGAAGATGGTCAAGCACCTGGGCAGCAGCCTCACCGGCGTCACCTACATCTTCGACGAACCCAGCACCGGCCTGCACCCGCGCGACGTCCACCGCCTCAACGACATGCTGGTGGCGCTGCGGGACAAGGGCAACACCGTGCTGGTCGTCGAGCACGACCCCGACGTCATCGTCGTCGCCGACCACATCGTCGACGTCGGCCCCGGCGCCGGCGCGCACGGCGGCGAGATCGTCTACCAGGGCGACCTGGCCGGGCTGCGCGCCTCCGGGACGCGCACCGGCAACGCGCTCGCCCGCACCGGCACCGTCAAGCAGCGGGTCCGCGAGGCCACCGGGCACCTGAACGTCACCGGCGCGAACCTGCACAACCTGAAGAACGTCTCGGTGTCGATCCCGACCGGCGTCCTCACCGCCGTCACCGGCGTCGCGGGCTCGGGCAAGAGCACCCTCATCGGCGAGGTGTTCATGGCCGAGCACCCCAACGCGGTACTGGTCGACCAGGGCCCGATCGGGACGTCCTCGCGCTCGACCCCGGCGACCTACCTGGGCATCATGGACCCGCTGCGGAAGGCCTTCGCGCAGGTCAGCGGACTCGCGCCGGGCCTGTTCAGCTTCAACTCCGACGGCGCCTGCGAGACCTGCGGCGGCCGGGGCGTCATCATCACCGAGATCGCCCACATGGACCCGGTCACCACGCACTGCGAGTCCTGCCACGGACGGCGCTTCAAGGAGGAGGTCCTGCGCCACCACCTGCGCGGCAAGTCCATCGCCGACGTGCTGGAGCTGTCGGCGGAAGAGGCCACCGGGTTCTTCACCGAGAAGGCCATGCTCACCAAGGCGCGCGCCCTGGTCGACGTCGGCCTGGCCTACCTGAGCCTCGGCCAGCCCGTCTCGACCCTGTCGGGCGGCGAGCGCCAGCGCATCAAGCTGGCCACCGAGCTGGGCCGCTCGGGCAGCGTCTACGTCCTGGACGAGCCGACCACGGGCCTGCACATGTCCGACGTGGACACGCTGCTGGCGCTGATGAACCGGTTCGTGGACGACGGGAACACCGTCATCGCCATCGAGCACAATCTCGACGTGGTCCAGCAGGCCGACTGGATCATCGACATGGGCCCCGACGGTGGCCGCGACGGCGGCGAGGTGGTGTTCACCGGCACCCCGGAGGAGCTGCTGAAGGCGGAGAAGTCGCTGACCGGCGAGTTCCTGCGCCGGTACCACGAGCGTTAGCTAAGGGGTGCGCACGTACTCGGCGGGCACGTGCTCGACGAGCCACACGCCGTTGGCCGAGACGTAGAACTCGGCCCCGGCGGCGGCCATCTCCCCGGCGAGGACGGTGAGCACCACGGGACGTCCGTGGCGCGCGCCGACCCGCCGGGCGGTCTCGGTGTCCAGTGACAGGTGGACGTGGTGGCGGCCGCCCTTGTCGATGCCGGTGGCCAGGATGGAGCCGACGCTGTTCTCGGCGGTGCCGTGGAAGAGCAGCGCGGGCGGCGCGGTGGGTTCGAGGGCGAGGTCGACCTCGATGGAGTGGCCCTGGTTGGCGCGGATGCGCCCGTCCTGGATGGTGAAGCGCTTCTTGTCGTTGGTGGCGACGACGAGGTCGAGCTGCTCGCGGGTGAGCCGCCGTCCCCGCGCGGCGAAGGCTGCCAGCACCTCCTCGACGTCGGTCCAGCCGTTGGCGTCGAGGCTGATGCCGAGGCCGCCGGGGTTGTGGCGGAGGGCTTTCGAAAGCGTCTTGCTGACGCGGACTATCTCTGTGTCTCTCATGGACTCAGGGTAGGTAGGGGCGTGGCGCGGGGGCGAGTGAAAAAAGGGCATGGCGGGGTGGCGGCCGGCGCGCACCAACCGCCACCCCCGGACGTCCGATCACGCCGGGACGGACCGGGATGTCCTGCACGTTAAGGGATCACCCGTATGTCGGACAAGGGGCACATGGGGGCCTTATCCGCCGAGCGCGTCACGGATCTGCGCCCCCAGCGCGGCGGCGCGCTCGCGGTCCCAGGCGAGGATCCCGTTCTCGGTCATGAGCGCGTGGTGCTGCTGCTCGCGGTAGGGGACGCCGGGCGGCAGGGGTGAGAGGTGCCAGTGGACGTGCGCGTTGCCCTGCATGCTGCCCAGGGACAGGACGTACATGCGCTCGGCGCCGACGACGGTCTCGACCGCTCGCGCGACGCGGTGGACGACGGCCTGCATCGCCAGGTAGGCCGCCGGGGTGAAGTCGGCGACGACCCGGGTGAGGTGCTCCTTGGGACACACGAGGGTGTGGCCGAGCAGGGTCGGGTAGGCGCCGAGGAAGGCGATGTGGTCGTCGTCCTCGTAGACGACCTCGTGGGTGCGCTCCTCCCCGGTGGCGATGGGGCAGATGAAGCAGCCGCCGGTGCGCACGCGGGTCTCGTAGGCCGCGAGGTCCATGGGGACTTTGGCGGGCGGGGGCGTCGGGACGCCGGGGAGCTCTGCGGTCATCGGGTGATTCTGGGTGCGGAGCGCCGTCGGCGCCACCCCGCCCAGATCATCCCGCTCCACCCCGCTTCGCGCGCGGCGGTGTGAGATCCGGCGCGTCCGGCCGCCGGTGACCTCCCGCACAGGGTCTCACCGGCGACGTCACCGGGCGTTAACCGACGCTCGGCCATGATCGAGGCACTGACCTGGGCTTTCTCTCCCCCGACCGGGTGACACACGATCCGGTTACACCCGGTTTCGACTCGCGCCGACTCGGCTGCGGATGTCGCACGCCGACGGTACGTTGGCGCTGACAACGAAGGGGTGGTGGAGAGCTAATGAAGGTCAAGAAGTGGTGGGCGGTCGTCGCCGGAGCGGTTCTCGGCACCGCCGCGGTGGGCACCGGCGCTTATGTCGCCAAGCACCGCCGCAAGCGGCGCAGCCTGCTCGCGGGCAAGGACGCCAAGCCGGCCGCGCCGATCGACGCGGCCGCGAAGGACGAGTGAGGAGCCGGGGCCTCCCGGCTCCGCAGCTCAGACCGTCGAGTAGTGCATGATCACGTCGTGCACGTGCTTGGTCTTCTTGTCGCCGCGGAACTCGACCTCCTGGATGTGGGTGCCGATGTGCACCGCGATCTTGCCCGAGGAGAAGAACTGCCCGGCGAAGGATCGGTTGCTGACCAGGCTCACCGCGCTGATCTTGCTGTAGGGGACGCTGGTCAGCGCCTCCTCCTTGCCCACGAACGACTTGTCCATGAAGATGACCCGCCGGTCGGTGAGGCCGATGAAGCCGGTGCCGACGCCGATCGCGTCGTAGACGGCGATGACCTGCTCGCCGTTGAGAAGGACCTCCTGGACCTGCTCCAGCTGTCCATTCTTGTCGAAGACCGGCTCCGGGTTGGTCATGAGGGCTCCCTAAGGGGTGAGGCGCGCTGTGACGGCGCCACCGTACTCGGTGCCCGCGAGACGCGGCAACAGCCGACCGTGACCGTCCACTAGGGACGGCCGAAGACCGCCGACCAGTCCTCCCGCATCGAGATCTGCGTCCAGCCCTCGGTGTTGGCGTGCGCCAGGGCGTCCTCGGCGCCGTCGGTGTAGGCGTACTCGCGTTCGGCGTCGTCGTGGACGACGAGCATCCGCAGCACCGGACGGCCGCTCTGCCCCCCGGTGCTCTGTCCCCCAGCGAAGCGCAGCAGCGGGATGTCGGCGTTGGAGTTGCCGATCGCCAGGATCGGCCGCCGCCCCACCCGGCTCCAGAACACCGCCGGGCGCGCCGCGGCCTCCGCTCCCCCGGCGTACTCCTCGTGGGCGATGGTCGCGCCGTCGTCGCGGTAGCGCAGGCCGGCCGCGTCCCCGATGACCCGCTCGGGCGGGACGCCGTAGAGCCGGGCGGCGGCCGGGCGGGCGAAGTCGCGGTCCCCGGCGGTGAGGACGTAGACGGTGAAGGCGTGCGCCTCCAGGTACTCGATCAGCGAGGCCATCGGCAGGTAGGCGGCGTGGGCGTAGGGCACCCGCAGCTCCGGGTGCGCCTCGGCGGCCAGGAACCAGGCCACCTGCTCGGCGTAGGACTCGGCGTCCTGCTCGTCGAAGGAGGCCACCGCCTCGGCCAGGTACGCCGAGGCCTTCGCCAGGTCCACCTCGGCCGAGGCCCGCCACGGCAGCCGCCCGCGCAGGGCCTGGTCGCGCTTGGCGCGCTCGACCAGGCGGCGCAGGATGAAGTCGTGCCGCATGGATACCGGCCGCTCCGTCCACAGTGTCCCGTCGTCGTCGAGGACGGCGATCCGCTCCTCGGGCGGCACGAAGTCGCGCGACCCGGCGGTGGCCACCCGCGTGACGAAACCGGTGACGGCCAGCCACGCGGTTCCGTGCCGCCAGCCCTTGGACAACGTGCTGCTCATGTGCGCCCCCACGCGTTGCGAATCCGTCCCCGAACCTCCATCATCCCCAACGAGAGGGGGCGCGGGGAGGTACGGGGACGGAAAAGGTGACGGCGGGGACACCGCACGTCGTGCGGGGCGACCATCGGTGACGGCCGCCCCGCTCACCTCACGCGTAGACCTCCAGCTCGTAGATCCGCGCGGCCGTGCCGCCGTCCTGCGTCGGGGTGATCACCGACAGGCGCACGTACCGGGCGTTCACCGGTGTCGCGAGGGGATGCTCGGTGACCGCCGCGTTGACGCCGCGCGCCTGCGAGACGGTCGTCCAGTTGGTCCCGTCGGTGGAGACCTGGAGGTCGAAGTCGCGGGTGTTCCACCCGGCGTACTCCCCTCCGGCCGCCGCGTGCCGCACGGTGAAGGACTTCACCGCGTAGGAGGCGCCCAGGTCGACCCGCAGCCAGCGCGAGGAGCCGCCCGAGCACCACTTGTCGGTGGTTCCGCCGCTCACCGAGCCGTTGACCGCCTTCTCCGGCCCCTCATTGGCGTTACAGGAGGAATCGGCGGTGGCGGGCCTGCCCAGGGCCACATTGGACGTGCCCGACGGGCTGCCGTGCACCTCGAACTCGTAGATCCGGGCGGCGCCGTTGCCGTTGTTGGTCGGCGTCGTGACGTCCAGCCGCACGTACCGGGCCGTCCGCGCGCTCACCGGGTGGTAGGTGCGGCTGGCGCGCGAGCCGGACACCGAGACGGCCTGCGTCCAGTTCGCACCGTCCACACTGGTCTGGATCGCGAAGGAACCGGTGTTCCAGCCGGTGGTCTCACCGCCCAGCCCGGCGTGCTTGACCACGAAGGACCCGACGTTGGTGGGCGCGCCCAGGTCGACCTGGAGCCACTTGGTCCCCGAGGCCGTCGAGCACCACTTGCTGTTGCCGCTGAGGCTGCCGTCGAAGGCCTTGGCGGCGTTCTCGTCGGCGTTGCAGGTGGCCGAGGAGGTGGCGGGCTTGCCGAGCGCCAGGTTCGGGCCCAGCTCCGGCGCGGCCGGGGGCTGGGAGGCGCCGTCGGTGAAGGACGGCGGCACGTCGGCGGGGTTGTTGCCCCAGGTCGAGGCCGAGGAGCCCATCGTGTAGCTGAGGGTCGCCCCGGCGGCCAGGTCCGGGTACCGCAGCCACGCCTTGGAGCGCGCCGCGCCGTTCAGCGCGAACGACTGCACGTACTGGTTTCCCGGCCCGGCGCCGGTGGCGTTGATCTGGATGTTCCCGCCGGGCCGCTGGATCAGGACGGACGGGAACAGCGGCCCGTGCAGGGCCAGGGTGTCGGCCGCCGGGGTCGGCGGGTACATCCCGATGGCGCTCCACACGTACCAGGCCGAGGTCGCGCCCAGGTCGTCGTTGCCCGGCAGGCCGCCGGGGCCGGTGGTGAAGGACTCGTTCATCACCCGCCGGACCGCCGACATCGTCCCCTGTGGATGCGCGGCGAAGTGGTAGGCCCACGGGACGCCGTGCTCGGGCTCGTTGCCGATGTAGAAGTAGGGCCGCGACAGCCCGCCGTTGAGTTCGGTGAAGTGGTGGTCGAGGCGCTGGACGGCGGTGTCGCGCCCGCCCATGAGGTCGATGAGCCCGGCGAAGTCGTAGGGCACCATCCAGGTGTACTGGGAGGCGTTCCCCTCGGTGTAACCGCCGGGGCCGGCCGGATCCAGCGGCCACGGCCAGGAGCCGTCGGAGTTGCGGTCGTGCACGTAGCCCGAATCGGTATTGAAGACGTTCATCCACCACTGCGCGCGCTGCATGTAGGTGGTGTACTTCCCGCCGTCGCCGACACCCTTGGCGAACTGCGCGACGGCGAAGTCGGAGGCCGAGTACTCCAGGGAGTCCGAGGGGTCCTGGTGGATGAAGTGGTTGGCGGTGTAGGTGCCCTGGAGCCCGCGGATCGGGCTGCCCTGCGCGGTCCCGCCGTTGCTGGACTTGTCCATCAGGGACAGCGCGGCGGCGGTGTCGAAGCCGGTGACGCCGAAGGCGTAGGCGCTGGCCACGATGATCGGGCCCGGGTCGCCGGTCATCACGAAGTGCTCGTTGGAGTTGTGCGACCACTTCGGCAGCAGGCCGCCCTGCTGCCCGTCCAGAACCATCGACTTGACGATGTCGGCCATCTCCACGGGCGCGATCAGCGCCACCAGCGAGGCCCAGGAGCGGTAGATGTCCCAGCCGGAGTAGTTCTGGTAGACCTGATGGAAGGCGGTGTGCAGCTGCCCGTCGAAGCCCTTGTAGCGGCCGTCCACATCGGAGGCGATGTTCGGGTTCTGCAGCACGTGGTAGAGCGCGGTGTAGAACTTCTGCAGGTCGGCGGAGGCCCCGCCGGTGGCCTGGACCCGGTTGAGCATCGCGTTCCAGCGCTGGTCGGCGGCGGCCCGCACGGCGGCGAAGTCGAAGCCGGGGTTCTCCGCGTTCAGGTTGGCCTTGGCGCCGTCCAGGCTCACAAAGGAGATGCCGACGGTGGCGTTGACCGTCCGGTTGGCGGTGGTGTCGAAGGTGACGTACCCGCCGGAGTTGGTCCCCGAGGCCGAGCCCGAACCGGCCGTCACCGTCGAGCCGACCCACGTCCCCTGCCCGCTGGGCGCGCGGTCGAAGCGGATCACGAAGAAGATCTGGTAGGTCTTGGACGAGCCGCAGAACCCGCCGCCGGTCACCGATCCGGTGATCTCGGCGCCGCTGATGGCGATCGTGCCCGAGCGGTTGCCGGTGGCCGAGCGGCCGGTGTTGACCAGGATCCGCGAACTCGCCGAGGACGGGTAGGTCAGCTTCATCGCGCCGGTGCGCGTGGTCGCGCTCAGCTCGACGCCGGTGCCGCCGTAGTTGTCCAGCACGGTCTTGTAGTAGCCGGGCGAGGCCGCCTCGTTGGCCTTGGCGTAGGTGCCGGCGTAACCCGTCCAGCCCGTGCCGGGCGAGGTCCCGATCGCGCCGGTCATCGGCAGGATGCCGAGGTCCTCGTTGTTGGCGCAGCCGGCGCCGTTGAAGTGGGTGAGGCTGAACTCTTCGATCTTCGTATCGGAGTACCGGTAGCCCGAGGGCGAGCCGGTCGGGGTGTCGGGACTGAACTGGGTCATGCCGAAGGGAACGGTCGCGCCGGGGTAGGTGCTGCCGCCCGCGCCGCCGGGCACCGGGTTGGGCGAGTTGCTGTCGTCGGTGCCGATGAACGGGTTGACGTACTGGGTGAGGGAGAGGTCGGCCGCCGCCTGTGCCGGGGCGGGCGCGGCCATGGGAAGGAGGCCCGCCGCCAGTAATAAGGCGGGTGCGAGGGCTCTCTTCGAGCGTGTGGGCATGGGGGCTCCAGGGGTGGCTCGGAAGTGGCGAGACAACGTTGTCTGGAACGTATTGAGCCGAGCCCGCGATGTCAAGGGCGAGCGGCGGCGGGCGAAACCGTCGCACCCGTGGCGCATGATGCGTCCATGGCCACCGTCACCTTCCGGGACGAGACGATGACCGGCAAGCCCATCGCCGAGTTCTCGGTCCCCGACCTGCCCTCCACCATCGCGCTGCGCGATCTCATCCGCCTGCGGGTGCGCGAGGAGGTCGCCCGTCACAACGCCGCCCCCACCGAGCTCTACCAGGGCCTGGTCCGCCCCACCGACGCCGAGACGGCCCTGAACGGCTTCCGGCTGCCGAAGGCGCGCACGCTCGACTGGGAGAAGCAGGCCGCCATCGCCCTGGACGCCTTCGGCCGCAACGGCTTCATCGTCCTGGTCGGCGAGCGCCAGGTGGACGATCCCGGCGCGCTCATCGACCTCGACCGCGATCCCGCGATCTCGTTCGTCAAGCTGGTCCCCCTCGTGGGAGGCTGACCCGATGTCCCTGCCCCGTTCCCGTGAAGAGGCCGTCGCCGCCGTGGCGCGCGGCGAGCGCCTGCGGTTCGTGCATTTCTGGGGCCACCGCCCCTCGGCCAGCGGTGAGGTGACCGCCTCGTGCTTCAGCCAGTGGTGGACGGGCCATCCGTTCACCGTGGACGGTGTCGGTTACGCCACCTGCGAGCACTACATGATGGCGGCGAAGGCGCGGCTGTTCGGCGATGAGGAGCACGAGCGGCTGATCCTGGACGCGTCCACCGCCGCCGAGGCGAAGGCGCTGGGGCGCAAGGTGCGCGGCTTCGACGAGGCCACCTGGGTCGCCCACCGGATGGGCGTGGTGACCGAGGCCAACGTCGCCAAGTTCGGTCAGCACGACGACATCGGGGACTTCCTGCGCGCCACCGCGAAGCGCGTCCTGGTCGAGGCCAGCCCGCGCGACCGGATCTGGGGCATCGGGATGGGCGCGGGCAATCCCGACGCCGATCATCCCGGCCGCTGGCGTGGCCTGAACCTGCTGGGTTTCGCGCTCATGGACGCCCGGGACCGCCTCTCGTGAGCGCTCCCTGGACCCTGCTGGACGCCGGGGGCGCCAGGGTCGCCGAGCTGTGCGTGACCGGCGGCGACTTCCCGTGGCTGCACGGCACGATCCGCCCGCTGCCCGGTTTCGGGCCGTGGGCGGAGCTGCCGGAGGTGTCCGACGAGTCGGTGCCGCCGCTGTCCCTTGTGGACGACGAGGGCGAGGCCGTGACGGGCTTCTGGATCGTCCGGCACGGCCCGGCCGAGGTGGGCTGGCGCTTCTACTGAAGCCGCATCAGCCCGGCGGGGGTGTCGCGGAATCCCGCGCCCCGGTAGAACTCCGTCAGGTGCGGCTCGAAGTCCACGTGCAGCCAGTGCGCGCCGCGCGCCCGCGCGTCGGCGGCGGCCTCGTCGATCAGCAGCCGTCCCAGGCCCTTGCGCTGCTCGTCGGGGTGGACGGTGGTGTCCAGCAGGAAGGCGTGCGCGCCGCCGTCGGTGGCCACGTTCACGAAGCCCACGAGGCGCCCGTCGCGGCGGGCGGTGACCCAGGTCAGGCTGCGCTCCAGCAGCGGGCCCCAGGCGGTGCCGGAGGTGCCGCCCCAGGCGGCGTCGAACAGGGTGTGCATCTCGTCGTCGGCGACGGGTCCACGGGCGGTCAGTTCAAGATCCATGCCGCAATGATCTCTCCGCTGTCCACCGAGAAGACGGTATCCCGACAAAGCGAATCTACGGGGTTAACACCGTCCAAAAGCGATGTTACGGTCACCGGGATCCGATCATCAACGGTCAAAGAGGTGCCCCATGCTCGGCAGTCTTTTGAACGGAATCCTCGGCACGGTCCTGAACGTGGTCGCCGCCATCACCGCCGCCCTCGGCCTCGGCTCACCGCCCGCCCCGCCCACTCCCCCGAACCCGCCGACCCGCTCGGCGGTGGTCACCCCCGCGCCCACGCCGTCCAGCGGCTCGTCCTCGGCGCCCGCCACCGCGTCCGAGGGGCCGGGGACCGTCCAGGTCGGGCTCGTCGGGGTGACGGCCCTGGGCATCGGCCTCATCCCACTGGCGACCTGGATCTGGCGCAAGAAGAAGGACTTAGCCGACTCGCGCGGGACGCCCGGCGGCGTCCCGCGCCGGGGTGTAAACGAACTGCCGCCGGGGAGCGTCTTCTTAAGGGACGGCGAGATCACCCCTCTCGCGGTTAGCATTCTTGTTCGGCAACACGGAAGAAAACGGGGAGTTTCATGGGAATGCCCACCCATCCGACGAGCCGCGCATGAACACGTCGCCCGGTGCCCGTCATCACCGGACCCTGACCGTCCTGTCCCGCCACCTCACCGCCCACGCCGACGTCGCCGCCACCGCCCGCTTCGGGCGGGCCGTGCCGGCGCAGCTCGCCGCGTCCTTCGCCGAGGCCGAGACCGCCTTCGCCGCCTGGTGCCGGGCCGGCGCCGAGGCGCTGCGGCCGTCCACGATGGACGATGCGCCGTGATGCCCCACCACGCCTTCGCCGTCCACCCCGACGAGCACCTGGCCGACCGCGGGCTGGCCGACTTCGCCGGGGACTTCGCGCCCCTCACCGGCCCGATCCTGGACCTGGCCGGGGATCCCGCCTGGCTGTCGGCCTGCGCGGGCACCTGGCGGGTCATGGCCGCCGCGCTCGCCGACGACCGGGGCGCGCTGCTGGCCTCGGCCGAGACCGACCTGCCCGGGACCTGGTCGCCGGAGGGCCTGGCCTACCGCCGCCGCGTCCTGGCCGCCGCGGAGTCGGTGGGCCGCATGTCCTCTCGCGCCCTCGACCTGGTCGCCGCCGCCGAGGCGGCCGCCATCGCGGTCGAACGCGCCCGCGGCCGCGTCATCGAGGAGTTCCTCGGCGCGGTGGCCGCCCTGCGCCGGGCCAGCGAGCCGGTGACCGTCCCCGAGGGACCGCCGCAGCCGCCCGACCCCGAGCGGGTGGCCGCCGTCCTGGCCGGGCCGATCGCGCGCGTGCGCGCGATCCTGCGCGCGCTCGACGGCGAGCTGGAGCCGGCGCGGACGCTGCTGGCCACGCTCACCGTGGGCATGAGAGAGGAGGCCGGGCGCCTGACCCGGCGGTGAGCCCTATGCTGTGACGCCACCGCACCCCACGGAGGCGTCCCATGGCCCCAGTCGCCGCATTCGAGCCCACCGACCGCGTCCCGCTCGGCGGCCGGACGGGCCTGTCGGTCACCCGGCTGGGCCTCGGCCTGGCGCCCATCGGCGGCCTGTACGCCGAGGTCGGCGACGCCGCCGCGCGCGCCACCGTGGACGCCGCGTGGGAGGCCGGGCTGCGCCTGTTCGACACCGCGCCCCTGTACGGGCACGGGCTGTCCGAGCGGCGGACCGGCGAGGCGCTGCGGGACCGGCCTCGCGGGGAGTTCGTCCTGTGCACCAAGGCCGGGCGCAACCTGGTGCCCGGCGAAGGCGGCGAGCAGGCCTTCTGGGCCGAGGACAGCGGGCTCGTGCCCGTCTTCGACTACTCGCGCGACGGCGTCCTGCGCTCCATTGAGGACAGCCTGACCCGGCTCGGGCTCGACCGCCTCGACGTCGTCCACATCCACGATCCCGACCGGCACTGGGACGACGCGATCTCCGGGGCGGCGAGGGCGCTGGCCGAGCTGCGCGACCAGGGCGTCATCGGGGCCGTGGGCGCTGGCATGAACCAGTCGGCGATGCTGGCCGACTTCGTGCGCGCCGGGGCCGTCGACGTCGTCCTGCTGGCCGGGCGCTACACGCTGCTGGACCAGTCCGGGGACGCCGATCTGCTGCCGCTGTGTCAGCGGGAGGGCGTCGGGGTGATCCTGGGCGGGGTCTACAACTCCGGGCTGCTCGCCGATCCCTCGGCACAGTCCACATACGACTACGCGAAGGCCGCGCCGGAGGTGTTGGCCCGAGCTGTGGCGATCCGGGACGTGTGCGCACGCTACGATGTCCCGCTACGTGCCGCCGCCCTGCGGTTCTCGTCGGCCCATCCGGCGGTGAGCTCCGTCGTGGTCGGCGCGCGCAGCCCCGAAGAGGTGACCGATAACGTGGCGATGGCCCGCCACGCCATACCCGCCGGCCTGTGGCCCGAGCTGCAACGCGAGGGCCTGCTCGGCGAGAAAGCTCTCGTCCCATCATGATCATAGACGCTCATCTTCATCTCCGGCGACCCGCCGGAACCCAGGGCGGCCCGCCGGTCGCGGGCGGCCGAGCCGACCGGGTGGTGCTGGTCGCCTCGCGCGGCCAGGACACCGCCGCGCTGCTCGCGGCGGGCGCCGAGGACGCCGTGGCCGGGATCGTCGCCGACGCCGACGTGCGCGGCGCCGGACTCGCGTCCACACTGGACCGCTACGCGCAGCTGCCCGGCGCGGCGAAGCTGCGCGGCGTCCGCCACGACCTGCGCCACGACGGCGATCCGGGCGAGTGCTCCGGGCCGGAGACCATCCGGGGCCTGCGGACCCTCGCCGAGCGCGGCCTGACCTTCGACCTGGCGGTGCGCACCGAGCAGATGCCCTACGCGGCGAAGCTGGCCGCCGCGGTCGAGGAGACCCTGTTCGTGCTGGACCACATGGGCGAGCCCTCGCCGGACGGGTTCGCCGCGTGGCGGGAGGCCCTGGCGCCGCTGGCCGCGCAGCCGCACGTGGTGGCGAAGCTGACCTGGCCGGTGGACTGGACGGTCGCGGTGGCGCGGCCGTTCTTCGAGCACGCCGTGGCGGCCTTCGGCGACGAGCGGCTGATGTGGGGCTCGCGGGGACCCGAAGGGGATGCCCGGGCGGCCTTCGCGCTGGCCGACGAGCTCCTGGACGAGTTCGCGCCCACCGGCCGCCGCCGGATCCTGGGCGGCACCGCCGCCGAGGTCTACGGCCTGGAGTGAGTCAGAGTTCGGAGACGACGACGTCGGCCTGACCCGGTCCCTCGCCCTCGACGGTGTAGCCCAGGTCGCGCATGGCGTCCAGCAGCTCGGCGGGTTTCTTCGGGTTCGCCCCGGCGGTCAGGAGATCCCGCACGAGCCGTCCCTTGGTGGCCTTGTTGAAGTGGCTGACCACGGTGCGGCGGATCTCGCCGCCGACCTCGCGCTCGTGCAGGACCCGCACGGTCACCACCGGTACATCGACCGGTGGCTTCCAGGCGCCGGTGTAGGTGGACGAGCGCAGGTCCAGCACCACCCGGCCCCCGGCGAAGTCCGTCAGGGACGCCGACATGCGCTCGCGCCAGAAGGACGCCAGGCCGCCCACGCCGGGCAGCCGCACGCCCATCGACAGCCGGTACTGCGGGATCCGGTCGCCGGGCCGCACCACGCCCCACAGACCGGAGAAGACCAGCAGGCGCGCGTTCGCCCGGCGCTTGGCCGCCGCGTCCAGTGTGGACAGCCCGAGGGCCTCGTACAGGACGCCGGTGTACAGCTTCGAGGCCGCCATCGCCGGGGCGGTGCGCACCCGGGCGTCCACGTCCAGCTCGCCGTCCTGGCCCTCGCTGATGCCCAGGACGGCCCGCGCGGCGGCCCGATCGCCGCTCACCAGCGACACCAGGGCCTCGGCGACCTCCTCGCGCGCGCCGGCCAGCTCCGGCAGGACCAGCGAGGCCGGGTCGACCGGCGCTCCCCGCTTCGCGGTGGCCTTCCCCTCCGAGGGCGGCAGCAGAATCAGCACCCGGGCAGCTTATCGGCCCGCCCGGACGGTGATCTTCGCCGCGCCGCCGCAGGTGTTCACCTAGGCGTCACGCGGGGGCCGCACCGCCCCGATAGAACCGCAGGCGACAGACACGAACCCCTGCGAGGAGTGACCATGACCGTGGACCGACGGCGTCTGCTGACCGGCGGCGCACTGATCGGCGGTGGCCTGCTGATCGGCGGCGGCCTGACCGCCACGAGCGCCTCCGCCTCCCCCGCCGCGCCCGCCCTGCTGCGCGGCCGTCCCGCCCTCACCCACGGCGTCCAGGCCGGTGACGTCACCGGCGAGACCGCCGTCATCTGGACCCGCGCCGACCGCGAGTCGCGCATGTGGGTGGAAGTCTCCGCCCGTCCCGACTTCAAGCACGCCCGCCTCTACCGCGGCCCGCGCCTGACCGCCGCCACCGACTACACCGGCAAGCTCACCGTGGACGGCCTGCGCTCCGGCCGCGCCCTCCACTACCGCGTGTGGGCCTCCGACGGCCGCACCGAGGGCACGCCGGTCGCCGGTGAGTTCCGTACCGCCCCCAGGCGCGGCCAGGACGTGCGCTTCGTGTGGTCGGGCGACCTGGCCGGGCAGGGCTGGGGCATCAACCCCGAGCTGGGCGGGTTCCGCATCTTCGACGCGATGTCCTCGGTGGACCCCGACTTCTTCCTGTGCAGCGGCGACTACTACTACGCCGACGGCCCACTCGCCGAGACCGTCGCGCTGCCGGGTGACCGGACCTGGCGCAACATCGTGGTCCCGGAGAAGCAGAAGGTCGCCGAGAGCCTCGACGAGTACCGCGGGCAGTACAAGTACAACCTGCTCGACGACAAGCTGCGCGCGTTCCTGGCGACCACCCCGATCGTGAACCAGTGGGACGACCACGAGGTCCGCAACAACTGGTACCCGGGCCAGATCCTCGACGACGCCCGCTACACCGAGAAGTCGATCGACGTGCTCGCCGCCCGCGCCCGGCGCGCGTTCGGGGAGTACACCCCCAACCGCCTGTCGGCCGACGGCACCGGCCGCATCTACCGGAAGATCTCCCATGGCCCGCTGCTGGACGTGTTCGTCCTCGACATGCGCACCTACAAGGACCCCAACGGCCCCGGACGCGACCCGCAGGCTCCGGCCGGGCTGCTCGGACGCGAGCAGCTGGACTGGCTCAAGCGCGAGCTGCGGCGCTCGACGGCGACGTGGAAGGTCATCGCGAACGACCTGCCGCTCGGTCTGGTAGTCCCCGACGGCCCCGTCAACCAGGAGGGCGTCGCCCAGGGCGACAACGGCCTGCCGATGGGCCGCGAGCGCGAGATCGCCGAGCTGCTGACCCACATCAAGCGCAAGGACATCACCGGGACGCTGTGGCTGACCGCCGACGTCCACTACACCGCCGCCCACCACTACGACCCCTCGCGGGCGGCCTACCGCGACTTCGACCCGTTCTGGGAGTTCGTCTCCGGCCCGCTGAACGCCGGGGCGTTCGGGCCGAACAAGCTGGACGGGACCTTCGGGCCCGAGGCCCGGTACGTGAAGGCGCCGCCGGTGGCCAACACGTCCCCGGCCGACGGGTACCAGTTCTTCGGCGAGGTCGCCATCGACGGCGACAGCGAGGACCTCACCGTCCGGCTGCGCGACCTGGACAACACCGTGCTGTTCGAGGTGACGCTCCCCGCCGCGAACTGATCCTCTCGCCTGATGGGACGCCGTGACCCCGCGGCGTCCCATCGGCGCGCCCGGTGCCGAATGCCCTTCCCCGAGACGATCATCGGTACTACCCTCGGCGGCCATGGAGTTTCACAACCTGATTTCACAATCCCCCCTCGACCGACCGCTGACCATCGCGATCGCCGGTGCCGGCGGCCGCGGATCCCAGTACGCGCGCATGAACGCGCTGCTGGAGAACCCGGCCCGCATCGTCGCCGTCGCCGACCCCGCCCAGGGCCGCCTCGACTACGTCCGCGACGAGCACGGCGTCCCCGAGGACGGCCTGTTCCACTCGTGGCGCGAGCTCGCCGGGCGTCCCCGGCTGGCCGACGCGATCCTGATCTGCACGCAGGACAACGACCACCTCGAACCCACCCTCGCCTTCGCGCGTCTCGGCTACGACATCCTGCTGGAGAAGCCGATGGCCATCACCGAGGCCGAATGCGAGGCGATCGAGGCGGCCTCGCGCGAGTACGGCGTCTCCATCAGCGTCTGCCACGTTCTGCGCTACACGCCCTACACCGTGCGGCTGATGGAACTGCTGGGTGACGGTGCCATCGGCGACATCGTCAGCGTGGAGCATCTCGAACCGATCGGTTTCGACCATTTCGCGCATTCCTACGTCCGCGGTTCGTGGCGCACCACGAAAGAGGCGGCGCCGATGCTGATGGCGAAGTCCTGTCACGACATCGACTGGCTGTCCTATGTGATCGGGCGGCCGGTGGAACGGGTGCAGTCCTTCGGGAGCCTGCGGCACTTCACCGCCGCCAACAAGCCCGCCGGGGCCGCCGACCGCTGCGTCGGGTGCGCCGTGGCCGCCGATTGTCCCTACGACGCCACGCGCATTTACGAGATCGGGAACCTGCCGTTCGCGCTCTCGGCGATGCTGGGCGGGCGCCAGCCGACCCCGGAGCTGGTCTCCGAGGCGCTGCTGACCAGCCAGTACGGGCGCTGCGTCTACGAATGCGACAACGACGTGGCCGACCACCAGGTGGTGAACCTGGAATACGAGGGCGGTGTGACGGCGTCCTTCACGGTCACCGCGTTCACGCTGATCGCCGGGCGCAAGACGTCCATTTTCGGCACCCACGGGATGATCGTGGGCGACTCCGACACCATCTCGGTCACTGATTTCGGCACCAAGGAAACCGTCGTGCACCCCACCGCCCCCGTCGACCACACCGCCAGCGGCGGGCACGGCGGCGGCGATTACGGGCTCATGAAGTCCTTCGTGGAGGCTCTCTCCACCGGCAAGCGGGAACTCATTCTGACGGATGTGGCCGAAAGCCTCGCGACGCACAAAGTGGTGTTCGCCGCCGAACGCTCACGCGAAACGGGAACCGTCGTCACGGTTTGACCGAGCGGCGTTTCGGTATTGCGTTACCGGTCCTTGATACGGGAAGGTGATCCAGCGCGCCCACTCCGGGAGTGAGCGCGCTGCCCGAAATCCTTTCTAGGGGAGGAGCCCGGTGCGACGACGCACACGCCTCCTGGCCACCATGACGGCGGCCGGAGCATTGACCCTCGGAGTGGTGACGCCCGCGCAGGCGTCCCCACCCGACGGTGACCAGATCCCCAGCGCCCTCGGCCTGTCGGCGACGTCCAAGCCCAATGAGGTCAACCGCGACAACCTGCCGCTCACCCCCGAGCAGCAGGAACTGCGGAACAACCGCATGGCGGCCATGGACGCCGTCGTCAACGGAGAAGCGACCGTGCAGCAGCGCGGCGAGTCCCGTGGCGTCCTGCTGCCCAACGGAACGTGGGTGCAGTGGGGCACGCCGAAGACGGAGAAGATCTGGACGCTGCTCGTCCAGTTCGGCGACCAGATCAGCGAGCACGGCGGAACCGCCGGGCCGCGGGCCGGTCAGCTGCCCGAGCCGGACCGCAGCGTGGACAACAGCACGGCCTGGAGCTCGGAGTACCAGAACCGCAGCTACTACCAGAACATGCTGTTCAGCAAGAAGGGTCCGTCCATGACGGACTTCTACCTGAAGCAGTCCAGTGGCCGCTACACCGTCGACGGCACCGTCGAGAACTGGGTCACCCTGCCTTACAACGAGTCCCGCTACGGATACAACCCTCCGCCGGGACAGAGCGACGCCGACTCCTACGGCACGTTCGTCAACGACTCGATGTCGGCCTGGTACAACGCCCAGGTCGCCGCCGGCAAGACCCCGGCCCAGATCAAGGACTACCTCAAGCAGTTCGACATCTGGGACCGCTACGACTACGACGCCGACGGCAACTTCGACGAGCCCGACGGCTACATCGACCACGTCCAGCTGATCCACGCCGGTGAGGGCGAGGAGGCCGGCGGCGGCGCCCAGGGCGACGACGCGATCTGGTCGCACAGCTGGTTCTCGCAGGGCGGCGGCAGCGGCCCGAGCTGGAACCCGCTGGGCGGTTCCCCGATCGGTGACACCGGCCTGTGGGCCGGCGACTACACCACCGAGCCGGAGAACGGCGGCCTCGGCGTGTTCGCCCACGAGTACGGCCACGACCTCGGTCTGCCCGACCTCTACGAGCGGCGCTCCGGCACCAACGGCACCGGCTACTGGACCCTCATGTCCAGCGGTTCGTGGCTGAACATGGGCGGCAACGCCACCGGCGACATCCCCGGCTACATGGGACCGTGGGAGAAGCTCTTCCTCGGCTGGCTCGACTACGACAAGGTCGAGCTGAACGAGAAGTTCTCGGCCAGCCTGCTGGGCGCGGCCGGAGGAACGAGCGTCTTCAAGGAGGCCACCCTGGTGAACCTCCCGTCGGTCGACACCGTCCACGAGTACACCAAGCCCGCCTCGGGCTCCTACGAGTGGTTCGGCGGTGAGGGCGACCAGATCAACGCCTCCCTCGCCCGCGAGATCGACCTGACGAACGCGACCACGGCGTCCATGTCGGCCAAGGTCCGCCTGGACACCGAGCAGGACTACGACTACTTCTTCGCCCAGGCCTCCGTGGACAACGGCGGCTCCTGGACCCAGCTCGGCGACAAGCTGTCCGGCGACAACGGCGGCTTCCAGAACGTCACCTGGGACCTCAGCGCGTACAAGGGCAAGAAGATCAAGGTCCGCTACCGCTACACCTCCGACCAGAACACCCACGGCACCGGCGTCTTCCTGGACGACTACGCCGTGACGGTCAACGGCTCGGTGGCCTTCACCGACGGCGCCGAGAACGGCGACAACGGCTGGACCGCCTACAACTGGAAGCGGACCACCGGCACCGAGACCGAGAAGAAGGCCCGCTACTACCTGGTGGAGAACCGCCGCTACGTCGGTTACGACAAGACCCTCCAGGTCGGGCCGTACCAGCGCGGCTGGGCCGACACCAAGTACGAGTGGGTCAACCGCTACCCGTACCAGGACGGCGCGCTGATCTGGTACGTCGACACCACCTTCGCCGACAACGACGTGAGCCGCCACAACGGCCACGGCTGGGTCCTGCCGATCGACGCCCGTCCCGACGCCCTCAAGTGGAGTGACGGCACGCTCATCGGCAACGCCCAGCAGTCGTTCGACGCCACCTTCGGCAACGCCAAGACCGACAAGATCACCTGGTACAAGAACGGCGTGCCGACCGTGATCAAGCCGAGCAACGGCGTCAACGTCTTCGACGACTCCGACGTCAACCGCTACTGGCGCGCCGACAACCCGCTGCACAGCACCAAGGTCGCGGGCGAGGGCGTCAAGATCCGCATTCTCCTGGACGGCTCGGCCAACAGCCCGATGCTGATCACGGTGACGCGGTCGCACTGACGGCTGAAAACGCGTAACGGCAAGGCGTGAAGACGGCCCCCGGGTTCTCCCGGGGGCCGTTCACGTGTCTTCGCTTCTAACGGGCGCACTCCCATTTCTAACGAGCGCACATGGTGCGCAGCTCGTCCTGCTTCTGCCCCTCGGAGGTCTTCGGGCACAGCACCGCGCAGTACTCCCCGCCCTCGCTCTTGTAGGCCAGGCAGCACGCCGAGGCGGTCGGCGCCAGCGCCGAGCGGTCCGGCGGGAGGTCCACCGAGGTCCAGCGCCGCCGCTGGTCCAGCGGGCCGCAACCGGCGAACAGCGACTCCAGGCGGACCTTGGCGTCCGGGCAGGAGGGGTCACTGGGGTCACGCGGGTACAGGCTCACCCACATCCGGTCGGAGATGACCGCCCAGATCGTGCGGCGGCCCAGCCGCGAGTGCGGCAGCACGCGCGCCACCAGCGGCTCCATCAGCGCCGTCACGTGCCGGATGAGGGTGGCCTCGTCGCCGTCGACGGTGACCGGCTCGCCGATCGCGGTCGCGTTGAACCAGCCGCCCTCGTCGGGCCGCACGAAGGTCTCGTCGGGGTCCAGCAGCGGGACCACGCCCTCCAGCCGCCAGGCGGTCACCATCGGGATCGAGATCGCCGCCGCGAGCCAGCCCATCACGTGCGTGACCTGCACCTCCGGCGGCGAGGCCGTGCGCTCGGCGAGGCGCCGGAACTGGCCGAAGAGGCCGTCACCGGTGAGCATGGAGCTCAGGCTGTGCCACTCGCCCTCGCCCGGCGCGACGCTGACCAGGGGGTAGGACAGGTGCGGGGCCAGGCGCGCGCCGAGGGGTTCGGCCGACAGGGTGGTCATGTAACTCCTCACCTCGGTAGCTAAGGTGAGGCTAAGCTAATCCCCCGGCGATGTCCACGCCGGGGTGATCATCCTCCCGCGGTCCAGCGGTCCAGGAGCTCCCGGCCGAGGACCCCGCGCAGCGGCTTGACCTCCTCCGGCAGCGCCAGCACCTCCTCGCGGGTGAACCAGCGGGCCTCCTCGATCTCCACCGGGTCCACCACGACCTCCGGCGAGGCCGCGATCCCCTCGAAACCCGCCATCAGCACGTGCGGGTCCCCGAACGCGCTGGGCCCGCTGCCCGCGTAGGCCAGCGACGCCAGGCGCACCCCGGTCTCCTCGAAGACCTCCCGCGCGGCGGCCAGCTCGAAGGTCTCCCCCGACTCCATGTACCCCGACACCAGCAGCCACTTGTGCGACAGCTGGTAGCTGTGCCGCACCAGCAGCACCCGCTCTTCGTGCGTCACCAGCACCAGCACCACCGGGTTCAGCCCGACCATGTACAGCCGATCGCACGAGGGGCACTTCCGCGACAGGTAGCCCGCGCAGTCGGCGAGCTCGGCCGCGCACGAGCCGCAATAGCGGTGCCCGGCGCGCCAGTCCATGATCTGCACGGCGCGCAGCACCGGTCCCTGGCCGAACTCCGGGCGCGCGAACAGCTCCGACCACAGGGTCGTGGTCACCCCGGCGGGCGCCTCGCTCGTCCACAGGAGACGGTCGCCGTCGAGTGAGCCGACGCAGATCAGCGCGGCGTCCCCGGCCTCGGCGACGGTCAGGTAGCCGTCGGCGGCGTGCCCGGCCTCCTTGCCGCGCACCGGGATCCAGACGTCATCGGGCTTGGCGGGACGGGGTGCGGCGGTCAGCGGCGCGAAGGTCATGGGCGATTCTCCCACCGGGCGCAAGCGGGGACGCGGCCAAGAGGTGAGGAGCCCGGCCGCGTCCCACTTCCCTTAGACGGACAGGGAGCGCCGCGCGAAGCGCAGGGACAGCGCGACCGGCAGGAGGATCCCCCGGACCAGTGTGGCGTCCAGCGCGATCGCCACCGCCATGCCGACCCCGAGCATCTTGTACTCCACCGCCGACAGGCTGGCGAACACGCAGAACACCGCCACCATGATCGCCGCCGCGCCGGTCACCACGCCCGCGCTGGCGGCCACTCCCCCGGTGACCGCCTCCGGCATCGCCAGGCCCGCCCGGCGGCGCTCGCGGACGCGGCTCAGCACGAAGATGTGGTAGTCCATGCTCAGCCCGAACAGCAGCACGAACATGAACAGCGGCAGCCAGTCCACGACACCGCCGTAGGCCCGGAAGCCCAGGAGCGACTCCAGCGCGCCGCCCTGGAAGGCCCAGGTCAGGACTCCGTAGGACGCCCCGATCGACAGCAGGTTCAGCGCGATCGAGATCAGCGAGACCACCACCGAGCGGAACGCCACCGCCAGCACCACGAAGGCCGTCACCAGCACGAAGGCGAAGACCAGTGGCGTGCGCGCGGTCAGCCGCGCGGCGAAGTCGTGCGCGAAGGCGGTGCGGCCCGCCACCGCGAAGTCCACGCCGTCCACCCGGCCCACCGTCTCCGGCAGCACCCGCGAGCGCAGCCGCTCCAGCGCCGCGACCGACTCCTCGTCACCGCCCGCGCCCGGGAGGGGGACCCGCAGGACCAGCGCGTCCCCGACCCGTGCCGCCGCGACCGGTCCGGTGACGCGCCCGCGCAGCTCGGCGACCGCCGGGTCCACCTCGGCCAGGCCCGGGCCCCACAGGACCACGCGCGCGGGCGAGGCGGCCCCGGGGAAGGCCTCCTGCACGCGCAGGGCCGCGGCGACCGCCGGGACGTCCGGGGTCAGGCTCTCGGTCGGTGCGGGGCTCTGGAGGCGCATGGTGAGCGCGGGGAGCGCCATCAGCAGCAGCGCCAGGACCGCCAGGGCGCCCCACAGCAGCGGACGGCGGGTGACCGAGCGCGCGATCCCGCCCCACAGGCGCGACTCGCGCGTCCGGCCCAGGAACGGCACCCGGCCGAGGTCGACGCGCTCGCCGAGGAGCGACAGGGCCGCCGGGAGCACCGTGACCGAGCCGGCGAGGGCGAGGCCGACCACGACGGCGGTGCCGAGGGCGAGGCCGGTGAAGTTGTCCAGTCCGGTCAGCGGCAGCCCGGCCAGGCAGAGCACGACGGTGATGCCGGAGACGGTGACGACCCGGCCGGAGGTGGCCGCGGCGGTCCGCACGGCCTCGGCGGTGGGGCGTCCGGCGGCCCTCTCCTCGCGGACCCGGCGCAGGTAGAACAGGGCGTAGTCGACGCCGACGGCCATGCCGACGAGCATGATCATCACGGAGGTGGCGCTGTTCATCGGGACGGCGTCGTCCAGGACTGCCAGGACGCCGAATCCGGCGGCGACCACGCTGGCGGCCAGCAGCAGCGGGATCGCGGCGGCCACGAGCGCGCCGAACACGATGACCAGGACCACCAGGGTCAGCGGCAGGCTGATGAACTCGGCCCGCTGCACGTCCTCCTTGATGGCCTGATCGACCACGGTGGACAGCGACAGGTCGCCGGTCTGGTCGTAGCGGGCCTCCGGGTGGGCCGCGGCGTGCTCGGCGATGAGGGCGCTCACCGCGGTGAAGGCGTCCCGGACGCCCTCGGGCGGCCCGGCGATGGCGAAGGTGACCAGCCCGGCCGGGCCCGAGCGCAGGTCGGCGCCGTCGGCGTCCAGTGGCGAGCGGACCTCGGCGACGAGGTCGGGACGGGCGCGCAGGGCCTCCGCGAGCGGCCCGGCCGCCGCCGCGGGCTCGGTGAGGACGCTCTCGCGGGCGGGGTCGTAGGCGCCCCGGTCCTCCTGGGCGTCCAGGACCCGCTGGGCGCGCCCGGTGTCGCCGGGATCCTCGGCGCGGGCGCCTCCGGAGAACTGGGAGCCGGCCAGGACGGCGGCGGCCACGAAGGCGAACCAGAGCCCCACGGCGAGGGCCCGGTGCCGCAGTGACCAGGCGGTCACGCGGTCCGATTTGATTTCGGGCAGCATGAATGCTGTCCTTTCGGTGAAGGGGTGACGCGATGAAGACCCGCCCTCGGGCGGGGTGGAACTCCTTCACCGGGTCGCCGAGTTGCCGCTCGGCGGCCCGGGGCTCGTGTACCGGGTCAGTCGACCTCGGCGAGGATCTTCTCCAGTGCGGTGACGCGGTCCCGCAGCTCGGCCAGCTCGCGCCGGGCGTGCTCCTGCTCGGTGACCGAGCGGTCCGCCAGGGACTCGTAGGACCGCTCGCGCGCCAGCACCAGCCGCGCCCGGCGGCTCTGCCCGACCTGCCGCAGCACCGTGACGACGGTCGCGATGACCAGGACGAACATGCCGACCACGCCGATGACTTCGATGCAGTCGTTCATGGGGTATCACTCTCCTCGGGCAGGGTCCGCGCCGCCAGGGCGACGGTCTCGGGGGTCAGGCGCAGGTCGAAGGGGATCAGTTCGTAGAACTTGAGGGCCTTGCCGTCGGCGGAGAACTCCAGGGTGGCGCTCACCAGCCCGGCCGCCTCCAGCTTCTTGAGGTGGAGCTGGAGCAGGGCGCGGCTGATCCCGAGCCGCCGCGCCAGGTCGCTCACATAGCCGCGTTCGGCGGCCAGCGCCGCCACGACCCGCATCCGGTGCGGATTGGACAGCGTGGCGAGGACCTGGACGAGATGGGGGGACGTCATAGCTCCATCCTGCACATGCCAAGAAAAGCTAGCAGGTGAATGCCGGAGGCGCCCTCAGGGATCACCCGGATCTCCTGGGGCGCAAACGAAAGAGCTCAGTCCTGTGGGGACAGGAACACGATCACCGGGTTCTCCTCCTGCCCCGGCAGGGCGGGGGCCCGGCGCCAGCCGACCCGGTCGTAGAAGGCGACGGTGTCGACCGCCTTGCGGGCGGTCAGCAGCCAGGCGGGCCGCTCGCCCACGAGCTCGGCGAGCAGGCGGCGGCCGAGCCCGGTCCCCTGCGCCGAGGGGCGCACGGCGAGCTCGTCGACCTCCAGGGCGCCGACGAGGTGGCGCGCGACGCCGTCCTCGCCGAGCAGGTCCAGGACGCGCCGGTAGGCCCGGTCGCGCGGGAACGGCGCCGCGGTCGTCCACGCGAAACCGAAGCCGTCGACGCGCTCGCCGCGGGCCACCACCGCGCGGAAGCCGGGCCGCCGGACGTCGGCGGTGGCGCGCTCCCACCACCGGGCGGTCTCGGTGGGGTCCTCGCCCCAGGGCGGTCCGGAAAACGCCTCGGTGTAGACCTCGCGCAACTGGGCGCCGTGGGCGAGCACGTCCGGGCCGAGATTTTCGATCATGTGTCGGAACCTACCCGCCCGCCACCGCCACCTGGAAATGGACTGGTGCGGTTGGAGGGCCCCGCATATCCTCGCCCCGCACCTCGACGAAAGGCGACCATGCTGCGACACGACCTGTGGACCGACGCCGATCTCGTCCCCGTCCGCCGCCTGACCTACGAGGACCGCGCGGCCTGCATGGACCTTGCGGTCTCCCGCGACTGGGGGCCGGAGGATCCCAAGTGGCGGTTCCTGTTCGACGTCGCCGAGGTCTACGGCATCGACGGCCCGTCGGGCGAGCTCGCCGGTTGCTGCACGCTCACCCGCTACGGGACGACGTCGGCGGCGATCGGCATGGTCCTGGTCGCCGAGCGCTTCGAGGGCCGCGGGCTCGGGCGGCGGCTGATGACGCACGCGATGGGCCTGGCCGGTGTCGCGGTGGTGTCGTTGTACGCGACCGAGATCGGCCGCCCGCTCTACGAGAAGCTCGGTTTCCGGACCACCGACCGCAACGTCACCCACGTCGGCGTCTTCGACGGCCCCCGCCCGGACGGCCCCGCGACACGCCCGGTGACCGACGCCGATCTCCCCCGCGTCCTGGCCGGGGACCTCATCGCCTTCGGCGCCGACCGCTCCGACCTGCTGACCACCCTGTTCGGCGCGGCCGAGCACTTCGTGGTGGCCGAGGACGGCTCCGGCTACGCCGCGGCCTGGCGGAACACGTCGATGCTGGTCATCGGCCCGGTCGTGGCCGACGACGCCCGCACCGCCCGCGCCCTGATCGCCGACATCGCCGCCAAGGACGGCGGAAAGGTCCGCGTGGACGCCCTGCACGCCAAAACCGACCTCCGCGACTGGCTGACGGCCTCGGGAGTCACCCCGTACTTCGAGACCTCGTTCATGGTCGTGGGCGGCGCCGCCCTACCGGGTGACCAGCGAAGACTGTGGGCACCGGTGACCCAAGCGGTCTAGCCGGGCCACGACCACACACACCGCAAACCACCGCAAGCAACACGCAGCCGTAGGCCGAGACGCAAGAGCGACCACCGCCGAGAGGGAAGTGTCTTGACCGTGTGTCTGTGAGGGACGCGCGCGTGCAGCGGCGCAACCAACCCCCAGAGCCACACCCCAAGCGGGTGCCGAAAAACTGAGCCCTCCTCCGGCTCGGGGGAAGTGTTTTGACTTCCGGGGTCCAGGGGACGGAGTTCCCTGGTCTGGTCCAGGGCGAAGCGCCTGGTCGGGTGCAGGGCGAAGCGCCTGCGCTCTCGCACCAACAACCCGCAACCGGCCGGGACACCGCAGCCACCCACCCAAAAGGGGCGGCCCAAAGGCCGCCCCTGGTCTCACCACGGGGCGGCCCGAGACCGCCCCCGAAACCCTCTAGCTGTCCCCGCCGGTCTCCCCCGCGTCCGCCGCCGTCACGTCCGTGATCGCGTACTTCCGCGCCGCCTGCGCCGCCGCCTCACCGGGGACGACCCCGGCGCGGGCGAGCTGCGACAGGGCCGCCACGGTGATCGACTCGGCGTCGACGTTGAAGTGGCGGCGCAGCGCGCCACGGGTGTCGGACTGGCCGAACCCGTCGGTGCCGAGCGACACGTAGGTGTCGGGCACCCAGGGGGCGATGAGGTCCTGCACCGCGCGCATGAAGTCGCTGACGGCGATGACGGGCCCGGTGCCCTCCTGGAGGCGGCGGGTCACGTAGGGGACCTTGGCGTCCTCGCCGGGGTGGCGCAGATTGTGCTCCTCGGCCTCCACGGCGTCGCGGCGCAGCTCGGTCCACGAGGTCACCGACCACACGTCGGCGGCCACGCCCCAGTCGGCGGCGAGCAGTTCCTGGGCCTTGAGGGCCCACTGCATGCCGGTGCCGGAGGCGAGCAGGCGTACTCGGGGCAGGTTCGGGTGCCCCTGCGCGGGCGCGTACAGGTACATGCCCTTGAGGACGCCGTCCACGTCCAGGTTCGCCGGTTCGGCGGGCTGGAAGATCGGCTCGTTGTACACGGTGAGGTAGTAGAAGACGTTCTCCTGGTCGTCGCCGTACATGCGGCGGAGACCGTCCTCGACGATGTGGGCGATCTCGAAGCCGAAGGCCGGGTCGTAGGCCACCACGGCGGGGTTGGTCGCCGCGATGAGGTGGGAGTGCCCGTCCTCGTGCTGGAGGCCTTCGCCGTTCAGGGTGGTGCGGCCGGCGGTGGCGCCGAGGAGGAAGCCGCGCACCATCTGGTCGGCGGCCGCCCACAGCGAGTCGGCGGTGCGCTGGAACCCGAACATCGAGTAGAAGATGTACATCGGGATCATCGGCTCGCCGTGCGTGGCGTAAGAGGAGCCGGCGGCGGTGAACGCGGCGGTCGATCCGGCCTCGTTGATGCCGAGGTGCAGGATCTGGCCCTTCTCGGCCTCCTTGTAGGACAGGAACAGGTCCCGGTCGACCGAGAGGTAGTTCTGCCCGTTCGGGTTGTAGATCTTGGCCGTCGGGAACATGGCGTCCATGCCGAAGGTGCGGGCCTCGTCGGGGATGATCGGCACCCAGCGGTGTCCGGTCTCCTTGTCCTTCATGAGGTCCTTCAGCAGCCGCACGAAGGCCATCGTGGTGGCGACCTTCTGCTTGCCCGAGCCGCGCTTGACGACGTCGTAGGTGGGCTTCTCCGGCAGCTTCAGCGGGATCACGGTGGTGTTGCGGGCCGGGATCGAGCCGCCCAGCGCCTTGCGGCGCTCCATCGCGTACTGGTACTCGTCGGAGTCGGTGCCGGGGTGGTAGTACGGCGGCAGGTACGGGTCGGTGAGCTCGGAGTCCGGGATCGGCAGGTACAGCCGGTCGCGGAAGGTCTTGATGTCGTCGGCGGTCAGCTTCTTCATCTGGTGGGTGGCGTTGCGGCCCTCGAAGTGGGAGCCGAGGGTCCAGCCCTTGATGGTCTTGGCGAGGATGACCGTCGGCTGGCCGGTGTGCTCGGTGGCCGCCTTGTACGCCGCGTACAGCTTGCGGTAGTCGTGACCGCCGCGCTTGAGGCCCCAGATCTGGTCGTCGGAGTAGTCCTCGACCATCTTCTTGGTGCGCGGGTCGCGCCCGAAGAAGTGGTCGCGGACGAACGAGCCCGACTCGGCCTTGAAGGTCTGGTAGTCGCCGTCGGGGGTGGTGTTCATGATGTTCACCAGGGCGCCGTCGGCGTCGGCGGCCAGCAGCGGGTCCCACTCGCGGCCCCACACGACCTTGATGACGTTCCAGCCGGCGCCGCGGAACATCGACTCCAGCTCCTGGATGATCTTGCCGTTGCCGCGCACCGGGCCGTCGAGCCGCTGGAGGTTGCAGTTGACGACGAAGGTGAGGTTGTCCAGCTCCTCGCGGGCGGCCAGGTGGATCGCGCCCAGCGACTCCGGCTCGTCCATCTCGCCGTCGCCGAGGAAGGCCCACACGCGCTGCTGGGAGGTGTCCTTGACGCCGCGGTGGTGCAGGTACCGGTTGAACTGCGCCTGGTAGATCGCCGAAAGCGGGCCCAGGCCCATCGAGACGGTCGGGAACTCCCAGAAGTCGGGCATCAGGCGGGGGTGCGGGTAGGACGGCAGCCCACCGCCCGGGTGCGAAAGCTCCTGGCGGAACCCGTCCAGCTGGTGCTCGTTGAGGCGGCCCTCCAGGAAGGCGCGGGCGTAGATGCCCGGCGAGCCGTGCCCCTGGATGTAGATCTGGTCGCCGCCGCCCGGGTGCTGCTTGCCCCGGAAGAAGTGGTTGAAGCCCACCTCGTACAGGCTCGCCGAAGAGGCGTAGGTCGAAATGTGACCGCCCACTCCGATGCCGGGCCGCTGCGCGCGGTGGACCAGCATGGCGGCGTTCCAGCGAATGAAGGCGCGGATGCGGCGCTCGATGTGCTCATCGCCCGGGAACCACGGTTCGCGCTCAGGAGGAATCGTGTTGATGTAGTCGGTGCTCGTCAAGGCGGGCACACCGACCTGGTGTTCACGGGCACGTTCCAGCAACCTGAGCATGACGTACCGCGCACGTTCGCGGCCACGCTCGTCGAGCAGGCCGTCCAGAGACTCCAGCCATTCGGCGGTCTCGGCGGGGTCGATGTCGGGTAGCTGGCTTGGCAGACCGTCGCTGATTACCGGGCGCTTACGTTCGGTGGACACTAGCGTTCCCTCATAACTCGACGAATGGACTACGGTGTCGCTCCCCATCCTGCCCCCTGAGCCCCCGGCAGGTAGCGTGAGGACCCGATCTACTGGGACGGCGACCACACGTCGGGCGGGGCGGCATTCCTCGACCACGCGCGGGCGGGTTTTCGCTATTCTCAGGGCGCGCGATGACCAACACATGGGCATGAGACAAGGAGGCACCACACAGTGAGCGCGACGGCTGGTCAGGCCGGCGGAGTCCAGGACCTCGCCGATCGGCTGAACATCGGGCCGGGACAGGTCGTCATGGAGGTCGGCTACGACGAGGACGTGGCCGAGGAACTCCGTGACGCGGTTCTGGAGCGGGTCGATGAATTCGTCGACGAGGACACCGACGAGGTGGTCGACACCGTGCTCCTGTGGTGGCGAGAGGAGGACGGGGACCTCGCCGACGTGCTCGTCGACGTCCGCTCGCCGCTCGCCGAGTCGGGCGTCATCTGGTTGCTGGTCCCCAAGGCGGGCCGCGAGGGGCACATCGAGCCCTCCGACATCGCCGAGGCGGCCTCGACCGTCGGTCTCCAGCAGACCTCGAACGTGAACGCGGGCAAGGACTGGATCGCTTCTCGCCTGGTGAGCCCCAAGACCGGCCGGCGCTGATGCCCCTGAAAGTCGGCGCCACGGCACCCGACTTCACCTTGCGGGACCAGAACAACCAGGACGTCACCCTGTCGTCGTTCCACGGCGTCAAGAACGTCCTGCTGGTCTTCTACCCCCTCGCCTTCACCGGCGTGTGCCGCGGCGAGCTGTGCGGCGTCCGCGACGACCCGAGCGCCTTCGGCTCCGGCGATGTGGCGGTCCTCACCATCAGCGTCGATTCGGTCTTCGCCCACAAGGTCTGGGCCCGCCAGGAGGGGTTCGACTTCCCCCTCCTGGCCGACTTCTGGCCCCACGGCGCGGTCGCACAGGCCTACGGCGTCTTCGACGACGAGAAGGGCGTCGCCAACCGCGGCACCTTCGTCATCGACCGGGCGGGCGTCATCCGCTTCGCGGAGATGAACCCGCCCGGCGAACCCCGCGACCCCACCCGCTGGGCCAAGGCCCTCGCCGACCTCAACGGCTGACCGGCCCGCACGCCGCCCACGGGTGGCGTGCGCGCGCCGGAAGCCGGTGGGTAGTCTTGTCGGACCCGCCCGGGTTAACGGGCGGTAAGGGCGCGTAGCTCAGCGGGAGAGCATCCGCCTTACAAGCGGAGGGTCGCAGGTTCGAAACCTGCCGCGCCCACACTCGGGTTCTCGCCCACCGGATGGTGGGTGGGGGCCCTTTTTCGCAGGCCGGGGACGGATGGCCGGGGCAGCCCGACATGGCCCACTCCGGTGTCGATGGCGGCGGGCTGCGACCTCGCGTGCGTCACGCCCGGGGGTTCCGCTCCCACCGCTCGGAGCTGCGGGCGAAGCCTTCGAGCGCCGGCCGGATCGCACGGTGGTCTCTTCCAGGGCAAGGCTTGGGCGGGACCGTCACCGCCCCGGCGCGGCTCCCACGCTCTCGCGCGTCCGGTGGCCTGCGACCCTCCGCTTGTAAGGTTCCAGCTCGTCTCACAAGGCCAGCACGTACCCGAACCCCGGCGCGCCACTGATCTCCAGCTCGCCGGTCTCGGTGAAGCCCGCGCGCGTGAGGACCTTGCGCGAGGCGAGGTTATCGGCGGTGGTCTTGGCGCGCAGCTCGCGCAGCCCATAGCCGCGCGCCAGCTCGACGACCTCGCCGACGGCCCAGGTGGCGAGCCCGCGTCCGGTGGCGCTCTCGGCGATGCGGTAGCCGAGCTCGGCCGAGCCGTCGTTGGCCTCGACGAGGTTGACGCGGCCGACGACCGCGTCGCCGTCGAGCAGGACGTGGAACCAGTCGGTCCCCTCCTCCTGCCGGGACAGGAGGGCGGCGTGGCGTTCGGCGTACTCGGTGAAGAAGTGGTCGCCGCGGTCGGGCACGGAGGCGGCGAAGTACTCGCGGTTCGCCCGCTCGAAGGCCAGCAGGGCGGGTGCGTGGTCGGCGCGGACGAGCTCGATCTTGATCACCGCCGAAGGCTACCCGTGCCGTCCGGCACATCGAGGGCGGTCAACGCGGGGCCGAAGGTGCCGATCGGCATCTCCTGCGATCGCGTCCGTCCGATGAGGCTGGAGGCATGTTCCGATGGGTCAAGACGCGACCGCACGTGGTCGCCTACGCCACCGCCGCCTGGTCGCTGCTGTACGGACTCGCCGGGGCCTACTGGGCCCTGGGCGGGGACGGCTACCCCTTCGCGAAGGTCGACGACGACCACTCGTCGGCCTCCCTCCTCGAACCCAGCCGCGCCGCCGTGGTCGGCCCCTTCATCGCCGCGATCGGCATCGCCGGGGCCGTCCTGGCGGTGGTGATGGCGAAGCGCCCGGCGAAGAAGTGGTGGCTGGTGCTCGCCTGGATCCAGGCGGGTGTGTTCGGCCTGCTGATCCCCGACTACACACTGCTCGCCGTGGTGGCGTTCTCGCCGCTGCTGATCGTCTTCGCCTTCACCGGCGTCCCCGGACCGCAGGACGGCATCGGCGACATCCTCTACTGGCACCGCGTGAACCTGATCCTGGTGTTCGTCTGGGGCGCGCTGTGGGCGCTGACCGCCGTCACCGCCGGACGCACGAAGGTCCGCCGCGTCCCCTACGCCAGAGCCGCCCGCATCGGCCGCATCGCGGTCTGGGTCTCGCTGGCCGCCACGATCCCCTACGACACAACCCGCCTGGCCTGGTACTTCGGCTGGCCCCTCGGCATCACCGACGATTTCCTGAAGATGATGCAGGACACGCCCGGGATGCTGGAGATCGGCCTCGGCCTCGCCGCCGCCTCGGCCGTCGGCGCCCTCCTCACCCACGGCCTCGTGGCCCGCTGGGGCGAAGTGTGGCCCCGCTGGGTGTTCTGGCGCGCCGGACGCCCGATCCACCCCCTCACCGCCGTCATCCCCGCCGGAATCGTGGCGATCGCGGTGATCCCCGCCGGACTGATGGGCGTGCGAATGATCCCCGAGTGGGAGAACTGGGGAACCACGATGCCCGCCACCCTCTTCGCGGTGTGGGGAATGGCGCTGGGAACGGCCGCCTGGGCCTACTGGGTCCGCCGGACGGGCGACCGGCCCGAGCTCGCCACGCCGGAGAAGGAGGCCGCCACACGGTGACCCCCGATGACGGACACCGACACACGCGTCAGGAGAGTGGCTCGCGCCTCGCGAGCCACTCTTTCGGCGAGCGCGCTCCCCATGCCGCGACCAGGCCGCCCACGATGGCGCAGGTGGTGTCGACATCGCCCCCGGCGGAGGCGGTCGCCCAGAAGGCCGCGCGGAAGTCGCCGGCGTGCCGGGCGGCGGTCCACAGGCAGAACGGGACGGTGTCGAGCGCGGTGACCTCGGCGCCGTTGCCCAGCTCGTAGACCGCCTCGGCCGGGTCGGTGATGGCACGGGCGCGGTCGACACGGGCGCGCAGCGGGCCGGGCGGCAGGTACGGGAGGACGCGATCGAGGACGCCGTCGGGGGACGTGGCGGCGGCGACGGCGATCGCGACGGCTCCCGCGACGCCCTCGGGGTGGGCGTGGGTGATCGCGGCGGAGAGGGCGGCCTGGGCGGCGGCGGTGTCCGGGTCACCGTGGAACCACACGCCGAGCGGGGCGACGCGCATGGCCGCGCCATTGCCGAGGGATCCGGTGCCGCCGAAGGACTCGCGGGACAGCTCGCGCCAGTCGCCTCCGTCGCGGACCAGGCGCAGGAGGCGGCCCGCGCCGGGCCCGTAGCCGCGGTAGAGGTCGAAGGCTTCGGCGAAGTCGGCGGCGAGCCGGTCCTGCTGGACCGTGCCGTGCCGCTCCAGGTGGGTGAGGAGGGCGGCGGCCATCTGGGTGTCGTCGGTCCAGGGCCACGGGCCCGGGGGGATGGTGTGGTCGCGGTGGTGGGGGCGGTTGGCGGGCACGAAGAACTGCGCGCCCAGCGCGTCCCCGACGGACAGGCCGTCGAGGGAGGCGCGGGCGCGCTCGATGTGGGAAGTCATGTGGGATCGAAATTACGGCACCAACACCACCTTCCCCACCACCCCGACCGCGCGACGGTCCCCCGCTCGAACAGATCCGCGGCCGACGACTCCACCTGCGTACCCGAGGCCCCCCCGAACACCACCTGCCGCCCGCCGAGCACCGGTCGCTCCAGCGGGGCCCGTCCGGTCTCGCCGCCGTTGCCGTCCAGGACCACCGTGGCCTCCACACCATCGAGCCCCCACCCGGGCGGCAGGCAGTCCTACTTCGGGGCGGTGGAGATCGCGCCGGAGGTGGTGGACCGCCTGCTGGACGAGGGCGTCTGGGCGTTCATGCGGGTCTTCGGCTAGAACGCCGCCCGCACCAGCAGCGCCGCCGCGTACGAGCCCTCCGTACCGGCCGGGCCGGTCAGCGGCGCGGCCCACTCGTACATCTCACGCCTCTCCGGCTCGGGCAGGGCCGGGACGAGCGCGGCCATCGTGTGCAGCAGCGTCACGCGAATGTAGGGCTCGGGCTCGCGCGGGTAGCGCTCCCGCAGGGCGCGGCAGACGTCCGGCGCGTGCGCGGTGGCGCCGGTGAGCAGGTACACGGCGGTGCGGCGGACCTGCGGCTGCTCGTGCCCGGTGAGGGTGAGCACGGTCGGCAGGGCCGAGCGCCACATGCCGTCCCAGTGGCGGCGGGTCGGCTCGGGGCGGGTGCGGGCGTGGCCGGTCACGCCGGCGGCGGCCATGCGCAGGACGCGGTCGCGGAAGGCGGGCTCGGCGTGGACGGCCTTGGCCAGCAGTGCCGGGAGCGCGGCCAGGAGGTGTGCGTCGGCGATGTCGTCGCCGTCGTGGAGCCGTTGTTCGAGATCGGTCAGGGCGTCGGGGTACACGGATGTACTCCTCTTTGAGGGGATGCCGGAATTCGCGCCGAAGCGGCGCTTCGCCGCGATGATGCCCTACTGCCGCTTCCCGCGGGTGGTGCCGCCTCCACCGGCGGTCGCGTGGCGTACGGCAGGATGGCGGCCATGCGGCTCGCGCTGTTCATCACCTGCGTCAACGACCTCGTGTACCCGGCCACGGGCGAGGCGGTGGTGCGCCTGCTGCGGCGGCTCGGGCACGCGGTGGAGTTCCCCGGGGCGCAGACCTGCTGCGGCCAGCTGCACGCCAACTCCGGCTACCGGGACGAGGCGCTGCCGCTCGTGCGGCACTACGCCGAGGTCTTCGCCCCCTACGACGCCGTGGTCACCCCGAGCGGCTCGTGCGCGGCGATGGTCCGCGAGTGGTATCCGCGCCTGGTGCCGGAGGCGGCGGACGTGGCCGCGCGCACCTACGAGCTCTCCGAGCTGCTCACCGACGTCCTCGGCGTCACCGACACCGGCGCGTCCTACCCGCACCGGGTCGCCTATCACCCCACCTGCCACGGGATGCGCGTCCTCGGGCTGGGCGAGCGGCCGCTGCGGCTGCTGCGGGCGGTGCGCGGCATCGACCTCGTCCCGCTGCCCGGCGCGGAGGAGTGCTGCGGCTTCGGCGGTACCTTCGCGCTGAAGAACGCCGGGGTCTCGGCGGCGATGCTGGCCGACAAGTGCCGCGCCGCCGAGTCCACCGGCGCCGACGTTCTGGCCGCCGCCGACAACTCCTGCCTCGCCCACATCGGCGGCGGGCTGTCCCGCGCCGGATCCGGGCTGCGGACCGTCCACTACGCCGAGATCCTGGCCGCCGGGGAGGGCTCATGACGCACGGCACCGGCAACCTCTCCGGCGCCGACTTCCCCAGGGCCGCGCTGCCGCTGCTGGCCGACGACCGGTTGCGCCGCAACCTGCGCCACGCCACCGGCACCATCCGCGCCAAGCGCGCCGCCGTGGTCGGTGAGGTGGACGACTGGGAGGAGCTGCGCGAGGCCGGTCGCGCCATCAAGGCGCACACCATGCGCCACCTGCCCGAGCTGCTGGAGCGCTTCGAGGAGGCCGCGGCGGCCGCCGGGGCCACCGTCCACTGGGCGCGGGACGCCACCGAGGCCTGCGCGATCATCGGCGACCTCATCGCGGCCACCGGCGAGTCCGAAGTGGTCAAGGTCAAATCGATGGCCACCCAGGAGATCGGCCTCAACGAGGCCCTCGAAGCGCGCGGCATCACCGCGGTGGAGACCGACCTGGCCGAGCTCATCGTCCAGCTCGCCGGGGACACCCCCTCGCACATCCTGGTCCCGGCCATCCACAAGAACCGCGGCGAGATCCGCGACCTGTTCCGCGCGGCGATGCCCGGGGCACAGGACGTGAGCGACGAACCGGCCGACCTGGCCGCCGCCGCCCGCCGCCACCTGCGCGAGAAGTTCCTCTCGGCGAAGGTCGCCGTCTCCGGCGCCAACTTCGCCGTCGCCGAGACCGGCACCCTCGTGGTGGTGGAGTCCGAAGGCAACGGCCGCATGTGCCTGACCCTGCCCGAGACGCTCATCAGCCTGGTCGGCGTGGAGAAGATCGTGCCCTCCTTCGCCGACCTGGAGGTGTTCCTGCGCCTGCTGCCGCGCTCCTCCACCGGCGAGCGCATGAACCCCTACACGTCGATGTGGACGGGTGTGGCCGACGGCCCGTCGGCCGTGCACATCGTGCTGCTGGACAACGGGCGCTCGGCGGTGCTCGCCGACGAGGTGGGACGCCAGGCGCTGCACTGCATCCGCTGCTCGGCGTGCCTGAACGTGTGCCCGGTCTATGAGCGCACCGGCGGGCACGCCTACGGGTCGGTGTACCCGGGTCCGATCGGGGCGATCCTGTCGCCGCAGCTGACGGGGGTGGCGGCGAACCGGTCGCTGCCGTTCGCCTCGACGCTGTGCGGGGCCTGCTACGAGGTGTGCCCGGTGAAGATCGACATCCCGCGGGTGCTGGTGCATCTGCGGCAGGAGGCGCCCAAGAGCCCGGTGGAGCGGGCGGCGATGCGGGCGATGTCGTGGGTGATGCGCGATCCGCGCCGCTACGCGCGGGCGCTGCGCGCGGCGGCGCTGCCGTTGCGGAGGCGGCGGACGCTTCGGCGGGCGCCGTGGCCGCTGTCGGCGTGGACGGCGGCGCGGGACCTGCCGCTCCCGGCGGCGAAGTCGTTCCGGGAGCGGTGGAAGGAGGGCGTGTGAGCGCGCGCGAGGAGATCCTGGCCCGGCTGCGCGGTGCCCTGGACGGGGCGGCCGAGGCGCCCGCTCCGCCGCGTCCGGTGGTGGACGCCCGGGCGCAGGGCGATCCGGAGCTGATGGCCGGGCGGCTGCGGGACTACAAGGCGGTGGTGCACCGGGCGGGCCCGGGTGAGCTGGCGGCGGTGCTGGGCGGGGTCCTCGCCGGTGTGGGGGTGCTGGCGGTGCCGCCGGACCTGCCGGAGGCGTGGCTGTCGGCCCACTCCGGCCGTGTCCTGCGCGATCCGGACGTGGCCGCGCTCGACACCGTCGACGCCGTCCTGACCGGCGCGGCGGTGGCGGTCGCCGAGACCGGCACGATCGTGCTGGACGCCGGGCCCGCGCAGGGCCGCCGCGCGCTCACCCTCGTCCCCGACCGGCACGTGTGCGTGCTGTTCACCCGCCAGATCGCGCCCGGGGTGGCGCAGGCGCTGGCGCGGCTGCGTCCCACCGCGCCGCTGACGTGGATCAGCGGGCCCTCGGCGACCAGCGACATCGAGCTGAGCCGGGTGGAGGGCGTGCACGGGCCGCGCAGGCTCGACGTGGTGATCGCCGAATACTGAGCGGTCCGGCCGGGCGAATGTTTGGCACACTTGCCTGCACGGCTTGACATACGGGGAGTTCCATGGGGAACGCGGAGATGCTGGAGCGCGCCGCAGAGGTCGAGGGTCTCCTCGGCCGGCTGTCGGCCGCCCGGCGCTCCATGCTCGCCGCCGCCGAGCGCGCCGAGGACGTCCGTGAGCGGGTGGCCGACGTGCGCGTCGCGGCGGGGTCCCCGGACGGTCTGGCCACGGTCACGTGCGATGGTCGCGGAAAGGTTCAGCGGGTCGAATTTGACAGCGTCCGGTACAACAGAGCGACGGAGGACCAGCTCTGCGCGGCCGTCCTCGCCGCCCTCGCCAGGGCGCGCCGGAAGGCCGCGGAGTCGGCCGCCGGCATATGGCGCGACTTCGAGCGACACCGCCGCTAGGAGGTCCACTGTGGACGAAGAGGGCTCACCCACCCGCCAGGTCGGCGAACTGGCCGAGAGACTGCGCGCGGCACGGGTGACGGCCACCTCCCCCCGCAACGTCGCGCGCGCGATCTGCGACGGCACGGGCAACGTCCTGTCCCTCCAGCTGCGCCCGGGCGCCAAGCGGCAGCAGACGCCCGAGGCGGTCGCGGAGATGATCACCGCCGCGCTCCAGGCCGCCGACCGGGCGGTGGACGCGCTGCGGCAGCACGCCTACGACGACGTCCGCGTCGCCGGCGACACCGTCGGCAACTGGCGGCGGCATCCCGACGACCCGTCCTCGGCGGTCGGCGCGGCCTTCGGGGGTGAGCGGTCGTGACCGAGCCTTACGGAATGGAGTCGATGGCCGACATCCTCCCCACGCTGCCCGCCGACCTGCGCCCGGCCGCGCAGGACCTCTACGGCAAGGCCACCGCCGTCAGCCCCGACGCCGGGGAGACCCTCGCGCTGGCCTTCCGGGTCCTGCGCGAGGCCAAGGGCGATCCCGAGCGCCTGGACGCCGGCAGCGACCTGCTCGACGGCAAGGTCGCCGCCGAGATCGGCCGGGCCCGCGACGAGATCGGGCAGGCCGCGGCGGCGCTGTCGCCGTCCTGGAGCGGCGGCGGGTCCGAGGCCTTCCAGGCCTACCTGCCGCGCCTGACGGGGGCGATGGGGTCGATGGCCGACTCCGCCGCCCGCACCGCGCGGGCCGTCCGCGCCTTCCGGCGCGCGCTGGCCGAGCTGTGGGGACGCATCGTCGACCGCACCTGGCTCACCGGCGGGGAGATCACCGCCGTGGTCGCCCAGAACGGCGGGCACACCGGCGAGTCGATCCCGGCCGTGCTGGGCGTGGTGGACCGCTTCGCCGAGTACGTCTCCGGTGTCGCCCGCGCGCTGCTGAACCTGGCCAACGGCCGCTACAAGGCCGCCGACGGCCTCGGCGAGGAACTGGCGGGCGTGGTCGACGGGCGCCTGCCGGTGCCCGACTGGAACTCCACCGACCGGCAGGGCGAGCTGCGGATGGACCCGGTGGCGCTGCGCCGGACCGTCCACGCCTTCCGTGACAACGGCGCCTACTGGGACAACGCCGTCCGCTACCAGATCGAGGCCGGTGAAGGGCACCTGACGCCGCGCGCGTTCGGGCTCGGGCTGGCCTTCTACGACGACGTCCAGCAGGTCATCACCCGCGACCGGCGGCTGTACCGGGACGCCGACGCGCGGATGGACACCGTCGCGGGCGCGCTGAGCGAGATCGGTCACCTGTACGGCATGATCGACGATGAGAGCACCACTGTGTTCTCCGAGCACCTGGACGACTGATCGACCGGAGACCCATGCCCCGCAGTGCCCCGGCCCATGACAGGCTGACGCGATGAACCTTGCCGCCACGATCCGCAATGTCGAGCGCGCGGCCGGGACCCTGGCCACGCAGAGCGTCGCGCGGATGGACGAGGTCCTCCCCTGGTTCCGGGACCTGCCGGCCGACCAGCGCTCGATGGTCATGCTCGTCGCCCAGGCCGGGGTGCGCTCCTTCGTGGAGTGGCTGCGCGCCGACGGCACCGACTCCGCCATCAGCGACGAGGTCTTCGAGGCCGCGCCCATCGAACTGGCGCGCGCGATCTCCCTCCAGCACACCGTGGCGCTGGTGAAGGTGACCATCGAGGTCGTCGAGGCGCAGGTCCCGGCGCTGGCCGCCAAGGGCGAGGAGGCCGAGCTGGCCGCCGCCGTCCTGCGCTTCTCCCGCGAGGTGGCCTTCGCCGCCGCCCGCGTCTACGCCCGCGCCGCCGAGACGCGCGGCGCGTGGGACGCCCGCCTCCAGGCGCTGCTGGTGGACGCGCTGCTGCGCGGCGAGGCCGGGGACGAGCTCACCTCCCGCGCCGCCGCGCTCGGCTGGTCCGACGCCACACCGGTGTCGGTGGCCGTGGGCCGCTCCCCCGGCGGGGAGGCGAGCGCGGTCCTGCACGGGCTGCACCGCACGACCCGTCGGCTGGGCGTGGAGGTCCTGGCGGGCGTGCACGGCGACCGCCTGGTGGCGGTCCTGGGCGGGGTGGCCGAGCCGCTGGCGACGGTGGAGAAGCTGGCGGGGAAGTTCGGGGACGGCCCGATCGTGGTCGGCCCGGCGGTCCCGACGCTGGAGCAGGCCAGCGAGTCGGCGCGGGCGGCGCAGATGGGTTTCCGGGCCGCCGCGGCGTGGCCGGACGCGCCGCGCCCGGTCTCGGCGAGTGAGCTGATGCCCGAGCGCGCGCTGCTGGGCGACCAGGGCGCGCGGCATTTCCTGTCCAGCCAGGTCTACCAGGCGCTGATGAAGGCCGGTGGCGAGCTGCTGGAGACGATGGACGCGTTCATCACCTCCGGTGGCGTGCTGGAGGGGACGGCGCGTGCCTTGTACGTGCACCCCAACACGGTGCGGTACAGGTTGCGGCGGATCACGGAGGTCACCGGGTTCTCCCCGACGGTCTCCCATGACGCGTTCACGCTGCGGCTCGCGCTGGCGATCGGGCGGCTGGACCCGTAGGCCCAGCCACCCTCTCGGCTACTTCTCCGGCTCGGCGAGCGCGCGCTTGAGGAAGGCCAGCTCGTGCAGGAGGAGCCCGATGCGGCTCTCCTCGTCGGTCGGCATGTGCGTGGTGCGCAGCAGCGGGAGGACCTCGTGGTGCTTCCCGGCGGCCAGCAGCGCCGCCGACAGGCGCAGCGAGTGCGCCATGACCACGTTGTCGTCGGCGAAGCCGTGCACCAGCAGCAGCGGGCGGCGCAGGTTGGGCGCGTCGTCCAGCAGCGAGTTGCGGCGGTAGACGTCCGGGAACTGAGCCGGGTGGCCCAGGTACCGCTCCTGCCAGTGGGTGTCGTAGAGGGTCACGTCGGTGACCGGCGCGCCCGCCACGCCCGCGTGGAACACGTCCGGGCGGCGCAGGACGGCCGCGGCGGCGAGGTACCCGCCGTAGGACCAGCCGCGCATGGCGACGCGCTCGGTGTCGACCTGGCCGGGGTATTCGGCGGCCACCGCCTGGAGGGCGGTGATCTGGTCCTCCAGGGCGTAGGCGAGCTTCTCCTGGTGGATCAGCTTGTCGGAGGCCGGGCCGCGGCCGGGCGTGCCGGTGCCGTCGGCGACGATCACGATGAAGCCCTGGTCGGCCCACCACTGCGAGGCGAGGGCGCCGCCGCCGAGGGTGGCGGTGACCTTCTGCCCGCCGGGACCGGCGTAGGGGTCCAGCAGCACCGGGAGGCGCTCGCCGTCGTAGCCGGTGGGGCGGTAGATCGCGGCCTGGATCTTGCGTTCGCCGATGACCTTGTACTCGGGCACGGCGGTCAGCACGGGCTGCTCCACGTGCGAGGTGATCTCGCCGGTGCGGCCGAAGGCGGTGACGCGCACGCGGGGTCCGACGCGCTCGGGGGTGTAGGAGACGTGCACGGAGACCTCGCCGCGGCGCACGCCGCGGTGGACGCCGGGCTCGACGCTGCGGCGGCGCGGGCCCTCCTCGGCGTCCCACGTCCACAGGTGCACGGTGAGGCCGTTGGTGCTGGCGGTGAACTGGACGCTCTCGCCGTCGACGCCCAGGACGCCGCGCACCTGCGTGGCCGGGGGCGTGACGGGCGCGCCGTCCACGCACAGGTACCAGGTGTCGTCGGAGTCCTCGATGGTGAGCAGCTTCCCGGAGGCCAGGCGCGCCGGGACGCCCGGGAACAGCTCGACCCACTTGTCGTCCTGGAGCTCCCGCAGCGGCGAGGTGGCGCCGGTGGCGGGGTCGATGGCCAGGATCCGCACGGTCTGCTGGTCGCGGCTCTGCACCGAGATGATCGGGCCGTGGGCGTCCCAGCCGCCGGTGGCGACGTACTCGAAGCCCTCGCGGTCCCACTGGACCGGGACGCGCGAGCCGTCCAGGCCCAGGATCCACAGCTTCACGATCGCGTTGTCGGTACCGGCGGCGGGGTACCGGAAGGAGCGCGGCGCGGCGGCCGGCTCGGAGGGGTCGCTGATCCACCACGTGGCGATCGGCGACTCGTCGACCTCGGCGGCGAGGATGAACGCGCCGTCCGGGGACCACCAGTAGCCCTTGTAGCGGTGCATCGACTCGCCCGCCACGTGCTCGGGCAGTCCCCAGTAGACGGCCTCGTCCTCGGAGGAGGCCAGGACCCGGTCGTTGCTCCCGTCGGCGCCGATGACGCGCAGCGCGCCCTCGGCGACATAGGCGACGTGCGCGCCCGTGGCGTCCGGACGCGGGTCGACCGCGCCCGCCGCGACCGGCAGCTCACGCGACTCGCCGGTGGCCACGTCGGCGATCCAGACCTTGCCGCCGAGGCCGTAGACGGCCACGGTGCCCTCGCCGTCGGTGACGTAGCGGGTGATGCCCGCCGCGTGGACGCGCTCGCGCTCACGGCGGACCTTCTCCGCCTCGGGCAGGTCCTCCGGCTCGTCACCGGGACCGGCGACGACGCGCTCCTCCCCGGTGGCGGGATCGTAGGCCCACAGGAACAGCGCCGGATCGTCCCCGGCGCGCGATCGCAGGAAGAGGACGGTGCCGTCGGCGGTGACGGAGCAGTCGCCCGGGGCACCGAGGGTGAAGGAGTGGGTGCGGGCGAGCTGGCGGGGAAGGGTGTCGGACATCCGCCAATCCTGCCAGGTGATCAACTGGGGAGGTAGGGCGTGAGAACTCGCTGATTGGGGGTGGCACGCCGGGAGTCACAGACGACCCCGCCGGACCGCCTCCCGCACGTCCTCGACCGGCAGGCCGAGGAGCTCCGCCAGTCGCAGGTGGGCGGCTTCCAGGAGTGCGGGATGGATCTCGGCGCGCATGGCCGCCGCATCGGCCAGCGCCATCGCGAGGGTGATCGTGGACTCGTCCCGCACACCGGAGTCCGCCAGCGACGCGCGCATGGTCCCGGCGGCGCACAGTCGGCGTACGGCCCCGGTGAGGTGCGCGGTCGCCTCGGCCGGTGGCAGCGCTTCGAGCACGTCGGCGACATCGTCCGGAACCGAGATGGTGACCCTCTTCGTCATACGGGAGATCTATCTCAGCGGGTCGCGTTCCCCGTGTCGCGACACGCCGCCCCTCACCCCTCCAGCCAAGCCGCCATCACCCGCAGGTTCGCCGCCCGCACCGGGATGATCTCCGGCAGCGCGTCCCTCGCGTACAGCCCCACCTCGCCGTCGCTCCCACGCGTGAGAAGGCTCCCGCCGATCGAATGCGCCCGTACGCCGACGATGACGGCGGTGCCCAGCGGCGTGCCGGGCTGGGTGAAGCGGGCGATGTCGGCCAGGACGGCGATCTCCAGCCCGGTCTGCTCGCGCACGGCGCGGGCGATGCCGGACTCCACCGTCTCGCCGCGGTCGACGAACAGCCCGGGCAGGGCGGCGTATCCGTCGCCGAGAGGGTGGGTCAGGACGATCCCGCCCTCGTGCTCCAGGACGGCCAGGACGCCGATCGGGTGCGCCGGGCGGTGGATCCAGCCGCAGCCGGGGCACGTGGCGCGCTCGCGGTCGTCGAAGGGGTCGACGGCGAGCACGAGGGGGGTGGTGCACATCGGGCAGTACTTGTACTCCATGCGTTCACGCTAGTCCATCAAACTGAATTGATGCAATATCCTTCGATAGGCTTGGCGGGTGACCCCGGAGATCCTCGGACTCGCCGCCCATCCCCTGCGCTGGACGCTGCTCGCCGCGCTCGCCGACAGCGACCGGCAGGTCCGTGAGCTGACCGCGCTGGCGGGTGAGCCGCAGAACCTGGTGTCGTATCACCTGGGGAAGCTGCGCGCGGGCGGGCTGGTGCGGTCCCGGCGCAGCTCGGCCGACGGGCGCGACACGTACTACACCGCCGATCTGGGCCGCTTCGGCGCGCTGCTGTCGGACGCGGGAGCCGCTCTGCACCCGGGGCTGGCGCTGGTGCCGCCGGTGGCGCGGGTGCCCGAGGGGGTGCGCGTGCTGTTCCTGTGCACGGGCAACAGCGCGCGTTCGCAGCTCGCGGCGGCGCTGCTGCGGGCGCTCGGGGTGGCCGCCGAGAGCGCGGGGAGCCGTCCCAAGGAGCTGCATCCGCAGACCGCGCGGGTACTGGCCGAGCGCGGGCTGGACCCGGCGCGCCCGCCGCGGCCGGTGTCCGATGTGGACCCGGCGGCGTTCGCGCTGGTGGTCACCCTATGCGACCGGCTGCGGGAGGAGTGCCCGCCGTTCCCGGGGGCGGCGCACTGGAGCATCGCCGACCCCTCGGGCGCCGCGGACGTGGCGGCGGCCTTCGACGCGTGCGCCGAGGAGCTGGCCGGGCGGGTGGGGTTCCTGGCGCACCGGCTCAGTGCCGGACGGCGTGTTTCCTGAGCATGACGATCACCACCACCGAGGCCACGATCGAGGCCGCGATGCCCGCCGAGGTCAGCCGGGGCCAGAAGAACCACAGGTGGAAACCGAAGAGGTGGGTCGAGGTGATGACGCCGACGGCGATCCGGGTGGGCTTCTGCAGCCGCCACGGGAAGCTGCGGTCACGGACGAGCTGGTCGCACAGCAGGAAGACGAAGGCCGTCGCGCAGGCCTCCACCACCCAGACGCCCACGACCGTCCACCATGGAAGGTCGACGGTGGCGTGCCGGAAGCCCGCGATGCCCAGCACCGCGTCGACGCCGCCTTCCGTGGCGGTCTTGTCGGTGCCGCCGGCGCCTCTCAGCCCGAGGGTCGGCACAAGGTAGACGAACACCGACCAGGCGAGGGAGGCGACGGCGATGGCCACGCCGATCCAGCCGCGCAGGCGGTCGACTAACGGGGTCGTGGCGTTGAACATGGCGGGAGGATCCTCTCCGGTGGCCGCGCGGCCGGGGCCGTTCCCCGGGGCGTGGACAGGCTAGCGCCGCCGGGCAACACCGCCCGCGCTCGCGCGATCACCGTGAGATGGTCCCTAGCGCGCCGCCCGCTCGAAGATCAGCTCCACGCCGTCCTCGGGGTCGATCTGCTCGCCCACCTGGGCGAAGCCGAACTTGGCCGCGGTGGCCAGGGACGCCGCGTTGTCCGGCGCGATGGTCGCGCGGACGGTCACCACCGAGGGCTCCGACGCCGCCCAGGCCAGCAGCCCGGCGAGCATGCGGGTGGCGTAGCCCTTGCGGCGGTGCTCGCGGACGGTGGTGTAGGCCAGTTCCGCGGTGCCCTCGGCGTCGGGGGCGCCGTGCCATCCGGCGTGGCCGACCACACTGTCCACATCGGACACCACCAGGCGGGTGACCCAGTGGGCGTCGCCGGGGGTGTCGGCGAGCTGGTGGTAGCGGCGGCCGAACTGGCGCTTGGGGCGGGCGGTGGTGTAGTACCCGGGCAGGTCCAGGCCGAGGATCTTCGCGGCGAGGGCCACGTCGCCGTCCTGGATGGCGCCCATGGCCTCGCGCGGGACCTCTACGAAGGACAGTCCATCGTGGATGAAGGTGTTCATACGGCGCTCCTCACCGAGCTGATCGCCTTGGCGATGCGTTGTTCTGAGATCGGATAGGCCGTGCCGAGGTTCTGCGCGAAGAAGCTCACCCGCAGTTCCTCGATCATCCACCGGATGTTCTTCACGTCCACCGAGTACCGGCGGGACGCCGGAAGTTCGGCGATCAGCTTGGCGTAGGCCTCCTGGGCGTACTCCAGCTGTTCGGTCAGGTCGCGGTCGCGACCGGGGTTGGCGCCGATGCGGTCCAGGCGGCGCTCGATGGCCTCCAGGTAGCGCGGCAGGTGCTGAAGCATGTGCAGGCCGATCTGGGAGATGAAGCCCGGGTAGATCAGCCCGTCGAGCTGCTGGCGCATGTCGGTCAGCGACGGCAGCCAGGACAGGTTCGTGGTGCTCTTGAGGCGCTTGTCGAGCCTCTGCCACAGCCCCAGCACCTGGCGGGTGGACTGGACGGCGGTCTCCACGGTCGGCACGAGCTCCTGGCGGACGGCGTCGTGCAGGCGTGTGAAGGAGTCGCGGTCCCAGACCGCGCCGCCGTTGCGGGTCATGAGGTGGTCGACGGCGGCGGTGACGCAGTCCTCGAACATGTCGGGCATCTTGGCGTAGGGATTGGCCGCCAGGGCCAGCTTCGCCGGGTTCGACAGGCGCCCGAGGACGGCCTTGATCGGCGAGGGGCTGTTCAGCAGCAGCAGTCGCCGCACGCCCGCCCACATCGCGCGCTGCTGCTCGGCGGGGGTGTCCAGGAGCCGGATCGCCACCGAGGCGCCCTCGTCCACAATGGCCGGATAGGCCTTGACCTCGTAGCCGCCGCGGGTGCGCTCGTGGACGCGCGGGAGCGTCCCGAAGTCCCAGGTCTTGATGCCCTCGCGGGTCAGCCCGTCACCGGCGAGGTTCACCTCGGCGCGGATCTGGGTGGCCAGCTCGGTGCGCAGGGCCGACAGGTCGCGGCTCTCGCCGAGCCGCTTGCCCTTCTCGTCGATGATCCGGAAGGTCATCAGCAGGTGCGGCGGGATCTTGGTGAAGTCCCAGTTGCCCTGCGGCACCGACACTCCGGTGATCGCCCGCAGCGCCAGCCCGAGCTCATCGTAGAAGGAGCGTTCGGTGCGGCCCATGGTGTGCAGGGCCGCGCGGGCGTAGTCGGGGGCGGGGACGAAGTTGGTGCGCAGGCTCTTGGGCAGCGACTTCACCAGCGCGGTGGTCAGTTCCTCGCGCAGGCCCCGGATCTGCCAGGTGAACTCCTCGGGCGTCACCTGGTTGAGCACCGGGAGTGGAATGTGGACGGTCACGCCGTCGGCGGCGTCGCCCGGCTCGAACTGGTAGGACAGCCGCAACCGGATCCCCGCCGCCGACTCCCACCAGTCGGGGTAGTCGTCGCGGTTGATGCCGCCGGCGCCCTCGTTGATCAGCATCGACTTCTCGAAGCTGAGCAGATCGGGCTGCTCCTTGCGGACCCGCTTCCACCAGGTGTCGAAGTGCCGCCCGGAGACGACCTCGGCCGGGACGCGCTCCTCGTAGAAGTTGAACAGGGTCTCGTCGTCGACCAGGATGTCGCGGCGGCGGACCCGGTGCTCCAGCTCCTCCACGTCGTCGAGCAGCTCGCGGTTGTCGTGGAAGAAGCGGTGATGGGTGTTCCAGTCGCCCTCCACCAGGGCGTGCCGGATGAACAGCTCGCGGGAGGTCTCGGGGTCGATGCGCCCGAAGTTGACCTTGCGCTGCGCCACGATCGGCACGCCGTAGAGCGTCACGCGCTCCATCGCCATGACCGCCTCGGCCTTGCGCTCCCAGTGCGGCTCCGAATAGGTGCGCTTCACCAGATGCTGGGCGAGGGGCTCGATCTGCTCCGGCTCGATCTTGGCGGCGATGCGGCCCCACAGCCGCGAGGTCTCCACCAGCTCGGCCGCCATCACCCAGCGCGGGGTCTTCTTGAACAAGGAGGAACCCGGGAAGACCGCGAAACGCGCCCCCCGGGCCCCGGTGTACTCGCGCTTGTCGGTGTCCTTGAGCCCGATGTGGCTCAGCAGCCCCGAAAGAAGAGCCGTGTGGACATTGGCGGGGTCGGCCGGCACGTCGTTCTGGCGTACGCCCATGCCTTTCAGGACCTGGCGCAGCTGCGAGTGGATGTCCTGCCACTCCCGGATCCGCAGGAAGTTCAGGAAGTCGCCCTTGACCGTGCGCCGGAACTGGTTGGCCGACAGCTCCTCCTGCTGCTCCCCCAGCCAGTTCCACAGGTTCAGGTAGGCCATGAAGTCCGACTCGGGATCGGCGAAGCGGGCGTGCTTCTGATCGGCCTGCGCCTGCTTGTCGGCCGGGCGCTCGCGCGGGTCCTGAATGGACAGCGCCGCGGCGATCACCATGACCTCGCGGACGGCACCGTTGCGGTCGGCCTCGATGACCATGCGCGCCAGGCGCGGGTCCACCGGCAGCGCGGCCAGCTGGCGGCCCATCTGCGTCAGCCGCTTGCGCGGGTCCTCCGCCTTCGGGTCGATCGCGCCCAGCTCGACCAGCAGCTCCACACCGGCCTTGATGTTGCGGCGGTCCGGCGGGTCGATGAACGGGAAGGACTCGATCTCGCCCAGGCCCGCCGCCGTCATCTGCAGGATGACCGAGGCCAGGTTCGTGCGCAGGATCTCCGGATCGGTGTACTCGGCCCGCGAATTGAAGTCGGCCTCGGCGTACAGCCGGACGCAGATGCCGTCCGAGGTCCGTCCACACCGGCCCTTGCGCTGATTGGCGCTGGCCTGCGAGATCGGCTCGATCGGCAGCCGCTGCACCTTCGTGCGGTGGCTGTACCGCGAGATGCGCGCCGTCCCCGGGTCGATGACGTACTTGATGCCCGGCACCGTCAGCGAGGTCTCGGCGACGTTGGTCGCCAGCACGATCCGGCGACCGCCGTGCGGCTGGAAGATGCGCTGCTGCTCGGCCGTCGACAGCCGCGCGTACAGCGGCAGGACCTCGGTGTTGCGCAGCTTGCGCTTGTTCAGCGCGTCGGCGGTGTCGCGGATCTCGCGCTCGCCGGACAGGAAGACCAGGATGTCGCCGGGTTTCTCCAGGGACAGCTCGTCGACGGCGTCGCAGATCGCCGAGATCTGGTCGGGGTCCTCGTCGCGGTCCTCGGCGTCCTCGAAGATCGGGCGGTAGCGGACCTCGACGGGGAACGTGCGGCCGGAGACCTCGATGACCGGCGCGTCCCCGAAGTGCTGCGCGAAGCGCTCGGTCTCGATGGTCGCCGAGGTGATGATGACCTTCAGGTCCGGGCGCTTGGGCAGCAGCTGCTTGAGGTAGCCCATGATGAAGTCGATGTTCAGGCTGCGCTCGTGGGCCTCGTCGATGATGATCGTGTCGTAGCCGCGCAGCATGCGGTCCGACTGGATCTCGGCGAGCAGGATGCCGTCGGTCATCAGCTTCACGAGGGTCTTGTCGGAGACCTTGTCGGTGAAGCGGACCTTCCAGCCGACCGCCTCGCCCAGGGGCGTGTTCAGTTCCTCGGCGATGCGGGTGGCCACGGTGCGGGCGGCGATGCGGCGGGGCTGGGTGTGGCCGATGCGGCCGCGGATGCCGCGTCCGGCCTCCAGGCAGATCTTGGGGATCTGGGTGGTCTTGCCCGAGCCGGTCTCACCGGCGACGATGACGACCTGGTGGTCGCGGATGGCGGCCAGGATCTCGTCGCGGCGGCCGCTGACCGGCAGCGCCGGCGGGTATGTGATCTTCGGAACGGCGGCGCGGCGTTTGGCCACGCGCTCCTCGGCTTCCTCTATGGTCAGCGTGATCTCGTCGAGTACCGAGGACCGGGCCGCTTCGTCGCGGACACCGCGCAACCCGTCGAGCCGACGGCGCAGTCGCGCTTCGTCGGCGGGCATGAGCGCGGGCAGACGGTCGCGGAGCGCGGCGAGGGGAGAGCGTTCTGAAGCAGCCATGGCCGATCAAGAATAGGGCAGGCCGCGAGTGGGGTCGCCCGGTTTTCGCCCGGCGCGGGCGCGGGTGTGACGCCCGTTCCATTACCCGTCGGTTTGGGTACACACACCAGCCCCTTTTGTAGGGTTCATACAAAAGTCTTCGGTTGATCTCGTACGGGGCGCTCTCGACCGCAGAGTGACGCGTAGGCGACAGTCGTTAGGTGCTTGCTCTCTTGGCTCCCGGCCAGGGCTCCCAGAAGCCCGGCTTCCTCACCCCCTGGCTCGACCTGCCCGGCGCCACCGAGCGCCTGAGGGCGTGGTCGGAGGTCGCGGGGGTCGACCTCGTCCACCTCGGCACCGAGGCCGACGCCGAGGAGATCAAGGACACCGCGAAGACGCAGCCGCTGCTCGTCGCCGCCGGTCTGCTCGCGGCCGGCCACCTGCCGCTGGGCGACGTCCCCGTCTTCGCCGGTCACTCCATCGGTGAGATCACCGCCTCGGCGCTGGCCGGGGTGTTCTCCCCGGAGAGCGCGATGACCCTCGCGGCCGTCCGCGGCCGCGAGATGGCCGCCGCGTGCGCGCTGGAGGAGACCACGATGGCCGCCGTCCTCGGCGGCGACGCCGGTGAGGTGACCGCCGCGATCGAGGCCGCCGGCGCCTACCCCGCCAACGTGAACGGCGCCGGTCAGATCGTGGCCGCCGGTTCGGTGGAGGCCATCGCGAAACTCGCCGCGCAGCCGCCCGCGAAGGCCCGCGTGATCGCCCTCCAGGTCGCCGGCGCGTTCCACACCCCGTACATGGCTCCCGCCCGCGAGGCCCTCGAAGGGCTCGCCGGGGGCATCGAGACCGCCGACCCGCGCGCGACGCTGCTGTCGAACGCCGACGGTTCGGCCGTCGGCGACGGCGCCGAGGTGCTGGCCCGGCTCGTCCGGCAGGTGACCTCCCCGGTCCGCTGGGACGAGTGCATGAACACCCTGGCCGAGCTGGGCGTCACCGCCCTGATCGAGCTGCCGCCCGCCGGGACTCTGGCCGGGCTCGCCAAGCGCGCCCTCAAGGGCATCGAGATCGTCACGGTGAACACGCCGGACGACCTGGCCAAGGCGCGCGATCTGATCGCCCGCACCCTGCCTGGAGGCAACCTGTGACAACCGGCGTCAACGGGACGAAGGTCATCGGCTTCGGCCACTACCAGCCCTCGAAGGTCCTCACCAACGAGGATCTGGCGAAGATGGTCGACACCAACGACGAGTGGATCGTCAGCCGCGTCGGCATCAAGGAGCGGCGCATCGCCGAGCACGAGTCGGTCGCCGACATGGCCACCGCCGCCGCCGAGATGGCGCTGTCCAAGTCGGGTCTGACCGCCGAGGACATCGACATCGTCGTCGTGGCCACGTGCAGCGCGATCGACCGCGTCCCGAACGTCGCCTCCACCGTCGCGGCCCGCCTCGGCGTCGCCTCGCCGGCCGCGATGGACGTCAACACCGCCTGCTCCGGCTTCTCCCACGCCGTCGCCGTCGCCGACCACGCGATCCGCGCGGGCTCGGCGACGAAGGCCGTCGTGGTGGGCGTCGAGAAGCTCTCCGACTTCACCGACTGGACCGACCGCTCCACCGCGGTGCTCTTCGGCGACGGCGCGGGCGCGGTCGTGCTCACCGGCGTCGAGGACGGCGAGGAGCCCGGCGTCGGACCCGTCGTGTGGGGCTCGGTGCCCGAGATGAGCACCGCCGTGCGCATCACCGCCGAGGACCCCCACATCAAGCAGGACGGCCAGTCGGTGTTCCGCTGGGCCACCACGACGCTGGCGCCCCTGGCCCGCAAGACCGCCGAGGCCGCCGACGTCAAGATCGAGGACGTCGGCGCGGTGGTCTTCCACCAGGCCAACCTGCGCATCATCGAGGGCATCGCCAAGCGCCTGGGCGCCGACAACGCCGTCATCGCCAAGGACATCGTCGGCTCCGGCAACACCTCGGCGGCCTCGGTGCCGCTGGCCCTGTCGAAGATGATCGAGGCCGGCGAGGTCCCCTCCGGCGCCCCGATCCTGCTCTTCGCCTTCGGCGGCGGGCTGACCTACGCCGGACAGATCATCCGCTGCCCCTGAGGCGGCCCCTGTACCTTTGCTCACCGTTAACAACCCGGAAGGAAAATGCCGAAATGACCCGTGAAGAGATCCGTGAGGGCCTGGCCGAAATCCTCGAAGAGGTCGCCGGTGTGAACCCGGAGGAGGCCCTTGAGGAGAAGTCCTTCACCGATGACCTGGACGTCGACTCGCTGTCCATGGTCGAGGTCGTCGTGGCCGCCGAGGAGCGCTTCGAGGTGAAGATCCCGGACGACGAGGTTCAGAACCTCAAGACGGTCGGCGACGCCGTGTCGTTCATCGAGACGGCTCGCGCGTGACCGACGTAGTCGTCACCGGACTTGGCGCGACGACCCCGCTCGGCGGGGACGTCGCGTCCACCTGGGCGGCCATGCTCGAAGGCCGCTCAGGCGTCTCCGCGCTGCCCGAGTGGGCCGCGCAGCTCCCCGCCCGCATCGCGGCGCAGCTCGCGGTGGAGCCGTCCGAGAAGATCGACCGCGTCAAGTTGCGCCGCCTCGACCGCAGCGAGCAGATCGCCATCATCGCCGCGCACGAGGCCTGGGCCGACTCCGGTCTGGCCGCCGTGGACGACCAGGTGGACAAGTACCGGCTCGGCGTCTGCTTCGGCTCCGGCATCGGCGGTGCCCTGACCCTGCTCGCCCAGGACGACATCCTGGAGCAGTCGGGCCCCCGCCGCGTGTCGCCCCACACCGTCCCGATGCTCATGCCGAACGGCCCCGCCGCCTGGGTGGGCCTGGAGCTGGGCGCGAAGGCGGGCGTCCACGCCCCCACCAGCGCCTGCGCCACCGGCAACGAAGCCATCGCCTGGGGCCTGGACATGATCCGCTCCGGCCGTGCCGACATCGTCGTCGCGGGCGGCTGCGAAGCCGTCATCCACGCCCTCCCCCTGGCCGGGTTCGCCTCCATGCGCGCCCTGTCCACCCGCAACGACGAGCCCGAGCGCGCCTCCCGTCCCTGGGACAAGAACCGCGACGGCTTCGTCATGGGCGAAGGCGCCGGCGCGATCGTCCTGGAACGCGCCGACCACGCCGCCGCCCGCGGCGCCAAGGTCTACGCCCGCGTCGCCGGAGCCGGCATGACCTCCGACGGCTTCGACATCGTCCAGCCCGACCCCGAGGGCGGCATCCGCGCGATGCAGTTCGCCCTCAAGGACGCCGGTCTCACCGGCAAGGACATCGTGCACGTCAACGCGCACGCCACGTCCACCCCCGTCGGCGACATGGGCGAGGTCCGCGGCATCAAGACCGCCATCGGCGACCACGTCCTGCTCACCAGCACCAAGTCGATGACCGGCCACCTCCTCGGCGGCGCCGGAGCGGTGGAGTCGATCGCGGCGATCCTCGCCGTCAAGAACAACATCGTCCCGCCCACCATCAACCTGGAAGAGCCCGACGAGGAACTCACCCTCGAAGTGGCCGCGGGCAAGGCACGCGAACTGACCGTCACGGCGGCCCTGAACAACTCCTTCGGATTCGGCGGCCACAACGCCTCGATCCTGTACGTCAAGGCGTAAAGAAGGAAGAAGCAAGAGGTAAGACAAGACCCGGAGAGAGCGGGCCCCCCGGCAGGGAAGAACGCCGGGCCGGGCCCCTCTCCGGGCACGAACACGCGCAGACGTCGCGCGGATGAAAAGACCAGGCCACGCGAGGCGAAGGCGAACCCCGTGGCTTGAAGCCGGGCAAGGTGACTGGCAGGCAACGAGGTCAAAACCCGGGCACGGACAAAAGCTCGTTGTAGTAGAGCAGCAACGAGACGGCCCGTAAGCCGCAAGACAACACGGCCCCGAGACCAGATCCGCGGGAGCTCGCCCGGGATAGGAGAGGTGGATCCTCCGTCGGTCGGCCAGACGTGGTTTCAGAACGAGGGTTCTGGGGGTGTCAAGCCGCGTTCTTTGGCTTGACACCCCCAGGTTCCTCGTTCAGCGTCGCTTTGGCCGGCCAGAGGAGGAGACGCCTCCCGAGAGAGGTCCGGCGTCCAGGGGCCGCACCCCTGGTCGGGTCCTAGGGGTGAAACCCCTGACCAGACGGCGACCGTGTCATAGCCGCAACGCCGTGGATACATAGCAGACGAACGATCCGCGGGGCGCCAAACAAGAAGCACGACAAGCCCCAACAGGCGTCGGAAACACACGACCCCCGGCCTAGAGACGACCACGAAGACCGGGTGAAACGGCCTCGGGTGACGGGTGAAGGCTGCACCGGGGAGAGCCCCTGCGTGTGGTAGCGCCGCTCGCGCTGGGTGTGCTGGGTGTGCTGGGTGTGCTGGGTGTGCTGGGTGTGCTGGGTGTGCTGGGTGTGCTGGGTGTGCTGGGTGTGCTGGGTGTGCTGGGTGTGCTGGGTGCGCTGGGTGCGCTGGGTGCGCTGGGTGCGCTGGGTGCGCTGGGCAGCCCACCCCCTAAACCGAAACCTCCCCCCCATCCCCAACCCTGCTATAAGCCACCCCCGCCTTCATCTCCATCCACCGATCCACCAGCGCATTCCCCTCCGCACTATTCACCTTGTCGTGAATAGGATGCGCCCGCCGCGGCCGCACCGCCCGCACAAAATCAATCGCCTCCCCCAGCTTCATCCAAGGCCCACCCCCCGGAACCAGCAGCGTCCCCACCCGCACCTCCGGCACGAACAGCGAATCCCCCGGGTGATAAACCACCCCACTGGGCGCGTCCACCAGAAACCCCAGGTTCGCCACCCCCGGCAACCCCTCATAGATCTCCGCGTGCGTCCCCCCGACCGCCTCCACGAGGAACCCCGCGATGGTCCGCACCTCCCCCACCTCAATGGGCACGGCCGAATCGATCCCCTTGGCCACATCGGGATGAGCGTGAACCCGCACCCCCTCCAGCAGAGCGGGGTTCAGGTGATCGGCGTGCTCATGGGTGATCAGCACGTCGGTGACCCCGTCGAGAATCTCGGGCGAAGCCCAGATCCCCGGGTCGATGACCAGCGCACGGTCACCGTCATCGAAGCGAACGCAGGCATGATTGTGCTTGGTCAAGCGCATGCCACCGAGCCTAAGCTCACCAGCGCGGCCCGATGGAGAGCTTCCCGAGTTCGGCGACCAGCGCGGCACCCTTCTTCCCGCTAGCCGAGAGCCGGATGACGGCCCCATCGGCGAACCGGATGTCGACCACCGGCCCGGCAGAGGCAGAAGCAGAGGCAGAGGCAGAGCCACCGCCATCGTAGGTACGCACGGAGTCGACGGCCCGCCACACGGTCAGGCTCTCCTTCGCCTTCTTCCCCTTCCCCCGCAACGCCCGCCGCACCCCCGGAAACAGCAACAGCGGCAGCAACGGCACCAGCACGATGAACAACGCGTAAGCCGCGATCTCCCCCAGCATGTTCACGATCACCGGCACCCCACCGATCACGGCGAGAACGAGGAGCGTCAGCCCGATCGGCAGACTCGCCACCCCGAACGGCTTCTGCCCGATGACCACGCCCCCGCCGATGAGCGCGGCGAGCATCCACAGCGCGGAGAGCGCCACCGCGCCATCGGACAGCAGCACGTCCCAGACGCCGATCGGCACGATGCGCAGGCCCCGGTGCCCCGCCTCCACCTCGACATTCCCACCCGGCTGAGCCGTCACTCCTCGTACAGTCACGCCGAGAGGGTACGCGGCCGCCGCACCAGCGACACCGCCCGGACGCCCAGGTTGCGCACCGCCAGCGCGGCCCCACTCCCCGGCACGATCAGCCCGCTCGCCAGCCCCACCCCGCGCTGCTTGGCCTCGGTGCGGACGCGGTGGCGGCTCTCGTAGCGGGCGAGGGCGTCGCCGCCCCGGGCGAGTTCCTCGGCGAGGGTGTGGGCGCCGACCATGGCGGTGCTCGACCCGTCCCCGAACAGCGACACGCAGCTGGCGGCGTCGCCGACGAGGGCGACGCGGCCGCGTGACCAGGTGGGTGTGACGACGCGGGCGACGGCGTCCAGGTAGAGGTCCTCGGCCTCGGCGGCGCGGGCGGCGAGCTCGGGGGCGCGCCAGCCGGCGTCGGCGTAGGAGTCGCGGACGAGCCGCCGGTGCGCGGCGGTGTCGCGGTGGTCGTGGGCGGTGGTGTCGCCGCGGAAGATGAACGCGGCGAGCGCGCGGCCGCGCGAGGGGTGGACGGACAGCGCGCGGCCGGGAGTGTTGTGGATGAGCACTTCACGGGGGTCGGGGTCCTCGTCGGGCAGCGCGGTGGTGGCGACGAACAGGCCGAGGCCGTGGACGTAGTCGCGTTCGGGGCCGAAGACGAGGCGGCGGACGCCGGAGTGCAGCCCGTCGGCGCCGATGACGTGGCCGAAGCGGCGGGGCGGGTGCGCGGCGAAGGTGACGTCGGCGCCTCCGTCGTCTTGGGTGATGGCGGTGATGTGGTCGCCGTTCAGGTACTCCACGGCTCCGGTGTCCACGGCGGCGCGGGCGAGGACGGCGGCGAGGTCGCCGCGCGGGATCTCCACGCCGTTGGCGTCGTTGGTGGGGAGGCGGAGGCTGCCGACCCGGCGTCCGGAGCGGTTCAGGACGGTCATGCGGTCGGTGCGGGTGGCGAGTTCGCGCAGTTCGGGCACGAGGCCCATGCCCTCGGCGACATCGAGGGCCTCGCCGCGCACGTCGACGGGCGCACCGCTGGAGCGCGTCCCGGCGGCCTTCTCGACGACGGTGACGGTGAAGCCGTTCCGGGCGAGCCAGAACGCGAGGGTGGAACCGGCGATGCCGCCGCCGGAGACGAGCACGGTGGAAGTCATGCCCAGGAGATTACTGCACTCAATGCAGCTTTGCAATGAATGCAGCTCTACAGTGAGTGCCGTAGGATGGCGGCATGGCCCAGACCCTGCGAGAACGCAAGCGCGAACGCACCCGCGCCGCCATCATCGAGGCCGCCACGGACCTCATCGAGCGGAACGGATACGACGCGACGACCGTCGCCGACATCGCCGCCGCCGCCGAGATCGGCACGCGGACCTTCTTCAGCTACTTCGCCACGAAGGAAGAGGTGCTGTTCCCCGGGTCGGACGCGCGCATCCAGCGGTCCCTGGACGCCATCGCCGCCCGCGAGCCGCACGACCGGCCGGTGGACGTCCTCCTGGCCGCCCTCGGCGGACTCGGCGCGGCCGGGGCGGACATGGTGGGACGCACGGCGGCGCTCCGGCTCCGGCTGACCCGGACGGTACCGGCGGTGAGAGGTGCCGCGCTGACCCGTCAGCTGGAGGCGCAGGAGCAGATCGCGGCGGCCCTGCGCGAGGCCTACCCGGAGGAGCTCGACGAGGTGACGGCGGGCGCGCTGGTGGGAGCGTTCACAGGGGCGATCACGGGTGCGCTCCAGGCGCTCCTGCGGGACGGGGAGGGCGAGCCGGACGGGGCCGAGCCGCTGGACCCGGACGCGATGCGAGCACGGCTGGAGAGGGCGATCGCGGTGGCGCTGGCGCCCTGGAAGACGGAGAAGGCGGAGAAGACGGGGAAGACCGAGCGCGGCGGGCGGGCCGAGGGGCTTGTGGGCGGCGGCTCGGGGGATGAGAATCGGACGAGCACGCTCTAGAAGCGCAGGTCGCGAAGGGTGGTCCCCACGGGCGTGGGGGTGAACCGCCCGGCGAACTCTACGTCCAGGAGCTGTACTTGTGCTCCACACGGGCGTGGGGGTGAACCGAGCTTGCGGAGCCCTGCGGTGAGTTCCGGGCCGTGGTCCCCACCAACGCGGGGCACATAAAAGCGCCCGGGTCATCGACCCGGGCGCTTTCAAACCTATCGGCCTACCGGCGACTTACTCGCCGCCGAAGACACCGGCCTCGGCGAGACGCTTGTTCGTCGCGTCCCAGCCGTCCGAGGGGAACTGGGTGGCGAGGGCCTCCAGCTCGGCCTGGATCTTCGCGCCGTGACCCGCGGCACCGAGCACGCGGATCTCCTCGACGAACTTCTCAGAGTTGGTCGCGGCGTGCACGGTCTTGCCGTTGGTGAGGTTACGGACGTAGGCGTGCTTGCCCTGGTTGAGCGGGATGAGGTACTTGAACTCACCGAGCACGCTCAGCGCGCCGCCCGCCTGGCCTGCCTGGCCGGCGCGGACTGATGCGCGCGCGGTCTTAGACGTGTTGCTGGCCACGCAGCTACTCCTCACGAAATCGGTCTTTGCAAGGCTGCCTTGCAGAGAACTTGGAATCGGCCGCCAGTGACGGCGGTCGAGTCAGCCTCTACGCGCCATTACATGGGACCGTACAACCCTACAGGCCGCCGCCCGGAGACGGCCAGCGCGGTCGGGTCGCGCAGGTCACTCGCCGTGATCGGGTCCTGAAGACCCGCCACTGACGCTCTCACACGCGCCTTCCGGCCGGTGATCCGGCCCATACCCACGCCCGGCTCGCGCCCACACCCGGCGAGCACCCGCGTCCCGCCCGTGCCCGTCGGACCGGCCCCCACCGGACGGGTACTCCATCGAACACGCCCTATCGGACGGGCCGCGTCCGGGCAAGGTGCCGTCCGCCCCGTGTCGTTCACCGGGTCGGCACGGCCTCTTAAGAGCTTCGCCATTACGGAAGGTATCTGCGGCCACCGGCACGCGCTCTCTTGAGAGAGATCCACCCGTCCGAGATCCCCGAAGGCCCCCGAGAACCCCGTCCCCGGGCGACCCCCGCGCCCGAAGCGTCCACATTCGCACCCCGGCCAACCGGGCAACTTTACCCGATCAACCGAGAACGCATCCGGCCCACAGCGGAGTGGAGCCGACGGTGACTCCCCGTATTCTCCACGTTGGACGGCCGGAATCCCGGCGGTCCAATCTGGCCGAATCACTGGCGCGAGGCACGGCCCATAAGTCAAGATGGGGATCGGCTCGCGGGTACGGGCCGTCTTGTGGTTCGCCAGGTGCGTTGGGGGAAGGCGCATCACGACAACCCAGGAGGTAGCACGTGCCCACGCGAGGGGTCGTTTACGTCCACTCCAGCCCACCCGCCGTGTGTCCGCACGTCGAGTGGGCGATCGGCAGGGTGCTGGTCACCCCGGCGACGCTGGAGTGGTCGAAGCAGTCCGCAGACCCTACGACGCTGCGGACCGAATGCACGTGGTCGGGTGCCGCCGGCACCGGGTCGCAGATAGCCGCTGCCCTCAAGCAGTGGCCGATGCTCCGGTTCGAGGTCACCGAGGAGCCCTCGCCGGGCGTCGACGGCGAGCGCATCATGTACGTCCCCGGACGCGGTGTGTTCCGCGCGACGATGAGCGCCAACGGCGATCTGGTGGTCCCGGAGGACCGCCTGCGCGCGCTGCTGAGCGGTAATCCGGGTGCCGAAGCGATCCGGCACAGCGTGGAGAAACTCCTCGGCGCCTCCTGGGACACCGAGCTGGAGCCCTTCCGCCACGCCGGAGACGGTGCGCCGGCGACATGGTTGACACAGGTGAGTTAGTCCGGGTTAGCCTTTTCGGGATGCTTTTCGCAAAGCTGTCCCGCCGGTCCCTGCTGATCTCGTCGTGCGCGGCCGCGCTCGCCGCCTGCTCCCGGAAGGAGGAGCCGAGGGCTCCCGCCTCGTCCAGCCCCTCGCCGGAGTTCGATCCGGCGGCTATGGTGTCGGCCATGACGGACGAGGAACTGCTCGGGCTCGTGCTGATGCCGCACGCCTTCGGCCATGAGGCCGAGGACGTGACCGACGCGTCGAAGGCCGCCAACCGGGCCCACGCGGGAGTCGACACCCCGGCGGAGATGGTGCGCAAGTACCACCTGTCGGGACTGATCCTGATGCGCTTCTCGGCCGAGGACCCCACCGCCGGGACGAATCCGACGAGCAACCTCGACTCCCCCGAGCAGATCGGGCGGCTGACGTCCGGTCTGCAGAAGGCCGCCGGTGACAAGCTGCCGCTGATCATCGGCATCGACCAGGAGTTCGGCGCGGTCACCCGCATCACCTCCGGCATCTCGGCACTGCCGGCGGCGATGGGCTTCGGCGCCGCGGCCGATCCGGGGCTGACCGAGCGCGCGTGGCGGGGTGTGGGCGGCGAGCTGATGCGCCTGGGCATCAACGCCGATTTCGCGCCCACCGCCGACGTGCTGGCCAACCAGGGCAACACCGTGATCGGTTCCCGCTCCTACGGTTCGGACCCGGCGGCGGTCGCCGCGCAGGTCACCGCGGTGCTGGCGGGGCTGTCCGGCGCGGGCCTGGCGGGCGCGGTGAAGCACTTCCCCGGGCACGGCAACACCGACGTGGACAGCCACCAGGGCCTGCCGGAGCTGGACCAGCCGAAGGCGCAGCTGCTGGAGGAGGACCTGGTCCCGTTCAAGGCGGCCTTCGCGGCGGGCGTCCCGATGGTCATGTCGGGGCACCTGGACGTGCGCGCGATCGACCCGGGCGTCCCGGCGTCGCTGTCGAAGAAGGTCCTGGTGGACCTGCTGCGCGGTGAGCTGGGCTTCAAGGGCGTGTGCATCACCGACGCGTTCCAGATGGCGCCGATCACCGAGCGGTACGGGCCGCGTGAGGCGTCCCTGCAGGGGCTGCTGGCGGGCAATGACCTGATCCTGATGCCGGAGAACGTGACCGAGGCCTACGCCGGGCTCAAGGAGGCGCTGAAGGACGGGCGCCTGCCGCGCGAGCGCCTCGTCGAGGCCGCCACGCGCGTGGTGGCGCTGCGGCAGTGGCTCAAGACGCACGCCAACGGTGGCGCGGAGCTCGGCTCGGCCGCGCCGGTGGCCGCCGAGATCGCCCACGCGGCCGTCACGCAGGTCGCCGGGTGCGGGCAGACCGTCTCGGGTCCGGTGCGCCTCACCGGCGGTGCCGACGCCACCCGCGAGCGGCTCGCCAAGGCGCTCAAGGAGCGCGGGGTGGCCGTCTCGGCGAGCGCGCCGACGACGGTGCAGCTGACCGGGTTCCTGGACACCGCCGCCGACGTCGACCCGCGCGCGGAGGTCACGGTGTCCACCGACACCCCCTATAACCTGGCCAACGTGGACTCGCGCATCCGGCTGGCGGCCTTCGGGACGACGTCGTTCTCCATGGACGCCGTCGCCGACGTGCTGACCGGGCGGGCGAAGGCGACCGGGCACCTGCCGGTGCCGGTGAAGGGCGTCGACGACGGCTGCTGAGGCGGGCCCGCCGCGAGGGGCCCGGATCGGCCGGGACGCCTGGCGTCCGGTCCGTACGATGGGCCCCACCCCGAGACTGTGAGGCGTCGCGATGACCAACCCCCCGCAGCTTCCCAACGACGTCCCCCTGTGGCCGGAGGAAGCACGGCCCGCCCCGCCGAAGCCGAAGGCCCCCGCGCCGACGCCGGGCAACCCGCTGTGGGACGCGCCGCCCGCCTCCGCCTCGGTTCCGCCGCCGCAGCCCTCGGCGGGCAGCTACTCGCTGCCTCCGGCCAGTTCGGCCGGGATGTCGCGCGCGGGCGCGCAGAGTCCGCCTCCGCCGCCGCCTCCTCCCGCGCCCTCGCAGCGCCGTGCGGCCGCTCCCCCGCCGCCCGCGCCGGCCTATGAGCCGGTGGCGCACACGTCGTACGAGATGGAGCCGTACCCGGCCACGCCGGCCTACGAGAGCCCGCAGTACGAGTCCTCGCGCGAGCCCTACGACCCGCGCGCGGCGGCACCGGACTACCAGCCCGCCCCTGTGGCCGAGCACCGTCCGGCCCCCGCGGCGTGGCAGCCGCCGCCGCCGCTGCCTCCGGCGACGAGCGGTGGGGCGAAGGTCCTGCGCGTGTTCCGGATCGCCTTCGGGCTCCTGCTGCGCGGCATCGGCCGCTGCTTCTGGTGGATCGGGCGGCTGATCGAGCGCTGGGGGCTGATGCTGGCTCCGCCGCGGCGGAAGGCGGCGCCGCCCCGCTAAGGGGCGAGGCGTGCTCGCCGGGCGATCGTGGCCCGGTGGGGCGGCCGTCGGTGCCCACTCGGGGATGGGCCGGGGGCGGTGGCTTGTGCGTGCGAGGGAATCGGCGAGCGAGGTCAGCCGAAGGCCCGCGAGAATCCCCGCAGGCAGCACAGGACCACCAGCACGACGAGCAGCGCCATCGCCCACCACGGCGTCGCCTGCCACCACTGCTTGAGCTGCCGTTTGACGCGCCTGCCGTCGTCGGGGAAGTCGTCGTGCCGGTCGGGGCCATGCCCATCAGAGCCCTGCCCGCCGGGTATGTCGCCGTTCTCGTCGCCCATGCCGGGAAGTTACGAGAGGCCGGTCATGATCGCCATCGGCCGGTCGGCGTGCGTCTCTGCCTGCCCGGCAGATCTGTGCGCGCGGTGGCTCTGTGGACGGTGGGCGCGGCGAACTCCCCGCCACTATCAACATATATCGGCATGGGGCACTTGCCGCAACCCCCCGCCAAGGGCGCATAATCGCCCCCGGCCCGGGGTCCCCGGGCGTCCGGCACGCGGGAGGGGCGGCCATATGACGATGCGCGTACTTCTTTCCACCATCGGTTCCCGGGGCGAGGTCCAGCCGGTCACCGGCCTGGCGGTGGCGCTTCGGGAGCGGGGCGCCGACGTGCGGATCGTGGCGCCGCCGGACTTTCGCGAGCTCGTCGAGGACCTCGGTTTCGCGATGGTGCCCATCGGCCCGACGCTGCGGCGCCCGCCGGGCACCGGCGACTGGGCGGCGGGGATGACGCCAGAGAAGGCGCGGAAGCTGACCGAGGACACCGTGCGGGAGCAGTTCGCGGTGGTCGGTGAGGCCGCGCGGGACCGGGACGTCGTGGTCGCGGCCGGGTCGCTGCAGATCGCCGCGCGCTCGGTCGCCGAGAAGCTCGGTGTCCCCTACATCTTCGCCGCTTACTGCGCCATCAGCCTGCCCTCGCCGCTGCACGCGCCGCCGAGGATGCCGTGGCAGCGGCCGGGGGACGGCATCGAGGAGATGTGGGCGCAGGAGGCCGTCCAGTGGAACGCGCTGTTCGGCCCGCTGCTGAACCGGCATCGCGCCGAACTCGGCCTCGCGCCCGTCGGCGACGTGCGCGAGCACGTGCACACCTCCTCGCCGTGGCTGGCCGCCGACCCGGTGCTGGGGCCGTGGCCGGAACCCGATGACGAGGGGGTCTTCACCACCGGCGCGTGGCTGCTGGCCGACGAGCGGCCTCTCCCCGGCGAGGTGGAGGCGTTCCTGCGCGCGGGCGGGCCGCCGGTCTACTTCGGTTTCGGCAGCATGACCGCGCCGCCGGAGCTGGGCGCGGCGATGGTCGAGGCGGCGCGGCGGGACGGCGCGCGGGCGATCGTGCAGCGCGGCTGGGCCGGGCTCGACACCGGTGCGGCCGGACCGGACGTGCTCGCCGTCGGCGAGGTCAACCAGCGGGCGCTGTTCCCGCGCGTGGCGGCGGTGGTGCACCACGGCGGGGCGGGGACGACGACCACGGCGGCGCTGGCGGGCGTCCCGCAGGTGGTGGTGCCGCAGCGTTTCGACCAGTTCTACTGGGCGGCCCGGGTGGAGCGGCTCGGCATCGGCGTGGCGCATCCGCCGCAGGCCCCGGACGCCGCCTCGCTCGCGGGCGCGCTGGCCGCGCTCACCGCCGTGACCGGCGCGAACGCGCGACGGGTCGCGCGGGACGTGGTCACCGACGGCGCGGACATCGCGGCGGGCCGCATCTCCCGAACGGTTGAGGACCGTATCTGACCGCAACGGCTCATAGAGTGAGGTCAGAAGCCGAGAGAGACCTTCCGAAAGGCGGAACCACATGGTTGCCCACGTTCCCGCAGGCGCCTCCGACGACGAGCGCGGCCTCCTCCTCCGGTTCATCGCCGAGGGACGCGCCGGGCTGCGCCGCTCGGTGCTGGGCCTGAGCGACGAGCGGGCCGGTGAGCGCGCCACGGCCAGCGAGCTGACCCTGTCCGGGCTCGTCAAGCACGTCGCCGAGGTCGAGCAGGGCTGGATCGCCCGCGCCAAGGGCGTCGACCCGGCCGTGGCGCGCAGCCAGGAGAACTGGGACGAGTGCTTCCGGCTGGTCGGCGAGGAGACGGTGGCCGGGCAGCTCGCCTACTGGGAGAAGGTCGCCGCCGAGACCGAGGCCTACGTGCTCGGGCTCGACGGCATCGAGGTGACCGTGCCGCTGCCGGACGAGCCGTGGTACCCCAAGGAGGACATCTCGGTGCGCTGGATCCTGCTGCACCTGATCCGCGAGATCAACCGGCACGCCGGGCACGCCGACATCATCCGCGAGTCGATCGACGGCAAGACCGCGTGGGGCCTGATGGCCGAGGAGTCCGGGGAGAACTGGGGCTGAGCGTGAAAAAAGAGGGGGCCGACGCGGCCCCCTCTTTTTGCGTTCGGTGGTTCAGTCCACGATCCGGACAAGGCCCGATTCGAGGTCGTAGCGCGCGCCGACGACGTAGGCGGCCTTGAGGGCCTTGGCGGCGCGCAGCTCGGAGACGGTGTGGATGACCTGGAGGCGCATCGCCGCCTCGTACGGGTTCTGCGGGTCCTCCCGCAGCGCCTGCGCCGAGGAGCGGTACAGGGACCCCACGAGGTATGACATCGAGCCGCTGCCGTAGGCGGGAGCGTCGCGGGCGGCGTCCACACCCAGGGTGATGGCGCCGCAGTTGCCGTGGCCGAGGACCACGATCAGCGGCACGTCGAGCTTGGCCACCGCGAATTCGAGCGAGCCGATGGCCGCCCGGTCGGGCACGTGCCCGGCGGTGCGGACCACGATCAGCTGGCCGAAGTCCTGATCGAAGAGCGCCTCGGCGGTCACCCGCGAGTCGATGCAGGTGAAGACGGCCGCGATGGGGTTCTGCGAGTTGGCGTGGCGGCGTGCGGCGGCCACGTCGTGGCCGTGCTCCGGCGTCCCGGCGACGAAGCGACGGTTGCCCTCTTGCAGCATGCGCAGGACCTCGGTCGCGCTGGGGCGCGTCTCCTCCGCGGACAACTTGATCGACATGTCAGCGATCCTGCCAGCGTCGTTCAGGCAGCCGCAAGCCTTTCCCGAATGGGTCTCATGAGGGACCGCAGTGATGGCTCGCACATTCACGTGTGGCGGCATGAAGAGTCGTCGCACGGGCATGTTCGGGAGGATACGCGGCTTTTCGCATATTAATGCAGAGGACACGCGGGACGTCCCAAGGACCGGGACTTGCCCCGGTCGTCTAGGCTGCGAATCGGATCCCGACCCGGTCGAAGAAGGCCACATGCCCCTTGAGCTGCGCGAGCCCGCGCGCCCGACAGCAGAATCGTCCACAGTCGACGCCACCAGGCGGCGCCGGCGGGTGCGCTACACCCTCATCGCGCTCATCACCGCCTGGATCGCGCTGCCCCTGGCCGCGATCCCCTTCTACCGGCTCTACGACCTGCGGATCTACCACAACGCCATCCAAGCCTGGCTCGGCGGCGCCGACCTGTACGCCTACTACCAGGGCAACCTCAAACTCGGCTTCACCTACCCGCCCTTCGGCGCGTTCTTCCTGACCCCGCTCACCGCGTGGCCCATGTGGATCTCCGGGATCCTCACCACCACCGCCGGGATCGTCTCCCTGCTCGCCTGCGTCTACTTCGTACTCGCCCCCTACGCGCAGAAACGCGGCTGGAACGTCTGGACGCTCGTCCTGGGCGTCGGGCTCATCGCCGCCTTCGTCGAACCCGTCCGCCAGACCCTCGGCTACGGGCAGATCAACCTCGTCCTGGCCGCCTTCGTGCTCGCCGACATGGCCGGGATCCGCAGCGGCAACAAGTGGGCGGGTGTGGGCATCGGACTGGCGACGGCCGTGAAGCTCACCCCGGGGTTGTTCATCGTGTACCTGCTGGTCGCCCGGCAATGGCGGGCGGCGGCGGTGGCTTGCGCGACGACCTTGGCTGCGTGGGGGCTGGCTTTTCTGGCCGCGCCGCAGTCCTCGGCGACGTACTTCGGGAACGTGCTGTGGAACTCCGGGCGGATCGGGCGGGCGGACTTCACGCCCAACCAGTCGCTCGGTGGGCTTTTGGCGCGGCTCTATGACCGGACCAGTACGCCTCAGCTCTTGTGGGTGGCGTTCGGGTTGGTGGTGCTGGCACTCGGGCTGACGCGGGCGCTGGCGGCGCACCGAGCCGGGGATGAGGCGGCGGCTTTCACGCTGGTGGGGTTGACGGCGAATGTGGTTTCGCCGATTTCCTGGTCGCATCATCTGGTTTGGGTGGTGCCGGCGGTGCTGGTGATGGGGGTTGTGGGGGTGGAGCGGCGGTCGCGGGGCGTGCTCTTTTGGGCGGTGGGGACTTATCTTTTGTTCGTGGTTTCGCCGATTTGGTTTTATAGCCCTTGGAGTAGTACGCATTGGGGGGATGGGGCTATGCGGGTGATTTGTGAGAATAGCTTTGCGGTGGGGTTGATTGTTTTGGTGGCGGGGATGCCGTTTTCGGTTCCGTTTTTGCGGGGGCGGGTTCCTAGGGCGCGGGTGGGGTAGGGGGTTCTCTCCCCTGCGTGCCCCGTGCCCCGTGCCCCGTGCCCCGTGCCCCGTGCCCCGTGCCCCCAACGAGCCTCAGCCGCCGGGCGCGCTTCTGTCACCGCTCGGGCCGTCTCGCTTCTGGTCTCTCTTCCCCGCGGATCGACCGTCCTCTATTCGCCGTGCTGGGGCTATGTCACGGTCGCCGTCTGGTCAGGGCTTTCAGCCCTGGGACCCGACCAGGGGTGCGGCCCCTGGACGCCGGACCTCTCTCGGGAGGCTCCACCCGCGTTCGGCCTTTGCGACGGTGAACGATGAACCCCGGGGTGTCAAGCCAAAGAACGCGGCTTGACACCCCGAGAACCCTCGTTCGAAGAACCATCCGGCCGACCGAGGGAGGATCCTCTCCTATCCCGAGACAGCTTCAGCGGATCTGGTCTCGGGGTCGCGGTTTGTTCGCGGGTTGCGGGCCGTCTCGGTCCAGCTCTAAAACAACAGGCTCTCGACCCCACCCGGGTTCTGACCCCGTAGCGGGCCAGTCACCTTGCCCGGGTCTAAAACAACGAGCTTCTGTCCGTGCCCGGGTTTTGACCCCGTTGCCCGCCAGTCACCTTGCCCGGGTTAGAGCCCATCCCATCTCATCGCGTCCGGTCCGGTCCGGTCCGGTCCGTCCTGCATGGCGAAGCCCCCGCCGGGTTCTTCGGCGGGGGCTTCGTTCTTCGTTCGGGTCAGCCCTTCACCGATCCGGCGAGGAGGCCTCTCACGAAGTAGCGCTGGAGTGCCAGGAACACGATCAGGGGTACCACGATCGAGATGAAGGCGCCCGCCGTCAGGCGTTGCCACTCCTCGCCTCTGCTGCCCGCGAGTTCCGCCAGGCGGACTGTCATGGGGGCTGTTTCTTTTCCGTTTCCGAAGACGAGGGCGACCAGGAGGTCGTTCCACACCCACAGGAACTGGAAGATGGTCAGCGAGGCCAGGGCCGGGGTGACCAGGGGGAGCACGATCTTGCGGAAGATGGTGCCGTGGTTGGCGCCGTCGACTCGGGCTGCTTCGATCACGTCTCCGGGGAGTTCCGACATGAAGTTGTGCAGGAGGAACACCGCGAAGGGTAGGGCGAAGCAGGTGTGGGCGAACCAGATCTGGATGAACTTCTGTTCGTCCTCGAAGCCGAACCAGGCTTGGAACATCTGGAGCAGGGGCACCAGTGCCATCTGCAGTGGGACAACCTGGAGGGCGAAGATCAGCACGAACAGAGTGTCGCGTCCTTTGAACCTGATCCAGGACAGCGCGTAGGCCGCGAAAGACGCGAATGCCACCGGGAACAGGACCGCGGGGATCGTGATCACCAGGGAACTGAAGAAGTAGCTGCCCAGGCGGCCCGACGAGGTGTCCGAGAGCAGGACCTGCGTGTAGTTGTCGAAGGTGAAGGCGGGGTCGGTGAAGAAGTTCCACCAGCCGTTGGTCTTGATCTCGCCTTCCGGACGGAAGGACGACAGTAGGAGCCCGAAGGTGGGTGTCGTCCAGAGGAGGGCGATGACCAGGGCGATGAGGCTCGCGGTGCGGCCGGTGAGGCGTTTCTTGGCCCGGCCGGCGCGGCCGGGGCCTTTCTCGGCCTTCGGCTCGGGCTGGTCGGTGGTGACCGTGGCGGTCGTCATCGTTCCTCCCGGCGGGCCCGCATCGCGCGGACCTGGTAGAAGATGATCGGCGTCACCAGTACGAACAGGAACACCGCTAGGGCGGCGCCGTGGCCCTTGTCGAGGAGCCGGAACGCCTGGGTGTACATCTCGTTGGCGATGACGCTGGTCTTGAAGTTGCCGGCGGTCATGGTGCGGACCAGGTCGAACAGCTTCAGGGCCGCGATCGACATCGTCACCAGGACGACGACGATGGCCGGGCGGATCGACGGGACGGTCACCCGCCAGAACATCTGCCAGGCGTTGACGCCGTCGAGGCGGGCGGCCTCCACGATCTCGGTGGGGATGGCCTTGATCGAGGCCGACAGGACCACGGTGGCGAAACCGGTCTGGATCCAGACCATGACCACGATCAGGAAGAACGTGTTCCACGGCGGATTCAGCAGCCACTGCTGGGGTTCGCCGCCGAGCCAGACCACGATCTGGTTCAGCAGGCCGATCTGGTCCTCGCCCTCGGGCTTGTAGGCGTAGACGAAGCGCCAGATGATGCCCGCGCCGACGAAGGAGATGCCCATCGGCAAGAACACCAGGGCCTTGGCGAGGGCCTCCACCTTCAGGCGGTCGATCATGATGGCGTAGATCAGCCCGATGCCGGCCGACAGGATCGGCACCGCGATGACCCAGATCAGGGTGTTGCCGAGGACGCCGCGAATGTCGGGGTCCTTGAACATCCAGGTGTAGTTGGCCACGCCGACGAAGCTCTCGCCGTCCTTGTCGAAGAAGGACAGCCAGACCGTCCGCAGGGCCGGGAACAGCAGGCCGACCGCCAGCAGCAGCACGGTCGGGAAGAGGAAGACGGCCGCCGCGAAACGCCCCTTGTCGAAGCCGGGCAGGCGGTCCACCAGGAACAGCAGGAACCCGACGACGAGAACGAAGGCGACGACGCCGATGCCGAGCTGACCGAACTTGGGCAGCTCATCGAGAATGTCGATCTGATCCACTCAAGACCTCCATCCGCCCCGGACGGGGCCGCCCGGGCCGCCGCGCCGCCGGTGAGGGCGGAACGGCGCGGACCCGGGCGGACGCATCCGGTACGGCTAGTTACTTCGGCCAGGCGGCCTCGATGGCGGCCAGGGTCGCCTTGGTGTCCTTGCCCTCGGCGATCCAGGCGGTCATCTCCTTCCAGAACTTGGCGGAACCGACCTCGGCGGGCATCAGGTCGGAGCCGTCGAAGCGGAAGGTGGCGGTGTCGTCCCGCAGCAGCTGCATCGACAGCTTGATGACCGGGTCGGTGGCGTTGTTCGGGTCGGCCTGCTTGTTGGCCGTGGTGAACGGGCCCTTCTTCATGCGCTCGTTGAAGAAGACACCGGAGGCCAGGTACTGGCGGACGGCCTCGACCTCGGGCCGGTCGGTGAACGCGGTCACGAACTGGCCGGCGCCCAGGATCGGCTTCTTGGCGGCGTCGTCACCGGGCAGGTAGAAGGCGAACACGTCGCCGTCCTCGGCGACCTTGGTGCCCTGCGGCCACTGCGCGGCGTAGAAGGACGCCTGGCGGTGCAGACCGCACTTGTTCTCCAGGATCGGCAGACCCGCCGCCTGGAAGGAGGTGGTGGCGATGGCCGAGACCTTGCCGACGTAGTCCTGGTTGCGCAGGATCGAGCCGACGCGGTCCAGCGCGGTGGCGATGGCCGGGTCGTCGAACGGGATCTCGTGCTTGACCCACTTGTCGTAGGTCTCCGGACCGGCGGTGCGCAGGACCATGTCCTCCAGCCAGTCGGTGGCCGGCCAGCCGGTGGCCTCGCCGGACTCGATGCCGGCGCACCACGGGGTGGCGATGCCGTCGGCCTTGATCTTGTCGGTCAGGGTGATCAGCTCGGCCCAGGTCTTCGGGACGGCGTAACCCTTCTCCTTGAACAGCTTCGGCGAGTACCAGACGAAGGACTTGACGTTGGCGTCGAAGGAGGTGCCGTACAGCGTGCCGTTGACGGTGCCGTAGTTCTGCCAGTCCTTGCTGTAGTTGGCCGTGACGATCGACTTCAGCTTCTCGCTGGCCGGCTTGAGCTTCCCGGCGAACTTGGCCATCAGGCCGGGCTGCGGGAACACCGCGATGTCGGGGGCGTTGCCGCCGTCCACACGGATGCCGATCTGGGCCTCGAAGTCGCCGTTGCCCTCGTACTTGATCTCGATCCCGGTGCACTCCTCGAAGTCCTTGAACGTCGCCGTCAGCTGGTCGGCCTCGGCGTCACGGACCGTGGAGTACATCGTGACCTGGGTGTCCTCGTGCTTGCCGAAGTCGGCGTACGGGGCGCAGTCGGCGCTCCCGCCCTTGTCGGCCTTCCCGCAGGCCGAGAGGGCCAGCGGGACGCTGACCGCCGCCACCGCGGCCAGCAGCCAGCGCTTCCTCATGTTCGACATCCGTCGTGCCTCCTCTGCGACCACTGTGGATGGTCGCGCGCGTTCCCTTCCCCGAGCGCCCCATTGGGAGCGCTCTCAGCGAAGAGTGGTGAAGCCAATCACTGATGTCAAGTGCTTGTTACCCAATGGTTATCATCCGATTTCTGGACCCGGTCTTGACATCGGCGCAGGTCCTCCACAACGCTCTTGAGAGCGCTCTCATGGTTCTTGCAGGAGAGTGATCACGGTGGCCGATCCGTTATGCGGGAGGGTGTGAGGATGAGCGGACTGCGGTTTCCCGACGGGTTCGTGTGGGGCGCGGCGACGGCCGCCTACCAGGTGGAGGGTGCCACCGGCGACGACGGCCGGGGACGGTCCATATGGGACACGTTCTCGGCGGTTCCGGACGCGGTGAGCGAGGGCCACACCGGCGAGGTGGCCTGCGAGCACTACCTCCGCTACGGCGAGGACGTCAAGCTCATGGCGGGTCTGGGCCTGAACGCCTACCGCTTCTCCATCGCCTGGCCGAGGATCCAGCCCTCGGGCTCGGGCCCGGTCAGCAGCCGCGGCCTGGCCTTCTACGACCGGCTCGTGGACGAGCTGTGCGCGGCCGGGATCGCGCCCGTCGCGACCCTCTACCACTGGGACCTGCCGCAGGCCCTCCAGGACCGCGGCGGCTGGGCCGCCCGGGAGACCGCCGAGCGCTTCGGCGAGTACGCCGACGTGATGACGGCACGGCTGGGCGACCGCGTCCGCACCTGGTTCACCATCAACGAACCGTGGTGCGCGGCGTTCCTGGGGTACGCCTCCGGTGATCACGCGCCCGGGATCACCGCCCCGGCGCAGGCCTTCGCCGCCGTCCACCACCTGCTGCTCGGGCACGGCCTGGCCGCGCAGGCGATCGCGGCCAACGGCGCGGGCGCGACGTCCATCGCGCTCAACTGCACCGCGGTCCGGGCGGGCTCGGCCTACCCGGAGCACGATGAGGCGGCCGTCCGGCAGATCGACGGTCTGCAGAACCGGATCTTCCTGGAGCCGCTGCTGCGCGGCGAGTACCCCGACGACATGGTGAACCTCGCCGAGCGCTTCACGCCGCAGTGGTACGTGAAGGCCGGGGACGGGGCGATCATCCGGCAGCCCCTGGACGTCCTGGGCCTCAACTACTACACGCCGACGTGGGTGCGGACGCGCCCGGGCGCGCCGGGTTCGCCGGCGCATCCGGGCAGTGAGGGCATGGACTTCACCGCGCCCACCGGCCCGGTCACCGAGATGGACTGGCGGGTCGACGCCACGGGCCTGACCGACCTGCTCACCCGGATCGCCGCCGACTACCCGGGCCTGCCGTTGATGATCACCGAGAACGGGGCGGCCTACGCCGACCAGTCCGTCGTGGACGGTCAGGTGCGCGACACCGACCGGATCGCCTACCTCGACGCGCACCTGCGGGCCGCGCACACCGCGATCGAGGCGGGGGTCGACCTGCGCGGGTACTTCGCGTGGTCCCTCATGGACAACTTCGAGTGGGCCTTCGGGTACACCCGGCGCTTCGGGCTCGTGCACGTGGACTACGCCACGCAGCGCCGCACGCCCAAGGCCAGCGCCGACTGGTACCGGGCGGTGATAGCGGCCAACGGGCTCACGTGATGTCGCGTCCCACACTCGAACAGGTCGCGCGCCTGGCCGGGGTCTCCCGCGCCACCGTCTCCCGCGTCGTCAACGGCGGCGCGGGGGTCTCGGCGGCGGTGCGCGACGCCGTCCGCGCGGCGGTCGACAGTCTCGGCTACGTGCCCAACCCGGCCGCGCGCAGCCTGGTCACCCGGCGCACCGACTCCATCGCGCTGGTGGTCTCGGAGTCGACCGCGCAGGTCTTCGGCGACGACCCGTTCTTCGCCGACATCGTGCGCGGGGTCTCGGCGGAGCTGGAGCTGTCCGACAAGCAGCTGGTGCTGCTGACCACCGACACCGCCGCCGGGCGCGACCGCGTCCGGCGGTACACCAGCGCGCACGTGGACGGCGTCCTGCTGGTCTCCCATCACGGGAACGACCCGCTGTACACCGCCCTGAACGCGCAGGGGCCGCCGGTGGTGTGCGGCGGGCGCCCGCTGTACGCGGCGAACACGTCCTATGTGGACGTGGACAACACCGGCGGCGCGTACAAGGCCGTCGACTACCTCATCCGCGCCGGGCGCCGGCGCATCGCCACGATCGCCGGTCCGCAGGACATGAACGCCGGCGTCGACCGGCTCACCGGGTACCGCGCGGCGGTGCAAAAGCACGGGCGGCGGGCCATCGTCGCCTACGGCGACTTCAGCCGCGACAGCGGGCAGGCCGCGATGCACGCGCTGCTGGCCGACGAGCCGGACCTGGACGCGGTGTTCTGCGGCTCGGACCTGATGGCGGTGGGCGCCCTGGCGTCCCTGCGCGCCAAGGGCAGGCGCGTGCCCGACGACGTGGCGGTGATCGGCTTCGACGACATCCAGCAGGCCCGCTACGCCGAGCCGCCGCTGACCACCGTCCACCAGCCCTCTCCCCTGCTGGGGCGGGAGATGGTGCGGATGATGACGCGCATCCTGTCGGGGGAGGTGCCCGTCGAGCCGGTGACGCTGCCGACGCAGCTGGTGCTGCGGTCGTCGGCATGACCTAAGAGGGGCGCGGAATTACCTATACGGCGACGGATTCCGCGCCTCTCCGTCGTCCGTAGATTCGTTCCTGTCAGCGAGAAACACCCCCTGAGGAGCGAAGATGTCGATCGACAACCGCGTGAACGCCGAGACCGTCGCCGCCAACTACATCGCCGTCTGGAACGAGACCGACGCCGGGGCCCGCCGCAAGCTCATCGAGGAGACCTGGGTCGCCGAGGGCACCTACGTCGACCCGATGGCCGAGCTGGCCGGTCACGACCAGATCGACGCGGGCATCGCCGGGGTGCAGGAGGCCTTCGCGGGCCTGGTCTTCACCCTCGGTCCCGTCGACGCCCACCACGACGTCGCCCGCTTCACCTGGAACCTGGGCCTGCCCGGCGCCGAGCCGATCGTGATCGGCTTCGACGTGATCACCATCGCCGAGGACGGCCGGATCAAGAACGTCCTGGGCTTCCTGGACAAGGTCCCCGCCTAGTCACCCCACCCCTTCACGGCCCGGACCGCGCACGCGGTCCGGGCCGAAGTACTTTTGCGATCATGCTGTACGGACGGGCGGCGGAGGTCGCGGCGATCGGTGAGTTCCTGGCCGGTGAGCACGGGCGCGTCCTGGTGCTCCGCGGCGAGGACGGCATCGGCAAGACCGCGCTGATCGAGCACGCCGTCGCGCGGGCCACCGAGGCGACGGTGCTGCGCTGCCGGGGCGCGATGTTCGAGGCGATGCTGCCCTACTCGGGCCTGACGATGCTGCTGCGCGACCTCATGGGCGGCCTCGACGGCCTGCCCGCGCCCCAGCGGACCGCGCTCGCGGTCGCCTTCGGGCTGGAGGCCGGGCCGCCCCCGGAGGCCATGTTCATCGGGCTGGCGGTGCTGACGCTGCTGGCCGAGGCGGCGGCCGAGCGGCCGGTGCTGATCGTCGTCGACGACGCCGAGTGGTGGGACCCCGACTCCAGCGCCGCGCTGCTGTTCGCCGTCCGGCGCATGAGCGCCGAGAACGTCGCGCTGCTGATGGCCACCGAGCGGCCCGACATCGCCGCCGGGTTCGGCGAGCTGATCCTGGAGCGCCTCTCCCCCGTGGACGCCGCCGCGCTGCTGGACGCGCACGCCGAGCTCTCCCCCGGGCTGCGCTACCGCGTCCTGACCGAGGCGCGCGGCAACCCCCTGGCACTGCTGGAGCTGCCGAGGGTGGTGACCGGTGAGGACGCCATCGAGCTCAAGGGCCGCCTGGCGCGCGTTTTCGCCACGCCCGTGCCCGAGGAGGCGCGGCTGGTGCTGCTGGTCGCCGCGCGCGGCGCCCGGCCCGAGCTCGTCGCCCGCGCCGCCGAGGCGATGGGCGCGGGGCCGGCGAACCTGGCCGCCGCCCGCGCGACCGGGCTGCTCACCGACCGCATGGAGCTGCGGCATCCGCTGGTGCGGCACGCCATCCCGTCCACGGCCGCCGAGGACCACGAGGCGCACCGCGCGATCGCCGAGGTGTCCACCGATCCCGACGAGCGCGCCTACCACCGCGGGATGGCCGACCTCGGTCACCGCGAGGACGTGGCCGCCGAACTGGAGGCCGCCGCCGGGCGCGTCGCGGCGAGGGGCGCGCTGGCCAGCGCCCGCACCTACTACATCGCCGCCGCCGAACGCTCCCCCGACCGGGACGCGGCCAACCGGCGGAACCTGAGCGCGGCCGAGCTGGACCTGGCCGCCGGGCGGCACGACATCGCCGAGGGCGACCTGGCGCGGATGATGCCGCCGTACCCGCCGGAGGTGCGGGCGCGGGTGACCGGGGTCCGGGCCGCGATCGCGATGCTGAACGGCGATTCCACGCGGTCCTTCGCGATGGCAATGGAGGAGACCGCGCGGCCCGACACCCCACCGGAGGCCGCCTCGCTGCTGATGTGCGCGCTGATGGCGGCCTGGTACAGCGGCGAGGACGCGCTGGCCGCGCTCGGCGAGCGGCTGGCGGGGGTCCCGGGCGCCGACGCGGAGTTCGTCTCGGCGGCCCTGCGCGGGCGGGTCGGCTCGCTGCCGGAGGCGGTCGCGGCGGCCGGGGACATCGCGGTGGCGCGGCTGCTGATCATGTGCGGGATCGGGCTGACGACTGGCCAGGACGCCGAGGCGCGGGTGATCATCACCGGGCTGCTGGAGCGGATCCGGGCCGAGGGCGCGGCGGGGCTGCTGCCGACCGCGCTGTTCTTCCTCGCCGAGGCCGACGTCTTCGCCGGTCGCCACGAGGAGGCCCGGGCGGGCGCGGACGAGGCGCGGCGGCTGGCCCGCGACACCGGGCAGCGCCACTGGGAGGGCCAGTTCGCCGCACTGGGCGCGTACCTGGCCGGGATCCAGGGGCGCGAGGAGGAGTGCCGGCGGCTGTCGGCGCTGGTCTTCGGGCTGCCGGGCGAGCCGGGCGGGGCGTGGGCGCGGGCCGGGCTGGCGCGGCTGCACCTGGGCGCGGGGCGGCCCGGGGAGGCGTTCGCGGAGCTGGACGGCGTCGTCCACCGGCCGGAGCTGTGCATGCTGCGGGCGGTGCCGGACCTGGCCGAGGCGGCGGTGCGGCTCGGTGAGCCGGAGCGCGCGGCCGGTGCGGTGGCGTTCTTCGAGGCGTGGGCGGGCGCGGTGGACCGGGCGTGGGCGTGGGCTCTGGTGGAGCGGTGCCGGGCGCTGCTGGCGGGCGAGCCCGAGGCGCACTATCTGGCGGCGCTGGACTGGCATGGGAAGGACCGGCGGGCCGGTGAGGAGGCGCGGACGCTGCTGCTCTACGGGGAGTGGCTGCGGCGGGCCAAGCGCAAGGGCGACGCGCGGGAGCGGCTGACGGCGGCGCTGGAGATCTTCGAGCGCCAGGGCGCCGAGCCGTGGGCGCGTCGCGCCCGGGAGGAGCTGACCGCGACGGGGGCGGCGGTGCCGTCGACGGCGCCGGACCCGCTGGCGGGGCTCACCCCGCAGGAGTCGCGGATCGTCCGGCTGGCCGCCGAGGGACTGTCCAACAAGGACATCGCCGCGACCCTGTTCCTGAGCCCGCGCACCGTCGGGTACCACCTGTACAAGGCGTATCCGAAGCTCGGGGTGCTGTCGCGGGGTGAGCTGGCGGGCGCTATTTGACGGCGACGCGCCAGTCGTTGCACACGATCGGGTTGCCGACGGGGTACTCGAAGTCGCATTCGCCCATGAGCTCGAAACCGGCCTTGCGGCAGATGGCGTTGGACGCGGGGTGGTCGACCTTGGGGTAGGCGTGCAGCCAGGCGCGGTCGCCGTGCTCGCGGGCGTGCTCGACGGCGAGTTTCGCCGCGCTGGTGGCGTAACCCTTGCCCTGGTGGGTGGGCAGGACGCCCCACCCGGCCTCGTAGACCGGCTCGCCGTGCCATTCGCGCACCCAGTAGCCGACGGTGCCGACGGGCTCGCCGCCGTCGAGGACGACGAACATGCCGCCGCCACCGGCGAAGCCGTCGGGGTCGGTGTAGCGGCGGTGGCGGTCGGCGAGCTTTTCGGGCGTCTCCGGGCCGCCGAGCTTGGCGGTCATCTCGGGGGTGTTCTTGGCTTCCAGGAGCCAGAAGTCGCCCTCGGCGTATCGGCGCAGGGTCATCATGATCCCGAAGGTACCCGCGGGGTCCGACAAGCATCGGGCCCCGCGGGCGAGGCGGCTATCGGACGGCGAAGGAGCCGATGACGGTGCCGGTGTAGGTTCCGCCGCCGGAGTCGGCCGCGGTGACGCGGACCGAGACGAGATGCTCGCCGCCGGGGTGGAACAGGACGGCGAGCCCGGTGTCGCCCAGGCGCGCGACGGGGACGGGACGCCAGGTGGCGCCGCCGTCGTAGGAGGTCTCCAGGGTGAGGGCGGTGGTGACCGCGCTCGACTGCCGGGACGCCTTGAGGACGAGCAGTTGCGGCCGGTTCGCCGGGGCGGTCCCGTCCACGACCTGCGGGGACGTGAGGCCGACCGACATCAGGGGCGCGGGCCCGGCCTCGGGCGCCTGGACGGTCCAGGTGGCGCTGGCGGCCGTCCCGATCGGCAGGCCCGCCAGGTCGCGGGTGGCCGAGCAGGACAGGGTGAACTCCCGGACACCGGGTGGCACCTGGGCGTCCAGGACGCAGGGCGCCTCGGAGCTCGCGCTTCCGCCGGGCCAGGAGAGGGTGGTCGTGCCCAGCTGCCCGGAGTGGCCGGTGCGGATCCGGGGATCGGGTCCGGCCAGCAGCGGCACCGACACCGTGACGCCGTCGGGCCCGCGCACCAGGCCGCCGCCGGTGGGGACCATCGGGGCGAGCGGTGCGGCGTGCCAGTTGACGGTGGTGCGTCCGCGTTCGCGGTGCCCCTCGCGCGTCTCGAAGACGTCGTCGCCGTAGAAGACGTCATCGGAGGCGAGCCAGGTGACGGCCGGGTCGGCGGTGAACAGTTCGGTGCGGCGCATGGGCAGCGGGTGTTCGGTGTAGACCCCGAAGTTGCCGCCGGTGGGGGTGGCCGCGGCGGTGAGGTTCAGCGCGGTCTCGGGTTCGCCGACACGGTGGTAGGTGCTCTCCTCGATCGCCAGGTCGCGGTCGCGGACGCGGTGGGCGCCGGTGTCGGGCATGCGTCCGGTCGTCTCGAACATGAGGTGGTAGGCGTAGCCGGGGCCGGTGACGGTCGGGCTGTAGCCGAAGGTGAGTCCGGGGATCGGGGCGGAGGGGATGACGCGCATCTCCTCGTCCCCGGTGGTGAACATGCCGAATCCGTCGGTGTGCCCACCGGGCGGGGTGACGGTCATGAGCCCGTGCGCCTCCAGGATCGTGCCTCCGGGGCGATCGACGGCGACGGACTGGACGACCGCGCGGGCGGCGTCCCAGGTGTACGAGGTGTCGGCGGTGACCGAGAGGTCGGCGGACATGAAGGTGAGGTGCTCGAAACCGTCCTCCGAGAGGCGGTAGCCCATGGCGATGACGACCTGGTGGCCTTCGGGGACCAGGGCGGTCACGGTGCTCTCCCCGTCGGCCTCGACCTCGGTCCGGGTGCCGTCGTCGCCGACGAGCCACGCGCCGAACCCGTCGAGTTCGCCGCCCTCGTAGCGCAGGGTGACCTGGTGGGTCATCTGCTCGACGTAGGTGCTGAACGGGGTCCGCAGCACCGTGTCACCGCTGGTCGCGGTGACCACGCCGCTATAGACGCCCGGCGGGAGGCCGGTGCGGGGGTGGAGGGTGAGCGAGGCCGGGACGGTCTCCCCGGCGGGGACGGTCGCGGTCTCCTGGTCGAGGGTGAAAAGGCCGGCCGGTGCGGGCGTCCCGTCGGCGGCGGTGGCCGTCAGGGACAGCGACAGGGTGACCGGCGCGTCGGTGCCGTTGGCGTAGCCGACGCGGCGGGTCAGCGGCCCGTCGCCGGGTCCCGGGACGCCGAAGCCGATGGTGGCGACGGTGGCCTGGACGTCCTGGAGGGCGGCCCGGGCGGCGTCGAGCCGTCCGGCGCCCACGGTGTTCACCGGGTAGGGCAGCGGCTGCGCCGAACCGACGAGGGCGGCCTTGATCAGCTGCCCGTCCCAGTCGGGGTGCGCCTGGTGGACCAGGGCGGCGGCCCCGGCGACGTGCGGCGCGGCCATCGAGGTACCGGATCGGGCGATGTAGGGTCCGCCGGCGCCTCCCGCGCGCGCCGCGGTGATGTCCTCGCCCGGGGCGGTGATCTCGGGTTTGACCGCGTGGTCGGTGATCCGGTCGCGGTTGGAGAAGACGCTGAGCCGGTCCCGCTTGTCGACGCTGCCGACGGCCAGGGCCAGGTCGGCGGCGGCCGGTGCGCTCACCTCGCTGTTGGGGCCCTCGTTCCCGGCGGCCACCACGAACAGGGTGCCGGTGGACTTGCTCAGCGCGTTGACCGCCGTCGAGAGCGAGTCGGTTCCGTCGGAGGGACGGCCCCCGCCGAGGCTGATGTTGATGACGGGCGCGCGTGGCGCCGCCCATTCCATCCCCGCGATGATGTCGCTCTCGCGGCAGTACTCCGCTCCGCAGACCTTGCCGATGAGCAGCCCGGTCCCCGGTGCGACGCCCCGGTACTTCCCGTTCGAGGCCGCGCCGGTCCCGGCGATCGTGGAGGCCACGTGCGTCCCGTGACCGCCCGCGTCGCCGGTGCCCTCGGGCGAGCCGGTGAAGTCCCTCGCCTCGATGACGCGCCCGGCGAGATCGGGGTGCGCGGCGTCGTAGCCGGTGTCCAGGACCGCCACGGTCACGCCGGTGCCGTCGTATCCGGCCGCCCACGCCTCGGGGGCGCGGACCTGCGGGACGCTTTCGGCGAGCGCCGGTGTGTAGCGCGCGTCGAGCCAGATCTTGTGGTCGCCGGTGAGCCCGGTCCAGAAGCGGCCGGGGTCGCCGGGGGTGACGGCGACGGCGTCGATGCTGGTGAGGTGGCGTCCGGTGGCGGTTCCGGACTCGATGATGAGGGGCAGGGCGGGTTCTCCGCCGAAGCCCTGGCGGGTGAGGTCGGTGACGTCGAAGAGGCGTTCGTCCAGGAGGCCTCTGGCGAGTGGGCGCTCGGCGTCGCCGGGGATGACGTAGGTGTCGCCGTCGCGGGTGTAGTGGCGGTAGTGGACGCGGTCGCGGCCGGGTCCGCGCCGGACGGCGATGCCGCCGCCGGGCAGGACGTGGACGGTGTCACCGGTGATGAGGGTGATGCCTGGCGTGTTGCGGGCGGTGGTGTCGGGTAACTCGGGTGAGCTGGCCGAGACGGGGTTGGGCGCGACGATCAGCGCGAGCAGGGTCGCCGCGGCCGTCAGGGCCGATAAGCGGTTCCTCATGCGGGTTCCTCCCGGAGGGGGTGGCACGCCGCGTTGTCGCGGCGTCGCCTGTGACGACGCCGCGACCGGAGGGGAGGTTGGGTTCAGGCGGTGATCGTGGCCGTGTCGATGACGAATCGATACCGGACGTCGCTGGCCATCACGCGCTCGTAGGCCTCGTTGATGTAGTCGGCGGCGATGAGTTCGATGTCGCTGACGACGCCGTGCTCGGCGCAGAAGTCGAGCATCTCCTGGGTCTCGGCGATGCCGCCGATCATCGAGCCGGCCAGGCTCTTGCGGCCGCCGACGAGGGCGCCCATGTTGACCGGGAGCGGCTCGGGGGGCAGGCCGAGGGCGACGAGGGTCCCGTTGATCTTGAGGAGGCCGAGGTAGGCGTTCACGTCGACGGGGGCGGAGACGGTGTTGAGGATGAGGTCGAAGGTGCCGCGCAGGTCCTTGAAGACGGTGCCGTCGGCGGTGGCGCGGAAGTGGTCGGCGCCCAGGCGGGCGGCGTCGTCCTTCTTGCGGTCGGTCTGGCTCAGGACGGTGACCTCGGCACCCATGGCGCGGGCGAGTTTGACGCCGACGTGGCCGAGTCCGCCGAGGCCGACGATGGCGACCTTCTTGCCGGGACCGGCGTTCCAGTGCCGCAGCGGGGAGTAGAGGGTGATGCCGGCGCAGAGCAGGGGCGCGGCGGCGGCGAGGTCGAGTCCGGCGGGGACGCGCAGGGCGTGGTCGGCGTCGACGACGATGTGGGTGCTGTAGCCGCCGTAGGTGGGCTCGCCGTCGCGTCCGGTGGAGTTGTAGGTGGCCACGCCGTTGCGGCAGTACTGGTCGAGTCCGGCCAGGCAGGCCTCGCACTCGCGGCAGGAGTCGACGAAGCAGCCCACACCGGCGAGGTCGCCGACGGCGTGGCGGGTGACCTCGGCGCCGATCTCGGTGATCACGCCGACGATCTCGTGGCCGGGGACCATCGGGTAGGTGCCGCGGCCCCACTCGTCACGGACCTGGTGGATGTCGCTGTGGCAGATCCCGGAGTACCTGATCTCGATGAGCACGTCATTGGGGCCGAGCGGGCGGCGCGGGACGTCCGTCGGCTCCAGCGGGGCCTTCGGCGCGGGCGCGGCGTAGGCGCGGACTGTGGTGACGCTCATGGGGGTGCTCCCGGGGGTCGGGGATCTGACGCGGCGAGACTACTCCCGCCGGCCGTGGCCCGCCGCGCCCGTGAGAGATGTCTCAGACGCGCCCGGCGAGCTCGTATCCGGCCTCGTCGACGGCGGCGCGGACGGCGGCGTCGTCGAGGGCCTCGCCGGTGACGGTGACGTGCCCGCTGGTCAGGTCGACCTTGACCTCGCCGACCCCGTCGATGGCGCCGACCTCCTCGGTGACGGCCTTCTCGCAGTGGCCGCAGGTCATGCCGTTGACCTGGTACGTGACGGTCTCCATGACGCCCCTTTCGGATACTGGGTACGGGTACCGGGTCGAATCTACCTCGCGGGGAAAGGGGTGGCGGGAAGGGTGGGCGGTCGCCGATGATGCGCCCGTGATCAACACCCATGTCAGCAACAACGCCGCGTGGTGCGCTGCCATGTGCCGCGCCCACGGGATCGCCACGAGTGAGGACGGGCGGGTGTGGCGCAGTCCGGTGCGGACGCCGCTGTACTACCCCGACGCGGTGACCCTCGTTCCCGGGCTGTCGGCCGCGGCCGTCCTGGACGGCGTCGACGCCGGTCCGGGGGCCTCGGTGAAGGACTCCTTCGCCGACCTGGACCTGTCCGGGCACGGCTTCTCGGTGCTGTTCGAGGCGAGCTGGATCCGGCGTGAGCCGGGCCCGTCGGCCGCGGCCGAGTGGAGCCTCGTGGACACCGACGGTGGTCTCGCCGCGTGGGAGGAGGGCTGGGGCGGGGCGAGCGGCCTGTTCGTCCCGGCGCTGCTGGCCGAGCCGGAGGTCCGGATCGTGCGGACGCCCGGCGGCGGCGCGGTCCTCAACCGCACCGGTGACGTGGTGGGGGTGTCGAACGTCCACGGGGACGCCTGGCCCGGCGCGATCGCCGCCGCGCGCGAGCTCTTCGGTGAGCTGCCCCTGGTCGGCTACGAGTCCGGGGACGACGTGGCGCCCGCGCTCGCCGCCGGTTTCGCCGTCGCCGGGCCACTGCGGGTGTGGCTGCGCGCCTGAACGGGATAGCGTCCGGGGAATGACCATGACGTTCGAGGAAGCGCGTGCCCTGTTCACTCCCGAGACGGTCTATCTGAACAGCGCGACCTACGGCCTCGCTCCGCGCACCGCGAGCGAGGCCCTGGCCGCGCATGAGAACGAGCGGCGCGGCGGGCGGTTCTCCGTCCCGCCGGTCGACGCGCTCGTCGCCGGTTGCCGGGAGAACTTCGCGCGGCTGATCGGGGTGCCCGCCGATCAGGTGGCGATGGGTTCGCACGCCTCGCCGCTGATCGGGCTCGTGGCGGCCTCGCTGCCCGATGACGCGGTGGTGCTGGCGGCCGAGGAGGAGTTCAACTCGCTGCTGTTCCCGTTCCTGGTGGCGCGGGCGCGCGGGGTGACCGTGCGCGTGGTCCCCCTGGAGCGGCTGGCCGACTCGCTGACCGGGGACGTGACGATGGTGGCCGTCTCGGCCGCGCAGTCCTCCGACGGGCGGGTCGCGCCCTTCGCCGCGCTCGCCGAGGCGCGGGCCCGGTTCGGCACGCGGATCCTGGTGGACGCCACGCAGGCCGCCGGGTGGCTGCCGCTGCCCGTCGGCGATCTCGACTACGTCATCGCCGCCGGGTACAAGTGGCTGCTGGCCCCGCGCGGGACCGCCTACCTGTGGGGCACGCCGGAGGCGCTGGCGCGGGTCACGCCGACCCAGTCGGGCTGGTACGCCGGGGACGACCCGTGGCAGTCGCTCTACGGGCCGCCGCTGCGGCTGGCGCCCGACGCGCGGCGCTTCGACCTGTCCCCGATCTGGCCGGCGATCATCGGCGGCGCGCCCGCCCTGGACCTGCTGGCCGCGCTCGGTGTGGACCGGATCCACGCGCACAACCTGGGGCTGGCCAACGCGTTCCGGGAGGGGCTGGGGCTGGCGGCGTCCGACTCGGCGATCGTGTCGGTGCCGGTCGCCGAGGACGTCCCCGGCCGGTTGCGGGAGGCCGGTGTCGTGGCGGTGCAGCGGGACGGGCGGATGCGCTTCTCGTTCCACCTGTACAACACCGAGTCCGATGTGGAGACCGCGCTGAAGGCCGTGCGCGGGTAAACACTCCGGCCGCCCCACCGCGTGACAGTGGCGCCAGCGCGGAACGAAGAAGACGGGGAGCGCGCCTTGAGCTCATTCGACGAATACGTCCGGGCACGTGGGAGTGGACTACTGCGGTTCGCCTACCTGCTGTGCCAGGACCGGCATCTCGCCGAAGACCTGACCCAGGAGGCTCTGGCGCGCTGCCACCGCTCGTGGAAGCGCGTGTCCAACGCCGGTGATCCCGACGCGTACGTGCGAAAGGCGGTGCTGCGGCAGTTCCTGTCGTGGCGGCGCCGCAAGAGCGCGATGGAGAAGATCACCGCGGACATGACCGCCCATGAGAGGTCGCTGGACGACGGCAGCGCGAGCCGTGCGGAAAGGAGCGTCCTCTGGACGCGCCTGGCCGCGCTGCCACGAAAGCAGCGGGCGGCCCTTGTGATGCGTTTCTACCTGGACCTGGACTACGCGGCGATATCGGCCCTGATGGGCTGCGCGGAGTCCACCGCCCGGGTGCACGTCCACAAGGGACTCGCCACGCTGCGGACCACCGATCTGGCCCACGTGTGATGGAGCGGAACATGGACATGAGAGACGAGAAGGACGGCGAGGAGCTGCGCGCGCTCTTCGACGGCCGAGCCGGGGAGGCGCCCGACGGGCACGCGCTCCTCGGGAACGTGCACCGGCGCAGCAGGCGGATGCTGCAGCGGCGCACCGGGATCACCGCCGGCGCGCTGGCGGTGCTGGCGGCCACGGGTGTGGTCGCGGTGCAGAACCTGGGCGGGGAAGGGACGTCGGTGGCGGCGGAGCCGTCGGCCTCCTCCTCGGCGGAGTACCCCTATTTCCTGAAGCTGATGCCGCCGCCCGGTGAGCTCACCAGCTTCCCCCTCTATCCCGGGAACCCGCTGGGCGACGAGGATTCGGTGCCCGAGGGGTTCGCCGGCGACTACTGGTACACCCTCGACGGGCGGGTCTACACCTTCGGGTTCCTGTACACCCCCCAGAACGGGGCGACCGACGAGCAGATCTACGGCGGCGCGTCCCCGGTGCGGTCCTCGCTGGTCTACGACACCGGCCCGGGCGTTTCCCTCACCGACGGTGAGGAGCTCACCATCCGGGGTGCGCCTGGCCGGATCAAGGTCACCGGCGACGACATCGTGCTCTCCTGGTCGGAGCTGGGCCGTGAGTGGCGGGTGCGCGCGCACCTGCTGTCCGTGGCGCAGGTCAAGCGTTTCACGGAGGGCCTGTACGAGGCGGGGCCCGGCGTCTTCTGCAACAGCAGCATCGGCACCATGCGCGAGTGGGGCCGTCCGGCGACCGACTCGCCCCCCGAGGGGGCGCGTGAGATCGACTTCTACGGAAAGAAGGGGTATCTGGTCGGCACCGAGGCCGACAGTGGATCGGCCCACGCGATCTACTTCACCGGCCGCGACGGCACTCCGATGATCGTCTCGCCACCGGAGGGCTTCTACGCCACCGATGACGAGCTGATCGGTGAGACGACGGTCAACCTGTGGCTCAGCTGCCACCTCGAACCGGCCGTCTACGGCGATCCCGGGCCGTGGGTGACGGGTGTCTCGCCCGGTGGTGACCCGGGCGGCGCGCACTCGGAGTTCCCGCTCATCCCCGGCAACTGACCACTCCTCCCTCCCCGGGGAACCGGCCGCGTGTCCGCGCGGCCGGTTCCCTTTTCGTGGAAACATTCCCCTTGACCCGTGCGTCCACTATGGAGAGAGAACGCACGAAAGGGGGTGCCGGCCATGGAGTACGGAATCGCCGCGGCCATCGCCGTCGCCGCCCTCGCCGCGATCGCCGCGCTGACGCGCGCGGCGGCGCGCAGGCGCGGGTGGGTGGCGGCGCGGCCGGGGCCGAGCGGGCTGAGCGGGACGCCGTGCGTCCTGCGCCTGGACGGCGGCAAGACCCTCACCGTCCACGCCAACGGTTTCGCCAAGACCTATCCCGGCGGCCACGGCACTGAATGGGCACTGTGGACACAGGTGGACGACGTGGAGGTGCTCGGCACGGGTGAGGCCGTGGCCGTGCAGCTCCTCGACGGGACGCGGATCTTCCTGTGCGGCGGCGAGCTGGCCGCCTTCGCCGCCGAGGCGCGGGAGATCGTGACACGGCTGCGGCTGAACGGGTTCCGCACGGCCGTCGCCGAAGGCGGCACGGTGACGGTGGGACGGCTGACCGCCGACGCCGCCGGGCTGCGGCGCGGGCGGCACGTCCTGCCGTGGGCGGTGGTCGAGGGCGTCGACGCCGACGGTGAGGGACGCGTCCGCTTCCGCACCGCCGAGGGCGCCGCCGGGTGGGCGGGCTTCCGCGCGCTGGGACCCCGGGACCGGGCGTTCCTGGCGCTGGCCCGTGAACTGGCCGGGCAGCGCGCGGACGCCTGAGCTACCAGCGCATCCCGAGATAGGTCAGGTTGCCCGGGTCGGGGACGTCGATGACGCCGAACCCGACCCGGTCGTAGAAGGCGCGCGCGGCGGTGTTCTCGGTGACCATCGCCAGATGCAGGCCGCTCACCCCCTTGGCCTTGAGCGCCGCCACCAGCGTGTCGATGAGGCGGCGGCCGTGACCGGCGCGCTGATGGCCGGGCAGCAGGTCGATGTGCAGGTGCGCGGGGTGGTCGGCGAGCTCGGGCAGGACCATGCGCTCGGGGGTGTGCAGCAGCTCGCGCATCATCTCGTCGCCGTCGCGCGGCTCGCCCGGCAGGCGCGGATAGCGCCCGGAGACGCGCGGCAGCCATTCCTGCCGGAACCGGCGGACGAAGCGCGCGGTGTCGGCGGTGCCGACGATGTAGCCGACCGCGCGCCCGCCGTCGTCCACGACGAACGCGAGATCGGGATCAAGGACGACGTAGGGCACCGCGAAGATCTCCGGCAGCATGCCCGGATCGCGGTAGTGGGGACGCCCGTCACCGCCGAGGTGGACGGTGCTGACGCAGATGTCGCGCAGCTCCGGCTCGTCGGCGGGACGGTAGGGGCGGATGAAGGCGGTCATGCGGACATGGTGGCTTGAGAGCGCTCTCAGTGGGATCGGCCGATGGTGCCGGACCCGTTCGCCCGATTCATCCGTTACGTGAAGCCGGGAGGCGGGAGATCACGGCCGTCGATACCTTGGCCGGAACCATTCCCGGCCCGTCGGGCCGACGGACAAGGAGGTCACCCATGACCGCGATCAACAAGCTCGCCGACCGGCTGCTCGGCGTGCTCGCCCCCAAGGCGGAGGCGAGCGCGGAGACGTGCAGCCCCTACATCTGCGATCTCACCGACTGTTACTGGTACTGCTGTACCCAGCGCGGGTGCTACCGCTTCGACACCTGCTGCTGATCGTGCCCGGCCCACCCGGGCGGCATGACCGGGTGGGCCCCGGTCACCGCTCGCCGGGTCCCTCGAAGGCGGGGTGGGTGACGGCGAAGACGAACAGGCCGCCGGGGACGAGTGCCTCGACGCAGGCGCGCATGGCCGGGGGTTGGCGAGGTGGCGTTTGGCGAAGTCGCCGTCATCGGCCATGGCCTCGGCGATCTCGGGTGGCACGTGCTCCCATTGGGCGGCGGCCTTTTCGTTGGTCCACTGCATTCGGGTGAGGCTAGTGAGCTCGCCGGGGTTCATGACGGTGCAGAGGTGGACGTCGATGAGGTCGGCCTCCCGGACACTCGCGGCGTCCGGGAGGCCGACCTCGCCGTCTCAGCCGTTCGAGGGGTTGTAGGTGCGCGGCGGGTGGGGGTGGCCGGGCGCGCCGGTCAGCTTCTCCACGGTGGTGAAGAACGCGCGGCCCATGCGCGCCCGGGCCTCGATGAGCGGGTGGTTGCCGGTGTAGTCGGTGGTGTGCCCGGGGTGGAAGGCGTACATGGAGTAGCCGACGACGGGGGCGCCCGCGGCGTCGAAGATGACCCCGGCCTCGTGGCGGCCGTCGTTCTCCAGCCAGCCGGCCTTGGTGGCCACGCGGGCGCGTTCGGTGGTGCTCAGGTGGCGGCGGACGCCCTCGTGGAACGCGTCGGGGGAGGCCAGCACGCGCAGGAGGTGGTCGGAGGAGGCGCGGGAGACGATCTCGCCGCGCACCAGTCCCCGCCACACGCCGTGCATCTCGCGGGCGGTGGTGTCGCCGAGGTACCAGCGGCGGGAGTCGGGGATCGGCTCCACCTGCGTCCGGGCGAAGCCCTTGGCGGTGAGGAACGCGTTGACCTCGGCGGCGGTGACGACCTGGGAGCACAGGCGCGAGGAGGTGTCCTCGGAGATGCTCAGCAGCAGCGACAGCGCGTGCCCGAGGACGATCGTGCTGGGGTAGGCGCCGTCGAGGGGGATGACGCCGTCGCCGTCCCAGACGATGAAGGGGTCCTTGACGTCGACGGTGGCCGCCAGGCTCGCCAGTCCCTTGTCGACCCGGTCCAGGACGGCCAGCGCGACGGGCAGTTTGTTGGTGCTCAAGGCCGACACCACGACGTCGGACTTGTCGTCGACGGCGACCACGGGCACGCCGTCGGCGCCGGTGACGGTGATGTGGGCGTGCCAGGTGCCCCCGGCGCGCGCGGTCTCGCGGGCGTAGACGCGGGCGATCCGGCGGGCGGCGTCGGCGGCGGAGTACGCCGGGGCGGCGTCGTCCTCGGCGGCGGACGCGGGGGCGGCGGGCAGGGCGAGGCCGGTGGCGGCGGTGACGCCGAGACCCAGGACTCCGCGTCGCTTCATGGTGGTCATGCGCATCCTTTCGGGGTGGTCACCGAAGAGACACGTCGAAGATCAACAGTGGTTCGGCCGGGAGACACCGGACACAGTGGATCTCTCGGTGGACGGGGCTAAGCCCGTCACGAGCACGACGACCCGCCGCCCGGCGCCCAGGCCGCCGCGCAGGACGGCGTAGAGGGCCTTGGCGACGTAGACCGGCTCGGGACGCCAGCCGTGCTCGGCGGCGAAGTCCGCCGCGAAGTCGGCCAGTTCGGCGGGCGTCTTGGCGAAGCCGCCGTGGTGGAAGCGGTGGTCGACGCGCCAGTTGCCGCCGGTCTCGCCGAAGGTCTCCCGCTGGAGCAGCGCGATCCGCTCGTCGAGGTACTGCGCGCCCTTCAGCACGCACACCCCGGCGACCTCGGCGGTGGTGCCGTGCGCGAGCCCGGCCAGGGTCGTGCCGGTGCCCACCGGGCACACCAGCAGGTCGTAGGGCACGTCGATCTCGGCGGCGATGGGGACGCAACCGCGCGCCCCATCGGCGTTGGCGCCGCCCTCGGGCACCACGAACGCCGGGCCGTGCCGGTCGAGGAGGGCGGCCAGGACCTCCGGGTCGTCCTTGCGGCGGTAGCTCGCGCGGTCCAGATAGGACAGTTCCATGCCCTGCGCGGCGCAGAAGGCCAGCGACGGGTTCAGCGGCGCGTGCTCCTCACCCCGCACGACGCCGACGGTGCGCAGCCCCCGCGCCCGTCCCGCCGCCGCCACGGCCCGCAGGTGGTTGCTGTAGGCGCCGCCGAAGGTCAGCAGCGCGCTCGCCCCGGCGGCCTCGGCGGCGGCCAGGTTGAGGTGGAGCTTGCGCCACTTGTTGCCCGGCAGCAGCGGGTGGATGAGGTCGTCGCGTTTGAGCAGGACGCCGCCCCCGATGTCGTGCAGGGGCGAAGGTAGCGCCGGTGTCACCGCACCCGCTGGAACACCAGGTCGCGGATCTCCCGCCCGGCCTCGACCCCGCGCTTCTCGAACTTGGTGAGCGGCCGGTGGTCCGGACGCGGGGCGTACGCCTCGGAGGTGTTGCCCAGGCCCGGGTCGGCGGTGAGCACCCGGAGCATCTGCTCGGCGTACTCCACCCAGTCGGTGGCGCAGTGGATGTAGCCGCCCACGGCCAGCCGGGAGCGCAGCAGCGCGACCCGCTCGGGGCTGATGATGCGGCGCTTGTGGTGGCGCGGCTTCGGCCAGGGGTCGGGGAAGTAGACGTGCACCGCCGCCAGGGAGTCCTCCTTGAGGGCGGTGCCGGCGAAGTCGAGGGCGTCGCCGTCGTAGATGCGCAGGTTCGACAGCCCCTTCTCCTCGATCAGCCACAGGAGGTTGGCGATGCCCGGCGGGTGGATCTCCACCGCCAGGTAGTCGCGGCCGGGATCGGCCTCGGCCATCGCGGCGGTCGCGTCGCCCATGCCGCTGCCGATCTCCAGCACCATCGGTGCCTTGCGGCCGTAGGCCTTCTGGGCGTCGAAGGGCACCGCCCCGTCCACGCCGTAGACGGGCATGAAGCGCTCCAGGCCCTCCTCGTGGCGTCCGCTGACCCGGCCACGGCGGGCCATGAACGTGCGAATACGGGCCTGCGGGTGCTCCGTGCGGTCCTGCGGGATCTGTTCGGTGCTCACTTACATTCGCTCCATCGCGGTGACACGGACGACGGCCTCCCCGGCCTCATCGGAGGCCGCCAGGTCGACCTCGGCGAGGATCGCCCAGTCGAGGTCCCCGGCGGGGTCGTGGAGGACCTGCCGGACCTCCCACACGCCCTGCTTCTCCTCGATCGACAGCATCTTGGGCCCACGCGAGTCGGGGCCGGTGCCGATCACGTCGTGCTCGTCGTAGTAGGCGTCGAGCGCGTCGGCCCACTCGTCCTCCGACAGGCCCGTCTCCAGCCCGGCCAGCTCGGCGGGACGGTCCAGCGCGGCCAGTTCCACGTGCCGGTACATCGCGTTGCGGACCAGGACGCGGAAGGCGCGCGTGTTGGCGGTGACGGCGGTGGTCGTCTCGCGCATCTCGGTGGGCGGGTTGTCGGGGTCGGGGTGGGACAGCTGCTCCCACTCGTCCAGCAGGCTGGAGTCGACCTGGCGCACCAGCTCGCCCAGCCAGGCCACGAGGTCGTGGACCTCTTCGGTCTTGGCGTCGTCGGGGACGGTCTGGTCGAGGGCCTTGTACGCCCCGGCGAGGTAGCGCAGGACCAGGCCCTCGCCGCGCGCCAGCTCGTAGAAGGACACGAACTCACCGAAGTTCATGGCCCGCTCGTACAGGTCGCGCGCGACCGACTTCGGGCTCAGCGGATGGTCGGCGACCCACGGGTGGCCGCGCCGGTAGGTCTCGAAGGCGCCTTCGAGGAGCTCGGTGAGCGGCTTGGGGTGGGTGACCTCCTGGATGCGCTCCATGCGCTCCTCGTACTCCACGCCGTCGGCCTTCATCGCCGCGATCGCCGCCGCGCGGGCCTTGTTCTGCTGCGCGGCCAGGATCGTGCGCGGGTCCTCCAGCGTCGACTCGATTACCGACAGGACGTCGAGGGCGTAGTCGCCGTCCTCGGCGTCGAGCAGCTCCAGCGCGGCCAGCGCGAAGGACGACAGGGGCTGGTTGAGCGCGAAGTCGGCCTGGAGGTCGACGGTGAGGCGGACGGTGCGGCCGTTCTCGTCGGGCTCGTCGAGTTTCTCCACGACACCGGCGGCCAGCAGGGACCGGTACATCGCGATCGCCTGGCGGATCAGGCGGCGCTGCTCCTTGGCGTCGGAGTGGTTGTCGGTGAGCAGCCGCCGCATCGCCTGGAACGGGTCGCCGGGGCGGGCGATCACGTTCAGCAGCATCGAGTTGGACACCGCGAAGCGCGAGACCAGCGGCTCCGGCTCGGCCTCCTGGAGGTTGGTGAAGGTCTCCTCGCTCCAGCCGACGAAGCCCTCCGGCGGCTTCTTGCGCGCGTAGCCGCGACGGCGTTTCGGGTCGTCGCCGATCTTGGCGAGCGCCTTCTCGTTCTCGATGACGTGCTCGGGTGCCTGGGCGACGACGTAGCCGACGGTGTCGAATCCGGCGCGCCCGGCCCGTCCGGCGATCTGGTGGAACTCGCGGGCGCGCAGGCGGCGGACGCGGCGGCCGTCGTACTTGGAGAGGGCGGTGAACAGGACGGTGCGGATGGGCACGTTCACGCCGACGCCGAGGGTGTCGGTGCCGCAGATGACCTTGAGGAGGCCGGACTGGGCGAGGCGCTCCACGAGGCGGCGGTACTTGGGCAGCATCCCGGCGTGGTGGACGCCGATGCCGTGCCGGACGAGGCGGGACAGGGTCCGGCCGAACTTGGTGGTGAAGCGGAAGTCGCCGATGAGGGCGGCGATCCGGTCCTTTTCCTCGCGGGTGGACATGTTGATGCTCATCAGCGCCTGCGCCTGCTCGATGGCGGCGGCCTGGGTGAAGTGCACGATGTACACCGGTGCCTGCTTGGTGGAGAGCATCTCCTCCAGCGTCGAGGTGAGGGTGTTCATCGAGTAGTTGTAGAGCAGCGGGACCGGGCGGTGCGCCGACTTGACGGTGACGGTGGGGCGCCCGGTGCGGCGGGTGAGGTCCTCTTCGAAGCGGGCGACGTCGCCGAGGGTGGCCGACATGAGGATGAACTGGGTGTGCGGCAGCTCCAGCAGCGGCACCTGCCACGCCCAGCCGCGCTCGGGTTCGGCGTAGAAGTGGAACTCGTCCATGACGACCTGGCCGACGTCGGCGTAGTCGCCGTCGCGCAGCGCGATGTTGGCCAGGACCTCGGCGGTGCAGCAGATGATGGGCGCGAACGGGTTGACCGAGGCGTCCCCGGTCATCATGCCGACATTGTCGGTGCCGAAGCGCGCGCACAGGTCGAAGAACTTCTCGCTGACCAGGGCCTTGATGGGCGCGGTGTAGAAGGTGGTGCGGTCGGCGGCGATGGCGGCGAAGTGCGCGCCGGCGGCGATGAGGCTCTTGCCGGAGCCGGTGGGGGTGTTCACGATCACGTTGTTGCCCGCGACGACCTCCATGAGGGCCTCTTCCTGGGCCTCGTAGAGGGTGATGCCCTGCTCGGCGACCCACGAGGAGTAGGCGTCGAAGACGTCGTCGGGGTCGGCGTTGGCGGGCAGCACGTCGAGGAGATTCACGCCGTCCATGTTCCCCGGTCGGCGCCCGGACCGCGCAAGCGGTGTGGCGAAGGACATTCCCGCAGGTCAGGAGGCACGCTTGGGGGCGGCCTTCTTCGCGGCCTTCCTCGCCGTCTTCTTCGCGGTGGCCTTCTTGGCCGGGGTGTCCTTCTTCAGGCGCTCCATGCTGGCCTTGAGGGCCTCGCGGAGGTCGATGATCTCGGCGCCCTCCTCGGTCCCGGGCATGGGGACGGTCTCGTTGCCGGTGACCTTGGCCTCGATGAGCTTCTCGACGGCCTCCCGGTAGTCGTCGGTGAAGTCGGCGGGGTCGAAGTCGGCGCTCATCGTCTCGATGAGCGATCCGGCCATCTGGAGTTCCTGGCGGCGCACCTCGGCCTCGGGGACGGGGAAGCCGGGCGCGCGGACCTCGTCGGCCCAGCGGATCGTGCCCAGCATCAGCAGCTCGTCGTGCACCCGCAGCACCGCCAGCTGCTCCTTCTGCCGCATGACGACCTTCACCACCGCGACCCGCTCGGCACGCGCCAGCGCCTCGCGCAGCAGCACGTACGCCTTCGCCGCGCCCTTGCCGGGTTCGAGGTAGTAGGACTTCTCGTAAAGGATCGGGTCGATCTGGGCGGCCGGGACGAACTCCACGACGTCGATGACGTGCTTGGCGGCCAGCGGGATCGACTCGAAGTCGGCGTCTTCGAGGATGACGGTCTCCCCGTCGACGTCGAAGCCCTTCCCGATGCGCTCGTAGGGGACCTCCTCCCCGTCGAGCTCGCACACGCGCTTGTAGCGGATGCGTCCCCCGTCGTCCCGGTGGACCTGGTGGAAGCGCACGTCGCGGTCCACGGTCGCCGAGTACATCTCGACGGCGATCGTGACGAGCCCGAAGGAGATGGAGCCCTTCCACATGCTGCGGGGCATGAGATGAGGATGTCTCAGGTCGGGGCGGGCGCGGGCCCGCTTGGGCGATCTTGGGACGGCTGTGGCCGGTGGTCCGGATGTGCGCGAACGCCCGAATGGCATCCTTGACCCGCTCGCTCCCCTCATGCCACCCGAAAGGCGCATCAGTGTCCCGTCGCCGCGCTCGCCTGGCCGCCCTCGCCCTCGCCGTCCCGCTGCTCCTGAGCGCCTGCGAGAAAGAGGCCCCGAGCCCCGCCCCGTCCGATTCGGCGGCCGCCGCGCCCGGCGTCGAAGGCGCCCGCGCGAACCTGCGCACCTCCAACGTCGCCTTCGAGATCGTCCTCAAGGACGCCACCGGAGAAAAGACGGTGCTGACCGCCTCCGGCACCGAATCCCCCGGCCTGGCGCTGCTGTGGAAGCAGAGCGAGGACGGCACCGAGACCTCCGTCCACGTCAACGGCCCCGACATCTGGACCACCACCACCTCCGGCGGCACCTGGGGCACCGGCTGGGCCCACTACGCCAACCAGAGCGAAGGCGTACGCATCCTCGGCCAGTTCAGCGCCACCGACCTCGCCGCCCTCCTCATCGAAACCGCCGGCGACTTCCAGCCCACCAACACCGGCACCCACCGCGCGGTACTGACCTGGTCCGACGTCTACCCCGACACCGCCGGTCTCCTCGCCCGCATGACCAAGGGCCTGAACGTCTCCGCCCCCGAACGCCCCATCAAGACCAGCGACGTGGAAGTCACCATCACCGACGGCCGCGTGTCACGGCTGGCCGTGGTGTCGGGCGAGGTGACGGTACTGGCGGTGACCTTCACGCCGGTGCAGGCGATGCCGGAGACGAAGCCGAACGGTGCGGTGACGGAGGTGGCGGAGAACCCGGTGGTGCTGTAGGACGCGCGGCGGCGTCCGGCTAGAGGACCCCCGCCCGCACCGCGCAGACCACCACCGCCACCGCCGCTTCCACAACCCCCTCGTCCAGCGGTTCCCCGGTGACGAGCATCCGCAGGTAGAACGGCGCCACCAGCGCCCGCAGAACCGCCGGGGCCGACACCGAGGAGCCGACCTCCCCTCGCTCCACCGCCCGCCCGACCACGACCCCCGCCCGCGCGAAGCGGTCCTCGTACAGCGCGTGCTTCACCGCCGCCACCCCGGGCAGCCGTCCAGCCTCCGTCAGCATCACGCGGACCACCGCGCCGCCCACCGGCGAGGTCAGCCAGGCCACGAGGTCGCTCGCGAGCGCGCGCAGGTCGCCCTCGAAGGACCCGGTGTCGGGGGTCGGCACCGACACCGCCACGTTCGCCACGAGGGCGGCCGAAATGAGCGTCTCCCTATCCGCCCAGCGCCGGTACACGGTCGTCTTGTGGACGCCCGCCCGGCGGGCCGCGCCTTCCATGGTGAAGGCGGCGTAGCCGGTGTCGGCGAGTTCGGCGAGCGTGGCGGACAGGACGGCGGCTTCGAGCCGGGCTCCTCGAACCTGAGGCATTGCAACTCCCAGTTGCGATAGCGGTGAACGCGTGGCAAGCTAAAGCTACTGCGAGTTGCGAAGGAGCGATGATGTCCCGCTACCGCTACACCACCCCGGTCCCCCCGAAATCCGCCACCGGCCTGGTCGCCGAGGTCTACCGGCAGCAAGCACGAGACTTCGGCGGAACGCCGATGCCGCTGTTCATGGCCCTCTCCCCCGCCCCGGACCTGCTGGCCGCCGTCTGGTCGCTCATGCGCGAGTCGCTGCTGACCGGACCGGGTGACGCGGTGGGCAAGGAGCTCGTCGCGCACGGCGTGTCCACCGCCAACAAGTGCGCCTACTGCATGGACGCGCACACGGTCTTGCTGCACGCCAATGGCGCGGGGGACGTCGCCGAGGCGCTCGCCAAAGGGCGGGAGCTGTCACCGGAGCACAAGGCGCTGCACGACTGGGGGCTCACCACGTCCGGCGCCTTCCCGTTCCCGGCCGGGGAGGTGGCGGGCTACGGGGGCACGGCGCTGGCCTTCCACATCGTCAACCGGCTGATCTCGTCCACGATGGACGAGCGCTTCCTCCCCGGCGGCGCGCAGCGCATCGGCGTCGTCCGCAAGGTCGGGGGACGCGCCTTCGCCCGCACGGTCGCCGGGCGCGGCGGGCCGGGCGAGTCGATCGCACTGCTCCAGGACACGGGACCGGCCCCGGTGTGGGCGGGCCTGGCGGGCCCGGGACTGGCCGCCCTGCGCGCCATCACCCGCAAGGTCGGCCCGCTCGACGAGCCGGCCGCCACGCTGGCGCGGAAGGCGGCCGCCGACCCGCACGCGGTCACCGACGCAGACATCGCCGCGTTCGCCGGGGACGAGGGCGATCTCCTGCGCGTCCTCGCCTTCGGCGCGATGAGCGCCGTGGACCGCGTCGAGGCGCTCATCGCGGGGGCCTTCGCCGCGACGCGTTGACGGCCGTAGATGATCGAGCCATGCTCCACGGCCGCGCCCCCGAACTCGCCCGCCTCGCCGCCCTCACCTCCGGCGCGCTCCTCCTCACCGGCGACGCGGGCGCCGGGAAGTCCGCACTGCTCGACGCCGCCGCCCGCCCTTGGCGAACGCTGCGCGCGACGGGCGTCGACGCCGAGGCCGGGCTCCCCTACGCCGCGCTCCATCAGCTGCTGCGCCCGGTCGCGGCGCTCACCACCGCGCTCCCCGGACCGCAGCGGGACGCCCTGGCGGCCGCGTTCGGCGAAGCGGCGGGCCCGGCCGACCCGTTCCTCACCGGCGCGGCGGTCCTCTCGCTGCTCACCGAGGCGAGCGAAGGCGAAGGCGGCCTCCTGGTCATCGCCGACGACGTCCAGTGGTTCGACCCCGCCAGCGCCGCCGCCCTCATGTTCGCCGTGCGGCGCCTGGCCGGTGAGCCGGTCGCGTTCCTGCTCGCGGCCCGGGGCGGCAAACCCGACTGGGCCAACCGGCTCGACACCCTGCACATCGGCGGCCTGGACGCCACGGCGAGCGCCGACCTGCTGACCGCGCTCGCCCCGGTCCCACCCGCCGGGACGGTCCTGGCGCAGCTGGCGGAGCTGACCGGCGGCAACCCGCTCGCCCTCACCGAGGCGGCGGGACTTCTCAACACAACGCAGTGGACCGACCGCGAGCCACTACCCGACCCGCTCCCGGTGGGCGCCGACATCTTCGCCGCGCAGGTCGCCGCCCTCTCACCGGGCGCGCGAACCATGCTGCTGGTGGCAGCGCTGGACGGCGGCGGCGATCCGCGTGCGGTCACCGAGGCGGCGGAACTGCTCGGCGCGGCACCGGAGGCGCTCGATGAGGCCGAGGCTTCGGGGCTGATCAGTGTGGGCGCGACCATCTCGTTCCGGCATCCTCTCGTGCGTGCCGCCGCCGTCGATCCCGCGCGGAGGCGGCGGGCGCACGCGGCGCTGGCCGGGGTGAGCACGCCGGACCGGGCCGCCCACCATCTCGCCGAGGCCGCCGTCGGCCCGGACGCGGCCGCCGCCGGGGCGCTGGCCCGCTCGGCGGAGCGGGCGGAGAAGCGGGGCGCGTTCGCCGAGGCCGCCGCGGCACACGCGCGTGCCGCCGACCTCACCCCCGAGGCCGGGCTGCGGGCCGGGCGGCTCACCGACGCGGCGCGTGCGGCGTGGCTGGGCGGGCGTCCGGGGCGCGCCGCCGGGCACCTGGCCGAGGCGCGGGCCCTGGGCGGGCCGGGTCCGGAGCTGGACCGGCTCCAGGCGCGCGCCGAGCTGACCTCCGGGGACGCCGCCGAGGCGCTGCGGTTGCTGCGCGCGCACATCGGCCCGGAGGCGTCCATCGAGCTGCTCGCCGACACCGTCGAGGCCGCCTCGGTGGTCGGCGACGTCGCGCTGGCCGCCGAGGCGGGGGCCTTCGCGCGGTACCGGGAGCCGGGTTTCCTGCGGGATGTGCTCACCGGCACCGCCGCGATGGCCGCCGGGGACACCGCCACCGGGGTGGCGTTGCTGCGCGGCACCATCGCGGCCGCCGAGGACAGTGAGGACGCCGTGCGGTGCCTGTGGGCGTCGGGCGCCGCCAGCAGCCTCGGGGACGCCGTCACCGCCGCGCGCATGGTGACCCGGGCGGCGCGTTTCGCGCGGGTGGCGGGCCTGGCCGGGCAGCTGCCGATCGTCCTGGAGTTCGCCGCCACCGGCGAGCGCCTGGCCGGGCGGATCGCCGACAGTGAGGCGATCGCCGAGGAGGGCCTGGCGCTGGCGCGGGAGGCCGGGTACGTCAACTCGGTGGCCGCGCACCTGGCCAATCTCGCGGTGATCGCGGCCCTGCGCGGTGATGAGGACGCCTGCCGCTCGCACGCCGCCGAGGCGCTGGCGATCGCGCTTCCCCACCGCATCGGGCTGCGCGCGGGGACCGCGACCTACGCGCTGGGGATGCTGGACCTGGGGCTCGGCCGCCATGCCGCCGCGCACGACCGTTTCGAGGCGCTGGCGGCGAGCGCGCCGGGTGTCGGTCACCCGATGGGGACGTGGCGGTCGTCGCCGGACCGGGTGGAGGCGGCCGTGGGTGCCGGGGATCTTGAGGCGGCGCGGCGGATCCTGGCGGGCTTCGAGCGTCAGTCGGCGCCCTCGCCGACGGCCGCGCCGCTGCTGGCGCGGTGCCGGGCACTGGTGGCCGAGGGCGAGGAGGCGATCGCGCTGCTGGCGGCGGCGGGTTCGACCGGTTCGGAGTTCGAGGACGCCCGTACAGCCCTGCTGCTGGGTGAGCGGCTGCGCCGCGCGCAGCGTCCGGCCGAGGCCCGCGCGCCGCTGCGCCGGGCGAGTGAGGTCTTCTCCCGCACCGGCACGGTGCCGTGGATGGAGCGGGCGCACGGTGAGCTGCGGGCGTCCGGGGAGAGCGCCGAGCGTCCCGAGGCCGACGCGCTGGCCTCGCTGACGCCGCAGGAGCTGCGCATCGCGCGGCTCGTCGGTGAGGGCCTGACCAGCAAGGACGTGGCCGCGCGGCTGTTCTTGAGCCCGCGGACCGTGGAGTACCACCTGTACAAGACCTATCCCAAGCTCGGGGTGACCTCCCGTACGGAACTGGCGCGGCTACTGGGGGACCAGTAGGACTACGGATGGCACCGGTGGCGATCTCGGCGATGCTTTCGAAGCACTCGCGGAACGGTCCGCGAGGCACCGAACAGAGGATCTGGTTTGACTTACACCGAGAAGATCGTCCCCGGCGCCGTCGAGCTGTGGACGGAGAGCTTCGGCGATCCGCGTGACCCGGCCATCCTGCTCGTCATGGGCTCGATGTCGCAGGGCGCGCTGTGGCCCGACGCGTTCGTGGGCCGCCTGGCCGCCGCCGGGCACCACGTCATCCGATACGACCACCGCGACACCGGCCGCTCCGGGAGCGTGGACTTCGAGCGGGACCCCTACACGTGGGCCGATGTGCGCGACGACATCGTGCGGGTCATGGACGCCTACGGTCTCGACCGCGCCGACATCGTCGCCCACTCCGCGGGCGGGCTGCTGGCGCAGTGGCTGGCGGTGGCCGCACCGGAGCTGGTGCGGACCCTCACCGTCATCGGCTCCTCACCCCTGGGCGGGCGCGAGGGCCTGGTCCTGATGGCCGCGATCATGGGCACCGAGGGTCCGGGCACCGGCCTGCCGGCGCCGCGCGAGGAGTGGCTGGCGCACATCCGCTCCGCCATGACGGCGACGCCGCCGTCGAACCACCGCGAGCTCATCGACTCCCTCGTCGCCGACGCCCGCGCCCTGCACGGCGACCTGCCCTTCGACGAGGACGCCGAGCGCGCGGTCCAGGAGAAGCTGGTGGCGCGTTCGCGGGACCTGTCCAAGCTCGTCAACCACCGCCTGGCGGCGGCCGCGGACATGGAGTTCGAGCCGGTCGGGCGGCTCGGTGAGATCACCGCGCCGACCCTGGTCGTGGAGGGCACCGCCGAGCCGGTCAAGCCCGGTCACGGCAGGCTCATCGCCGAGGCGATCCCCGGCGCCGAGCTGCTGATGATCGAGGGCATGGGCCACACCCTGCCGCCGGAGGTCCACGCGGAGCTGGCCGACGCGATCCTGAAGCACGTCCGGTGAGTCAGCGCAGTTCCAGGCGCACACCGTCGACGTCGCCGTGGAACTGGTCATTGTCGGGGGCGCCGGGCAACCGGCCCCCGATGGTCAGCTCGTCGTCGTTGGCGATGAGCATGGACGCGTCGCCCGGCGCGTAGACCGGCGGCAGGTCGCCCACGGTCAGCGTCAGCAGGTTCCCGCTGCGCTCGCAGCGCACCCGCACCCAGCCCATGCCCTCGATCGAGCCGCCCAGCGCGATCGCCGCGACGTGCGCGCCCGCCCGCGACCCGGCGATGCGGCAACTGGGCAGGCCCTCGTCGACCTGCATCTTCCACTGGCCCTGGCCGCCGTCGTAGTGGCCCTTCTGGATCACGTTCTCGCCGTGGGTGCGCTCGCCGGGGTCGAGCCGGACGAGGACCTCGATGGCGAAGTCGCGGGCGCCGGGGTTGAAGCGCTCGCTGGCGGCGATCTTGAGGACGGCGGTGCCCGCGCCCGGTGACGGGAACGCGATGGCGGGCCCCTCGCCGTCGACGCGCGTGATCGAGGCGCCCCGGGCCACCACGCAGGCGGGGACCTCGCGGATCTCGTCGAGGAAGCAGCCCTTCGACCACGGGCCCTCGGCGCGCCCGCCGGGGGCGTCGCCGAAGTCGTAGGCGAGCACCGCCCCGGCCGCGGTCTCTTCGGCGGCCTGCGCGCTGTGGCCCGGCATGAGCGCGAGCGCGGTCAGCGCGGCCACCACGATATGCCGGATACGCCCCATGAGGGGGATTATTCCCGATGGACGGTGGCGCGGTGCCCGAGGTGGTCAGATGGCGAAGATCGCCGCGAAGCGGTTCAGCAGGGCCGGTTCGCCGGCGACCGCCACCGCGCCGGTGGCCAGGGCGTCCTCAGGGGACAGCGCACCGGCCATGAGGTCGCGGACGAGCGGCCCGGCGGTGATGTCGAGGTCGGGGGCCTCGGCCGGGCCCGCCGCGGCGGCCAGGTGCCCGTCGTCGACGCGCGCGTGCACGACGACGTCGCCGACGCGCAGCACGAACACCAGGTTGGCGCCCTCGGCGGCCTCGGGCCGGAAGGTGGTGCGCAGGGCCATGACCATCGAGTCGTGGGTGACGACTTCGCCGTCGAGGGGGTGGGTCATCACGCGCGAGCCCCAGCGGCCCAGGGCCAGCACGACCGGCTCCAGCTCGCCACCGAGCGGGGTGAGCCGGTAGACGACGCCGGAGGCGGGGCGCGGCAGCACGTCGCGTTCGATGATCCCGGCGGCCTCCAGTTCCTTGAGCCGCGAGGCGAGGATGTTGGTGGGGATGCCGGGCAGGCCGCGCCGCAGGTCGCTGTAGCGGCGGGGTCCCACGAGGAGGTCGCGGACGACGAGCAGCGCCCAGCGCTCCCCGACCAGCTCCAGGGCGCGCGCGACCCCGCAGAACTGTCCGTAGGAGCGTTTCACCATGGGCAGATCCTAGCCAGCCGGATCCGCGGCTCCGCTCGGTGAATAAGCGCGTGACGCGCAAGCCCGGCTTGCTTAGCGTGCGCGCCATGGACATCGTGATCCGGGCGGAGCTGCCCGGCGAAGAGAAGATCATCGACGACCTGCACCTGGCGGCCTTCGGGGAGGAGAAGCTGCCGAGGCTGCTGGCCGCGCTGCGGTCCAGCGGCCACTGGCGGTACTCCTTCGTGGCGGAGGCCGAGGGAGAGGTCGTCGGGCACGTGGCGTTCACGCGCGGCTGGGTGGACGCGCCCGAGCGGCTGGCCGAGGTGGCGGTCCTCAGCCCGCTCGGCGTGCGCCCGGACGTCCAGAAGCGCGGTGTGGGGCGCGCGCTGGTCGCCCACGGCGTGTCCGTCCTGGCCGGTGAGGGCTGGCCGGTGGTGTTCCTGGAGGGCGACCCGCGCTACTACTCCAGGCTCGGCTGGGAGGCGGGCGGGCCGCACGGCTTCGAGCCGCCGTCGACGCGGATCCCCGCACCCGCCTTCCAGATCGTCAAACTGCCCGCCTACGAGCCGTGGATCACCGGGCGGCTGGTGTACCCCGAGGCGTTCTGGCTGACCGACTCCGTGGGATTGCGCGGCTAGAAGGCCGACCGGGACAGCCATCCCTCCAGCACCGCCGCCTCCCCCAGGACCTCCACGGCCTCCAGGGGGCGGCGGCGCAGCATGACCTGCATGAGGTCGGCCAGCCGCCCGCGCGCGGCCACGGTCGCCTTGGCGTGGGCGCGGTTCCACTCGAAGCCCTCCGGGGTCAGCTCGATCAGCCATTCGCCGCCGGTGTCGGTGGCGTGCAGGTGGATGGTCTCGCCGGTGCCGACGAGGGCGGCCAGCTCCGGGCGGGCGCCCTTCATCTCGGGGCGGGCCAGCAGTTCCAGCAGTTCGTCGACGGCGTCGGCGGCCAGGTCGTCGTCGACGTCGTAGCCGGTGCCGAGGGCGGTGGCGGCGTCGGCGCGGTGGACGACGAGGTCGGCCACCGCCCGGCGCAGCCACTCGCGGGCGGTCCAGGTCAGGCCGAACTGCTCGATGTCGTCCTCGGGGTGGCGTCCGGCGAAGGCGGCGGCGCAGCGCGCGGCGGCCTCGCCGAGCCCGCGTCCGGGCGTGCCGCCGGCGGCGAGGGCCAGCGAGTTCAGGTTGCCCTCCACGTGCCGGTCGAGGTCGGCGAGGGTCCATTCGGGACACGTGGGGACGCCGGTGGCGGGGTCGGCGTCGCGCAGGGCGCGGGCCAGGTGCCCGGTCTGCTCGGTGAGGGCGGAGATGAGGCGGTCGTAGCCGATCGTGGCGGTGTTCGCGGTCATGTCAGTCCTTGGTAGGTCCAGGTGAGGAAGTCGCCGTTGACGGCGGGCCGGCCCTCGCCGAAGGAGAGCTGGTGGAAGATCAGGGCGATCAGGCGCTCGGCGGGATCGCTGACCCAGGTGGGGCCCAGGCCGCCGTCCCATCCGTAGCCGCCGGGTTTGACGGGGTAGTCGAAGCGGCGGTGCACGACGCCCATGCCGAAGCCCCAGCCGGTGTGGTCGAACATGCCCGGGACGAGCCCGGCGCCCTCCTTCTGCGCGGGGGTGAGCTGGTCGATGGTCATCAGCTCGGTGGAGGCGCGTGACAGGACCCCGGCGCCGCCGGTCATGAGCATGCGCGCGAAGGCGTGGAAGTCGTCCACGGTGGACACCAGGCCGCCCGCGCCGCCCGGGAAGTCCGGCGGGACCGAGAAGCGGCCCTCGGGACGCTCGTAGGCCCGCGCGCCGTCCGGCCCGGGCTCGTAGGCGGTGGCCAGCCGGTCGAGGTGCTCGGCGGGCACGTGGAAGCCGGTGTCGCGCATCCCCAGCGGGTCCAGGATCCGCTCGCGCAGATGGTCGGGCAGCGCGCGGCCGGAGGCGCGGGCGATGAGCACGCCCAGGACGTCGTAGCCGGTGTTGTACAGCCACGTCTCGCCGGGCTGGCGCATCAGCGGCAGTTCCGCCAGTCGCGCGAGCCAGTCGTCGCCGTCCATGCCCGCCGGGCGGGCCACGTTGGCGATCCCGGCCTCGGTGGCGGCGCGGTTGACCGGCAGGTCCGGTCCCGGCAGCACGCCGAAGCCCCACGTGCAGGTCAGCAGGTGCCGGACGGTGATCGGCCCCTCGGCGGGGACGGTCTCGTCGAGCGCCGATGCGGGGGTCTTGAGTACGCGCATCGCGGCCAGCTCGGGCAGCAGCCCGCCGACGGGGTCGTCCAGGCGCAGCGAGCCGTCCTCGATGAGGGCCATGGTCGCCGCGGCGATGACGACCTTGGTCAAGGAGGCCACCCGGACGATGGTGTCGCGGGTGAAGGGCGCCCGGGTGTCGAGGTCGCGCACGCCCATCGTCTCCACGTGGACGTCGCCGTCCACCGAGACCAGCGCGGCCAGGCCCGGCACGCGCCCGGCGTCGACATGGCGGGACAGGACGTGGCGGCGCAGGGCCAGGCGTTCCCGGTCGATCAACGGTGGCTCCCTGATTGTCGGGGGGCGGCATTACCCTGACACGATCACTTGCAAAGAACAAGCACGCAGGTGACGGTGTCACATGTGGCTTATACCTTGTGGGCGCCACCGTGAAACACCGCAGCGACGACCGAAAGGGATCGACATGGCCCAGTACGCCGAGGTCAACGGCGTCCGCACCTGGTACGACGTGCAGGGGGAGGGCGAGCCGCTGGTGCTGATGCACGGCGGCCTGTCCAACGCCGGGGAGTTCCACGGCAACCTGCTCGACCTGACGTCCCGCTTCACCACCTACCTGCCCGAACGCCGGGGCCACGGGCACACCCCCGACGTGGAGGGCCCGCTGACCATCGGCGTGCAGGTGGAGGACGCGATCGCGTTCCTGGACGAGGTCGTCGGCGGCGGGCCGGTCCGGCTCGCCGGCTACAGCATGGGGGCCTCGGTGGCGCTCGGGGTGGCGATGGCGCGGCCCGACCTGGTCGAGCGGCTGGTGCTGATCAGCGGCTGCTACGACCTGGCGGGCCTGCTGTTCTCCCCCGCCGACGGCGACGGCTCGTTCGTGCCCGACATCATCAAGGACATGTACGGGGCGGTCTCCCCCGACGGGCGCGAGCACATCCACGTGGTCGCGGCCAAGCTCTCCGAGGCGGCGCGCACCGAGAAGCCGTGGACCACCGACGACCTGGCCGGGGTCCGGGCCCGCACGCTGATCGTGTCCGGTGACGACGACCTGGTGACGCTGGAGCACACGCTGTCGATGTACCGGGCGATTCCCGACGCCGAGCTGTCGGTGATCCCGCGCGCCTCGCACGTGCTGTTCCTGGACCGTCCCGAGCTCTACACGCGCACCGTGGAGGAGTTCTTGACCCGCGAGCCGAACCCGACGATCATGCCGATCGCGCGAGGCGGCTCCTGATCCGCTCGACGTCGCCCCGCTCGCCGGGTGGCAGCGGGGCGCCGACCTCCTCGCGCAGGGCGGTCGCCTCGGCCAGCAGGCGCCCGGCCTCCTCGCGGTCGCCGGCCAAGGCGTGCGCCCCGGCCATGCCCTCGTAGGCGAGCGCGAGCGCGCGGGGGTCGCCGATGGCCTCGGCGGCGGCCAGGCCCTCGCGGTGCAGGCGCAGGGCGGCCTCGGCGTCGCCGCGCTGTTCGGCGGCGAAGCCGAGTTCGGCCAGTACCAGGGCGAGGCCGGGTTCGCCGCCGACGCCGCGCAGCCAGGGCACCCAGGCCGTCAGGTGGGCCTCGGCCTCGTCGAGGCGGCCCTGGCGGCGCAGGGACAGGGCGAGGCCCACTTCGGCGAATTCCTCGGCGACCCGGTGGGCCTGGTCGCGGGCGAGGTCGCGGGCGCGGGTGTGGTGGGCGTCGGCGGTGGTGAAGTCGCCGCGCAGGAGGGCGATGCGGCCCAGGCCGGAGGTCTTGAAGGAGGCCTCGATCCACAGTCCGGCGTCCTCGGCGGCGCGCAGGCCGTCGGCGTGGAGGAGGGCGGCCTCGTCGTAGTCGCCGCGGATCTCGGCGAGTTCGGCGAGGGTGCCGGTGGCCTGGAGGCGGGTGAGGCGGTCCTCGCCGCCGCGGGTCATGCGTTCGGCCTCGGCGGCGTCGCGGGCGGCGGCCGGGAGGTCGCCGCGGGCGCGGTGGACGGTGGCGCGCAGGGCGTGGGCGGCGGCGATGATGGGGTAGTGCTCGCGGCCGGAGGCGTTGAGGGCGGCCTCGACGAGGGCCTCGGTGGTGGCGAGTTTCCCGAAGCCGCGGTTGGCGTGCGCGAGGTACCAGTGGGACCAGGGCCGCCGTTCTGCGGGGACGCCGCGGGCGATGCGCAGGAGTTCGGCCTTGGGGAGGGTGTCTCCCGTGTACAGTCCGGCGCCGGCGCGCCAGACGCGCAGCTCGGGGTCGTCGCAGAAGGCGAGGACGTCGTCGAGGGCGCGGGCGGCCTCGGCGTAGCGGCCGCGGCGGACGAGGGGCCCGGCGAGGCGCCCGGCGAGGGCGGCGGCCTTGGCGTGGTCGAGGCGCAGAGCGGTGTCGAGGGCGGCGCGGAAGTTGGCGGCCTCGGCGTCCACGCGACTCTCGTCGGCGGCGGCGCTCAGGTAGTGGTCGAGGTGGCGCAGGCGGACGGTGTCGGCCTCGCCGGAGGCGGCGAGGCGTTCGGCGGCGTAGGCGCGCACGGAGTCCAGGAGCCGGTAGCGGGGCCCGGCGGGGGTGTCGGCGAGGGCGACGAGGGAGCGGTCGACCAGGCGGGACAGGGGGTCCAGGACGCCGGGTCCGGCGACGGCCTCGGCGGCGTCGAGGTCCCAGCCTCCGGCGTGGGCGGAGAGGCGGCGCAGGGCGTCGCGTTCGGGCGCGGCGGCCAGCTCCCAGCTCCAGTCGATGACCGCGCGCAGGGTCCGCTGGCGGGAGGGGGCGTCGCGGGCGCCGCCGGTGAGGAGGGTGAAGCGGTCGGCGAGGCGGTGGGCGAGGCCGTGGACGCCGAGGGTGCGCACGCGGGTGGCGGCCAGTTCGAGGGCGAGGGGCAGGCCGTCGAGGTGGGCGACGATGGCGTCGACGGCCTTGTCCGCGCCGTCGGGGATGGCGGTGGCGCGGGCGCGGAAGAGGGCGGCGGCGTGCCCGGCGGGCAGGGGCGGGACGGGGTGGACGGTCTCGGCGGCCAGCCTGAGGGGTTCCTGGCTGGTGGCCAGGACGCGGGCGCCCGGTCCGCGCAGGAGGGTCGCGGCGACCTCGGCGGCGGCCTCGATGACGTGCTCGCAGTTGTCGAGCAGCAGGACGGCGGCGGCGAGGTCGGCGGGTTCGTGGCCGACGGCGGCGGTGACGGCCTCGGCGACGGCGGCCGCGGACGCGCCGCGCGGCAGGCCGGAGAGGTCGACCAGCCACACCGGGTCGGTGTGCCCGCGCGCGACCTCGACGGCCAGGCGGGTCTTGCCGACTCCGCCGGGCCCGGTGAGGGTGATCAGGCGACCGGGGAGGGCGCGGACGGCGGCGATCTCGCCGTCGCGGCCGATGAGGGGCGCGGTGGGCGCGGGCAGGTTGCCGCGCGGGGCGGCGGCCGGTGCGGCCACCGGTCCCAGGGACGGGTCGCCGCGCAGGATCGCGGTGTGCAGGGCGGCCAGCTCGGGCGCGGGGTCGAGTCCGCTGTCCTCGGCGAGGCGGTCGCGGTGCTCGGCGTAGGCGGCGATGGCCTCGGCGTGGCGGCCCAGGGCGTAGAGGGCGCGCATGTAGACGGCGAGGGTGCGGGGACGGCCGAGGCCGACGGTGCCGCGGGCGACCTCGAAGGCGCTCTGCGCGTCGCCGAGGCCGAGGCGGGCCTCGCCCAGCTCGTCCCACACGACCTGGAGCTCGTCGAGGTAGCGGACGCGGGCCGCGCGCAGCACCGGCTCGGTCTCCTCACCCTCGCCCAGGTGGTCGCGGCTCCACAGTCCGGCGGCGGCCGACAGGAGCCGCTCGCGCTCGCGGCCGGTGGCGGCGCGGGCGGCGCGCGCCAGGCGGCGGAACTCCCCGGCGTCGACGGCGTCCTCGGGCACGTCGAGCAGGTAGCCGCCGGAGCGGCGGGCCACCAGGGCCTTCGCGCCGGGCTCGGCGGCGTCCAGGGCCTTGCGCAGGCGCGAGACCTTCGCCTGGAGGGCGTTGGCGGGGTTCTCGGGGAGGTCCTCGCCCCACAGCTCGCGCAGCAGCCGCTCGTCGGGCACCGCCCGCCCGGGCACGGTGAGCAGGATCGTCAGCAGCGCCCGCACCTTCGCCTCGGGCACCTCGACGCGCGCCCCGGCGTCGGTGAAGGCGGCGACCTCGTCGAGCAGCGCGAATCTCACCGCGCAAAGCTAGCCGACAGTCCACCGACAGGTTTCCGGCAGCGACCTCTCGCATCGTTCCCCTCACAGCGAACGACGAAGGAGCGCAGAAATGACCGTCACGACCCGCGAGATCCACCTGGCCGCCCGCCCCACCGGCGTCCCCGCCCGCAGCGACTTCCGGCTCGCCGAGACGGTCCTGCCCGCCCCGGCCGAGGGCGAGGTCCTCGTCCGCAACACGTGGATGTCGGTGGACCCCTACATGCGCGGCCGCATGGACGACGCGCCCTCCTACATCCCGCCCTTCGCCCTCGACGCGCCGCTGGAGGGCTCGGCGGTCGGCGAGGTCATCGCCTCCCGCGCCGAGGGCGTGCCGGTGGGGACGCTCGTCTCGCACTTCGCCGGGTGGCGCGAGCACGCGCTGCTGCCCGCCACGGCGGTCTTCCCCATCGACGCCACCGGCATCCCCGCCGAGCACTTCCTGGGCGTCCTGGGCACCACCGGCCTCACCGCGTGGGCGGCGCTCACCGACGCCGCGCCGGTCAAGGAGGGCGACACGGTGTTCGTCTCGGCCGCCGCCGGGGCCGTCGGCAGCGTCGCCGGGCAGCTGGCCCGCCGCTACGGCGCCGCCCGCGTCATCGGCTCGGCGGGCGGCCCGGACAAGGGCGCGCGGGCGGTGCGCGACTTCGGCTACGACATCGCCCTCGACTACCGCGCCGGGGACCTGGCCGGGCAGCTGGAGCGGGCCGCGCCCGAGGGGATCGACGTCTACGTCGACCACGTCGGCGGCGACCACCTGGAGGCCGCGATCGGCGCGCTGCGGCCCGGCGGGCGCATCGCCCTGGTCGGCGCGATCTCCTCCTACAACGACACCGAGCCCGCGCCGGGACCGGCGAACCTGTTCCGGCTGGCCGCGCTGGGCGCCTCGGTCAAGGGCGTCCTGGTCAACCACTACCTGGACCGCTTCGGCGAGTGGATCGGCGAGGCCGCGCCGCTGCTGGCCGAGGGCAGCCTGCGCGGGACGAGCACCGTCCTGAACGGGCTGGAGAAGGCCCCGGAGGCGTTCCTGGGCGTGCTGTCGGGGGCGAACGTCGGGAAGATGCTCGTTCGTCTCTAAAAACCGGTTGCGATGCGGCGGGCGCTCTCGTAGCGTCCGCCGCATCCGTACTCCCTAGTGGCTGGAGACCCCCATGCGCCGACGCTCGCCTGCCTTCGCCTTCATCGCAGCCGAGCCTTTGGGGATCTTCTTTGCCGCTCAATCTAGGGATCGTCGCCCATGTCGACGCCGGTAAGACCAGCCTGACCGAACGCCTCCTCCACCTCGCCGGGGTCATCGACCACATCGGCAGCGTGGACCGGGGCTCCACCCAGACGGACACGCTCGAACAGGAGCGCCGCCGGGGCATCACCATCCAGTCCGCCGTGGTGGCCTTCACCCTCGACGGGCTCGACGTCAACCTCATCGACACCCCCGGCCACGGCGACTTCATCGCCGAGGTCTCGCGCGCCCTGAGCGTCCTGGACGGCGCGGTGCTCGTGGTCTCGGCCGTGGAGGGCGTGCAGGCGCAGACACGTGTGCTGCACCGCGTCCTGACCCGCCTGGGCATCCCCACGCTCATCTTCGTGAACAAGGTGGACCGGGTCGGCGCCCGCGAGGACGGGCTGCTGGCCGACCTGGCCGCCAAGCTCGCGCCGGGCGTGGTCGCGATGACCGGGGTCGACGGGCTCGGCACGCGCGCGGCCACCGTGTCGCCGCGCGGGCCGCTGTTCGAGGCGCTCGCCGAGACCCTGCCCGACGACCGGCTCCTGGAGTCCTACGTGGACGGCGTCGCGCTCCCCGAGGGTGAGGCCCGCGCGATCCTCGCCGAGCACACCCGCGCCGGGCGAGCGCACCCGGTCTACTTCGGTTCGGCCATCACCGGCGCCGGGGTGCCCGAGCTGATGTCGGGGCTGGTGGAGTTCCTGCCCGTCACGCCCGAATCCGAGGGCCCGCCACAGGGCTCGGTCTTCAAGATCGAGCGCGGCCCGGCCGGGGAGAAGGTCGCCTACGTGCGGCTGCGCTCGGGCGTCCTGCGTCCCCGCGAGCGCGTCGAGGCGCACCGGCCCGCCGGTGGCTACGAGGTCAAACCGACCGCCGTGCGGCCCTTCACGCGCGGTTCGCACACCGCGCCGGGCGAGCTGCGCGCGGGCGGCATCGCGAAGGTGTGGGGGATGCGCGAGGCGCGCATCGGCGACGCGATCGGCTCCCGCGAGCTGCTGCCGCCGCGCACGCTCTTCGCGCCGCCGACGCTGGAGACGGTGGTCCGCGCCACCGACCGGCGCAAGCTCTTCGCGGCCCTGACCGATCTGGCCGAGCGCGATCCGCTCATCGACGTCCGCGCCGGTGACGACATCACCGTGTCGCTGTACGGGGAGGTCCAGAAGGAAGTCATCGCCGCGACCCTGGCCGCCGAGTTCGGCGTCGAGGTGACCTTCGACGAGACCCGCACCGTCCACATCGAGCGGCCCACCGGGACGGCCACCGCCCGCCGCTGGTGGGGCGAGACGCCCTGGCCGGCCGCGGTGGAACTGCGCGTGGAACCCGCCGAGGGCGTCACCTACGGCTTCGAGATCGAGCGCGGCGCGCTGCTGCCCGCCTACCACCCGGCGATCGAGGACACCGTGTACGAGGTGCTCAAGCAGGGCGTGTACGCGTGGCGGGTGGAGGACGTCCGGGTCACCCTGACCGCCTCGGCCTACAGCAGCGTGTCGACCAACGCCGGGCACTTCCGGCGGATCGTGCCGCTGGCCCTCGCCGAGGCCCTGGCCGCCGCCGGGACCGACGTGCACGTGCCGCTGCACTCCTTCGAGCTGGAGGCCCCCGCGGAGTCGCTGGGCGCGCTGATCGTGCTGCTCAAGGAGTTCGACGGCGAGCTGCGCTCCCAGCACGTCCTGGACGGCGTGTGCCACATGACCGGGCTGCTGGAGGCGGGGTCCCTGCACGGCTTCGAGCGCCGCCTGCCGCCGATCACCTCCGGCGAGTTCCTGTTCCTGGCCGAGGCGCACGGCCACCGCCGCGTGGACGGCGATCCGCCGGTGCGCGAGCGGGTGGGTCCCGACCCGTTCAACCAGGCGGCGTACCTGCTGGACGTGAAGTGAGCGGGGCGGGACCGGTGGTCCCGCCCCCGTTTCTCAGACCTCGGCCGAGGCGTAGAACACCACCGGGCTGACCTGGATGCCCAGGCCGTCCACGGCGGCGTCGGGGATCATCGCGGCCAGTTCGAGGGCGCGTTCCTCGTCGGCGACCTCGACGAGGTAGAAGCCGCCGAAGAACTCCTTGGCCTCCAGGTAGGGGCCGTCGGTGGCGACCTTGATGCCGTCCTTGACGCGCACCACCTTCGCCTTGGACAGGTCGGGGTCCAGGGCGGCGGTGCCGATCAGCTCGCCACTGGCGCGGGTGGCCTCCATGAACGCGCCGTGGCCGTTCATGACGGCCTGGCGGCGCTCCTCGGGCAGCGCGTCCCAGATGGCGGGGTTGCCGTGCATGATCAGCATGTACTTCATGGTGTGCTCCTTAGGTCGGTTGAGAGCCTTTCACCGGTCGGTCGGGGCCGTCGGGGGCTTCTCGACATTTCCGCGCGGAGGGATTTCGGTGCTGGACGGTCTCGATGACATCGACTGGGGCGCGCTTCGGCACAACTACGGTTCCGCCGGGGACGTGCCGGGGCTGCTGCGGGCGCACGCGGCCGGCGAGGAACCCGACGACGACCTGCGGAACCTGCTCTACCACCAGGGCGGATGGGTGCCGAGCGCGGCGACGGCCGCCCTGCCGTTCCTGGTCGAGCTGGCCGGGACACCGGGGACCCACGAACGCCCGGACATGCTGGAGATCGTGGGGGAACTGGCGCAGGAGGCGACCTGGTCGCGACACGTCGACCCGGGCTGGGCGGCGGCGTGGGTGGCGGTCCTCCCCCGCGTCACCGCCCTGCTCGGCGACCCCGAGCCCCGGATCCGGTCGGCGGCGGCGCAGGGCCTGGCAGCCTGCGGCGAGCACGGCCCGCTGCGGGCGCGTTTCCCGGCCGAGACCGATCCCATGGTGCGCGTCGAAATCGCCACGTACCTCATCGAGGCCGGGGACGACCTGCGCGGGGACCCCTCGCCCGAGGTGCGACTGATCTCGCTCGTGGCGGCGGGGGCGGAGGCCGAGGGGGTCTACGACGCCCTCATCGCCACCGATCCCGCCGTGCTCTCGGCCTGGGGCGACGAGACGACCGTCGTGCGACGCATGGGCGCCGACGCCCGGCCCGGCTTCGTCCACCGTCTCCTGACCGCCGGACGCGGCCTGAGCGCGGCGGCGGTCCTGCTGTCGGAGCGCCGGGATCTGGACGGCGAGTTCGCCGGGGCGATCGCGACCCTGAGCCCGGACCCGGACGCGCTGCGGCTGCTGGCGGTCCTGTCGGTCCCGTGCCCGGCGCTGTTCGCGGGTCTCATCGACGATCCCGAGGTCGGTGACATCGCGGTCTGGGCCCTGGCGCGGCTGGGCGACGAGCGCGTCATCGCCCCGCTGGTACGGCGGGTGCGCGAGGACTCCTGGCATCACACGCGGGCCCACTTCACCGGCACGCACCGGGTGGGCGACCTGCCCTCGATCGGCGAGGTGCTGCAGGCGCTGCCCCGCGAGCGGGTCGCGGCGGTGCTCCCGGCGGTCCGGGAGCGGCTGCGGCTGGGTGGCGGGCAGGAGCGGCTGGACTACCTGAACACGCTCATCGCCTGGGGCGCGCTCGCGGTGGAGGCGCTGCCGGAGGTGGCGGCGCTCGATCCGCCGCTCGCCCGGCGGGCGGAGGAGGCGATCCGGGACGCTCCGGCGCGTCCGGCCGCGGAGGAGCTGACGGCCTCCGATGAGTGGACGCGGGTGCGTGCGGCTCGTGCCGAGTGGCGGTCCACGGGCGACCACACCGTCGCCGCGCGGGTTCTCGTCGCCGTCGTCACCGGGTCCCTCGACGGCGGGCAGGCGTCACCGGCGGCACGTGCCGCGCTCGTCCACCTCGGCGAGATGGGGGCGCGGGAGGCCGCTGCGCCATTGGCCCGTCGGGTGCTCGACCACGTCGGCGGGTTGCATCACTTCGGCGGCTGGCGCGCCTTCACCGAGGACGGCGAGTGGCGGCGGGCCGCACAGGCCCTGCTCTAGGTCGTGAGGCTCTCGGTGAGGTCCTCGACGATCCAGTCGCGCCAGGAGCGCAGGGTGACCGGGGCGGCGGGGTTCTCCAGGGCCCACAGGAGGTATCCGGCGCGGGCGGCGACGATGACGTCCTCGTTGTCGTAGGCCTCGGCGAGCTCCTCGCGGAGCGCGACGGAGTCCAGGTGCCTGGCCAGCAGCGGATAGCGGCGGTCCTCGCAGCGGTGGAGGCGGTAGGCGGCGTCGATGACGGCCTCGGTGGCCATGTCGCGTGATCCGACCGGGACGCCGTCGCGGACGAAGCGGTCGAGCACGCGTTTCTTCAGGTGCCACGGGGACCCGGCGGCCAGCTCGGTGTCCCACGTCTCGGGGTAACGGTTCTCCAGGGTCAGGAACAGGACCGCGTAGGGCGCCAGGGCGGCGCTCTCGTCGGCGTCCCCGTAGGCGAAGCGGTCGACCAGCCCGCAGAGGGTCCCGTCACCGGCTTCACGGAGGGCGCGCCCGACCTGGTCGGATTCGGCGAGGAGCCCGGGGGGAACCTCGCGGTCGTCGTCGCGGAGGGTCCAGATCAACGCGTCGAGCTCGTGCGCCCGCTGCCACTGTTCGCTGTATTCGTCACTGGCGACCTCGTGGCGGGCCAGGGCCGCTCCGCGCAGTCGCGGATCGTCCGAAACCAGGTCGAACATCCACGAATTGTCGAGATGGGGAAGTGTGGACATGCGCGCAGCCTGCCACACATTCCAGGGATTACGCCGCCCTCTTTTCAGCCCTCGGGCGTAGCGGGGTCCAAGGAAGTCTCACCGATCACACCTACGGGGGAGGAAATCGGCGTTTCGGCCCACACCCGACGGTGAAACGGTGAACGGCGCGGCGGGCCCGGCTTGCCCCGCGGAATTACCCTTTTCTCCTCTCTGAAGGAGGCATGCCCGTGCCCGATCCGCTCGCTCCGACCATGCTCACCAAGATCCGCGCCTTCGCGCGCCGCGAACAGGACGCCGGTCTCCTGGAGGCGCTGCGCCAGGCCGGCAAGAGCGCCTACCAGGAGCTGCTGGACGCCGAACAGGCGCGCGTCCAGGGCTCGCCGTGGGAGGCCTCACCGGCCGTCGCCGGGCAGCTCCTGGCCTCGTGGAACGCCTATGTCCTGCAGATCCTCGGTGAGACGCTGCTGGACGCCGACTACGCCGCCGACCCGGGCACCGTCGGGTACGTCCCGGAGGTCACCTTCGGGCAGGTCTCGGAGTGGTTCGGGGCCGTCGAGGGCTGGCTGAGCCGCGCCCGGCAGGCCCGCAGCAATCCCGACCACGACCTGGCCGCCGAGCTGGCCCTCCCGGCCGGGCTGCCGCCGTGGATCGAGGTCGACCCGTGCCCGCAGGAGCACCTGACTGCGCTGCTGGCGGCCGTCCCGCCGATCCGGGAGCACGCCGAGGTCGCGTTGCACGCCCTGGGCGCCGAGGGCCTGCCGCCCGAGCGGCGGGCGATCGTGAACCGGCTGCGCCAGATGAGCGCCGAGGCGGCCGCGGCCGTCGACTACGCGCTCGGGCTGCGCACGCCCAAGCACAATCCGCGCCTGCACGAGCTCATCGAGAACAACCTGAAGCAGGCCCTGGAGCTGTGGTTCCAGATCGGCCAGCTGGCCGCCATGCCGCGGCTGCTGACCACGGGCTACCGCCCGCCGCGGCCCGCCGCGCGTCCGGACGTCTCCCGCCTGCCGGGCGGTGCCCGCTTCGACCCGTGGGCGCTGACCGACCCGCGCAGCCTGTCGCGCTGGCGCGCCGACAAGCGCGCCCGCCAGGCCGTCAAGGAGATGTGGGAGTTCGACGACAACCCCGCCCAGACCATGGCCGCCAAGGCCGAGATCGACGCCGCCCTGGCCGCCGGGGACATCGCGCCGATCAGCATCAAGGGCGGCGGGACCTGCTACTACGAGTGTCCGTGGCCCGCGCTGTACGAGGTCCGCCGCCCGGTGCGGATCATGGGCCGGGGCCTGCGGGTCATGCAGCAGTTCACGCTGCGGACCTCCGCCGACGACATCCCCGCCGGTGGGCGCTTCACCCGCGAGCTGGTGACGGGGCCGTTCCGGGCGACCGACGAGATCGACTACTGCGACCCCGACGGCGAACACTGATCCGCCCGGCCGCCCGGGTCGCCCCGGCCCGGGCGCGTCATATTGCGAACAACGCATATATTGGAGGCGCAGCTTTCGGACACGGGGAGGACCGGCGATGGGCCACGACCACGGGGACCACTCTCATGAGGGGCACGGCCACGGGGGCCACGCCGGTCACTCCCACGGGGTATCGGCCGACGCCGACAAGCGCTGGCTGAGCATCGCCCTCGGGCTGATCGTGGTGTTCATGGCCGCCGAGGTCGTCGTCGGCGTCGTCTCCGGCTCGCTGGCGCTGCTGTCGGACGCCGCGCACATGCTCACCGACGCCGCCTCCATCGTGCTGGCCCTCATCGCGATCCGGCTGGCCGCCCGCCCACCGGCGGGCGGCTACACCTACGGCCTCAAGCGCGCCGAGATCCTCTCCGCCCAGGCCAACGGCCTCACGCTGCTGCTGCTGGCGGGCTGGCTGGTCTACGAGGCGATCGAGCGCCTCATCGACCCGCCCGAGGTCGCCGGCGGCCTGGTCCTGGTGACCGCCCTGGTGGGCATCGTGGTCAACCTCGCCGCCGCCTGGGCGCTGTCGCGGGCGAACCGGACCAGCCTGAACGTCGAGGGCGCCTTCCAGCACATCCTCACCGACCTCTTCGCGTTCATCGGCACCGCCGTCGCCGGGCTCGTCATGGTCCTCACCGGCTTCGCCCGCGCCGACGCCATCGCCTCCCTCTTCGTGGCCGCCCTCATGATCAAGGCCGGTATCGGGCTCGTCGCCGCCTCCGGCCGCATCCTCCTGGAGGCCGCGCCCGCCGGGATCGACCCCGCCGCCCTCGGCCGCCACCTCGCCGAGATGCCGCAGGTCGTGGAGGTCCACGACCTGCACGTCTGGCAGATCACCTCCGGCCAGCCGGCCATGTCCGCGCACGTCCTGGTCACCCCCGACGCCGACTGCCACGCCGTCCGCGAGGAGATCGAGACCTGGCTGCGCGCCGAGCACGAGCTCGACCACAGCACCCTCCAGGTCGACCACCTGGAGAGCGGCCCGGCGGGCGGCGAGCACGCCGACGAGCACTGCGCGGACCCGCACGGGGTGGTGTACCGGCAGGGGTGACCCACCGGGAATCACGACGCGCCAGCACGAGGGCCACGCACGGATGGGCGAGGCCGCACCGGCGGGAAGGCCGCGGACCGGGCGCGGGCTGTCATGGCGCGGCAAGGCCACGAGGCCCCGGCCGGTGCCCGGCGAGCCCGGGGTGAGCGGGACGCTCCCACCCGAGTTCAGTCGGCAAGGCGCGAGCCGCAGCGGCCGTAGACCCGGCCGGCGGCCCCAGCCCGGCCAGTGGTGGGGCATGGCCGCAGGCCCGGGTGAGCCGGGCGGGTGGCCACGCGAGATTCTGACAGTTACTCTCATTTGAGAGTCACTGTCAGAATCTCCCTTCCGCCGCCCACCCCCGGGAGCCCCATGTCCATCGCCACCGCCCCCTCCCCCACCCGCCGCTGGGCCGCGCTCGGCGCGCTCATGCTCTGCGTCCTGCTCATCGACCTCGACACCACCGTCCTCAATGTCGCCCTCCCGGCCCTCTCCGGCGATCTCGGCGCCTCCACCGGCGCCCTGCAATGGGTCCTGAACGCGTACACGATCGTCTCGGCCGCCCTGCTGATCCCGGCGGGCGCGCTGGCCGACCGCCTCGGCCGCAAGCGCGTCCTGCTCTGCGCCGTCGGTGCCTTCGGCGTCGGCTCGGGAGTGGGCGCCTACGCCACCGACGCCGGTGTGCTCATCGCGGCCAGGGCGGTGATGGGCGTGGGTGCGGCGGCGATGCTGACGCTGACCATGGCGCTGGTGCCCGCGCTCTTCCCGCGCGAGCAGCTGGGGCGGGCGATGGCCTTCGCGTCGGTGGCGGGCCTGATCGGCTTCCCGCTGGGACCGGTGCTCGGCGGTTTCCTGCTGGACCGGTTCTGGTGGGGCTCGGTGCTGGTGATCAACGTGCCGCTGGCGGTGGCGGTCCTCGCCGCGTGCGCCGTGGCGATCCCGCCGGACGCCGGTGGCCGCACCCCGCCGCCGCGCGCGGTCCCGACCGCGCTGCTCGTGGCGGGCCTGGCGGCCCTCACCTACGGCGTCATCGCCGTCCCGGAGCGCGGGTGGGGCGATCCGCTCGTGCTCGCCGCGCTCGGCGGGGGCGCGGTCCTGCTCGCCCTCTTCACCCGGGGCCAGCTGCGGGCGAGGGCGCCGATGGTGGACCTGCGGTTGTTCGCCGACGCGCGGTTTCGCTGGTGCACGATCGTGGCCGTGCAGGTCTCGCTGGTCCTGGCCGGGCTCCTGTTCGCCTACCCGCAGTACCTGCGGCTGACGCGCGGGCTCGACGGCGTCCCCACGGGACTGGCGCTGCTGCCCTTCGCGGCGGGGATGATGGCGGGCGCGCAGATCGGCGGACGGGTCCTGGCCCGCGCGGGCCTGCGCGCGGCCGTCGCCGGGGGTTCGGGCGTCCTGGCCGCCGCGCTGGCCGCGGGCGTGTTCACCACCGCCGCCAGCGGGCACGTCTTCCTCGCCGCGTGGACGGCCGCCGCGGGCGCGGGCATGGGCGTGGTGATGGTCCCGGCGATCACCGCGGTCCTGGAGACGCTGCCACCCGACCGCGCGGGCGCCGGATCGGGCCTCAACCAGAGCCTGCGGGGCGTGGGGACGGCCGTCGGCGTGGCCGTCCTCGGCGGGCTGCTGACCTGGGCGGCCGGAAGCCCCAGGCTGGACACCGGCGACCTGGCCGGCGGGCTGCGCGCCGTCCTCGCGGTGTGCGCGGCCACGGCCGTCCTCACCGGGCTGCTCGCGGCCCGGCGGCTGCCCGGGCGGGCGCGCGCGGGAGAATCGGTCCATGACCTCGCCGGGACTGCGTGAGCTGAAGAAGGCCAGGACGCGCCGGACGATCCGGGAGCACGCCCTGCGCCTGTTCGCCGAGCGCGGCTACGCCGCCACCACCGTCGACCAGATCGCCGAGGCCGCCGAGGTCTCCCCCTCGACGTTCTTCCGCTACTTCCCCACCAAGGACCACGTGGTCCTCGACGAGGACGCCGACCCGGTGCTGGTGGCCGCCGCGCGGGCGCTGCCCGAGGGCGTCCCCGTCGCGCGCGGCCTGCGCGAGGCGATCCTCGCCGTCCTCGACGGGCACACCCCGCCCGCCGGGGACATGCTCGCCATGACCCGCCTGGCCTTCGGCGAACCCGACCTGCGCGCCCGCACCCTGGAGCACGCGCTGGCCACCGAGGCCGCGCTGGCCGGGATCCTCGCCGAGCGCCTCGGCCGCGACCCCGGCGACATGCGCCTGCACGTCTTCGCCGGGGCGGTGCTGGCCGCGTGGGTGACGGCGATGCGCACGTGGTCGGCCGAGGACGGCGTCCGGCCGCTCGCCGAGTACCTCGACGCCAACCTCGCCTACCTGGAGGCGGGGCTGCCGCTCTAGTCCAGCAGCCCCAGCACGAGCGTCCCGGCGGCGAGGGCGAGGAAGGCCGCCGGGAACGCGATGTTGTGGAAGACCCTCGCGCGCACGTGGGCGATCATCGCGCCCACGAAGAACAGCACGAGCCCGATCGCGGCGGCCTCCCCGATCAGCGGCACTCCGAGCAGGCCGAGCAGGACGCCGGCCGCCCCGGCGCCCTTCAGCACCGCCAGCGGCACGATCCACTTCGGCGCCAGCCCGACCAGGGCGGCGTTGCCGCGGACGAAGGACGCCCGCGCGAACCCGGCGACCATCTCGAAGCCGTTGGCCAGGACGGTGAGGGCGGCGACGATGAGGAACGCGATGTGCATCAGAGCCTCCACGGTGGTGGTGTGCCCTCAGCCTCGGCCCGCGCGGCTCCCGCGTCCAATGCCGTCATCTATAACCTGTCGGCATGGATGTGGACACCCGCCTCCTGCGCTACTTCGCCGCCGTCGCGCAGGAGGGGACGCTGACCCGCGCCGCCGCGGTCCTCTACGTCACCCAGCCCGCGCTGACCCGGCAGGTCGCGCGACTGGAGGACCTGCTCGGCGCGCGCCTGTTCACCCGCTCCAAGGCCGGGATGAGCCTCACCCCCGCCGGTGAGGCGCTCGCCGCGCGCGTCCCGGCCCTCCTGGACGCCTGGGACGGCATCGCGCGCGAGACCCGGGCCGCCGCCCGCGTCCTGCGCGTCGGCTTCCTGGCCAGCGCCGCCAACGAGGCCACCCCGGGCATCGTGGCCGCCTTCACCGCCCGCCGCCCCGGCTGGCGGGTGGAGATGCGGCAGAGCTCGTGGGCCGATCCCGCCGCCGGGCTGTCCACAGGGGACGTCGATGTCGCGCTCGTCCGCCTGCCGTTCCCCGGTCAGGACGCGTGGGCCGTCGACGTCCTGCTCACCGAGCCGCGCGTGCTCGCGGTGTCCTCCGCCGGGCCGCTGGCCGCCCGCGAGCGCGTGGCCATCGGCGAGGTGCTCGACGAGCCCTTCGTGGCCGCGCCGGGCGCCACGGGGGCCTGGCGCGACCATTGGCTGGCCGTCGAGGAGCGCGGCGGCCACCCCGTCCGCGTCGGGGCGGTCACCGAGCATCCCGACGAGTGGCTGACCGCGATCGCCAACGGCGACGGGATCGCCCTCGCGCCCGCCTCGGCCGCGCGTTTCTACGCCCGGCCGGGTGTGACGTACGTGCCGCTGGACGGCGTCGGCCCGAGCCGGGTGGCGGTGGCCCGGGCCGGTGATCGCGATCCGGTGGTGCGGGACTTCGTGGACTGCTGCCTCGCGGCGTTCTAGCGCGAGCCGGGTGGCGGGCGTTCTAGCCGTGGAAGCGGACCTCGGGCCAGGCCGGGGACGGCCCGTCCAGCAGCGCCCCCGACTCGCAGCGCAGGTGCCGGTCCAGGAAGGCCCGCACGTAGGCGCGGGTCAGCGACAGCGCGTAAGCCCCGTCGAGGCCGGGCAGGTGCAGGCCCGCCTGCTCGGCGAGGACCGGGAGGTCGTTGAAGGAGCCGTGCACGGAGCCGTCCACGGTCACCCACCGCCGCCAGCCGGTGAGCTGGTTCCACGTCCGGCCCCAGCCCATGGTCTCCGCGCCGGGGATCTTGTTGGGGTGACCGATGGCCATCAGCGGCCGGTGGATGGGCGCGGTGGTGGTGTGCCAGTAGGCGCCGTCGAGGTTGACCGCCGCCTTCACGCGCGGTTCGGTCAGCAGCGTCGGGACGGCCGCCGCGCCTCCGATGGACATGCCCACCAGGCCGATGGCGTCGCGGTCGATGAGCCGCCGCCACGGGGAGTGCCGTGCGGTCAGCGCGTCGATGACGAAGGTGAAGTCGGCCGCGCGGCCCTCGATGAGCTTGAGGTTCTCCTCCGTGCCGCAGGCCAGGCAGGGGGTGGTGTGGCCGTCGGGGAACGTGGTGCCGAGGGTCTCGTAGTTGTGGCCGACGCCGACGACGAGGTAGCCGTGGCTCGCGAGTTCCTCGGCGAGGCCGGTGAGTTCGGCGCGCGGTGCGCCGAAGCCGGGTGACAGCAGCGCGAGCGGGTGCCTGCCGCCGTGCGCGGGCGCGTCCACGGTGGAGTTGGTGCGCACGGTGCTGAGGATGTCGAGGGGCAGTCCCTGGACGTTTCGTCCCTCCAGGAACATCCGGGACTCCTCGGCGGTCACGTACTGGGCCGGGCCGCGTCCCGGGCGCTTGGCGGGGTACCAGATCGAGAGCATCAGCTCGCGGCGCTCGTCGGGTTTCCACGGATCGGCGCGGCCGGTGTCGACCAGGCGCATCGCGGCGTGGCCGACCGGCTCGGGCCCGCTCGGGGCGGGGATCGCGGGGGCGGCGGGAGCGTCGGCCCGGGCGGTGCCGGGGAGGGCGGCGGCGATGGCGACGGCGATGGGGGTGAGGGCGAAGGTGCGGCGTCTCATGTGGGTCCTTTCGTCGGTGGCGTCAGGCTATGAAGACGATCGGCCCGGCACATCCGTCCACAGGAGACTCCGCGGGGATGATTCCCGTAGGAGTCATCCCCGAGAGGTAGTCGGGGCTCAGAGGCGGCCCCAGGCCCGCAGGGTCAGGAGGGCGTCGAGGGTGACCCCGGGCCGGGCCTCGGCCTCGGTGGTCGGCGCCCACTTCGCCCAGCGGACCGGCCACCCGCCGTCGGCGTCCTGCCCGGCGGCGAGGGCGTCGAGGGAGCGGTCCATCTCGGCGGTGGTGAACCAGCGGGCGGCGACGCTGCCGGGGGCCGGGGCGTAGTCGTGCGGGCGGTGGTGCTCGCCGGGGGCGTACCCGGGTGCGATGACGGCGTCCTCGGGACGGTCGAGGAGCACGATCCGCTGTTGGCGCACGAGGTCGCCGAGGGCGTCGGCGGCGGCGGTGACGTCCTCGTGGACGGCGAGCCCGTCGAGGAACCGGATCGCCGACTCGGCCTCGTAGGGGTGCGTGGACGCCAGTCGCGCGATCGCCTCGCGGGTGAAGGCGACGGCCGGGGCCAGCCACGGGTGGTCGAGGCGGTGGCGCAGGAGCGGCCCGGCGATGTCGCCGGTCGGCAGGATCATGCCCACCGGTGCGTCCGGCACCGGCAGCCACGGCGGGCGCGGGTAGGGCAGCAGCGTGGGCAGGACATTGGGGACGCCGCCGTCGGGCGCGGTCACCGTCAGCAGCCAGTCGCACAGCCGGCCGGCGGTGGCCCGGTCCAGCAGGCCCGCCTCCGCCAGGATCGGCACGGCCGCGCGCAATGTGGACGGCTGGGAGTCGGGGCCGCGCACATCGGGTTCGAGGCCGTAGGCGTAACCGCCGTCGGCGGCGCGGTAGGCGTCCATGGCGCGGGCGACGGGCTCGGCGGGGGCGCCGAGGAACAGGTGGGCGAAACGGTGCTGTTCGAGGACCCGGCCGGAGCGCCAGATGAACGCCTCCGCCTTCGTCATGATCGTGTTCACGGCCCCGAAGCTACGAGCCGTGCTCCCCCGCCGCCTTGTAGGAATCGGACGTCATCCACACCGCGCCTTAACGGCCCCCGCGCCCCGCGCACGGCGGTGCTAGCGTCGGCTCCCATGGCCGACGACGCGATCGACTCCATCACCGCCGAGTTCTTCGGCGCCTTCGACAACCGGGGCGGCAAGGCCCCCGACGTGGCGCGGATCCGGCGGCTGATGCTGCCCGGCGGCGTGATCGCGGTGACCGCGCCGAAGTACGCGACGTACACGGTGGAGGAGTTCATCGGCCCGCGCGAGGTCCTGCTGACCGGCGGGCGGCTGACCGAGTTCACCGAGTGGGAGACCTCGCAGACCACGATCGTGGACGGCGACATCGCCTGCCGCATCGGCACCTACGCCAAGTCGGGGCTGATGGACGGCGAGCCGTACGAGGGCAGGGGCAGCAAGACCTTCCAGTTCGTGCGGACGCCGGAGGGCTGGCGCATCGCGGCCTTCTCCTGGTGGGACGAGGCGTGACCACACCCCCAAGACAGTGATCTAGGCCACATTTTTCGCCGGAAATATCGACGCTCCGAGGGGTGTCCGTACACCATGGATTAGCACTCGCATGTCGAGAGTGCCAACTCTTTCGGAGGTGATTGTTCATGGCCCTGATCAACCGCGACCCGTTCTCCGCGCTGTCCCGGCTGGACAGCACGTTCGACGAGGTCATCAGGCAGAGCTTCGGCCCGAGGGCGCAGCACTTCGTGCCGGGCGTCGACATGGCCACCGACGGCGCCGACGTCGTGGTGAGCATGGAGCTGCCGGGCGTGCGACCGGAGGACGTCGACATCGAGATCGCCGAAGGCCGTCTCACCGTCTCCGGTGAACGCAAGGACACCGTCGACGCCGAGCGGGGCCGCCTGCTGGTCCGCGAGCTGCGGTACGGCTCCTTCCGCCGCACCTTCCAGCTCCCCGACGGGGTGAACGCCGAGCGCGTGGACGCCTCGTTCGACCACGGCGTGCTGCGCATCCGCGTCAGGGACGTGACCCGGCCCGTGGAGCGCCCGCGCAAGATCGCCATCCGTTCCGGCTCCGGCGGGGACGTCAAGCAGATCGAGGGCGAGGCGCGCGTGAACGAGCGTTCCGGCAAGGTGAAGTAGGAGGACCCGGCAGCACCACGACGCACACTGGCGACACGAAAGGCCGCGCCCCTTCCGGGACGCGGCCTCTCCCATGGTGTCGCTACATGCGCGCTTCGATGGCCTCGATGATGCGCGGGCGCATCTCGGCCGCGCCGATCACCGCGTCCACCGAGCCGACCTCGACGGCCCGGCGGATGCTGTGCACGCGGTCGAACTCGGCGGCGACCTCGCCCAGCTTCTCCGCGCGCACCGAGGCGCGCAGCTCGTCCAGCTCCGAGGTGAGCGAGGCGCGTTCGGTGCCGGTGGCGGCCGAGACGCGGTCCTGGGCGTCGCGGACGCGCTGGTCGGCGGCGGTGCGGCGGTTGACCTCGCCGGAGAAGACCACCGCGGCGGCGGGCGCGCCGCCGAGCACGGAGGCGAAGGAGCCCTCCAGGGCCAGGACCGTCATGTTCGGGTTGAGGGCCTTGGAGAACACCACGAACGCGCCGCCGTGGTAGCGGGAGATCACGCAGAACACGATCGGCCCGCGGAAGTTGACGATGGCGCGGCCGATCTCGGCGCCGTACTCCAGCTGGAGTTTGCGCATCGACTCCGGGGAGCCGTCGAAGCCCGAGAGGTTGGCCAGCACGACCAGCGGCCGGTTGCCGCTGGCGGCGTTGATGGCGCGGGCGGCCTTCTTCGACGAGCGCGGGAACAGCGTCCCGGCGGTGTAGGTGTCGGGTCCGTCGGTGGGCGGGAAGCCGCGGCGCGGCACGGCCCGCGACTCGATGCCCAGGAGGCAGACGGGGTGCCCGCCGAGGTGGACGTCCTGGACGACGGCGGTCTCGGCGTCGGCCATCCCGGCCCAGCGCTCCAGGACCGCGTGGTCCTGGTCGGCCAGGGCGCGCATGACGGTACGGATGTCGAAGGGCTTCTTGCGGTCGGGGTTGGCCTCGGCGGAGAAGATCTCGCCGACGGTGGTGAAGTCGCTGCCCTCGATCGCGTGCGGGAACGGTGAGATGTCGCGGTCGACGGGGTCGGACGTGGTGGCGCGGCGCGGTGCCTCCTCGCCGGGCGCGACGTAGGTGTGCTCGTAGTGGGCCATGAGGATGCCGTGCGCACCGGCCAGGTCCGGCGCCCAGTACTGTGCTTGCCCGTTGGGGCCCATGACGCGGTCGTAGCCGCCGATGCCGTAGTTGTCCTCGGCCGACACGCCGCCGGAGAAGTCCAGGGACTGCTTGCCGGTGAGCACCATCGCCGAGTCGGGGGTCATGACCAGGACGCCCTTGGTGTGCATGAGCATCGTCGCCTCGGCGTTCCAGTAGGGCTGGGCGCCGACGTTGATCCCGGCGACGACGATGTTGATCTCGCCGCCGTCCTGGGTGAACTCCACGATCCGCTTGAGCGCGGCGGCCACCCAGTCCATGTTCTCGGTGCCGGACTCCATGGAGATCCGCGCGCCCGAGGACAGCGCGTACCACTCCAGCGGGACGCCCATGCGCTCGGCGAGGTCGAGGGCGGCGATGACGCGGCGGCACTCGGGCTCCGAGAGCGCGCCCAGCGACTTGGTGGGGTCGCCGAGCAGGACGACGCGCGTCACGCCCTCGGGGTAGGCCGGGGTCGGCGTGGTGACCACACCGGCGACCATCGCGGCGGTGTTGCGGCCCTTGGGCCGCTCCACCGGGACGAGCGTGCCGGTCTCGTCGAGGTCGTGCTCGGTGAAGGCGCCGAGCAGCTCGGTGAGCTCGTAGGGGTAGACGGCGTTGCGGCTGCTGGCGCGCAGGACCTTCAGGCGGTAGTCGTCCAGGGGCTGGACGGGCGCGTCGGAGGGGTCGCCCATGCTCAGGCTCGCCGTGCCGGTGGCGTCGAAGGTGATCTTGACCTCGGTCTTCACCAGCTCGCCGGTGGAGCGGCGGCGGCGGGCGATGAACAGGATCTCCTCCAGGCCCGCCCCGACCGTGGTGGGGCGGACGCGCCCGGCGATCATCTCCAGCTCCTCGCGGGTGATGTCGACCGGCGGCCACACGTAGATGACGATGCGGTTGGTGCTGAAGCGGTTCTTGGCCGGGCGGACGGCCTGCGCGCGCCGGATGGAGTCCAGGCAGGCGGCGATGGTGTCCTCGGCGGTCGGCAGCGCGACCAGGCGCCCGTCGTGCTCGCGGAGCTCGGTGAGGTCGCGGATCTGCGCGAAGGCCACCAGGCGATCGTCGGAGGGGTTCTCCCGCGCCACGGCCCGGAACAGGTACACCTCCTCGTCGGAGGACGGCAGGCGGGTGAGGTCGAACTGGCCGAAGCGCTCCATCCGCATCCGCTGCGCGATGAACGGGTGCAGGCCGCGGATCAGCCGCTCCTCGGTCATCCCCACCGACGACTGACGGAAGGTGAAGTGGTGGTGCATCACGGCACCGCTGCGACCGGCGACGGTGGTGGTGAGCCTGCGGACGTTGCCCGGCAGCGGAACCGCGCGCACCGCGTCCGACAGGGCGGCGGCGGCCGCGTCGGAGTCGGCGGGCTGCTCCTCCCAGGCGAGGTAGATGTCGGCGTCGACGGTCTCGCCGCCGGCGGCCAGCTCGGCCAGGCCGCGCAGGGCGTCGGCGAGCGCGTCGAAGGACACCGCGGCCGAGACCACGCGCGCGTCGGCGCGTTCGGCGATGACGAGGGTGCAGCCGCCGGCCTGGACGGTGCGGACGTCGTCGATGCCCTTGTTGCCGTAGTAGCGGCGGGTCAGGACCTCCAGCATCACCGAGTTGTCGACGTCGGCGCGGTTGAGGCGCTGCCCGAGGAGGCGGACGAGGGGTTCGGTGGTGCGGACCATCTCGGCGACGCGCTCGGCGCGGTCGGCGGCGCCGGGGTGGGCGTCGAGGTGGCGGAGGTTCTTGCGGACCCCGGCGTAGACGAGCGCGCGGTTGCGTCGCAGCAGGGGCTGGGCGAACCAGGCGAAGACCACGCCGCGGGCGAGGTCGGCCACGGCGGGGAAGCGGACCTGGGTGGCGGCCATGAGGCGTTCCAGGACGAGTCCGGCGGGCTCGCGCAGGCTCTCCTCGGGGGCGGGCTCGCCCAGCCAGGAGCGCAGCAGCGAGGCCACGGCGGCGGCGTCGGTTCCGGCGCGCTGCTGGGCGAGGAAGATGCGGAAGACCGCCGCCTCCAGGTCCGGGGTGCGCTCCAGGTCCTTGACGCCGTAGTGGCCGAGGGCCTTGGCGAGTTTGGCCTGGAAGCCGGCGGGGAGTCCGGCGCGTTCCACGTCGAGGCTCTGCAGGTAGGTGTGGAAGAACTCGCGGGCGCTGTGGACGTGGGTGTCGCTGCCGCCGTCCTCGCCGGTGGGGCGGTTGCGGCTGAGCTCGGCGAGGTCGGCGAAGACCTCCATGAGGGCCAGTTCGCCGGTGAGGGGGCGGCGTCCGGCGGCGGTGGCCTCGCGGCGGGCGGCGAGGTAGTCGTCGAGGACGCGGCCCTCGTCGTGGGGGTCGACGTCGTAGCCGAGCAGGAGGGAGCGCAGGTCCTCCAGGCCGCGCGCGGCGCGCTCGGCGGCGGGCAGCTCGCGGGGGGTCTCGGGGAGGTCGAGTTCGACGGGCGCCGACTCGACGGCGGCGGCGTCCTCGGCGTCGCCGATCGGTTCCAGGCGCAGCAGGGGCGCGCCGGTCTCGACCTGGCTGCCCACGGAGACCGCGATCTCCTTGAGGCGGGCCTTGAACGGTGCGCGCAGCACCGTCTCCATCTTCATGCTCTCCAGGACGAGCACGGGCGCGCCCGCCTCGACCTCGGCGCCGGCCTCCAGTGGGGTGGCGACGACGAGCGCGGGCATCGGGGAGCGCAGGACGCCGCCCTCGTCGCGGCTGACGCGGTGGGCGACGCCGTCGACCTCGATGAGGTGGACGGGCCCGTGGGTGCCGGTGAGGAGGCGGTAGCGGGCGCCGTTGACGGTGATCTGGCCGGTGTAGCGGTCGAAGCGCTCCAGCTCGACGTCGGCGAAGCGAATATCGAGTCCGGCCCCTCCGCTTTCAATGCCGACGCGGAAGCGGTGGGCGCCGACGCGCGCGACGCGGACGCGGTAGGAGACGCCGCGCAGTTTCAGGTCGAGGGGGCGGCCGCTCTCGTGGCGGACCTGGGGGCGTCCGCCGAACGCGGTGGACAGCAGGCGGTCCTGCTCGGCGCGCTCCTCTTCCTCGTAGGCCTCGATGGCCGCGGCGGCCAGGGCGACGGAGGAGTGGCGGTGGGAGACCAGGCGTCCCTCGCCGCGGACGCGGTCGATCCAGCCGGTGTCGGCGCTGCCGTCGACGACCTCGGGCTGGTCGAGGAGGTCCAGGACGAAGCTCTTGTTGGTGGCGCCGCCCTCGATTATGACGAGGGTTTCGGCCATGGCGCGGCGCAGGCGGCCGAGGGCCTCCTCGCGGTCGCGGCCGTAGGCGATGATCTTGGCGATCATGGAGTCGAAGTCGGCGGGGATGGAGTCGCCCTCGCTGACGCCGGTGTCGACGCGGATGCCCGGTCCGGCCGGGAGCGCCAGGTGCGCGATGCGGCCCGGGGAGGGCGCGAAGTCGCGGTCGGGGTCCTCGGCGTTGAGGCGGGCCTCGACGGCGTGGCCGCGCTCGGCGGGCGGCGCGCCGTCCAGCCGGCCGCCGGAGGCGACGTGCAGCTGGGCCTTGACGAGGTCGAAGCCGGTGGTGGCCTCGGTGATGGGGTGCTCGACCTGGAGGCGGGTGTTCACCTCCAGGAAGGCCAGCAGGTTCTCGCCGGGGTGGTAGAGGAACTCGACGGTGGCCGCGCCGCGGTAGCCGACGGCGATGGCGAGCCGCTCGGCCGATTCCTTCAGCTCGCGCACCCGCTCGGGGGGCAGCACGGGCGAGGCGGACTCCTCGATGACCTTCTGGTTGCGCCGCTGGACCGAGCAGTCGCGCACGCCCAGGGCCCACGCGGTGCCCTGCCCGTCGGCGATGACCTGGACCTCGACGTGGCGGGCGCCGGTGACCAGGCGCTCCAGGAAGACGATGCCGCTGCCGAAGGCGCGGGCGGCCTCCTGGCTGGTGCGCTCGTAGGCGTCGGCGAGCTCGTCGGGGTTGGTGACGACGCGGATGCCGCGCCCGCCGCCGCCGGCGGTGGCCTTGAGCATGAGGGGGTAGCCGATGCCCTCGGCGGCCTTGAGGGCCGCGTCGAGGGTCTCCACGGGTCCGCGGCTCCACGGCGCGACCGGGACGCCGACCTCTTCGGCGATGAGCTTGGCGCCGATCTTGTCGCCTAGCTGGCGCATGGCGTCGGGGCTGGGTCCGACGAAGGTGACGCCTACGCGTTCGCAGAGCTCGGCGAAGGCGGGGTCTTCGGCGACGAAGCCCCAGCCGACCCAGGCGGCGTCGGCGCCGGTCTCGCGCAGGGCGCGTTCCAGCAGTTCCAGGTTGAGGTAGGGGCGCGCGGCGGCCGGGCCTAGGTCGTAGGTGTGGTCGGCCTCGCGGACGAACGTCGCGGTCTTGTCGACGTCGGTGTACAGCGCGACGGTCTCGATGCGCTCCCCGGTCTCGGCTGCGAGGTCCCGCACGGCGTGGATCAACCGCATCGCGGCTTCACCCCGGTTGACGATGGCGACACGACTGAACACCGGTACGGACCCTCCTGTAGACAACGACGGGCAGACTCCACCCTTCCGTGGAGCACGGTGCTCGCACCATGCCGCGGGGTACGCGATCTACACGGCCACGGTTGTAGGAACTATACAAAAGGGCTTAGTCGCGGTGGAGACATCGGCGTGAACGGCGCGGGGCGGTGTGATCACGATCCCTTACCGGGCCGTCCGGGGGTGCACGCGGGGGCGGTGTGTCCGGTGTGGGTCACAGGCGTACGAAGGCCCCGCCTTCGGCGGCCAGGACCGCCGCGCGGGCGGCCTCGCCGGGCAGCAGCGGATCGGCGGGCTCGCGCAGCAGGACGAGGCGGTGGTAGAGCGGCGCGGTGGCCGCGACCAGCAGGCGGCGGGCGTCGGTGCCGGGCGGCAGGACGTGGCGGGCGCGCTCGACGACGGCCTCGCAGCGGGCGTAGCGGTCGTCCCAGAGCCGCCGCTGGGCGCTCTCGGCGGCCTCGGAGCGGAAGGACGCGGCGATGAGGGCGGCCATCACGGATGGTTCGGCGGTGTAGGCGTCCTGGATCTCGTGGTTGAGGGCGGTGAGGTCGCCGGTGAGCGAGCCGGTGTCCGGTGGGCTCCAGTCGTCGCCGCCGGTGGCGTCGAAGACGTCGGCGAGCAGTCCGCCGACGTCGCCCCAGCGGCGGTAGACGGTCGTGCGGTGCACGCCGGCGCGGGCGGCGACGGTCTCGACGGTGAGGGCGTCGAAGCCGTGTTCGGCCAGTTCGGCGCGGACGGCGTCGAGCACCTGGGCGCGGACGCGGGCGGTGCGCCCGCCGGGTCGGGCGGTCACGGTTGCCGCCGGGAGAAGATCATGGCACCATCTTAATGCAACAACCGTCGCATTAGAAGGAGTCGTATGACGATCCCCAGCCCGGCCACCCTCCACCCGATGCAGGGGCAGCCGCGCGTGGTCCTGCTCAAGCCCCTGGTCACCTCGCCGCTCATCGAGGTCGGCGACTACAGCTACTACGACGACCCCGACGACGCGACCGCCTTCGAGACCCGCAACGTGCTCTACCACTACGGTCCCGAGAAGCTGGTCATCGGCGGGTTCTGCGCGCTGGCCACCGGCGTCCGCTTCGTCATGAACGGCGCCAACCACCGCGTCGACGGGCCGTCGACCTACCCCTTCCCCATGCTCGGCGGCGCCTGGGCCGAGCACGTCGACCTCGTCGCCGACCTGCCCAACCGCGGCGACACGATCGTCGGCAACGACGTCTGGATCGGCAACGGCGCCACGATCATGCCGGGCGTGCGCATCGGGCATGGAGCCATCGTCGGCGCGGGCGCCCTGGTCGCCAGGGACGTGCCCGATTACGGCGTCGTCGCGGGCAACCCAGCCCGCCTGATCCGGCGCCGCTTCAGCGACGCCGACATCGACCGGCTGCTGGCGATCGCGTGGTGGGACTGGCCGGTGGAGAAGATCACCGCGAACATGCGCGCGATCATGGCCGGGACGGTCGAGGAACTGGAGAAGGCGTGAGCGCCACCGCGCGGCTGCGCGCCAACACCGTCCCGCTGTCCACGCTGGACCCCGAGGCGCCGCTGGACGATCTCGAACCGCTGCGCGCGATCGTCGGCGAGGCCCGGGTGGTCGCCCTCGGCGAGAACTCCCACTTCATCGCCGAGTTCACGCACATGCGGCAGCGCGTCCTGCGCTTCCTCACCGAGCGCTGCGGCTTCGGCGTCCTGGCCTTCGAGTTCGGTTTCAGCGAGGGCTTCGCGCTGGACGCCTGGGCGCGCGGCGAGGGCGCCGAGGCCGACCTGGGCGACCGGCTGGCCGGGAGCGTCCCCATCGGGCTGGACGGCCCGCTGCGCTGGATGCGCCGCCACAACCGGACCGCCGCCGCGCCCGTCGCCTTCGCCGGGATCGACATCCCGGCCGCGGGCGGCTCGGTCCTGCCCGCGCTCGACCCGGTCATCGCCTACCTGCGCGAGGTCGACGCCGAGTCGCTGCCCGAGGCCGAGACGGCCGCGCGCATCGCGGCGTCCTTCGCCGGTGACTCCGGGGCCGTGGCCGCACCGGCCTGGGCGGGCCTGGCGGCGGCCGAGCAGGACGCCCTCACGGCGTCGCTGGCCCGGCTGCTCATCCGCTTCCGCACGCTGGAGCCGCTGTACGTGGCGCGCGGCGGGCGCGAGGCCTACGACGTGGCCGTGCGGCGCCTGGAGGGCGCCTGCCACGCCGACTACACCTTCAAGGCGATGGCGGGCCTGTTCGCCGGGACGGGCCGCACCGCCGACACCTCGGCGAGAGACGCCTACATGGCCGGGTCGGTGCGCTGGCACCTCGACCGGCTCGGGCCCGGCGCGCGCATCGTGCTGGCCGCCCACAACGCGCACATCCAGACCGAGCCGATCTCCTTCGGCGGCCGGCTGACCGCGCTGCCGATGGGGCACTACCTGCGCGCGGACCTGGGCGGCGACTACGTCCCGATCGCGCTCACCTCCGTCACCGGGAGCACCGCCGAGATGCGCCTGGATCCGGCCGCGCGCTTCGGTTTCACCGTCGAGGACACCCCGCTGGACCCGCCCGCGCCCGGCAGCGTCGAGGCGGAGCTGCCGGAGGGTCCCGTCCTCACCGACCTGCGCAAGACCCGCGCGGAGGGCACCGGCGGTGGCCCGGAGCGGATCCGCCTGCACGGCGGCTACGTCGAAACGCCGGTGCTGTCGGCCTTCGACGGCCTCATCAGCACCGGCGCGTCCACCGTGGACTACCCGCCGACGTGAATCCCCGGCCGCCGCGCCGGGTCCGGCTCGCTGGCCCGCAGGATCTCCCGCACCGTCGGCGCGGTGTCGCCGCGGCCGAGGATGAGGTAGCGGAACAGGTGCATCAGCGGGTTGCCCTCGGCCCACTCGAAGTGGCAGTGCGGGCGGACGCCGGTGGCGTCGCGCAGGGCCAGCAGGATCGCCGCGATCGCGTTGGGCGCGGCGGGGCTGCCCGCGCGCAGGATGCGGAAGCCGTCGACCTCCACGCCGCGGACGGTGAGGGTGTTGCTGAACTCGGAGGGGTCGAGGACGTCGATCTCCAGGAACATCACGTCGGCGCTGCCGGGGACGGGGTTCATCCCACGCTGCTCGCCCTCCTTGGCCGCGTACTCCTCGCGGTCACCGGCCTGGCGGCGGTTGGCGATGATGGTCAGCGCGCCGTCGAATTCGATGCTGTCGGTGATGAAGCGGCGGGCGTCCTCGTCGAACTCGATGCGCTCGGCGCGCAGTTCGGTGGTGCGCGAGACGCGCGAGATCAGTGACACCACGATCATCCCGGCGATGAACATCGCCGAGATGGCGATGCCGTCGGGCTTCTCGATGACGTTCTCCACCAGCGCGTACAGCAGGATCAGGGTGAGGACGCCGAAGCCGATCCCGGCGGCCTTCTGGCGGCGCTTGGCCGCCGAGATGGTCACCGCGATCGCGCCGGAGACCATCATCGCCAGGATCCCGGTGGCGTAGGCCCCGGCCTGGGCGTCGACGTCGGCGCCGAAGGCGATGGTGATGATGACGCTGATGGCGGTGTAAACGACGACCACGGGCCGCACCGCGCGTCCCCACTCCGGCGCCATGCCGTAGGCGGGCAGGTAGCGGGGGACGATGTTGATCAGCCCGGCCATCGCCGAGGCACCGGCGAACCACAGGATGATGATGCTGGCGACGTCGTAGGCGGTCCCGAAGCCCTCGCCGAGGATGTCGTGGGCGAGGTAGGCCAGGGCGCGCCCGTTGGCCGCGCCGCCGGGCTTGAACTCCTCGGCCGGGATCAGCACGGTGGTCAGGAAACTGGTGGTGATCAGGTACACCGACATGATCAGCGCGGCGACGGTCAGCAGCTTGCGGGTGTTGCGGATGCGCGACTCAAGGCGCGCCTTCGCGTCCTTGCCCGACGCGGCCACCAGCGGCATCATGCTCACGCCGGTCTCGAAGCCCGACAGGCCCAGCACCAGCAGCGGGAAGGCCAGGATCGCCGGTCCCACCACTCCCCCGAATCCGCCGCGTCCCTCGGTGAGCGCGTCGGTCCAGGCGCTCAGATCGGCGGGGTCGTTGACCAGCTTGATGATCCCGGCGACGACGACGGCCGCGTTCAGCGCCAGGAACACCGCCACGATCGGGATCGCCACCCCGACGGCCTCGCTGAAGCCCATCAGGAACACCGCGCCCAGGATCAGCAGCAGGACGACGGTGATCAGCACCTCGTGGCCGTGCAGGAACTCCGGCAGGTACGGGTTCTCCACCATGTGCACGGTTGCGTCGGCCGAGGACAGCGTGATCGTGATGATCCACGAGGTGGCCACGAACCCGAGCAGCACCAGCACGAACAGCTTCCCCCGCCAGAACGGCAGGAGGTTCTCCAGCATCGCCACCGAGCCCTGCCCGGACGGGCTCTCGCGCGCCACCCGCCGGTACATCGGCAGCATCCCCAGCAGCGTCAGCAGCACGATCAGCAGCGTGGCCAGCGGCGACAGCGCGCCGGCGGCCAGCGCGGCGATGCCGGGCAGGTAGGAGAGGGTGGAGAAGTAGTCGACGCCGGTCAGGCACATGACCTTCCACCACGACTGGGGCTTGCCGTGGTCGTCGCCGGACTCCGGGCCCGTCGGGTGCACCACCAGCTTCAGCATCCACCCGGCGAAGCCCTTGGCGGGGCGGCCGTTTCGGCCGGGCCCGTCCATGGACGCCGGAACCGCGTACTCGACCTCGCCGCTCACACCCGTCTCCTTATGCGGTCTGACGCCGTTTTGACGGCGACCTCGCGTAAGGGTGCACCATCATGGCCAGCCGGTCCACCCCTGGTCACCGCGTGCGACGACGAGTCCGCCCTCGTAGGCGGCCACGACGAGCTGCGCGCGGTCGCGGGCGCCGAGTTTGGCGATGACGCGACTCACATGGGTCTTGGCGGTGGTCCCGGTGATGTGCAGGCGCGCGGCGATGTCGTGGTTGGACAGCCCGGCCCCGACGAGGGTGAGGATCTCCCGCTCGCGGGCGGTGAGCCGGTCGAGGCCGGGCGGTGTGACCGGTGTCGGCGGGCGGGCGACGTACTCGGCGACGAGCCTGCGGGTGGCGCCCGGCGACAGCAGGGCTCCGCCGTCGACGGCGATCCGGGCGGCGCGCATGAGTTCGGCGGGTTCGGTGTCCTTCAGGAGGAATCCGCACGCCCCCGCCCGTAGTGCCTCGAAGACGTAGACGTCGAGTTCGTAGTTGGTCAGCATGACCACGCGGGTGGCGGTGAGGTCCGGGTCGGCGGTGATGGCGCGGGTGGCCTCGATGCCGTTGACGCCGGGCATCTGGACGTCCATGAAGACCACGTCGGGGCGGTGTTCCCGCGCTCGCGCGAGGGCCTGGGCGCCGTCGGCGGCCTCGGCGACGACCTCGATGCCGGGGACCGAGCCGAGCAGCGCGGCGAATCCGGCGCGGATGAGCGCCTGGTCGTCGGCCAGCAGCACGCGGATCACGGCGTCCCCCTCTCCATCGGCAGCAGTGCGTGGACGGTGAAGCCGCCGCGCTCGGGCCCGGCGGTGAGCTCGCCGCCGAGGAGGGCGGCGCGCTCGCGCATCCCGGCGATACCGGTGCCCGCGCCTCCTCCGGCGCCGGGCCGTGTGCCGGGCCCACTGTGCACGCGCAGCACCAGCCGGGACTCCTTTACTCCGATGTGGACGGTGACGCTCGCGCCGGGCGCGTGCCGGGCGGCGTTCGCCAGGGACTCCTGGGCGATGCGGTAGGCCGCGCGGTCGAGTTCGGGGGTGAGCGCCAGCGGCTCGCGGTGGACCGTCACGGTCAGTCCGGCCGCCTCGGAGGCGGTCACGAGCCGGGCCAGGTCGCGCAGGCCGGGGCCGGGCGCGGCGGGGTCGCTCCCGTCGTCGACGCGGCGCAGGACCTCCACGGTGGCGCGCAGTTCGCGCAGCGCGTCCGAGGCCGCCGCGCGGATCACCGCCAGGGCCTGCGGCGCGCGCTCGGGCAGGTGCTGGGCCACGCCCGCCTGGACGCTGATCACCGAGATGCCGTGGGTGAGCGAGTCGTGGAGCTCGCGGGCGATGCGCAGGCGCTCGCGCTCGGCGCCCTGCCGCTCGGCGGCCTCGGCCCGCAGCCGCTCGCCCGCCAGGAGCCGGTCGCGCTGGCGCAGCGCGTATCCGGCGCACCATCCGGCGGCCAGCCAGGCGGCGATCCACAGTGGACCGTCGAGGGCGGGGGCGACGAGGTAGACGCCCGGGACGAGGACGGCGGCGGCCGGCGCGAGGAGCGTCCGCCCGGCCCGCGCGGCCAGGAAGACGGCCACCACGGTGGGGGTGGCGGCGAAGATGCTCATGAGGCCCAGGCCGTAGAAGAGCAGCGGCCCGGCGACCGCGCCGGCCACGGTCACCGGCAGCAGGCGGTCCGGCAGGGCGAGGAGCAGGCACGGGACGGCCAGCAGCGCCGCCGTGCCGGGCGTGGGCATCGCGCCGTCCAGCGAGGCCGTGGCGGCCACGCAGAAGACCGCGAGCGCGAGGGAGACCATGGCGCGGATCGGCATCATCGTGATTATCGCGCGCGCATCGCCCAGGGCGCGCGATGGCGGACGAGGAAGGCCAGCAGCACCAGCGTCAGGACCGCCGCGCCGCCGTCGGTGACGGCGGCGGGGAGGACCCCGGCGGGCCCGTGGGCGTCCACCACCGTCGGCCACATGACCGGCGGGATCATCACCCAGCCCAGGGCCTGGGTGGCGTTGACGGCCAGGACCGTCCAGTACACCCAGGCGCGCGGGGTGCTCAAGGCGAGCAGGCCGACGGCGTTGCCGAGGACGTAGAGGCAGCCGACGATCCGGAACCCGGTGGTGAACCCGGCGGCCCGCCCGTCCGGGTCGGCGACCCCGGAGGCGGCCATCATGGCGGTGACCAGGTCGCGGTCGACGACGGCGAAGTTGTGCAGGGCCGTCCCGGCGGTGAAGACCGCGGCGCAGACCGCGACGGCGACTTGCAGTGGACGGGTGGCTGGCGTCGGGACTCTCATGGGACGAGACTGTCCGAAACGGGCGCGCCGGTCGTCGTGCCGCGGTGCCGTCTTGGTCGTACCGCCGGGGAAGTACGCCGAACTTTTTCTTTCGGGCGGTGTCGGATCGGGGTCGCGGCGTTCGTAGTAGGGGTGAGAGGCGGCCCGGAGAGCGGGCCCCACACGACGGGAGAGTCGCATGCAGTACCTGATTTCGGTCCTCGACGACGGCACCAACCCCGGTACCGAGGAGGAGATGGCCGCGATCGACGTGTTCAACGACGCGCTGCGCGCCGAGGGCCACTGGGTCTTCGCCAACGGCCTCAGTGGCCCGGAGGCGGCCACCGTCATCGACGGCCGCGGTGGTGAGCCGGTCCTCACCGACGGGCCCTACCTGGAGTCGAAGGAGTTCATCGTCGGTTTCTGGATCATCGAGGCCGCCGACTTCGACGTCGCCTCCCGGCTGGCGGCCGAGGGCTCGCGGGCCTGCAACCGCCGGGTCGAGCTGCGGGCCTTCCACGGCGCATGAGCGACATCGGTTCGGCGATCATCCGGGTCCACCGTGAGGAATGGGCCCGGGTGGTCGCCACCCTCGCGCGGCGGATCGGTGATCTCGGGATCGCCGAGGAGATGGCCGCCGAGGCCTTCGCGGTGGCCGTGGAGCGCTGGCCTGACGAGGGCGTCCCGCCCAATCCGGGCGCGTGGCTGACCACCACCGCCCACCGCAAGGCCATCGACCGGCTGCGCCGGGAGAGCAGACGCGACGAGCTGCACCGGGAGGCGCTCATGCGGTCCGACACCCCGTCCCCGGAGCCCCTGGGCGCCATCGACGACGACCGGCTGCGGCTGGTCTTCACCTGCTGCCATCCGGCGCTGGCCATGGAGACGCGGATCGCGCTGACCCTGCGCATGGTCGGCGGGCTGACCGTCGCCGAGATCGCGCGGGCGTTCCTGGTGCAGGAGACGGCGATGGGGCAGCGGATCACGCGCGCCAAGGCCAAGATCAAGGCGGCGCGGATCCCGTACCGGGTGCCGTCGCGGGAGGATCTCCCGGCGCGGGTGACGGGCGTCCTGGCCGTCCTCTACCTGATCTTCAATGAGGGCTATCTGACCAGCGGGCCCGGGACGGAAGCCGTGCGCGGCGACCTGACCGCCGAGGCCGTGCGCCTCACCCGCCTGGTTCGCGAGCTGCTGCCCGGTGACGGCGAGGTGGCCGGGCTGCTGGCGCTGATGCTGCTCATCGAGGCCCGCCGGACCGCGCGCGTCTCGGCGAGCGGTGAGCTCGTCGGCCTGCACGAGCAGGACCGCGGCTCCTGGGACCGCGCGCTCATCGCCGAGGGACACGCGCTGGTCCGCGCGCGGCTGGCCTCGGGCGAGGCGCCCGGGCGGTACCAGATCATGGCCGCGATCAACGCCGTCCACACCGACGCCCCCGACGTCCGCGACACCTGCTGGAACCAGGTGGTGGCCCTCTACGACCAGCTCGCGCGGGTGGATCCCTCGCCGATCGTGCGGCTGAACCGGGCGATCGCGCTGGCCGAGCTGGACGGGCCGCAGGTCGCCCTCGCCGAGATCGAGGCGCTGCCGCTGGACGGGTACCACGCCTTCCACGCCACCCGCGCCGATCTGCTGCGCCGCCTGGGCCGCGGTGGTGAGGCCCGCGACGCCTATGAGCGGGCGATCGCGCTGGCGGGCAACACCGCCGAGCGGGCCCATCTGGCGCGGCGGCGCGACCAGCTCGGCTGAAAGCCCCGTGGCCCAGGGGCCACGGGGCTTTGCGGTGGTGTGTGTCAGGCGGCGAAGAAGTCCAGGAGGACCGGGGCCAGCACCGCCGGGTCGACCATGTGCGTCTGCCCGTCCAGGGTCACCCGGGAGGCGTTCGGCAGCAGCGCGCCCAGGGCGTCGGCCCCCGAGCGCACGTACGGGTCGCTGGCGCCGCCGTCGATGACCAGGGCGGGGACGGTGATGTCGGCCCACTCGGCCGGCAGCGGGCGGCCGGACATCGTCTCGCCCATGACGCGGCCGTCGTAGGCGAGGGTGTGGGCGACGGCGGCCATGCCCGGCCAGAACGGCTCGCCGCGCATCGCGTCGACGTACTCCACGGGCGCGCCGACGGCGGCGGTCATGAACAGCGCCAGCGCGTCGAAGGAGCGGCCGTCGTCGAGGAGGGCGTCCAGCTGCTCGACGTAGTCGCCGGGCAGCGGGGGGCGGCTGTCGTCGACGATGACGGGCGGCTCGTAGACGGCGAGGCGGGTGATGCCGGGCAGGCCTCCGGCGGCCCGGATCGCCAGGACCGCGCCGGAGGAGATCCCGTAGATGGCGGCCTCGCCTCCGGCGGCCTCGATGACGGCGTTCAGGTCCTCGATCTCGCGTTCGACGGCGTAGGGGGCGGTGTCGACGCTGTCGCCGCGGCCCCGGCGGTCGTAGTTGAGGACGGTGTGCCGCCGCGCGAGCAGCCCGGCGAGGGCGCCGGAGACGGGGTCGATGGCGCGGTGCCCGATGGCCCCGGCGACCAGGACGACGGGGGTGCCCTCGCCGACGATGTCGTAGGCGATCTTGGTGCCGTCGGCGGAGGTGGTGAACTGCACGATGGTCTCTTCTCTCGTCAGGATTCGGTGGTCTCGGCGGCGGTCTCGTGGCGGCGCAGGACCGCCACGGCCAGGACCGCCAGGGTCAGGAAGATCGCCGCGCCGATCGCGCCGACGGCGTTGATGCCGCCGGTGAAGGCGCTGCGGGCGGCGTCTAGGAGTTCGGCGCCGACGCTCGGGGGCAGTTCGGCGGCCACCGCGGTGGCCGCGGCGAGATCGCCGCGGGCGGTCTCGGCGAGCGCGGCGGGCACGCCGTCGGGGACGACGAGGGTGGCGGCGTAGACGGCCGTCCCGACGCTGCCGAGGGAGGCGATGCCCAGCGCGATGCCGAACTCGCCGCTGGTCTCCGATACCGAGGCGGCCGATCCGGCGCGCTCGGGTGGCGCGGCGGACATGATCACGTTCATCAGCAGCGACATGGGCATCGACAGCCCGAGCGAGGCGACGGTCATCCCGGCGATCACCATGCCGCGCCCGCCGTCGGCGAGGATGTGCATGGCCAGGCCGGCCGCGGCCAGCAGCAGGCCGGTGGCGATGACGGTGGTGGGCCGCAGTTTGCGGGTCAGGGCCGGGGCGAGCCCGGAGCCGACGGCCATGGCGATGTTCTGCGGGATCATCGACAGTCCCGCCGCCCACGGGGTCAGCCCGACCACGAGTTGCAGGTAGATGCTGCCCATGAGGGAGATCCCGGCCATCACGACGCCGCCGAACAGCATCATGGCCAGTGCGGTGGTGAAGCGCCGGTTGGTGAACAGCCGCAGGTCGAGCAGGGGGTGTGCGAGGTTGCCCTGGCGGCGGACGAAGAGGACGCCGACGGCCAGTCCGGCCACGATCGCCAGCGCGGGCAGCGGGTGCCAGCCCTGGCGGGCCAGTTCCTTCAGGCCGTAGATGACCGGCAGGATCGCCGCCAGCGACAGCACGACGCTGAGGGGGTCGAGGCGTCCGGCGTCGGGGGCCTTGTACTCGGGGAGCAGGCGGGGACCGGCGATCAGCAGGAGCACCATGACCGGGACGCCGAGCAGGAACGCCGAGCCCCACCAGAAGTGGCCGAGCATGAGCCCGCCGACCAGGGGCCCGACGGTCATGCCGCCCATGAAGCAGGCGAACCAGGCGCCGATGGCGGCGGCCATCTGCTTGGGGTCGCGGAACATGTTGCGGATGAGCGCCATCGTGGACGGCATCAGCGTGGCCCCGGCGACGCCGAGCAGCGCGCGGGCCGCGATGAGCGTCTCCGGGCTGCGGGAGTAGGCGGCCAGGAGGGAGACGCCCGCGAAGGCGGTCGCGCCGATCAGCAGGAGCCGGCGGCGGCCGATGCGGTCGCCGAGGGTGCCCATGGTGACCAGCAGCCCGGCCAGCATGAAGGAGTAGATGTCGAGGATCCACAGCTGCTGGGTGCCGGTGGCGCCGAGGTCGGCGCTCATCTGCGGCAGCGCCAGGTAGAGCACGCTCACGTCCATCGACAGCAGGAGGGTGGGCAGGGCCAGCACGGCCAGGCCGGTCCATTCCCGGGCGGTCGCCCGGGGTGGGGCCGTCTGCGCTGGTGCGGTGAGTTGCATGAGAGGGGACCTTTCGTTTTCGCTTCGGGTCCCAGACTCCGGCGGGGGCGACCGCGAGGGCATCCGTGGCGGCCACCGATCCACCACGGAGAACACCGTGGATCTTGCTGGTAGTTTCGGCTGGTGGCCGGGGTGTCGGAGCGGGAGAACGAGGTGCTGGCGGCGCTGGGTGAGCGCCTGACCAACGCCCAGATCGCCCGTCGGCTGCACATTTCGGTGCGGACGGTGGAGAGCCACGTGTCCTCGCTGCTGCGCAAGTACGGGGTGGCCGACCGCCGGGAGCTCGCCGGGCTGGCCCCGGCGTCCGACGCGCCGCCCGTCCGGGTGGTCGCGGGCCTGCCCGTGCCGCGGACGTCGTTCATCGGGCGCGAGGAGGAGCGGGAGGCGATCCGGGCGGCGCTGTCGGTGTCGCGCCTGGTGACGGTGACCGGGCCCGGTGGGGTCGGCAAGACGCGGCTGGCGGTGCGCTTCGCCGCCGAGCACAGCCTGCCGGGCGCCTACGCCGACCTCGTCCCGGTCGGGGCGGACTTCCTCGTCCAGACCGTCGCGGCGGCCCTGGGCGTCACCGAACGGGCACCGCAGCCCCTTGAGGAGGCGGTGATCGCGCATTTGGGCGCCGATCCGGCGCTGCTGGTGCTCGACAACTGCGAGCACCTCCTGGACGCCGCCGCCGGTTTCGCCGACCGGCTGCTGACGGCCTGCCCGGGCGTGCGGATCCTGGCCACCGGGCGTGAGCGGCTGGGCGTCCCCGGTGAGCGGGTGGTCCCGCTGGGGCCGCTGCCGGTGGGCTCGGACGCGCAGGAGCTGTTCCGGGACCGGGCGGCCTCGGCCGACCCGGACTTCCACGACGAGCCCGGCGCGGTCGCCGAGCTGTGCGCGCGGCTGGACGGGATGCCCCTGGCGATCGAGCTGGCCGCCGCCCGGGCCGCCGCGCTGGGCGCGTCCGGGCTGCTCACCGCGCTGTCCGGGGGCGACTTCCTGCGGCTGTTCGCCGGTGGCCGCGCCGCCGATGAGCGGCACCGCTCGCTGCGGGCGGTCATCGCCTGGAGCCACGACCTGCTCGACGCCGACGAGCGCGTCCTCTTCGGCCGCCTGGGCGTCTTCGCCGGCCGCTTCGACCTCGACGCCGCCGTGGCGGTGGCCGCGATGGAGCGGCCGCTGGTCGCCGACACCCTCGGGCGGCTGGTCGACAAGAGCCTCGTCGCCCACGAGCGGGCGGCGAACCGGTGGCGGATGCTGGAGGCGGTCCGCGCCTACGCGCGCGAGCTGCCGGCCGATCCCGGGCTCGCCGGGCGGCACCTCGACTGGGCCGCCGCCACCGCGAGCGCGCTCCAGACGCGCCTGGACGAGCCCGGCTGGCGCGCGGACTTCGACCTGGTCGCCGACGACCTCCGCGCGGCCACGGCCACCGGGGGCGAGAGCGCGCACGCCCTCGCGCGCGGCCTCGGGCGGCTGGCCTACGCCCGCCGCTTCGTCCACGAGGCCCTCGGCCACTACCTGCGTGCCGCGCGGCTGGCGGCGTCCCCGGGCGAGGCCGTGCGCGACCTGCGCAGCGCCGCCGCCCTCACCCACGCCACCGCGACCCCCGAGGACGCCTTCGCGCTGCTCCTCGACGCCGCCGCGCGCGCCCGGGACGCCGGAGACTCCTTCGCGCTGGCCGTCAGCCTCGCCTCGGCGCTGGTCACCGCCGACCGCTTCCCCGGCGGCTTCCGCGACCGCCCCGACCGCGCCCGCCTCGACGCGCTGCGCGCCGAGGCCGAGCTCGCCCACGACCCGGGCGACCCGGTGGCCGTGGCGCACCTGGCCGCGGCGGCGAGCTGGGCGTCCTTCTGGACCGGGCCCGAGCCCGACCGCGCCCTCGCGGAGGCGGCCGTGGCCACCGCCCGCGCCGCCGGTGAGCCGATGCTGCTCAGCGCCGGGCTGGACGCGCTGTGCGCGGTCTCGGCGATGGCCGGGCACGTCCGCGACGCCCACCGGGAGGCCATGGAGCGCCTGGCGGTGCTGTCGACGGCCTCCCGCGAGGACCCGCACGGAGCGGTGGAGATCGTCGACGTCGTCCGCACCGCCGCCACCTACGCCCTCGCCGTGGGCGACCTGCCGTCCGCAGTCGCGGTGGCCCGCCGCGCGCTCACCGACGACCTCGTCGGCGATCACCCCTACCTCGCCGCGAGCACCCTCGTCCCGCCGCTGGCGCTGATGGGCGAGTACGACTCCGCTCTCGATCGCGCCCGCGCGAGCTGGGAGGGCTGGCTGCGCGCGGGCCGACCGGCCAACGGGCGCGTCCGCTCCGCCCTGGCCGGGGCGGCCCTCGCGCTGGGCATGCGCGGGGACGCCGAGGGGCACCGGGTGTGGCAGGCGCGCGCCGAGGACGCCCAGTTCGGTGTGCGCGGCTCCTTCCCGGAGTTCGTGGAGATCCGCGTCGCCGTCCACAGTGGGGACTTCCGCGACGCCGCCGGGCTCGTCGAGCGCGCCTTCGGCGGCGCGTGGGGACCGGCGCCGACCTATCTGCTCCCGGCCGCCGCCGAGCTCGCCGTCGCCGCCGGGCTCCCCGGCGCCGCCGAACGTCTCGCCGAGGCGTCCGCGATGGCCGAACACAGCGACTGGGCCGCGGCCTGCCTGGCCCGCGCCACCGGCCGCCTCACCGGTGACGAGGGCGAGCTGGAGCGCTCGGTGACGCTGTGGGAGAAGATCGGCGCCCGCGCCGAACGGGCGATCACGCTGCTGCTCCTGCCGGGCCGGGCGGCCGAGGGCGCGTCGGAGCTGGACGCCCTGGAGTGCGCGGTCCCGGCGTCCTGACCCAGGCCGCTGGTAGCTTTCGGCGGGTGGCTGGAGTCTCCGAACGCGAAACGGAAGTCCTGGCGGCACTGCGGGACCGGCTCACCAACGCCCAGATCGCCCGCCGCCTGCACATCTCCGTCCGGACCGTCGAAAGCCACGTCTCCTCACTGCTGCGCAAGTACGGCGTGGCCGACCGCCGCGAGCTCGGCGAGCTCGCCCCGGCGAGCCCGCGCGGGGAGTTCGCCGGGCTGCCCGCGCCGCGCACATCCTTCATCGGGCGCGAGGAGGAACGCGAGGCGATCCGGGCCGCGCTGGCGGTGTCGCGCCTGGTCACGGTGACCGGGCCGGGCGGGGTCGGCAAGACGCGGCTGGCGGCGCGCTTCGCCCGCGATCACGGCCTGCCCGGCGGTTACGCCGACCTGGTGCCGGTCGGGGCGGACTTCCTGGTCCAGGCCGTGGCGGCGACACTGGCGGTCACCGAGCACGCGCCGCAGTCCCTTGAGGACGCCGTCATCGCCCACTTCGGGCGGGAACCGGCGCTGCTGGTCCTAGACAACTGCGAGCACCTCCTGGACGCCGCCGCCGGTTTCGCCGACCGGATCCTGTCGGCCTGCCCGGGCGTGCGGATACTGGCCACCAGCCGGGAGCGGCTGGGCGTCCCCGGTGAGCGCGTCGTCCCGCTGGGGCCGCTGCCCTTGGGCTCCGACGCCGAGAGCCTGTTCCGGGACCGGGCCCTGGCCGCCGATCCCGGCTTCCATCACGATCCGGCCGCGGTGACCGCGCTCTGCGCGCGGCTGGACGGGATGCCACTGGCCATCGAGCTGGCCGCCGCCCGCGCCAGCGCGCTCGGCGCCGCCGGGCTGCTGGCGGCCCTGTCGGGCGTCGGCGGGCACTTCCTCCAGCTCCTCGCCGGTGGCCGCGCCGCCGACGAGCGGCACCGCTCGCTGCGCGCGGTCATCGCCTGGAGCCACGACCTGCTCGGCGAGCACGAACGCGCCCTCTTCCGGCGCCTGGCGGTCTTCGCCGGGCGCTTCGACCTCGACGCGGCCGTGGCGGTGGCCGCGCATCCCGACCGGGCCGTCGTCGCCGACATCCTGGGACGCCTGGTCGACAAGAGCCTGGTGGCCCACGAGCGGGCGGCGAACCGGTGGCGGATGCTGGAAACGGTCCGCGCCTACGCCCTCGACGAGCTCGGCGCCGGTCCCGACGCCGCCGAGGTCGCCGACCTGCACCTGACGTGGGCGGCGGGCACCGCCTCGGCGCTGCTGGCCCGTCCGCACGACTCGGACCGGCGCGCGGAGTTCGACATCGTCGCCGACGACCTGCGCGCCGCGCTGGCCGCCGCGCCCGAGGAGCGCGAGGAACGCGCGCACCGCCTGGCGCGCGGGCTCGGGCGGCTCACCTACGCCCGCCGCTTCCTGCACGAGGCCCTCGGGCACTACGTGCGCGCCGCGCGGCTGGCCCCGCTGCGGGAGGAGGCCGTCCACGACCTGCACGGCGCGGCGGCCATCACCCACGCGATCGAGGCGCCCGAGGGCGCCTACCGGCTGCTCCTCGACGCCGCCGCCGAGGCCCGCGAGGCCGGGGACTCCTTCGGCCTCACCGTGACCCTCGCCTGGGCGCTGGTCACCGCCAACCGCTTCCCCGGCGGCTTCCGCGAACGGCCCGAACGCGCCCACCTCGACGCGCTGCGCGCCGAGGCCATCGCCGCGCACGACCCGTCCGACCCCGTCGCCGCCGCCCACCTCGCCGCCGCCACCAGCTGGTCGTCCTTCTGGGACGGCACCGGCCCCGACCGCGCGCTCGCCGAGGCCGCCACCCGCGCCGCCCACGCCATCGGCGACCCGATGCTGGTGAGCACCGGACTGGACGCCCAGTGCGCGGTCTCGGCCGCCGAGGGCCGTATCCGCGACGCCCACCACGACACCCTGGAGCGCCTGGCGGTGCTGTCCACCGCGCCTCGTGAGGACCCGCGCGGCGCCGTGGAGATCGTCGACGTGATCAACACCGCCGCCACCTACGCCCTGGCCGCCGGTGACCTGCCCGCCGCGCTGTCGGTGGCCCGCCGCGCCCTCACCGACGACCTCGTCGGCGACCACACCTACCTCGCGGCGAGCACGCTCGTCCCGCCGCTGGCCCTCGCCGGCGACTACGACGCCGCCCTCGCCCACGCCGAGACGGCCTGGACGCGCTGGATCCACACCGGCCGCCCCGCCAACGGGCCCCTGCGCTCGGCGTTCTCCGCCGCCGCGCTCGCCCACGGGATGCGCGGCGACCTCGACGGGCACCGGCTGTGGCGGGCCCGCGCCGAGGAGGCCAACTACGGGCCGCCGCGGCCCTTCGCCGGGCTCGTCGACGTCCGCGTGGCCGTGCACACCGGCGTCCCCGCCGACCCCTCGGCGCTGGTGGCGGGCCTGCTGGCCACCACGTGGTCGACCCCGGCCAGCTACCTCCTTCCGGCCGCCATCGCCGAGCTCGCCATCGTCGCCGGGCTCCCCGGCGCCGCCGCGCTGCTGGCGCGGGCGGCGCCGATGGCCGTCCTCAGCGACTGGGCCTCGGCCTGCCTGGCCCGCGCCAACGGCCGTCTCAGCGGCGACGCCGGCGAGCTGGAGCGTTCGGTGCGGCTGTGGGAGAAGATCGGCGCGCGCGCCGAGCGGGCGATCACACTGTTGCTGCTGCCCGGCGGGGAGGCCGAGGGGACGGCGGAGCTGCGGGAGATGGGCTGCGCGGTGCCTCGCGGGTGAGGGACCGCCGTGCGCTCAGTCCACGAGCGCGCCGCCGGAGAGGTTCACGATCGTCCCGGTGACGTTGCGGGCCCGGCCGGAGGCCAGGAAGGCGGCCATCTCGGCGATCTCGGCCAGCTCCGGCAGCCGTTTGAGCATGGTGCCCCCGGCCAGGGCCCCGTCGAGGAACTCCGGGACCGACAGGCCGCTCGCGGCGGCCATCGGCGCGAAGAGTTCGCCGGTGTAGGACCCGGCCGCCGGGGCGTCGGCGACGGCGTGCGGGCGGATGCCGACGACGCGCACGCCGGCGGGGGCCAGCTCGGCGGCCAGGACCCGGGTGAAGGCCTCCTTGGCCGCCGCGCTGGCGGCGTGCCCGAGGAGGCCGGGCATGGCGAGCTTGGCGCCCGGCTCCGACAGGGTCAGGATCACCCCGGGACGGTCGCCGCCCATGTGCCGGGCGACGGCCTTGCTGGTGATGAACAGCGAGCGCAGGAACCCGTCGACGGGCCGCATGAACTCCGCGATGGACAGGCCCGCCAGGGTGGTGCCCTGGTCGTGCATGACGCTCACGGCGTTCAGCGCGATGTCGATGCCGCCCGCGGTCGCGGCGACGGCCTCGGCGTGGGCCTCGACGGCGTCGGAGTCGAAGACGTCGACCCGGGCGGTCTCGGCCCGCCCGCCGTGGGCGGTGATCTCGGCGGCGACGGCGTCGAGCGTGGCGATCGTGCGTCCGGCGAGGAAGACCCGCGCGCCGTCCCTGGCGAAGTGGCGTGCCACGGCGCCGCCGATGGCGCCACCGCCGCCGTAGATCACGGCGTTCTTTCCTTCGAGCGGCATGTCCGTTCCTCTTCTCTCTCGGTGGTTCACAGGTGGCGGACCAGGCCGCCGTCGACGAAGAGCTCGGCGCCGGTGGTGTTGTTCGGGGAGGCGGCGAACAGGATCGTGCGGGCGACCTCCTCGGGCGTGGAGATGCGGCCCGTCGGCGCGTCGATGGACTCCATGAGCCGGTCGGCGAACTCCCGGTGCCCCATGCCCTGCCTGCGGGCGAGCTGGGCGATGAAGCCGTCCGGGTCGGTCCACACGCCGGTGCCGACCGGTCCCGGCGAGACGGTCAGCGCGCGCACGCCGCGCGGGGCGAACTGCTCGGAGGTCAGCTTCGTCAGGGCGTTCAGCGCGGCCTTGGCCACGTTGTAGTGGGGTGCCCCGGCGTTGAGGAGGCGCGCGCCCACCGAGGACACGTTCACGATGACGCCGCCGGTCTCCAGCAGGTGCGGCATGGCGGCCCGGCAGACCCGCAGCGCGCTGTAGAAGTGCAGGTCGAAGACGCGGGCCCAGGCGTCCTCGGCCAGGTCGAAGACCCCGGTGAGGGCGCCCTCGGCGAGTTCGGCGTGGTCGCCGAGGCCGACGTTGTTGATGAGCACGTCCACGCCGCCGTACTCGGCGACGGCCGCCTCGACGAGCGCGATCGCGCCCTCGGGGGTGGTCAGGTCGACGGTGACGGCGTGCGCGCCGGTCTCCTTGAGCTCGGGCGTGATGGTGCGCGATCCGCTGACCACGCGGGCGCCCTCGGCGATGAGCAGCCGGACGGTGGCCAGGCCGATGCCCTTGCTGCCGCCGGTGACGATCGCGGTCTTACCGGCGAGTTCGAGGTCCATGACGGGAGGTCTCCTTAGAACACGTGTCGGATGTTCGCCGCCTGAAGCTAGCATGTTAGGGAACGTTCCCTAACATGACCTGGGTCACACGCCCGCCCGCCCTCGCGCCTGCCGCCACACTGAAGGATCATTGACGCCGAGGAGAGGAGGCCCGCGTGCGACGAACCGCGGCGGAGACCCGCGAGCTGATCCTGTCCACCGCCCAGCGGCTCTTCTACGGGCGCGGCATCCAGGCCACCGGCGTCGACCTCATCGCCGCCGAGGCCGGTATCGCGCCGACCTCGCTGTACCGGGCCTTCCCGTCCAAGGACGCCCTCGTCCTCGCCTACCTCGAACACACCGACGCCGCCTACCGCGCCGACTTCGACGCCGCCGTCGCGGCCGCCGGTGAGGACCCCGCCGACCGCGTCCTGGCCGTCTTCGACTTCGCCGCCGCGAGCGTCCGCCTCGACGTCTACCGCGGCTGCGCGTTCCTCATGGCCCTGGCCGAGTTCGGCGACGCCTCGCACGCCGTGCACCGCGCCGCCTTCAACACCAAGGACTGGGTCCGCACCCGCTTCGGCGAGCTCGCCGCCGCCACCGGCCTCCCCGAGCCCGAACGCCTCGCCGACCGGCTCGCCCTGATCCTGGAGGGCGTCTACGCCTCCGCGCAGGCACTGGGCGCCGACGGCCCGGCGGCCCGGGCGCGGGACCTGGCGGCCGACCTGCTGCGTCCCCGGGCCTGATCCGGACCGTCCACCGTGGACTTGGGGGCGCGTCACGACGTCCACAGTGGATGAAATGCGGATCACGAACGGCACGTTCCGAATCGTGCCGAATCACCCCGGTGGCCCTAGACTCGATGTGTCGCCCATGCCCCCGGCGGTCGAACGCGCATGTCCGGTGAACGCCTAGCCGCTTGAGCCCAGGTGATGTGCACATGCCCACCGCACCCGACAATCGATCTACCCGCAGTGCTTCCGATGCCGCCGGCGAACGCCGATGGGACGCCATCGCGACGGCCTTCGCCGAGTTCGCCGACACCCTCGTCGCCGACTTCGACGTCCTCGACTTCCTGCACCAGGTCACCGTCCGCTGCTCCGAGGTCCTCGGCGTCTCGGCCGCCGGCGTCCTGCTCAGCGACCAGCGCGGGAACCTGCGCACCGCCGCCGCTTCGAGCGAGCGCACGCACCTGCTGGAGCTGCTCCAGCTGCAGACCGGCGAGGGGCCCTGCCCGGAGTGCTTCCGCACCGGCGAGCCCGTCGCCGTCCCGAACCTGAAGGCGCCCGCGGCGACCGTCCGCTGGCCGGAGTTCGCCCAGGCGGCCAGCGCCCTCGGCTACGGCTCCGTGCACGCGCTGCCGATGCGGCTGCGCGGCGACGTCATCGGCGCGCTCAACCTCTTCGACACCGAGTACGGCCCGCTGCCCCCGGCCACTCACCGGCTCGGGCAGGCCCTCACCGACGTCGCCACCATCGGGCTCCTCCAGGCCCGCGCCGTCGACGACCGCGTCGTCCTCGCCCGGCAGCTCCGCCACGCCCTCGACAGCCGCGTGGTGATCGAGCAGGCCAAGGGCGTCCTCGCCGAACGCACCGGGCTCGACATGCACGAGTGCTTCGAGCTCCTGCGCTCGGCCGCGCGCAACCGCAACCGGCGCGTCGCCGACCTCGCCAGGGCGATCGTCGACAGCACCGAGACCCGCTGACCCACCGCACAGCCAGGTCGCCCGGACCCCGCGATCACCACCCGCCGCCTCCGACCAAGGGTGTCGATCACCATGTCCTTCCGGTTCGCGCCGACCGTCTCCCTCCTCACCGTCGACGATCAACTACGGACGCTCCACGACCTCCCCACCACCCACCCCGGCCGCGCCCGCCTCCGCGCGCGCATCATCGAGTCCCAGCTCCCCCTCGCCGGCCGCCTCGCCAGGCGCTTCCGCGGCAAGGGCGAACCCGTCGAGGACCTCGTCCAGACCGCCCGCGCCGCCCTCGTCAAAGCCGTCGACGCCTTCGACCCCGGCCACGGCACCCCCTTCGTCGGCTTCGCGATCCCCAACATCGTCGGCTCCCTCAAACACCACTTCCGCGACTTCGCCTGGACCATGAAGGTCCCCCGCTCGACCCAGGAACTCATCGGCGACCTCACCGCCGCCGCCGAAGAACTCACCCACCGCCACGCCCGCCCCCCGACGATCGCCGAACTCGCCACCCACCTGCGCGCCGACCAGTCCGCCGTCCGCGACGCCATGGGCGCCGTCCACGCCTACCACCTCGTCTCCCTAGACGCCCCCAATCCCCGCACCGCCCACGTCGAAACCGGCATCACCGACGAACCCGGCTTCGCCGCCGTCGACGACCACCTCTGGCTCCGCCCCGCCATCATCGGCCTCCCACCCCGCGAACGCCGCATCCTGGTGATGCGCTTCTTCCTCCACATGAGCCAGGCCGAAATCGGCGCCGAGATCGGGGTGTCCCAGATGCAGGTGTCGCGGCTACTGGCCAAGGCGCTGAAGCGGCTGCACACCGCGCTGAGTGGGTGAGGGGGTGGTGTCTTGTTGCCTGCCCGGCCACCCGCCGCCGTGGTCGAGGAACGCCACACGAACGCACTCGCCGCCTATGCTGGTACGTATCCCGAGATCCCCTGAGCATCGCCCACAGACGTCCTTCGGTGGCTCACGGATACTCCAGCCCAGCCTGTCGAGTCACGAAGCCGACGAAGACGAGCCGCTGGTTCGGCTTCATGCCGAGCCCATTGCCCCTGATCTCTCGTGCCTGGCTGGTGGCGATCTGGTCAGTCGCAGCGAGTGGTCAGGGCCCGAAGTGCACGAACCTGGCCCAGTAGGCGGCGTCGCGCGGATTCCTGTCCCGGAGTTCCAAGACGGCGTCGTGCAGTGCGTACGCGCTGACGGACAGGTCGGCGCGCCCATCGTGGATGACCCGCTCATAGAAGCGCTCCGCGATCGCGGCGGCGGCTCCGTCGAAGATCGTCCAAAGGGTGCCTATCACGTGCGGCCACCCGGCGTAGTGCATCGCGGCGGCGACGTTGACGGATTCCTCAAGGCTCACCACGCCCCCGATGGCGGTCTGGCACGCCGAGAGAAATGCGAGGCCACCCGGCCCGCCGCGCGTTCCCGCGAGGTCGTCGGCGCGAACGAGACCTGCCGTCTCCCAGTCGTAGGGCACCAGGCCACCGTCGCTCGGACGCGTCAGATTCTGGACGCCGTGCGAGGCGACGTGCACGATCGCGTTCTCACCGAGACCGGCGATGATCGCCTCGCGGGTCGCGGACACGCCGGTCAACGTGGTGACCGCCTCGGCCCCGAAGCACTCGGTGAACATCCGGTGTTCCCTCGTGACGCCAGGCAGCTCAGCGAGGCCGGGGGTCCTGGGAATCGATACCAGTAGGGCCGAGGGGCGCTGGTCCGGGACCTGCCGCGACCGTGCGTACGCCAAGGCGCGGAGGCTCGGGACGTACGAGGACACAGCCCGGTCGAGCACCGTACGGCCGTCTCCCCGGGGGTGGTACCCGGCGGCGTGGATCGGCAGGAGCGCCAGCGGTCCGGTCGGGCACCACCAGATGCGCGGCGGATTCGTTCGCCCCGGCGTGAAGGCGAGGTGGTCGAGTACCGGTTCGGCGACGTGATCCCACAGCCATTCGAGGACCCGGTTGGCTCGCGTCTCCAACTCCGGGTCGCGCACCGGGCCCGTGTTGCGGCGTAGTGCGTCCAGGTACCGGGTCGTCACCGCGGCGGCCTCGGGCTGCTCGAATGGCAACGGAACCACGGCGATCTCGTCCTCGGTGACGATGAGGGCGTCGCACCGCCAGCGGCTCATGTTGAGGATCACGACCGGGCCGGTACCGGGAGGTGGCATCAGCGGCTCAAGACGCGGGGATCCCATGAACTCGGCCGGGTGCGGGAACGCCTCGGTCGCCGGGAGGGCGCGGATCTCGGCCACCAGTTCGTCCAGACGGCGCGCGGTGGAGCTCCCGGTCCGCTGCGTGTGCCGCGTCAGTCCCGAGTCGGGGTTCGTCTGGCGGTCGACGGAGTCCAAGGCGGTGAGGCAGCGTTCCAGTTCGGCCGCGATGTCCGGGTACGCCTCGTGCAGCGCGCCACGGTCGGAGCGCCGATCGAGCAGCTGGCCCCAGATCACACCCCGGCCGTGTTCCAGCAGCCGCACCGCCTCGGGCAGGTCGCCGACGCCGATGGCGCAGGCGGCGGCGTCCATCGCGAGGATCGGAACCTCCGCGTCCAGCAGATGCCGTTGATCGCGGCGCTCAAGGTCGCGGCGGGCGAGGCGTGGAAGAAGCTCGACGGCGGTTCGCAGCAGTGGCAAAGCTGCGCTCTCGGCTCCCTCGTGGACGAGCATTCTGGCGGCGATGTAGGCCGCCTTGACACGCAACGGGGCCGCCCCAGCGGGGACGGCTGACGCCTCCGTCAACATCGCGATGGTCTCCGGCGGGAAAGCCTCGCCGTCGGCGATTTCGGAGCGTTCGCTGAGCGCCGTGGCCAGCGCCCAGCAGGCATTGGTGCGGTACGGGCTGTCGTCCGGTAGCTCAGTCAGAGCCTTTCGCGCGGACAGTACGACCTCATCCAGGTCACCGGGATCGTGTGTCACGGTGACTCGGTTGCGCAACGTGTGCGCGAGGTTCACGAGCATCACGGCGTGGAGTGGATCGTCGTCGGGTGTGGCCTCGACCGCTGCCCTGGCCGAACTGACGGCTTCGTCGAGGTCCGCTCCGCCTCCGCTTCGATGGAATCGGAGTAGGAGTGCGTCGCCGAGGGTGGTGTACCTCGACGCGAGGTACGAGTGCGCGGGCGACGTGAGGTCGACCGCCTGCCGGGCTCGGGCGATGGCGGTGTCGAGAACACCGGGTGTTGCGTATCGTCGGTGTTGTTCGATCTGGACGGAGGCGAGTACGTCCAAACGCTGAGCGCGGCTCGGGTGCGCGGCGGGCGTCCGGTTCAGCGCTTCCTCGACCGCGGCGAGGGCCTGGTCCAGGTCGCGGGTGGTTCCGGTGAACGTGTATCTCGTACGCAGCGCGACCGCCAGGTTGGCGAGAACGCGCGCCTGGTCCGGGCCGCCTTCGGTCGCGCTTCGCAGGGCATCCCGAGCGACCTCGATGGACGTGTCGATCCGTTCCACGTCCCCGGTCCAGAAAGCCATTCGGTACAGGGCCAGGGCGAGGTTGCCCAGTGTGGCGACCCGGTGGAAATCGGTGACGGCGAGGACGTCGACCGCCCGCCGGAGCAGAGCCGTCGCGGCTTCGAGACCCGCGAGGTCACCATTGCGTTCGGCGAGCGTGCGCAGGATGTCACCGGCGTTCGACAGGATCAGGCCGGATTTCTCGCCGCCGGGTGGCATCGTGGCGACGGTGGCGCGGGCGAGATCGACGGCCTCGGCGAGGTCGTGATCATCCGAGGTGACCCGGTGCCGGGTGACCAGGAAACTGGCGAGGCCGGCCTTTCGGGAGATGAGCGAGGACGATTCGGCCGAAGTCGAGGCGATCGCCTTCCGCGTCTCCTCAACGGCTTGATCCAGGTCACCGAGATCGCCGGTGATGCCGTGCCGGGTCCAGAGCGCGTTACCGAGTACGGCGGCGAAAGTCGCCTCATCGTTGCGGGACGCACCGGAGTCGATGCCCGCACGGAGTACCCGGATGCTCTCGTCGACATCGGTCAGCGTCCCGTTCCGCGACGCCCTGACCTGGAGCGCCTCGGCCAGCAACGGCAGCGCCGACTCAGCGCGCGAGTGGTCGCCGGAAGGCGTGTTGGCCACCACGCGCCACATGTCGATGGCGGAGTCGAGCGCGGTACCGTCGCTGGAGCCGGCGTACCGGAACCAGTACATGTAGCCCAGGTTGTACTGGTACGCAACGCCATCGGGGGCGCCGGGTGGAGTGCGGTCCAGCGCCAGGTGCCACCCCGTGATCGCGGCGTCGATGTCTCCGGCGTTCCGTGTGGCCGCCGCTCTCAGATGCAGGCCCAGGCCGAGATCGGTTAGGTACGACTGGAGTTTCGGGTCGTCCGGGGACGCGGTGTTCACGGCGGCGCGAGTGTGGATGACGGCCTGGTCGAGGGGTGCGGGGTCGCCGAGCACGATGTGCCGCCCGAACTCGGCGAGGCCGAGTCGCCACAACCGGAAGGCACGGGCGGGATCGGATGTGGCGGCCTTGTCGAGCCAGATCTTCCCGACCGCGACGGCTTCGTCGAGGTCTTCGATGTCACGGGTACGTTCGGCGCGAGCCCCCAGAACCTCGGCCAGGCTCGCGACTTCGGCCAGGCCGCCGGAGTCAGCGGAAACGGTCGCCCGCAGGATCGCGGCGGCCAGGTTCAGAGCGGCCGGATCCCGGGAGTCGATCGCGTTGTCGCGCATCTCGTCGAGCCGCTCCGGAGCCGTCCTCGGTACCCGGGCATCGGTCTTGACGAGTGTCCGGAGCTCGGCCGGGATCGCCTCGGGCGCTATCGGCCCGATGGTGGCGAAGAGGGCGGCGGCGGTGCGTACGGTCTCTGATCGCCGCTGATTCTCGGCTGACGGCGCGCCTTGGATGAAATACAGCGTGGCGATCGCGATGCAGGCGCCGAGTGCCTGACCGGGTTCGGTGATGCGCCGCTGCCGCAACTCCTCGGCGATGCCCATGGCCCGCTCATCGGATAACCGCTCCGGACTCCCCGCGAGCAGGGCGTCGATGTGCTGGGACAACTGCTCGATCAGCACCGGAACCGACCGCATCGGCGCCCCTTCCGTCGGTGTCACTCAAGGTTAGAGTCTCGCGGCCCCGCACCGCCTCCTTCACCATTCGGTTCAGCTCGAACGAAGGTTCGTTCAGGGCTGAACGCTTCCCGCCGCGAACGCGGGTGTGACGCCCGGGCGGCTTCACGCCGGTGGTGGTGCGGCATGGGGCGATTAGCATGAATTCATGTCCCATGCCCCTGAGGAACCACCCCCGGACCCCGCCGGCGCCGAGCCCTCCGCATCGGACCGGGCGAAGCCGCCCCCGGACGCGTCCTGGCTGGTGACCGAGGAGATTCGCGGCAGCGGCTTCGAAGAGGCTCCGATCCCACTCAACCGGCCGCCGGATCCACGTTCAGGCGACATCGGGCCCGTCGAGTGAGCGATTCGGGGCAGGGAGCGGCCTACACCGAGTACATCGCCGACCAGCTCGCCGCCGAACACGCACGACGCGTCAGCTTGCAGGGAAGAGCGCAGTGGCTCCTCAGTTCCTCGACCACTCTGCTGACGTTGATGACCGCCGTCGTCGTGTTCCTCCAATTCTCCGGACCGCGCCGGATCCCCGGGTGGCTCCAAGCCGGGTACTTCATCGCGGTGACGGCACTGATCGTCGCCGTCACCGCCGGAATCTGGGCCGGACGCGCCTACCGGTACCGGGTCGCCGACGAGTCGACCTTGTCCGCCATGCTCGACACCCACTGGGGCGACGACCAGGTCGACTCCCGCAACATCGTCGCGAGGCTGCGAGTCGCCGAGATCACCTCCCTGCGGCACGGCAACAACCTGATGGCGCGTTGGGCCCTGGCGGGTCAGCTCGCGCAACTCGTCTTCGTCATCCTCTTCGTGCTCTGCGCCCTGTTCACGGTCACGCTCACCGACATCGCCGGTACCGCCTGACCGCCACGCTTCCTCCGGCCAGGTTGTCCTGCACGTCTCACCCGTCACACTCCCCGGTACCCGCCCCCGGTGTGCGAATACCATCGCGGACAGGTCTACCGGCCATCCAACGATCGGGAGTGCATTTCGATGAGCAACCACTTCGACGTAGTCGTCCTCGGCGCCGGGGTCGGCGGGTACGTCGCCGCGATCCGGGCGCGGCAGCTCGGACTGACCGCCGCCGTGGTCGAGGAGCGCCACTGGGGCGGTGTGTGCCTCAACGTCGGCTGCATCCCGTCGAAGGCGCTCCTTCGCAACGCCGAACTGGCCCACATCGTCACCAAGGAGGCCGACTTCTTCGGCCTGGGCATCGAGGGCACCCCCAAGCCCGACTTCGGCAAGGCCTGGACCCGCTCCCGCAAGGTCGTCGACGGCCGCGTCAAGGGCGTCCACTACCTGATGAAGAAGAACGGCATCACCGAGTTCGACGGGCGTGGCGTGTTCACCAGCCCGAACGAGCTGGTGGTGAACAAGGCCGACGGGACCACCGAGACGGTCACGTTCGGGCACGCCGTCATCGCCACCGGCGCGACCACGCGTCTGCTGCCGGGCACGCAGGTCACCGACAAGGTCGTGACCTACGAGCAGCAGATCCTCAGCGACGAGCTGCCCGAGTCGATCATCATCGCGGGCGCGGGCGCGATCGGCGTCGAGTTCGCCTACATCCTCAGCAACTACGGCGTGAAGGTCACCATCGTCGAGTTCGCCGACCGGATGGTGCCCCTGGAGGACGCCGAGGTCTCCGCCGAGCTGGCCAAGCGCTACAAGAAGTACGGCATCGACGTGCGGCTGGCCACGCGTGTCGACGGCATCGCCGAGACCGCCACGGGCGTGCAGGTCACCGTCTCCAAGGACGGCAAGTCCGAGGTGCTGGAGGCCGCGAAGGTGCTGCAGGCCATCGGCTTCCAGCCGCGCGTCGAGGGCTACGGCCTCGACAAGACCGGTGTGAAGCTGACCGAGCGCGGCGCCATCGAGATCGACGGACGCGGGCGCACCAACGTCCCGCACATCTTCGCCATCGGCGACGTGACCGCCAAGCTGATGCTGGCCCACACCGCCGAGGCCATGGGCGTCGTCGCCGCCGAGACCATCGGTGGCGCCGAGACCATGGAGCTCGACTACGTCATGATCCCGCGCGCCACCTACTGCCAGCCGCAGATCGCCTCCTTCGGCTGGACCGAGGAGCAGGCGCGGGCCAAGGGCTACGACGTGAAGGTGTCGAAGTTCCCGTTCTCGGCCAACGGCAAGGCCCACGGCGTCGGCGAGACCGGCGGTTTCGTGAAGGTCCTCTCCGACGCCAAGTACGGCGAGCTGCTCGGCGCGCACATGATCGGCCCGGACGTCACCGAGCTGCTCCCGCAGCTGACCCTGGCGCAGCAGTGGGACCTCACCGTCAACGAGGTCGCCCGCAACGTGCACGCCCACCCGACCCTGGGCGAGGCGGTCAAGGAGGCCATCCACGGCCTCGCCGGTCACATGATCAACATGTAGCCGACAGCGCATCGGGACGGCCGTCGCGCATCGGGCGCGGCGGCCGTCGTCGTTTCGCCCGTTCGCGCATTCCGTGTTTCCCGCAAGGACGGGACCGTTCGTATGGCGGGGCAGCCGCGGCCCCCGCTGTACTCGAAGCATGCGCGACATCACGGTGGACAAGGCCGAGGCCGCCGGACCGGCGCCGCTCCCGCTCCGGGAGGGCGAGCGGCCGGAGGGCCCGCTGCTGGCGCCGCCGACGGCGCTGCGGTTACTGGGGCTCCAGCGCTTCGCGGGCAACCAGGCGGTGGCGCGGACGCTTCAGCGCGACGCCGGGCCCGCCGCGGCCTCGCCGCTGGACGCGCGGCTGCGCGCCGCCCTCGCCCGCGTCGACCGGGTCATCGCCGAGTCGCGTGCGCTGCCGCCGGGTGCCGAGCGGCAGGTGGGGCCGCTCATCGCGCGGGCCATGCCGATGCGGGGGTTGCTTGAGGGTGCCCTCGCCTCGGGCGATGACGCCCTCAAGCGGCGGATCGCCGAGGCCTTCGACGCGCGGACGACCGCGCCGGCCGAGGCGTTCCTGCGCTCGCGGCTGGCCGGACGCGGTGGTGGCGGGGGCGCACCGGTGCAGCGGCTGGCGAGCGTCCAGCGGCTGGTGGGGCCGATGCCGCCGATGCTGCCACCGCTGCTGGAGACCGGTGAGGCGCTGTGGCCGCTGGTGATGGAGGCCCTCGAAGGGCTGGCGCTGGCGATCGACTGGCCGCTGGTGCTGGCGGTGCTGATCATCCTGCTGATCGTGGTCGCGTTCGTCGGCGTGCAGGACGGCTGGTGGAACCCCTCCCCCGCGCCCGCTCCGGCGCCGCCGACCGATACCGGCACTCCGCCCGCGCCCGCCCCGGGCCCGGCACCCGCACCGAGTCCGGCGCCACCGGCTCCCGCGCCGTCCCCGAGCCCGGCTCCCGCACCCGCCCCTGCTCCCGCGCCTGCCCCGGCACCCGCTCCCGCACCGGGTCCGGGACCGATGCCCGCTCCCACGCCGGTGCCCGTGCCGGTGCCGGTGCCCGTCCCCGGGCCGATCCCCGTCCCGGCGCCCGCGCCGACCCCGTCGCCGCCCGTCCCGCCGCCGCCGATCGTGCAGCTCGTACTGCCCCCGCAGAAGAGCGGGCTGGAGCAGATCGCGCACTACGGCAGCTTCCTGGGCCTGCTCAAGCACGACCCGGCCTATACGCGCCCGGCCACCGCGCAGGCCTCGGTGTGGGACCAGGGTGTGCGCCCCGGCGGGTCCAGCACCAGCCAGCAGGGCGGCATGAACCTGCGGACGTTCCGGCGCGGCCTGACCGCGCTGGGCCTGCCGCGCGACACGAACCCGACGTCGACCGACCCGGTCGTGACGCTGCTGTACCGCCCCAACTGGGACCGGCACGGCAACCGCATCGGGCGTTTCGAAGTCGACCACATCGTCGAGCTCCAGGCCGCGGTGGCCTCGGCGACGGCTGCGGCCGACGAGGCGATCTTCGACTCGTTCCTCAACTACGAGCTGCTCGACCGCGCCTCCAACGGCCTCGCCGGGAACCTGCTGCGCACCAACATCCAGGCCGAGCGGCAGCGGCTGGCGGCGATGTACGGACCGGCGTTCCTGACCATGGTCCTGCACTTCCAGCTGATCATCCCCACGCCGCCGCCGACCGGTGAGCGCTGGAGTTCGGCCGAGATCGAGGCCGGTGAGCACATCCGGGTCCTGGAGGCCACCACGCGCCACCGCATGCCGCGGCCGTGACATCGGTGTAGTCTCGCGCGCCGGAACCCGATGCGAGGAGAACGAGCGTGACGCAGTCCCTGACCCGTGCCCTGGCGACACTCGGCTGGAAGGAGGGCGACCCCGGATTCTGGACCGGCGGCGAACGCCCCGGCCGCGTGTCGATCATGCACGGCTCGGCCGCCGAGGTGATCTGGTTCCCCGGCGACGAGGAGGCCGAGACGACCGTCTTCGAGCTGCGCCGGGACCTGAACCTGCGGCCCGTCGCCGGTGACTGGGTCGCCATCGAGGACGGCGACCTCACGCGCGTCGCCGAGCGGCGCACCACCCTCAAGCGGCCCGACCCCAACGGCAAGGACGTGCAGGTCATGGCCGCCGGGATCGACACGGTCCTCATCGTGTTGCCGGTCGACCTGGGCCTCAACCCGAAGAACCTGGAGCGCCTGGCGATCATGGCCTGGGACAGCGGCGCCGACCCGCTGGTCGTGCTCACCAAGGCCGACGCGGCCGAGAGCCCCGAGGAGGCCGTCGCCGAGGCCGAGGCGGCCGCGCCGGGCGTCCCGGTGCTGCTGACCAGCTCCGCCGACGGGCGCGGCCTCGACGAGCTGCGGGCCCGCATGGGCGCCGGGACCACCACGACGATGCTGGGCGCGTCCGGCGCGGGCAAGACCTCGCTGCTGAACGCGCTGGAAGGGCACACCGAGGCCGTCGCGCACGTCAGCCGCGACGGGCAGGGCCGCCACACCACCACAACCCGCAAGCTGTACCGGCTGGCCAGCGGCGGCGTCCTGCTGGACCTGCCCGGCATCCGCTCGCTGGACCTGCTCGTCGACGACGAGGCGCTCGGCGAGACCTTCGCCGACATCACCGCGCTGGCCGCGTCCTGCCGCTTCGCCGACTGCTCCCACGAGGGCGACCAGGGCTGCGCCGTCGAGGCGGCCGTCGCCGCCGGGACGCTGCCCGAGCGGCGCCTGGCGAGCTGGCGGGCGATCCGCCGCGAGATGGCCTACCAGGCCCGCCGCAACGACCCGGCCGCGATGGCCGCCGAGCGGCAGAAGTGGAAGCAGCTGTCCAAGAGCACCCGCAAGCCGCGATAGGCGACGGGCCGGGCCGGTGGTCTCCGGCCCGGCCCCTCGTGTGGAGCGCCCGCGCGGGGTCAGGCGACAGAACATCGCGCGGGCGCCGGACCGGTCTTGGCCCCGAGGCTGCCAGGCGCGGCCACCGGCCACCACCGGCACGGCGAGGGCGATGTACCAGGACACACCCGCCCGTGATGGACTGCCGGGGACGAGAGGAGCCCCGGTGGCCGCCATCGAAACCCTCATGCGCGAGGCCGCGCCGCAGGCGCTCGGCGCGCTCATCCGCCGCTACGGGCGCTTCGACGCCTGCGAGGACGCCGTCCAGGAGGCCCTGCTCGCCGCCGCGCAGCAGTGGCCGGCCGAGGGCGTCCCGGACAACCCGCGCGCGTGGCTGATCACCGTCGCCTCCCGCCGCCTCACCGACCAGTGGCGCAGCGAGGACGCCCGCCGCAAGCGCGAGACGACCGTCGCGCTCCAGGAGGACCGGCACCTGCCCGGGCCCGGCGAGGAGCAGGTCTCCGATCGGGACGACACGCTCACGCTGCTGTTCCTGTGCTGCCACCCGTCGCTGTCACCGTCCTCGCAGATCGCGCTGACGCTGCGCGCGGTCGGCGGCCTGACCACCGCCGAGATCGCCGCGGCGTTCCTGGTCCCGGAGTCGACGATGGGGCAGCGCATCAGCCGCGCGAAGAAGTCCATCAAGACCAGCGGCACCGGCTTCCACATGCCGCCCATCGAGGAGAGCCGCAAGTCCCTCGCGGTGGTCCTGCACGTCCTCTACCTGATCTTCAATGAGGGCTACACCGCCACCTCCGGCGAGGACCTCCAGCGGCTCGACCTCGCCGACGAGGCGATGCGCCTGACCCGCATGGTCCGCCGCCTGCGGCCCGAGGACGGCGAGGTCGCCGGGCTGCTGGCGCTGATGCTGCTCACCGACTCCCGCCGCGCGGCCCGCACGACGCCCGACGGCGGGCTCGTCCCGCTCGCCGGTCAGGACCGCTCCCGCTGGAACCGGGCGCGCATCGACGAGGGCGTCGCGCTCATCACCGACTCGCTGTCGCGCACCACCGTCGGCCCCTACCAGCTCCAGGCCGCGATCTCGGCCGTGCACGCCGAGGCGCCCACCGCCGCCGAAACCGACTGGCCGCAGATCCTGGCCCTCTACGACCTGCTGGACCGCGTCCAGCCCGGCCCGATGGTCTCGCTGAACCGCGCGGTCGCCGTCGCCATGGTCGAGGGCCCCGACGCCGGGCTGGCGCTGCTGCCCGCGCTGGAGAAGGGGCTGGACGGCAGTCACCGCCTCGATGCCGTCCGCGCGCACCTGCTGGAGATGAAGGGCGAGCGCGAGGCCGCGCGGGAGGCGTATCTGCTGGCGGCCGAGCGCACCGCCTCGGCCCCCGAGCGCCGGTATCTGGAGGAGAAGGCCGCCGGGCTCTAGCTACTCCATAACCTCAACTACTCCCCGGTGACGCCGTCGATGCGCTCGCGCAGCAGGTCGGCGTGCCCGTTGTGGCGGGCGTACTCCTCGATCATGTGGATGAGCACCCAGCGCAGGCTGAAGGTCTCGTCACCGGCGACGCCGACGGCGTCCAGGTCGAGCGCGGCGACGGTCGCGCGGGAGCGCTCGCACTCGTGCTCCCAGGTCGCGCGGACGGTGGCGAAGTCGGCGGTGAGGTCGGCGAAGTCCTTCGGCGCGCCGTACAGGTCGGGCTCGTCGCGGCCGCCCATGATCTGCTGGAACCAGCCGCGCTCGCAGTCGCTGGCGTGCTGGACGAGGCCCTGGAGCGTCAGCGCGGAGGGGGCCACGGTGGGCGCGCGAAGGTCGTCGGCCGACACGCCGTGGCATTTCATCGCGAGGGTGGCGCGCTGGTAGTCGAGGAAGCCGGTGAGCAGGCTGCGCTCGTCGCCGGTGAGGGGTGCTTCGGGCCGGTCGCTCGTCATGAGGCGCATCCTGCCAGCCGCCACCGATAATCTGCCCGGTGGAGGTGACGCGCATGCGCCCAGTGACATTCGTGGTCGGTACGGGTCGCAGCGGATCCAGTGAGCTGTCGCGGATCCTGAACCTGCACCCCGGCGTCCTCAGTCTCAACGAGATGCTCTCGGCCCTGACACCGAACGCGCTGCCGGAGGGCACCCTCGACGGGGAGGAGTTCTGGGCGATCCTGAGCGAGCCGCAGGAGACCTTCGAGCGGATGATCCGCTCGCAGGCGCCGCTGCCGGAGTTCCTGTACCCGAAGAACCCCGGCCGGTTCTCCAGCGAGGACGGCGGGATCCCCGGCATCGCGCTGATGACGCTGCCGCTGCTCACCGACGACACCGACGCCCTCTACGACCGCCTCGAACCCCTCGTCCGCTCCTGGCCGGAGCGTGACGCGCGCGGCCACTACGAGGCGCTCTTCGACGTCCTGTGCGCCGACCTGGGCCGCGAGGTCGTCGTGGAACGCTCGGGCTACTCGACCTGGTGGATCCCCCGGCTGCGGGAGGTCTTCCCGGACGCGCGCTTCGTCCACCTCTACCGGCAGGGTCCCGACTGTGCGATGTCGATGAGCCTGCACCCGGGCTACCGGATGCTCCACCGCCTGCACGAGGTCGTCGAGCTCGCCGGGGTGGAGGGCATCGCCGACCTCGGCCCGGAACACATGGCGGCCCTGCCCCCGCACCTGCGAGGGCTGTTCGCCGACCCCTTCGAGCGGTCCCTGCTGATGGACCCCGACATGCCCATCGAGGGCTTCGGGCGGCTGTGGTCAATGCAGGTGATCCAGGCGAGCGAGGAACTGGCGAAGCTCCCGAGCGAGCGCCACACGACCCTCGCTTACGAGGACCTGCTGGACGACCCGAGAGGCGAGCTGACCCGTCTGGCGGAGTTCGCCGGCACCGGCCCGGACGAGGCGTGGCTGGCCACCGCGACCGCGCGGCTGGACCCGTCCCGCCGTGGCGCGGCCCTGTCACTGCCGGTGGAGGACAGGGCGGCGCTGTGGGAGGCGTGCGCACCCGGGGAGGCGGCGATCACCAGTTCGAGGGCTTGAAGTCCTTCAGGAACACCCCGGACAGGTCCTCGCCCGCCTCGCCCCGCACGATCGGGTCGTACACGCGCGCCGCCCCGTCCACCAGGTCCAGGGGCGCGTGGAAGCCCTCCTCGTGGAGGCGCATCTTCTGGGTGTGCGGGCGCTCGTCGGTGATCCACCCGGTGTCCACGGCCGTCATCAGGATCCCGTCCGACAGCATCTCGCGCGCACTGGTGCGCGTCAGCATGTTCAGCGCGGCCTTGGCCATGTTCGTGTGGGGGTGTCCGGGGCCCTTGTACCCCCGGCTGAACACGCCCTCCATCGCCGACACGTTGACCACGTACTTGCGGTGCGCGGTGGACGCCCGAAGCGCCGAGCGCAGCCGCGACACCAGGATGAACGGCGCGGTCTGGTTGCACAGCTGGACCTCAAGGAGCTCCACCGGGTCGACCTCGTCGACGACCTGCACCCAGGAGTTGGTCGACACCAGGTCCGGGACGAGGCCACCGGCGTCGACGGCGAGGCCGGTCTCGATGCGGGCGGCCGAGGCCGAGCCGGAGGTCAGTGCGAGCGAGGTGAGCATCTGGGGCGTCAACGCGTGCGGGGAGCCCTCGGTGGACGCGGCGATGGCCAGCGCGTTCTTGGCCGTCACTCCGCCGAAGCTGACCAGCTCGGGCAGCGCGCCGGAGGGCAGCTCGGCCGCCTCGGCCTCGATCAGCGCCTTGTAGGCACCCGGCGAGCGCCGCACGGTCTGGGCGGCGTTGTTGATGAGGATGTCGAGGGGACCGGCGGCGGCCACGTCGTCGGCGAGGGCGACGACCTGTGCGGGGTCGCGCAGGTCGATGCCGACGATCTTGAGGCGGTGCATCCAGTCGCCGCTGTCCTCCATGGCCTTGAAGCGGCGGACGGCGTCGTTGGGGAAGCGGGTGGTGATGGTGGTGTGGGCGCCGTCGCGCAGGAGGCGCAGGGCGATGTACATGCCGATCTTGGCGCGTCCGCCGGTGAGGAGGGCGCGGCGGCCGGTGAGGTCGACGCGGATGTCGCGGCGGCTCCAGTTCTCCTTGGCGCAGGTGGGGCAGAGCTGGTGGTAGAAGGCGTCGACCTCGCGGTAGCGGTCCTTGCAGATGTAGCAGGAGCGGGCGCGCTGGAGGAAGCCGACGGTCTCGCTGGTGGCGGTGGCCTCCAGGAGGACGCCCTGGGTCTCGTCGTCGATGCGGTCGGGCGCGCCGGTGGCGGTGCGGGAGGTGACCTCGGCGTCGGCGGCGGTGACGGCGGCGCGCTTGTCGCGGCGTCGTCCCTGCTTGACGGCCTTGTAGATGCCGGCGGTGGCGCGCCGGACGGCGATGGAGTCGGGGTGGTCCCCGGGCAGTTCGCGCACCTCGGCGAGCACGCTCATGCAGATCTCCATGCGGGCGGGGTCGATGCCGGCTTCCACGCTGTTCTCCTCGTTCATCGCGACGTAGAACTCTATGCGAGTCGCCCGGTCTGGCCAAAAAGGGCGCCGGGGGTCACACGCCGGCCAGGCGCCGGTACTCGCGCGGGCTGACGCCGCGGGCGCGTTTGAAGGCGGCGGACAGGGCGAAGGGTGTGCCGTAGCCGACCTTTCCGGCCACCGCGCCGACGGTGGCGTCGGGCTCGCGCAGGAGGTCGGCGGCGAGGGTGAGGCGCAGGTCGGCGAGGAAGCCCATGGGGGGCTCGCCGAGGAGGTCGCCGAAGCGGCGGGCGAGGGTGGCGCGGGAGACGCCGGTGGCGGTGGCCAGGGAGGCCACGGTCCAGGGGCGGGCGGGGTCGGCCTGGAGGAGGCGCATGGCGCGTCCGACGACGGGGTCGCCGTGGGCGCGGTACCAGGCGGGGGCCTCGGCCTCGGGGCGGGAGAACCAGGCGCGCAGGACGGCGATGATGAGCAGGTCGAGGAGCCGGTCGAGGACGACGTCCTGCCCGGGGGCGTCGCGCACGATCTCCTCGCCGAGCAGGGGCAGGAGGGGTGAGTCGAAGGCGGGGACGACGGCCAGCTGTGGGAGGGCGCCCAGCAGGCGGCGGCCGATCTCGCGGTCGCAGCGGTAGGTGCCGATGAGCATGCCGGTGGCGCCTTCGGCGGCGTTGCCCCAGCTGCGGACGCCGAGGGCGAAGTCCTTGTAGAGCTCGGTGCCGTCGGCGGTGGTGCAGCGCTGGTCGGGGTGGATGAACATCTGCGGCGGGGTCGCGGGGGTGTCGGCGACCACGTAGGGTTCGGGTCCTCGCAGCAGGGCGATGTCCCCGGCGCGCATCTGGCGGGGCTCGCCGCCCTCGGGGACGATCCATGCGTCGCCCGCGGTGAGGGCGACGAGGGTGAGGGGTGCGCGGTCTTGGACCCGCACCGACCAGGGCGGATTCATCGCCGAGCGCAGGAGGAAGGCGCCCTTGGCGCGGGTGCCGTCGAGTAGTCCGGTGAGCGCATCCATGATTGAGAGTCTGACGTATGTTTTCGAGTCTTTCAACCATGTGAAGTCTCAAGATTCGCCGGTTTACTTATGCACATGACGAACACCAAGAACACCGCCGCCACCGACCTGATCCTCGTCACCGGAGCCACCGGCAAGACCGGCCGCCGGGTCACCGAGCGCCTGGAGGGCCTGGGCCTGCCGGTCCGCAAGGCCTCCCGCTCGGCCGAGATCCCCTTCGACTGGGACGCGCCGGAGACCTGGGACGCCGCGCTGGCGGGCGTGGGCAAGGTCTACCTCGCCTACTCCCCCGACGCCGGTTTCCCCGGCGCCGCCGAGATCGTCGGCGCCTTCGCCGAGCGGGCCGTGGCCGCCGGGGCCAGCCGGATCGTGCTGCTGACCGGGCGCGGCGAGGAGGGCGCGGTGCGCACCGAGGAGGCGGTCCGGGCCACCGGCGCCGACCTCACCGTGATCCGCGCGGCCTTCTTCGCGCAGAACTTCTCCGAGGACTTCCTCATCGACGCCGTCCGCTCCGGGACGGTCTACTTCCCCGCCGACGGGATCGCCGAGCCCTTCGTGGACGCCGACGACATCGCCGACGTGGCGGTGGCCGCGCTCACCGACGGGCTGCACATCGGGCGCACCTACGAGCTCACCGGGCCGCGCCTGATCACCTTCGCGCAGGCCGTCGCCGAGATCGCCGCAGCGACCGGGCTGGAGATCGCCTACGCCCCGGTGCCGCTGGAGGCCTTCGAGGAGGGCATGGTCGCCGAGGGCGCCCCGGCCGAGTTCGCCGCGCTGTTCCGCGACCTGCTCGCCGAGGTCCTGGACGGGCGCAACCAGAGCCTGGCCCACGGGGTCCGCGACGTCCTCGGCCGCGCGCCGCGCGACTTCGCCGACTACGCGCGGGAGAACGCCGCGGCCTGGAAGTAACACCGTAAAAGAGAAGGGCCCGGACCATGGCGGTCCGGGCCCTAACCCATGTACCTAGTGCCGCGGTGGTGTCTCACCGCTCGTCGGCATGCCCGGGGTCGCGCCGCTCGGCGGGACGGGCGGCGCCTGCGGGGCGCTGACGTCGGGTCGCGCCCGGTTCGCGGCCTGCCAGTCGCGCGTGCCCTGGTCGTTCCACTGCGCGGCCTCGCGCGCCTCGGCCCGCTCGTCATCGGCCATCGCCTGGCCCATGGTCATCAGCGCCCAGATCACGAAGATGTCCAGCGCGATCACCACGAGCGCCCAGATCGGCTCGTAGGGCAGCCAGAAGAACTGCACGGTGGCCGACACGACCGCCAGGCCGATGCCCACGCCGCGCGCCCAGGAAGCTCCGGTGAAGACGAAGAAACCGGCGATCGCCGAGAGCGCGCCGATGATCAGGTGCAGCCAGCCCCAGCCGGCGGTGTTGAACTCGTAGAGATAGTTCGCCCCGACGACGAAGAAGCCGTCCTTGGCGATCGCGGCGATCCCGATGAGGACCTGCCAGATGCCCAGCATGACCATCATGCATCCGGCGAAGGTCGCTCCGCCGATCGACCACGCGTTGCGCGCACCGTTACCAGCCATGTCGCTCCCCCTGTCTCTCTGACACCTTTCTACGCTTCCCACCCAGAATTCGCATGATTTTCATATTTCGCCCCGGGTAGCCGGTGACCGCCGCAGGCCCGCCGGGCGAGTGTTCACCGCCGCCAGTTCGGCCGCGCATTCACCGCCCGGCCACCATTCGATGCGCGGCGGGAATCATCAGGGCGAACCTCTAAAAGTGAACTACGCCACTCCTCCGGTGCCGTCCGAGACCCAACCCGGGGTCGGCCCGGTCTCGCAGGGGACCTTCGGCCCGCCGATCATTTCCCGGCATTCATCGTCCGTTATCTCAGCAGGCGGACACGGCCTGGACATTCGCTCGATTCGATGAAACCGGATAACCGGGAAACGGAAAGCGGTGTCCACTTAGCCCGCCTCTCCCGAATCCCGATCATCGTCGGTCGAATGGAAACGCCCGGTGAATGTGATCGGCAATTCCCGGCGGGCGAGTTGAATATTCCGAACGCCGCGTACGGAATGACCGCCACGGCGGTGCCGATCTCCACCGGTGCGCCCCTGCCGTTTTCCGCCACGATTCCCACCAATCCGGCGTCATCGCAGGTACACCCTTGATCGACTCACGGTAACCGTTTTCGGATCGGCGGCTTTCCGTCGGCGACTCCGCCGGGCGCCCGGCCCGAACGACCACTAAGGCGGCCCGGCGCGAGCCCGGAACAGCGGCACCCGCGCCGGGCGCCTGCGCGAAACCATCCGTTAACACTGCTCACGAGCATCACTCGAACAACTGTTCGGACGCCTGACCGTCTCAACGACGGTGGCGAACATGGCGCATCGGCCCGCGCCGGCCGCTCCGGGGAATGCCATTCATTTTCCTTTCGCTCATCTGGGCGGCGCATTGCCCGCAGCTCGACTGCCCGCCGACATGCACAGTGCAGCCCCATTTACCGATCTTGCCGCGCCCCTAGAACGGTTGACACTCGCTGACCGGCGTGGGTAGCGTCCGCTGCGACGAGAACCGCGATTCACCGGTCGCCAGGGGGCGGACCGAGAGTCGCAGGACGAGTCGGAAGATCCAATTCCGGACGGGTGCCGGATGGGCGCCCCGGGGGCGCCTGCCGTCACCGCGCACCCGTCCGACCACCGGGGAGGTCCATTGACGTATCCGACCGTGCGCGCCCTCGGCGCGACGGCGGCCGCGCCTTCATGTCGCGGCTAGCCGCGTACCGAGATCCCCCACGTCTTTTCATCACACGCTTCCCCGTGTGATTTTTCATCATCGCCTTCGTAATAGCGCCACATCAATTCCGCACGCGTTTTTCTGGGGAGAACAGCCATGACCGCAAGTCTCACCGCGCCGCAGTGCCTGGTCTGCGACAGCGCCATCGAGGTCCAGCCGGACTGGGAGAAGGGCGAGATCGTCGAATGCGCCGCCTGCGGCCAGGAGCACGAGGTGGTGGCGCACGACGCGAGCGGCGCCCGCCTCGAACTGGCCCCCGAGGTCGAGGAGGACTGGGGCGAGTGAGCGACGTCGTCGTCTCGGTGACGATGCTTCGTCCCGAGGAGAAACTGCTGCTGACGGCCCTGCGCTCGCAGGGCCTGGAGGCCACCGCCGCCCTCCGCGACGACCTCGCCGGTCTCGTGGACGGCCCCGACACCCCCGCCGTCGCGCTCATCCGCAACCTCTCGCACGCCGAGGCGCACTCGGTCGCCCGCCGCCTGGAGCTGGCCGGGGTCCACGTGCTCAACTCGGCGGCGGCCATCGAGGTCTGCAACGACAAGGGGCTCCAGGCGATCGCCTTCGCCCGTGAGAGCGTCCCGCACCCCGAGTCGCGGCACGCCTGGAGCGTCGACCAGGTGCGCGAGGCCGTGCGCGCCGTCGGCTGGCCGGCCGTCATCAAGCCGGTCAGCGGCGCGTGGGGACGCGGTGTCACCCGCGTCCTGGACGAGCCCTGCCTGGAGGCCTGGATCGGCGGCCGCGAGTCGGCCGACGGTTCCGGGAAGCTCTTCCCGGTCCTGGTCCAGCGCCACGTCGACAAGCCGGGCAGCGACCTGCGCGTGGTCGTCGTCGGCCGGACCCCGATCGCGGCGATCCGCCGCAGCTCGGCCGACTGGCGCACCAACACCCACCTGGGCGCGAGCATCGAGGGCGTCCCCGTCACCCGCGACATGGCCAAGCTGTGCGCGCAGGTCGTCGACGTCCTCGGCGACGGCTTCTACGGCGTGGACCTCGTCGAGGACCGGCTCACCGGTGAGCTGCTCGTCCTGGAGGTCAACGCCAATCCCGACTTCGCCCGCTCCTCGGCCGTGCACGGCGTGGACGTGGCCGGGCACCTGGCCGCCTACATCGCCGAGCGCGTGCGCGTTCCGGCCGCGGTCTGAGAGGAGAACCCCATGGACGACTACGACACCGCCCTGGTGCTGAGCCGGGTGCTCACCTCCGGCGTGGTGATGAGCATCGAGAAGAGCGACCGCGAGCTGCCCGGGCTCGAACGGTCCCTGACCCGCGCGTCCGGACGGCGGCACGCCTGCCTGGTCAACAGCCGCTCGGCGGCGATCCACGCCGCCCTCACCGGTCTGGGCATCGGGCACGGCGACGCCACCGGCGGGGCCGGGCTGGGCCCGCCGGAGCGGAGCTTCCTGGCCTGGCTGGGCGTCACCGCCGACGATGACGTCCCACCGCCCTTCGCGCTGCTCACCCACGCCGACGACCTGTCCGATGTGGACGCAGTGGCGCTGGTGGTGGACCTGACCGGGCTGGGCTTCGGCCCGGCCGCGGCCTTCCTCACCGACGACGCGGGCGCCCACGCCCGCGCCGAGCGGCTGAAGATCTTCGGCTCCTATGACCTGCGGACCATGTGGACGCAGGAGGAGTCGGGCGCCGAGGTGGTACCGGGCGTCCAGTTCAACTACCGGCTCAGCCCGCTGGTGGCCGCCTGCGCGCGGCTGGCCCTGACCAAAGGAGCCCGGTCGTGATCACCGACTTCCCCTCCGCTCCCCTGCCGCTGCCCTCAGAGGACGAACTCACCGCCGAGCTGGCCGCGCTGGGCGGCGAGGCGATCGTCCCCAAGGGACTGCGCCGCACGATCTTCCCGGTCATCACCAAGGAGGACGTGTTCAACCTGCTGCTGGCCACCCGCCAGGATCCTGCGGCGGTGGTGGCCGGCTTCGCCGAGAAGTACCGCGACTACGTGGGCGCCGCGTACGCGCTGCCCACCGCCAGCGGCACCGCCAGCCTGCACGCGGCCCTCGTCGGGGCCGGTGTGGAGCCCGGTGACGAGGTCATCGTCCCGGCCTTCACGTTCATCGCCACCGCGCAGGCGGTGGTGGCCGCCCACGCCATCCCCGTCTTCGCCGACATCGACCCGGTCACCTACTGCCTGGACCCGGCCGCCGCCAAGGACCTGGTCACCGAGCGGACCCGGGCGATCATGCCCGTCCACACCCACGGCCTCCCGGCCGACGTGACCGCGATCCGCGAGCTGGCGAAGCGGCACGGGCTGGCGTTCGTGGAGGACGCCTCGCACGCGCACTCCGCCTCCGTCGACGGCCGGATCGCCGGTTCGATCGGGGACGCCGCCGGGCAGTCGCTGATGGCCGACAAGAACTTCCCGCTCGGCGGCGAGGGCGGCATCGCCTTCTTCGCCACCGCCGACGCCCACGCCCGTGCCGTGGAATACCTGGCCCGCCACGGGATCGACTACCGGATGTCGTGGATCGCCGCGGCCTTCGGCGCCAGCCAGCTGGAGCGGCTGCCGTTCTACGACGCCGTCCGCGCCCGCAACGCCGCGCTCCTGGGCGAGGCGCTGGAGGGCACCGGGCTGTTCAGCCCGCCGCACGTCCCGTCCGGGCACGTGCACGCCTACAACATGTACCGGATCACCCTCAACCCCGAGGCCGCCGGGCTGGGCGACCTGCCCGTCCACGCGGTCAAGGAGGCCGTGCACGAGCTGCTGGTCGCCGAGGGCGTCCCGGCCCGGGAGTGGCAGAACACGCCGATCCCGTGCCACCTGCCCTTCACCCACCGCGCGGGCTTCGGCAACGGCCACCCGTTCACGCTCAACCCGGGCGCCGTCCGCGACCACGTGCCGCAGGACTTCCCGGTGACGCTGCGAATGCTGGAGTCGACGCTGGTGCTGTGCCGGGAGCTGCGCTCCCCGGTGGAGTACGAGCGGGTCCTGCGCTACGCCGACGCCTTCGGCAAGGTCGCGCGCCGTCCCGACGCCATCCGCGACCTGGTGCGGGAGAAGGACTACCCGCGCCCGTACGAGAAGGCGGCCCGCCTTGGCTGACAAGCTGCGCGTCGCCGTCATCGGCGGCAGCGGGTACACCGGGGGCGAGCTGATCCGGCTGCTGCTGGACCATCCGGCCGCCGAGCCGGTGTTCCTCAGCTCCGAGCGGCACGCCGGGACGAACGTGGGCGCGGTGCATCCCTGGCTGCGCAACCATCCCGGCGCCGGTGGCCTCAAGTTCGCCGAGGCCGCGACGCTGGGCGAGGTCGACGTGGCCTTCGGGTGCCTGCCGACGGGGGTCCTGCCGGGCCTGCTGCCGTCCATTCTGGACCGCGCGAAGCTCGTTTTGAACGTGGCCGGGGACTTCCGGCTCACCGACGACGATGAGATCCGCGCGCACTACCCGGCCTCCATCGGCTCGCCGGAGTTCGAGTACTTCGTGCCCGAGCTGTCCCCGGCGGTGCCGGAGGGGCGCCTGGTCAACCTGCCCGGGTGCATGGCGGTGGCCTCGCTGTACGCGCTGTACCCGCTGATCGCCGGGGATCTGGCCGAGCCGCGCCTGGTCGTGGACGCCAAGACCGGCTCCACCGGCGGCGGGCGCGGCGGCGGGGAGCATCCGGCCGAGCGGGCCGGGAACTTCCGGGTGCACAAGCCGCACGGGCACCGGCACCTGCCGGAGATCACCCAGGCGCTGCGCAGCTTCACCGGCGCCACGCCCGAGATCCAGTTCTCCACGCACAGCCTGGACGTCCCGCGCGGCATCCTCGTGACCGGCTACGCCCGGCTGCGCGAGGAGGTCACCGCCCTCGACGTCAAGCGCGCCTATGCCCGCGCCTACGTGGGCAAGCCGTTCGTGCGGGTGCGCACGGCTCCCAAGGCGCCGCAGGACTATCCGATGCTCAAGGCGGTGGTCGGCTCGAACGTGGCCGAGGTCGCGGTGAGCGTCAAGGGCCGCGAGGCGGTGGCCGTGGCGGCCATCGACAACCTCGTCAAGGGCGCGGCGGGGCAGGCGATCCAGGCCATGAACCTGCTGCACGGCCTCGATGAGGGCCTGGGCCTGCCGCGAACGGCGGTGGCGCCATGACCGTGAAGGACAAGACGAGCCCGCTGTACGTGGTGAAGGTCGGCAGCGCGACGCTGGAGCACGAGGGGATTTTCGGTGAGCTGTCCGAACTGGTGGCGCGCGGGGCGCGCGTCCTGCTGGTGGCCGGTGGCGCGGCGGGCATCGAGCGGCACTACCGCGAGATCGGCAAGCCGGTCCGCACCCTCACCCTCGCCAACGGCGACGCCGTCCGCTACTGCCCGCCCTCGGAGATGCCGAGCCTGGTGTCGGCCTATGAGCACGTGACCCTGCCGATGGTGGAGGCCGGGCTCGCCGCGCACGGGCGCTCGGTCTTCGCCGCGACCGCCTCGCGGGGCGGTCTGGTGAGCGGGCGGCTGAACCGGCCGCTGAAGGTGGTCGAGAAGGGCCGCCCGAGGCTGGTCCGCGACCACCGGGCCGGTACCCCGTCCGATATGGACGTGGCGCGGCTGGGCGTGCTGCTGGACGCCTACGACGTGGTCTGCGTGTCGCCGCCGGTGGCCGGGGAAGACGGGCTGGGACCAGTCAATGTGGACGCCGACGTGCTGGCCGCGGCTCTCGCCAACGCGCTGCGCGCCGACCACCTGCGGCTGGTGACCGGCACCGCCGGGCTGCTGCGGGACGTGGCCGATCCGGCCTCCACGCTCACCGACCTCCACGAGGGCGAGGGCGCGTCCTTCGCGGGCGGGCGCATGCGGCAGAAGGTCCGCGCGGCCGAGCTGGCGCTGTCCGGTGGCGCCGACGTGGCCGTCACCGGTCCGCACACGATGGCCGACCGCTCCGGCTGGACCCGGTTCTGGCCGGCGCGGGAGCCCGCGCCGGACCTGGCGCTGCTCTCGCGGGCGGCGGCGATCCCGTCGGTCTCGCGCGATGAGGGCGAGCTGGCGTCCTACCTGGCCGGATGGTGCGCCGAGCGCGGCATCGAGGCCGGCGTGGACGAGGCGGGGAACCTGGTGGCCACCAAGGGCGCCGGGCCGCGCACGCTCATGCTGCTGGGGCACCTGGACACCGTGCCGCACCACTGGCCGGTGTCGTGGGACGGCGAGGAGCTGTCGGGGCGCGGCACGGTCGACGCCAAGGGCTGCCTGGCGGCGTTCCTGGAGGTCCTGGCCGGGGCGGAGGTGCCCGCCGACGGGCGGCTGCGCGTGGTCGGGGCGGTCGAGGAGGAGGTCTCCTCGTCCAAGGGCGGATTCCACGCCCGCGACAACTACCCGGCCGACGCGGTGGTGATCGGTGAGCCGAGCGGGTCGGGGACGCTGACCCTGGGCTATTTCGGGCTGTTCAAGCTGCGCGTGACCGTGCGGGTCCCCAGTGGACACTCTGCTTCAAAGAGCTTCATTTCTGCTCCGGACGCGCTGATCGGCGCGCTGGCGGGGATCCGCGCCGACGTGCTGGCCAAGGCGCCCGAGGCGCTCAGCGCGGTCATCGACCTGCGGGTCGAGCCGGGCCGGGGCGGGGACACCGCCACCGGCGTGCTGAACTTCCGCGTCCCGCCGGGGGTGGACCCGGTCGACCTGACCGCGGTCGCGCTGGCGCACCGGGCCCCCGATGTGGACATCACGGTGGAGCGGGCCACGCCGGGTCACGCCGGTGGGCGCACGTCGTCGCTGGTGAAGTCCTTCACCGCCGCCTTCGGGCGGGCCGGGATCCGGCCGCGTTTCGTGGTCAAGAAGGGCACCTCCGACATGAACACCCTGGCCACGACGTGGCGCGGGGTGCCGATGGTGGCCTACGGGCCGGGCGACTCGGCGCTGGACCACACCGAGCACGAGCGCGTCGGCGCCGGCGAGTACCGCTCCTCCCGGGCGGTGCTGGCCGACGCGGTCGCGGGCTGGTTCGAGCGCACCGGAGGTGCCCTGTGACCGTGGAACTCCTGACCGAGCGCGCCCGGCGGGCGCGTGAGCTGGTGGTGGACATGGCGGCCTCGCCGCGCGGCTGCCACCTGGGCGGGTCCCTGTCGGTGCTGGACATCCTGGTCGCCGCGCTGCACCGGGCGTCCACAGGGGACGGCACCGAGGTGGTGCTGAGCAAGGGCCACGCGGCGGCCGGGCTGTACGCGGCCCTGCACGCCAGCGGGGTCATCGAGGAGAACCCGGCGCCGGTGTACGGCCAGAAGGGCCATCCCTACACCGGCCATCCGGGGCCGAAGGTGCCCGGTGTGCGGTTCCCGACCGGGAGCCTCGGGCACGGGGTCGCCTACGCGGCGGGCTGGGCGATGGCCCGGCGCCTGGACGGGCTGCCCGGCCTGGGCATCGCCGTCGCCGGTGACGGCGAGCTCCAGGAGGGCCTGGTGTGGGAGACCTGCCAGGTCGCCGCCGCGCAGGGGCTGGGGAATTTCGTGCTGGTCGTCGACCGCAACGGCGGCCAGAACGACGGCATGGTGGCCGAGATCTCGCCGCTTCCGGACCTGGGGGCGCGTTTCGCGTCCTTCGGTTTCGAGGTGTCCGAGGTGGACGGTCACGACCCGGCGGCTCTGTCGGCGGTGCTGTCGCCCGATCGGGCCGGTGAGCGGCGGCCGCTGGCCGTCATCGCCGCCACCGTCAAGGGCAAGGGCGTCCCGCCCGTGGAGGGCAAGGCCGCCTCGCATTACGTGACGATCGACGCCGCCCGCGCGGCCAAGTGGAAGCGGTTGATCCGATGACGCTCTCGGGACGCGACGCCTACCGCGACGAACTGACCCGCCTGGCCGAGGCCGACCGGCGCATCCTGTGCCTGGAGGCCGATCTGGGCGGCAAGAACCACCCGTTCCAGCTCAAGCACCCCGAGCGCTTCTTCAATCTCGGCATCGCCGAGGCGGCGATGGTGGACATGGCGGCGGGGCTGGCCTCGGCCGGTTTCAAGCCGTTCGTGAGCACCTTCGCGCCCTTCGCGGCGCTGCGGGCGGCCGAAAGCCTGAAGCTGACCCTGGGCTACCTGGCGGCGGGCGTGACCGTGGTCGCGCCCTACTCCGGGGTGTCGGGGGCCTGGTTCGGGACGACGCATCACTGCCTGGAGGACCTGGCGGTCCTGCGGGCGTTCCCGGGCGTGGTGATCGCCGCGCCCCACGGGGAGGCCGAGACCCGCGCGGTGATCGCCGCCGCGGTGGCGAGCGGGCGTCCCCACTATGTGCGGACCGGCCGCAACGCCGCCTACGAGAGCCTCCCGTGGGGCGATCCGGTGGCGTGGGAGGCGGCGGGCGGCGAGCTGTGCCTGGTGAGCGTGGGCGAGGAGGGCACGCGGCTGTGCCTGGAGGCCCGTCACCGGCGGCCCGGGCTCGCCCACGCGCATCTGCCCTATGTGGACCACGAGCATCTGGCCGCCGCGGCGGTGGAGCTGGAGCGGCTGCACGCGCGCTTCGTCGTGGTCGAGGAGCACCGGGCGCAGGGCGGCGTCGCCGAGGCGCTGGCGCTGCTGATGCCCACCGCGCGGGTGGCGGGCGTGAACGCGGGAACCGGATGGCCGTCGGAGGGCGGCGACCACGCCGAGGTCATGGCCGCGCTGGGCCTGGACCTGCGGGCCGTGCTCGCGGCCGTCGACGGCTAGTCCCACCAACGGAGGAGGAACAAAGGCAATGCACGTCTTCATGGTCGAGTGCAATCCGAACGGATTCGTCGGCGTCAACGACGCCCTGGAACTGGGTCACGAGGTCACCCTCGTGTCCGCCGACCCCGATTTCTACCTCGCGGTCTCGCCGCTGGCGGCGGGTGCGTTCGCGCACCCGCGCTGCGAGGTGATCAAAAGCAAGGTGGCGTTCTCGATCGACGCCCTCATCGGCATCGCCCGCGAGGTCCACGCGCGCAACCCGGTCCACGGGGTGACCACCTACAGCGAGTACCACACCGTCCACACCGCCGCGGTCGCCGAGGCGCTGGGGCTGCCGGGGATGAGCGTGGACGGCGCCCGCAACGCCCGCCACAAGCACCTCACCCGGCTGACCCTGGCGAACGGCGACGTTCCGCAGCCGCGCTTCGCGCACGCCACCGACCCGGCGGGCATCGCCGCGGCGGTCGCCGAGGTCGGTTTCCCGTGCGTGGTCAAGCCCTCCGACGGCACCGCGAGCCTGCACGTGCTGCACCTGAAGGACACCGCCGACCTGGACGCCTACCTCGCCGAGCTGGCCGGGGTCGCCGACTACGGGCGCGGTGTGGTCCGCGTGCCGGAGGTGGTGGTCGAGGAGTTCGTGCCCGGCGAGCTGATCTCGGTGGAGTCGTGCGTGCTGGCCGGTGGCGAGATCGTGAACCTGGGGCTGACCGACCGTCCACTGTCGGGCTTCCCGCACTTCATCGAGATGGGCGCGACCTACTTCACCGGGCACCCGTTGCAGGAGGAGCTGTTCGCGCTGACCAAGCGGGCCCTCAAGGGCCTGGGCATCGACTTCGGGTTCATCCACACCGAGTTCCTGCTCTCGCCGAGCGGGCCGGTGCTGTGCGAGGTCAACGGCCGCCTGGTCGGCGGTTTCGTGCCCTCGCTGATGCGGCTGGCATCGGGGGTGAACGCCTACCTGGAGGTCATCCGCCAGGCCCTGGGTGAGCGCCCGAACCTGCCGATCCTCAATGGACGGACCGCGGGCGGGCACTGGTTCGGCTCGCCGGTCGCCGGTGTGCTGCGCGCGGTGGACTTCGGTGACATCGACAAGCGCGCCGGTTTCGTGGAGGCCCTTGCCTACAAGAAGCCGGACACCGCGATCGGGCGTTTGTCGAAGAGCAACTTCGACTGGCTGGGGCACGTCATCTTCACCGGCGAGGACCGCGAAGAGGTGAACAAGCGGTGCGCGGCTGCCCTGGACGACGTGGACCTGCGGGTGTCGGTCGAGGTGGCACGGTGAACGAGACACGTTTCGGCCCGACCGTTCTGATCGACGACGGACCGGGCGCGTCCCGCGTCCGCAACGCCGCGATCCCGCTGCTGGACCCCGACGCGACCTTCGACGTCACCGCCGCCGAGGGCCGGATCACCGGTGTGCGGCAGACCGGTGAGCGGCGGGCCGACACGCCTGAGCTGTGGCCGGGGTTCGTGGAGACGCACGCGCATCTGGCGCTGCCGGCCAACTGGGACGACTCGGTGGACGACCCGCGCCTGATCGGCCTCCAGTACCTCTACCACGGTGTCACCCACGTGGTGGACATGTTCGGTTTCCCGCTGGTCAAGGACCTGTGGGACAAGGGCGCCGCCGAGGCCGACCCGCCCTATCCGGCGCTGGCCCACTGCGGTTACGCCGCCACGTCCATGCGCGACGCCACCGGCCGCAACGGGCACGGCGTGGAGTTCCCCGCGCCGGTGCACATGCTCGGCACGGCCGGGGACATCGAGGACGTCCTGCGCGCCAACGCGCGCCGGGGCGGGACCTTCCTGAAGATCATGTTCACCGACGGCACCGAGCAGCCCGGCGCGCAGGTGCGCTTCTCGCGCCTGTCGGAGCCGATCCTGGCCGACGCGGCCGCGACGAGCGCGGCGGCGGGCGTCCCGGCGGTCATCGACTGCAACACCCGCGAGGAGGTCCTGCGGGCCTATGACTGCGGGTTCCGGCTGTTCGCGCACTCGGTGCGCGACGTGGTCCTGTCCGAAGGGGACTGGGCCGCCCTGGACGGCGCCCGGTTCGTGTCCACATTGGCCGGTCTGCGGCCGATGGTGATGACCCGCGAGGAGTTCTTGGAGGAGTACGGCCGCCCGGGTTTCACCGAGACCCAGGACGAGGCCAACCTCGACTTCGTGCGCGGTGTCGAGGAGCCCTTCGGGATCTCCTTCGGCCTCCAGGACACCCGTACCGCCGCGCTGGAGGTCATGCGCGCCAACGCGCTGGCCGCGCTGCGCCGGGGCGTCCTGCTCATCGGCACCGACTGCGGCAACACCGGCGCCTATCACGGATACAGCCTCCTGAGCGAGCTCGATCTGCTCGCCGGAGGAGACCCCGCCCTGCGTGAGCCGCTGCTGAAGGTGGCGACCGAGGGCGGGCAGCGGTTCTTCGGGGAGCTCGCCGGTGGATCGGCGCGTTCCCCGATGACGGAGGGCGGTCCGGCCGGCTACAACCTCCTCCGGCCGGCCGGGCCGCTCTCTTCCCTCCCGCTGGCGAGCGTCGCCGGCGGGTCGGTGGTGGACCGCGCGCAGATCACCCGGCGGATCCGCGCGCTGCGCGGCGAAGAGACGAAAGGCAAGGTCGCGCCATGACCGCCCCCGCAACCCTGAATCCCGTACAGCGAAGGACCCTGCTCGGCATCAACGCCGGGATCTCCCTGGCCCACGTGGGCAACTACATCTGGTTCCCGATCTTCGTGGCCGCCCTGGGCGCGACGAGCAGCGGCTTCTGGGCCGGGTTCGTCATGTTCCTGACCTACATCGGGCGGCTGCTGGCCACGTTCTTCTTCGAGGGCGTGTCCACCCGCCTGGGCAACCGGACGACGGTGGTCCTGGCGGTGCTGCTGGAGGCGGTGGCGCTGGGGCTGATGGGCTTCGTGGAGGGCGTGGCCCTGTACAGCGTCCTGGCGTTCTTCATCGGTTTCGGCTCGGGCATCTCATTCCCGGGGCTGAAGAACATCCTCAGCTCCTTCCCGGAGGAGGCGCGGCCCAAGGCGTTCTCCACCTTCCAGATGGCCTGCCAGGTCGGGGCCTTCGGCGGCGCGCTCATCGGCGGTGTCTTCGCCCACGCCGACCTGCGGATCCTGTTCAGCGTGGTCTTCGCGCTGTTCTTGGCCTACTGCGTCTTCGGGCTGCTGCTGATCCCGGCGGGCAAGGCCGCGCCGGACAGCAGGGCGCCGCTGTTCAACGCCACCGTCCTGAAGGGACTCCAGGTCGGCGGCGGGGCGCGCTACTTCCTGCTGTCGAGCGTCTTCTGGTTCCTGTCGATCAGTTTCCTGGTGGGCATCCCGCTGCACATGCAGGCCTATGTGGGCCAGTGGCCGGCCTCGGTCCCGTTCTGGATCACCGGGCTGACGCTGCTGGCGCTCCAGCTGTTCCTGTTCCAGTTCATGATCAAGCGCTTCAAGCCCGGGCAGGTCATGGCCGTGGCGTTCGGGGCGATGGCGGTGGCCTACGCGATCTTCGGGGCCGGGCGCAGCGCCTGGTTCGTCGTCGCGGGCTGCTTCGTGGTGGTGCTCGGCGACATCCTGTTCACCCCGTCCTTCGACATCTGGGTCTCCGGCCGGTTCCCGTCCGACCGGCTGGCCAAGGCGATGGGCGCGATGCACTTCTTCCGCAGTTTCGGCAACATGGTCGGGACCCTGGCGGCGGGTGCGCTCTACGATCTGGCGCGCTCGGCGGACGTGCCCGGGCTCAACTGGTTCGCGCTGGCCGCCGTCGCCCTCGGGTGCGCGGTGGTGAGCCTGGCCAGCGTCCGGCGCGAGGCCGCCGCCGAGCCGGCGCCCGTCCCCGAGGCGGCGTGATGGCCGAGGTCTGCGTCATCGGCGGCACCCGCTTCTTCGGCAAGCTCGTGGTGTCGCGCCTCATCGAGGAGGGGCACCGGGTCACGCTGATCACCCGGGGCCGCACGCCCGACCCGTTCGGAGACGCCGTGCTGCGGCGGACCGCCGACGCCGACTCCGCCGGGGAGCTGGGCCGCGCGATCGGGACGGCGTCCTTCGACGCCGTCGTCCACCAGGTCTGCTACCGGCCGGTCACCGCGCTGGCGGCGGCCAAGGCCTTCACCGGGCACGCGGGCAAGCTGGTGGTGACCTCCACGATGGAGGTCTACAACTCCGACACCTTCCGGCATCACCGTGCCAGCCCAGGTTTCAGCACCTGGGCCAAGGAGGGCGAGCTGGACCCGCTGGCCTACGGCTACGACCTGGGCCTGCCCTGGGACGACCCGGAGTTCGCCGGCGCCAACTACGGCGAGGGCAAGCGGCAGGCGGAGAGCGCGCTGGCGCAGTCGGCGGGCTTCCCGCTGGCCTTCGCCCGTGCCGCGCACGTGCTCTCCGACCGCGACGAGTTCACCGGCCGGGTGGAGTTCCTGGTCGAGCGGGTCCTGGCGGGCGGGCGGATGACGTCGTTTCGCGACCCGGGCCGCACGTCCCTGGTCCACGCCGATGACCTGGCGCGGTTCCTGGTGTGGCTGGCCCTGAACGACGTGACCGGCCCGGTCAACGCGTGCTCGCCGGACCCGGTGACGCTCTACGAGGTCCTGGCGCCCATCGAGGGCGCGGCGGGCCTGGCCGCGGTGGTCGAGGAGCTGGACGCGGCCTGGGGTGATCCGGACCTGGCGCCCTTCAGCTGCCCCGCCGACTACGGTATGTCGGTGGATCTTGCGGCCGCGCGGGGATTCGCCTTCACCCCGGCCCGGGAATGGCTGCGGGACATGGCCGTCCGCGCGGTCGCCGAGGCGAGGAGGTAGCGGAGTGTTCGACCTGATCGTGCTGATCACCGCGGAGAAGGAGCCCGAGGAGGTGGCCGCCGCGCTGGCGCGGATGCGCCCGATGTGCCTGGCCGAGCCCGGCTGCGTGAGCTGGGAGGCCTACCGCTCCTCGGCCGACCCGTCCCGTTTCACGCTGGTGGAGCGCTGGGAGAGCGAGCGGGCGTGGGAGGAGCACGGCGAGGGCGAGGCCATCCAGGCCGTCTACCTGCCGGAGATCCTCCCCCGGGTGCAGCGGGAAGTCCACCCGAGCGCGCGGTTGTAGTCCCTTCGGCGCAAGCGGATCTCGTTCCGCGCGCCGAGGATGGGGCCCGCGGCGGCGGGGAGGCTACCGGTGTGACAACACGCCGCACCCTCCTCGCCGCCGCGCTCGGCGCCGGGGCGACCGTCCTATTTCCATCCGCGTCGAACGCGGCTAATCTTCGGCCCATGGATCTTGACGTCACCTGGCACCACGGCTGGCCCTCGGCCAAGCACGACCCCGCGCCCGAGATCCAGGTGCACCAGGCCGACGCCCGCACCTACATCCTGCGGCAGAACCGCTCGGTGAACTTCGAGGCGCCGTTCATGTACCTGCTGATCGGCCGCCACACCGCGCTGCTGATCGACACCGGCGCCACCCCGGAGGCCGAGTACTTCCCGCTGCGCGAGGTCGTCGACGGTCTCGTCCCCCACGGGCACCGCCTCATCGTCGCCCACAGCCACGGGCACGGCGACCACGTCGCCGCCGATGAGCAGTTCACCGGGCGCGGCCGGACCACGATCGTCGGCAAGGGCCAGCCCGAGGTGGCCGAATACTACGGCTTCACCGACTGGCCGCACACCCCGCGCGAGCTGGACCTGGGCGGCCGGGTCGTCGACGTGATCCCCTCCCCCGGGCACCACGCGTCGGCGGTCACCTTCTACGACCGGCGCACCGGCGCGCTGCTCACCGGCGACACCGTCTACCCGGGCCGCCTCTACGTCCAGGACTGGGACGCCTTCGCCGCCACCATCGACCGGCTGGTCGCCTGGAGCGACGCCCACGAGGTCTCCCACGTCCTCGGCTGCCACATCGAAATGTCCATTGAGGACGGCCAGGACTACCCGCGCGGCTGGAACTACACGCCCTACGAGCGCGCGCTGCCGATGACCGTCGAGGACCTGCGCGACGTCCAGGCGGCGGTCGCCGAGGCGGGCGGCGCGCCCGGGATCCACAAGCACGCCGCCTTCCACCTCTGGTACAAAGTGGACGGCTAGCTAGCGGTGGAAGGCCTCGACGACTTCCTGCACGCGATAGGCGGCGGCGAAGTCGGCGAGGTCGGCGACCCGCTCACCGCGCACGGCCCGCGCGAACAGCGCCAGCCGGGTCGCGTCGTTCCCGCGCCGCTCGGGCGCGGGGACCGGCTCCCAGTCGCCGCCGTCGGAGACGTAGAGCCTGGCCCAGTCGCGCAGCAGGTAGGAGCGGCGGGTGCCCCACAGGTACCACTCGTAGGTCTCCTCGGCGGCGACTCCGGCCAGGCCCGTCAGCTGCACCGGGACGCCACCGGCGCGCCACAGCCCGTGCGCGGCCTTCTCGGCGCGCCCGCCGTCGGCGTAGTCGAGGCCCACGCTCACCGGCTCCAGCGGTCCCAGCAGCCGGTCGGTGAGATAGGCGAAGTGGGAGAAGACCTCGCGGACGAACCCGCCCTGCTCGCGGCCGTCGAGCCAGGCGGCGTGGCGCTGGAAGGCGCGCGGCCACTCCGGGAAGCGCAGGCGGATCTCGACGCCGGCCGGCTCGCCCAGCTCGCCGGAGCGCAGGGCCCGCTCGACCTCCAGGACCGCCCACCGGTCGGAGAGCGCGAAGTTCACCGCGGCGGCGACCCCGGCCTTCTCGACGGCGTCCAGCATGGCGCGGCTGTCGGCGAGGTCGACGGCGAGGGGCTTCTCGCAGAAGACGCCCATGCCCTTGGCCGCCGCGGCCAGCACCAGCTCGGGGTGGAAGACCGGCGGGGTGGCGATGTAGACGGCGTCCACATCGGACTCCAGCACGTCGGCGGGGACCGTGCTGAACTCGATGCCCGCCCGATGGGCGTGCCGCGCCACCGTCTCCGGGCTCACGTCGGCCGCGACGGTCACCTTCACGTCGCGGTGGCCGGATGCGGCCTCGATCATGTCGGTACCCATCGCGCCGAGACCGATGATCCCGAGCCTTACCTTCTCCTCAGCCACCCGGCCATTCTGGATCACCGCGGGGGTGGCGGCAAGGAACCCGCCGGACCGGCGTCACACCGTCCTGCGGGAATGTGCGCCAGAACGCCTAGATCGCGTCGAGGTAGAACCAGCGCCCGTCCTCGCGGACGAAGCGGCTGTGCTCCTCCATCACCCCGGGCGCGCCGCCCTCGCGGTAGTGCGCCCGGAACCGGACCGTCCCGGCGAGCTCGAAGAGGCTCCCGCCGACGCCGTCGAGGATCTCCAGCCCGGTGAACTCCGGGCCGCCGGACAGGTCGAGCTCGGCCGGGCGGGTGCTCGGGTGCCAGGTCCGCCGCAGGTAGGCGGCGTCGGCGACGACGAAGGCGGTGTAGCGCGAGCGCATGAGCAGCTCGGCGGTGGGGGCGTCCTCGCCCCGGTGCCAGCGGCCGCAGCACTCGCCGTAGGTGCCGCCCAGGCCGCAGGGGCAGATGTCGGATGCGCGCATCCGGCCATGATCCCATTGGGAACGGGACGCGCCCGGGTGGGCGCGTCCCGTCACTTCATCAGAGCGCGCAACCGCACATGTAGCGGCACGAGGCGCCCGACCAGCAGCAGATGCGGGTGCCGGTGTTGCCGGGACCGCAGGTGCCGGGGGCGTAGGTGCACGGCTTGCAGGCGGCGGCCGCCTTCGCCTTGGGGACGAAGCGCTCGGTCATCGCGTCGAGCAGAGCGGTCATTTTGGCCATGGAAACCTCCAGGTGAAAGGCCGAATCGCCGCCGACCATAACGCCGTGGAGGGTTCCGCGGTGATCAACTCATTACCGGATGTATTACGGCTATGCCGTGGATATGCGGTGCCCGAATCCGCGTATGCGAAAACGGGCCGCACCCGAAGGCGCGACCCGTCCCGAAATCGCCTACTCGGCGGGCGTGCAGCCGCAGCGGTAGGTGCAGTCCTCGTACTTGCAGCAGGTGCGCAGCCAGGAGCCGTCGGCGGTGCACTTGCCCCTCGGCTCGCACCAGGGCGCACAGGCCGCGGCGGCGCGGGCCTTGGGCGCGAAGCGCTCGGTGATCTTGTCGGCGATCGCGTTGAACTTCGAGATCATCGGTCTTGCCTTCCCCGTGGAAACGAATTGCGCTGTCGTGAGCCTGCACGCCGCGCGTCCGCCGTTTCGTTTCCCGTTGATCACCGTGCGTACCATGATCACTTTTGGTGAATGCCGTATTCGGGACGGATCGGCGCGCCATTCCCGGATGGATCCGGACGCATCGACCCATCACCGTTATGCGGTCTCGTGTGCGTTACTTCTTCCACTCCGGGGCCAGCACCGCCCAGATCTGGGTGTCGTAGCGCGCTCCCTCGAACTCCCAGTTCTCCCGGATCGTGCCCTCCAGGGTCATGCCCAGCCGCCGGGCGACCGCCGCGCTCGGGACGTTGTCGGCGCGGCAGTGCCACTCGGCGCGGTGCAGGCCGCGCTCGCCGAAGATCCAGTTCAGTTGCGCGGTGCAGGCGTCGGTGATCAGACCGCCGCCGACGGCCGCCGGCTCCAGCCAGCAGCCGACCTCGATGGAGCCGCCGGCGGCGTTGAAGTCGAGGGTCCCGCCGACCAGGGTCCCCGCGCGCCACAGGCCGTACAGTCCGCCGGTGCCCTGGGCGGCGCGCTCGCCGTACTTGCCGATCAGGGTCCGGGCGCCCTCGACGCCCTCGGTGACGAAGGACGCGCCGACCCAGGGGCGGATGTGCTCACGGGCGCGATCCATGTGCGCGGCGAACTCCTCGGCGTGCCAGGGGGCCAGCGGGCGCAGGACGGCGTCCTCGCGGATGGCGAGAGAGAACATGGGGGCCTCCGATCACACAACATTCGTTCTGGGAACAGTACGATAGGACCGTGCCGCGCATCAAGGGAGATCACGAAGCCCGCCGCCGAGAAGTCTCCGAGGCGGTGTGGCGAGTGCTCGCCGCCCGCGGCTTCGGCGGGCTGTCGATGCGGACGGTGGCCGCCGAGCTCGGCGCGTCCACCGGACTGCTCACCCACTACTTCCCGGCCAAACGCGACCTCGTCGCCCACGCCCTCGACCTGCTCGCCGAGCGGGCGGCCACGCGTGAGCGGCGCGTGGCGCCCCCGGGGCTGGCCAGGCTGCGGGCGGTCCTGCTGGACATCATCCCCATCGACGACGCGGCGGTGGCCAGCAACCGGATCTGGGTCTCCTCCTGGGACCCGGCGCTGGCCGACCCCGTCCTGGGCGCCGACCACGCCGCCCGCTACGCCGCCTCCCGCGACAAGGTGAGCGGGATCATCACCGAGGCCCAGGAGCTCGGCGAGCTCCCGCCGGGCGACCCGGCGCAGACCGCCGCGGCGGTGATGTCCTTCGCGCTGGGCCTGGTCGTGCAGGCTCTGCTGGACCCGCCGGCGTTCCCCGCCGAGCGGCAGGTGGCGCTGCTGGACGCCTACCTGGCTCAGCTGATCAGCGCGCGCACCGCGTCGTAGTCGACCTCGGCCAGCGTGGCCGGGCGCCACCGGGGCGCGTTGTCGCGGTCGACGAGCACCGCCCGCACGCCCTCGGCGAAGTCGGGCCCGGCGGCGAAGGCGCGGCCCAGGCGCAGGTCCTGGGCCAGCACGCCCGGCAGGTCCAGGTCCCTGGCGCGGCGGATCGCGGCGAGGGTGACCGCGACGGAGAACGGCGAGCGCGCCGCCAGTACCGCCGCGGTGGCGGGGTGGCGCTCGCGCAGGGCGTCCAGGATCGCCACGGGGTCGTCTCCGGCGTAGCACTCGTCGATCCAGGCGCGGTCGGCGGCGATGGCGGCCTCGGGCGCGGGGGCGAAGTCCCCGGCGGGCTCACCGGCGGCGAGGCGCTCGATGATGGCGGGGATCTCGGCGCTGGGGACGACGGCGTCGGCCAGGCCGCAGTAGACGGCGCCGGGCCCGTCGACGGGCAGGCCGGTGAGCGCCAGGTGCGTCCCGGTCTCGCCGGGGGCGCGCGAGAGCAGGTAGAGGCCGCCGACGTCGGGGAAGAAGCCGATGGCGGTCTCGGGCATGGCGATCACCGAGCGCTCGGTGGCCAGGCGCAGCGATCCGTGCGCGGAGACGCCGACGCCGCCGCCCATGGTGACGCCGTCCATGAACGCCACGAACGGCTTGGGGTAGACGTCGACGAGGTTGTTGAGGCGGTACTCGTCGGCCCAGAAGGCCTCGGGGTCGCCGACGCCGTCCAGCAGCGCCTCGCGGATGGCGCGCACGTCGCCCCCGGCGCACAGGCCGCGCTCGCCGGCGCCTTCGATGGCGACGGCCTCGACGGTGTCGTCGGCGGCCCAGTCCTCCAGTTGCGCCAGCATCGAGCGGATCATGTCGTGCGTCAGGGCGTTGATGGCCTTGGGCCGGTTCAGCCGGACGCGCCCGAGCGCGCCGTGGCGGGCGTACAGGACCTCGCCGGTGCCGATGCGTCCCGGCTCGAATTCCACCATTCGCTCATCCCATCGTCGCGATGATCACCGGCCGTCGACTCTAGCGGCCTGGGCTTCAGGCTCCACCCCACCCATGTACCGGGAGGCCCCTTCCGTGGAAGCCACCACCACTCCGGTCTCGCCCGACGCCGGGACCGATCTCACCCCCGTCTGGATCGGCCTGGCCGCCGCGGTCGCGCTGCTCGGGCTGGCGATCGTGATCTTCGGGATCGTGCGCGCCACCCGCCGCAAGGCCTAGATCGGTTCCACAGCCCGCTCTCAGCCTCCCGGAGTTAGTATCAGCATTGAACTGACTCCCAGGGAGGCCACCCGTGTACCACGCCATCGTCAAACGCCAGTACCAGCGCGCCTGGAAGTCGATGAACGCCCACGACTACCGGGCGATCATCGACCAGTTCGCGCCGCGCTTCCGGATGACCTTCATCGGCGACACCACCCTCGGCGGCACCCGCACCACCCGCGAGAGCATGGCCGCCTGGTTCGAGCGCCTCTTCCGGCTGTTCCCCGACGCCAGCTTCGAGATGCGCGAGGTCGCCGTGGACGGCCCGCCCTGGCGCACCCGCGTCGCCGGGCTGTTCACGCTGCGCGCCACCGTCGGCGGCCAGCCCTACGAGAACGTGTTCACCCAGTTCGTGACCCTGCGCTACGGCAAGATCGCCTGGTACGAGGTCTACGAGGACTCCCTGCGCTTCGCCCGCCTCTGCGAGCGCATCGCGCCCGAGATCCCCGAGGCCCTGGCCGCGCCCATCGTGGACGAGCCCGTCGCGAGCGGGGTGTGATCCGTTGCGGCAGATGAGCTTCGCCGACATGCACTGCTCGCTGGCGCGGTCCCTGGAGGTGATGGGCGACTGGTGGACGCCGCTGATCGTGCGCGACGTCTACCTCGGCGTCGACCGCTTCCAGGACCTCGCCGACGACCTGGGCATCAGCCGCAACCTGCTCACCGCCCGGCTGACCGCCCTGGTGGACAACGGGATCCTCACCCGCGTGCCCTACAGCGAGCGCCCACCGCGCCACCGCTACGCGCTCACCGAGGCCGGTGAGGAACTGGTGTCGGTGCTGATCGCGCTGACCGCGTGGGGCGACCGCTGGCGCGCACCCGCCGAAGGCCCGCCGATCCGCTTCGAGCACCACGGGCACGAGGTGCGCCCGCAGGTCTCCTGTGGAGAGTGCGGGGAGGCCCTGGAACCGGCCGGGATCACCCCGAAGCCGGGCCCGGGCGGGCGGGCGGCGCCGGGGACGATGGTGGTGGCGCGGCGGCTGGCGGAGCGGGCCGGGCACCGTCCGCATTAGCTTTTCGCGCCTTCTCCAGGACGGCCAGCCGGGATCCGGCCGTACCCGCCCAGGCGACCATCGACAGCACACTGAGCGCGGTGAACACGCCGGAGCCCGTCGCCAGCGCCAGCCCGAAACCCGCCGCCGCCACGGCGAACCCGGCGACGTTGTACGCGACAAAGAAGGCCGCCTTGCGGGCGGAGACCGTGCGCGGCGGGACACCCGTGCCGCCTCGCACGTCGCCCGGCGCGTTCGGTGTGCCCGTCTCGTCCGACATGCCACGAAGGTAGCGCGAGCCGCCCGGAAGATCATGTGACACCCTCATCGGGCCCACTCCCCTTGAGCCACCCCGGGACCGCCCATGCGCTTCTCCGTACTCGGACCACTGACGGTCACCGGCGCATCGGTCGCCGGGATGCAGCGGCTGCTGCTGGCCGTCCTGCTCAGCCGGGCGGGGACGCCGGTGCCCGACGCGTTCCTGCTCCGCGCGCTGTGGGGCGAGGAGGAGGCCAGCGCGGGCACCCTGCGCTGGCACGTGCACCGGCTGCGGCGGCTGCTCGGTGAGCCCGCGCTGCTGCGCCGGACCGATGCGGGCTATCTCGTCGACGCGGGGGTCGACGAGCTGGACGCGGCCAAGTTCGCCGTCCTCTACCGGGCCGCCCTGGACGCCCGCGCGGCCACCGCCACCGCCCGCGCCGCCGGGCTCTTCACCGCCGCGCTCGGGCTGTGGCGCGGGGACGCCTACGGCGACCTGGCCACCGTCCCGGCGCTGCGCGCGGTGGCCGCGCGCCTGGAGGAGCAGCGGATGCGCGCGCTGGAGTGCCTCAACCAGATCGATCTGGCGCGCGGGCGTCCCGAGCCGGTGGTGGCGCGGCTGCGGGAGCTGGCGCCCTCGCTGCCGCCGCGCGAGCAGCTGTGGCGGCAGCTGATGCTCGCCGAGTGCGCGGCGGGACGTCCCGTGGACGCCCTGGCCGCCTTCGCGATGGCCTGCGAGCGGTTCCGCGAGGAGCTCGGCGCCGATCCCTCGCCCTCGCTGCGGGACCTGCACCGCGGCATCCTTTGCGCCGCGCCGATGGCGACCACGGCGGTCCCGCCGGCGCATCCCGACCTGAGCGCGCTGCTGGGCACCTACCCCAGGGAGCGCTCGCGGCGGCTGCGGTGGACGGGCGGCGAGCGTCCGGTGACCAACGGGTAACCAACAGGCGACCGCGACAGTGGTGTCTCACCGTGAGACGAAAGGACGCCATTGTGAGGTTCGACGCCGCCGGAGAGCTGGAGCGCTTCCTGGGCGAGGCCGCCGTTAGGGCCGAGCGGGCCGCCGCGCTGGAGGAGGAAGTCGCCGGGCTCGTCGGCGAGGCCACCAGCGAGGACGGGCTCATCTCGGTCCGCGCCGACGGGGAGGATCCGCTGCGGGACCTGTGGATCGACACCCGCGCCCTGCGCTGAGGCGGTGAGGAACTCGCCCACTGGATCATGGCGGTGGCCCGCGAGGCGCGCCTCGACCTCGACCGCAAGATCGCCGAGTGCCGGGCCGAATCCTCCGAAGAGGACTTCGGGCCCGCCGAGGCCGCCGAACTGATGGCGCAGACCGGGAAGATCGCCGAGAGCGTCTCGGGCGCGGCCGCCGAGCTCGTCGCCCGCATCGGCCGGATGGCGCGCTGACATGCCCAATGTGGACGTCGACCCGGCCGCCATCGACACGATCGCGGCGATGATCCCGGCGCGCGCGGGCGAGCCCGCCGCCGCGGCCATGAACATGCTCACCGAGCTCACCGACGGCCTCGACGGCTGGTTCACCACCGTCTGCCCGGCCCTGGCCGGCGCCTACGTGGTGGGCGTGCGCTTCGCCGAGGCGCAGACCAAGCAGCTGTGGGAGCACCTCCACGACGTGGAGGCCAATCTGAAGCGCGTCTCGGCGGCCTGGGCCTACACCGAGGAACAGAACACCTTCGAGGTGATCTGAGGGTGAAGTTCGCCGAGAACGAGTGGACGGCCGCCGCCAAGGCCGCACTCATCGAGATCAACATCGCCGCGGTGATCCTGCGGACCGATCCCAAGGTCTGGCGCATCGCCGAGATCGTCTACGGCGGCCAGTGCAATCCGGTGGAGGTCAAGGAGACCGGCGAGAAGTGGGGCGAGTTCTCCGACAAGCTCGGCGAGACGATCGCCGCGATCGACGCGATCCTGGCCGACCAGCTCGTCCGGGGCTGGACGGGCGCCGACCAGGAGGCGTTCGTGACGCACATGGCCAAGGTTCGCACGGCGCTGACCGCCGTCCGCGTGCTGGCCGGGGTGATGGCGCTGGCCATGACGATCACCGGCGGGCTGCTCTACTTCCTGATCGTGGCCATGACGGTGGTCTCCTCGGTGCTGGCGGCGCTGGCGGTGGCCTCGCTGTTCCCGCCGTGGCGGCTGGTGCTGGCGCCGACGGTGACGATGGTGTCCACCGCCGGGTACACCGCCCTCAAGCAGCTGACCACCGCGATCGAGATGACCGGGAACGCCTTCGCGGCCATGATCACCGGCGCGGCGGTCATCGACATCGGCATTCAGCTCGCCGGTGGCAACACCGACGTCTTCGCCTCCCTCGGCGAGGGCCTCAAGGGCAGCCTGCTGGACATCCTCAAGGGCGGGCTGGGCCTGGGCGAGCAGCTCGGTTTCGGCAAGCTCATGCACAAGGGCTTCCCGCTGGGCATGGTCGGGCTGCTCGGCGCCGACATCTCCAACCTGTTCGTCCCCAATGACGAGGGCAGCGAGGACCCCGAGGACGACCACGCGGGCCTGGGCGGGATCACCGGGTGGATCTGGGACAAGAGCTACGAGGGCATCAACGGCGAGAAGGAAGAGGAGGAGCCGATCTCCTGGTGAGGTCCACATCGGACACCGACGGGTGACGGCGGTGGCGTTCATGAGACCGGCGGTATAGCGTCTATTCCGCCATTCCCGACTTCGGGGGGATCACATGCGTATGCGCGACCTCCTGCCCGGCGCCGAGACCCCGCGACCGGCCGCCCGCGCCAGACCGTCCGCCCCGGCCCTCCTCGCGCCGCTGCGGGCCGGGGCGTTCCCGGAGTTGCAGCGCAGCATCGGGAACGCCGCCACCTCGCGCCTGGTCGTCCAGCGCGCCACCATCGGCGACCAGCTGAACCCGGGCGCCTTCGGCGCGGCCCGCCTCAACGCGCTGCTGCGCAACTTCACCACGACCGCCAGCCCCGCCAACCGATGGAAGCTGGCCGACGTCCTGCTCGACCCGGCCTTCGCCTTCGACGACGCGCTGGCGCTGGCCGCCGACATCGGCAACGGGATGCTGCGCGAGAACATCCGCGACCCCGTCACCTTCGCCTCCTGCTATCCCACCGCGCAGCACCTGTTCCCGCTGCTGTCGGGCATCGCCGCCCAGCCGGGTGAGAGTTCCGAGCAGCTGGCGAACCGGGCCGCCGGTGGCGCCGCCGTGCAGGGCCAGTCCAACGGCATCGCCGCCCTGCCCGACGCCAACACCTTCCGCGCCGAGGTGGGGCGGCTGGTGGCGTCCATGCAGGGCTACGCGGCGGCCGGGAACGAGGCGGTCTTCCGGGTGGAGTTCGCCGGGCACGGCTTCACCCTCGTCCTGCGCCATCCGCAGGCCGGGCAGCCCGGCCTGCACGTCGAGCTGATCGAGAGCCTGGCGCACTCGGCGTCCATGGACGACTCGCTGCGCCAGCCCGGCCGCGACCCGGGCGCGGTCTACCAGGCGCTCCAGGACATGGCCGACGACGACCACGACACGCGGGTCAGCGGGGCGGAGGCCTTCGGCTGGAACGCCGACGCGCTGTTCCTGCACGACGCCGGGCAGCCCGGCCAGGCCGGATACCCCATCTCGTCCTATCCGGGGCAGGCCAACGCGATCGTCGGCGAGTACTTCCCGCGCACCCGGATGAAGTGGTGGGCCAATCCGCTCAGCCCGACCGCGGTCGGCGACTGGCGCACGCAGGCGGAGTCCCGGCTCACCCGCCTGGAGGCGCTCTTCGCGCAGGCGGCGGGCGGCGGTGGTCGCAAACGGCAGAAGCGGACCGTGGCCTAGTACGCGGTCAGCGCAGGACGCCCGCGTAGGCGCGCATCCGCACCCGGGTGTCGATCTGGCGGGCGGTGGTCATGGCGATCTCGACGATGTGGAACACCGTGACCGGGAGGAGGAACAGGCCCGGATCGGCGCCGAGCAGGGCGGCGGTGACCAGCGGGAGGGCCGCGCCGAGCGTCCACAGTGTCGCCCCGGCCAGGGACAGCCGGTCGCGGACGTATGCCAGGTACCGCTCGGTGGGCGCGCCCGGCTGGATCCCGGGGACGAAGGCTCCGGTGCGCTCCAGCCGCCGCACCTCCCCGGACCAGTCGCGCGCCCCGACGGTGACGAAGAGGGTCGCCACCCAGACCAGGACCGCGAAGGCCGCCACGTACCAGGGACTCCCGGCCCGCCAGCCCGGCCAGATCAGCGCGGGCGCGAGCAGCGGCAGGCTCACCCACAGCAGCGCCTTGTCGCCACCGGACACCAGCGGGATCGGCAGGTAGGTGGGGCCGCCGCCGTGGACCCGGCGGCCGATCATGCGCTTGGCGTACTGGATCGGGATCCGCCGCTGCGCCTGCGACACCCCGGCGCGCACGGCGATGGCCGCGAGGACCGCGATGACGATCGCGGCGAACACCGCCGGCCCGTCCTCGCGCAGGACCGCCCCGAAGCGGCCGGTGAACCCGGCCAGCAGCGGCGCGAGCGCGAGGATCAGGTGGCCGTTGCCGAAGCCGAAGCGGTTGACCGCCCACGCCAGCGGCAGCATCGCGACCGAGCCCGCGCCCAGCACCGCGGCCATGAGCGCCAGCGGGCCGAAGGCGGTGGAATCCAGTGCCCGCGCGCCGAAACCGCCACCGGCGGCCACCGCGACGACCACCGTGGACAGTCCCAGACCCAGGAGCACCGCCACCGCCCACAGCAGCCGGTTCAGCCGCCGCGTCCCGGCGATCCCGGCCTCGGCCAGGGACCGCAGCCGGGGAATCGCGCCGATGAGCGCGGCCGTGACCGGCCGGGCGATGAGGTAGGGCCAGACGCCGAGCGCGCACACCGACAGCCGCCCGATACCGCCGCCGCTGACCAGGTCCAGGACCCCGCCGGGGGCTGCGGGAGCGTCCACATTGGGCAATGGCACGCGCTGCCCGAGCCGCAGCAGGGCGATCGCGAGGAGGGTGACGGCGATCCGCCACAGCACGCGGGGGGCGAAGAAATGGCGGGCGACGGCGGTCATGGCCTCCCCCAGGGGAACCGGAGCCGGACCGTCCACATCGTACGGCCCGGCCGCCACCCGTCACGGCGTCGAGGACCACCACGTCGAGGGCGCGGCCTCGGAGTACCCCAGCGACTCGTAGAGCGGGCGTCCCAGGCGCGAGGCGGTCAGCGTCCACGGCACGTCGGCGGCGGCCAGCGAGCCGAGCATGACCGCCCGTCCGGCGCCGCGCGAGCGGAACTTCTCCGAGGTGCCCACCCAGTAGTGGCTCCCCCAGCCGCCGGCGACCACGGTGACCGCCGCCCCGGCGACCTCGCCGTCCAGGCGCGCGACGAACACGCCCACGCCCTCCTGCTCCAGGAAGGACGGCGGGAACAGCTCACCGGCGCGGTAGGGCTCGAAGCGCGCCAGCCCGAAGCTCTCGATCACCACCCGCTCGGCCTCGCGCAGATCGGCCTCACCGGCGACCTGGACGACCTCCATCGCGGGCGCGGCAGCGGGTCCCGCCGGGCGCGCCATCACCGGCATCTGCCACGAGCGCCACCCGAAGGCGCTCAGGTCGGTGGCGCTGTAGGGATCCTCCACGTCCACCGGCCCGGACGCGGCCTTCACCAGGTCGCCGATGGCGTCCAGCTCGGCGGCCGACAGGTCGGGCTCCTGGATGAGGACGCGCAGCCCGGCCCGCTCGTCCCCGGCCGCGGCGAGGAAGCCGCGCTCGCGCACCACCTCGTGCCCGCGCGCGCGGCCCTTGGCCGCCCAGAAGGCGGCGGAGTTGCGGGCCTGACGCCGCAGCATGTCACCGGTTTCGTTGATCATGGTCGCGACTGTAGACGCGCGGCGGCCTCCCGCGCGAGGGCCAATCGGCGGGCAACGGATCGGGCCAATCAAAAGGAGAAGAGTTCTTCGCGAAGAGTTCTTCTCCAAGCTACATTCTCCCGCATGGCCGACAGCTTCGTCACCCTCGACGCCGCCGCGCTGCGCGTGCTGGCCCACCCCATGCGCCTGACCTTCCTCGGCCACCTCCGCCAGCACGGCCCCGCCACCGCCCGCCAGCTCGCGACCCGTTTCGGGCTCGACTCCGGCGCGGCCAGCTAACACCTGCGCCGCCTGGCCGCCGGTGGCCTCATCGCGGAGGACGCCGAGCGCGGCAACCGCCGCGAGCGCTGGTGGCGCGCCGTCCACGAGCGGTCCCTGCACGATCCGGCCGGCTCCCCCGGCGAGCGCGAGGACGGGCGCGCCTACGTCCAGGCGCTCGCGCTGGCCTACGCCGACGGGCTGCGCCGCGTCGCCGAGCGCGTCCCCGCCCTGTCCGAGGACTGGTTCGCCGCCTCGGTCTTCAGCGACCACACCCTCCGCCTCACCCCGGCCGGGCTGGACGCGCTCAAGCGCGAGCTGCACGCCCTCATCGCCGCCCGCGCGAGCGAGGAGGGCGGCGAGCCGGTCTCGGTGCGGCTCCAGGCGTTCCCGCTCGCGGAGTCCTGATGCTGCTGGAGGCGCCCGCGCGCGCCGCCCACCGCGACGGCAACGTCCTGCGCTGGCTGGGGGCCTACACGACCTCGGTGACCGGTGACGTCGTGTACTTCCTGACCCTGTCGTGGGCGGCCTCGCGCGCGGGCGGACCGGCGCAGGTCGGCCTGGTGCTGGCGGCGGGCGCGGTCCCCCGGGCGGTGCTGATGCTGGCCGGTGGCGTGGTCGCCGACCGTTTCGGGCCGCGCCGGGTGGTCATCGCCGCCGACCTGGTGCGCTGCGTGGTCATGGGCGCCGCCGCGGTCTCGGCGCTGTTCGGGCCGAGCCTGTGGACGCTGGTGGGCGTCGCGCTGGTCTTCGGCGCGGCCGACGCGATGTTCATGCCCGCCGTCGGCGCGCTGCCGCCCCGGCTGACCGGCCCCGATCAGCTCACCCGCGTCCAGGCGATGCGGTCGCTGGCGGTGCGCGCGAGCAACGCCTGCGGCCCCCTCATCGCCGCCGCGGCCCTGGGCCTCGGTTCGCCCGCGGGCTTCGGGACGGCCGCCGCGCTCTTCGCCGTCTCGCTGGTGCTGCTGGCCGCCACCCGGCTGCGGCCCGTCCCGGACTCCCCTCGCGCGGGCGGTCCGTGGCGCGATCTCCGCGAGGGCCTGCGGCACCTGCGCGGCGACCGGGTCCTGTCCCGCCTCGTCGTGGTCATCGGGCTCGGCGAGATGTGCTTCAGCGGGCCGGTGGCGGCCGGGCTGGTGCTGCTGACCGGCGAGCGTGGCTGGGCGGCGGGCGTCCTGGGCGGTCTGCTCAGTGGCTTCAGCGTCGGTGGCGCGGTCTCCGGGCTGGGGCTGCTGGCGGTGGGCCGGTTCCGGCGGCCGGGTGCGGTGATGGCACTGTCCCTTGCGGCGAGCGGGATCCTGGTGGCGGCCACCGGCGTGCTCGCCTCGCCGGTGGCCGCGATCGTGTGCTCCGGTGCGCTGGGGCTGTCGGGCGGGGTGGCGATGGTGGTGGGCGCCGCCGAGCTCCAGGCCCGCACCGAGCCGCGCTATCTGGGCCGGATCACGGCGGTGTCCACATTGGCGACTCTCGGGCTGAGTCCGCTGCTGCTTCCCCTGGCGGGGCTGGTGTCGCAGCGCTGGGGCGCGGCGTGGTTCTTCGGCGGCTGCGCCGCGGTGTGCCTGACGGCGGCGGCGCTGGCGCCGCGGATCGGCCGCGCCCCGGCGAAACTCACCCGGTGAAGAGCTTCTCCAGCTTGCGCGACATCCACTCACCGGCGATCACGGCGTCCCCGCCGCCGTCGACGGGCTCGATGACCGCGTCGTGATTGGGCAGGTAGAAGAACGGGATCGACAGCCGCGAGGTCCCGGCGTCATCGGGATTGATCACCCGGTGCATTGTGGACAGCCAGCGCCCGCCCGTCCACAGCGACATCAGGTCGCCGATGTTGACCACGAAGCTCCCCGGGACCACCGCGACATCCCGCCATGCGCCGGTGATGTCGGCGACCTGGAGGCCGGAGCGGTGGTCCTCCTGGTAGAGCACGGTCAGGCCGCCGAAGTCGGTGTGCGGGCCGCGCCGCAGCTGTCCGGGCAGCGGCGGGCGGACCTGCGGGTAGTAGTAGTTGGCCGCGACCGAGGAGCCGTGCCGGTCGAAGCGCCCGGCGAAGTACTCCTCGTCGAGCCCCAGGGCCAGCGCCGACAGCCGCATGAGGTCGGCGGCCAGCGCGCCCACGGTGTCCATGTACTCCCACCACACGGCCTTGAACTCCGCCGAGGGCCAGATGTTGGCCAGCGTCCACGTCGCCCACGGGCCGCCGAGGGCGGCGCGCTCGTCGTCGGGGAGCTCGCCGGTGACGTGCGCGGCGTAGACCTCGCACAGGTCGGGCGGGGTCTCCTCGCCGATGCTGGCGGCGGTGCTGCCGCCGGCGCGGCGGAAGCCGGAGACGCCCGGCCGGGTGGCGACCCGGTCCTTCAGCGCGCGCGGCAGGCGGAAGAAGTCGTTGGTGACGGTGTACATGCGCTCCACGAGGTCGGCGGGGACGCCGTGGCCGGTGATGACGTAGAAGCCGGAGGTCCGGCAGGCGTCGCCGATGCGCGCGGCGATGGCGGCGCGGCCTTCGGGGGTGTCGCGGGTGGACAGGTCGATGATCGGCACAAGGGTCATGGCTTCCTCCGGAACGGGTTGGCGAGCGCGGCGGCGATGAGTGCCGCCGCGACGAGGACGGCGAAGGCGATCCACAGCGCGACGGAGTAGCCGTCCACTGTGGCCTTTGCGGGTGGCGTCCCGGCGTCGAGCCGGGCGGCGGTGACGCCGAGGGCGATGGAGTTGAGCAGCGCGGTCCCCAGGGCCGCGCCCAGTTGCTGGACGGCGTTGTAGGCGGCCGAGGCGACACCGGCGTCCTCGGCGCCGCCGACCCCGGCGGTGACCAGGTTCGTCGCGGCGGCCAGCAGGCAGCCCAGGCCGAGGCCGGTGAGGACCTGCGCGACCAGCAGCGCCGGGGTGGTCATCGCGGTGAGCACGGCCATCCCGGCGGCGGCGGTGAGCAGCGAGCCGACGATGAGCGCCCACGCCGGGACGCGGATGCGGGCCAGCAGCATGGATCCGGCGATCGCGGCGATGGCGTTGACCAGCAGCGTCAGCCCGGCCCGAACCGCGCTGTAGCCCAGCACGGTCTGGGTGTAGTAGCTGACGAAGAGGTAGAAGCCGAACATCGCCAGGAACATCAGGGCCACCGAGACCAGCGCCATCGCCCGCGTCCGGTGCGCGAGGATCCTGGGCGGCAGCAACGGATGCCGCCTCCGCCGCTGGGTGAGGGCGAAGACCGCCAGCAGCGCGAGGCCACCGCCGAGCAGGCCCAGGACCTCCGGGTCGCCCCAGCCGCGCGCCTCGGCGCGGGTGAAACCGTAGACGAGCGCGACGAAGCCGCCCGCGCTGAGCAGGACGCCGGCGACGTCCAGCTCGGCGAGCCGCCCGGCGGGCCGGTGCCGGGCGATGAGCGGCGTCCCGGCCAGCGCGATCACCGCCATCGGCACGTTGATGTAGAGGCACCAGCGCCAGTCGGCGTACTGGGTGAGCAGGCCACCGGCGACCACGCCCAGCGCGGCCCCACCGGCGCCGACCCCGGCGAAGGTCCCGAAGGCCCGCCCGCGCTCGCGCGCCTCGGTGAACGTGAGCGTGACGAGCGACAGCGCGGCGGGCGCCAGCAGCGCGGCGAAGGCGCCTTGCCCGGCCCGCGCGCCGATGAGCACGCCCGCGTTCCCGGCCGCGCCACCGAGCGCCGAGGCGAGCGCGAATCCGGCCAGCCCGAGGGCGAAGGCGCGCCGGTGTCCCAGGAGGCCGCACACCCGTCCGCCGAGCAGCAGCAGGCCGCCGAAGGCGAGGGCGTAGGCGGTGATGACCCAGTGCCGGTCGCCGTCGGCCATGCCGAGCTCGCGCTGCGCCGAGGGCAGCGCGATGTTCACGATCGTGGCGTCCAGCACGACCATGAGCTGGGCGAGGGCGACGACGGGCAGGGTCCACCAGCGGCGGGTGGACGTTGGTGGTGTTTCGGTGAGCACACGACACCCTTCTCGAACATTGATCTAGTCTCTAGAACGTTGTTCTAGTGACGGCAACCTAGCACGCCCGCGCGGCCCGGAGGCCGCCCGCGAAGCCGCGCCTGGGCGCGCGCGAACGGCCGTCCACCAGCGCTTTCGGGAGAATGTGAGACCTGGGCCACACCGCCCGCCGTCCGGGTGTCGCGAGCGGCCGGTGATACCTTGGCGGCCAGTCCGCGGCGAGCACGGAGGTGAGGGCCATCCCCGGCGAGAACTCCCCCACGCCCGTCGGCGACGTGTGGCTGCGGCCCGCGCGCGCCCACAAGGGCGACCCGCCGCTGACCCGCGCGCGCATCACCGAGGCCGCCGTCGCCCTCCTCGACGACGAGGGCATGGACCGGCTCACCATGCGCCGCCTCGCCGAGCGCCTCGACGCCGGCGCCACCACCCTCTACTGGCACGTGTCCACAAAGGACGACGTCATCGACCTGGCCGTCGACGCGATCTTCGGCGAGGCCACCGTCCCGTCCCCCACCGGCTCACCCCGCGCCGACGTCACCGCCCTCCTGCACGCCTGGCGCGCGGCGATGCTGCGCCACCCGTGGTCGGCGGCCGTCCCCGCCCGCCGCCGTCCCCTCATCGGCCCGCGCTTCCTGGCCTGGATGGAGTTCCTCCAGTCGGCCCTCGTGCGCACCGGACTCCCGGCGGCCCAGGTGAACCCCGCCACCTGGGCCCTCTACAACCACGTGATGGGCTCGGTCTCCGGCCAGATCGGCCTGCGCCTACCCGCCGCCGAACTCGAAGCCGGCCGCCGCCACCTCCAGTCCGTCGCCGCCGAGTTCCCCACCGTCGCCGCCCACAACTACATCGCCGACACCGACTGGGACGCCGCCTTCTCCTCCGGACTCGGGTTCCTCCTCGACGGCATCACCGCCCACGCCGGGTGACCCCTCACTCCCGCAACCCGATCCGCGCATGCAGCCGCCGCAGCGGCCCCGGCGCCCACCAGTTCGCCCGCCCCGTCAGCCGCATCAGCGCGGGCATGAGCACCCCGCGGATGAGCGTGGCGTCCACCAGCACCGCCAGCGCCATGCCGACCCCCAGCATCTGCAGGAACACCACATCCCCGGTGGCGTAGACGGCGAAGGTCAGCGCCAGGATCGCCGCGGCCATCGTCACCAGCGGCGCGCTGCGCTGCACACCCCGGGCGACGGCGGCGATGTTGTCGCCGGTCCGGTCCCACTCCTCCTTGATCCGCGAGAGCAGGAACACCTCGTAGTCCATCGACAGTCCATAGGCGACACAGAACATCAGGATCGGAATCGACGGCTCGAACGACCCCTGCGGCGTGAAACCGATGACCCCCGCCAAATGCCCGTCCTGGAACACCCACACCAGCGCGCCGAACATCACCGCCAGCGACAGCAGGTTCAGCACCGTCGCCTTCACCGGGATCAGCACACTCCCGGTCATCAGGAACAGGATTAGCACCGTGGCGGCCAGGATCAGCAGCAGCACCAGCGGAAGCCGGTCGAGCATCGCGTCCCGGAAGTCGGCCAGCTCGGCCGGATAACCACCGACGAGGACGGCGAAAGGCGCCCCGACCGCCCGCACCTCGGCGACCAGCCCGGGGCCGTCGGCGTCCAGCCGCTCACTCCCCGGGACCACCGACAACCACGTGGACGCACCATGAGCGCGGCCCGGATCCCCCTCGCCGACGCGGGCTCCGGCCACGAAACGCCCGGCGGCCGAGTCGACCTGCGCGACACCGTCCACCATGGACAGCGCGGCGGCGTAGGCGGCGAGATCGTCACCCGGCTCCATCGCGGTCGTGACGACCTGGAGCGCGTCGGACTCCTCCACGTCGAAGGCCTCGCCGATGCTCTCGGTGACCACCCGCGCGGGCGCGCCAGCGGGCAGCGCCCGCTCATCCGGAACCCCGAAGCGCACCCCGAGGAACGGCGACGCCAGCAACAGCACCACGACGAGCGCGAGCCCGCCGGTCAGCACGGGCCGCCGCATGACGCCGGTGACGACCCGATGCCACCGCCCCTCCCCTGTGGACTGAGTGGTCGCGCGAACCACCCGCCGCCCCCACAACCGCAACGCGGCGGGAAGCACCATGACCGCACCCAATCCGGCGGTGACCGGCACGAGGATCCCCGCGTAGGCGAAGGACCGCAGGAACGGGAAGGGGAACAACAGCAGCACCGAAAGACTCACCGCGACCGTCCCGGCACTGAACAACACCGTCCGCCCGGCCCGCGCGGTAGCCGCCCGCACGGCGTCCTCAATGGACGCACCCGCCGCGCTCTCCTCACGAAAGCGCGTCATGACGAACAAGCAGTAGTCGACGGCCAGCCCGATCCCCATCACCAGGGTCAGGTTCGCCGCGAACGTCGACACCTCCGTGAACCCCGCGACCACCCGCAACAGCGCCAACGTGGCCACCACCGACAGCACCCCGACCCCGAGCGTCAGCAACGCGGCCACCGTCCGCCGGTACAGCAACAGAAGCAGCACCAACAGCCCCGGCAGCACGATCGCCTCCGCGGTCAGGAAATCACCCCGCGCCAGCCCCGCCGCCTGCCGGAACAGCTCGTCGGAGCCCCCGACGTCCACCGCCAGCGCACCACCCTCCCGACTGAACGCCTCGGTCAGCCCCGGAAGAACCCGAGCCCGCACCTCCGTGGCATCCCCGGGCACATGCGCCAGCACCAGCGCACTCGCCCCACCCTCCCCCCGCAACGTCGGCGCCCCGTCCGTCCAGTACGACCGCACCCCCACCACCCCCGGATACCCCGCGAGCTCCGCCGTCAGCGCCCGCCCCGCCGCCACCGAGTCCACACTGTCCACATCACCATCGGCCGCCCTGGCCAGCAACACCACATTCGGCGCACCCGTACCGAACTCCTCCCACAACACCTCACCCGCCCGCCCCGACTCCGCCCCCGGCGAAGCGAAACGCGACAGGTCGAACGCATCCAGCGCCCCGGCCCCGTACACCGCCGACGCGAGCAGCGCCAGTAGCGCGACGACGAGCACCGCGGCGGCCCGCTTCCGTTGTGGCGCAGAGGTTTCCATGTCACTCCCGAGAAGATACGAGCAAGTACTCGCATTCATCGAATGCGAGCGATCGCTCGTATTTTTTGCGGCCGCGACTGAGACGATCCTGAGATCGCAGCCCACCGGGCTACCGTGGGCGCATGACCAAGATCAACGACACCCGCGCCGTCCTCGCCCACGACGTCACCTGACGACGGCTACGATCCCCCGATGACCCAGGCCCGGCGCCAGGACGACCGCAAACGCCAAGCCCGCGGCGAGCAGCGCATCTCCCAGATCCTCGACGCCGCCGCCGACCGCTTCGCCACCCTCGGCTTCGCCGCCACCACCACCAACGCCATCGCCACCACCGCCGGCATCTCCCCCGGCTCCCTCTACCAGTTCTTCGCCGACAAGGACGACATCGCCCGCGCCCTATCCGAGCGCTACCTGGGCCTCCTGCAAGAAGCCCACGGCGAAGCCTTCACCCCCGACATCGCCACCCTCCCCCTCCCAACCCTCATCGACCGCACCGTCGACCCCCTCATCGCCTTCAACCTCACCCACCCCGGCTTCCAGGCCCTCCTCGCCGACCCCACCACCCCACCCCACGTCTCCGAAGCCAAAAAGCCCCTCCACACGGCCATGCTCACCCGCATCGACACAATCCTGAGCACCCACGCCCCCCACCTCACCCCGGCAACCCGCCACCGCGCAGCCGAAGTCGTGATCGGCATCTTCACCACCCTGCTGCGCATGATCCTGGCCGCGCCCGCACACGAGCGGCCACCACTGATCACCGACCTCAAACAGGCCCTGAACGGCTACCTGGGCCCACTGGTGGACAACCGAGGCTGAGCGGCCGAGCCCGAAGGAACGAACCGCATCCACAGAACTTCATGAGGGCACGCAGGAATCGTCCGCTCCGGCGTTGTGGCCTTGGAAAGAGCAGCCATACGCTGCGCCCGTGCACCACCATCAGCGGTGCCTACGAGGTCGTCATCCCCGATCTAATCGGCCGCGGCTGAGTCAAAATTCATCCGCCCAATCGCCGATCAGGCGAAATATGGGGCGACACCCGCCGTCGTCCATCACGTCGTAACCCTGAAGTTCAGCAACGGCAGGCCATTCATAAAACTCTTCAGAAAGGAAGGGGCACTCTACCACTCCCGACATCAAGCCTGTAATGAACTCAAGGAAGCCTCCCTCGTACACCCACCAGTCCACCGCATCCGTCACGACGATGGGCCATGCCTCAGGAGGACCAATCAACCGCCACATGAGGGCATAGTTGTTCTCCGTAAGACCCCATCTCAGGAAGCCACCCTGTTCAGGCCTGAGAGAAACAGTCGAGGAGTCAGGCGCGATCACCTTGCCATCCATGCTGACCAGCGGGCCACCTGGCACCGCCCGGAGAACCCGCTCAACTCCGGCGAGTGAGTGCGAGAGTTCGGCGACAAGTTCACCCCTCTCCATCGTCGAGAAGTTCAAAATCACCAGCTCTCCACCAATCTGAATCATGGGATACGCCTCGGCCCAGGCTTTGTAATCATCAGGGAGTGCAGTCCCTATTAGACCTTCAACCTCCCCGAATCCAGAACGCGACACCACCGTCTCCGAACGACCTGCGAGCTGCACAAAGTCGGCTACCGACATGAGACGCACCTTTCCTCGGGCCCGCAAAGAACAGAGCTGCCTGCATCGAATCCATCAACGTTCACGAAGAAGCAGTCTCTCGTGCAGCCCTTGGAGCCCAGAGCCAGGGTCGGTGACACCAGCCGATCTGGGCCCTCATCATCATCGCCGCCGACGCCTTCATCATCTGGTCCCTCCTCGTCATCAACGACGACAGGACCGCATGAGACAGGACGCGGGCAGAACAAGCCTGGAGCAGTGACGCTCGTCCTCGGAAACCGATCAAAGCGCCGACACACCCCGGGCATGGGACACCCGCCGGAAGAGCACGGTCGTGAACCCCCGACACCGAAGCTGTCTTCAGAAAGAAGCGCTGGCACTCTCGTCATGATGAGCAAAGGGGCCCAAGCATGTGGATGACCAGCCCAGCTGGTCGACGGCCTTGACGAACAGCTCCTGAGCGCGCTTCTCTATCGCGTCGCGCTGGGTGGCCGCGGCGGTGTCGCGGGCACGGGCGAGGTTGTCGGCAGCGACCCGCTCGGCCTGCTCGAAGCGCCGCTGCGATCGGCGACCTGGTGGTCATGGGTACGGGCGGCCAGGGCCTGCCGGTGCACCAGCAGCGCCAGCGTCACTGAGCCGCCCAGCCCGATGAGGATGGTGAAGGTCGTTCGCGCCGCGTCCACCCGCAGTGCCCGGTCGACGCCAGCTGCAGGCCACACCACATCGACCAGGAATCCCGCCCCACCGGCCAGCACCAGCCCCACTGGGAACGCCCACCCCCTCCGCAGCCACCAGCTCGACTTCTTCTCGACCTGGCCCTCGCCCCTTGTGCTCATCGGGACACCGTCCTCTGTGGCCTCCAAGACCACCATCAGCCCGATGGGCGGGAATGGCGGTCCCCACAAATTGATCTTGGCTCCGAGCGCGGAGAGCCATGAGGCCCTCAGGCGCCGTTCTGTCCCTGTAACTTGGGGCAGGAACCTCATCGACGCAAGGCGGGTCTCGATGGATGAAGTCGGCTACTACCAGGTCACCACCACCGTCGACACACGCGAAGCGGCAGAAGTACTGTCACGCAGCGCAGTAGAGGCGCGGGTCGCCGCCTGTAGCCAGGTTTCTGGGCCGCTCACAAGCACGTACTGGTGGCAGGGGACCATCGAGACGAGCGAGGAGTGGTACGTCGTCTTCAAGACGCCGGCCGCGCGATATGGCGCTCTTGAAGAGCACATTCGCGCCAACCACTCCTACGATGTGCCCGAGATCGTGGCGGCGCCCATTGCAGCCGGTAACCCTGCCTACCTTGAGTGGCTGACAGCTGAGACGCTGAAGGCGTGAGTCCTCGGCCCACGTGTGCGGCAAGCCGACTGTCGAGGCCGACGATCGACGCGATGTGGCGATGCGCCTGAGCAGCAAGGCGGAGTTCCGCTACCCGTTGGCGCCTCACCAGGTCGGCGAAGACTACGGCCCTCACCTATGCGTCCGTCGACGGCAGCGACGTCAAGAACTCGTTCCCGCAGCTAAGTCTTAGGGCGTGGCAGAAGCGCCCCAAGGAAGTTCCGCGGTTGTAATGAGCTGACGCTTGCCACTGTTCCGCCCGGGGTCGCCAGAAGCCCGGCTTGGTGGGCTTCTGGGCCGACATGGCTCGCGGTCGCGTCGGCCAGTATCCAGGGAACGTACCCGCGTTCGAAGGCATCGACGGCGCTCGTCCCGACGCAGCTCTCGGTGGCGATTCCGGAGAAGTAGAGGTTCGTACAGCCTTCAGTTCGGAGTAGGCCGGTGCGTTCTTGGGAGAAGAGAGATACGAGGGCAGAACCGAGCCTGGACGAGCTTGACCACATCATCTGGCTCATCGGTATCTCCGAGAGCCAGCTCAGAGGCATTCTGGGTTGAGCCCCCAACCAGCCAGATCGTGCCATCGCGACATGACGAGCGGGTTCACGCTTTGTAATCCCACGCGGATCCGATGCCGCAGTACTCCTCGATCGGTGTGGGTGCCACACCAGCTGGCAGGTGGTCTGAGCAGAGGATGCCGTGGAGGTGGTCGACTTCGTGGGCGACCAGGCGGGCGATGCCGTCGTGGAAGATGGTGATGGTCTGGGTGCCGTCGGGGGTGGTGTGTTCGACGTGGATGGTGCGTGGTCTGGGGATGTGGCAGCGGACGTCGAAGAAGCTCAGGCAGCCTTCGTACTGTTGGTCGATGTCGCCTGCGGTTTCGGTGATGCGGGGGTTGAGTAGGACTATCGGCCCAGGGGCGCCGGGGGTGTAGGCGATGGCGGCGGCGCGGTCGATGCCGATTTGTGGAGCGGCGATGCCCATGCCCTTGCCGAAGGTGTGCGCGCGGGCGACGCGTTCGCAGGAGGCGATGAGGTCGTCGATGACGCGGCGGGCGTGATCGGCTTCTTCGGGGAGCCGGAAGGGACGAGCAGTGCGGCGCAGGATGTTCTCGCCGGCCTGGACGATGCCGAGTGCGGCCATCGTCTCGCTGGGACGCGACGGGGTGGCGGGTTCGGCGCTCATGTCGCGGAAGTTCCATTCGAGCTTGTAGCGGTCGTGAAGTTCGGGGCTCGTCGTAGCCCACGTGAACACGCTACGGCCGCCGGCCTCGGTGCGCTGGATAGCGGTCGGGCACGTGTAACCGAGCAACATTCCTGTCGGCAAACTCAGCCGCGCGGCGTCCACTCGTGGGCGAGAACGCCGTAGAGGATGCTGTCGCGCCACGCGCCATTGGTGTGGACGTGGTCGCGGATGCGTCCCTCCGGTATGAACCCGAGCTTCGTGACCACTGCCATGGACGCGTGGTTGGCGGGGCCGATGGCTGTACTCACCCGGTGCAGCCCGAGCACGGTGAAGGCGTGGTGCGTCATCGTTGCCGCGGCGTCGGTGGCGTAGCCGCGCCCCCAGTGATCGGCGGCCACCGCGAAGCCGAGCTTGGCGGCCTTGACGCCGGACGTGGCGAGGCGGACGAACCCCACCAGGGACGCGTCCGCTTCGACGGCGAGATAGAACTCGCCACGTGGTTCCTGACCGGCACGGGTGAGGATTCCGTCGAGCATGGCCCGCGCTTCGTCCCGGGTCCGTGCGTCGAAAGACAGCCAGTCGGTGACCCGAGGGTCACCGACGATGGCGTGCACGGCGTCCAGATCCCCGGAGGTGAACTCTCGCAGGATCGTCGTATGGCCGGTGAGCCGAAGGCCGGTCATCACTGTGCTTCAGCGCCTCGGTGGGCGCCCTCGGGCCATACGACCGTGACGGGAACGCCGTGCTCCCGGGCGTAGGCGACGACGTCACCGGTGCCGCCGTAGCCGCGGGCGGGCTGCCCGTCCCATACCGCGATGAGGTGTTCGGCGTCGTCGACCATGGCCACCGAGGCGTCCATGTGGGCCTGGGAGGTGGATTCCTCGTGGTCGAGGCGCTGAACCTTTACCGCTTTGGCCAGCAGCGTGTCGTAGACGCTGACGGCGTCCGGCCCGAACTCGGCGAGCCCGTCACGGTATGACGTGGCCGGCACGATCGCCTCCAGCGTGCCTCCGTGAGCGAGTACGACGCGGGCGAAAATGGTGTCGGCGCCAGGGGCGAGGCAGGTGAGCCCGACGAGGTCGTCCGGCGCGGGTGCCAGCTCGTCCAGGAGCCGTGTGATGGCGGTGGTGACGGCTTCGGCGGTCCTGCCGTGGAGGTCGATGTGGCCGCTGACGGCGATGCGCATGCGCTACTCCTGGTAGACGGAGGTGAGGCGGGCGTCGAGGGCGGTGATCGGGTCACCGTGGGCGCCCAGCGGGATGCGGGCGCGGACGTCGGCTACGGCGGTGAGCAGCTTCTCCGACCCGTATCGGTACGCGGTGTCCCATACGGCGATGCCGAGGCGCGCGGCGGTGTCGTGGTCGCCGAGGTCGGCCAGCGCGGCGGCGCGTTCGGCGACGGCCAGCGCGGCCTGTTTTGGGGCCGTGGCCGTCGCCGGGTGAGGCAGATCGCCCACGTCGCCGAGGCGTCGGCGCAGGCGCACGTCGACCAGGTCCCGGTAGCCGTTGATCTTGTTGGTGTCGATGGGGACCAGCCAGGGCCATACCGGTTCGGCGTCATCGAGCCGGTTGGCCGCATCGTCCAGCAACCGCAGGGCGGTCTCGTATCGTGCGGTGGCCAGTACCGTGGCCTCGATGCACTCCAGCCAGGCCATCACGATCGGTGGTGTGTGCGCGGGAAGCGCTTGGCGGGCCTGGTCGATCAGGGAGGTCGCGATCCTCGTTTCGCCCTGTGTGGCGGCGTACTGGGCGAGGGAGACGCGCATGTAGCAAACGAGGAGTTCGTGGCCCGCGCGTTCGGCGGCGTGCACCGCCAGCTGGTAGGAGCGGCGCGCTTCGGCCCGATCGTCGGTGTCGGACGCCAGCCATCCGGCGAATCCGGCCGCCTCGGACACCAGCGTGTACAGGCGGGCGGTGGTGGTGGGGCCGTACTGCTTCTCGGCGATACCGGCGAGTTGCCGCAGCATCGTCAGGTGAGCGGTCACCGGAGGACGCAGCAGGCGCGCGGCCGTATGTGCCTCGGCCCGTCGGTAGGCCAGGACCGGGGCAGCGAGCTGCTCTACATCGGGAAGCCCGTCGTATGGGGCGAGGCTTCCCGCGAAGGCCACCGTCGCTGCGGTGGCGAGGAAGGCGCGGCGTTTCGTCTCAGGTCCTTCGTCGGTATCGGCGAGGCCCGCCAACTGCGGCGGGACGCCTAGACCATGGCACAGGGCCCGGATCGTCTCCAAGTGCGTCGGACGGCGCTTGCCGCCGGCGATTCGGGAGATGACCGGTTGCGTCAGGCCGGTCGCCTCGGCGATCTGGGTCTGCGTCGCCCCGGTGGCACGGATGTAGAGATGCAGGACAGTAGCCCAGTCACCCCGTGCGAGGGCGGTGCGCGTCTCCGGCAGCGCCACCCATTCGTAGCCCTCCACGGGTCCCCCAATCACGCCCCATGCGCCGTGGCATAAGGCCTCCGCCTATGCCACCTGACATACCCGGCGCGCTCCGCGACCGGCCACTGTGTCCTTGCGACACCAGGCGTCCGGATCGCTGACCAGCGCACATCTCCCGGTCGTCTACCCAAAGTAGACCTTTTCTCCTCTCATCGGCGGAGCGGACCACGGGCAGGTACGCCCCCAACCTCGGAGGCCCCGATGACCCTGCATGCTCCTCCCGGCGGACGGTCGATGACCGTCCAGCACATCCGCTGCGCCGGTTCATGATGCTCATCGGCAACCCGGAGCCGGCAACCGTCCTCATGCGAGGAGAGGACGGCGGCGACGACTTCCGCTCCGCCCTGCTGCTGCGTCTCGACCCCGAGACGATCCGGGTCTGGCCAGGCGACACCCGGGCCGTCTCCGCTTGGGAGCAACTACGGCTGTGGGGATGGCGCGTCATGAGCGACCCGGATGGTGGAGGAATCCTCGATCTCTTCGCGTGGGGCCTGATGGTCGAGCAGGGCTCGCACGGCGGGGACCGGCTCATGACGCTTCGCCGCCCCGGGGACGTGCTGTGGAACGGCGCGGTGCCCCTTCCCGCCGGGTGGCTGGCGAATGTCATCGCCCGCAAGGGGCGGCTCGTGCCGGCCTACGCCGTGCCCGACTCCCCGGCAGTCCAGCAGCCCGGCCTCCTCGCCGACCGCGTCCGCAAGGCCGCCGACAACCAGCGGCTCCTGGGCGGACGCATACCGATCCGGTGATCAGCCGCCAACGGCCGGTGTCTCGACAGGTAATGGGCCATTTCCTGAATGGCATCGAAGATCGGCGCTCGGGACTTGACGCTCCGCCGAAGTCGAGCGTCCATGGACCCCCGTAACGCAGCCGCCCCGAAGGGTCCTGACAAACCCGGGACGGCTGCTCGACGAGAAGGAGAGTCCCCTTCATGTCTCTTCCGATGCTAGCCGTCTCGGCGCTCACGGGCCTTGCGGCCTTGCTCCTGGTGGGCCTGGCCGCCGTGGCCGTCTCCGCCATCCACTCACTCGACCTGTCCGTCGCGCAGTTCTGCCGGTGCTGGACCGCTCTGCTGGCCGAGCGGCTGGATCGTCACCACGGCCGCCACCGCCTCGAAGACCTCCAGCACGACTTCCTCGGGTCGCTGTCATGAGCACCGGGGAGAACCAGTCCACGCCACAGGCGGCGATGCGACGGGCAAGCCACCTCGCCACCGCGCTCCTGCACGCCGCGGCCCGACACCACATCCGGGCCGCCACCGGCTACCTCGACCAGCTCCTCACCACCCTCAAGGGCCTCGACATCTGCCCCACGACCGTGTCGGCGACGGCAGCGGGGACATGCCTGTCCAGCCGAGAACGAGAGGTCCTGGCGGGCTTGAGTCAAGGTCACAGCAATGCCCAAATCGCCGCCCGGCTGTTCATCTCCGAAGACACCGTCAAAACTCACACCCAGCGCCTCTACCGCAAACTCGGCGCCCGCGACCGCGCCCACGCGGTCGCAAAAGCCTTCCGGGGAGGTCTCCTGACCTGATGAGGGTCGGCGCAGCTTCTGGAGTGCCGATCATGTACGGCCCAGGACTGCCCGGGTGATGGTGTCTCGCCGGTGGCACCACCAGGCCAGCTGGCGCTCGCCGGCGGTCCAGATGCCGTCGGGTCCGTGGTCGCCTTTGTCGTAGTGCCATTGCAGGGGCCAGAAGTCGGTCATCCGCTTCCACCACAGCCTGTCGACCGCGTCCACCAGGGCATCGTCGGACAGGTCGATCACCGCGCGGTAGGCCGTGGTGAAGACCGCGATCCGCTCCAGGTCGAGCCGCCCGTCGGCGAGCCCGAACTGCACCTGCGCGGTCGGGACCAGCTCCTCGGCGAGCGGTCGGGCGCCGATGCGATCCCAGTCCAGGACGGCGGTGATCCGGCCGTCGGCCCACAGCAGGTTGCGGTACTGGAGGTCTCCATGGGGCCATCCCACCGGCCCGATCGATGTCTGGGCGACGGGGCGGTCGGAGGCGTGCCTGCCGATCAGCTCGATCCGGTGGTGCAGGTCTGCGGCCACCGCGGTGTCGAACTCGCCCGGCTCGGGCATCCCCTCGACGATGGCCAGGAATCGCCGGGCCTCGGCTATGGCCGTCGCCGGATCGGTGACGTTCGCGCGTGGGTGTTCTGGTGCCCCGCCGAGCAGGGCCTGGATGTCGCCGGAGTTGAGGGCGAGGTGAAGTCGTCCCACCAGGCGCCCGAGTCGGGCGGTCTCGTTCACGGTGAGGTCGGGGCCGCTGATGTGATCGCCGTGGGCCCACGAGGCGTCCAGCAGCTCCTTGAGCGCGAAAGTCCCGCCACTGATCTCCAGACGCCAGTTGCGGTTCATCAGGCCCTCGGCGATGTACCCGACACTGACCGGCCCGCCGAGACCGAAGGCGTCCAGTAGTGCGGGGAGGTCGCCGTCGGGCAGGACGTGCTCGCCGGGGCGTGTGGCATCCGAGTGGGCCATGGGCGAGCAGCCTAATCGCCGGCTCGGTCGGGGCTCACTCTCCCGGTCACAGCCCCTCACCGCAGGCACAGCCGCGAGGCACAGGACATGGACAGCTCATCACCAGAATTGCCTTTGAACTGCGATGACACTCTTTTGTGCCCGGCTTGTGCCTGGTCTGTGCCTGCCGCACGCCCGGCTGAATCCCCCATTCACCCTCACGATGAGTCATCCTTCAATGCCCAAGCGTGAGTACACCTCGCCTTATGGCGGACGTTCCCGCCGCAGATACCCCGCGCACTTCAGAACCGAGAGGACCCAAGCCATGCTCCCGACACCCGACCCGTTCGCACCACCCACGGTCCACCTTCCGCCAACCGCGCTGCTCGTCGCCCTGGCCGTCGCCGCTGCCACAGCGGTCGTCATGGCCGTCGCCGCCCGTGCATGGTGGCGGCGTCACCTCGCCGGCAGGCATGCCGGTGGCGGCGTGGTCCTGCACGTCCAGGCCCCGCCCGAGGTCGAGCCGGACGGCGCGATCGGGTTCTTCCAGCTCGTGGCCGTCGCCGCGGTCCCATGGTGGAAGCGGCTGATCTACGGGCAGCCGCACATCGCCTTCGAGTACGCCTGGAACGGTCCGGCGCTCGACATCCGGGTGTGGGTTCCGGCGACGCTGTCGGCGCGATCGATCGCCGACGGGATCCGTGGCGCGTGGCCCGCCGCGACGGTCACCGCCCATCCCGCCGCGCCTGCACTCCCGCCCGAGGCGAACCACGTCGAGGCCGGGGTGATCGTCCTCGGCGACAGCCACACCGCGGCCGTGCGCGCAGACGCCGTGGCCGATCCGGCGCGGCTGCTGCTGGCCGCGCTCAGCGGCCTCCAGACCGGGGAGTACGCGCTCGTCCAGGTGCTGGCCCGCCCGGCGCCGCGACGGCGGATTCTGCGCCTGAGGCGGCGGGCCCTGGGACACCGTTCCGGCGGGTGGGGGTGGGGAGCGGCGCTCGCCGACCTGTTCCTGCCGGGCCCGAGTGACACCGGCAAGCGGTCACACGTCCCGGCTCCGCCCGATGCGTGGCAACGGCGCGTGGGGCAGCGCGACCTCGACCGCAGCGCCGGAGCGATGCTGGAGGTGGCCGTGCGGTACGCGGTGGCCACCACCCGGCGTGGGGACCGGGTGAGTCTCCGGACCCGGATGCGCGGCCTGGCCAACGCCGCCGCCACGGCCCTGGCCGCCCACAGCGGGCCCGACGCGGTCCGGCGATCCCGGCTGATGGTCGGGCTGGTCCGCGCCATCGACGAGCGGCGCATGGTCTCTGGTGCCCTGGCCACACCCGCCGAGGCGGCGGTGCTGGCGCACCTGCCCTACGACGCGGTCGTCCCGCAGCTCGTGCGCGCCGGCGCCCGCATCGTCCCCGCCGGGATCGCGATCCCACGTGGCGGGCGCGGCACCAAGACCCTGGGCACCGCCGCGGCCGACGGACGCACCGTCGCGCTCAATGTCAGCGACGCCCGCCACCACATGCATGTCGTCGGGTCCACCGGCGTCGGCAAGTCCACGCTGCTGCTGAACATGATCCTCGCCGACATCAAGGCCGGGCGCGGCGTGATCGTCATCGACCCCAAAGGCGACCTCGTCGCCGACATCCTCGACCGCCTCGACCCCGCCGTGCTGGGCGACCGGCTCGTGGTCATCGACCCCGACCAGCCGAACCCGCCGGGCCTCAACCCGCTATCAGGCGACGACCCGGACCTGGTCGTGGACCACCTCGTCGGGATCTGCCGCCGCATCTTCGAACGGCACTGGGGGCCGCGCGCCGACGACGTCCTCCGCTCGGCCCTGCTGACCCTGCTGCGCGTACCCGCCGCGACGCTCAAGCACCTGCCCAGCCTGCTGTCGCAGAAGTCGTTCCGCGCGCCGATCGTGGCCGACATCGACGATCCGGCCGGACTCGGCGGGTTCTGGCAGTGGTACGACAACCTCAGCCCGGCATTCCAGGCCCAGGTCATCGGGCCGGTCCTGTCCAGGATCCGCGCGCTGCTGACCCGCGAGTTCGTCCGCGCCACCCTCGGCGCGCCCACCACCACCTTCGACATGAGCCGCGTCCTGGACGGCGGGATCCTGCTGGCCAGGCTCCCCAAAGGACAGCTCGGGGACGACACCTCCAGCCTCATGGGCTCCATCATCGTCGCGAAGGCCTGGCAGGCCGCCACTCACCGCACGACCCTCGCCGAGCATCAGCGCCTCGACGCCACCCTCTACCTGGACGAGGCCCACAACTTCCTCAACCTCCCCAGGTCCCTCGACGACGTCCTCGCCGAGGCCCGCGGCTACCGGCTCTCGATGGTCCTGGCCCACCAGCACATGGCCCAGCTGCCGCGCGAGCTCCAGTTCGCGATCTCCGCCAACGCCCGCAACAAGATCTACTTCACCACCAGCCCCGAGGACGCCCACCTCCTGGCCCGCCACACCAACCCGCACCTGAGCGAGCACGACCTGTCCCACCTCGACGCCTTCACCGCCGCCTGCCGCCTCGTGGCCGACGGCAAGGAACAACCCGCCTTCACCCTGTCCACCACACCGGCGCCACCACGCGTCCGCGACCACCGCCGCAGAAACAGGGGCGGTCACTCAGGCCAACACCCATCCCCGGTCACTCCGCCGACCGATCCGGCGAGCGCTTAACACCGAGCGGGACACCGACCGCCCCCATCGAGCCCATCACCCCAGCACACGCCCCAGAAAGGACACATCATGAACCGACCCCGACACACTCTCATCCGCCGAGCCGCGATCCTGGACGTCCTCAACCACCTCACCGACCGAGACCGCGACCTCATCGACGCCCTCGGAGCCCACCAGGTCCTCACCACCCACCAGATAGCCCGCGCCTGGTTCACCAGCCCCGAGCGTGCCCGCGCCCGCCTGGCCGTCCTGCACCACCTCGACGTCCTCACCAGATTCCGCCAGCCCCTTCCCAGCGGATCAGCACCCTTCCACTACCTCCTGGGCTACAACGGAGCCTGCCTACACGCCGCCGCCACCGGCACACCCTGGCCCAGACCCGCCACCATCGCCGAACGCGCCGCCCGCATCGCCGGCAGCCCCAAACTCGCCCACACCCTCGGCGTCAACGACTTCCTCACCCACCTGCTCGCCCACACCCGCACCCACGACTGGCACCTGGCCTGGCACAACGAAACCCAGGCGGCCGAGCGCACCGGCGGCATGGTCAAACCCGATGCCCACGCAACCATCACCACCACCGACACCCGCGTCGAGTTCTACTACGAGCACGACACCGGCAGCGAGGACCACAACCGCCTGGCCGCCAAACTGGAGCGCTACCGCCACCTCATCGAGCCGATGCCGGTCCTGATCGAGCTGTCCAGCTCCGTCCGAGAGGCCAACCTCCACAAAGCACTCAGCACCCGCACCTACCCATTCACGGTCGCCACGACCCACACCGGCCTCAGCGACCGTCCTGCAGGTTCCATCTGGACCCCGCTACACGGGACGGGGTCGACCAGCATCCTGGATCTCGGGGCACGCAGGTAAGTGGAACCAGGTCAATCAGATCCAAGGCCGCACAGCGGTCGCGCGGCCGTAGCCTCTGCTCTCAAAATGCGCACGAAGTATCAACCGAAACAGGGCGCAGCCTTCATCGCACGCAAAGTCGTGCTGGGCTTGACCAAGCCACCACGCTGCTCACCGGCGAAGCCCATGGCCTCAGCAACCTGCTCATCGACATCTTCAGGGCCTACAGAACGCTCCTCGTCACCAACGGTGGATTGTGATCACCGTCCGTCCCTACCGCCATCACGGCATCCTCATCGATCTGCCAGCCCTTGTCACACCGCCGCCCACGGGGCCGGACTAAATCCTGGCCGCGCGGTGCGTGGCACTCCTGGCCGCATGGCGAGACGGGCACCTGATCGCCTGGCCGCCGTTCTTCGCCCTCGACAACGCGCACAAAGCCACCAGGGCCAGGCGGCCGAATGTGGTCATCGCCCACGAAGACGTACTGGTCTTCGCTGCTTCCAGCTGTGCAGTGAACGTCGTGGTGCATTGTGGCCAGGTCGCAACGACTATGTCTTGCGCTCCAGATGCCAGATCTCGGCCTCTGCGGGCACAATGGCTGCTGTGACTGATGATTCTGTCTACTCGGACTGCCCGGCCTGGTGCAGCCGCCAACATCGCGCCAACGGCTATCACTACAGCTCCTGGGAAGAACTGACAGCCGACGATGGAGACCTATCGCTCCAGGTCCGCGCTCTTCGTGCGGGAGGTGAGGATCAGCTTGAGCTACTGATACGAAATGAGGAGACGGCGGTTGAGATGACCCTGGATCCTGCACAGGCCCACCAGTTTAGCGCAAACCTCAAGAAAGTCGTCCTGGCTCTCCAGATGACTGAACTCTAGACAATTGGGTCTACTGGCGACACGAGGCCCGGATCGACATGATCCGGGCCTCAATGTTCACTTACGATTGCCAGGGACAGAAGAGGATGCAAGCAATGCCTTCAAGTATGCCCGTAAATACTGGATCATTGAGGAATCCATCGATAGGGTCTCGGTGCTTCGTGCCCTTCTCTTTAGTCCAGAATGGGGCGTTGATCCAGCGGACTCGGCGCATCTTCGCTTCATCTCGGTTATGCAGGTTGGTCTTCCGAGACCGAGCCTTCTGTGCTGGCGTCTTTGGGGCCTTGCCGTCCTTCTTTGCATGTTGGTTTGCTTTGTCGGCGTCCTCGATTGCCCTGTCGGTACGCTCCTTCGCCTGTGCATCCTTCCAGTTGAGTCTCTTACTGGAGTAGATTTGCAGGCCGGGGACTCGCCTATCGTCATCTACGGCCACGATGGTGAAGGGAGACGAGATACTCGTTCCTGACTGCACTGTCTGAAGTCCGAGATCCGAGAAGGACGGGCCCGGCACAAACGATGTGTATCCATCGAATAGTGGATCGTCCTCAACTTGATCTACGTGCCTTTTGACTTCCCTCTCCAGTGCGTCGTCACTCTTCGTGACGTTTTCTGTCTTGATCTCCCATACCCAGACTTCTCCGGGCTTGCAGCCGTAGCACACAAGGTCCGGACCTGGATCATTGGTGAGGTCAGAGACGATATAAGCGTCAGGGTAAGCCGCGATTAGCGCTTGCGCTCGCAGGGCGACGGCGGTGATGTGGTCTGGGGTGCTACCTGGGTCGTTACCACTGGGATCGCTAAGCGTGGAGGGGTTGTTGTTAGCGTACGCGTAGCCATTGGCTTGTTGTGGATTGACGGCGTTGCTGACCTTGTCAGGGTTGATGAAGCGCCCAATGCTGGGGTCATAGAGCCTCGCGCCTAGATAGACGAGGCCGGACTGCTCCATGGACCCGCCGAGGAAGCCTCGATTGTCAGGCCACGCGACTGCAGCACCTCGCGGGTTGCCGAAGACGTCGGATTTTCGGGTGATCGCGACGAGGTCTTCGGAGTTAATTGCGATGCGGGCGGTGCCCTGATAGTCACGGACCTGCCAGACGGGTGGGGCGTAGTTTGTGCGGGTCGCCACTACCTGTCCATTGCAAATATATGACCGTTGGATCGTTGCGAGTTTGCCCGCACTATTGGTCGTAACTTCCGTGCCACTCAGATACAAAGTCGAGGACTCTGGTGTGGTACGTAGCAGCTTTTCGCCTGACGCAGCGTAGATGAACTGGGTCGCGTGGTCTCCGCCGGCGAGGTGGGATGTGATCGTATCGACAGAGCCGGTTGGGTTCCATGTGAAGTCCGTGGTTATGCCATCGGTAACCTTTTTGGTGGTGGCACCAGCGGTGTCGTAGGTGAAGCTCGTCGCCGAGCTCTGCGATCCAGCGGCGACATCGATGGACGAGACGGCGTGAGGCTGCTGGGTCCCTGCCGCCGGGTTGTGATAGATAGAGGTTCTGTCGTCGCCACTGATCCCATGATCGATGCTACTGACGCGATTGCCTACAGAGTCGTAGCGGTAGCTCGTCCAATATGGATCGATTCCACCAACAGTGGCAAGTGTTGGATTAGTAGCACATCCTCCCAGGGCCGATGTGGTCGTCCAGGCTTCTTCGATCTGCTTGTAGGCATCGAGTTTGAAGCACTGGGAGGAAGAAGTCACACCTTGTGCGAGGTCATCAATCGCGGTGAGGTTGCCCGCAGGGTCCCAGCGGTACGCGTTAGAGAGCTGCTCATCGAACTGTCCGGGAGAAACACTGTTCTCCGTGGCGACATGGAGGGAGTCCTGTCGCCGGCTGACAGGTGAGGAGCCTTGCGTGACTTTCACACGCTTCCCTGCATTGCCGAGCGTCGTCTGGTAGACGGCCCCCCATGGCTGAAAGGTCGTTTCACTGACATAGGTCTGGTTTCCTGTAGCGCGTAGCTGGAAACCATGGTCGTCGTATGCGTACGTGACGGACTCGGCCGCCAAGCCGAGCGCCGCCGGGTACGTGATGGAGTCTGGTGAGCCGTCCTGACGGTAGGTCGAGCTGGTCGCCCAGATCCCGGATAGTTCGCCGTGCCCAGCCGGGATAATCGTTTTGAGGCCCAAGGGGCGATAGGCGTCGTCAAAGTCATCGATCTGGGTGGTGTAGGCCTTGCCGCTGGCGTATCGAGTGGTGGTCCCGACCTGGCCTTTAACGGTCTTTCCGCTCGCGAGGATGTCGTACGTCCAGGTTGCGAGCTCAACGAGGGTGCCGTCGGCATGCTTCTGCGACTCGCTGGTTTGGCGACCGTTGCTGTCGTAGCCGTATATCAGAGTGGTGTTGTTGCCGTTGGTGGCGCTCAGGCGTTGATCAGCGTCATCGTAACTGAATCGGGTTGTGCCGCTATCTGGGTCACTTTCGGTGATGAGTCGTCCACGTAGATCATATGAACGCGACCAGGCGTTTCCGGCGGGATCTGTGTAGCCGATCAGCGATCCGAGCCTGTCGTATGAGTAGTGCGTGGCTCGGAAGCCGCTACTGAGATCGCTGCTGGAGTAGTAGCGGAGCTCTACCGTCTGTCCCTGTGCATCTGCAATGCTCTGGGTTGTAGCGCCACCCACCGGTTCGATCTTGGTCGTCTTCTCGCCAGCATACTGGTAACGTGTTTCCCATTTCAGAGAGTCTTGACTGTATAGGCTGTCCCTCAGGATTCGGCTCAGGCCGTCATATGTGTACCGATGCTGGAGCTGAACGTCTGCTGATGCGAAAGTGACCGGTGTCGCAGAAGGGGCGGCGGCCGAGTTGTAGAAACTTGACTCTTTCGCCACTAGGCCTCGGGCATCGTACTTCATGTCTTGAATCATGCGGCCACCGTTGGCCACCGGCGTCGGCTCCTGTTTCTGGAAGACCCGTAGCCGGCCATCGAGAATCTCGAAACTCGAGACCTGGTTACCGTTCGGTCCGAGGGTCCTTGTTTCGATTGAGCTTGGGCTTCCCAGGACGTAGACGTACTCGGCATCGGGCGTGGCCGTGGTCGTCCGGTTGCTCGCCCACCCTCGCTGGAGCCGTCCGAGCGCATCGTACTGACTCGTCGTCTTCTTGCCGTTGAGGTCGGTTACGAGCTTGGTGAGCCCCCGGCCGGGATCGATCGAGGTTCTGGTCACCCAATCCGGTCCCATCGGCACGGAGACCGAGACTTCCACGACGGGCGCGTCCTTATCGGGCGTGTAGGCCGTGATTGTCCGCCTGTCAAGTGCATCGGACTCCTCTACGACTCGACCGTAGGGATCATAGGCTGCTCGAGAGTCCTGCTTCCATTTCTCGATTCCAGCGCTGACCTCTGCCAGTGACTCCGTCTTGGTCGTCAGCCCCTGAACGGGAGCCGACCCGTATCCGAACCCGTCATATGAGAACCGGACTCCGGACAGCACGTCGATATCGGCAGGCGTCGTCGTGCAACGGGTGAGAGTCCGCTCCCACTGCCGGTATCCGATTAGATTGTTCGGAACATTACGCACATAACCGTACTGGGTGCAGGTGTCGTCGTCGAGGACCGACAGATCGCCCCTGTCTTCGATCTGAGTGATGAGACCGTAGCTGTCGTAACTGGCCCGCTTGTCTGACCAGCGCCACCCCGCCAGATCCGGCAGCCACGCGCGGGTCTTGGTGTCGGTCTCGTTGACTCGCCATGCCCTGAGATCCTGGCCGCCAGCCGAGGGAGTAGGTCGTAGGCCGGTCTGGGTGAGTTCGTAGGTGTGAATGGTCGAGCCGGTGACCGTGCCGTCTTCAACGATGAATTCTTCGCGTGGCCTTCCGGCGAGGGGGTGGGAGTCGGTGAGGAGGTTGGCCCACTTGCTGGTGGTTTGGCCGTTGCAGTCGGCGAGGATGAGCTGGTCGCCTGCTGCGGGGCTCGTGGTGGCGTCGAGGCATCTGCCGGAGCCGGGGTTTTTGAGGCTGCCGTCGGTCTGGGGTTTCCAGGTTTGGCCGGGGGTGTTGTTGCAGGTGTTCTGCTGGATGAGGGTTCCGGCTGTGGTGCCTCCGCCTGCCAGGTCGAGGCATTTGCCGGAGTTGGTGTTGGTCAGGGCGCCGGTGGTGGTGTTGTAGGTCCAGTCTTGTGCGGTGGTGCCGTTGCAAGTCCAGGTTTGGATTTTGGCCGCATCAGCGGTGCTGGCGGAGGCGACGTCGATGCAGCGTTGAGCCTGGTTGCTGCGAAGAGTGTCGTCGGATCGGTTCTGCCAGCGCTGATCCCATTTACCGGTGCAGTCCCACAACACCACGGGGGTGTTGTTGACCGCTCCTGCATCTTGTGGGGCGATGCATTTGCCGACGGGGCTCTTCAGGCTGCCGTCGGGGGCGAGTTTCCAGGTTTGGGCCGGGATGTAAGCGCAGGTCCACAGCTGGAGTTTGTTGCCGTTGGCGGCGACGTTGTTGTTGTTGTCGAGGCACTTGCCCGAGGCGGTGTTCTTGAGCGTGAACACGGTGGAGTCGTAGACCCACTTCTGGGCGCTACTGCCGTTGCAGTCGTACAACTGCACGGCGGTGCCGTTGGCGGTGCCTCCGCCGACCGCGTCAAGGCATCGGCCGTCACCACCGCCAATGGGTGCGGTGAGCTCTGGGGTGCCGATGGGGGTAGATAGGACGTTGCGTCGTCCTTCCCAGACCATGCCTTCGTTGTCCCAGGTGGCGAGGCTGTCGCCGTTCATGCCGCGGTAGTAGAGCCCTCTCGAGACGGTTTGGGTGCCACCTGCGGGGCCGTGGGTGGTGGTGATGTCGGAGTATCCGCGCCAGATGGGCCAGGAGCGGTAGGCCAGCTGGGTGGTCTCGTTGAAGTCGTGGGCCCACAGGGATGCGTCGCTGGAGCTGGCGACGGAGTATGTGTAGGTCCAGGCCTCGTCGGGGGATCCAGCGGGTGTGAGGTCCTTTTCGGTGACCCCGGTGACGGTGTACTTGTTGAACCAGGTCCAGCCGGCTTCCCCGCCGTCGTCGGGGACGTAGTACTGCGGGAAGCAGCGGTAAGGGTTGAACCCGGGCATCGGTTTGCGGAACTGGCTGCATTCCACGTTGGAGTAGGAGATCAGGGTCTGGCCACCGACGCCGTTGAGGATCGAGGTGAGGCGGTAGTGGGCGAAGGGCGCCACACCGATGTCGTTGCCCCAGTCGACCCGGTTGAACATCCGCGTCCCGCCGAAGGTCACCGCGGGCTCGGCGAGAGTGGTCAGGCCGTCCTCGGCGTAGCCGGTGTGGGTGAGGGTCTGCAGCCAGAGGTTGGGTTTGGTGTCCTCGCCCGCCGGTGCCACGAAGTCACCGCTGGCGGGGTAGGTGTGGGTCAGATCCCAGGAGTCGACCTTGCGGTACCCGGAGCCGTCGGCACGGCGGATCTGGGTGTACACCGACGACAGCTTGTAGGGCGACCAGTAGGCCGGGGCCTTCAGGTTCGGGCATGTCGTGGCGGTGCACCGCTGGTCCCATGGGGTGTCGGGGTACTCGGCGTTGGTGCAGGACCCGGTGCAGCGGTTGGTCTTGGTGAACCACACCTGCATCGGGGCCGGGGGGTTGGCCTCGCTGCCGGCGCGGGTGCCGTAGTCGATGTGATCCAGCGTGGATGACATGACATACGGGACGGCTTTGGCGTTGTTGTTGAGGCCGTAGTTGCCCGTCCAGGTGGTGTAGAAGTAGGTCATCGAGTTCCCGCGCGGGTCGACGACATAGTCCAGGTTCCACCGGTACCCCTGCTGGCACCACGCGTTGGCGAAGGTGGTGTTGTAGCAGGGTTCTCCTGAGTTGTTGCCGAACACCGGGACCGTCTGCACCGAGTTGGTGGTCTGGGTGTCGCCGGTGTAGCGCTTGTTCTTCCCGAACCAGAACTGGGTGCCGTCCATGGTGGTCACAACCCAGTACTCGCCGTCGTTGTCGCCGTTGGCGAGGCTGGTGTCGAACTTCTGCTCGATGCGCATCCCGGAGTCGGCATCGGACTTCCAAAGTCCCGTGGCGCTGTCGCGCACGAGCTTGGTCGACTGGCCCTGGAAGACCATCGTGGCGTTGTAGGGCGAGAACCAGCACTGATCGGCCGTGGTCCCGCCGTCCTGGGTGCAGGAGCGGTAGGAGCGCTCGATGTAGCCGGTCTGCATGTCCCAGCCTTCACCGACCCACGAGCCCTGCCCGTTCTGCGCCAAGGTCTGGGCATCCACCGAGCCACTGTCATAGGACAGCGCCAGCGACGGGGACGGGCCACCCAAAGAATCAGGGGCCGTCAGGGGGTAGGACCAGGAGAAGGATCCGCTCTGGCCACCGGCATTCCACGAGTAGGCCGGCGACAGCGACGTGGCCTTGAAGTTCGCCGTGGTCCCGGACGAACCAGCCGTCACCGCCAACACCGTGGGCGCAGAGGCCTCCCTGGCGTAGCTGCCGTTGACGCTCACGTCGGAACTCACCTTGCCGGCGAGGTTCTTCGATGGCAGGTCACGCTGCACCTGACACTCAGGTGCCTCCGGTGTGCTCAGCACGCATGCCGGCAACTCCACCACATGCAGGCGGCTGCCATAGTCGGCGCCATAGAGCTCGGCGAAAGGCGTGTAATCCACGCTCAGCCTGAAGTCCACCGAAGATGCCCCGCCATCGGTACGCGACAGCGACAACACCACCCCGTGCACACCGGCCTTCTCAGCGACCGACGCATCAGCCACGGTCACTTCGACGCTGGAAGGCCCAGCAGCCAGGACACCATCACGCAGCATCCAGCCCGATAGTGCCTCATCCTCAGGCGGCTTCGTCGACAGCGACACATCCAGGCCACCGACATCGACCGGATCACCCGAGGTGCCGACCTTTGATGACGCAGCCTCCGGCAACCTCACCTCACCAGGCCCGGTGACACCCTCGCCGTCGGTCTCCGACTTCGCCGCCAGCTTCGACTTTCCCGTACCAACCCGGACAGACTCCTTCGACGGTCCGGTCGGCTGGCCACCGGGTGCTGCAGCCGCGGGACTGGGAAGCCCCGCCAGCAGCGACACCGCCAACGACATGCTCACGACACCGGCAAGGCCACGCCCCACCCGATGCCGCCACAAACGCCCACGAGGCCACCTAGGCCCACGTCTTTGGGCAGAACTCATAGCTTCCACCAATCTTGAACGGACAGATCACCCCAGATCCCGTCCTGTTGCGAGAAGCGTTAGGCGCTCTAGCAGGGCTGGCTCTGGGCAGCCCCACAGAGCACGAATCTCCACAGAGGACGCGGAGGCCAGCATCGAGCGCGCAACGAGCGGCGTCAGCCAAGCTCGGCGGCGCGGAACCCGGCCGAGATCTAGGCAAACCTAGGCGGGGCAACAGAAGCGGGCACTACGTCTTCAAAGGACACTGCGGGCGAACAGTGAGGCTAGACGATCCCACACCAGACCCGCGAGGCTGTCAACCCTTCAACCACCCACGGTGGCCGACGCTGAACTGGTCTGTCACGGCAGACATGCTGGACACCGGCCCTCCGAACACGCCAGCCTCTCGGCGTGATCATCGCCATCCTTGACACAGTGAATCCGTCAGCGCTTTGCACCGTGCCCTGGCCGTACGGGAGAGGCCGACTGGTCGCTGACCAGGTCCGCCACCTGCGACGGCGCCTCGGGGACCACCGAGAGCTGAATCCGGTTCGTGGCTGTGCGCCCCATAAGAGACCAGCTACTTACGGTCTGGCGGTGCTCGAACTGGTGCCATCCATGAACTGGCGGGAGATCGCCGAGCAAGATCAGCTCCAACCGTTCAACGGCGGGGTCCCGCCGTGTGGGGTCGAGTAGCCCAGACGGAGAAACTCGTCCCCAGCTAAGAGGGCGTGCGTAGGGTGGGCGGGGCTCGAACCCGCGACCCACGGATTATGAGTCCGCTGCTCTAACCGGCTGAGCTACCACCCCGGGGAGAGAGCAGTGTCTCACAGGTCCTGCGAGCCAAGGCTCCTCAGGCTACGAAACGCACGCTGAGCTGCGACAATGCTCACTTCACGGGGGAAGATCTCGTGAACTCCGCACCTTCGCCTATGGCCATTTGAGTGGGTGCAGGAGTCTCGCCGGGTGCATCTCGGCCACATCAACAGTTCACAGAGGATCAAGAACGGGATGGCTCGCATGTGCGCCGAAAGCCCCTCGGTGGACTCAGTCCGTCCCGGTCCCCACCGATCTCGCCGTCAGCATCCAGCGCGCCGTGACCGACGAGAACGAAGATCCTGTTAGGAGCTCACAAGCCCGTCTCGGCAGACGATCATCACGTTGGCGATACTGCAGTTGCGCAGTTCGGTTGGCATGGTCATCCCGTGGCGTACCTCCTCGCCGCAGTCGCCGCCCCAGATGCTCAACACGTCGGGGCGGCCGTCAAGGTTGATGCCGATCGCGCCGAAGACGGGCTTGTCTAGACCACCAAGCCTGCCGAGCCCAAACTCGACCCTGCCACGGTGGCATTTCCACCCAAACGCGAAGAGTTCGCCACTAAGACAGGTTAGTTGCTCATGGGCTATCCAGGCCATAGAAAGGCAGAAAGCACCCGGATCCACGCCGGACTGGGCCAGCTCAAGGCCGAGCTAGAACTCCCACGCGGTATCGCCCCAACCGCCAATCGGGGACGGAGGCGGGACGAAGAAGGCACCCCCGACCGCTACCACGCCAAACCCACCCGCAAGCCAGACCGACATCCCTGCCAGCCCCGAACCAGCCGACGCCGGCATTCAATCTTGCAGATGCGATTACATTCGTGTACTTGCACCCTGGAATTCAGCTTGCCGGCTAGCTGACGGTACCCACTGCTGCGCGCGCCGATCACCGAAAGATTAACCGTCGCTCGGCGTAACGGTCCCAGCCTGCGGAGGTAACGCTCGGGCCCGTCTCGAATAACACGACAACGGGCCTGGGCTCGGCGGCATTGAACTGGGATGTTGCCCGTACTCAAGCGTCACCCCAAACCCGGAAAACTCAGAGTCGATCGAGTTCCACCTTATTGCCGTCCAGAATTATGTACTCACCTGGATAAGGTGCCACCCAAACTCCGATCCCATTCTGCCACATTATGATCTCCAGATTTGGTACGGCCGAAACTGGGATTCGAAGATAGATCACATCGTTTCTGTTCATCCTGAAGGTGGTCCCCACAGGTTCGAAGCAGAGCTCCGTCACCTCGTCATTGGATGAGGAAAACCGGAGGTCAACAGTAACTTCATCATCGCCATGCATCTAGGATCTCCTGAAGAGGGATTACTCGCACTGGCGCCGTGTTCCCATCCCCTCCAGCCAGGGCAGCACTCTGATAAAAGTCCTGGAGTCTCGCCGCATCTTCGGCCCTTGCCAACGAGCGCAAGTGTGCGGGCCACGGTGGGCTCATGATGCGTCCGGACAGTCTGGACACAGTTGACACAGAGCAGCGGAATTTGACACCATGCCCGCCTGCGACCCCCGTAAATCGGAAAGAAACGTCACCGAGTGGGATGAAATGGCACCAAGCTTGTAAAATTCATAATCCGTGGGGCGCGGGTTCGAGCCCCGCCCACCCTACTTGGGCACTTCCCAAGTGCTGATCGGCTCAGGTAGTCGAGCGTGGCAGCCGCCAGTGGGCTTCGTACAAGAAGAACATCGATGCTCGGCCTCCCTGTGAGCAGTTCGCCGCGCCGTAGCCGCATCAGCCACGGCGTTCGCCGCGGGTATGGTCGCCGCCGAGACTGCCAGCAGCCACTCCTTGAGTTCGGTGAACGCCCCCAGTGTGATCCATACCGAGGCAGCGGTCGCAGCCCCAATTACTCCACGGCGGGCCGCCCGGCCGAGATTTCCAGCGTCCTCTTCTCAATACGACTTCGGTGTCGGGGGTTCACGACCGCGCTCTCCCTGGCGCTTTGATCCGTTTCCGAAGACGACGTCACTGCTCCAGGCTTGTGTCGTCGTTGATGACGAGGAGGGACCAGATGACGAACGCGTCGGCGGCGATGATGATGAGGGCCCAGATCGGCTGGTAGGGGATCCACAGGAAGTTCAGGGTCGCCGAGATCAGGGCGAAGGACTCCGGCCAGGCGGGCCCATGCCGCACCTCCCAGGATGAGCGCGCCCACGACCGCCATCAGCGCGCCGATGGTCAGGTGCAGCCAGCCCCAGGTGGTGGTGCTGAAGGCGTAGGTGTAGCCGGAGCCGATGACGAAGTAGTCGCCGCCGTTCATCGCGGCGAAGCCGGTCAGGATCTGCCAGATGCCGGTGAGGATCAGGACGGACGCGGCGAGGACGCCGCCTCCGATGGCCCAGCCGCGGGCGGTTCTGCTCGTCATGGTCGTCACTCCTCGGCGTCGATGAGCCGGAACTCGGTGAGCATCTGGCCGATCTCGGTGCTGTCGAGCTTGTGGAGCAGGTGCTTGCGCACCGGGGCGGGGCCGGGGACGCGCAGTTTCTCGCCGTCGCGGAGGTGGTACATGGCGTCGAGGAGCTTGCGGATGTCGTAGGTGGAGTTGAAGACCTCCGGGACGCCGCGCTCGATGCCCAGGAGCCGGTAGGCGGCCTCCATGCCGGTGCGGACCGAGTACTCGGTGGTGAAGATCGTGTCGCGGGTGGTTTCGGCGAACTGGCCGATGAAGGCGAAGTTGACCGCGTCCTCGGGGACGACGTCGGGGCGGTCGCCGGCGTGGCGGGGCGCGAAGAAGGACGTCACGTAGGGCATCATCACCGGCACGCATCTGGCTCCGGTGGCGGCCATGTCGTCGATCTGCTCGGTGGGTACGCCCAGGTGGTAGAGCCACTCGCGGGTGATCTCCTCGCCGGTGCAGTCCTGCATGGGTTTGGGCACGTAGTCGCCGGGGCGGTCGACGAACAGGGAGTACAGCCACACCACGATCTGCTCGGGGGGTTGCTGCTTGAAGTGGGGCTGGCGGTTGACGGTCCAGCTCAGCAGCCACGAGGAGTCGCGGACGGTGACGATGCCGCCGGTGACGACCTTGCCGCTGAAGGGGTCCCGTTTGGCGATGCGCTGGATGTAGTCCGGGATGCGCGGGTCGAGGGTCGTGACCGTCGCCGATTCCCACTTGCTCTCGGCGATGTTGCCGCAGAAGACCTCCGGGCGCCCGAAGGCGGGGTCCTTGGCGGCGATGCGCTTCCACAGGTCCCAGGCGGGGGCGGGACCTTCGTCCAGGCGGGCGGGGGTGTGGTGGTCGCCGTTGTCGGAGTTCTCCGTCAGCGAGCCGATGGTGGCCAGCACCAGGTCGTTCTCGCCGAGGTCGACGCCGCCGGGCTCACCGTCGGCGATCCAGTGGATGCGGGTGGCCTGTTTGCGGCCGTCGGTGATGGCGAAGTCGATGTCGGTGACCTCGGTGGAGAACCGGAGGGTGACGCCCTGGTCGATGAGCCAGCGGGTGAGCGGCAGGACGAGGGACTCGTACTGGTTGTACTTGGTGAACTTCAGGGCGGTGAAGTCGGGCAGGCCGCCGACGTGGTGGATGAAGCGGTGCAGGTAGAGCTTGAACTCCAGGGCCGAGTGCCACTCCTCGAAGGCGAACATCGTGCGCCAGTACAGCCAGAAGTTGCTGCCGAGGAAGCCGGGGCCGACCACGTCGGTGATGCGTTTGCCCTCCATCTCCTCGCGGGTGGCGAGGAAGATCCGGGTGATGTCCTTCTGGCCCTTCGGCGGCAGCGCGAACAGCCCGTTGGTGCCGGCGTCCTGTCCCCGCTTCTCGGTGACGCGCTGGAGGGAGTAGTTCGGGTCGTCCTTGTTCAGCCAGTAGAACTCGTCGAGGACCGAGGCGTCCTCGATCTCGATGGAGGGCACCGAGCGGAACAGGTCCCACAGGCATTCCATGTGGTCTTCCAGCTCACGGCCACCCCGGATGATGAAGCCCTTCTTCGGCTCCTTGATGCCGTCCAGGGCGCCGCCGGGCAGCTTCAGGCGCTCCAGGACGGTGATCCGCTCCCCCGCCATGCGCCCGTCGCGGATCATGAACGCCGCACCCGACAGGGACGCCAGTCCCGCGCCCACGAACCAGGCCGACTTGGCGTCGACGCCCTCGGGTTTGCGTGGACGGGCGAAGGCCTCGTAGTTGCCGCTGCTGTAGTACACGCGTCCCCCCAGGCGTGCCGGGCCGCCCCCGCGGCCCCGGGCCGCATCCCAGGCTATCGGAGCGAACACGCAGGTGAGAGGTGTTCACGGAGACCCCGCGGTGGCGGCGGGCGCCTGTGATCATGCTCAGGGCAACTCGTGCTCTTGGGGGAGCTCGTCGGGGAGGACGCCTAGGCGCAGCCACCCCGACTCCGCGAGATCAGCGTTGCGTACGGGTTGGGACTCGCACTTCCGTCATCGCGCAAAGTCCCGGGCTACCTCTTGCATGTCCGGGTCCTCAAGATCAGCAGCCCTTCGCACGAGCTCACCAAGGGCCTCGTCGTCATTCATGTGCCGAAGCAATTCGGCCAGCCTGCGATAGTCCTCCGCATCGGCGGTTTCGAGCCGTTCGCGAACTATCCGGCGCAGCAACGGCGTAACCAGCTCGCGCCTTCCGGCTGCGATCGCACGTCTTGCCACCAATGCCCATGCATGAGATGTCGCGTTCTCGACGAGCTGATCGAGCAGCTCGGGAACGTCGTCCGGGATCTTCCCAAGGAAGGCCAGGGCCGTGCCGCGATCCCAGTTCGACGGCCCCTGCAGAGCAGCCGCCAGCACCTCACTGCGTCCTTCGGCACGCTGGTAGAACTCGGCACGCGCCCGCGCCAGTTGCCGTTCAGCCTCAACGAGGGCCGTCCACAGATCTTGATCGTTACCCATGACCCTCCTGCGTTTCCGGGTTGCGAGCCCCTCGCCCGTTACCGGCTGTCCCCCACGGGGACAACCTCACCACTGTCGGACGGCGAGGCATCGGCCGACTCCTCGGTGTCGCCGCCAGCGGTGGCGGCGGCCAGTACGTCGGCCGGGACGTGCCGCTCCAGGAACCGGCGGGCCATCCGGGTGGCCGGGTGGATGCCGACGGTGGCGGCAAGGATGACTCCGGCGATCACCAGCCAGCCGGTGGCGCCCCAGTTCAGGGCGAGGAAGGTGTAGGCCGCCGGTGCGCCGACCTTGCCGAGGGTCATGGTCAGTTCGGCCGCGCCCTGGTAGGCGCCGCGCCGGCGGGGGTCCATGAGCTCGGCCTCGAAGGTCCAGGTCGCCGCCGACATGTAGAGCTCGGCGCCGGTCAGCGCGATGTGGCCCAGCCAGACCAGGGCGATGGTGACCCAGCCGATGGTCTCGTGCGTCGCGAGGGTGATCAGGCAGGAGACGACGAAGAGGGTCGTGGACAGGCGGATGGCCTTGAGCGCGGTGGGGATGTTCTTGACACCGCGGGAGGCGGCCATCGGCAGGACGATGCACATGACCGTGTTGGTCCCGAACAGGAACGCCAGCAGCACCGGCGGGGCGTCGGTCTTCTGGACCAGCCAGAGCGGGATGACGACGTTCAGCACCGTCTGGTTGGTCCAGAACACCCCGGTCAGGAAGCCGGTGAGCAGCCAGCCGGGGTTGCGCATCGGGCCGGGACCGGGGATGGGCGTCTTGCGCTCCTTGGCGCTGCGTTCGTCGTGCGGGGCCTTCGGCAGGCGGGTGATCGCGATGGCGTTGATCAGCGCGATCAGGGCGGTGAACCAGGGCAGGGCGCGCAGGACGTCGTTGGAGTGGAAGGCCAGCGCGACACCGCCGATGGCGGCGCCGAGGGTGAAGCCGAGGTTGAGGGCGGAGTACATGTAGGCGCGTGACTTCACCCGTTCGGCCGGCGGCAGCACGTCGAGGGTGTAGGAGCCGTGCGAGGTGGCGCCGAGGGCGCCGACGACCTCCACGCAGACGGCCATCACGACGAAGCCGGTGAAGTCGGTGATGAGGGGCCAGAGCGTGAACGCCACCGCCAGCAGGAGACCGCTGACCGCCCACATCCGTTTCGGCCCGAAGCGGTCGACGACCTTGCCCATGGGTACGGCGGCGAGGAAGGCGGCGACACCGGCGATGGTGAGGCCGATGCCGACCTGGGCGGCCGAGAGTCCGACGATCTTGGTGAAGAACACCGCCGACCCGGTCATGAAGGCGCCCTCGCCGAGCGCGAACAGCAGCGACTGCACGGAGAGGCGGCCGGCCAGGCGCGATGGCGGCCGTGCGTGGGCGAGGAGGCTGGAGATCGTCACCGGGGGATTCTCAGCGGGTCGTGCGACAGGTGCCAGCGCGTTTTCGTGGCGGGCGGGTTCGAACGCCTCGCGCGGCCGGTTCACGCGCGGGGAGCCGAAGGGGAGCTCGGGTGATAAATGCCGTCATGCGATCCGGCGATCGCCACCGATGGTGCTTTCGGCGAATACCGACCGTGAAGAAGTGCGGGAGTGGGATATGGATCTCTCGTGGGCTTGGTCACGATGGGCACGCGCTTTCAGCGGAACGGGCCGGTGCCGGATTGCGCCGCACACCGGCCCGTCGAGGGGCCTCAGGTGAGCCGATCCCGTCAGGCGTCACGCCTGCGTCGGCGGCTCACGAACAGGGCGACCATCCCCGCGCCGATCAGGCCGGCGCCGATCGCGAGCATGCGGCCGAGGCCTTCAGTGCCCGTCTTGGGCAGCGCGTGGGGCGGGCTGGGCTTGGGTGACTCGGGCGGGCGGATGTAGACACCGGCGTCGATGGTGTGGTCGACCTCGCCCGCGTGCGCCGGTGCGGTCACCGGTGCGACCCCCAGGCACAGGGGTCCCTTCGTCGGCGGGACGACGTTGGAGTCGTGGACGCGGTCGTCGCCCACCGTCGGGAGCGTGAACTCCAGCTTGGCGGCGGGCGGCTGACCCGGGACTCTGGCGGTGTCGGCGGTGCACACGTCGAACTCCACTGTGTACTGTGCGCCGCGCTTCAGTTCGTAGGCCGCGCCGACGCCGCCGAAGTAGTACTCGCCGTTGGCGTCGGTCTTGGTGGTCGCGACCTTCTTGCCGTCGGCGTCCAGCAGGTTGATGGTGGCGTTGGGCAGCAGCACCTGGCCCGCGTCCTGGACGCCGTTGTGGTCGCCGTCGTACCAGACCACGTTGCCGATCTGGATGGGCGCGTTGGCGGCGGCGTAGGCGATGTCGCCGAGGCCACCGGCTTTCCCGAAGCCGTTGGCGTCGATGAACTGGTAGCCGTTGGCCTTCGGTGCATTGCCGGGGCCCGCGCCGGTGTCCACATTGAAGTAACCGGTACCGGACGTGCTCACCCGCTCCACGGGGTCGTACTCGGTGCTGATGATCCACGGCTGCTGCGGGATGTAGGCGACCGAACCGAGTGCGCTCTCCTGGTGGGGCGACTGGAAGTAGTCGCCGTGGAAGTACTCGACGACACCGGCGGGCTGGCCGCCGCTGTTGGCGGGCGTGGCGTGGTTGGGGCAGGCTCCGGTGCCCTCCCAGTCGTAGCCGCCGCCGGGCTTGGCGCAGGCCATGTTGATGTCGCCGCCGGCCATGCCCCACTCCCGGTCGTTATTGCCCGGTCGCGGGTCGATCCCGCCGATGACGTCCATGAACCGGTCGCGGAAGCCGAGGATCATCGAGCCGTCGCGGGCGAAGGCCATGCTGGCCAGCTCGGGCTGCGGATCGATCATGACGCCACTGAGCCTGCGGCTGTCCCAGGTCGCCAGGTCGGCGCTCCAGGGGTTCCAGTGGTTGTTCTGCGCGGATCCGGTGATACCGCTGTAAACGGCGCCGCGCTGGAAGTCCAGCCCCTGGGTGAGGACCTTCGTGAACTGCGTGCCGTCGTAGCGGTAGACCACCGCCCGCAGATCGGCGCGGTTCTGGGTGCTCTCCGCCGAACACACACCGCCGACGTAGAGCGCGTTGTCGTGGACGGCCAGGCCAGCCGGTCGCCAGTCGCCGGACGCGGCGCAGCCGGGGTCCGGAATCACCACCGTCGCCTTGGGGCCACCGGCCGCGGCGCCGGTCGCGTCGAAGGTGACCACGCTGCGGGTCAGCAGGTTCACCGCGTACAGCGTCGAGCCGTCCTCGGACAGCGCCAGGCCGCCGATGCTCTCCTTGCCGGGCGCGTCGATGAATCCGGCGTCCTTGAGCATGTTGGCGCCGTCGTGGGCCGTGCTGGTCGCCCCCGGCACCTTCGCGAACAGCGTCGGCGCGCCCGTGCCGTCGGACGGGAGGGTGTAGATGGCGTTGCCGCCCTCGGGTCCGTAGGCGGTGGTCCGCCGGGCGAAGGCGCCCAGGAAGAGCCGCTCGCGGTACCTGTCGTAGGCCAGTGCCGAGGTCGTGCCGACCTGCGCTTGTTTGGCCAGCACCGTCGGACACGCGTCGCCCGCTCCGCAAGTGCCGCGGTTGCCGGTCGGGAAGGCCACCAGGGCCCGCTCGTCCGTTCCGCCCGCGCCGACCTGGATGGGCACGAAGTAGCGGGTGTCGGGCAGTGCGTAGTCGGAGGCGTTCCAGACGCCGGTGATCACCGAGGCGTTCTTGCCCTGGGCGACGTCCACAAAGGAGGTGAAGCTGTCGAACTGATTCGCCACCGTGGCCGCCGCGGGCGCGGCCCGTAAGTATCCGCTGTACGGCGCCGGAATGGTCACGTCGACCCGGTAGTTGCCGCCGGACAATTCACTCGATGGAGTGATGACGACTTTTCCCGTCGCGTCGGTCGTTCCGTCCACCCGATGTCCGGACGGATCGGTGACGGCGACCTTCATTCCCTGCTGCGGCACGTCCATCGCGGTGTTGATGACGCCGGTGCCGAAGAAGTCCCGCAGTACCTGGACGGTCAGTGTGCCGTCGGAAGGCGCCGCATCGGCCCTGCCCGGACCCGCCACCACTACGGTGGCACCGCTCATGACCAGGAGACTCGCCAAGCCCAGTCTGGCTACTTTGGACAACATCACCCTCCCTTGTGTTGTGTTGAAGAAAGTGCCCCCGTCACCGCGTGACGCTCCCATCTTGCAAGGAGTGACAACATCATCGCAACATGGGATATTCAAGTATTTGAAGTCGATGTACGACCATCAGGACTTCAGGGCTTGAATAGCGAGATCTTCACCCATTCGAGTGAACGAGGCGAAGCACAGATGACCATGAAGCGCTCGCGCGACCCGTTAATGTCCCGCCGCGTGCGGAGTGCGAAAGGCCGTCAGGACCCGTCCGCCGTCCGACGGAAGGGAATCCGGTCGCGCTGGGCGATGGCCGTACTGGCGGGCCTGACGATCGCGGGCGTGGCCACCGCCCTCCTCATCGGCGCCGACGACGACGCCGGGGCCCAGGGCGACGACGGTCCACGGGCGGTGACCTCCGAGGAGGCCGACCGGCTGGCGCTCACCCGGTTCCGCAACTACGAGGCGGGCGGCCGGGCGGTGACGATCACCGTGCCGAACACCGGCGGCGAGCTGACCGTCACCGCCTCCGTGGACTTCCGGGCGAAGAGCGGATACGGGACGGTGCAAGGGAACGGGCGCAACACGTCCAGCGACGGACTGATCCAGTGGACGCTCACCACCGTCCGGTTCCACCCCGAGATCGACTCCGCGGGGCCGCCACCGGCGTCCGGCTGGTCCAGCCGCCCGCTCCAGACCTCCGGCAGCGCCCTCGACACCGCACTGTCCATTGTGCTCGGACTGGGCAGCGACCGGCCGGAGAACGCCCTGCTGCTGGCGCAGAACGGCGCGACCTGGATCTCACGGGACGAGCTTTCCGGCCACCGCACCGACGTCATGACCGGCCCCAACGCCCACGGCACCAACGACACCTCCGGAACCGTCCGCTACTGGATCGCCGACGACGGCACCATGTTCCGGGTCCAGGTCGCCGTCGCCTCCGAGCCGAAGCCGGTCCTCATCGACTTCGACACCCACTCCTACGTGCCCGTCCAGCCGGTTCCGTCCGGATAGCCGGGGACATCGCGCGGCCGGTTGCCGCGGCCACGGCCCGATCGCCACGGGCCGCGGGCACGGCGCCGGAGTCCTCCGGGAGCGGGTAGTCGGCCGGGTCGACCGTCCCGGGCAGTCCGGTCGCCGGAACCCCCGGGACCGCCGGATCCGGCATGGACGGCTGGTCGGGCGGAGCGGCGACCTCGGTGAACGGCACCCCCGCCGGTGCCCGCACCGGCGCGGCACGGCCCGCCGGAAGGGCGCTCCTGCTTCCGGCTCCGCAACCCGCGCGGTCCTCCAGCGCGTCCGGGCTCTGCGTCCCGGGCCGGTTGCCCGTGAAGCAGTTGCCGGTGTCCACTGAGGACAGCACGAGATCGACGCCGTTGCCGGTGACCCGGTTCTCCTCGACCCGGTTGCCGCTCGCCGGATGCCCCGGCGGGTCGGTGACGATCACCCCGGCCGCGCTGTTGCCGCTCACCAGGTTGTTCCGGACGCTGTTGCCGGTTCCCCCGCCGATGCCGATCCCGATGCCGAAGCCGCCGTCCGCCTGCTCGGGTGAGTCGGCGGCATTGTTGTCGACGACCGCGTTGCCCGCGATCACGGCCCCGCCCTGGGGAGCGAGCGCCTCCAGGTCATTGGAGTTGACCGTGATGCCGACCCGGTTGGCGGCGACGCGGTTGCCCACCACCCACAGGTTGTCCGAGGCGTTGGTCAGCTCGACGCCGACCGCGTTGCGTTCCACCGTGTTGCCGCGGACCACGGTGTTGCAGGGCTTGCACTGTCCGACGTAGACACCGGAGTCGGCGTGCCCGGAGGCGTAGGAATCCTCGATCACCCCGTCCCGCGCGTCGAAGGCGTAGATGCCGTACAGGCCGTTGTTGTAGGCGGTGACGCGGCTCGCCCGGAAGCCGCTGACCGGCGGGAAGCGCGCGGTGTCCAGCGGATCGTAGGCGGAGCCGCCCGCACCCCGCCGCTGCAGGGCTTCGTCGGTGACCCCGGTGAAGAGCACGCCGTTGGCGAGGAACCGGCGCACGGTCAGGTTCTCCACCACCGATCCGGCGCCGGTCACGGTGATCCCGTTGGACAGCCGCACATCACCGTCGAAGACCACCTTGTTGCGGTCGGTTCCGCGCAGCACCAGGCGTTCCTTGGTGATGCGCACGCTTTCGCGGTACACGCCCGGCCCGACCAGGACCGTCTCGCCCGGCAGCGCGACGTCGACCGCCTGCTGCACCGAGGCGAAGTCCTCGGGGACCCGCACCACGGTCCCCGCCGGATGCCGCGCCTCCGGGGCGTCCGGTTCCGCAGCACTACATCCGGTCGCCAGCAGCGCCGCGACGAGCAATGCGGACAGCCCTAACGTCGCCCGGAAGGCGGTCCGGCCGGTCTTCGGGCGCTGCGAGGGAAGGTCCGCGGAGAGGGTTTGCATGAAGGATGTTCTATCTCCTCTAATGGGCACATGCCAGCAGGACACGAAGAACTGAATGATCTGACCCGGTTCGGGGGAATCGGCTGGGGACGGCGCCGGGCCCTGCTCGCGGCCGGGATGGCACTGGCCGCCGGAGCCGGGGCGGCCGCCAATGAGCTCCTGCGGGACGGCGACCCGGACGGCGGCACCGATCCCGGCGTCCCGGCCGTGGACGCGATTCCGTTCCACGGCCCGCGGCAGGCCGGCGTCCTGGCACCCCAGCAACCGGCGACCCACCTGCTCGCCTTCGACCTCCCGGCGGCCTCGGTCACCGCCGGGCGGAAGTCCCTCCGCGATGCGCTCGACGCGTTGACCGGGACACTCGCCGACGCAGCCTCCGACACCCCCGGTGACGTGCGGATCCAGGGCGGCGGCACGACCCGGCTCACCTCCCTGGTCGGCGTCGGACCGGAGCTGGCCGCCCGGCTGGAGCTCGACGTGCCGTCCACACTGGACCAATTGCCGTCGTTCCCCGGTGACCGTCTCGATCCGGACCGCGGCGGCGGCGACCTGCTGGTGCAGCTGTGCGCCGACGACCGCTGGACCCTCGCCATCGTCGCCGAACTCGTCGCCACGGCCGCGGGCACCGCCGGAGCCGTCCCGCGCTGGACCCAGTCCGGCTTCCTGCCGCCCACCACCCCGGGCACCACCCCGCGCAACCTGTTCGGTGCCAAGGACGGCACCGCCAACCCCGGTCGCGAAGACGCCGGGCAGTGGGTCTGGGGCCCTCCCGGAGCCCACGAGAACGGCACCGTCCTGGTGTACCGCAGGATCCACATGGACGTCGGCGGCTTCGCGGCCCTCCCCGAGGACGAGCGCGACCGGGCGATCGGCCGCCGCATGCGCGACGGCGTCCCCCTCAGCGGCACCGCCGAGCACGACGAACCCGATGTCTACGCCAAGAACCCCGACGGCTCCTACATCGTCCCCGCCACCGCCCATGTGCGCCTGACCAGCCCCCGCCTCGACGGCGGCGCCCGGATGCTGCGCCGCAGCTACAGCTACGACGACGGCCCCACCGACCGCGGGCTGCTCTTCTGCGCCTTCATGCGCGACCCGGAACAGTTCACGCGGGTGCAGAACCGGCTGGCCGACCGCGACGCCCTCGGCCCCTTCGTCGAGCATCGGGCGTCGGCGGTGGCGTACGTCCTGCCCGGTACGAGGCCTGACGGGGTTCTCGGCGAGCGGCTGTGGGCATGAGCGCGCGGTTCCATCCGGGTGTGCAAGGTTCCTGCAAGGTCGTGCTGGGACCATGCGACCCCCGTCAAGGAGGCATTCCACATGCGACTCGTCAACCGCATCTCCGACGCCATCGTCGACAAGCTCGCCCCGAGGACCACCGTCCAGGCGGCGGGGTTCCACTGCACCCGCTGCTACTGCGACGACAACTGCCGGTACTGCTACAAGTACTGCTGCTACGACGCGGCCGAGACCAAGTGCTACTACGACCGCACCTGCACCGGCCCCTGCTGACCGGTTCTCCGGTGGTGGGCGTCGACGGCCGGGCCTCGCCACGCGATGAGACTCGTCTTCGCCGAGCGAGACCGGGAGTGGCCGGACGTCCCCGCGGCCACTAGCCCGCACCTCCCGCACGGCCCCGAGTGCCCGGGGGCCGTGCGGGCCCCGATGGATCGGCTCGGCCCGGGAGGATCGCCTCGCGTCCTGGGCGCCGAACTACGACGCGCCCGGCAACGGGATGATCGAGATTGAGGAGCCGGTGGTGCGCGGCTTCCTCGACCGGGTGGAGCCCGGTGTCGCGCTCGACGCCGCCTGCGGCACCGGACGCCACGCCGCCCATCTCGCCGCGCGCGGGCACCGGGTGATCGGCGTCGACGCCTCGCCCGCGATGCTGAACATCGCGCGCGAAAAGCTTCCCGAGGCCGAGTTGCACGAGGCGCCGCTGGAGCACCTCCCGCTGCCCGATGCCCACGTCGACCTCATCGTCTGTGCCCTGGCGCTCTGCCACGTGCCGGACATGGCCCCCGTCTTCGCCGAGTTCGCGCGGGTGCTGAAGCCGGGCGGGCGGCTCGTCGTCTCCGACGTGCGCGGGCACGGTGGTGTCTATGAGGAGCCGATCGTCCGCCGCGCCTTCGACGGGCGTGCCATCTACCTTCGCAACATCGGGCGCTCGGCGGCCGACTACCTCACCATCGCCATCGCCTGCGGCTTCGAGGTCCTCGACTGCGTCGAGCCTCGCCTGCCCGGGGCCTTTGTGGACGGCGAGGGAGTTCCGCACAATGCCACCGGGCCCGCGCCGGAGTTCGATCCCGGCGGCCTCATCGACCGCTGGTCGCTGCATCCCTTCGCGCCCGAGGCGGCCAACGCCGCCTTCGAGGGCGGGCCGGTCCTCATCGCCTGGGAGTTCCGGAAGAGATGGCCCGCTCAGACGCCCTTCAGGACGCGATCGAGTGCCGCGCGCCCGACCGGTCCCCAGTGGGGCTTGCCGCCGGGAAGGCCCCGGTCGCCGTTCTGGCCCATGAGCATCAGGAAGAGGCTCTTCATGGCGGCCAGGCCGCGGGCGCGGCGGATCGTCCCCTCGTCGGCCTGGGCGTAGGCGTCGAAGAAGCGTGCGGCCGTGCCCTCGGGCAGCAGGAGCCACGCGGCGGCCAGGTCCCATGCCGGATCACCGGCGAACAGGTCGCCGAAGTCGACGATGCCGGAGAGGGTCCCGTCGGCGACGACGACGTTGGCCGGGTGGAGGTCGCCGTGCACCCACACCGGCGGGCCCGCCCACTCCGGGGCCGCGACCGCGTCGTCCCAGACGGCCCGGACCTCCTCGGCGATGTCGCCGAGGGCGACGGACTGGAAGAAGTAATCGAAGCCGCGCGCGCAGTCCTTGGGATGGGCACCGCGATCCGTGGCGGCCGGCGCGTCGGCGGGTGCCTCCACGTGCAGCGCCCGGAGGAAGGCCGCCAGGGTGTCGGCTGCGTGGTCGCCGCGGGTGATGGTGGCGTGGTCGAGGGGCTCGCCGGGGACCCAGGTCATCACGGTCCAGTGCTTGGGGAAGCGCCCGGACGGCTCGCCGAAGCGCACGGGGTTGGGCACCGGGAGCGGCAGGGACGGGGCCAGCACCGGCAGCCATCGCCGCTCCTTGAGCTGGAGCTCCGGTGAGGGGTCCATGCGCTGCATGCGGACGACCAGGTCGTCCCCGAGACGCCACATCTGGTTGCCCCAGCCGCCCGCCACCTCTTCGATGGCGAGCTGCGCGAGGTCGGGATGCTGCTCCCGCAGGAGGGCGCGGACCAGGTCGGCGGTGATGTCGATCTCGGTGTCGGTCATGTGGCCACACGGTACCCAATTGGCTCGGCGCCCGTCCGCCTTGCAGGGGACCCCGGTCGCGGTCCCCTGCGCGGTGTCACCGGTGGTGATTAGCAGATGCAGGCCCACATGCCGCCGGAGGTCGGGCGACAGCAGTAGTTGGCTCCGCCGCCGGGGCAGGTGCCCATCTGCTTGCAGATCTGGCCGGCCGCCGCGGCCTCGGCGTGCGGCACGAGCCGCTCGGTGATGGCGTCGGCGATACGTCGCAGAACCGTCATGTTCACTCCTTCGGGAGATTCGGCACGAAGACATCAGCATGCCGAGCCGTCACCTTGCGCGCCGCCCCGGTGACACAAGTGGGGTGAGCGGTGATCAATCGCCCGAGCCGGGCGAAGGCGAGGAGGCTCACGTCACCGGACGGCCGCCTTCGCCGGGGCGCTAGTGGCCCTTGCCCGATCGTTCTTCCATCGCGTTCAGGTTGATGTGGTGGGTGTCCGGTGGATTGGCGATGTCACCGTCGTGTGAACCTCGTAGTTCCCAGCGCAGCTGGAACAGTGAGGCCGGGGTGGTCTTGCCGGTGCCGAGTCTGGGGACGATGCCGATGGCCTTGGCGGCGGTGTAGGCCAGGGCGGTCAGTTTGGCGCCTTCCTCGTGGATGACGAACGCCTCGATGCGGGCCCAGAGGTAGTGCTCGGCGGCGGCGAGGTTCGGGTCCGGGACGGCGTCGGGGGGTTCGGTGTCGCGGCGGAGTTTCAGGTCGCCCCAGGCGGCGTAGAGGTGTTCGATGGTGACGCCTTTGCCGGTGCGTTTGAACGCGGCGATGACGGTTATCTCCACCATCGAGTCGTCCGGCTCGATGTCGGTCTCGGGCATGGGCGCGGAGTCGAGCGCGGCCCATGTGCCGCGGCCGACGCCTCCGGTCACGGGGTGCAGGTGCGGCCTGTCCTGCTGGAACTCCTTGACCCTGGTGAGGGTGCCGGCGGTGAAGGTTCCGGTTCGGGCGGTCGGATAGCCGTGCTCGGTGAGCTTCGCCTGCAGGAGCTTCACGCCGGGACCACGGTCGCCGAGGCCGAGGTTGGGGCGTGCGCCGGGCTTGCCCTCGGGCTCTTCCGGCGCCGGGGCGACCTGGCGCATGAGGGTGACCACGGCGCGGTTGCCCGCCGCGCGCTGAAGGCTCAGCAGCGGGTGGCGGGGCACCGGTCCGGACGCGGCCGAGGTGGGTGGAAGGGCCTCCCTCGACTCCTTGCGTGTCCTCATGCCTCCACTATCCTGAGCAGCCCCGATATCCGCCTTCGACTCACCGCTCGTCGGGCCCGGAGGGCACGATCGGCCCAAAATCGCTGCGCACCGGTCTGCCCGAAAGGGTCCGCCGAAGGGCTCGGCCGATGACGGTGCCGCGTGGACGACGCGGTCAGGACGGTGTTCCCAGTTCCGCCAGCGCCTTCGCGGCCGCCGATCCCGGCCGCGCGGAGTACACGAGGACGCTCTGGTCGGTCTCGGCCACGTGCAGGACGTCGCAGTCGAGCGTCAGGGGACCCAGTCGCGGGTGGTCGATGACGGCGGTGGCCGAGTGGTGGCCGCCGGAGCGGCCGGAGGTCCACAGGTGCGCGAAGGCCGGGCTGCCGGTGCGCAGGTCGGTGATGAGGGCCGTCAGGTCGGGGTCGCCGGGGTAGCGGGAGTGGGCGGCTCGCAGGGCGCCGGCGCAGTGGGCGGCGTCTTCGCCGGTGGTGGTGCCGCCGTTGAGGAAGCGGGCGCGGACGAGGTTGCGGCGGTCGGGGGGCCAGGTGGCGGGGTCGCCGAGGAGGGCGGCGGCGGTGGGGTTCCAGGCGAGGACGTCGGACTTGGCGGACAGCACCAGCGCGGGGAGGTGGCCGAGGCGGTCCAGGACGCGGGTGGTGCCGGGCAGGACGGTCATCGGGACGCGTCCGTCGCGGGGTGGTTCGGCACCGGCGAGGCGGTAGACGAGGTCGCGGTCGGCGGGGGTGAGGCGCAGGGCGCGGGAGAGGGCGCCGAGGACCTGGGGTGAGGGCCTGGGGCCGCGGCCTTGTTCGAGGCGGACGACGTACTCGACGCTGACGCGGGCCAGGCGGGCGACTTCTTCGCGGCGCAGGCCGGTCACCTGCCTGCGGGGGCCTTCGGGGAGGCCGACGTCGGTGGGGCGCAGGCGGGCGCGGGCTTCGCGGAGCACGGTTCCCAGTTCGCTTCGGTCCACGCCGTCAAGAGTGCCCGGGGTGGTATCGGTGGTACCTGGCCGTGGGCGGTGGGCGGGGTGATGCTTCGGTCATGGCAGTGATGACGGCCCTCGTGACGGGGGCGAACAAGGGTTTGGGGCGGGAGACCGCGCGGCGGCTGGCGGGGCTGGGGTGGACGGTGTTCCTCACCGCGCGGGATGCCGAACGCGGCCGCGAGGCGGCCGCCGGGATCGATGGTGATGTGACGTTCGTGGAGCTGGACGCGGCCTCGGCGGAGTCGGTGAGCAGGGCGGCGGAGGTGGTCGGCGCGCGGACGGGGCGGCTGGACGTGCTGGTGAACAACGCGGGCGTGGGCGCTCCGGCCGATCGTCCAGAGGAGACGGTCGCGGAGGATCTGCGCGGGGTCTTCGAGGTGAACGTGCTGGGCCCGATCCGGGTGACGAACGCGTTCCTGCCGCTGCTGCGGGCCTCGGCCGATCCGCGGGTGATCATGGTCTCCAGCGGGATGGGGTCGATCGCGGTGTGGAACGACCCGCGGTGGAAGGGCATGGTGCCGCCGATGCTGGGCTATCCGGCGTCCAAGGCGGCGCTGAACATGGTGACCGCGCAGTACGCGGCGGCGCTGCCGGGCTTCCGGGTCAACGCCGTCGATCCGGGTTTCACCGCCACCGACCTCAATGGACACACCGGGGTGCAGACGCTCGCCGAGGGCACGGATGCGGTGCTGGCGCTGGCGACCGCGCCGCCGAGTGGGGCGACGGGCGGGTTCTTCGACCGGAACGGGGAGGTGCCGTGGTGATCCTGTCGATCGGGCTGCACCCGTCGGCCGTGGACTACTCCCGGTACCCGCACATCGATGAGGCCACTTTGACGGCCCGTATCGCCGCGGGTGAGGACGCGTTGCGCGCGGCGGGCTTCGCGTTCACGTCGTTGCAGGTGGTGGCGGACGCCGACGCGGCCGAGCGGGACGTCCGTGCGCTCGGCGGGAGCTACGCGGCGGCGGTGATCGGTGCGGGGGTGCGGATGGCGCCGGAGCACACGGCGCTCTTCGAGCGGCTGGTGAACACGCTCACGGAGGTGCATCCGGGGATCCGGCTGTACTTCAATACCTCACCAGAGTCCACTGTGGATGCCTTCCGCCGCGCGAGGGGATAGCCGGGGGGCCGGTCCGGTGAGGCGCGCCGGACCGGCCCGGTTCAGCGTCCGGTGTCGGCGGCCACGATCTCGGCGGCGGTGGGGGCCGCTTCGGGGTCGGTGAGCCACTGGAGGGCGACGCCGACCAGGAGTGAGTAGTAGTGCGAGCCGACGGCGTGGACGCGCGCCGGGTCGGCGTCCTCGCCGAGGCCGGCGAAGGCGGCGGCGAGGGCGATGCGGGAGCGGCGCTGGCCCTCGGCGTTCATGGCGCGGATCTCGGCGTCGTGCTTGAGGTAGGAGACCGACTCGAAGTTGACGAACCAGAGGTCGCGCTGCGCCTGGATCGAGTCGATGATGCGCTCCCAGCGGGCGAGCTCGGCGTCCTCGCCGGTGTCGCCGTCGGGGCTGACGAGGGCGCGGAAGAGCAGGTCGCCCCACTCGGTGTTCAGCTCGTTGAGGGCGCGGGTGAGGAGCGCCTCCTTGGAGCCGTAGTGGTAGTTGATCGACGCCTGGTTGGCGCCTGAGGACGCGACCAGGTCCCGCACGGTCGTGCGCGCGTAGCCCGTACGCAGCAGACACTCTCGCGCCGCTCGCATCAGGTTCTCCTTGTGACTCATGGTGGTACCGTATCAGATGAACGTTCATTTCAAACGAACGTTTATATCCGAAAGGGGACATCGTGTCACATCCCTCCCACGCCGCCGCTCCTCCCGTCGTCCGCGTCCGTGATCTGCGGGTCCGCTACGAAGGCGAGGCCGGGCCCGTCGACGCGCTGCGGGGCATCGACCTCGACGTGCCGCGCGGCTCCTTCACCGCGATCATGGGGCCGTCCGGCTCGGGCAAGACGACGTTGCTGCACAGCGCCGCCGGGTTGCAGACGCCCACGTCCGGGATGGTCGAGCTCGGCGGCGCCGACCTGTCCACACTGGACGCCACGCGGTTGACCAAACTGCGGCGCCGCCGCGTCGGTTTCGTGTTCCAGGCCTTCCACCTGCTGGCCGCGCTCACCGCGCGGCAGAACGTCGAGCTGCCGCTGCGGCTGGACGGCAAGCGGGCCGACCCGCGGCGCACGCAGGCACTGCTGGACCGGGTCGGGCTGGGCGCGCGCGGCGAGCACCGGCCGCATCAGCTGTCGGGTGGCCAGAAGCAGCGTGTCGCGGTGGCCCGGGCGCTGATCACCGATCCCGAGGTGGTCTTCGCCGACGAGCCGACCGGCGCGCTGGACATCCGCAGCGCCCGCGACGTCCTGGGCCTGCTGCGGGCCCTCGCCGACGGTGGCCAGACGATCATCATGGTCACCCACGACCCGGTCGCGGCCTCCTTCTCCGACCAGGTCCTCTTCCTCGCCGACGGCGTGATCGTCGACCACCTGCGCCGCCCGTCGGCGCCGGAGGTGGCCTCCCGCATGGCCACCCTCGTCGAGTCCGCCGAACGCGCCGCCAACACCGTGGAGATCGTCTGACATGTTGCGTTCACTCGCCCACCACCGGGGCGGCGCCGTCGCCTCCGGACTGGTCGCCTTCATCGGCACCGTGCTGGTCACCACGATGGCCGGGCTGCTCGGCACCGGCCTCGCCGACACCACCATCGGGGATGACAAGAGCTTCCTCACCCAGTTCCCGATCATCCTGGGCGGCTGGGTGGTCGCCATCGTGCTGTTCGCGATGGTCTCCACCGTCGGCGTCGCCCTGGCCGGGCGCGTCGAGGAGATCGCCGGGCTGCGCCTGGTCGGCGCGACCCCGCGCCAGGTGCAGGCCCGCTTCGCCGGGGAGACCCTGACCGTCGCGGCGATCGCGGCCGTCCCGGGCCTGGCGGCCGGCATGCTCATGGGCGGCTTCGTGCTCGACCGCATGGACGCCGCCGGGCTCACCGAGCCCGGCACCGTCTACGCGCCCGGCATCGTCCTGCCCGTCATCGCCGCCGTGCTCGTGCTCGCCGTCAGCGTCGTGGCGGCCTGGATCGGCAGCCGGACGCTGGCCAACCGCAGCCCCGTCGCCGATCCCGAACCCGCCGCGCCCACCGGCCGCGGCCGCAACCGCCCCCGGCGGATCGCGGCGGCGCTGCTGCTGGTCGCCGGGCTCGGCTCGTCCTCGGCGGTACTGGGCATGGACGCCGACGACATCCTCACCACCGCCATGACCGGACCGGCCGTCGTCCTCGTCGCCGTCGGGCTGTGCGCGCTCGCCCCGGAACTGCTGCTGCTGGCCAACCGGCTGGCCCGGTCCGGTTCGAACGCCTCGGCGCACGTCGCGCGGATCAACGTCACCGTCGTGCCGCGCCGGACCCGGCCGCTGGTCACGTTCCTGGTGCTGTTCGTCGGTGTCAGCGCCGGGACCCTGTCCATGCAGGGCGTGGAGAACGGGCACGCCGCGCCGGGCGGCGACGCGCAGTTGCTGGCGGCGATCAACTACCTCGTGGTGGTGCTGCTGGGCGCGTTCATGGCCATCGCCCTCACCAACAACCTGATGGCCTCCATCGCCCAGCGGCGCGCGGAGTTCGCCACCATGTCCCTGGTCGGCTCGACGCACGCGCAGACCCTGCGGATGCTGCTGCGCGAGGTCGGCACCGGCATCGCCGCCAGTGTCGTGGCCGGGACGCTGGGCGCGATGGCGTGCGTGGTCCCGTTCGCGGTGGCCAAGACCGGCTCGCCGGCGGCGGCGTTCGCGCCGCTGCCCTACGCGCTGGCGATCGTGGCCGGGGCGGCGATCGCGCTCGTGGTGGCGACGCTGGCGGGGAGGCGGGTGATCCGCACGGCGTGAAGCACCGTTTCCGCCCCGATCGCTCGCACGGGCGGCCACCCACCGGTGGCCGCCCGTCGGCGTGTCAGGCCGCGATGCCGGTCAGCGCGAAGAACTCCCGGCGCGTGCGGGCGTCCTCGCGGAGGGTGCCGTGCAGGGCCGAGGTGACCGTCTTGGAGCCGGTGGCCAGGACGCCGCGCAGGGACATGCACATGTGCTCGGCCTCGATGACCACGCCGACGCCGAGGGGGTCGAGGTGCTCGCCGAGCCAGTCGGCGACCTGGCGGGTGAGGCGTTCCTGGACCTGGAGGTCGCGGGCGAACAGCTCCACGACGCGGGCGAGCTTGGAGAGGCCGAGGATGCGCTTTCCGGGCAGGTAGCCGACGTGGGCGACGCCGTGGAAGGGCAGCAGGTGGTGCTCGCAGAGGGAGCGGACGGGGATGTTCTTGGCGAGCACGAGCTCGTCGTAGCCCTCGTCGTTGGGGAAGGTCGTCAGGTCGAACTCGCGGGGGGTGAGCATCTCGGCGAAGCTGGCCGCGACGCGTCTGGGCGTATCGGCCAGATGCTCGTTGCCGGGATCGCGGCCGAGGGCGGTGAGCAGGTCGGCGACGGCCTTCTCGGCGGCGGCCAGGTCCATTTCGGAGCGGTTCCCGGTGACGCGGCGGGTGATGTCGGCGTCGATGGTCATGATTTCTCCTTCTAAGACAAGCAATGACTGTTATTAGAAGTCGGTCGATCTCTTCTGTCAACCGGCATTGGTCATAGAATGCGGGGCATGGAGGACACCCAGCTCGCGGCGGTCGCGGCGCTCGACGAGCCCAACCGGCGCAGGCTCTACGAGTACGTCGCGCGCCAGCCGGAGCCGGTCGGGCGCGACGAGGCGGCCGCGGCGGTGGGACTGGCGCGCGCCACGGCGGCCTTCCACCTGGACCGGCTGGTCGAGCAGGGCCTCCTCGACGTCGACTACCGCAGGCTCACCGGGCGCAGCGGGCCCGGCGCCGGGCGCACCGCCAAGGTCTACCGCCGGTCCGGACGCCAGTTCGCGCTCAGCCTGCCCGCGCGCAGCTACGAGCTGGCCGCGCGGCTGCTGGCGGCGGCCGTGGAGGAGTCCGACGCCACGGGCGCCCCGGCACGGCAGGTACTGGAGCGGCTGGCGCGCGAGGCCGGGCGGGCGATGGCCGGTGACGGCGAGCTGGTGCGCGTCCTGGAGGAGAACGGCTTCGAGCCGCGCGCCGGGGACGACGGCATCGCCCTGGGCAACTGCCCCTTCCACGCGCTGGCCGCCGAGCACGGCGCGCTGGTGTGCGGGATGAACCTGCGCCTGCTGGAGGGCATCGCCGAGGGGCGCGGCTACACCGTCGGCTTCGACACGGGCCCGGGCGCGTGCTGCGTCCGGCTGGATCCCGGGGCGCGTTGACAACCGGCGCGGGTGCGTTAGTGTCGGCCCCATCGCGGGAGGACGAGTGTGGCAGCCGGGGACCTGATCGGCGGACGTTACCGCTTAACGAAGCGCATCGCGGCCGGTGGCATGGGCGATGTCTGGCGCGGGCTCGACACCCGCCTGGGACGCCGCGTGGCGGTGAAACTGCTGCACCCGGGCCTGGCCGAGGACGCCGCATTCAAGGCGCGCTTCGTGTCCGAGGCGAACCTGGTGGCCGCCCTCAACACCCGCAGCGTCGCCGCGATCTACGACTGCGGCGAGGAGGACACCCCCGAGGGCACCCGCGCCTACCTCATCATGGAGCTGGTCGAGGGCCGCTCGCTGGCCGAGGTGCTGCGCGAGGACGGTCCGCTGCCGGTGCGGCTGGCCGCGCGCGTGATCGCCGCGGCCGCCGAGGGACTGGGCGCGGCCCACGCGGCCGGGATCGTCCATCGCGACGTCAAACCGGCCAACATCCTCATCGCCCGGCGCGGGGTCGTGAAGATCATCGACTTCGGGATCGCCCGCGTCAGCGGCGAGACCGGGCTGACCGCGACCGGCTCGGTGATCGGGACGATCGCCTACACCGCGCCCGAGCAACTGACCGACCAGGACCCGACGCCCGCCGGAGACGTCTACTCCCTCGGTGTGGTCGCCTATGAGTGCCTGGCCGGGACGCCGCCCTTCGGCGCCGACAACCCGGCGGCGGTGATCTTCGGGCACCTCGCGCAGGACCCGCCGCCGCTGCCGGAGACGGTCCCGGCCGCGCTGTCGGCGGCGGTCATGCGGGCGCTGCGGAAGGAGCCGGGCGAGCGCTGGAAGTCGGTGCGGGCCTTCGCGCACGCCTGCCGGGAGGCGGTCGGGGCGCAGCCGGCCGAGACGGTGGTGGCCGAGGACGAGGCTCCGCCGGCCGGGACTCCCCCGGGGCCGCGCCGCCGTCCCCTGGTCCTGGCGGCCGTGCTGGCCCTGGCCGTGCTGCTGGCGCTGGCGCTGGTCCTGCGGCCGTGGCGGAACCTCGGGCCGGGCGAGCGCGATGACGCCGGTGGAGCGCCGTCGGTGTCGGCGGACCCGCCCGTGGCGAGCGCTCCGGAGAGCGCGGCCCCGTCGTCCCCGTCTCCCTCGCCGAGCCCGTCGGCGTCCGGCGAAACGAAACCGCAGGACGGCGGGCGTACCGGCCCCGGCAACGACGACGGCGGGAACCCGGGTGGCGATCCCGGTGGCGGCGATCCCGGCCCGGGCCCCGATCCGCACACCGCGAAGGTCCCGAACCTGTCGGGGATGATGCTGCGCGACGCCAAGTCGCGGCTGGCCGAGGAGGGCTTCACGCACACCCGGCCGGTCTTCAAGCGGGCCTGGAACCAGCCGAACTGCCTGGTCTACGGCCAGTCCCCGGCCGCGGGTGAGTCGGTCGACAAGGCGGTGACCGTCCAGATCGACTACTACATCAGCAATCCGGCCACGTGCGATCCCGATGAGCTCGCCGCCCGCTCCGTGGCGCATGTGCGAGGGACGCCACCGTGGTGGCGTCCCTCGTCCCCGGGCTAGGAGATGTAGAAGCAGATCGGTGAGTTCACCACCTTGCTGCACCGCACGGTGTGCGTGGCCGAACCGGCCTGGCCCTTCCCGTCGGTGACGGTGAGCCGGACGGTGTAGATCTTGGTGACGTTGGGGTAGGCGTGCGCGGCGGTCTTGCCGCTGGCGGTGGTGCCGTCGCCGAAGTTCCAGGCGTAGGAGGCGATCGGGCCCTCGGCGTCATTGGATCCGGAGCCGTCGAAGGTGCAGTTGCCGCTGTTGCAGCGGCCGGTGAAGGCCGCCGAGGGGGGCAGGTCCCCGGCCTTGGCGATGCGGCGGCCGACGTTGGTCTTGCCGGAGTTGTCGGTGACGGTCAGCCGCACGCTGTAGTAACCGGCCGCCGAGTAGGTGTGCGAGACGGTCTTACCCGTGCCGGTGGTGCCGTCGCCGAAGTCCCAGGCGTAGCCGGTGATGGTGCCGTCGGGGTCGGCCGAGGCACCGGCGTCGAAGGAGCAGGTGAGGTTCTGCGTGGAGCAGCTCGCGGTGAAGGACGCCGTGGGGCGGCCCGGGTCGGGGTTGGCCGGGTAGTCGGCGGTGGAGGACACGTCCAGCAGCGGCTCGCGGAAGCCGTCGCCGGAGTCGTCGGACCAGGCGGTGTTGCCGGTGTCCATCAGGCGCTGGCGGACGGCGAGGGCGCCGTCGCGTCCGGACGCGTGGTGGCCGCCGGCGGTCAGCAGCGCGGCGGCTCCGGCGACGTGGGGTGAGGCCATGGAGGTGCCGCTGAGGGTGGCGTATCCGCCGTCCTTGCTGGTGGAGTAGATGCACACGCCGGGGGCGGCGATCTCCACGGCGGGACCGAAGTTGCTGAAGTCGGCGAGGGTGTCGTCCTGGTCGGCGCGGCACGTGGAGGCCGCGCCGCCGCCGGGGGTGCCGTTGAAGTCGGCGAGGGCGGAGACGGTGATGACGTCGGGGTGGTTGGCCGGGGAGAAGGTGCGGGCGTCCTTGTGGTTGTTGCCGGCGGCGACGGCGAAGACGACGCCTTTGCCGACGGCGTTGGCGATGGCGCGGTTCATGGCGTCGTTGTCGCAGTTCTCGCAGCCGAGGCTCATGTTGGCGACCTCGATCTCGTCGGCGTGGGCGGCGACCCAGTCGATCCCGGCGATGACGCCGGAGAGCTGGCCGCTGCCGGAGGCGTCGAGGACCTTCACCGACCAGATCCGCGCGCCGGGGGCCATGCCGACGACGCCGACGCCGTTGTCGCGGGCGGCGGCGATCCCGGCGACGTGGCTGCCGTGGCCGTGGTCGTCGACGCCGGTGCCGTCGGTACAACTGGTGGTGTTGAGGCAGCTGGTGCGGGCGACGACGTTGAGGTCGGGGTGGCCGACGTCGACGCCGGTGTCGATGACGGCGATGTCGGCGTCCACGCTGTAATCGTCGCTGCCGTTGATGCGCAGGTTCGGGTTGGACGCGGCGTAGGCGCGTTTGACGCCGGTGGGGACGGTGTCGGTGACGTGGACCTCGTGGTCGGCGTCGACGGAGGCCACCAGCGGGTCGGCGCGCAGGGCGTTCGCGCCGGCGGTGGTGAGCTCGGCGGAGAAGCCGTGGATCGCCGAGGTGTAGAGGTGCCCGGCGTGCCCGCCGTACCGGTTCACGTGCCGGGAGAGAACGGAGGCGGGGTCGGCGCCGTCGCGCAGGACGACGATGTAGGAGCCGGTCTCGGAGGCCTGTGCCGGTGCCGGGACCGCCAGCGTGGCCAGGGCGACGGTCGCTCCTAAGAGGACGGTGAGAGGTGTGCGCACTGTTTCCTCCAGGTTGGAAGGGACTGGTGGGCATCCTCGCGGTCGCGGCGGCGGGCCATCAATCGTGGCGATGCTGGGTGGCGCCACCCAATCAATGCGCCTCGGGCGGCAGGACGACCCGGTCGCGCGCGGGCGCGTCCAGCTTGCGCAGCACGCTGGCGACGTGGTGTTCGACGGTGCGCACCGACAGGAACAGGACCTCGGCGATCTCGCGGTTGCCGCGCCCGGCGGCCAGCAGCCGCGCCACGTCGCGCTCGCGGGGTGACAGGCTCCGGCCGTAGCCGGGGCGTCCGCGGCCGCGTGAGGGCGGCTCGCCGTGCTCGCGGAGCAGGCGGGCGCAGCGGGCGGCGTCGTGGGTCGCGCCCAGGGACTCCAGCAGTGCCAGGGCCCGCGTCAGTGGTCCGGTGTCGGATCGGCGGCGGGCCTCGGCCTCCAGCTGGAGCGCACCGTCGTAGGGGCGGCCGATGGCGGCATACAGCGCGGCGGCCTCGGCGTGGGCGTCCGGATCGCCGGACAGCGCCGCCCGGCAGGCGGCGAGCGCGGCCCGTCCGGCGGGGTAGTCGCAGCCCTCGATCGCGGCGGCGAACTCGGCGGTGAGCGCCTTGGCTCCGGGTGCGTCATCGGCGTCGAGGAGGCCGGTCACGGCGGTGTGGGCGAGTTCGGCGGCCCAGGTCCAGAGTCCCTTGGCGCGCAGGCGGTCCAGGGCTTCGAGGAGTTCGTGCGCGGCCGGTTCGCCGGTGCGGGCGGCGAGCCGGGCGCGGGCGGCCACCGCCGCCATCGCCTCGGCCTCCATGCGGCGCGGGTCGGGCCGCAGGCCGGGGTGGGCGAGATGCCGTGCGGCGTCGGCGAACTCGCCGCGGGCGATGGCCAGTTCGCCCAGGACGAGCGCGCCGGTGCAGGCCACGAACGGGGTGTCGGCGTAGGCGGTGACGTGGGCGGTGGCGCGTTCGGCCAGGCCGTCCCAGTCGCCGCGCAGGTGGGCCAGGCGCAGGCGCGTGCACTCCAGGACCGGCCGGGTGTAGACGTCGCTGACCCGCCGCGTCAGGGCCTCGGCGTGCTCCAGGTGCGTGGCGGCGGCGCGGTCGTGGCCGAGGGCGAGCGCGGCGGCGGCGACGTTGCTGTGGCCGCGCAGGAGTTCGCGGCGCACGGCCGCCTCGTCGGCGTGGACGGGGGTGGCGGCGGCCTCGGTGATGCCGCGCGGGTCGCCGAACTGGAGGAGCGCGGTGACGAGGTTGACGCGCGCGGCGGCACGTGGTCCGGGGTCGCCGCGCTCGGGCAGGGCGCGTTCGGCGCGGGCGAGCCAGCCGGCGTGCTCGGCGGCGGGCGCCGATCCCCAGTAGGGCAGGGCGAGGGCGGTCATGGCGCGGGCGGCTAGCGCGGGACGGCGGCGCAGTTCGGCGGCGGCGAGGGCGAGCTGGGCGCGTCCGCCGTCGCTGTCGCCGTCCTGGTTCATCAGCAGCAGCCCGAGCTGGAGGCGCAGCTCGCCTCTCGCGCCGACGGGGATGCGCTCGTCGGCGATGGCGTCGAGGAGCAGCGCGATCGCCTCGCGGGCCTCCAGTCCGGTGACGACGAGGTGGTTGAGGCGTTCGCCGACCTTGGCGCGCAGGCGGGGCGGCAGGTCGCGGTCGGCGAGGAGCTCGCGGAGCAGCCCGGCGAGGTTCCGGCCGCCTCCGGCGCACAGGGCGGCGTCCACGGCGTAGGCGGCGACGGCGGCGAGGTCGCCCGCGCCGCGTCCGTGGCGCAGCAGCTCGGTGAGGTCGCCGGGCTGCCGGGTGAGCTCGGCGAGGATCGCGGCGTGGTGCTCGCGGCGGCGGGCGTGCGGGGTGGCGGCGATGACGGCCTCGGCGATGAGCGGTGGTCCACAGTGGACGTGGTCGCCGTCGGTGGTGGCGAGTCCGTGGGCGAGGGCCTCGTCGAGGCCGGTCATGCCGGGACGTATGGGGGTGGGACGTCCTAGTAACGCCAGGGACTCCACCAGCCGCCGGGCATCGGGGTCCATTGTGGCCAGTCGGCGTGTGGTGTGCTCGCGGACGGCGGCCTCCTCGCCGGTGGCCACCGCGTGCACCAGGCCCGGGACGCCGCCGGTGAGCGCGTGGACGCGCGCGGCCTCGCCGGTGAGGGCGGCGACCTCGGCGGGGGTGAGCGGGACGAGGCCGACGCGGCGTCCCGGGGCGTCGAGCGCGGTCACACCGGTGAGCACCAGGGTCGCGTCGGCCGGGAGCCGTGTGGCCAGGCAGCGCAGGACGACGGCCGAGTCGGCGTCGGCGTGGTCGGCGTCGTCGAGGACGAGCGTGCGGCCCGCGACCAGGCCGCGCAGGCGGCGGCACAGGTCGTAGCGGTCACCGGAGAGATCCACCGGCGCGCCCAGGGCGGCCAGGAGCTCCCGGACGGTGGCCAGCGGCTCGTCCGGCAGCCCTCGGCAGGCGACGAGAACACCGTCGGCGGCGGCCATGCGGGTGGCGTGGTGGGTCTTACCCATGCCGGTGCCGCCGACGATGTGCACGACGCCCGGTGGCTCCATGGGGGCAGCCAACCGGGTGCGGGCGAGGGAGTCAAGGCCGGGACGCCTCGTCGTCCCCGTGCCACCCCAGGCCGTGTGCGGCCAGCACCCGCTCGGCCTCGCCGTCGGCGGCGCCCGCTATCGCGATGTCACCGGCGATCCGCAGGTCGAGGTGCGCGAAGCGCGGGGCCAGCCCGGCAAGCAGCTCCAGCGGCTCGGGTACGTCCTCGATGACCAGGTCCCGGATGGCCAGGTTCCGCAATCGCGGCAGGATCGGATGCGCGGCGAGGACCACGAGGTCGGCGCCCTCCTCGGGCTCGAAGAAGGCCCGGCTCAAGTCGAGGCGGCTCAGCGCGGGGAAGCGTTGCGGGCTCAGCTCCTCCAGCTGGACATTGGTGGCCAGGGTGCCGTGGACGTCGTGGTCGATCTCGACCTCCAGCGAGGTCAGGGCCGGGGTGGAGAACGCGAACAGCGAACCGTCGGCGAAGACGCTGCCCCGGGTCCGCAGCCCGGTGAGGGTCTCGTGGTCCAGGTCGTCGAGAAGGAACGCGCCCTCTAGTTCGATCCGCAGCGCGGGCAGCGCCAGCCAGAGCGCCGCGCCGGCCTCTGCCGGGATGACGGGGTCGTGCAGGTACTTCTCCGGGTTGATCCGGTTGCCGGTGGAGGTCTCGTGCAGGGCGAACAGGATCTCGTAGTCGTGGCCGAGGCTCAGGGACGTCAGCCGCGGCCACGACCGGCGGGCGAGCGCGCGGGCGGCGCGCGCGGCGGAGTGGTGGTAGTCGGTCAGCCGCAGCTCCAGGGCCGCCAGCCGGGCCGCCGCCGGGTGGGTCAGCAGCAGCTCGACCAGCGCCGCCTCCCAGCGTTCGGGGTCGGCGCGGTCCCCGGCGTCGGTCACCAGCTCGCGGCGGCGGGCCGTGCCCTCGGCCGAGAGCCGGAAGGCGGCCCGGTCGATGAAGCCCCGGGACCAGGTGAAGCGCCAGGATCCCTCCGCCCGCGGCCCGTCGAGGCCGAGCTCCCGCTCGGCCTCGGCGTAGTCCGGCTCGCCCCGGTGCTCGGCGTGGATGGCCGCGCCGCGGGGGTCGCCGGCGGCGGTCAGCGCGTCGGCGTAGGCGAGCCAGTCGGCCCAGTCGTCGGACTCCGGGGCGGCCACATCGTCGGCGAAGCGCACGTTCGTCTCCTGGGGTCGGGTGAGAGCACCCTATGCGGCGGCTGTGACGGCCCTACTCCCCCAGCCACTCCCGTAGGTCCCCGGCGTTGCCGAGCTCCGCCTCCACCCGCGCGCGCTCCTCCGCCGTCAGGGCGATCGCCCCCAGCCGCTCGCCCAGGGCGGGGACGCGGTCGTGCTCGCCCATGGCCACCGCCAGCTCGATCATCGCCGCCAGTGCCGTCGCGCGCTCGACCGCCGGGGCGTCGGGGTGCTTACGGAGGGCGGAGTTGAGGGCGCGGTGGGCGGCCTTGTCGTCCTGTTTGAACTCGCGGAGGATGCGGGCGTTGTCCAGGGCCTTCGCCAGGCCAGTCAGCTCTTTCGCACCGCCGTATTCGACTTCGAGGGGCTCGTCGCGGCGGATGAACATGATCGCGTTGCCGGTGGGGTCGACGAGGGTGAAGCGGGAGGCGCCGGGGCGGTATCGGGTGAGGCGGGGGCGGCCGGTGGCCAGGACCTTGCCGTAGGCCTCGCGCATTTTGGCGGTGAGGTGGGCGTGGTAGGGGGCGATGTCGTCGACGTAGACGATGCAGGCGCCGAGGTCCTCATTGGACGGATCGCCGCCCTTGGGCAGGCGGGTCCAATGGAGGGCGAAGCCGCTCCAGGCCATGATCAGGTAGGGGTAGGGCCTGGTCTGGGCGTAGGCCGCGGTGAAGCCGAGGTTCTCGAAGAACTCCCGGGTCTCCTCGACCGAGGCGCAGGGCATGATCGGGGCGGTCGTCTCGTTGGGGCGGACGGTGGCCTCGGCGGTCGCCATGGCTGGGTTCCTCACTGCTCGACGGGTGCGCGGGGCGGTAAGGCTGCCAGGAAATCCCGTCACCGTCCCATGGTGTTGATCGTGGTTTTGCGGGGTTCCGGGTCATGATGGCGTCACCTGGCGCGATGGGCGTAGCGTGGGACGATGGCGCCGCCACCGTCCGAAGAGGACCTTCCCGATCGCCTCACGTCTCCGGTGGAGTACGCGCGGCTGCACGCGATGCTGGGCAACGCGCAGGCCTTCGAGAGCGATGCCGTGGCCGAACTCGACACGGCGATGGGGCACTACCTGCTGTCGCTGCTGGGGCGGCCGGATCCCGGTGTGGTGCGAGGTTTGCGGTACGCCTTCGAGCGGCGGATGGGGCTCACCCCGGAAGAGCGGCGCGAGGGGGTGGCACGGCTGTTGCGGCCGGTGCTGATCGTGCTGCGGTCGCTGGCGGAGTGGGGCGCGCCGGAGCCGGATCCGCGATCGGTGTTCCTGGCGCTGAACGGCGTGGACGAGGAGTCCGGCGGCGCGCTGGACGACGGTACCGAGGACGAGTGGTCGCCCGATCCGGAGCTGTTCGACGCGGTCCGGGTGGAGTGGCACCGGGCACTGCCCGCCGAAGACCTGGTGGCGCTGGTCCAGGAGGAGTTCTGGGCGCAGGACCCGTACCTGCTCATGGAGGCGCTGCGGGCGGTGCTGGCCCAGGACGCGATCCTGCCGGCGTTGCGGGCGCACCTGCTGGTGATGACGGCCGAGCGGCTGCTGTCCGTCCACTGTGGCTCGGCGCTCGACTGGCAGGAGGAACTGCTGGCCGCGCTGGAGGTCGCGCTGGAACTGCACGAGCCCGGCGAGCGGGCGATCCCGCTGCACCTGCTGTCGGTGGCGCACGCCGAGCGGATCCTCGGCGATCACGCCGCCGAGATGGAGCGGGCCATCGACTACGCGACGGCGGCACTGGCGCAGGCCCCCGACGAGGTCGCGATGCGCGCGCAGCTTGGGCAGCTGTACCGCGACCGGCGGCTGGGCGATCCGCGCGGCAACCTCGCCGAGGCCGAGCGGCTGCTGGCGTCCACGGTGGACGATTGGGGCCCGGCGGGTGAGCCGTACCTGTGGGCGCGGGCCATGAACAGCCTCGGCCTGACCCGCCTGGAACTGGGCCGCCTCGGGCGTCCCACCGGCTTCGAGGAGGCCGCCGCCGGCTTCCGCGAGGCCTTGACCGTGCTGACCCGCGACGCCCACGCCTACGAGTGGGCGGGCACGACGGCCAACCTGGGCGCGGCACTGAGCGCGGCCGACGCGCTGGACGAGGCGATCGCGTGCTTCCGGGACGCCCTCGGCATCGAGCGCTCCGCGCCCGAGACCGCCGAGACACGGCACAACCTGGCGCAGGCGCTGCGGGCGTCCGGGCGGCTCGACGAGGCCGCGGAGGAGTTCGCCGAGGTCCTGGCCGTCCACGACGCGGCCACGTTCCCCTTCGAGCACCGGCGCTCGGCGGGTGCGCTCGGCGAGATCCTCGCCGGGCGCGGCGAGTGGGAGCGGGCGCACGAGGTCTTCGACTCCGGCGGGCGGGCCGAGGACCGGCTGCTGGCGGCCGCCGGTGGCGACGCGCGGCTCATCGACGACGTGGTCCGCGAGGGCCACCAGATCGGCGAGCTGGACGCCTACGCGCTCACCGAACTCGGCCGCGCGGCCGAGGCCGTCGCGGCCGTCGAGCGGGGCCGGGCGCGGTCGCTGGCCGAGGCCGTCCGTCCACGCCGGACGGAGCCCGAGCCGGAAGTGCTCCGCTACCGGCGGGCCAGGGCGGCGTGGGTCGCGGCGCAGCTCGCCGTCGACGCTCCACCGGAGGGCAACGACTACGCCGAGCGCCTGGCGCGAGCGGCCGCACTCGGCCGGGCCGCGCGTGAAGCCCGGCACGAGTTCGCCGAGGCGCTGGAGGGCCTCTACGGCAGTGACGCGCCCGCACCCGAGCCGGAGGAGGAGACGCCGGTGGAGGTCCCGCTGGTGTACCTGTTCTCGACCCCGTGGGGCGGCCGCGCGATCCTGACCCGGCCGGGCGATGAGCCGTCGGTGCTGGCGATCCCGGCGCTCACCGACGACGTCGCCACCGGCCTCGGCCAGACCCTCCACCAGGGCACGCTCATCGGCGGCTACTTCGCCGCGCAGGACGGCCTCGGCCCGCGCCTGCTGGCCGCGCGGCCCGGCGTCTCCTTCGCCGACAAGGCCGCCACCCTGCCGGAGGGGACCTTGAGCGCGGCGGCGCGGGCGGTGCTGGCCATGGCCCATCCCGGCCTGCCCGAGAGCACCCTGGCGCCCTATAGCGATCTGGAGCCCGCCGCGCGCTCGCGCCTGGACACCACCCTCGGCCACGAGTTCCTGCGCGCCGAGCTGGCCCGCTGCCTGCCCGCGCTCGCCGAGACCGTGATGGGTCCGCTGGTGGCCTGGCTGCGGGCGTCCGATGTGGACGCCGCCGCGCTCGTCGCCTGCGGCGCGCTGCCCGCGTTCCCGCTGCTGGCCGCCGCTCCTCCGGGGGTCGCCTTCACCATCGCGCCCAGCGCGCGGGCCGTCGCCGGGAGCAGCGAGACCACCCGCGAGGGCGTCTACACCCTCGGCGACCCGCGTCCCACGCACCTGCCCCTGCGCTGGGGCGAGGCCGAGGCCCTCACCGTCGCCGCACTCGCCGGGGACGCCACCAGGGCCCGCGTCGGCGAGGAAGCCACCCGCGCGTGGCTGCTGGAGTCCCTGCGCGAGGGCCACACCGTCGTCGCCTCCTGCCACGGCGAGTTCGACGCGTGGAACGTCTTCGCCTCCCGCCTGTTCCTCGCCCGGGGCGAGACCCTCACCCTCGACGACGTCCTCGGCGAAGCCGCCGACCTGAGCGGGCTGCGGCTGCTGGTCCTGTCGGCCTGCCAGACGGCCGTCATGGACATCCGGCGCGGCGCCCTCGGCGAGGCGCGCGGCCTGGCCACCGGAATGCTCCAGGCGGGCGCGCGGGCGGTGCTGGCCTCGCTGTGGCCGGTCGACGACCGGGCTACCTACCTGCTGATCGTGCGGTTCATGCGCGAATGGCTGCCCGGGAACGGCTCACCCTCGGCGGCCCTGGCCAGGGCGCAGGCATGGCTGCGGGAGGCCACGTACGCCGAGCTCGCCGGTCTGGACGAGGGCCCGGCGGCGGTACGGGGACGCGGCTTCCGCTACGGCGCACAGGAGGCGGCACACTTGGCCGCCGCACTGGCCGGGCGCCGGGCGGAGGTGGATCCGGAGGGGCGGCCCTATGCGGATCCGGTGCACTGGGCCGGCTTCCAAGTGTTCGGTCTTTGACACTTGGAAGAGGCGAACAGAGTGCGGTGTTCGGCGCCTAGGTGATCACCGTCCCCTTGGCTACCCTCGGGGGCATGGACACCGATCGCTTCAACACCACCACGCTGAACGAGGCCGAGAACCGCTTCCAGGCCGCGATGCTGGACAACGACGTGTCCGCCCTCGACGCGTTCCTGCACGACGAGGTGCGCTTCACCGGCCCCGACGGTTCCACCATCGACAAGGCCGCCGACCTGGCCGTGCACCGCTCACGGACGCTGCTGCTGAGCGAGATCGACGAGCTCGGCCGTGAGGTCCAGGTCATCGGCGGGATCGGTGTCACCCGGGTGACCCTGCGCGTCGTGGGGACGCTCGCCGGCGACAAGATCGAGGCGACGATGGCGTACACGCGCACCTGGATCCCCGCCGACAACGGCTGGGTCATCGCCGCCGCGCACGGATCGCTCGTCGCGCCCTAGGGCACCAGCGGCACCGTCGGCGCGTCCACCAGCTCGCCCGTCCGCGTCCGCTTACGGAACAGCATCACCAGGTCGGTGGGCGCGAAGCCGCGTCCGCCGATCACGAACTCCACCCGCGCGCTCAGCGTGAACCGGGCGTGGACGGCCGTCCCGCGCGGCTTGCGGACGAGCAGGTACAGCCGGTGGGGTCCGGCGATCTCGCGCTGTTCGGTGCGCTGGAAGGACCAGGCGGGCCGGTCGCCGCCGAGCCCGAAGGCGACCACGCGGCCGGAGTAGCGGATCAGCTCGGTGGTCTGCTCGCGCGTGGGCAGGCTGAGTTCGGCGCCGATGGCGTCGAAGCCGAAGGACGCCTGCCCGGCCGTGGAGGTCACGGTGACGGTGCGCTGTTCCTCGATGAGGGTGGGGAACATGTCCATCGCGACGGCCCCACCGCCGTCCACGGTGGACAGTTCGACGCCGAGGCGCGCGTCGGCGAAGCGGGAGCCGGGCGCGGCCTGGAAGGAGCACGACAGCCCGACCTGCCAGAACTCCGCGTCCGGGTGGGCGTCGGCGATCTGGGCGGGAACGTCGTCCAGCGGCAGGGCCAGGGGCTCGCCGATGGAGATGTGGCTGGGGTCCCGCAGCGGCAGGGCGACCTCGCCGACGCCGTGGCGGACGCCGGCCAGCCCCAGCTCCTCCTCGACGAGGAGGGCGTCGAGCTCGGAGGGCGCGCCGGAGGCGACGAACAGCTCTTCGGTCATGGACCCATCGTCGCGTGCCCCGGCAAACCGCTCCTCACCGCGTGGCCGCGATCGCCCGCGCGCACAGCGCGATGATCTCGGCGAGCTCGTCCTCGCTTGTGGACAGTGGCGGGCCGAGCAGGACGAGGTCGCCGTCGGTGCCGTCGGCGCAGCCGGTGCCGTGGTAGATCAGCAGGCCGAGGTCGCGGGCGGTGGCGGTGACGCGTTCGGCGAGGCGGTGGGCGCGCGGGTATGGACGCCGTGTGGCGCGGTCGGCGACCAGTTCGATCCCGGTGAGCAGGCCGAGGCCGCGGACGTCGCCGACGCGCTCGTCGGCGGCGAGGACCGCGCGCAGCCCGTCGAGCAGGAACCGTCCCTTGTCGGCGACGCCGGGGACGAGCGGGCGCAGCGCGTCCAGCACCGCCAGCCCGGTCGCGGCGCCGACGAGGTGGTGGGAGTAGGTGAAGCCGTGGGTGAACGCCCCGGCGATGGTGGCGTGGACCTCGCCGGAGGCGATGGCCAGCCCGAGCGGCCAGTACCCGGAGGCCGCGCCCTTCCCGGCGGTGACGATGTCGGCGCGCACGCCCCAGTGGTCGAGCCCGAACCAGGTTCCGGTGCGGCCGAAGCCGGTCATGACCTCGTCGGCGATGAGCAGGACACCGTGGCGTCGGCAGGCCTCGGCGACGCCCGGCCAGTAGCCGGACGGCGGTACGCAGGCGCCCAGGCCCGCCCCGGCGACCGGTTCGGCGATGAAGGCGGCGACGGGCCACTCGGCGAAGAGCTTGTCCAGGGCCGCCACGTGGGCGGCGGCGCAGCCGTCCGGGTGGGCCTCGGGGAAGGGGCAGCGGTACTCGTAGGGCGAGGGCGCGTGGACGGCCGCGCCGAGCCAGGGCGCGTAGGGCGCGCGCAGCCCGTCGCGCCCGGAGGCGTCCAGGGCGCCGCGGGTGTTGCCGTGGTAGGAGCCGCGCCGGGAGACGATCACGTGCCGGTCCTCGCCGCGCGCCAGGTGGTAGGCGCGCGCCATCTTCAGCGCGGTCTCCACCGCCTCGCTGCCGCCGGAGACGGGGTACACGTGGGCGTCGTCGACGGGGACGAGCCCGGCCAGGGCCTCGGCGTAGTCGTCGAGGACGTCGGCGGCGAACATGGTGGCGTGGGCGTAGGAGACCGCGCGGGCCTGGCGGGCGGCGGCCTCGATGACGGTCTCGTTGCCGTGGCCGACGCCGACCACGATCGCGCCACCTGAGGCGTCCAGATAGGACTGTCCGTCGGTGTCCCAGACGCGGGAGCCCAGGGCGGTGGCGACCCGGGGCAGGCTCGCCGGGCCGCGGGCGAAGACGCGGCTCATCGCAGGTAGATCCTCTCCGGGTCGAGTTCCTCGCGCAGGATCCGCAGCTCCTCGGCCGTCGGCGGCGGGGTCTCGGTCACGCCGGGGGCGAGGTCGAGGTCCCAGCCGGTGGCCGCGCGGACCTCGTCGAGGGTCACCCCGGGATGCAGGGCGGTCAGTTCGAGGCGCTCGCCGACGGTGTAGACGCCGAGGTCGGTGATCACCCGGGCGACGCGGGATCCGGGGCTGGTGCGGAAGTCGACGGTGTCCACGAAGGATCGCCGGGACTGTCGCATGAGGACGATGACCTCGCGCGCGTTCTGCGCGATGTCGCAGGCGCCACCCGAGCCGGGCAGCCGGACCTTCGGGTGGTGGTAGTCGTCGCCGATGACGGTGGTGTTGAGGTCGCCGCGCCGGTCGATCTGGGCCGCGCCCAGGAAGCCGACGTCGACCAGGCCGCCCTGGAGGTAGTACTGGAAGAGCTCGGCCATCGGCATGACGGCGAGGGATCCGGTGACCAGGCAGGGATCGCCGATGGACAGCGGGAGCCGGTTGGGGCGGGAGCCGTAGACGCCGGACTCGTAGATCAGCTCGATGCCGGGGGCGACGGTGCGCTGGGCGAGGGCGACGGCGATGTTGGGCAGGCCGATGCCGACGAAGCAGACGCGGCGTCCTTCGAGGGCGCGGGCTCCGGCGACGACCATGGTCTCGGTTCGGGTGAAGGTCATCGGTGGTCTCCGTAGTCGACTTCGCCGGAGAGGGCGGGGCCCGGCAGCAGGTCGTCCCAGTGGGCCTCGCCGAGTTTGGCGAGGTACCCGGCGTGGTCGCTGGTGCCGTGGATCCACTCGTCCAGCCAGGCCGAAAGGCGCTGCGGGTCGCGGCTGATGTGCTCCCAGGCGAGGTAGAAGCGGTTGTCGCGGTCGTAGTGGCCTTGCGCGAAGGACGGGTGGGCGCCGCGCGGGCAGTGCACGACGGCGTCCACGATGAGCCCGGGCAGCAGGACGCGGTTGGGGTCGGCGCGGATGACGCTCTCGGGCACGATCTCCTCGGCCACCACGATGACGCGGCGGGCGGCGAAGGCGGCCTCCTTCTGGCAGCCGAGCAGGCCCCAGGCCTGGGTGTTGCCGTGGACGTCGGCGCGCTGGGCGTGCACGATCGTGACGTCGGGGTTCAGCGGCGGGACGGCGTAGACCTCCTCGCCGTCGAAGGGCGAGGCCACCGTCCTGATGTTCGGGTTGACCGAGGGCAGGTCGCTGCCCTCGAAGCTGCGCAGCGGGTAGAAGGGGAGCTTCGCCGCCCCGGCGGCGTAGCGGCCGACCATCCCGAAGTGCGAGTACTCCTCCACTTCGAAACCGGGGCCTTCCACGAGCCGCCGGATCGCGTGCAGCGAACCGGCGCCGGGGTTGCCCAGCCAGGAGAAGACGAGCTTGCGGGCCACGCCCGCGCCGATCATCTGGTCGTAGATGACGTCGGGGGTCAGGCGGCACAGGGTGAGGTCGCGGCGGCCCTGGCGGATGATCTCGTGCCCGGCGGCGAAGGAGATCAGGTGCGTGAAGCCCTCGATGGCGACGGTGTCGCCGTCGTGGACGAGACCGGCGACGGCCTCGTCCATCGGCAGCAGCTTGCTCACCGCGCGGCCCCGAGGTCGCGGCTCATGCGCAGGTCGGCGGCGACCTCGCTGACGGCCTCGCCGAACAGGCGCAGCCCGGTGGCGGCGTCCTGGCGGGTCAGCGTCAGCGGCGGGGACATGCGGACCACGTTCTCCCCCGCCTCCAGCACCAGCAGGCCGCGCTGGAAGCACGCCTGCTGCACGAGCCCGGCCACGCGCCCGTCGGCGAACTCCACGCCGATCATCAGCCCGACACCGCGCACGTCGCGGACGGTGCCCGGCTCGCGCTCGGCCAGCTCGCGCAGCCCGGTGAGCAGGAAGTCGCCCTGGGCGGTGGCGTTGGCCATCAGGTTCTCCTCGGCGATGACCCGCAAGGTGGCCAGCCCGGCCGCGCAGGGCACGGGGCTGCCGCCGTAGGTGGAGCCGTGGGCGCCCATGGGCCAGCTCTCCATCAGGTCGGCGCGGGCGACGAACGCGCCCAGCGGCAGGCCCGAGGCGATGCCCTTGGCGGTGATGAGGACGTCCGGGCGCACGCCGGTGTGCTCGATCGCCCACATCTTCCCGGTGCGGCCCATGCCGCTCTGGACCTCGTCGGCCACGAGCATGATGCCGTGGCGGTCGCAGATCTCGCGCAGCCGCGCCATCCAGCCCGGCGGCGGGACGATGTAGCCGCCCTCGCCCTGGATCGGCTCGACGAAGACGGCCGCGACCTCACGGGGGTCCACCTGGAAGCGGAAGAGCACGTCCTCCAGATAGGACGGTGAGGCCGGGGCGTAGGGGGCGTGCAGGATGCCGGGCAGCAGCGGCCCGAAGCCCGAGTGGTACTTGGCCTTGGACGCCGTCAGCGTCATCGCGCCGAAGCTGCGGCCGTGGAAGGCGCCGAAGAAGCTGATCGCGTAGGGGCGCCCGGTGGCGAAGCGGACGAGCTTGAGCGCGCCCTCCACCGCCTCGGCCCCGGAGTTGGTCAGGAACGCCCGGGTCGGCACGCCCATCGGCGCCGTCGCGGTCAGTGCCCGGCAGTACTCGGCGTAGATGGGCAGGAAGAAGTCGCTGGCCGAGTAGTGCAGCAGGTTCTCCGCCTGCTCCCGTACCGCCGCCACGACCGTGGGGTGGGCGTGGCCGGTGGAGTTGACCGCGATCCCGGCGTTGAAGTCGAGGAACAGGTTCCCGTCGAGGTCCTCGATCGCGCTGCCGTAGCCGCGCACCGGCGTCATCGGGTACGCGCGCGGCAGCGAGGGGCTGGTGACCGAGGCGTCCAGCGCGACCGCCGCGCGACCGGCGGGCCCGGGGAGGGGCGTGCGCAGGTCGGGCACGGGCCGGGAGGCATCGAACCAGGCAGGAACAGAAGTCATGAGGTCACCACCGTCTGGGATTGTTCGCGCAGGTAGCTCTGGACGTAGTACGGGCCGCCACCGGCCTTGCCGGTGCTGCCGGAGGCCTTCCAGCCGCCGAAGGGCTGGACGCCGGGCCACGCGCCGGTCGTGGCGCCGGCCGGGCGGTTGACGTAGACGACACCGGCCTCGACGCGGGCCAGGAACAGGTCGATCTCGCTCTGCTCGCCGGAGAAGAACCCGGCGGTCAGGCCGTAGGGGGACGCGTTGGCCAGCGCGATGCCCTCCTCGGCGGAGGCCACCGGCGCGACGGCGACCAGCGGCAGGAACAGCTCCCGCCGGAAGATGTCGTCGTCGAGGGGCAGGCCGGTGACGACGGTGGGCGCGACGTAGAAGCCCCCGAGCTCGGTCATCGTCGCGCCACCGGCGGCCACGCGCCCGGCGGAGCGGGCGTGGGCGACGACGTCCTCGTAGCGGGTGACGGCCCCGGCGTCGATGACCGGGCCGACGTAGGTGCCGGGCAGCAGCGGGTCGCCGACCGCGAAGGTCTCGGCGTGCTTCACGAGGCGCTCGACGAAGGCGTCGTGGACGGATGCCTCGACGTAGACGCGGGAGCAGGCCGAGCACTTCTGGCCGGACAGGCCGAAGGCGGAGCGGGCCACGCCGAGCGCGGCGTCGTCCAGGTCGGCCGTGGCGGTCACGATCGCGGCGTTCTTGCCGCCCATCTCGCAGATCGCGGGACCGGCGAAGGCGCGGGTGATCGCCTCGCCGGCGGCGGTGGAGCCGGTGAAGGTGAGCCCGTCGACGCCCGGGTGGGCCACGAGGGCGCGGCCGGGTTCGTCGCCGCCGGGCAGCAGGTGCAGGACACCGGCGGGCAGCCCGGCGTCCAGCAGGCACTCGGTCAGCAGCAGCGCGCTGAAGGAGCCCTGGAGGCTGGGTTTGAGCACGACGGTGTTCCCGGCGGCCAGCGCGGCCCCGGCGGGTCCGGCGGCCAGGGCCATGGGGAAGTTGAAGGGGCTGATGACCGCCCAGACCCCGTAGGGGCGCAGGACGCTGCGGGTGGTCTCGCGCGGGGCGATGGTGGCCATCGGGCGGTCGAAGCCGTCGTGGGCCTCTACCTGGTCGCAGTAGTAGCGGATCAGGTCGGCCGATTCCTCGACGTCGCCGAGGGCCTCCAGGCGGTTCTTGCCGACCTCCATGGTCATGATCGCGGCCAGCTCAGGCGAGCGTTCGCTGATCAGGTCGGCGGCCCGGCGCAGGACGGCCAGCCGCTCACGCCACGGGGTGGCGGCCCAGGCGGGCGCGGCGGCGCGGGCGGCGGCCACGGCGCGGGCGACGTCGGCGTCCGTGGCGGGCCGGACCTCGGCGAGCACGAGCGCGGTGTCGCCGGGGCTGCGCAGGACGGCGGGCTCGCCGCCGGTCGCGGTTTCGCCGTCGATGATCGGGGCGATGGTGGCGCCGAGCCGGTTGCGGGCGGCGCGGACGCCGTCCTCGTAGGCGGCGTGCAGGCCGGGGTTGTCGGCCGTCAGGGTCGCGTATGTGACCCGGAACCTCTCGGTCACCGGCGCGCTCCTTTCGCGGGTGGGGGCGGCGGTGCCGTCGAGTCTGCGTCAAGAAACCTCGGCGACACAAGACTTCGGCGGGAAAATCTTTCTTTGATTCATCGATCTACCGGAGATTTCTTCTTCTGAAGCAGTCTTCGCAGTAGTTCTTACGGCAGCACGAAGAAGCGAGCGGCGGGGACGCCGGTCGCCGGGAACGCGGGCGCGCGACCCTCCTTTCTGGACGGTGGGTGCACGGGGGCGCGCCGGGAGCACGCTCCTCCTCGACGGCGGAGTGCTCCCGGCGGTGAAGGGGACCTAAAGGTTCAGCTCGGCGCGGACCTCGGCCGCGGCGGCGACCATCGCCGCCAGCGCCGGTTCGACCTCGGCGTAGCGGCGGGTCTTCAGGCCGCAGTCGGGATTGACCCACAGCAGGCGCGGATCGACCGCGGTGGCGGCCTTGCGCAGCGCGGCGGCGATCTCGGCGGCGTCCGGAACGCGCGGGGAGTGGATGTCGTACACACCCGGCCCCACACCCCGCGAGTAGCCGCCCTCGCGCAGCTCGCCGAGGATCTCCAGCCGCGAGCGGGACGCCTCGATGCTGGTCACGTCGGCGTCCAGCGCGTCGATCGCGGGCAGCACCGGCCCGAACTCCGAGTAGCAGAGATGGGTGTGGACCTGCGTCTCGTCGCGCACACCCGAGGTGGCCAGCCGGAAGGCAGCCACCGCCCACTCCAGATAGGCGGCGTGGTCGTCGCGGCGCGGCGGCAGCAGCTCGCGCAGGGCGGGCTCGTCCACCTGGATCACGCCGATCCCGGCGGCCTCCAGGTCCACCGTCTCCTCCCGCAGCGCCAGGGCCACCTGCGCGGCCGTCGCCGCGAGCGGCTGGTCCTCGCGCACGAACGACCACGCCAGGATCGTCACCGGGCCGGTGAGCATCCCCTTGACGGGCTTCTCGGTGAGCGAGGCGGCGTGCGCGCTCCACTCCACCGTCATCGGCGCGGGCCGGTGGACGTCGCCGTACAGCAGCGGCGGGCGCACGCAGCGCGTCCCGTAGGACTGCACCCAGCCGTGCGCGGTGGTGGCGAAACCGCCCAGCCGCTCGGCGAAGTAGCGCACCATGTCGTCGCGCTCGGCCTCGCCGTGCACGAGCACGTCGAGGCCCAGGCGCTCCTGGAGGCCGATGACGCGGGCGATCTCGCCGCGCATCGCGTCGCGGTACTCGGCCTCGGAGATGCGCCCGGCGCGGTGGGTGGCGCGGGCCGCGCGGATCTCCGGCGTCTGCGGGAAGGAGCCGATGGTCGTGGTGGCCAGCGGCGGCAGGTTCAGGCGCGCGGCCTGAATCCGGCGGCGCTCCTCGGCCGGGCCGCGTCCCTCGTGGGAGGCGGTCGCGACGCGCTCGCGGACGCGCTCGTCGCGCCAGGCGTCCGGGACCGGCCCGATCGCGGCGGGCGGTGTTTCTCCGGTGAGGACGCGTTTGACGGCGACGACCTCTCCGGCCTTCTGCCGCGCGAAGGCCAGGCGCTCGCGCAGCTCGGGCGCCAGGCCGGTCTCCTCCTCGGCGTCGTGGGGGACGTGCAGCAGCGAGCAGGACGTCGACACCACCAGGTCGTCGCCACCGGCGCGGGCGGCGAGCGCGGCCGCGGCGGCGATGTCGGCGCGCCAGATGTTGCGGCCGTCGATGACCCCGGCGGCGATGAGCTTGCCGGTGGGGCCGTGCGCGGCCAGGCGCTCGGCGTCGGCGGTGTCGGTGGCGAGGTCGACGCCGATGCCGTGGACGGGGGTGCCGAGCAGGACGTCGAGGGCCTCGCCGAGGTGCCCGTAGGAGCCGGTCACCAGGATGTTCGGCGCGCCCTCCAGGGTGGACAGTCGTGTGTAGGCGGTGCGCAGGACGGCCAGTTCGGCGGGCGAGCGGTCGGCGGTGAAGGCGGGCTCGTCGAGCTGGACCCAGGACGCGCCGGCCGCGCCGAGGGCGGTGAGGACGCCCGCGTAGGCGTCCAGCAGCCCGTCGAGCAGGTCCAGCGGGGCGAAGCCGCCGGGGGCGTCCTCGGCGGCCTTCGACAGCAGCAGAAACGTTACGGGCCCGACCAGGACCGGGCGGGTGTCGTGGCCCTGGACGAGGGCCTCGCGGTACTCGGCGAGCGGCTTGTCCGGCACGGCCCGGAAGACGGTGCCGGGGGCCAGTTCGGGGACGAGGTGGTGGTAGTTGGTGTCGAACCACTTGGTCAGTTCGAGGGGCGTGGTGGTGGCCGTGCCGTGCGCCATGGCGAAGTAGGTGCCCAGGGCGTCCAGGCCGAGGTCGCGGTGCCGTGCGGGGACGGCGTCCACGGCGACGGCGGCGTCCAGGACATGGTCGTAGAGGGAGAAGGTGTTGGAGGGGAGGAGCTCGACGCCGGCGTCGGCGAGCGCGGTCCAGGTGTCGCGGCGGATGCGCGCGGCGGCCTCGGCGAGCCCGGCGGCGTCCAGGCCACCGGTCCAGTAGGCCTCGACGGCCTTCTTGAGTTCGCGGCGGCGCCCGATGCGCGGATGGCCGAGAACGGTCGTGCTGATCTTCACGGTGTGTCCTTCCCACGAGAACGACACCACCGGCCGGTGGGAGGGGAAGGCGCACGGCGGGCCACGGCCCGCGCACGGCACCGGCCCACCCGCGAGGCCGACGGCGGCGCACGCCGGTCGGCGCGCGCGGCACGGGCAGGTCTTCGGACTCGCGGGCGTGGTACTCGTGCCTACCGGCCGTCGCTTCCCAGACGCGTGGTCCAGTGCTCTTGACGGCTTTCGTTCCCGCTCACCGCTGCGGGGCAGTCCCGGATTCCCACCGGGTTCCCTCTTGCGACGCCGTGACCGGGTTGTCACGGCGAACCAGCGCCACCGCGAGCATAGCCGTCAGGACGCGAAGCGCGCGGCGAAGGCGCGGTCGGCCGCGCGCAGGGCCGCGTCCAGCTCGGCCGGAAGCGCGGGATGGCCGGGCGCGCCGGGGGCCAGTTCGACGCTCACGCCGATCGCGCCGTGGCGGCGGACGCGGGCCAGCCCGCCCGGCGAGGCGGCCTCGACGGTGATCGCGCCGAGCGCGTCCTCCAGCCCGGCCACCAGGGGGCCGGGCGGGGCGTCCGGGACCTCACCGCCCATCAGGACGCAGAGCGCGTCGCGGTACTCGCGCTGCGCCCGGGTCAGGGCCGCCGCGATCTGCCGCGCGAGCCCACCGGGGTCGCGCCCGGCCGTGTCGCCGAGCTCGACGCTCGTCCCGCCCGGGCCCAGGACGGCGTGGACGCTCGCGTCGGGCGAGGGCGCGCGGACGGTGAGGGCGCGCAGCCCCGCCAGGAACTCCATAGCGGACGGGCGCGACGACGGTGCGGTCATGCGCCCGCACGCTATGGAGTTCCGGCGAGGCGTGGGCTAGGCGGCTACGAGGCGGCTACTCCCCCGCGCGGCGTCGGTAGGTGGAGCGTCCCCACAGGTAGCCGCCGAGGGCCATGGCCAGGCACCAGCCGACCGCCCAGAGGCCGTCGGCGCCGACGGGCGTCCCCAGCATCAGGGCGCGCAGGGTGTCGATGATCGGGGTGAAGGGCTGGTGCTCGGCGAACCAGCGCAGCCCCGGCGACATCGCGCCCGGCGGGACGAAGCTGCTGCCGATGAAGGGCAGGTAGAGCAGGGGCGCGACGATGTTGCTGGCGCCCTCCGGCGTCTTGGACAGGATGCCCATGGCCACGCCCATCCAGGTGACGCCGAAGGCCAGCAGCAGGATCAGGCCCGCCGCCGCCAGCCACCCGACGAGATCGGCTTGCGGACGGAAGCCCAGGATCATCGCGAACCCGATGACCAGGGCGACGCCGATGAGGGTCTGCACGACGGTGCCCACGACGCGTCCGGTGAGGACGGCGTTGCGGGCGATGGCCATCGTCCGGAAACGCGCGATGATGCCCTGTGTGAGGTCGTTGCACACGCCGATGGCCGCCGACATGCTCGCCGCGGTGACGGTCATGAGGACCACGCCCGGCGTCAGGTAGTCGACGTAGCGCCCGCCCTGGCCGATCCCGGCGTTCAGCGCGTCGCCGAGGACGAAGACGAACAGCAGCAGCAGGATCACCGGCAGCGCCAGGATCCCCAGCGTCAGCCCCGGGTAGCGCAGGGCGTGCTTGAGGTTGCGGCGGAACATCGTGTACGAGTCGGCGAGAGCGTTCACCGGGCCGCCCCCTCTCGTGCGGTCAGGGCCAGGAACACGTCATCGAGATCGGGACCGTGCACACTGAGCCGTTCGGCGGCGATCCCGGCGGCGGCCAGCTCGTCGAGCAGCTCGCGCAGCGAACCCACGCCGCCGTCGCCCTCGACCAGCAGCGTCAGCGCCTCGTCGTCGCGCACACCGCCCGGGAAGTGCGCGGCGGCGTGCGCCAGGCCCGCCGCGTCGGCGAAACCGAGCCGCACGTGCCCGCCCGGGACGAGGCGCTTCAGCTCGTCGGCGGTGCCTTCGGCGACGATGACGCCCTTGTCGAGCACGGAGATGCGCCCGGCGAGCTGATCGGCCTCCTCCAGGTACTGCGTGGTGAGGAAGACGGTGACGCCACCGGCGACGAGCTCGCGGATCACGTCCCACACCTCGCGCCGGCTGCGCGGGTCCAGGCCCGTGGTGGGCTCGTCGAGGAAGATGACGCGCGGCTCGCCGACCAGGGTCATCGCCAGGTCGAGCCGCCGCTTCATGCCGCCGGAGTACTGCGCGGCGACCTTCCCGGCCGCCTCGCCCAGGTCGAAGCGCTTGAGCAGCGCCTCGGCCTTGGCGCGGCCGGCCTTGCGCGGCAGGTGATGCAGGTCGGCCATCAGGAGCAGGTTCTCCCGCCCGGTCAGTAAGCCGTCGACGGCGGAGAACTGGCCGGTGACGCCGATCAGCTCGCGCACCCGCGCGTCCTCGGCGGCGACGTCGAAGCCCCCGACCGAGGCCGTCCCGGCGTCGGCGGGGATCAAGGTGGACAGGATGCGGACCATCGTGGTCTTCCCGGCCCCGTTCGGGCCGAGCAGAGCGTGGATCGTGCCGGTGGCGACGTCGAGGTCGACGCCGTCCAGGACCCGTTGGTCACCGTAGGACTTGCGCAGCCCGGCGACCCGGATGGCGGTCATGGTTCCTCTCTCCGGGCGGCGTCCATCGCCCGGAGACGCTCACGCCCCCGGGTGCCACCGCCCTGTTTCGCGCGTCAGATGTCGAGGTCCTCCACCGGCGGCTGCTCGGCCACCGCGGCGACCATCTTGTAGAGGTCCTCGGGCACCTTCTCGGCGAGCTCTTCGAGCGTGCCCACGACCTCCAGCCGCGCCTCGCCCTGTGTGAAGGACCAGGTCTGCTCCCCGATGCCCAGCAGCGACCGCCAGTCCATCAGGCCCTTGAGCCAGTCGCCCTCCTCTTCCCCCGCGGCACCCGTGCGCCACGTCGGGGACTTCTTGAGGTGGACGACGAACTTCCCGGACCGCGAGCGGTACACCCGGTAGACCTCGACCAGGTCGCCCATGGAACGTCCCCACTCGGCCAGCAGGACGCCCACGAACCGCTGCTTGCGGCCCACGCCCACACCGACCCGAACGATGACTTCCCCAAAGCCCTGCTCGCGGCCCTCCTCGACATCGACGAAGCGGCGCAGCGCGGTCCCGATCGCCGCGGACAGGCTCCCGCCCGCCAGCTCCTGGGCCCGCTTGAACAGCGGGAGGTCTTCGTCGGAGACGTAGATCGTCTTGTTCGGCATGACAACCTCCGGGGATCAGTCTACGTATAGATGTGTGTATACGACAAGGGTTGGCGGGGGTGGGAGTTCGCGCTGGTGAGAACGATCCCGGATGGAGGGTGACGGGATCGCGGCGGGGTGTGTGCGCCTTCGCGCAGCCTGCTAGGGCCCGGTGACCGGGTACCCGATCCGGCGCGCCACTCGGGCCAGCTCCGCCCAGTCGGCCTCCGGCCGCAAAGCGGCCACGCGCTCGGCGGTGAGCTCCTCGCGGGCGAAGACCCAGGCCACGTCGTTCGGGGTGAAATCGAGGTCGTGCATCTCCGCCAGTTCTTCGGCGTACTCGTCGAGGGAGGCCGGGTTGAGGTTCAGCTCGATGAGCCAGCCGGCACCGATGTCCTCCCACTCGGGGAACTCCGCCGGTCCATGGCGCCAGCCCTCGCCGGGTGTCCACCAGACGCACAAGGTCGCGGCGGTGACAAGTTCTGCGACGTCGGCATCGAGGAAGTCCGGCAAGCCGTCGAGTGCGCCGGGCCAGGTGAGTATGCCGTGCCTTTGTGGACTGAGCCCCGAGGTTTCGTGCTCGAAGACGTAGGCGAAGGTCCCTTCTTCGGCGAAGACGACCCCGTACTCGTTGCCCGCGCCGTCCTCGCAGGTGAGCAGGTCGCGGCCGGGACGCCAGCCGGAGATGAAGCGGTGGCCGACATCATCGCCGAGGACCAGATCGAGCATGGTCAGGGCGCGGCCGTTCACTCGCAGCACACCGGGCTCGGCGAGACGGACGATCAACTCGGGAAGTCGCATGGGCCGATCGAACCACCCGACCGGCTACGGTGCGGCACCGCCATGATCACCGCGTTGCCGCAGCACCATCTGCCGGGCATGGCACGTTCGTTACCGGCGCGCCTTCGCCTCGGCGAGCACACCCGGACGGAACTCGGCCAGGTGGATCGCGGCGGCGAAGAGGCCGTGCACCACCGCCGACCACACGCCCAGGGTCCCCCACCAGAAGAACAGCCACAGCAGCACCGGGATCGCCACGAGGGGATACGGCAGGAACTGGACCACCATCGCGCCGCCCTTCCCGGCCCCCGCGGCGCGCACGAGGGCCAGGACCGCCAGCACCAGGAGCATCAGGACCACGGGCACGCCCATCCAGACCAGGCCCTCGGCGGTGCCCAGCGAGTTCAGCACGCTCCACCCGTGGGCGATGACGAGGGCCGCGGCCATGAGCACGGCGTAGGCGAGGCTCCAGCGGGCGAGGAATCGAAGGAAGGGCATCTGCGCTCACCCACCCGAGGGGTGATCGGCGGGCACACGGGCGTGAGGGCGTGACCTGGGCATCTGGGCGCTCCACGGGCAAGGTGGCCGTTCGGGCAAGGGCAGACTACGACCGCGTCCGCCCGCGCGACATGGCCCGACCGTCCACATCGAACACCGCGGGCCCGGTGTCACCACCGGACCCGCGGCATCGTTCGGCGCGCTAGTGGGCCGCGTCCAGCTTCGCCCGCTGCTCCGCGGTCAGCTTCAGGTCCACCGCGCCCAGGGTCTCCTCGATCTGCGCGACCGACGACGCGCCGACCAGCGGGAGGATCGGCAGGTCGTGCCCGAGCTGCCAGGCCAGGACGACCTGGTTGAGCGTCGCGCCGGTCTCGGCGGCGACCTCGCGCAGGGCGGCCAGGCGGGCGGGGGTGCCGGGGTGGTCGTAGTCGTCGGGGATCTTCTTGGCGGGGTTGGTGTAGACGCCGCCCATGAGGGGTGAGTACGCCACGAGGGTGGTGCCCTGCTCGCGGAGGTAGGAGGCGAGGTCGGCGGTCACGGTCCCGAAGCTGCCGTCGCGGAAGAGGGGCTGCGGGATGTCCATGCGGGGACGCAGGTAGCTGTGCTGGTACTGCAGGACGCTCCAGCCCGTAGCGCCCGAAACCTCGGCGTGCGCGCGGGCGCGTTCCAGGCGCCACACCGCCCAGTTGCTGGCGCCGATGAGGCCGACGGTGCCCTCGGCGACGAGGCCGGTGAGGGCGTCCATGGTCTCTTCGACGGGGGTGTGCGGGTCCTCGATGTGGGCGTAGAGGACGTCGATCTTGTCCACGCCGAGGCGCTCCAGGCTGCCCTCGACGGCGGCGCGGATGGCCTTGGCGGAGAGGCCCTCGGGGTTGTCGGCGTAGCCGGTGCCGGGGGTGAGGGGGCGGGCGCCGAGTTTGGTGGCGATGGTGATCTCGTCGCCGACACCGCGGCTGCGGCGCCACTTGCCGATCAGTTCCTCGCTCTGGCCGCCGGTTCCGCCGTCGAACCAGTAGGCGTAGTTGTTGGACGTGTCGATGAAGGTGCCGCCGGCCTCGGCGAAGCGGTCGAGGACGTCGAAGGACGTCCGCTCGTCGGTGAAGGTGCCGAGCAGCATCGCCCCGAGGGCGATGGAGCTGACGGTGCGGGCGGTCTTCGGGTCGGCCCCGATGCTGCGGTACTCCATGGCAGTGGAGTCTGCAACCTAGAGCGCGCTCCAGGTCAAGTTTCCGGCTCACCGGCATTTCACACCCGCTTTGACATGCTCGGACACGTCCCCGGTAGCCGAGCGTGAAACGAGAACCGAACATGGGCACGTTCGCCGACCACATCGCCGCTCAGGACGACGAGGTCCGTTCTCCTGACGGCAACATCACCGCGCGGGTCACCGGCGGTGAGATCAAGGGCCTGGCCTTCAAGCCGGGCACGTACGAGCAGTACAGCGACGCCGCCCTGGAACTTCAGCTGGCCGGGTTGTCCCGGCTGGTGTGGGTGGCGCGGGCCCGCGCGCGCAGAGACGCGTTGCGGGCGGCGGTCGACGGTCCCTACGACCCCGAGCCCATGCGCCCGGACTCCGCGCAGTCGCGGCAGGCCCTTGAGGAGCAGCAGAACCTCGTCGTGGACGTGGAGATGACGCACGTGACGGTGCGCGTCGAGGGCGGCACGTCCTGGCGGGTGAAAGTGAAGGCGGGAACGGTCCGAGAGGTCCCCGAGGAGCTGTTCCTGCGCGAGGTGGCGACGGCGGCGACGACCGCGATCGGCCACTGGCGGGCCCGCATGCACATGGTGCGCCAAGAGGCGTACGGGCCCAGCTTCATCTACAAGGGGATGGTGCCGCGCTGACGCGCCTCCCCCACGGGCATTGGCCGCGCTCGCGCGGCCGGAACGGAGAACGACATGGGTGGTGAGGTTCTCAAGGTCCAGCTTGAGGACGTCCTGGCCGCCTCACAGCATCTGAGTGAGATGGCCGACGTGTACGACGGAATCATCGGCAAGTTCAAGTCGGCGGGGTCCTCCACGACCGCGTTCGAGAGCGGCTCGGCCAGCGGGCCGTACGGGGCCGCGATCAACAAACTGTGGACGATCAGCGCCAACACCTCCGACAACCTCGACGCCAGCGCGCGCACGCTCATCCGCTACATCAACGCGGTGTGCGCCACCGACGCCGCGGCCGCCGCCGAGCTCAAGCGCGACCGGGACGCGTTCAACGCCTCCCTCGCCGAGCAGGAGCGCGACAGCGGCGGCGACCTGGGCAACGAGCTGCCCGAGGTCAAGCCCGGCGACCCCGACGGCACCACCGTCGACGAGCCGACCGACACCCCCGCCGACCGTCCGGGAGGCAACTGATGGGGGCCTGCGGTGAGCACGAGGGCATGGACAAGGGCGCGTACGGCGCCCACGTCAAGAAACTCGCCAAGGAGCTGAAGGAGAAGGTCGCCAAGACCGCCGCCGACACCGTCCTGCGGGACGCCAAGAACGTCCAGCAGGTCGTGCAGCAGGTCCTGAGCAACAACCACATCGACGAGCAGCGCGACTACCAGCGCGACCACGGCAACCTCGCCGGCTACCGGCCGTCCCAGGTCGGGCCCGACCACGGTTACAGCATCCTGCCCGCCGACTGGCGCAAGATGGTCGACAAGTACCGCACGGAGTACCACGTCGACCTGCTGACCTTCGACGCCAAGAACCGCGACCAGGCCGAGAAGCAGCTGCGCGACGTCCACCTGACCTGGATCGAGCAGCGCTTCGACCGGGCCGCCAACAGCTTCCCCGACCCGAAGGCCTCCGACTCGCAACTGAACGACCTCAACGCCGTCGGCGGCGAGGGGCAGCTCGTGGTGATCACCGGTTCGGAGAAGTCCGGGCAGTCGCAGGTCAACATCAACGAGGCGACCCATCCCGGGCAGGGCCTGCTCGGCGCGGGCACCTTCGGGCTGGTCTCCACGATCCAGGGCGATGTGAAGGGCTGGCAGGCGGCGACCGCGGAGAGCTTCTCCAAGCAGTTCCTGCCCCGCATCCCCACCGCGGTGACCAACCAGATCGCGGCGGTGCGCGGCGTCCGCAACATCCTCGCCGCCCACTCCGGCATCGTCGCCCTGGCCCGCAAGGACATCGACGGGCTCCTCCACGACGGCATCACCGCCGTGGAGAAGTTCGACGACTGCTGCGAGGGCGGCGACGAGGTCGTGGCCTGGCTCGCCGTGGCCGCCGGTGTCGCCGCCGTCATCGCCGGGATCATCGCGCTGCCGGAGTCCGGCGGGCTCAGCGCGGTCGGCATCGCCGCCGGCGTCAGCATCATCTCCGACGCGATGAGCGCCTGGAAGGACACCAACGAGCTCACCGGCAAGGCCGGGGACCGCAAGAAGTCGATGAACCTCGCCGGGAAGACCCTGGAGGAGACCGTCGACAAGATCCTCGACGCCACCGACGAGACCTACACCGAACTCGACAAGGGCTACACCGAGATCGGCAACGGCTTCAACAAGCTGGTGAACGTGATCTCGTCCAGCCCGGTCCTCTACGAGGCGCCCAAACCCAATGACGCCTTCCTCAACGCGACCCCCGGCAACGTGCGGGACGTGACCGAGTCCAACTGAGGTCCCTCGATGACTCCACCCGGCCGACCGGATGACGGGCCGGTCGGCCGGGTGGTGCGCAATCACTGATACACCACGCCCACCGGGTCATTCCAGGTCACTCCGGTGCCCTTCGTGCCCGATAGATCCACATCTTCGACGGGTCTGACAGCCCGCGCCGGTCTTCCTACGATGAGCTCATGCCTCTGGCCAGCGATGATCGGCATCTCGGTGCGGCCTTCGATCCGGGTTCGGCGCGAACGGCCGGTGAGTTCCTCCTCCTGCTCCGCGGGCTCATCGACGACAGTGGACTGACCTACCGCCAGCTCCAGCGGCGCGCCGAAACCCACGGCGACACCCTCCCGCCGAGCACCCTCGCCTCCGCGCTGAAACGCGACACGCTGCCGCGGCGGGAGATGCTGCTCGCGGTCCTGCGCGCCTGCGAGGTCCCGGCGCCTTTACGGGCGCGGTGGCTGGCGGCGTGCAGCCGGATCGCCCACGCGGGCCGCGTCTCGGCCGCCGGACGGGCGTCCGATGTGGACGCACCCGAACCCGGCCGGGTGCCGCGCCAGCTCCCGCAATGCACGCGCGGCTTCGTCGGGCGCGCCGCCGAACTGGCCTGGCTGGACGAGTCGACGTCGGCCGAGGGCGCGCTGGCCGTCATCAGCGGCCCGGGCGGGGTCGGCAAGACCGCGCTGGCCGTGCACTGGGCGCAGGCGGCCTCCGCGCGATTCCCGCACGGGCAGCTCTACCTGGACCTCGGCGGGTTCTCCGCGCACGCCGCACTCACGGCCGAGCGCGCGATCGCGATCCTGCTGGAGAGCCTCGGACTGCCCGTCGACGACATCCCCGCCGACCTCGCCGCGCGCTCCGGGCTGCTGCGCTCGGTCCTGGCCGACCGGCGGATGCTGCTGATCCTGGACAACGCCGCCCGCGCCGAGCAGGTCCGGCCACTCGTGCCGGGCGGACGCCGGTGCACCACGCTGGTCACCAGCCGCCACCAGCTGCCCGGGCTCGTGGTGCGCGAGGGCGCGCGGCGGCTCGACCTGCGGGTCCCGTCCCCGGCCGACGCGCGGGCGCTGCTGCTCGCCGCGACCGGCGGGCGCGGCGAGGCGGGCGAGCTGGACGCCATCGCGCGGCACTGCGGGCGGCTTCCGCTGGCGCTGCGGATCGCGGGCGCGAACCTCGCCGGCGGCGGCGATCCCGGCGTGTTCGCCGCGCGGCTCGGCGCGGAGTCCATCATGGACGAACTCAGCGTCCCCGAGGACGCCGACAGCGACCTCGCCCGCGTCTTCGCCGACACCCTCGCCACCGTCTCGCCACCGGGACGGGCGCTGCTGGCCGCGATCACGCGCTTCCCCGGCACCACCGTCAGCCTGGACGCCGCGCGCGTCCTCACCGGCGAGACCGCCGCTGGGACCCGGCGGCTGCTCGCCGAGCTCACCGCCGTCCACCTCGTCGAACAGGCCGCCCCCGAGCGCTTCGCGCCGCACGACCTGGTGCGCGCCTACGCGTCCCGGCTCAGCGCCGACACCGCCGCCGACACCCGCCTCGCCGACTGGTACCTGCGCCTGGCCAACGCCGCCGTCGGCGAGATCCGGCCCCGCCGGGCGTGGGTCGAGCCGCCCGGCGACAGCGCCGTCGCCGACCCGTGGCGGTGGCTGGACGAGGAGCGCGGCAACCTCGCCGCGCTGATCCGCGCCGCCGCCGCGTCCAAGGCACCCCTGGCCTGGCGGCTCGCCGACCCCTTCTGCGCCTACCTCGCCGCCCGCCGCGACCTCGCCGAATGGCGCGAGATCGCCGCCCTCACCCTCGCCGCCGCCGAGGACCCCGTCGGCGTCATGGCCATGAACGCCAGCCTCGGCTACGCCCTCGCCGAAACCGACCCGCCCGCCTCCCTGGAGCTGTGCCGCACCGCGCTGGACCTCGCGCGGCGCATGGGGCGTCCGCGCTGGGAGGCGAACATGCTGCTGCGGCTGGGCATGGCCCACCGCGAGGCCGGGCGCGCCGAGGAGGCGGTGGCGCACCTGGCGTCCGCGCTGGAGATATTCGGCGCCCTCGACCCCTGCGACAAGGAAGCCGCCCGCGAGGCCGCCGAAGCCGTCGAGACAGTCTTCGGCTGGTACCGCGACGCCGGAAACGACTACGGCGAACCCGAACCCGGCTACGCCCTGCTCGCCCGCACCGCCGACGTGGCGATGCTGCAACGCGTCGCGGAGTTCTTCACCCGCCTCGACGACCACCGCCTCGCCGCCTACATGACCCAGGCCGCCGCCTACACCGCCGCCGGACTCGGCCACCGCGCCGAAGCCGCATCCCTCGCCGTGGCGGCCCTGCGCGAAGCCCGCGCCGGACACGACCGGCCCGTCGAGGCCCACGCCCTCATCACCCTCGCCACCATCGAACCCGGCCACGGCGGACCCCGCCTCGCCGCCGAAGCCCTCGACGTCGCCACCCGCTCCGGCGACGCCCACGCCGAGATCCGCGCCCGCCTGGCCCTGGCGCACCTGCTCCCGGGCGACGAGGCCCTCACGGCGGCGAAAGGCGCCGTGCTGGCCGCGTCCCGCGCGCGGCACCCCGCGCTGGAGCGGCAGGCGGCGGCGCGGACGGCGTCGCTGCTGCTGGCGCGCGGGGAGAGCGGCGAGGCGCGCGTGTGGGCGGAGCGCGCGTACGCGCTGGCGGTGGAGGCGGGGACGGAGGTGGCGGTGGAGCGGGCGCGGTGGCTGCTGGGGGAGGTGGGGTGAGCTCGTTTCGTCCTACGGTGGCGATGGCGTCGTCCTGAGTGGGCGTCGGGAGACGGAAAGGGGCTGGCGTGAGCGACAGCGGCGCGGACTACGAGGGGCGACTTCCCGATGCGGGGAGAGCACTCCTTGAGGTCAAGGTGTTCGCGGGTGGCCGCACTCCCCCGACGACTCTCCCGGCCGCGGCCGTCAAAGGGTGGCTGGCCGAGCGGGTCGAGGAGTGGTCCGACCGGCCGATTCCGGGGCTGGTGGCGCTGGAGGGACCCGCCGAGCGTGTTCTGGAGGTGCTGGTGGGGCATCCGTCGGTGAGTTTCCTCGTGTGGCATGAGGGCCTGGATGAGATCGCGTGCAGCGTGGGCACGGTCGAGCAGCCCGCGGATCTCGCCTTCGACTACGGCGGGCACCGGACCACCCCGTACGCCGACGCGGCGGTGCCTCCGTCCGTGGCGGCCGAGGCGGTCGCGGAGTTCATCGCCGGTGGCGGCGAGCGCCCGGCGGTGGTGGGCTGGAAGGAACCCGGGTTCGCCTAGAGCACACCAATACCCGCCCGGTCTCCCGGGCGGGCAGCGGTGTGCGAGCGAGCCGTCCTACTTCGGCGCCGGCGAGGCGTAGCCGACCACGGACGAGGCCTTGTTCGACGTGTTCATCACGTGGTTGACGATGTTGGAGCGGTTGCCCTCGACGGAGTTGAAGGTGCCGTCGGTGTTGGTGTCGTAGAACGAGGTGACGATGCCGACGTGGTCGATGACGCCGTCGCCCTCCCAGTCGTAGACGACCGCGTCGCCCTTCTTGGGGACGTAGCTGCCCTTGGCGTGCCAGGTGCCGTTGGCCTGGCCGTAGGACTTGAAGCTGGACGCCATGGCGTTCAGGCCGGTGTACTTCGCGCCGCCCCAGTAAAAGGCGAACTTGGCGAAGTCGGCGCACCAGGCGCGGGCGCGGTAGTTGACGGTCACCCAGGACTTGGTGCCGTTGCGGTACTCGTAGCCCTTGCTGGAGTAGCCGCAGGTTCCGGTGGGGTTGTTGTCGTAGCGGTCGTTGGCGGGGTCGGCCCAGAATCCGGTGTAGAAGTTGCAGTTGGCGCCGTGCTCGGTGAGGCGCTTCTTGACGTCGTCGCTGTCGCTGCTGAACTGGTCGTAGGCGATGTTGCCGACGTCGGTGCCGAGGGCGGTGTCGGCGGCGTTGGCGGCGGTGGACGGGACCATGAAGCCCGCGATGGCGCTCGCCGTTGCGGCGGCGGCGATGAGTACGCGCTTGAGGATGTGCAAGGTGTCCTCCAATGGGGGAATCGGTTCGCCGTATTTCTAGCGACCGGTCCGGCCATTCCAGAAGGGTTCTCGCACGAGCCCGAACGCCTTCGAACAACGCGAATGGGGGCACCGGGATTCACCGGCCCATTCGCGTCGGCGTTCGCTTTGTGAACGAACGGGGTCAGGCCAGTCCGTCGAGGAGGAGGTCGATGCCGGTGCGCATGGTGGCCTCGATGCGGGCGCGCCAGTCGGGGTCCCAGCCGGTTGCCCGGGAGAGGCGCACGGACAGGGGGAAGCGTTCGGCGAAGTCGGGGGCGGACGCCGCAAGGGCGTCAGCGCGGCGCTGCCAGGTCTCGGTGTCGGGTTCGCCGAGGCGTTCGGCGTCGGCGAGGGTGCGGGCGAAGCCGCGGACGAGGTGGTGCAGGGATCCGGCGGCGCCGCGCAGGGTCTCGGGGGGCAGCGCGAGGGGTTCGAGGGCGGCGAGGAGGTCTTCGAGGACGGCCTGCTCGTGGGGGCCGAGGACGGCGCGGGCGTAGGAGACCTCGGGCACCCACGGGTGGCGCAGGTACATGGCGGTGAGGTCGGCGGCCCAGGTGTGGACGCGGTCGCGCCAGGGCCCGGCGGGCCGGTCGCGGCCGAGTTCGGCGTGGACGTGGTCGTACATGAGGTCGACGAGTTCGGCCTTGTCGGCGACGTAGGTGTAGAGCGCCATGGAGGTGCGGCCCAGGCGGTCGCCGACGGCGCGCATGGACAGCCCGGCCATGCCGGTCTCGTCGGCGACGGCGACGGCGGCCTCGATGATGAGCCCGACGGACAGGGCGCGGCGGGGGCCGGGGGCGGTGGGGACGACGTCGTCGTCGGTGCGCCACAGCAGCCTGATGATCCGCTCGGCATCGCCCTGACCTGGGATGACACTCACCTTGTTCAACTCCTTACGCCATAAGCTACTGTTAGCTTACAGCATAAAGAGATCGAGAGGAAACCGTCATGACCAGCGCCGAACTCCACGACGGAAACACCATCGACGTCCACGTCCAGGGCACCGGACCGGCGATTCTGCTGCCGGTGAACCCCATTCCCGTCGAAGGCGAGAAGGCCGATTCCCTGCGGAAGTGGGGCGTGGATCCAGCACTCGGCCGGACGCTGATCGACGGCCTTTCCGACGCCTTCACCGTCATCGCCGCCGACTACGAGGGCCACGTGCTGGCCCACCCGAAGCCGGACACGCTCACGCCGGACGCGATCGCCGCCGACCTGCTCGCCGTCGCCGACGCCGCCGGGGCCGGGCGCTTCGCCTACTACGGCTACTCGTGGCTGGCGCTGGCCGGGCTCCAGCTGGCGGTGCGCACCGGGCGGCTGACGGCGCTGGCGATGGGCGGCTTCCCGCCACTGGGCGGGCCGTACGCGGATATGCTGGTGGTGACGCGGGCGACGCACGCGATGGCCGGGCGGCCGTCGTCCGGCGGCGAGTGGGACGGCGACTGGGACAGCGTCGGGGTCGGCCTCAGCGAGGCGCAGACCCGGCAGTTCGTGACGCTCTATGAGGCCCTGCGCGGCTTCGACGACACGAGGGCCGAGGTCACGGTCCCGCGCCTGTGCTTCGCGGGCTCGGCCGACACCATCGCCTACGGCGAGCGCTGGGGAAACACCGTCGTCGACATCGCCGGGGCCTTCGCACGCGAGGATCTGGCCGGCGCGGGCTGGGAGGTGGCGGTCCTCGACGGGCTCGACCACACCGGGGCGATGCAGCCCGGCGCGGTGCTGCCGGTGCTGCGGCCGTGGCTGGATCGGGTGTCAGGTTAGGAATCCGGCGATCTCCTCGGCGATCATGCGGGCGCCGCGCTCGTTCTGGTGCACGAAGTCGGTGGTGAGCTCCAGTCCGCGTGAACGTGAGACGGCGTCCCAGCTCTGGCGCAGCAGCAGGTGCCGGGCGAGGGCGCGGTTGCGGTAGGCGGGTGTGTCCACAAAGGCCGGACGCCGGGGCGCGGCGGCCCGCAGGTGCGCCAGTTGCCGCTCGTGAAGGGGCAGGTAGGTGACGCCGTGCTCGGCGGCGACATCGCGGACGACGGTGGCGTAGTCGGCCGAGGCGCGGGCCTGCGGGGCGTCGGGGTCCTGGCCGAGGACGGTCGGGGACAGCAGCGCGAGGCGGGCGGTGGTCTCGCGGGTGACGCGCTCGACGATGGTGGACAGGTGCTCGGCGAAGCGTTCCCGGGTGGGCGGGGCGGGCGGGTTCTTGGCGGCGATGAGGCGTTCGGCGGTGGGTCCGCCGAGGCTCGCGCGGACGTCGTTGGTGCCGATGAGGACGGTGACGGCGTCGGGCTGGAGGGCCAGCAGCGGATCGAGGCGCTGGAGGGCGTTCCAGGCGAGGTCGCCGTTGACTCCGGCGCGGGTGAGGCGGGCGGTGGGGACGAGTTCGCGCAGGATGGCCAGGTAGTCGGCGCTGACCTGCGCGCGGGTGATGCTGTCGCCGAGGCAGAGGACGTGCACGGAGGTCTCCTTGCGGCCGTGGAACCGGTACGCGTCCAGTCTCTGATCATGGTGAGCCCGGCGCTGACCGGGTCCGTCCAGTGGGGACCGGGCCGCTACTCCTTCGCACGCCCGCGAGAGGGAGCTGATCGCGGCCGCCACCGCGTCCAGTGTGGACGCTCGTGGGCTGCTGGAGCTGGCCGCCGGGCCCGCGCCCGAGCCACTGCACCCGGGTGCGCGGCGCGCGGCGGAGCTGATCCGCCTTGCAACACAGTGCCACCCTGTCGCAGCTCGGCGAGACCTTCCGCCGCCAGTTCGGCCTGAGCGCCAGCGCGCTGCTGGGCATGGGACTGCCCCTCACACTGGGCTGACGCCTCCGAAGTGGACGCCCATCGCCCCGCCTCCACCCGTGGGTGGAGCGCCGGGTTCCATTCCCGCGCCGATCCGCCGGGCGCCCCGATTTTCATACCGTTCTCTCATCGCCGGAAACGCCGGTGGGAGAACGGAAAAGGGTGAGAGCAATGTTGACCGGAATCATCGCGGCCGCCGCCGGCCTGGCCTTCCTCGGTTTCATCGTCACGATGCAGGTGCGCCGCAAGCGGGTCACCCCCAAGGCGCTGATCATCCTCCCGGTGGTCTTCACGGGCCTGTCGGTGGGCCTGGACCGCTCCTGGCTCGCCGAGCTCGGCAGCGGGATGGCGGTCCTGCTGCTGGTGACCGGGTCGTTGGCCGCGATCGGCCTCGCCGTCGCCCGGGCGGCGACCATCAGGCTGGAGCAGGGCCCCAAAGGCCCGATGCAGAAGGGCAACTGGCTGACGGCGGTGCTGTGGCTGGCGACCTTCGCCGTCCGGATCGCCACGATGCTCATCGGGATGCGCTACGGCGTGGCGCAGGGTCCCGGCGAGGCGTTCTTCTTCGTGGCCCTGACCTTCGCGGCGCAGAACGCGATCATCGCCAAGCGGGCCGGCCTGATCGGCCGTGGCGAGCGCCGCCCGGCGCTGGCAGGCTGACCCACATGACCTCCCCGACCGGCCTCCGGTGGCGCGTGGCGCTGCCGGTCGGCCGCATTTTCGCCCTGGCGGTGCTGTTCCTGGCCGCCTACAGCTGGGCCAGCCCGGAGAACCGCCCGGCGGTCATGGGCGCGCTGGCGGTGTGCGTGGTCGGCGCGGCGGTGGAGCTGCGGGCGACGACCGAGCAGTGGAAGTGGCGCCTGGCGGGACTGGCGCTGATCGGCGCGAGCGGTGTGGCGATGGTGGCGCTGGACCCGGGGACGCCCGGACTGCTCGCGGCGGGCCTGGCGGTCTCGGTGTGCCTGGTGCGGCTGCCGCCGCTGCCGGGCTTCGTGGCGGCGGGCGTGATCGCGTCGGCCACCATCGGCGCGGGGCTCCTGCGCGGTGGGCCGGCCACGATCCCGCCGATCGTGGCGGCCTGCGGCGGTTTCGGCATCCTGGGCCTGATCCTGGCGGGGGTGCGGGCCCGCGCCGACACCGCCGAGCGGCTGCTGGCCAGCGAGAAGGCGGCCAGGGAGGCGACGGCGGAGGCCGAGCGCTACGCCGAGCGGCAGCGGCTGGCCCGCGAGATCCACGACATCCTCGCCCACACCCTCTCCGCGCAGGCGGTGCAGCTGGAGGGCGCGCGGCTGGCGCTGGAGAAGGCCGGCGCGCAGGAGGATCCGGTGCTGGCGCGGGCGGCCAAGGCGGTGGAGGCGGCGCAGCGGCTGGCCCGCGACGGGCTCACCGAGACCCGCCGTGCGGTGCACTCGCTACGGGGCGAGGAGCGCGACCTGCCCAAGACCCTGCGCGAGCTGGCCGAGACCGCCGGGGCCGCGTACCGGCAGGACGGCCAGGCGCGGCCGCTGGGACCGCAGGCGTCGCTGACCTTCGAGCGCATCGTCCAAGAAGGACTGACCAACGCCCGCAAGCACGCGCCGGGCGCGCCCGTCACGGTCACCATGACCTACGGCGGCGAGCGCGACCGGGTCGAGGTCCACAATGGTGCGCCGACCGGTGGCGGTCCCGTGCTGGGCAACACCGGCGGGGGCTATGGTCTGGCGGGTATGCGCGAGCGCGCGGCGCTGATCGGTGGCGCGCTGACCACGGGAGCCGATGGAGAGGGGTACCGGATATGCCTGACGATTCCCCGATCCGGATCGTGATCGCCGACGACCAGCGGATGATCCGTGACGGGCTCGACCTGATGCTCGGGCTCATCGACGGTTTCGAGGTCGTCGCCCAGGCCGCCGACGGCGAGGAGGCCGTGACCGCCGTCGCCGCCCACTCCCCCGACGTGGTCCTGATGGACCTGCGGATGCCGGTGCTGGACGGCGTGGGCGCCACCGAGCGCATCCGCCGCGACCACCCGCGCACCCAGGTCGTGGTGCTGACCACGTTCTCCGATGACGCCGAGGTGCTGGCCGCGCTGCGCGCCGGTGCGCGCGGCTACCTGACCAAGGACGCCGGGGCGCCCGAGATCGAGCGCGCGCTGCGGCGGGTCGCCGGTGGCGAGGCGGAGCTGGACCCGGGCGTCCAGAAGCGGCTGCTGGAGATGATCCCGCCCGCCAGTGGACGCGCCGAGGCCCTGGACGCGCTCACCGAACGCGAGCGGGAGGTGCTGCGGCTGATCGGGGACGGCCTGTCCAACGCCGAGATCGCCGCGCGGCTCTACGTGAGCGAGTCGACGGTCAAGACGCACATCAACAACCTGTTCACCAAGATCGGCGTCCGCGACCGGGCGCAGGCGGTGACCTTCGCCTTCCGTAACGGGGTCATGAGCTAGCGGAGTATGAGCTGAGCAGACCGGCGTCCACTTCGGACAGGTCCCGCAGCCCCGCCAGGGCCAGGCTCAGGTCCAGCTCGGCGGCCACGTGGTCGATGACCGCGCGGACCCCCGCCTCACCGTCGACGGCCAGCCCGTACACGTAGGGCCGCCCCAGCCCGACCGCCACCGCGCCCAGCGCGAGCGCCTTGAGCACGTCGGAGCCGGTGCGGACGCCGCTGTCGAAGAGCACCGGCACCCGTCCCGCCACCCGCTCGGCGACGCCGGGCAGCGCGTCGAGCGCGGCGACCGCGCCGTCGATCTGGCGCCCGCCGTGGTTGGAGACCACGATCCCGTCGACCCCGGCGTCCAGCGCGCGGGCGGCGTCCTCGGCGTCGCACAGTCCCTTCAGGACGATCGGCAGCCGGGTGTGCTCGCGCAGGAAGGCCAGGTCGGCCCAGGTGAGCGTGGAGCGGGAGAAGACGTCCAGGAACGTCTCCACCGCCGCCCGGGGCAGCGGTGAGCGCAGGTTGGCCCAGAAGCCGCCGGGGTGCCTGCGGGTCATGGCCAGCAGCGTGCGGATCGCGGTGAGGGTCGGTTTGGGTTTCGCGCCCGCCGACGGCGGGCGCGCGGCGGCCAGGCGCATGAAGGCCGGGTCGGAGGTGTACTGGGCGATGCCCATGCCGTGGGCGAAGGGCAGGAAGGCGTGGTCGAGGTCGCGTGGCCGCCAGCCCAGGACGTGGGTGTCGAGGGTGACCAGAAGGGCCTCACAGCCGCTGGCCTCGGCGCGTTCGAGGAAGCTGAGCACGACGTCGTCGTCGCTGCTCCAGTAGAGCTGGAACCAGCGCGGGCCCTCCCCCATGGCCGCCGCGATCTCCTCCATGGGCCGCGAGGCCTGGCTGGAGAAGGCCATGGGGATCCCGGCGAAGGCCGCCGCGCGTCCGGCGGCGACGTCGGCCCCGCGGTGGGCGAGTTCCAGGACGCCGACGGGCGAGAGGTAGAGCGGCAGCGGCAGGCGGCGCCCGAACAGCTCCACCGACAGGTCGCGTTCGCCGACGTCGCGCAGCATCCTGGGCAGGATCGCGCGGCGGGCGAAGGCGGCGGTGTTGGCGTGGGCGGTGCGTTCGGTCCCGGCGGATCCGGCCACGTAGTCGTAGGCGCGGGCGCTCATCCTCTTGCGCGCCTTGGCCTCCAGGGCGGCGGGTGCACGCGGGACGGGCATGGGGACGCCGAGGGCGCCGTTGCGGTAGACGCCGGACTGGACGCTGCGGCCGATCGACATGGGCGCTCCTCCAAAACGGGACACCCAGATTAGGGCTGCGCGGAGCCGCGTGGGCGGCTCCGCGCGGCGCTACTTGCGGACCCCGTCGATCTCGAAGGTCTGCACGGTGTTGGGTTCGAACCACGACCAGAAGCGGGAGCCGCGGATGTAGGTGTCCTCGTGGTAGCCGTAGCGTTCGGCGCCGCCGGTGACGGTGGCCCAGCGACGGACGAGGGCGCCCTCGCCGGGGCGGACGCCGAACTTGCCGAGTTCGACGTCGAGGTACTGGCCGGTGCCGTAGTTGGTCACCACGACCACGAGTTTGCCGGTGTTCTGGTCGTGGGCGGCGACGGTGTTGCCGTCGCCGGAGTCGATGATCCGCATGCCGGGGCGGATGTGCCGGGTGTACTGGGCGAGCACGTGGTACTTGGTGTTGACCGGGCCGAGCCAGCCGGTGGAGCCGTCGCACTGGATGAGGCCCCAGCCGCTCCAGTCGAGGACCTGCCAGTAGACCCAGGCGCGCGGGTGCAGCCAGCGGAAGTCGAGGTTGAGGTTGGACGCCAGGCTCATGCCGGTGGCGTCGCCCTCGCCGTACTCCGACATCCAGATGGGCTTCCCGGACGCCTGGGCGGCGTTGTACAGCAGGTCGCGGCGGCCGTTTCCGTACTGGTAGCCGTGGACGTTGATGCGCCCGACGTTGCCGCGCGTGGCCGAGGGGTACTGGCCCCAGGTCCAGGTGGCGGCGTCGAAGGTGACGTCGTCGGGGGCGGCGACGTTCATCCACCACAGGTCGCGCGCGTTGAGTTCGGCGCGCAGGTGGTCGATGACCTGCCGCTGGACGCCCGGGGCGGCGTAGCAGCCCTCCTGGGTGCCCTGGCTGGTCCACCAGTCGCCGGAGGGCTCATTGAAGGGCTCGACGGAGGTGAAGTCGACGCCCCAGTGGTCGTGGGCGTAGCGGGCGATGGTGGCCAGGTAGACGGCGTGCTGGCGGTAGTTCCAGTTCTGCAGGTTCTCGGTGGCCTTGACGTCGGGGCCGCTCGGGTTGTGGTTGTAGAGCATCCACCACATGGGCGAGTTGGAGAACAGCTCGAAGGTGTCGGCGCCGCGGTCGCGGGCCTTCCACATCATGTTGCGCTGGGGCGCGTCGGCGTACCAGTTCCAGCTGGCGGAGGCGGGGTCGGCGGAGTTCCAGTCGCGCCAGTAGCCCTGGATCTGCTTGAAGCGCGGGATGTTCGGAGAGACCTTCATGGTCTCGCCCCCGGCCGGGTCCCAGTTGCTGCCACCGGCGTTGTAGCGCACGATGTTCAGCCCGAGGCCGGGCAGGTTCGTCCCTCCATAGGGGACGGTTTTGCGGCTGAAGAAGAGGTCGGCGACGGTGTCGTTGTCGCCGAAGGTGTTGGCCCACCAGCACAGGGAGGTGCCCCAGCCCTGCCAGGCGCCGAAGTCGCGGGACGGGTCGATGGTCGAGGTGGCGGCCGAGGCCGTGGACGGGAGTGCTGCGGCTCCTGCCGCGCCGGCGGTGACGGCGAGCGCGGTGCGCAGTAACTGACGGCGATCCATGAGGGGACCATAGGGCAAGATCAGTCTCTTGTGGACCTTCGGGCGGTGGAAATCTTCACGAACGCGGTGAAGACCGGAGAAACTCTTCGGCGATGGCCGAAGGGTGCTCGAAGACAGCGCGACCACCGTGCACCCGATGGACGGGGAAGTGACCGCGACCGTCGACTCGGGAGAAGGGTTTTCGATCCGGGGTCCAGGGGACGGAGTTCCCTGGTGGGGGTCCAGGGGGCGAAGCCCCTTGGGCACCAAGCGGAGACGCAGCCAACCCACGGCCGCGACCCCCACCTAGGGGGAAGACCCCCTCACGTCCTCCGCATCGAGATGATCGGCGGCGGCTCCGGCAGTTCCTCGCCCGCGAGGCGTTCCTTCTCCTCCTCGGTGATCAGCCCGAGCCGCTGGAGCAGCGCCAGCGAGAGGTCCCAGTTGACCCGTGCCTCCGCCTTGCGTCCCATGGCGTACTGCGCTTCGGCCAGGCCCCAGGTGTAGTCGGCGGCGACGGCGACGTCCTCCTGCCCGGCGGCGCGGTTCATTTCGATGGCGTGCTGGAAGCGGTCGGCCGACTCCTGGAAGCGTTTCTTGTCGTAGAGGAGTGAGGCGATCGCCGCGGAGGTGATGGCCTGCCCGTGGGGGCTGCCGAGGCTTTCGGCGATGACGGCGGCGCGTTCCTGGGCGTCGAGGGCGGCGTCGCGGTCGTCGAGTTTGGCGTACAGGAAGCCCATCTCGACCAGGGTCGCCGCCTCCACTTGCGCCAGGCCGTACTCGCGGGCCTTCTCCACGCCCTGCCCGAACATGACCAGGGCCTCCTGGTAGCGGCCGAGGCGGCGGTAGGCGGCGCCGGTGATGCCCAGGATGGAGGCCTCGCCGCTGCGCTCGTCCATGAGCCGCACCGATTCCAGGGCGATGCCGAGGTGGACGAGTGCCTCGTCGACGAGGTTCAGCGGGAGCAGCATCTCGGCGAGGTCGCGGTGGGAGGTGAGCCGCAGTTCGGGATCGCCGAGGGCGTCGGCGACGGCGATGGCCTGGAGCGCGATGGTGCGCATGTCCCCCCACGCCTTGGCATAGTGCAGCGGGAGCTTGACCAGGAAGGAGATCGTCACCGCCTGCGCGGCCCGCTCCGGTGGCATCGTGGTCGCCTGCCGCAGGACGGCGTGCAGGTTGTCGACCTCGGCCCGCAGCCAGCGCAGGGCCTCCTCGCGGTCGGCCGGGGACGGGCCGGGCCGCTCGGCGGCGCTCACCCGGAACTCGCGGCGGAAGGTCGCCGAGGGCTCGAAGACGCCCAGGATCCGCCGGGCGAACCCGGCGTAGTGCCCCAGGACGCGCTCGAAGGCGTCCACGGCCTCCTCGCGCGGCACGCCCTGCTCCTTGGCGAACAGGCGCACCAGGTCGTGCAGGCGGAAGCGCTCGTCGTGCTCGTCGAGCAGCTGCGCGTCGACCAGCCGGCCCAGCAGCTCTCCGGCGGCCGGGTCGCCGACGTCGGCGAGCGCGGCGGCGACGGGGACGGTCAGGTCGGGGGTGTCGGCGACGCCGAGCAGCCCGAACAGGCGCGCGGCGCGGGCGCCGTCGACCTCCTCGGCCAGTTCGCGGTGGCTGACGGCGAGGCTGGCGCGTACGGCGCGGTCGTCGAGGGCGAGTTCGCCGAGGCGGGCGTCCTCGGCGCCGAGCCGGACGGCCAGTGAGGCCAGTGAGGCGCGGGGCCGTGAGCGCAGGCGGGCGGCGGCGACGATGAGGGCCAGCGGGAGCCCGTCGCAGTGGCGGGTGATGTCGCGGGCGGCGGTGGGTTCGGCGGCCACGCGGCGCTCGCCGACGAGGCGGGAGAGCACGGCGAGGCTCTCGCGTTCGGGCAGGACCTCCAGCCGGTGCAGGACGGCCTCGTCGAGGGTGGACAGCAGGCGGCGGCCGGTGACGATGACGGCGCAGGTGGGGCTGCCGGGCAGCAGGGGCCGGACCTGGGCGGCGTCGCGGGCGTCGTCGATGACGATGAGCAGGCGTTTCCCGGCGGTGGCCGAGCGGAAGCGCCCGGCGAGTTCCTCGACGTCCAGGGCGGCCGCGGGCGCCTCGCCGAGCAGGGAGCGCAGGAAGCGGCCGAGGACCTCTTCGGGCGCGAGGGACTTCACGTCGGGGGTGGTGCCGTGCAGGTTGACGTAGAGCTGCCCGTCGGGGAAGCGCGGGGCGAGCTTGTGGGCGACGTGCAGGGCGAGGGCGGACTTGCCGATGCCGCCGGGTCCGGCGACGGCGCAGACCGCGCCGGGGTCGTCGAAGACGGCGAGGAGGCCGGCGATGTCGTCCTCGCGGCCGGTGAAGGCGCGGGGCGCGGCGGGCAGTTCGGCGGGGCCGGTGGTGCGGGCGGGCTCGTCGGCGACGGACTCCCCGGCCAGCACGGTCTGTTCCATCGCGCGCAGCTCGGGCCCGGGTTCCAGGCCGAGTTCGCTGACCAGCAGGCGGCGGCCCTCGCGGTAGACCTCCAGGGCGTCGGCGCGGCGCCCGGAGCGGTAGAGGGCGAGCATGAGGCGCGCCCGGAAGCCCTCGTCGAGGGGGTGGGCGGCGACGAGGCCGGTCAGTTCGGGGACGAGGGCGTCGTGGCGGCCGAGGTCGAGGTCGGCGGTGATGCGGTGGGCGAGGACGTCCAGGCGCAGCCCTTCGAGGCGGGTGGCCTCGCCGTCGGGGACGGCGTGCTCGGGCACGTCGGCGTAGGCCTCGCCGCGCCACAGTCCCAGGGCCTCGGCGAAGCGGTCGGCGGCGGTGGCCGGGTCGTCGTCGCGCAGGGCGGTCAGCCCGGCGGTGCGCAGTTCCTCGAAGCGGGCGGCGTCGATCTCGCCGGGTTCGGCCGACAGGACGTACCCGCCGCCGCGCCAGGTGAGCCGGTCGGGCCGGTCGAGCAGTTCCCGGACCTGCCCGATGTGCCAGGTGATGGCCTTGCGCGGGGACGCCGGCGGGCTGTCGCCCCACAGGGCGGTGGTCAGCGCGTCGGTGGACACCGCCCGGCCCGCGCGGGCGATGAGGGCGCCGAGCAGCGCGCGCTGCTTGGAGCCGTCGACGTGCGCGGTGGTGTCGCCGGTGTGGACCCGCATAGGGCCCAGAACATCGAATCGCATCTCACCCCAGGGACGCCGCGGATGGTGGCGGTGTCCACTATGCCCGGTCCCTCCGGCGAGATCCAGAGGGACCGGGCGGTCCCCGGGTGAAGGTCAGTGGCGGGCCGACGAACGGATGAGGCATTCCAGGTCGAAGCGGTCATCGGCGGCCCCGATGGCGTCGTTCAGGCTCGTCTGCACCCCGGCGCGCCCGTGCCGGGCGAGCGCGCCGGGACGGATCTCGACGGCGACGCCGTGGGCGCCGCGGCGGTGGACGGTGATCTCGCCGTCGGGTGAGGTCGCGGTGGCCGCGACCCCGTCGAGGGCGGGTTCGGGTGCGTCCCCGGCCTGTTCGAGCAGGAGGGCGCGGGCGCGGCGGTAGCCGTGGCGTCCGGCCTCCAGCGCGGCGGTGGTCTGCCGCGCCAGGTCGTCCTCGCGCCGTGGGGCGTGGGCGAGTTCGACGTGCGTCCCGGCGAGGTCGAGGACGGCGGTCACGGAACGGTCGGGTGAGCCCGCGCTCACCCTCAGGCGCGCCAGGAGCTTCGGCAGCTCCTCGGCGGTGATCCGGATCCGTTCCATGGCCGTACTCCTCCGTGCGGGTCGGTTCGACCGTACGAAAGGGCGGCGAGGCGGCAGCGAGGTCACGGCGAGGTGCCGGACGGGTGAGCCCGGCCACAGCGTGTCGTGAACACGTCAAGGGGTGGGTACCCGACGGCGCGCGGGCTGACCGGCCAGGACGCCCGGATCCACAGTGGAGCACGATTGTCTCGGCGTCGAGAGAACGTGGAGACCCGTCGGTAACCTGTCACGGCGGGAAAGGGGCGACATGTTCGGTGAGAACGCGATGGAACAGCAGCTGATGGAGGCGCGCGCCTCATTGCGGGAGGCCCGCCAGAACACCGCCGCGGCCGCCGGCGCCGAGCGCGTCGGGACCCTCGGCGAGGCCGCCGACGGGCTCCTGCGGGTGGCGATGGACGCCGAGGGGCGCGTGGAGTCGGTGTACATCGACCCGACTCTGATGCGCGGCGGCAGCGAGTACCTGGCCGAGCAGGTCCGCCACGCGGTCAACGCCGCGCTCGCCGGGCAGGCGTCCGAGGACGCCGGTGAGCCGATGCCGGACCTGGCGGCGATGGAGGCCACCATCGAGCGGCTCCAGGACCAGAGCGTGCGGCAGATGCGGGAGATCTCCTCGGCGATCACCGACGTGATGGCGAAACTGCGGAGGGACTGACATGGCGCTCGACATCGACGTGGAGTCCATCCGGCGCGGCGCCGCCGAAATGGAGCGCGCCAAGGAGACCGTCCGGGAGCACCTGGAGGCCTTCCAGACGGCCGTGGAGTCCTTCGCCGAGGCCTTCGGCGGCGACACCATCGGCATGCTCGTCGGGGTCGCCCACCAGTCGGTCATCGAGGGCGCCCTGGAGTGCCTGACGACCAACGTCACCGAGCTGGAGAGCTACGTCGACTCCCTCAACGACATGGCCGACAAGCACGAGGAGGGCGAGGAGAAGGCCAGGGCCTCCTTCGAGACCATCCTCGGCGCCATCGGCGGATAGGGAGAACGAGACGTGGGCCTGCAACTTCCCGGTGAGCTGACCTCCCTGCTGTCCATGATCGGCTACGACTGGCCGGAGTCGGACGAGCAGAAGATCTTCTCCCTGGCCGGCGAGTGGACCGGCATGGCCGACAAGATCAACTCCTCGGTCTCGAACCTGGAGTCGGCCGCGCGCACCATCATCGAGAACAACTCCGGCGCCGACATCGAGGCCTTCGCCGGGGAGTGGGCCGACCACGAGTCGGCGGCGAAGAACATCATGGACGCCACCGAGCCCACCAACGTGATCAGCATCGGGCTGATGATCGCCGCCGGCGTCGTCCTGGCCCTGAAGATCCAGGTGATCATCCAGCTCATCCTGCTGGCCATCCAGATCGCCCAGGCCATCGCCACCGCCGCGGTGACCTTCGGGGCGTCCCTGCTGGAGATCCCCATCTTCAAGATGATCACCGGCTTCATCGTCGACCAGCTGATCAACATGGCCATCGAGGCGGTGCTGAATGGTTAGGGGACGCACCAACCCGCCCCGCGCCGCGCAGGCCAAGGGCGCCAAGGTCGTCTCGGCGTGGCTGGAGAACGCCGACGTGTTCCGCACCGCCAAGGGCGGCGGGCCCGCCCCCAACGGCCCGGCCATTCTCGTCCTGAAAAGACGGCCCGATTTCCACAAGGCCGATTTCGACCGCAAGGCCAAGGACCTGGAACGGCTCGGCCGCGAGGGAAAACTCAAGAAGGCCGAATCCAAACGCACGAAGGTCCGCGACAAGAAGACCGGCAAGGACCGCACGCGCACCAACGTCCACCGCGACCGGATGATCCGGCGGCTGACCAAGAACGGCCGCAAATACCAGGCGAACAAGGAACTCGTCCGCAAACTCTACGGCGGCAAGAAGAACGTCACCAAAGTCGGCGACGGACTCGACCCCGACCACATCCACGAGCTCCAGCTCGACGGCAAGGACATCTACGGTAACCTCCGCATGATGGACGCCTACACCAACCGCCACCTGGGCCGCGAGATCAGCGTGGCGCTGCGGGACGTACCGCCCGGAACGCCGGTGATCGTGAAGGTGATCCCCTGATGGGCGTCGAGGACGCGCTCGCCTCGCTGCGGGCGAAGATGGACCGCGTGACCGGCCTGACCGTGCGCGGCGCGACCGTGGCGCGACCGGCGTCCGGCGTCGAGGACGTCGACGGGCTGCCCGAGGGAGTGGGCGAGGTGTACCGGATCATCGGGCACCTCGAAGGCTCCTATTTCCGTTTCCCGACGCCTTCTTCGATCGTTTCCCAGGAAGCGTGGGAATCGCGTCCGGTCGACGACGAGGACCCCATGGGAAATCCCGTGGAGATCGGTTTCGAGATCCTCGGCGCGCCCCCCGAGATCGACGGCGCGCCCATTCGCATGGACGCCAATGACGGCGGCGTCTACTGGCTCGACCCCGACGATTACGTGTTCCTGTGGGAGAACCCCGACGAGGACGTGGCCATCGAGGACTTCGCGCCCTCCCTCGCCGAGTTCCTCGACGCCTTCGTCCTCGGCCCCCGCTACCCCGAACTCGTGCGGACCGTCCTCGGCGACGACGCCCTTGAGCGCGCGCCGAAGTCCGACGCCTGGTTCACACTGCTGACCGAGGCCGGGCTCCTCGGCTCGCCGGAGGAGAACGCATGAGCGCCGACCCCCGCTTCCTGTCCCTCTGGGACGAAGAGGAGCTCGGGCCCTACCCCCGCGAGGCCTGGCTGGAGGGCGGCTTCACGCCCGACATGCTCCCCATCGGCGACGAGATCCCCCTCGCCGTGGAGATCGTCTACACCGGCTACCTGACCGGCAGCCCGCAGATGTTCGACGTGATCCGGCTGATGACCGAGGACGGCTCCCTCGACATCCAGCTCATCGTGGTCGGCGCCGTCGCCGACAACCCCAACCTGCTGTACGTGCTCGACCCCGCCAGCGGCGAGATCCTCCAGTTCGACCTGGAGGCCCAGGACGTCCAAGGGGTCAACACCAACTACCGGACCTTCGTGGAGTTCCTGTACCAGTTCGCCCTCTTCGTCGAGGAGGACGAGGGGAAGACCGGCCGCGCGGCACGTGCGGAGGAGCTCGCCGAGCGGATGCGCCGCATCGACCCGGCGGCCTTCGAGGGCGACGGCTGGTGGCCGCTGGTGCTGGGGCAGCTGAAGTAGGGTCCCCGCGGGGGATGAGCCGTGCACTTGCCAGAGACGCGAGTTGTCGCTGGTGTTTCCCCGCGCTCGCGGGGATGAGCCCCCCTTGCCGGGCATGATCAACGCACCATCGGCGTAATCCCCGCAGGGCGGGGATGGCAGTCAGCCCTCCCTCAAACCACCGATCGCCGCGAACTCCTCCTCGCCGAGGAGCATCGCGGGCAGCGTCTCGCGCCCGGTCAGCACCGCCTTGAGCAGCCGGTGGAAGCCGTCGAGGATCACCGTCCTGCCCCGCCACGGGCACAGGTGGACCGGGTAGGCCAGGTCGGCCCGCATCGCGCGCTCGTGCTGGTGGGCGAGAACGTCCGGCGCGGCCAGGACGTCCCTCGGGCTCACCGCGAAGTGCCGCCCGTAGGCCTGCCACACGCGCAGGTCGAGCAGCCACCCGAGCTCGGCGACCGCCACGTCCCGCACGGGCAGCCGCAGCTTGTGGAGGGCGTCCATCCGCCACCCGCCCAGGGGCAGGGCGTCGCGGACCTCGGGCGGGGCGATCGCGGCGAGTCCCTCCAGTGGGACGAACGGCGCGGGCGCGTCGGCGGGTGTCACGAAGCCTCCGGGGGTGGGTCCGTCATCGTGGCATCACCGCGTCCGCGTCCGCCGAAGGTCACCCGCGAGATCCACACACGACCCGCGCCATCACCCGTCCACGATCCGGGCCGGTTTCGGCGCGCTTATTGCAAACTCTTTGCAACTACAATATGCTCGCACTGCGCCGGGCCGATCAAGCCTCCAGCAGGGCGAGCGTGGCCCGGCGCGATCCCTCCCCACAGGGCCCGCCACCCGGTCTCACCGTGTGGCGGTGTCTTTGTGCGCTCTCAGGCGATTCGCCACCCTCCTCCCCCGCCGCGTCATACCGTGAGTCGGTCCGACGCGCCCATGACGGGGAGGGCCGATGAGCCACCAGAAGGTCCAGGGCGCCCACGGCGGCCTCACCTGGACCGGCATCGCCGCCCTGTTCCTGGTGCTGCGCATGATGGCCGTCGTCCACTGGCACTGGGGCACCGCCTTCTCCGTCGCCGACACCATCAACCTCGACGACGTGCTGACCATGGCGGTCGGCACCGCGATGGCCGACGAGGTGATCAGCGCGGCGGCGCTGCTGATCCTGTTCCCGATCCTGGTGGTGCGGCTCGTGCGGCAGCGGCGCCAGGGCGAGCGGTACAGCGGCTCGGCCGCCGGGCTGCTGATCCTCACCGCCTTCGCGGTGGCGATGGTGTGGTCCTTCGCCGCGTGGTGGCTGCCGCCGCTGGTCCTGCTGCTGACCGCCGGGCTGTACTTCCTGATGCGGGAGCGGCACCGCAACCCCGGCGGCCGTGCCGCGCGCTGGCTCGTGGCGCAGGTCGGCGCCATCACGCTCGCGGTGGTCCTGGTCGGCGCGGCCGTCATCCACGACCCGTGGGTGTCGCTGGAGCGCATCGACACCGCCCACGGCACGCTCTACGGCTACGTCCTGGACACTCCGCCGGGCTACCTGAAGGTGCTCACCGCCGGCCGGCGCGAGCTGGTGATCCTGGAGACCTCGGCGGTGACCGGCCGCGAGGAGGTGGAGCGCTAGGAGACGCCCGCGACCGGGACCTGAGGCTCGCGCCGCACGAGCAGGACGAAGACGATCACACCGAGCACCGCCGCGGGGACGCTCTCCAGCAGCGGCAGGAAACTCCAGGTCCCCGTGTCACTCCAGCGCAGGACCGTCGAGGCGAACCAGCCGAGCCTCTCGATGAACCCCCACTCGCCGACGAAGGCCACACCGAAGGCGACGTAGCGCGCGAGCCGGACGCCGCGGCGCACACCGACCGCCGCGAAGGCGATCACGGACGCGTACAGCAGCCCGGTCACCGTGCTCGGCAGCTCGTAGAGCGCGGCGGCGGTCTCGATGTCGTAGGGACGCTCGATGAGCACCGCGAGCACATAGCCGGCCACGACCAGCGCCACCTGGACGCCGAAGAGCACCCACAGCAGCACCGAGGCGATCCGGTGGTTGCGGGAACCGGACGGCACGACCGGGCTCTGGGGCGCGGGCTCGAAGGTCACGGTGAAGTCGGACATGGTTCCTCGGTGTATCGGGGGCGGCCGGGCCCGAGCACCCTAACAGCACCACCGCCCGAAGACCCCGTCGGGAAAGCGGACGCTTGTGATCAACCTCCCGCCGTTATGTAATGACCGCGTGGGGTTCGCGTAAAAGGGGTGGCGCGATGCGTGTCTTCGGCAGAGCGGCCGAGCTGTCGCTGGTCGGCGCCGTCCTCGACACGCCCCGGGAGGCGCCGGGCGCGCTGATCCTCTACGGCGAGGCCGGGATCGGCAAGACGACCCTGTGGACCCTGGCCGCCGACCGGGCCCGCGCCAGAGAGCTGCGGGTCCTGTCCACCAAGACCAGCGAGACCGAGGCCCGGATGTCCTTCACCGGCCTCTTCGACCTCTTCGACGGCTGCTGGGACGACGTCCGCGACGGCCTCCCCACCCCGCAGCGCGAGGCCATGGACGTCGTCCTGCTCCGCGCCCACCCCGGCGACACGCCCCTCGACCCGCGCACCGTCGGCGTCGCCACGCTCTCGGTCCTGCGGCGGCTGCCCGGCCCCACCGTCCTCGCCGTCGATGACGCGCAATGGCTGGACGCGGCCACCGCCCGCGCCCTCAACTACGCGCTGCGGCGGCTGACGAAGGAACCGTTGCTGCTGCTGACGACGGTGCGCGCGAGCGAACCGGACGCCGGGCCGCTCGACCTGACCGACACCCGCCTGGCCGACGACCGCACCACCGTCCACCTCGGACCCCTCGGCCTCACCGAGCTGCACCATCTGGTGCGGGACCGGGCGGGGCTGGAGCTGTCGCGCCCGGTCCTGACGCACCTGCACGAGATCTGCGCGGGCAATCCGCTCTTCGCGCTGGAGACCGCCGAGCGCATCCGCCGCGAGCCACCGGCGTCCCCGGCCGAGCGGCTGCCCGCCCCCGAGAGCGTCGGCGAGCTGATCGCCGACCGGGTCGCGGCCCTGCCGAAGGCCACCGGCGAGGCGCTGCTGTACGCGGCGGCGCTGGCGCATCCGACGGTCCGGGACGTCCGCGACGCCCTGGGCAGGCACGGGGGCGAGCTGTTCGCCCCGGCCGAGGAGGCCGGCCTGGTCGAGATCCGGGAGGGCCGGATCGCCTTCGCCCATCCGCTGTACGCGGCCGCCGTCTACGATCGCGCCACCGGCGAACACCGGCACACCGTCCACAGGCGACTGTCCACAGTGGTCACCGACGAGGAGGCGCGCGCCTGGCACCTGGCGCTGGCCGCCGAGGGCTTCGACCCGAAGCTGGCCGCGCCGCTGGACGCCGCCGCGCGCCGCGCCGACGCCCGGGCCGCGCCCGCCACCGCCGCCAGGCTCTGGGAACTGGCGCTGCGGCACACGTTCCCCGACGATCCCGAGCGCGCCAGGCGGCAGAGCAGGCAGGCGCGCTGCCTGTTCACCTCCGGCGACGCCGGTCGGGCGCGGATCGTGCTGGAGGACGCCGTCCCGCGGCTACCGGCGGGCGAGCCGCGGGCGCGGGCGCTGTCCGAGCTCGCCGAGATCCTGTTCTACCAGGGCAGCACCGCCGAGGCCGCCGACGCCTGCCGCGCCGCGCTCACCGAAGCGGCCGGCGCGCCGGAGCTGGAGGCGGTCCTGCTGCTGCGGCTGTCGTGGTTCAGCACCCACGACGCCGGGGCGCAGAGCGAGGCCTCGGCGAAGGCGCTGGAGATCATGCGCGCGCTGCCCGAACCCGACCCGGAGCTGCTGGCGCTGGTGCTGTCGGTGGCGGCGATGTACCGGATGATGAGCGGCGGCGGACCGTCCCATGGGGACGTCGCCGAGGCGTCCGGGCTGTTCGAGTTGACCGCGCCGCGCACCTGGGCCGGAGCCTGGGCGTGGACGGCGATCGCCGACTGGGACCGCTACTTCGACCTGCCGCGCGCCCGCGACCGCTTCGCCGCCCGGCACCGCTGGACCGCCGAGCGCGGCGACGAGCAGCAGGGCCACATGCTGATGCTGCTGTCCGAACTGGACTGCTGGCTCGGGGACTGGCGCCGCGCCAGGGAACGCGCCACCGCGGCCCTGGCGATGGTGGAGCAGACCGGGCAGCGCCGCTGGTGCGGGTTCTGCCTGTACGCGCTGGCCATGGTCGACGCGCACCTCGGCGACGACGAGGCCGCCCGCAAGCACGCCACGCGCGGGCTGGCGCTGGCCGAGAGCGCCGACGACCCGTACGTGGCGGCCCTGCACCTCCAGGTCCTGGGCTTCCTGGACCTGTCGCTGGGCCGCGCCGCCGACGCCGTGGACGTCTTCGCGCGCGCCGAGGCGCTGGTGGCGCGCATGGGCATCCCCGACCCGGCCCGGCACGCCTTCCACGCCGACCAGGTGGAGGCGCTGATCGCCACCGGCGATCCCGCGCGGGCCACCGATCGCCTGCGGGACATGGAAAGCCGCCTGGCCGCCGCCCCGCGTCCCTGGCTGACCGTGGCCGTCGGGCGGTCGCGGGCACTGCTGCGGCTGGCCGCCGGGGACGCCGTGGCCGCCGAGGCCGCCCTCGACGAGGTCCTCACCGCCTGCGAGACGCTCCCGATGCCCTTCGAGCGCGCCCGGACCCTGCTGGTCAAGGGCTGCGCCCTGCGCGCCCGCAAGCAGAAGAAGGCCGCCCGGGAGGCCCTGCTGTCGGCGCAGGAGATCTTCACCCGGCTCGGCGCGGTCCTGTGGTCGCGGCGGACCGCCGACGAGCTGAGCCGCTGCGGCCAGCGGCACATCCCGCCGCTGGAGCTCACCCCCACCGAGGCGCGCATCGTCGCCCTGGTCGCCGACGGCATGACCAACCGCGAGGTGGCCGCCACCGCGCACGTCAGCGTCAAGACCGTCGAGGCCAACCTGTCCAGCGCCTACCGCAAACTCGGTGTACGCGGCCGCATCGAGCTGATCCGGCGCGGCTCATAGGGTTCTCCCCGATTCATCGCGGCCCGATCCGCGTTTGAGTGGAGCGGTCGGGCCACGGCGGTGCCGGAACCTCATCTCCGTGGCCCGATCCACGCCCGACGCGACGGGGAGGACCGGTGATGCGCGGTACCGGGACCGCTCCCCGCGTCCGGACCCTGGTCTGGCGGCACGGTGAGGACACGTACGGGCACTACGCTCCCGTGCCGCCGCCGGGACCGGCGGTGCTGCCCGACGACGCCACGCCCGCCGAGCGCGCGCTGCTCGCCGGGCGCGTCGTCCGCGCAGAAACGCACGCCGAGGACGGCAGCGACCGGGGTGCGGTGCCCTACCTGGTCACCCGCTACCGGCACATCGTCCTGCGCACCCCCGACGGGCCGGTCGTGCGTCCACTGGAGACGATCACCTCGCGCCTGGAGCGCTGCCTCCCGCAGCCCGACCCGCGCGTCACCCACGAGATCGCCCTCGCCTTCGGCCCGCGCGGGCAGCTCCTGGAGTCGGCGCGCGTGGCCTATCCGCGCATCGTGCCCCGCCAGCCGGGGCAGGAGGTCCTGCACGTCACCCTCACCCGCCACCTGCTCTCCGATGTGGACGGACGCACCGCCGGGACCGACCGCTTCGAGGTCACCGGCCTGGCCGCGCCCGAACCCGGCGAGCCCTTCACGCCGCAGACCCTGGCCGCCGCGCTCGCCGGGAGCCGCCCGGCCGCCTTCGAGGACGTCCCCGACCACCGCTCGCCGCGCCACCGGCTCATCGCGGCCACGCGCGTGCGGTACTGGGACGCGGCGATGCGCGGTCCGCTGCCGCACGGCTCGGCCGGGCGCGGGCTCGTCCATCACGTCCGCCGCCTGGCCGTCACGCGCGGCCTGCTGCGCGCGGTCTTCGGCGAGGCGGTCGACGACGAGCGGATGGCCGCGCTCGGCTACCTCGTCGACGGCGCCGGGTACTGGATCACCGGAACCGGGCCGCGCCCGCCATCCGGCCCTCTTTCGTCCACAATGCCCCAAGAGGCAGTGGTCCGCGATCCGCTCGGCCGCGTCCTGCGCGCCGAGCGCCCCGACGGCACGGTGTCCACCACAGACCGGCACGCCTGGCGCCGGGAGACCTGGGACGCCGGGGACACCGTGCTCTCCTCCCGCTGGTACGCCGCGCGCGGCGCCCCCGACCCGGTGGGGCCCGAACCGCCCGGGCCGGGGGCGCGCGCGGCCTGGCTCTCGGCCCGCCACGCCGACACCCCCGCGACCACGCACCTGGATCCCCTGGGGCGCGCGGTCATCGCGATCGCCGACGCCGGCGGCGTCGACCAGTACGCCACGCACACCGCGCTGGACGCCTCGGGCGCGGTCGCGGCGGTCACCGACCCTCGCGGCCTGACCGTCCTGCGCCGGGTCAACGACCTGCTCGGGCGCGAACTGGCGGCCGTGGACGCCGACGCGGGCGTGCGGATCACGCTGCCCGACGCCGCCGGACGGGCCGTGGAGCGCCGCGACGGCGAGGGGGCGGCGATCGAGCGCGCCGAGCCGTCCGTCCACACCGGACCGTTCCCGGACGGGAGCGAGCTGCTGCGCGACCACAATGGACTGTCGCTGCGGCTGGGCGGCCGCACCCTCCGCCTGATCGAGGTGCTCGACCGCGATCCGTGCGGGCGGCCGACGCGCGTCCGGCACCTCGGCGGCGCCGAGTTCACCCGCTTCTACAACGCCACCGGCGAACTCGTCGCCGACGGGCCGGTCCGCTACGCCCACGACGCGCTGGGACGGCACGTGGCCACGATGACGCCGACCGCCTTCTTCCACCGCGGCTACGACCCGGCCGGGAACACCCTGGTCACCGCCTCCCTGGAGGGCACGCGGTTCTTCCACCACGAGGAGGATCCCGAGACCGGCGACCCGCTGTCCAACCGGCTCATGGCCCACAGCCGCCCCCGCGACGCCGCCGGGGTGTTCTCCGCGCTCTTCGACTACGACGGCCGCGGCCGGACCGTGCGGGTGCCGGGCGCGCGACTGGCCTGGGACGCCGCCGACCGGCTGTCCCTTGTGGACATAGCCGACGGCCGCCGCGTCCGCCACCACTACGAGGGCACGGCACTGGCGGCCACCGAGGTCCACCACCCCGGCGGCCGGATCGACCTCATTGAGCGGCGCGGCGACTGGTCCCGCGCGGGCGGAACCGTCGTCCTCGCGCTGGTACTGGACGGGCACCGGCTCGGCCACGCGATCGTCCGCGACGGCGAGGTGACCGTCCACCATGGACCACCGCCGCCGGATCCGGCCACCGGACTGGAGTTCCGGGACGGCCGCTGGCTCGCGCCCCGGCTCGGGCGGTTCCTCATCCCGCCCTACCCGTGGACCGGGCTGGTAGAACTCAGTCGGGATGAGCCGCCCGGTAGGCCTCGATGATCGCGGTCGGCAGCTTCCCCCGGTCTGCGACGCCGTAGCCGCCCTCGACGGCCCACTTGCGAATCTCGGCGGTGGTGGTGGTCTTCTTCTGCGGCTCGGTCACCGGGGTCTCCTCGGGCTGCGCGGCCGCGTCGGGGTTCTGGGCTGACGTCGGCATGGCCCCGACGCTATGCGCGGGGCCAGGCGAAGTGGAGAGTCGATCAGGCGGCGTTTAGGTCCGTCCGGCCGCCCTTTCGGTCAGTCCGCCGGGACGGCTCAGGACAGATCGGCGAAGAACGCCCGGACGTCGGCGGCGAAGATCTCCGGCACCTCCAGTGCCGCGAAGTGCCCACCCCGCTCGGCCTCCGTCCAGCGCACCAGCGTCGGCGCCAGCTTCGCCACCACACTCCGCACCGGCCGCACGATGTCGTGCGGGAACACCATCACCGCGATCGGCGCGCTCACCGCCGGAGGCGGCCCCGGAACGGCGGCGGCCTCGGCACCGATGCGCGGCGCGGTGGCGGTGGTGCCGCAGAACCAGTGCAGCGAGATGTCGGTGAGGATCTGCTCGTCCGTCAGCGGCGCGCTCGGGTCCGCCCAGGCGTCCAGCTTCTCGCCGTACCAGGCCAGCGCTGCGATCGGCGAGTCGGCGAGCGCGTACCCGATGGTCTGCGAGCGCGTCTCGTGCACGCGCCAGTAAGCGGGCCGGTTGGCGATGAAGTCGCGGATGTGCTCGTTGCGCGCGACATCGTCCTCGCTGAAACCAGTGGTATCGGCGGCCGGCGGGTGCGGCGCGTAGTTCATGTGGATGCCGATGACCGCCTCCGGCGCGTGCGCGGCGACCAGCCGGACCAGCCCCGCACCCCAGTCCCCACCCTGCACGCCGTACCGCGTGTAGCCCAGCCGCGCCATCAACTCGGCGAACGCCGCACCGATGCGCGCCGGATCCCAGTTGGGCGCGGTGATCGGGCCGGAGGGCCCGAAGCCCGGGATCGACGGGATGACCAGGTGGAAGGCCGGACCCTCGTCCGGGTTCGTCAGGGGCCCGATGACGTCCAGGAACTCCACGACCGAGCCGGGCCACCCGTGCGCCAGCAGCAGCGGCACGGCGTCCGCACGCTCGGACCGCACGTGGATGAAGTGAACGTTCTGGCCGTCAATGGTGGTGGTGAACTGCGGGAACGCGTTGATGCGGGCCTCGGCGGCGCGCCAGTCGAACTTCTCCAGCCAGTACTCGGCCAAAGCCGCCACGCGGTCCTGGGCGATGCCCTGGTCATCCCGCTGCGCGGCGGCGGGGAACCGCACCCGGCCGAGCCGGAAGCGCAGGTCGTCGATGTCGGCCTGGGGAACGTCGAGACGGAAGGGGTGGATAGCGGTGTCGCTCATGTCGTCTCCCGATAGGATTCGTTGGTAGCGCCAACACTAACAGGAACTGTTGGTCTTGCCAACGTTGGCAGTGCCAATAATTTTGGAGGCCCCATGGACCCCGCCGACGATGCTCCCCCGGCGATCCTTCGGCGCACGCCGAGTTGGCTGATGAACCAGCTCGCAGCACACGCCCAGCGCATGGTCGGCGAGCGCCTGGAGTCACTGGGAGTCCGCCGACACCACTACTCGGCCCTGTCGGCACTCGCGGAATTCGGGCCGATGAGCCAGGCCGACCTCGGGCGGCATACACACCTCGACCGAAGCGACGTCACGGCGGTGACGAGCGAGCTGGAGGAGAAAGGACTGATCACCAGGACACCGGACCCGGCGGACCGGCGGCGGAACGTGGTCTCGGTGACCGAGGACGGCCTGGCCTTTAGAGAGCGGCTGGCGAAGCTGGTGTCGGAGGCGCAGGACGAGCTGCTCGCGCCGCTGAACGAGGGCGAGCGGGAGAGGTTCACCGCGTCGCTGGTGCAGATGGTGGGGCACCACGCGAAGCGGAAGGGCTCGGGTTCGTGGGCCACTGAGCCGGGCGAGAGGAAGCCGGGGATGGGGAAGGGGTGAGGGGCTCGCGAGCGGACGGGAACGTGCGCGGGGTGAGGTAGAGGCGCAGGTCGGGAAGGGTGCTCCCCACTGGTGTGGGGGTGAGCCATCGTCACGGTAGTGGAGTTGTTCGAGATAGACGCGCTCCCCACCCACGTGGGGTGAGCCGAAAAACCGACGGCAACCGTAGACCAGCCGAGACCCGCAACCCAAAAACCCGCCGCAACCCCGAACAAAGCCATCCCCCCACCCACCCGCCCCGGAGGGGGATCCTCCGTCGGTCGGCCAGACGGATCAACGAACGCAGGTTCTGGGGGTGTCAAGACAGCTCTTCCGTCTTGACACCCCCGGGTTCTGCGTTCACCGTCTCGCCCGCCGGCCAGAGGAGGAGCCTCCGGAGGGAGGCCCTGGTCCAGGACAGCGTCCTGGTCCGGGTCCTAGGGCTGAAAGCCCTGTCCAGAGGGTGACCCACGACGAAGCCCTAGCGCCCCGCCGAGAAGACGGGCGATCCGCAGCCCCTACTCCCGCACTTCAACCTCCTCGGCCTCCACCACCGTGGGCTTCGACAAGCCAAGCCCCCCATCCCCCAGCAACTTCATCAGCGTGGCCGCGAGCCCGTCCAAACTCGACCCACCCCCCGCCACCAACACGTCGGGAACCACCTTGATCCGCCCCTCCGCAATCGCCCCCGCCACAGCCACCAGCGCCGTCGGCAACTCCCCGATCGCCTCCCGCTGCGCCTCGAACCCCGCCGCGCGAGCCAGCCCGAGCGCCTCGACCGCCTTACCCTCCGCAAGACCGATCGCCGCGATCTTGTCGGCCTCAGCCTGCCCGGTCACCCGGACGTACGCGGCGTCACCGCGGGCTTGGGCTTCACGAGCATCCGCCTGGTTGGCATTGATCTCGACGGAGACCTGAGAAGCGGCAAGGTCGGCCTGCATGTTCGCCGTCCCCCGCGCCTTCTCCGTCTCAATGCGCACGGTCTCCGCCCGCTGCTGCTCCTCATACGTCGCCCGCTGCTGGTTGGCGATCTCCCGGTGCGTCAAGACCTCCACCAGCTCCGGCGGGAAGATCACGTCCTGGATGTACACACCACGGGTCTCGACCTCGTACCCCGCGAGGTAGCGGCTGACGGCGGCGAAGGCCGATTCCTGGACCTCCTGGCGGGTCTCGATGAAGCGGATGGCCTCCAGGTCCTGGAGGGTGTTGCGGAAGTGGTTGCCCACGGCCGATTGCAGGACCTCGTTGACCAGGTTGAGGATGGTCCCGACCGAGGAGATCACCTTCGGTGCCCTGGTGTCGGAGATGTGGATCTGCACCTGGAGGTCGATGGTGAACACGAAGCCCTCGCGGCTCTTGCCGACGATGGACTCCAGTCGCGCGTCCAGGTTGTGCGCCTGGGAGGAGGCGCTGGCCCAGTTGAGCGTCAGGATCGAGGTGGGCACGATCTCGGCGGCGTAGACGCGGGGGTTGATGGGGTACTTGCCGGTGCGGAGGGGTTCCTGCCAGATGCCGCGGTGGCCGGGGCGGACGATGCTGCCGAACTTGAACTCGGCGCCGGAGGTGTCCAGTGTGGGCAGTCCGACGAAGCCCTTGATGACGGCGACCTGGCCCTGGTTGACCACCAGCATCGGGACCATCTCGACGCGGACGAGGAACGGGTTGAGCAGGTAGGCCCCGTAGAGCAGGGGGTCGTGCTGGAGGCCGATGCGGCCGCCGTGGTCGAGGAAGGCCTGGAAGTCCTGGTAGTTGTTGTGGAGATCGTTCTTGGAGCCCAGGAGCAGGTCGATGATCTCGGCGTCGGTGCCCTCGGCCTCCAGGGCGAGGACGTCGTCGAAGCCGCCGAGGCGGCTGGCGATGTCGCCGGACGGGAGGGGCTCGCCTTCCAGGACGGTGACCAGGCCGACCATGTCGCGGTCCTGGCCGGGCGCGATGATCACGACGCTGAGCTGCTTGGGGTTGAGCCCGAAGGAGGCCGCGGTGAGCTTGTTCTCGTGCTCCTCCCAGGCCAGTTCGGGGGCCACGGGCAGGCCGAAGACCTCGCGGGCGGTGAGGACGATGAACGCCACCGGGTGGATCGGCGCCAGGGTTCCCGGCGGGAGGACCGGCCGCTGGACGCCCTTCTCGCCGTCGTGGCCGAGGAAGGACCGCACGTCGCCGTAGTTGCCGAACTCGGGGCGGTAGCGGGCGCTCTTGGCGCCGATCGGCAGGGGACGTCCCACCTGCGCGATGACCACGCCGATCTCGCCGGCGGGCACCTGCACCCACGGGAACTTGCTGACCGAGTAGATCGGCCAGAGCTTGAATCGCGTGCCGGGCATCAGCATGTCCGCCTGGTAACCGGCCTCGCCGTTGAAGGCGATCGGGTTGTCGCCGGGCAGTTTGCGGAAGCTGAAGAGCTTGTTGACCAGCCCGACCTGGGTGGGCTGGATGCGGTGGATCGACTTCGCCAAGACGATGAGGAGGAGGAGCGCCAGCACACCGGCACCCACGAGATAAGAGACCTGAGCAACCCCCATGGGGGCCTCCAGTTCAGCGAAGGGCACGTGCTCTGAGGGGCACTGTCTTACGTACTGGGCAGTGTGGATGGACGGTACGCCCGCCGCGCCACACCGTCCGTCAAGCGAGCGTCAAGAAACGCGGAACCACCCCCCGGGTGTCGGGTTTCCGTCGCCCGGCAGGGGACATCGACGGACCGACCTCCCTCTTTCGGGCTCATTCGTGACCCAGATCACACCCGGGTTCTTAGGCCGTCCGGTTCGGCCCGAACGGCGGAACCCCTTCACTCGTCCGCATGACCGCGCATCCCGCTTTGCCGGTCGACGTGGGCACAATGAAGGCGAACCGTGCCCGGACCGGCATGTCGGACAGCGCCGGACACCCGTCACTCCATCGAAGATCATCGATGTCTAGTCGCACATTCGGTCCCTGTGACCTGCGAGATCACCGCCTAGGGTGGCCGAGTGCCAGCAGCCAAAGACTCGGAGACCGGGCATCACCGGATCCGCCTCGATGACCAGACAGCACCCGGGCGGCATCGGCTCCGCTCCGGTCGCCACCGCGCCGAGCGGGGAGCCGACTGGCTCACCGTCCCGGCGGGCGCCATCGCGCTCCTCGTGGAGCAGGCGCTCCACCACCGCCGCCGCGTCGCGCACTTCGCGCTGACCGGCGTCATCGCCGCCACCGCCAGTGGCGTGGTCGTACAGGCCCCCGCGCTGGCCGCCGAGCCGCGCATGGCCGCCATCGCCGTCATGGACGCCGCCTCCCGCTCCACCGAGCGCGAGCCGGCCACCGCGCCACCGGCGCTCCCGCCCAAGGAGCCGGTCAGCGAGATCGACATCAAGAAGCTGTCGGCGGAGCTGACCCCGGTCGCCGGGCTCGACTCCGAGCAGACGAACAACGCGGCGAAGATCATCGAGGCCGGCAAGGAGATGGACGTGCCGAAGGAGGCCCTGGTCATCGCCATCATGACGGCGATGCAGGAGTCCCGGCTGTACAACCTGGCCAGCTACGTGGTCCCCGAGTCGCTCGACTACGACCACCAGGGCACCGGCGCCGACCACGACTCCATCGGCCTGTTCCAGCAGCGCGCACAGGGCGGCTGGGGCGACGTCGGCACCATCATGGACCCCAAGTCCTCCGCCAAGTCCTTCTTCGCCGCGCTCCAGCGCATCTCCGGCTGGGAGGACATGGCCCTCACCTCCGCCGCGCAGGCCGTGCAGGTCTCGGCCTTCCCGGACGCCTACGCCCAGCACGAGGACAAGGCCCGCGACATCGTGGACGCCATCGCCTGACCACCCGCACCGCACGGCCCGTCGCCCCGAGGCGGCGGGCCGTCGGCGTGCCCGGCGAAACCCGCCCGTCATCACCCCGTCGCCATGTTCCCGTCGGCACCCATTGACACAAGCGTCAAAGATCATTGACACTTAGCCCCGTGTCCGAGCCGGAGATCACCGCCAGCGCCGAGCAGTACAAGGCCCTCGCCCACCCCACGCGCCAGCGCGTGATCTTCACCCTCGACGAGCTCGGCGAGGCCACCATGGCCACCCTCGCCGCCCGTCTGGACACCCTCAAGGGCAATGTCGCCCACCACCTGAAGGTCCTGGAGAAGGCCGGGCTCGTCGAGGTCTCCCGCACCAACACCGTGCGCGGCGGGACCGAGAAGTACTACACCCGCGCCCAGACGCGGATCCACATCCCGCGCGAGCGCGTCACCGGCCAGGGCGCCGGTGAGCTGATCCACGCGGTGGCCGAGGAGATGGCGCTCGCCCCGGCGCCGGTCCTGCTGGCCATCCGGCACGCGCGGCTGACCGCGGCGCAGCTGGAGGCGCTGGTGGAGACGCTGAAGCACCTGGCCGGACCCGACGACCTGCCCGACGCCGGTGAGGACGAGACCCGTTACGGGATCGCCTTCACCGTCTACCCCACCCCGTAACCACCCCGGAGGCCCCCATCCGACCCCTCACCCGGGCCGGGCTCGCGCTGGCGGTCGTCGCCGTCGCCGCGCCCCTGGCCGTCTCTTCCGTACCCGCCTACGCCGCCGAGCCCGCCTCGACGGTGCTGCGGATCGTGGAGTTCGACCCGAATCTGTCCTATTCACCGTCCAATCTGGACGACAAGGCCGCCGGTCGCGGCCTGTTCGTCGAGGAGGTCCGCCGCTTCGACACCCTGTTCAACGGGATGGCGGTGGCGGTGGACGCCGCGCGCGCCGGTGAGCTGGCCGCGCTGCCGGGCGTCGCGCACGTCTACCCGGTCAACACCTACTCGGTGCCCACTCCCATCACCGGAGCGGTGGACACACTGCCCAAGCCGCCGCACGAGGTGGAGCGGGACAACGTCACCGTCACCGGCCTGACCGGCGTGCCCGAGGCGCACCGCGACGGCGTGCGCGGCAAGGGGATCAAGGTCGGCATCATCGACTCCGGGGTGGACTACACCCACCCGGCCCTGGGCAATGGGCCGTTCCCGAACAAGAAGGTCGTCGGCGGTTACGACGTCGTGGACGGCGACGCCGACCCGATGGACTCGCCCTCGGGCGCCTCGGGGCACGGCACGCACGTCGCCGGGATCATCGCCGGGAGCGACGGCCACATGGTCGGCGTCGCGCCGGAGGCGAAGCTGTACGCCTACCGCGTCTTCGGCGACGCCCGTCCCACCACCGACGACGTGATCCTGGAGGCCCTGGAGCGGGCCGTCGAGGACGGCGTGGACGTGGTCAACCTGAGCCTGGGCCAGGCGCAGAGCGAGGTCCGGCAGGACGCGCTGCTCCCCCGCGCGCTGGACGCCGTCGCCAAGCGCGGGGTCATCCCCGTGGTGGCGATCGGCAACGGCGCCGCCGGTCCCTTCTCGCCCGGCTCGCCCGGCATCGCCAAGAACGCCATCACCGTGGGCAGCGTCTACGCCACCGAGGCGACCAACCTCGCCTTCACCGTCGAGGGCGTTCCGGTGCCGTACAACACGTTCGTGACCGGCCCCAACTCCCCCGCCAAGGGCTCGGTGTCCATCGTGGACGCCGGTGAGCTCTGCGCCCCGGCCGCGCCCGGCTCCCTCAAGGGCAAGCTCGTGCTGGCCAACTCCGGCTGGTACCCGTGCACACCGACCAGCGCGGTGACCAACGCGCAGGCCGGTGGCGCGGCGGGCGTCATCTGGTTCGACGCCTCGGAGTTCGCCGACCCCGAGGACCTGCCGCTGGGCATGTTCTGGGGCGACAAGAGCACGATCCCGGCGGTGGCGATCCGCAAGCGCGACGGTGAGGCGATCCGCGCGCGCCTGGCGGCCGGCAAGTCGGTGAAGGCGAAGTGGGGCTCGTACTGGAGCCAGGAGGTCAAGGGCGAGTTCGCCGGTACCCCCGACCAGCTGTCGTCGTGGGGTCCCAGCCATGAGCTGGACTACAAGCCCGACGTCGTGGCGCCCGGCGGTTACGTGTTCTCCACGGTGCCCCGGGACCAGGGCTTCTACGCGGTCAAGTCGGGCACGTCGATGGCGACCCCGCACGTGGTGGGCGCGGTGGCGCTGTTGCTGGCCGAGCGCGGCGACATGGGCGTGCCGGCGATGCGCGACCTGCTCCAGTCCACCGCCAAGCCCACGAAGCTCGGCGGTGACACCTCCGGCGCGCTGCACCAGGTGGCGCAGCAGGGCGCGGGCCTGATCGACGTCCCGGCCGCGCTGGAGGCGTCCACGAAGGTGTCCCCGGCGAAGCTGCCGCTGGGTGAGCTGGAGGGCCGCGCGGTCACCCGGACGATCACGCTGACCAACAAGGAACACCGGGCCGTGCAGTACGAGCTCGGGCTGGAGTCGGGCATGGGCGCCGCTCCCCCGTACACCTCGGAGTACAAGACGGTGAAAGCCGACGCCGGGGTGACGCTCTCGGCGAAGAAGGTGACCGTCCCGCCGCGCAAGTCGGTGACGGTGACGGTGACGATCAGGCAGCCCAAGGGGGTCGTGGACGGCACGGTCTTCGGCGGCTGGGTGACCTTCACGCCCAAGCGCGGCGGCGAGGTGCTGCGCGCGTCCTACATGGGCGTGTCCGGCGACTGGCACAAGGTCTCGGCGATCAACCCGACCTTCACCGACATCAATTCCACATTGGACAATCCCGCGCTGCGGCCGGAATACTTCTCCTTCGGGAAGAACGAGGCCCTGACGGTGACCGAGGCCGGCAAGAGCGCCTGGCTGATGCTGTCCCACGGATTCCCCACGCTGCGCGAGTTGCGCATGGAGGCCGTCGACTCCACCGGGCGCGTCATCGCCGTCCCGGTGCGGGAGGAATGGGTGGTCCGCAACTCCGGCGCGGGCACCGGGCTGGACTTCCTGGAATGGAACCTGACCGCGGCCGACGGGACGCCCGTGGCCAACGGGACCTACCGGTTGCGCCTGGTCTTCGACAAGATCCTGGCCACCGGCGCGCCGGAGACCTGGACCTCGCCGGAGATCACCGTCCGGCGGTGACCGGCGGCGCTACAGCCTAGGTGAGATGGCCCGTGTGGACGTAGTCCGCACGGGCTTCCTTCATTACGTGATCCGAAGCCAAAAGGGAGTCCTCACAAGGGGGCGCGTCATTCAGTGACATCGGGGTGGCCCGGATCACCCCAAATGCCGCAAGGGTTTTCCCTTATTGCCGCTGACCTGCGGTGATACCCCTCGGTAACACGCGCACGACAGGACCCCTATGCACAAGCCCCATCGACCAACTGAATAACCACCCGAATGGATCCCCGGGATTTCTGATTGGCTTTCGAGCGCCGCAACAGCGGCGTCATCAAAGGAGTCCCCGATGTTAAAGAAGATGGTGACGGCCGGGACCACCCTGGCTTTGTTCGCCGGATCGATGGCGGTTCTCACCGCCACACCGGCGGCGGCCGATCCGTCGACCGCCGCGTCCGACCCCATGGCCAATGCGATCGCGGCGGCCGACCGCGCCGTCAACGCCGGCTACGACTCGCTCACGCTCACCGCGAGCGACCAGTACGAGCGCCAGGAGGTCTTCCCCTGGGGCAACGGCACCGGCCTGTACTCGGTGGCCTACGAGCGCAGCTACCACGGTCTCCCCGTCATCGGCGGTGACGCGGTCGTCCTGGCCGACGGCAACGGCGCCGTCCGGCAGGTCAACACGGCCACCAGCATCACGATCGCCCTCGACACCAACCCGTCGATCGCGTCCGACAAGGCCGTGACCACCTCGAAGAAGGAGCAGGGGGCGACCCAGACGGTCGAGTCCAAGCGCCTGGTGGTCCACGTCAAGGACGACACGCAGAGGCTCGCCTGGGAGACGGTCCTCCGCGGTACTCAGAAGAACGGCGCCCCGAGCCACCTGACGGTGTGGGTCGACGCCCAGACCGGCAAGGTCCTCGGTGAGCGCGAGGACGTCAGCGAGGGTTCCGGCACCGGCAAGTGGAACGGCCCCAGCCCGCTGACCATCCAGACCAGCCAGCAGGGCTCCACGTACTACATGCGGGACACCACGCGTCCCGGCCTGCAGTGCTCGCCCTACAACGGCTCGGTCTACTCCGGCCCCGACGACAGCTGGGGCAACGGCACCGGCACCAGCACCGAGACCGGCTGCGTGGACGCCATGTACGGCGCGCAGACGGAGTGGAACATGCTCCGCGACTGGCTGGGCCGCACGAGCCACAACGGCTCCGGCGGTTCCTGGCCGGTGTCGGTCGGCCTGAACGAGCAGAACGCCTACTGGGACGGCTCGTCCGTCACGATCGGCAAGAACAGCGCGGGCAACTGGATCTCGTCCATGGACGTCGTGGGCCACGAGTACGGCCACGGTCTCGACCAGTTCACCCCGGGCGGCACCAGCTCCGAAGCCGGTCTCGGTGAGGCCACCGGTGACATCTTCGGCGCGCTGACCGAGGCCTACGCCAACCAGTCGACGACCTACGACGAGCCGGACTACCTGGTCGGCGAGGAGATCAACCTCGTCGGCACCGGCCCGATCCGTAACATGTACAACCCGTCGCTGGTGAACAACGACCCGAACTGCTACTCGGCGTCGATCCCCAACACCGAGGTCCACAAGGCCGCCGGTCCTCTCAACCACTGGTTCTACCTGCTGGCCGAGGGTTCGGCGCCCGGTGGCGGCAAGCCGAACAGCCCCACCTGCAACAGCCAGGCCGTCACCGGTGTCACCGTGCAGACCGCCGGCAAGATCTGGATGGGCGGCATGCTGCTGAAGACCAGCGGCATGACCTACAAGAAGTACCGCACCGCGACCCTCACCTCGGCCAAGAACCTGGACAGCACCTGTGGTCTGTTCAACAAGACCAAGGCCGCCTGGGACGCCGTCTCGGTGCCGGCGCAGCCGGGTGACCCGACCTGCTCCGGTCCCTCGCAGGACTTCACCATCACCCTGAGCCCGTCGTCCGGCACCATCGACCCGGGCCAGAGCGGCACCGCCACGGTCGGCACCACGACCATCGGCACCGCCCAGACCATCAACCTGACCACCGCGGTCTCCGGCGGCAGCGGCGTGACCGCCTCCGTCAGCCCCACCTCCGTCACCACGGGCAACTCGGCGACCCTGTCGATCGCCGTGGCCGCCGGATCGACGGGCACGCGGACCATCACGGTCACCGGTACGGGCACCGCGACCCACTCGGTCACCTACAACCTGACCATCGGTGGCACCAACCCGAACCCGGGCGTGCCGGACGTGAGCGTTGACAACGTCAAGGCCCACCTGCAGCAGCTGCAGACCATCGCGTCCAACAACGGCGGCAACCGCCGCGCGGGCTCGGCCGGTTACACCGCGTCCGTGGCCTACATCAAGGGCAAGCTGCAGGCCGCGGGTTACACCGTGTCCGAGCAGAACTGCTCCTCCTGCACCTACCCCTCGAACAACCTGATCGCGGAGTGGCCGCAGGGCGACGCCAACAACGTCCTCATGCTGGGCGCGCACCTGGACTCGGTCTCGGCCGGTCCCGGTATCAACGACAACGGCTCCGGCTCGGCGACCCTCCTTGAGGTCGCGCTGACCCTGGCCGCGAAGAACCCGACCATGACCGGACGCGTCCGGTTCGCGTGGTGGACCGACGAGGAGCAGGGCCTCAACGGCTCGAAGTTCTACGTCAACAACCTGTCCTCCACCGAGCGCTCGAAGATCAAGTCCTACCTGAACTTCGACATGGTGGGCTCGACCAACGGCGGCTACTTCATCAACAACATCAACTCCGCGGCCGCCACGCACCTCAAGGCCTACTGGTCGACCGCGCCGCTGAACCTGTCGCCCGAGGAGAACACCGAGGGCGCCGGCCGCTCCGACGACTACTCCTTCCAGAACGCGGGCATCGCCACCTCCGGTTACGCCGCGGGTGCGAGCGCGCGGAAGACGTCGGCTCAGGCGACCAAGTGGGGCGGCACGGCCAACGCCGCGTACGACGCCTGCTACCACTCGTCGTGCGACTCCTACCCCAGCAACATCAACACCACCGTCCTCGACCGCTCGGCCGACGGCGTGGCGTACGCGATCTGGAAGACCTCGGTGGGCACGACCACGCCGACCGACCCGGACTTCTCGATCTCGCTGAGCTCGTCCTCCGGCAGCACCACCGCCGGCGGCTCGGTCAGCACCACCGTGAACACCTCGACCGTCGTCGCCCCGGCTCAGACGGTCAACCTGAGCTACACCGCCCAGGCCGGTATCACGGTCAGCTTCAACCCGTCGTCGGTCACCTCCGGCGGCAGCTCCTCGGCGACGATCAACGTCCCGACGGGCACCCCCAACAACACCTACACCGTCACCATCACCGGTACGGGAACCCAGTTCTCGCACAGCACGACCTACTCCGTCACCGTCGGTGGCGGCCCGGGCTGCACCGGCGGCGGTAACAAGATCACCAACGGCGGCTTCGAATCCGGCGCCTCCCCCTGGACCGGCTCCACCGGCGCCATCGGCGCCTGGGGCTCGCAGGGCCAGCCGGCCCACGGCGGCACCCGCGCCGCCTGGATCGACGGCTACGGCTACGCCGCCACCGACACGATCACGCAGAACGTGACCGTGCCGGCGGGCTGCAGCAGCACCAGCCTGTCCTTCTGGATCCACATCGACACCGATGAGACCGAGGCCGTCGACTACGACGTGCTGACCGTCTCGGTCGGCGGCACCGCCGTCCAGACCTTCTCGAACCAGGACGCGGCCGGCGGCTACGTCCAGGTGACCGTCCCGCTCGGCTCCTACGCCGGCCAGACCGTCGCCGTCCGGTTCTCCGGGGTCGAGGACGCGTCGCTCCAGACGAGCTTCGTCGTGGACGACGTGACCTTCACGGTTTCGTAGTGGAATGAGCGAGTAGCAAGACCGCACGGTAAGGCGGGGCGCGTCCGAGAGGGCGCGCCCCGTTTTTGTGTGCGGGCGGGTCCGGTCTTGTGACCTTGTGGACGGCTCCGGAACAGTAATGGGGTGCGATGGCTGGGGCGGGTCGGTGTGGTGGCGGTGGTGGCGGCCGTCGTGGCGGGTGGGGTGTGGCTGTGGGGACGGCTGGACCCTCAGTCTGTGGCGGCGTGGACGACGGTGTGGGCGGGTGTGGTCGGCCTGGTGGGCCTGGCGGTGTCGGGGGCGACGTCGGGTGTGCAGGCGGTGGCCGGGTACCGGCGGCGGCTGGCGGCTCGTCCGGATGTGGCCGGTCAGGTCCGGCATCTGGTGCGGGGGCGGGTGCCGTGGGCGGGTGAGGTCGATGTGACCGGGCTGGGCGCCAAGCCGCCAATCGGTTCGGCTGAGGCCGGGCAGACCCCGTATGTGGCTCGTGACGTGGACGAGCGGGTGGATGGGCTGGTGGCGGCCGGGGGGATGCTGGTGCTGGCCGGTCCGGCCGCGGCGGGCAAGTCGCGGCTGGCCGCCGAGGCCGTCCACCGTCTCGCGTCACGTTCCCGGCGGCGGCTGCTGGTCCCAGTCGGTGCGGGGTCCCTGCGGGCCCTGCATTCGGCCGGGTATCGGTTCGCCGACACGGTGGTGGTCCTGGACGATCTGGAGCACTTCCTGAGCGATGGTGGCCTGGACGCGGCTCTGCTGGCCGGGATCTGTGCCGGGCCGTCGACGGTGGTGGTCGCCACGATCCGCGCCAACGTGCTGGCGCGGCTGGAAGAGGGACTCGACGGGGGGCTGGAGTCCCGCACGGGCCTGGCGCTCTACCGGCCCGGTGTGGAGTTGCTGAAGGGCCTGCGCCGGCAGGACCGGATCATCGAGGTCGCCTCCGGTTTGAGCCCGGGGGAAACCAAGCGCGCGCGGGCACTGGACGGTGATGGGCGCATCTGGCGGGCGGTGGACTCTGATGTGGGGTTCGGGGAGTACCTGATCGCAGGCCCGGCCCAGATGGCCCGCTGGTCCCGTGACACCGGTGAGGTGCTGGAGGCGGTGGGGCGGGCGGTGATCAGCGCGGCGGTCGACGCCCGCCGCGCCGGGTTCGACGATCCCCTGCCCGGGCATGTCCTGGACCTGCTCACCCCGGCGTACCTGCCGCCCAAGTACCGCCAGCGCGCCACTACCCCCTCAGCTGCGGCTGGAAGGGACTGGGCCGCCGAGATCGTCACCGGCACCACCGCGAGTTCTTGCCTCATACCCCTTCCCGGTGGCACCTACACCGCCGCCGACTACCTCACCGACCGCGCCGACCAGCCCGGCAGCCCCCTGCACGGGCAATCCGTCCCCGACGCGACCTGGACCATCCTCCAAACCCACGCCACACCTATGCAGGCAAGTGCCATCGCCACGGCCGCCTACCTCCGCCACGACCGCCCCGACATCGCCTTCAGCGCCATCACCCGCGCAGCACAGACACCCGACGCGCACCCCGCAGCGATGTACAACCTCGGCATCCTGCTCCAACAGCGCGGGGACCTCGATGGAGCCGAGAAGTGGTACCGGCGCGCCACCGAGACCGGGCACACCGACGCGACGTTCAACCTTGGCATCCTGCTCGAACAGCGCGGGGACCTCGATGAAGCCGAGAAGTGGTACCGGCGCGCCACCGACACCGGGGACACGGGCGCGATGAACAACCTCGGGGTCCTGCTCGAACAACGCGGGGACCTCGATGAAGCCGAGAAGTGGTACCGGCGCGCCACCGACACCGGGCACACCAACGCGATGAACAACCTCGGGATCCTGCTCAAACAGCGCGGGGACCTCGATGAAGCTCGCGTATGGTTCCAGAAGGCCGATGAAGCTGACGATTCGTAACGAGCCGCCACCCCCAGAGCCACCTCACCCCTCCCCCACCCCGCCGTAAACTCCCCCCGTGCGCTTCACCCTCCTGGCCCCCTTCACCCCCGCCGACCTCTCCCCGCGCCCCCGCGCCCTCCTCGCACTTCTCCTCCTCGACGCCGGCCGGGTCGTCCCCCTCGACCGCCTGCTCGCCGGGATCTACGGCGACGCCCCTCCCCAGAACGCCGCCAACGCGCTCCAGTCGCAGGTCTCGCGCCTGCGCCGTCGTCTGGGTCCCGACGCTCCGGCGATCGAGCTGCACCCGGCGGGCTACCGGATCGCCGCCGAGCCCGACGACGTCGACGCCCTCCTCTTCGAGCGGCTGGCCAGGGAGGGCCGCCAGAAGCTCGCCGCGGGTGACGCGCGGGCCGCGCACGACCTGCTCACCCGGGCCCTGGCGCTGTGGCGGGGCGAGGCCCTGGCCGACGTCCCGGAGCTCGCCGAGTACGCGGTGCGGCTGGCGGGCCTGCGCCGGGACGCCGAGAGCGCGCAGGCCGATGCCGCGCTGGCCCTGGGGTGGGGCGACACGGGTGAGCTGGCCGCGCGGCTGGCGCGGGATCCGCTGAATGAGAAGACGCGGGCGCAGCTGATGCGCGCGCTCGCCGACGAGGGCCGCCAGGCCGAGGCGCTGCGGCTGTACGAGGAGGCGCGGGAGCTGCTCGCCGACGAGCTGGGCGCCGATCCCTCGGCGGAGCTGACGGCGGTGCACACTGCGATCCTGCGGGCGGTGCCCGAGCGGGCGCGCACGACCGTCCCGGCCCAGCTCACCCGCTTCATCGGGCGCGAGGAGGAGCACCGGCGGCTGCGGGAACTGCTGTCCGCGCACCGCCTGGTGACCATCACCGGTCCCGGCGGGGTCGGCAAGACGCGGCTGGCGGTGGAGTCGGTGACCGGCGCGGTCTTCGCCGACCTGACCGCAGTCACCGGTCCCGGAGAGCTGGCGCAGGCGCTGCTGAACGCGCTGGGGCTGCGGCAGAGCGCGCTGCTGGGCGGCGGCGAGGCGCCGGACCCGGCGGGGCGGCTGACGGCGGCGCTCGCCGAGGAGGAGCTGCTGCTGGTCCTGGACAACTGCGAGCAGGTCATCGACGCCGTCGCCACGCTGACGCACCGGCTGCTGGCGGGCTGCCCGCGGGTGCGGGTGCTGGCCACCAGCCGGGAGGCCCTGGGCATCACCGGCGAGGTCCTCTTTCCACTGTCCCCATTGGACACCGAGGACGCGGCGGTGCGGCTGTTCGCCGACCGGGCCCGGGCCGTGCGTCCCGACTTCGACGCCGGGGACGCCGACGTCCGCCGCATCTGCGCCGCCCTCGACGGGCTGCCGCTGGCCATCGAGCTGGCCGCCGCGCGGCTGCGGCAGCTGTCGGCGGCCGAGCTCGCCGAGCGGCTCGACGACCGCTTCCGGCTGCTCTCGCGCGGGGACCGCACCGCCTCGCCGCGCCACCGCACGCTGCGGGCGGTCGTGGAGTGGAGCTGGGACCTGCTGTCGCCCGGGGAGCAGCTGATGCTGCGCCGCCTCAGCGTCTTCACCGGCGGCACCGGCGTCGAGGCGGCCGGGGCGGTCGCCGGGCTCGACACCTTCGCCGCCGAGGAGCTGATCGCCGACCTCGCCGATAAGTCCCTTGTGGACATCCGGGACGGCCGGGCGCGGCTGCTGGAAACGGTGCGCGCCTTCGGGTCGGAGAAGCTCGCCGAGGCGGGCGAGGAGGCCGCGGCCCGCCGCGCCCACGCCCTCCACCACCTGGCCCTCGCCAAGCGGCTGGAGCCGGTGCTGCGCACCGCCGGGCAGCTCGACGCGATGACCGCCCTCGACACCGACGCCGGCAACCTGCACGCCGCGCTCGACTGGGCCGTCACCGAGGACGTCCCGACCGCTTTCGCGCTGCTCACCGAGCTGTCGTCGTACTGGTGGCTGCGCGGGCGGCGGCTGGACGGCGCGAGCCGCGCGCGGCGGTTGCTGCCGCACCTGGGCGCCGACGCCGACGGCGAGCACCTCGTGCTGTGCGTGGCCAACGCCGCCGTCACCGAGGAGGTGCCGCCGGAGCTGTTCGCGCGGGCCGCGGCGGTCATGGACGACCTGAGCCGCCCGCCGGAGCACGCGTTCACCACGGTGATCTGGGCGCTGACGGCCGGGCCGAGCGACACGTCCTTCCAGGAGGCGCCGCCGGATCACCTGTTCGCGCGGGACGTGTGGTCGCGGGCGCTGATGGCGCTGGGCTCGGGCATGATGCGCTACTTCGGGCGGCACGGCGACCGGGGTGAGTCGGCGTTCCGGGAGGCCCTGGCGGGTTTCCGGGAGAGCGGGGACCGGTGGGGCCAGATGCAGGCGCTGGACGAGCTGGCGCGGCTGGCCTCGGGCCGCGGCGAGCACGGGGTGGCGCTGGCGATGTTCGATGAGGCGCTGGTGATGTCGGCCGAGCTTGGGTCCACATCGGACAGCGCGGACCTGGCCCGGCGCAAGGGCGACGAGCTGATCCTGGCCGGTGACCTGCCGGCGGCGATGGCCGCCTACGAGGAGGCGATGGAGCTGGCCCGCCGCGACGGCAGCCCGCTGGGCCGCGCGGCCGCCCACAGTGGACTCGCGCGGATCGCGGGCCTGCACGGCGATGGCGCCAGGGCCCGGGAGCTGTACGAGCGCGTCCTGGCGGGGCTGCCGAGCAAGACGTTCGTCGCCGAGCTCATCGGCATCGAGGTCCGGTGCGGGCTGGCCGCGCTCGACATCGCCGAGGGCCGCCTCGACGAGGCCGACGCGGCGCTTCGGGAGGCGGCGGTGGCGGCCGTGGCGCGCTGGTACCTGCCGAGCGTGGCGATCCTGGCCGAGACCCGCGCCGACTGGCTACTGGCGCGCGGGGACGCCGAGGGCGCCGCGCTGCTGCGCGGCTTCGCCGCCGCGCACGGGCATCCCACCCCCGTCCCCGAGGGCCACGCCGAGACCTACGCCCGTGGCCGCGAGCTGGACCGGGACGAGGCGGTCACGCTCCTGACTGGCACCCGGTAAGGCCGCCGTCAGGTTCCGGTCAGCGCCCGCGGCCACGCTGGCGATGTTGATCGTGAACCGAGGAGGACGACATGAGAAGACTGACCGGGCGGACCGCGCTGGTCACCGGCCCGCGCCGGGCCGCGGCACGGGCGGTGGCCTTGCGGCTGGCCGCCGAGGGCGCGCTGGTGGCGGTGCACGGGCCCGACGCCGAGGCGATCGTGGCGGCGGTCCGCGAGTCGGGCGGCCGGGCGTTCCCCGTCATCGGCGACACGCCGGTGGGCGGGCTGCTGGCCGGGCTCGGGCACGAGCGGCTGGACGTGCTGATGCTGGCCGGACCCGCCCCGGAGGTCCTCGCCGACGTCCGCTATCTGCTGGAGGACGGCCCGGTGGTGACGGTGACCGATGACATCGAGGCGGCGATGGCGGCGGCGATCGCGAGCCGGTCGCGGTTAGCGGCTCACCGGCAGGACACCGTGGACACCCGACGGGGTTGTGGCGACCACGATCCGGGAGACCGGCGAGCGCTGACCATCCTTTCTGGACGGCGCCACGCGCGCGTGGTTTGCTTCGGCGATGAGCGATCCGATCTTCGAGGCGGCCCTGGCCGCCGAGGCCCTCGGCGTCATCGCCGGGGTCGCGCCCGCTTATCTCGACGGACTCGACGCGCGGCCCGTCCGCGACCACTCCACCGCTCCCCTGCTCGACGCGCTCGCCGGTCCGCTGCCGGAGAAGGGGCACGGCTCGATCAGTGCGCTGGAGGAGCTGGCGCGGGTCGGGACGGTGGCCGCGACTCATTCGTCCGGGCCGCGGTTCTTCCATTTCGTCACCGGCGGCTCGACTCCGGCGGCGCAGGGCGCGGACTGGCTGACCTCGCTGCTGGACCAGGCGGGCGGGCTGGAGACGGCCTCGCAGCTGGCGACGCGGACCGAGACGGTGGTCCTGGACTGGCTCAAGGACCTGTTCGCGTTGCCGGAGTCCTTCGGTGGTGTGCTGACGCCTTCGGCGACGTTCGCGAACCTGACGGGTCTGGCGTGTGCGCGCATGTGGTGGGCCTCGGAGCACGGTGTGGACGTGGTGGCCGACGGGCTGGCGGGTCTGCCGCGGATGCCGGTGTTCTCCAGCGGGTACGTGCACGCCTCGTCGCGCAAGGCGATGCAGTTGCTGGGGCTGGGCCGCGACCGGGTGGTGACGCTGTCCGGCGACGATAGGGGCTCGCTGGACCTGGCCGCCCTTGAGGACGCGTTGCGGAAGTCGGGTCCGGCGGTGATCATCGCCAACGCCGGTGAGGTCAACGCCGGTGACTTCGACCCGATCGAGGCGATGGCCGAGCTGGCCGAGCGCCACGGCTCCTGGCTGCACGTGGACGGTGCCTTCGGGCTGTTCGCCGCGCTGTCCCCGCGCACCAGCGGGCTGCTGGCGGGTGTCGAGCGCGCCGACTCGGTGGCCTCCGACGGCCACAAGTGGCTCAATGTGCCCTACGAGTCGGGTTTCGCGTTCGTGAAGAACCCCGAGATGCTCAAGCTGGCCTTCGGCAGCTGGGGCGCGGCGGCGGCGTACCTGACGATGGGTGATCCCGACCGGCTCGACTACAACCGGCTGGGCCCGGAGTCCTCGCGCCGGGCGCGGGCCTTCCCGATCTGGGCGACCCTGCGCGCCTACGGCCGCGAGGGGCACCGGGCGATGGTGGAGCGGCACCTGGACCTGGCGCGGCGCCTGGGGGACGGCGTGGAGGCGTCCCCGGAGCTGGAGCTGATGGCCCCGGTGAGGCTGAACATCGTGTGCTTCCGTGCGACCCCTGCGGGCGTGGCCGACCTCGACGACTTCAACCGGCGCCTGGGCCGGGCGATCCTTGAGGACGGCCGGGTCTACCTGGGCACCAGCATCTACCGGGGTGCCGTCGTGCTGCGCCCGGCGATCGTGAACTGGCGGACCACCGGGGCCGACATCGACCTGATCCTGGACGTCATCGCCGAGCTGACCGCGCGGCTACTGGCCGAGTAGCCCCCGCCCGATCCAGCCGCCCGGCTCGCAGCCGGGCGGCACGGCGAAGACCGCCGAGCCGATCGGGGTGATCCACTTGTTCAGCAGGTCGCGTTCGGCCAGCGCCTTCTGGATCGGGGTGAACTGGCGCTCCACGTCGGCCTGGTAGGAGGCGAAGATCAGCCCGGTGTCGGGTGAGCCGTCGGGCCGGGGCCCGTCGTCGTAGTTGTAGGGGCGGCGCAGGATCTTGCGCGCCGGGTCGCCGATGGTCGCCAGGCGCACGTGCGAGTCGGGGTGGATGACGGGCAGGCCCAGGCCGTCGCGCTTGTCGAAGTCGGGCGTGTCGAACTCGTTCGTCCCGGTCAGCGGAGCGCCGGTGTCGAGGCGGCGGCCGACGGCCATCTCCTTGACGGGCCGGTCCACGGCGTCCCAGGCGTCGAGTTCGGCGCGGATCCGGCGCACCACCAGGGTCGTGCCGCCATCGGGACGCCACAGCGCGGTGTCGAAGCCGGGCGCGCCCGGGACGGGGTTGCCGGTGCCGTCGAGCTGGCCGAGCACGTTCCGCTGCGTCCCGGACGTGCCGGGGGCGCGCCGGAAGCCGCGCTGGGTCCAGCGGACGGTGGCGAACGCGCGGGCGTCCTTGACGAGCATGCGCTGGGCGTGGGCGAGCAGCAGCGCGTCGTCGGCGCAGAGCTGGAGCAGCAGGTCCCCGCCCGACCAGCGGGCCTCCAGCCGGTCGATGGCGAAGGCGGGCAGGGGCGCGACGGGGGCGTCCAGGCGGGCGGCGCGGTAGAGGCCGGGCCCGAAGCCGAAGGTGACGGTGAGGCGGGCCGCGGTGGCCAGTTCCGGCTCGGTGTCGGCGAGCGCGGGCCGGGCCTGGGTGAGGCGGGCGGCGTCGTCGCTGAGGAGCCGCATCATGCGCGCCAGGGCGTCCCGGTCGACGCCTTCGCGCAGGTCGAGGGCGAGGAGGAGGGCGTGGGCCTGGGGTGGGGTGGCCACACCTGCCTGGTGGGGTCCGTGGAAGGGCTCGACGGTGACCGGTGCCGGTGTCTCGGCGGGTGGTTTGCGGTAGAGGGCGAGGGCGGTGCCGCCCGCGCCCGCGGTGAGTCCGGCGGCGCCGCCGAGAAGTACTGCCCTGCTCAGAGCTCCCCGGCGGCTGATGCCTCCGCTCACGAGTGGTCCATGCCCGGCATGTAGCTCTCGCCGCCGCCGGCGAAGTCCTTGACGATGGCGGTGAAGGCCATGGTGCCGCCGTCGGCGAAGGTGAGGGTCACCGCGACCTCGTCGCCGGGCTTGAGGGGCTTGGCGGGGGCCATGAGCATGATGTGGTCGTGGCCGGGTTCGAGGCGGACGGTGGCTCCGGCGGGGATGACGAAGCCGCCCTCCTTGGGGCGCATGACCATGTCGCCGTTCTGGTCGACGACCTCGTGGAGTTCCATCGGGCCGATGGGGCCTTCGGCCTTGACGACGGTGATGTCCTTGGTGGAGTGGTTGACGAGGGCGCCGAAGACGGCGGACATGCCCTGGTCGGCGGCCTTGGCCCAGGGGTCGGTGACGCTCAGGCCCGCCGGGGTGCCCTCGGGCTGGGGTGCGGGGTCCTTTTTGGCCCCGCAGGCGGCCAGCAGGAGGGTCAGGCCGAGGATCGCCAGTACGCGCAGTCTCATGCCGGACGAGTCGGCCCGGGGGCGGTCCGGGTTCCCGCGTGTCGATCTCGCGACACGCGGGAACCAGAATCATGATCCAAACGACGTGGCCAGGGCCGCGCTCAGTTCGGGGTAGGTGGTGGCCAGTTCGCGCAGGCCGCGGGCGACGGCGGCGTCGTCCTTGGCGATGACGGGGTACTGGAGGCCGCCGACGAGGCGGGCCTGGCGGGTCATGACGGCGGCGGCGGTCTCGTGCCCGGCGCGGCGCAGGGAGCGGGCGCCGTCGTCGAGGCGGCGGGCGCCGACGCGGACGGCGAAGTGCGCGAGGTGGCCGCGCAGGCCGGGCTTGAGGCCGTCGTCGGCGAGGGCGGCGAGGGCTTCGGCGGCGTCGCCGTTGGCGAGGCTGCCGGGCGGGGCGGGCAGGTCCTTCCCGGCGAGCCAGGTCGCGGCCTCGGGCAGGCCCCGGTGGAGGGCCGTCACCTCGTCCACCTCCTCGACGCGGGTGAAGCCCCAGCGCATGGAGTAGGGCTCGCCGTAGCCGACGGTCTCCTTGGCCCAGGCGCGCATGAACGGCGTGGTGGGCATGGCGACGTAGGGGTGGCCCTGCGGGTCGTGCATGAGGACGGTCTCGTCGTCGGCCTCCAGGACCACGACGTAGTGGTCGGCGCCGATGGGGCCGGTCATGCCGGGCTGGTGGCGCAGGTGGCCCATCTCGACCGGGCCGATCCACACCGGCCCGTACGCGAGGGCGGCGCGGAGCCGGTCGAGGGCCGCCTCGGCGTCGCCGCCGGAGGCGGTCTCGCTGGTCCAGCCGGTGGCCGCCAGGACGTTGGCGAAGCCCTCGGCGGGGTCCCAGGCGTAGGGGTCGAAGAAGAACGTGTCGATGCCGCCGCCGAGGTACTGCATGCCGAAGGGCGAGCCGGTGAGGGTTTCCAGGACGGCGGTGGCGGGGGCGTGCTCGCCCATCATCATCGCGAAGGAGTTGGAGTAGCAGTACGGGCCGGAGCCGAAGTAGTAGGTCACGCCGACGACTGTGGGCCTCGCCCCTGGGGCGAGGTCAAGCCGCGACGGGAAAGACCACGTCGAAGCGCGCGCCGCCCGCGCCGGGCCAGACCTCGTAGGGGCTGTCGACGGCCGTCATGCCGGGGTGGTCGGCGATCCAGGCGGTCACGGCGTCGTAGACGCGCAGGACGAGCGGGAAGTCCTCCATGTCGGCCGGGACGGGCAGGTAGGCCTCGGTCCCGGCCGGTTCGACGCGCAGGCGCAGGTCACCGGCGGGTTCGGCGCTGCCGGTGAAGGGCACGGCGACCTCGACGCGGCCTTCACCGTCGCGTCCGACGATGGCGTGGAACTGGACGATGAGCGGGCCGCCGTCGTCGAGCCCGGCGGCGCGCAGGTGGGCGCGCAGGGCCTCGCTGGTCTCGTCGATGAACGGGTCGAGGCCGTCTATGCGCACGTGCGCCTGCCGGTAGAGGAGCTTGCGCTCGGGCCGGGCGCGGACGGTGACGCGCTCGGCGAGGGCGGCGGTGCCGCCGTCGGCGCGCGCGATGGCGTCCACGGTGGCGGTGTGCCGGTCGAGCTGGGCGCGGCGGGCGGCGAGCCAGGCCTGGAGCTCGGCGTCGCGGGCGGCGGGTTCGAGGTCGACCAGGTGCGCGACGCGCGCCAGCGGCAGTCCGAGTTCGCGCAGCCGGACGATGAGGCGGGCGCGCGGGATCTGCGCGGGCTCGTAGTAGCGGTAGCCGGTGAAGGGGTCGACCTCGGCGGGCGGGAGGAGTCCCTGGTCGGCGTACAGGCGCAGGGCCTTCGGGGAGAGCTTGGTGGCCGCCCCGAACGCCCCCGGCAGCAGCAGGCCCTCGCGCATGGTGACAGTGTGCGGCAGAATCGCGGGATGCCGCAGCCGACCATGAATGACATGGATTTCGCCACCTTCCAGTCGATCTACGGGCCGTGGGCCGCGCCGGACCCGGCGGGCGCGGCGGCGCTGCTGGCGGGCGCGCCGTTCCGGTGGTGGGTCGCCGGTGGCTGGGCGCTGGACGCGTTCACCGGCGTCTCGCGCTTCCACGAGGACATCGACGTGGTGGTCCTGCGCCGCGACCTGCCCGCGATCCGCGAGTTCTTCGCCGGGCGGCACCTGTGGACCGCCCACGCCGGGGCGATCCGGCCGCTGCTGCCCGAATGGGAGCTGGAGGAGGAGCGCGAGCAGCTGTGGCTCCGCGATGACGCGTACTCGCCGTGGCTGCTGGACGTCCTGCTCACCCCCGACGACGGCGAGCGGCTGCTGTTCAAGCGCGACCACGCCATCGGGCTGCCGCTGGAGCGGGCGGGCTGGGAGCGCGACGGGGTCCGCTACCTGGCGCCGGAGCTGGCGCTGCTGTACAAGGCGCGGATGATGCGCGAGAAGGACGAGCACGACTTCGCCGCCGCGGAGCCGGGGCTCACGACGGCGGCGAGGTCGTGGTTGCGGGAGTCGATCGAGCGGCACCTACCGGGCCACGGCTGGCTCCAGCGGCTGTGACGCGGCGGCGTCCAGGCGGCGGAAGAGCAGCGCCGAGGCGGCGATGACCGCGGCCGCCACGCCCCAGGCCACCGGCCGGGAGGTGGCCGCGACCAGGTACGGGAAGCCCAGGGCGGAGAGGAAGCCGCCCGCCTGCATCGCCAGCGACTGCACCGAGACGACCGTGGCGCGCTGCTCGGGTCCGACCTGGTTGTGCATGATCTCGGCGCGGACCGGACCGGCGATGCCCAGGCCGATGAACAGCAGCGCGTACCCGCCGCCGATGGTGACGTAGCCGGCCGGGCCGCCGATGGAGCCGGTGGCGGCCAGCAGCGCCAGGCCCAGGCCCGTGACGGCCACGCCGGTCATGGCCGCCCGGCCGGGGCTGCCGCCGGTCCAGCGGGTGACCTTGGTGGAGATCGCCGAGCCGATGCCGCTGGCCGCGAAGCCGATCATGGTGATGACGCCGTAGCCGGTCGCGGCGGTGGCGGTGTCGCCGGTGAGCTCGGCGACGCGCCCGGGGACCAGCAGCTCGACGGAGTCCAGCGCGATGCCGACGGCGGCCATCCCGGCCATGACGCGGGCCAGGGTGGAGTTGCGCAGCCCGAGCCTGACACCGGCGGCGATGGTGGACGGCAGTGAGCGGAACAGCTCGCCGAACCTGGGCGTGGCCGCCTGCGTCCGGTCCTCCTTCATGTAGACCATGACGGCGGCCATCAGCACCAGGTAGCCCAGCGCGCTCAGCACCACCGGGGCGGCCAGCGCTCCGGCGATCGGCAGCAGCGGGATCGCGCCACCGGCGACGGTGCCGATCCCGAGCATCCACGAACCGGCGGTCTGCCCGGCGGCCAGCCCGGAGCGGATGTCGCCGTTCTTGTCGACGGCGTGCACGGCGTCGACGTACCAGGCCTCGGACGGGCCGGTCGACAAGGCGCGCGCCACACCCCGGATCACCGTGATGGCGATGAACTCCCAGGCCGAACCGGCGAAGATCATCCACACCGCCGCGCCCGCCCCCAGCGCCGCCGAGACCGCCAGCACACCCCGGCGCCCGATGACGTCGGCGAGTCCGCCGGTGGGCAGCTCCAGGGTGGTCACCACGATGCCGTGGACGACGAAGGTGAGGCCGATGGTGGCCAGGTCCAGGCCCCGGTCGGTCATCAGCAGGACCATCACGGGGATCAGCAGGCTGGTGCCGAGCCAGGCGAGCGCGCTGATGGCGACGTAGCGGCGGCGGAGGACGGTGAGGTCGTGCATCGGGGTGGCTCCCTCTGGAAGGCGTGGGGCATCGCGCGATGACCGGCGCGGCCTCGCGTGGGGTGTCGGTGGGGTCTAGTTGTCGGTGTCGCCGACGGGGAACCCGGCGACGAAGACGCGGACCAGCTCGGCGCCGGGCTCGTTCTCGCTGCGGGTCTCGTACTCGCGGACGATCTCGCCGATCCGCTTGATCAGCTCACCGGCGGCGGCCGGGGTCAGGCGCACGCCGTGGTCGGAGTGGCCGGCGGCGTCCATCCACGCCGGGCCCCAGGTGGCGGCCTCTTCCTCGAAGCGCTCGGTGGCGGCGATGACGTTCTCCAGCTGCCGGCGGCGCATCGCGCGGGCGAACTCGGCGCCCTCACTGCCGTCCTGGAACTCGGAGTTCTTCCAGGAGGTGTACATGTGCATCGCCCGCCACCGCTTGTCACGCGCATTGGGCTGCTCCGGGTCGGCCTCGATGAACCCGGCCTTCTCCAGCACCCGCAGGTGGTAGCTGGTGGTGCCGGAGCTCTCGCCGAAGCGGCGGCCCAGCTCGGAGGCGGTGGCCGGGCCCTCCATGCGGAGCTCGCCGAGCATCCGGACGCGCAGCGGGTGCGCGATGGCCTTGAGCGTCGCGGCGTCGGTGACGCGCTTGACGGAGGTGCGGTCGGGCTTGCTCATGGGATGACCGTACACCGCAGAGAGAATTCTGCAAAGAGATTTCTGCAAAATTCTCTCTGCGATCTCCGCGCGGCGGCCCGGTCACGCCCCCGTCAACGCCCCGTCAAGAAGCGCAAGGGCCCCGTATGGAGCCCGTCATCCCCCCTGTACGCAGCGCTCAAGGCGACGTTCACTCGCAAACGCGTCCGTCAACGGACGCGGTTCCCCTCGTAGGAGAAGGCGATGCCCGACCTTGTGTACCTGGCCATCACCGTCGTGGGCTTTGTGGTCCTGGCGCTCGTGGTGAAGGCGGTGGAGAAGCTGTGAGCGCGGTCAACATCGTCGGCGGGGTCATCGCCGTCGGCCTCGCGATCTTCCTCGTCGCCGCCCTGATCTGGCCGGAGAAATTCTGATGAGCACCACCACTGCCGGCTACGTCTTCATCGCGGCGATGATCGTCGCGCTCATCGCCGTCTACAAACCACTCGGCGACTACATCTACCGGGTCGTGACCCGCGAGAAGCACCGCGCGCCCGAGCGGTTCGTCTACAAGCTCGTCGGCGTCAAGGCCGACACCGAGCAGACCTGGGGCGGCTACGCCCGCTCGGTGCTGGCCTTCTCGGCCCTGTCGATCTTCTTCCTCTACGGACTCCAGCGCCTCCAGGAGCACCTGCCCTGGAGCAACGGCATGGCCGAGGTCCCGGCGGCGCTGTCGTGGAACACCGCCGTCAGCTTCACCACCAACACCAACTGGCAGGCCTACTCGGGCGAGTCGACCATGGGTCACCTCGTGCAGATGGCGGGCCTGGCGGTGCAGAACTTCGTCTCGGCCGCCGTCGGCGTGGCCGTGGCGATCGTGCTGGTCCGCGGTTTCGCCCGCAAGCTCACCGACCGGCTCGGCAACTTCTGGGTGGACCTGACCCGCATCACCATCTGGGTCCTGCTGCCCATCGCCATCGTCGGCGCGGTCGTGCTGATCATCGGCGGCGCGGTGCAGAACCTGACCGCCGAGACGGTGACGCAGGCCGGGCAGCACATCACCGGCGGGCCGGTGGCCAGCCAGGAGGTCATCAAGGAACTGGGCACCAACGGCGGCGGCTTCTACAACGCCAACTCCGCCCACCCCTTCGAGAACCCGACCTCGTGGACGAACTTCTTCGAGATCTTCCTGATCCTGTGCGTCCCCTTCGCCCTCACCCGCACCTTCGGGCGCATGGTCGGCGACAAGCGCCAGGGCCTGGCGATCGCCGGTGTCATGGCCGTCATCGCGCTGGCCAGCGTCCTGCTGGTGGTCGGTTTCGAAAACGCCGCCGACGGGACCGTGCCCACCGCGATCGGCGCGGCCATGGAGGGACGCGAGGTCCGCTTCGGGACCCCCAACTCCAGCTTCTTCGCCGCCGCGACCACGCTCACCTCCACGGGCGCGGTGGACTCCTTCCACGACTCCTACTCGGCCTGGGGCGGCGGGGTCCTGACCCTGAACATGCTCCTCGGCGAGGTCGCGCCCGGCGGTGTCGGCGCCGGTCTCTACGGCATGCTCGTGCTGGCCGTGATCACCGTGTTCGTCGCCGGGCTCATGGTCGGGCGCACCCCGGAGTACCTCGGCAAGAAGATCGGCGCCCGCGAGATCAAGCTCGCCTCGATGTACTTCCTGACCACGCCCGCGCTGGTGCTGATCGGGCTGGCGGCGTCCATATCGGTACCCGACAACCTGACGTCGATGCAGGACAAGGGCACACACGGGCTGTCGGAGATGCTCTACGCCTTCGCCTCGGCCTCCAACAACAACGGCTCGGCCTTCGCCGGATTCAGCGCCAACACCGACTGGTTCAACACCGCGCTGGGCCTGTGCATGTTCTTCGGGCGGTTCCTGCCGATCATCTTCGTGCTCGCCCTGGCCGGATCGCTGGCCAAGCAGAAGGCCACCCCGGCGTCGGAGGGCACGTTCCCGACGCACAAGCCCCTGTTCGTGGGCATGGTCGTCTTCACCACGCTGATCCTGGTCGCGCTGACCTTCCTGCCCGTACTCGCGCTCGGCCCGGTGGCCGAGGGACTCTTCTAAAAGGACGCCCGTCAATGTCGAACGTTACGGCGGCCGGTTCCAAGAACGGGCTGCTCGACCCCAAGCAGTGGCTGGCGTCCACCCCCGACGCCCTCCGCAAGCTCGACCCGCGCCTGATGTGGCGCAACCCGGTCATGTTCATCGTCGAGATCGGCGCGGTGTTCACCACCGTCCTGGCCATCGCCGACCCCTCCGCCTTCGCGTGGATCATCACCGTCTGGCTGTGGCTGACGGTCCTGTTCGCCAACGCCGCCGAGGCCATCGCCGAGGGCCGCGGCAAGGCGCAGGCCGACAGCCTGCGCAAGGCCAAGACCGACACCATCGCCTACAAGGTCGCCTCCTCGGCCATCACCTCGCCCAGGGACATCACGGTCACCGAGGTGGCCGCCCCCGGCCTCCAGCGCGGCGACCTCGTGCTGGTCAAGGCCGGGCAGGTCATCCCCGGCGACGGCGACGTCGTCACCGGCATCGCCAGCGTCGACGAGTCGGCCATCACCGGTGAGTCCGCGCCGGTGATCCGCGAGTCGGGCGGCGACCGCTCGGCGGTCATGGGCGGCACGAAGGTGCTGTCCGACTGGATCGTCGTCAAGATCACCCAGGAGCCGGGAGCGAGCTTCCTGGACCGCATGATCGCGCTGGTGGAGGGCGCCAACCGGCGCAAGACCCCCAACGAGATCGCGCTGAACATCCTCCTGGCCGCGATGACCATCATCTTCCTGATGGCCACCGTGACCATGCAGCCCGTGGCGATCTTCTCCAAGGACTGGATGGCGGCGGCGCCCGACACCGAGGTTCTCAACGCGAGCGGCGTCACCGGCATCGTCATGGTGTCCCTGCTGGTGTGCCTGATCCCCACCACGATCGGCGCGCTGCTGTCGGCGATCGGCATCGCGGGCATGGACCGTCTCGTCCAGCGCAATGTCCTGGCCATGTCCGGACGCGCCGTCGAGGCCGCCGGCGACGTCAACACGCTGCTGCTGGACAAGACCGGCACCATCACCTACGGCAACCGCCGCGCGAGTGAGTTCCTGTCGGTCCCCGGCGTCGCCGCGGCCCGCCTGGCCGACGCCGCCCAGCTGTCCAGCCTCGCCGACGAGACCCCCGAGGGCCGCTCCATCGTGGTCTTCGCCAAGGAGACCTACGGCCTGCGCGAGCGCTCCGCCGGAGAGCTCTCGCACGCCACGTGGGTGGAGTTCACCGCCCAGACCCGCATGTCGGGCGTGGACCTGGCCGAGGAGCACGGCCTCCACGAGATCCGCAAGGGCGCCTCGGCCTCGGTGATCCAGTGGGTCAAGGACAACGGCGGCAACCCCGACGGTCAGGTCACCGAACTGGTCGACCGGATCTCCAACGCCGGTGGCACGCCGCTGCTGGTCGCCGAGCACAAGGCGGGCCACGACGCCGAGGTCCTGGGCGTCATCCACCTCAAGGACATCGTCAAGGAGGGCATGGCCGAGCGCTTCGCGCAGCTGCGCTCGATGGGCATCCGCACGGTGATGATCACCGGCGACAACCCCCTGACCGCCGCGGCCATCGCCAAGGAGGCCGGTGTCGACGACTTCCTCGCCGAGGCCACCCCCGAGGACAAGCTGGAGCTGATCAAGAAAGAACAGGACGGCGGGCGCCTGGTCGCCATGACCGGTGACGGCACCAACGACGCCCCCGCGCTGGCCCAGGCCGACGTCGGCGTCGCGATGAACACCGGCACCTCGGCCGCCAAGGAGGCCGGGAACATGGTCGACCTGGACTCCGACCCGACCAAGCTCATCGAGATCGTGGCCATCGGCAAGCAGCTGCTCATGACGCGCGGCGCGCTGACCACCTTCTCCATCGCCAACGACATCGCCAAGTACTTCGCGATCATCCCGGCGATCTTCGCGGCGGTCTACCCGGGCCTGGACGCCATGAACGTCATGCGCCTGTCCAGCCCGACCTCGGCGATCATCTCCGCGGTCATCTTCAACGCGATCATCATCCTGCTGCTGGTGCCGCTCGCCCTCAAGGGTGTGAAGTACCGCGCGGCCAGCGCCTCGTCGCTGCTGCGCCGCAACCTGCTGATCTACGGCGTCGGCGGCATCGTCGCCCCGTTCGTGGGAATCAAGCTCATCGATCTCCTCATCTCTCTCATTCCGGGGCTTTAGCCATGCGACTCCCGAACTGGATCTCCTCCCACCTGGCCGCGCTGCGGGCGATGCTGGTCTTCACCCTCCTGCTCGGCCTGGCCTACCCGCTGCTGATGGTCGCCATCGGCCAGATCCCCGGCCTCAAGGACAAGGCCGACGGCTCGCTGATCTACGACGACAAGGGCAACGTGATCGGCTCCTCGCTGATCGGGCAGGCCTACACCGACGCCGACGGCGCCGCGCTCAAGCAGTACTTCCAGTCGCGTCCCTCGGCCGCCGGGGACGGCTACGACCCGCTCGCCTCGGGCGCGTCCAACCTCGGCCCGGAGAACATCGTCGACACCCTCGCCGACCCCGCCAATCCAGAGGAGTCGGGGGCGCCGAGCCTGCTCACGCAGGTCTGCGCCCGCAGCGTCGAAATCGGCGAGCGCGAGGGCGTGGACGGCTCACGTCCGTACTGCACCGACGCCGGTGTCGGGGCGGTCCTGGGCGTGTTCCGCGCCGAGGGCCTGACCGGGGCGATCACCCGCGTGGTGAGCCTGAACGAGGACTGCGCGAGCACGCCGGCGCCGTTCATGGCGACCTATGAGGGCGTCACGGTCGAGTGCGCGAAGTTCGGTGAGGACTACGCCAAGGCGCTGGTCACGCCGATCCGCGGTGACGCCCCGGCCGACCCGGCGGTGCCCGCCGACGCGGTCAGCGCCAGCGGCTCGGGCCTGGACCCGCACATCTCGGTCGCCTACGCCGAGCTCCAGGCGAAGCGGATCGCCAAGGAGCGGGGCATGGACGTCACGGCGGTGGAAAAGCTCATCGAGGACAACACCACCGGGCGGTTCCTGGGGTTCATGGGCGAGCCCGCGGTGAACGTCGTCGAGCTGAACCTGGCGCTCGACAAAGCGCGTCCGTACGCGAGCTAGCCGACATTCGGCCGCCTTCGGGGCGGCTCCGAGGTGAGAGTGAGGGACCATCGTGGTCATGGCACGCGGTCAGCTTCGCATCTACCTCGGGGCCGCCCCCGGCGTCGGCAAGACGTACGCGGCTCTGGAGGAGGCGCACCGGCGGGCGTCCCGGGGCACCGACGTGGTCGTCGGGTTCGTCGAGACGCACGGCCGGGAGCACACCGGCGCGATGATCGGCGATCTGGAGATCGTGCCGCGCCGCACGATCGAGTACCGGGGGGCGTCGTTCACCGAGTTCGACCTGGACGCCGTCCTGGCGCGGGCACCGAGGGTCGTGCTGGTCGACGAGCTGGCCCACACCAACGTGCCGGGTTCGCGTTTCGAGAAGCGCTGGCAGGACATCGACGTGCTGCTGGACGCCGGGATCGACGTGCTGTCGACGGTGAACATCCAGCATCTGGAGTCCCTCAACGACGTGGTCACCAAGATCACCGGCGTGCCGCAGCAGGAGACGGTCCCCGACGAGGTGGTCCGCCGGGCCGATCAGGTCGAGCTGGTGGACATGACGCCGGAGGCGCTGCGGCGGCGGATGACGCACGGCAACGTGTACCCGCCGGACAAGATCGACGCGTCCCTGTCCAACTACTTCCGGGTGGGGAACCTGACGGCGCTGCGGGAGCTGGCGCTGCTGTGGCTGGCCGACAAGGTCGACGAGCAGCTGGCCGCCTACCGCCGCGACAAGGACATCTCCGAGACGTGGGAGGCGCGCGAGCGCGTGGTGGTGGCGCTGTCGGGCGGCGAGGAGGGCGACACGCTCATCCGCCGCGCCGCGCGCATCGCGGCCCGCTCGGGCGCCGACCTCCAGGCGGTCTACGTGGCCGGTGGCGACGGCCTCAACGGCACCGGCTCCACGCGGCACCTGGCGCGCCAGCGGCTGCTGGTGGAGAGCCTGGGCGGCACCTACCACCAGGTCGTCGGCGACGACATCCCGCAGGCGCTGCTGGACTTCGCGCGCGGCGTCAACGCCACCCAGCTGGTGCTGGGGGCGTCGCGGCGGGGACGGGCCGCGCAGCTGTTCTCCCGGGGCGTGGGCGTGACGACCACCGCGCAGTCGGGCTCCATCGACGTCCACCTGGTCACCCACGAGAAGGTCGGGCGCGGCTCCCGCCGCACGGGCCTGCCGGGGGCGATCTCGCGGATGCGGATGATCGCCGGTTTCGCGCTCACGGTCCTGGGGCTGCCGGCGCTGACGGCGATCATGCATCCCTGGCGCGACGACCTGTCGCTGACCACCGACCTGCTGGTCTACCTCTCGGCGACGCTGCTCATCGCGCTCATCGGCGGCATCTGGCCCGCGCTGGTGGCCTCCCTGGCCGGGTTCGCGCTGCTGGACTTCTACTTCGTCCAGCCGTACAACACGCTCACGATCGCCACGCGCGAGCACCTGTTCAACCTGCTGCTGTTCGTGCTGATGGCGGTGCTGGTGGCGGTGATCGTCGGCATCTCGGCGCGCAAGACCGCCCAGGCCGCGCAGGCCCGCGCCGAGGCGCACACCCTGGCGGCGCTGGCCGGGAGCGTCCTGCGCGGCGACCATCCCCTCCAGGCGCTGCTGGAGCAGGTCCGGGAGACCTTCGGGCTGACCTCGGTGACGCTGCTGGAGCTGGGCCCCGAGCCCGGCGTGGGCCCCGGCGAGCGCCGCGACCCCAACGACTGGCGGGTGGTGGCGTGCGTGGGCGAGCCGTGCACGTCCCCGGGCGCGGCCGAGACCGACATCCCGGTCGGCGACGAGCTGTCGCTGGCGCTGCGGGGGCGGACGCTCCCGGCGTCCGACCGGCGGATCGTGGAGGCCTTCGCGGTGCAGTCGGCGGTGGCGTTGCGGCAGGAGCGGCTGTCGGCGCAGGCGGCGGCGATGCGCCCGGTGGCGGCGGCCGACAAGATGCGCACGGCGCTGCTGGCGGCCGTCTCCCACGACCTGCGCACGCCGCTGGCCTCGGCCAAGGCCGCGGTGGCGGGGCTGCGGAACACCGCCGAGATGTTCTCCCCCGAGGAGCGCGCCGAGCTGGTGGTCACCGCCGACGAGTCGCTGGACCGGCTGGGCCGGCTGGTGGCGAACCTGCTGGACATGTCCCGGCTGCAGGCGGGCGTCCTGGGCGCGCGGCCGGTGCCGATCTGGCTGGAGGAGGCCGTCCCGCCCGCGCTGGACGAGATCGGCGAGCCCGCCGCCGGTGTCACCATCCGCATCGCCGACGACCTGCCGGCCGTCTCGGCCGATCCGGGGCTGCTGGAGCGGATCCTGGTGAACATCATCGGCAACGCGCTGCGGCACAGCCCGCCCGACCGTCCGCCGCTGGTGAGCGCCAGCGCGCACGCCGGGCTGGTCGAGCTGCGTGTGATCGACCACGGGCCGGGCGTCCCCGAGGACGCCCAGGAGCTCATTTTCACCCCCTTCCAGCGCCTGGGCGACCAGCAGGCCGGGACCGGTGTCGGTCTCGGGCTGGCGCTCTCGCGCGGGCTCGCCGAGTCGATGGGAGGGACCCTGCTGCCGGAGGACACGCCCGGCGGCGGGCTGACCATGGTGCTGACACTTCCGGAGACCGGAGAATGACGCGCGTCCTCGTCGTCGATGACGAACCGCAGATCCTGCGCGCTCTGCGCATCAACCTCTCGGCCCACGGCTACGAGGTCGCCGTGGCCGCCGACGGGGCCGCGGCCCTGCGCTCGGCGGCGGCCTCGCCCCCGGACCTGGTCATCCTCGACCTCGGGCTGCCCGACATGGACGGCGCGGAGGTCATCGGCGGCCTGCGCGGCTGGACCGACATCCCGATCCTGGTCCTATCGGGCCGCGCGGGCAGCCCCGACAAGGTCCGCGCCCTCGACGCCGGCGCCGACGACTACGTCACCAAGCCCTTCGACATCGGCGAGCTGCTGGCCCGCGTCCGCGCGGTCACCCGCCGCCGCGCCGCCGCCGAGGAGTCCCCCACCGTCCAGCTCGGCGACGCCGTGGTGGACCTGTCGGCGCACACCGTCGTCCGCGACGGCGAGGCGATCCGGCTGACGAAGACGGAGTGGTCGCTGCTGGAGATCCTCCTGCGCAACCCCGGCAAACTCGTCAGCCAGCGCCAGCTCCTCCACGACGTGTGGGGCCCGGCGTACGAGAAGGAGACGAACTACCTGCGGCAGTACCTGGCCCAGCTGCGCCGCAAACTGGAGGCCGACCCGTCCCGCCCCCGCCACCTGCTCACCGAACCCGGCATGGGCTACCGCTTCCGCCCCTAACGCCGGTAGGGTGCCACGATGATCACCACCCGCCGCCTCACCATGGACGACGCGCCCGCCCTCGCGAAGCTCGTCACGGCCAACCGCGAGTTCCTCAAGCCCTGGGAACCGGCCCGCACCGAGGAGTACTACACCGAGGACGGCCAGCGCGAGGTCATCGAGGCGCAGCTGCTGCTCCAGGCCTCCGGCAACGCCGAGGTCCACGTGATCGAGCTGGACGGCGAGCTCGCCGGGCGCATCATGCTGGCCGGCATCGTCCGCGGCCCCTTCCACTCGTGCAGCGTGGGGTATTGGGTGGCCTCGTCGGCGAACGGACGCGGCGTGGCCTCCGCGGCGGTCGCGGCGATGCTGCGGGTGGCGTTCGACGAGCTGGGGCTGCACCGGGTGCAGGCCGAGACGCTGCTGCACAACCACGGCTCGCAGCGGGTGCTGGCGCGCAACGGGTTCGAGCGGATCGGGCTGGCGCCGAAGTTCCTGCGGATTGACGGGGAGTGGCAGGACCATGTGCTGTTTCAGGTGGTGAACGAGGGGTGGGAGGGTTAGGCGGGCGGTTTTCGACCCGCCATCCCCTATACCCCCGCCCTCTCCGCGCTCCCCGTCCCATGTCAGCCCCCCGAGCTACGCTCCCCCGGTGATCGACACCCTCTCCCTCCCCGAAGCGCGGGCGCTGGCCGTGGCCGGGCAGCGGCTCGGTGGTCCGCGCCCCGGGCCGGAGGCGCTGCCGGACGTGCTGCGCGCGCTGCGGTTCCTCCAGCTCGACCCGATCTCGGTGGTCGCGCCCAGCCATGAGCTGGTGCTGCGCAGCCGTGTCGCCGGTGACGTGCGGGCGGCGTTCGCCGCGGTCATGGCGCGGCGGGAGATGTTCGAGTACTGGACGCACGCCGCCGCCATCGTCCTCACCGAGGACTACCCGCTGCACCGGGTCGACATGGACGCCTACCCGCGCTGGCCGGTGGTGCGCGAGTGGATCGCCGACAATCACGTCCTGCGCGATCACATCCTGACCCGGCTCGGCGAGGGCGTGCCGACGGCGACGTCGGGCTTCGAGGACCTGGCGGTGCGGCCGTGGGAGTCGACGGGCTGGACGAAGGGCCGCAACGTCGAGCGGATGCTCACCTTCCTGTGGCGGCAGGGCCGGGTGATGGTCGCCGGGCGGGTGAAGAAGAACCGGCTGTGGGCGCTGCCGGAGGCGTGCCTGCCCGCCGGGGCGATCGTCGCGCCCATGGAGGCCGGGGACGCCGCGGAGACCGCGATCGAGCTGGCGCTCAAGGCGCTGGGCGTGGCACGGGCGGCCGACCTGAAGTCGCATTTCCTGGGCGATCTCTACCTCACCGGCGAGGTCCTGGACGCCCTGCTCGCCCAGGGCCGCGCGGTCGAGGTGCGCGTGGAGGGCGGCGACGAGCGCTGGTTCACGCCGGCGGATCCGGCGGTCGCCGAGGGCGGCCGGACGGTGTTCCTCTCGCCCTTCGACGGCCTGATCGCCGACCGCAAGCGCGCCGAGCGGCTGTGGGGCTTCGCGTTCAAGAACGAGATGTACGTGCCCAAGGACAAGCGCGAGTACGGCTACTACGTGCTGCCGCTGCTGCGCGGCAACGACCTCGCCGGGCGGGCGGCGCTGCGGGCCGACCGCAAGAAGGGCGAGCTGACCGTCGAGGGGCTCTTCTTCGAAAAGGGCGAGCCCGGCCCCGGCCTCCGCGAGGAGGTCGAGGCCGAGCTCGCCGAGCTGGCGGTGTTCGCCGGGGTGGGTTAGGGGGAGTCCTGTGGATCGTCGGTGCCTGATCATGATGGCGGCAGCGGTCGGGCAGGCGTGGTAGACGCAGGCTCTCTTGGTGTCGAGGGTGGTCAGGTCCCGCCACTGCTTCGGCCGGTTGAAGCAGCGTTCAATGACGCTGGGGCGGGCGTAGAAGGCCACGCCAAAGGCCGGTAGCCGCTGACCTGGAGGCGGGCGGAAGTCGATGGTCGGGGGTGGGCGGGATCTGCGGTGCCATGTCGATCCCGCTCGTGGAGGTGTTAGCCGCCAGCGGTGAGCTGGTCGAGGAGCCAGTCGGTCACGGCACGTGCGACTCCGGCGAGCACTCCGGTGATCGCGGCGCGCGTCATAGGCGCGTGGATGTGCTTCTGTCTGGGACGGCGACGAGATCGGTCCATCGGGTGCTCCGTAGGTCTGGATCGGGAATCTAGGCCCGGCGCCGGGCTGTATTCAGGATCAGGCCCACAGGTGAGGGCTGATTTAGACGTCGATGAGTGCCGATGGGCTCGCCGGAAAATCGGGTCGGGCATGCTGGGAAGGTGACGAGTGCCGATGAGTCCCGATCAGGTGTCCGGCGTAGTCGCGCAGTCGAGCGGGTCGTTTTGCCGCCGGGACCTCGGCGCGCTCTGCGGGACGTGGTGTACCGGCTGTACGCCGAGGCGGACCGTCCCCGGCTTGAGGACCTGGCTGCGGACATCAGCGCCGACGATGATCTGCCAGGGGCGCCGAAGAAGGACTTGATCGGCGCGATTATCGCGGGCAGTACCTTGGCTACGCAGCAGGACACGGTAACCGTGGCGGTGGCGCTGGTCCGCGCAGTTGGCCGCGACGATGCTGGCTTGGTGGCCGATCGGGTCCGCGGTCTTTGGGTTGAGGCATGCGTCGCTCCGACACCAATGGCGCCTGCACCGTTGGAGCGGTTGGGACGCCTAGTCGCCGAGTGCGACCCGCTGGCGCTGGAGGTGCACCCGGCGATCCACGCTGTCGGCGCCCCGAGGGATCCGCTACCGGAATACCTACCGCGCGCTCATGACCGGCAGTTGCGTCAGATCGCAGACCGGATGCTGGATGGTGGGGGGTCGCGGCTGGTGACGCTGGTGGGCGGGTCCTCGACCGGCAAAACTCGGGCTTGCTGGGAGCTCGTTGGCCACCTAGAGGAGCGCGATCCTGGCCGGTGGCGGTTGTGGCACCCGTATGACCCGACCCGGCCGGAGGCGGCCCTGGCTGCGCTGGATCGGGCCGGGCCGCACACGATCGTGTGGCTCAACGAAGCCCAATTCTACCTCGCCCCGACAGAGGCCAGTCTGGGTGAACGCATCGCTGCGGGGCTTCGGACCCTGCTGTACGACCGGGTCCGAAGCCCAGTACTGGTCCTGGCCACCTTGTGGCCCCAGTACTGGGATACCTTGACCGCGCGGCCCGAGCCCGGAGGCACTGACCGCTATCCGCAAACTCGTGAACTACTGGCCGGCACCAGGGTGAATGTGGAGGATAGGTTCACCGCCGCCGACGTTGCACGCCTGCTGGGGGTGGGTATGGACGCACGGATGCGTCAGGCGGCCGAGCACGCGCCAGATGGCCGCATTACCCAGTATCTCGCCGGTGCGCCGGAGCTGGAAGACCGCTACCGCACCGCATCGCCGCCTGTCCGCGCAATTCTGCAAGTAGCTATGGACGCCCGCCGACTCGGTCACCCGCTCGCGCTGCCCCACTCCCTACTCGAACGGGCGGCACCGGGCTATCTCGATGACCATGACTGGGACGCCATCGGCGAGGACTGGCTGGAACAGGCCCTGGCTTACACGGCCAAGCCTTGCAAAGGGACCCGCGGTCCGCTAACACGTATCCGGTCGCGCCCCAGCGAGCCCACTAGTGACAGCGACCAGCCTAGCTACCGCCTGGCCGACTACCTTGAACAGATAGGCCGCCACGAACGTGCCGCCAACTACCCGCCCGATAGTCTTTGGCAGGCATTTGCTACGTCCATCACCGACCTCGCCTTGCAGTGCAGCCTCGGCGAGCATGCCCGCCAACGCGGCCGCTACCAGCACGCCATCTGGTTCTACACCGCCGCCGCTGACCAAGGCGCCTCCCACGCACTTCTAGCCCTGGCGCAGCTGCGGGAAAGCGCCGGGGACCGCGAGGGGGCCGAGGCCTTGTACCAGCAGGCCGTCGCCCAGGGTCGCTCCTACGCGGTGCGGGCCTTGGCCCAGATGCGGGAAAACGCTGGAGACCGAGAAAGTGCCGAGGCCTACTACCGGCAGGCCGTCGACGGCGGCGATACCAGCGCGCTCCTGAATCTGGCTCAGCTGCGGGAAAACGCTGGAGACCGAGAAAGTGCCCAGGCCTACTACCGGCAGGCCGTCGACGGCGGCGACACCTTCGCACTGCAGATCCTGGCTTTGCTTCGGGAGATGAGCGGGGATACTGCGGGTGCCGAGGCCTGCTACCAGCAGGCCGTCGACAGCGGTGATATCAACGCACTCGTGGCCCTGGCCTATTTTCGGGAGCGAGCGGGGGACGCTGCGAGTGCCGAGGCCTTGGCCATCCAAGCCGCTGACGACGGCCACCCTCACGCGCTACTGAACCTGGCCCAGCTACGGGAGTTGAGCGGGGATACTGCGGGTGCCGAGGCCTTGTACCAGCAGGCCGTCGACAGCGGCCATATCGTTGCACTAGAAGTCGTGGCGCAGTTCCGGGAGCGAGCGGGGGACGCTGCGGGTGCCGAGGCCTTGGCCATTCAAGCCGCCGACCGTGGCCGCCTCTACCCGCTGCTAGACCTGGCCGAGCTCAGGGAGGCCCGCGGCGATACCTCAGGCGCCCTCGCTCTGGCTGTTCTGGCCGCCGAGTACGGCCTCCCCGGCGCGCTAGTGACCATGGCCCAACTCCGAGAGAAATCTGGGGACAGAGTAGGCGCTGAAGCCCTGGCGCTCCAAGCCGCCGATGACGGACGCCCCGACGCGCTGCGAGAGCTGGCTGAGCTCCGGGAGGAGTCAGGGGATCTAGGGAGCGCCGAGGCCCTATACCAGCAGGCAGTCGACCGCGGCGATTCCTCAGCGCTGCTGAAGCTGGCCGGACTCCGGGAGAAAGCTGGGGACGCCGGGGCAACTGATCGTGCGTCGAGGTTCGGGCTGACAGGAGCAGGGGAAATCGCGACTCAGCTGGATTTCGGCCCGTAGCTAGCTGGGGTTCTGCGGCCGCCCGAAGAGTCACCTCCCTCTCCCCTTCGGCAAAAGCATGCCAAAGGCCGTCAAATCCAAACCACCACCCCTCAACCTCGTGACGTGTGGGACAACATCCTCGCCCAAGTGATCGTTCAGGACGACGGACAGCCGGAGGAGTGGGTCATCAGTGCGGATTCTTCGATGGTGCGGGTGCATCAGCATGCGGCCGCTACCCGTATCAAGGAGGAACCTCCAGGGTCGTCGCTACCCGCATGGCGGGCCGTCCACCAAGATCCACTTTGCCGTCGATGGCCAGGTTGGCCCCTGTCGATTCTGGCCACCCCGGGCCAGGCAGGGGACACCCGACGTTGTTCCCGTTGCTGGATGCAATCGCGGTTCTGAAGGGAAGCGCAGATCACCAAGGCGGCGTCCCGAGATACTAATCGACACTCTGGGCTACACATCCATTACCTAGCCTGAAGGCACCTGTGCCGACAGGGGATCTGGCATGTGATCCCCGGCCAGCGCAGGCAACCACCACCCCATCAAGGGCTCCGCAGCGGGCGGCTACCGGCCTTTGATAGGACCCTCTACGCCCGCCGCAACGCCGCCTGGGCCACCGCCGCCATCATGATCAGGCACCGACGATCCACCGGACACTCCCTAGTCGCCCCAGACGCGGACGCGGCGGTCGACCAGGCGCGGCCACTTCTTGCCGGCCGGCTTGTACAGGTAGCAGACGCCGCCGCTGCCGCCGACGACCTTGCCGGAGGAGTTGTAGCGCTTGGTGCGCAGCCAGATGTTCTCGAACTGGCGTCGCTTGTAGACGTGCCGGACGGCCTCGTCGCTGGGCGAGGCGGGGTCGTTGGCGATGACGTCGCCCTCGGCGGTGAAGCCGATGACGGTCATCAGGTGCCCCGAGGTGCCGTAGCCGGCGCCGTCCAGCTCGGTCTTGAGGAACGACTGCGAGGTGATCACCGGGATCCCGGCGGCGATGAGCCGTTCGGCGTCGGCCAGCGAGCGCAGGCGGGTGACGATGGCGTCCATGCCGTTGTAGGTGGTGGCGTAGGCGGCGTTGAACGGCCAGTTCCCGCAGCCCTCGTACTGGTAGTCGTAGGTGAAGCGGGCGGCGTGGCAGACCTGCGGGTCGGCGTAGGCAGGGTTGACCCAGGCGAGCTGCTCGGCGGTGGGCTTCCTGCCCCAGTACTCCAGGATCATCTGCGAGGACGTCGGGCTGCACCAGGCCTCGCCGCCGTTGTCGTACTCGGGGTACTGACCGGCGTGGATGTTCTGGGAGAAGCGCGGCACGACCAGTTCGATCCCGGCGGCCTCGCCGGGCGTGGACGCGGGCACCTCGAAGCGGTCGGGGATGTCGGAGGCCATCGCGCCCACCCGCCACACCCGCGGGCTGAGGTGGCTGCCGGGACGGCGGTAGAGCGTGACGCGCAGCCGGTAGGCGGCCAGGCGGTTGACGGTGGGGTCGTCGATGGAGAAGGTGTCGGTGTAGATGGTGGACCGGGGGTCGCCCTGACCGTCGACGGAGGTGCGGCGGATGTCGCCGTCACCGGCGGCCCAGCGGCCCAGGACGTACCAGGGGGTCTCGGTGTCGTCCTGGTAGCGGCCGAGCATCTCGATCTGGATCCAGGTTCCGGCGGGGGTGTCGGCGTTCCAGGACGCCACCAGCTCGCTCGCACCGAAGGGCAGCTCGTGCCACGGCCCGGTCCAGGTCCCGTACTCCCAGCTCGCGGTGGTGCCGGTGTGCGGGTCCGTGTAATCGAACATCCCTTGTGGACGCGAGATGACGATCCCGTCGCGGCCGCGCGGTTCGACGCGGACGCCCTGGCCCCGGCCGTGCAGCCAGTCGAGAATGGACTCCCAGCCGCGGTAGTCGACGGGGGCGTCGATCGGGTCGCCGTGCCCGGCGGCGGCGGTCCCGGCCAGCGCGGGGACGGCGACGGTGGAGGCGGCCGCGGCGAGCCCCGCGGCGAGGACGGTCCGGCGGGACACGGACTGACTCATGGGCTTCCCTTACGCGTGCGTGAATGAAGGATTCCTACTATCCCAACCGCGCATGGCGTAGGCAAGCACCGAAAAGGGGCTCCCGTACGGGCCCGGGATCCGATAGGGACCACCGGATCCGGCGCGCGGCCCGCCAAGAGGACCGCGCGCCGCCCCCGTCAGACCAGCGCGGGATTCGCCGGCGAGTAGTCGTGGAAGTCCCAGCGCAGCCGCTGCCCGCCGGGCACCTCCACCACACCGGTGACCTCGACGTCGACCATGCGCATCGCCCCCGGCACCGCCGCCGCCCGATCGGCGTCCCAATCGGTGCTCGCGGTGCCGGTGACGTGCAGCGCGCGATCCCCCTCGAAGTCCCAGAACAGCAGGCCGCAGCGGGGATCGAGCTCCAGGTTGCCCAGGGTCATGTACATCGCGTTGCCCCGGTAGTCCGGAAAGGACAGTCGCGAGCCACTGTGGACGGTCACGAAGCCCGGCGCGCCGCCCCGGTGGGAGGCGTCCAGCCCGACGCCCTCGGCCCCGGTGGCGATGAAGAACGTGTCGGCGGCCGCGATCAGCTCGCGCTGCCCCGTGGTCAGCGCGCCGCCGCGCACGGCCGGTCCGGGCGGATCGGTGAACAGGCCGGTGGTCTCGCGGGCCTGGATGTACTTGGGGCAGTTGGAGTAGACCTGAGTGGTCCGCACCCGCAGCCCCTCGCCGTCGCGCTCGGCCCGGCCGTTGACGCGCATCCGCCGCCGGGTGGCCGGTTCGATCGCGATCATGCCGATCTCCGCGCCATTGTCGAAGGCCCCGCCGAGGGGCTCGCCGGGCAGGGCGCGCAGGTCGACGGTCCGCGCGTCGGGCGCGGTGGCGAAGCCCGGCGCGCCGAAGACCGCGCCCGCCCAGCGGTCGCCGGACGCGTCGTCCCCGGCGATCACGACCACGGCCTGGGCGGCCAGGAACCCGGCGGCCACCTCGGGGATGTCGGCGCCGACGCGGGCCGAGCCCATCTTCGGCGCCCGCACGCCCGCGCGTTGCTGGACGGCGACTTCTCCCGTGTGCAGCATGGTCTAGAAGAATCCGCAGGTGGGGGCGCCGGAGACCGGCACCGGCGCGTCACCGACGTCCGATGTGGACACCTCCAGGCGCGTCCCGTCGGGGTCGGTGAAGAAGATCCCGCCGGAATGGCCGTGCTCGCCGTGCCGGACGACTCCATCGTGGACGAACGCGCCACCGGCGTCCTCGACGAGCGCGGCGACCGCCTCCACGGCCTCCCGGTCGGGCACCTCGAAGGCGAGGTGGTGCAGGCCGGGCCGGTCGGCGGCGAAGGTCCCGGTGCTCTGCTGCCACAGCGTCACCACGAGCTGCCCGTCGCGGCCGAGCATCGCGAAGCGCAGGCCCTCGTGCGTCCGCTCACCGCCGGACGTCAGGCCCAGGACGGTCTCGTAGAAGGCGACCGAGCGGCTCAGCTCGGTGACGTTGATGCCGACATGCGAAGTTTTCAGGCTCATGATCCCTCTTTTCTCACGGTTACACTCAACTCCATCCGTGAGAATCCTGCCATGGATATCTAACGGACGCAAGGCCGCGCTACCGTTAGACCATGACGGTTCCCCCGCCCGCGATCGGGCTGGCCAACACCACCTACGCCGTGCGCGGCAAGCTCCGGGACGGCCTGACCACCACCGCCGAGCTGGCCGCCCTCCTCACAGTCGACGCCACGCCGACCGGGGACGACCTGGACGCCGCGCGGGCCCTGCGCGACGCCTTCCGCGCCGCTGCCGCCGCCCTCGCCGAGGGCGAAGCGCCCGCCCCGGGCGACCTCGCCGTCATCAACGCCACCACCGCCGCCGCACCCCACTGGCGCGAGCTGACGCCCGCGCTGACCACGCGCGACGCGCGCACCGGCCCCCCGGTCGCCGCGGCCCTGGCCGCCCTCGCCGAGGACGCGATCACACTGCTCACCGAGGGGCACGTGCGGGTGTGCGGGCGCAAGGAATGCGTCCTGCTGTTCGTCAAGGACCACCCGCGCCGCGAGTGGTGCTCGCCCGGCTGCGGCAACAAGGTCCGCGCGGCCCGGCACTACGAGAAGGTCAAAGGGCTCTAAGAACGCAGCGCCTTACCGGGCAGCGCGCCCGTCGGCTTCCCGTCGGCGACCACCGCCTCGCCGTTGACCCACACCCACGGAATCCCCTCCGGCTCACCGAACGGGTCGTCGTAAGTCGCGGTGTCGGCCACCGTCGCCGGGTCGAAGAGCACCAGGTCGGCGGCATAGCCCTCGGCGACCAGGCCGCGGTCGCGCAGCCCGAGCCGCCGCGCGGGAGTGGCCGCCAGGTGCCGCACGCACTCCTCCAGCGTCAGGACGCCCGTCTCGCGCACGTAGTGGCCCAGGTAGCGCGGGAAGGTCCCGAAAGCGCGCGGATGCGGCATCGCACCGGCGAACAGCCCGTCGCTCCCGGCGGTGTGCGCCGGGTGGGTCATGATGGCCCGCACGTTCTCCTCGTGCCCGACGTGCTGGCGGATCGTGGGACCGAGCCGGTCGGCCAGCAGCAGCTCGACATAGGCGATGAACGGCTCACCGGGGAGTTCACTGACCCGTTTGCCGACGGCGTGGGAGTTCGCCGGGTCGGCCACTCCCCCGATCTCCACTGTGGACCAGTCCATCGGGACGCCGTGCGAGCCGTCGGGACCCACTACCTCCATGTCGTGGCGGATGCGCTCGCGCAGCGCCGGATCGGCCAGCCGCTCCAGCGTCGCCGCCGGTCCACCGGCGGCCACCCAGCTGGGCAGCAGCGCCGCCAGCGTGGTCGAACCGGCCAGGTACGGGTAGGTGTCGAAGCTCAGGTCGAGCCCGCCGGACACCGCCTCGTCCACAAGGGACAGCAGCTCGGCCGCGCGGCCCTTGTTCGGCGGGAAGTTCATCGTCGCGTGCGCCAGGTGCAGCGCACAGCCCGACTCCCGGGCCACCGCGATCATCTCGGCGTAGGCCTCCAGCGCACCCGCGCCATAGGAGCGGTGGTGCGTGTCGTGGAATCCGCCGCGCGAGGCCACCACCTTGCACAGCTCGACGAGCTCGCCGGTGCCGGCGTACATGCCCGGGACGTAGGTGAGCCCGGTGGACATCCCGAAGGCGCCCTCGTCGAGCCCGCGCGCCAGCAGGCCGCGCATCACGTCCAGCTCCTCCGGCGTGGCCGCGCGGTTCTCGAAGCCGACGGCCATCGCCCGGATGTTGCCGTGCGGCACCAGGTAGGCGACGTTCGCGGTGGTCCCGGCGTCGAAGTGGGCCAGATAGTCGGCCACCGAGGCGAAGCCGGGATGCCCGGCGCCGTGCCAGCCGGTGATGGTGGCCCGCACACCGTCCGAAGTGGACGGCGAGACCGGCGCGTAGGACAGCCCGTCCTGCCCCACCAGCTCGGTGGTCACACCCTGCCGGGCCTTGGCGGTGAAGCCCGGGTCGGTCAGCCGCGCCTCGGAGTGCGAGTGCATGTCCACGAAACCCGGGGCCAGGACCAGCCCGGTGGCGTCGAGACCGCCGCCGATGCGGCCGATCTCGGCGATGCGGCCGTCGGCGATGCGCACGTCGGCGACCCGGCCGGGGCCGCCGGTGCCGTCCACGATGGTCGCGCCGGAGACGATCACCCGAAGTACGTCCGGATCGCGTCGACCACGACGCCCTCGGCGTCCAGCACCGGGATCAGGTCCCACTTGTCGAAGGCCGTGCACGGATGCGAGATGCCGAAGCGCACCCGGTCGCCGACGCGCACGCCGTCCAGCTCACCGGCCAGGAAGATGTGCTGGTCGTTCAGCTGGGTCACCCGCGCGCCGGGCAGGTCCAGCGGGATCGGCAGGCCGTTGTCGAAGGGCACGTCGCGGCGACCGGCGTCCACAATGGCCAGATCCGGCTCCGGGCGCGAGATGACCCGCCCGTAGGCCCGCAGCGCCGGACGCAGCGCGGGTCCACTGTGGCCGCGCAGGCCCGGGCTCAGCTCGGCGTAGGTCCCGTCGTCGTGGGTGACGTAGGAGCCCGAGCGCACCAGGACGTCGGCGCCCGCCAGCCCCGCCAGGTGATCGGCTACCTGGTCGAAGTAGACCGAGCCGCCGGCGGTCACGATCGGGCGGTCCACGCCGTAGTCGAGGCTCTCGTGCAGCGTCCGCAGCCCGTTCAGCAGGTCGTCGACCTTGGCCAGGTCGGCCGCCGAGGCGTCGTGGGCGACACCGCCGTCCCAGCCCGAGACGCCCGCCAGGCTCAGGTTGCGCGAGGCGGTGACGGCCGCGGCGACCTCGCGGGCGTCCTCGACCGACCGCGCGCCTGCCCGCCCGCCGGGCGCGCTCAGCTCGACCAGCACCCGCAGCGGCGCGCCCGCGGCGTCCAGCACCGCGACCCCGTCCGCGGAGTCGACCAGGCACCACACCTCGGTGTCGCCCTCGGCGATCCAGCGCGCGGACGCGGCGTCGGCGAGCTCGTTGGCCAGCAGCACGCGCGGCACGCCGAAGGCGCGCGCGACCCGCAGTTGCGGGACGGTGGCCAGCGAGAGGGCGTGGGCTCCGGCGCGCAGCTGGCGGTCCCAGATGGCGGGGGCCATGGTGGTCTTGCCGTGCGGCGCGTGCAGGACGCCGCGCTCGGCGCACCAGGCGGCCATGGCGGTGATGTTGTGGGCGAGGGCGTCGGCGTCGAGGGTCAGCAGGGGCGTGCCGAGGTCGTCCAGGCGCGGCCGGGTGGCCAGCCACTCGTCGAGGGTGAGCCCGTGCGCCGAGGGCGGCACGGCCTTCCATCGCCAGTCCAGCCGGATGTCCCGCTCACCGCGCAGGATCGACTCGTCGAGCATCGCGCCTCCTAGATCACGGATGTAAGTTACCCGCATGGCCGACAAGACCGCTGTCCGTACCGACGCCGCCCCAGCCCCCGCCCACACCTTCTCACAGGGTGTCCGCAAAGGACCGCTCCTGCAGGTCTCGGGTCAGGGGCCGGTGGATCCGGCGACGAGTGAGTACCTGTTCCCCGGTGACGTGAAGGCGCAGACGATCAAGACCCTGGAGAACGTCGAGGCGATCCTCAAGGCGGGTGGCGCGAGCCTGGACGACGTCATCATGTTGCGCGTGTACCTGACCACCCGCGATCACTTCGCGGAGATGAACGAGGCCTACGGCGAGTTCGTCTCGGCGCGGGTGCCCAGTGGTGTGCTGCCGTCGCGGACGACGGTGATGACGGGCCTGCCGCGTGAGGAGATGCTGGTCGAGATCGACGCGCTGGCCGTCATCGCGGACTGACCAGGCGCTGGCGCAACCGCGCCTTGCCCCAGACCACGCGCAGCACGATGAGGGTGGCCAGTCCGGCCACGATCATTCCGGCGATGTTGACGCCGAGCTGCACGAGGGAGGGGGTGACCTCCTCCCAGTGGGACACGGCGAGGGCGACGGCGATGTACCCGGCGGCCGGGACGGTGGTGACCGAGATGAACACGCCCACCAGGGCGGTGGACTTGTCGGAGGTCATCGACAGCATCCCGGCCGCGCCGGCCAGCAGGGCGACGATGAAGGACCAGCGGTCGGGTTTGACGATGAACTGGGTCTCGCGGCCGACGCCCTCCAGCCAGGAGCCGTCGAACCAGCCCATCTTGTGGGAGACGAAGGCGCACAGCCAGGTGACGGCGATGGCGGAGGCGAATCCGGCGACGAGGGTCCAGGTGGCCTTGCCGACCAGGCGCCATTCGCGGCGCAGGAGGCCGAAGCAGATGGCGGCGATGGGCCCGAACTCCGGGCCCAGGACCATGGCGCCGACGATGAGGATGGGCGAGTCGACGAGGACGCCGATGGCGGCGATCTGCACGGCGATGGCCAGGAAGGCCGCGTAGGACCAGGTGAGGTGGCTGCCCTCTTCGACGCGGCTGCCGAACTCCTCCCACACGACGGCGTCGTCGGAGTGGCCGGGCGCGGTCTCCTTGGCCTGTTCGGCGCCGTCGGAGATGGACAGGTCGACGCGTTCGACGGCGATGGAGCCGTCGTGGTCGATGCCGAGTTCGTCGAGTCCGGCGAGGACGCCGTTGGCCGCCTCGCGCGCCACGTCGCACATCACGACGTCGCCGGCGGGCTCGCGGGCCGCTTTGGGGAGCACGACGAGGTTGGTGACGCCCTCGTGGGCCAGGAGCAGCTCGCAGACGGCGTCGGTGCGGTCGGCCGGGACGATGATTCGCAGGTGCAGCACGCGAGTCACCGTACGGCAGTCACCCGTCGGATCGGTCCCGCAGCTCGCGCAGCTCGCCGAGCCGTCTGGCGGCGGGGCGGTAGGCGGGGCAGGGTCCGGGGACGCGGCAGGTGTGGCACCAGCCGGAGAACGGGTCGGGGGCGTGGGCCATGAGCGCGGTCTCGGCGGCGCGGATCCGGGAGCGAAGTTCGTCGATGGCGGTCACGGCAACCCCTTGCGCTGGTCCTTGTCGGCCTGCTGCGTGCTTCAAATATCGCAGCGCCGAAGTACCCGTGGGGTGTCACAGAAGGGTGATTCTGAGGAATGGCCGGACGGATCCGTGCGACTCCGTTTGTCGTTGATCCGACAGATGTACCTCGCGTTTTCGTGACGGCCGTCGCCGATCGGCCGCACAATGCGCGGCGCGGGCCGGACCCGGTAGGTTGACCCCATGGTGCGCCGGGTCGTCCTCTCCGCTCTCACGCTGCTCCTCGCCCTGCTCGCGGGCGCGCCCGCCGCCGCGGCCGAGGAGAAGCCGGCCTTCACCGTGCTCATGCTGACCCCGGACCTGCCCGACGACATCGTCTCCGAGCGCGCCGAGCAGGCCACCGCGATCCTCGGGCGCACCTACGGCGTCCGCTTCGACGTCAGCCACGACACCGCGCTCACCCCCGAGCGCCTGGCGGGCTATCAGGCCGTCCTACTGGCCGGTGTCACCTCGTTCAGCGGCGACGCCCTGGGCGCCTGGACCCGCGCCGGGCACGGGCTGGTCATCGCCGGTGCCGGCAGCGTCAACGCCCAGCCGGCCGAGACCTGGTACGAGGAACTGGTCGGCACCCGGGTGTCCACGAAGGACCAGTCGGCGGAGAAGCGGGACGTGACGGTCTACCCCTCGCACCCGGCCACGGGTAAGTCCCCCAGCTCCTTCGACGTGATCGACACCTGGTGGACGCCCTCCACCGACCCCGTCGACCTGCCCGGCTTCACGCAGCTGGCCACCTACCCCGGCCCCGGCGGCAAGCCCACCACCTCCGCCTGGGGCCACGAGCTCGACTCCGGCCGCGTCTTCGTCACGTCCATGGGCAACGACTGGGAGGCCTGGGGCGAGGGCGACTTCCTGAAGCTGCTGCGCGGCGGCCTCTGGTGGGCCAGCGGGACGTCCGAGCCGCAGCTTCAGCGAACGGACCAGGCCGCGCCCGCCTGGCCCTACGTGGTCGCCTTCGTGCTGTGGATCGGCGCGATCGTCGTCGGCGGCGTCATCGCCGTCACCCGCACCGGACGCCCGGTGCCCGCGGCCTGACTAGAAGCCGCCGTGCTCGTCCTGCGCGCCCATCACGGCCGCGCCGACCTTGGTGCGCGCGAAGGCGTCCTTGCCCTTGTCGGCCAGCCGCGTGGCCTGGCCGCGCACCAGCCCCGCCGTGCTCTGGACCGTCGGGTTGTCGCGGAACCGCTTGAAGCCCCGCAGGATCTGCTCATAACGCTCCCGGCCCGCCTTGGCACCGAGTACGTAACCGATCGCCAGCCCGGCCGCGAACGCCACTTTCCGCATGGCACACCCCTTTCGTCGTACCCGTTTGCCCGTCGGGTGCCCATTTTGCCGGGGATCATGCGTCTTGGCTGGCAGAGCCGCCGAACCGGACATGGGATATCCCCTTGAACGACCCCCGGAGGGCTCCTGTATTGTTGGTCCGGCGCCGAACGAGGCGCTGATCCCTGTTAGCTCAATTGGCAGAGCAGCCGGCTGTTAACCGGCAGGTTGATGGTTCGAGTCCATCACAGGGAGCGAGCGAGGGGAAGGGCCCGGCCGATGGCCGGGTCTTTTTGCGTACCCGCCGTGCGCATGACGTGGCTCACGGCTAGCCCGGCGATGATCGATCGTCCAGGCCTTCGTGCGGTCGATCACATCAAGGCGCGCCGGAATTTAGCCATTGTCAAGTTACTTCGCCCAGCTCAGGCCCTTGACGCGTTCCCGGCCCGCCCGCTCCACACTGGAGCGCCGATCTTGCCGGACGGGCCGCCCCCGGCCTAGCTTTCTGCCCTCACCCCCACGCGCGGCTTCGAAAGGAACCCCTCATGCGCATTCGGGCAAGGGCGCTCGCCGTCCTCGCGACGGCCGCCACGCTGGCCGGCCTGCTCCACGCGGGCACCGCCCAGGCGGCCGGAACCGTCCGCACCGACGCCGAGATCGCCGAGCTGAGTCTCGCCGAGCAGAACGAGCTGCTGGAACCGCTGCGCCGGGTCGCCGACGCCGTGGACGCCGCCGGCCGCGACACCGGTGCCGCCTACTACGCCGGTGTCGTCCTCGACGCCAACCACGGCGCGGTCCTCGCGCACCTCACCGACCCCTCCCGCAAGGGCGCCCTCCTGGCCGCCGCGCGGCGGCTGGACAAGGGCGCCGACTTCGGGCTGCTCCGCTTCGAGCGGGCCGCCTACACCCGCGCCCGACTGGGCGCGGCCCGCGACCGCGTCCTCGCCGAGCGCGCCTCCCTGGGGCTCGACGTGGAGTCCATCGTCGTCGCGCCCACCGGCTCTGGGCTGACGCTGCGGGTCCGGGACCTCGCGGCGGCCCCGGCGGGCCTGCGCGCCGCCCCGGAGCTGTTCGGGGTGAGCGTGCGGGTGGAGCAGGCCGCGGCCGCAGGCGGCGACACCTCGCGGCGGCGCGACACCACGTCCTGGATCGGCGGGGCCGCGCTGAGCGGCTCGGGGACGACGGCGGGCGACGGCTGGCTGTGCACGTCGGGCATCCCGGCGCGCGCCAACTCCGACAACCGCTCGTACCTGATCACCGCCGCGCACTGCTTCGGCTCGGGCCAGGACGTGTGGACCGGCTGGGAGAACTACGGCCGCAACCGCATCGGTTACGTCTCCGGGGTCAACGACTGGTGGGACGCCGCCGCCATCGACACCTCCTCCACCGGCACCACGGCCGCGTGGGTGTGGGAGGGCGGGCAGGACTCCACCGTCGACCGCCAGATCAGCGGGATCCGCTACTCCTACCAGGGCGACTGGGTCTGCCACTCGGGCTTCAGCTCCGGGCAGGTCTGCGACATCCACGTCATCAACCAGGACGTCACGTGGACCGGCGAGAACGGCAAGGGGCACCGCGGTGTCGAGGCCGCCAAGGACACCCCCGGCGACGCGGCCCGCCCCGGTGACTCCGGCGGGACGGTGTGGACCACGACCGGCTCCTCGCGTCAGGTCCGGGGCATCGTGAGCTGGGGCGGCCGCTCCCTCGTGCGCTGGACGGAGGCGACCGACATCCTCGGCTCCTTCGGGATGCACATCGCCTGACCGGCGGCTACCCCTTGCGCCCCCGGCGTCCCCGCCGCTTCTTCTCCTCGCCGACCTCGACCCAGCCCCCGCTCGCCGCGCTCTTCTCCACCGCGTCGAGCACGCGCTGGACGCGCAGCCCGTCGGCGAAGGAGGGGCTGGCGGGGACGCCGTCGATGATGGAGCGCAGGAAGTCGTGGGCCTGGTGGGTGAAGGGCTGCTGGTAGCCGATGGTGTGCCCGGGCGGCCACCACACGTCGAAGTAGGGGTGCGACTTCTCGGTGACGAGGATGCGCCGGAAGCCCTGCTCGACGGTGGCCACGTCGGTGTCGTGGAAGTCGAGCTCGTTGGGGCGTTCCAGGTCGAAGACGGCCGAGCCCTTGAGGCCGTTGATCTCCAGGCGCAGCGCGTTCTTGCGTCCGGTGGCCATGCGGGTGGCCTCGAAGGTGGCCATCGCGCCGCCGTCGAGGTCGGCGAGGAAGGACACCGCGTCGTCCACGTCGACCTCGCCGGTGCCGTCGTCGTCGGCGAGGGGCCGTTCGGCGACGAAGGTGCGGGTGGTGCCCACGACGCGGGTGACGTGCTGTTCGGTGACGTAGTTGACGAGGTCGACGATGTGGGAGCCGATGTCGCCGAGGGCACCGGACCCGGCCTTCGCGCGCGCCAGCCGCCACGTCCAGGGGGCGTCGGGGTCGACGAGCCAGTCCTGGAGGTACTGGGCGCGCACGTGCCGGATGCGCCCGAAGCGGCCGGACTGGACCAGGTGCCGCAGGAACGTGACCGCCGGGACGCGGCGGTAGGTGAAGCCGCACATGGCGGTCAGCCCGGGCGCCTCGGCGGCGGCCTTGGCCATCGCCTCGGCCTCGGCGACGGAGTTGGCGAGGGGCTTCTCGCACAGGACGTGCTTGCCGGCGCGCAGCGCGGCCACCGCGATCTCGGCGTGGGTGTGTCCGGGCGTGCCGATGTCGACGATGTCGATGTCGTCGGCGGCCACGATCGCCCGCCAGTCGGTCTCGTAGCGCGACCAGCCGTACTGGCGGGCCGCGGCCTCGACCTTGTCGCGGCTGCGCCCGCACAGCGCGGTCATCTCGACGGTGACCGGCAGATCGGCGTAGACGGGGTTCACCTCCCGCCACGCGGCCGAATGGGCCTGGCCCATGAACGCGTACCCGATCATCCCCACCCGAAGCGTTGAAGCGCCCATGGATCCGCACCCTATCGCGCAGGCGCGACAAAATCCCCCGACCGATGCGTCCGGGGCCCCTCGGCCACCCCAAAACCCCCACCCACCTCGCGATGACGGGTTCCTCGCCGCCGGACGGGATGGGGGGCTTCCGCAGACATCGTGGCCGAACCCCGCACGCGGCGGCCCGGCGCAAAATCCCTCGACCGATGCGTCCGGGCCCCCGATGATCGGCGCATGGCGCGCATCTTCCTCATCACCGGACTCCAGGCCGCGGGCAAGTCGACGGTCGCCGAGCTCCTCGCCCGGCGGCTGCCGCTGGCCGCCCATTTCGACGGCGACGTCCTCTACAACGGCGTTGTCTCCGGTGGCGTCGACATGACCCCCGACCCGCATCCGGAGGCGCTGCGGCAACTGCGGCTGCGTTACGCCGGCTCCGCCCTGCTCGCCAAGCACTACGCCGACGCGGGCTTCGACTTCACCTGCAGCGACATCATGTTCGGCGCCGACGTCGAGCGCTGGATGGAGGCCGTCGCCGGGCATGAGCGGCACCTGGTCGTCCTCGACCCGTCTGTGGACGCGGTGGTCGCCCGCGAGCGGGGGCGCGGCTCGAACGCCTACCGCGACTGGCCGGCCGATCTGACCGAGGCGGTGGCGATGATGCGCGAGGACCTGCTCACCACTCCGAAGCGGGGTCTGTGGCTGGACAGCGGCGACCTCACCGCCGAGGAGACCGTGGACCGGATCCTCGACGGCGGGGCCACCGCTTCGCTGTGGTGACGTCCTACTTGTAGAGCAGCTTCGACAGCCGCCGCGCGGCGAAGCCCATGCAGACCGCGCCCACCACCGCCAGGTAGGCGGCGTGCACCAGCAGCATCGGGCTGAGGTCGCCCAGCGAGAAGGCGCGCAGCAGCTCGATGCCGTGGTAGAGCGGTGAGGCGTAGACGGCCCACTGGAGCCAGGACGGGTAGTTCTCGATCGGCGCGAAGGAGCCGGAGAACAGGAACATCACGAAGATGAAGGCCATCATCCAGTCGAAGTCCGGCCAGTTGCGGAAGTAGGTCGTGGCCAGCATCCCGATGCCGGAGAAGGTCAGCCCGATCAGCACCGAGCCGGGGAAGGCCAGCACCGCCCACCACGTATCGGTGAGCCCGAGCGCGGCCATCACCACCAGGAACGCCGCGCTGTAGATGGCGCCCCGGATCAGCGCCCAGGTGATCTCACCGGCGGCGACGTCGCGGGGACGCATCGGGGTGGCCAGGACGCCGTCGTAGAGCTTCATCCACTTCAGCTTGCCGAACACGTTGAAGGTGGTCTCGGCGACGGCGGCGTTCATGGCGGCGTTGGCCAGCATCGCCGGGGCCACGAAGACGGCGTAGTCGACCATCCGGCCGCCGGGCAGCTCGATCTGCTTGACCAGCGCGCCGACGCCGACGCCGAGGGAGAACAGGTAGAACAGGGACTCCAGGAGCCCCGAGATGATCATGATCCAGCCGTGCCGGTGGACGGCGTAGTTGCGCTCGACCATGGGTGCCGGGCGCAGTCCCTTGTTGCGGACGGCGAGGGTGGTCATCACGGCCATGTCAGACCTTCAGTTTCTTGAGCAGCGAGCGCCGGGCGGCGTACCAGCCGCCGACCGCCCACACCGCCAGGACGCCGATGTGCGCGGCGATCGGCCACGGCGGCGCCACGCCCAGGGTCGCCGCGCGCGACAGTTCCACGCCGTGCCAGACCGGGGAGATCCAGGCGAGCGGCTGGATGTAGGACGGGAGCTGCGCGAGCGGGAAGAACACCGCCGAGAACAGCGTGAGCGGCAGGATCGCGAAGCGGTGGACCATGGACAGCGCCGACTCGTGCTTGGCCGACATCGACACCGCGTAGGTCGCGCCGATCACCGAGGCCGCGGTGGCGGCCGCGGCCAGTAGCGCCAGTGGCGCCCAGGCCGACTGGAGCAGCCCGAAGACGGCCATCACGATGAAGAAGAACAGCGCCGAGGACACCCCCCGCAGCAGGCCGTAGAGGAGGTGCCCGTTGAGGATCTCGCCCGGCGACAGCGGTGAGGCCTGCATGGCCTTGTACTGGCTGCCCCAGCGGGTCGCGGCGAAGACGGGCCAGGTCAGTTCGCCGGAGCTGATCTGGAAGGCGGTGGAGGCCAGCAGGCCCGGCGCGATGAAGGCGACGTAGTCGACGCCGCCGATGGCGCTGGAGCCGTTGACGTAGCCGCCGACGGCCATGCCGAGGCCGACGATGAACAGCACGGGCAGCAGGAAGCCGGAGAACAGGGTCCCGTGCCAGGTGCGCTTGTAGTTGAGCAGCCAGTGCTCGAAGGCGTGAAGGGTGCCCGCGCGCATCAGTCGACCAGCGTCCGGCCGGTCAGGCGCAGGAACACGTCCTCCAGGGTCGCCCGGCGCTCCAGGACCGAGGCCGGGCTGAGTCCGCGCCCGTGGACCTCGCTGACCGAGGACTCGCCGTCGTCGGTGTAGAGCAGGACCCGGTCGGGCAGGACCTCGACGCGCTCGGCGGCGCCGTCGAGCTTCTCGGCGTAGGCGGAGTGGTCCTCGGTGTTGAAGCGCAGCTCGACGACCTCGCGGGTCACGTGCGTCTCGATGAGCTGGCGGGGCGTGCCCTCGGCGGCGATCTTGCCGCCGTCCATGACGACGAGGCGGTCGCAGAGCTGCTCGGCCTCGTCCATGTAGTGGGTGGTGAGGACGAGGGTGACGCCGCGCTTCTTGAGCCGGAACAGCCGCTCCCAGACCAGGTGCCGGGCCTGCGGGTCGAGACCGGTGGTCGGCTCGTCGAGCATCACCAGGTCCGGTTCGTTGATCAGCGAACGGGCGATGGTCAGCCGCCGCCGCATGCCCCCGGACAGCGCCTCGACCTTGGACTCGGCGCGGTCGGAGAGCTGCACGAAGTCGAGCAGCTCGCGGGCGCGCTCGCGGGCGACCTTGTACTTGATGCCGAAGTAGCGGGCGTAGATGACCAGGTTCTCCAGCAGGTTCAGTTCGGTGTCGAGGGTGTCGTCCTGCGGGACGACCCCCAGCCGCGCCCGGATCGCCGGGCCCTGCGTGGCGGCGTCCATGCCGAGGATCCGCAGCTCACCGGCCGTCGGTGGGGAGACGCACCCGATCATGCGCATGGTCGTGGACTTCCCGGCGCCGTTGGGGCCGAGGAACCCGAAGGCCTGGCCCTTGGGCACGGTGATGTCGATGCCGTCGACGGCGGTGTGGTCGCCGTAACGTTTGATGAGACCTCGCGCGGAGATCATGGGCTGGTCGTCTGGCACGCCCGGGACCGTACACGCGGGGTGGGACGAAAGCCAAGGGGTTAGGCGGGCTAGACCGCCTGGCTGGCCTGCTCCCGCAGCGACCGCGCGTGCTGTTCGAGCGAGATCAGCTCACCGAACAGGCGCATGTACTCGTCCTTCTCCTCCACCGGGTTGACCCGCTGGAGGCGCGACTTCAGCGACTCGACGCGTTCGTTGACCGCGGGGATCTGCACGCGGGCGAGGGTCTTGGCGGCGTAGGTGTAGTCGGCCTCGCCGTGGACGCGCAGGGGCTCGACGGCCAGTTCGCCGACGAGGGCCTGGGCGCCCAGGTCGGCGCAGGAGTCGGTGATGGAGGAGATCCACACCGGCCCGGCCGAGGCCACCGAGGCGCCTCCGGCGGCGGCGATGGCCTTGCGGACCTCGGCGTGCAGGGGGTGGCCGTAGGGGGTCTCGTCGACGATGTCGAAGTAGGGACCGGCGATGGCCGGGGACTGGATGGCCAGCTTGAGGGCCTCGCGCTCGACGATCCAGCGGGGGTTGTCGGGGGACGCCACGGGCGCGCGGCGCGGGGGTTCCACACGCTGCCCGGAGGCGGAGGCGACCGCGCGGCGGACCTGCTCGACGTCGATGCCGATGCGCCCGGCAAGATGGTTGATGTAGCCGGGGATCAGCGAACGGTCCTTGATCTTGGCGATCATCGGCGCGGTGGCGCGCAGCCCGGCGACCTGGCCCTCGACGGTGTCGAGGTCGTAGCGGGCCAGCACCGAGCGCAGCGCGAAGGCGATGAGCGGCTCGCGGGCGGCGACCAGTTCGCGGACGGCGTCATCGCCGCGCGCCAGGCGCAGGTCGCAGGGGTCCATGCCGTCGGCGGCGACGGCGATGAAGGTCTGCGCGACGAACTTCTGGTCGTCCTCGAAGGCGCGCAGGGCCGCCTTCTGCCCGGCGGCGTCGCCGTCGAAGGTGAACACGATCTCACCGGCGAACTCGTCGGAGTCCATGAGCATGCGGCGCAGGACGGAGATGTGCTCGCCGCCGAAGGCGGTGCCGCAGGTGGCCACGGCGGTGGGGACGCCGGCGAGGTGACAGGCCATGACGTCGGTGTAGCCCTCGACGATCACCGCCCGGCCCTGCTTGGCGATCTCCTTCTTGGCGTGGTTGATGCCGTAGAGGACCTGGCTCTTCTTGTACAGGGGCGTTTCGGGGGTGTTGAGGTACTTCGGGCCGTCATCGTCGGCGAAGAGCCTGCGCGCGCCGAATCCGATGACATCGCCGGTCAGATCGGTGATGGGCCAGATCAGGCGGCGGCGGAAGCGGTCGATGAGACGCCCGGAACGCGCCGGTTTGGCCAGGCCCGCCTCGGTGAGCTCGTTGGCGGTGAAGCCCTTCTGCTGGAGGTGCTTGGTCAGCACGTCCCAGGCGTCGGGGGCGAAACCGCAGCCGTAGGTCTCGGCGGCCGACCGGTCGAAGCCGCGCTCGGAGAGGAACTCGCGGGCGATCTGCGCCTCGGGCCGCGCCAGCTGCTCCTGGTAGAAGAGCGCCGCCTCGGCGTGGGCGGCGATGAGGCGCTGCTTGACGCCGACCTTGGGACGCATGATGTGCGCGCCGCCGGCGTCCTCGTAGCGCAGCTGGTACCCGGCCTTGCCCGCCAGGCGCTCCATCGACTCGGCGAAGGAGAGGTGGTCGACGCGCATGAGGAAGCTGATGGCGTCGCCGCCGACCCCGCAGCCGTAGCAGTAGAAGAAGCCGCGGGAGGGGGTGACGTGGAAGCTGGGGGTCTTCTCGTCGTGGAAGGGGCACAGGCCCTTGAGGTTGCCGCTTCCGGCGGGTTTGAGGGTCACGTGCTCGGCCACGACGTCCTCGATCGCGGTGCGCTCGCGCACCGCGGCGATGTCCTCATCCCGGATCCGGCCAGCCACGCGGCAACCTTACCCCCGTGCCGGAAGTGTCTCTTCGGCACGAGTTCGCTGGTAATGGTGAGACCGTCATGCGCTAGAGTCCGAGGCCATGTCCCCCCACCGACGAGCGAACGACGGGCCCGGGTGACGCACCTCGCCAGCGGCGATGGGCGTCTGGTCCATCGCATGCGAGAAACCACTGACCCGGTCGAGAAGTGCTGCGCCTGCTGAGTGAGCCGAGCAAGCCCACATGACGTTCAGAGGGAAACAGAATCACCGATGAGGCCCCCTACGGTTCCCACCCCCGAGCCCGGTAACCCCGCCGAGCCCTCGGCGGCGGCCGCGCCGCCGCCTCCGTCGAAGCCGTCCGCCCCGGAGACGCACGGCCGGGGCGTGCGGATGATCATCTACCTGGCGGGCGTGGCGATCATGCTCGCGCTCATCGGCTGGATCGTGTTCCTGCCGCCGGACTCCCCCGACAAGGGCGGCAAGGCCGGGGACCACCCCACGCAGGCCACGCAGGACCCGGAGGCCCCGGACCCGCTGCTGGGCGCCGACGGCAAGATCGACCCCGCCAAGTACCAGGACATGGCCGCCAAGCTGGCCACCGAGGCCGGTATCGCCTGGCGTTACGGCCCCGACTGGCACAAGTACCACAAAGAGGACGACTTCGCGGGCCTGCCGACCGTCCCGCAGCCCGGCTCGAAGCCGCTGGGCGCGACCACCGGCAAGGTGGACCACCAGTACCAGCTCGGGAACAACCCGCCGCAGGACCTGACGTCGATGCGGAACATCCAGGGCCAGGTCGGCTACCTCCCCACCGAGGGCCAGCTGCCGGGTGTGGACCACATCACCGCCGTGGAGACGACCACCTCCACCGTCGACTACGCCCCCCGCCCCGGCGGCGCGCTGTCCCAGGACGGCCATCCCGAGGTGGAGCTGACCAGCGGCAAGGCCGCCTTCTGCGCCCGCGACAAGGACATCCCGATCGGGCACATGGTGGACATGGCGCGCGGCGACGGCCTGGACGGGGCCGCGCACACCGTCATGGTCTTCGACCAGGGCCTGATCGCCACCGCCGGTACCAGCGGCACCCAGGACGGGCAGTGCCTGAAGCTGCCGAAGAACACCGTCCCGACCTCGGTGGCGGTGACCCCCGGCAACGAGTTCGCGCTCATCACCACCTGGGACACCGAGAAGACGCAGGGCGGCCTGGCCGTCGTCGCGCTCACCGGCAAGGCCCAGAGCACCCGCGCCGACTTCGCCAAGGCCTACGCGGGCCTGCCCGGCTCGGGCTACATCACCTCGATGAAGCTGCTGGGCATCGTGCCGCTGGACCTGGCCGCGCCGACCTCCATCGGCGTCACCACTGACTTCCACGGCAACACCGAGCTGGACCGCCGCCAGGAGTGGCTGACCAGCCCCGCCGGCCGCGCCAACTGGAAGGCCGCCGTCGCGCACACCGGACGGGCCGTGATCACCTCGGTCGCCGAGCGCAAGGCCGTCGTGGTCGACCTGACCCCGCTCTTCGACGGCGTCAACGACGCCTTCTTCGCCGACTCCGTCACCCAGCTCCCGCAGCCGGGCGGCGGTGAGAAGGCCTGGCCCCCGGCGTTCTCCGCCGAGCCGGGCATGGCACCCAAGCCCGGCGGCGCGGTGACCCTCCCGGCCACCCCCAACGCCGTGGCCCTGGCCTGGGACGGCAAGTTCGCCTACGTCGCCACCCGCGACGGGAACCTGCGGGTGATCGGCGTGGAGAACGCCGCCCAGCCCGTCGAGCTCGCCCAGATCAAGGTCGGCGCCAACCCGACCGGGATCACCCACACCAAGGACGGCGGCCAGTTCCTGGTCACCTCGCGCGGCGACCGCGTCGTCCAGTGGGTGCAGACCGAGGGCAACGCCGGGCGCGTGACGCGCACCCTGGCCGACTCGCGCCTGGCCGACCCGATCGCCGCCGAGGACCTGGGCACCACCCAGCGCCCGGGCGAGAAGGGCACCCCGGCCACGATCGTCCCGGTCATCGCGGTGGCCGACTTCTCCGGGCTGGTGCACACCTACCGGATCGGCGAGGCCGCCTTCGCCGACGGCAACAAGGTCGCCCTGCCGCAGGAGGGCTGGGAGTACGGCGGCGGCTATGACCCCAAGGGCAAGCCGTTCCGCGTCTCGGTCACCCTCGACCGCCCGGTCGTCTAAGGCATAACGAGAAAGGGCCCGGACGTGATGTCCGGGCCCTTTTCAGTGCTCACGCGCGGTCAGCACGCAGAATTCGTTGCCCTCGGGATCGGCCAGGACCACCCACGGGACCTCTTTCTGGCCGATGTCGACGTGCCGGGCGCCCATGTCCACCAGGCGCTCGACCTCGGCGTCGCGGTCATCGGGGTTCAGGTCGATGTGCAGGCGGTTCTTGACGCGCTTGGCGTCATCGACCCGCACGAAGCAGATGCCGGGCCGGGCGTGCTTGTCGGCGCCGATCACCGAGTAGGTGCTCGCCTCGTAGACCAGTTCGTACCCGAGGACCTCACCCCACCAGCGGGCCAGCCTGGCCGGATCGGTCGCGTCCACCACGAGCGTGTACCACCGGCTGCCCACAGTGGACTCCCTTCGTCGGGTGAGTCGATACTGCCGTGTCACCCGATCCCGGGCAATAGGTCAGCGGCTGTCAATGTGCTCGCCACTCTGTCGTTCCTCGATCACGGCCTGTCCCGCCGCCAGCCGCGCCACCGGCACCCGGAACGGCGAGCAGGACACGTAGTCCAGGCCCACCGCGTGCAGGAACCGCACCGACTCGGGGTCGCCGCCGTGCTCACCGCACACGCCCAGGTGCAGGCCGGGACGGGTGGCCCGGCCGCGCTCGACGGCCACGCGCACCAGCTCGCCGACGCCGGTGGCGTCCAGGGTCTCGAAGGGCGACACGGGGAACACCCCGAGTTCGAGGTAGCGGCCGAAGAACGCACCCTCCACGTCATCGCGGGAGAAACCCCAGGTCAGCTGGGTGAGGTCGTTGGTGCCGAAGGAGAAGAAGTCGGCCTTCTCGGCGATGCTCCCTGCGGTCAGGGCCGCGCGCGGCACCTCGATCATCGTGCCGATCGGGGCGGGGCCGCCCACTTCGGCCAGCACCGCCTCGGCGCGCTCGCGGATGACGGCCAGCTCGCGGACGTCGCCGACCAGCGGGACCATGATCTCCGGGCGCGGGTCGAGACCCTCGGCGCGCAGCGCGGCGGCGGCCTCGGCGATGGCGCGGACCTGCATCTCGTAGAGACCCGGCAGGACCAGCCCGAGGCGGACGCCGCGCAGCCCCAGCATCGGGTTCTGCTCGTGGATGCGCCGGACGGCGGCCAGCAGCCCGGCCCGGTGCTCATCGCTCTCCCCGCGCGCCTGCGCGAGGGCGACCTCGACGGCGAGGTCCTCCAGGGACGGCAGGAACTCGTGCAGCGGCGGGTCGAGCAGGCGGATGGTGACGGGCAGGCCGTCCATGGCGCGCAGGATGTCGCCGAAGTCGGCGCGCTGGAGGTCGAGGAGCTGGCCCAGGATCGGCTCGCGCTCGGCGTCGCCACCGGCCAGCACGAGCCGTTCGACGAGGACGCGGCGCTCGCCGAGGAACATGTGCTCGGTGCGGCACAGGCCGATCCCGGCGGCGCCGAAGCGGCGGGCGCGGGCGGCGTCCTCGCCGGTGTCGGCGTTGGCGCGCACGCCCAGGCGGCGGGTCTGGTCGGCGTGGCCCATGATGCGGGCGACGGCGGCGATGAGCGGGTCGCCCTCGGGTACCTCGCCGGTCTCGAAGAACTCCACCACCGGGGAGGGCCGCACGGGGACCTCGCCGAGGTAGACGGCGCCGGTGGAGCCGTCCACGGAGATGATGTCGCCCTCGTGGATGGTGACGTCGCCGACGATGGCGTGGTCGGCGTTGACCTGGAGGGCGTCGGCACCGCACACGCAGGTCTTGCCCATGCCGCGGGCGACGACGGCGGCGTGGCTGGTCTTGCCGCCGCGCGCGGTCAGCACGCCCTTGGCGGCGATCATGCCGGGCAGGTCGTCGGGGTTGGTCTCCTTGCGGACCAGGATGACCGGCGCGCCGGTCGCGGCGCGCGCGGCGGCGCGGTGGGCGTCGAAGACGGCGGCGCCGACGGCCGCGCCGGGTGAGGCCGGGACGCCGGTGGCCACACGGGGGACGTCGGTGACGTCGCCGAAGGTGGGGAACATCAGCTGCGCCAGCTGCGCGCCGGTGACACGGCGGGTGGCGGTGTCGATGTCGATGAGGCCGTCGTCGACCAGCGAGGACGCGATGGTGAAGGCCGCCGCGGCGGTGCGCTTGCCCACGCGCGTCTGGAGCAGCCACAGGCGTCCGCGCTCGATGGTGAACTCGATGTCGCAGAGGTCGCGGTAGTGGTCCTCCAGGATCCGCGCCGAGCGCATCAGCTCGTCGTAGCTCTCCTTGTCCAGGCGCTCCAGCTCGGCGATGGCGACGGTGTTGCGGATACCAGCCACCACGTCCTCACCCTGCGCGTTGGGCAGGTAGTCGCCGTAGACACCTGAGGCGCCGGTGGCGGGGTCGCGGGTGAAGGCCACGCCGGTGCCGGAGTCGGCGCCGAGGTTGCCGAAGACCATCGCGACGATGTTGACGGCGGTGCCCAGGTCGTCGGGGATGCGCTCGGTGCGGCGGTAGAGGACGGCGCGCTCGCCCTGCCAGGACTGGAAGACCGCGCGGACGGCCAGGCGCAACTGCTCGGCGGGCTCCTGCGGGAAGGCGGCGCCGGTGTGCTCGGCGACGATCTTCTTGAAGGCCTCGACGAGGGCGCGCAGGTCGGCGGCGTCCAGGTCGACGTCGTCGGTGACGCCCTTGACGGTCTTGGCCTCGTGGATGGCGTCCTCGAAGGGGTCGCCGGGTACGCCCAGGACGGTCTTGCCGAACATCTGGATGAGGCGGCGGTAGGAGTCGAAGGCGAAGCGCTCCGAGCCCGACTGCGCGGCCAGCCCGGCGACGCTGGTGTCGGAGAGGCCGACGTTCAAGACGGTGTCCATCATGCCGGGCATGGAGAACTTCGCGCCCGAGCGGACCGAGACCAGCAGCGGGTCGGCGGCGTCGCCGAAGGTGCGTCCCATGCTCGCTTCGAGGGCGGCGAGGTGCTCGGCGATCTCGGCGTCGAGTGTGGACGGCACGTCGCCGTCGGCGAGGTAGGCGCGGCACGCCTCGGTGGTGATGGTGAAGCCGGGTGGCACGGGGAGGCCTATCCGGGTCATTTCGGCCAGGTTGGCGCCTTTTCCACCGAGAAGGTCGCGCTGATCTTTATTTCCTTCGGTGAAATCGAAGACGAACCTTTGCATCTCGGCCTCCCGATGGCGCGTCCGCTTCGAAAGCGGGGTGTGGTCGTGGAGGCTAGCGGCACCGGACGGTGATCGTAAGTCCACAGTGGGATACCGCACTCCACGTCGCGTACGCGCGCGCGTTTTCACCCTCCCACACTCACGCGCACACAACCAGCACTGCTGACAGCTTGTCCAAAGGGACGTACCCACGTCCGGCGAATGACGAACTCCCGTCCAGGTGATGACCACGACACGACCGCGCAGGCGTGCTGCGCGAAGCGCGCCGGCGCCCGCCGATCAGTGAAAGCCGGGCTGGCGCGCGCGGGCTATCGTCCGGGGAACCTTTCGCCGCGCCCTGCCGTCACACGGCGCCCCCTCAGGGAGCCACCGTGCCGTCCGAAAACCGCCTCGCGCGCGCCGTCACCACCGTCCTGCACCCCGCCGCGGTCGTCACCGCGCTGTGCCTGGCCGTCGCCGCCCACGCCACCGGCACCCCCGCCGGGACCCTCGCCTGGGGCCTGGCCGCCGCCCTGGGCACCTCGATCATCCCGCAGGCCGTCGTGGAGATCGCCACCAAGCGCGGGCTGCTGACCGACCGCAACGTCACCGTCCGCGCCCAGCGCCTCAAGCCCCTCGCGCTGGCCATCACCACCGCCGCGCTCGGACTCGCCGGACTCTGGGCGGCCGGCGCGCCCCGGCCCGTCCTGGCCGCCGCGGTGGCGCTGCTGTCGGGCGTGGTCACCACGACACTGGTCACGCTGCTGTGGAAGATCAGCTTCCACACCGCCGTGGCCACCAGCGCCGTCCTGATCATCGCGCTCGCCTTCGGGCCGGTGGCGCTGACCGGGCTCGTCCTCGTCGCCGCGATCGCCTGGTCGCGGGTGGCGCTGCGCGAGCACACCCCGGCGCAGGTGCTGGCCGGGGTGGTGTGGGGCGCGGTGGTGGCGCCGCTGCCGTACTGGCTGATAGCGGGGTGAATGCCCCCGAAACGGTCTAGCATCCTTGCGGGACGACCTGGGGAGAGATCATGCCCGCACTCGACGGTAAGACCGTGCTGGTGACCGGAGGCTCGCGCGGCCTTGGCGCGGCCTTCGCCACCGCGATCACCGCCGAGGGCGGCAACGTCCTGATCACCGACGTGCTGGACGACGAGGGAACCGCGCTGGCCGAGAAGCTCGGCGGCAACGCGCGCTACCAGCGTCTGGACGTCACCGACGCCTCCCAGTGGGGTGTCGCGATCGACACCGCGCTGGGGGCGTGGGGGCGGCTCGACGGGCTGGTGAACAACGCGGGGATCGCCACCGGGCAGTTCATCGAGCACGAGCCGCCCGAGCACTTCGAGCTGGTCCTGCGCATCAACCTGTTCGGGGTGTTCCTCGGCATGAAGGCGGCCATCCCGGCGCTGCGGCAGAGCGGCGGCGGGTCGATCGTGAACATCTCCTCGGCGGCCGGGCTGATGGGCCTGGCGCTGACCGCCGGGTACGGGGCCTCGAAGTGGGGCGTGCGCGGGCTGACCAAGGTCGCCGCCGTCGAGCTGGGCGGCGACCGGATCCGGGTCAACTCGGTGCACCCGGGCATGACCTACACCCCGATGACCGCCGAGACCGGCATCCAGCCCGGCGAGGGCAACTACCCCAACACCCCGATGGGGCGGGTCGGGACGGCCGACGAGCTGGCCGGGACGGTGGTGTTCCTGCTGTCGGACGCCGCGTCCTACGTGACCGGGGCCGAGATCGCCGTCGACGGCGGCTGGACGGCCGGTCCCACCGTCAAGTACGTGATGGGTCAGTGAAACCGTCCCACTTCACTGACTTATCGGCGGTATGTCGAGGGTTTCCCCTACTGGACCCTCACATGTCCGCATCTGTACCGTCGGTGAAACCCGCCGCAACCGGAAAGAAACGGTGGGAAACCCCCGGCAAACACCCCAAGGGAGACACCTCGTGTTAGCGAAGCGTTCCTTCCGCGTGCTCACCGCCCTCATGACGATGGCGCTGGCGCTGATCGGCGTACAGCTGGTCGCCGAGTCCGCCGCCATCGCCGACTCCTCGCTCAATGTCCGCACCGTCTACTACTCCGCGAGCGCCTACGGGACGCAGGCCGACCAGGCCGCGCAGATCTGGAGCTCGCGCGCCCCCAACGTCCGGATGGTCCGCGGCGGCAGCGCCACCATCCGCATCTACGGGACCACCGGCGGCGGCTCGCGCGCCTACCCGTGCGGCGCCGGCTGCGCCACGATCTACATCGACAGCAACGACATCCGCGCCGGGCACAACCCGCTGCGCATCGTCACCCACGAGATCGGGCACGGTCTGGGCCTGCCCGACAACTACAACGGCGTCTGCTCGTACCTGATGTCCGGCGGCAGCGCGGGCACTTCGTGCACCAACCCGTACCCGAACGCCGCCGAAGCCAACCGGGTCAACCAGATCTTCGCGTTCAACGGCGCGCGGATCGGGCCGTTCGCCACGGACGTGTACGCCCCGGCGTCCTGATGAGCCCGGGCCGGTCCGTCTCCACTCCCCTTGCGGACCGGCCCACGCCCAGTACCCGCACCGCCATCAACTGCCCGGCGACGGACGCGATCAGCGCGATCCACACGCCGGGCAGTCCCCACGCCCGCGACAGCGCGAAGGCCAGCGGGAGCTGGAGGGCCGTCCCGGTCAGCGTGATGAGGAACAGCCGCCCGCCGGATCCGGTGCCCAGCAGGACGCCGGTGGCGGCGATCAGGCACGACAGGGCCAGCAGGTACGGCGCCATCCAGCGCAGGAAGCCCGTCCCGGCGGCGATGACCGCGTCCTCGCTCGTGAAGACGCGCATCAGCCACTCCCCCGCCGTCGCGTAGACCACCGCCGCGGCCAGGCCCACCACGGCGGCGATGCGCAGGGTGTGGCGCGCGATGCCGCGCACGTCGGCGTCCCCGGTTCCGACGGCGTGCGAGGTGTGGATGGTGGCGCCCTGCCGGACGGCGTAGAAGCCCATCGTGGCCGCGTACATCGCCTTCGTGCCGATCCCGTAGGCGGCCAGCGCGACCGTCCCGAACCCGGCGACGATCCCGGCCATGGCCAGCGCGCCGGCCTGCCGGGTGGCGAACTCGGCGGCCATCGGCGTGCCGGTGGCGGCGATGGCGCGCACGTCGGCACGCAGGCTCCCGGGGCCGCCGCGGACCGTCCGCAGCAGCCACAGCCCCGCCGCCAGCGAGACACCGCGCCCGATGGCGGTGGCCAGGGCCGCGCCCTCGACGCCGAGGCCGAGGCCGTAGATGAGCAGCGGGTCCAGGACCAGCAGGACGAGGTTGCCCAGCAGCGCCAGGCGCATGGGGGTGCGGGTGTCGCCGCGTCCCTTGAAGACGCCGAAGACGACGAGCTGCCCGAAGTACAGGGCCAGGCCCGGCATGGACACTGCAAGAAAACCCGCGGCCTCCGGCGCGCCGAACAGCCCGGCGATCTGGTGCCGCAGCAGGAATCCCGGCACCGCGACGGCCGGGGTGATCAGCGCGTAGAGCAGCCAGGCCGCGCGGATCGCCGCGCCGGGCGGACGTCCGGCGCCCCGGCGGGTGGAGATGAGGACGGTGACGCCGAGCTCGACGACGAGGGCCGCGCCCATGAGCGCGTTCTCCACGTTGGTCGCCACGGCGACGGCCGCCACCGAACCGGCGCCGAGGCGCGCGACCCAGGCGATGTCGATGACACCGGCGACGACCCCGGCCAGCAGCTCGGCGTAGACGGGCCCGGCGAGGGAGAGGATGCGGCGATGGTGCACGAGGGACCTCCGATCAATACCTCGAATCGAGGTGCATCGGAACGATATAGCCTCGACCCCGTCTCCACAAGGCCGGAGTTGGGGCAAGATCGAGCCGCCACGACTGAAAGGGGCGCCGCCTTGCTGCCACTGTCGATCCTGGGTTTCCTCTACGAGGAACCCCTCCACGGCTACGAGCTGAAGTCGCGCATCTCGGCACTGACCGGCCACGTCAAGCCCGTCAGCGACGGCGCCCTCTACCCCGCCATCACCCGCCTGGAACGCGACGGCCTCCTCACCCGCCACCTGGAGGAGGGCACCGGAGCCGCGCCACGCCAGGTCCTCACCCTCACCGAGACCGGACGCGAGGAACTGCGCCGCCGCCTGCGCGAGCCGAAGCAGGTGGAGATCACCGACCGGAACAGGTACTTCACGCTTCTGGCGTTCCTGCGGCACCTGGACTCCCCCGGCGAGCAGGCCGCCGTCCTGCGCCGCCGCCTGGAATTCCTGGAGGCCCCGGCGGCGTTCTTCGTCCGCGACGGCACGCGCGTGAAGGCGTCCCAGACCCCGGACCCGTTCCGGCGCGGGATGGTCGAGATCGCGCGCGCGACCAGCGTCGCCGAGAAGGACTGGCTGCGCAGAACCATCTCCGAGCTGCAGTCTTGACACTGACTAGATTAGTGCGCTATCTTTCTTCACGTACTCGACTTGACACTGACAAGATAGGAACCGGCCATGCTGGACGACACCGGGCGCATCCTCGCCGGAATCATGCTGCTGTCGATGGTGACCATCGAGTTCGGCGGCTATTTCATGACCAAGATCGTCCGCGGCCAGGTCCCCATGACCGGCTTCCAGAAGTCCTTCGCCCGCGCCGGCCACGCCCACGCCGGTGTCCTGGTCATCCTCGGCCTCGTCACCCAGCTGCTGATGCCCTCGTCCGGACTGACCGGCATCCCCGCCTGGATCGCCCGCCTCGGCGTCCCCGCCGCGGCGATCCTGATGTCCGGCGGCTTCTTCGCCGCCAGCGCCGGCAAGGACCGCACCCAGCCGAACAAGGCCATCGTGATCCTCTTCCTGGGCGCCGCCTCACTGGCCGCCGGAGTCATCGCACTCGGCCTGGGGTTGCTGACGGCATAGCGGCTCACTACATGGAACGACGAACCTGGAATAACGGATCGGCGCGGGGCCTTCACCCCGCGCCGTGGCGATGATATGAATGCGGCCGAGACGGGCTCAGCCGTCTTCGAGACCGTACGACCCTCACGTGAGCGAAACGATGAAGAGTTTCCAAGCCCTCGTCCCGGACGACTCGGTCCGCAGCCGGATCGAGATTCTGGGCACCTCCGCGACCGTGTGGCATCACGTGGACGCGGCGGAGGACCGCCGCCGCGAAGCGGTGGGACTCGGCGCGATCGTAGAGGCCTCCCAGCTCGACACCCTTCTGTCCCTGCCGGTCGGGATGCCCGTTCCACTCGCGGCACTCACGGCATCCGAGCGTCGCAGGGTCGCCCGTCTCCCCGCTGGCGCCACAGTGCGCACGCAGGCCGACGTCGTCCGCGCCGCTGTGACCCCAGTACGCGTCGATCTAGTTCTGGTCCACGCCCGGTCGTGGCGCACAGGTCTCGAACGGGTGGGCAGATTCGCCCCCTTCACCGCCCGGGTCATGTGCTTGCCGGCCAACTTCGCGGACCGAGATCTCGCACGAACGCACGCACGCCGGTTCGGCGTCGGGCTCGCCTTCGGTTCCGCCATCGACCTCGATGTTCCGCCGGCGCCCTTCCGTCCGGGCCGCATCACGTCAGCACGATGGCGTTTCAAGGAGCGGGTGTACGCGCGGCTTCGGGCGTGAGGGCGGCGAGCTTCGCCATGGTCGCCAGAGTGGGCGATGGCTTGAAGGCACCGAGTGCGCCCACTCGCTCACTCTCTTCGGTGTGCGCCTCGACCGCCGCGACGATCCGATCGGCAAGCCGGCTCGCACGTTCGGCGCTCGACCCCTCGTCCAGCTCTTCCCACAATCGAAGCCAGCACCAGAGATTATGGTCGGCGGCCGCAGCGCGCATCCCCTCGCTCAGTTCGGCCATCCATGTCGGAGCACGCCCCTCGCAGACGGGACAGTCGCAGATCAGCCCGCCGACCTGCGTCCATCGGTCCGTCAATGTGTCGAGCGAGAAATACTGCATCAGCTTCGGTATGTAGACAGCCGGGCGCCCGCCACCACCGCCGAAGCGCGGCTTCTCGTCCGGCGGGACGAGGTGGCGGAGGGTTCCCGAGTTGCCGATCCCGGCGAACAGAGCACCATGGACCATGGCATCGAAGCCGACCAGCACGTCGACTCTCCACAGGCCGACGTGGCCACATTCCCGGTAGATCCGGCGGAGGTTCGGGATGCTCGTGGTGTGCGCGTCGGTCGGATTGAACTGACCGCCGAGCGTCAGCGCGACCGGCCGCGAAATGCCGCGCAGAACCTCGATCAGCTCATCGACGGCATCGTTTCTGAGCCACTTCACATCCAGAGCGACCGACGCGATCACGCCACCGGAGTCGATTCGGGATGAGGATTCGGCGACCGCTTCCAATGCCGCCGTGTCATGCGCCTCGATATAGCACGAGGCGGAGAGACTCGCGGCGGCACCAAGACTGAGGGCATCCCGATGGTAGATCTCGGGACCGAGCATTCCGGTCAGCTCGCTGTAGTCAAGTGGTGTCGCAGACGTGGCGATGCTCCTCGCGCTCGCCGCCGAGTCCAGGATGCACGGCACCTTAATGTGGTCCCGGAGCGCGATGAACCTCGCGGAGGCCTTTGCACCGACCAGGCCGAGACCGAACGACGCCCCTTCCAGGCCGGATGGGGCTTTCGCTCCGTGAGCGCTCCGCAAGTCGAAGAAGCGACCGCGCACCGCCTCCAAGGCGGTTGCATCCGTCTGCGCCAGCGACGTTCCAGTGGAAGGTAATGGTCCTTGCCGAACCGAATCGCCTGACATGACGCAACCCCGATCCACCCCGGAAGGGCATCGACGTGACCGATCAAGGAACTGATGTTCGAATCCGGGCACCGATCCCATGCGGTTCTACCCGCTTCTCGGACCGTTCCGGTGAAAGACACTGAGACGACAGCTCTCATGGTAGCCAATCGGCCAGCACACGATGTGCGACCAATATTCGCCGCTCGTCAAGCATCGGTATGAGAGCGGCCTCGGACCGTCAAGATCACGCCGGGATCGGTGTCACGACGAAGATCTGGATCTAGCGTCGACGAGTCGGCGCGCATCCCGCGGGCCCGCACCTGAGGGGCAGTCCCTTGAGCGACGCTCATCTATACGTCCCGGTCCACCAGTCCCGCCTCGCCGCCGTCATCCGCACCGGCCGGCTTCCCCAGGGCGAGCGCGTCGGCATCGCCTTCACCTCACTGGAGCACCTCGCCGCCGCCATGGGCGACCGCCAGCCGTGGACGCGGCTGGCGGAGTCGGCGCTGCGCTCGATGCTGCGGCCCCTGGGCGTCAACAGGATTCAGGTCGACCCGATCCTGGTCGCCCCCGACATCTCGATGCCGGTGGCAGCGGGTGTCTGACGCGGCGGGGATCTGGCGGCTGCTGGCGATCGTCGGGGTGCTGTTGCTGGTGACGGCCCTGTTCTAGGCGAGCGGGCGGCAGAGTTCGCCGCCCGCTCCGGCAACGCCCTCAGTCCCCCAGTTCGCGTGCCAGCGGTTTCACGATCCGCAGGTGGTCCTCCACCTTGTCGGTCAGCCGCTCCAGCCCGTACATCGCCAGCACCTCCCGGAACAGCGGCTCATTCGCCCGCCAACCGGTCTTTTCGGCGCACAATGCCATGACCGTGGCCAGCTCCATGTGAGGAACGTCGTAGAGGTTGCGGGGCCCCAGTTCCCGCAGCCTCACCCCGGGTTGCCCCGGCAACCGGAAGGTCCTGTGGTCGATCAGGCTCGTTTTCAGCGGGTCCTCCATTGCAAGACCTCGCTTCAAAGCACCGACGATGGCCTTGTTCAGGCTCTCCCTCATCAACCTGCCGGTCTGTGCGGCACCGGTGGCGATCCGATAGGTGCGGATCAGGTGCGATCCGAGAATCGGGCCCTCCACGGCCACGATGGACATGAGGCCCTCGATGAGCACGCCGGGCAGCACGGGCCCCGCCAGCGGCGGTCGGGTTCCGGTGTACCGCTGGTAGGGCTCCAGCCGCCCGTCGAGCGCCGATGGGGCCGGGGCCACGGCTCGTTCTGCGATCGGTGTGGCGACCCGCACCACGGTGGGAGGACGAGCCTTCGTCGGCTCCTCTACAGGATGCTCCGGCTCCCGGATCACCGAGGGCTTCATGACGGGCTCGGGTTCCCTGGTCGGTTCAGGCTTGACCGGGAGTGCACGCGGTGCCGCCTCAGCGGTCACCGGTTCGGGTGCCGGACGAGGGAACGAGGCCGACCCTATTGGTTCGATCTCCAGCTCCCGCAGGCGCTCGACCAGCTCGTCGAGGACGGCCGCCTCATCGAGGTAGAACCGCGACTCGCGGATCCGGAAGAACCGCCACCCGCACCGCTCCAGGTCCCGTTGCCGCCGTAGGTCGTCCTGGTATCGCTCGGGTCCGTGCCAATGGTCGCCGTCGCACTCGACGGCGAGCTTCGCCTTCGCGCCGACGACCACCAGGTCGATGCGGTATCCGAGGGCCTCGATCTGGGGCTCGACCCGATAGCCGCGGTCGCGGATGCGATTGTGGACGCGCTGCTCGAAGAGGGAGTCGAAGGGCTCGACGCGCTCGTTCTCCGGCACCGCCGGCGATGCCAGGCCCTCGACCTCCGTCCTGGCGCGCACTTCGTAGGCGTATTCCAGGAGCCTGCGCCGCAGGTCCTCCTGGTTGGTCAGCTCCTCGAGCCGCAGGGAGTGGAAGACCCACATCTGGTCCTTGGCGCGCGAGGCCGCGACGTTGAAGCGCTGCACGAACTCCAGCGTCGTCAAGGGCCGGTAGCGCACGTCCGGTTCCACCGTGGCGACCATGGAGAGGAACATGACGTCGCGTTCGGCGCCCTGGAAGTCGGGGGCGATCCCGCATCGCAGCCGCCTGGCCTCCCATTCCTTGGGGCCGATCGCCTCCAGCAGCTTCCCTTCGATGTACTTCGCCTGGTCGGCCGCCTGCCCCAGTAGTGAGATGACGCCGAAGGTCTTGCCGTCGTAGCGCGGATCGGCGATGCATTTGACGATCTGGTCGACGATGGCGTCGGCCTCGGGAGGATTGACCTTCCCGCGAGTGCCGCGGGTGTAGCCGTCCGGGACGTGCACCGGGATGACCGGATCCAGCCGGTCGGCGCCGTACTGCCGGACCGGGATCAACCGGATTCCTTCCGGTTCGTAGGCGATCCGGTTGGAGAAGCCGATGATCTCCGGTACGCACCGGCGGTGCTCGCGCAGGGTCAGTTTCTCCCGGAAGCGCAGGTTGGCCTCGTCGAAGAGGCTGTGCTTCGGGTCGGACCACGCCGACCTGTCCTGCATGTCCGGCAGATGGCGGTGTGCCAGGTCGATCAGTTGCTGTTCGACGGTGCCGACGGCCGCGGGAGATACCTGCTTGTCGTCGCCGATGATCACGATGCGGGGTGCGAGGTACTGGAGGAAGACGGCTTCCAGGCCGGCCTGCGAGGCCTCGTCGACGACCACGACGTCGAACATGTCGGGTGCGACGCGCAGCTGATCGGCGATCCGGTGGATGGGCATGATCCAGACCGGTACCGCGGTGCGGCACCGGTCGAGGGCGCTCTGCATGTTCACCTGACGGCCCGCGGAGTACTTGCCCATGCCTCTGCCGTCGCGCCGGAAGAGCTGGACGTAGTTGATGAGCGCCTGCCTGGTGCGGCCGTCCACCCGCTCCGGTGAGGCCGCGTAAGACCACGCCCGCGTCGCCGCCAGCTTCTCGACTTGTCCGCGCAGGCTCGTGTCCACCCGATCGGCCCTCGCGCGGAGCGCGTTCACGTCGACGCTCTCCAGCTCGGCGATCCACGACCCGGTCGAAGCCCAGTTCCACGCCTGTGTGAAGGAGGAGAGCCGTGACTGCCAGTCGGCGACCGGGCTCGCCTCGATGACGCGCCGGAGTCCGGGAGCGCCCACGGTGAGCGCGGCATCGAGCTCGTCCCGCCGGGCGAGACGGGACGCGACCTCATGCAGATGGAGCGTCCGTGTCTGAGCGGTGACGTACCCCGCGGTGTCCCTGGCCCGGATGGCCGCGAGCAATGCGAGGGTCGCGTTGGCCGCGTCGCCGAACCCGGCACGGTCGTTGACGGCTCGCTCCAGCGCTGCCAGTGGCAGTCTTGCGGCTTCCAGTCGCTCGCCCGCGTCGACGGCGTCGACCACCTCGGCCCACGTTGCCACCGCGTCCAGGTCCGTCCAGTCGGGAGCCTTGACTCCCAGGCCCGGCAGATCTCGTTTCGTGGCCGCCAGACGGTCGCCGAAGTTCAGCAGTGCGGTGAGCTGCTCGATCTCGGCAAGGTGCCATTGGAGCCGCTCGGAGAGTGTGTCCTCATCGGGGATCTCGACGCTCTGCGGCCAGGCACGGTCGAGGGCGTCCAGCACGCCGGTCGCCTCGGCCCACGCACGAAAGAGCGCGAGCCCGTCCGCAGTGGCAGGTGGAAGCCCGTTGACGCGGACGTTGTCGAACAGAGCGCGCGCCTGTTTGACGATCCCCGCGGTGGCGAGCCCGTACTTCACCGTGCCGTCGGCGTTGGTCTTGACCTTCCCACCGGCGGCCAGATGGTCTGACACGGCCTTCGCCAGCGCGATGAGCGGACCGAGTTCTCCAGTGGCCGTAACGGTGGTGCGCGGTCCCAAACCGCTCACCAGCGGAATCGCGTCTTCGGCCAGGGAACGCAGTTCGGTGTGACGGGCGGTCCAGATCTTTTCCCGGCCCTGGAGCACATCGGACAGTGCCACGGCGATCCAGGTCTCCCGCCGGGACCGGAAGCCCTCGATGTCCTCGGCCAGTGCAATGACGACGTCTCGCAGTGGCCGGCGGTCGGCTGCCGACAGTGCCGCGATGCCCTGCTGTGCCGGGTGATCCCGGAGTTCGGCGTAGTGGTCCGCCCGGCCCTCCGATTCGCGTTCGGCGGCGACCAGAGCGGCGAAGTCCTCCGAGGTCGCCAGTTCCGTGGTGGGCACCAGACGTCCCGCGGCCTCGATGACGTCGGTGGACTCGGCACCCAGGCCGGAGTCGCTAACGAGGCGGTACCATTCACCGATTTCGTCGTTGTTCAGCGGTGCCGCGTCCTGGCCTCCGCCCAGGCCGTCGATCCAGCCATGGCGGTCGCGGTCGGCTCCATGCTGTTGCGCGATGGCCGCAAGGGTGCCCCGGTAGCCCGGACGCTCGTGCTCCCAGACCTCCGCCTTTCGCGCCTCGACCAGCTGCCCGCGGAGCACGGCCCGCTCGCGGCGAAGACGGTCGATGGCTTCGAGGCAGCGGTCTACGGTCGCCTTGATCTCCAGCGGGTCGTGATCGTTGATCCGGTCCCCGATCCGTTCCGCGGAGGCCTTGAGCGCGGCCATTTCCGCCCGGCCGTTGCCGACCACCGCGACGGCCAGGTCTCGGATGGCCTCAGGAAGCTTGTCGCGGACCTCGTGCAGCGCCCGGTCGGTCTGGGCGGTCACCAGGACGCGTTTGCCCTGTGCGAGGAGGTGGGAGAGCAAGGCCGCGGCCGTGTGGGTCTTTCCGGTGCCGGGCGGTCCCTGCACCAGCGTCTGTGCTTGGGTGTCGACGCGTTCGAGGATGCGCAACTGGACGTCGTTGACCGGCAGCGGCAGGAACATCTCATCGTCGACCTGAACGATGGCGCCATCGCCGCTGGGAGCGGGCAATGCCGGGTCGTGGTCGGGGTCGAAGAGGGGACGCAGGCCGCCGGGCACGATGCCCGTGTCGCGGATCTGCTCGATGATCGTCTGATAGATCTCGGTGAGGTTGCGCCGGGAGCGCTTGCGCAAGATGAGGGCGGGGGCGAGCGTGGCGAAAGCGCGCGGCCCCGGAGCCACCCTGGTGTCCACGTCGTCGTAGCCACCGGCGGGGTCGAGGACGTGCACGAGGCGGCTGACGATGTCACCGACATGCTCACGGTCGAGCGGATGAGCGTCGGAGCGGGCGAGTTCCCGAATGTCACGCAGGCGCTGCGGATCGGCGAAGAGCCCCGGGTCGACCATGTCGATTTCGCAGCGTAGGGCCTCGGTGGTCTGGTCCAGGACGACTCGCAGGCGTCCGCTCAGGTCGTCGAACTCGATCGAGGCGGTGGTGGTGAGGAAGTGCCTGCGGATGGGGCCGGTGTCGGGGTCCCAGGTGAGCAGGCCGAGACCGATCACGAGCTCCAGCTGGTCGGCCTCCCCGACGGCTTGGATCCGGGTCCGGAAGAGCCGCTGGTACAGCTCGCGGACCGGACGGTCGGCCTCTTCGCGCTCGGCCCAGTCGAACCAGCGGTCGATCCAGGTGTCGTAGCTTTCGGAGAGCCTGCGCCATTCGTGGTCGGGCTGCGTGTCGCGCTTGTCTTCATTCAGCCGCGGGGCCTCGCGTGGAGTGGTCAGCTCACCGAGAAGAAGCCCTTTGAGCGCCAGTGGCGGCTCCGGCGGTGGTATCTCGGCGACCCGGTCGACGGTCGCGACGATGTCCTCGGCCCCGGTGTCCGCGTCAAAGCCCGTGACGCGAATCGAGGGGTGCGCGGGGAAGTCGGCGAACCAGAGGACCCGCTCGTAGGACTCGACATCGGTCACCGGGCGGTTCTTCAGCTGCTGGACCTCGGTGAGGAAGTCGAAGAGCCGCAGCGCCCGCTCGGCCAAGGGATCGGGGCGGGTCACCTCGCACCTCCGCGGGCCTGACTGGTGAGGAGGGCGGAATCGCTTGCAGGGGCACGCATCCGTCGAGGATCGCATAGCCGCGTGTAACGGGAAAGTCGACTGAATGGGTGGTGGGAGTCAGGCGGTACCGTGGCGAGCGTGACTTTAGGTCAGGGGGAGGGATCCGGGCGTGGATGACGTGATCCGGGTCGTGGACGGTGTGTTGCAGGATCTCGGTGGGTTGGCGCAGCTGTGCGGCCAGGTCGCGGAGGATCTGGAGGCACGAGTCGCCGGGCCTGTGGCGACGATCGGGGAGGGGTCCTCTTCGGACGTACCGGGTCAGGTGAAGAGTGAGGCGGATGCGGTCACCACGGAGTTGAAGGGTGCCGTGGCGGCGCTCTCTGTGGCGATCGAGGAGCTCGGGGCATACCGAGAGATGCTCTAGGAGAGTGAGGGGACACATGGCGAAGATCATCATGGCGGTAGGGCGCGGGCGGGGACCGTACTACGCCCCGGACAAGCCTGAGAAGAAGGATCCGGAGTACTACGAGATCGTTGCTGGCTCACAGGTCGGCGAGTTCACCTATGAACAGGCGACCGTCTGGGCGGCGGCACACGATCGCTTCGACGCCCAGGCCCGCCACGAGTTCAATCGCGAGCAGCTGGAGAAGGTCGCACGGGAGACGTACAAGATCTCGAACCCCGGATCAGCTGTCGACTTCCTACTGAGTGAGGGCGTACTCGTCGAGGTCGATCTCGAAACTGAGATACCCACCGAGTTCTTCAAGCGGTATCGGCTCATCCCAACCGGCACATGTGCAGGGAACATCCCTGATCGGCGCGACCTCTATCGACTCGTCGTGGGAGAGGCGTCGACCGTGGTCAACCGTCAGGCGCTGGGAATCTGGACCTACTCCTACCTTCACGGCTCCATCTGGGAAGGCTGCAAGTCACTCTCGAAGGCCTTCCGCAAGCGCGGCAAAGACGCTCCGCCCGAAGCCTTCGCCAACGAGGTGGCCATCTTCCTTCCGGCGATCGTCGCAATCGAGGCAGGTGTCGTGGAGCCGGTCGCGTGAGAGACGGCCAGGACCGGGAAGCCGATGAGAAGCCACCGACCACGTGGGCTGGGGCGGTGAAGAAGGAAAAGTGGAGCTCCCTCAAGGAGGCCGTCGGGTCCTTCGGCAGCGCAGTCACCGGGGCTGTGATGGGCTCGATGACGGGCAGTCCCACCATGGCTGCGATCGGTGGAGCACTGGGGTTCGCGCTCGGCGGAGGTTCCAAGATCGTCGGATCGATCGCCGCCTCCCGTGGTCAGGCCCGCGACGACGCGAAGAAGGCTGAGCCGGTCGAGTCCGCGTCAGCCGGGAGCCTCGGAGCCCTCAAGGGAATCCTGATTGGAGCCGCTGCTGCCGCAGAGGACTGCTCCGGCCGCATCCGAGGGATGAAGGACAAGGTGGAAGCTCTGCTCGCCGAACTCCAGGGAGTCCTGGAAGGCTCCTCCAACTCCCAGGTCAACACTGCGATCGGGGAGCTGGGCACGGCAGCCTCCGGACTGGAGAAGGCATCCGGAGTCGCCGGAACGATCGGCGACAAGACCAAGACCTGGGCGGCGGCCCTGTAGTCGGGCCGCCGCGGGTGTTTCAGCGGTCGAGGAGGCCGGTTCGCAGGTCGCGGGCGAAGCCGGCCCACTCGGAGTGGGACGTGGTGAGGACCGGGCCGTGTCGGTCCTTGCTGTCGCGGACGGCGATGTGGTCGAGGGTGGGGCCGATCTCGACACACTGCCCGCCCGCATTGGGGCTGTAGCTGCTCTTACGCCAGATCATCAGAGTTCCTTCGCGATGGCGGAGATGAACCGGACCGACTCGTCGGACGGCAGTGCTGATCCTGACAGCAAAGTGAAGACCCGTTCAAGGTGATCGAGCTTCTTTGGCGTCTCTACGAACATCTGGGACACGGCGGACTCAGAGTAGGCCACATCGGGGTAGGGCTCTTCCAGCGTGAAGTACGAGAACGTGCCTTCGTAGCCTGAGTGAAGAGTGTGGGTGAACGGCAGCACGCGGATGGTCACATGATCGAGAGCCGCGAGCCGCACAAGGTTCTCAAGCTGGGCACGCATGACCTTGGGGCCACCAAAGCGACGCCGAAGCGCGGACTCGTCTAGGACCACATCCAACGTGGGCGGGTCAGACTTGGTGAGGATCTCCTGACGCCTGAGCCGCAGACTCACCCACTCGTCGATTCGATGCGCTGATTCGCCTTGGATCGCCGAGTCGCGGATGACCGCCTCTGCGTACTCCGCCGTCTGAAACAGGCCAGAGATGACGAGGATTCCGTACGCACGGATCGTGAGTGCGCGTGATTCGAGCCAGGCGTAGTCGGCGAACGAGGACACCTGCCCGCCGTCGGTACTCCCATCCCACCAGTCACGCCGCCAAGCGATGTCGCGCAGGTAGAGCAGCTGCTCGCGAGTCTCCTCATCGGCGTTGTAGAAGGTCAGCAGCTCCTTGAGGTCACCGCGTTTGATCGCGGATAGAGCATTTTCGATGCGGCTCATGGTCGATTGCGCCATATCGAGGAACTCGGCGATCTCGGCCATCGGAACCTGGTGCTCGACTCGGAGCTGCTTGATGCGTTGCCCGAGCCACTGGCTTCGCAGGCTCGGACCAGCCGGGCGAAGTGACTGAACCATGACACCCTCAATTAATCGGCCGTGGGTCGTTGCTAAAACGATCGCGTCATGCCACAGTAGCACTGGGTGAGTCCATTGTCGCCAGTGGTGATCTCCGCAGCTCAGATCCACTGGGCAGGCGAGATCCACACTGCGACAGGGGATCTCACTCGAAGAAACGATCAGGGCGGGCCGCACCTCGGCCTAGACAACCGTCGGCCCGCCCTGATCCAGACAAGAGAGGAGCGATCGATGGATCGCGTTACTCGCCTGTACCTGTCTTCCTACCACGGGTCAGGTCACATCCCGCAACGCCGTATCGGCGTGCTCTACCTCTTCGGCTTCCCCCTCCCCTGGCTGGTCCTGATCTGCCGGACCTGCTCCCACTCTCACCCCTGCCCGACGATCGTGAGAGCCCGGATGGCCGCGGGTGAACCCCGGACGTGGATGACCTCCGCCGTCCCCCGCCAGCGGACCCGCTCATGAACACCCCCGACCACCCCACCTTCAACCTCCTCCGCCCGCCACCCCAGTCCGCTCCCCCGACCGCCGCCGACCCCGAACTCTGGTCGATCCAGCTCCACTGGTGGTGGCGCCACACCCCCGCCGGACTCGGCCACCGCGACTGCCGCCTCTGCCACCGCCCATGGCCCTGCCCGTCCTGGTTCCACTGGGACGACCTCCTCCGCCGCAACCGGACGGGAGCCTGACCATGTCCGCCGTCATCAGCTACCTCCGAGGCGCTTTCCACTCCGCCGTCGTCGCCGGCCCGGCCGCCTCCGCCGCCACCTACGCCGGATACCACTTCTGGGAGACGCACTGGGCACTCGGCATCCTCGCCGGACTCGCCGCCGTCGTCCTCCTGCTCCCCTTCGGACACGCCCTCTTCGGCGTCCTCACCGGCTTCTGGCCCGGCCTCGACCCCGCCGACACCGAACTCCGCGCCCACCTCAAGTCCCTCACCGACGCCGAACTCCTCGAAGCCGAAAAGGAGACCTACCAGCGCCTCACCACCCACACGCCCCGCTTCGGCGAAGAACGCTGCCCCCGCTGCGGAACCCGCTCTCCCACCCGCTGCTCCGGCCGCCTCGACGCCGAACGCGACCGCTTCGCCGTCCACACCGAACGCCGCGTCCGCGACGAACACGCCCGCCTCACCGCCCGCGCCGCCAAGGCCGAGCAGGCAGCCCGATCCGCGGAACAGCAGCCATGAGCACCATCTCCGCCTACGTCCTCACCACCACCCACCCGCAGAACCCCGCCTCCCCCGCCTGGACCTTCACCACGAACGTCCTCCTGCGCCTCATCGCCTTCTGCAATCCCCGCAAGTCCGGCCGCCACCGCATGTGGAACAAGCACCGCGTGCAGGTCCTCGTCCGCCCCGACTGGCGCCGATGTGGCCGCTGGAGCTGAAAACCGACGGCCTCCCCCACCGCAGACCCGGTGAGGGAGGCCGCTCACGCGAAACCTGCTCAGTCCCGTCCTGGCCAGCGCGAGCGCTGATGCGGGACCTTGTCACCTGCGAACGGCCGCACTCCCCGGCAGCCCTTCACCGTGCAGACCCACGACCACTCACGCTGCCCCTTCTTGGTGCGAATGTCGGCCGTATTCAACGCCACCGCACACTTCGGACACGACATTCCCGCGGCCGCAACCTCCTCGGCCCGCTCCATCCGCAGAGTCTCGGCGACGAGGGCGGCGCTTCGGATCTCCAGCATCGTCTCCTTGCGCCGGTAGGGCTCCTTCTCCGCCGCCGACAGAAGGTTCATGCTGCCCTGGAACGTCCACAGCCCGTCCACCAGCACCAGCTTCTGGTGCATGTTCTGAATGTGCCGGACGGTCCCGGGAAACCTCGCGATGAACGCGTCGAGCACAGGGCGCAGCTTCTCATTGATCTCCCTGTGCGCCAGGCAGAACACCGTCACCCGCACTCCCCGATCCGCGGTCTCCACCAGCAGGTCTTGGACCTCCTGGTACTTGCCGACCCACGGACTCCACACCCAGACACTCGTCTCCGCCTGCCGCAACGCGTGCCCGACCGCGTCCATCACCGTCACCTGGTCGTACTGGCCGACGATCCGCACATAGGGCTTCAGCGCCTCCCAGACATCGCTCTCCGGAGTGTCCGGCGGTGGCGGATCCACCTCGTCGTACCCGAGGACTCCCGCGGCCTTGACGACGCCGATCTCCCCCGCCTCGATCATCTCGCGAAGCACCCGGAGGGGCCCGGTCGTGGCGCGCTGGACGACCGGCAGCAGACCGGCCACGTACACGCGCTTCCGCGCCCGCGTGACGGCCACGTTGAACAACCGCAGCCCGTCGACGTCGTAGTCGCGTCCGGATCGGGCGGCCTGCGGCAGCCGCCCCTTCCCGTCCTCCACCAGGTCGAACAGGACCACGTCGAACTCACGCCCCTGTGCAGCGTGCGCGGTACCGATGTCGATCCGCGAGCGGACGGGCGAGCGCTCGGCCTCCAGGAAGCGCCTGGTCGCCTCCTCCTGGTCCTTGTACGGCACGATCACGCCGAAGCTCTCGCCCTGCTGCTGCATGTGCTGCTCAGCGAGGGCGGTGGTGAGCAGCCCTCCGATGGACCAGTGTCCCTTGTGCACACCGCTGCGGTGGATCTGGACGAGGTCACTGCCGAGACCGTCGACGTCGATGAAGACCACCTCGCCGCCCTCCTCACGGAGAGCGCGCAGGGCTCCCTCGTACACCGCGCGGTTCACGAGGTCATTGATCTGCCTGCCGAAGCGGTGCTGCTCGGTGAGGACTACACAGCCCGGATCCGCCTCCGCCTCGGCGTGAGACCTGATCTGGAAGTGCGCGAAGCACTCGTCATCGAAGTACGGCTTGATCGTGTCGTCCTTCTCCTCCTCCGGGTCCAGGATCGGCCGATTCTGCAGGAAGTCCCCGACCAGGACGGCGCCGATCCGGGCCTTGCCGACGGCGTGCACGACCTCGGGCAGCCGGCAGAAGGCGGCCTCATCAACGACCACGTAGTCGTATTCGCGCGTGCGGACAGCCGCATTGAGAACCGAGGTCGCCAGGGTGGTCGCGACCACCTTGGCCTCCTGGATGATCCCTTTGGCGAGGTCCGCGCGCTCCTTCGCCATCCGCTCCTGGAGCTGCTCGTACTCGCGTTCGGCGGCCCGCAATTCCACCCGGGCGGTGTCCGCGGCCGTCTGAAGGGCGGGGAGGCCCGAACGCATCCCTGCCAGCCCTTCCCGCTCCGCGCGGGCGAGCAGCGCCTCATCGTCGGTGGTCGGGAGCGGTCCGGAGTGGAGCTCCTGAACCGCGCGGTACTTGGCGGCGCTGACCTGCAAGCCAATCTTGGTGAGCCGCTCAGGCAGCCTGTCGTGTTCCCCGAACAAGGCCAGTGACAGTTTCCTCGCCTCAGCCGCGGAAGGCACCGTCATCTGCTCGGGAGCCGCCACCCCCAGCTCTGACAGCCGGTCGGTCTGGTCGCGGCGGGTGGTGACAGCCTCGGCGTGCTCCAGCCGGGCGCGACCATGCTGGCGCTTCGCGGCTTTGATGAGCTTGCGTTGCTTGAAGCGCGTCCACCAGTCCAGCGACCGCAGTCCGTCGAGGGTCTGACCGGTAGCGGTGATCTCGGCCTCGGCCTCTCGCTCCACCGCGTGGCACCGGACGAGCTCGGCGAGCGCCATTTCCTTGGGGAGTTCCTCCAGCCGGCGCGTCGTGTTCACCTGTTCTCGTTCCAGGTCGAGCACTCGCTGCTGCAGCTCACCGTGACGGTGTTCGCGCTCGGCTCGCCGGCACGCTTCGTCGTAGGCGCCGAGGTCGAAGGAGGCGATGCGACGCTCGACCTCGTCGTAACGGCCCGGCCGGGGATCGTCCCGCAGGCGGTCGATGCGCTCCAGGACGTCCTCGATCTGCCGTTGCAACGCGGCCTGCCGTGCCTGGATGAGCAGCGGCAGCGCCACCCGAGGGTCGGTGGCGACCTCACGGACCGAGGGAGTGCCTACCCGCACGATCACGCCCGGATCGGGATTGAGGTATCCGGCGACCTTCTCCACGGCGTTGTCCACCGCGATGTTCGTCGTCGACACCAGGAGCACACTGCGGCCCATCGCGATGATCTGGGCGAGCGCTTCGGCGATGACGTGCGTCTTGCCGGTACCGGGCGGGCCCCACACGAGCTGTAGACCAGGCGAAACGCACGCGCGCAGCGCGAGCAGCTGGGCGGGGTTGAACCGGGCGTCGGGTGCCGGGGAGCCCGTTAAGGGATCGAGGTGCCGTTCGGCGAAGCGGTCGGCGAGAGACCCCTGCGGGAGGGCATCAAGGCCTTCGCGCAGCAGTTTCGTCTGCTCGCGCTTGTCATAGGCCGGTGCCCACAGCAGGAGTGCTCCACTCGCCGTCGCACTGGCCTTCACCAGCAGTGCCCCGTCGTCCAGGAGCGATTCGATGACCGCGTACTGACGCTCCTGCGGGCCCTCGTTGGGTGCGAGGACGGCGTCGGTCAGCCGTTCCAGCTTGACTTTCGCGCCCACGCCCTCGAACCGGAACCATCCCGGGCCCCGGCCGGGATCCGGGGCGACCTTGCCGACCCGTGCGAACTCGCGCTTTCCGGTGTTCTTCAGCTTGAGGATCAGCCGGTCCAGGGCCGCGATCAACCCATCGAACCATTCCGAACGCCCCACCATCGCCCCCTTCGACCGGTCCACGGTAGTGGCGGGGTGGGACGAAGTGAAGATGCTGTCCACCGATGACCCTGTGGACAGCGGGTCTTTTCATTTGGTGGTCATTTCCCTTCCCGCCCGCCTCGGCAACCCGGGCGAAACGGGCCACCTGGTGATCAACCAGGATGACGCTCCCCACGAAGCTCCCCCGGTGATCCACACCACCTGTGGCAGAGTAGGAGGATCGCCCACATGCTCGGTAGCAGTGCCCACTGAAAGTGCTCGAAAGAAATGGACAGGTCACAGGTGACGAACCCTCGCTGGCAGGGAGACAAGTCTCAGTTCGCCTGGGAGCAGGAAGCGCTCGACCACATCAGGAGCTTCTTCCCCGACCGGGCGCCCTATGTCGCCCGTCAGTGCTTCACCTTCACCGGCACCTCCGGCCACGCCCGCGAATGCGACCTGCTCATCGGCACGCCCGCCGGGCTGACTCTCGTGGAGATCAAGAGCCACTCGGGCACCGCCACCAACCAAGGCGCGATGTGGTCCTTCAGCGGCTACGGGAGATCCTTCGTCAACCCGTACCACCTGACCGACCAGAAGGCCAAGGAGCTCAAGAGCCGCCTTCATTGGGCCGCGCAGCGCATCGGCATCCCGGTCGGCGAGGTGCCCTTCGTCAACGCCGTCACCTTCCTGTCCGCCGCCGACCTGGTGTGCAACTTCGACCAGATCCAGCGCGAACACCTGTACGGACGCGAAGGCAAGACCGCCCAGACCAAGCTGGGCGGCATCTGGACCGCACTCAACGGGCAGCCCGGCTACACCCACAACCGGCTCACCCCCGGGTTCGCCAGGAACTTCCACCGGCTCCTGGAGACGATGGGCGTGATGCCCATCAACACCGAGCAGAAGGTCAACTCCTACCGGCTCGGCGAACTCCTCGACGACGGCCCCACCTGGAGCGACTACCTCGGCGAGAACACCGCCCTCGCCGGCGACGCTCCCCGCCGGATCCGCATCTACGTGACCGGTTTGACCGCGGACGGCTCCGTCACCGACGCCGACCGCCAGTCCGCCGAGCGCGCCGCCAATCGGGAGTACCGCAGCCTCCTCGGCATCCAGCACGATGGCATCGTCCAGGCCGAGGCGATCAGCAACACCTCCGACCTGGGCACGGCCGTCATCTTCCGGCACGGCAAGGACTGGCAGCGACTCGACCAGTACATGGCCCAGCAAGGCGCGGACCTGGACATGTACACGCGCGTGGCGATGCTGCGGCAGCTCACCGACGCCCTCGGGCACGCCCACCGGCAGCACCTGTTCCACCGTGCGCTGGCCGCCCGCAGCGTCTGGGTGGACGCGAGCAAGCCGGGCGAGGTGCCGACGCTGCGCATCGCCGACTGGCAGACCGCCGCCCAGGCCGAGGCGACATTCTCCACACTGAGCGGTGCCGGGCCTCTCCCTTCACTGGCGAGACACATCGAGCTGACCGCCGGCCCCTACCTCGCACCCGACCTCAGGCACCTCTCCGGCGACCCCACCCCACTGGACGTCTTCGGACTCGGAGCCATCGGGTTCCTCTTGCTCACCGGCAGGCCCCCCGCACTCAACGGGCGGGATCTCGGCGAGGTCCTGAGCCGGGATGAGGCACTCGTGCCTTCGGCCGTCTCCGACGACATCTCCTTCGACCTGGACGACCTCATCCGAGGCGCCACACGGTCGGCCCCGAGCGAACGCTACGAGAGCGTCAAGGACTTCTCCGACATCCTCGCGATCATCGAGGACGACCTCCGCGCACCGACCGTGGACGAACTCGACGCCCTCGACGCACGCGGCAAGGACCGGCTCGGCGAATACGAGATCGTCCAGGTCCTCGGCACCGGCGCGACCGCCCGCGCCCTGCTCGCCAAAGACTCCGAAGGCAAAGAGGTCGTACTCAAGGTCGCCCTGGCCACCGGAGCGTCGGAACGGCTGGAGCTCGAGGCCGTCCAGCTACGCGACCTGCACTCCGGCTACATCGTCCGCTACCTCGCCGGGCCGCTCCCGCTCGGGAAGCGGAAAGTCCTGGTCCTGGACCGGGCCGGGAAGCAGACCCTCGCCGACTACCTCCGCAAAGAGGGCCGCCTCACCATCGAGGAGCTGCAGGACTGGTCGCACGATCTCTTCGAGGCCCTGCGCTACCTGGAGCAGGAAGAGGTCTACCACCGCGACATCAAACCGGACAACCTCGGCATTCACGAGTTCCCCAGAAAGGGCAAAAAGGGACGGCAACTCGTCCTCTTCGACTTCTCCCTGGCCGGGGTCTCCGACAACGAGCTGCTCGCGGGGACGCAGGGTTATCTCGACCCGTTCCTCGGCTCCCACAACCGGCTTCGCTACGACGGGGCCGCCGAACGCTACGCCGTCGCGGTGACCCTCTACGAGATGGCGACTCGGGAGCTCCCTTCCTGGGGTGACGGATCGATCGATCCGAAGCTCCTCAGGGCCGATGTGGTCATCCCGGTGATCTCCAAGTCCTCCTTCGACCCCGCACTGGCCGCAGGGCTGGAGAAGTTCTTCCGCAAAGCCCTGCACCGCGAGGCGAGCGAGCGATACCTCAGCCACGACGAGATGCGCACGGCCTTCGCTAAGGTCTTCGAGTCCCTCGACGAGCCGGTACCGAGCGAGCACCCAACGACCAACTCCGAGGGCGGCCCACTCCCCGACGGCATCACGGCCAACACCTCCATCTACGACGTCGGGCTATCCGCCCGTGCGGTCTCACTCGCGGTCGAACGCCTGAACGTGTCCACCGCCGGTGAGCTCATCGAAATCCCGGCCAACAAGATCGCCCAGCTACGCGGCACCGGCCTCCCCGTCCGCAACGCACTCAACCAGCGTGCCCGCGAGATCCGCGACCGGCTCAAGGCGTCCGAACCCGCACCGACTCCGGTCGCTGACCTCGAGGGTGCGGCGCCGAGCATCGACGAGATGGTCCGGCGGATCGTCCCCGGCGGGCACAATCTCGACCACACCCGGCGGGTAAGACTGCTGCTCGGTCTACCCGACGGGGACCGGACGGCCACCGAGCCCGGTTGGGCCACGGTCAGCGCGATCACGCAGGCGACCGGGATCGATGAGGAAGCCCTCATCGACTCCCTGCAGAAGGCCCGCCTGTACTGGGACAAGAGCGTCAAGGGCATGTCCGCGCTGCGGGACACGATCGCGACGATCCTCACCGCGCACGGCCGCGTCATGGAGCTCGGGGGTCTGAGCGTCGCCCTCCTCCAAGAGCGCGGCAGCGACCTCGATGATGCGGTAGCCCGACGCGTGAGCGCAATGGCCTGCGTCCGCGCGGCGCTGGAGTGGGACTCGACCCTCGCCAAGCAGCACCTGGCCTTCCGCCGCCTCCCCGACGGTGCGGTACTCGTCGCCACCATCTCGGAGGATCCGGCCCAGCCGTCCGACACCGAGCTGCTCGATCACGCCGTGGCCCTCGGCGCACGCGCGTCCGAGCTGGTCAAGCTCACCGAGGCGGAGCTGCTGCCGTCACCCTCGCGAGTCCTCGCGGCGCTCCTCGACGTGCCGCGGCCGGAGAACATGCCAGCCCTCCCCGACACCGACCTGGTGCGCCTCGCAGCGGGGGCCTCACCGCACGCCGCCGCGACCCAGCGCCTGGAGCTGTACCCCGTCGACCTGGAACCGGAGCGAGCGATCCGCGTCGCTCAGCTCGGGGTGTACCTCACCGAGCGGGCCACAGCCGTGCCGAAGCTGGTCGAGCGGGTCTACTCGCGGCTACCGGAGCTGCGCGGGTTCCCCGCGGATGGGACAACGCTGGCCGGACTCCTCGAAGCCGACGGCTACGACACGGAGATCGGACGCCGGGACGGCGTGGAGTACCTGTCGCTGAAGGCGGCACCGCTCACCCGCTCCCTCAGCGCCCGCCACAGCCGGACCGCCGACGCACAGACTCCACAGCAGGAGGCACGGGCGCTCCTGGCGGTAAAGACGCGTGACGGCGGCCTCCTGGCGATCAAGGTGCCGGTCAAGCAGGCGCAGGTCATCGCAGCGGAGCTGGCCGGATTGCCCCAGGTACGAGCGGTGGACGTGAGCGAGCGGTTCCTGGCGACGCTGAAGCAGATCGTGGACGAGCGCGGCGGGAAGCCGTCCTGGGAGGCGGTGCTTAAAGCGGACTCGCCAGACGCGAGCCCCCGGGCGCAGTCGGGGTTCATGAGCCTGCTGGAGCAGGTGTGGCCCCGGCTGGAGGCGGAGTTCACCGAGATCCCGGGAGTGGTGCTGCTCCACAACGCGACACCGCTGGGGCGGTACCCGGGTGGGCAGCGGCTCCTCGGGCGGCTGATCGCGGCGGCGCGGGAGGCGGAAGCCAACCCGCACGCGCTGTGGGTCCTGTGCCCGATGGAGTCGCTGGGGCTGCCGGCCCAGATCGACGGGAACATGATCGGGGCCATCTCGGCTCAGGCCGAACAGCTCGCGCTGACCGGCGCGTTAGTAACCTGGACGGGCGATAAGTAACCGCCTGGTCACCGAACTCGGCGCGGGGTGTGCGCCCGCGTTTCCTCGTGAGAAGTGTCTGTGGGAGGACGATGATGGACCACTCCGCGCTCTTGGGCGACCTGCGGCAACGAGTACTCGTACTGGAGGACGACCTTCGGGAGCGGGCTGCCGAGCCGGAATTCCACGGGGACCTGCGGGCGGAGTACGACCAGGCGTTCAACCGGGAGCGGCTGTCGATCTCGTATGAGACGTGGCTGGAGGACCAGGTCACGCAGGCAGCTGTGGCGTGGGTCCTGGGGACGGTGTTCTTGCGGTTCTGCGAGGACAATCGGCTGATCGAGGGGCGGTACCTGGCAGGGCCAGGGGACGGCACCGACATCGCGGTGGACCGGCAGCGAGAGTACTTCAAGAACCACCCGGAGAACACCGACCGGGACTGGATCCTGACGGGATTCGAGGAGATGTCGAACGACTCGCCGGTAGTGGCGGGGCTGTTCGACAAGGGGCACAACCCGATGTGGCGGATCACGCCCTCGCACCCGGCGGCGAAGGAGCTTCTGGGGTTCTGGCGGGAGCGGGACACGGAGGGGCGGGAAGTCGCGTACGACTTCACGGATCCGGAGTGGGACACGCGGTTCCTGGGGGACCTGTACCAGGACTTGTCGGAGGCGGCGAAGAAGCGATACGCCCTGCTCCAGACACCGGAGTTCGTGGAGGAGTTCATCCTCAAACTAACGCTGGAGCCGGCGCTAGCGGAGTTCGGGCTGGAGCCGAGATACAGGGGTCCGATACCGGGGGTCCCGAACGTGCTGCGGGTGATCGACCCGACATGCGGGAGCGGGCACTTCCTGCTGGGGGCGTTCCATCGGCTGCTGAAGGCTTGGGAGGCGAAGGCTCCTGGGGCGAGCAAGTGGGACCTGATCGGGCGGGTGCTCGATGGCGTGCACGGGGTGGACAAGAACCCGTTCGCGGTGTCGATCGCGCGATTCAGGCTGTTCCTCGCGGCGACGAAGGCTTCGCACAAGACGACCCTCAGGGATGCGCCTTCGTTCCGGGTGAACATCGCAGTGGGAGACTCGCTGATCCATGGGCGAGGGGTGTACGAGCTCAAGGCCGAGCGGGACCTGTTCAGCGAGGACGAGCCGCACACCTTCGTCACGGAGGACGTGAGCGAGTTTGAGAAGTCGGTGGATATCCTCGGCATGGGAACGTATCACGTGGTGGTTGGGAACCCGCCGTACATCACTGTGAAGGATCGCAGGGAGAGTGAGAACTATCGACATCTGTACAGCACTTGCCACGGGAAATACTCGCTCTCAATTCCCTTCGCAGAACGATTCTTTCGACTCGGCATACGAGGAGATAACGAAGGCCGCAACGCAGGGAGAATCAGCCAGATCACAGCAAATTCGTTCATGAAACGCGAGTTTGGACAGAAACTAATCGAGGAGTTCTTCAACGGCGAGGTCCGCCTGACCGATGTAATTGACACTTCAGGTGCATACATTCCTGGACACGGTACACCTACGGTAATTCTCGTCGGAAAGAACAGCTCTCACCGCAAGAACGGGGCTATTCGAGCGGTTCTCGGCGTGCGAGGAGAACCGAGTCAGCCAAATATCGCTGCCAAGGGTAGGGTATGGACCGCAATCACCAGCCAAGTCGACAACATTGGCAGTGAAAGCGAATGGGTGAGCGTACGAACACTTGAACCTATTCAACTCGCACGATACCCATGGAGCCTAAGCGGAGGCGGCTCCTACGAACTCACATCGACCCTCGACACAACAGTTCACAAACTGGAACATAGACTCTCACGCCCGATAGGATTCGCAAGTTTCCCCGGCCAAGACGAAGTCTTCTTTCCGGGAAGTCCATGGCTAAGTCGACACAACATCGACTTCCCAGTAAGACGTCCGTTGATTATCGGCGAAGTTGTTCGCGACTGGGAGGAGCGCCTCCAAGAAGACGCACTGGTCCCATACGAATCGGACCATACTCCGCTGCCATATCAAGAGAACTCACCCTGGGGGCGCCACCTCTGGAGCCAGAGGAGCATCCTTCAGTCTACGATCGGATTCGACGGCAAGGCGGTTAAAGGATCGTCACACAAGTGGTGGACTTGGTATCGCTGGATTCCAGAACGATACGCAACAAAGCTCTCGATTACGTTCGCATTCGTAGCTACCCATAACCATTTCACACTCGATCGAGGCGGGAATGTCTTTAAGCAGTCGGCGCCGGTCATCAAGTTGTCCGAAGACGCAAGCCTGGATCACCACCTTGAACTGCTCGGCATCCTCAACAGTTCCACTACTTGCTTTTGGTTGAAGCAGGTCAGCCAGGCCAAAGCTGGCACAGAAAACAATAGCGGCGGTGGAAATAGATGGTCCCCAGAGGCTTGGATCGATCGTTACGAATTTACAGGAACAAAGCTTCAGGAGTTCCCCCTCCCTTCGACGTTGCCACTGTTCCTGGGTCGCCGCCTTGATTCGCTTGCACAGGAACTGGCGCAGCATGAACCGGCCGCAACTACACGGCACCTCACTCGTGATGACCTCGATCAAGCCCACGATACATACCTCCACAACCGTGCCACAATGATCGCCCTCCAGGAAGAACTCGACTGGCAGGTCTACGGTCTCTACGACCTCCTCTCAGAGGATGAGTCCTCCTCCCTCATCTCCCCCGACTTCGATGCCGTCCCCGAGATCAAGCTCGGCGAGCGCGCCTTCGAGATCGTCCTGGCACGCAAGATGGCCGCTGGAGAAACCGAGACCCAGTGGTTCGCCCGACACAACTCCACGCCCATCACCGAGATCCCGTCCCACTGGCCGCAGTGGTACCAGGACCTCGTCCAGCGCCGTATCGACACCATCTCCTCCAACCGGAACATCGCCCTCATCGAGCGCCCCGAGTACAAGCGCCGGTGGGCCACCGAGCCCTGGGAGAAGAAGGAGCAAGCCGCACTCAAATCCTGGCTCCTCGACGCCATCGAGAACCGCGACCTCTGGTACTCCCCCGACGCCTATGGCGCCCTCCAGCCCAGCCCCCAGACCATCAACCGCCTCGCCGACCGCCTCTCGGCCAACGACGAGTTCATGTCCGTCCTGCGCCTCTACGCCGGTCCCGAAGCAACTCCCGTCAAGGTCCTCACCGACCTCCTGACCCCCGAGCACGTCCCCTTCCTCTCCCCCCTGCGCTACAAGGACTCCGGCCTGCGCAAGCGCGCCCAGTGGGAGAAGACCTGGGAGCTCCAGCGCAAGGAAGACCTCACCGGCGAGCCCGAGACGATTCCCGTCCCCCCGAAGTACACCTCCGCCGACTTCCTCAAGACCGACTACTGGCGCCACCGCGGCAAGCTCGACATCCCCAAGGAACGCTTCATCTCCTACCCCGGCGCCACTCCCTCCGACGACGGCTCCCTCCTCCTCGGCTGGGCAGGCTGGGACCACCGCGAGTCCGCGCACGCCCTCATCGCCCTCATCACCGAGCGCATGTCGCAGCTCGGCTGGGGCCGCGAGGAACTCCTCCCGCTCTTCGCCGGACTCGCCGAGGTGATGCCGTGGGTCCGTCAGTGGCACGATGAGACCGACCCAGCCACCGGCATCAACCCGGCCCGGGAGTACGACATCGTCCGCGCTGAACTGGCGAGCGGCTTCGGGATCACCGACGAGGACCTCGCTGGCTGGCGCCCCGCGCCGACCGCCCGCGGCCGGGCGAAGAAGAAGACGCAGTAGGAGGACCCCGTGACGCAGCCGCAGCAGACCCTCGACGACCTGTTCTCCATCGAGGACCGGGTCTTCGCGGGCGACTTCGTCGCCGTCCTCAATGACGCCGACAGCAAGACCGCCGATCTCGTCGACTCCTACGTCGTCACCGATCAGCTCGCCGACTGCTTCAGTCAGGCCCTCGACCTGATCAAGGCGGGTGTGAAGACCCAGTCCTCGCAGGCCACGTACCTGGACGGTTCCTTCGGCGCCGGTAAGTCGCACTTCTTGACCGTCCTGCACGCCCTGCTGTCCGGTTTCCCGGCCGCGCGGACCAAGGACAACCTCGCGGGTGTCGTCTCCAAGCACGACGACTGGCTGCAGACCACGAAGTTCCTCCAGGTCGGCTACCACATGCTGAACGCGGAGTCGGTCGAGTCGGCCATCTTCAACGGCTATATCCGCACGGTCCGCCAGAAGCACCCGGACAAGCCGCTACCGGCTGTCTACAAGGACGACAAACTGCTCGCCGACGCCGCGAACCTGCGCACGAGCATCGGTGACGACGCGTTCATCAGGCTTCTTCCCGTGGTCGAGAGCGACGATCAGGACGACGACGAATGGGGGGACGCTCCGTCGTGGAACACCGCCTCTCTGGATAGTGCCTTCGCCGCTGGGAGAGACACCCAGGAACGTCGCGACCTCGTCTCCGCCCTCATCGGCTCCTCTTACTACTCCGGCTACACCGAGGCCGTCGCTAACAACGCTGACGCGTTCATCGACCTCGACAAGGGCCTGTCGGTCATCAGCCGACACGCCCGCCACGTCCTCGGCTATGACGCGCTCGTCCTGTATCTCGACGAGATGGTGTTGTGGCTGTCCAGCTACATCGGTGACATGAACAAGCTGCGGCGGGAGACCCAGAAGCTCGCCAAACTCTTCGAGTCCGCCGAGACCGACCGGCCGGCGCCGATCATCAGCTTCGTCCCCCGCCAGCGCAGCCTGCACGACTTCGTCGGGAAGCGGGCCAGCGGTGCCGAGCGCGAAGCGCTCTTCGACGACCTCGGCCACGGTGACGGCCGCCTGGAGACCATCGCGCTCTCCGACACCAACCTCCCCGTCATCGTCGAAAAGCGGCTCCTGCGGCCGAAGTCGACCGAGGCGACAGCCGCTCTCGACGCGGCCTTCGCCAACACCGCCAACCTCGGACGCGAGGTCTGGGACGTCCTCCTCGACGCCCAGGGCCGCCCCAGCGACCGCGACACCTTCCGGCGCAGCTACCCCTTCTCTCCCGCGTTCCTGAACGTCATGGTCGACGTCGCCGGAGTCCTCCAGCGGCAGCGGTCCGCGCTGAAGCTGATCAGCCGCCTTCTGGTGGAGTACCGCGACCGGCTCCCACTCGGCCAGCTCATGCCGGTCGGCGCGATCTTCGGCGTCCTCACCGACGGAGCCGACTCGCCTACGAGCCACGCCGTCAAGGTCCACTTCGACAAGGCCCGCAACTACTACCACGACCGACTGCGCCCATACCTCCTCGAAAAGCACGGCCTTGAAGAGGGAGCCCCAGAGACACGCTCCACTCGCAGCGGCTTCACCGCCGACGACCTCGTCGTCAAGACCCTCCTGCTCGCCGCGCTCGTCGAGGGCGTCCCTGCGTTTCAGAACCTCACCGCCGGGCGGCTGGCCGCGCTGAATCAGGGCGCCATCGTGGCCTCCTTCCAGGGCATGGAGCCCCGCAAGGTCGCCGCGACCCTCAAGGAACTCGGGCAGCGCTTCGACATCTTCGATGTCGTCGGCTCCGATGACCCGACCGTCACGGTGAGCCTCAAAGGCGTCGACACCAAGGAGATCATCGACGCGGCCCGCGGCGTCGACAACGCCTACGCCCGGCAGCACATGATCAAGCGGCGCCTGTGGCAGGACCTCGGGCTCAAGGACCTCGACGCGCCCGTCTCCACGATGAAGGTCGACTGGCGTGGAACGTCCCGCACCGTCGAATTGGTCTTCACCAATGTCCGCGAGATGCCCACGGTGCGGTTCGCGCCCGAGCAGCCCGAGGCGGTCAAGGTCCTCATCGACTACCCCTTCGATGAGGCCAACCACTTCCCGGTCGATGACCGGCGGCACGTCCACAAGGCACGCGATCTGCTCACCGGTCCCCCACCGCTCACCCTCGCCTGGCTGCCGGCCTTCCTGACTCCGAACCGCGAGGATGAGCTGGGCGACCTCGTCATCATCGACAACCTGCTCGCCCGCAAAGACCGGCTGGACACGTACACCGGGCACTTCACCTCCGACGAGCGCTCGCAGGCCGAGAACCAGCTCAAGGCCCGCAAGGGCAGCCTTGAGGAGATGCTGGGCAAGGTCCTGCGCAAGGCCTACGGCGTGGAGGGCGCCGACGCCTCCGATGTCAGCCCGACCACGGAGAAGCACGTCGTGGCGTTCGACCCCCGCGCCGAGCACGACCGGCCACCGGCGGGCATGGCCCTCGGGGACGCGCTGCCGTGGATGGTCCGCAAGCTCCTCGACACCACCTACCCCGCCCACCCCGACCTCGACCTCGAACACAAGGGCAAGACGGTCACCGCCGCCGACCTCAAGGTCGTCCTGGGTGCGATCGAACGAGCGAGCCTCGACCCGAGGGGCCGCCTGGAACCCGACGGTTCTGAGTTGCCGACCCTCAAGCGGATCGCCAACCCGCTCGGTATCGCCACCGTCGGCGAGGTCATGGTCCTGCGCGACGACTGGCTCACCGACCTCGACCAGCGCGCGGCCCAGGAGAAGATGGCCGACGACGACCTGAGCGTCGGCCTGCTGCGCCGCTGGATCGGTGAGAAGTTCCCCGGTCTCCCCGCGATGGTCGTCGACCTGCTGGTCTGCTTCTATGCCATCCGCGCCGACCGAGTCTGGATCCGCAGCGGCAAGATCCAGGCGACCAACCCGGGTATCGGCGAGCTTCATGCGGACATGTACCTGCGCAAGCAGGCACTGCCGTCCCGGTCGGAGTTCGACCTCGCGCTCAAGCGGGCCGTGGAGATCTTCGAGGGACCGCGGCGTGAGGCCTACACCTCCCGATCGGTCACCGCCATCGCGAGCGCCGTTCGCGAGCGGTGTCGTGCGATGGACAGCCACGTCACCGGACTGCGAAACGAGCTGGTCAAGCACTCCGGCGTCCTCGGACTCACCGCTGGCAGCCCACGCCTGGCGACCGCGGAGGCCACGCTCAAACTTGTCACGGCGCTAGGCCCGATCGAGGACCCGACGGCGCTGGTCAAAGCCCTCGCCGCCGCCGAACTCCCTGCGGATACCGCGGTGTACCGCAAGAGCCTCGACACCGCCTCCACGGTCGCGCACGACCTGCGGATGGCTCAGTGGCCGATCCTCGGCAGTCTGGTCACCACCTCCGGAAGTGACGAGGCCTCGGCCTCCCTTCTGGAGCTGCTGCGGGGTACCGCCGCCGCTGACGAGCAGGGCAAGGCGCTGGCTCCCGTGCTGCGCCAGGTCACCAAGGAGGCCACCGAACTGCTGGCCCGGAGAGCGGTTCAGGACCCTGCGCCAGGGCCTGCGACGCCTCCTCCGGTCGCCGCCGCACCTCCGGCCCCCGGTGAGGCACCAGCTGTGACCCGCCGGACCTTCGGCAAGGACTCCTTCGACGTCCTCGACGAGCTGCGCACCCAACTCGCCAAGGATCCAGAGGGGCGCTACGAGATCACTTGGCGCAGAATGGCCTGATCATGACAGTGACCGCCGATGTTCCCGTGGTTCAGCCGCACCTCATCCTCGGTGAGGCGCGGGGGCTCGTCCGCAAACGGACCGGTTCGCACAATGTGCCACCGGTCATGCTGCTGCGCGCTTCGGCGGACTGGACCGGGGACGAGCTGCTGAAGATCGACGGCGAGGACGGCACCGCGCACACCGTGCGGGTCCGCCCCGCCCGCAGCGTGCTCGCCGTCCTCGACGCCATCGACTCGCGGAGCGAGCACGAGTTGCTGATCGTCCTCAGCCCGTTCCGGGAGGAGGAGCTCGGCCCGAACGTGCTCGCCCGGGTCGTCGAGCAGCGGGTCTTCAGCCTCGGGCTGTGGGATGTGCTGCTCGGTGAGACCGGTGCCGACCGGCTGGACCCGGTGCTCCAGACGAGCCGCTACCGGTGGCTCGTGGAGGCGGTCCTCGGCGATGGCGACCTACTGCGGCGGGTCGCCCGCGCCCGCACGCCCGTTCTGCGCGCCCGCGACCTCCTCCAGCGCCTTGCCGCGCTCAGACTCGGGTTCCCGCCCGGGGAGAGCATCGACCCGGCCACACTGCTCACCTGGAGCCGCCGGCCCGGTGCCTTCGCCTCCTTCGGAGACCTTCCGAAAGAGGAGCGCGAAGGCATCACGAGCCACCTCGGCGAGACCATCGGCCCGGTCGCCGAGATCGTGCTCAGCCTCGCCGACCCGCGAAAGACGCACGCCGGGAAGCTCGCCGACGCGATTCCGCTCGGGCTGGTCGTCGATGAGCTCTACACCGACCGGCATCCCGCCCCCGAGCAGGTCCGGGACGCCCGGATCAGGCTGGAACGCCATCTCCCCGAACCGCCGCCCAGTGAGGCGTCCTTGCGTACGTTCGGGCGTACGTGCGCGGCCCTGGTGGAGCGGTGGACCGAGGGTGCGCACGCCCAGGACGCCGAGGACATGTACGCGCGGGCCGGCGCGCTGCTGGGCGAGCTGAGGGTCGGCGATCTCGCCGAGCACAGCCGGGTGCTTCCCGAGGGGTTCCGCCGCCGTCTCGACGACCTGGCCAAGGCCATCGGCGCCGCACGCTCCAAGCCCGACCGGCGGCGTCTGGAGGCCGCCGAGGCGGCCTATGTGCTCCTGGTGGAGCACCGGCTGGCCAAGCGTTCCGAGCCGGTCCATCGACGGCCGATGGCCGCCGCGTCCAATGCGATCCGCCTGCTGCGCTGGCTCTCTATCGAGACACCGGTGTTCGCCTCTCTTGAGGAGGGACTCACCTGGCAGATCCGCGTGGGCGGCTGGGTCGACCGGGCCCTGCGGGTCCTCGCCTGGGCCGATACCACGGACTCGCCGACGGCGGCACGCGTCTACCGTGCCCTGTTCACGGCGGTCCGCGAGCGCCGGACGACCCTCGACCGGGCGTTCGCGCTCAAGCTCGCGGCGTGGAAGGGGCGCGAGACCGAGCACATGCTCCTCGCCGAGAACCTCATGCGTCGTGTCGCACGCCCGCTGGTGACCAGGGGGACGCCGCTCCTGATCGTCATCGACGGCATGAGCGCCGCCGATGCCACCGCGATCGGCGAGGACCTCGCCCGGGTCGGCGACTGGATCGAGGCGGGACGTAACGCCGCCGGGCGTGAAGGCGCTTTGGCGGTGATCCCGTCGATGACGACCTACTCGCGTACCAGCCTGCTGACCGGTTCGCTCACGGCCGGCGGGCAGAAGGCCGAGGACACCGGCTTCACCGCCTTCTGGAAGGGCCGTCCCGCGCGGCTGTTCCACAAAGACGACCTTCGTGGCACCCCGGGCAGCACGATCCCCGACGAGCTGCGCGACGCGCTCATGGATCCGAAGGCAGTCGTCGGGGTGGTCCTGAACAGCATCGACGACGCGCTCCAGGCCGATGAGCGGATCAGTGCTCCACTATGGACGCTCGATACCGTCGACTACCTCGCACCGCTGATGCGGGAAGCGGCCAACGCCGGCCGCCCGGTGATCATCACCTCCGACCACGGGCACATCCGCGACTACGGCGGGCGCGCCGGTACGTCCGGGGAGAGCGCACGGTTCCGGGCGCCGACCGATGCGGTGGACGATGGCGAGGTCCTGCTCGACGGCGACCGTGTCGTGCACGGAAACGGCCGCATCGTGGCCGCCTATGACGAGAGTCTGCGGTACCGGATGCGCAAGGCCGGCTACCACGGTGGTGCCTCACTCGCGGAGATGGCCATCCCCGTTCTGGTGTACCTCCCCGTCGGCATGTCGGTTCCGGCGGACTGGGACACCCTCACCCCCAGCAGCAACCACGAGCCCCAGTGGTGGGGTCGACTTCCCGCCGCCATGGCCGAACAGGCTCCCGCCGGTCGGCGTCCCGTACAGGACGAGACTCTCTTCGGTCCCGAGACGCTTCCGGCCGCTGCCGATGGTCTGGGGGCGCGCGTCGTTGGCACGGCGCAGTTCACCACCATGCTCAAGTTCGGGCGGACGAAGCTCGACGGCGACAAGGTCGCGGCCCTCATCGATGGGCTCGACGAGGCCGGTGGGCGGCTTCCCATCGCCCGGGCCGCCGAGATCACGGGCCTGCCGCTGTTCCGGATCGACGGGTACATCTCGCAGCTGAGCCGGATCCTCAATTTGGACGGCTACCAGGTGCTCACCCGTATCGACGGTGGCCGGACCCTTGAGCTCGACCGCGATCTGCTCGCCGAGCAGTTTCTGGGGGGCACCCGATGAGCGGCGTCAGCCCGGCCCGCCGCCGTGAGGTGATCGACGCCTTGCGCCGCGGGACCGTCCCGTACAACGGCCTCGACCTGTTCGCGGTGGGGCTGGACCGTTTCGAGACGGCGATCGACGCCGAGCTGGACACCGTCGCCGGTGGCGGCGCGGTGTTCAAGGCGGTACGCGGCGAGTACGGGTCCGGCAAGACCTTCTTCGCGCGATGGCTCGCCGAGCGGGCCAAACGGCGAGGGTTCGCCACCGCCGAGATCCAGATCTCGGAGACCGAAACGCCCCTGCATCGCCTGGAAACGGTGTACCGGCGCCTCGTGGAGCGACTATCGACGGCAGCACAGCCGCCATCTGCGTTGCGGGACATCATCGACGGGTGGTTCTACACGCTCGAAGAGGACGTCCTGGCAGAGCGCGCCCTCACCGACGCCGACGAACTGGCGTCGGCGGTCGAGGAGCTCATGGAGCGTCGGCTCGCGCAGGTCGCACGGACGACTCCTGCGTTCGCTGCAGCACTGCGGGCGTACCGGCGGGCGCTGCTGTCCGGGGACCACGAGCTGGCCGAGGGCCTGATCGCCTGGATCGGCGGGCAGCCCAATGTCGCGGCGAACGTGAAGCGGGCGGCCGGGGTGAAGGGAGACCTCGACCATTTCGGAGCCCTGGGATTCCTGCAAGGGCTGCTGACCGTCCTGCGCGACTCCGGGCACGGCGGGCTCCTGGTGGTACTCGACGAGATCGAGACGCTCCAGCGAGTCCGGTCGGACGTGCGGGAGAAGGGCCTCAACGCGCTCCGCCAGCTCCTCGATGAGGTGGACGGCGGGCGCTTCCCCGGCCTGTACCTGATGATCACCGGGACGCCACCATTCTTCGACGGGACGCAAGGAATCCAGCGGCTCGCGCCGTTGGCGCAGCGGCTCGCGACGGACTTCGCCGATCCGCGCTTCGACAACCCACGGGCGGTGCAGATCCGGCTCACCGGCTTCGACCTCGGCAAGCTCGCCGAGCTCGGACGGGTGATCCGGGACCTGTACGCCGATGGAGCACACAAGAGGGTCGCGCAGGTCGTCGACGACGCCTACGTGACGGACCTGGCGGTCGCCGTGACGGGCGGGCTCGGCGGGAAGGTGGGCATCGCGCCGAGGCTGTTCCTGCGCAAGCTCGTAGAGCAGGTCCTGGACCGGGTCGACCAGTTCGAGGACTTCGACCCGCGCCGGCACTACACCTTGACGATCAGCACCGGCGAGCTGTCGGAGATCGAGCGGAACGCGGCCGGATCGGCCGATGACGTGGAGCTGGATCTGTGAAGCGATCATGCCCGGCCGCCCAGCCCGGGTCTGAGAGGATCAGAGGATGACCGAGGACCTCGCCGACCTGCTCGGAACGCAGGAGACCATCGCCCTGGAGTTCAAGCGCGAGTCGCAGAAGACGAAGCGCGATGACATCCGCAAGGCGATCTGTGCGATGGCCAACGATCTCGGTCGTCGCGGAGGTGGCGACATCCTCATCGGGGTCAACGACGACGGCACCCCGGTCGAGGGCACGGACACCTCCGACGCGATGCTCCTCGCGTTCTCCAACATGCGCAACGAGGGAAAGATCCTGGACGTCCCGACGATCCAGGTCAGCGCGGCCCCGTACCGGGGGAAGCCGGTCATCCGGATCAGGGTGGAGGCGTCGCGGACTCCTCCAGTGCGGTTCGACAACATCGTCTACGTACGCTCGGGTCCGTCGACGCGAAAGGCCGTCGCCGACGAGGAGCGCATCCTCAGTGAGCGGCGCATCCATTTCCACCAGCCTTTCGACAGCCACCCGGTGCTCGGCAGCACGGTCGAGGAACTCGACCTCGGCCTCTTCCGGCACGACTACCTACCGGCGACAGTGGACAGGTCGGTCCTGGAAGAGAACGGACGGCCGATCCCGCAACAGCTCGCGGCCGCCCGCATGACCGACGCCGACGGCGTGCCGACCGTACTCGGGCACCTGGTCCTGGGATTCGATCCGAGAAACCGGATCCCCGGCGCATACGTGCAATTCATCCGATACCTAAGCAAGGATGTCACCGGCGACATCGGCGACGACCAGGAGCTTCGGTACAACATCACCGACCTGGAGCGCCCGCTCAGCGCACTCCTGCGCGCCCACAATCGCAAGTCCATTCACCCTACGGGCGATCTGCGCGAGGAAACACGACCGGACTACCCGATCGAGGCGCTACGGGAAGCGTGCATGAACGCCATCATGCACCGAAACTATGAGAGCTCCAACGCCGCCGTCCGAATCAGCTGGTTCGACGACCGGATCGAGATCAGTAATCCCGGCGGCCCTTACGGCCAGGTACGGCCCGACAATTTCACCCGGACGAATGACTACCGCAATCCGTCGCTGGCCGCGGCCATGAAATCTCTGGGATACGTCAACCGGTTCGGCCGGGGAATCTCCCGCATCATCGAAACCATGAATCGCAACGGTAATCCCGAACCCGAATTCGTGGTCGATGCGACATCCTGGCTGGTCATCATGAGGAGATCACAGTGATCTCCCTTGCCTTCTATGACCTACTGGCAGGTTCAGGGAAGACCACCCTGGCCTACCACCTTGCCCACATGTTTCAGCGCAGCGGCCTCACGATCCTGACGGTCGACCTCGACCCGCAGGCCGACCTCACCAGGGTGTTCCTCACCGAGGACGACTCATCGGACTTGTGGCCTCAACCGGCTCTCTTCGAGCTGGCTGAGCCGAGCGCACCGCCGCTCACCTCAGCCGACAGCTCCATCGAACTGCCCGGGCCGAGGCGGATCAATGACGGCATTTGGCTACTACCGGGACATGTCGGCCTGTTTCGTTTCGAGAGCCCGCTAGCCGCCTCATGGCAACCGGCCCTGGCCGGCGACCCGGCCGCCATCGAGAACATCACCACATTCCGGCGCCTCATAGCTCAGGCCGCAGAATCGGTTTCCGCCGACCTCGTCCTCATTGACATCGGCCCGAACCTTGATGCGATCAGCCGCTCAGCACTCCTGGCCGCGGATGCGTTCATCACTCCACTGAACGGCAATCTCCGGTCTCAGCTCAGCATCTCCACCCTTGGCCCGGCGGTACGAAAGTGGTGGGATGCCTGGTCGAAACTTCGCCTCGAACATCCCGAATCGGCGGCCGCCCAATCCATTGGGCAAGCCGTTCCCCTCGGCTACACGATCACCAAGCTCGATCGCCGACGGACCAAAGACTTCTGGATTGACAACCTCATCGAAATCTATCAGCATGCGTTTCTCGATCCTGATGATGATCCGTCGGACTATGATCTCGGCCGTCTCCGGTATTACGGCAGCCTGATGGAACTCGCCGAGCGCGCTCACAAGCCGATGTTCGATCTGCGGCCCAGCGATGGCGCGATCGGAAGCACGCAGAAGTACGTTCAGATCTGCCGGGACGAGTTCCGTGCCCTGGCCGACAACATCCTCGACCGCCTCGATCGGGTCCGCAAGCCGTGAGCCTCGACGAGCTGCACCCGTCGCTGACCCACCACATCGTCAACACCCTCGGCTGGCCGGGGCTGCGGCCACTCCAGCAGGAGGCGGTCGGACCGCTGATGGCCGGCGAAGATGCGCTCCTGCTCGCACCCACCGCGGGCGGGAAGACCGAGGCGGCCACCTTTCCACTGCTCTCGGCGATGGTCACCGAAAACTGGTCCGGCCTATCAGTCCTGTACGTGTGCCCGATCAAAGCGCTCCTGAACAACCTGCTCCCCCGCCTGGAGGCATATTCGGGATGGCTCGGGCGGCGGACCGGGATGTGGCACGGGGATGTGTCCGCGTCGGTGAAGCAGCGGATCCGTGATGACCCTCCGGACATCCTGCTCACCACACCCGAATCCCTGGAAGGCCTGCTGGTCTCCACCAAGACCGACCACCGGAAGTTCTTCGCGGGACTGCGCGCGGTCATCGTCGACGAGGTGCACGCATTCGCCGGAGACGACCGCGGGTGGCATCTCCTGGCGGTCCTGGAGCGGCTGTCCAAAGTCGCCGGACGCCCGATTCAGCGGGTGGGATGCTCGGCGACCGTCGGGAACCCCCACGAGCTGCTCATCTGGCTGAAGGGATCACAGGCCGGTGTACGCCCCGGGAAGGTCATCGCGCCCGATGTTCCGGCCATCACCGAAGTCCTGGAAGGCGACCCGCCCCCTGCCGGGGAGGTCGAGCTCGACTACGTCGGCTCGGTCGACAATGCCGCCAAGGTCATCGCCGCGCTCCACCAAGGCGAGAAGCGGCTGGTGTTCGCCGACTCCCGGAGACTCGTCGAGGAACTCGCCGCCGCCCTCCGGGAACGTAACGTCACCACATTCCTGTCCCACGCCTCACTGTCCATCGACGAGCGCAGGCAGGCCGAAACGGCGTTCGCCGAAGCCCGCGACTGCGTCATCGTCGCCACCTCCACATTGGAGCTGGGCATCGACGTCGGAGACCTCGACCGGGTGATCCAGCTGAACGCGCCCCGCACCGTCGCATCCTTCCTTCAGCGCATCGGCCGCACCGGACGGCGATCGGGGACCGTCCGCAACTGCCTCTTCCTCGCGCTGAACGAGACCGGATTGCTCGACGCCGCCGCCCTCCTCCACCTGTGGGGACGGCACTGGGTCGAGCCCGTGACGGCACCACCCGAACCCCGGCACATCGTCGCCCAGCAGCTACTCGCCCAATGCCTCCAGGAATCCCGCGTCGGTGACCGCCTGTGGATCGAGGGCTGGAACGGACTCCATCCCTTCGACGCGAGCGCAGCCCCGATCCTGGACTTCCTCATCGACGAGGGCCACCTCGAAAACGACGGTGGAATGCTGTTCATCGGGCCACGGGCAGAGCAGAAGTTCGGGCGCCGGAACTTCCTGGAGCTCACCAGTGTCTTCACCGCCGCCCCCGAGTTCACCGCCATCGCCGGCCGTGAGGAGATCGGCCGGGTGGACCCGGCGGTCCTCGCCACGCCCGCGGAGGGACCGCGCGTGCTCCTCCTGGCGGGACGAAGCTGGCGGGTCACCTGGATCGACTGGAAACGCCGACGGTTCTTCGTCGAGCCGAGTACCGCCCCGGGGAGCATCCGCTGGAACAGCACCGGCGGCACCGGACAGGGACGGTCCTTCGCGCTCACCCGAGCGATCCGGGAAGTACTACTCGGCGGCGACCCGCCAGTCCAGTTGACCAGGCGCGCCATAGCCGCTCTCGCCGACGCACGGACCCGCCATGAGGACCACGTCGACGGCGCCGGCACCATCATCGGCACCGAAGACTCCGAGCGACGCTGGTGGACCTGGGCGGGCTACCGCGCCAATCTCACGCTCCAGGAGAGCCTCGGAGAGCTCGCCGAAGACTTCGGAGTCACCGACAACTCGCTCCGGCTCCGACGAGACACATCCACAGCGGCGCTTCGGGATCGGCTCGCGCACAAGCTCCGTGCACCGATCCCGGACGAGCAGGCGCTCACCGGCTTGAAGTTCAGCACGGCCCTACCCAGAAGCCTCGCGGTGGCAACGCTCTCGGCACGGCTCGCCGACTTGGACGGCGCGGCCCACATCCGAGACCAAGCCGTCGTCCTCCGCTGAGTGCGCCCGTCGAGGCACACCAGCAGAGCCAGCCCACGTCGAAGAGCTCTACTACCCCGGTGACCCCGCACCCGGCGGATCCACCAGCCGATGCCGATACGCCAGCGCCACCAGCTGAGCCCTGTCCCGGGCACCGAGCTTGGTCATCGCCCGGCTGATGTGCGTCTTGGCGGTGGCCTGGCTGATGAACAGGGACTCGGCGATCTCGTCGTTGTTCATCCCGTACGCCGCCAGCCCGGCGACCTCGCGTTCGCGCTGGGTGAGCCGGGCGAGCGCATTGGCGTTCACCTTGCGGTTCGGCGTGCGGTCGACGAGGCGGGCGACCAGGCGCCGGGTCAGGCCCGGTGACAGCAGGGCCTCACCGCCCGACACCACGCGGATGCCGTGCAGGAGCTGCACGGGATCGGTGTTCTTGATCAGGAATCCGCCCGCACCGGCGTCCAGGGCCTCGATCACGTACTCGTCGTGGTCGAAGGTCGTCAGGATCAGGACGTGGACGTGCGCGAGGCCGGCGTCGGCGGCGATCTGGCGGGTGGCGTCGAGTCCGTCGACGCCGGGCATGCGGATATCCATGAGGACCACGTCGGGACGCGTCCGCCGCGTCAGCTCGACGGCCTCGGCGCCGTCGGCGGCCTCGCCGACCACGGTCATGCCGGGTTCGGCGTTGATGAGGGCCCGGAATCCGGCGCGGACGAGCGACTCGTCGTCGGCGATGAGGACGCGGATGGGTTCGGTCATGGGCGGGGGGTGATCATCGGGCGCACGGCGTCATCATGACTCCTCGGCGGTGGGCAGCTCGCACCGCACCTCGAAGCCGCCGCCGGGGTGGCGGTCGGCGGTGAACCGGCCGGACAGGGCCAGGGCCCGTTCGCGCATGCCGGTGATGCCGTGCCCGTCGCGGCCGATGGCGCCGGTGGCCGTGCCGTCGTCGCGGATCTCGATCACCAGCCGCGTGGGCTCGTAGCGCAGGTCGAGGCGGACGGTGCGCGCGCGTCCGTGGCGGATGACGTTGGTCAGCGCCTCCTGGATGATCCGGTAGGCGGCGAGGTCGACCGCCGCCGACAGTGGCCGGGCGTCGCCGTGGACGGTGAGTTCGGGCCGGACGCCCGCCGCGCGGACCGGGTCCAGCAGGGCCTCCAGCTGGTCCAGGCCGCCGCGAGGCGCGCGGGGCCGGTCCGGTTCGCCGTCGTCGGAGCGCAGGACACCGAGGAGCACCTTGACGTCGGTCAGCCCCTCGTCGCTGATCTGCTTGATCGCGGACAGCGCCTCGGCGGCCTGCGCGGGCCGCGTGGCGAGGAGGTGGATGCCGACTCCGGCCTGCACGCTGATGGTGGCCATGGTGTGGCCGAGGATGTCGTGGAGCTCGCGGGCGATGCGCAGCCGCTCCTCGGCGACGCGGCGGCGGGACTGCTCCTCGCGGGTCTGGGCCTCGCGGGCCAGCTGCGCGCGGCTGGCCGCCAGCATCCCCCGGTAGTAGCCGACGGCCGTCCCGGCGGCCCCGACGGTGGCGGTCATCCACACGGTGCTGCCGATGATCCCGACCGGTTCGGCGCCGCCGAAGGCCAGGTGCAGCGAGGCCAGGGCGCTCAAGGCGCCGACCAGGACGCCCGCCAGTCCCCACCGCCAGCCGCGCAGGGCCGCGAGGGTGTAGCCGGCGACCGGCGGGGCCAGCAGGATCAGCAGGCCCGGATAGTGGGCGGCCGACCAGGTCAGGGCGACCGCGTTGAGAACCACCAGGACCGGCACCGGGTAGCGGCGGCGCAGGGCCACGGCGGCGGCCACGAGGACGGCGAGCGCGAGCGCCCCGGCGTCGATCGGGCGGGGCTCGATGCCCCTCGGGGGTCCGATGTCGGCGCCGCTGGCGGCCACCACCAGCACCGCGAGCCCGAGGCCGATACAGGCGTCGAGGAGGGGCGGTGCGGCCTTGGCCGCCGTGCCGGGTGTCTTTGTCGTCGCCATCCCCAGAGATCCTGCCCTCGTCAGCCGGGGACGCGCGTCCGCCGTGTGTGGTGCGTCCGGCTACCGCACGCGGTGTACCGGCCTACCGCCGAGGGATGACCGTACGCCCGTGGGCGAAAGCGCCGGACGCGACCACGAGCCGACGCCGGTGGCACGTGCCCGCCGTGACGATCGGGTCGAGCATCGCCCCCGGTTTGAGGAGAAGTCAATGAGCGAGACCGCACGCACGGACGGGGCTCTGGCGAGCCTGGCCCGGTTCTGCCACCGGCGCCGCCGCCTGGTCCTGCTGGCCTGGATCCTCGGCGTGATCGCGGTGGCGGTCCTCGGTTTCGGCTATGGCGCACCCGGCGACAACTCCGCCGGCGGGGACTCCGATTCCGCCAAGGCGCAGGCCCTGATCGAAGAGCACTTCCCCGAGCGGCAGGGCGACACCCTGACCCTGGCGATCAAGGCGGACGAGGGCATCGACGACCCCGCCGCCCGGCAGCGCATCGAGGCGGTCATCGCCGATCTCGACGCCTCACCGGTGACCGGGCCGCTGGTCTCGCCCTACCGCGACGAGACCCTCGTGACGCACGACCGGCGGATCGCGCGCATGACCGTCCCACTGACCGACAAGGACGCCGCCAAGGAGGCGATCGTGGTCCTGGTCGACACCGTCAAGGACGCCTCAGGCGACGGTGTGACGCTCGGGCTCGCCGGGCAGAAGGCGGAGAAGGCCGAGACGCCCCCGCAGGGCTCGGCCGAGAGCGTCGGCCTCCTGGCGGCGGCGGTGATCCTGTTCATCGCCTTCGGTTCGCTGGTGGCGATGGGCCTGCCGATCGTGACCGCCGTGCTGGCCATCGTCGGCGGCCTCGCGCTGATGAAGCTGGTGGGGTACCTGGTTCCCTCGCCGGACTTCACGGTCGTCCTCGCCTCGATGATCGGGCTCGGCGTCGGCATCGACTACGCGCTGTTCATCGTCACCCGCTACAAGGACGCCCTCCACGAGGGCGACGACCCCGAGAGCGCCACCGTCAAGGCCATCACCACCGCCGGCCGCGCCGTCCTGTTCGCCGGCACGACCGTGGTGATCGCGCTGATGGGCCTGCTCGTCATGGAGCAGCGGCTGATGACCGGCGTGGCCGTCTCCACCTCGGTGATCGTGCTGGTCACGATGCTGGCCGCGGTCACCCTGCTACCGGCGTTCCTGGGCTTCACCGGCCACCGCATCAACGCGCTCCGGCTGCCCCGCCGCACGGCCCGCCGGACGTCCGGGAACCGCCGCACCCTCGCCGAGCGCTGGGCCGCCGTCGTGCAGCGCAGGCCCCTGGTCGCCGCCGTCCTGTCCACCGCGGTCCTGCTGGTCCTGGCCGCCCCCATGCTGTCGATGCGGCTGAGCCTGCCCGACGCCAGCGTCCAGCCCCACGACCGCAGCAGCCACATCTCCTACGAGATCCTCTCCGAGGGCTTCGGCCCCGGCTACGGGGCACCGCTGATCTTCGCCGCCGAGAACACCGACCTTCATGCCGTCGCCGAGATCGTCGGCGACACCGACGGCGTCGCCTACGCCACCCCGCCCCAGCCCAGCGCGGACGGCCGGGCCGTCATCTTCATGGCCTTCCCCGAGACCGGCTACCAGGACGAGGCGACCACCGACCTCGTGCACCGGCTCCGCGACGAGGTGCTGCCGGGAGCGTCCACCGCGCGGATCTACATCGGCGGCCCCAACGCCGCGACCATCGACATGGCCGAGACCACCCAATCGCGTCTGCCGCTGATGATCGCCGTCGTCATCTTCTTGTCGCTTTTGCTGCTGATCGCGATGGTCCGCTCGGTGACGATCGCCATCCAGGCCGCCGTGATGAACCTGCTGTCCATCGGCGCCGCCTACGGCGTCGTCGTCGCCGTCGTCCAGTGGGGCTGGCTCGGCTCGGCCCTCGGGTTCCCCACCACGATGCCGGTGGCGACGTGGGTGCCGATGATGATGTTCCCGGTGCTGTTCGGGCTGTCCATGGACTACCAGGTCTTCCTGACCTCACGCGTCCGCGAGGAGTACGAACGCACCGGCGACACCCGCGCGGCCGTCTCCCGCGGCCTGGCCGGGACCGCCAAGGTCATCACGGCCGCCGCCGCCATCATGATCGCCGTGTTCACCACCTCCCTGCTCGGACCCGACATCGCGGTCAAACAGGGCGGCCTCGGCATGGCCGTCGCCGTGCTCATCGACGCCACCATCGTCCGGATGATCCTCGTCCCGGCGGTGATGGAGCTGTGCGGCAAGGCCAACTGGTGGATGCCCGGACGCCGCAAGCCGCGGGCGGCACCGGCCCCGCAGGTCAGGGTCGCCGAGGAGGTCGGGGTCTGAGGGGCCCGGACGCCGGGGAGCCACGCCCCGGCGTCCGGCGTGTGACCTGCGTCGTCCCTGTTCCCGGTCGCCGCCGAGCGCATGTCATGCTCGAAGGTGTGACCCTGACGCTCGGAAAGTACGTCGTTGACCCGCCCGTGGTGCTCGCGCCCATGGCGGGCATCACCAACGTCGCCTTCCGCAGCCTGTGCGCCGAGCAGGGCGCCGGGATCTACACCTGCGAGATGGTCATGACCCGCGCGCTCATCGAGCGCAACCCCAAGACCACCCGCATGATGGCCTTCGGGCCCGACGAGACGCCGCGCAGCCTCCAGCTCTACGGCGTGGACCCGGTCACCGTCCGCAAGTCCGTCGAGCTGATCGCCGCCGAGAACCTCGCCGATCACATCGACATGAACTTCGGCTGCTCGGTCCCCAAGGTCACCAAGAAGGGCGGCGGGGCCGCGCTGCCCTACAAGCGCCGCCTCTTCGAGCAGATCGTGCGCGCGGCCGTCGACGCCGCCGCGCCCTCCGGCATCCCGGTGACCATCAAGATGCGCATCGGCATCGACGACGACCTGCCCACCTTCATCGAAGCCGGCCGCATCGCGCAGGACGCCGGTGTGTCCTGGGTCGCGCTGCACGCGCGCACGGCCGCGCAGCGCTACTCCGGCACCGCCGACTGGGACGCCATCGGCGAGCTCAAGGCCGCCCTCGATGTGCCCGTCCTCGGCAACGGCGACATCTGGGAGGCCACCGACGCCCTGCGCATGATGGACGCCACCGGCTGCGACGGCGTCGTCGTCGGCCGCGGCTGCCTCGGGCGTCCCTGGCTGTTCGCCGACCTCGCCGCCGCCTTCGCCGCGCGCGCCGCCGGACGCGAGCCCAGCCCCGCCGACCGCGTCCTGCCGTCCCTCCACGAGGTCGCCCGCCTCATGCGCCGCCACGCCGAGCTGCTGGTCGGCTGGTACGCCGACGCCGGGATCCCGCCCGAGGAGGGCGTGTCGCTGCGTCCGGAGAAGCGCCGCAAGATCTCCGCCGAGGAGCACGGCTGCACCGACTTCCGCAAGCACGTCGCCTGGTACCTCAAGGGATTCGCCATCGGCAGCGACACCCGCCGCGCCCTGGCGATGGTGTCCTCACTGTCCGAACTGGACGATCTACTGGGGACCCTCGACGACCAGCCCTTCCCCGTCCAGGTCCTCGGCCAGCCGCGCGGGCGCACCAACTCCCCCGCCCGCGTCCAGCTGCCCGACGGCTGGCTGGACGACCCGTGGGACGACACCGTCCCGGCGGGGGCGGACCTGGAGCACTCCGGCGGCTGATCTGCCCTCGGCGAGGTCATCCAGCAGCGCCGGAATCAGCCGCTCCTCCATCACCGCCCGGCCGCGCTCAGCCATGGTCTCGGCAAGCTCAGGTTCCCAGGGAGTCCCTGCCGGGCTCCCGGTCAATGCCGTCGTTTCCCCTTCGTCGAGCGCATTGGCATAGTCTGCGGTCGTCATCCGCCATGGCAGAGCGCGTAGGTTCGCCATCGCCGCCGTCGTAGTACGGACCCCGGTCCAGTCGAAGTCTCCACGCCATAGGACCTGGACACCGTTATCAACCGCCGCGTCCAGCAGCCGATGACACGCTGCCGACGGCTGCCCTTCGGTACACACCAATGGCGGTGTGGACGGCCCAAGGCGCGCCGCCGCCATCCTCAGCACGGCAGGGTTCTCGCAGACGAACAACCTCGGCCCCAAGGCGGTCACCGGGTAGGCGTGGAGCTGCTGGAGGGTGAGCCGAAAGGGCATTCCGGCGTCCGCCGCGGAGTTGAGCCAACCACCGGTCAAATGCCCCTCGGCGACCCGCACGCCGAGTACCAGCACCTGCGAAGCCATGTCGTCCATGACCACTCCGGCGCTCAGCCAGACCGTCCGGGAGGCGGTCCGCGTGGTGGGCGTCGGCGAGCCGGCTCGTCCGGCGAGCGCCCGTAGCACGAGACGCTCCAGTGGGGTCCCCGCCAAGGCCTTCGTGTCCCCTGTGACGGCCTCGGCGAGCACAGGGCCCGGTAGTGGTTCATCGGACGGCAGCCGATCGAGGATGGCGACGGCTTGCCCGATCATTTCGGGTTGTTCCCGCCGCATGAACCGCGTCAAGGTGCCATCGGCGGCCACTTCCTCGCGCCATGCGTCGTACCAGGTGCTCCCGGAATGACGGGACGACGCCAGGCAGCACAGGAGCTCGTCACGTGCGGCCGCGACACGATCACGGTCTTCATTGCGATCTGAGGCGCCGGTGAGGAGGATGATGGCCTCACGCAGATCCTCGGCCACACCGGCCGCGCTCAGGTTCCCGGCGAGCCGTTCCAGTGAGACCGATACCGAGCCACCCGTGCCGACCGGGCGGCCCAGCAACCGCGCGATGGCCGATCGCTGCGGAGTCGTGGCCCCGGTCAGGGTGACCGTACCGGTCAGCGCCCGTCCCGAAATCACCCGCTGGGCGAGCCGCTCCAGCAGCCAAGCGGTTTCCGGGGTGCCCAGAAGGCGGCGGAGTCTTTCGGCGTCCATGTCGCCCCTCACATCAAGGTCGGCTGCGTGGTAGGCGGCTCTCCGGATTCCGCCGGTGGGAGGCCGGAGGTAGCGGGCACACGCGCCGAGCGCCGCCCGTCCCACTCGAAGACACTGACGAAGACCGCGTCGACGCCTTCACGGCGGACGAGCTGGTGAGTGCGGATGCCCGGGACCGTGGCGTAGAAGCCCCATTCCCGCTCAGAGGTCATCACTACGTCGAGATCGAAGGCCGCCAGCAGCCCAAGGCACTTCGCCCGGGCGTCATCGTCGACCCCGGCGAACGCCTCGTCGAGCATGATCAGACGAGGGGCATGCTCATGTGCGGAGCGGTAGTGCGAGGACGCCGCCGCGAACAGCGGAAGGGACACGGTCAGTACGCGCTCACCACCGGACGCGGGCCCGACGGCGGCCACCCATCCACCCCCCTGGTGCTTCTCGATGGTGAATCGGTGCCAGCGCCGGTAGTCGAGGGCGTTGCGGAGATGCTCCAGCCAAGTCCCCTCGGGCCGTGCGGCCGCCTCCTGCCGGATGCGTTCATGCAGGAACTCGCTGACCCGTTCCTCGTCGCTCGGGGTCCACAACTCGTTGTCCTTGCGCAGCACGGCCCGCGCCCGCGCGAACCCTTCTGGAGCGTCCTTCGCCGGCCCCCACAGCAGGCGCAGCCGCATCCCGGTCGACGTGGGCCGGTTGGTCAGCTCGGCGTTCATGTCGGTGACCTGCTGCTCGGCAGTGTGGATACGCGTCTGGATGTGCTGCCCGACCTCCTTGACGAGGTGCTCCTCCAGGAGCTCACGTTCCTTTTCAGTGAGGAGCCGGTTGCGGTGGTCAATGTCGGCGCGGAGCAGCGCCTCCAGCTCCCCGGGACTGGGAGTATTCGCCTGGTGGACGACGGTGACCACGATGCATCCATGCTGGAGCGTGTTCGACGCGTGCATGCCGTGGCGGCTGAGGATGTCGGCGAAGGTGGTGAAGGCGGGGACGATGTCGCGCTCCACGCGGCTCCACGCCGACTCCGTATAGTCCACATCGGAGAGTGCCTCGTCGGTTCGGCGGGCAAGCTGGATCGCTGGAGCCACCGCCCACTCCTGGCCCGGATCGGGAGACTCAATTTCTGGCGCCGCCACGGACAGTAGCCCCGTCGCCGTGAAATCGCGGAGCTCGGACACAGCCCTGTCGCGCTCGTTCGCCGCGTCGTGCTGCAGGTCGATGAGGGTGTCCCGCTTCGACTGGGCGCGGTCCAGAATCGTCTTCTGGTCCTGGAATCGCTTGTCGGCCGCAGCCCGCTCGGTCCGCTTCCGGCCAATGGCGATGCCGAGCACCTCGATTTCGGCACGGAGATCTGCGATGGTCCCGCCGAGCCGATCCTGAAGCGCTTCGAGGCGAGCCTCGGCCTGGTGCAGCTCACCCTCCGAGTCTTGGAGGATGGTGGTGACATGTTCGAGTCGTTCCACTGCGCCTACTAGTTCCTCTTGGCAATCCTCGACCGCGCGAAGGCACTCGCCGTGAGACAGGATTGCCGACCACAGCTCGCCTAGCGCACTCCGGTACAGATGCACCGCCGCCCGAACCGCCTTGAGTTCGTCCGCATCGACTGGAAGTCCCAGGTCGGCAGCGACATCATCGCGGGAGACGATGGCCGCCCGATGCGCCTCGTCACGCTCCCGCAGGCGCTCCTGTGCCTCCGCCACGTTCTCTTGACGTGCGTGTAGCTCCGCGTGGGAGTGGGCCGCGCCGGCGTGTGCATCACGCAGGGCCTGGTCACTGGGTGCCCCTCGCAGCTCCGAGTCGAGGGCGGCGGTGTGCTCGCGCAGGTCTTCCAGCCGGGAGTGGCCCACGAAGATCTCAACCTCGATCGTGGACAATTCAGTCTCGATCTCCCCCAGACGTCGCCTTCGGGCTTGTTCGCGGGCGGCGTGCCCGAGGTACTCCGCACTCGGCTTCGCCGCACGTCCATACCGTGGGCCGATGCGGTAGCGACCGTCCGCGGCGATCCAGGTCCTGCCCGAGCCCAGACCGATCGCCCGTAGAAGAGCACCGACGGTCTCCTCCGTCAGCTCCCCGTGATCCTCGCCGAGCGCGGGCCGCAGGACGCCCGTCGCGTTGGTGTGTTCGGCAGAACCGGGAGTGAGGGCGTCATCGAGTACACCGGCGGCGAGAAGCGTCCCGTCTGGGAACAGCCAGGCATCGAGCAGGCCGGTGGCCTCCATGGCGGCCTCGAGTGCGGCACGGGCTGCCTCGGGAACGTGGTCGTGGAAGTCCACGATCCTCCACAATGGCGCGCCGGCCCGACCCTCCCGCCCTGGCACACGGACCGCTGACAAGGCCGGTTCACGGATACCGCCTGAGGCGAGTTCCGCACGCTCCGCCAGCAGAACGCCGCGCCGCGCCTGGGCCGCCGTCATCTCCGCTTCGGTCCGCAGCCGCTGCTCGGTGAGCGCGGAGTGCGCCGCCCGCGCGGAGGCCACTGCCGCCTCGGCGGCGGGGTTGGGGCCATGCAGGGTCTCCGTCCAGTCGACGAGGCCGAGCACATCGGGATCGGGGACTGCGAACTCGGCCGGGTGGAAGCCGCGCCAGGCCGCGACGTGTTCCCGTCTCGCCGTTTCGACGATGTCCGTCGCCGTTGTGACACGATCCGCTGCGGCATCGCGCTGGCTCTCCCGGTCAACGAGCGTCGCGGATGCGTTGGCCTTCTCCACCGCACGTGCCTCGGCCTCCACGTGCAACGCGAGTACGTGCTCTACTGCCCGGTCCTGGTGGGCCGCGATCGCCTCACCGCCCCTCCGGGCAGTCGTGGGATCGGAGGTTCGGGTCAAATCGGTAAAGGATGCGGTGAGGTCCCGGTGCCGGTCGGCGACAAGGGCTCCGTGGGCCAGCCCTGTGCTGTCGGCAAGGGCTTTCGCGGCCCGCCCACTGCTGGCGGCGACCCGGTCCCCGGCTTCGTCCAGCCGACGTTTCCAGGTGCGGTGTTCCCGATCAGCGGCCCGCGCCGCTTCTTCGGCGATACGGTGCGCCCCGCGGGTGGCGGACAGGGTCTCCTGCGCCCCTTTAATGTCGGACAGCTCGGCTCGCCCTGACAGCTCACGCTGCCGTGCCTCATCGACCAGGATGCTCTTGCCGAGACCGTTTCTCTGCTCTTCGGCTTCTGTGCAGGCGCGGTCGGCTTCGGAGATGGTGTCACCGAGCGCGGCGATGTCCCGTCCATGCTTTTCATACGCCGACTGCGTCTCGCGCAGCCCGGCTGCTTGACGCCGGGCCGCGACCCGGGCGTACCTGCGGTATCGCCGGTCGAAATCGCGAGTGGCATCGGCGGCCTGCATCAGCCCGGAGAGCTGATCGCGCTGTTCGCCCTGTTGGTGGAAGGCGTCGGCAACGTCGGCGAGGATGTCCTGGTCGACGGGGGCGAGGGCGTCGGTGAGTGCCGCGGACAACTTCTTCTCGTCGGGCTTTTTCGACAACTGTGGCTGCCGCAGTTGCACCAGAAGGTCCACGAGGGAGCTGTAGCGGTCCTCGCCTAGATGGAACAGCTTGTCGTCGACGAGCCGCCGGTAGGTAGCCGCTGCCCGGACGACCTGCCCGTTGGTGCCGATGGCCTCGGTGAGGCCGTCACGGGTGAGGGCGGTGCCGTTCGGGGCCAGTTCGAGACCACCGGCACCAAGACGCTGGGAGGTGACGAAGAACCACTTGTCGGCGATGCCCGGTCCGGCCACCGCTTTCAGGCCGATCCCAATGGTGGCGTATTCCTGCCGGCCCTGCTCGTCGACCCGGCCGAACTCCATCCAGGTGTAGCCGAGCCGGTCGGTGTACTTGCCGCCCAGAAGGAGGTTCCAGTGCATCTGCTTCTTTGGATCTCCGTCGGGTTCTACTCGGTAGGGCCGGGTATCACCGTCGAGGAGAAATGGGAGGGTCAGCGCGAGCACTTTGGACTTGCCTGTTCCGTTGTTACCCAGCAGCATCATGCGGCCGTCACGGAACCAGAACTCCTGCTGGTCGTAATAGAACATATCCACCAGTCCCAGCCGCATAGGTTGCCAGCGGGGCCTCGTTGCCGTGGGGATATTCAAGATCGTTCTCCCGGTAGTTTCGGCGCGGCGAATGCGTAACGGGCGAGCGCGGGCAGTCCGGTGACCTCTGTTCCATCCACCCGCAAGAGTCGCAGGGAGGCCAGGCGGTGCAGGGCCTTGGCTACGAGCTCCCGCTCGGCACCGGGTTCGCGTGCGGCCTTGCTCCAGTAGGAGGCGAACTCAGGGGCGCGGGCCGCGATGTGCGCCTCCAGGACGGTGATTGCGACGGGGACGCCGGGCCGGGCCCGGTCGAGGCCCGCCAGATGCTCGGCGACCAAGAGCGTGGCGTGCCCCTCGGTGCCCTCCTCGGGCATCCCGTAATCGGTGGCCTCTCCACTCGGGTCGAGTAGCGCGATGCCCTCGGCCCGGACCTCGGCGACCAGGCCGCTGAACTCGGTGATCCGCCGCAGGAGGTGGACGCGCTGTGAGGCCAGATACTCGCGTTCGGCCTCGGTGAGGTCGGCGAAGTAGAGCACGGGGTCATCTAGGAGCCTGCGGGACAGGCTGTGCCGAATGATGCGGTTGCGGTCGTCGTCTGTGTCGGGCGCGTACTCCGCCGCGAGCGTGGCCAGGCGCATAGCCCAGTCCACTTCGTCAACTGTGGACGGGCCACGACGGTTGGCGAGAAGCTCTGCGAGAACGTGCCTGTTCACGTCGTAAAGGACGTCGCCGCTGCCTGCGACATAGGCGTCCTCGTCTCCGGCGACCCGGTCCAGGACGCCCAGAGCGAACAGTAGCTTCGCCACAGCCGACAGGTCGCCGCGCTGGGAACGGTCGCGCAGGGTGAACTCGATGCCGGCCGCGGTGAGCACCGGATCGGTGGCGTAATGCACGATCCGCTCCGCGAGCCGCCCTAGAGTGACCTGCTTGTCGGCTCGCTCTAGAACCGCGAGGGCGAGGCAGACCAGCACGTACCTGCGCCGCCCGAACGGAGCAGCTCCCTCCTGCGCACCCCGGCTGCCATCCTCGGAAAGGATGCCGTGCTTACGCAGCCGGACGGCACCGGCGCTGTGGAAGACGATCCATCCGGTCTCACGCGCGAACCATTGGGCGATGACGTCGCCGTGTCTGCGCGCCAGGGTGAAGATTTCGTCCTTCGGCGTGAGTAGCGGCGTGCGCAGGAGCGTGCGGACAACCTTGCCCCGCTCGTCGGCGGTTCGTGCTTCGAGGGCGTCCTTCACGTGTCCGCCAGGTCGGTGATGGTGATGACGTACTCAGGGCCGTACATGACGCCGTCCTCAGTGGGCAGTTCGACAAGTGGGCCATCCGGAACCGGTTCGAGGATGATGCGGAGGGTCCCGTCCCCGGTGTCCGTGCGGATGCGCCCGTCACTCCTGGGTGGCCCGGCGGACAGAGCGGTGCGCAGGAGCTCCAGGAAGAACCGGAACTCGGTCCGGTCTAGCCCACCTAGATCGGAGAGCTTCGTCGGGACGCCGGTGGCCAGCCTCTGGCGGGCGCGCCGGGTCTGCTCGGCCTCTGCCGCGACCAGCGCGGCCAGGTGCGCGCGCTCGGCGCTGCGGTCGGTGACCTTGGCGAGGCGTCCGCGTTTCTTGTAGTGGCCGGTGGCCCGCAGTCGCGGGGCAATCTCGACGACCGGAGCGTCCCGCCAACTCAAGCGTGGCGCGGCCTCATCGGTAGCGGTCCCGGTCAGGTGCCGGGCGGTGGACAGCCCGAAAGCAGCGCGCCACAGACGATGCGCTGATTCATCGTCGGGTGCCTGGGCGAACCACTGGGCCAGCCTCACGAAGTCTGCGGTCCGGTCGCTACGACCGGCTCGCCGCTCCTGAAGCAGACCGACGGTGGCGAGAAGCTCGGGGATGGCCTTGCGAGCCCGCTGCCGCAGAAGAGCAGCCTGATTGCCGCGGTCTGCCCCACGTCCGAACCAGGAGTGCAAGCCGGACCAGCGCACCCGCCACATGTCGTGCAAGGCTGCGATCTCGGCGTCCCGGTCCGGACCGGGAGCGAGGTCAACGGCTTCCCGATCGACGGCCAGTCGTAGCATCTCGTCCGCACGTGCTTCAGAAATGTCGGCGAGGGTGCGTCCGATGTCGTGGGACTTGGAGACGAGGTCGGCGATGAAGCGCTTCAGGTAGTCAATGAGGCGGTCCTTGAAGGCGAGAAAGGACTCCTCGTCGACATCGTGGAGGTCGATGGTCCGCTGGAGGCCGTTCATAAAGGCGACGGCGTTCTCAGCAAGTGAATCGAGGCGCTCAAATAGGTCACGCAGCAGACCGTGCACGAGGGCAGGATCAGGGTCCGCGGTGGCGGCGAGGTCACGGAGGTTCCGCAACCGCACCCTGACATCCTCCAGCGCGACGGACTGAAGGGATCCACGCCTACCGAGCTGCTCGTCGTAGAACTCAGCGGCCCTCTGCGCGGCCTCCCCCTCTGGGGTGAGCTGGTAGAGATGGCGGGCCCGATTGAAATCCTCGACGGCGGTGACCCGGCCGGTGTCGGCCTGTTGGTGCAGATTCCCCCATTTGTAGAGCTGCTCCAGTGCTGCGGCCATCGCCTCGGGCGCGACGGGATCATTGAGAGCAGCGGCGACGTCCTCAGGACGCAGGTGCACGACGAATCCGCGCTTGGCGGCGAGGAACACGCTCATGACCTGCACATACAGAGCGTGCAGAGGATTGCGGGCATCGAGATAGGCAAATGGGCTCGTGGGCACGAAGGCGACCCCCTCCGGCGTCCTTAGGCGACCCGGCTTTCGGGCGCGTCGGGACATTGCCGGAGACAAGTATGCCGCAGAGGTGCGAAATGATCACTCTTCGAATTTCCGCGATCGCCAGGCTCCGAGAGCAAGTTCGGTGCGGCTGCTCTAGACGAGGTAGACAGAGGCCCGCTAACGCCGCCCCAGCTCCTGCAAACGCTCGGTCAGGGTCAGGAACACGAAGACGTTCGGGATCTGCGAGACCGCCTTCGTGGTCAGCGACAGCCACTTGCCCGCCACGCTCACCGAGACGAAGCCCTGCTTGATCTCGATCTTCTCGATCTGCGCCCACGCCACCGATTTGCGGCCGACGGCCAGTCCGCCGCCGTTGATGTCGATGTCACCGAAGCGCAGGGTCTCCCCGCGCAGGATCGCGTCCACCGCCTTCGGAAGCTGCGCGCGGGTGACGGCCTCCTGGATCATCGGGCCCCACTGCTCGGGAAACGCGAAGGCACCGCCGATGACGATCGGCTCACCGCGCCCGTCATTGAGGGTGTAACGGTAGGTGGTGCCGGTGTAGACGCCGTTGCGGTAGTGGCGGGTGACGTTCTGCAGCACCGACATCTGCTCCCAGCGGAACGCCGAGATCCGGGCGTGCTTGCCGATCACGATCATCCCGCCGTCGAACAGGTACAGCGCGGCATCGGCGTTGGCGGAGCGGGTGTACAGGCGCTGCAACAGTCCCAGGGCCGCGATGATGGCGACGATGGCCCCGATGACACCGAGGAACGTGGTGTCATCGCCGCCGGCGAAACCGAATACCGCGACGAACGTGGCGATCACGACCGTCACCGTCACGCCGATGTAGCCGGGAATGCGCGGCAAATAGTGCGCGCGCAGCTCGCCGAAGCCCTGCTGGGCGGCCAGTGCGCGGGCCTGTGGATCGTGTGCGGACATGCGGCATCCTCCCGGTCGCCGCCGAGACTAGCCGGAACCCGCAAGCGGGGCCAGACACGGCATCCACAGTAGATCCGCGGAGTTCGATCACCGACCGCTTACCATCATTCCGTGCTGTTTTCTGTGGATTTGCCCGCCCTGCACGCCACCGCCGACGCCGCCGAGGACCTGGCCGGCACCCTCACCGAGGCCGCGCGCGTCCTGGACGGCGGCACCGCCGAACTCGCCGATCGCCTGCCCGGCTGGGGATTCCCGACGACGAGCCGCGACCTGGTGGCCGTGATCTGGCTGCCGGACCAGGAATCCGCCCGCGCCCGCCTGCGCGCCATCTCCGGCGCCCTTCGCGACACCGCCAACGCCTACGCCCTCACCGACGCCGCCAACGCTGCGGGCATCGGCGGCTGATGTGGACCTCGCCCGCCTCCGCGACGCCGACCTGGCCGCGCTCGCCGACGCCGCCGCGACCTGGCGCGGCTTCGCCGTCCGGCTGTACGAAGTGGACGACGCGCTGCCCGCCCGCGTCATCGGCCCGCTCGCCGCCATGACCGGCGAGGCCACCACCGCCGCGCAGGAATCCCTGGCGAGCCTGCGCGGACTCCTCGAAAGCCGCGCCATGCGCGCCGAGGCCATGGCCGACGTCTTCGAGCAGGTCCATGATGGACTGACACCGCTCCAGCGCGACCTGCGCACGCTGCTGCTCCAGGCCGACGCCGAGCGGCTCACCGTCGGCGAGGACGGGGTGGTCACCGCGCCCGAGGTCGCGCCGGTCCACCACGAGTACACCGACGCGATCGCCGGGATCCTCTCCCGCGCCGAGACCCTTGAGGCATCGGCGGTCGCGGCCGTCACCGACATCACGCCCGAGCGGATCGGCGTGGTCGGCGTGGTCGGCGCCCACGAGTTCAACGACGTCCGCGACGACGCCCACGAGAACGGCATCGCCCTCGACGTGCCCAGACCCCGCGACGGGATGTCGCCCGAGGAGGCGCGCGACTGGTGGAACGGCCTGGGCCTCTCCGGGCAGCGCGCGTTCCTGCTCGCCTACCCGGAGGAGGCCGGGGCGATGGACGGCCTGCCGACCGGCGTCCGCGACGAGGCGAACCGGTGGAACCTGCGCCGCGACATCGAGGTCGGCTGGGATCGGGATGCGGCGGCGGACATGCTGGCGAAGCTGGAGTCGCGGGATCACCTGCCGCCGGAGAAGCGGGCCTACCTCATCTCCTATCAACCGCCAGGGCCGAACCGGGACCCGGACGCGCGGATCGTCGCCTCGATCGGAGACCCCGCCCGGGCGGCGAACACCGGGATCTACGTGCCCGGGATGACCACGGACCTGCCCAGCTTCAGCGCTCCGGATGGCGGCTTCGACCGCACGGTCGCCATGTACAACGCGACGGACAAGTTCACCGACGCGGAGACCGCCATGGTCTTCTGGCTCGGCTACGACCCACCGGACGCTCCCGACCTCGCCGAACCCGGGCACCTCGCGGCGGGGATGTCGGACAACGCGGCCAACGCCGGCACACCGGGTCTGGACCGCTTCATCAACACCTTGAACGCCACCCACGACGACTCGATCCCCTCGCACACCACGGTGGTGGCCCACAGCTACGGGTCCACGCTGACCGGGATCGCCGACTCCACCGAAGACGGCCTCGCGGTGGACGACATCCTCTTCGTCGGCAGTCCCGGTGTCGAGGTGAGCGACGCGGAGGACCTGCACGTGGGTGCCGAGCACGTGTGGGTGGAGGCGGCCGATGACGACGAGATCAGCTACTGGGGCAACCACGGCACTGATCCGGCCGGGGAGGACTTCGGCGCGAACCGGCTGCTCACGGACACGCCGGGCCACAGCGGTTACTGGATCGAGGACAGCATCAGCCTCAACAACATGGGTGCGATCCTCGCCGACCATCCCGAGAAGACCACACGGACCGACCCTCGCAACGAGTTCCTAGGCATGGTGGTCGAGTGAAGCGCCTTGTCCTGATGCTGGCTCTGGCCCTCACCGCGTGTGCAGGAAACGAGCAGGTGGACATCCCCATCGTCGCGTACGCCGACGCCGTGCGCATGGCCCAGGCCCAAGGCCTCGAACTGGCGGCCCGTGCCGATGCGCCTCTCGTCTGGGCCGATGGCGAGCCCTACGTGGGCAAGTGCACCGGCCAGGACGGCGAGCGACCCGACAGCATCTACAGCTACGCGAGCGCCTTCGAGCTCTATCCGGCTGACGCGGTCCAGTACATCGTCGATCTCCATGACGCGTGGGTCGCCGCGAGCTGGCCGATCACCGACTTCAAGAAGACCCGGGAGGGCCGGGAGGCCCAGGTCATCGGCACGAACCCGGCAAACCAGATCGTCGTCCGCGCGGACGCCTTCGAGACCGGCCGCATCTTGCTTTCGATCAGCACGCCCTGCTTCGAGGAGCCGTCGGGCACCGCTCCCTTCGGTCCCCGCTACGGCCCGAGCAAGGGTGCGCTCGTGCCGTCACCGTCCTGAAGTCACCTGACCTGGGGTTTTACCGACTGTGCCGCGTGTGTGCCGGACGTGTGCCCCGGCTCTCGCGCCGGAACTCAGGCGGCTCGCGTGCACACGAACGACCCGATCTGTGCTCGATCCACCCGCCGGGCATCCCGCCAGCGCGGTTCGCGGCCCGGCACGCGCTGCTCCAGCCCCATCCGCCTCACCAGACCCCGTCGCCCACTCCGTGACTCGGATCCGACTCTCCATCCGTGGCCCACCCCGTATGCGAAACACGGATCGAGCCACGTATGCAGAAATCACAAAGCAGCAGGTAGACGCCGGAAAGACGAATAGGCACACCGGCCAGACACAGTCCTACTGTCCGCCCGGGGCGCCGTTCACGCCTCCCCCGCCATCAACACCGCCAAGTTCATCACCAGTCCCGGGTGCACCAGCGGCGCGAAGTGCCCGCCCGGCAGGACCGCCTCGCGGAACCCGCCCGTCGTCATCCGCGCCCACCCGGCGACCTCCTCCGGAGGCGCGCCCGCGTCCTCGCGGCCGGACACCGCCGCGAGGGGCACGTCCAGCTTCGCCGAGGTCACCGGCCGCGAGGCCAGCCAGTCGACATCACCCCGCAGGACGCGGGCGACCATCGCGCGCAGGCTGTCCTCGGCGAGGACCTCGGCGGGGATGCCGCCCATCGCCGAGACCTCGGTGAGGAGGTCTTCGTCGGTGCGGGCGGTGAACAGGCGGCCGCGGGTGGGGAGGTCCGGTGGGCGGGCGGCGGCCACGATGAGGGCCGCCGGTTGGACGAGGGTGGCGACTTCGTAGGCGAGGCGGGCGCCCATGCTGTGTCCATAGAGGACGAAGGGGCCGCGCGCGGTCTCGCTGATCGCATCTGCGATGGCCGAGGGGTCGGGTGGGCCGGTTTCGCGGGTGCGGTTTTCGCGGCCGGGGTACTGGACGGGGGCGATCTCGACGTCGGGTGGGGCGTCGCGGTGCCAGGGCCAGTAGGCGGAGGCGCCGCCGCCGGCGTGGGGGAGGCAGTAGATCTGCAGCTCGGCGGTGGGTTTGGGGCGCCAGAAGGCGGCGAGCCACGGGCGGGCCGTCACGGAGACCTCCGGGTGGGGGTGGAGATCATCATGGTGCCACGCGGTTACCATCCCGCCACGACACGGTGAGGAGGACGTCATGGAGGCGCAGGCACAGGTCACGCGGGCGCTCTGGCGGCTGGCGGTGGCGTTCATGGCCCTGTTCGGGGTGTGGAACACCATCTATTACAGCTTCGCGGGAGAGTCGTTCATCGACTGGGAGGGGTTGCGCGAGCTGAGCCAGTCGGGCAGCGCGCTGGCGGGGGTCGTCTACATCGGACTGGCGTTGACGCTGGACCGGCCTGAGCGGGTCTCGTCGTGGCTGCGGGGCGCGATGGCGGTGCTGATGCTGCTGATCGCGGTCACGTCGATGACGTTGATGGACCCGCAGCTCTACGAGACGGGTTTCCTGTTCGAGCACCTGATCACGCCGCTGGCGGTGGTGCTGGACTTCCTGCTGGTGGGGCGCGGGCAGTTCCGGACGCGGTGGTGGGAGCCGCTGACGTGGACGGTGTTCCCGTTGCTGTACCTGGTGTTCTTCCTCGTGGCCGACGTGCAGTCCTACCGGGGGTTCCTGAACCCGGACGACCCCTACTTCCTCGCCGTCGTCGGCGGGTTCCTCGCAGGGGTGCTCGCGGTCGGTTTCGCGCTGTTCGCGCTGGCCAGGGTGGTGGGGCGGGCGTTCAGTGACTCGCGGGCGGTTTCGGGGCGGTTTCCCCCGGTTACGGGATAGCTAGCCTGCCGGGAGTGGACGGCCGCCGTCTCGGCCGTCCCGGACACGGGAGGCAGCATGAGCATCCTCAACCGCATCGCCGACGGAATCCTCAATCGCGTGGCGCCGAAGGCGATGGCCTTCGGTGGCGACCACCGCTGTCCTTGCAACGACTGCTGGTGCGCGACCAACCACCGGTGGTGCTGCGCCAACTGCAACTGCTCGGTCACCAAGTGCTACGGACCGTGCACCCCGTGATGACGGGGAACATCTGACGACATCGTGGTGGCCCACCGGCATGCGGGCCACCACCCTCGTCTCACCAGCGCGGTAGCGCCGGGTCGTAGGACGGTACGACCGAGCGCATGTAGCCGCTGTCGTCGCGTTCGCGGATGCCGCAGCGCAGGTAGTCCTCGTGCATGCGGGCCAGCCGGTCGGGGTCGAGGACGACGCCCAGGCCCGGCCCGGTGGGGACCGGCACGGCACCGTCCAGGAAGGACGGCGGCTCGGCCACCACATCGGTGGTCAGCCAGGGGTAGTGGGTGTCGGCGTCGTAGGTGAGGTTCGGGACGGCCGAGGCCAGGTGCGTCATCGCGGCCAGGCTGATCCCGAGGTGGCTGTTGGAGTGCATGGAGACCCCGACGTCCCAGGTCCGGCAGATCGCGGCCAGGTCCGCGCAGGCCCGCAGGCCGCCCCAGTAATGGTGATCGGCGAGGACGACGCCGACCGCGCGCTTGGCGAAGGCCTCGGCGAGGTCGGCGAAACCGACCACGCACATGTTGGTGGCCAGGGGCATCCCGGCGACGGCGGCGACCTCGGCCATCCCGTCGATGCCGGGCGTCGGATCCTCCAGGTACTCCAGGATCCCGGCGGTGGCCTCGGCGACGCGGATCGCGGTCGTCGGCGTCCAGGCGGTGTTGGGGTCGAGCCGCAGCGGCAGGTCGGGGAAGGCCGCCCGCAGCGCCTTGACCGCGGCGATCTCCTCGTCGGGCGGCATGATGCCGCCCTTGAGCTTGATCGAGTCGAAGCCGTGCCGGGCGATGAGTTCCCTTGCCTGCGCCACGATCCCGTCGGGGTCGAGGGCCGCGCCCCACTCGTCGGGCTCGGCGCCGGGATGGCCCGCCCACTTGTAGAACAGGTACGCCGAGAACGGGACCCGGTCGCGGACGCGCCCGCCCAGCAGGTCGCTCACCGGCCGCCCGAGCGCGCGGCCCTGGAGGTCCAGCAGCGCGGTCTCGAAGGCCGCCACCAGCCGCGCCCGCGTCTTGTCCACACTGGACGCGCCGGTCAGCCCGTGCCGGTCGGGCCGGTCGCCGCCCGAGGCGGCCGTCACCCGCGCCGCCAGCCCGTTGGTGTCGAAGACATCGAGCCCGGGCAGCGCCGCCGCCACCGTCCGCAGCGCCGTCAGGTGCGGCAGGTCGCCGTAGGTCTCCCCCAGCCCGGTAAGGCCACCGGCCCGGACCTCGACGACGGTCCGCAGCGCCCACGGCTCGTGGACGCCGACGGCGGTCATGAGCGGCGGATCGCGGAAGGCCACGGGGGTCAGGACGACGTCGTCGATGGGCAGCAGGGGCTTGACGGTCATGGGCGCGTACCTCCATTTAGGACGCGATCATGATGCGCCGGGGACGCCGTCGTGCGCCAGTGGCCGCTCTCGGGGTTCCGCCGAGGGCGAACGGCTACATGACCTGCCCGAGCGGGAACCACGTGAAGCTGCCGCCGACGCGCACCAGCGCCGGGTCGTTGTCCCAGTCCGGCTCGCCGAACTTCGCGATCAGCTCCTCGGCGTAGGTCTCGGCGTCGTCGCGCGGGTCGTAGCCGATGGCCTCGCCCTCGGCCAGGGACCACCAGCGGCGGGTGTTGCGGCTGACGCCCCAGACCACGCGGTAGCCGGGCGATGCCACCGAGAGGCAGGCCTCGACGAGGCGGGCGCCGTCGTCGGGGCTGAGCCAGGTGGCCAGGGCGCGGACGTCGGCGGGCTCGGGGAACCAGGAGCCGATGCGCAGGGAGATGACGTCCATGCCGAAGCGGTCGTTGTAGAGGCGGCCGGCGCCTTCCATGGCCACTTTGGACCATCCGTAGAAGGTGTCGGGGCGGGGATCGACGTCGGCGGGGAGGTCGCCCTCGCCGCGGACGTGGAAGCCGACGGCGTGGTTGGAGGACGCCAGGATCACCCGGTCGCAACCGGCGCGGCGGGCGGCTTCGAGGGTGACGTAGGTGCCGTACATGTTGCGCTGGACGACGTCCTCGGCGGTGCCCTCGCGGCTCTGGCCGCCCAGGTGGACGATCGCCGAGACGCCCTCGGCGGCGGCGGTCATGGCGTCCAGGTCGGTGACCGAGCCCTGGACGAACTCCTCGCCCGGCGCCAGGTCGTCCACTGTGGTCAGATCGAGCAGGCGCAGGATCCGATCCGGGCGCGCCATGCGGGGCCGCAGCATGGAGCCGACGAGACCGGCGGCACCGGTGATCAGGATGCGCTCGGTCATGATCGTCTCCGTGGATGGTTGCGCGGGCGGGTGATGCTGTGACGGTCAAAGTACCTCAAGCGCGGACCGGACCGGCATCGTTCGGGTCAGCCCGGCGACCGGCCGCGCGGCAAGGAGACGCACGTGGGGAACCCGAGTGCAGGTAAGAGGAAGCTCATCGGGCTGGGCACGGCGGTGGCCGTCTGCGCGGTCATCGCCGCGGCCGTGACCTGGGGCATCATGGCCCTGGTCGGCGGGCCGGAGTGGGAGAACACCGCGCCACCGGCCGATCCGGCCGCCGGTATCCCGGCCGGGACGAGGCTGGACCTGTCGGCGGGCAACCGGCGCGCGCTCGTGCCCGGGCTCTACGACTGGTCGCGGGCCGGATACCGGGGCGGGCAGGAGCTTCCCGGCGCCGCGCAAATCAATCCCGACCCTGCCTGCCGGATCGACGCCACCGGCTACGGCGTCACCGCCAATGACGGCCAGGACGACACCGACGCGATCCAGTACGTCATCGACCAGGTCAAGGAACACTGCTCACCGGGCGCGGGCTACGACAAACTGAGCCTCATCGCGCTGCCCTCGGGCACCATCGACGTCTCCCACCAGATCGGCGTGGACGCCGACTTCCTGGTGATCCGGGGCGCGGCCGACGGCGGGACGAAGCTGGTCTTCCGTCCCGATGACAACACCGCCTACGACACCCTCACCTCCGACGGCTCCGACTGGGACGAGAACGCGATGACCTCCGGGGACGGCAAGGGCGGCTGGCTGTGGCCGGGCCGCGCGCTGTTCAAGGTGCAGTCCCGCGCCGTCCACGAGGATTACCAGAAGGACTACGAGAAGGCCGATGACGACCGCAAGGACCTCTTCGAGGGCACGGTGAACGTGCACTGGAAGTCCGGCGTGAAGCTCGCCGAGAAGCCCGGGGACGCCGGATACGCCGCCCGGCTCGGCGACACCACGATCACCCTGGCCGGGAAGCCGCGCGACATCACCGTCGGCGGGCTGGTCAACGTGCGCGCGGCCAACTCCGCGAGCTTCTACCGGGCGATGGGTGCCGGGGCCGATCCCGGCAAGTGGCAGAACCTGCACATGCGGCAGCAGATCTTCACCGTGACCAAAGTGGACGGCAAGACGATCACGCTTGACAAGCCGCTGGAGTACGACGTCCCGGTCTCGTCCACATCGGACGGCTCGGCCGAGATCGACGGCAAGTCCTACGACTCCAAGGTCGCCCCGATCGTGGACCCGGTGGTCGGCGTGGGCATCGAGAACCTGTCGATCACGCAGGACACCGGGCTCGACGCGGCCGCCGCCGCGCACAACTACGGGAACATGGATCCCGCGCACGCGATGAACGGCATCGTGCTCAAGTGGGTCGCCGACTGCTGGGTGAGGGGCGTGCGCACCGAGATGACCGGCTCGCATCCGCTGGTCACCGAGGAGGCCTATCACGTCCAGATCGTCGGCAACTCCTTCACCGGCGCCTGGAACAAGGGCAAGGGCGGCAACGGCTACTTCCGCGGCTCGCGCGTCTGGGACTCCCTCTACGCCGAGAACACCACCCGGGGCCTGCGGCACTTCACCTTCCAGTGGTCGGCCTCGGGCAACGTGGTCATCGGCAACGACTTCGACTCCGACCTGAACCTGCACGGCGGCTGGGAACGCAACAACCTCTTCGAGCTGAACAAGGTGGCGGTGCCGTTCGAGCACCGCTCCGGCAACTGCTCGGCCAACTGCGGTGAGGAGGGCGGCGGCGGTCCCGACGAGTCGGCCTGGTACCCGATCTGGTGGGGCGCGGGCGCCAAGGCGGTCAAGTGGTCGGGGGCCACCGGGCCGCGCAATGTCTTCCACGGCAACGAGCTCACCAAGCAGGAGACGCAGGGCGGCCCGTTCGCGCCTTTCTACCCCGACAAGACGGCCGTCTACCAGTTCGGCTGGGGCGGCACGACCTGGCAGCCGCTGTCCACGAAGGACGGACCGATCGCCGACTGGGCCGGGCACGAGAAGGACGACTACTCAGGCGGATCTTCTGAAGGCGGGAGTGGAGTGTTCACCGGAGTCGCCGAGCCCGGCGCGTCGATCTTCCTCAAGGAGGTGGCCCGCTAGAGCCGCCCGGCGCGGCGCTCCATCACCAGCAGCCAGATCAGGTAGCCGCCGCCGAGCAGCCCGGTGACCGCGCCGACGGGCAGCTGCCGTCCGGGGACGAGGTGCTGCGCCGCCCAGTCGGCGCACACCAGCAGCGCGGCGCCGAAGACGGCCGAGGCGGCCAGGTTGGGACCGGTGGCGCGGCTCGCGCGGCGGGCCAGGTGCGGCGCGGTGAGGGCCACAAAGGACACCGGCCCGGCGGCCGCGGCTGCGAACGAGGCCAGCAGCACCGACGAGAGCATGACCAGCGCCTTCGTCCGCGCCACCCGCACACCCAGCGCGGTCGCCGAGTCGTCGCCCATCTCCAGCATCGCCAGCGGACGCGCGTACAGGACCAGCACCGGCAGCACCAGCACGAGCGCGACGGCCGGCGGCAGGACGTCGTCCCAGCCGCGCCCGTCGAGGCTGCCGGTGAGCCACAGGGTGGCGCGGGCGGCGTCGACGAGCTGCGCCTTGGTGAGCAGCCAGCCGATCACGCCCGACAGGATCGCGGTGATCGCGACCCCGGCCAGCACCAGCCGGTTGCCCTGCGCGCGTCCCGACAGCAGCATCAGCAGGACGCCGATGGCGATCCCGCCGACGGCCGCCCCGGCGGCCACGGCCACGCTGCCGCCGCCGATGAGGACGATGGTGCCCAGCGCGCCGACCGAGGCGCCGTTGGTGACGCCGAGGACGTCCGGGCTGGCCAGCCCGTTGCGGACGAGCGCCTGGAGCAGCGCGCCGGACAGCCCTAGGGCCGCGCCGACGACGAGCGCGGCGGCCACGCGCGGCAGGCGCAGCTCATTGACGATGTAGGCGTCGGTGGCGTCGCCGAGACCGACGAGGGTCTTGACGACTCCGGCGGGGGTGATGGGGTAGTCGCCGCTGGTCAGGCCGTAGACGGCGACGGCCAGGGTGAGCAGGGCGGTGACGGTGAGGGCGATCGCGGGACGCGGGCGGATCACGCGGCGACGCTCCACTGTGGTCTTCACGCGGCGGCCACCTTCCTCCGCAGCAGGAAGAACAAGAACACCGGCCCGCCGACCACCGCCGTCACCACGCCGACCAGCATCTCCCCGGGCCGCGCCACGACGCGGCCGAGGATGTCGGAGCCCAGCAGCACCACCGGCGACAGCACGATCGTGTAGGGCAGCATCCAGCGCAGGTCGGGGCCGGTGAGCGAGCGGACCAGGTGCGGCACCATCAGCCCGACGAAGGCGATCGGCCCGCAGGCGGCGGTGGCCGCGCCCGCCAGCAGCGTCACCGCGATCATCGACGCGACGCGGGTGGCCACCGGGCGCGCGCCCAGCGCGGTCGCCGAGTCGTCGCCGAGGGCGAGCGCGTTGAGGGGCCGGGCCAGGCGCAGCGCGAGGAAGGTCCCGGCGGCGATGAAGGGGAGGACGCGCACGACGGTGGACATGCTGGCGTCGGCGAGGGAGCCGACGGTCCAGAAGCGCATGCGGTCCAGCGCGGAGGTCTGGAGGAGTTCGGCGGCGCTGACGTAGGAGAACAGCGCGGCGTTGATGGCGGCGCCGGCGAGCGCGAGTCGTACGGGGGTGGCGCCGCGTCCGCCGCCGACGAGGTAGACCAGGCAGGAGACGGCTCCGGCGCCGAGGAACGCGAACCAGACGTAGCCGGTGAGGGACTGGACGCCGAAGAAGGTGATGCAGGTGACCACGGCGGCCGAGGCTCCGGCGTTGATGCCGAGGAGACCGGGTTCGGCGATGGGGTTGCGGGTGAGGGCCTGCGCGAGGGCTCCGGCGAGGCCGAGGGCGGCTCCGGCGAGGAGGCCGAGGACGGTGCGGGGCAGGCGCATGTCGTGGACGACGGTGTAGGCGCCGGAGGCGGGGTCGGTGAGTCCGTGCCAGGCCTCGGTGAGGGACAGCGGGCGCGCGCCGAGGAGGAGCGAGAGGGCGGCGACGGCGGCCAGGGCCAGGACGGCGGCGGCGAGGCCGAGGGCCCGGCGGGTCCGGTGGCGTGTCGCCGTGGCCGGTGGGGGCGCGGCCAAGACCTGGGGAGGGCTCTGCATGACCTCGTAGGGGCGGGACATTTGGCTAGGCTAACCTAACCCCCGTCCTCGATTCCGGCCGGTAACGGAAGGCTTCCCCATGCGCCACCTCTCCTCGTCCACCATCACCCGACGCGGTCTGTTCGGCGCGGGCGGCGCGCTCGGCCTGGGCGCCCTGCTGGCCGCCTGCGGCGGCAAGGACGACGGGAAGTCCGGCGGTTCGTGGTCCTTCACCGACGACCGCGGCCAGACCGCCAAGACCGATGGCGCGCCCAAGCGGATCGTGGCCTTCGTCGGCGCGGCCGCCGCCCTCCACGACCTCGGTCTGGGCGACCGCGTCGTCGGCGTCTTCGGCCCCACCACGAAAGCCGACGGCTCCAAGGACGTGCAGGCGGGTGACCTGGACGTCGCCAAGGTCACCGTGGTGGGCAACGCGTGGGGCGAGTTCAACATCGAGCAGTACGCCGCCCTCAAGCCCGATCTGCTGGTCAGCAACATCTACCGGGGCGATGAGATGTGGTACGTCCCCGAGGAGAGCAAGGACAAGATCTTCGGCCTGGCGCCCCAGGTCGGCCTCAAGGTCGGCGGCGGCACCCTCCAGAAGCACATCGACCGCTACACCGAGCTGGCCAAGGCCCTGGGCGCCGACCTGAACTCCTCGACGGTGACCGGCGCGAAGGGCCGCTGGGACGCCGCCGTGGCGAGCCTCAAGGCCGCCGCGCAGGAGAACCCGGGCGTCAGGGTGCTGGCCTGCTCGGGCGACCCGGACATGTTCTACGCCTCCAACCCGGGCATGATGGCCGACCTGGCGTTCTTCAAGGAATGCGGCGTGGAGGTCATCGTCCCCGCCAAGCCCGACGACGGCGGCTACTTCGAGACGATCAGCTGGGAGAACGCCGACCGCTACCCCGCCGACCTGCTGCTGCTGGACGACCGGACGGCGCAGCTGCAGCCCGCCGACCTGGCCGCCAAGCCCGCCTGGGCGAAGCTCCCGGCGGTCAAGGCGAACCAGATCACGCCGTGGTCGAGCGAGCCGCGCTACTCCTACGCCGGTTGCGCGCCCCTGGTGGAGCGCCTGGCCGCCGCGGTCAAGGCCGCCAAGAAGGTCGCCTAGCCCGCCGGCGCGGGCTCGCGGGTGAAGAAGGCGACGGTGTCCTCGGCGGCCGTCGGGGACAGCATCATCGCCTGGATCCGGGCCGACATCTGCGCGATGGGGCCGATCCGGGCGAACATCGCCTCCTCGTAGGCGGCGATCGCCGCGTCCGGGTCGCCGGGCGCGGCCACCAGCCGCGCGGCGAGCTCGGCGGCGTCCAGCATGGCCTGGTTGGCGCCCTCGCCGACCGGTGGCATGAGGTGCGCGGCGTCGCCGATGAGGGTCAGGCCCGGACGGTGCGGCCAGCGCGCGCCGGTGGGCGTCGCCTCGATGCGGCGCGGCTCGGGCTCACCGGCGGCGTCGATGAGCGCGGTCAGGCGCGGGTTCCAGCCCTCGAAGAGCTCCAGCAGGGCGCGCTTGTCGCCGAAGTCGGCGACGGGACGGTCCTCGGCGTGCACGGAGATCCCGACGCGCAGGCTCCCGTCGCCCATGCGCTGCGCCGAGAGGATGCGGCTCGGCCCGACGCACCAGAGGTTGCCGGGGCCGACGAGCTCGGCGAGGTCGGGGTGGCGCCGGTCGGCGTCGGCGACGGTGAGCTGCACGAGGGTGGCCACGTAGGACAGCGGGAGCTCGGCCAGCAGCGGCCGCAGCACCGAGCGCGCGCCGTCGGCGCCGACCAGCACGTCGCAGTCGGCGTGTCCGCCGTCGTGGAAGGCCAGGTCCCAGCCGCCGCCGGGACGCGGGGTGGCCGCGGCGAGGCGGTGTCCCCAGGCGATCGCGTCGCCGGGCAGGGAGTCGAGCAGCAGGTCGCGCAGGTCGCCGCGGTCGATCTCGGGGCGCCCGGAGAAGTCGCCCGGCTCGGGCACGTGGTGGATCAGGGTCCGGCCGTCGGAGTCGAGGATGCGGTGTTCCTCGCCCTCGGGCCGCGCCCGGGATTGGAAGCCCTCGGTGAGCCCGGCCTCGGCCAGGGCGTGCTGCCCGGACTCGGCGTGCAGGTCGAGCATGCCGCCCTGGCGTCGCTGGGCGCGGTTCGTCTCGCGCTCGTAGACCACCGCGTCGAGGCCGTTCCGCCGCAGGATCCGCGCCAGGGTCAGGCCGCCGAGGCCGCCACCGGCGATCGCAATGCGTGTCGTCATGACCGCTACCGTACACTGTATTTGTGGATACACCGTACGGCAGCGATGGCATGACCATCTGGGAACGACCCGAGCCCAAACCACGGGCCGCGCCGGTCCCCCTGAGCCGCGACAAGATCGCCGCGACCGCCATCCGCCTCGCCGACGCCCACGGCCTCGACGGCCTCTCGGTGCGCAAGATCGCCAAGGAGCTCGGCGTCGGCCCCATGCGCCTCTACGACTACGTGGTCAACCGCTCGGAGCTGCTGGACCTGATGGTCGACGTCGTCTACGCCCGCATCGCACGCGCCGACCGGCGCGCCGGATGGCGCGACACCGTCCTCGACATCGCCCACGCCACCCGCGAGGCCGCCCTCGACCACGAATGGTTCGCCGACATCCTCGGCGGGCGCCCGCACCTGGGACCCCACGCCCTCGCCGTCGGCGAGGCCAACGCCGCCGCGCTCGCCCAAGCGCCCGGCATCGACGGCCTCGACGAGCTCCAGCGGGCCCTGGGCGCCCTCAACTCCTTCATCATCGGCGCGATCCGCCGCGAGGTCACCGAGCGGCGCACCACCCGCGACACCGGCGACGACATCAACGCCTTCCAGTCCCGGCTCGGCCCCTACCTGCGGCGCATGCTCGACACCGGCGACTACCCCACCGTCGCCCGGCTCGTCATCGACGGCGCCCACCTGGAGCCCGCCGAGACCTTCGCGCACAACCTGACCACCGTCCTGGACGGCATCACCGGCTAGCCTCCGGGTCCCTCCCGGCCCCGAACGCGTTGATCTCACGCGAGCCGAACACGCGGATGGGCGCGCCCTCCACCGCGGCGCGCACCATCGCCTTACCCAGCAGCTCACTGGTGGTGAACGCGCCCGGGAAGGCCATCTTCAGCGGCCCGATCAGCGGCCGGGTCACGTTGTAGATGCCCTGGTAGAGCGCGGTCTTGGAACGCACGCCGTGCATGGGCTGGATCGCGCCGGGCCGGAACATGTACGCGTCCAGGTCCATGCTCAGCAGCTCGTTCTCCGTGGCGCCCTTCACGCGCGACCACATCGTCCGCGACGAGGCGTCGGTGCCCGCACCCGACACGTACGCGAAACGCGCGCCCGGGTTGGCCTCGGCGAACGGGACCGCGATGGCCATCGTCAGGTCGTAGGTGACGCGCCGGTAGTCGGGCTCCTTCATCCCCACCGAGCTGACGCCCAGGCAGAACAGGCACGCGCCGAAGCCGTCGAGCGGCGGCGGATCGTAGAGGTCCCCGGCGGTCAGATCGGTGAACTTCCCACCGGACGCCGGCAGCCACGGCGGCGGGTTCTTCCCCACCGGCGTGCGCCCCAGCGCCACCACCTCCGTGACCCGCTCGTCCAGCAGGCACTCGCGCAACGCGCCCTGCCCGACCATTCCCGTCGCACCCGTCAGCAACACCCTCATGGAGATAGTGTGGCGTCTATGGCGCACACCCCGGTGCTACTCGTCATAGACATGCAGATCCTGTTCCTGGGACCGGCGTACCGGCCCGAGGAGACCATCGCCGCGATCGCCGGGCTGCGCACGCGCGCGCTGGCCGCCGGGGTCCCCGTCATCACACTGCGTCAGCACTCCGGCTACCTGGAGATGGGCAGCTCCGGCTGGCAGGTCGCGCCCGAGCTCGCCCCCGGCGAGGACGAGATCGTCATCGACAAGACCACCGCCGACTCCTTCCTCGGCACCGACCTGGACGCCAGGCTGCGCGGCCTGGGCGCCACCGAGGTCATCGTCACCGGCTTCGCCACCGAGTTCTGCGTCGACGCCACCTGGAAGCAGGCACTGTCCCACGGCTACGACGTCACCCTGGTCGCCGACGGGCACACCACCTTCGACCGCGACGACTCCACGCGCGTCTCGGCGGCCCGCTCGATCGAGCTGTTCAACGACATCGCCGGGGCCATCGAGTACCCGCCGCGCACGGTCCGCGTCCAGAAGGCCGCCGAGATCGACTTCGGCCCGGCTATCTGACCAGGTCGGCCAGCAGCGCCGGCTCCAGGTTCCCGCCGGAGATCACCGCGGCCGTGCGCCCCCACTCCGCGCCGTACCGCAGGTAGGCCGCGGTGGTCAGCGCACCCGACGGCTCGGCGACCAGGCACGACCGGCGCGCCAGCTCCCCCACCGCGGCCGACAGCTCGTCCTCGGTCACGGTGACCACGGCGTCCAGACGGGCGGCGAGATGGGCGTAGGTGAGATCGGACAGGCAGGTGCGGACCCCGTCGGCGAGCGTGCGGTAGGTGCGCTCGACCGGCCAGGCGATGCGCCGCCCGGCCTCCAGGCTCTCCTTGGCGTCGGCGGCCCACTCCGGCTCGACGCCGATGACGCGCGTCCCGGGCTTGAGCGCCTTGACGGCCGTCGCCACCCCGGACGCCAGCCCGCCGCCGCCGACGGGGACGACGACGGTGTCCACATCGGGCAGATCGGCCAGGATCTCCGGCCCGATCGTGCCCTGACCGGCGATGACGTCACGGTGGTCGAAGGGCGGGATCAGCGCGTAACCGCGCTCGGCGGCCAGCTTCGCCGAGGCCGCGTCCCGATCGGCGGGCGCGACGGTGACCAGCTCGGCGCCGGTCGCCGCGATCGCGGCCAGCTTCACCGGCGGCGCGCCCTCGGGCACCACCACCACACACGCGATGCCCTTGGCCCGCGCGGCATAGCCCAGGGCCCGCCCGTGGTTGCCGGAGGAATGCGTGGCCACACCCGGCGTGGCCTCCGGCAGGCGGGCGACGGCGTTGGCCGCGCCACGGATCTTGAACGCGCCGATCGGCTGCAGGTTCTCCGCCTTCAGCCACAGCTCACCGGCCCAGGCGGCGGGCAGCAACGGGGTCCGCAGCGCCAGACCGTCGATGTTGCGCGCGGCCTCGGCGACGTCGTCGATCGTGATCAGCATGGGCCTAAGTGTGCAGTCCCTGATGCACCGCCCACAGCGCGGCCTCGGTCCGCGAGGCGGTACCGGTCTTGCGCAGCAGGTTCGACACGTGCACCGTCACCGTCCGCACCGAGATCCCCAGCCGGGTGGCGATCTGCTGGTTGGTGAGCCCCTCGGTCAGGCAGCGCACGACCTCCCGCTCCCGCGCGGTCAGCGGATCGGCGAACAGCCCGTCGAGGGCCTGCGCCTCCCGGCGCACCCGCGGCTGGTCCATCGTGGACCCCGCCAGCCGCTCCCGCATCCGCGCGGCCTTGTCGTGGTCACCGCGCGCGAAGGCCAGCCGCCCGGCGATGGCGGTCAGCAGCGCCCGCTCGGCCGGATCGGTCTCGATCGGCAGCCGCGCGGTCGCCCGCTCCTCGGCGGCGAGCGGGTCCTCGGTCAGCGAGGCGAGCACGGCGGCGGTGACCAGCGGACCCCCGCGCGCGGTGAGCCCGTGCCGGTCCAGCGTCGCGGCCGCCTCCTCCAGCACCCGGTGCGCGTCCTTCCCACTCGCCCGCACCACAGCCAGCGCCACCACCGCCCGCCCGAACGCGATCGGGTCACGCCGGGCGGCGGCGTAGCGGCGCGCCGCCGACAGCAGCGCCGCCCCGCGCTCGGGATCCGGCGTGGCCCGCCCCAGCACCGTGAGCGCGTCCGGCTCCGGCTCGGGCGCCAGATCCAGGGCCTGCTCGGCCCAGCCGACCGCCTCGGCGGGCCGCTCGGCCGCCAGCGCGGCCAGCCCGAGACTCGTCAGGTAGGCGACGCGCCCCTGCGGCGGCACGCGCGGGGCGATGGCCTCCAGCAGCCGGTGCTGCACGTCTGCGCGCCCGTGGTGGACGCACAGGTCGGCGCGCACACGCAGCGCCTCCACACGCTCGGCGCCGGTGGTGGCGTCGTGCCAGCGGCGGACGGCGGCCAGCGCGCGCGTGTAATGGCCGCGCGCGAAGGCGTCCAGCGCCGCCGCCTTCGGCGACTTCTGCCCGGGCCTGTCACCGCGCGCCTCGGCCACGATGGGCGCCTCCCCGCCCTCCTCGGCGGCCAGCGCGGCCAGGTACGCCGGCAGCGGCGCGGTGGGCGAGGCGAGCTCACCGCTGTCCACCGCCGTCATCAGCTCGCTCAGCCAGCGCGGGTTGCCGCCGGTGCGGTGATGGACGCGCATCACGGTCTCAGGCGTGTACTCGCGCGTGGCGCCCAGCAGCTCGGCGGTGTCGGCGGGCGTGAGCGGCCCCAGGTGACACCGCGTCGCCGCCGACAGCCTGGCCAGGACCTTCGACGCGTGCCCTTTCGGCGGGCGGCTCGTTATGAGAATGAGGGCGGGCAGATTGTCGGCGGTGGCGAGCTCGGCGACCAGATCGAGGCTGGCGGGGTCCAGGTCGTGCAGGTCCTCCACCACCAGTACGCCCGGGCCGTCCCCGACACGGTGCCGGACGACGTCCACGGCCGCGCGCAACAACGTCCCCGGCGCCACACGCTGCCCGCTGGGCCGCTGGGTGAGCCACGCGAGGGCCTGCGGCGAGGCGGGCAGGCCGTCCAGGTCGTGCCCGTCGAGGGCGGAGGCGAGCCAGTCGTAGGGCGCGGGGCCGATCGTGCGGGCGCGACCGCGCAGGACGGTCGCGGGCCGGGCGGCGTCCAGCGCGGACTCCACCAGCGCCGTCTTGCCCGTGCCGGGGTCGCCGGTGATGACCACCGCGTGCCCGGCCCCGGTGGCGCGCACCCGCGTCCACGCGCCGGTGACCGCCGCGAGCTGCCGGTCGCGACCCACCATCGTCACCAGGCCACCATACGCACAAGTACGTATGGACGCGGGCGGCGCCTCATCGGCAGGCTCTAACCCATGATGTCCTGGAAGTACTCGTCGCTCACCCACGACGGTCTCGTCCGCGCCAACAACGAGGACGCGATGCACGCCGGTCGCCACCTCCTCGCCGTCGCCGACGGCGTGGGCGGCGCCGAGGCCGGTGAGGTCGCCAGCTCCCTGACCATCACCGCCATCGCCCCCCTCGACCGCGCCCAGGACCCCGTCACCATGGCCGACGACCTCCGCGCGGCCGCCGACCGCGCCAACGACGCCATCCGCGCCGCCGGCGCCGACAACCCCGCCATCGTCGGCATGGGCACCACCCTGACCGCCCTCCTGCTGTCCGGCTCCAGCCTCACCATCGCCCACGTCGGCGACTCCCGCGCCTACCGCGTCCACAACGGCGAGGTCACCCGGCTCACCAGGGACGACACCTACGTCCAGATGCTCGTCGACAAGGGCACCATCACCCCCGACGACGTCTTCGACCACCCCCACCGCTCCTTCGTCACCAAGGTCCTCCAGGGCGAACCCGTCCAGGTCAACGTCCGCACCATCACCGCCCACCCCGGCGAGCGCTACATCGTGTGCAGCGACGGCCTCCCCGACGCCGTCCCCCCGGACGCGCTGGAGGAGGCCCTCGCCGAGGGCGGCACGGTGGAGGAATGCGCCCGGCGACTGGTGCGCCTCGCCCTGGAGGGCGGCGGCCCGGACAACGTGACGGTGGTGGTGGGCGACGTGGTGGAGGGCGCGGCGGAGAGGCGGCGGTGGTGGAGGTTGTGGCGGGGTTAGCCCTCGCGGCTCACCCGCCCGGTCGAGAACCGCCCGGATCCAGACGACCTGCCGCGATGGCGGCCAACCGGGTCAGCCGGGCCGCGTCGAGTGAAGCGGTCTCCCTTCGCGGAGGCACCGCGGAGAGCCCGGCATGGGCCGACCAGCGGTCCCGGATGAGACCGGCGAGCCTGGGATCGAACTCGACGGCGAGATCGTGCGCCTCACCGAAGCACGTGGTGCCGTGAGGGTGGTTCCCGAGCCGGAAGAAGGAGTCACCGATGGAGGCGAGCTGCCGGGCGGTCGCGCTCGACGGCGTCGCCTGCCGCCCGATGTGCCGGGTCTCGTGCAGACGTACTGCGAGGTCGAATGCGGTCTCCGATACGGCCGACACGGAGTGCGCGAGCCGATGGATGTCGCCGATGCGCCGCAGCATGGGCGCGACTCCGGGTTTGCCCACATGGTCCCCGTGATCACCCACCCCGGCGAGCAGGGCGGCCTCGGACGCGTGGAAGGGCCCGGTGCTGGTGACGTACGGCCATTTCGCCAGCATGCGCCGGGATTCTTCGATCATCTCGGCGATGCGGCCACGCCGCCAGCGGATCTTCGCCGACTCGACCAGGCAGGTGCTGCGGGCCAGCTTGCGCATGACCACGGCCCACTTGCCGCGGGAGGCCGCCAGCTCCGGGGGAACGTCGAGGCCGAAGACGCGTGCCGGTGCTCCGTCGGCGATCGTCTCCAGCGCGCGCAGGGCGTCCATGCTCGCGGCCAGGTCTCCCGCGTAGCCGTGCATGCGCAGCAGGTTGATGGCCGGTTGCAGCCCGAAGGCCATGATGCGCGCGTCGCCGTGCCGCTGGAAGACCGCCATCGCGTAGGCGATCTGTCTTTCGCAGATGCCGGTGGTCGTCGCCTGCGAACCGGCGCGGAACGCCTCAAGCGCCAGGCGGTTCGCCGCCGCGAAGGCGGCTTCGTCGTCGGCCGACCCCAGGCCTTCGAGCAGGGCGGCTTCGAGTTCGGCCGGACCGAGGTGGCGAACGGGATCTTCCGGGGAGAGGAATCCCAGCCACGACATGGGGCCGTTGGCGGGAGTCACGACGGCCCCGCCTCCCGGCCGGCCGCGACCGGCACCTCACCCTCGGCCCGCGCATCGCCCGCTCGCCGCTTCAGGTGCAGTGCGGCATAGAGCGCCGACCCCAGGCAGAGCAGGCCACCGACGGTGAAGATGGTGTCGATCTCGGTGAAGACCAGGCCACCGATCTCCACGTCCAATCCACTAAGGACGGTGCTGACCAGGACGCCGCTCAGGCTGATCGACATCAGGCTCGCCGTGCTGTTGACCGGGTTGATGACCGCGCCGACGCGGGCGAGCAGATCGCGCGGGACGAGGTCCTGGATGAGCGGGAACAACGTCGTGTTGAAGACGCCCAGGGCGATGCCCAGGCCGAGGTTGATCGCCGACGCCGCCCACGGAGAGCCGACGCGCGAGTAGATCACGTACAGCCCGCCGAACGCCGCCAGGCTGCTCCACACGAGGGTGGCGTGCGCGTACCGGTCACCGAGCCGCCCGCCGAAGAAGGCCCCGACGAGGACTCCGGCGCCGAAACACACGTTGACGACCGCGAGCCAGCCCACCGCCGCGTGGAGGTTGCGCTGCACGAAGTACAGCTCCAGCGCGTTCAGCGCGCCGGCGCCGAGGGTCGCCATCGCGATCATGACGAGGATCGCCCTCATGGGCCGGCTGCGCAGAATCCAGGAGATCCCGGTCGTGAACTCGCTTCTGAATCCGCGCCGCTCACCGGCACCGTCTCCCCCGGTTCCCGATCCGGCCGGCGGCTCCGTGGTGCGGCCGACGGCCCTGATCGCGAAGAAGGAGAAGACGAAGGTCGCGGCGTTGAACACCAGGGCGTAGCCGATCCCGACGATCCCCACGATGCCGACGGCCAGCGTGGGACCGACGATGGCCAGGATCGCCTGCGAGGTCTGCCCGTAACCCGACGCCCGGCCCCGCTTGTCCTCTGGCACGACGTCCCGGATGAGGACGAACCGCGCCGGCGCGAAGAACTGGGCGACGGCCGTGTTGCCGACCACCAGAACGGCCATCACCGCCAGAAGCCACATGGGCGGCTTGGACAGGCCGAGCGCGCCGACACCGATGGCGAAGGCCGCGAACACCACCATCAGACCGGCGCGGATGAGATCGGTGGCCAGCATGACACGGCGCTTGTTCCAGCGCTCGACGAAGACTCCCGCCGCCGGACCGACGACGATGACGGTCAGCGAGACCATGACCATGAAGACGCTGGAGACCAGCGGAGCGCGCTGGTCCCCGCGAAAGAGGTCGTTGCCGATCCAGATGAGCAGGCCCGTACTGAAGACAGTGTCGCCCATCGCCGAGGCGACCTGACCGAACCACAGCCTGGTGTAGTCACGGTTGATCATCATCGGCGGCACCCGGCGGTGCCGACCGGGCCGAGAGCCCTGCGTCTCATGTGGACGACGCCCCGACGGCGACAGGCGGTTTCGGGCTCAGCCCGTTGAGTTCGGCGATCAAGTCGAATCGTTCCTGCATGTTGTACTTGTAGGAGGGGCATGGGACGTTACCCTCACGCCATTGCTTGGGGCACGCGCCACCGCAGATCGGGTACATACGGCACTTCTGACAGGGCGTCTCCCCGGACTCGACCGCGTTGTGCCAGTCGTCGAAGGGCCCGTCCGGGCGCCGGACCATCAGCGGAAGCGACGTGACCTTTCCCAGACCGCCACCGGCCTCGTGTTCGGGCAGCAGCGGGTACTCCGAGCAGGAGAATACGTTGCCGGTGCTGCTGATGATCTCCTTCGACTTGGTGACGGCCGTGCACAGCGCGCCCACCACATGGCGGGGAACCACGTCGAACCGCAGGCCGAGGTCGCGCATTCTGCGCATCCACTCGATCTCCCTGGCCGCGAACTTCGCGCGTTCGAGCTCCAGCGCCGATACGTCATTGCCCCAGGAGTAGACCGGGGCGACGTTCATGAAGACCCGGTCGGTGGCGAACCCGAGTCCGGCGATCGTGTCGAGGTACTCATCGACCCATTCGATGTTCTGGACGTCGACATTGGTGCGCAGAACCAGCTGCATCCCGGCGAGGTCATCGGCGGCGAGGACCTCCTGCAAGGTCGAGGTGATGTGGTCGAACGACTTCTTGCCGTTCTTCAGCGGGCGGTGCACATCATGGATGCGCGCCGGCCCGTCGAGGGTGATGTCGAATCGGCGGACCCGGCACTCGTGGTGCAGCACACGCACCTTTTCCAGGTTCAGCAGCGAGCCGTTGGTGACGATGTGGGCGTCATATCGTTTGCCCAGCCGCTCGGCCTCGGCGACGAACTTCTCCGACAGGCTCCGGATGACCGCGTACCCGACCATCGGCTCGCCACCGAACCAGACCACGCGGACCCGCTGCGTGGACGGCTCGGCCAGGCCGGCGAGCACCCGGTCCACGACCGCCTGCCGATGGTCCTGGGTGAGCCGGCCGCGAAGGTGCTCCTGCCCGCAATAGCCGCACCCCATATTGCAGTAGGAGGTCGGCAGCAGGACGTAGGTGAGCCGATCGGTCTTCTTGGCGGCGGCCCGCTGCCGGGACAGCACAGTCCCCAGCTCCGGCTCATCGGCGGGCACGAGTGCCTCCACCTGACGCAGGCCCTCGGCGACATCGGGTGCGATGTCGCCGATCCGGCCGTCGATCAGGGCCTGTGCGACGGGAGCCGGAACGGCCACGGCGGACGCGGTACGGGTGGCGAAGAGCATCCGAAGCTCGTCACCGCCCCCGGTGACATAGGTGCCGTCGGAGACATGGACATAGTCGCTCTTGCGTTCGGGCATGCGCGTTTCCTTCGAGACTGGGCGGACGACCCTGGGCATGTGGGATCGGGGGTCGGCGCGGCACTGTTCGGCGCCGCGCCAACCCGGCGGCCGTGGCGGCTCTAGCAAAGAGAACCGCAGCCGACGTTCTTCACGTCATTGGCCATCTCGAAGTCATCCGAGTTCCACGTGGACGTCACGAGGTTGATCATCTGCCGATTCCTCCTTCCCCTGTTCGGGCATCGGCGGGCACGTCGGGCATCCGATGCGTTCGATCCGCGGCGGGCGGCCGCGGTCCGGGGATCGATCATGGAAGACGCCGCTACTCGTGCGAACTCAAGCCGCTACCGACGCTTCCGGCAGAGTGATCGCGAGGTCTGGAACCGGATCGGCCCGAGGGCGCGATTCAAGCCACGAGTAGCGAACGAGTAGCGTGCCGGGGCAAGATCATCACGGCGCGGGACAGGCCCGTGCCGAATCAGCGGATGAGGTGATGATGAAGCGTCCGGCTCTCTATGGCGCGCTTCTCGCGTTCGTGGTCCTGGCGTTGTTCGCCATCGGCGGCGGACTCGGGTCGACGGGTGGCGATGGTCCACAGAATGATCCCGTACCCACGGTGATCGACGGGGACGACTAGATCCGGCTCCGCATGGACGTGTCCGAGACATCGACCGAAGATGGCGATCGGCCGGCGAGCCGGACGTTCCGGTTCGCGATGTCGTTCTTCTCGGTTCTGCTGGTCGCCACCATAGCGTCGCAGTTCACGGGCTTGTTCGGGAACAGTCCGCTGAACACCGTCTGGCCTCAGGCCTGGACGTTCTTCAGAACGGCCTCGACCGCCTCCCTCATCGTCGCCTACCGCGTTGGGGCCGATGGCGCGCTGACGTTGTTGACGGAACGGGAGGCGACCGGCGGCGAACTGTGGGGTCTGCGGCGCGGAATCTACGCTCAGCAAGGCGAGACCGCCCTGCTGAGCGCGGCGGTGCCCGAGGGCCGCTGGTTCGATTGCGCGCCAGGGAACCTCGGATGCGCCGACGAGATCGCGGCGGCCGAACCGGTCCCCGCCGTGAACACCGCGGGTGCCCCCAGCCTCTGCGGGCACATCGCCTTGATGCGGGTTCGTCCCGGCCCACTGAAACTCGGCGACCCGGCCGGCCTGCGAGACACGCTGATCCGCGGTACGGCACTCGATGTGACATGCGAGCGCGGATGACCGCCCTCACCCGCTCTCGGCCATCCGTGACACCATCGCCGGCCACCTTCGAGCACCGCACTCTGCCGATCGCGCTGGCCAGGACCGGCCTGGCCACGGCAGGACTGGCCCTGCTGGTGCTGAACACCGACGACGTTCTCTTCTCGCCCACTCCGAAAGCCCCAGAGGGCACGTTCTGCTCGGGCGCGACCACGGCATCCTTGTGGTGCCTATCCCAGGCGTCGGGCCTCCCGCCGGCCGTGCCACGGACCATCGCCGTGATCGTGCTGGCCTTGGTGGTCATCGGATACCGGCCCCGCTGGACGGCGATACCCCACTGGTACGTCGCCTTCAGTCTCGCGACGGCCATTTCGGTGCCGAACGGCGGCGAAAGCGCCGCTCAGGTCATCACCCTGATCCTCATCCCGATCTGCCTGAGCGACGACCGCGCCTGGCAGTGGACACCGCCCTCCCGGCCATTGCGGGGACACACCCGAGGCCTGACATACGCGGCGTTCTTGACGCTTCGGGCACAGGCGTCGGTCATCTACCTGACCGCCGCGATATCGAAGCTCACCGTGGCCGACTGGCGCGACGGCAGCGCGATGGCGGTGATCGTGCATCATCCGCTGCTCGGCTTTCCGGGCACGGTCACGGCCTGGCTGGAGTCCTGGTCATGGTGGCCCTTCGCCGCGACCCTCATGACGTGGGGGACGCTCGTGACCGAGGCGGGTATCGCCCTGCTGCTGTGGGGAGGACGTCTTGCGCGCCGGCTGGCCTTCGTCCTTGGCGCCGGTCTGCACCTGGCCATCACGGCGTTCATGGGTATCGCCGGTTTCGGGCTCGTGATGCTGTCCCTGCTCGTCCTCGTCGCCTTGGAGCGGCGGTCCACAGACGTGGGTTCGCAGGAACCCCATTGTCCATCCTCTACCGGAAGCAGCCGACCTTGCCTCTCAACGTAGGACGAGTCGATCCGTACACACTCCCCGACGGGCTTCTTGAGGAGTACTTCGCGCTGTTCCACGCGTCATTCGCGGTCGACCAGCCGTACTCCCCGCTCCCGGGCCGGGAATGGATGACCGCGAACGTGCGACAGGAGCCGCGCCCCCCGGAGCAATCGATGTGGTTCGCCACTCGTGAGGACCGGCTCCTCGGCTACGCCAAGGTCAGCCCCCTCACCGGAACCAACGCGGCGATCGTGTCGGTGATGGTGCGCGTGCATCCCGACCACCGGCGGTCCGGTGTGGGCACCGCGCTGCTGCGTGCGGTCTCACCGTGCCTCGGCGATGGAGGCCGCACCACGGTGCTCGGCTCGGCCGACGAGGGCAGCGCCGGAGCGGCGTGGGCCATGGCGCACGGTTTCGAGGTAACGGACGGCACTTCGCGGCAGCTGCTGAACGTGGCCGAGACCGGGCGGCGGCTGTGGGATGTGGCACCGGTGCCGGGATTCTCGCTGCGCGCGTGGACGGGGGAGGCTCCCGACGACCTGCTCGCCGAGTACGCCAAGGCGAGGGACGCGATTCACGACCGTCCGAAGGGGGCGAGCTATGACGCACCCAGGTGGACGGCCGACGGCATCCGCGAGGACGAGCGGACTCTCCGCGAGCAGGGGGTCGAGCAGTGGGTGACGGTGGCCGTGGCGGAGCACACGGGCGAGGTCGCGGGGTTGACGGTTCTGGAGTTCAAGGCCGCGCGACCCGAAATCGCCTACCAGCGGGACACCGCCGTCGTCCCCCATCACCGGGGAAAGCGGCTGGGGTTGTGGGTGAAGGCGGCGATGCTCCGCCGGGTCACGGCCGACCGCCCCGGCTTGACCCGCGTCACCACGCTGGTATCCACCGAGAACGTCCACATGGCGCGCATCAACCGCGAGCTCGGCTTCGAGGACAAGGCGACCACGCTGATCCTGGAACAGTCGGTGGACGACGTCACCGCCCGGCTCCTGCCCTGACCGGATCGGCCTAGGCCACCGAGGACGACCGGCCCGCACAGCGCGGGCATTCGCCCGCCTCGCCCTCGGGCGCGTCCAGATGGCGTCTGGCGCCGTTCACACTGGTCCATTCCCCGGGGTAGTCGGTGATCACGCGAGACCACCTCCTCCGGGCGGCGGGCGGGTCCCCGCCGATGAGGTCGACGTGTGCCAGGCCTTCGGTGGCCCTGGCCATCTGCGGAGTCAGACCGCGTGAGCGCGCCAGTGTCAGGGCCTCCGTGAAGACCGTCTCGGCCGTCCGCACGGCGCCGGTGGCGATGTGTGCCTCGCCGAGTGCGTTGAGGGCCATGCACTCGATCTCGGACTGCCGCAACCGCCTGGCCAGATCGAGCGCGTCACGGCCGTGCGCGAAGGCCAGGTCGATATCGCCCAGGGACCGGTGGACCTCCGACAGTGCCGCGTGCACGGTGGAGGTGAGCGCGTCAGCCCGCAACTCCGTGCTCTGGACCAGTGCGCGCTCCAGTTCCAGTAGCGCCTCCATCGGCTGACCCATCAGCTGGTGGGCGAAGCCGATGTTGAACAGCAGGACGGCCTCGAACTTCGGTGGCGTGGGGGTCCGTGCGAGCGAGCGCGCCTTCTCGAAGTAGGCGATCGCCTCGTCGAACCGGCCGAGGTCCCGGCAGACGGCCCCGCAATTGTTCGCCAGGAGCGGGAGGTCGCCGGTGAGGCCGAGTTCGACCGCTCGGGGGAAACAGTTCGAGAAGAGCTCGTACGCCTCCTCCGCCCGGCCGAGGTTGTACATCAGCATGCCCAGGTCGATGGACAGCTTGACGCCCCACTCGGGCCGCTTCTCGGCGTCGGTGATCGCGATCGCCTCGCGAAGGAGCGACTCCGCGACGGCCGGGGACATGCCGCGGTCCCGGGCGATCTTCGCCAAGGCCGTCGTCGAGGCGATCTCACCGTGCCGGTCACCCGCTTCGCGCGCCGCCTCCAGCGCGCGGGTGAACAGCCCTTCGGCGTCCGTCCCGTAGTTGAAACTGCGCAGGTACGGCATCATCGCGCACGGAATCTGCCAGGCGTGCGTGAGCCAGCCGTTCTCGGCCGCGTACCGGCTCGCGGCCACCAGCGTCTCGTGGTCCGCAACGAGCGGACCGTACCGCTCGGGGAGCGGGGGCAGGGGATCGATGTCCTCGAAGGTGTGCGTGATGTCCGGGGTGAAGACGAACGGCTCGATCGCCTTCGGCTGACACAGCGAGTACGCCAGATGCAGCAGCTGATCGAGTAGCCGGTGCATCGCGGCCCGCCGCTCCTCCACCGAATCCCGCTCCTCAAGCAGCGCGACGGCGCAGTCCCTGACGAGGTCGTGGAACATGTAGCGGCCGGGTTCGCGCTCCAGCAGCAGGCTGTGCTCGAACAGCACGTCGAGGCAGGCCTCCGCCTCGTCCACCGAGGACCCGCACAGCGCGGCCGCCGAGGGGGCGGCGAAGGTCGACCCGGGGCACAGCGACAGCAGCCGGAACATGCGCTTGGCGTCCTCGGGCAGGTAGTCGTAGGAGAGCTTGAGGACGGCCATGACATCGCGATCGCCGGTGTTCAGGAACCTCACGCGCTGCCTGCGGGTCCTCAGGCGGCTCAGGAGATCGCCCATCGTCCAGGACTCCCGGTCCCGGAACCGTGCCGCGGCGATGCGGATCGCCAGCGGCAGGCGTCCGCACAGCTCGACGACCTGGCGCACGGTGTCGGGGTCGTCTGCCGTTCGCGCCTCCCCCGCCACGCGCACGAACAGCTCGGCCGCGTCGGCCACGGGGAGGACGTCGAGCGAGAGCGGGAACGTGCCCTCCAGCGCGGTGAGCCTCCGCCGGCTCGTGATCAGCACGAGGGTCTTGGGCGCGCCCGGGATGAGCGGGCGGATCTGCGCCTCGTCACTGGCGTTGTCCAGGACGATCAAGGCCCTCCGGCCGGCCAGCCGCGAACGCCAGAGGCGCTCCCTCGCAGCCGGGTCGGACGGCACCAGCTCGGCGGGGACGCCCGTCTCCCGCAGCAGGTCCTCAAGCGCCTGCTCGGCGGTGATGGGCGCGCGCCCGAGACTGAAGCCCTGCAGGTCCTGGAAGTAGTGACCGTCGGGGAACTCGTCGGCGAGGAGGTGGGCGAGGTGAACCGCCAGGGTCGTCTTGCCCAGGCCGCCCATGCCGTCGATCGCCGAGATGACCAGCGCCGAGGACCCGGACGCGCCCACGCCGTCCAGAAGCCTCCCGACCTCGGCGGAGCGGCCGGTGAATTCCCGCACATCGCGCGGCAGGAAACTGCCCACCCGCCAGGGGACGTCCACCGACGCGGCCGGAAGATCCTCCGCCGCCTGCGCGCCCTCCTCACCGCGCAGCACCCGGGTGTGCAGCTCACGAAGCTGCGGACTCGGGTCGATGCCCAGCTCCTCGGCGAGGTGGCCGCGCAGATCCTCGTAGACCGCGAGGGCTTCCGCCTGCCGTCCCGAGCGACTGAGCGCGAGCATGAGACTGGCCCGCAGCGACTCCCTCAGCGGGTGCTCACCGGTGAGCCCGATGAGCTCGCCCACCAGCTGAGCGGACTCACCGAGGCGCAGTCGCAGCGACATGAGCCGTTCCTCGGCGACCAGCCGCTCCTCACCGAGCTGCTCGGCCGGGCCGCGCAGGTACGGGCCGTCGAGGCCTTCCAGCGCCGGGCCGCGCCAGAGATCGAGCGCCGAGCGAAGGACACGCGCGGCCTCATCGAGGTCGTGCCGCGCCTCCAGAAGCCGCGCCGTCTCCGCCCGCTCACGGAAGACATGTAGATCAAGGGCTTCGTCGGGCGCCTGTACGAGATAGCCGACGTTCGAGGTGACGATCTCGACATCGGGCAGCGGCGCCAGCGCACGCCGGAGGCTGCCGATCGCGTTGTGAACCTGCTGCTTCGCCGAGCGCGGCGGGCTCTCCCAGAGCGTGTCGATGATCCGCTCCAGCGACGTGGTCGCCCCCAGATTGAGCAGCAGCACGGCCAGCAGTTTGTGCTGCCGGGGTCCGCCGAGACCCAACACGCGCCCGTCGGCCACCGCTTCCAGCGAACCGAGGAGACGGAAAGCTATCGACGCGTCTGGATCATTGGCCCGTCCGGTCGGCATGTGCGCTGCCGTTCCTCCCGCTCCGCGATGTGGCTCCTTCGCTACCGTCCCCATCGTGCCCACTCTCGGTGAGTAGTCGCACGGTGGACATCCGGTTGCCGCGGCCGCTAGCGCACCAGCACGTCCATCAGCCGCTCCAGCTCACCCGCCGGGTCGGCCGTCATGCCCATGTGCACCGGGCCCGCCTGGATCACCGTGCTCTTCGGCGCGGTCAGCCAGCGGAACCGCTCACCCAGCTTCGTCTCACGCGCCGCCGGGCCACCGGCGTCCTCGCCGCCGCAGACCAGCTCCCAGGCGCGCACGCCGTCGCGGACGCCGTCGACGTCGACGCCGGGGTGCAGCGCGCGCAGCCGGGCCTCGTCCACATTGGTGCGGGCACCGAGGTAATCGAACATCTGGCAGTACAGGACCACGCCGACGTTGACGCACTCACCGCGCTCCACGCGCGGCACCACCCGGATCAGGGCGTAGGAGAACGGCTTCTTCACGCGGACACCTCCGGCAGCCAGGCCCCGGACGCCGCGACGCGGGCCAGCAGATGCTCCCGGTAGGCGGCGCGCACCGCGTCGGGACCGTCATGATCGGGCGAGTCGAGCCACGCGTCGGGCACCAGCGCCAGGACGCCGTCCAGCAGCTCCGGCGTCACCCGCGCGCCCAGCTCGGCGTTCGCGCCCGGCAGGTCGGTGGCGAAGGCCGCCAGGACGTGGTCGTCGCCCTTGAAGGGGCGCGTCACCGCGGCGGCCGCGCGCGGCCAGTTGTGGTGGAAGTACAGGCTCGCGCCATGGTCGATCAGCCACGGCTCCCCGTGCCACACCAGCAGGTTCGGGTTGCGCCAGGTGCGGTCGACGTTCTCGGTGAACGCGTCCAGCCACACGATCCGCGACGCCAGGCCCGGCTCCACCTTGTGCACCGCCGGGTCGAAGCCGAGGGAGGCGGGCAGGAAGTCCATCGCCAGGTTGTCGCCGACACTGGCCAGCAGCAGCTCCTGGACCTCCGGGTCCGGCTCGCCCTTGGCGATGCCCTCGTCCAGCGACAGGTCCGCCAGGTCCGGCACCGGCAGCCCGAGCGCGCGGGCGAGCTCGCCGACGATGACCTCGGCGACGAGCGCCTTGGGGCCCTGGCCCGCGCCGCGCCATTTGACGACGTAGGTGCCCAGGTCGTCGGCCTCGACGAGGCCGGGCAGCGAGCCGCCCTCTTTCAGGGGCGTCACGTAGCGGATCGCGGTGATGGCGGGCAACATGATCTCAGCCTACGTGGCGGCCGGGGGCGCAGACCGCGTGAGCCGCGGACCCCTCTCGGGTGAAAGCCACCCGCGCCCGCCCCTCGCGCGCCCACACTTGCCTCATGTCCTACTCCCGTCCCGAGGCCGTCGTCATCGGCGCCTCCATCGCGGGGCTGGCGTGTGCGCGGGTGCTGGCCGAGCGGTTCACGCGGGTGACGCTGTTGGACCGGGATGTGTTGCCGGATGCTCCTGTTTCGCGGCGGGGGGTGCCGCAGGATGCGCATGGGCATCTGATGCTGACCAGTGGGCAGGAGGCGCTGGAGCTGTTGTTCCCGGGGCTGCTGGACGAGCTGGTGGTCTATGGCGCGGTGCCGTTCGATCCGGGGGCGGATCGGGTCTTCTGGCGGTGGGGTGAGTGGGCGCGGGTGGCGACACCGTTGCGGATGCTGGCGTTCAGCCGGCCGTTGCTGGAGTGGGCGTTGCGGCAGCGGGTGCGGGCGTTGCCGGGGGTGCGGGTGAGGCGTGCGGCGGTGGCGGGGCTGATGGGGGGTCCGGCGGTCACGGGTGTGGTGCTGGCCGATGGTGAGGAGCTGGGCGCGGACCTGGTGGTGGACGCCTCGGGGCGCGGCGGGCGGTCGGGGCGGTGGCTGGCGGCGTTGGGGCATCAGCCGCCGCCGGTGACGGAGGTGGGCGTCGGGGTGGGTTATGCCACGCGGTTGTACAGGCGCGAGCGGCATGACATGGACGGCGCGAAGGCGTGGCTGGCGTTGCCGGCGCCGCCGGACGAGTTGCGCGGGGGGATGGCGCTGCCGATCGAGGGCGACCGGTGGCTGGTGTCGATGTCGGGCTGGCACGGGGACTATCCGGGCGATGACGGGGAGTTCCTCGCGCACGCGAAGGGGCTGCCGCTGTCGCGTCCGGCGGAGATCGCGGGGACGCGGGAGGCGCTGACGAGTTTCGCCACGTGCGGTTTCGCGTCCAACCGGTGGCGGCGGTTCGAAACCCTGAAAACCCCACCGGCGGGGTTCGTGGTGGTGGGGGACGCGTTGTGCAGCGTGAATCCGGTGTACGGGCAGGGCATGACCTGCGCGGTGCTGCAGGCCTCGGCGCTGGGCGGGCTGCTGGACGCGGTGCCGGACGCCGAACTGCCGCGCGCGTACTTCGCCGAGGCCGCGCGGATCCTCGACGTCCCGTGGCGGCTGTCGGCGGAGGCGGATCTCGCGTGGCCGCAGGCGCGGGGTGAGCGGCCGCGGGGTGTCGCCAGGCGCAACTGGTGGGCGCAGAAGGTGCAGCGGGCCGCGAGGGTCGACCCGGAGGTGCGGCGGGCGTTCGGGGCGGTGCAGCACCTGATGGCGCCGCTGTCGACTTTGCGACGCCCGGGAACGGTGCTGAGGGTGTTGCGCGCCCGCACTTGATCACCGATTCGCGCCAGTATGACCCTATGACTCCACAGAGGACACATGCGGTGGTCGCGGGCGCGGGTGTGGCGGGTCTGGCCGCGGCGGCGATGCTGGCGTCGCGCTTCGCGCAGGTCACCGTCATCGACCGCGACGAGCTGGCCGAGGGGGCGGTGCCGCGCCGGGGCGTCCCGCAGAGCGAGCACGGGCACGTGCTGCTGGGCGCCGGCCAGCAGGCACTGGAGAAGCTGCTCCCGGGGCTGCGGGAGGAGATGATCGCGGCGGGCGCGGTCCCGTTCGAGCCGGGCGAGGACCTGGCCTTCCACCGCTACGGCGCGCGCTGGCCGAAGATCGACACGGGCCTGGAGCTGATCACGTTCAGCCGCCCGCTGCTGGAGTGGGTGCTGCGCGGGCGCGTCGCGGCGTTCCCGAACGTCGCGTTCCGCTCCGGCCTGGCCGTCTCGGGCCTGAGCGGCGACGACGGGCGCGTGACCGGGGTGACCACCGGTGAGGGCGGGCTGGACGCCGACCTCGTCGTGGACTGCACCGGACGCGGCAGCCGCTCCGACCGGTGGCTGGCCGCGCTGGGCCTGCCCGCGCCGCGCGTCACCGAGGTCCGCATCGACGTCGGCTACTCCACGCGCCTGTTCCGGCGGCTGCCCGGCGACATGGACGACTCCGTCGCCCACTTCGCGCTGCCCACGCCGCCGCACGAGCTGCGCGCGGGCCTGGCGCTGCCGATCGAGGGCGACCGCTGGCTGATCTCGATGGGCGGCTGGCACGGCGACTATCCGGGCGACGAGGACGCGTTCCTGGCGCATGCCAAGAGCCTGCCGCTGCCCGAGATCGCGCGGCTGGTCACCGAGCGCGAGCCGCTGACCGACCTCGTGACCTGCGGCTATCCGGCCAGCCGGCGGCGGCACTTCGAGGAGCTCGACCGGGTCCCGGCGGGCTACCTGGCGCTCGGGGACGCCATGTGCAGCTTCAACCCGATCTACGGGCAGGGCATGACGTGCGGCGCGCAGGAGGCCGTCGCGCTGGGCGCGCTGCTGGACGCCGGGCCGCTCGACGAGGCCGCCTACTACCGCGAGGCCGCGCGCATCATCACCACCCCGTGGCAGTTCGCCGTGGGCGCCGACTTCACCTACCCGCAGACCAAGGGTGAGCGCCCGCGCGGGGTCGGGCTGCGCAACCGCTTCGGGCGCGAGCTGCAGTTCGCCGCGCAGAACGACCCGGAGATCCGGCGGGTGTACATGCGCGTCCAGCACCTGCTGCTGCCGCCGGAGGTGCTGTTCAAACCCGCGATGATCGTGAAGATCCTGCGCGCGGCCCGCAGGCGCAGGAAGGAGCTCTCACGTGCCGGGACGCCGGTGGACGCGGTTTCGCGCGCGGGATAGCGTCCCCGGCCATGCTGGCCATGCTGCACACCTCGCCCGTCCACGTCCCCGTCTTCGAGGCGCTGCGCGATGAGCACGCGCCCGGGCTGGAGTTGCGCCACGAGGTCCGGGCCGACCTTCTGGACGCCGCCCGCGCGGGTGTGGACGGTGGGGTCGCGCGGGCCGTGCGCGCCCTCGGCCCGGCGGTGCTGTGCACGTGCTCCTCGATCGGCCCGGCGGCCGAGGCGGCGGGCGCGCTGCGCCTGGACCGGGCGATGATGGCGGCGGCGGTGGCCCACGGCGGGCCGATCACGGTCCTGGCGACGGTGGCGAGCACCCTGGCGCCGAGCCTGGCGCTGCTGGCCGAGGAGGGCGGCGAGGCGGCGGCGACGCACGTGGTCGAGGACGCGTGGGCGCGCTTCGAGGCCGGGGACCGCGACGGCTACCTCGGCCTGATCGCCGCGGCGATCACCGCCGCCGACGGGCCGGGCGCGATCGTGCTGGCCCAGGCGTCCATGGCCGACGCGGCCGGGCGCGCGGGCGTCACCGAGGCGCGGGTCCTGTCCTCACCGGAACCGGGCTTCCTGGCCGCGCTGGCACGCCTGGACGCGGCAGCGCCACCGCGCAGCACAGGCCGATGAGCGCCACCGCCGACAGGTAGCCGCCCACCGCCCACGGCCCGTACCGCGCCTGGAGCCCCGAGGCGATCAGCGGCGGCAGCGCGCCCCCGAGGACGCCGCCGAGGCTGTAGGCGAGGGCCGCGCCGGTGTAGCGGTGCCGGGCGGCGAACAGCTCCGGCAGCAGCGCCCCCATCGGCCCGTAGCCGAGGCCGACGATCAGCAGCGCCACCGCGAGCGCGGGCAGCACGCCCCCGGCGTCCATCAGCGGGAACATCACCAGCCCCCACACCGCCGCCAGCACCGAGCACCACACCACCAGGCGGCGGCGCCCGTGACGGTCGCCCGCCACCGCCGACCACCACGTCCCGGCGGCCATGGCCGGCACCGCGAGGAGCCCGTAGAGCAGCATCGCGCCCTGCGGCAGGCCCAGCACGCCCACCCCGTAGGACAGCGCGTAGGCGGTCGCCGAGTAGAACAGCGCGTACTGGACGGTCATCGCCCCCGCGCCCAGCAGCAGCTCCCGCCGCCCCTCCCGCAGCACCGAGGCCAGGGGGACGCCGGTGAGCTCACCGCGCGCGGCCGCCGCGCGAAAGTCCGGGGTCTCCGGCACGCGCCCGCGCACGTAGAGCCCGACGGCGACCAGGGCCGCGCTGAACAGGAACGGCAGCCGCCACGCCCAGTCCGCGCCCGGCAGGAGCAGGCCGGTGAGCAGGAACGCGGTGTTGGCCGCGACGAACCCGGCGGGCGGGCCCAGCTGCGGGAACAGCGCGTAGCGGCCGCTCTTCCCGGCCGGAGCGTGCTCGACGGACAGCAGCACCGCCCCACCCCACTCACCGCCCAGCCCCACGCCCTGGAGGAACCGCAGGACGACCAGCGCGACGGGGGCGAGCGCGCCGATGTGCGCGTAGCCGGGCAGCAGCCCGACGGCCACCGTGGACAGGCCCATGAGCAGCAGGGACGCCACCAGCGTGCGCTTGCGCCCGAGCCGGTCGCCGAGGTGCCCGAACAGGACCGCGCCCAGCGGCCGCGAGACGAAGGCGACGGCGTAGGTGGAGAAGGCCGCCAGCGTCCCGGCGAGGGGATCGAGGGCGGGGAAGAACTCGCGGTTCATGACCAGCGCGGCGGCGATGCCGTAGGCGAAGAAGTCGTAGAACTCGATGGCGGTGCCGATGAACCCGGCGACGACGAGCCGCCGCAGCGGGACCTGGACGGAGCCGGCTGGCATGGGACCTCACCTGACGGGCCACTATGGTCACTCACCGTAACCGAATCGGCCCATTTCGATGCTTTCGGGTCGTCCACCGTCCAAGGTCCGACACTCCACAGTGCCCGCACTCCCCCGATGGCGTTAATTCACGAGTCACCGCCGCCATTCGAGGAATACCGTCAGATGAGAATTCCGCGATCGACCGCAACTATCGGGGGCGGTTGCGCGTTTGTCATTCGGAAGGAGCTTCAATGTCTGACTCATCGGCCACCGCCCTGCTAGAGCACCCCGTCTCCGCGCAGGAGCCGCTGTTCACCGTCCCGGACTCCATCGCCGCGATGTGGGTGTCCACCAGCCGACCGGTCACCGCGACCGGTGGCAGCACGTGGAGTCACGTCCCGGCGGACGTCGCGTCATGGGTGGCGCCGCCGGTGACCTTCACCGCCGAATAAGGCTGCCCTAAAGGGCACGGGCCATTCCGCCGAAAACGGAGTGGGCGAGCCCGTCCGGGCCCGAAAGACAACCGAAAGTACCCGCGGGTAATCACATTGTGAAGAAACGGCGACGGCCCCGACCAGATGGTCGGGGCCGCCTTTTACGCGAATTCCAAAGATCAGCAGCCGGGCAGGCGCTCCCACAGGTACGCCTCGACACTGTCCAGCGACACCCGCTCCTGCTTCATCGTGTCGCGGTCGCGGACGGTCACCGCGTTGTCCTCAAGGGTGTCGAAATCGACCGTCACGCACAGCGGCGTGCCGATCTCGTCCTGACGGCGGTAGCGGCGGCCGATGGCGCCCGCGTCGTCGAAGTCGACGATCCAGCGCTTGCGCAGATCGGCGGCCAGGCCCTTGGCCTTCGGCGACAGCTCGGGGTTGCGCGACAGCGGCAGCACCGCGACCTTGACCGGCGCCAGGCGCGGGTCGAAGCGCATGACCGTGCGCTTGTCCATGCCGCCCTTGGCGTTGGGGGCCTCATCGACGTCGTAGGCCTCCAGCAGGAACGCCAGCACCGAGCGGGTCAGGCCCGCCGCGGGCTCGATGACGTAGGGCGTCCAGCGCTCGCCCTTGGCCTGGTCGAAGTAGGTGAGGTCCACGCCGGAGTGCTTGGCGTGGGTGGACAGGTCGAAGTCGGTGCGGTTGGCCACGCCCTCCAGCTCACCGAACTCCGAGCCGCCGAACTGGAAGCGGTACTCGATGTCGACGGTGCGCTTGGAGTAGTGGGACAGCTTGTCCTTCGGGTGCTCGTAGCGGCGCAGGTTCGCCTCGGACAGACCCAGGTCCAGGTACCAGTTCCAGCGCTCGTTCAGCCAGTACTCGTGCCACTCCTCGTCGGTGCCCGGCTCGACGAAGAACTCCATCTCCATCTGCTCGAACTCGCGGGTGCGGAAGATGAAGTTACCGGGGGTGATCTCGTTGCGGAAGCTCTTGCCGACCTGCGCGATGCCGAACGGCGGCTTCTTGCGCGCGGCGGTCTCGACGTTCTTGTAGTTGACGAAGATGCCCTGCGCGGTCTCGGGCCGCAGGTAGTGCAGGCCCTCGTCGCTCTCGACCGGGCCGAGGTAGGTCTTCATCATGCCGTTGAACATCTTCGGCTCGGTGAAGGCGCCGCGCGTGCCGCAGTTCGGGCAGGCCAGGGCCGCCAGGCCGCCCTCGGGGGCCTTGCCGTGCTTCTCCTCGTAGGCCTCTTCGAGGTGGTCGGCGCGGAAGCGCTTGTGGCACGACTGGCACTCGGTCAGCGGATCGGTGAACTCCTTGAGGTGGCCCGAGGCCTCCCACACCTGCCGCGACAGGACGACCGCGGAGTCGAGGCCGACGACGTCATCGCGCGTCTGGACCATCGCGCGCCACCACTGACGGCGCACGTTCTCCTTGAGTTCCACACCGAGCGGACCGTAGTCCCACGCCGACCGGGTTCCACCGTAGATCTCACTCGACGGGAAGACGAAACCACGGCGTTTGGCGAGGGAGACGAGAGCGTCGATACGGTCCTGGGACACGGGAAGAACTCCATCCGGCTGGTGGTCGGCGGGTTGCCACCGGGGATAACGCCGCCCGGTGGCCTTTGGTTACGTGGCCAGCCTACTTCCGGAGGTGATCGCGCCGCGAACCGATATGACCCCGCTCTCAGGCCACCTCCCAGCCGCAGACCTCCATCCGCGCCTGCTCCTCCTCGTTCTGGGCGGCCTCCAGGAGGAAGTAGAGCCGGATCTTTCCCCCACCGCCGCCCTCAAGCTGAATCGTCACCGGAATCCACTGGTACTCGCCGTCGGTCTCCAGGTCGGACAGCCCGTACCGGCTGCCCTCGGGGGCGACCTCGCCCCAGAAGACCTCGAATTCGGCGGCCGAGACCTGCGCGCGCAGATCGGCGCACGTGGAGTCGTAGGCCTTGCGGGTCTCACCGGCGACGACGGCGTCCATGAACGCGGTGGCCGAGGCGCGCGCCTTGGTGTTCAGCTCCTTGCCCAGCCAATCCATCAGCCCGGCCCCGCCGAACAGCGCGCCGGCCCCGCAGACGGCGAGCAGGACCACGCCGACCAGGACGGTCACCGCGATGCGGGTGTTGTTCCGCTCGCGCGGCGGCGCCAGGAACGGCACGCGGACGCCCGGCCCGCGCGGCGGTGGCGGCGGCCCCGGCGGGAGCGGAGGCGGGGGTGGCGGCGTCATCGCCTGCGGGAGGGTCACGCCGCGCCGCCCGGCGCCAGGTCCCCCTCGAACGCGCGCAGCTCACCGGGCGTGGCCTCCAGGCGCACCTCGAAGGCCGAGGCCTCCGGCAGCGCGGCGGCCAGCAGCGGCGTCCCGTACATCTTCACGTCGAAATTGGACAGCGCGCGGCGGTAGCTCCCGACCGACTCCCATTCGCTGACCAGGCACCAGCGGCCCGGCTCGTCCATGGCCCGCGTCAGGCGCCCGCGCAGGAAACCGGGGCGCGCGGACAGGGCCGTGAGAGCGGCCTCGCCCTGCTGGAGGAAGGTCTCCTCGCCGCCCTCGGGCACATCGAACCGGTTGACCACGAGCACGCCGCGCCTCCTGAGGTGAGAGTGGTGCAAGCTACCCTGACGCTACCGGTAGACGAGGAGCGAACGTGGCCGAGACCGACACCAACCCCCAGGGCGAGAAGCCGGTCGCGTGGCTGCTGTGGCTGGAGCGGCTGCCGAAGGTCGCGGTCTTCCTCGCGGTCCTGGTGGTCACCTTCGGCGTCCTGGTGACACCCGCGCCGGGCGGGGCGATCCTGGTGCTGCTGCTCGCGGCGGCCAGCCTCTTCCTGGTGCTCAAGACGTGGCGGCGGCACAGCGCGGGCGCGCGGGTGCTGCGCCTGGTCCCGGTGCTGGCCCTGATCACCCTGGGCGTCTTGAAGTTCTTCCTCTAACCGGCCGCCATGGGGTGACCATGGACGTATGACCGGGTACGGGGACGCCCTGGCGTCGTCATACGAGCGCTACAAGGAGACGGCGACGCTCGTGCTGTGCGAGCGCGCGCTGTTCCGGCGTCTCACCGGCGACGTGACGGGCCTGTCGGCCGTCGACGTGGCCTGCGGGACCGGGTACTACACCCGCGACCTGCGCGTGCGGGGCGCCGATCCGGTGACCGGCATCGACCTGTCGCCGCGCATGATCGAGCTGGCCGAGGACCGCGAGCGGCGCGAGCGGCTGGGCATCGCCTACGCCGTGGGGGACGGTTCGGCGCTGCCCGACCGGGGCCGCTACGACCTGGCCACCGCCGCCTACCTCTTCCCCTACGCCACCGACGAGGAGACCCTCGCGGCGATGATGGCCTCGCTGCGGGGATGCATGCACCCGGGCGGGCGGCTGGTCACGCTCACCGTGGACCCGGAGTTCCGCGCCGAGCCCGACCTGGCCGACTACGGCTGGACGGCGGCCCGCTTCAGCGGCCGGCAGGTGACCATGCGCTTTTCGGGCGATCCGCCCGCCGACCTGACCAACACCCTGTGGCCGCGCTCGACGGTGGTCCGGGTGGCGCGCGCGGCGGGCTTCACCGAGATGGCCTGGCATCCCCTGGAGGTGCCCGGCGAGGAGCTGGAGCGCTACGGCGCCGGCTACTGGTCGGCGCTGATGGAGAACCCGTTCATCGAGGGGTTCACGGCCGTGGCGCGGTAGCCGCGAACCCCCCGGCGCCCTAGATCGCGATGACGCGCGCGCGGCGGTGCGTCCCCCGCTCCCCGAGCGCGCGCAGCAGGTAGTGCGCGACGTCGGCGCGGTGGATGTTCAGGGCCTTCTTCAGCCCGTGGTCGCCGCCGACGCGGTAGCGGGTGGTCAGCGGCTTGTCGAGCAGCCGCGGGGGCCGCACGATCGTCCAGTCGAGGTCGGTGGCCTCGACGAGGGCGTCGGCGGCGCGGGTGTCGTCGAAGCCGTAGCGCAGCAGGCGCTTGAGCAGCGGCTTGGCGACGTAGCGGGTGACGGGCCCGTCGGCCTCCTCGTCATAGGCGCCGGCGGCGGAGACGACGAGCAGGCGGCGGATACCGGTGGACCGCATCGCCGGGATCAGCGCCCCCATCGCGTCGGTGAGCAGGCTGACCGGGCCCTTGACCGGCGGGCGGACGCCGAGGGCGGAGATGACGGCGTCGGGGTTGATCTCGGCGAGTTCGGCGGTGAGGACGCCCTGGTCGAGGACGTCGGCCTTGCGGACGTCGAGGGTGTCGGCGGAGCCCGGTACCGCCGAGGGGTCACGGACGAGGGCGATGACCTCGTGCCCGGCGGCGAGGGCCTGCGTGACGACATGGCGGCCGATGCCTCCGGTGGCACCGAGGACGACGAGGCGCATGACGGCTCCCTGTGTAGGTTGGTAAGTACTCACTCACCAAGGTAAGTGAGTACTTACCAACCCGCAACCGCACAGGGTGAGCGGACACTCACCTACACTGGTCCAGCCCACCCCGCCCCGAGGAGGACCATGGCCCCCGTACAGCCCACGGACGCCCGCGAGCGCATCCTCGACGCCGCCTTCACCGTCCTGACCGAGCTGGGCCTGCTGCGCGCCACCACGAAGCAGATCGCGCGCGAGGCGGGCTACTCCGAGGCGAACCTGTACAAGCACTTCGCCAGCAAGGAACAGCTGTTCGTGGCGGTGCTCAAGGAGCGCGTCCCGGTGCTGGCGCGGACCCTGGCCTCGCTGAAGCCGGGCACCGGCGACCTGATGGCCAACGTCGGCGAGGTCACCCTGTCGGCCCTGCGGTTCTACCGGGCGTCCATCCCGATCGCGGGCGCGCTGATGGCCGACCCGCAGCTGATGACCCAGCACCGGCTGGCCATGCCGCCGCAGATGGGCCCGGCCCGCCCGATCGAGGACTTCGCCGCCTACCTGGCCGCCGAGCGCGAGCTGGGCCGCCTGGCCCCCGCCTCGCGGCCCGAGGCGATCGCCGCGCTGCTGATCGGGGCGGCCATGCAGCGGGGATTCCTGCTCCGCTACTACGGCGAGAAGTGGCCCGAGGAGGACGAGGCGACCGTCGCGCGGGAGCTCACCGAGACCGCGCTGCGGGGGAACCTCCCCGCCGAGTAGAGATCTGGGCCACTACCGCATGGCCGCCGACCGTCCGTAACGCACCGTTCCTCCGCATTTGCACCCCCGCGCGGGCCCTCAATCACCGTATGCGCTGTTGACAATGATTGTCGATAGCGGAGAGGCTTGCGGCATGCGACAGTCCCCCCTCAAGGTCGCCGCCGTCTCGCTGCTCGCCGGGAGCGTCCTCGCCCTCGCCGCCTGCGGCAAGGGCGCCGGCGGCGGCACCACCCCCGACCCGAACGCCAACCCCGACGCCAGCGTCGAGGCGGTCGCCGCCTTCTACCCGCTCCAGTTCGTCACCAAGCGGGTCGGCGGCGCGCACGTCAACGTCGCCGGGCTCACCGCCCCCGGCGTCGAACCGCACGACCTGGAGCTGTCGCCCCGGCAGGTCGCCGACATGACCGGCGCCGGGCTCGTGGTCTACCTCGGCGGATTCCAGCCCGCCGTCGACGACGCCGTCGCCGGGATGGACAAGGCCAAGACCTTCGACGTCGCCACCGCCACCCCCCTCGTCGACCACCACCTGCCCGCCGAGGGCGAGGACGCCGACCACGACCACGACGCCCTCGACCCGCACGTCTGGCTCGACCCGACCCGCCTGGCCGCCATCGCCGACCAGGTCGCCGCCAAACTCGGCGAGCTCGACCCCGCCCACGCCGCCGACTACACCACCGGCGCCGCACAGCTGCGCACCGAGCTGACCGCCCTGGACACCGAATTCGCCACCGGCCTGCAAACCTGCCAGCGCAAGGAATTGGTGACCAGCCACGCGGCGTTCGGATACCTGGCCGACCGCTACGGCCTCAACCAGATCGCCATCACCGGCATCACGCCCGAGGGAGAACCCTCCCCCGGCCGCATCGCCGAGGTGGCCAAGTACGCCAAGGAGCACGGGGTGACCACGATCTTCTTCGAGACCCTCGTCAACCCCGCCGTCGCCGAGACCCTGGCCAAGGAGGTCGGCGCGCAGGCCAAGGTCCTCGACCCCATCGAAGGCCTGGCCAAGGACTCCACCGGCGACTACTTCTCCGTCATGCGAGGCAATCTGACCGCCCTCAAGGAGGCACTCGGCTGTGGCTAAAGAGCTGCACCCGGTCGCCGTGCGCGGCGGCGTGGTCCACTTCGGGGACCGCGCCGTCCTGCACGGCGTCGATCTCGTCGTCGACCCCGGACGGACGGTGGCGCTCCTGGGCGCCAACGGCTCCGGCAAGTCGACCCTCGTCAAAACCGCCCTCGGCATCAACCGGCTCTCCGCCGGCACCGCCGAACTCTTCGGCGTGCCCGTCAAACGCTTCCGCGACTGGTCGCGCGTCGGATACGTCCCCCAGCGCCTCGGCGCCGGCGGCGGCGTGCCCGCCACCGTCCGCGAGGTCGTCTCCGCCGGACGCCTCTCCCGCCGCCGCATCGGCCTGCCCGCCCGCCGCGCCGACAAGGCCGTCGTCGAGACCGCCCTGGAGGCCGTCGGCCTCGCCGACCGCGCAGGTGACGCCGTCGCCACCCTCTCCGGCGGACAGCAGCAGCGCGCCCTCATCGCCCGCGCCCTCGTCGCCGAACCCCGCCTGCTCGTCCTCGACGAGCCCACCGCCGGAGTCGACGCCGCCAGCCAGGAGGCCCTCGCCGCCGTCCTGCGCGAGCGCGCCGCCGACGGGGTGACCATCGTCCTCGTCGCCCACGAGCTCGGCCCGCTGGAACCCATCATCGACCGCGCGGTGGTCCTCTCGCACGGCCGCGTCGTCCACGACGGCGCCATCCCCGCCCACACCGGGATCCACCCGCACGCCCACGCCACCGAGGAGCAGCGGCTGTGGACCTGAGCATCTTCACCCTCGACTTCATGATCCGCGCCCTCATCGGCGCCCTGATCATCGGCGTCGCCGCACCCTCCGTCGGCGTCTTCCTCGTCCAGAAGCGCATGTCCCTCATCGGCGACGGCATCGGCCACGTCGCCCTCACCGGCGTCGCCGTCGGCTTCCTCCTGCGCACCTCCCCCGTGGTCACCGCCGTGATCGTCACCATCATCGGCGCCGTCCTCATCGAACTCATCCGCGAGCGCGCCAAGGCCAGCGGCGACATCGCCCTCGCCCTGCTCTTCTACGGCGGCATCGCCGGCGGCGTCGTCATGATCGGCCTCACCGGCGACAAGAGCACCATGAACCTCACGTCCTACCTCTTCGGCTCGCTGTCCACGACCACCGCCGAGGACCTGCGCACCATCGCCGTCCTCGGCCTGCTGGTCACCGTCCTGATGATCGTGCTGCGCCCATGGCTGTTCGCGGTGTGCCAGGACGAGGAGTACGCGCGCGTCTCCGGCGTCCCCGTGCGGACCCTGAACATGCTGCTGGCCGTCACCACCGCCGTCACCGTCACCGTCGCCATGCAGGCCGTCGGACTCCTGCTGGTCAGCGCGCTGATGGTGGTACCCGTGGCCACGATGCAGCAGGTCGCGCGCGGCTTCACCGTCACCATGTTCGGCGCGATGCTCCTGGGCGTCCTGGCCGCCGGATCCGGCGTCTTCGTCGCCGGCGTCGCCGACGTCCCGCCCGGCGCGATGATCGTGCTGACCGCGCTCGCCCTCTTCGTCCTCGCCGCCGTCGGCGCCGGAGTCGTGCGCCTGCTGCGGCGACGCACACCCCGTCCGGCGGACTCCCTCGACGCCGCACTCGAACGGGTGCGGTAGACGATATTGGTTATCGGTCCACGCTACGGTTGCTCCATGCTCGCCGAGGAACGGACGGCGGCCTACCGGGCCGCGGGTGAACTGCTGCGCGCGCTCGCCGCGCCGATGCGCGTGGCGATCGTCACCGAGCTGGCCGCCGGCGAGCGGTGCGTCCATGAGATCGTGGACTCACTGGGCGCGCCACAGCCCCTGGTGTCGCAGCACCTGCGGATCCTGCGGGGCGCGGGCGTCGTACGCGGGCAGCGACGCGGCCGGGAGATCGCCTACTCCCTCATCGACGACCACATCGCGCATATCGTGGCCGACGCGGTACACCACGTCCAGGAGGCGCCTTGACCGAGCAGACGAGCACACTGACCCGATCCACCCGGCAGCGCACCGCCGTCCTGGAGCTCCTCGGCGAGATCGACGAGTTCCGCAGCGCGCAGGACCTGCACGCCCTCCTCCGCGAACGCGGTGCGAAGGTCGGGCTGACGACGGTGTACCGGACGCTCCAGGCCCTCGCCGACGCCGACCGCATCGACGTGATGCGCCTCCCCGGCGGCGAGCACCTCTACCGCCGCTGCTCGCAGGGACACCACCACCACCTCGTGTGCCGCTCGTGCGGGCGGACCGTGGAGGTCGCCGGGCCCGCGGTGGAGAGGTGGGCGGACAAGGTGGCGGCCGAGCACGGGTTCATCGACGTGGCGCACACGCTGGAGATCTTCGGGACTTGCGGGGAGTGCGCGGCTACATCAGACCGAGCTTGAGGAGCAGCGCACTATCGAGCGCCATGATCTCCGCTGGGTCGAGCGCGCCCTTGAACTTGCCGAACCGATCGGGCGAAACCGAGTAGATCTGGTCAGTGAGAACCCGGGTTCGATGACCGTCGATTTCGATCTCCGGCCGGTAGATCGCGGGTGCCGCGCTCGCCGACGTGATCGCGACCGTCACAACGCTGGTCGCGAAGCTGTCCGACTGGATGATCACGGCAGGCCGCGGTCCTTGCTGTTCTCTCCCCCACACACCGGGCATCGCCCTGATCTCATGGATGGCCCCGCGAAAGATCATTCGGCGACGCCCATGAAGCGCTGGATGGCGAGCATTTCCGCTGCATCATCAGGATCCGAAGCAAGCCGTTCAGCATCAGCCCTAGCCTGCTCGACGATCATCATCGCGCGATGCGCTCGGAGCACGGCGTCACGTACAGCCTCTTCCCGGGTGCGACCGTCAACCATGAGGGCGTCAAGCGCCGCCTCGAGTTCGGGATCGGTAAGCATGTTGATCTGCCCCATGCCGAGCAATATCTCATGCATAACTTGGACACGCTGGCCAAATCCGGACCGGCTCACTCGTACGTCCGCTCCGGCCGCTCCACCCCCTCCACACCCTCCACCGCCAGGTACGGGATCCGCTCGTTGTTCACCGCGTCCCGCGTCTGCGTCGCGCTGTACCTCCCGACCACCCGCACCCACGTATCGTCGGCCCACTCCCCCGCCCCCTCCAGCCCGACCTTGATCGGGCGGGCGTCGGAGGCGCAGCAGCTCAGGATCATCCGCGCCAGGTACACCTCACCGTTCGCCCCGTGGGTGATGAAGCCGGTGAGCGTGACACGGCGGTCGCCGATGGAGCGGCCCTCGTCGAAGATCGCGCGGGAGGCGTAGTCGAGGACGGCGAGCTCGGCGGGGTCGCCCTCGGGCAGCGGCGGGTAATCGGACATGTTCTCCCACGCCCCGAGCGCGGTGCCGGACTCGGTGGCGGCGTAGGCGCCGAGGGCGGTGGGCGCGACGAGGAGGAGCCCGGCGACGGGCAGGACGAGCAGCCACGCCACGCGCGGCTCGTGGGTGTGCCCGTGGTCGCAGGCCGCCCGGCGTTCGCGGACCTCGTAGTAGACCGTCGCGGCGGCCACCGCCAGCAGGACCACCGCCGCCGCCAGCAGGATCGGGCGGAACCCGGCCTTGACGTAGGTCAGGTAGGCGTCGGTGAGCCCGACGCGCAGCAGCGCGCCGCCGAGCAGCAGCAGGACCACCGCCTGCGTCGCGCGCCTCACAGCAGCACCGCCCCGACGAGGACGGCGGAGGCGACGGCCACGACGAAGGTCGCGGGCGCGAAGCGGGCGGCGAAGGCGCGCCCGAAGGTCGCCGCCTGCATCGCCACCAGCTTCACGTCGACCATGGGGCCGACGACCAGGAACGCCAGGCGCGCGGTGAGCGAGAACTGGGTCAGCGAGGCCGCCACGAACGCATCCGCCTCCGAGCAGATCGACAGCACGACGGCCAGCAGCGCCAGCGCCAGCACCGACAGCCAGGGGTTGCCGGCCACGGCGGTCATCCAGCGTTCGGGGACGACGGCGTTCAGCGTGGCCGCCACCGCGCCGCCCAGGACGAGGAAGCCTCCCGCATGCACGATGTCATGGCGGCAGGACCCCCAGAACGCGGCCAGCTTGGAGCCCTCGGTGTGCGGGCGCGGCGGGGGACGCAGCCAGTCGGCCTTCCCCAGGCGCAGCCACAGCCAGCCCATGACCACCGCCGCCAGCAGGGACGCCGCGAAGCGCGCGGCCACGAACGAGGGCCTGCCGGGGAACGCGACGGCGGTGGAGACCAGCACGATCGGGTTGATCGCGGGCGCCGAGAGCAGGAACGCCAGGGCCGCCGCGGGCGTCACCCCCCGCCGGATGAAGGCCCCGGCCACCGGCACCGACGCGCACTCGCAGCCGGGCAGGACGGCACCGGCCACGCCCGCGACGGGCACCGCGAGCGCCGGGTTGCGCGGCAGCGCGCGGGCGAAGAACGCCGGCGGCACGAACACCGCGATCACCGCCGACAGGACCACGCCGAACACCAGGAACGGCATCGCCTGCACGACCACCGACACGAACACCACCGTCCACCGCTGGAGCCAGGGGGCGTCCAGCCAGGCCACCAGCCAGGGCCGGGCGATGACGATCGTCACGATCGCCAGGGCCAGCAGCTCCAGGCCACCGGGGCGATAGGGCCGCCGGACGGGCGTGTCGGGCTTTGTCTGCGGCTCGGCGAGCATGCGCACAGCCTGCCTTCAGAGGCCGCCGATGGCAAACCACCACGCCCGGTGCTACGGTCGCTACCGACGACAGGGGAGCCCCTCGGCTGAGAGTGCGCGCCAGCGCAGACCCTACGAACCTGATCCGGTTAGCACCGGCGAAGGGAGTCGTATCTCTCACGTACCCCTGCGTGCGACAGGGAGGTACGGAAGTGTCCAATGTAGGTGGTTCCCCGGCGCGGTGGCGCACGGTGGACATCGTCACCGCCGCGGTTCTCGCGGTGGCCTTCGGCGTGGTGTTCTGGGCGTGGGGACTGCTGTGGAAGGCCAGTGACCCGCTCTTCACGTTCTTCGCCCCGGCGCAGGCGCTGCTCTACGGCGTCTGGCTGATCCCGGCGGTGCTCGCCTCGCTGATCATCCGCAAGGCCGGCGCGGGCATCCTCACCGAGGCCATCGCGGCCACGATCTCGGCGCTGCTGGGCTCGCAGTGGGGGCTGACGGTCGTATGGCAGGGCCTGATCGAGGGCGCCGGCGGGGAACTGGGCTTCGCCCTGGGCCGCTACCGCCGCTTCGGCACCGGCACCGCGATCCTGTCCGGCGCCCTCGCCGGGCTGGCGGCCACCATCTTCGACTGCATCCAGTGGTACTCGACCTTCGAGCTGTGGTCGTACCGGGTGCCGTACGTGGCCTGCGGCGTGGTCTCCTCGGCGCTCATCGCCGGGCTCGGCTCGGTCCTGCTCACCAAGGCCCTGGCGGGGACGGGCGTCCTCGACGCCTTCCCGTCGGGCCGCGGCCGCGCGGCGATCTAGTGTCCGGGGCCGTCGAGCTGCGTGGTTTCACCTGGCGGCACGCCGGGCGCCGCGCCCCTGCCGTCCGGGAGGTGGACCTGTCCATCGCCCCGGGCGAGCGGGTGCTGCTCCTCGGCCCCTCCGGCGCGGGCAAGTCGACGCTGCTGCGCGCCCTGGCCGGGCTGCTCGCCGAGGACTCCGGCGAGCGTTCCGGCCAGATCCTGGTCGGCGGCCGCGATCCCCGCGAGGCGCGCGAGTCGGCCGGGATCGTCTTCCAGGACCCCTCCACCCAGCTGGTCATGGCCCGTAGCGGCGATGACGTGGCATTCGGGCTGGAGAACCAGGGTGTGCCCCTGGCCGAACTGTGGCCGAGGGTGGACGCCGCGATGGCCGCGGCGGGCTTCCCCTACGGCCGCGACCGCGACACCTCGGCGCTGTCCGGCGGTGAGCAGCAACGACTGGCGCTGGCCGGGGTGCTGGCCCGCCGCCCGTCCCTGCTGCTGCTGGACGAGCCCACGGCCAACCTCGACCCGGCCGGGGCGGCGCTCGTCCGCGACGCCCTGCGCTCGGCGCTGCCGGAGGGGACCACGATGGTCCTCATCGAGCATCGCGTGGCCGAGGTGGTCGACCTGGTGGACCGGGTCGTGGTGCTGTCGGCCGAGGGCGGTCTGCTGGCCGACGGGCCTCCGGCACGGGTCTTCGCCGAGCACGGCGAGGCGCTGACCGAGCAGGGTGTGTGGATTCCCGGCGCGCCGCCCTTCCCCGCCCGCCGCACCCCCTCCCCCGGGCCGGTGCTGCTGGACGCGGCGGGCCTGGGGCTGCGCCACCCGGATGCCGCCGTGGCCGCGCTGTCCGATGTGGACGTCGAGGTGCGGGCCGCGGAACTGCTGGCGGTGCTGGGATCCAGCGGCGGCGGCAAGTCCACCCTGGCCGCCCTGCTGGGCGGGCTGCTCAAGCCCACCAGCGGTCGCGTCACCGCCACCCCGGACCTGGCGGGCAAACACGCGGGAACGCCTCCGCATCGCTGGCGCGCTCCCGTCCTGGCGCGCGCGATCGGCTCGGTCTTCCAGAACCCCGAGCAGCAGTTCGTCACCACGCGCGCCCGCGACGAGCTGACCCTGGGGCAGAAGCGGATGGGAGTGCCCGAGGCCGAGGCGGAGGCGCGCGCCGGTGAGCTGCTGGAGCGCCTGCGGCTGTCGGCGCTGGCCGAGGCCAATCCCTTCACGCTGTCCGGCGGCCAGGCCCGCCGCCTGTCGGTGGCCACCGCCCTGGCCGCCGCCCCGAAGCTGCTGATCCTGGACGAGCCGACCTTCGGCCAGGACCGGCGCACCTGGAGCGAGCTGGCCGCGCTCATCGCCGACCTGCGCGACGAGGGACGGGGCATCGTCGCCGTCACCCACGACGCCGACTTCGCCGCCGCCGTCGCCGACCGGACTCTGACCATCCACAAGGGACGGCTGTCGTGCTGAGCCTGACTCCACTGGCTCGGCCGACCGCGCCGCTGTCCCGCCGCAACCCGGTGGCCAAACTCGCCGCCGCCACCCTCATCTCCGCCGCGGCCCTGATCGCCACCGACGCCCTCACCCCGGCGCTCCTGCTGGCCGCCGAGCTGGCCGCGCTGCCCTTCTGCGGGATCCGCCCCGGAGCACTGCTACGCCGCTCCTGGGTCCTCATCGTCTCCGCGCTGGGACTGGCGGCGGTCAACATGGTCTTCGCCGCCAACCAGACCGGCCCGGTCATCGTCGACTTCGGGCCCCTGGAGATCCGGCACTCGGCGCTGTTCACCGCCCTGGCCCTGGGACTGCGCGCGCTGACCTTCGGCATGACCGGCATCCTGGTCTTCGCCACCACCGACCCCACCGACCTGGCCGACTCCCTCGTCCAGCAACTGCGGTTCCCGGCCCGCTTCGCCATCGGCTCCCTGGCCGCGTTCCGGATGATGCCCCTGCTGATCACCGAGTGGCAGCTCATCACCATGGCCCGCCGGGCACGCGGCGTGGACGCGGGAAAGAACCCGCTCAAACGCCTGAGCCTGTTCCTGTCCACCATGTTCGCGCTGCTGGTGGGCGCCATCCGGCGCGGAACCCGGCTGGCCACCGCCATGGACGCCCGCGGCTTCGACTCCGGCATCCCGCGCACGATCGCCCGCCCGCAGCACATGCGGACCGCCGACTGGGCACTGATCCTGGGCACCGCACTGGTCACGGCCGGAGCGATCACGGTGAGCGTGGCGACCGGGACGTTCACCACCCTCGTCTCGGGCTAGCGCGCCTCGCGCCGCTCGACCACGTCCCAGACCCGCACGGTCCGGTCACCCGAGCCGCTGACCAGGTGCTTGGAGTCCTTCGTCCAGGCCAGCGTGGTGATGTCGCCGTTGTGGCCGCTCAGCTCACCGGCCGGTTCGCCCGATTCGCCGTACCAGAGCCGGATCACCCGGTCCACGCCACCGCTGGCCACCCACATCCCGTCCGGCGACCACGCCACAGCCTCCACGGCCGCCGAATGTCCACTGGGGAGCGTCACGGCCGCGGTGCCGCCGAGCGTCCACAGCCGCACATCGCCACCGGCGTCACCGAAGGCGAGCCGCCGCCCGTCCGGCGACCAGCACAAGGCCCGCACGGTCAGCGGATCCACGCGCAGCATCATCGTCGGATCCTCACCGACCACCTGCCACACCTTCACCAGGCCCTGGCATCCGGCCGCGGCGAGCAACTGCCCGTCCGGCGACCACGCCACCACCCGCACACCCTTCGGCGTCACGGTGGAGTTCGGATCGGCGAAAGTCAGCTCCCGCTTGAGCTTGCCGTCGTAGCTGCGCCACACCCGGATCGAGTTGATGTTGGCCCCGGCCAGGCTCCCGCCCGACCACGACAGCGACCGCACCTGGTCGGAATGCGAGCCCATCCGCCGCTGCAGCACGTTGGGACGCCACATCTCGCGGCTGACCTTCCAGCCCCAGCTCGCCTGCGACCACAGCTGCACCGCGTCCCCGTCGGCACTGGACGCCAGCACCGAGCCGTCCTCCGACCACGCCAGCGCCCTGGGCGTCGCGGAGTGTCCATCGAGGACGGCCACCCGCCGCCCACTGGCCGCCTCGGAGATCACGATCCCCTGCGTGGTGGCCACCGCCAGGTACCGGTCGTCGAACAGCGCCAGCGCCGTCACCCCACCGATCGCCCCCTCCGGGGCCCGCACCGGCACATCGCCCTCGGGCGCCGGCGGTGGCGGCGGCGTGGGCGGCTCGTCGTCCTGCTCCAGGAACGCCGGATTCGTCTCGATCCGCGTCGGCACATAGGGAACCGGGTCGTGCACGACCCGCTCCTGCGGCGGCGGCGTCGGCTTCACCGGCACCTTCGCCACACCCCGGATCACCTGCCTGGGCGGCACCGGAAGCGGCACCGCGCTCGTGGCATCGGCCGGCGGAGCCGAGACCGGCATGACGGTCACATGCTCCCGCTTCGGGCTGACCGGCGCGGCATGATCCGGCGGAGCCGGATTGGGTGCCGCATGGTTCGGCGTCACCTGCCGCGGCGGAGCCGAAACCGGTGCCACCGGCGGAGCCGAAACGGGCGCGACCGGCGGCGCCGACACCGGCATCGCGCTCATCGAGGACGTCGCGTCCAGCGGCGCCGGAGCAGGCGACGGCGGCGCCGTGGTCGGCGCGTCCACCGCCCCCGAGGCCACCACGAGTTCCGGCTGCTCCAGCACCGTCGGCGCGATCCCCATCTCGCGCAACAACATCGTCGACACCAACGGCATCCGGCTGGCCCCACCGACCAGGAACAGCCCCTTGATCTCCCGCGCGTCGATGTTCGCCCGCCGCAAAACGTTCGTCGTCAGCGCCACCGTCTGCTCCAGCAACGGCTTCGCGAAGCCCTCAAGCTCCTCACGCGTCAGATGCACGTCCTTGTCCAGCAACGGAATGAACAGCGCCGCCGTCGACTCCCGGCTCAGCAGCTCCTTGGCGTCCTTGACATCCCGCCACAACTGCCGCCGCTGCCGCCGGTCATTGGGCGTCTGCGGATCCCGCAACTTCCCCCAGGCACCGTCCGCGGACGGATAGACACGCTCCAAATGCCGCACAATGGCATGATCGATGTCGAGACCACCCACATCGGACAGTCCACCCGAGGCGACAACGAGCATCCGCCCGCCCTCGTTCCGCACCACGGTGACATCACACGTCCCACCACCCAGGTCGTACACGACAATGCACGACCCTTCAGGCGCGGCATGCCCCAAATGCACCGTGAAATGCGTAGCCGCCGCCACCGGCTCAGGAGTGAACCGAGGAGACGACAACCCCGCCAGCTTCGCCGACAACCGCAGAACCCCGAGCCGCTCCCCCCGCCAGTCCGCCGGATGCGTCAAAACCGCCGCCTCCGGCACCACCCCCGCAACCCGCACCGCCTCGGCCACAACCCGCCGAAGAACAGACGCGATCACCTCGGTGACCGGCACATCCTTCCCCCCGAGCAGGATCAGCCCATCCCCGATGCACCGCTTCGGATTCGGCTCGAAAGAAGCCGGATCGGCAGCCGCCGACCGCTCCGCATCCCGCCCGACCAGAATCCGCCCATCCGAGGCGAACACAGAAGACGGCAACACCGGCGACCCGTCGAAGAGCAAAGTCTCCACCGGCCGACCGGGACGAGACAGCACCGCGACCGTACTGGACGTGCCGAAATCAATCCCCAGTCGCACACCGCTCGCCGACACCGCCATGACGGGAAGAATAGGCCACCCGCGCACACCGCGACATCGGCTCGGCGGGCGGTGACCCCGAAGACGCGACCGACGCCGAAGCGGAAGACCGGAGGAAGAGATTCCGGATGGGGAAACGGCTGGTAAGCGGGCAGAGCGGCCCACATTGGACGGGTGGCGGAGCGCGGGCGATGTGAGCAAGGACAGGGCGACGACGGGACACAGGCAGAGGCGGGTGCAGGGGCCGGGCGCGATGGGCGAGCGCGCGGGCGGGGGCAAGGTGAGGGCGGGGGCGGGGGCGGGGGAACTGAGCCGGGTGGGTGACTGGCGGGCAACGGGGTCAAGACCCGGGTGGGGAGTCGGCTTGTTGTTTTAGAGCCGGGCCGAAGACCGGACGCAGGCCGCAAAACCGAGCCGGCCAGAAGACGAGCCGACGCGCAAAGACTGACCCGGGATAGGAGAGGTGGATCCTCCGTCGGTCGGCCAGACGTGTTCTTGGAACGAGGGTTCTCGGGGTGTCAAGCCGCGTTCTTTGGCTTGACACCCCGGGGTTCCTCGTTCAGCGTCGTACCAGCCGGCCAGAGGAGGAGACGCCTCCCGAGAGAGGCCCAGGTCCAGGACAGCGTCCTGGTCGGGGACGAGGGCTGAAAGCCCAGGCCAGACGGCGACCGTCACTTAGCCGCAACGCCGTGGATACATCGAACACGAACGATCCGCGGGGCGCCAGACAAGAAGCACCGAGGGCGGCAACAGGCGTCGGAAACACACGACCCCCGGACTGGAGACGGCCACGAAGACCGGGTGAAACGGCCTCGGGTGATGAGGGACGGCCGCACCGGGGACGGCCCCCGCGCGTGGTAGTGAGGCGGGGTGAGGCGAGGCGAGCAACCTACCCCGGCACATCCCCCAACCCCACCAGCAACTTCCTCAACCCCCCCGCCAACATCTCCCTCTCCCCATCCCCGAGCATCCCCAGCAACCTCTCCTCATTCGCCACATGCCCGGTCACCACCTCATCCACCAGCTCCCGCCCCTCCGGCGTCAAATCGATCACCACACTCCGCCGGTTCTCCGGATCCACCTCCCGCGTCACATACCCCCGCGCCACCAACCGGTCGATCCGGTTGGTGATCGCCCCCGAAGTCACCATCGCCGCCCCGGTCAAGGTCCCCGCCGTCTGCGGCCCGGCCCGCCGCAGCGTCCCGAGGATGTCGAACTCCCACAACTGCAGGTCGAACCCCGCGAAGTACTCCGAGAGCCCCTTCTCCAGCAACCGGCTGGCCCGCTGGATCCGCCCGATGACCCCCATGGGCGACGGATCCAGGTCGGGCCGCTCCACATTCCACTGCGCCATCAACCGATCGACATTGTCAAAAGCCCTGTCAGAAGCACTGTCAAAAGCACCGTCAAAAGCGGAGGACGAAGAGGAAGGAGAAGCCACGAGAACCCCCTGAGTCGAGTGCCGGTCAAACTATCAGCCGAACACGTGCGAGTGGTCCCGGACGAACTCCCCGAGCCCCCGCGGCGCCCGCCCCGTCACCTTCTCCACGTCCCCGGTCACGAAGTCCCCGTGCCCGTCCACGAACGCCTGCGCGTACTCGTTGACCATGTCGGTGATCCAGGCCGGCACCCCGTACCCGAGCATCCGCTCCTCCACGACCTCGTCGGCGACCGGCTCGTAGCGCACGGGACGCCCGAGCGCCTCCCCGAGCCTCTCCGCGGCCTCATGAAAGCTCAGGGCCTCGGGCCCGGTGAGCGTGTACACCTTCTCGTGATGCTCGGAGGGCTCTGAAACGAGCACCTTCGCCGCCACCTCGGCGATGTCCCGGGCGTCGACCATCCCGACCCGCCCGTCCCCCATGTTCAGCCGGACGGTCCCGGCAGCGATGTCACCGGCCTCGTTGAACAGGTTCTGCATGAACCACAGGGGCCGGATGATCGTCCACCGCAGCCCGGACGCGCCGAGCTGCTCGTCGGCCATCGCGTGCAGGCGCTCACTGCGAGTGGGCGCGTCGTGAGACGCGCGGACGGCCGACAGCCGCACCACGCGTTCGACACCGGCCCGGCGCGCTGCCCACACCGCGTTCATGCTCTGCTCGGCCGCGCGGGGCCCGTTGGGGGTCAGCAGCCAGACGTCGTGGACGCCCTCGAACGCCGCGGGCAGGGTGCGGGGGTCGCCGAGGTCGCCGGTGACGGTCTCGATGCCGCGCTCGCGGAGTCCGGCGGCGCCGTCCTCGTCGAGGGTGAGCGCGCGCAGGTGGAAGGTGTCGCCGAGGGCGTCGATGAGGGCGGTGGAGACGGTTCCGGTGGCACCGGTGAGGAGCAGCGTGCGGGTCATGACTTCTTTCCCTTCGGGGGCAGTTGCGCGGCGGCGATGGAGACGAGGGCGAGGACGAATCCGAGGCCCTGGACGGCGGTGAGGGACTGCCCGAGGACGAGCCAGCCCAGCAGGGTGGCCACGACCGGGGACAGCAGCGGCAGGAACGAGACGGCGGTGACGGGCAGTGTGCCCAGGCCCTGGAACCACAGGGCGTAGGCGAGGGCGGTGCCGATGAGGGCGAGCCAGGCGAATCCGGCCAGTGCCTTGAGGTCGGGGACGGGCGGGAGCCCTTCGGAGGCGAGCGCGATGGGCGCCAGGAGCAGTCCACCGGCGGTGAGCTGCCAGCCGGTGAAGGCCAGGAGCCCGGTCCCGGGTGGCCGTCCCCATCGCTTGGTGAGGACGATGCCGGTGGCCATGGCGGCGGCGGCGCCGAGTCCGGCGAGGACGCCGACGGTGTCGAAGACGATCTCGCCGCGCAGGACGATGAGCCCGACGCCGATGACGCCGGCGACGCCCCAGCCGAGTCGCCACGTGGTGGGTTTCTCGCGCAGGACGGCGAAGGCGATGAGGGCGACGAGGAGCGGCTGGACGGCGCTGAGGGTGGCGGCGACTCCGCCGGGGAGGCGGTAGGCGGCGACGAACAGCAGCGCGTTGACGGCGGCGATGTTGAGCGCGCCGAGGACGGCCGAGCGCCACCACCACGTGCCGCGCGGGAGCGTCCGGGTGAAGAGCAGGAGCAGGAGCCCGGCGGGCAGCGTGCGGATGACGCCGGAGAGCAGGGGGATGCCGGGCGGGAGGAACTGGGTGGTGACGAGGTAGGTGGTGCCCCAGGTGGCGGGGGCGATGGCGGTGAGGGCGGTGGTGCGGAGGAGGCGGGTGGTGGGCGCGGGTGCGAGGGTCTGCGTCATGCCGATCTCTCTGCATTGAATTGTTCAATGTTCAGATGACGTGGACGAGCCTAGCCCGGGGACGTCTTCATGTCAAACATTTCAATACTGAGATGTCTGTGGGCGGCGTGAGGTCGGCTAGACTCCCGATCCGCCCAGCCCGATCACGCCCACCTCGCCCGGAGCCCGCCCATGCCCACCCCCATGCCCGATTCCGCCTGCCCGCGGTGCCGGACCGCCCTGGTCACCCACCTCTCCGAGGTGCCCTGGTGCCCGGCGTGCCTGTGGAACATCGACGCCTTCGAGCCCGGCGACAAGAAGGGCCCGCTCCGCCGCCTCTACCGCCGCCTGGCCTTCCGCGCCGCCTTCGGGACCTTCCGCGCCCTCCAGACCGGGGACGACCCCGCGCGCGGCGCCACGGCGGTGGCCCTCGGCCTGGTCTCGCTCGTGATCGGCGCGCTGCTGCTGGCGATGCTCGCCCTTGGCGTGCGGCTGAGCACCGCGGACTTCCCCGCGCCGACGCTGCTGCCGGGCGTGCCGCTCATCCTGTTCGCGCTCTGGCTGCGCCCGCGCTTCGGCAAGACCGACCCCCACGCCACCGTGCTGACCCGCCCGGTCTCCCCCGCGCTGTTCGCGCTGATCGACCGGGTCGCCGCGGCCCTGGACACCCGTGCGCCCCACCGGGTCGAGTTCGTCGAGGACGCCGTCTCGGCGGGCTACGTCGCCGGGATCGGCCGCCGCCGGGTCCTGCGGATCGGCGCGACGGGCTGGCTGATGTACACCCCGCAGGAGCGCGTGGCGATCCTCGCCTGGTGCCTGGCCTCCCTGCGCGACGGGCACGCCGCCGACGCGATGGCCTCCCAACTCGCCCTGCGCACCTTCGGGCGGGTCTCGGACATGTTCCTCGCGCCGCCCAATCCCCGCTGGAACCACTGGTGCCGGGGCAACACGCGCATGGCGCTCATCGAGCGGCTGGTGGCGGTGCTGATGCTGCCGGTCTCGGCCCTGTGCTGGGGCGCCGAACTGGCCGTGTGGCGCCTGGCCGTCCCCGGCTTCCAGCGCGACCACTACCGCGACGACCGGGCGGCGTCCGCCGTGGCCGGTGGCGAGGCGATGCGGACCCTGCTCGACAAGCACCTGCTCACCGCCGAACTGCACACGGTGGCCTCCGCGATGGCCCGCCGCGGCGAGTTCGCCGCCCCCGGGCTGATCGCGGCCGCCGGTGAGGTCATGGACCGGCGGGCCGGCGACCTGCCCGCGCTGCGGCAGGCCACCATCCGCCGCGACACCGCGCTCTCCGACGGCGCGCCCGCCCTCGGGTTCCGGATCGCGCTGCTCGGCGACCTGGCCCCCGCCGGGGCGGCCGTCGTCTCCTCCCGGGCCGAGTCGGAGGCCGTCGACGCCGAACTCGCCCCCCACATCAAGCGCCTGCGCGGCAAGGTCGCATCCGACTGGTACAACTGACCACCGTGAGCGAGGCCACCGAGGACGTCAATCGCCGGATGCTGCGCGCCCGCGACGCCATGGACCGCGACTACGCGCTCCCCCTCGACGTCCCCGCCCTGGCCCGCATCGCACACGTCTCCCCCGCGCACTTCGCGCGGACCTTCCGCGACACCTTCGGCGAGACCCCGCACCGCTACCTCCAGCGCCGCCGGGTCGAGCGCGCGATGCGGCTGCTGCGGGAGACCACCGTCAGCGTCACCGACATCTGCTTCCGGGTCGGCTTCGGCAGCCCGGGCACCTTCAGCCGGACCTTCTCGGCCATCGTGGGACGCTCGCCGCGCCAGTACCGGCGCGCGGCGGTGGCGGCCAACGTGCCCACGTGCTTCACGATGGCCTGGGTCCGCCCCGGCAACACCGAGCCCCCGAACACCGCAGTTTCGGAGAAGTTTCCGCCCGCCCCCGATCGGTAGCGTGAGCGGCATGTTCACCGCCATCACGCACTCGCAGATCTACGTCCTCGACCAGGACGAGGCCCTCGACTTCTACGCCGGCAAGCTCGGCCTGGAGGTCGCCGCCGACGTCGACATGGGCGACATGCGCTGGCTGACCGTCGCCGTCCCCGGCCACCCCGAGCGCCAGATCGTGCTGGCGAAACCGGGCGGGCCGATGATGTCGGCGCAGACCGCCGAGCAGGTCCGCGACCTGGTCACCAAGGGCGCCGGGGGCACCGTCATCTTCACCACCGACGACTGCCGCAAGACCTGCGAAACCCTCCGGGAGCGGGGCGTGGAGATCATCGAGGAGCCCACCGAGCGGCCCTTCGGCATCGACTGCGCGCTGCGGGACCCCTTCGGCAACCACATCCGCTTCACCCAGCTGAGCTGAGCGGCGCGGGGAGGGCGCGGGCCCTCCCCGTCACTCCCCGGCGACGGCGTCGATCTCGATCTCGACCAGCCACTCGGGGTCGATGAAGCGCGAGACCTCCACGAACGTGCAGGCCGGGCGCACCGCGGCGAACCGCTCGCCGTGGGCGCGCGCGGCCTCCCGCCAGGCCGTCACGTCGGTGAGCATGACGCGCGTGCGCACCACGTCGGCCAGCGACGCGCCCACCGCCGCCAGGGCGGCCTCGGCGATGTCGAAGCAGCGCACGGTCTGGGCGTACACGTCACCCACACCGACGGTCGTGCCGTCCTCACCGATGGGCGCGGTACCGGCCACCGACACGTACGGGCCCTGCCGGACCGCCCGCGAGAAACCGATCTCGGGCTCCAGGGGCGAGCCCGAAGAAGCGTGCGACCTCATGACGGCTTGATGTCCCCGACCGGGTTCGGGATCGCCCCGCCGAAGCGGCGGTCACGGCTGGCGTACTCCACACACGCCGCCCACAGGTGACGCCGGTCGAAGTCGGGCCACAGCACGTCCTGGTAGACGAACTCGGCGTAGGCGCTCTGCCAGATCAGGAAGTTCGAGCTGCGCTGCTCGCCCGAGGGCCGCAGGAACAGGTCCACGTCCCCGATGTCGGGGTTGTACATGTACTTCGAGACCGTCTTCTCGCTGATCTTGCCGGGCTTGAGCTTCCCGGCCGCGACGTCCTCGGCCATCCGCTCCATCGCGTCGGCCAGCTCGGCCCGCCCGCCATAGTTGACGCAGAACTGCAAGATCAGCTTGTCATTGTCCTTCGACATCTCCTGCGCCACCTCCAGCTCCTTGATGACGCTGCGCCACAGCCGCGGACGCCGCCCGGCCCAGCGCACCTGGACGCCCATCGCGTGCAGCTCGTCGCGGCGGCGGTGGATGACGTCGCGGTTGAAGCCCATCAGCCAGCGCACCTCATCGGGCGAGCGCTTCCAGTTCTCGGTGGAGAACGCGTAGGCCGACAGCTTCTTGATGCCCATCTCGATGGCGCCCTCGATGACGTCGAAGAGCACCGCCTCACCGCGCTTGTGGCCCTCGGTGCGGGCCAGGCCGCGCTCCTTGGCCCATCTGCCGTTGCCGTCCATGACGAGCGCGACGTGCTCGGGCACGAACTCCTTCGGGAGCAGCGGCGGGCGCGCTCCGGACGGGTGCGGCGACGGGGGACGGTACCGGGTCAATTTCTCTCCACTAGGGACAGTGAGCGCAGGTCGCGCTCCAGGTGCCATTGCAGGTGCGCGGCGATGAGGCCGCTGGCCTCCTTGCGGACGCCGTTCTCGCTGGCCGTGGCGGTCTTCCAGTCGCCGTCGGCCAGCGCGCGCATGAGGACCAGCGCCGAGGGCGAGGGATGCGCCGAGCCCGCCGGACGGCAGTCGCGGCACACACAGCCACCGGCGGGGATCGAAAAGGCGCGGTGATCGCCCTTGAGACCGCAGATGGCGCAGGCGATCAGCACCGGCGCCCAGCCGGCGTCGCGCATGCCGCGCAGGATGTAGGAGTCCAGGATCAGCGTGGACGGGTAGGCGCGCTCGGCCAGGACCCGCATCGCGCCCAGCGTCAGCTGGAACAGCCGCAGCGTCGCCTCCCCCTCGATGGGGGTGAGCCGCTCGGCGGTCTCGGCGATGGCCGAGGCGGCGGTGTAGGCCGCGTAGTCCTCGGCGATGCGCCGCCCGTACAGGTCGATGCCCTCGACCTGGCTGACGATGTGCAGGTTGCGGCCCTCGACCATCTGCAGGTCGATGTGCCCGAAGGGCTCCAGGCGCGCGCCGAACTTCGACGTGGTGCGCCGCACGCCCTTGGCCACCGCCCGGATCCGCCCGCCCCGCCGGGCGAGCATGGTCACGATGTGGTCGGCCTCGCCGAGTTTCTGCACGCGCAGCACCACCGCGTCATCGCGGAAGAGTCGCCTGCGCATCCCGGTCACCGGCCAATTGTGCCCTGCGGGTGTGACGCTCCTTCAGGTGCGCCCGGGGGCAGGAACGGCAGACCCGCCGGAGCGCCCTCCTCGATGAGCCGCAGCAGCGCGGCCGTGTCCAGGTGCTCCTCGACGAGGTCGCCCAGCACGTCCAGGACGCGCTCGCGCACCGCCGCGAACACCACGTCCGGCGCGGGGACGAACCCGTGCCGCCCGGCGGTGGCCGCCGCCTCGGCCAGCCACGCGCGGCGGAACGCGTCGTGCTCGAACGCGCCGTGCCAGTGCGTCCCGGCCACGCTCCCGGCGCGCGCACCCTCGCCCGAGCCGTCGGGGAGGGTGAAGAAGCGCTCGCCGGTGACGGTGTCGCGGCCGTGGTGGATCTCGTAGCCGCCCACGGGGATGTCGCCGTAGCGGCCGACGGGCGTGCGCAGGATCTTCTCGGCGTGAAACACCGTCTCCACCGGCAGCAGCCCGAGACCGGCCACCGTGCCCCGGCCGCTCTCCACGTCGTCGTGGACGCGCTCGCCGAGCATCTGGTAGCCGCCGCACAGGCCCAGGACGGGCTTCCCGGCCTCGGCGTGGGCGCGCACGGCCTCGTCGAGGCCGTTGGCGCGCAGCCACTCCAGGTCGGCCACCGTCGACTTGGAGCCGGGCAGCACGATCACATCGGCCCGTGACAGCTCACCCGGCTCGATGGTCATCCGCACCCGCACGCCCGGCTCGCAGGCCAGGGCCTCGGCGTCGGTGGCGTTGGACATGCGCGGCAGCCGGACCACGGCGATGTCGAGCCACTCACTGCCGCGCGGCGGTTGCGGGCGTCCCAGGACGCGCCCGTAGGCGACGTCGTCCTCGGCGTCCAGCCACAGGTCGAGGTGCCACGGGAGGACGCCGAGGGTGGGCCGCCCGGTGAGCTCCGCCAGCCGGTCGAGCCCCGGCTTGAGCAACCCCACGTCCCCGCGGAACTTGTTGATCACGAACCCGGCGACCAGCGCCTGATCGGCCGCCGACAGCAGCGCCACCGTCCCGAACAGCGAGGCGAAGACGCCGCCCTTGTCGATGTCGCCGACGACGAGGACGGGCATGTCCGCCGCGCGCGCCAGGCCCATGTTGACGATGTCGTGGTGGCGCAGGTTGATCTCGGTGGGGCTTCCGGCGCCCTCGCAGATCACCGCGTCGAACTCCCCGCGCAGCTCGGCGAGGGTGTCCTGAACGATCCCGGCCGCCAGAGGCCCCAGCCGCGCGAAGTCGGCGGCGTCGAGGAACCCGTAGGGCTTGCCGCGCAGCACGATCTGGCTGGAGCGGTCGCTGCCCGGCTTGAGCAGCACCGGGTTGAAGCGGACGTCGGGGGCCAGGCCGCTGGCGGCGGCCTGCATGGCCTGCGCGCGCCCGATCTCGCCGCCGTCGGGGGTGACGGCGGAGTTGTTGGACATGTTCTGCGCCTTGAAGGGCGCCACCCGCACCCCCTGCCGCCGCAGCCACCGGCAGATCCCGGCGGTCACCACGCTCTTGCCCGCGTCCGAGGTCGTCCCGGCGATGAGGAGTGCGCCACCGGCTCTTTTCTCCATGCCCCCGATCATCGATCATGGGACGGTGATCAATGCCTCCAGCCCCGTGCAGGCCCTCCTCGTCGTCGACGTCCAGACCGGCTACGTCACCGGTCCCGAAGGCGTGCCCGGTGGCCCCGCGCTGCTCACCGGGGTGGCCGGGCTGCTGGACGCGGCCCGCGCCGCGGGCGCGCTGGTCGTCCACGTCCAGAACGACGGCAAACCCGGCGACTCCGACGCGCCCGGGGAGGCGGGCTGGGCGCTGCACCTGGACGTCCTGCCCGGCGAACCGGTCGTGCGCAAGACGAGGGCCGACGCCTTCGAGGGCACCGAGCTGGCCTCGCTCCTGGCGGGCATCGAGGACGTGGCGGTGTGCGGGGTGATGTCGGACGTGTGCGTCAGCGCCACCGCGCGGGCCGCCGTCGCGTTGGGCAAGCGCGTCGTCGTGCCGCCGCAGGGGCACGCCACCCAGCCGATCCCGCCCTCGGAGTGGTTCGCGCGCGGCATCGACGCCGAGGCGGCGGCTCGGGCGGCGGAGTGGGCCTTGAGCGTGTACTGCGAGATCAGCCCGGACGTGGCCTTCACCCGGCGCTGACGGCGACCCCGTCCAAAATCATCTCCAGCCCCAGGTCGAAGTCGAAGTCCACCCCTGACGCCTCCGGCAGCACCGGATCGGGCGTCTCAAAGACCATCGACCCGAACAGCGCCGCCACCTGCGGGAACCGCTCCGGCTCGACCAGGCCCATGAGCGCGCGCCCGTAGGCGGCCTCCGCCTCGGCCTGGGTCTCCTCGCCGCGCCCGGCGGCCAGTTCCAGGGTCTGCCGCGCCGACTGGCGGACGTAGCCGCCGACCAGGGTCAGGACGCCGATCTTGCGCGCCCAGTCCAGGCGCGTGCCGGCCATGACCGCCAGCGCGCATTCCATCCACGCGATCACGTTCGGGCCGGAGGGCGCGCCGCTGGTCGGGACGGCCACCAGCCACGGCCGGGCCAGCAGGACCGCCCGCTGCGCCACCGCCCAGGCGCGCAGGCCCGCGCGCCAGCCCGCGTCGGCGATCACCGGCGGGTCGCCGAGGGCGGCGTCGTGCATGAGCTCCAGCAGCTCGTCCTTGGAGCCGACGTGGCGGTAGAGGGACATGCCGGTCACGCCCAGTCCGGCGGCGACCTTGGGCAGCGTCACCCCGGCCAGGCCGTCACGGTCGGCGAGGGCCACCGCGGCGGCGACGACGGTTTCCACGTCGAGGGTGGCGGGGCGTCCCAGGCGGGACGTCTCGGGCCGCCGCCAGAGCCTGCGCAGCTTGGCGGGCACCTCTTCGCTCATCGCCACATCTTGCCAGACCATGTTAGTTTCACTCTGATACTTTATCGACGAAACTAAGTCGGCCGCTCGTCCACCCCCGAGAAGGGCACCACCCCATGACCACCGAAGCGCTCCCCCGGGTCCAGCGCGGCCCGGTCCGCCGCGCCGAACGCGCCCTCGCCCCCGACCTCGCCAGGGGCGCGATGCTGCTGATCATCGCCCTGGCCAACGTCGCCGGGGTCGTCTTCGCCGGCGAGCCCGGCGTCGATACCAGTCCCAACGGCCCCGAGGGCGTCCTGAACTTCCTCATGTTCGAGCTCGTGCACGCCCGGGGCTACCCGGTCTTCGCGGTGATGTTCGGCTACGGCCTCGTCCAGCTCGCCCGCCGTCAGGACACCTCGGGCGCCACCCGGGCCGAGACGCGGAAGGTGCTGCTGCGCCGCAACGCGTGGCTGGTCGCCTTCGGCGTCGTGCACGCCGCGCTGCTCTTCTACGGCGACTTCCTGGGCGCCTACGGCATCGTCGGGATCGCGCTGACCCTGCTCCTGCTGCGCCGGGGCGACAAGTTCCACCGGATCGTGCTGTGGCTGTGGGCCCTGACCATGATCGAGATGACCGTCCTGGCCGTCATCACCTGGATCCAGATCACCGGCGCGAGCGGCGACACCGGCATCACCACCAAGCTGATCGGCTCCATGTCCACCGGCGACTTCTTCGCCGCCATGGGCCACCGCCTGGCCGAGTGGCCCGGGCACACCCTGACCGTGGTCCCCTTCGCGATGATCGCGTGGCTGGGCATGTGGGCCGCGCGCCGCCGCGTCCTGGAGGACCCCGGCGCGCACCTGAAACTGCTGCGCCGCACCGCCGTCATCGGCCTCGGCTTCGCCATCGCCGGTGGCCTGCCCAACGCGCTGATCGCCGCCGGATGGCTGCGCACGAGCGAGTCGGCGGCGTCCCTGGCGTCGCTGGTCTACGGCGGCACGGGCATGTTCGCCGGACCCGGCTACGTCGCCCTGTTCGGGCTCATCGCCCTGCGCCTCGGCCAGAGGCGCGGACGCGTCACGAACGCGCTGGTGGCCCTGGGACAGCGGTCCCTGTCGGGCTACCTCTTCCAGTCGATCGCCTGGACGGTCCTGCTCATGCCCTACGGCCTGCACCTGGCCGACCGGACGCCCAGCCCGGCCTTCGCGGGCGTGGTCATCGCGGTGGCGGTGTGGCTGGCCAGCGTCCTGCTGGCCCGCTGGCTGGACCTGCGCGGCAGCACCGGCCCGGCCGAGAAGCTGCTGCGGCGGCTCACCTACGGCCGCCGCTGAGCGCGTACCGGGCCCCGCGAGGGGCCCGGTCCCAGGCTAGAAACCCAGCCGCTGGAGCAGCTTCGGGTTGCGCTGCCAGTCCTTGGCGACCCGCACGTGCAGGTCGAGGTAGACGCGCGTGCCCAGCAGCTTGGCGATCTCGCGGCGGGCCTGCGTGCCCACCTGCTTCATGCGCGAGCCGCCCTTGCCGATGACGATGGCCTTCTGGCTGGGCCGCTCGACGTAGATGTCGGCGTAGATGCGCTTGCGCTCGGCGCCTTCGCTCTCCTCGTCCAGGAACTCCTCGACGACCACGGCGATGGAGTGCGGGAGCTCGTCGCGGACGCCTTCGAGGGCGGCCTCGCGGATCAGCTCGGCGACCATGACCCGCTCGGGCTCGTCGGTGATCATGTGGTCGGGGTAGAGCTGCGGCGACTCCGGCAGCAGCTTGGAGATCACCCCGACGAGGGTCTCCACGTTCTCGCCGCTGACCGCGCTGCACGGGACGACGTCGGCGAAGGGCGCCATCTCGGCGACCTCCATCAGCCGGCGGGCCAGATCGCTCTTGGACACCAGGTCGATCTTGGTGACCACGGCGATGACCTTCGCCTTGAGCTCCTCGATCTCCTTGGTGATCAGCCGGTCGCCGGGCCCGACCTTCTCATCGGCCGGGACGCACAGCCCGACCACGTCGGTCTCGCTCCAGGTGGCCCGCACCAGGTCGTTGAGGCGCTGCCCGAGCAGCGTGCGCGGCCGGTGCAGACCCGGGGTGTCGACCAGGATCAGCTGCGAGTCCGGGCGGTGCAGGATGCCCCGCACGACGTGCCGGGTGGTCTGCGGCCGGTTGCTGGTGATGGCGATCTTCGAGCCGATGATGGCGTTGGTCAGGGTCGACTTGCCCGCGTTCGGGCGCCCGACGAAGCAGGCGAAACCGGCACGGTAGGGCTCGTGATCACTCATTCCTTGATTCTGCCGTCCGACCCGGCGACATATACCGGCGCGTGGGCAGAAAGGTGACGCACGGCGGCCATTCCGCCCTCGTCGACCTCGGCGTCGGTCACCACGACCGCCGCCTCCAGCTCATCGGCACCGGCCGCCACCGCGTTGGCCACGGCCAGTTGCAGCGCCGACAGCGCCAGCCCAGGCAGCGTCACCGACGCCGCCGCGTAGGTGCGCCCGTCCCCGTCACGGACCGCCGCGCCCGACTCGGCCCCGATGCGCGCGCGGGCGCCCCGGGCCAGGATCAGCAGCTTGTTGTCCTCGGCGTGCAGCTCAAGCATCCGTACCCTCCTCCTCCGCCTCGGCGGACTCCTCCACGCGGCGCACCAGCACCGTGTCGATCCGGTTGCGCCGGCCCGTGGTGCCCTCCGCGGTCAGCGACAGGCCCGCCACGACGGCCTCCGCGCCCGGGATCGGGACCTTCCCGAGGGCCTGCGCGAGGAGACCGGAGACGGTCTCCACGTTCTCCTCGGCGATCTCCACGCCGAACAGCTCTTCCAGGTCCTCCACCGACAGCCGCGCCGAGACCCGCACCGAACCGTCGGGCAGGTGCTGGACCGGGGCGCGCTCCACGTCGTACTCGTCGGTGATCTCCCCGACGATCTCCTCCAGGATGTCCTCGATGGTGACCAGCCCGGCGGTGCCGCCGTACTCGTCGACGACCACCGCGATGTGCACGCGCGCGGCCTGCATCTCGCGCAGCAGGTCGTCCACCGGCTTCGACTCCGGCACGAACGTCGCCGCGCGCATCACCTCGCGGCAGACCACGTCGCGCTCGGACGGCAGCCGGATCAGGTCCTTGAGGTACACCACGCCCAGGATGTCGTCGACGTCCTCACCGACCACCGGGATCCGCGAGAAACCCGAGCGCAGCGCCAGCGCACGTGCCTGCGCGGCGGTCTTGTCGGCCTCTATCCACACCATCTCCGTACGCGGCACCATGACCTCGCGGACGATGGTGTCGCCCAGCTGGAACACCGAGTGGATCATCTGCCGCTCGCCGTGCTCGACCTCACCGCGCTGCTCGGCGATGTCGACCAGCTCGCGCAACTCGGTCTCGGTGGCGAACGGGCCCTCCCGGAAGCCCTTCCCGGGTGTGACGGCGTTGCCGACCAGGATCAGCAGCCGCGTCAGCGGCCCCAGCGCGTTGCCCAGGAACTTCACCAGGCCCGAACTGAACAGCGCCACCGGGTAGGCGTGCTGGACGCCGATGGTGCGCGGGCCGACGCCGACCACCACGTAACTGACCACGATCATCGACCCGACCGTGGTCAGCGCCGCCGCCCAGCCGGTGCCCCACGCGCCGAACGTGGTCAGCGCCACCAGCGTCGTCGCGCCGATCTCGCAGGCCAGGCGCAGCAGGAGCAGCAGGTTGATGTAGCGGGGACGGTCGGCGGCGATGACCTGGAGGCCGGCCGCACCCCGCACGCCCTCCCGGGCGAGCTCGGCCGCGCGGGCCGGGGAGATGCGCGACAGGGCCGCGTCAGTCATCGCCGAGAGCCCGGCCACGACCACGAGTGCGGCGGCCGTGCCGAGCAGTGAGGCGGTGGACATCAGCGCGTTCGTCGCCACTCGTCGAGCAGTTTGCCCTGGAGCCCGAACATCACCTTCGCCTCGTCGGGCTCGGCGTGGTCGTAGCCCAGGATGTGCAGGATGCCGTGCACGGTCAGCATGTGCATCTCGTCGGCGACGCCGTGCCCGGCCGCGGCGGCCTGCTTCTCGGCGACCTCCGGGCACAGCACGACATCGCCGAGCAGCGCCGGGGACGCCGGCTCGTCGGACTGCGGTCCCCGGTCGACCTGCATCTCGTCCATCGGGAACGCCAGGACGTCGGTGGGTCCCTTGCCGCCCATCCAGCGGTGGTTCAGCTCGGTCATGTACTCGACGTCCACGAGCAGGACGGACAGCTCGGCGAGGGGGTTGACCCCCATCTCGCCGAGCGCGAAGCGCGCCACGTCGAGGATGGAGTCGGTCTCCACCTCGTACCCGGACTCGTTGGCGATCTCGATGGACATGGTGCTTCCCCCTGGTCAGTGCCGCTGCTGCGGGCGGCGGTCGTTGCGGCGCTGGCGATGCTGTCCCTGGTCGCCGTCGTCCTCCTGCCGGTGGGTGGCGTCCCACTTGGCGTAGGCGTCGACGATGTCGCCGACGAGACGGTGCCGGACGACGTCGGCGCTGCCCAGGGTCGCGAAGTGCACGTCCTCGACGTCGGCGAGGATGTCGCGCACGACCTTCAGGCCGCTGACCGCCGCTCCCGGCAGGTCGATCTGGGTGACGTCACCGGTGACGACCACCTTCGAACCGAACCCGAGCCGGGTCAGGAACATCTTCATCTGCTCAGGGGTGGTGTTCTGCGCTTCGTCGAGAATGATGAAGGCGTCATTGAGCGTGTTGTGGGTGAGGATGAAGTCCTCGGTCACGTACAGGGAGTCGGCCGCGGCGACCTGGATGCACACCGCCTCCGCGCTGCCCTCGGCCGTGATGGACGCCAGGTGCCGCACAGGTGCGTCACCGGCGGTGTAGCCGCGCGACTTGCGGGCCGAGCGGAACGGCGCGAACGCCTCCGGCAGCCGCACCAGCAGGTCGTCCCCGTCGGTCTCGGTGACCGCGCCCAGCGAGCGGGCCAGGAAGACCACGTCCTCGCGCAGGCGCGGCGAGGCGCCCTTGTAGCGGACCAGGCCGGGGCCGTCGGCCTCGCCGTCGGCGTCCAGCAGGCCCTGCAGGAACGCGTGCCGCACCGAGGGCGTGTTGTACAGGTAGCCGTGCGGGGTGAAGTCGAGGGTCGTCTGCGGCGGCGCGCCCGGCATCAGCGGGACGGGCGCCTCCACCGCCAGCGACAGCGCGAAGGCGTAGGCGTCGGTCGGGACCTGCTTCGACGGGAAGCGCACGGCCCCCGACAGCAGCGGCAGACGGTAGGCACCCGGCTCGGCGGCCAGCTCGGCGGTGGTGAGGACCTGCTCGCCCTCGGCGTCGGAGGCCACGGCCCACAGGTGGTCGCCGGTGGCCAGCACCGACGCCCCGTCGCGCGCGGTGACCCGGAAGGTCTCCTTCACGCCCTGCGGGTACACGCCCAGCACCGGCGTCGGCTCACCGTTGGAGCCGACGACGAGGTCGCCGACGGTCAGCTCGCCGATGGGCCGCCAGCCCTCCGGCGTGAGGACCTTGGTGTCGACGGGCTGCGCGCGCCCGCGCATGTACGCCAGCGGCGCGACCTCGATCGTCCCGCTGGCCATCAGGCGCGGGATCGACTCGGGGTCGACCATGTCGTGCAGCGCGTCGTAGAGCGGCCGCAGGTACGGGTCGATCTTCTCGTTCAGCGTGCCGGGCAGGTAGCCGAGGCGCTCACCGGCCTCGACGGCCGGGCGGGTCAGGATGATGCGGCTGACCTGCTTGGCCTGGAGCGCCTGCACGGCCTTGGCCATGGCCAGGTACGTCTTGCCGGTACCGGCCGGGCCGATGCCGAACACGATGGTGTGCTCGTCGATGGCGTCGACGTAGTTCTTCTGGCCCACGGTCTTGGGGCGGATGGTGCGCCCACGCCGGGACAGGATGTTCAGCGTTAGGACCTCGGCGGGCCGCTCGCCGCCCACGGACTTTTCGAGCATGCCGAGGGTGCGGCGGGCGATGTCGACGGTGAGGGTCTCGCCCTTCTCGACGACCGCGATGAGCTCCTTGAAGAGCTTCTCGGCGTCGGAGTTGTCCTTGGGCGTTCCGGAGATGGTGATCTCGTCGCCACGGACGTGGACGTCGGCGCGCAGCGCGCGCTCAAGGTAGCGGAGGATCTCGTCATTGGATCCGAGCAGGCTCATCATCGTCCGCGGTTCCGCGACGGTGATCTTCAGCTGCGATTGTGGGGGAGTCGCGGAGGACGAATGCTCGGACATAGCCTCGGCCACGGGGGCCTACCGCCACCTGCTCTCACTACCGGGGACGGCGCAGGACCGTCGCTCGTCTGGGAGGTACATCTTATCGCCGGGGGGTCGTGTGCCGTCGAACGGAATTACCGACCGTCACTCTGTTCACCGGGGCCCGGGTTCACCCTCGGCCTTCGGGTGGCCCGGCTAGTCGGCCAGCATCGGCCCGAGCGGCCGCCCGCCGAGGACGTGCACGTGGAAGTGCGCGACCTCCATGCCGCTGTCCGGGCCCGTGTTCGCGATGAGCCGGTACCCGCCGGTCAGGCCCGCCTTCGCCGCCGCCTCGGTGGCCGCGGCCAGCACCTCGCCCGCCAGCTTCGGATCGGCCCCGGCGACCGAGGCCGCCACCTCGTGATGCTCCTTCGGGATCGCCAGGAGATGCACCGGCGCCTTCGGGGCGATGTCGTGGAAGACGAGCGCGGAGGGCGTCTCGTGGGCGATGGTCGCGGGAATCTCACCGGCGACGATGCGGCAGAACAGACAGTCGGCCATGCCGGGGATGCTACCGCCGCCGGGGGACGAAGGGGGATGGACCCGGCGGGCCGGGTTCACCGCTCCCCCGCCGCCAGCACGCGGTCGACGGCGTGGTCGAGCAGCGCCGCCGTCCCATCGGCCGACAGCGCCCCGGCGAGCAGCGACTGGGACATGCCGACGATCAGCGTGGCGAGCAGTTCGGCGTCGAGTTCGCTCGCGGCGGCGGCACCCGGGTCACCGCCGCGAGCGCGGTGGACGTGCGCGGCCAGGGTCCGCACGAGCAGCCGGTTGGGTGCGAGGGTCTCGGCGGGAACCGGTGGGTCGCCGATCAGCCGGGCGGCCTGGTAGGCGGTGAGGATCAGGGCCTCGTCGCGGCGGACGTCGTCCAAGGGCAGGAGCGCGCGCCCGATCGTGCGCAGCGCGGTACGCGGATCGGGCTCGGCGTCGAGGGCACCGAGCTGTTCGGTGAACCGGACGGCGATCACGCGGATGACGTCGTCGAGGGTGCCGAGCAGGAACTCCTTCTTCGTGCCGAAGTAGTACTGCACCAGGCGCACCGACATGCCGGCCTCGGCGGCGACGGCCTGGAACGTGGCCGCGCCCAGACCGCCGCGCACGATCACCCGCCGTGCCGCGGCGATGACCTGGCCGCGTCTCACCTCGTGGTCGGCCAAGCGTGGCACGGACCGCCTCCTCCGTCGTCGTCGAGCCGATGTCCGTCATGGTACGGCCATATCATTTAAGTGGTATGGTCATACCACCAAACGCGAAGGAGCCCGAGATGGCACGACGGGTCGGAGAGTTCACCAGCGCATCGGCGCGAGCCGGGTTCCTCCGGTGCTACGACGAGCTGGAGCGACTGTGGCCGGGGCGACCCGAGTCCACCGACGTCGCCACCCGCTTCGGCACGACGCGGGTCCATCTCCACGGCCGGGGCGAGGCGACGCCGCTGGTGCTGCTGCCCCCGCTCGGCGGAAACGGGCTGTGCTGGTACCCGCTGATCGGGCACCTGCCCACCGACCGGACCGTGATCGCGCCCGACACGATCGGGACGCCCGGCCGCAGCGAGCAGACCGCGCCGGTCACCACCGCCGCCGAGTTCGCCGCCTGGCTGGACGAGACACTCGCCGGACTCGGGGTCGCTCGCGCCCACGTGATGGGCTACTCCGAAGGCGCCTGGCACACCGCGCTGGCGGTCACCGGCGGCGCGCGGCGGCTGGCGAGCGCGACGTTCGTCGACGGCTCGACGCCGTTCACGCGCCTGCCGTGGCGGATCCTGCTGATGCTCCTGCGCGCGGGCCTGCGGCCGACGGAGAAGAACCTGCGCCGCTTCGGCGATCTGGCGATGCCCGACCGGCCGCCGACCGAACTGGAGGTCCGTCTCTCACGTGCCGCGCGCGGATATCGCCCCACCCTGCCGTGGCCGCGCGTCCTCCCCGACGAGGAACTGGCGGCCATTCGCGTCCCGGTACTCGCCGTCCTCGGCGGAAGGAGCCCCATCGGCAAGGCGTTCGAGGCCCGCGACCGGATCCTCGCCCACATCGGCGACTCGCGGGTGGAGATCGTCGAGGACGCCGCCCACGACCTGCTGTTCCACCGGCCGGGTGTGGTGATGCCGGAGATCCTGGGCTTCATCCGCGCCAATGAGCCGGTCGCGGCCTGAGTGGCCGGTTCTCCCGCCGCGCCGGGGAAGCGCGCCGGGAGAACCGGCCGGATCACGCTGACTCGCACCGGGTCTCACCGGTCTCGTGAGGTATCTCGGGGTATCTCCAGGTCACCCGGGGTCGCCCGGATCATGCCCCGCCGGCGCGGGCCGGCCGGGCCGTGCCGTCAGGTCAGATCGGGTCACCCGCGGGTCATGCCCGCCGGGCCACGCCGGCCGGCGGAAGCCGATACCGGTGCCCGAGGCCCGGCTGCCGAGATCCGGGCCCGAGGTCCCGAAACCCAGATCCGGCCCGGCACCCCGCCGAACCCTCCTATGCCTCCTAAGCCGGTGACTCCTCGTCCCGCCAGCCCCACTTCGGCACCGGCTGGTCCGAGACCAGCACTTCCGGGTCGTCCACGTTCGACACGTCCTTCGCGATCGCCGTCCCCCACTCCAGGTAGGCGACGAGGCGTTTGCGCAGGTGCGGGTCGTCGCTGACGCCGACCTCGTCGGCGGCGGCGATGAACGCGGTCACGAAGGCCGCGCGGGCCTCCTCGGGGATGTGCTTGCCGGCGTGGTGGCGCAGGAGGGCCTGGTGGCCTCCGTGCTTCTCCGTGTACACCTCCGGCCCGCCGAAGACCTCGGTGAGCCAGTCGGCGAGGTGCGCGGCGTGCTGGGGGCGCGGGGTCGTCCCGAAGACCTTGGACAGCTCGGGGTCGGTGGTGCAGCGCCGGTAGTGGGCCTCGGCGAGTTCGGCGAGCTTGTCGCGCCCGCCGATGAACTCGTAGATGGTCTGCTCGGTCATCTGTTCCCTTCCCTGGGAAAATCGCGGTCATGAGCGCACCGCTGTTCCTGGTCGAAACACTCCCATCGTCCGGTTCCTTCCTTCTTGACGGTCCGGAAGGACGCCATGCCGCCGACGTGCAGCGGCTGCGGTCGGGCGAGCGCGTGCTGCTCGCCGATGGACGTGGGGGGTCGTGTTCTACGACGGTTCGGGACGTCCGTAAGGGTGCTCTGGTGCTGCAGGTGGACGAGGTGTTCTTCGAGGAGCGCCCGGATCCGCTGATCACGGTGGCGCAGGGGCTGGCGAAGGGTGAGCGGGGTGAGCTGGCGGTTCAGGCGATGACGGAGGTCGGGGTCGACGTGATCCTGCCGTGGGCGGCGGCGCGCTCGATCGTGCAGTGGCGTGGCGATCGGGGCGTCAAGGCGCACGCGAAGTGGGTGTCGACGGCGCGGGAGGCGGCGAAGCAGGCCCGCCGGGCGTGGGTGCCGGACGTTCCGGCGCAGGTCACCACGAAGGCGCTGGCCGCTAGGGTCGGCGAGACGCCGTGCCTGGTGCTGCACGAGGAGGCGACGGAGTCGCTGTCGTCGGTGAAGCTGCCCGAGTCCGGCGGGCTGCTGCTGGTGGTGGGCCCGGAGGGGGGCGTCACGCCGGAGGAGCTGGACGCGTTCGTCGCGGCGGGCGCGACGCCGGTGCGGCTGGGACGCGAGGTCCTGCGCACCTCCACCGCCGGGGTGGCGGCGATCTCGGCGCTGTCGGTGCGGCTGGGACGCTGGTAACCGCCGAGGGCCGCCAGGGGGTCAGTGCCCGCCGAGCGCGGTGATCATCAGCTCGGCGACCCGGGTCGCCGACTGGGGGTTCTGCCCGGTGACCAGGCGGTCGTCGGCGACGGCGTGGACCGTCCACGGTTCGCCCTTGGTGTAGCGGGCGCCCTTCTCGGTGAGCCGGTCCTCCAGCAGGAACGGGACGACGCCGGTGAGCCCGACGGCCTCTTCTTCCTCGTTGCTGAACCCGGCGACCTCGCGGCCCTTGGCGAGCAGCGTCCCATTGGGCAGGCGCAGGCCGGTCAGGGCGGCCGGGCCGTGGCAGACGGCGCCGACGACGCCGCCGCGCTGGTGGATCTCGCCGCCGAGCCGCAGGAGCGGCCGGGCGTGCGGGAAGTCCCACATGGCGCCGTGCCCGCCGACGTAGAGGATCGCGTCGTAGTCGGCGGCGTCGAGGGTGTCGGCGGTGGGGGTGTCGGCGAGTTTGGCGCGGAGGGCGGGCTCGTCGAGGAACGCCTTGACCACGGGGTCGTCGGCCTCGGCGCCGTCGGCGGGCGGCGCGCCACCGGCCACCGAGACGAAGTCGATCTCGTAGCCGAACTTGGCGAACATCGCCGCCGGGTGTGCGGCCTCGCCGACGTAGTACCCGGTGGGACGGCCGGTGTCGCCCAGCTTGGCGTGGCTGGTGAGCGCGAGGAGGACGTGCTTGGTCATCTCTTCTCCTTTCGGGTTACCCGATCCAGCCAACGCCGATCGGGCGGCGGGCGGGGCGGAACGGCGAAATCGGCGCGCCCGATCGAAGAGCGATTACATAAACCTTCATTATCGACAGTCATCGATATCGGCCGCCCCCACGAACTCCCCCGGCTCGGCTAGCGTCGGCCACGGGCGGAGCCGACCGTCCACAGTGACCGGTGGAGCGTGCCGTGACCGACTACTGGGAGGACGACCTCCTCACCGCGGCGCGCGCCGACGCCGCCGCCCTCGAAGACCTCGCCGAACGCGTCACCGCGCTGCGGGCGACGGCCACCGACGCCGCCGGGCTGGCGACGGTGACCGTGGACGCCGGCGGCGTCCCGACCGACCTCGTCCTCGGCCGCAACGCCACCCGCCGGACGCCCGGCGAGCTGGCCGCCGTCATCCTCGCCACCATGCGCGCCGCCCAGGCGAAGCTCGCCGCGCAGGTCGAGGCGGCGGCCAGAGGCGTCCCGGGCCTGGACGACGCCACCCGCGCCGAGATCCTGGGCGAGTTCCGCGCGAGGTACCCGGAGGAGCGGCGATGACGGGGGCCATCAGGGTCGACATCGACGCCGTCGAGGAGCAGGCCCGGCAGATCCGGACGCGCGCCCGGCAGATCCGCGAGCAGGCGGACCTGGGCCGCTCGGCGGGAACGCCGCTCGGCGCCTACGGGCGCATGCCCGAACCCTTCGCGCAGGCGCTCGACCCGATCGACGCCGACCTCGCCTCGGGCCTGGAGACCTACGCCGAGGTCCTGGAGGCCGCGGCGGAGGCGCTGATGCGCGTGGTCGAGGCCTACACCGCCGCCGAGCGCGGCAACGCCGGCGCCTTCGACGCGCTCGGTTCCTTCTTCGGGCGCAGGAGCAAGGGGAGGCGCCGGTGACCGCCGCCGACCTGGGCGGCGACATCGCCGCGCTGCTGAACGGGATGGGCCTGGGCAAGCCGGACGGCGCCAACCTGGGCGTCCTCGGCGACCGCGCCGACCCGGGCGCGGCGCTGCGCGCGAAGTACCCGTGGGTGATGGTGAAGTTCGAGAAGCTCACCAGGCCGCTGGAGCAGCTGGAGGGCGTCCCGGCGGTCATCCAGGCCTACGCCGACCGCTGGCGCGCGGTGGGCGGGCAGGCCGGGGAGATCGGCGGCTCGGTGACCCGGTCCCTCCAGGACCTCTCGGGCCTGTGGGGGTCCAAGGGCGCGAGCGCCTACGAGACGTACATGACCCGCAACGCCGAGGGCCTGTACGGCCTGACCACGGGCGCGGCGGCCATGGCCGACATCGCGGTGGCCACCGGCGAGGTCGCCGCCGACATCCGCGAGCAGATCTTCGAGCTGGCCGCCAAGGCCGCCAGAGAGCTCATCCACAAGATCCCGCAGTGGATCGCCGAGCGCGGCGGCATGAGCCCGACGGTGAAGGTGGCGCTGCTGGCCGCGGCCGCCGCGCTGATCGCCGGTTTCCTGGTCACCGTCGCCTCGCGCATCAAGCTCCTGCGCGAGCAGCTGGACAAGTTCATCAAGCTGCTGGGCAACCTGCGCAGGCTCGTCGACGCCGCCCGCGACGTCCTGCGCCTGCCCGAGGCCGACAAGACCGGCCCGACGCTGCCGCCCGACCCCGACCGCAAGCCGAAGGGCACGCCCGAGCCGGAGTTCGGCGACCCGAACAAGGCCTGGGAGAACAAGGCGCTGAAGCAACTGGCCGAGGACGGCTACGACGTCACGCAGCGCCCGCCGCCGCGCGCCAACGGCCGCAAACCCGACGCCGACGTCGACGGCGAGTACTGGGACGCCACGGTCGCCGGGACCAACCACAACACCCTCCGCCGCGAGATCCTCGACAAGGTCGGCACCGGCCCGCACGACATCCAGGCCGACCGGATCCTGGTCGTCGTCCCGCCCGGCACCAGCGACGACGCCCTGCGCAAGGCGGTCTTCCACCCACCGATCCGGGGACTGCGGGAGATCAAGGTGTGGCGGGGCACAGGGCCCGTGGAGGACTTCTACCCGTAGGTGTCACACCCTCTTCGTAGGCTCCGCGCGAGAGATGGACCGCTCAGATCCCGCGGCGCCGCGAAGCCCATGGGACACACGGTCAGGAGGGGCGGGTGGGAAGGCCCCCCGCGAGAGCGCGCGGCCCGTTCGCGTCCATGCCCCGCCCCTCCCCCGCCCCTCCCCCAAACCCCCCCGGGACCCGTGCCCGGATACGCGAACGGGGCGGCCCGGCCGCCCCGTCCTCGCGTCGCTCGTGCGGGCTATGCCCGTTGATATGTCAGTGGCCGTTGAACGCGTCCCGCATGCGCGAGAAGAACCCGCCGCCACCGCGGTGGACCTCCACGACCTCCTCGTCGCGCATCTGCGCCAGGCGCTTGAGCAGGTCCTCCTGCTCGGGGTCGAGCTTGGTGGGCGTGCGCACGTCGAGGTGGACGAACAGGTCGCCGCGCGCGCCGCCGCCGCGCAGGCGGGGGACGCCCTTGCCGCGCACGCGCAGGGTCGAGCCGGGCTGCGTGCCGGGCGTGACGTCGACCGACTCCTCGCCGTCGAGGGTCTTGAGGGTGATGCGGGTGCCCAGGGCCGCCGCGACCATCGGGACCTTGATCTTGCAGTGCAGGTCGTCGCCCTTGCGGGTGAACACGTCGTGCTGGCGCTCGTGGATCTCCACGTAGAGGTCACCGGCGGGACCGCCGCCGGGGCCGACCTCGCCCTTGCCGGCCAGGCGGATGCGCATGCCGTCCTCGACACCGGCGGGGATCTTCACCGTCAGCGTCGTGCGGGTGCGCACGCGGCCGTCCCCGGCGCACTTCGCGCACGGGTTGGGGATGATCGTGCCGTAGCCGGAGCAGGTCGCGCACGGCCGCGAGGTGACCATCTGGCCCAGGATCGTGCGCTGCACCGACTGGACCTCGCCGGACCCGTCGCAGGTGTCGCAGGTGACCGGGGACGACCCGGCCGCCGCGCCCGAGCCCTCACACGTGCCGCACACCACGGCGGTGTCGACGGTGATGGGGGACTCCAGCCCGAAGGCGGCCTCCTCCAGGTCCAGGTCCAGGCGCAGGATCGCGTCGGAGCCCGGGCGCGTCCGCGAGCGCGGACCCCGCCGGGCGCCGCCCATCGGGCCGCCGGCCGCCCCGAAGAAGGCGTCCATGATGTCCTGGAAGTCCATGAAGGGACCGGCGCCACCCGCGCCGCCCATCCCGCCGCCACCGGGCGCGAGAGGATCGCCGCCGAGGTCCACGATCTGCCGCTTCTGCGGATCGGAGAGCACCTCGAAGGCGGCGTTGATGTCCTTGAACTTCTCCTGCGCCTCCGGGCTGGGGTTCACGTCGGGGTGGAACTCCCGCGCGAGCTTCCGGTAAGCCTTCTTCAGCTGGTCCGGGGTCGCGTCCTTGGCCACGCCGAGAATGCCGTAATAGTCCTTGGCCACGTGTGCTCTCATCGCCTCAACAGCTCAAACGGGTAATACATGGAACGGGTCAGTTCTGGGCGAGGACCTCGCCGACGTACCGCGCGACGGCGCGGACCGCCGCGATGGTGCCGGGGTAGTCCATCCGGGTGGGTCCGAGGACGCCGAGTCCGCCGACCACGTCCCCGGCGGGGCCGTAGCCGCTGCTGACCACGGAGGTCGCGCGCAGTCCGGCGATCTCGTTCTCGTCTCCGATGCGGATGTGCAGGGCGGCGGAGGTGTCCACCTCGCCGAGGAGCTTGAGGAGGATGACCTCCTCCTCCAGCGCTTCGAGGATAGGCCGCAGCGACCCGGCGAAGTCGAGGGCGTGCCGGGTGAGGTTGGCGGTCCCGGCCAGCGCGATGCGTTCCTCGCGGTGTTCGACCAGGGTCTCCAGGAGCACCGTGGACAGGCTGGTCATGGCCGGGCGCAGGGTGAGCGCGACCTCGTCCAGCATCGTCTGGATCAGCACGGGGGTCTCGGTGAGGCGCGCGCCGGAGAGCTTCTCGTTGATGAAGCGGCGCATGGCCAGCACGTCGTCCTCGCCGACCTGCCCGGGCAGTTCCACCAGGCGCTGCTCGACGCGCCCGGTGTCGGTGATCATGACGAGCATGAGCCGGCTGCCGGTCAGCGGGATCAGCTCCAGGTGCCGGACGCGGCTGCGCGACAGGCTCGGGTACTGCACGACGGCGACCTGCCGGGTCAGCTGCGCCAGCAGCCGCACGGTCCGGTGGACGACGTCGTCGAGGTCGAGGGCGCCGTCGAGGAAGCGGTGGACGGCGCGCCGCTCGGCGATCGAGAGCGGCTTGACCTGGCTGAGCCGGTCGACGAACAACCGGTAGCCCTTGTCGGTGGGCACGCGCCCGGCGGAGGTGTGGGGCTGATGGATGTAGCCCTCTTCCTCCAGGACCGCCATGTCGTTGCGGACGGTGGCCGACGACACCCGCAGGTTGTGCCGCTCCACGAGCGACTTGCTCCCGACGGGTTCCTGGGTCTCGACGTAGTCCTGGACGATGGCGCGCAGAATCGCGAGCTTGCGCTCATCCATCGGCATCGGGAGCCGCCCTCCTCACGCGTTCGCCCTGGCACTCGGCTCAATTGAGTGCCAGTCTACTGGCGTTCGGCGACAGTTCGCCCCCTCGATCACGGCGGAGTGATGCGGCCACCTTCGGTCACCAGCGCCGCCGTCCCGGCGAAGTCGTCGCGCGAGAGACGGTTGGACAGCTCATGGGCGGTGTTGTCCGGGTCGAGCGCCGGGCGCCCGTCGGCGGTCATCCGCGTCGCGTGCAGGACGCCGTCGACCCACGTGCCGTCGATGGCCAACGTCACACTCACCGTGGCACCGATCCCGCGGTTGCCCTCGGTGGCCAGCACCCGGTACCCGGCGAAGTTGCCCAGGCTGTAGGCGATGAGGCGGCCCTTGTAGAACTCCATGCCGCGCAGCACGTGCGGCCCGTGCCCCAGGACGAGGTCGGCCCCGGCGTCGATGACGGCGTGCGCGAAGCGCACCACGTCCCCGCGGTTCTCCCCGAGGAAGGTCTCCTCGCCGCGCACCACGTGGTCCCGGTCGCGGCCCTCTCCCCCGGCCTGCATGTTCACCACGACGAGGTCATTGCGCTCACCGGCGGCCTCGACCAGCGCGGCGGTGCCCTCGATGTCGTGGACGTCCTGCGACCACGAGTAGGGCGAGACGCCCAGGACCGCCACGCGCACGCCCTCGAAGGTCAGCTCGGCGTACTGGCCGCGCATCCCGGTGTACTCCACACCCGCCGCGCTGAAGGCCTCGCGGGTGTCGGCCAGGCCGTCGGTGCCGTAGTCGAGGGTGTGGTTGTTGGCCAGGTTGACCACGTCGAAACCGGCCTCGGCGATGACGCGCGCGTACTCCGGCGGCATCCGGAACGCGTCACAGTTGGCCACCGGCGGGTCACCGCACTTGCCGGACTTGGCGATCTCGGTGAGCGCGCCCTCGAAGTTGCCCGACAGCAGGTCACCGGCCAGGGCGGGGGCGACGGCGTCGAAGAAGCCCTCCGGCTCGGCCGGCAGCCGGTCGGGGGCCGAGCCCATGATGATGTCGCCGGTACCGGTGATGGTGATGGTCGGCGGCGCGGCCGACTCGGGGGTGACCGACGCGGTGGGCGCGATCGCCGCGCCCGGCCGGATCGAGGCGTCCCGGGCGGGCACCAGGATGACGGTGGCGGCACCGGCGGCGGCGATGACGGCCGCCAGCAGGGTGACTCCCAGCAGGCGGGGGTCGAAGCGGGGAGGGGCGGCGTGCCGGGGTCTTCGTCGTGCCATCGTGATCCTGTTCGGGCGGGCCGCCCGGGGGATCAGGGCAGCAGGTCTCGGACCACCGCGTCGGCCAGCAGCCGTCCGCGCAAGGTCAGCACCGCGCGTCCGTCGGCGAGCGCGGCGGAGTCCAGAAGTCCGTCGGCCGCCGCGAGCGTAGCCGCGTGGCGACCCGGCGCACGCAATGACGATACCGGCAGTCCCTCTGCGAGACGGATTCGCAACAGCACGTCCTCGATGTATTCATCTTCGGCGCTCAGCAGCTCGCGGCCGTGCCCGGGCGAGGCGCCCTCGGCGAGCCTGGCGGCGTAGGCCGAGGGGTGGCGGGCGTTCCACCAGCGGACGCCCCCGACGTGGCTGTGCGCGCCGGGCCCGTAGCCCCACCAGTCGCCGCCGCGCCAGTACAGGAGGTTGTGGCGGCAGCGGGCGGCCTCCGAGGCGGCCCAGTTGGAGACCTCGTACCAGCCGAGCCCGGCGGCGCTCAGGGCGGCGTCGGCGGCGAGGTAGCGGTCGGCGGCCACGTCGTCGTCGGGGACGGCGAGCTCGCCGCGGCGGACGCGCCCGGCCAGGCGGGTGCCGTCCTCCACGATCAGGGAGTAGGCCGAGACGTGGTCGACGCCGGCGCCGATGGCGGCGGTCAGGCTGGCGTCCCAGTCGGCGGCGGTCTCACCGGGCGTGGAGTAGATCAGGTCGAGGTTGACGTGCTCGAAACCGGCCTCGCGGGCCTCGCGGGCGGCCTCGACGGCACGTCCGGGGGTGTGCTTGCGGTCGAGGATCGCCAGGACGTGCCGCGCGGCCGACTGCATGCCCAGCGACACGCGCGTGAACCCGGCGGCGCGCAGTTCGCGCAGGTAGGCCGGGTCGACCGACTCGGGGTTGGCCTCGGTGGTGACCTCGGCGCCCGGCGCGAGCCCGAAGGCGTCGTCGACGGCGTGGAGGATGCGGCCCAGGTCGGCGGCCGGGAGCAGCGTGGGCGTCCCGCCGCCGAAGAACACCGTCTCGACGGGCGCCTTGACGCCGTCCAGCACGCGTTTGGACAGCGCGATCTCGGCGAGCACCAGGTCGGCGTACGACTCGCGCGTCACACCCCCGGCGAGCTCGGCGGCGGTGTAGGTGTTGAAGTCGCAGTACCCGCAGCGCGAGGCGCAGAAGGGGATGTGGACGTACACACCGAAACCGCGCTCACCCGCGCGGGCGAGGGCGGTGGCGGGAAGCTCACCGGTGGCGGGGACCGGCTCACCGTCCGGCAGTACTCCAGGCACGGGCGCTAGCGTACGGGCATGCCGACTGACACACCCAGCCAGCTCGTCCGCCATACCACCACAAATGGGGTGGCGACCATCACCCTCGACAGCGACCACAACCGCAACGCGCTGTCGACGCCGCTGATGGAGCAGTTCCTGTCCGCCCTCGACGACGCCGCCACCGACGATGACGCGCGCGTCGTCGTCCTCGACCACACCGGGACGGTCTTCTGCTCCGGCGCCGACCTCACCGAGACCGCCGCCGCGCGCGAGGCCGGGCAGGTACCGGCCGCCAAGCTGGTGGACCTGCTGGCGGCCCTGTGGGAGCACCCCAAGCCGATCGTGGCCAAGGTCGGCGGCCCCGCCCGCGCCGGCGGCCTGGGCCTGATCGCCGCCGCCGACATCGCCGTCTGCCGCACCGACTCCACCTTCGCCTTCAGCGAGGTCCGCCTCGGCGTGATCCCGGCGGTGATCTCGGCGACCGTGCTGCGCCGCCTGTCGCCGCGCGCGGCCGCCGAGCTGTATCTGACCGGCGAGGTCTTCGACGGATACCGCGCGGCGAGTGTGGGTCTGGTCACCCGCGCCGTCCCGCCCTCCGAACTCGACACCACGGTCATGAACTATGTGTCCGCGCTGGTCAAGGGCGCCCCCGGGGCCCTGTCCGGAGCCAAGGCACTGCTGCGGCGCAGACACGACACCGATATCCGCGCCGAGCTGAGCGAACTCGCCGCCGAGTCCGCCGCGTTCTTCCTGTCGGAGGAGGGCCGCGAGGGTGTGGCGGCCTTCCGCGAACGTCGGGACCCCCGGTGGATGCCGCCGGTTGTTGCCGAGCCGTAACCTCGATGAGACCCAACTGACGAGGAGGTGCCGCCGATGCGCGCCAAGCACGTGCTGACGGCGCTGCTCGCCGTGGCCGCCGTGGCCGGCGGCGGCTATGTCGTCGCCCGGATCATGGACGCCGAGATCCCCAACCCGTTCCAGGCGGCGTCCTGCACGATGACCGGCGCCGACCAGAGCACACTGCGCGTCGACCTGACGCAGGCGTCCAACGCGGCCACCATCACCGCCGTGGCCACCGCGATGGACATGCCCGACCGGGCCGTCGTCGTCGCGCTGGCGACGGCGTTCCAGGAGTCGCGGCTGGAGAACATCGAGCACGGCGACCGCGACTCACTCGGGCTGTTCCAGCAGCGTCCCAGCCAGGGCTGGGGCACACCGGAGCAGATCCAGGACCCGCGCTACGCCACGAAGAAGTTCTTCCAGGCCCTCAAGAAGGTCGAGGACTGGGAGGACATGCGCGTCACCGACGCCGCCCAGGCCGTCCAGCGCTCGGCCTACCCCGACGCCTACGAGCAGTGGGCCGACGAGGCCCAGACCCTCACCGACGCCCTGCGCGGCCAGGTCGACGCCGCCGTGGCCTGCCGCGTCAAGCAGAACGACCTCACCGGCCCCGCCGCCGTCGCCGCCGTCACCGGCGCGCTGGACCTGGACTGGTCGGAGCTGGACGTGGAGACCGACGGCACCACCATCCGCGTCGACGGCGCGCACGGCTGGCAGACCGCCCACTGGCTGGTCGCCCACGCCGGCGACCTGGGCGTCTCCCGCGTGGTCTACGCCGGACGCGAGTGGACCGCCTCCTCCGGCGAATGGAACGAAGCCGAAGGCGAGGACGCCACCGACAAGGTCGTCATCGCCGCGGTAGGCGAAGCGGCCTGACCCGCGCTCGTGACGACGGCCCCGGCTCAAGCCGGGGCCGTCGCGCGTCTCAGGAGCGGTCCAGGGCCTGCGCCAGGTCCGCCCACAGGTCCTCGACGTCCTCCAGGCCCACCGAGATCCGCAGCAGGTCCTCACCGATGCCGCCCGCGTGCCGGTCGGCCTCCCCCACCACCCGGTGCGTCAGCGACGACGGGTGCTGAATGAGGGTGTCGACACTGCCCAGGCTCACCGCGGGCGTGATCAGCTCCACCGCCGCCACCACCTTCGCCGCGTTCGGCGTGGCGAAGGCCACCAGCGCGCCCCCACCGCTCATCTGCCCCGGACGGCCCTCGGCCAGCCCCGGATAGTGGACCTCGCCGACCGCCGGGTGCTCCCGCAGCCGCAGCGCCAGCTCGTGCGCGCTCGCCTGCGCCGCCTTCACCCGCACCGGCAGCGTCGACAGCCCCCGCACCAGCAGGTACGCCGCCAGGGGATGCATGATCCCGCCGGTGGCGACCCGGATCTGCCGGACCCGCCGCGCGAAGGCCTCGTCACAGGCCACGATCCCGCCGAGCACGTCGCCGTGCCCGCCCAGGAACTTCGTCGCCGAGTGCAGCACGATCGAGGCCCCGTGCTCGATGGGCCGCTGCAGCACCGGCGTGGCGAAGGTGTTGTCCGCCAGCAGCGGGACCGCACCCGCCGCCCGCGACAGCTCCGCCAGGTCCAGCTCGGTCAGCGTCGGGTTCGCCGGGGTCTCCACGACCACCAGCCCGGTGTCGGGACGGATCGCACCGGCCACACCATCGGCGTCCACCCACGTCACCGACGTGCCCAGCAGCCCGCTGCCGAGCAGGTGGTCCGAACCCCCGTACAGCGGCCGGACGGCGACCACGTGCGGCTTGCCCGCCGCCGCGACCGCCAGCAGGCACGCGCTCATCGCCGCCATGCCCGAGGCGAAGGCCACACCCGCCTCCGCGCCCTCCAGCTCGGCCAGCGCGGCCTCGAAACGCGCCACCGTCGGGTTGTGCAGGCGCTGGTAGATCGGCGAGCCCTCGGGCTGGCGCCCGGCGGCGAACTCCTCGATGCGCGCCGCCTCCAGCGCGCAGTCGACGGCCGGATAGGTGGTGGACAGGTCGATGGGCACCGCGTGCACACCGAGCTCGGCGAGATCGTCCCGCCCGGCGTGCACGGCACGGGTGGCGAAACCATGGGTCTGCGTCATGGCGGCAGTCTGGCCACTCCACCGGCCACACCGGGCCCACGCCGGATATCGTTCGGCCCATGCCCGAAAACGTGCCCCTGGACACGGTCGACCTGCGTATTCTCCGCGTTCTGCAGAACGACGCGCGGATCACCAACCGCGACCTGGCCGCCGCGGTCCACCTGGCGCCCTCGACGTGCCTGGACCGCGTCCGCCGCCTGCGCGACGCCGGGGTCATCACCGGCTACACCGTCCGCCTCGACGCCGGCGCCCTCGGCCGCCCCCTCCAGGCCTTCATCGCCGTGCGCGTCCAGCCCCACCGGCGGCCCCTCGTCGCCGAGTTCGTCGCCCACGCCCGCGCGCTGCCCGAGGTCCGCGCCGTCTTCCACCTCGCCGGACCCGACGACTTCCTCGTGCACGTGGCCGTACCCGGCGTCGGCGACCTCCAGCGCCTCGTCCTCGACGAGTTCACCGCGCGGCCGGAGGTCTCCCACGTCCACACCAACCTGATCTTCGAGCAGTGGGACGGCCCGCCCCTCCTGCCACCGGTCAGCCCACGCGCTTCTCCGCCTTCTCCCGCACGTTCGCCGCGACCGCGCTAGCCGTCAGCACCTTCGGCAGCAGCTCCGGCTCGGTGGTCAGCGCCCGGAACAGCTCACCCACGGTCAGATCGTGCTCCACGGGACGGTGCACCACCTCGATGGCGTCACCGGCGCCCACCGCGCCCTCCTCGATCACCCGCAGGTACGCGCCCGGCACCGCGCGGTTGGTGAAGCGCTTGATGAGGTCCTTGACGTCCCAGAACCCCGCGAAGGTCCGGCACGGAATCCGCACACTGGCCACCTCGACCACCGCGTCCCCGATCGCCCACCGCTCGCCGATGAGCGCGCCGGTGATGTCGAGCCCGCTGGTGGAGAGGTTCTCGCCGAAACCGCCGGGGGCGATCTCGCGGTCCAGCTCCTTCGCCCACCACGCGGCGTCCTCGCGCGCGTAGGCGTAGACGGCCTGGTCCTCGCCGCCGTGGTTCTTCATGTCGATGATCACGTCGCCGTCGACGCCCAGGCGCCGCAGCATCACCCGTCCCCCGGCGGGACGCTTGTCGATCCCGGTCCGCTTCAGGCTCCCCGCCCACTCGCCGGTCCGCTCCACACCCAGGTTCACCGTCTCAAGCCTCATGCGCACACGCTAACCGGCCGCCGATTAATGTCACGCCATGCCTGTGATCAGACGCCTGGGCGCGACCGAGATCATCGCCCTCGAAGACGGGGCCGGTCCCTTCTTCGCGCCCCGCGCCACCGCCTTCCCCTCGGCGACCCCCGAACAGTGGGCCGCCGCCGACGCCTTCGATCCCGCGGCCGTGACGGAGGACGGCCGCTGGTGGCTGAACTTCCGCGCCTTCGCGGTGCGCCTGCCCGACGGCCGCGTCATCCTCATCGACGCCGGCATCGGCCCGGCCGGCTCACCCGCCGCCACCTGGGCGCCCGTCCCCGGCGTGCTGCCGGGCGAGCTGGAGAAGGCCGGGATCGCCCCGGCCGACATCGACACCGTCGTCCTGACCCACCTGCACACCGACCACGTCGGGTGGGCCGTGGTGGAGGGCAAGCCATTCTTCCCCTCGGCCCGCTACGTCATCGGCAAGGGCGACGTGGACGCCGTGGCCTCCCTCAACCCGCGCCTGGACGACCTCCTGCTGCGGCCGCTGCGCGAGAACGGGCAGCTGTGGGCCATCGACGGTGACAAGCGCCTCGCCGGGCCCGTCCGGGTCGTGGCCACCCCCGGGCACACTCCCGGGCACCAGTCGGTCCTCGTCCGCGACGGCGAGGACCTGGTCGCGGTCACCGGCGACCTGCTGGTCCACGCGATCCAGCTGCTGTACCCGGGCATGGGCTACTCCCACGAGATCAACGAGGACGTGGCCCGCGACTCCCGCGTCCGCCTGCTGAACGAGCTGCGCGACATGGACGCGACCCTGGCGACCCCGCACCTGGGCGAGCCGTTCGTGGCCGTCTCGGCGCTGGGCGCGGCGTAGGCGCGATCACACCCGGGCCGGCCCAGGCACGAGGACACGAAAAAGGCCCCGCCGATGGCGGGGCCTTTTTCAAAGCTCAGTAGAGCCGTATCCCGAGAACTACTCGGCGCCGAGCCCGTTGGCGACCTTGTCGATCGACGACTTGCGGTTGGCGGCCTGGTTCTTGTGGATGATGCCCTTGCTGGCGGCCTTGTCCAGCGCGCGGCTGGCGGCCTTGGCGTGCGCCTGGGCGGTGGTGTGGTCACCGGCGTCGACAGCCTCGCGGAACTTCCGGATGGCGGTCTTCAGCGACGACTTCACGGCCTTGTTGCGCAGCCGGGCCTTCTCGTTCTGCCGGTTGCGCTTGATCTGGGACTTGATGTTCGCCACGTTGGAAGCCTCGGTCTCGATTCGTTCCGCATTCAACAAATGTCAAAGTGCCTGCGGAACTTTCCGTCGACACTGTCCTTGGGCGCATGGAGAGGACACAGCCGTCTCACGCACAAGCGGCAAGCTTACCAGCCGTGCCGAGAGGCCAGCCAGGCCAGGGCCGCCTCACCGCTCCAGCGCCGATGGGGCTGAAGGTGGGGAGAGGACCCCGGGAAGGGGTCTCGCCGCGCCCGGTCCAGATAGTAACCGGCCGCCGCGGCCAGCACCGCGTCGAGCTGGTCCCCGGTGACGCCCGCCGCCGTGGGGTGGGCGAAGAACAGCGAGTCGGCGTCGTGCCCGTCACCCCGCGCGGTCACCAGGAAGAACACGGTGTCGAACCAGGGAGCGGCGATCGTGGGCCAGTTCCAGTCGCAGATGAGGGACCCGGAACCGGTGACGATCATGTTGTCGGGGCGCAGGTCGCCGTGGGTGACGGCATCGGCGCGGACGGCGTCGAAGACACCCGCCTCCATCGCCGCCAGGTCGGCCAGGCGCTCCACGGGCACGCCCGGCGCGGGCGTGGACAGTCCCGAGGCCATCTCCGCGAAACCGTGGAACTGGTCACCGGCGTCCTCTTCGAGGGTGCGGATGCCGACCGAGCGGAACGCGTCGGAGACGGGCGCGAGCAGCTCCGCCGCGCGCGCCCAGGCGTCCAGCATCGACGTCACGTCGGCGGGCGACATGGGCAGGGCGGGCGCGCGCCCGACGACGGTGGCGAACCCGAGCACGATCCAGCCGCCGAGCTCGGTGGCGAACTCCAGGCCCGGCGCGGGCAGCCCGGCGGGCAGGGCCGCGTTGATCTCGCGCTCCCGGCGGTAGGATCCCAGGACCGACGGTTTGTCGGGCCCGGCGGCCTTCACGAACAGAGAGCGCCCGTTGGCCGCGGTGACCACACCGGCGAATCCGCTGGTGAAGCCCGATCCGGCGAGCGCGACGGAGATGATCTCATCGCCGAGGGCGGCGCGGATCGTGTCCCGCACGAACTCCGGGAGGGTCTCGAAGGCGGGACGCTGCGCGGTCCGGTCATAGGGAACCGAGTCGCCGGTGACGGTGCTCATGGGTCACGATGGTGGCACCCGCCGCGCTTTGACCGCCACCGCATTCCCGGTGATCAAGGCCATGGGATCATTGACAGCGCTCCACACCCGGAGCCGTTGACCCTCCAGCACGTGAATGGATGATGCAGTGACGTACGCGCCCGGAAGCACCGACCCGCAGCGGATCCGGAACTTCTGCATCATCGCGCACATCGACCACGGCAAGTCCACCCTCGCCGACCGGATGCTCCAGATCACCGAGGTCGTGGACTCCCGTCTCATGCGCGCCCAGTACCTCGACCGCATGGACATCGAACGCGAGCGCGGCATCACGATCAAGTCGCAGGCCGTGCGCATGCCGTGGACGGCCAGGTCCGGCGAGCGCGCCGGCGACGACTTCGTCCTGAACATGATCGACACGCCCGGCCACGTCGACTTCACCTACGAGGTGTCGCGTTCGCTGGCCGCGTGCGAGGGCGCCGTCCTGCTCGTGGACGCCGCGCAGGGCATCGAGGCGCAGACCCTGGCCAACCTGTACCTGGCCATGGAGAACGACCTCACGATCATCCCGGTGCTGAACAAGATCGACCTGCCCGCGGCCCAGCCGGAGAAGTACGCCGAGGAGCTGGCGCACCTGATCGGCTGCGAGCCCGAGGACTGCCTGCGCGTGTCCGGCAAGACCGGCGTGGGCGTCGGCGAGCTGCTGGACGAGATCGTCCGGCAGATCCCCGCGCCCGTCGGCGACCCCGACGCGCCCGCCCGCGCGATGATCTTCGACTCCGTCTACGACACCTACCGCGGCGTGGTCACCTACGTCCGGGTGGTCGACGGCAAGATGGAGGCCCGCGACCGCATCAAGATGATGTCGACCAACGCCGTCCACGAGCTGCTGGAGATCGGCGTCATCTCGCCCGAGCCGATCAAGTCGGCCGCCCTGGGCGTCGGCGAGGTCGGCTACCTGATCACCGGCGTGAAGGACGTGCGCCAGTCCAAGGTCGGTGACACCGTCACCCTGTCGAACCGCCCGGCCACCGAGTCCCTCGGCGGCTACCAGGACCCCAAGCCGATGGTCTACTCGGGTCTCTACCCGATCGACGGCTCGGAGTACCCGGACCTGCGCGAGGCCCTCGACAAGCTCAAGCTCAATGACGCAGCCCTCACCTACGAGCCGGAGTCCTCGGCTGCCCTCGGCTTCGGTTTCCGCGTCGGCTTCCTCGGCCTGCTGCACCTGGAGATCATCCGCGAGCGCCTGGAGCGCGAGTTCGGCCTCGACCTGATCTCCACCGCCCCCAACGTGGTCTACAACGTGGACCTGGAGGACGGCACCTCGGTGGTGGTGACCAACCCCAGCGAGTTCCCCACCGGCAAGATCGCCGCCATCCACGAGCCGATCGTGCGCGCCACGATCCTCACCCCCAACGACTTCGTCGGCTCGGTCATGGAGCTGTGCCAGTCGCGCCGGGGCTCGCTGATGGGCATGGAGTACCTGTCGCAGGAGCGGGTGGAACTGCGCTACACCCTGCCGCTGGCCGAGATCATCTACGACTTCTTCGACCAGCTGAAGTCCAAGACCCGCGGCTACGCCTCCCTGGACTACGAGGCCACCGGCACCCAGATCTCCGACCTCGTCAAGGTGGACATCCTCCTCCACGGCGAGCCCGTCGACGCGTTCTCGGCGATCGTGCACAAGGACGCCGCCTACGCCTACGGCGTCCGCCTCGCCGAGCGCCTGCGCAAGCTCATCCCCCGCCAGCAGTTCGAGGTGCCCATCCAGGCCGCCATCGGCTCCCGCGTCATCGCCCGCGAAACCATCCGCGCCATCCGCAAGGACGTCCTCGCCAAGTGCTACGGCGGCGACATCACGCGTAAGCGCAAGCTGCTGGAGAAGCAGAAGGAAGGCAAGAAGCGGATGAAGATGGTCGGCCGCGTGGAGGTGCCGCAGGAGGCCTTCGTGGCGGCGCTGTCGACGGACGAGTCGGTGGAGCAGAAGAAGAAGTAGGCGGGTTGTGCCAGACGCGGCCGTGAGGGGAACCTCGCGGCCGCGTTTTCGCTGCCCCGCTCAGGCGGGGACACATCGCCCTCCAGAACCGCGTCAACCACACGGTCGGCTCACCCCCACACCCGCGGGGACCATCGCCCGGCCCGACCGGGCATGTGGCGCGGCTCATCCCACGCCGCAGGGCGGCAGGCCGTGCCGCCTCTTCTCCACTCACCCACCACTCAATCACCACTCACTTCCATCGCTTCGGTCCCACCCGGCCTCTACTGTCACGTCCATGGAGACAGTCATCAGCGCCAACGGCGTGGACATCTGCGTCGAGACCTTCGGCTCCCCCGCCGACCCCGCGATCCTGCTCGTCGGCGGCGCCGCCTCCTCCATGGACTGGTGGGAGGCCGACTTCTGCCAGCTCCTCGCCCAGGGCGACGGCGGCCGCTTCGTCATCCGTTACGACCTGCGCGACACCGGCCGCTCGGTGTCCCACCCGGCCGGCGAGCCCGGCTACACCGGCGAGGACCTCGTCGGCGACATCACCGGCGTCCTGGACGCCCTCGGCATCGCCCGCGTCCACCTCGTCGGCCTCTCGATGGGCGGCGGCATGGCCCAGCGCGTCGCCGTCGACCACCCCGGGCGGCTGCTGAGCCTGACGCTCATGTCCACCAGCCCCGGCGGTCCCGGCGGGCCCGAGCAGCCCGACCTCCCCGCGCCCACCGAGCGCATCCAGAAGAGCTTCTCCGAGCCCGCCCCCGAGCCCGACTGGTCCGACCGCGAGGCCGTCGTGGAGTACGTCCTGGCGAGCCTGCACGACTTCGCCGGCGGTCTCGGCGTCGACGAGGCGCGCTCCCGGGCGACCATCGGCCGCATGTACGACCGGACCACCGACTTCGCCGCCTCCCAGACCAACCACTGGATCCTCGAAGGCAACGGCGTCGCCCGCGAGCGGCTGAGCGAGATCACCGTCCCGACGCTGGTCGCGCACGGCTCCGACGACCCGCTGTTCCCGCTGGGCCACGGCGAGGCCCTGGCCCGGGAGATCCCCGGCGCGCGGCTGCTGGTCCTGGCCGGCGGCGGTCACGAGTTCCCGCCCGCGCCGGTCTGGGACGTGCTGGTCCCGGCACTGCTGGAGCACACCCGGGCCGGCTGACGCCCGGTCCCGCGCCTCTCCCCGAGGGGACGTCTTCGCTGACCCGCGGACGCTCCCCGCGCGGGCGAGCGGGCCCGTCCGGCACCGCGTGACCCCTCGCGCGGCGCGCTCAGGCCGCCCGCCCGCGCCACCAGCCGAGCGTGCCCGCGATCGCCTCGTCCAGCCCGGTGGCCTTGACCCCGAACTCGGCGGTGAAGGCGGTGGAGTCCATCTCGAAGGGCAGATCCCACTGGTGGCGGGTCTCGGCGAACCCGCGCAGCGCGGGCTGGAACGTCCCCAGCAGGTTGATCATCAGCCACCACGGCAGCCGCCCGACCTTGACCTCGGCGACACCGGCGACCCGCGCGAACTCGCGGGCGAACTCCCGCTGCGACAGCGCCGGGCCACTGGGCACGTGCCACGCGCGCCCCCACGCCCGCTCGTCGGTGCCCAGGACGGCCAGGGCGCGCGCGACGTCCGGCGTGTAGGTCCAGGTGTGCGGGGCGTCGGGGTCGCCGAGGGCCTGCACGCCCTTGCCCGCCATGATGCGCGGCACGACCCGCTCGCCGAAGACGGCGTTGGCGGTGGCGTGCGGCCCGAAGAAGTCCGAGGCCCGCGCCTCGGTCACCCGCACCCGCCCGGCCTCGTGGCGCCGCAGCGCCTCCTGCCACATGCCCGCGCGGATCCGGCCCTTGTGCCCGACGGCCTCCAGCGGCGTCTCCTCGGTCATGTACCGGTGCGCCGGGCCGTACCCGTACAGGCAGCTCATCGTCACCAGCACCGCCCCGGCCGACTCGGCGGCGTCCAGCAGCGCCGAGGCCATGCGCGGCCACTCCTGGTTCCACAGGTGGTACCCGGCCGGATTGGCGCAGTTGTAGATGACGTCGGCGTCGGCGGTCGCGGCCCGCAGCGCGACGGCGTCCCCCGCGTCCACCGCCCGGTGCTCGACGGTGCCGGTGCTGGTCCCACCGGACCGGCTGAGCACCCGCACCCGGTGCCCGAGCGCGACGAGCTCGTCCGCCGTCTGGCCGCCGATGGGGCCCTTGCCGAGGATCACGTGAACGGCCATGACTTGACTCCCGTCAATTAGAGAGCAGTGCTCTCGTTTACGAGCACCAGCCTGCCACGCGCCTCGACACACCGTCAAGAGCAGCGCTCTCTTTTTTGGGCACCGCTCCGAAACCTTGCTATGGTCGATCCCATGTCAGCCGAGACCCACTCCGCCCCGCGCACCGCCCGCGAGCTCGCCCGCGCCGAACTCACCAGGGCCATCAAGCAGTCGGCGAGCGAGCAGCTCGCCGAGGTCGGTCCCAGCGCCCTGTCCCTGCGCGCGGTCGCCCGCGCTCTCGGCATGGCCTCCTCGGCGGTCTACCGCTACTTCGCCAGCCGCGACGAGCTCCTCACCGCGCTGATCATCGACGCCTACAACTCCGTCGGCGAGGCCGCCGAGCAAGCCGACGCCCAAGCCAAGGCCGAGGGCCACCCGCCCACCGGCCGCTGGCTCGCCGTCAACCGCGCCGTCCGCGCCTGGGCCCTGGCCAACAAGCACCAGTTCGAGCTCGTCTACGGCACCCCCGTCCCCGGCTACGCCGCCCCCCAGGACACCACCGTCGCCGCCGCCCGCATGCCCCTCACCCTCGTCGGCATCTACAACGAGGCCCACCCCGAGTTCCCCGCCGACCGCCCCCAACCCGAACCCGGCCTGATCACCGAGACCATCGCCGAGCTGATCACCGTCCCCGAAGGCCGAGGCCGCCTGATCCTGGCCTGGAGCGGCCTGATCGGCGTGCTCTCCTTCGAACTCTTCGGCCAGTTCAACGGCGTGGTGACCGACTACGCGAAGTACTTCGACTACACCGCCCGCGCGACGGCGGCGGAGCTGGGACTGGGCTGAGCGGGGTCCGGGGCTGAGCGGGGCCTGGGCGGGCATGGTGGCATGGTCGGTGGGCGGAGCGGAGGCCGCCCGCGCCGGTGGCGCGCCGGGATCTATCGGCTCGGCCCGCGCGTCAAGACCGCCCGCGCCCACGTGCGGGCCGGTCGGCTGAAGGCCGCGCGGCGGGATGGACGTCTCACCGGACAGGGCTGCGGATGCGATGGATCCACGCGAGGCCGGGTCCATGGGCGCGCGGATCCCGGCCGGATCGGCTCGCCACGGCAACCGGCCCACTCACCTGCCCCGAGGCGGTCCCGCCGGGGCGTGCGGCACCGGACCACCGCCCCGGCGGGTTCGGAGAGGCCGGGCCGCGGGTGCTGTGGCACCACACACCACGTCATTCACCGCACCACTCGGCGAGGTGGGTGATGAGTGGGCGGGGCGGCGGAGTGTCTTCGTGTCGCTTCCCGCACCACCGAGCTCATCAAGGACGCACCGTCGGCCATCCACACCCCGCGCACCGGCGAGCACGCCTCCGGCGGAGCCGACGTGCGGCGTCTGGAGGCTCGGCCGCCTCATCCCCGGGAGCACGCATCGGCCGGTTCCATCGAGCGGCCTGCGAAACATCCGGCGATGCGCATCGAACGGCCCACCCTTCCGCACCTCGCGGAAGGCTCTGGCCGCAGCCGAGTGGTGTGTATCGAGCAGCCTGCCGGTTCACCGGTGTCCTCGGCCTCGCACGCGTCCTCGGCCTGCGTCCGGGTGCGGGTGTCGCGGTCTGCCGATGAGCGTGTCCCGTGCGGCGACCGGGGCATGGCCGGGTGAGCCTCCACAGACCGGTCGGCTCCGCGCCATCACGACCGCCCGGCGCGGCTCACGCTCGTCGGCCTCACCTGCCCGCGCCGCGAATCCCCACCCGTGCGGCACCACCGTCGTCCGGCCGCAGATCACCCGGGCTCGCCCGGGGCCGCGCACCACAGCGGGCTCGACCCCGTCTCGTCCCCGGGGCTGGGGCTATGACCTGCTGCGCTTGCCCGCCCCGGCGACCACGTCGTTCAGTTTCACCATCAACGCGACCGTCACCGGCAGGATCAGCACCACCCACCACGACACCGTCTCGGTGAGCGCCAGCAGGATCGCCACCGCGAGGCTGCCCTCGAAGAACGCGAAGCAGGCCACCGGGCTGGGGTTGATGTGCCGCAGCCGGAGGATCTTCGCGTACAGCGGGCGGCGCGCCGGACGGTCACTCACCGCCCACCGCCGCCGGGCAGGCGCTCCCCCTTGCGCGCGGCGGCGATGGCGAACACGGCGCGTTCGAGCGCGTATCCCCGGTCATCGGAGCCCCCCTTCACCGCGGCGTTCACCTCGGCGGCGGCGTCCATGGCGAGCGCCAGCCCCTCCGGTGTCCAGCCGCGTGTCTGCCCCATCACACGCTCCACACGCCAGGCGGGCATCCCCAACGCCGAGGCGAGTTGATAGGAGTTCCCCCGGCCCGCGCCGGCGACCCGCGCGACGTTGCGGACGCCCTGGGCGAGCGCATCGGCGATCGGAACGGCGTCCATGCCCACCGACAGCGCCCACCGCAGCGACTCCAGCGCGCCCGGGACGTCGCCCACCACGACCGCGTCGGCGACGGCGAAGCCGGTGACCTCGGCGCGTCCCCGGTAGTAGCGGTTGACGATGTCGACGGTGATGCTGCCGCCGGTGTCGGCGACGAGCTGGTGGCAGGCGGCGGCGATCTCGCGCAGGTCGGACCCGAGCGCGGTCAGCAGCGCCTCGGCCGCGTCGGCGCCGCACTTGGCGCCGAGCCGCCGGAACTCCTCGCGCACGAACGCCACCCGGTCCTGCGGGCGCTTCAGCTTCGCGGCGGCGACCTCGTCGGCGCCCGCCTTCTTCAAGGCGTCGACCAGGGCCTTGCCCTTCACACCGCCCGGATGCGCGACCACGAGGAAGACGTCGCTCACCGGCGTCGCGGCGTACTTGGTGATCGCGGCGGCCAGTTCCTTCTTCGCGTTGTGCGCGTTACGAAGGACGACGACCGTGCCCCCACCGAACAACGCCGGGCTCACCGCCGAGACGAACTCCCCGACCGAGACGCTGCCCGCGTCCCACTCCTTGACCTCGATGTCGGGATCGACGGCCCGAACCGCCGCGGCCACCTCGGCCACGGCCCGGGTGATGAGGAGATCCTCCTCGCCGACGACAAGACGGAGAGCGGGAATGGCGGTCACCCCGCCATCCTGCCATGCGGACCGACGGGGGTGGAGGCTGTGCGGGATGCCCGGCCCACCGGCTGACACCGGCCAGCGCGGCCACCACGCCGGTCGGCGAGCGCGCAGGGGCGGGGATGAAGGAGGGCGATGGGCCCACGTCGTGGCCGGGTACGCCGCTGGCGAAAACGCGCGAAGCGGCGGAGAATCGGCAGGTCGCGAAGTGTGCTCCCCACGCGTGTGGGGGTGAGCCGCTGACCGTCCAGGCGCAGGCGCTGTCCCAGACGTGCTCCCCACGTGTGTGGGGGTGAGCCGACGCTCGACTACGGAGGCACCGCCGCCGGGATGTGCTCCCCACGCACGTGGGGGTGAGCCGCCCGCAACGATCGTGTCGCCGGGCGCAAGGGCGTGCTCCCCACGTGTGTGGGGATGAGCCGCGCCCGCCCTGTGTCGCAGCGATCTCCGTTGCCTGTTCCCCACCCCCGTGGGGCAACCCCCACCCCACTACCCCCTCCGCAACCGCCTCCTCCGCCCCTTCCCGCCCGTCACCACCCCCAGCCCGCGCTCTCCCACCAGCACCGCCACGTCCCCGTCGCGGTCCGTGCGCCACACCCTCGCTCCCATCCCCTCCAGCTCGCGCACGATCCGGCCGCTCGGGTGGCCGTACGCGTTGCCCTCGCCGACCGAGATCAGCGCGATCCGGGGTGACACCGCCGCCAGGAACCCGTCGTCCTGGTAGGGCGAGCCGTGGTGGGCGACCTTGAGCACGTCGGCCGTCAGGGCCGCGCCGTCGGCGAGTTGTTCGCGCTGGCTCTCCTCCTCCACGTCCCCGGCGAGCAGGACGCGGACCGTCCCAACGGTCGCGCGCAGGACGATCGAGTTGTTGTTGGGGTCCGAGCGGGTCCCGTCGTGTTCGGAGCGCGGCCCCAGGACCTCCAGCGCGACCGGTCCGACGCTCATGCGCTGCCCGGCGGCGGCGACCACGGCAGGGACACCGTCGAGCGCGGCGAGGACGGCCGCGCGCCCCTCGGCCGGTTCGCCGTAGCCCGGCAGGAGCACGCGCCCGACGCGCCGCCCGGCGACCACTCCGGCGAGCCCGCCGATGTGGTCGAGGTGGAAGTGGCTCACCACCAGCAGCGGCACCTCACCCACGCCGAGGCGGCGCAGGCAGCCGTCGACGGCGACCGGCTCGGGCCCGGCGTCCACGACGATCGCCGATCCGCCGCCGACGGGCAGGACGAGGGCGTCGCCCTGCCCCACGTCGCAGGCCACCAGGACCGCGCCGCGCGGCGGCCAGCCCGGCCACAGCAGCCGCACGGGAACGGCTCCGGCGCACGCCACCACCAGCAGCGCCAGCACGCCCACGGCCCACCGGCGGGTGCGGCGCCAGCGCAGGGCGAGGCCGCCGCCGATGAGCAGGACCGCCAGGCCCAGCCCGCCCCATGCTCCGGCGGGCCACGGCACGACCGCGAGGGGCAGCCGCGCGCCCTGCCGCGCGAGCCACACCAGCCACCAGGCGGGCACCGACGCCAGCCAGGCCACCGCGTAGGCGCCACCGGCCCACCAGGGCGCGAGCAGCGTCACCAGGACGCCCAGCACGGTCGCGGGCGCCACCGCCGGCACGGCGAGCGCGTTGACGGGCACGGCCACGATCCCGATGACGCCGGACAGCCCGGCGACCACCGGCGCGACCGCCAGTTGCGCGGCGGCGGGCACGATCAGGGCCTCGGCGAGCCAGGACGGCCACCCGCGCGAGCGCAGCCACCGCCGCCAGGGTGGGGCGAGCAGCAGGATCCCACCGGTGGCCAGCACCGAGAGCGCGAATCCGGCCTCCCCGGCCAGCCCGGGGTCGAGGAGGACGAGCAGGCCCACCGCCCCCGACAGCATCGCGACGCCCACGCCGCGCCGGGACAGCACCAGCGCCAGCAGTCCCAGCCCGCCCATCACCGCCGCTCTCAGCACGCTCGGCGAGGGCCGGACGACGACCACGAACGCCACGAGCGCCAGCGCGGCCAGCGGGACCGCCCACTTGCGCGGCGCCCCGAAGGCCCGCGCGCAGGCCAGAATCGCCCCCACCACGAGCGCGACGTTGGAGCCCGAGACGGCGGTGAGGTGGACGAGCCCGGTGGTGCGGAAGTCGGCGGCGAGCCCGGGATCGAGGCCGCCGACATCGCCGACGACGAGACCGGGCAGCAGCCCGCCGACCGGCTCCGGCAGCCGCGCGCAGACCCGGCGGAGCCCGTCGCGCAGGCCACCGGCGGCCGTCTGCCACCACGGTGGCGGCGACACCTCTCGCGGGCCGTCGCGCGCGAACCACACCGCCGCCTCCAGCCCGTCCACGCGCGACTCGCCCACCCGGCCGGGCGAGACCACCCGCTGCCCCGGCAGGAGGCTCCGCCACACCGGGTCGGCGGCGAAGACGACCGCGCGGACGCCGAGGTCCAGCACCGGCCCGCCGTTCGGCCGCAGCGACTCCAGCCGCACCGGCACCGCCCAGCTCTCCCCGGCGTAGGCCACACCGCCGCGCACCCGGCGCGGGTCGTCGGCGACCACCAGGACCGCCTCCCCGTCGGCCTTCTGCGCGATCAGCCGGGTCAGCGCGGGGTCATCGCGGACGGCGACCTTCCACGCCGTCACCCCCGCCCCGCACCCCGCGCCCAGCATCGCCACCACCAGCAGCCCCAGGACCTCACCCCGCCCCCGCCGGGCCACGAACTCCACACACCCCGCCCCGGCGAGCAGGCCCACCGCCAGCGCCAGCCCGGCCACCGCGGGCAGCCGCAGCGCCCACAGGGCCGCCAGCCACACCCCGGCCGCCACCGCCGCCGGGCGCAGATCCGTCCCCCTCATACCGTCACCAGCTCACGCAGGTCCGCAAAACGCGAGGCCCCGATCCCGTCGACCTGCCGCAGCTCCTCGACCGAACCGAACCCGCCGTGCGCGTCCCGGTAGTCCACGATCCGCCGCGCCAGCACCGGACCGACCCCGGGCAGCGCGTCCAGCTGCTCCGCGGTGGCCGCGTTCAGGTTCAGCGGACCGGCCGCGCCACCCTCCTGCGCCACCGGCGGGCCACCCACCACGATCAGCTCGCCGTCGGCGACCTTCCGCGCCAGGTTCAGCAACCCCAGGTCCGCCTCATCGGCCACCCCACCGGCCGCCGCCACCGCGTCGGCGACCCGCGAGCCCGGCGGCAACCGCACCAGCCCCGGCCGCCGGACCTTCCCCGCCACCGACACCACCAGCGGCACCGCCGACGGCACCGACTCGGCCACCTCCACCACCGGCGCCACCGGCTCCGCCCGCGGCCACGACCACCAGGCCAGCCCGCCACCGGCGAGCAACGCCACCCCACCCAGCACGGCCAGCACCAGCCGGGTGCGCGGCGGGACGTCCCACCGCGCCCGGCGGCGCGCATCGCATTCGAGGACCGACACCTCCGCCGCATCCGGCGAAGGCGGTACCTCCAGAAGTCTCTCGGTCACCCGTCCAGGAAAACCAGCCCGGACGAACCCGTCAAACAGGGCAACCCACACCCTGTGGATAACTCACCAGTTGTGGACAGTTCGTAACAAGACGGAAATCAATCCAGGCGCCTATATACAACCGCCCCGACCAGCCCCGGCCCCACGTGCGCGCCCACCGCCGCCCCGATCTCGGACGTGTACAGCTCGCGCAACCGCCTCCCGAACCGCTCCCGCAGCCGCTCCCCCAGCTCCGCCGCGTGCTCCGGCGCCGCCAGGTGATGCACCGCCACGTCCACCTCATCCTCGTGCCCGGCGGCCTCGGCCAGCTCCGCCAGCCGCACCAGCGCCCGCGACGACGTGCGCACCTTCTCCCGCAGCACCAGCCCGCCCTCGTCCACGTGCAGGATCGGCTTCACCGCCAAAGCGGTCCCCACCAGCGCGCTCGCCGCGCCGATGCGCCCACCCCGCCGCAAAAACTCCAGAGTGTCGACGTAGAAGTACGTGGTCGTGCGCACGACCGCCCGCGACGCCTCCCGCTCCACGTGATCGAGCCCGCGCCCCCGCGCGGCGTCCCGCGCCGCCCGCAGCACCGGGAACCCCAGGCCCATCCCGGCCGACAGGGAGTCCACCACGCGGACCTTCCCCCCGAACTCGCCCGCCGCGAGCGTCGCCGCCTCATACGTCCCCGACAGCTTCGAGGAGATGTGCACCGACACCACACCCGACGCCCCGCCGTCCAGGAGCCGCCGGTAGCACTCGACGAGCTCGGCCGGCGACAGCCGCGAGGTGGTCACCTGCACACGCCGCCTGGTCAGCGCGTTCGCCACATCGGCGGGGGTCACGTCGACGCCCTCGCGCCCCTCGGTGCCCGACAGGATCACCGGCAGCGGGAGCACCGTGACGCCGTACCGTGAAACCGGTTCGGGTGGCAGATAAGCCGTCGAGTCCGTGACCACCGCTACAGGCATAGACGAAAGGTAGCGGATTCAGAGCGCGCGAGCCGACTCCACCTGGAACGGAGTGCCCTGCTGGCAGAACGAGATCACGTCCGGCGCCTCATAACCGGTGACCTCCACGCGCGCGCCCGCCTTCAGCACCGCTGGGTCGCCACCGAAGAGCCCGTACACGTTGTCCCCGCTCACCAGCACCAGGCAACCGGTCTCCACGCCCGCCTCGATGGTGCCCTGAAGCGTCACCGACACGCCCTTGACGGGGTCGGTCTTGTCACCGGGCACCGGCAGCGTCACCGAGTTCTCCGGCGCCGGCGCCTGCTCGGTCTTCCCGGGCGTGACGGACGAACCGGGCTCGGCACCCGCGCCGTCCCCCGACGCGCCACAGGCGGCGAGCCCGGCCACCAGCAGGACACCGGTGGCCAGGACCGTCGCCAGACGTACGTGCGGCATCGTCTTCCTCATGCAAGATCAGACGCGCCCGGCCTCGGGCGCGTTCCCGGCTACGCGCCGACGTTGTACCCGTTCAGGCGCCAGCCGCGACGGTCGGACATGTCGGCCCACCGGCAGTTGTCGAGCCCGCCGACGGTGTTGGTCATCTCGGCCGTCCACGACAGCACCGACGCGACCGCCTGCCGCGCCGTCCCACCGTGCGTGAACACCATCACCGTGCCGCCCTCGGCCTTGGCGATCGCGTCGGCGACCGCGGCCCCGGTGCGCGCGCGAAGCTCGTCCCACGTCTCGATGCCGTCGAGGACGACGGGACGCCCGGCCTTCCAGCCGTCGTGCTCCTCCGGCCAGCGCACCGCGATCTCCGGCATCGTCAGGCCCTCCCAGGGGCCGTAGCCGCGCTCGCGCAGCCGCGCGTCGGTGCTGATCTCCAGACCGGTGGCCTGCGCCACGGGCAGCGCGGTGTTGTACGCGCGCGAGAGGTCACTGGAGACGAGGACGTCGGGCTTGAAGCCCGCCAGGACCTTCGCCGCGTCCTCGGCCTGCGTCACGCCCGTGGCGTCCAGGTCGATGTCGGTCCAGCCCTGGAACCGGCGCAGGCCGTTCCACTCGGTCCGCCCGTGACGGACGACGACGAGACGGGTCATGCCTCCGCCGCGTCCAGCGAGTCGACGGGAGTGTTCTCGAAGGGCACCGTCGGGCAGTCCTTCCACAGCCGGTCGAGGGCGTAGAACTCGCGCTCCTCGCTGTGCTGGACGTGCACCACGACATCGGCGTAGTCGAGCAGCACCCACCGGCCGGCCCGCTGCCCCTCACGGCGCAGCGGCTTGGTGTCGTACTGCTCGCGGAGCCGCTCCTCGACGGCGTCGACGATGGCCTGCACCTGGCGCTCATTGGGCGCCGAGGCGAGCATGAACACGTCGGTGATGACGAGCTGGTCGCTGACGTCGATGAGGACGATGTCCTGGGCCTTCTTGTCCGCCGCTGCCTCCGCGGCCGCGAGGGCCAGAGTCCGGGCGATTTCCGTGGCGGCCACATGGCTCCTTATGTCGGGGTCTCCTTACCCCCAGTCTGTCACGCCCCGCGCGGCGGCGGCGCACGCATTACCCACGGTAGAGGCCCCTGAGAGCGATGTAACGCGCCACATCGTCGGGCACCAGATACCAGAGCGGACGCCCCTCGGCCGCGCGCTCGCGGCACTCGGTGGAGGAGATGTCCATCATCGGGATCTCCACCAGGTCCACCTTCCCGGCGGGCAGCTCGATCTCCCCCAGGTCGTACCCGGGACGCGACACCCCGACGAACCGGGCGAGTTCCAGCAGCTCCTCGGCGCCCTTCCACGTGTGGATGCCGCCCAGGGCGTCGGCGCCGGTGATGAAGTGCAGCTCGGCCTCGGGCCCGTAGACCCCGCGCAGATCCCGCAGCGTGTCGACGGTGTAGGTCGCCCCCGCCCGGTCGATGTCGACGCGGCTCACGCTGAACACCGGGTGCGCGGCGGTGGCCAGGACCGTCATCAGGTAGCGGTCCTCGGCGTCGGCGATGTCACGGCCGTCCTTCTGCCACGGCTGACCGGCCGGGACGAAGACGACCTCGTCCAGGCCCAGCGCGTAGGCCGCCTCACTGGCGGCGAGCAGATGGCCGTGGTGAATCGGATCGAAGGTCCCACCCATGATCCCGACACGCGGCCCGGAACCCACCATGCCGTCAGGCTAGGCGAGGTGGGTACCGGGCCGGGGCGGAACTACTTAACCGTGTCGGCCACCTCACGTACGCGAACGGCCCGGCGCAGATCATCCAGACGGTCCGCGGCGGTACGGCGGAACTCCTGCGCGAGACCCTCGGCGGACAGCATCGCGTCGGCCAGTTCGGCGGTGCGCGCGTCCACGACCTGCGAGGGGAACATCGCGGCGGTCAGGTGCATCTTCTCCCACGGCATGCGCGCGTCCACCGCCGCCGGGAACTCGGCGAAGAACCGGTCCACGTACGGCGCCAGCAGCTCGGCCTGCTCATTGCGCCAGAAGCCCTCGGCGACGGCCCGCAGCACGTGGTTGGACAGCTCCCGGTCGTGCAGGACGATGTTCCACGCCTCCTCCTTCGCCGCGGCGTCGGGACGCGCGGCCCGGCACGTCGCGGCGTGCTTCAGGCCCTCGGAGCTCGGGTCGCGCTCCAGCTCGGCGGCGATGTCGGCCTCACCGGCCGCGCCCAGCGTGCACAGGCGCGCCAGGATCGACCAGCGCAGCTCGGTGTCGACGGTCAGGCCCTCCGGCGCGCCCTCGCCGTTCAGCCAGCCCTTGAGGGTGCCGGCGTCCTCGGCGGAGGCCGCCGAGACCTGCGCCCGGAAACCGGTGAGCTGACGCCCGGAGCCCGGCTCGGCACCGGCCACCAGCGCGCGGCCCAGCTCGGCGTAGCCGCGCAGGCCCTCGGGACGCTCCTCCGGCGTCAGGTACTGGTCGATGACCGTGCCGCGCGCCATCATCATCAGCATGTCGACGACGCTCTGCAGCGGCTCGGCGGGCAGGCACTCGCGCAGCAGCCCCAGGAACTCCCCGGCGGGCAGCTCACCATCGCGGCAGCTGTCCCACGCGATGCTCCACAGCAACGCGCGGCCGACCGGGTCCTGGAGGCGCGGCAGGGCCGTGCGCAGCGCGCCGAGGCTGTCGGCGTCCAGGCGCACCTTCGCGTAGGTGAGGTCGTCGTCGTTGACCAGCAGCAGCGTCGCCTTCGGGCGCCCGGCCAGCTCGGGGACGTCGGTGAGCTCACCGGCGACGCTCACGGTGACCTGCTCGCGGCGCACCACGACGTCGCCGTCCAGGTCGTACAGGCCGATCTTGATGTGATGCGACCGCAGCGTCGGGTGATCGGCCGGAGCGCTCTGCCGCACCCGGACCGAGGTGTAGTTGCCCTCGCCGTCCACCTCGACCTCGGCGCGCAGCGTGTTCGGGCCGGTCGTGCGCAGCCACTTCTGGCCCCACTCGGCCAGGTCGTGCCCGCTGACCTTGGACAGGCAGTCCAGCAGGTCGGCCAGGGACGCGTTGCCCATGCCGTAGCGGGAGAAGTACTCGCGCAGGCCGCCGAAGAAGACCTCGTCGCCCAGCCAGGCCGCCAGCTGCTTCAGGATCGCCCCGCCCTTGGCGTAGGCGATGCCGTCGAAGTTGGCCAGCGCGTCGGAGCTGACCTCCAGCTCCACCGACACCGGGTGCGTCGAGGGACGCTGGTCGGCCGCCAGGCCGCCCATCTTGTTGAACACGACGTTGGACCAGCCGCCCTCGAAGCGCGTGGCCTCGGCCGCGCCCCGGAAGCCCATGTAGTTGGCGAAGGACTCATTGAGCCACAGGTCGTCCCACCACCGCAGCGTCACCAGGTCGCCGAACCACATGTGCGCCATCTCATGCGCGATCGTCGTCGCCCGGCCCTCACGCCGGGTGTCGGTGACCGCCGAGCGGTAGATGAACGCCTCGTCCCGGAACGTCACACAGCCCGGGTTCTCCATCGCGCCCGCGTTGAACTCGGGCACGAAGGCCTGGTCGTAGCTCGTACCGAACGGGAAGCGGACCCCGTACAGCTCGTGGAACTTGTCGAAGCACCCGAAGGACACCTCGAACATCTCATCGGCGTCGGCGTCCATGTAGGCCGCCATGGACCGCCGGCAGTGCAGACCGAAGGTCATGCCGTCGTGCTCGCGGTACACCGAGTGGTACGGACCGGCGACCAGCGTGGTGAAGTACGTCGCCAGCGGCTTGGTCTCGGTGAACTCCCACCGCCCGGGCGACACCCGCGTCCCCGACTCGTTGGCCACGACCGTCCAGTCCTCGGGAGCCGTCACCGACAACCGCACCGGCGCCTTCAGGTCGGGCTGCTCGAAGCAGGCGTACACACGACTCGCCATGTCATGGAAGCCCATCATGTACGTGTAGGCGAGCTTGTCCTCCGGGTCGGTGAACCGATGCAGGCCCTCACCGGAGTGCGAGTAACGCATGTCGGCCTCGACGACCAGCTCGTTGGAGGCGGCCAGCCCCGACAGCGGGAAACGGTTGTCGACGAGATCGCCGACCGGCAGGTCGACGCCGTTCAGCGCGATCCGGTGCAGCGTCTCCGGGACCAGCTCCACGAACGTGGCGGCGCCCTCCTCCGAACTGAAGAAGCGGATCTTCACGACCGAGCCGAACACCTCCTCCCCGCGGGTGAGGTCCAGGTCGATGTCGTAGGACTCGACCGTCAGCAGCTCGGCGCGCGCTCGCGCCTCATCTCGTCGCAGGCTAGGCATGCCGACCATACTGCCGGATCGTGACCCTCAGGTTCCAGCATGATGACGGCACCGATACGGACACGGTTGAACACAGGATGGGACACACTCCGGAAGCCGGTCACCGAGTCATTCGCCAGGTCAACGGGGGAGCGGTGCCCTGCGATGCCGTGTACGCCGGCGACGCCGTCCTCTTCCGCGGCCTTCTGTTTCCGGGTATGGGAAAGCCCCCCAGGCCGAGCCTGGGGGGCTTTGACGTTAGTGTTCGGCGGTGTCCTACTCTCCCACCCCGTTCCCAGGGCAGTACCATCGGCGCTGAAGGGCTTAGCTTCCGGGTTCGGAATGGGACCGGGCGTTTCCCCTTCGC
>NZ_BSTX01000002.1:1464308-1613258 GCF_030269765.1 Actinorhabdospora filicis | reverse complement strand
GTAATGTGTTCAGTTGACCGGTACTAATAGGCCGAGGACTTAACAAATCCTTTAAGCAGCGCGTGACACGCCGCCAGAAAATCGCACCCACTATGTTCATCTGAAACAACACACCACAGCAGCCCCCCACACACGTGGGGTGTGCGCCACGGTGAACAGATAGAACAATTCCATACGACACCAACGCCGAACCCCCACCCCCTTTTTCACGGGACGGGTTCACGGCCGAGGCGTCCAGGAAACCCCCGCACCAGTGAGTGGTGTGTGTTGTTTCGAGGATGTTTCGGTGGTCATGGCGAAGGGGAAACGCCCGGTCCCATTCCGAACCCGGAAGCTAAGCCCTTCAGCGCCGATGGTACTGCCCTGGGAACGGGGTGGGAGAGTAGGACACCGCCGAACACTAAACATGGTGGCCCCGCGGGCGACCCCAATTTGGGGGAACCCGCGGGGCTACAGTCATGCATGCCGTCCTCCGGGGCGGTGCAGGTGGCGGAGCCCGTCTGGGCGCCCGCACGGACAAGTCAACAACGGAAGCCGCATGCCGCCGGCGAGGATCGGGACGGCGCGGGACGCCGTCGATGGTCCGGCCGGGCCACCGCGAATGTGACGGTGGCGGTATTTACTGGTGCGGCGGTGTGTCCGCCGCCGGATACGAGAGAATGATGGGCATGTCAGCTGAGGACCGTTCGGGCTCTGACCGTAACTCCAGGCCGGGTGGCGACCGCGGCGGTGATCGGGGCCGGGAGCACCAGGGCCGCAGCGACCGCAACAACGGCTTCCGTGACGGCGGCCGCAACCGCGGCGGCTACGGCGGCCGCGATGACCGCGGCTTCCAGCGCCGCGACGACCGCCCCCGCTACAACAACGACGGGCCGCGCCGCGACGACCGCGGTGGTGACCGTCCCGCCTTCAACCGCGACCGCGATGACCGGGGCTTCCAGCGCCGGGATGACCGTGGTGGTGACCGTCCCGGGTTCCAGCGTCGCGATGACCGTGGCGGGGACCGTCCCGGGTTCCAGCGTCGTGACGACCGTCCCTCGTTCAACCGTGACGATCGCGGTGGCGATCGCGGGGGCTTCCAGCGTCGTGATGACCGTCCGTCCTTCAACCGTGATGACCGTGGTGGGGACCGTGGCGGATACCAGCGTCGTGACGACCGTGGTGGCGACCGTCCCGGGTTCCAGCGCCGCGATGATCGCGGTGGCGACCGTGGCGGATACCAGCGTCGTGACGATCGTGGCGGGGACCGTGGTGGTTTCCAGCGTCGTGACGACCGTCCCTCGTTCAACCGTGATGACCGCGGTGGCGATCGCGGGGGCTTCCAGCGTCGCGATGACCGTCCGTCCTTCAACCGTGATGACCGTGGTGGGGACCGTGGCGGATACCAGCGTCGCGATGACCGTGGTGGCGACCGTCCCGGGTTCCAGCGCCGCGATGATCGTGGCGGGGACCGTGGTGGTTTCCAGCGCCGCGATGACCGTCCCTCGTTCAACCGTGATGACCGCGGTGGCGACCGTGGCGGGTTCCAGCGCCGTGACGACCGCCCGCGCGGCGACCGTCCGTTCGAGCGCCGTGATGACCGTGGCGGCGATCGCGGGGGCTTCCAGCGTCGTGATGACCGTGGTGGTGACCGTCCCGGCTTCCAGCGTCGTGATGATCGTGGCGGGGACCGTGGTGGTTTCCAGCGTCGTGACGACCGTCCCTCGTTCAACCGTGATGACCGCGGTGGCGACCGTGGCGGATACCAGCGTCGCGATGACCGTGGTGGTGACCGTCCCGGGTTCCAGCGCCGTGACGACCGCGGCGGCGATCGCGGTGGATACCAGCGTCGTGACGACCGTGGCGGGGACCGTGGTGGTTTCCAGCGTCGTGACGACCGTCCGTCCTTCAACCGTGATGACCGCGGTGGCGACCGTGGCGGGTTCCGCCGCGACGACCGTGGTGACCGGGGCGACCGCCGTGACTTCTCGCGTGATCGCGACGAGCGGGCGCGCGATGAGAACCGTCCGGTGCTGGCCGGTGGTGGCGCGGAGTACTCCGAGCCGCCGCTGCCCGAGGACGTCGACTACCGCGAGCTGGACAAGGAGGTCCGCGAGGGCCTCTCGTCGCTGCCGAAGGGCCTCGCGGAGCGCGTCGGCAAGCACCTGGTGATGGCCGGGCGCCTGCTCGACGAGGACCCGAAGCTGGCCTTGGAGCACGCGGCCGTGGCGCGGCGCCTGGCGTCCCGCATCGGCGTGGTGCGCGAGGGCGCGGGCCTGACCGCCTACATCGCCGGTGAGTGGCAGGTGGCGATCTCGGAGCTGCGCACCGCGCAGCGCCTGAACGGCACCCAGGAGTACGTGGCGATCATCGCCGACTGCGAGCGCGCCCTGGGCCGCCCGGAGCGGGCCGTGGACGCGTGGCGCGAGTCCGAGGGCACGTCGCTGCCGGAGGACGTCCGCATCGAGCTGCTGATCGTGGCCGCCGGCGCGCGCCGCGACCTCGGGCAGGACGCGGCGGCCGTGGGCATGCTGCAGGTGCCGGAGCTGAACCGGAGCACCGGCGACGGCTGGCTGGCGCGCCTGCGCTTCGCCTACGCCGACGCGCTGGCCGCGGTGGAGCGCAAGGACGAGGCGATCGAGTGGTTCAACAAGACCCTCGCCGTCGACCCCGAGGGCGAGACGGCCGCGACCGAGCGGCTGCTGGAGCTTGAGGGCGTCGTGCTGCCGGAGATCGAGGACGAGGACGAGCTCCTCGCCGAGATGGAGGGCGCCGAGCACGGCCACGACATCGACGACTCCGATGAGGACGAGGACGACGACGAGTCCGATGAGGACGGCGAGTCGGACGAGGGCTCCTCGGACGAAGACGGAGACGAAGACGATGATGACGACGACGAGGACCAGGACGACGACCGTGACGCGTCCGATGAGGACGACGAAGACGGCGATGACGATGAGGACGACGAGGACGATCAGGCGCCGGTGACGGCCGCCGAGGAGTCCCCGCGTCCCGACGCGCGGTCGGTGTCCTTCGAGGCCCCGAAGAACCCGGACGAGGCCAAGTGACCGGGGAGCGGCCGACGCGGCTCCTGGGGGCCGAGCGGCCCCTGATGGAGTCCCACCGTCTGCTGCTCCTCGATCTCGACGGCGTGGTCTACCTGCTCGATCACCCCATCGACGGGGTGATCGAGACCCTCGCCGCGCATCGCGGCGAGGGCGGCCGGGTCGTGTTCGTCACGAACAACGCCGCCCGCGCTCCGGAGACGGTCGCGGGCGCGTTGTCCGGGATGGGCGTGGCGGCGGAGGCCGGCGAGGTCCTGAGCTCGTCGCGGACGGCGGCGACGCTGCTGGCCGGGCGACTGGCGCCCGGCGCGTCCGTGCTCGTGATCGGCACCGAGAGCCTGGTGGCCGAGGTGCGGCGGGCGGGCCTGACACCCGTGACGGCGGCCGAGGACGCCGAGGCGGTCGTGCAGGGCTACTCGCCGGACGTGTCGTGGCGGGACCTGGCCGAGGCGACCGTCGCGGTCCGCGAGGGCGCGCTGTGGGTGGCCACGAACCCCGACCCGACACTGCCGTCGAAGCGTGGTCCGCTGCCCGGCAACGGCGCGCTGATCGGCGCGGTCCGCACCGCCGCCGGCCGTGGCCCGGACGCGGTGGCGGGCAAGCCGGGCCCGGCGATGTTCGAGCAGGCGGCCGCGGTGGCGCCGGAGCTGTCGGCGCTGGTCGTCGGCGACCGGTGGGACACCGACATCGAGGGCGCGGTGGCGGCCGGTGTGCCGTCCATGCTCGTGCTCAGCGGTATCACCCGGCCCGCCGAGGTGCTGTCCATTCCGGAGAACGCCCGCCCCGAGTACCTGGGGTGGGGCCTGCGGGACGTGCGGCTGCCGCAGCCGGGCACACGCTGGCACGGGGACGCGGTGGTGTGCGGAGGCTTCACGGCCGCCGCCGAGGACGCGGTACTGCGCCTGAGCGGCGCGGGGGAGCCCCTGGACGCGCTGCGCGCGCTGGCGGAGCTGGCGTGGGCGACTCCCGGGTGGGAGAAGGTCACCGGAGACGGTGAGGACGCGGTCGCGGCCCTGCGCGAACTGGACTTCGGCTGAGGCGAGCGCCATCGGCCGTGTGAACGACGAACCCCGTCCGGGGAACCGGGCGGGGTTTTTTCATGCCCGCTGGCGGGTCGGGGGACCGCGAGTGTCGCTCGCGTGACGGCGGCGATGACCGGGCCCGGCCGGTGGACGGACGCGGGCCCCTGTACCGCTCCGGGAGGTGTCCGGTGGCGTCGTGCCGGAAGGCCCGCGTGCGGCTCGCGGACACCCGCGAGTGGAGCCATGGGCGTCCGCGCCGGCCGGTGCGGCCGGCCATGCCCCCGGCGGTGGGCGCGGTCGAGGGCGTGACCGGCCGCCGGAGTCGGCGGGGCGGGCCCGCGCCGGTGCCGGGCCTTCGCGTGATCACCCGGCGGTGATCACGCCACCGGCCACCGCTACCTGTATCGGCCGGCCCGTCGCGGGCGAGCCGCGTGAGCCACCGGGGATCGGCGGGGCGCCCTTGGGCGTCCACAGGGGCCGGGTCTAGAGCAGCGCCTTCAGCTTGAGCAGGTCGAACAGGTTGGCCTTGATCTTCACGCGGCCGGAGGCGAAGGCGCGGCCGAAGTCGAGGTCACCGGCGACCAGGGCGATGAGGTCGTCGCTGCCGACGATCAGCCGGATCTTGGCGTCGGGGTCGTCGCCGTCGGCGATGTCGATGAGGCGGCCCTGCGCGAGCCGGCCGTGGAAGTGGGCGGGCAGATCGGTGATCTCGGCGGCGAGGGTGCGGTCGAGGTCCACCTTGCCGCGCACCGAATCGGCGTTCTCCGCCAGTTTCGCCGCGAGAGCGTCGAGTGCCGCGCGGCACTCCTCAATGGTCGCCATTCGGTCCCTTCCGGATCAGCGGGTTTCACCGTTGGGCACGGTACATCATGGGCGGCGTGTCCTTCCGGGGTAGCGTGATGGCGCGAAGTAAACGCGCGGTTGATAACGGAGGCATCATGCAGGACGCTTGGCGCGCATATCTCGAACTGGCGCTCGGTCTGACCGAGAACTCGCGGAAGAAGGCCACGAAGGTGGTCAAGAAGCTCGCCAAGCAGAGCGGCGCCACCGTCGGCCAGTTGCAGACCATGGCCGAGGACCTCATGTCGGCCGGTACCGCCAATCGCGACGCCCTGGTGAAGCTGGTCCGCTACGAGATGGACCGCGGCCTGGGCCGGGTCGGGCTGGCCACCAACGAAGAGGTCTCCGAGCTCAATGACCGGGTCCGGGACCTGGAGTCGAAGCTGAAGGACGCCGAGGCGCGCGCCGACGCCGCCGAGCGCTCCGCGGCGGCCGCCGCGGTGAAGGCGCCCGCGAAGGCCGCTCCGGCCAAGAAGAGCGCGCCCGCGAAGAAGGCGGCCCCGGCCGCGGCGGAGAAGGCGGCCGAGAAGCCCGCCGAGGCCCCGGCCGGGAAGAGCGCCCCCGCCAAGGCCGTTCCCGCCAAGAAGGCGAGCACGGCGAAGGCCGCCGCGCCGCGCAAGGCGGCGGCGAAGAAGACCACCACCACGCGTAAGACCGCGGTGGCGAAGAAGACCACGGCGAAGAAGGCGACGCCCCCGGCTCCGCAGGCCCCGGAGGGCGGCGAGTGACGGGCGCGCCCAATCCGGCGGCGCTGGCGCGGGCCCTCGGGGACCGCGCCACCCCGTCGTCGGCCGATGGTGTGGCCGCTGTGGAGGAGATCCTGGCGGGCATGGCGGTGCTGGACACGATGAGCAGCGCCGAGCGGGTGCCGGTGTTCGAGGCGGCGCACGAGCGGCTCCAGGACGTCCTGGCCGCCGTCGACGACGCGTGATGCGGCGGCTGCGGCTGGACGCCGAGCTGGTGCGGCGCAAGCTGGCCCGCTCGCGGGAGCACGCCGGTGAGCTGATCGCCGCCGGGCGTGTCGAGGTCAAGGGGATGGTCGCGGCGAAGGCGGCCACGGCGGTGGAGACCGCCGATCCGATCGTGGTGCGCGAGGACGAGGGCGTCGTGGACGACTACGTCTCGCGCGGTGCGCACAAGCTGGTCGGGGCTCTGGAGGCGTTCGGGCCCGGTGGGCTGAGCGTGGCGGGCCGCCGGTGCCTGGACGCCGGTGCGTCCACCGGTGGGTTCACCGACGTGCTGCTGCGGCGCGGTGCGCGCGTCGTGGAGGCCGTGGACGTCGGTTACGGGCAGCTGGCGTGGTCGCTGCGGACCGATGAGCGGGTACGGGTCCACGACCGGACGAACGTGCGGCACCTGACGCCGGACGTGATCGGCGGGCCGGTGGAGGTGACGGTGGCCGATCTGTCGTTCATCTCGCTGCGGCTGGTGCTGCCGGCGCTGACGGCGTGCACGCTCGGCGACGGCGACATCGTGCCGATGGTGAAACCGCAGTTCGAGGTGGGTAAGGACCGGGTCGGTTCCGGTGGTGTGGTGCGGGATCCGGAGCTGCGCGCCGAGGCCGTGCGGGACGTCGTGGACGCCGCGTGGCGGCTCGGCTGGGGTGTCGCGGGACTGGCGGCGAGCCCGCTTCCGGGGCCCTCGGGGAACGTGGAGTACTTCTGCTGGTTGCGGCGTGACGCCGGTGAGCCGGACGACACGCTGATCCGTCGTGCCGTAATCGGCGAAGGCAACGCATGATTGTCGGGTGAACGACGAGACGCGATCGGCGCTCCTGGTGACGCACACCGGGAGGTCGGGCAACACCGACCAGGCGCACTCGGTGGCCAAGATCCTGCTGTCGGCCGGTTTCCGCGTGCGGATGCTGGCCGAGGAGGCCGCCGACGTCCCCCTGGCGGACGTGGAACACGTGGCGGGCTCCGACGCCAGCGCGGACAAGGACGAGATCGTCATCGCCCTGGGCGGTGACGGCACGTTCTTGCGGGCCGCGGAGCTGGCCCGTCCGGCCGGGGCTCCGCTGCTGGGCATCAATCTGGGGCACGTCGGGTTCCTCGCCGAGGCCGAGTGCATGGATCTGGAGTTCGCCGTGCGGCAGATCGCCGCCGGTGACTACACCGTCGAGGAGCGGTTCACCGTCGAGGTGCGCGCCGAGCTTGAGGGCCGGGTCATCGCCGAGTCCTGGGCGCTGAACGAGGCGACGGTGGAGAAGGGCATGCCCTCGCGGATGCTGGAGGTGCTCGTCGAGATCGACGGGCGCAGGCTGTCGCGGTACGGGTGCGACGGGATCGTGTGCGCCACTCCCACGGGGTCGACGGCGTACGCGATGTCGGCGGGCGGCCCGGTGGTGTGGCCGGAGGTGCAGGCCCTGCTGTTCGTGCCGATCAGCGCGCACACGCTGTTCAGCCGTCCGCTGGTGGTCTCGCCGTCGTCCACGGTGGAGATCACCGTGGAGCCGCATACGACGCTCGCGGTTTTGTCGTGCGATGGGCGTAGGGTCTACGACCTGCCGCCGGGATCGAAGGTCCGGGTGGTGCGCGGCAGCAAGCCCGTACGTGTCGTGCACCTCTCGCCCCAGTCGTTCACCGAGCGGCTCGTGGCGAAGCTGCGGCTGCCGGTGGACGGATGGCGGCAGAAGGACTCGTAGACTTCGCGGCGAAGGCGTGAGACGTATTGGCCATCCGTACGTGAGTGCTACTAGGGTCGGGACTGTGCTGGAAGAGTTGCGGATCACCGGGCTTGGCGTGATCGAGGACGCGAGCCTCCCGCTCGCCGAGGGTCTGACGGTCATCACCGGTGAGACCGGGGCCGGCAAGACGATGGTGGTGGCCGGTCTCGGCCTCCTGTTCGGGGGCCGGGCCGATGCCGGTCGCGTGCGCACCGATGTGGGCAAGGCCGTGGTGGAGGGGCGTATCCGCCTGGACTCCACGGTGGACCAGCGGACGGCGGCGGCGGTGCGGCAGCGCGCCGTGGACGCCGGGGCCGACGTGGACGACGACGAGCTGCTGCTCAGCCGCACCGTCACCAGCGAGGGGCGCTCCCGGGCGCACGTCGCGGGACGGTCGGCGCCCATCGGGGTGCTGTCGGAGCTGGGCGAGCTGGTGGTGTCGGTGCACGGCCAGTCCGATCAGATGCGGCTGCTGCAGCCCGCCGAGCAGCGCGCGGCGCTGGACCGCTACGCCGGGGCCGAGCACGAGAAGGTCTACGAGCGTTTCCGGGAGACCTACGGGCAGTGGCGCGGCGCGGCCGATGAGCTGGCGCGGCGGCGGCGCGACGCCACCGAGCGCACCCGTGAGGCGGAGCTGCTGAAGCTGGGGCTGGCCGAGATCGCCGAGGTGAACCCCGAGCCGGGCGAGGACGAGGCGCTGGCCGAGGAGGCGCGGCGGCTGGAGCACGCCGAGGCGCTGCGCGGCGCGGCGGTCACCGCCCATCAGGCGCTGTCCGGTGACGGCGACGGGATGGACGAGTCGGCCGACGTGATGACGTTGCTGGGCGCGGCGCAGCGGGCGCTGGAGGGGCAGTCGAGTGTGGACTCGGCGCTGGGCGAGCTGTCGTCGCGGCTGTCGGAGGCCGCCTCGGTCATCGGTGACGTGGCGAGCGAGCTGGGGTCCTACCTGGACGGGCTGGACGCCGACCCGGCGCGGCTGGAGACGATCTTCGCGCGGCGCGCGGTCCTGAAGGGCCTGACCCGTAAGTACGCCGAGGACATCGACGGTGTGCTGGAGTGGGCGCGGGTGGCCGCGGCGCGGCTGGTGGACCTCGACGTGTCCGATGAGGCGCTGGAGGCGATGCGGGCCGAGCGGGACCGTCTGGCGAAGGAGACCGCCGGGCTGGCGGCGCGGCTGATGGCCTCGCGGCGGGAGGCGGCGGTGCGTTTCGCCGAGGACGTGAGCGTGGAGCTGACGGGGCTGGCGATGCCGCACGCGCGGGTGCTGGCCGAGGTCGGGCCGCGCCCGGTGGGCAAGGGCCCGCACAAGCTGGAGGTCGAGGGCGCCGAGTGCGGTGTGGGTCCCGACGGTTGCGACGAGGTGGAGTTGCGGCTGCGGGCCAACCCCGGCGCGCCGGCGGCTTCGCTGCAGCGCGGGGCGTCCGGTGGTGAGCTGTCGCGGGTGATGCTGGCCATCGAGGTGATCTTCGCGGGCGCCGGTGGACCCCCGACGCTGGTCTTCGACGAGGTCGACGCCGGTGTCGGCGGGCGCGCCGCGGTGGAGATCGGGCGGCGTCTTGCCCGGCTGGCGCACCGGCATCAGGTTATCGTGGTGACACACCTTCCGCAGGTGGCGGCTTTCGCCGACCGGCACCTCGTGGTCGCCAAGGACGTCTCGGGGGCGGTGACGACCTCCGGGGTGCACGCGGTGATGGACACCGAGCGGGCGCGCGAACTGGCGCGGATGCTGGCCGGTCTGCCCGACAGCGACCTCGGGGTCGCCCACGCCGAGGAGCTGCTGGCTGTGGCGGGTAAGGAAAAGCGGGCGATACGCGCCGAGGCGTAGCGGGGCACGACTTTGGGGGTATTCGCCCCGAATCGCGGTCCCTCATCGCGTGGCGTTGTCGGGGAACTGGCCGAGTGATGCGAGGATGGGGCCGATGCGTCTACCTACCCTGCGCCGGAACCGGGCGGTCGAGGCCGGCGGTATCGCCGGGCCCGTCCGGCTGGACCGCCGTACCAAGCGGCTGACCGGGCGCCTGCGTCCCGGCGACATCGCCGTCATCGACCACCTGGACATCGACCGGGTGGCCGCCGACGCGCTGGTCGCCACCGAGGTCGCCGCCGTCGTGAACGCCAAGCCGTCGATTTCGGGCCGCTACCCCAATCTCGGGCCCGAGGTCTTGATCAAGGCCGGGATCCCGCTCCTCGACGATGTCGGCGAGGACGTGTTCAGCGCGCTGCGCGAGGGCACCCACGTCCGCATCGTCGACGGTGACATCCTCGTCGGCGACAAGGTCGTGGCCAGTGGTGTGCGGCAGGACGCCGACAGCGTCGCCCAGGCCATGTCCGACGCCCGTGAGGGCCTGTCGGTGCAGCTGGAGGCCTTCGCGGCCAACACCATGGAGTACCTCAAGCGCGAGCGCGAGCTGCTGCTGGACGGTGTGGGCGTCCCCGACATCGAGACCCAGATCAACGGGCGGCACTGCCTGATCGTGGTGCGCGGCTACGACTACAAGGAGGACCTCGACGTCCTCCGGCCCTACATCCGCGAGTTCCGGCCGGTGCTGATCGGTGTCGACGGCGGTGCCGACGCGCTGGTGGAGGCCGGGTACACCCCCGACATCATCGTGGGTGACATGGACTCGGCCTCCGATGACGTGCTGCGCTGCGGCGCCGAGGTGATCGTGCACGCCTTCACCGACGGGCGCGCGCCGGGCAAGGCCCGCCTCGACGACCTGGGGATCGCCTCGATCGTGTTCCCGGCGGCGGCCACCAGCGAGGACATCGCGATGCTCATCGCCGATGAGAAGGGCGCCGAGCTGATCGTGGCCGTGGGTACCCACGCCACGCTGGTGGAGTTCCTGGACAAGGGCCGCGGCGGGATGGCCTCGACGTTCCTGACGCGGCTGCGGGTCGGCGGCAAGCTCGTCGACGCCAAGGGCGTGTCGCGGCTGTACAAGCAGAACGTGTCGGTGTCGTCGCTGCTGCTGCTGGTCCTGGCGGCGATCGCGGCGATGGCCGCCGCCGTCAGCGTCTCCACCATCGGGCGCTCCTACCTGGAGGTCGTGCAGGCCTGGTGGGAAAATCTCCTCTTCCAACTGCAGAGGTTGTTCTAGTGATCAATTTCCGGTACCACCTGGTCTCCCTGACCGCGGTGTTCCTGGCGCTCGCCATCGGCCTGGTGCTGGGGACGGCCGCCCTCAACGGGCCGGCCTCGGACTTCCTGCAGGACCAGGTCTCCTCGCTGCGCGAGCAGAACGACACCATCCGCAAGTCCCTGGAGCAGCTGCAGAGCCAGCTGGACCAGGAGGAGGAGTTCGCCAAGCAGATCGCGCCCACGGCGCTGGCGGGCAAGCTCACCGACAAGCCCGTGCTGCTGCTGACCGTCGCCGGTGCCGACGAGAAGGACGTGCAGGGCGCGATGGAGATGCTGGCGCTGACCGGCGCCAAGGTCACCGGGCAGCTGGACTTGACCGACAACTTCATCAACCCCGAGAAGCGCGACGAGCTGCTGGACCTGGTGAAGCAGCTGCTGCCGGACCACGTGGGGAACCTGCCCAACAACGTCAACGGCGTGGAGACGGCTTCGGCGCTGCTGGGGGCGGTGCTGATGGCCGGTGGGCCGGAGGTGTCGCCGGAGGAGCAGAAGATGGTCCTGTCGGGCTTCACCACCGGGCAGATGCTGCTGGGCAAGGACACCTTCAACGGCACGCGCGCGGCGGCGGTCCTGATCATCGCGCCCAGGCCCTACACCGACTCGCAGGCGACGCTGCGCAACGGGTACGTGGCCACGATCGCGGCGCAGTTCGACAAGTACGGCTCGGCGCTGCTGGCGATGCCGGTGGCCGGTGGGGCCGTCACCATCGTGCGCGACGACCCCGCGCTGAACCTGAGCTTGTCCACGGTGGACAATATCTCCACCCCGCAGGGCCAGGTGGCCGCCTGCCTGGGCCTGGCCAGCGACCTGGCCGGGAAACCCGGTGACTGGGGCTCGGGCGCAGGAGCCGAGTCGACCGTCCCGGTGCCGCAGGCGTAGCCGCCGGCACGACCGGACAGGAGAGACGATGGGAATGTTGTCCCGGCTGGTGCTGGCCGGTGTCGGCGCGCTGGCCGCGCGCGGCACCCTGACCGCCGTGCGCCGCTCGCCGTTCGCGGCCTCGCTGGAGCGCGTCAACCACAAAGGCCACCAGATCAGCCTCGCCGCAGGGCCCGCCGCGGCCGTTTCCGGCGCGGTCAGCGCCGCCGCCGGGGCGAAGAACCCCCGCGCGGCCGCCGCCGCGCTGACCGCGGGCCTGGCCGCCGGGGCCGTCGGCCTCTACGACGACATCGCCGGCGACCGTCCCGAGCAGAAGCGCTACAAGGGCTTCAAAGGCCATTTCGCCGCCCTCAAGGACGGCGTGGTCACCAGCGGCCTGATCAAGATCGTCGGCGTGGGCGCCGCGGGCCTGGTGTCGGTGGCGCTGCTGGACGCCGACCGCCGCCGCGAGGGGAGCCTGCGCGTGGCCGACACCCTCGTCGGCGCCGGTGTCGTCGCGGGCGCGGCCAACTTCGTCAACCTCCTTGACGTGCGCTCCGGGCGCGCCCTCAAGGCCACCATCGCCATGGGCGAGCTCGCCGGTCTGGGCCGCCGCCCGGCCGCCGGTGACCTGGTGTCGGGGCCGGTGGCGGCCGCGGGCGCGCTGATCGGCGACGACCTGGGCGAGAAGGTGATGCTGGGCGATTCGGGCGCCAACGCACTGGGCGCGCAGGTGGGCCTGGGCCTGGCGGCGCGGACCGGGCGGTGGGGGCGGCTGGGGCTGTTCGCGCTGTTCGCGGCCGCGGCGGTGGCCTCGGAGAAGGTCAGTTTCACGAAGGTCATCGCGCGTACGCCCGGTCTGCGGGAGATCGACGAGTTCGGGCGCAAGCCGTGACGGTCCCGGGCCGTCGCGCCCGGTGATGGCCGCGGGCCGGATCGGGTCCTCGGCGGCGCTGATCGCCGGTTTGACCGTGGCCAGCAGGCTGGCGGGTTTCGCGCGTGTGCTGGTCTTCGCGTGGGCGGTGGGTTACACCAGCCTGGGCAACATGTACCAGACGGCCAACACCGCGCCGAACATCGTCTTCGAGATCGTGGCCGGTGGCGCGCTGGCGGCGCTGGTGGTGCCGGTGCTGGCGGCGCCGATCGCGCGCAAGGACGCCGCGTCGGTGGCCTCGGCGGCCTCGGCGATGCTGACGTGGACGCTGCTGATCCTGGTGCCGGTGGCGGTGCTGGTGGCGGTGTTCGCCGAGCCGATCGTGGGCCTGATGTCGGCGCGGGCGCCGGCCGATGAGGTCGCGGTCGGCGCGCGGATGCTGGTGGTCTTCGCGCCGCAGCTGCCCCTGTACGGGGCGGGTGTGGTGCTGACGGGTGTGCTGCAGGCGCACCGGCGGTTCGCGTGGCCGGCGCTGGCGCCGCTGCTGTCGAGCCTGACGGTGATCGGCGCCTATACCGTTTTCGGGCTGATGGACGCCGCCTCGCGCGCTTCGCGGGCCGGTGAGCTGGTCCTGTCGGTGGGCACGACGCTGGGCGTGGTGGTCTTGACGGGGTGCCTGGTCCCGCCGGTGCTGCGGCTGGGGGTGCGGCTGCGTCCGGCGGTGTCGTTCGCCGAGCAGGCCGGGCGGCAGGTGAAGTCGCTGGCCGGTGCCGGTGTGGTGACGGTGGGCATGCAGCAGCTGGCGATGCTGGTGGTGATCTACCTGGGCAACCCGCCGGCGCCCGACGGGACGCTGGTGGCGTACACGGTGGCCACGACGCTGTACCTGCTGCCGTGGGCGGTGCTGGCGGTGCCGCTGGCCACGGCGGTGTACCCGAGCCTGGCCGACGCGGTGGCCACCGAGGGGAAGGTCCGCTACGACTCGCTGCTGTCGGCGACCGCGCGGGGTGTGGTGCTGCTGTCGGGGCTGGGCGCGGCGGCGCTGTTCGCGATGGCCGATCCGCTCGCCCGGTTCATGACGGGCCTGTCGGAGCAGGGCTATCCGCCGGGGAGCCTGGCGGGTGCGTTGCGGTGGATGGCGCCGGGCCTGCTGGGCTACGGGCTGTTCGCTTTGCTGTCGCGGGCGCTGTACGCGCGGGGGGACAACATGCGCGCGGCGATCGCCACCGTGGCCGGGTGGGGCACGGTGATGATCACCACGATGCTGCTGGCGGGGGCCTGGAGCGACGGTGAGCGGGTGCTGGCGCTGGCGGCGGGCAACACCGCCGGGATGTGCGTGCTGGGACTGGCGCTGATCGTGATCGTGGTGGCCCGCGCGGGGCGTGGCGCCTTGTCGGGGCTGTGGCGGGTCGGGGGAGTGACGCTCCTGGCGGCCCTGGCCGCGGCTGCGGCGGGTGTGTGGGCCGGCCGGTTCCTCGACGGCTGGAACCCGATCGTGGCGGGGGTCATCGGCGGGCTCGTGGTCCTCGTCGTCTACGGTGCGGTGACGGTGCCGCTCGATCGGCACGACGTGCGCCCGGTGGTGGACAGGTTCGTGCGCCGCCTGCGGCGCGGATGAAGGCGGAGGCGGACATGGCGGGGACTGACACCACCGGAGCGCTCGACGGTCGTCGGGTGCACCTGGTGCTGGCCACGAGCACCGGCGGGGTCGGGCAGCACGTGGCCTCCCTGGTGGAGGGCCTGGTGGCCGCCGACGCCCGGGTCACCGTCGCGGGTCCCGCGGCCACCGAGGAGCTGTTCGGTTTCGGCGCGCGCGGCGCGCGGTTCGTGCCGGTGGAGATCAGCGCGGGCGTGGATCCGGTCGCCGACGCGCGCGCCGCACGGCGGTTGCGCGCGGCGCTGCGAGGACCGGGTGGGGCCCGGGCCACCGACATCGTCCACGCCCACGGGATGCGCGCCGGGCTGGTCGCCCGTGCGGCGCGGCCGCTGGGCGCGCCGCTGGTGGTGACCTGGCACAACGTGCTCATGAGCACCGGGGGAGTCAAGGGGCGGGTGCTGGGCGCGGCGGAGAAGGCCGTGGCGCGCGGTGCCGACCTGTCGCTGTGCGTGTCGGAGGACCTGGTGACGCGGGTGCTGCGGCTGGGCGGGCGCGATGTGCGGTTCGGGCCGGTCCCGGCGCCGCCGCTGCCCCCGGCCGCGCGTGACGCGGCGGCGGTGCGCGCGGAGCTGGGTGTGGCCGAAGGCCGCCCGCTGGTGCTGTCGATCGCGCGGTTGGCGCCGCAGAAGCGCGTGGACGTCCTCATCGACGCCGCGGCGAGCCTGGCCGGGCGTGACCCGGCGCCGTTGTTCGTGGTCGCCGGTGAGGGGCCGCTGCGCGAGGACCTGGCCGCGCGGATCGCCGCGACGGGCGCCCCGGTGACGCTGCTGGGGCACCGCAAGGACGTCCCGGACCTGCTGGGCGCGGCCGACCTGGTGGTCGGCACCGCCGAGTGGGAGGGCTACCCGCTGTTCGCGCAGGAGGCGCTGCGCTCGGGTACGCCGCTGATCGCCACGCGCGTCGGTGGTGTCCCGCACGTGACCGGTGACGCGGCGATCCTGGTGGCGCCGGGCGAGGCGGCGGCCACGGCCGCGGCGATCGCGCGGGTCCTGGACGACGCCGGTGAGCGCGAGCGCCTGTCGGCGGCCGGGCGTGAGCGCGGCGCGGGCCTGCCGACGGTGGCCGACGCCGTGGCGCAGGTCGAGGCGGTCTACCGGGAGCTGACCGGGGCGTGAGCGGGGAGGGCGTCCCGGCGCGCGGCCGCGCCGACCGGTTGCGGGCGTGGATCGAGGTCCACTGGCGCGGCGTGCTGGCGTGGTTCGCCGTCGCGGCGATGATGCTGGTGGCGGGGCTGGAGCTGCTGCCGCGGCACACCGGCGGCGCCGAGTCGCGCACGGTGCAGCACGTGGTGGTCGTGGGCGTGGCGGGGCTGCGCTGGGAGGACGTGAGCCCGCAGAGCACCCCCCACTTGTGGGAGCTGGCGCAGAAGGGCGCGATCGCGTCGCTGTCGGTGCGCTCGGCGGAGTCGCCGACGTGCCCGCTGGACGGGTGGTACACCTTGTCGGCGGGTGCGCGCGCGGCCGGTGACGATGAGGTCACCAACGGGGTGTGCGGGCCGCTGCCGGATGAGCGGATCGAGCCCGACCGTGACGGTGACGGGGCGAGGGTGGCCGGGCAGGAGGCGGCGGTCAACCGCAACCGGGCCCGTGTCAAGGGCGCGGAGCTGGGCGCGCTGGCCGAGTCGGTGCGGTGTTCGGTGGCGGTGGGCCCGGGTGGGGCGTTCGCGACCGCGCGGCCCACGGGGCAGGTCGACGTCTACACCCCCGGGCTGCCGCGTGATCCGCAGAAGGCGGCCGAGTTGCTGGCGTCGTGTGCGCTGGCGGTGGTGGATCTGGGGACGCTGCCCGACACTCCCGACCGGGCGACGGTGGCCGCCGAGGTCGATCAGCGGCTGTCGGCGGTGCTGGCGGCGCGTCCGGCCGATTCGCTGCTGATGATCGCGGGGGTGTCCGACACGCAGAGCCCGCCGCGGTTGCACGCGGCGATCGCCGACGGCCCGGGCCTGGACGGCGGGTGGCTGACCTCGGCCTCGACGGGTCGTCCGGGGTATCTGCAGCTGGTGGACCTGGCGCCGACGGCGGTGGAGGCGCTGGGGCGCAGCCAGTCGCGGGCGTTCCAGGGGGAGCCGGCCTCGGTGGAGCCGGGGCGGCCGGAGAGCCTGGCGCGGGCCATCGAGGAGATGGCCGACGCCGATCAGCAGGCCGCGGCCCAGCACGGCACGGTCGGCACGTTCTTGTTCGTGCTCACCTTGGGCCTGTTCGCGCTGTACGCGGCGGCCACGCCGGTGCTGCACCGGATGCGGCGGGGGCACGGGCCGGTGGGTGTGCGGCCGCCCTCGCATTGGACGATGCGGGCGCTGGTGGGCAGCGCGGTGGCGCTGGCGATGTCGGTTCCGGCGGCGATCCTGGCCGACCTGGTGCCGTGGTGGCGGGCGCCGGGGCACGTGTGGGTGTTCCTGGGGGTGACGCTGGTGATCACCCTGGCGCTGACGGCCGGGGCGCTGCTGATGCCGCGCAGGCGCACGCCGCTGCGGTTGATGACGATCGTGTCGAGCGTGGGCGTGATCATCGTGGCCGTCGACGTGCTGACCGGCGGGGCGTTGCAGCTGAACGGCGTGGCCGGGTACTCCGCCCTGGAGGGCGGGCGCTATTCGGGCATGGGTTCCATCGGTTACGGGGTGTTCGCCGCGGGGCTGATGATGACGGCCGGGTGCGTGGCGCAGAACGCCGCCCGCAAGTGGCGGCCGGTGGTCATCACCGCGCTGGGCAGCATCGGGATCCTCATCGTCGGCAGTCCCCATCTGGGCGCCGACCCGGCCGGGGCGATCGCGCTGACGGCGGGTGTGTGCCTGGCGGCGGTGATCTCCACCGGCGGGTGGCTGACCTTCGCGCGGCTGGCGTGGGCGACGTTGCTGGGTGTGGGCGTGATGCTGGCCTTCGCCGCCATCGACTTGACCCGTGATCCCGGTGACCGCGGCCCGCTGGGCCGGTTCGTGGCCGGTATCGCCTCGGGGGCCTCCAGCGGCACGCTGCGCGACATCGCCGAGGCCGATGTGATCGCGGTGGCCTCGTCCTGGACGACGATCCTGGTGCTGGGTTCGGCGGCGTTCGTCGGGCTGGTGCTGCTGCGGCCCTCCGGCGGTCTCAAACGCGCGTTCGGGCTCTACCCGGCCGCGCGGGGTGGGTTCGTGGGCGCCTCGGTCGCCGCGGCCCTCGGCGGGCTCCTGGACGGTTCGGGGCTCTACGCCGCCGGTGCCGCCGCCGCGATCACCGTGCCGCTGGCCGTGATCGTGGCGTTGCGGGTCCTGGCGCGGGCGCAGGTGCGCGGTGAGAAGAGCCGCCGGAAGGTGATCACGGTCGAGGGTGTTTCGTCCCGGCGAGTCGCCTCGATCACCGGACCCGCCAAGGACGCAGGTGGGGGCGGTGTTACTGTGGAATCCCGTGGATCGCGTGGCCGACCACAGACCATCTAGGCGACCCCCGCACGACCCTCCGGTTGGCGCCGGGGCATCGCGCCGATGGTTTTTCCGGGCCACGCCTGACGGCTACCACGGGAGACGGTTTTGGCCACCTCGGCACGCAGCACGAAGCACATCTTCGTCACCGGAGGCGTCGCCTCCGCCCTCGGCAAGGGCCTGACGGCCTCCAGCCTCGGCAATCTCCTCACCGCCCGCGGGCTGCGCGTGGTGATGCAGAAGCTCGACCCCTACCTCAACGTCGACCCCGGGACGATGAACCCGTTCCAGCACGGCGAGGTGTTCGTCACCGAGGACGGCGCCGAGACCGACCTGGACGTCGGCCACTACGAGCGCTTCCTGGACCGCTCGCTGTCGGGGCGCGCCAACGTGACCACCGGCAAGGTCTACTCCAAGGTCATCGCCAAGGAGCGGCGCGGTGAGTACCTCGGCGACACCGTCCAGGTCATCCCGCACATCACCAACGAGATCAAGGACCGGGTCAAGGCGATGGCCGCGCCCGACCCCGACGACCCCAGCGGCCGCGTCCCCGACGTGGTGATCACCGAGGTCGGCGGCACCGTCGGCGACATGGAGTCCCTGCCGTTCCTGGAGGCCATCCGGCAGCTGCGCCACGACCTCGGCCGCGACAACGTGTTCTACCTGCACGTCTCCCTCGTGCCCTACCTCGCGCCGTCGGGCGAGCTCAAGACCAAGCCCACCCAGCACTCGGTGGCCGCGCTGCGCAACATCGGCATCCAGCCCGACGCGATCGTGTGCCGCAGCGACCGGGAGATCCCGGCGCACCTGAAGGCCAAGATCGCCCTCTACTGCGACGTGGAGACCGAGGCGGTCGTCTCCGCCGCCGACGCCCCCAGCATCTACGACATCCCCAAGGTCCTGCACCGCGAGGGCCTGGACGTGTACGTGGTGCGGCGGCTGAGCCTGCCGTTCAAGGACGTCGACTGGGCGGCCTGGGACGATCTGCTCGACCGCGTCCACAACCCCGACGGGCGCATCTCGGTGGCCATCGTCGGCAAGTACGTCGACCTGCCCGACGCGTACCTGTCGGTGGCCGAGGCGGTCCGCGCGGCCGGGTTCGCCCACCGCGTGCGCGTCGACATCCGCTGGGTGGAGTCCGACGACTGCCGCACCGCCGAGGGCGCGGCCAAGGCCCTGGCCGGCGCGCACGGCGTGATCATCCCCGGCGGGTTCGGCTCGCGGGGTGTGGAGGGCAAGATCGGCGCCATCGAGCACACCCGCCGCAACAAGATCCCGACGCTGGGGCTGTGCCTGGGCCTGCATTGCATGACCATCGAGGTCCTGCGGCACGTGGGCGGGCTGGCGGGGGCGAACTCGGTGGAGTTCGACGAGAACTGCGAGCACCCGGTCATCGCCACGATGCCCGACCAGGCCGACATCGTGGCCGGCAAGGGCGACATGGGCGGCACCATGAGGCTGGGGTCCTACCCGGCCGACCTGGTGGAGGGTTCCCTGACGGCCGAGGCGTACGGGTCGACGAGTGTCACCGAGCGCCACCGGCACCGCTACGAGGTCAACAACTCCTACCGCGAGGCCCTGGCCAAGTCCGGGTTCGTGATCTCGGGGGTGTCGCCGGACGGGCGCCTGGTGGAGTTCGTGGAGCTGGAGCGCGACCTGCACCCGTTCTTCGTGGCCACCCAGGCCCACCCGGAGCTGAAGTCGCGCCCGACGCGTCCGCACCCGCTGTTCACCGCGTTCGTGGGCGCCTCGGTCATCCACTCCGACGGCGACAAGCTGCCCTCGGTGGAGCAGACCGCCGCGGTCTGAGGCGCGTCCTCTGCGGCCCGGCACGGTCACCGTGCCGGGCCTCTCGGCGTCCAGGGGTGGGGGAGGATGGGGGACGCCCGGGCCGTCCGGCCCCGACCGCGAGGGAGAGCGATGACCCACCAGTACGAGGTCCTCGGCAGCGTCGAGCGTTTCGCCGGCCCGATGTTCAGCGTGGTGACCGATGAGGTGGCCATGCCCGGCGGGGTGACCGCCTCGCGCGACTACATGCGCCACATCGGCGCGGTGGGCGTGGTGGCCCTCGACGATGACGACCGGGTCCTGCTGGTCCACCAGTACCGGCATCCGGTGCGCGCGTTCCTGTGGGAGCTGCCGGCGGGGCTGCTGGACGTGGCGGGGGAGGCCCCGGAGCTGACCGCCGCGCGGGAGTTGGCCGAGGAGGCCGACCTGACCGCGTCGTCCTACACCCACCTCACCGACGCGCTGGTGAGCCCGGGCTGCTCCAACGAGCGGATCCGGCTGTACCTGGCGCGGGGGCTGGCGCCGGTGCCCGACGCCGAGCGGCACGTCCGCGAGCACGAGGAGGCGGAGATGACCACCCGCTGGTGGAACCTGGACGAAGCGGTCGCGGCGGTACTGGACGGGCGGATCGCCAACGCGGCCTGCCAGATCGGGGTCCTGGCCGCCGCGGCCCTCCAGAAGCGCTGAGACCGGGGTGTAGCGCGGCTCTCAGTGGCCGCTACCTGTGAGAATGATCCGAAGAATCGAAGGGGCGAGCGGGTTTCCGCTCGCCTTTTCGCATGTCCTGATTCAGTGATAGGGCGAAAAGTTCGGCCCCTACCTCCCAGTATCCGGGATGCAGGGGCCGTGGGCTTCTGGCGCGCGTCAGCTGCGCAGGAGGCGCCCGTCGGCGTCGGTCTGCGTGTTCGACGTGAGCAGGATGATGCCGTCGATCAGCGGCCAGATGCCGCCGAGTCCGCAGGTCAGCCAGGTCGCGGCGATCTGGCCGATGGCCATGCCGACGTGGCCGGTGTAGAAACGGCCGACGCCGAAGCCGCCGAGGAAGATCTGCAGCAGGCCGGCGGTCAGCTTCGACTTGTCCGACAGGGGCTGGCCGGTGACCGGGTCGACGCCGTAGCCGCCCACCGCCGAGTAGGCGGGGACCGGGACGGCGACGGGAACCGGCTGGTAGACGGGCTGCTGCTGGTACACCGGCTGCTGCGGGTACTGCTGCTGCGCGTACGGGTCCGCGGGCTGGGCGTACGGGTCGGTGTATCCCGAGGCCGGAGGACCGGAGAGTTCATAGGAAGAGCCAGAGGGCGCGGGCTGCGGCGGCTGGCCGTACTGCTGGCCGTACTGCGGCGGCTGCTGCTGCCCGTAGGGGTCCTGCGGCGGATACGGAGAGGTCATGCTCGCAGATTAACCCACTCACGCTCGGTGAACGACCCCCACATGCCGCCTCGGTGACACTTCTTCGACCAACCCGAGCCACCCGTTCGGGCCACGTCCTACACTGCGGTCCGCGGGTGGGCGTGCGATCAGCCATCGGTGGAAGGGTTCCGCCGACACGCCGACCACGCGACGAAGGAGTCGCAACAATGAAGGTCGGTATCCCGAGCGAGGTCAAGAACCACGAGTACCGGGTGGCGATCACGCCGACGGGCGTCCACGAGCTCGTCCGCGGCGGACACGAGGTGTACGTCCAGGCCGGTGCCGGCGTCGGGTCCTCGATCCCCGACGAGGACTACATCGCGGCGGGGGCGACGATCCTCGCCGACGCCGACGCCGTCTGGGCCACCGGTGACCTCATCCTGAAGGTGAAGGAGCCGATCGCCTCCGAGTACCACCGGATGCGCGAGGGCCAGGTCCTGTTCACCTACCTCCACCTGGCCGCCTCCCGCGAGTGCACCGACGCCCTTCTGGAGCGCGGTGTCACCGGCATCGCCTACGAGACGGTGGAGACCGGCAACGGCGCGCTGCCGCTGCTGACCCCGATGTCGGAGGTCGCCGGGCGGCTGGCCCCGCAGGTCGGCGCCTACCACCTGATGCGCTCCGGCGGCGGCCGCGGCGTCCTGATGGGCGGCGTCTCGGGCGTGCACGCCGCGCGGGTCGTGGTCATCGGCGCCGGCATCTCCGGCATGAACGCCGCGGCGATCGCGCTGGGCATGCAGGCCGAGGTGCAGCTGCTGGACAAGAACATCGACAAGCTTCGCGACGCCGACCGCATCTACCAGGGCCACCTGCAGACGGTCGCCTCCAACGCCTACGAGATCGAGCGGGCCGTCCTGGAGGCCGACCTGGTCATCGGCGCCGTGCTGGTGCCCGGCGCCAAGGCGCCGACGCTGATCAGCAACGAGCTGGTCTCGCGGATGAAGCCCGGCAGCGTGCTGGTCGACATCTCCATCGACCAGGGCGGCTGCTTCGAGGACTCGCGTCCCACCACCCACGCCGACCCGACCTACGCCGTGCACAACTCGGTGTTCTACTGCGTGGCCAACATGCCCGGCGCCGTCCCGCACACCTCCACCTACGCGCTGACCAACGTCACGCTGCCGTACGTGCTGGAGCTGGCCAACCACGGCTGGCGCGAGGCGCTGCGCCGCGACCGCGCCCTGGCCCTGGGTCTCAACACCCACGCCGGGCACGTCGTCTACGGCCCCGTCGCCGAGGCCCACGGCCTCCAGGCGGTCAAGCTCGACGAGGTCATCGCTTGACGGAAGCGCGCATCGGCCGGGTGGCCGGGATCTACCTCGACCACCTGGCCGTCGAAAAGGGACGGTCGAAGAACACCATCGAGGCCTACCGCCGCGATCTCGACCGTTACCTGGAATGGCTCACCGCGCAGGGGATCGAGGCCGTCGACGCCATCACCCCCGACGTGGTCGAGGCATACCGCGCCGACCTGACCCGCGGCTGGGGCGGCCACCCGCCCCTGTCCGCGGCGTCGGTCGCCCGGATGGTCAGCGCGATCCGCGGGCTGCACAAGTTCGCCCACGCCGAAGGCCACGCCGGCACCGACCCGCTCATCGACGCGCCCCCGGTGAACCTGCCCACGCGGCTGCCCAAGGCGATCACCGTCGACGAGGTCGCCGCGCTGCTGGAGGCCGCGCGCTTCGGCGACGGCCCCATCCCCCTGCGCGACACCGCGCTCCTGGAGTTCCTCTACGGCACCGGGGCCCGCATCACCGAGGCCGTCACCTGCGCCATCGACGACCTCGACCTCACCGCCGGGGCGGTCACCCTCACCGGCAAGGGCGGCAAGACCCGCACCGTCCCGCTGGGCAACTACGCCGTCGAGGCCATCGAGGCCTACCTGGTGCGCGCCCGCCCCGGACTCAACCCCACCGACGCCGGGCTGTTCCGCAACAAGCGCGGCGGGAGACTGTCACGGCAAGGGGCGTGGGCGGTCCTCAAGGACGTCGCCGAGCGCGCCGGGCTGTCGGCCGACATCTCTCCGCACACCCTGCGGCACTCCTACGCCACGCACCTTCTGGACGGCGGCGCCGACATCCGCGCCGTGCAGGAACTGCTCGGTCACACATCGGTTGTGACCACTCAGGTTTACACGCTCGTGACGGTGGATAGACTCCGAGAGGTGTACGCGACTTCCCACCCACGAGCACGCCGATGAGTTCCACATCCCTGAATCCGTCGATGCGACACGCCGAATGTAGTGCGGCAACAGATTCATGTCGCATATGGATTGTCGCTGCCGTACAGTCGCAGGCAAGGGCGCACCGCCCCGCTGCGAGCACCCTGGCGGCGGCGACCTCACCGGGAGGGGCGTGACATGACCGTCGACAATGACGACAAGTGGGCAGCGCTGCGGCAGACTCCGCCACCGCCCGACGGCAGCGACGGCGAAGCCGGTCCCGCCGACCCCGAGGCGTACACCGGGAAGCGCGACATCCCCCAGCCCCAGCCCCTCGAACGGCACGGCCCCGCGCGCGTCATCGCCATGGCCAACCAGAAGGGCGGGGTCGGCAAGACCACCTCGACGATCAACCTGGGCGCCGCGCTCGCCGAGTACGGGCGCAAGGTCCTGCTGGTCGACTTCGACCCGCAGGGCGCGCTCTGCGTCGGCTTCGGCGTCAACCCCCACACCCTCGACCTGACCATCTACAACCTGCTCATGCAGGACGGGGTCAACATCGAGGACGTGGTCATCAAGACCAACGTGGCCGGGCTGCACGTCCTGCCCGCCAACATCGACCTCTCGGCCGCCGAGATCCAGCTGGTCAACGAGGTCGCCCGGGAGCAGACGCTGACGCGGGTGCTGCGGCCGGTGATGAGCGAGTACGACTTCATCATCATCGACTGCCAGCCCTCGCTGGGCCTGCTCACCGTCAACGCCCTCACCGCCGCCCACGGCGTCCTGGTGCCCCTCGAATGCGAGTTCTTCTCGCTGCGCGGTGTGGCGTTGCTGCTGGACACCGTGGACAAGGTCCGCGAGCGCCTCAACTTCGACCTGGAGCTGGAAGGCATCCTGGCCACCATGTACGACTCGCGTACCACGCACTGCCGCCAGGTGCTTCAGCGGGTCGTGGAGGCCTTCGGGGACCGCGTCTACCAGACGGTCATCACCCGCACCGTCCGCTTCCCGGAGACCACGGTCGCCGGTGAGCCCATCACCACCTGGGCGCCCGCGTCCAGCGGGGCGCGCGCCTACCGGCAGCTGGCGCGCGAGGTTCTGGCAGCGCACGACCTTCGCCGGTAGGAGCCCCACCTGATCTACGCCCTCGCCCAGCCGGCCGCCCTCGCCGGGCTGGCCGCGGCGCTGGTCCTCGGCATCGGGCTGCGTCATCTCGCCCAGAGCGTGCTCGCGGGCGGGCCGCGGCTGCCCTCCTGGCGCCGCGACGTCGACCCGCTCGGGCTGCTCGGCGCGGTCTTCGGCGGCACCGGCTGGGGCGCGGCGGCACCCGGCACACGGCGTCCGATGTGGACGGCGATCGCCGGGCCCGCCGGGGTCCTGATCGCGGGCGCGGCGGTGGTGGCCGGGTTCGGCGCGCTGTTCCCCGCCAGCCTCACCGGCGAGGTCTACCGGCCCTCCGACGTGCTGCGCGGCGTCCCCGGACCGGCCGCCGAGCAGCTGGTCTACACCACCGGGGTGGGCCTGATGTGCTTCGCGGTGGTGGCGCTGATGCCGCTGCCGCCCTGCGACGGATGGACGCTGCTGAAACGGTTCCTGCCCGGGGTGGTCTCGGCCGAGCCGCTGCTGGCCGGGCGCCGGGTGGGATCGGTGCTGCTGCTGGTGCTGATGGCCGTCCCGATCGGGGGAGTGCCTCCGCTGCACCGGGTCCTGGACGTGGTGGTCACGCCACTGGCGCGGCTGCTGCTCTGAGGAGCGGGCGGCCCGAGGTTGGCAGGTGTCGCCGCGCGCCCGCGCGGCGGCGATTACGCTTTCGGGGTGATCACGGCGAGCGAGCGACTGGACGACGGAGTGGACGGCGCGGTGACCGCCGGCGCCCCGGCCTCCGAGGCGCCCGCGCCCACCGGTTTCCAGGTGCGGCTGGCCAACTTCGAGGGCCCCTTCGACCTGCTGCTCCAGCTGATCGGCAAGCACAAGCTCGACGTCACCGAGGTCGCGCTGCACAAGGTCACCGACGAGTTCATCGCCTACATCCGGGCGATGGGCGACGACTGGGACCTCGACGAGACCAGCGAGTTCCTCGTCATCGCCGCGACCCTGCTCGACCTCAAGGCCGCGCGGCTGCTGCCGGCCGCCGAGGTCGAGGACGCCGAGGACCTGGCGCTGCTGGAGGCCCGCGACCTGCTGTTCGCGCGGCTGCTCCAGTACAAGGCCTTCAAGGAGGCCGCCGCCCACATCAACGGCCTGGAGCAGAACGCCGCCCGCCGCTGGCCGCGCGCGGTCACCCTGGAGGGCCGCTACGCCGACGCGCTGCCCGACCTCGTCCTGGGCATCGGCCCCGAGCGGCTGGCGAAACTGGCCGCGGCGGCGATGTCGCCCAAACCGGTCCCGGAGGTCTCGGTGGCGCACGTGCACATGGTGCGCGTCAGCGTCGCCGAGCACGCCGCGATCATCCAGGACCGCCTGCGCGGCCTGGGCACCGCGACCTTCCGCGCGCTGACCGCCGACTGCGAGTCGACCCTGGAGGTCGTCGCCCGGTTCCTGGCGCTGCTGGAGCTGTACCGGGAGAACATGATCGGCTTCGAGCAGGTGGAGGCCCTGGGGGAGCTGACGGTCCGCTGGATCGCCGAGGCCGACGCCCGCGCCATCGATGTCGACGAATACGCGGGCGCCCCGGAGGGCGCCGACGAGAAGACGGAGGACACCGACGGTGGCTGACGAGGCGCGGGGATCCCTGGCCGACGCGGTGGCGGACTGGACCCCGCCATGGCAGCGGGCCACGGCGGGGGAGGAGCCCGAAGGGCCGCCGCGGGACGACACCGGCGGTGAGGCCAAGGGCCTGGCGGCCGAGGTCGCCGGCTGGACGCCGCCCTGGCGGCGCGAGAGCGGCGAGCCGGAGGCGTCCCCCGAACCGGTGATGGCCGCCCCGGATCCCGAGCCGGAGCCGGAAATGGAGCCCGAGCCGGAACCGGAGATCGCCGAACCGGTCGCCGTGGTGGACGAGCCCGCCGAGGAGCCCCGGGACGAGGCGCCGCCGGAGGTCGACGACCTCCCCGGCACCCTGGAGGCGATCCTCATGGTCGTCGACGAGCCCGTCGGCGAGATCGTCCTGGCGCAGAACCTCGGGCGCACGAAAGAGGAGATCACCGCCGCGCTGGAGCGGCTCTCGGCGGAGTACACCGCCCAGGCCCGCGGCTTCGACCTGCGCAGGCAGGCCGGGGGCTGGCGCTTCTACACCCGCGACGAGTACGCCCCGCACGTGGAGCGCTTCGTCCTGGACGGCCAGCAGGCCCGCCTGACCAAGGCCGCGCTGGAGACCCTGGCCGTGGTCGCCTACAAGCAGCCGGTCACCCGGGCCCGCATCTCGGGCATCCGCGGCGTCAACTGCGACGGCGTGATCCGCACCCTCCTGTCCCGCGGACTCGTGGAGGAGTGTGGCAGCGAACCCGACACCGGAGCGCACCTGTACCGTACGACGGTGCTTTTCCTGGAGAAACTCGGTATCAACTCCGTCTCGGAGTTGCCGCCACTCGCGCCGTTCCTGCCCGACGACCTCGACGAGCTCACGGAAGGCGCCATCGATGGCTGAGACCGGCGAACAGCGACTGCAGAAGGTCCTGGCCTCGGCCGGGCTGGGCTCCCGGCGCGCGAGCGAGGAGCTCATCGCCGCCGGGCGCGTCACCGTCGACGGCAAGCGCGCCGAGCTGGGCGTGCGCGTCGACCCCGCCACCGCCGTCATCCACGTCGACGGCGAGCGCGTGATCACCGACGTCCGCACGGTGCACCTGGCGTTCAACAAGCCGCGCGGTGTGGTGTCGTCGATGGCCGACGAGCAGGGCCGCAAGGGCCTGGGCGAGTTCGTGACGGCGGTCCCGGAGCGGATCTTCCACGTGGGGCGCCTGGACACCGACTCGGAGGGTCTGCTGCTGCTGACCAACGACGGTGACCTCGCCCACCGGCTGATGCACCCGTCCTACGAGATCGCCAAGACCTACCGCTGCGAGGTGCGCGGGCCGATCCCGATGTCGCTGGGGCGGCGCCTGGCCAAGGGCGTGACGCTGGAGGACGGGCCGGTCACCATCGACGACTTCAAGGTCATCGACGAGCACGAGAACCGCTCGCTGATCGAGATCGTTGTCCACGAGGGCCGCAAGCACATCGTGCGGCGGCTGCTGGACGAGGTCGGGCACCCGGTCTTCCGGCTGGTGCGCACTCGGATCGGCGCGGTGACGCTGGGGAACCTCAAGCCGGGCACGGTGCGCAATCTGCGCCGTGAGGAGCTGGGGGCTCTGTACAAGGCCGTAGGCCTGTAAAGCCGGTAGAGCAAGGCCGTAGGCCTGTAAAGGCAAGCAGGGTAAGGCCGTAGGCCTGTAAGCCGGTGGCCCGCGCGGCGGGCGCTAGAACAGCGTCGGGGCGATGGCCCCTTCGATGGTGAGCAGCCGTCGCTTGGTCTCCATGGAGGGGCCGCGGCGGCTGCCGGAGAATCCGCCGAGCCCGCCGCCGCTGTCCACCACGCGGTGGCAGGGCACGACGATCGGGATCGGGTTGGAGCCCATGATGGCGCCGACCACGCGCGCCGCGCCGGGACGCCCGGCGCGGGCGGCGAGCTCGCCGTAGCTGACGGTCTCGCCGTAGGCGACGGTCTCGTGGAGGGTCTGGAGGACGGTGCGCTGCCAGCCGTCGAAGTCCGACCAGTCGAGGGGCAGGTCGAACTCGCGGCGCTCGCCGGTGAGGTAGGCGGCCAGTTGCGCGGCCACGGCGGCGGTGCGCTCGTTCTCGCCCTCGACGGCGCCGTCGGGCATGTGCTCGGCGGCGCGTTCGGGCCGGTCGAGCAGTGACAGGCGGCGCAGGCCGCGCGGTGAGACGGCTATGGCGACCGGTCCGGTCGGTCCCGGCAGCGTCGTCCAGACTGTGTCCTCGCCCACCCGGGGAAGGCTACGCCGCCCGGGCGCGCTGTACGAGCGGCCCGTGCTGGAGCTCACTTCGGGCGACAAGGCATGATTGGGTCGGTCCTCGTCGGGGACGCGGTAGGTGATCGGGAGGCGAGAGTGAACAGTCCGCAGGCGCGCGTGGTCGCGGTGGACGGACCTTCGGGGTCCGGCAAGTCCACGGTGTCGAAGCGGCTGGCTTCGGCGCTGGGCTCGGCCTACCTCGACACCGGCGCGATGTACCGGGCGGCGGCGCTGGCCGCGCTGCGCTCGGGGGTCGACCTCGCCGACAAAGACGCCGTGGCCGAGGCGGTGCGCACCGCGAAGCTGGAGCTGGGCACCACTCCCGGCGACCCGTTCACGCGGCTGGACGGCGAGCCCGTCGACGCCGAGATCAGGGGCGCGGAGGTGACCGGCGCGGTGTCGGCGGTCGCGGGCGTCCCGGCGGTGCGCGAGCACCTGATCGCCGAGCAGCGCCGCATCATCGCCGAGGCCGGCGCGGGGATCGTGGTCGAGGGCCGCGACATCGCCGAGGTCGTGGCGCCCGATGCCGACCTGAAGGTGTACCTGTACGCCGACGAGCTGGAGCGCGCCCGCCGCCGCAGCGCCGAGAACGACACCGACGTCTCGGCCACCGCCGCCGACATCGCCCGGCGCGACGCCGCCGACTCCAAGACCACCAAGCCACTGGAAGCCGCAGCCGGCGCCGTCGCGATCGACACGACCCATCTGGGGATCGACGCCGTCGTGGGCCGGATGCTCGCACTACTTAGCAACGGGGAAATCACGTGACTGACGACGCCATCTGGGCCGCGCTAGCCGAGGAGTTCCAGCCCGACGTCGACGCGGCGCTCGCCGAGGAGGAGGGCCCGGTACCGGTCGTGGCGGTCGTGGGCCGCCCCAACGTGGGCAAGTCCACGCTGGTGAACCGCATCATCGGGCGCCGCCAGGCGGTCGTGGAGGACAAGCCGGGTGTGACCCGCGACCGCGTGTCCTATGACGCGGTGTGGGCCGGACGCAAATTCATGGTCGTCGACACCGGCGGCTGGGAGCCCGACGCGAAGGGCCGGGCGGCGGCCATCGCCGGTCAGGCCGAGATCGCGATGCGCACCGCCGACGTGATCATCCTGGTCGTGGACGCCATCGTCGGTGCCACCGACGTCGACGAGGCCGCCGCGAAGGTCCTGCAGCGCGGCAAGAAGCCGGTGCTGCTGGTGGCCAACAAGATCGATGACCAGCGGCAGGAGCCGGAGGCCTCGGGACTGTGGTCGCTGGGCCTGGGCGAGCCGTTCCCGGTGTCGGCGCTGCACGGCCGGGGTTCGGGCGACCTGCTCGACGAGATCATGAAGCTGATGCCGGAGGTCCCCGAGGACTTCGGTCCCAAGGAGGGCGGCCCGCGCAGGGTGGCGCTCGTCGGGCGTCCCAACGTGGGCAAGTCGAGCCTGCTCAACCAGCTGTCGAAGGACATGCGGGCGGTCGTCGACGACGTCGCCGGGACCACCGTCGACCCCGTCGACAGCCTGGTGGACATCGACGGCGAGACCTGGCACCTGGTCGACACCGCCGGCCTGCGCCGCCGCGTGGCGCAGGCGTCGGGCACCGAGTACTACGCGTCCCTGCGCACCCAGGGCGCCATCGAGGCCGCCGAGGTCGCGGTGGTGCTGCTGGACGCCTCGCAGGCCATCTCCGAGCAGGACCAGCGGGTCATCTCGCAGGTCGTGGAATCGGGCCGGGCCCTGGTGATCGCGTACAACAAGTGGGACCTGGTCGACGAGGAGCGCCACTACTACCTGGAGCGCGAGATCGAGCGCGAGATGCGGCGGGTCGCCTGGGCGCCGCGCATCAACATCTCGGCGATGACGGGCCGGGCGGTCGCCAAGCTCGCCCGCGAGATCCGCGTCGCGCTCGCCGGGTGGGAGCAGCGGGTGTCCACCGGTGAGCTCAACCAGTGGATGGCGGCGCTGATCGCGGCCCACCCGCACCCGATCCGGGGCGGCAAGGCGCCCAGGATCCTGTTCGCGACCCAGGTGGACATCCGTCCGCCGCGGTTCATCCTGTTCACCTCCGGCAAGCTCGACCCGCAGTACGTGCGGTACGTCGAGCGGCGGCTGCGCGAGGACTTCGGTTTCGTCGGCAGCCCCATCTCGATCCAGGTGAAGGCGCGCGAAAAGCGCGGCAAACCGGCCAAGAAGTGACGGCGGCGGGCGCGTTCCCTTATGGGGGGCGCGCCTTCGTCGTTGTGGCACGTGAGCTGCGGTGATCCCTTGTCGATACCCGGTTGCGGGGTCACGGGTGGGCTCGGATATGCTTCTCCTCGCTGCCGCGCGCTCACAAGGTGCGGGTGGCCTCGGGACGTGGCGCAGTTTGGTAGCGTACTTGACTGGGGGTCAAGGGGTCGTGGGTTCGAATCCCGCCGTCCCGACCGAGTGAGAATGTGAAAGGCCCGGGAGACGATGTCTCCCGGGCCTTCTCCGTTTTCTAAGGCCCGAGTCGTTTTCCAAGGCCCGAGTCCGGCGTGTTCTCAGGGCGAGCGGCGCAGCAGTGCCAAGGCGCCGCGCACGACTCCGGTCATGTCGATGTCGCCGCCCGACAGCAGCCACTGGAGCTGGAGGCCGTCCATGACCGCGATGAGCATCGCCGCGGCGTCCTCGGCGCTCATGCCCTCGGGCAGGACGACGCCGGGGTCCTCGCGCACCATCGCCGCGACCGCCTCGCGCAGCCGCTCGTAGCGCCCGGTGAAGAAGTCGCGGGCCGGGTGGTCCTCGGTGACCGAGTCGGCCGACAGGACCGTGTAGGACTGCACCATGCCGCGCCGCTGCGTGTTCAGCTCGACGATGGCCGGCAGCGCGTCCAGGCCGCCGTGCGGCCACAGGTGGGCGGTGTCGCGCTCGTCGCGCAGGGCCAGGACCTCCACCAGCAGCCGCTCCTTGGTCGGGAAGTAGTGCAGCAGGCCCTGCTGGGTCAGCCCGACGCGCTCGGCGATGAGGGCGAGGCTGGCGCCCCGGTAGCCGCGTTCGGCGAACAGCTCCAGGGCCGCCTCCAGGATCTCCTCGCGGCGGGCCTCGGGGCGGGTGGTGCGGCGGGCTCGTGGCATGGACGCCAGCCTAGGCGCGCGCCGCCGGACGGGGCGTCAGCGGTGAAATACGGCACTCCGCGCGTCATCATGTAACGAACGGATCACGCTACCTACCGACTACTCGGTAAGTCGTGGCATAGTTCGCATCGGGCCGCGACACCGGAGTCGCGGCGGCACGTCAGGAGCGGCCATGTCGCACACGATCACCACCCCCGAGGCGGACCAGGGCGTCCAGCGGGAACCCCGCGCGTTCCCGCTGCGGCTGGGCATGGCCAACCTCGGCCTGTTCGCCGCGCTGCTGCCGCCCGTCCTGGTCACCATGGCCCTCAAGATCGAGGCCGTGGCGCCGGCGGCCAAGGAACGCGGCCTGGCGATGGTCCTGGCCGCCGGGGCTTTCGGCGTCCTCGTGGCCAACCCCCTCGTCGGGCGCCTGTCGGACCGGACCCGCTCGCGCTCCGGGCGCCGCCGCCGATGACGTGCCCGCCACCCTCGGCCCGATCCTGATGGCCGGCTACGCCCTCACCACCGTCACCGCCGGTGCCGGCGGCCGGCTCTCCGACCGCTTCGGCGGACGCCGCAAGGCCTTCGTGCTGGGCGCGGCCGTCGCGCCGCTGCTCCCGGCCATCGGCGGCGGAGAGAACTACGCCGCCCTGTTCGCCTTCGCGGCCCTCGTCGGCCTCGCGGGCGCCGTCCTCGTCACTCGCATCAAAGGGGTTCACTGACCATGTACGACGACGTCATCGAGAAGGCCCTCGCCGCCCTCGACCTCGACACCAAGACCCGCCTGCTGGCCGGACAGGACATGTGGACCCTGCCCGGCGTCGCCGAGATCGGCCTGGCACCCATCGTCATGTCCGACGGGCCCATCGGCGTCCGCGGCCAGAAGTGGACCGGCGACGCCGCCATCGCCCTGCCCAGCCCCACCGCCCAGGCGGCGTCCTGGGACCCCGGGCTCGCCGAGGAGAACGGCCGCCTGCTCGCCCAGGAGGCCCGCCGCAAGGGCGTCCACGTCCTGCTGGCGCCCACCGTCAACCTGCACCGCTCGCCCCTGGGCGGACGCCACTTCGAGGGCTTCTCCGAAGACCCCTACCTGACCGGCCAGATGGCCGCGGCCTTCGTGCGCGGCGTCCAGTCCGGAGGCGTGGCCACCACCGTCAAGCACTTCGTGGCCAACGACGCCGAGACCGACCGGATGAGCGTGGACAACATCGTCGGCGAGCGCGCCCTGCGCGAGCTGTACCTGGCGCCCTTCGAGACGGTGGTCAAGGAGGCCGGGGCGTGGGGTGTGATGGCCGCCTACAACGCGGTCAACGGCGCGAGCATGACCACCAACGGCGAGCTCCAGAACGGCGTCCTGCGCGGTGAGTGGGGCTTCGACGGGTTCATCGTCTCCGACTGGACGGCCTCGCGCGACACGGTGGGTTCGGCGATGGGCGGCACGGACGTGGCGATGCCCGGCCCGGTGACCGTCTACGGCGAGGCGCTGGCGGCGGCGGTGCGCGAGGGGCGCGTCCCCGAGGAGGTCGTGGACGCCATGGTGCGGCGGGTGCTGCTGCTGGCCGCGCGGGTGGGTGCGCTGGCGGGCGCTCCGGCGGCGGTGGGTGAGCTCCCGGCCCGGATCGACGGCCCGGCGCAGGCGCGGCGGGCGGCGGCGCGGTCGTTCGTGCTGGCCAGGAACGACGGCGGGCTGCTGCCGCTGGCGGGTGTGCGCCGGATCGCGGTGTCGGGAATGGCCGCGCGGGAGCCGCGGGTGATGGGCGGCGGGAGCGCGCAGGTGTTCGTGCCGTCGGTGGCCACGCCGCTGGACGCGTTGCGGGAGGCCCTGCCGGGGGTGGAGATCGACTACCGGGTGGGCGCCGACGCGCGGACGCTGCTGCCGCCGTACGCGGGGGCGGCCACGGCCACCGCTCGCGACGCCGCCGGGAACGTGCTGGTGGCCGAGGAGCTGGCCGAGAGCCGGGTGGCGTGGATGGGCGAGTTGCCCGCCGGGCTCGACCCGGCGGCGCTGGCCACCGTCGAACTGCGCGCGACGATCGTGCCCGATGAGAGCGGTGAGCACGTGCTGTCGCTGGCCGGGGCGGGGATGTTCACCCTGGTGGTGGACGGCGAGAGGCTCTTCGAGGGCCCGCAGATCCCCGAGGGCGACGACCCGGTGGCGGCCTTCATCAGCCCGCCGGAGACGCGTTTCGCGGTGGCGATGACGGCCGGTACGCCCGTGGAGGTGGCGGTGACCGCCGCGATCGATCCGCGGCAGGTGCGGGGTCCGCTGAAGATGGTGTTCTTCACCCTGGGGCACTCCCGGCCCGTCCCGGACGAGGAGGCGGGCCTGGCCGAGGCGGCCGAGGCCGCGCGCGGCGCCGACGTGGCGATCGTGTTCGTCAACACCACCGAGGCGGTGGAGAGCGAGGGCTTCGACCGCAAGAGCCTGGCGCTGCCCGGGCGGCAGGACGACCTGGTGTCGCGGGTCGCGGCGGCCAACGGGCGCACGATCGTGGTGGTGACCGCCGGCGCGCCGGTGGAGATGCCGTGGCTGGAGGAGGTCCCGGCGGTGCTGCTGACCTGGTTCGGCGGGCAGGAGTTCGCCCCGGCGCTGGCCGCGGTGCTGACCGGGGCCGAGGAGCCCGGCGGGCGGCTGCCGACCACGTGGCCGCGCCGCCTGTCCGACGCGCCGGTCTCGGCGGTGGTGCCCACCGGCGGGAAGCTCGTCTATGAGGAGGGCGTGTTCATCGGCTACCGCGCCTGGGAGCGCCGTGATGCCGTCGCCCCGGCCTTCTGGTTCGGGCACGGCCTGGGCTACACCACCTGGGACTACGCCGACATCGCCGTCGACGCCGATGACACCGCGGGAGAGAGCCTGGGCACCGTGCGGGTGACGGTGGACAACGAGGGCGGGCGGGCCGGGCGCGAGGTCGTCCAGGTCTACCTGGAGCCGGTGGAGGCCGACGAGGAGCGCCCGGCGCGCTGGCTGGCCGGGTTCGCCGCCGTGGAGGCCGCCGCGGGCGAGGGCGTGGAGGTCCACATCCCGATCCCGGCGCGGGCGGCGCAGGTGTGGGAGAACGGCGGCTGGGTCACCCGGCGCGGCGCCTACGTGGTCCACGCCGGACGGTCGGTGGCCGATCTGCGGCTGTCGGCGGTGATCGAGGTCTGACCGGTGACGCGGGGGTCAACGCGTGTTGACGTAAGATGTGCCGCATGACCCCCGCACACCGCCGCCGCTCGGAGTCCACCAAGGCCGCGATCCTGGCCGCCGCCCGCAAGCGGTTCATCGACGAGGGGTACGAGCGCGCCACCATCCGGGCCATCGCCGCCGACGCCCACATCGACCCGGCGATGGTGATGCGCTACTTCGGCAGCAAGGAGCAGCTGTTCCAGCAGGTCAGCGACTACGACCTGCGCCTGCCCGACCTCACGGCGATGCCGCGCGACGAGATCGGCGCCCGCGTCGTGCGGCACCTGATCGACCTGTGGGAGACCGACCGGTCCCTGCTGGCGCTCATGCGCACCGCGGTGGCCGACCCGGTGGAGGCCGGGAAGATGCGCGAGCTGTTCGGGACGCAGGTGCTGCGCACGGTGGCCGCCCTCTACGACGGCGACATCGAGAAGGCCGCCCCCCGCGCGGGCCTGGCCGCCACGCAGGTCCTCGGGCTCGCGCTGTGCCGCTACGCCCTGGAGTTCCCGCCGGTGGTGGCGATGTCGGTGGAGGACATCGTGGCCTGGTACGGGCCGACGCTCCAGCGCTACGTCGCCGGCGAGATCTAGCGGCGCGCCAGCAGCTCCAGCTGCTCGGTGAGCAGGCCGGTCAGGTCGCCGTGCTCGGCGTGGGGCACGTGGAAGCGGTTGACGGCGTCGCGCCCGGCCGACAGGAACCCGCCGCGCTTGTCGGCCTCCAGGATCACGTCCACGCCCGCCGGGCTGGTCACGAAGGTCAGTTCCAGCTCCTTGAACGAGGCCCGGTGGCGCCCGCCGGGCCAGTACTCGATCTCCTGGTAGAACGGCAGCCGCGAGCCGGGGACCGTGCCCGGCTCCAGGTCGGCGCCGGAGAAGGTGAAGCCCAGGCGCGCCAGCGCGTCCAGGACCGCCGCCTGCGCCGGCAGCGGCTCCACGTGCAGCGGGTCCAGGTCGCCCTTGTCGAGGGCCCCGGCCAGCTCCAGCTCGGTCGACACGCCCAGGCGCATCCCGTACAGCTGGTGCCCGTTGACCGTGGTCACCGGCGTCTCCCACGGCACCGGGATCGCGAAGGGGACGCTGTGGCTGGACCCGGCGGCCAGCTCCAGCTCACCGGCGACGCGCGCGTCGAAGAACGAATAGGAGGCCTTGCGGGTGGTGTCGTCGCGCTCGATCTCCACCTCGGCGACCAGCTCCAGGTTGATCGCGGTGACCCGGTGATCGGACTTGCCGCTGGAGAAGCGGACCTCGCCCTGGAGGGTGCCGCCGGGCCGGACGGTGGGCGTCGACAGGAGAGTGTCGACCTCGACGCCGACGCCGAAAGCGGACAGCAGCTTGCGCAGGACCATCGGGGGTGTTCCTCTCCGTCTTCTGGCGGGTTGGCCGATCCGGGGCAACGGTAGCCCACCCGTGGGACGGCCCGCCGTCCACTCGCGACCCGGACGGCGGGCCTCCACACGCCGCTCTTCAGTAGTAGGTGAGCATGGCCTCCTTGACCTCCAGCAGAGTCTGGTCGGCCACGGCGTTGGCGCGCTCGCCGCCCTCGCGCAGGATCCCGCGCACGAGACCGGGCTCGGCGGCGTACTCGGCGCGGCGGGCGCGGACCGGCGCCAGCCGCTCGTTGACCGCCTCGGTCACCACCCGCTTGAGGACCGCCGCCCCGCCGTCGCCGATCTCCTCGGCCACCTCGTGCGGGTCACGACCGGCCGCCAGCGCCGCCAGCAGCACCAGGTTCGACACCTCCGGGCGCCGCTCGGGCTCGAAGGTGATGCGCCGCTCGGCGTCGGTCTTGGCGGTCTTGACGATCGCGGCGGTCTCATCGGCGCTGGACTTGATGCTCACCGCGTTGCCGCCGCTCTTGCCCATCTTCCGGCCATCGGTGCCCAGCAGGCGCGGGGCGTGCGAGAGCATCGCCTCCGGCAGCGGGAACAGCTGCGCGTACCGGTCGTTGAAGCGGCGCGCGATGGTGCGCGTCAGCTCGATGTGCGGGAGCTGGTCGTCACCCACCGGCACCAGCGTCGACTTGCAGAACAGCAGGTCGGCGGCCTGGTGCACGGGGTAGGTGAACATCAGCCCGGACACCTGCGAGCGGCCCGAGGCGGCGATCTCGTCCTTGACGGTGGGGTTGCGGCTCAGCTCGGCCGTCGACACCAGGCTCAGGAACGGCAGCAGCAGCTGGTTGAGCGCCGCCACCGAGGAGTGCGCGAAGATCGTCGCCTTCGCCGGGTCGATGCCCACCGCGAGGTAGTCCAGGACCACGCCCTCCACGATCGCCGGGAGGTTCCCGGCCACGTCGCGGTCGGTGAGGACCTGGTAGTCGGCGATGACGATGAACATGTCCACGCCCAGGTCCTGGAGCAGGACGCGGTTCTGGAGCGTGCCGAAGTAGTGGCCCACGTGCAGTGAACCGGTGGGGCGCTCGCCGGTCAGGACGCGGTGCGCCCCGGGGTTCTGCGCGATGTGCGCGGGAACGTCCACGCGGGCGGCGGTGACGGTGGTCATGATGTCTTCTCCTGTAGGACGCGGGCCCCATCGCGGGGCCGGGCGGAGAGACACCGAAGGCCGTCGCGATGGACGGCCCGGGATGTGTGTACGCGTCGGGAGCGGCCGTCCTAGGACGGCCACCAGGCGAGGTTCGCACGGAGACGCATGTGTTCACCGTAGCGCACTCGCGCGACGGCGATCTGTGTGACGCCGGTCTCCCCGCGCGAGGTGCCCGATCTCTCTACAGTGGAGCGATGTCTGAACTTTCCTCACGATTCTCCGGTCGCAGGGCATTCGTCACCGGCGGCGGACGCGGCATCGGCCGCGCCATCACCGCCCGCCTCATCGCCGAGGGCGCCGAGGTCGTCATCGGCGAGATCGACGACGGGGCCGGCCGCGCCACCGCCGCCGAACTGGGCGCTCACTACCTCCACTGCGACGTCACCGACGCCGGGAGCGTCGCCGGGGCCGTGGCGGAGGCGGCCGCCGGCGGCCTCGACGTCCTGGTCAACAACGTCGGCCTGGCCGGGCACGGCTTCTTCGACGAGCTCGCCGAGGAGGACTGGACCCGCCGCTGGGACGCCACCCTCATGGGCGCCGTGCGCTGCATGCGCGCCGCCTTCCCGCACCTGCTGGCCTCACCCGTGGGCAACGTCGTCACCATCGGCTCCATCAACGGCATGGAGGCCTTCGGCGACGCCCCCTACTCGGCGGCCAAGGCCGGGCTCCAGAGCCTCACCCAGAACCTGGCCGTGGAGTACTCCCCGCGCATGCGCCGCGAGCGCGGCCTGCCCGGGCACGTCCGCGTCAACCTCGTCGCCCCCGGCTCCATCCGCACCCGCGCCTGGGAGCCCGAGATCATCGACGCCGTCGGCGAGCGCTACCCCATGGCCCGCGCCGGTGAGCCGGAGGACATCGCCGCCGCGGTGGCCTTCCTCGCCTCGCCCGACGCGTCCTGGATCACCGGGCTGATCCTTCCGGTCGACGGCGGCCTGACCGCCGACGGGCGCCTGTTCACCCTCGCTGACGTGTAGGAACACCCCGGCGCGAAAAAAGTTCGGCCCGCCGTGTCACGAAATCCGGGCGGGTCCCCGTCTCCTTGCCGCAAGCGAATGAGCGAAGAGGAGAAGACAATGCGGAACATCATCGTCCTGGGCGCCGGATACGCGGGTCTCGGCGTGGCGACGCGGCTGGCCCGGCAGGTCGACGCGGGCGAGGTCCGGGTGACCCTGGTCAACGGCCGCGACCACTTCGTCCAGCGCCCCCGCCTGCACCAGGCCGCCGCCGGGCAAAAGCCGGACGCGCCCGGCCTGGCCGGGCTGTTCGGCGGCCCGGCGGCCGAGCTGCGGATCGGCTGGGCGCGCGCCGTCGACACCGCCGCCAAGGTCGTCTCGGTCAGCACCGCCGACGCCGTGGAGGACCTGCCCTACGACACCCTCGTCTACGCCCTGGGCAGCCACGTCGACACCACCGCCGTCCCCGGCATCGCCGAGCACGCGGTGGTCCTGGAGGCCGGTGGCGCGCGCGTCCCCGAGACCGGCACGGTCATCGTGTGCGGCGGCGGCCTCACCGGCATCGAGGCCGCCTGCGAGTTCGCCGAGACCCACCCCGCGCTGACCGTGAAGCTCGTCAGCCGCGGCGAGCCCGGCGCGTGGCTGTCGGAGGGCGCCCGCAAGCACATCGCCAAGGCCTTCGCCCGCCTCGGCGTGGAGGTCGTGCGCGGCGAGGTCACCGCCGTGGAGGCCGGGCGCCTGGTCCTCGCCGACGGCGAGCTCGCCTTCGACGCCTGCGTGTGGGCCGGCGGCTTCGCCGTCGGGAGCCTGGCCGCCGAGGCCGGGCTGACCGTCGACGCGCGCGGCCTGGCCGTCGTCGACGCCCACCTGCGCTCGGTCTCGCACCCCGACGTGTACGTCATCGGCGACGCCGCCGCCGTCACCGGCCGCGACGGCAGCGTCCTGGCCATGGGCTGCCGCGTCGGCGCCTTCCAGGGCCCCTACGTCGCCGACGCGATCGTGGCCGCGATGCTCGGCAAGGACCACGCGCCCTTCACGTACCGCTACATCCACCAGTGCGTCAGCCTCGGCCGCAGGGACGCCGTCATCCAGTTCGTGCACGCCGAGGACGAGACGCCCCGCAACGCCGTCCTGCGCGGCAAGGTCGCCGTCTGGTACAAGGAACTGGTGCTGAACGGCGGACTGTGGGCCCACCGCAACCCCGGCCCCTACGGCCCGCACCGCAAGGTGCGACCGGCGGTCACCGCGCGCTAGGGTCTGGCCCCATGATCGACGTCTTCGAGGAGCACCGCCCGGTCCTGCGGGCGGTGGCCTACCGCATGCTGGGCAGCCACACCGACGCCGAGGACATCGTGCAGGACGCCTGGCCCAAGTGGGAGAAGGCCGCCGCGGCCGAGGAGATCACCAGCCCGCGCGCCTTCCTCGTCACCATCGTCACCCGCCTGAGCCTGGATCGCCTGCGCAGCGCCGCCAGCCGCCACGAGGACTACACCGGCTCCTGGCTGCCCGAGCCGTCCACCGAGGACGACGGCGTCCCGTTCGCCGACGGCGACCCCGGCCGCCTGGCCGCCCTGCGCGACTCGGTCTCGCTGGGCATGCTGGTCCTGCTGGAGTCGCTGTCACCGCTGGAGCGCGCCGCCTACGTCCTGCGCGAGGCCTTCGGGTTCAGCCACGCCGAGATCGGCGAGGCCCTCGACCGCACCGAGGCCACCGTCCGGCAGCTCGTGCGCCGCGCCCGCGCCCACGTCACCGAGCACCGCCCGCGCTTCAGCGCCGACACCGCCCGCCGTCGCGAGGCCACCGAGCGGTTCATGGTCGCCAGCCTCAACGGCGACCTGGCCGCGCTGCTGGAGGTCCTCGCCCCCGACGTCACCGTCGTCACCGACACCGGCGGGCGCGTGAAGGGCAACCTGCGGCCCATCACCGGCGGCGACAAGGTCGCCCGCGTCTTCCACAAGACCGCCCCCGACATCCCCGCCGGGACCGTCGTGGTCTACACCGAGATCAACGGCGAGCCCGGCGCGCTCGCCGTCCTGGACGGCGAGCCGTACGCGACCTTCGTGTGCGACGTCGACGGGGACGGGCGCATCGTGCGGATCCTGGCCACCGCCAACCCCGGCAAGCTCGGCGGCGTCAGGGCACCGTGAGCACGATCTTGCCCCTGGTCCGGCCCGAGGCGATCCGCTCGTGCGCCTCGGCGGCCCGCTCCAGGGGCAGGACGGCGTCCAGCTCCGGCCGCAGCATCCCGCCCTCGGCGAGGCCGGCCAGGACCGTCATCCCGGTGTGGTCGGGCTCCACGAGCATCGTCACCGCCCGGATCCCGCGCGCGGCGGCCCGCTCGGCCAGCTCGCCGGTGAGGGGTGTGGTGATGGAGACCAGGACGCCCCCGTCGCGCATCAGCGGCAGCGAGCGCGCCGGGTCCGGGCCGCGCACGCCGTCCAGGACCACGTCGAAGCCGCCGGGCGGTTCGCCCGCGTAGTCGACGGCCTCATCGGCGCCCAGGCCGAGCAGGAACGCGTGCTTGCCGGGCGAGGCCGTCCCCGTCACGTGCGCGCCGAGGGCCTTGGCGATCTGCACCGCCAGGTGCCCGACGCCACCGGCGGCGGCGTGCACCAGGACCCGCTGCCCGGGCCGGACCCCGGCGGTGTCGTGGAGGGCCTGCCAGGCCGTCAGCCCGGCGAGGGGCAGCGCGGCGGCGCGGACGTGGCCCAGCCCGGGCGGCTGACGCGTCAGGTGCCGCGCGGGGGCGGTGGCGTACTGCGCGTAGGCGCGTCCGGGCGCCGGGAAGCGGATCATCCCGAAGACGGCCTCGCCCGGCTCCAGCAGCGTCACCCCCACCCCGGTCGCGGCCACCACGCCGGCCACGTCGAAGCCGGGCACGTCCGGGCCGTCCTCGCCGTCGAGCCGCAGGTCGGTGGGGTTGACCCCGGCGGCGTGCACGCGCACCAGGACCTCACCCGGCCCCGGGACCGGGCGCTCGCGCTCCACCGTCGTCAAGGTCGCCGCGTCCACCGCCGTCATCGTTTCCGTCATGCGCCCAGCCTCCGCGAGAGGGCCGCACGCCGTACACGGCCCGGGGGCCACCTTGTGACAGGATCGGGCCATGCACGAAGTCGCCGTCCTCGCCCTCGACGGTGTCATCCCGTTCGAGCTGAGCATCCCCTCGCGCGTCTTCGGCGCCACCGAGCACGACCACGACGAGCCGCTCTACCGGGTGCGCACCTGCGGCATCGGCGACGGGCCGGTGCGCACCACCGAGGATTTCGCGATCCTCCCCGAGCACGGCCCCGGCATCCTCGCCACCGCCGACACCGTCGTCATCCCCGCCGCCTACGCCGACGGCGACCCCGTCTACGAGCGCGGCGAGCTGTCCCCGGAGGTCGCCGCCGCGCTGGCCCTCGTGCGGCCCGGGACGCGGATGGCGTCCATCTGCCTGGGCTCCTACGTCCTGGCCGCCGCCGGGTACCTCGACGGGCGCACGGCGACCACCCACTGGTGGCACGCCGGGCACTTCCAGCGGCTGTTCCCGGGCGTGCGCGTCGACGCCGGGGTCCTGTTCACCGACGACGGCGACGTGCTCACCTCCGCCGGCGCGGCCGCCGGGCTCGACCTGTGCCTGCACATGATCCGCCGTGACCACGGCGCCGCGGTGGCCAACGCCGTCGCGCGCACCTGCGTGGCACCCCCGTGGCGCGACGGGGGACAGGCGCAGTACGTCGACCGGCCCGTCCCGCCCGGCGGCGACGACGGGACCTCGCCCACCCGCGCGTGGCTGCTGGCCCGCCTCGACCGCCCGGTGAGCCTCACCGAGATGGCCGCCCACGCGCGCATGAGCCGCCGCACCTTTACCCGCCGCTTCCGCGAGGAGACCGGGCAGAGCCCCGTGGAATGGCTGACCGACCGCCGCCTGGACGCCGCCCGCGGCCTCCTGGAGACCACCGGCCTGGCCGTGGACCAGATCGCCGCCCGCGTCGGCTTCGGCGGCGGCACCTCCCTGCGGCAGCACATGCGCGCGAGCTACGGGGTGTCCCCGGCCGCCTACCGCCGCACTTTCGCCGGTGGCGAAAAGACATAGACGCGCCTGGATGATCGTTTCGTACGCTTGTCGGCATGCCAAGCCTGACCCGCGACGAAGCGGCCACCCGAGCCTCACTCCTCACCGTCGACTCCTACGAGATCCTCCTCGACCTGGGCGCCGGTGACCTCGACGCCGGATTCGCCTCCACCAGCACCGTCCGCTTCGGCTGCGCCGAACCCGGCGCGGCGACCTTCGCCGACGTGCTGGCCACCGAGGTCACCCGCGTCCGCCTCAACGGCGCCGAGCTCGACCCGGCGTCGGTGACCGACGGGCGGCTCCCGCTGGAGGGCCTGGCCGCCGACAACGAGCTCGTCGTCGAGGCGCGCATGGCCTACTCCACCAGCGGCGAGGGCGTCCACCACTTCACCGACCCCGAGGACGGCGAGGTCTACCTCTACGCCATGTCCGGCATGGACAACGCGCGAAGGATCTTCGCCTGCTTCGACCAGCCCGACCTCAAGGCCCGCATCGCGCTGCGCGTGGCCGCGCCCGAGGCGTGGACGGTGTGGGCCAACGGCGCCCCCATCGACTGGGACGGCGTCCGCGCCTTCGCCGACACCGAGCGCATGTCCACCTACCTCATGACCCTGGTCGCCGGGCCCTACGCGACCCGCCTCGGCGAGCACGACGGCATCCGCCTCGGTGTCGCCGCCCGCCGCTCCCTGGCCGAATACCTCGACGCCGACGCCGAGGAGATCCTGCGGCACACCAGGGCCTCCTTCGACTGGTACCACGCCAACTTCGGCACCCGCTACCCCTTCGGGAACCACTACTTCCAGGCCTTCGTCCCCGAGTTCAACTGGGGCGCGGTGGAGAACCCCGGCTGCGTCACCTTCAGCGAGGACCTGCTCTTCCGCGGCGCCGTCACCGAATCCGAGCGCCAGGACCGGGCCGTCATCATCGCCCACGAGATGGCCCACATGTGGTTCGGCGACCTGGTCACCCTGCGCTGGTGGGACGACATCTGGCTGAACGAGTCCTTCGCCGAGTACATGGGCTGGCGCGTGGCCGCCGAGGCCACCGAGTTCACCGGCGCCTGGACCGGCTTCGCCGTCGGCCGCAAGGCCTGGGGCTACACCGCCGACCAGCGCTCCTCCACCCACCCCGTGGCGCCCGACGACGTCCCCGACACCGCCTCGGCCCTGTCCAACTTCGACGGCATCTCCTACGCCAAGGGCGCCGGCGTCCTGCGCCAGCTCGCCGCCCGCCTCGGCGACGAGGCCTTCCTGGCCGGACTGCGCGGCTACTTCGCGCGGCACGCCTACGGCAACGCCTCCCTCGCCGACTTCCTCGACGCTTTCGCCGGGCACGACCTCGACGCCTGGGCCGAGCTGTGGCTGCGCCGCGCCCAGGTCAACACCCTGCGCCCGGAGACCACCGTCACCGACGGCCGCTACACCTCCGTCACCGTCGTCCAGACCGCGCCCGAGCGCTACCCGACCCTGCGCCCGCACCGGCTCGGCGTCGCCGTCCACCGCGCCGACGGCACCGCCGACCGCGCCGAAATCGACGTCGAGGCCACCGAGCGCACCCCCGTCCCCGCCCTGGAAGGCGCCGCCGAGGGCCTGATCCTGCTCAACGACGGCGACCTCAGCTGGGCCAAGGTCCGCTTCGACGACACCGGCCGCGCCCTGCTCCCGAGTCTGCTGCCCGGCATCGCCGACTCTCTCGCCCGCGCCCTCATCTGGTCGGCGGCCACCGACGCCGTCAAGGACGCCGAGATGAGCACCGCCGACTACCTCGCCCTCGCCGCCGCCGCGCTGCCCGGCGAAACCGAGGTCTCCCTCTTCGAGGACGTGTCCACCTTCATCACCAACGTCCTCCTCGACCGGTTCGTCGCCCCCGCCGCCCACGAGACCGCGCTCGCCTCGGCCCGCGACACCGCCGTCGCCGCCCTGGCCGCCGCCGCGCCCGGCACCGGACGGCAGCTGGCCGCCGCGCGGATGCTCATCGAGACCGACGACGGCTCGCGCATCGCCGGGTGGCTGCGCGGCGACGGCGTCCCCGAGGGCCTGCCCATCGGCCCCGACCTGCGCTGGAGCGTCCTGGTGCGGCTGGCCGCCATCGGCCACGCCGGTGAGGAGTCCATCGCCGCCGAGACCCGCCACGACCCCAGCGCCAAGGGCGCCGAATGGGCCGCCCGCGCCCGCGCCGCCCTCACCACCCCCGCCGACAAGGCCGCCGCCTGGAAGCTGCTCACCGAGGGCGCGCCCTCCGGGCGCCTCGCCCAGGCCGTCGCGCGCGGCTTCCACCAGCCCGGCCACGCCGAGGTCTGCGACCCCTACACCGAGCGCTACTTCACCGACGTCCTCACCATCAACGAGCACCTCACCCCCCAGTCGGCCGGGCCCGTCATCCGCAGCGCCTTCCCCCGGCACGCCGTCGAACCCGCCACCCTCGCCCTCGCCGAGAAGTTCCTCACCCGCGAGGACCTCCCGCCGGTGGTGCGCCGCTCGGTCGCCGACGTCACCGACGACCTGCGCCGCGCCCTCGCCGTCCGCGACGCCGCCTAACGCGGCCTGAGGCGAAAGCGCCCCCGGCCGGGGGCGCTTTCGCATTGAATGGACCGGTGGGGAACCGCATCCCGGCGCCGTACTCGCCACCGGGCGTGATCACGCGCCCGCCGTGGCTGCTCTGGCTGCCCCTGTTCGCGCTGCTCCTCTGCGCGGTCCTGGAACGCGCCTTCCCCCAGGTCAGCCTCGTGTTCCTGGCCGCCTTCGCGCCCCTGCTGGCCACCATCGCCTGCAGCGCCATGCTCACCACCGTCTACGGCGTGGCCGCCACCGCCGAGGCGGCCGTCCTCTACCACTTCGACGACTTCACCTGCAGCATGGGCATGCGCGGCCGCAACGAGCTCGCCCTCATCGCCGGGGTCGGCGCGGCCAGCGTCCTGCTCACCCTGCGCCGCCGGCGCTACGACCGGCGCATCACCCGCATCGGCAACGTCGCCGAGGCCGCCCAGTACGCCGTCCTCCCGCGCCTGCCCGCCCGCGTCGGCGACGTGGAGTGCTCCGCCCTCTACCGCTCGGCGCAGATCGGCGCGATGGTCGGCGGCGACCTCTACGACGTCCGCGACACCCCCTACGGCGTGCGCGCCATCGTCGGCGACGTCAAAGGACACGGCCTGGAGGCGGTGTCCACGATGGCCGCGCTGCTGGGCACCTTCCGCGAGGCCGTGCTGGACCTGCCCTCCCTCGCCGACGTCGCCGGGCGCCTCGAACGCCGCATGACCGTCGACAACGCCGCGCGCGACGCCGAGCTGTTCGCCACCGCCGTCCTCATCGGATTCGCGCCCGGCGAGGTCGAGGTCGTCCTGTGCGGGCACCCCAGCCCGTTCCGGCTCACCGGCGGATCCGTCGCGCGCCTCGGCGGCGACCCCTCACCGCCACTGGGCCTCGGCGACCTGGCCGCCGGGCCTCCGATGGCCGTCCGGACACCGCTCGCGCCCGGCGACGTGCTCCTGGCCTGCACCGACGGCGTCCTGGAGTCCCGCGACGCGTTCGGGCGCTTCTACCCCCTCGAACGGCGGCTGCGGACCTTCCTCGTCGGCCGCCGCCCGCCGCTGTCCCGCCTGACCATGGGCGTCTGGGACGACCTGCGCGACTTCACCGGTGAGCCCGCCGACGACATCGCCATGCTCGCGCTGCGTCCCGTCACACCCGGCCGGTAGCCTGCCCGGCATGGTCACCGAAGCGGACTTCGCCGCGTTCACCGCCGTCTCGCTCGTCCAGGGCTCGACGAGCAACTCCGTCATCTTCAGCCCCGGCGGATCCACCGACCGGCACACCCTCGGCGTGTTCGCCGAGGCCGGACTCGAAGGCGGCGGCTACGACTGGCAGGGCGCGGTGCACGCGCTGGCCCTCGACCGCGACGAGGACCTGCCGAACCGGTTCCGCTTCGACTCCGAGGCCGGGATGTTCTGCGCGTACGGCACCGACCTGGCCGCGCTGCACGCCGTGGCCGGGCTCGTCGAGGAGCTCATCGCCGACGAGGCGCTGCTGCGGGCGAGCCTGGTGAAGGCGGGGGAGAAGGACTTGCTCGACTAGGGACGGGCGGGGCGGAACGGGGGCGCTGGGGCGACGTGGGGGACCGGCGGACCGCACGTGGGTACGCCGGTCGCCGTCGCGCGGCCTTGAGGGGGAGCGGCCACCCGGTGGCCCGCCGGTGCCGTGGTGCGCTTCGCGGTGGCCGGTGGCCGGGGGCGCTGCCACCCGCGCCCGGCCTTCGCGCTGCCCTGGCGTGCGATTCGGGGGCGCGCCCGCGGCTGCGCACGGCGGGCCGGGCCGGTTGCGGCCTGGTGCGGGAGAACCACCGCCCGTGGGCCTCGCGCGGTTCGGTCCGCGTGCCGTTGGCCGCGCGCCTCATGGGCCGCCCGGCCTGCGCGGTGCCCACCGGCGGGCCGTCGCCGTGCCCTTGGGCTGCCATGCGCCGTTCCGCCGACCGGCCCGATCGCCGTCGAGCAGTGCCTCTACCGGCTTCCCGCCCGGCCGTGAGCGGGGAGCGGTCGCCCGGCCGGACGCGGCCCGGCGGGCCGCGTCCCACGGCACCGGCCCGATCGTCCTCGTGCGGTGCCCCTCTCGTCTTCCCGCTCGGCGGGATGCGGCTCGCGGGCCCGCGTCCCACCCACTGGCCCGATCGCCGTCGCGGGGCTAACCTCGTCGCGTGCCGACGAACCCGCCCCCGGTCCTGTGCGTCGGCGAGACGATGGCGGTGGTGACCCCCACCGAGCCGCTGCCGCTCGCCGAGGCCTCCGTCTTCGCCCTCACCCACGGCGGCGCCGAGTCGAACGTGGCCGCGCACCTCAGCGAGCTCGGCGCGCCCTCGGCGTGGCTGAGCCGGCTGGGCACCGATCCGCTCGGCGACCGGGTGCTGGCGGCCGTCGCCGCGCACGGCGTCGACACGCGGTGGGTCGCGCGCGACCCGGAGGCGCCGACCGGGCTCTACCTGAAGGACCCGCGGCCGGGCGGGACGCGCGTCCACTACTACCGGCGCGGCTCGGCGGCCTCGCGCATGTCCCCCGAAGACATCGCGGGCTGGCCCCTCGAAGGCGCGCGCTGGCTGCACCTGTCGGGCATCACCCCGGCGCTGTCGCCGGGCTGCGCCGCGCTCGTCCCGGCGCTGATCGCGCGGGCCCGCGAGCTGGGCGTCCCGGTGTCCTTCGACGTCAACCACCGGCCCGGGCTGTGGACCGCCGAGGCGGCCGCGCCGGTGCTGCTGGAACTGGCGCGCTCGGCCGACGTGGTCCTCGTGGGCCGCGACGAGGCCGAGGGCCTGTGGGGGACGGCGACCGCCGAGGACGCCGCCGCGCTGCTGGCCGGCCCGTCCCACGTCGTCGTCAAGGACGCCGACCGCGAGGCCGTGGAGTTCGCCCCGGACGGCGTCCACCGGCTGCCCGCGCGCCCCGTCGACGTCGTCGAGCCCGTGGGCGCCGGGGACGCCTTCGCCGCGGGCTGGCTGGCCGCGCGCCTGCGCGGCGACGGCCCGCAGGCACGGCTGGCGCTGGGGCACTCGCTGGCCGCGTGGACGCTCGGCGCGACCGGCGACCACCGGCCCGGCCACGGCCGCGAGGTGCGCGGCGAGGACCGGGCCGGGGCGGCTACTTCCTGACCTTCATCAGGTCCCACTGCGGCGCCTCGGACGCGGGGTCGACGACCACGGTCTCGGGCACCACCCGCTCGCCGATGGCGGCGACGTACTGCTTGTAGGCGATCGGCACCACCGGCATGCCCGCGTTCAGCAGGGCCTCGGCCTGCTGGTAGAGCGGCAGGGCGGTCTCCAGGCTGTTCATCGCATTGGCGGTGGCCAAGGTCTGATCGAAGGCCGGATCGGCGTAGCCGAAGTAGTTGCCCTTGCCGTACAGCGGCGTCAGGTACGCCTCGGCGCAGGCCTGGTCGGGGATCCAGCCGCTGGCCCAGCCGCCGGTGAAGCCGTGGTCGGCCAGCTTCCCGGCGAACTCCGTGCTCGGCGTCGGGGTGACCTTGCACTGCACGCCGAGGGACGCGGTCACGTCGTTGCAGACCAGGGTCATGTACTGGAGCGCGGTCTGGTTGTACTGGCTGACCTGGAACTCCAGGGGCGTCTTGACGTCCCAGCCGGACTGGGTGAAGGCGGTCTTGGCGGCGACCTGGTCGTGGCGGCAGTCGGAGCAGGAGCCGTCCTTGTGGCCGGGCATGCCCGTGGGCGTGAAGGACGTGGCCGGGGTCAGCCCGCCGATGGCCTTCGCGATCGCCTCCCGGTCGATGGCCAGCGACACCGCCCGGCGCAGCTCGGGACTGGCGTAGCCGTTCTTGTCGGTGGGGAAGCCCAGGTACATGAACGAGCCGGTCGGCTTGGTGACCGCCGTGGTGGGCGCCGCGCCGGGTCCCTGCCGGATGAAGTCGACCGAGCCGGACGCCAGGGCCGAGGGGCCAGCGCTCGGGTCCGGCAGGTAGGTGACGTCGATGCCGCCGAACTGGGGTTTCGCCCCGGCGAAGGCGTCCCAGCGGGTCAGCTTCAGGTCGCCGTTGCGGGAACCCGAGGACAGCTGGAAGGGCCCGTTGCCGATGGGCCGGTCGTCGCAGGCGGTGGTGTTGGCCAGGCAGGCCGGGGCCATCGGCGACCACACGGGCATCGCCAGGGCCGTCGGGAACGCCGCCCACGGCCCGGTGAGGGTGACGGTGAAGGTGCGGTCGTCGAGGACCTGGAGGCCGCTCATGGTGGTGGCGGCCTTCTGCGCCTCGGCGAAACCGGCGATCCGCTGGAACGCGTAGGCCCCGAACTGGTCGTTGACCTCGTCGGCGGCGAAGTTCCAGGCGTCCACGAAGGACTTGGCGGTGACCGGCTCGCCGTTGTGGAACGTGTAGCCGGGCCGCAGCTTGATCGTCCACACCGTCGAGTCGGTGGTGGTGATGCTCTCGGCGAGCCGGTTGACGGGCATCCCGGTGGTCGCGTCGGTGCGGGTGAGGCCGGCGTAGAGCGCGGTCAGGACGGTGTTCTCCTGCTCGTACCCGGCGTTGCCCGGCAGCAGGCTGAGCGGCGCGCTGATGCCGATCTTGAGCACGGCGTCGTTGGTGCCCACGGCCGGTTCGCCGGACGGTCCGGTGATCACCGGGTTGACCGGCGGCTTCCCGGTCAGCGTGATGACGAGGGTGACGATGACGGCGACCACGACGAGGACGGCCGCCGTCCCGCCGATGAGCAGCCCGGCGCCGGGGCCCTTCTTGGCCGGCGGCGGGGGAGGCGCGCCCCACGGGGCCTGCGGCGGCTGCGGCTGGTAGTGGGGCTGCGGCTGCGGCGCGTAGGCCATCGGCGGAGGCGGCGGTGGCTGCTGATACTGCGGCGGAACCTGCTGGTAGGGCTGCTGCGGGTACGGGTACGGCTGGTACCCGTGCTCCGGTGGCGGCGCCCCGTGGGGAGGCGGGGGCGGCTGTGTCATGCGCTGCTCACTTCGAGGGGACGGCCTGGGGCGTCGTAAGGGTAATGCGGGACGGCCATGGGCGTGATGGACTGTCGCGATGCGCCCGGAACCCGGTCAGGTCCTGCACTTCTCCGAAGATCCCACCATCACCCGCTTCGAACCCGTACCCCACCCCGTCAGCGCCGAGGGCGTGGTGTGGGCCGTGGACGCCCATCACGCGCCCGACTACTGGTTCCCCCGCGACTGCCCCCGCGTGATCGCCCGCGCCGAGCCCGGCTCGGCGCCCGCCGACACCGACCGCTTCCTCGGCCCCGGCGTCACCCGCGCCCACGCCGTCGAATACGCCTGGCTGGAGGCCATCCGCACCGTCCGCCTCTACGCCTACCGCCTCCCGGCGGAGACCTTCGACTACGTGCACGCCGACCGCCACGCGATGGTCTCCGCCGCGCCGGTGACACCGCTGGGACCGGCCGAGCCGGTGGGCGACCTGTTCGCCGTCCACGAGGCGGCGGGCGTCCCGCTGCTGGTCCTGCCGCGCCTGGAGGCGCACTGGGCGGCGCTGCGGGCGAGCACGCTGGGGTGGGGCGGGATCAGGCTGCGCAACGCGCTGGGGGCGCCGTTCTAAGGGCAGCGCGGCTTCGAGGCGGCGGATGTGCGGTTCGTCCTTGGGCCGGCGCAGCATGCGCTTGTAGTCCAGGACGGCCGACAGCGGCGCGAAGGGCACGCCGTCGAAGCGCTCGGCCTCGTCGATGAGGCGGTCGGTGTCGAGGTCGCCGACCCATCCGGCGGTGACCTCTATGCGGGCTTCGTGGAAGTGGGCGACGGTGGCGCCGTTGAGGGGGGCGAGGCCGGTGGTGCCGCCGCGCAGCGCGCGGTCCCAGGAGTCGCCGCGCGCGATGACGTCGAGGTCGCCGACCTCGGCGAGCCCGTTGGCCAGCAGCGGCCCGCTGCCGAAGACGACGTACTCGCCGGGGTCGAGGCCGATGGTGAGCAGCCGCCGGACGAGCGGGTGCTCGCTCACCCGCGCAGGCGGCGGCGTTTCGGCGTCCGCTCCAGGGATCCACAGGCTTCGATGATCGCGGCCCGCTGGGCGGGGTCGGTCCCGTCGAGGGCGGTGGTCAGGCGCGCGGTCTTGTTCTGCTCGCGGACACGGGTGAGGCGGTAGCGGAAGTAGGCGGCGACCGCCGCGGTCACCGGCGCGGCCGCCACGCCGGTGAGGATCTCGGTTAACAGGCTCATCGCGGCCGCCGCCGCGTCCGGTGGTCCATGAGTCCTCCTCCAGGCTCACGAGGCGACCAGTTCGCCGCGCCCGATGCGGTCGAGCCGGGCGGGGTCGATGATGCGGGTGACGCCGCGGCGGACCTCGACGATCCCGGCGTTCTTGAAGTCGCGCAGGACGCCGACGACGGAGTCGCGCTTGAGACCGGTGAGCCCGGCGAGCTGCTCCTGCTTGAGCCGGATGACGCCGGCGCCGTCCTCGTCGTCCCACACGCGCAGTGCGGCGAGGTCGGCCATGGTGATGGCCAGGCGGCGCTCGGCGGGGAAGCGGTCGATGACCTTGCGGCGGTTGACGTGCAGCAGCCGCCGGTAGGAGCCGGCGAGCTGCCTGATGGCGGCGGTGGGGTTGGCCTCCAGGAAGGACAGCCAGGTCGCGCCGGGCAGGACGAGCGCGGTCACGTCGGTGAGGGCGATGACATCGGCGGTGCGGGGGGAGTTCAGCAGCGCGGCGATGTCGCCGACGACGGTGCCGGGCGGGAGGATCTCCAGGGTGCGGTCGGAGCCGGCGAAGGCGATCATGGCGTGCCCGCGCAGCAGGATCATCACGTGGTCGGAGGTCTCGCCCTCGGCGATGAGCAGCTGCCCGGCCGGGCGGCGCTGGAGGGTCCCGGCCGCGCGCAGCAGCGCGAACTGCTCGGGGGTGAAGTCCTCACCCGGCGGGAGTTCTGTCGGTCCGTCCATGCTCGAAAGCGTATCAGTCCGCACAAGAAAACGGATCCGTCCACTCCCGAGTGTCGGTACATCGACACACCTGAGTGGACGGATCGGCAGAGCGGTCTAGAAGGGCGACCTCCCCAGCGCCTCGCCCGTCCGCGCCGACACCAGCGGCCGCGTCCCCAGCGGCGCGGCCAGCGTCGCCGTGACCGGTGTGTAGTGGGCCATGTCGTCGCACATCTCGCTCTCGCGGCGGACGGTGCCGGCGACGACGACCGCGCTCGGGGTCTCGGCGACCACGGGGGTGACGTCGGTGTCGCAGGAGCCGGTGATCAGCATGAACGTCACGCTGGTGCCCTCGACCGCGTCGACGCTGACGGCGTCGACGTAGCCGGGGAGGTCGGCGGGGCCGACGTCGGCGCGGGGCGGGTCCTGGACGTCGGCGGGCGCGACGGCGACCTGCGCGACCGGCGCGTCCAGCCCGGCGACGGTGAACAGCCAGGCGGGCGCCTCGGCCATGCCGCGGCTGGTGAGGACGCGGGTGGTGCCGAATGTGGCGGCGGTGATGGTGAGGGTGGTGCAGGGGAGGGTGTGGGAGGTGGACCCGTCGGGGCCGGAGCCGGAGGAGGAGTCGGGCACGGGGGCGGGGCACTCGGGGGGATCGGCGGGGGCGACCTCGCCGAAGGCCGCCTCGGCGGTGATCAGCCCGACCTTGAGGGGATCGCCCTCGGGGAACGTCACCTCGCCGTCGCGGGGGCCCTCGCGCAGCTCGGCGTCCAGTTTGAACCAGCCCGCGTTCAGCGCGGCGTTGGTGGCCTCGTCGACGCCCTTCGGTTTCTGCGTCAGCGGGGCCAGGGGGACGAAGCCGGTGTACCAGGCGCCGTCGGCGGGCAGCCGCTGCCAGGCGGCGGCGACCTGCGCGGCGCGCGCGTCGAAGTCGGCGCGGGAGGCCGGTGAGGGTTCGCCGCCCGGCGCGTCGGCGGGCCGGGCGCAGGCCGAGAGGAGGACGACGGACAGGACGGCGAGTCCAGTGATGCCGGTTCTCATGGGGATGGGACGTGCGGCGGCCCGCCCCGGGTTCCCGCGATCGCCCGCCGCCGCGTCCGCGCCCGGCGACAATGGCCGGGTGAGCTTCCGAGTGCGCCGTGTCTACGACGAGCCCGATCCCGGCGACGGACGCCGGATCCTGGTCGACCGGCTGTGGCCGCGCGGGCTGGCCAAGGAGCGCGCCCACGTCGACGAGTGGGCCAAGGACGTCACGCCCAGCAACGAGCTGCGGCGCTGGTTCCACGCCGACCGCGACGCCCGCCGCGCCGGGTTCGAGGAGCGCTACCGCGCCGAACTCGACGACCACGCCGAGGCCGTCGCCGCGCTGCGCGCCGAGGGCGAGCGCGGCACCGTCACCCTGCTCACCGCCACCAAGGACCCCGGGACCAGCCACGTCCCGGTGCTGCTGGCGCGCCTGGAGTCCCCCGCGTAGGGGAGGCCGGGCGCCCGCCCCTGTGCCACGATCGGTTCATGATCCTCCGGCCCCTCCGCGACCGCGCCACCTACCTCACGTGGGCGTGGCTCATCGTCGGCGGTGCCCTGGTGATGCCGTACATGATGGCCGGGCAGGTCATCGCCGTCTCCTGGCGGCGGGAGGCGCTCAGTTTCATCTCGGTCGACCTCGTCGTGTTCGCCGCGGCGATCCCCGTGGTGTGGCTGACCGGGCTCGTCCTGCCGGTCCGCGCGCTGGAGACCGTCGCCGCGCGGTCCCTGCTCGGGCTCGGCGACGGCGCGCTGACCACCTCCCGGTGGCGGGTGGCGGCCTGGTTCACCCTCCACCTCGGCGTCGGCGGATTCCTCAGTGGCGTCACCCTCGCCCTCGTGCCCTACGCGGTGATGCTGGCCGTCACCCCGTTCCTGGGCGACCTCGCCGTCCGCACCGGACTGGCCGAGACCTTCGCGTGGACGCACGGACTCGGGTATCTCGTCGCGCCGCTGATCCTGGTCGCCCTCGTCTACGGCATCGCCCTCGCCGGGACGATGCTGCGCCCCCTCGCCGCGCGCACCCTCGCGCCCACCCCCGCCGAGCGCCTCGCCGCCGCCGAGGCCGCCGCGCACCGCCTCACCGAACACAACCGCCTCGCCCGCGAACTCCACGACTCCATCGGCCACGCCCTGTCCGTGGTCACCGTGCAGGCCGCCGCCGCCAAACGCGTCATCGGCACCGACCCCGACTTCGCCCGCACCGCCATGGGCGCCGTGGAGCAGACCGCGCGCGTCGCGCTCGCCGACCTCGACCACGTCCTGGGCGTCCTGCGCGACGGCGAGAAGTCGGCCACCGCGCCCCGCGTCGGGCTCGAAGGCCTGCCCGGGCTGGCCGCCTCGGCGGGCGTGCCCGTCGCCTACGTCCTCGACGGCGACCTCACCACCGTCCCGGCCGTGGTCTCCCGCGAGGCCTACCGCATCGCCCAGGAGGGCGTGACCAACGCCGCCCGCTACGGCGACGGGGGAGAGGTCGCGCTGAGCGTGCGCGTCACCCGCGCCGCCCTCGACCTCAGCGTCGGCAACACCGTCGGTCCCGGCGCGGCCCGGCCCGGCGGCGGGCGCGGCCTGGCCGGCGTGCGCGAACGCGCCGCCACCCTCGGCGGCACCGTCCGCGCCGGAGCCGAGGACGGCCGGTGGGAACTGGCGGTGCGCCTGCCCCTGGCATGATCGTCGCGTGACCGTACGCGTGCTGCTGGCCGACGACGAGGTCCTGATCCGCACCGGCCTGCGGGTGATCCTCGACGCCGAACCCGACCTGGAGGTCGTCGGTGAGGCCGCCGACGGCGTCGACGCCGTGGAGATGACCCGCCGCCTCCGCCCCGACGTGATCCTCATGGACGTCCGCATGCCCACCGTGGACGGACTCCAGGCCACCGAGCGGATCGTCTCCACCGTCCCCAACCCGCCCAAGATCCTCGTCGTCACCACCTTCGACAACGACGAGTACGTCTACCGGGCCCTGCGCGCCGGAGCCGACGGCTTCCTGCTCAAACGCGCCCGCCCCGAACGGCTCATCGAAGCCGTCCGCGTCATCGCCCAGGGCGACAGCCTGCTGTTCCCCGCCGCCATCCGCGACCTCGCCCTGCACCACCGCGGCCGCGAGAGCGCCCTCGACCACGCCGGGCTCACCGACCGCGAGGGCCAGATCCTGCGGCTCATGGCCACCGGCAAGACCAACGCCGAGATCGCCGCCGAGCTCTACGTCAGCGCCGAGACCGTCAAGACCCACGTCGGCAACGTGCTGGCCAAGCTGCGCGTCCGCGACCGCACCCAGGCCGTCATCGCCGCCTACGAGTCCGGCTACGTCTGAGACGAAACCGTGTCCACGGTGGACCCGATCGGCCGACCCCGTCCCCACCCCGGCCGGAGTTAGGTTCGCCGACATGAAGATCATGGTGACGGGGGCTACCGGACGGCTCGGGAGCCTCATCGCGGCCCGCCTGCTGGACGCCGGAGTCGACCCCGGCGAACTCGTCCTGGGCGTCCGCGACCCCGCGAAACTGTCCTGGACCCACGGCGGCGAGGTCCGCCACGCCGACTACGACCGCCCCGAGACCCTCGACACCGCCTTCACCGGCGTCGGCAAACTCCTGCTCATGTCGGCCAACGGCACCCACACCGAACGCGCAGGACAGCACGCCCGCGCCATCGACGCCGCCGCCCGCGCCGGAGTCGCCCACATCGTCTACACCGGCATCCTGTCCACCGCGCCGGAGATCATCGGGCGGCCCGCCTGGGACACCGAGATCGCGCTCGCCGCCTCCGGCGTGCCCACCACCGTCCTGCGGCACGCCCTCTACACCCAGAACTACGCCACCGACCTGCCCGAGGCACTCGCGGACGGCGAACTGCTCACCGCCACCGGCGACGGGCGCCTCGCCTCGGCCGACCGCCGCGACCTGGCGCGCGCGGCCGCCGCCGTCCTCACCGGCACCGGCCACGAGGGACGCGCCTACGAACTCACCGGACCCCGCGCCTGGAGCCTCGACGAGATGTGCGCGACCGCCGCGAGCACCGCCGGACGGCCCCTGACCCACCGCTCGGTGAGCGTCCCCGAACTGCGCCGCGTCTTCGCCGACCTCGGCGTCCCACCGCACGGGATCGACGTCATCTCCGGCATCCAGGCCGGCATCCGCGACGGGCTGTTCTCCACCGTGACCCCCGACCTGGAGAACCTCCTCGGCGGGCCCGCCACGCCCATGGAGGAGACCGTGCGCGACGCGCTCGCCGTCTGAGACCGCCCGGCGAAGCCGAAGCGAATGTGATAACGGAGGCCCGCCGGCCATTAGCATGAGCACATGCCCACCGATGTCAGTCCCACGCGGGACCGGCCCCCACGAGAGCCGGCCGACCCCCACGCCGAACTGCTCGCGGCGGGGATCCGGGTCCTGCGGGAGGAAGGCGCCGTCCGCCTCACCCTCCGGCGCGTCGCCGGGGCCGCGGGCACGTCCACCATGGGCATCTACACGTGCTTCGGCGGCCGCGCGGGCCTCCTGGAGGCCATCTACGACCACGGCTTCGGCTTACTGCGGCGGCGCTTGAGCGGCGCCGTGACCGCCCCGGCGCCGCCGCTCACGCGGATCCTCGCCGTCGCCGCCGCCTACCGCGAGTTCGCGCTGACCGACCCCGCCCTCTACGCCCTCATGTTCGAGCGCCCACTGCCCGACTTCGACCCGCCCGCCCGCCTCAAGCACCGCGCCATGGGCAGCGCCTTCGCGCTCCTGGTCGGCGAGGTCACCGCCGCCATCGGCGCCGGAGCGCTCGCCGGGGGAGACCCCGAGCGCGTCGCCTATCTGCTGTGGACGGCCATGCACGGCCTGGTCAGCGTCGAGCTCACGCACGCCGCGCGCGGCTGGATCCTCGACGGGCCCGACGAAGGCGGCCGCGTCCTCGTCCAGGGCATGGCCGCGCTGCTGTCCGGGCTGGCCCGCTAGGGACGCAGCAGCGGCGGATGCAGCGCCACCGCGCCGCCCGCCCGGTACAGCGCCGCCGGTTTGCCGCGCCCGCCCGTGCGCCTGGGCTCACCGCCCACCGCCGCCACGAAACCCGGCGTGGCCAGGACCTTGCGGCGGAAGTTCGGACGGTCCAGCGCCGTCCCCCACACCGTCTCGTAGACCGCCTGGAGCTCGCCGAGGGTGAACACCGGCGGGCAGAAGGCGGTGGCCAGGCCGGTGTACTCCAGCTTCGCGCCGACCCGCTCGTGGGCGTCGGCGAGGATCGCGTCGTGATCGAAGGCCAGCGACTCGCCAACCGGCCAGTCCACCCAGCGCGCCTCGGCGGCGTCGGTGCCCGCGCGCGGCTCCGGAGGGTCGGGGACCAGCGCGGTGTAGGCCACCGAGACCACGCGCATCCGCGGGTCGCGGCCGGGCGCGGAGTAGGTCCGCAGCTGCTCCAGGTGGCAGCCCTCGGGCGGGACGCCGGTCTTCTCGGCCAGCTCGCGCGCGGCGGCGTCCTCGGCCGACTCCGCCGGGCGCAGGAACCCGCCCGGCAGCGCCCACCGCCCGGCGTGCGGCTCCTCGCCGCGCCGGATCAGCAGGACGCGCAGGGCGCCGTCCCGGACGGTGAACACCGCCAGGTCCACGGCCACCGCGAAGGGCTCGAAGGCATGTTTGTCGTAGCTCATCCCGCTCCGGACTCGTCGTCACCCTCAGGGTATCGGCGCTCCGGGAGCCCGCTTTCAGCGAGTGGAGCGGTGAAGCGCCACCCGGCCAGCAGCGCGTCCACCGCGCGCACGGCGGCGGCCAGCCGGCGGCGGTGCGAGCCGGTGAGCAGGATGTGGGGACGCCCGGTGCGCTCCAGCTCCTCGCGGAACCGGCCGGTCATCCACGGGCGCAGGTGCTCGCCGTCGCGCAGGCCGTCGTCCTCGAAGGGCACGTCCACGTGGTCGGTGAGCAGCCACAGGTGGTGCTCGGCCTCCTCGGCGATCTTCAGGACGCCCGGGTGCGGGCCGCCGACGTAGCGCTCGTGCCACACGGAGGTGGCGAAGGAGTCGGTGTCGCAGAACAGGACCGGCGAGCCCAGCCGCGCGGCCCGGTCCTCGTCGGCGTTCTGGCGGGCGGCGATGAGCGGGAACTCGCCGGTGGTGAACTCCGCGTCGGCCCAGGTCGCCGCCGGGTCGGCGGCGCGCAGCGCGGTCAGCTTCTCCTCGCTGTAGGCGCGCCCGTACTCCGGGACCCACCGCGTGGACGCCCACGCGCCGCCCCGGCGGCGGTAGTGGCGAGCCAGGGCGCGCGCCATCGTCGTCGTGCCCGTCGACTCGGCGCCCACCACGACCACCCGGCGGGCCAGCCCGGCGCGGACGGCGGGGGACAGGAAGTGCCAGTTGGCCGCCGGGTCGGCGCGGACGGCGGTGCCGCTGACCGGGAAGGTCCCGCGCGCCGGGTCGACGGGCACGTGTACGGCCCCGAAGCGGCGCGCCAGCTCGTCGCCGTAGTGCTCGGAGGTGAAGACGACGTCGACGGGCGCGGGCACGGCGGCGCGGAACACCGCCATGTGCGCCGCCCAGATCGCCGGGTCGGCGTAGTCGACGGGCACGTCGTCGACGGTGCCGACGACCTCGGCGTCCGGGTGCTCCTCCCGCAGCCAGCGCACGCGCGTCTCCAGGGGGATCGACTCCACCGTGGACGCGCAGACCAGCACGGTGAGGTGATCGCACTTCGCGGCCGCCGAGCGGATCAGGTGGTGGTGCCCGGCGTGCGGGGGATAGAACTTGCCCAGGACCAGGCCGTGGCTCACGACGCCACCGCCTCGGCCGTCCGGGCCGCGAGCAGGTCGCGCCGCCAGTCGCGCAGGCCGATGGCGCACAGGACCATGAACCCGACGTAGAGCAGCGAGGTCAGGAACAGTCCCTTGTAGGCGTAGAGGGGCACGTAGACGATGTCGGCGGCGATCCACAGCCACCACGACTCCAGGCGCTTGCGGCACTGGCCGTAGGTCGCCATCAGCGACAGGACCGTGGTCAGCGCGTCCCAGAACGGGACCGTGGAATCGGTGGCGTGGGCCAGCAGCAGCGTCAGGCCGAGCAGCCCGGCCGCACCGGCGGCCACGAGCCCGATCCACTCGCCGCGGGTGGTGCGCCGGACGGGCAGGGCGTCGCGCGGGCCGGTGCCGCGCGCCCACGTCCACCAGCCGTAGGCGGCCAGGGCGATGAAGACCAGCTGGAGCGCGGCGTCGGCGTAGAGGCCGCTGGTGGCGAACAGCAGGATGAAGAACACGTTGTTGGCGATGCCGACCGGCCAGTTGGCGATGTGCTGGCGGGCCACCAGCCACACGCAGATCGCGCCGCTGCCGAAGCCGAGCACCTCCGTCCAGCTGACGGGGGTGCCCAGGAGGGTGAAGAGGGGTGTCTGGAGGAGGTCCATCACGGCCGCCTTTCAATGGTCAGAGTGACTATAAAAGGCGGAGTGCCGGGCCCACAAGGGGAAAAGCGGTGTGATCAGCGAGACGCGCACGGGAGGCGCGGCGGATCGTAAGATCATCCGCCGGCGATGACCGTCGCCCCCATATGAGGAGACACCATGACCGATGAGCGTGTGACGATTCCCGTCCGCCTCGACTTCGACGCCAGCGCCGCGATCTTCTCCAAGGCGATGGCGCACCTGGACAACGCCTCCAAGCGCCAGCTCGACGCGGTGGACTTCCCCGCCGGGCTGCGCGAGCTGGTGCGGCTGCGGGCGTCCCAGATGAACGGCTGCTCCTACTGCGCCGACCTCCACAGTGGGGACGCGGCCACGGCCGGGGAGTCGGTCAAGCGGATCAACGCGGTGGCCGTCTGGCGCGAGTCGCCCTTCTTCACCGCCCGCGAGCGCGCCGCGCTGGCCTTCACCGAGAGCCTGGTGAAGCAGTCGGTGACGCACGTGCCCGACGAGGACTACGCGGTGGTCGCCGAGGTGTTCACCCCGGAGGAGATCGGTGCGCTGGTGAGCCTGATCGTCACGATCAACGCGTGGAACATGATCGGCGTGTCCACCCGGACCTGGCCCGTCTCCGAATAGCCGGAAGCCCCGAAGGGGGTGACGCCCGGTGGCGTCACCCCCTTCGGTGCGCTCAGGCGCAGAGCGTCCGGATGTAGATGCACTCGGTGCACCAGGAACCGGCGACCGAGCAGTTCTTCCACATGCCGTGCACCCCGTCGCAGTGGCAGAAGACGTAGTAGCTCGCCTGCGCGCTCGCCGCGGCGGTGCCCTTGGGGACCAGGCGGTTCAGCAGGCGGTCGGCCGCTCCCCGAATGACGCGCACGGGCTCAGCACCCGACCCGGAGGGTGTTGCACGGCGTGCAGCCGCTGGTGCCGCCGACGACGTGGCACGTCTTGAACGGGCGGGCGTAGTTGCCGAACGCGTCGATCCACTGGCAGGGGCCGCACCACTCGGTCCAGCTCGTGTCGGCGCTGGCCGAGGCCTTCGGCACCAGCCGTCCCAGGACGGAGTCGGCCGCCCTGCCGAGAACCCTGATCATCATCTCGCTCCCATCGCTCGATCGATGATCATCAACCTATGGATCGAGCGCACATGGGTCCGTATAGCGCTTATATAAAAGTCTTCCGGATATTTCCCGAAAGTGGCGCTCGTCACTCTTGGGGTCCGGTGTCCGTTTCGAGGGCAAGGGCCGGTTGATCGTTAGGAAACCTGTTTACCGGCCGGACCGGGCGCGCCCTCCTCACCGTTCTCCAGGACCGCCGCCACCGCGCTCCAGGCGCGGTCGGCCCCCGCGACGAGGCAGCCGTCCACCACGGCGTCCACCCCCAGCGCGCTGACCCGCAGTTCGGGCAGCACCGGCGCGATCCGGCGCAGCTCGCGCGAGATCGCGCCGAGGAACCCGGCGGCCTGGCCGACGCCGCCGCCCAGCACCACCAGCTCCGGGTCCACCACGGCCACCACCGAGCAGATGGCCTTGGCGATCAGCCGGGCCTCCTCGGCGACCACCCGGGCGGCGGTCGCGTCGCCCTTGTCGGCGGCGGCGAACACGTGCCGGGCCGAGGCCGCCCCGCGCATGCCGTTGCGGCGGGCCGCGCGCACGATCCCGGCGGCCGAGGCCGCGGCCTCCAGACCGCCGCGGCGCCGGGCGTCGCGGGTGTCGGTGGTCTCGGCGTCGCCCAGCGGCAGGTACCCGATCTCGCCGGCGGCGCCGTGCGCGCCCCGGTGCAGGCGCCCATTGAGGACCAGGCCCATGCCGATGCCGGTGCCGACCGAGACGAACGCGAAGCTGTCCACCTCGCGGCCATGGCCGTGCGCGCGCTCGGCGAGCGCGGCGGCGTCCACGTCGTTCTCCACCATGAGGTTCTCGCCGAAGGCGCGGCGCAGCTCGGCCAGCACGAGGGGCTTGTCCCAGCCGGGCAGGGACCCGGCCAGGTCGAGGACGTCGCGGCGGGCGTCGTGGACGCCCGGGGTGCCCAGCACGGTCTGGGTGATGTCGCCGGGGCCGATGCCGACCTCGGCGTACAGGCCCCCGGCGAGTTCGGCGAGCCCGGCCAGGCGCCCGGGGCTGGTGGCGCGGGCCTTGACGGTGGCGCGGGCGCGGACGGCGCCGGTGAAGTCGCAGATCGCCGCGCGCAGGAACTGGCGTCCCACGTCGAGCCCGAGCACGAACCCGGCCTCGGGGCGCAGCTCGTAGAGGACGGCGGCCGGTCCCGGCACGCCGGTGCGGATGCCGGCGGAGCGGACCAGCCCGGCGCGCTCCAGGTTGGCCAGCGCCACCGAGACGGTGGGCTTGGACAGGCCCGTGACGCGGGCGAGGTCGGCGCGCGAGACGCCCTCGCCGCGGCGGATGTGGTCGAGCAGGAGCCGCTCGTTCATCGCCCGGATCGACCCCTGTCTCGCGGGCGATCCGCCGGTGCTGCCGTCCACTGGTCCTCCACTTCGTCCGTCCCCCGCCGATGATCACGCGGGGCGGCTCACGGTAGCCCCTTGCGTTTCGCGGCCGTTGGTAGTTTACTTCCCTAACCATCAATCGCCACAAGCCATCGGGAGATCGCATGTCCGAACCGGTCGTGCTCGGCCTCGACTTCGGGGGCACGAAAATCGCCCTCGCGGTCTGCGACGCCGGCGGCGCGCGGCTCGGCTCGGTCACGATCCCCACCCGCCCCGCCGAAGGCGCGCGGGCCGTCTTCACACGGACCGTGGCCGCCGCCCGCGAACTGCTCGCCGGCCGGTTACCCGCCGCCGTAGGCGCCGCCACCTTCGGCATCCCCGGCGACGGCGGAGTCGACCTCGCCCCCGCCGTCCCCGGCTGGGAGCATCTGGCGCTGGCCCGCGAACTCGGCGCGGCCTTCGAGGGCGCCGCCGTCCGCGTCGTCACCGACGTCAAGGCCGCCGCCGGGATCGAGGCCGGATCCGGCGCGCTCGCCGGCTGCGACCCCGGCCTCTACCTCAACCTCGGCACCGGCCTCGCCGTCGCGATCGTCGCCGGCGGCGTGGTCCTCAACGGCCGCAACGGCGCCTCCGGCGAGATCGGCTACAACCTCCGCGCGCTCGCCGACGTCGGCGTCCCCCCGAACGGCCGCGTGCCGCTGGAGGACACCGTGAGCGGCCGCGCGCTCGCCGAAGGCGCCGCCGCCCTGCGTCCCGCCGCGCCCCACCTCGGCGCCGCCCTCGACTCCGGCGACCCCGCCGTCGGGCGCCTCCTCGGCGCCTTCGTCGGCGAACTCGCCTTCCACCTGGTCAACCTCGCCATCGCCGTCGACCCGGCGCGCATCGCCGTCGGCGGCGGGATGGTGCGGTCCTGGCGGCACCTCCACGACGGACTGCGCCGGGCGCTGGACGCCGCCGTCCCGTACCCGCCCGAACTCGTGCCCGCCCGCTACCCGTTCGACGGCCCGCTGCGCGGCGCGCTCGCGCTCGCCCTCGCCGCCGTCTGAGTCCCCACCCCGCTCCCGCAGAGAGGAACGCCCGATGAGACGCACCAAGCTCGTCCCGGCCCTGGTCGCGCTCGCGCTCGCCCTGGCCGCCACGGCCTGCTCGCCGTCCAAGCAGCAGCCCACCCCCGACTCGTCGGAGGACATCGCCGCCGACATGGGCCCGCACAAGCAGGGCGGCTCGGTCACCATCGCCAACGTGACCGGCCAGACCTGGACCTGCCAGTTCAACCCCTTCAACCCGGCGGTGAACCAGACCTCGAACGGGTTCGTCTACGAGCCCCTCGTGTTCGTCAACCTGCTCCAGGACCAGGCCGAGACGCCGATGCTGGCCTCCTCCTACGAGTGGAACGCCGAGAAGACCTCCATCGTCTTCACCGTCCGCGACGGCGTGAAGTGGAACGACGGGCAGCCGCTCACCGCCGACGACGTGGTGTTCACCTTCGAGCTGATGAAGAAGGAACCCGCCACCGACCTGTACGCCCTGTGGACGGGCGCGGGCCTGCAGAGCGTCAAGGGCGAGGGCAACAAGGTCACTCTCTCCTTCGCGCAGGCCGCCCAGCCGTACTTCTTCAACTTCGCCAACCAGGTCGTCATCGTCCCCAAGCACGTGTTCGGCGCCGGTGAGGCCGCGGCGTCCCCGGCGACCTGGGCGAACCCGAACCCGGTGGGCACGGGCCCCTTCAAGGTCGACCCCTGCACCGCCAACAACATCCAGTACGTGGCCAACCCGTCCTACTGGCAGCCCGGCAAGCCCTACATCCAGAAGGTCCAGTACCCCGCCTACCTGGACAACGGGCCCGCCAACCAGGACCTGGCCAGCGGCAAGGCCCAGTGGGGCAGCCAGTTCATCCCGGGCATCGAGAACTTCTACCTGAACAAGTCGCCCGACAACCACACCTGGTCGCCGCCGGTGACCAACGTGGCGCTCATCCCCAACCTCGACCCCTCCCACGCGGCGACCAGCAAGCTGGAGGTGCGGCAGGCGATCGCCTCGGCCATCGACCGCGCCCGCGTCGCCGAGATCGGTGAGGGCGGCCAGCAGCCCGCCGCCAACCAGACCGGCGTGGTCCTGCCGACCTTCCAGAAGTACTACGACGGCGCCGCCGTGGCCTCCGCCGGATACGACAAGCCCGACGCCGCGCGGGCGACCTCGCTGCTGTCCGGGCTGGGCTACTCGCCGTCCAACCCGCTCAAGCTGTCGGTCATCACCGTCACCGGCTACACCGACTGGGACGCCTCCCTGGCGGTCATCAAGCAGCAGCTGGCGCCCGTGGGCATCGAGCTGACCGTGGTCGACCTGGCCCAGCAGACCTATAACGAGCGGCTCTTCAAGGGCGACTTCGACCTCGCCTACTACGGCCAGGCCGGTGGACCCACGCCCTACTACGAGCTGCGGCAGATCCTGCACTCGGCCAACACCGCGCCCCTCGGCACCGAGGCCACCACCAACTTCGAGCGGTACAAGAACCCCGCCGTCGACGCGCTCTTCGACAAGTACCCCACGGCCGACGACGCCGGGCAGGTGCAGATCATCAAGGAGATCAGCGGCTTCATGCTCCGCGACGTCCCGATCATCCCGGTGACCGAATCGGTCGACTGGTTCCAGTACAACACCTCCGACATCCGCGGCTGGCCGAGCCCGCAGAACCCCTACGCGCAGCCGGCCGCCTTCAACATCCCCGACGTCGGGCAGGTGCTCCTGCACCTCTACTCCAAGTCCGCCCAGAAGTGACCGCCCCGGCCGGGAGCGGCGACGCTCCCGGCCGCCACCCCTCGAAGGGGCGCACGTGAGGTACCTGCTCAGGCGCGGTGGATTCTTCCTGCTCACCCTGTGGGCCGCGCTCACCCTCAACTTCTTCCTGCCCAGGCTCATGCCCGGCAGTCCGCTCCAGGCCCTGCGCGACCGCACCCACAACAAGCTGTCCCCGGCCGCGCTGCAGGAACTACTGACCTCCTACGGCTTCAAACCCGACGAGAACCTCGCCGTCCAGTACGTCGACTACCTCGGCAACATGGTCACCGGCCACTGGGGAGTGTCCATCGGCGGCAGCCTCGGCGTCCCCGTCACCACCATCATCGGCGAGGCGCTGCCCTGGACCCTCGGGCTCGTCGGCGTCACCACCGTCCTGGCGTTCCTGCTGGGCTCCCTCATCGGCACCGTGGCCGGCTGGAAACGCGGCGGGCGCCTCGACGCCGTCCTGCCGCCGGTCTTCGTCATCACCTCCGCGCTGCCCTACTTCTGGATCGCGCTGCTGATGATCCTGGTGTTCTCGGTGTGGACCGGCGGCGCGCTCCCCAGCGACTTCAACTATGAGACCGGACTCCAGCCCGCCTTCACCGGCGAGTTCATCGGCAGCGTCCTGCGGCACGCCGTCCTGCCCTCGGCCACGATCCTCATCACCTCCATCGGCGGCTGGATCCTGACCATGCGCAACAACATGATCACCACCCTCGCCGAGGACTACGTCCGCATGGGCCGCGCCAAGGGGCTCTCCGGCCGCCAGATCATGCTCGGCTACGCCGCCCGCAACGCCTTCCTGCCCAACCTGTCCGGCTTCGCGATGTCCCTCGGCTTCGTCATCGCCGGATCCATCCTCGTCGAGTACGTCTTCAACTACCCCGGACTCGGCTACCTCCTCTACAACTCCGTCCAGAACGTCGACTACCCGCTCATGCAGGCCCTGTTCATGCTCTTCACGGTCGCCGTCCTGGTCGCGGTGCTCGCCTGCGACCTGGCCACCGTGTGGCTCGACCCCCGCGCACGGGCGAAGGGATAGCAGCCATGACCGTGCTCCCCGCACCCCGGATCCGCGCCCGAGGCGGCGTGTGGACCGCCGTCCGCCACAACCGCAAGGCCATGGCCGGGCTGATCCTGCTGGTGCTCTTCTGCCTCGTCGCCGCCTGGCCGGGCCTGTTCACCTCCGTCGACGACCCCAACGCCCTCGCCTACGCGCCCGCGCTCCAGCCGTCCTGGGACCACCCCCTCGGCACGACCTCCCTCGGGCAGGACATCTACGCGCAGCTCGTCCACGGCACCCGCGAATCGCTCGTCATCGCGCTGGTCGCCGGGCTCTTCGCGACCGTCCTGTCCGTCCTCGTCGGAGTCTCGGCGGCCTACCTCGGCGGGATCGTCGACGACATCCTGTCCATGCTGACCAACGTCGTCCTCGTCATCCCCGCGTTCCCGCTGATCATCATCCTCGCCAAGTACGCCGGGCAGGGCACCCTCGGCGTGATGCTGTTCGTCCTGGTCATCACCGGCTGGTCCTACGGCGCCAACCAGCTGCGCGCGCAGGCCCTGTCCCTGCGCAACCGCGACTTCCTGGAGGCCGCGCGCGTCCGCGGCGAACGGCGCATCTACATCATCGTCTTCGAGGCCCTGCCGACCATGACCTCGCTGATCGTGGCGAACTTCCTCGGCGCGGCCCTCTACTCGGTGCTCAGCGCGGCCGGACTCCAGTTCCTCGGCCTCGGCGATCCCAACTCCTCCAGCTGGGGCACGATGCTCTACTGGTCGCAGAACCAGCAGGCCCTGCTGTCCGGCATCCCGCTGTGGGCGCTCGCCCCGGGCCTGTGCGTGGCCCTCCTCGGCACGTCCTTCGCGCTCATCAACTACGCCTTCGACGAGATCGGCAACCCCGCCCTGCGGCCCGTGAGGAGGCAGCGTGTCCGGCGTTCTTGAGGTCCGCGGCCTGAGCGTGCAGTACGCCACCCCGCGCGGGCCCGTCACCGCGGTCTCCGGCGTCGACCTCGACGTCGGGCGCGGCGAGTTCGTGGCCGTGGTCGGCGAGTCCGGCTGCGGCAAGTCGACACTGCTGTACGCCGTCGCGCAGCTGCTGAGCCCACCGGCGTCGGTGACCGCCGGGAGCGTCCTGTTCAAGGGCCACAACCTGGTGACCATGTCGGAGAAGAAGCTCAATGTCCTGCGCTGGCGCGACTTCTCGGTGGTCATGCAGAGCGCCATGAACGCCCTCAACCCCGTGCGCACCATCGCCGCCCAGTTCGCCGACGCCATGAACGCCCACGCGAAGCTGTCCGGCAAGGAGATCGCCACCCGCTCCGAGGAGGTCATGCGCCTGGTCGGCATCGACCCGGCGCACCTGCGCAGCTACCCGCACCAGCTCTCCGGCGGGATGCGCCAGCGCGCGATGATCGCGATGGCCCTGCTGTTCACCCCCGACCTCGTCGTCATGGACGAGCCGACCTCCGCGCTGGACGTCGTGGCGCAGCGCTCGCTGATGGCGCAGATCAAGGAACTCCAGCGCGCCCTCGGCTTCGCCGTCGTGTTCGTCACCCACGACATGTCCCTGGTCAGCCACTTCTCCGACCGCCTGCTGGTCATGTACGCCGGCCAGGTCGTCGAGACCGGACCCACCCGGGCCGTCTTCGACACCCCCGCCCACCCCTACAGCCGCGGCCTCCTCGACGCCTTCCCCTCGATCCACGGGCCCCGCGTCGCCCTCACCGGCATCCCCGGCGGCCCACCCGATCTGGGCGCGCTCCCGTCCGGCTGCCGCTTCCACCCCCGATGCGGCTCGGCCCTGCCCGCCTGCCCGTCCCAGGAGCCCGCCCTCTACCGGGTGGGCGACGCCGAGGCCCGCTGCCTGCTGCACGCGCCCGTCCCGGAGGTAACGCCATGACCCCGCCGACGCTGCTGGAGACCCGCGGGCTCACCAAGCACTTCAAGGTCGGCGGCGGCTTCTCGCGCCGCCGCCTCCACGCCGTCGACGACGTCACCATGACCATCGGCCGCCGCGAGATCCTCGCCCTGGTCGGCGAGAGCGGCAGCGGCAAGAGCACCATCGCCCGCCTGCTGGCGCAGGTCTACAAACCCACCGGCGGCGAGATCCTCTTCGAGGGCGCGCCCCTGTCGTCCATGCGCGGCCGGCGCCGCCAGATGGCCTACCGCGGCGACGTCCCGATGGTCTTCCAGGACCCCTTCAGCTCACTCAACCCCGCCTACCGCGTGTCCCACGGCATCCTGCGCGGTCTCAAACTCCACCGCCCCGAACTCGCCCGCGCCGCCCGCCACGAGGAGGCCGAACGCGTCGCCGAGGCCGTCGGCCTCTCGGCCGAGATCCTCCACCGCCACCCCTACGAGCTCTCCGGCGGCCAGCGCCAGCGCGTCGGCTTCGCCCAGGCCCTCGCCTACCGGCCCAAGCTCATCCTGGCCGACGAACCGGTGTCCATGCTCGACGTGTCCATCCGCATCGGGCTGATGAACATCATGACCGGCCTGCGCGACAACGACGGCGTGTCCATCCTGTACATCACCCACGACATCGCCAGCGCCCGCTACGTGTCCGACCGCCTGATGGTCATGTACGGCGGCCACGTCATGGAGTCCGGCCCCACCGAGTCGGTGCTGACCGACCCCCGCCACCCCTACACCCGCCTGCTGCTCTCCGCCGTCCCCGACCCCCGCGCACCCCTCGACGTCGCCGCCGACACGGCCACGACCGAACCGCCACCGGTGATCAACCCGGTGCCGGGATGCCGGTTCCGGGCGAGGTGCCCGCTGGCGGTGGAGGAGTGCGGGCGGGTGACGCCGGAGTTGCGGGTGCTGGGGGAGCGGCATGAGGTGGCGTGTCATGTGGCCTGAGCGGCGGGCCGCGCCATCGCGTGGCGCGGCCCGCCGTCCTCACACCGTGTAATCTCCGTTGATCGCGATCACCTTCCCGCTGATCCCGTCGATCCGCAGGTCCTTCCACGTGCCGTTGGAGCACTCGGTCTCCACGAACCACATCGGCCGCTCGTCGTCGTGGTAGAGCTCCAGGCCGGTGACGCGGCATTCGGGCAGCCGCTCCTCCGCGATCGCCGCCACCCGGGCGGCGTCCACTTGGGGTGGCGCCTCGCGTGGATCCTGGGCGGCTGAGGCGGTGCCGGCGGCGAGGACGGCGGCGACGGCGAGGGCGGTGGCGAGGCCGAAGCGGCGGGCGTCGATGAACATGGTCACCTCTCGGTTGGTATGGGTGAATTGACCGGAAGTCACCGTAATGCGGCCTGTCAAGCGCGGTCCGCCCGCGTGGTGGCGATGCTCCATAATGGAGCCCGGCCGCGCCCCTCGCGGTGAACCGCCGTGCCGTACGTGAGAGGACACCGCCATGCCCAGCGGGGAGCTGATCGTCGGCAGGTACCGCCTGGAGGAACGCATCGCGGCCGGGGGCATGGGGGACGTGTGGCGCGGCACGGACACGCGGCTGCGCCGTCCGGTGGCGATCAAGATGCTCCATCCGGGTCTGTCGGACGACGACGAGTTCCGCGCGCGCTTCGTCTCCGAGGCGACGGTGGTGGCCGCGCTGAACACGCGGAGCGTGGCCGCGATCTACGACTGCGGCGAGGAGGACACGCCCGACGGCGTCCGCGCGTACCTGATCATGGAGCTCGTCCAGGGCCGCTCGCTCGCCGAGGTCCTGCACGAGAAGGGCAGGCTCTCGGCCGCGCAGACGATCCGGGTGATCGCGGCGGCCGCCGACGGGCTGCGGGCGGCGCACACCGCCGGGATCGTGCACCGCGACATCAAGCCGGCCAACATCCTCATCACCGGCCGCGGGACCGTGAAGATCATCGACTTCGGCATCGCCCGCAGCGCCGACGGCACCGGGCTCACCCGGTCCGGGCAGGTCATCGGCACCGTCGCCTACTCCGCGCCCGAGCACCTCTCGGACGCCGATCCCTCACCGGCGGGGGACGTGTACTCGCTGGGGATCGTGGCCTACGAGTGCCTGAGCGGCGCGCCGCCGTTCGACGGGCGGGCCGTCGCGGCGATCATCTACGCGCACCTGTCGCAGGAGCCGCCGCCGCTGCCCGCCGACGTGCCCCCGGCGCTGTCGGAGGCGATCATGAAGGCGCTGCGGAAGGACCCGGCGGACCGCTGGCGGACGGCGCAGGAGTTCGCCCGGGCCTGCCGGAGCGCGGGCAAGGACGCGCCATCGGCCACGGCGGACGAGCCCGCCGCGCCGGACGGGACGCCCGCTCCCGAAGCCGCGACGGTGAAGCGGACCGCGCACGAGGCCACGGCCGCACAGGCCACTGTCCTGCGGACCACGGTCCCGCAGCCCGCGGAAGCCCCGGCCGCCACCGTCGAGCAGGCCGTCGCGGCACCGGCTCCCGAGCCCCCCACCTCGGCCGGGGACCGCAAGAGGCGCGTCCTCGTCACGGCCTGCGTGGCGCTCGTGCTCCTGCTCGGGGTGTTGCTGGCGCTGCGGCCGTGGCAGGGACGCGGCACCCAGGACGGCGCCGGGCCGGGTCCGGTCTCGTCGGGCCCGTCCAGCGCGGCCGGGGCGCCGTCCGGTGACCCGCAGGCCGACCCCTCCGGTGAGAAGGAGGCGGTGAAAGGCACGTCCGAGAGCCCCGATACGCCGGGACGCGGCAATGACGGCGGCAACGACGGATCCGGTGACAACGGCGGCGGCGGCCATCCCGGCGGCGGGACCACGCCCGGCGGTGGCGACGACGGCCCCGGCGACAACACCGCGAAGGTGCCGAACCTGCTGGGCGTGCACGTCGACGACGCCCCGGCGCGGCTGAGTTCGAGCGGTTTCAGCAAGTCCCTGCGGAAGACGGTCTCCTACTGGGACCCGTCGACCTGCAAGGTGCTCAAACAGGAACCGGCCGCCGGCAGCGTCGTCGACCGCGGCACGGTCGTCACCTACTACTTCCTGCCCGACCTGTCGTGCAACCGCTCGGACTACGTCCGTCCCGTCTCCGCCGGAGATCCGCTCTCGGTCACCGTCCTCGCACCGGCGCGATCGCGCCGCCGGGCGCGCTAGCCGCTCACCCCAGGGCGCTCGCCAGCCCCCGCCGCGCCCGCTCCACCTCCACGGCGCCGTCGAAGTCGTGGGCGCGCGCCAGCTCCAGCACCGCCTCGTGCGCCCGGGCCGCGCGCGCCGGGTCGCCCGCCGCCAGGGCGGCCTCGCCGAACGCGTTCAGCGCGTCGGCCTCCTCGCGGCGGTTCCCCAGGCGCCGGAACCGCTCCAGCGCCTCGGCGTGGACCTCCTCGGCCTCGGCGGCGAGCCCCCGGCGCAGGCGGACCACGGCGAGCTGGCGGAGCACGATCGCGGCCTCCAGACCGTCCCCGTCGCCCATCGCGCCGTACCGGTCGAGGGCCAGGCGCAGGTGCTCGTCGGCCGCGTCGAGCTCGCCGCGCCCGGACAGCGCGAGGGCCAGGTTGCCCAGCGCGTGGGTCTCGCCGACGCCGTCGCCGGACGCGCGGTACAGCTCCAGCGCGCGGCCGAACCAGTCGGCGGACGGGTCGAAGTCGCCCTCCCGCCAGCACAGGACGCCCAGCAGGTTCAGCGAGCGCGCCTGCCCGTGCCGGTCACCGCTGGCGCGGTAGAGCTCCAGGGCCCGCTCGGCGTGCAGCCGGGTCGTGGCGTAGTCGCCCCGGCGCAGCCGCACCCAGGCGACGCCGAGGGTCGAGCGGGCCTCGGACGGGCCGTCGCCCGCCTCGCGGGCCAGGACGCGCGCGCGTCCGTCGAGGGCGAGGGCGTCGGCGTGGTGGCCGTAGTCGAAGAGGTACGGGCTGAGCAGCGCCGCCAGCGGCCCGACGTGGGCGTGCGGAGCCCCGTCCAGCGCGAGGAGGTTGGCGCGCTCGGCGTCCAGCCAGGCCAGCGCGTCCCCGGTGCCGGTGAGCGGCGACGGCCCGGCCGTGGACGGCCGGACCGCGGGGAGCAGATGCCGCATGCCGGGGAACACGAGGTTGACGGCCACGTCGGTGGTGTGGAGCTGGTGGAGCAGCAGCCGGGCGACGGCGGCCTCCCGTTCGGCCGCCGGCTCGCACTCGGCGGCGCTCGACCGCGCGTGGGCGCGCAGCAGGTCGTGGAAGGTGTAGCGGTCCGCCTCGTGCTGCATGAGCATGTGGGCGTCGAGCAGGTCCTCCAGCAGGACGTCGGCGTCCTCCACCGGCAGGTCGGCCAGGGCCGCGGCGGACGTGGCGTCGAAGTCGCGGCCCGGATGCAGCCCGGCGAGCCGGAACATCCGCTGCTGGGCCGCGCTCAGCTGCTGGTAGGACAGCGCGAACGCGGCGGCGACGCTGCGGTCCCCGGCGGTGAGCTCGCTCAGGCGGCGGCGCTGGTCGCGCAGCCGCGCCGCGAGCTGCCCGATGGTCCACTTCGGACGGTGGTGCAGCCGGGCGGCCGCGATGCGCACCGCCAGCGGCAGGAACCCGCACAGCTGGAGGACGTCGAGCACCGCCAGCGGCTCGGCGGCCGCGCGCTCGCCGACGATGCCGGTGAACAGCGCCTCGGCGTCCTGCGGCACCAGCGGGTCCAGGGACAGCGCCTGCGCGGCGTCGAGGTCCATGAGCCGGCGGCGGCCGGTGATCAGCACCAGGCTCCCGGGGCCGTCGGGGAGCAGCGGTCGGACCTGCGCGGCGCTCGCGGCGTTGTCCAGCACGGCGAGGATCCGGCGCCCGGACAGCTCGGCGCGCCACAGCGCCGATCGCCCGGCGGTGTCCTGCGGGACGCGCCCGGACGGGACGCCGAGCTGCCGCAGCAGCACCTCCAGCGCGGCACCGGGCTCCACCGGCTCGCGGCCCGCGGTGTGGGCGTCCAGGTCGACCCACAGCTGCCCGTCGGGGAAGCGCCCGGCCATCCGCCGGGCGGCGTGCACGGCGAAGGAGGTCTTGCCGCTACCGGCCATGCCGTCGATGGCCACGACGCCCCCGGGCGCGCCGATCCGCTCCAGGTGGGCGAGCTCGTCGCGCCGCCCGGTGAAGTCGGGCACCGCCGACGGCAGGTGGCTCAGCCGGGGCGGCGCGGGATCGGCCGCCGCCGGTGCCGGTTCTTCCCTGGGGACGAGCAGCAGCGCGGGGTCGTCGCGCAGGATGCGGGCTTCGAGGTCGGTGAACGCGCGCCCGGGATCGAGGCCCTGCGCCTCGGCCAGCGCCGCCCGCAGCGTCCGCGCCTCGGTCAGCGCGTCGGCCTGCCGTCCCGAGCGGTACAGGGCCAGCATCAGGTGACCGGTGAGCCGTTCCCGGAGCGGATGCTGCGAGACGTGCGCGGCGAGCTCGTCGATGAGCGGCTCGTGCCGTCCGCGTCCCAGCTCCACCTCGGCGAGCTGCTCGACGGCGCTCAGCCGCCGCTCCTCCAGCCGGTGGCGGGCGTCGGCGACGAAGTCGCCGTTGACGTCGGCCAGCGGCAGGCCCCGCCACAGCGCGAGCCCGGCGCGCAGGGCCTCGACGGCCGCGGCCGGGTCCGTGGGCGCGATCGTGCGCGCCTCGGCGACGTGCGCGGTGAAGCGGTCGAGGTCGAGCGACCCGGGTTCGAGCTTCACCAGGTACCCCGCGCCGCGCGTGACCAGGACCCCGTCGCCGTCCGGCGCGGCCCGCAGGACCCGGCGCAGCGCGGTGACGGCGGCGTGGACCTGCGAACGCGCGGTGCCCGGGGCGTCGATGCCCCAGATCGCGCCGATCAGCCGCTCCATGCCGATCACCGTCCCGGCGTGCAGCAGCAGGTACGCCAGCACCGCCCGGTGCCGGGGGGACGCGCCCTCCAGCGGACGGCCGTCATGCTCCATCGCGACCGGACCCAGAACCGTGAACCGCACCTTCGCCCCGCCCATCGCCGAACCATCGCGGACCCATCAACGTCGCGCTCCATGATCCCTCTCGCAAGCCGAAGCCGACCGGCGCCGAGGAGGCGAGAGATGATGGCGACACAACCGGAGCGCATGCCCCTGGCCGAAGCCGACACCGCCACCGGGCGGACCGCGGAGTTGCTCGCCGAGGCCCACCGGGCGCTCGGGCTGACGTCCAATCTGGTCCTCGCGATGGCCAACAGCCCCGAGACGCTGCGGGGCTACCTGGACTTCGGCGCCGCCCTGCGCGCCGGATCCCTGCCGATCGAGGCGCGGCTGTCGATCGGGCTGCTGGTCGCGCAGGAACTCGGCGACGACTACGGCCTGTCCGCCACCGTCTACCTCGCCACCCGCGTCGCCGGTCTCGACGCCGGCCGGGTCACGCGCGCCCGGCGCGGCGAGTCCGATGACCCGACGGTCGCCGCGGCCCTGTCGCTGGCCTCGGCGCTGCTGCGCGGCGAGCGCGACGCCACCGGCGGGGACGGCCTCACGCCCGGCCAGGTGGTGGAGGTCGCCGCCCACGTCGGCGTCGGCACCTTCACCGCGCGGCTGGCGCGCACCGCGCGGATCCCGCTCGACTGGCCGATCGTCCGCCACACCGACCTGGCCGCACCCGACGCCGATTGATCCGCCGTGGAACGCGGCTGCCCCTTCAGATACACTCCTGTATTCGAAGACAGTTCTGTATCTCAATCCCGGAAGGAGGCGGACCCCGTGAACCAGCGGCTCACCCGGCGGCAGAGCCGGGAACTCACCCGCGAACAGCTCCTCGACGCCGCCGCCGGGCTCTTCGCCGAGCACGGCGTCAACGGCACCTCCGTCGAGCAGATCGCCGAGCGCGCCGGATACACGCGCGGCGCCTTCTACGGCAACTTCGAGGGCAAACGCGAGATCGTCCTCGCCCTCCTCGAACAGCGCACCGAGCGCGAGATCGCCGAGATGCGCGCACTCGGCCGCGACGCCGGGTCCTTCGACACCGTGCTGGAACGCCTGCGCGCCTGGCACCGCCGCCGCGACGAGACCCTCACCGGCTGGCTCGCCCTGCGCACCGAACTCTGGCTCTACGGCATGCGCGACCCCGAACTGCGGACGCTGATCGCCGACCGCGAACGGCGCTCGCGCGCCGAGCTCGCCGACGCGCTGGCGCAGGGCTTCGCCGCCCGCTCGGTGACGCCGCCCGCCCCGGTGGCCTTCCTGGCGCTCATCCTGCACTCGCTCGGCGACGGCATGTCCATCCAGCGCGTCCTGTCCGACGAGGACGCCGGAGCCGAGTCCATCGTGGACGCCATCGAGCTGCTGATGCGCTCCTGGAGCGCCCTCGCCGCCGCGGAGGAGCCCCATGGGTGAGCCCCGGCCGGCGGCCACCCGCACGTCCGGCACCGAGATCGACCGAAAGGCACGCTGATGGCCACCCTCGTGTCCCCCGACCGGATCGCCGCCGAGCTCGCCGACCCGGTGCTGCGCCGGGTCTTCGCCGCCGTCGTCCTGGGCGCCTCCACGGCCGCGCAGATCCTCGCCGCCTCCGGGCTCGGCGCGCCCCAGGCCGCCCCGGCCATCGGGCGGCTCGCCCGCGCGGGACTCCTCGTCCAGGGCAGGGGAGTGGTCACCGTCGACGACGGGGCCCTCGCCGCGGCCGGGGAACGGGCGATGTGCCACATGGCCGACGAGGCCGCCGCCGACCAGCCCGACCCGCTGCTGCGCGGCTTCATCAGCGGCGGCGTCCTCGTGCGGCTGCCGGAACCCGACGACGACGCCCACCCGGCCGCCCTCGCCCATATCGCCGAGAGCGTCTTCACCACCGGCGAGTACGACGAGCGGGCGGTCAACGAGCGGCTGCGGCCCTGGTGCGAGGACGGCGCCCTGGACGTCCTCTCGCTGCGCCGCGCGCTCGTCGACGCCGGGTTTCTCCGCCGGGAGTCCGGCCGCTACCGGCGCAGCTCCGGGGATTAGACCGGCCCGAGGTCCACGACGATCAGGTCGCCCCCGCCGCGCGCGATCCCGGCGGGGGCGTCCACGCCGTACAGCCGCGCGATCAGCGTCCCCACCGCCTCGCGCGCCGGGGCGACCGCGACGGTCATCCGCCCGGCCACCACGCTCGCCGACACCCGCGTCCCGCAGGCGGTGACCACCACGGGCGTCCCGCCACCGCGGGCGGCCTCCGTACTGCCGCGCACGGCCTCGGCGAGGTGGACGAGGTGGCGCGGATGCGCGACGTCGCTCAGGGCCGGTGGCGCGATGAGGAACAGCGCCGCCACCAGCGCGAAGGCCGGCGCGATCGGGAACCCGCCGAACACCGCCGCGTACCCGGCCGCCACGACCGACGCTCCCACACCGACGAGGCTCTGCGGCGACACCCGCCGCCGCGAGGGCGGCCCGTCCCCGCGCAGCCGCTCCAGCCCGGCGCGCGCGGCGCCGTACCCGCCCAGGCACACCACCAGCCCGAGCCCGCTCACCGCACCCGCCGCGACGAGCGCGCCGGCCACGACCGCCTCGGCGGCCTGCACCGGCACGAGCCCGACTCCGGCCAGGACGCCCGGGAAGCCCTCGGCGACGTGCTCGCGCCGGTAGGCCACCCGCGGCCCGCGCACGGCGACGCGCCCGTGGCAGCAGCCCGCGGCCAGGCAGCCCAGGCGCCCCACGGCGATCGCGGCGAGCACGCCCGGCGCCAGGACGTCCAGGTAGCTGGGCACGTCGGCGCCCAGCGCCCACACCACCAGCGCGCAGGCGGTGAGGACGGCGAGGAACTGGTGCAGCGCGACCAGCCGCTCGCGCCCGTGCCGCACCTTCGCCGCCAGCGCGGTGACCACGAAGGCCGCCACCCCGGCCGCGCACGCCACGCCGGTGACCACCGCGTCCAGCCCGCGCGGGGCCGACAGTCCGAAGGCGACGGCGAGCGCGGCGGCCAGGCCGAGGACGGCGTACAGCCGGAAGGCGGTGACCCCGGCCCGGGTGACCGGCGCGGGTGCGCGCACGGTCATGCCGTGTACCACCACCAGTGGGTCTCCGGGACGCCCTCGGGACGGTCCTGGGGCGCGTGGAAGAACCCGCCGGTCGCCGACCAGCGCTCGCGCAGCCGCTCGTCCAGCCGCTCGGGCGCGGGCACCACGCCGGGCGCCAGGCGCCGCAGGAACTCCACGGCCGAGCGGCGGCGGCAGACCACCCGGTCCTCGTCGTCGTACCAGGTTCCCGACAGCATCCGCCGGGTCTCGCGCGTGTACTCGGCGAGCGCGCCGAGGGCGATCGGCAGCAGCGGCGGCACCTCCCGGCGGAAGACCACCACGTCGTGGCGGGCGGCGTAGGCGGGGGAGCGCAGGCGGGTGAGCTCGACGTCGAAGAGGCCGTCCATGAAGCGCGCGAAGGCGGCGTCCTGCTCCTCGGCGGGCCGGGCCGGGTCGGCGGCGGCCAGGGCGGCGAGCAGCCCGGGGAGATCGGGTTCGGCGGTCATCTTCCACTCCCGTAGGTCGCGATGAAGGCGCGCCCGTCGGGCGTCACGACCACGATCGCACGGATGGTCACACCGCCTTCGGTGCGGACGAAGAAGACCCGCTGCTCCCCGTACTGCCCGGTCTCCACGCGGGAGGTGGTGGGGTTGCGGACGGTCTCGGTGACGCTGCCGAAGTAGGCGGTGGTGCGGCTGCCGCCGGGGGCCGTCCCGGCGGCGCGCTCGGCGGGCGTGATCTCCCGGAAGTGCTTGAGGACGTGGTACGCCGCCGAGGACTGCGTCCCGAACCCCAGGTTCTGCGCGACGGCGCCCAGGGTGGCCGCGAGCATGCTCCTGGGCGTGTCGGCGGGGATCGACACCGAGCCGACGCGCAGCCCCGGCTCGCTCGTGCGCTGCCGGAACGTCTCGCCGACGTCGGCCGCGCCGGTCGCCGACAGCCGCCGCCCGCGCCCGCCGGGCTGCGTCTCGGTGAGCCCGTCCAGGACGGCGTTCTCCAGGAACGCGTCGACGGCCTCCTCGGTCATCCGCGACAGCCGCGGGGGCAGGTTCGCCGGTTCCGTCCCGGGCGGGAACATCGCGCGGAGGGCGTCGACGTGCAGCTGCTCCAGCTCCACCGGCGTCGGCGCGTTGGGGGCGCCGGACGGTGTGGTCGCGCCGTGGCGGCGGCGCCAGGAGTCCAGGGCGCGGTCGCGTTCGGCCCGCCAGGTGCGGACCCGCTCGGTGTGCCGGACGTCGACCTCGCCGATGAAGTACTGGAAGTGCTCGACGAACTCGGCGGCGTTGGCGGGGTTGCGCGACAGCGCGTAGTCGCGGGCGTAGTCGCGCATCGGCTGCCCGGTGCGCTCGTTGGCCAGCTGGTTGAGGCGCTCCAGATCCCGCCGGGACGGGTTGGGGAAGCGCGTGGCCGGGACGCCCAGGTCGGTCAGCAGGTAGGCGCGGCCGCGCTCGCGGTGGTGGGCGAAGTAGAGCCGCCCACCGGCGTTGGTGTGGTAGCGGTCCAGGCGCGCCCGCAGGTCCGCGGGCATGCGCTGCGGGTCGCCCCCGGCGGCGGCCAGTGCCCGGGTCGCCTCCAGCAGCTCCCGTAGCGCGGTCGGCTGGCCGCCGGTGATCTCGGCGAGGCGCGCGGCGCTGATCTCCAGGCCGGACCCGGCGCGCCCGGGGATGCCGTCGATGCGGACCAGGCCCGGCTCGGTGTCGACGTCCACGGTGGACCCGGTGGCCGCCCGCGCGGCGGTGAACGCCTCCAGCCCGGCGCCGCGCAGCGCGGTGGCCAGCCGGTTGGCGGCGGTGCCGTTGCCGACGGCGTCGACGGCCGCGCGGGCACGGGCGGGCGGGATGTCCTGCAACGCGGTGAGCGCGGGGGTGTCCAGGTGCAGCAGCATGTGCGCGACACCGGCGTCGTCGAGTCCGCCCGAGCGCAGCCACGGCAGGGCGGCGTGCCGGTCGACGAGGTCGGCGTCGCTGACGCCACCGCCGCGCAGCCTCGCGGCCAGGTTCGGCTCACCGGCGGCCCGCAGCTCGGCGGCGATGTCCAGGCGCGCGCCGGTCTCCAGCGTGACCGGCGGCGGACGCTGCCCCGCCGCGGCCGCCGCACCCGCCCGGGCGCGGGCGCCGCCGCTGATGGCGGCGGTGTCGGTGCGCAGGAAGTCCGAGCGGCGGATGCCCTGGCGCACCAGGTCGCGGTTGCTGATGAAGAACATCGCGCCGCTGTTGAGGAGGCTCGCGATGACCCGCAGGGTCTGCATGGCGCGCTGCCCGTCGTCCATGGACGGGTCGGACTGCGCCAGCCGGATCTGGTCGATGCCGTGGGCGGTGGCGAAGACCAGGGTCCCGGCGTCCCCGGCGAGCGCGCTCATCACCATCCAGCTGCCGACGCGGTACATCGTCGGCCGGATCGTGTTGATGCCCAGCCCGCGCAGCGTCGACCCGCCCACGCCCAGCAGCGAGGTCAGGATCGACACGCCTTCGAGGACGTTGCGGGAGTCGCTGGCCGGGATCCCGATGCTGATGTTCTCGTAGATCGCCACCGCGCTGCGCGCGACCGAGGCGGCCAGGATCGCCGCGCCCAGCCACTTCGTCGCCGTCGTCGGTTCCGGGGTGAGCAGCAGGATCCCGGCGACGATGACCCCGCCCACGGTGAGGATCCCGTCGACCCAGGCCTTGGCGGTGTTCCAGGCCGTGGTGGTCTCGAAGCCGGTCCCGGCCGTCCACCCGGCGGGCGCGAAGCGGTGGACGACCGTCCCGCCGCGCGGATAGGGATGATCGGCGTGCCAGGCGTTGGCCGCGTCGATCGTCGCCGCCAGCGGCGTGTCGCCGTGCCCGTCGAAGCGGTAGACGTCGCGGCCGGTGGAGTCGAGGAAGCTCGCCGCCCACCGCGTCCCGTCGTGCATGAGCCGCAGGTGGATCATGATCGGCTGCGCGCCACCGGCCGAGGGCAGCACGATCGTGGCCGGGATCGGCTTGGAGTAGGTCGTCCCGGGCGCGCACGTGGACAGGTCGTCGGGCAGCGGCTGGTCCAGGCCCGAGCCGGGGGCGTTGCGGCGCAGGCTCTCCAGCCTCGCGCGCTGCCCGGCGAGCCGGTCCTGCCAGTAGGGCTGCTGCTCACCACCGGCGGCCACCCGCCGCTCCAGGCCGGCGATCGAGGCGGTGATGGACGCCTCCTGCCCCGACAGCGCCGGAAGCGCGCCCGGCTCGCTCTGGGCGAGCAGCGCCTCCCCGGCCGTCTGCTGGTTCTGCACGGTCACCGAGGTCTGCGCGGTGTACAGCAGCCGCCCGCGGGTCAGCCCGAAGTTGCGCGCCGCCTCGTAGAGATGCGCCCGGACGGTGTGCGCGCCGACGGTGTCGAACTCCCGCGACAGCACCGGCAGGTCCCGCGTCACGACCTGCCCGTCGACCTCCCAGTCCACCGCGTGGCGGCTGCGCTGCGGCGCCCAGTCGGCGATGCGGAAGTTGACCCGGTCCCCGGCCAGCGCCACCGACGGGTCGGCGGCGATCGCCATCGACGCCGGCGCGGTGTTCTCGAAGCGCGTGGCCGGTGCTTGCACCGTCGCCTGCGGGGTGGTCTCGTCCCCGAGGAACACCCGCGCCGAGACCTGCAACTGGTCGCGGCCCTCATGCCGCATCTGCTCGCCGGGGACGCTCCAGAAGAAGTCGTCGAGTTCCACCGACATGTGGTTGCCGCGACCGGGGGCATTGACGAACTGGTTCATCCGGCCGCCGCCGTCGCTGCTCCAGCGCCACTCGACCCGCACGTTCCGGCCCTCCGGGACGTAGTCGAGCGCGAGCCCGTAGGTCAGCCGCTGCCCCCAGAAGTGCTGCCCGTCAGGTGTCGGCACGATCCGCCCGGTCACCGTCAGCATGTCCCGCGGCTGCGAACCCTCCAGGGACTCGTAGATCTCGTCGGGACCGAGGCGCACGCCCATCCCCTGGAGCTCGACGACCAGCGCGTCGATGCGCGCGTTGATGCCCGGCAGGTTCGCCGCGGGCTCGGTCCCGTCCAGGACGGCCCGCTTGCGCGCGTACAGCGGGCGCAGCTCGGCGACGATCGCCTGGTAGCGCGGCCGGTTGTCGATGGCCGGAGGCGGCTGCGTGCACCGCCGCATCCGCAGCCCCGACCGCAGCCTGGGCAGCGCCTCGGCGGCGGCCGTCTTCGCGCCACCCCACAGCGCGGCCATCGCCTTGGCCGCCGAGTGGTCCGCGTCGGCCTCGACCGCCCCGGCGTCCCCGCCCTCCCTCAGCGCCTGCCGTCCCGGCCCGGCGTCGCGCTGCTGGAGCACGTGCGCCAGCTCGTGGGCGATCAGCGCGTCCCCCAGCACCGAGCCCGGCCGGTACTCGCCCGGCGCGAACGCGATGGTGTTGCCCACCGTGACCGCCCGCGCGCCCTGCTCGGTGGCGTAGGGGCTGTCGGTGTGCACCTCGACCCCGCCGAAGTCGGCGCCGAACGAGCGGCCCATCGGGCCCGCGACCGAGGCGTCCAGCGCCCGCCCGGGCCCCGGGCCCTCGGCGGCGGTCTTCGGCCCGGAGGCGTTGTCGGCGAAGGGAAGCACCGGCACACCCAGGACCGGCATCTCCGGCGGATCGCTCACCCCGAAGTCCGCCGGAGCCGGCGGCGACCCGCCCGCCAGCCATCCCCGCAGGCCCTCGCCGACGCGCGCGCCGACCAGCGGCACGAACTCCGCCGCCGTCCGCGGGCCCGCCCCCACCGTCCCCGCGTACCGGCGCACCACCTGCTCGACGTGCGCGGCGGGCCGCTGCCGGAAGTACCGGATCCACTGCGGCAGCAGCGGGCAGCCCACCGCCGAGTACGCCGTCCCCTGCAACGCCTCGGTGGCCACCCGGGTCACCTCGCCCGAGACCTGGTCGAGGAACGCGCTCAGGGTCATCTGCCCCGGCTCGGGAGCCGCGTCGGCGTCCACCAGCAGCGAGGCGCCCCCGGCGCCCTGCTCGCCGACGGCCCGGCTGACCGCCTGGTTGCCCGCGTCCCGTTGCAGCGCCATGAGTCCCGGCACGTGCCCGACCGCCGGGCGGCGCTGGACCGGCGGCCGCTCCCGCCGGGGCTGGGGCGCGGACCCGGGTGTGCCCGGATCCCGATCGTGGGCGGCCCTTTCCATTCAACGATTGTCGGGTGGCGAGGGCGGCCGATCACGACCACGCGGCCGTTCGCGAGGGCAATGGGACATGCCTTTGCACGCAACGGCGACCATCCGAACGAGTCGCTTGTGGACGGTCGTCCCGCCCACCGCCTGATCGGGCAGCGCCGTCTGCCCAGGGAGCGGCTCACCGATGCCCGTGCCCCTCTGGACGGCGGTGCCAGACTCGGTGGTGACCGGAGGAGGGCTCCATGGCTCCGTCGTCGCTCGACATCGCCGCGCAACGCGGTGACCCGCGGTCCACACGGCCTTCGGTGGGCCAGAAAGCCCGAGCCCGCAAGCCCTGGACCACCGACCGCGCCGGGCGGGCCCGCACCCTCACCATGCTGCAGAGCGCCGCCGGGAACGCCGCCGTCACGCGGCTGCTCACCAAGGGCGCGGCCACCGGGTACGGTGCCTTAGGGGGAAAGCGCGAACTGGTCGAGGCGCCGCCCGCCACGCCCACGGTGGCCGAGGCCACCGGTGAGCGGCAGGGCCCCGAGACCGGGCGGGCCCTCATCGACGAGCAGCGCGAGGCCGTCACGGTCGACGCCCGGGAGAGCGAGGAGCGCATCGGCGCGTCCACCGCCGAAGGCGAGGACCGGATCGGCGAGCACTTCGGCGGCGTCCGCGAGGGTCTCGGGACGCTGCTGGACCGCTCCGAGGCCGAGGTCAGGGGCTTCATCGACGGCAGGCGGAACGAGGCCACCGCGGCCTCCGCCCAGGCCACGGCCTCCGCGCAGTCCCTGGTGGACGGCACCGTCGCGGCCGCGCAGGGGCAGGGCGAGGCGGCCCGCCAGACCATCGGTGCCGCCGTCGACGGCGCGTCCACCTCGCTGGAGGGCACCGTCCAGGGCCTCACCGGGCAGATCACCGGGGTGGTCAACCGGATCTCACTGCCCGACCTTCCCGGCGTGGGCCGCCTGCGGTCCCTGGCCGCCGGGCTCGTCAACGGCGCCGCGAGCACGGTGAGCGGCGGCCTCGCCCAGGTGCGCTCGATGCTGAATTCGGCGCTCCAGACCGGGACGCGGATGGTGGGCGCCCTGATCTCACAGCTCGGCAAGGCGGCGACCTCGGCGCTGGCGAAGTCCGGGGCGGCGATCCAGCGCGGCGTCCAGGCCGTGGCGAACGGACTCGGACGCGTCGCGACGCTCGTCCTCGGCGCGGTCCGCCGCGTCGTCGGGACCACGATCCTGCCCGCGGTCAACCGCCTGGAGAACCGCCTCGTGCGGAACCTGGGCACCGCGCGGCGGCAGGCCGTGACCGCCGTCCGCGCCAACCGCGACGAGAGCCTGCGGACACTGGCCGCCACGTCCACGTCGGCCGCGGCCACCGCGCCGGGCGCCGCGGCGCTGCGCGGCGTCACCGAAGGCTCCCGCGAAGGCAACCGGGGCCTGCTCGCGACGTTCCGGGAACGCACCGGCGGCATCCTCGGCTCGGTGTTCCAGGCCCTCACCGCGGGCGCCGCCCAGATCACCGCCCACGTGGGCGGGCTGCTGGGGCAGGCCCAGAACGCGGTGGCCGGCACGGTCGGGCGGATCGTGGCGGGCTTCGGCCAGATCACCGCCGCCGTGAGCGAGTTCGCCGGCTCCCTGCTGCGGTCGCTGACCTCGGCGGTGGGCGACGTCGTCGGCTTCGTCCAGGGACTGATCCAGGACCCGGCCCGGGCCCTGACCGACTACGCCGGGAGCGCGCTGACCGCCATCACCGGCCTCCCCGCCCGGCTGGCCCGCAACGTCCTCAGCGGCGACTTCACCGTCCCCTCCCTCGGCGACCTCGTCGGTCACTTCCGGCCCGCCAGCGGCGGCCCGATCACCAAGCCGCGCCCGCCCGGAGGCCCGATCACGCTACCGGGGCTGCGGCTCATCCTCCTGGTGCTGGCCACCTTCGGCGCGATCATCGTCTACGCGTTCCCGCAGCTCATGGCGGTGGTCACCGCGCTGGTCGCGCTCGGACTGACGCCGCTGGGCGCGCTGATCGTCGTCGGCCTGGCCGCCATCCTCGTGCTCGTGGCCCTGCTGCTCCTGCTGTACCTGCTGTGGAAGCTGGCCACGTCCAAACCCAAGCCGCCCGACCCCGAGCCGGTCATCACCCACGAGACCGCCTTCACCGCCCCCGACGGCTCACCGAAGTCGCGCGGCGAGGTCGGCGTCGGCGAGAAGGTCCTGTTCACCGGAAGCGCCTCGGGCGCGTGGACGGCCACCGCGGGCACACCGGCGTCCGGCACCGGCGACAAGTTCACCTGGACGGCACCCGACCGGGCCGCCACCGCGACCATCACACTCACCGTCGGCGCCAAGTCCAAGTCCGTCGACCTCAAGGTCGTCGAGCCCGCCTCCATCACCGCCCACCGCAACCGGACGATCCCGATCGGCCCCGGCACCGCCGGCGCCGGCATGAAACTGACCTTCCACTACAGCCCCAAGCACGTGTCCTTCGGGAACGTGGAGGCCAAGGAGGTCTCCGGACCGGCGACGAACATCACCGGCTACTTCCGCAAGCACTTCAGCGACGCCGACCTCTGGCACGACTCCGGCGACACCTTCTACCCCATCAAGGAGAACAACGAGGACAGCGCCGAGGACACCGCGAGCCTCACCTCTCCCATCACGCCCTGGGAGGCCGGGACCTTCGACTGGATCATCCCCAACCACTTCAAGACCAAGACCGAAAGCGGCGACGGCAAGAAGTTCACCGACGTCACCCAGGCCTTCCAGATGCTCGACGCCACCGGCCGGGTCAGAATCGACAAGGCGGGCGCCAGCGTCGAGCGCAGCCCGAGCGATCCCTGATGAGGACCAGATGACATCCGTGAGCGTGAGCCTGCGCGCCGAACCCGCCGAGCTGACGATGCCGGAGCGGCACACCTTCCGGCTGTCCCTGGACGCGCTCAACCCCGGCGACCGGACCGTCGACCCGCGACTCCACCGCGCGCGGCTGCTCGTCAACGGCCACGAGTCCACGGCCTGGAGCCTCGCCGTCGGCAACGGCCGCCGACCGCCGGAGTGGACCGCGCTCCCACCCGGCGAGCGGGTGACGATGACCTGGAGCGCGCTCGCCGCAGCGCTGTTCCCGCGTCCCGGCACCTACGACCTGGTCCTCACCCTCGACGAGACGGAGACCCCGGCGGTGCGCGTGGTCGTCCGCGACTAGCCCTCCGCGCTCTGTTCATAGAGCCGCCCGAGCCGGTCGATGCGCCACAGCTGCCCGACGATGAGCAGCGTCGCGCCGAAGACCGTCGGCCACACCTGCAGCGCGACCAGGCCCCACGCGATCAGCGCCAGCGCGACGACCCCCAGCCCGACCAGCAGCCGCTGCACACCCCGGTGGTCGCCGGTGACCAGCGAACGGTCGGCGAGCCACATCTTCTCGCCGTAGATCCCCTTCGCCGCCCAGCTCGTGGGCTCCTCGACCGGCGGGAACGCCCGCGGATTCAGCCACAGCCACACCATCACGACCGCGATCGGCGCCAGGCACCACCAGCCGAGCCAGTCCCGGCTCCAGATCGCCAGCAGCATCAACGGGATCGCGGCGAACCGCGTCCACACGCTCCACGGATTCGCGTGCCGCTTCCACGACTCGTCGGTCATCTTGAAAGTGGCGGCCACAGTGGACAGTGCGCCCATGCTCAGCTCCGTTCCGGGGTCGTGAGCCCCCGCGCGAGCGCGCGGATCGTGGCGTCGAGGACCCGGTCGTGGTCCTCGCCGAAGAGCTCGCGGTTCATGACGACCAGGCCCGCCGTGCGCATGACGCCCATGACCGTGGCGGCGTCCACATCGGCGACGAGCAACCCCGCCGCCTGCCCCCGCGCGATGTACCCGAGCACCGGCTCGACCAGATGCGGCCCCACACTCGCCAAGTCCTCCGCCGCCACCCGCCGCGCCACCGCCCGCAACTCCTCCGGATGCGTGAGCAGCCGGCGGTAGAAGGGATCGGTGGTGAGCACATCTGTCAGCTCGCGCAGCACCCCCGTCACCCCCGCGACATCGGCGTCCGCGGCGAGCGCGGGCCTGAGCCGGTCGGCGATCAACGGCGCCCGCCGCACCATCACGGCGGCGTAGAGCGCCTCCTTGCTGTCGAAGAACGCGTAGAAGCTGCCCTTGGCGACGCCCGCCGGAGCCACCAGCTCGTCCAGCGAGGTCTTCTTGAGGCCTTGCGCGGCGAAGAGCACCTCGCCGGTGTCGAGCAGGAGAGCGCGGATGCGCAGCTTTTCGTCGGCGGTGAAGGGGATGGCCATCGAGCGGCTCCAGCTATGACCGAGTTGGATATTTGGTCATAGCCTACGCCTCGCGGATCCACGCTGTCGAGCACGGGGACCACTCCCTTATGGACGCCGATAGCCTCACCGCCATGAATCCACCCCACGGCGCCCCCAAGAGCGCCACCCCGGCGGTCGCGTCGGTGATCCTGGCGTTCCTCGGCTGCGTGCTGCCCTTCCTCCCGATCGACCTCACCACCGTCCGCGCCTTTATCGCCCTGCCCCTCGGCCTCGCCGGCCTCGCGACGGCGGCCTTCGGGCTGATGGGAAACCGGCGCGGCAAGCCCGTCGCGGCGGCGGGGGTCATTCTGTCGGCGCTGGTGACGGGGTTGGGGGTGTGGATGATCGTGCTGCATGTGGATCTGGTGGGTTAGCGAGCCGGACGTGGGGGCCGTCCTTGGCGAAGCTCAGTTCCCAGCGTTTGTCGCCGGCATCGAGATCATCGAGGACGGTCACGTCGGTGGTGGCCGGCGGTGCACCGAGCATCGGCCGGCCGTCGTCGATCCTGGGGCGGCCATGGAATTCGGTGCTGGCGAGTACAGCCATCCCCTGTAGCCGCATCCCGCTGAGATCGGCGCTGTCCCTGAAGGCGCAGCCCAAGATCATGAGACCGCCGTCGCACTGGGCCTCCCGAAAGGAGACCGCGCCCTCGAACGTCGTCCCCACGATCGAGGTATGGCCCGTTACGGCCATTTCCGCAAAGCTGACCGCGCCGTCGAACACCGCTCCGTCCAGCCTCAGGTCCTGTTCGCACGCGGCACCGGTGAACGTGGCGTCCCCGTGGAAGACGGCCTGGTCGAAGAGCGCCTTTCCGGTCGTCCGGCAGCCCGTGAACCACGCGTCGCCGAGATGGCAGCCCCCGAAGTTCGGCTCGTGAAGCACGGCCGCGGTGAGGTCGACCCGCATGCGCGGCCAGAACTCCCCGGTCGCCTCCGGCTGGACGGTGTCGCGTTCCGAAGCGGGACGAGGGTCGCGCAGCCTGGCCTTGAGCAAGCGCTGCGCGGTGATGCGCACCTGCACCTCGCCGGTGGGTTCGCCGTCCTCGTCGGCCCGCTTCAACGGCATCCGGAGGTAGGAACACCACACGTCGACGATCACCTGCCGGTACTCGTCGTGCTGCTGCCCGAGCCGGTCCAGCGCGTAGAGCCCGCCCAACCGCACGGCCGCCGCCGTGTGGCCGAGCTGCTCGACCGCCTTCACGTACATGTCGGTGATCCGCCGCTGTTCGGCGTCATGCCACCCGGCCCGCGAGTCCCGCTCCTGGTGCCACTGCCGCCGCGCCAGGAGCAGCGCCGTCCACGCCCCACCCACCCCCAAGGTGAGAGTGCCGGCGTTGCGAACGGCGTCCATCCGGCCGTTCCCATCCCGTGCCGCCACACTGAGCATCACCCAGACCAGGACGCCGCCCACCAACACGGTAGATCCGAGAGCGACGAGGATCCACGTCCGCCACCGCGGCTGCGGTCCGTCAACCGGATTCCTCATAAGGCCACTGTCCCGGCCCACTACCAAGACCACATCGGCCATCCGCCCACCAACGCGAATCGGTCCAGGGGCCGGACCGATTGGCGCGTGATGGACTGACGATGCCCCGGTGAGGGCCCCAGTCCGGTTGACGGACCTCAGCCCCTCAGCCCCTCGTACTGTGACCCGATGCCCATCACCCTGCCCGCCCATCCGGCCGCCGTGCTCCCCCTGAAACAGCGCTGGCCGAAGCGCGTGGACGGCGTCGCCGCGGTGATCGGCTCGATCGCGCCCGACCTGGCCTACGCCTTCATTCCGGCGTGGAACGTCGACTCACACGGATGGCTCTCACTGCTCTACTGGTCACTGCCCATCACGGTGGTCCTGGCCGTACTCGTTCGCCGCGCCGTCCTGCCCGCGGCGGTGCACATGCCCGACCTGGGGCAGCTTCACCCGCGCGACCTGGCCGCCAGCGCGAGCGTGCGCCACGCGCTGCCGATCACCGCGTACTCGGCGCTGGCCGGCGCGGCGAGCCACATCGTCTGGGACCTGTTCACGCACGAGAGCGGGCTGCCGCTCTGGCTTCCGATGCTGATGGAACCGTCGCCTCTCGGCGTCCCATGGTTCAAGACCCTCCAGTACGGGTCAGGAGTAGCCGGGACGCTCGTAACCGCGTGGTGCGTTCTCCAGATCGGCCGCCACCGGATGCTGATGCGCTGGCACGGTGAGCCACCGCCGTCCGGCTCGCGGGCCCGCACGTGGTGGCCGGTCTTCGCCGCTGCCGTCGTCCCGTCGGTGGTGCTCGCGATCCAGCTCCCGGACGGCCGCTTCCCGCACATCCTGATGTCGCGAGCGATCTGGTGCGCGATCCTGGCCGCCGCCGTCGCGACCCTTCTCACCCGGGTCGGGGACCGTCGGCGCAGCATGCGTGAGCGGTGACCCTCACGCCCCCGAATCGGACTCGGATCGGCGAGCCTGCCCTGAGGGTTGCCCGTTCGTCTCGTGACGGCGTCGGTCCGTTGTGACTTCCATTGAATACGCCCCCGACCGGCACTCGGGTCCACATGAAGGAGACCCGTGACCAGTCCGATCGCTGATGACGCCCAGCCTCCCAGTGAGGCGGTTCCACCCGAAGACGTGATCTACGAGTCGCGTGCCGCACGCCGGAAGGCCGCGTTGCAAGCGTTGCCGTGGAAGGCGCTGATCGTGCTGATGGCGCTGGTCGCCGCACTGGCGACCCTCGTGGTGACGGTAATGGCGGACCGCCCGGAGGCCGAAACGCGGGAGCCGACCTTGGAGTCACAAGCCGCGACGGCCTGCGAGGGCTTCGTCAGTCAGCGGCTCAAGGCTCCCGCTACCGTGAGTTTCGTGAACACCACGGCTGTGGCCTCCGTATCGGGCTATCGCGTTGTCGGTGAGGTCGACGCCCAGAACAGCTTTGGCGCCTTGATCAGGACGGCTTACACCTGCGAGGTCACCCGGCGGAACGGCAACTGGAGCCTTGTGAGCGTCACCTTCGCCACGTGACCCGGAGTCTCAACCGGGCGTTGGATGGTGACGTCAGTTGAACCTGAAGTGCACGAACAGCCTCCCCAAGATCTTGCCTTGAGTCACTTCTCGCCGGTGGCGTAGCCGGTTGCCGCCCGGTCAGCCGGGCACGTTGACCGACGAACGGGGCATTGGACGGGTGAACGGATGGCGGTGGACGTATCGCCGGACTTCTGCCCGTCGTTGGCGAATCGTGGTCGGAACAGGATTCTCCAATGGACGTCGGCGCCGACACTGGCCGTCGGCTTCGGCATTTCCCACCGTGGGTCTGTGGCTCGCCGGTGTACGGCTCGCGATGTGCGCTTCGCAGGCCGAGTTCGCGATCAGCGCGGGCGTCAGTACCGCGTCGGTCCGGAACTGGGAGCGCGATCGCTCATTTCCGAAGCTGCTGACGTTACGGCGTCTCAGGGACAGGTTGCGAATGCCGCCATACGTCCTCGAACGCGCACTACGTCGCTTCGATCGTGGCTGGAGTCGGAGTCGGCAGGTCCCACCCGACCAGGACTCCCAGAAGTTCTGGCGAATGATCGCCGCGCCGGTGGGATCGCCGCTGGAGGCGTCGTTGCTGAACGAGCTCGTTCGCGATCACCGGTATCTCGTGACGCGAGCCGCGCGCGGGTTCGCCAGATGGTGCCAGGATCTGGAGGATCTTGAACAGGAGGCGTTCATCGCGTTGCCGCGGATTCTGAGTTGTTACGTTCCAGCCCGGGGAAAGCTGTCGTGGTATGCCTTGAAGTCCTGCCGCAGACGGATGATCGGCTACCTGGCGGAGACCTACTACGCCGGCGTTCGGCCTGAGTCCCTGCCCGGATACCGGCTGGTCCACCGGCGGATGAGGGTCCACCTGGAGCGGTTCGGGCGCCGGATGACCGAGACCGAGGTCGTCACGTCCACCGGCCTGCCGTCGACGCTCGTCCGTGAGGCGATGTGCCACCACGCACGGCGGGTGGAGTCCCTGGACGATCCAGGGAGGAGGATCCGATCGCGGCACGAGACGGTGGGAACGGCGAGCGCGGACATGGAGAGGGCCGAACTTCTCGCGGATCTGCGGAAGGAACTGAGGGATCTCCCGGACGCGGCCGCACTGGTCATCGCCGTCGCGATCGATGGGGAAGCAGTCGAGGCGGCAGGCCGGCGGCTGGGCATGGCGGCCGGAACGGCGCTCGACCGCTACCAGCGTGCACTCCACCGCCTGGAGGGCTGGGCCGCCTCGCTCATGGCCCGCCAGGCCAACGGTTCGACCTGAAGCGGCCCTGCTCGACGGGCGCCGGTCACTTGAACCGGAAATGCACGAACAGCCGCCCCCAGTTCTGCCCGTCCTTCTCCACCCGGTGGTACAGCGCCTTGATGTCCTTCTGGTCCAGGAAGCGCAGGACCTTCTTCTTCAGCGCGCCCGAGCCCTTGCCGGGGATGATCTCCACGAGCTTGATCTTCTTGCTGATCGCCTGGTCGACGATGTCGCGGAGGGCGCGGTCGATCTGGCCGCCCTTGTTGTAGATGTCGTGGAGGTCGAGGACGAGTTTGGCCATGGATCCCATGGTGGCACGTGTGGCGGGCATGGGTGTCGCGACCGGTGGTGGGCTTTGGCGTGGGATCGGCCGGTATGGAACGGAATGCTAATCGGTCGTTACGGCAGGGTGGCTGTTGGGGCAACGGAGCAGGGATTTCCTCTGTTAGCCTCTGCCGCATGAAAGCCCTTGTCCTCTCGGGTGGGGCCGGGAGTCGACTGCGGCCCATCACCCACACCTCCGCCAAGCAGCTCGTGCCCGTGGCGAACAAGCCGGTCCTGTTCTACGGGCTGGAGGCGATCGCCGAGGCGGGTGTGCGTGAGGTGGGTGTCGTTGTCGGCGATACGGCCGCTGAGATCGAGGACGCCGTGGGGGACGGGTCGGCGTTCGGCCTGTCGGTCACCTACATCCGGCAGGCCGCGCCTTTGGGCCTGGCGCACGCGGTGCTGATCGCGCGGGAGTTCCTCGGTGAGGACGACTTCGTCATGTACCTCGGTGACAACTTCATCGTCGGCGGGATCAAGGGGCTGGCCGATACGTTCCGCGAGGAGCGGCCGGACGCGCAGATACTGCTGACGCCGGTGGCCGATCCGGGCGCGTTCGGGGTCGCCGAGCTCGACGGGGCCGGGCGGGTCGTGGGCCTGGAGGAGAAGCCGGAGCGGCCCAAGAGCGATCTGGCGCTGGTCGGGGTGTACATGTTCGGCGTGGCGGTGCACGAGGCGGTGCGGGCGATCAAGCCGTCCGCGCGGGGCGAACTGGAGATCACCGACGCGATCCAGTGGCTCATCGAGCAGGGCCGGGACGTGCGGTCGGCGACGATCCGGGGTTACTGGAAGGACACCGGGAACGTCACCGACATGCTGGAGGTGAACCGGACGGTTCTGGAGGGCATCGAATCCGATCTCGCCGGGACGATCGAGGACAGCGAGATCATCGGCCGGGTGCACGTCGCCGAGGGCGCGGTGGTGCGCGGCTCGCGCATCGTCGGGCCGGTGACGATCGCCGCGGGGGCGGTGATCAGCGGGTCCTACGTGGGGCCGTTCACGTCCATCGCCGAGGACTGCCGCATCATCGACAGCGAGGTCGAGTACTCGATCCTGCTGCGCGGCGCCTCCATCGTGGGCGTCAGCCGCATCGAGGCGTCCCTCATCGGCCGCAACGTCGAAGTGACGCCCGCGCCGCGGGTTCCGGCCGCGCACCGGCTCGTCGTCGGCGACTACAGCAAGGTGCAGATCTCCTCATGACCAGGATCCTCGTGACCGGCGGCGCCGGTTTCATCGGCTCCCACTACGTCCGGACGCTGCTCGGCCCCCAGGGGCCCGGCGACGTCGCGATCACCGTCCTCGACAAGCTCACCTACGCGGGCGATCCGGCGAACCTGGACGCCGTGCGCGCCCACCCCGGCTTCGCCTTCGTCCACGGCGACATCTGCGACGCCGCCCTGGTCGCGGAGCTGATGGCCGGCCACGACCAGGTCGTGCACTTCGCCGCCGAATCGCACGTCGACCGCTCCATCGACGGCGGCGCGGAGTTCGTGCGCACCAACGTCACCGGCACGCACACGCTCGTGGACGCCGCGCACCGCGCGGGCGTCGCGACGTTCGTGCAGGTCTCCACCGACGAGGTCTACGGCTCCATCGACGTGGGCTCGTGGCCGGAGACGCACCCGCTCGCCCCGAACTCGCCGTACTCGGCGAGCAAGGCGTCCGGCGACCTGATCGCGCTGGCGTATCACCGCACGCACGGTTTGGACGTGCGGGTGACCCGCTGCTCCAACAACTACGGGCACCACCAGTTCCCCGAGAAGGTCGTCCCGCTGTTCATCACGAACCTCCTCGACGGGAAGAAGGTGCCGCTGTACGGCGACGGCGGCAACGTCCGCGACTGGCTGCACGTCGACGACCACGTGCGGGGCATCGAACTGGTGCGCGCCAAGGGCGCGGCGGGCGAGATCTACAACATCGGCGGCGGCACCGAACTGTCCAACAAGGAGCTGACCGCGCTGCTCCTGGACGCCTGCGGCGCGGGCTGGGACAGCGTCGACTACGTCACCGACCGCCTCGGCCACGACCGGCGCTACTCCGTCGACCACGCCAAGATCGGCGGCCTCGGCTACCGGTCCGGCAAGGACTTCGCGACCGGCCTCGCCGAGACCGTCGCGTGGTACCGGGAGAACCGGGCGTGGTGGGAGCCGCTGAAGGCGAGGACCGCCCGGTGAGCGGCGCGTGGGCGGTCACCGGCGCCGCCGGGATGCTCGGCCGGGACGTCCTGGCGCGGCTGGCCGGGGCGGGCGTGCCCGCGACGCCGCTGACCCGCGCCGGCCTCGACGTCACCGACCCCGGGGCCGTCAGCGAACTCATCGGGCGGCTGCGGCCATCGGTGCTGGTCAACTGCGCGGCGTGGACCGCCGTCGACGCCGCCGAGACCGACGAGGGCGCCGCGCACGCGGTCAACGCCGGCGCCGCGCGCCACCTCGCCGCGGCCTGCGCGGCGACGGGCGCGGTGATGCTGCACGTCTCCACCGACTACGTCTTCGACGGCACCGCCCGGACCCCCTACGCCGAGGACGCGCCCACCGCCCCCCGCAGCGCCTACGGGCGCACCAAGCTCGCCGGTGAGCTCGCCGTCCGCGAACTGCTGCCCGAGCGCGGGCTCATCGTGCGGACCGCGTGGCTCTACGGCGCCGGCGGGCCGAACTTCGCGCGTACGATGCTCGACCTGGAGGCCACCCGCGACACCGTGAGCGTGGTGGACGACCAGCGCGGCCAGCCGACCTGGACCGCCGACCTCGCCGACCGCCTCGTCCGGCTCGGCCTCGCCGCCCGCGACGGCCACGCCCCTCCGGGCGTCTACCACGGCACCGGCTCCGGCGACACGACCTGGTACGGGTTCGCGCGCGAGATCTTCCGGCTCGCCGGAGCCGACCCCGGCCGTGTCCGGCCGACCACCACCGACCGGTTTCCCCGCCCCGCCCCTCGTCCCGCGTACAGCGTGCTGGGACACGACCGCTGGGCGGCGACGGGTGTGCCGCCCGTCCGCGACTGGCGCGAGGCCCTCGCCGAGGCCTTCCCGCAGCTGCTCGCCGCCGCGCGTCCCGCCGCCCCCTCCTAGAACCCCCCGCAGATAGGACGTGCCCATGTCCGTGAAGGTCAGCATCATCGTGCCCGTGTACAACCCCGGAACCGACATCGAACCGGGTTTCGCCTCCTTCCTCGCGCAGACCATGCCGCAGGAGGAGCTGGAGATCATCTACGTCGACGACGGCTCCACCGACGACACCCCGGCGTGGCTGGCGCGAGTGGCGGCGGAGCACTTGAACGTCACGCTGATCACGATCCCCAACTCCGGGTGGCCCGGGCGTCCCCGCAACGTCGCCATCGAGGCCGCCAAGGGCGAGTTCGTGCAGTTCGTGGACCAGGACGACCGGCTCGCGCCCGACGCGATGCGGCGGATGTACGAGATGGCCGCGCGCAACGGCAGCGACGTCGTCCTGGGCAAGGTGGTCAGCGACTTCCGCCCGATCCACCACCCGGTGTTCCTGGTGGACCGCGAGTCGTGCACGGTGGACGACGCGCCGCTGCACGGGAGCATCACGCCGCACAAGATGTTCCGGACGTCGTTCCTGCGCGAGCGCGGCCTGCGCTTCCCCGAGGGCAAGTGGCTGCGGGAGGACCAGCTGTTCATGACGCAGGCGTACCTGGCCGAACCGAAGGCGTCCATCCTGGCCAGTTACGTCTGCTACTACTACTGGAAGCGCACGACGGGCGTCAACAACGCCGACGCCGGCGACGACTTCGGGGAGTCGGTCCGCAACCTGGGCGCGGTCGTCGCGTCGGTGGTGGAGCGCACCGAGCCGGGGACGCGGCGCGACCGGTTCATGGCCCGCTTCTTCCACGCCGAATTCCTGGGCCTGACCCTGACCGCCGCCCGTGACCTGGGGCTGCCGGAGTTCCTGGACTGGTGGCGCGACGGCGGTGTCGCCGAGCTGATCACCGAGCACCACTCCGAGGCGGTCGTGGCGCGGCTCGGCGTCCTGGAGCGGGTCCTCCTCGACCTGTCGCGCCGGGCCGATCTCGGCGAGTTCCACCGCTGGTGCCGTTTCGTCGCCTCGCTGCGGGCCTCGGCCCGCCTCGGCGACTTCGCGTGGACCGCCGACGGCGCCATCGCGCTCACCGTCACCGGCGGCTTCACCTACGGGCCGGACCGGCGTCCGCTCACCGTCATCGGCCGCGACGGCCGGACGCTCCTGGACCCGGCGATCCTCGCCGAGTACGGCGTGAGCGGCGTCGAGGCCGACCTGACCGGCTGCCTGGCCGCCGCCGAGCTGGACCTGCGCCTGCGCCGCCGCGAGGACCGCACCCAGTGGAGCGGCGACGTCGTCCTCACCCCCGGCGTCCCGGCCTCGGATGAGCCGCAGCCTCTGGCCCTGCGCGGGCAGGCGGGCATCGCGCTGGAGGCCGCCGGTGCCCGTGACCGGCTGGGCGAGGGGCACTGGGACTTCTACCTCGCGGTGACCGCCCTCGGCGTCAGCCGCGAGATCCGCCTCGGCGAGCACCGCGCCGGGGACGTGGCCGCGAAGCCGCGCCCGGCGCTGCTCGGCGCGCCCGCGCGGCCCGCGATCCCGTACTTCACGCAGGCCGACGCCTCCGGGAACCTCTCGGTCGACATCGGACGCGCCAGCAAGCGCCTGGGCGACCACCTCGACGGACGCCCCGTGCGCCGGATCGCGGGCGGGCTGGTCCTAGACGCGCTGACCACCCCCGGCACCGCGCCCGAGCGGGTCCGGCTCGTGCTGACCACCGCCTCGGGGAGGACCGTCGTCCCCGGCACCCTGTGCCCGGCGGGCGGGAGCGTGGTCCTGCCGGTGCCGAGGCGGTGGGACGCGCCCTCGGGCACCGCGACCCTCTCGGTGCACCTCGACGGCACCGGACGCCGGGCCACCGTCCTCGGCGAGGTCCGGGTGCGCGGCGGGCGCCTCGACCTGAGCGGCTTCCCGGACTCGGGGCTCGTCCCGGCGCCCGCCGAGGCCGCGGCCATCCGCGCCGCCGTGCGCCCGGTGGGTTCCCTGCCGGTCCGCGTCGCCAAGCGCGTACTGCCCCGCCGGCTGCGCTCCCGCGTCGCCCGACTCGTGAGGAAGTGAGCGCGTGAGCATCGAAGAGACCGGCATCGAAGGCGCCTGGGTGTTCCGGCCGCGCGTGTTCCCCGACGCGCGCGGCGGCTTCCACGAATGGTTCAAGGCACCCCTCGTCGGCGAGCGGCTCGGGCACCGTTTCGGCCTCGCCCAGGCCAACTGCTCGGTGTCCTCGGCCGGAACCCTGCGCGGTGTGCACTTCGCCGACGTCCCGCCCGGCCAGGCGAAGTACGTGAAGTGCGTCCGGGGAGCGATCCTCGACGTCATCGTCGACGTCCGCGTGGGCTCACCGACCTACCGCCAGTGGCGCGCGGTCCGCCTCGACGACGAGACGCACGCCTCGGTGTACCTCGCCGAGGGACTCGGCCACGCCTTCATGGCCCTCACCGATGACGCGACGGTGGTGTACCTGTGCTCCGAGGGCTACGCGCCCGAACGCGAGCACGGCGTGAACCCCCTCGACCCGGCCCTCGGCATCGAGTGGCCGGAGGTGGTGGAGCCGATCCTGTCGGAGAAGGACGCCGCCGCGCCGAGCCTCGCCGAGGCGGAGGCGCTGGGGCTGCTGCCGACGTGGGAGGCGTGCCGGGCGTACGGGCGGGAGTTGCGGGCGCGGTAGGGGGAGTGCGTAAGCTGCCGTCGCCCACGTTGATCACGCCCCGCCCGAGGTGCCCGCATGCCCGTTCACCGGCCCGAGCCGAAGACCGCCCCGCTGCGGCTGATCCTGCACGCCGTCAGGTTCGCGACCATCACGGTCTTCCTCGTCTGGGTGATCACCTGGCGGTACGTCTGGTGGTACCACCTGTCCGTGACCGTCGTGCTCGCGATCGCGGTCGGGCTGCTGCACGCGGGACGAGGCAGCCGCTTCGTGCGCGATTTCGTCGGCGCGCTCGCCGGTGAGGCGGCGAAATGGCGTCACGGCTCGCTGCGTGCGGCGATGACCAAGGTGGACCTGGTCTTCGGCCTGGCGTTCATACCCGTGCTCGCCGGCGTCTTCGTTCTCGACGCATACGGCCGGGGCGAGCACGCGCGTGTCGCCTACGTGCTCGGCGCGCTGACCGTGGCCCTCTGCGTGAGCCAGACCCTCTGGGAGTTCGCCGGGATCGACCGCGAGCCGGACACGGCCGGTGCCCCCGCGGGATGATCCCCCCATGCTCCCCATCCCCGCGCCCGTCCTGCGCCTCCTCTTCCCCCTCCGGCGCGCCTACTGGCACCTGCGCAGGCCGCGCACCTTCGGGGTGAAGGCGCTTCTCGCGCACCCCGACGGGGGTGGCCGGCTCCTGGTCGTGCGGCACTCCTACGGCGATCGCGCGCGGTGGGGGCTGCCCGGTGGGGGCTACCGCCCGGCGCGGGAGACGGCGGCCGAGGCGGTGGCGCGGGAGGTGCGCGAGGAGCTCGGCCTGGTCATCGCGCCGGGCGCGTTCGCCGAGCTGGACACCGTCCTGGTCGACGGTGGCGGCAAGCGCGACACTCTCACGCTGTTCGCGGCGAGGGCGGTGGACGCGGGGGTGCGCAGGTCGCCGGAGCTCGCCGAGGCGCGGTGGGTGGCGGACGTCGGCGAGCTGGGTGCTGCGCGGGTCTCGCGGTGGCTGCGGCTGGCGCTGGAGCGGCGGGGGTAACGTCCGCGCAATGAACACCGCCCGATGGGGCATCGGTGCAGGTCGCAAGGTAAATAGCTCCACATTGGATGGTCCTCACCGCCGGTGACCGGGGATACACTCGGGCATCACGTCCCCGGCCCAGGAGTCCCCCAATGTCCGAAGTGGACGACGGCGTGGCGGTGGAGGCGCATGCTCCCGTCACGGCCGCCGCGGTCGAGGCGCTGCGGGCCGAGCTGGCCGCGCACGGCGCGCGGGCGGCGGCCCGGGAGGAGCTGATCATCCGGCTCCACGACGAGGTGCAGCGGCTGCGGACGGGGGAGCGGGCGGCGTTGTTGCGGCCGGTGATCGCCGATCTGGGCCGCCTTCGCAACGCGCTCGCCAGGCAGGCCGCGCAGGCGGGTGAAGCGGGCGTGCTGTTCGCGGGCTTCGCCGACGAGGTCGGGCTGAGCCTGGAGCGCGTCGGCGCGAGCCCGGTGAGCCCGAAGCCGGGGGAGCCCGTCGAGATCGGCGCGCACCGGGTGGTGGGCGTCGTGGAGACCGGGGACGCGGGGCTGGACGGGACGGTCGCGTCGGTGGACGCCGACGGGTACTTCGACGGGCTGGCCGGCAAGGTCGTCGTCCCGGCGCTGGTGCGGGCGCATCGCCTGAAGCGAGAGGAAGAGCAGTGAGCGACGAGATCTTCTTCGGCGTCGACCTCGGCACCACCAACTCGGTGATCGCCTACATCGACCAGGTCGGCGAGCCGACGGTGGTGCCCAACCAGGACTCCGACGGCGACATCACCGCCTCGGTGGTCTACATCGACGACGACGGCTCGCCGGTGGTCGGGCAGGCCGCCAAGGACGTCGCGCCGCTCTACCCCGACCGGGTCGTGGCGCTGGTGAAACGCGAGATGGGCCGGGACCGGGAGTGGGCCATCGGGGGGCAGAGCTTCACCCCCGAGTCGCTGTCGGCGCTGATCCTGCGGCGGCTGGCCGACAATGCCTTCGCCCATACGGGCAAGCCGGTCGGGAAGGCCGTCATCACCGTCCCCGCCTACTTCGGGATGCTGGAGCGGGGCGCGACCAGGAACGCCGGGCGCATCGCCGGGCTCGACGTCATCGGCATCGTGCCCGAGCCGGTCGCCGCCGCGCTGCACTACGACGTCGTCGCCGACGCCGAGGGCAAGACGATCCTGGTCTACGACCTGGGCGGCGGCACCTTCGACACCACCGTCATCGCCATCGAGAAGGGCTCCATCGAGGTCCTCTGCACCGACGGCGACTCCCAGCTCGGCGGCGTCGACTGGGACCGGCGGCTGGCCGACGTGATCCTGCGCGAGTTCAAGGAACGCGTCGACCTGGGCGACGAGGACCCCGAGGACAACGAGCACTTCATGCGCGAGGTCCTGGCGATGGCCGAGGACGTCAAGAAGGGCCTCAGCCGCGCCCAGAGCCGCCCCGTCGCGCCCCGGCTGGGCCAGACGGGCGCGCGGTTCGACGTCACCCGCGAGCAGTTCGAGGCGGCCACCGCCGACCTGCTCGACGCCACCATCGACTACACGCGGCGGACCCTGGCCACCCTCGCCGAGCGGCACCCGGGCCGGAAGGTCGACGAGGTCCTGCTCGTCGGCGGCTCCACGCGCATGCCCGCCGTCGCCGCCCGGCTGGAGGCCGAGCTGGAGCTGACGCCGCGCCTGCACGACCCCGACCTCGCCGTCGCCAAGGGCGCCGCCCGCTACGCCCTCGGCCAGGCCGTGTGGGCCTGGGACGGGGACGAGGACACGCCCGGCGAGGACCGCGTCGCCGCCCGCGCCGAGGCCATCGCGGCCTCCACCGGCATCGCCGCCGCGACCATCCGCAAGATCGCCGAGAAACGCGTCGTCACCGTCCTGCCCAAGGCCTTCGGGGTGCGGCTGGTCGACACCAGCAAGCCGGGCTGGATGGACGACGTGGAGGGCTCCTCCTACATCGAGCACCTCGTCCACGCCAACGACCCGCTCCCGTCCGGCCCGCACCACCGCGAGCTGGGCACCGTCGTCGACGACCAGGGCGAGATCGAGATCCAGCTCTACGAGCAGTCCGGCGCGGTGGAGAAGCCCGAACTGGCCTTCAACACCGCCATCGACCACGACTCCGGCCTGGTCAGCGGCATCCCCAAGGGCAAGGCGGGCATGCCCGTCCACATCGACATGACCATCGACGAAGAGGGGCTGCTGTCCCTCACCGCCACCGAGCCCAGCTCCAAGAAGGAACTGACCATCCGGGTCCGCATCAACGTCCTCGACGACGACCAGGTGGAGGCCGCGCGCCGGCGCATCACGGCGCTGACCGTCAAGGGCTGATCGTGGGCCTGGAAGTGGGAGCATTCGACGCCGCCGCCTACGAGCGCGACGTCCTCCGCCCGCTGCGGGGACGCTCCGGCGCGCTGCCCGAGGACCTGCTCCTGCGCTACGGGATGCCCCGGCCCCTCGCCGGTCCCGAGCTCGCCGCGCACCTGAAGGCCGTCCGCTCCTACTGGACGGTCAAGGCCGGGGGAGCGGGCAACCTCGCGCGCCTGTGCCAGCTGCTCCAGGCCGAGGACGCGCGCCTGTCGCGCGCCCAGGACCTCACCAGCGCCGCCTTCTGGGTCTCGGCCGCCGGGGAACGCGACCGCGTCTCCGCCGGGCTCATCGCCGAACTCGCCGCCGACCTGCGCCGCCAGTACGCCGGTGGCGTCACCCGAGAGCAGCTCGACCGGCTGCCCGCCCGCTACCGGACCCTCACGCCCGGGCAGCGCGACCGCGCCGCCGCCGACGCCGGGGTCCGCATCATCACCACGATCGCGCTGCCGGTGGAGTGCGGCCTGACGCCCAGCCAGCTCGGCGACCTCGACGACAAGCTGGGCCGCTGCGGCGCCCGCAGCGTGGTCGCGCTGCTGATCCCGGGCGTCAACGAGCCGTTCCGGCTCATCGGGGGCCTGGCCGTGCCCGGCAGCCCGTCGCTGAAACTGAGCCGGGGCGTGGTCAAGGCCGCCCGCCAGGAGGCCGAGGCCCTCGGCAACGACCCGGGCGCGCAGGCCCGCCGCGCGGCCGTGCGGCTCGTCGACCACGCCGTCGAGGACGGCGCCGACCCGCTCGCGATCGCCCTCGCCCACTTCGTGCACCTGCTGACCGAGACCGGCGGCGGTGGCGCCTTCACCGTCCGCGAGGCCACCGACCGGGGACTGCACCCCGAGGACGCCGAGGTGCTGGCCGCCAGCCTCGCCGGGCACCGCGCCGCCCCCGACACCGCCACGCCCGCGAAGGTGCTGGAGTACCTGGGCAAGGGCCGCCTGCGGGCCGCGCAGCAGGCCCTCCAGGGCGTGCCGTCCGACGTGGACGGCCGCGCGCCCGCCGCCGAGGCCGTGGACGCCGCCCAGGCCCGGCTGGACGCGCTGCTCGCCCGACTGGAGGGCGCCGAGCCGGGCTCGGCGGAGACCGCCACCATGGAGAGCGTGCTGCGCCAGGCCGCCGCGATCGCCGCCGACGACCCCGCGATCGCGGCCATGCTGGCGCGCGTCCCCCCGCCGCCGGTCACCGACCTCTCCGCCCGCGAGCACGATGGTGCGGCGGAGCTGTCCTGGCGGATGCCGCCCACCGGCTTCGCCGAGCTGACCTACCGGGTCGTGCGCACCACCCGCGTCCCGGCCCGCGCGCCCCACGAGGGCCGCGTCGTGGCCACCACGACCGCCTCGCGCGCCACCGACCGCGATCCGCGGCCCGGGCATGCCGTCCTCTACACCGTCTTCGCCACCGGCGGCGCCCCCGCCGAGGCCGGCACCGCCTGGTCCCCGCCGGTGACGGCGTCCCTGCGGCTGCTGCCACCGGCGGCGGGGGTGACCGGGCGCTCGCGCGACGGCGAGTCCACCGTGTCCTGGCACCTGCACCCGGCCGCCTCGCGCGTCAGCGTCCACCGCACCGCCGACGCGCCGCCGCGCGAGCCGGGCGAGGGCGTGGAGATCCCGGCGGGCCAGGGCGGGTGCACCGACTTCGGCCTGGAGGCCGACCGGGACTACTTCTACGCCGTCACCGCCTGGTACCGCGACGAGGACGGCGGCGAGTGCGCGGCGCCCGCGGCCGTCGCGGCGGTCTCCACGCGCGCCAAGCCCCTCGCCAACCTCGCGCCCGTCACCGGCCTGAGCCTCGAACCGCGACCGGACGGGCTGCTGGTGGCGTGGGTGTGGCCGCCGGGCACGGGACTGGCCGAGGTCACCGCCGGCGGTGTGACCCACCGCGTCACACAGAGCCGCTACACCACCGAGGGCGGTTTCCTGGTGCCGCTGCCTAGGGCCGCCGCCGAGATCGAGGTCCGCACGGTGCGCGCCGATCCCGACGGGGACGTGTACTCCACGCCGGTCGCCGCGCGGCACGTCCCGGCCGCGGTGACCGTCGCCTACCGCGCCGAGCGCGCCGGTGGGCTGCTGCGCGGGCGGCGCTGGCGCATCAGCGTCACCGCCGACGGGCCCTGCGCCGGTGACCTGGTGGTCGTGGCCGCGCCCGGTGTGGTCATGCCGGTGCGGCCCGATCCGGCCCAGGTGGTGGGCCGGTTGCGGCTGCGGCCGGGTGAGTCCACCGTGGAGGTGCGCGTCCCGGACGCCGTGGGGAAGCGCTACTGGCTGCGCTGCTTCCTCGACGGCGCGCCCGGCGCGCGCCTGCACGATCCGCCGCTCTCGACGCTGCGAGTGAGCTGATGGCCAAGACGACCTGCCCCTTCTGCTACCGCCCGATCAAGGCGCGCGACATCCTCTTCGTCTGCAGTGGACGATCGGCGCCCGGGATGCCCAAGTGCCGCCGCGCGGTCGATCCGCGCCGGACGGAGGAGACCGGCTACCGGGGCGCGATGCGCCCGGTGTTCACCGCCGCCGAGGCGTGGCGGGAGCGCCGGTTCGCGCCCTTCGGCGGGGGCGACCTGGCCAACTGCCCGCACTGCCGGGCCTCGTCCGGGGTCCGCGCCTGCCCGCACTGCCACACGCCGCTGCCGCCGGAGTTCGCCGAGGCCACCAGCCCGCTCATCGCGATGGTGGGCGCGTTCGGGGCGGGCAAGACGGTGTACCTGGTGGTCCTCTCGCATGTGCTGCGGCATCAGCTGGCGGCGCGTTTCGACGCCGCGATCCGGCTGACCGGCGACGCGCAGGGCGGGGAGACCACGGGTGTGGAGTGGTGGCAGAACAATGTGCGCGCGGTCTTCGACGAGCGGCGGCTGTCCCCGCAGACCGGTGGCGCGCTGGACGGGCGCCGCGAGCCGGTGGTCTTCGAGTGGCGCAAGCGCCGCCGGGGCGGCACGCGCACCAGTTACCTGTCCTTCTACGACACCGCCGGGGAGGACTTCGGTGGCGAGGACCGCGCCCGCGACCTGAAGTACCTGGCCTCGGCCGACGCGCTGTTGCTGCTGCTGGACCCGTTCATGCTCAAGGCCGCCCGCGACGAGGCGGGCATCCCCGCCGACGGCCGCCGCCGCGACGACGACCTGCTGGTCGCGGTGGAGTCGGTGACCACGGCCCTGCGCGAGGCGCGCGGACGCATGGGCAAGCGCATCGACATCCCCGTCGCGGCCACCTTCTCCAAGATCGACGCGTTCTTCGGGCTCCTCGGCCCCGATCACCCGATCCGCCGCGTCGGCCCGCCCGGCGAGTTCTACGACGAGGCCGCCGGGGCCGACCTGCACGAGCACGTCCGGGCGCTGCTGGTGGACTGGGGCGGGCACACCGTGGACGGGCACCTGCGCACCAACTACCGCGACTTCCGCTACTTCCCGGTCTCGGCGCTGGGCGAGCCGCCGGTGGGCGGCGCGATCAGCGACCGGGGCGTGCGGCCGCTGCGGGTGGAGGAGCCGCTGCTGTGGCTGCTGTCGAAGTTCGGCGTGGTGGCGTCGAGGAAGCCGCGATGACCGGGCGCCTGGAGTCCCTGGTCTACACCGACTGCCTGCCCGGCCGCAGCCTCACCGGGCAGGCCGGTTTCGGGTTCCAGACCGCCACGCCCGGCGCGGGCGCCGAGGCGCGCGCCCTCACCCGCGACCACCTGCTGTACGAGCCGCCCGCCGAGTGGATGCGGCAGGGCCGTCCCGTCGCCGACTACCCGGTCTCGCTGGCCTACGTCCACGCCGACGGCTGGTACGCCACCGCGTCCGGGATCTACCTCGGCAAGGAGGCCAAGGGCGAGCGCCAGGGCAATCACCTGACCCACGCCGTGCTCACCCGCGATCCGGCCGCCTACGACCTGATCCGCCCGGCGCAGCTGGCCGGGGCGGGTTTCTGGCGCGCGGCGCCGGGCGGGGACGCGCCGGAGGTGGGGCCGAACTGGGAGCCCGGTGACCTGGACGCCGACACCGTCGCCGCGCGCGTCTCGCCCGGCCCGCTGGGGGCGATGCTGGCGGCGCTGACCGGCGGTGAGGAGCGCGTGGTCCTGGTGGGGGAGGACGCGCGGGAGGTGCTCACCTGGATCGCGGCGGTGACGCTGCTGCTGCCGCAGCGGACCGCGCTGGACACCGGCTTCAAGGTCTTCACCACCCGGCCCTCGCACGGCGCGCACCGCCTCGTGGGCGTCCATCCCGACTGGTTCGGGGAGCCGCCGCCCGGGGTGCACGTCTTCGACCTGCGCGACGGCACGCACACGCCGGTCGCCGATGACGAGGTGTCGGCGCTGTGGGCGCGCCTCTTCTGCGCCGAGGACGCCCTCGACGTGGTCGACGCCGTGGAGCTCGCGGCTCAGTGCTGTCAGGGATCGGACGGCCTGGACGTCCCGGCCGCCCAGGCCCTGGCCTGCGCGGCCTTCTTCGGTCACGTCCCCCCGATGCGGCACGCCCCCGCGCTCATCGCCTGGCTGCGCGACAGCGACGACGACCGCTACCGCGCCTACGGCCGCGGGGTCACCGACGCGCTGATGCGACTGCCCGACCTGCCCTACGAGATCCTGTCCGCCCTGCACGACCTGGCGGTCACCGGACGCCTCGCCGAGGAGGCCGCCACGATCCGGCTGGCGCTGCTGGAGGAGGAGTGCCGCGACACCGCCGTGCGCCCCGGCACCCTGCGCGCGCTGCCGGACGAGGTGTGGCGCCACGACGACGAGGCCCGCGAACGGCTCACCGAGCATCTGCGGGAGGCCGATCCCGCGCGCTTCCACCGGCTCCTGCGCGTCCGCGCGCGCTTCGGCGTCCCCTGCGACCCGCTGCGCGACGCCCCCGCCGCCGCGATGGAGTTCCTGGACTGGTGGTCGCAGCGGCCCGCGCTGCGCCCCGACCCCGGTGAGCTGGACGCCGGCCTGCGCGAGCGGCTCGCCGACCTGCTCGGCGACCGCTGCGCCGAGGACGACGACGAGGCCGCGCGCATCGGCGCCGAGTGGGCGTCCTGGCTGCTGCGGCAGCGGCCCGAGACCAGCGACCACCCCTTCTTCCTGGCCTGCCTGGGCGCGTCGATGCGCACCGCCCCCGCCGAGCTGCGCGCCCGCCGCGCCCGGCGGCACCTGGCCGCCGCGTCCCCCGCGATCCTGCCCGCCGTCGCGGCCGCGCTGTGGCGGTGGCGGTCCCCGCAGCGCGAGGACATCGCCGCGATGCTGCCCGCGCTGCCGCCTGGGACCGTGCTGGACCCGGCGCTGTTCGCCGCGTTCCGCGCCCGCCTGCTCGCCCGCGACTCCACCCTCGACGTCCTCGACATCGACATCGCCGAGGCGCTGCTGGGCAAGGGCCTCCTCGACGACGACGTGCGCGCCCTCGTCGCCGACGCCGCCGAGCTGGCCGCCCTGCGCGTACCGCGCGGCCAGGACGGGCTCGTGGCCGTGGCCTCCCGGCTCGGTCACCTGCACGAGTACGCGCCCCAGCTGCTGCGCCTGCACGGGCGCGTCGTGCTGGCGGTGCTGCTGAACCGGTCCCTGCCGGCCACCGCGACGCTCGTCGTGCCCGACCTCGCGCCCGCCGAGCGGGACGCCTACGCCGCCGAGCTGGCCCGCCGCCTGCGCGAGCCGTCCGGCGCGATCCTGTACTGCGCGTACATGGTCGTGCGCGGCGGGCACGCCTCACCGGAGGCCGAGGCGCGGCTGACGGTGGCGCTGCGCAAGGCCGTCCGCGCCGCCCCCGACGCGCTCATCGCCCGCGCCACCGAGGTCGCCGCCTCCGTCCGCGCGACCTGGCGCGACGCGTGGACGGCGCACGTCGAGCAGGTCCGGCGCGGCGGCATCACCCGCCTGTGGCGGGGTTCCCGCGGAGCGGGCGGCTGACGTGGGCACCTCGATCGTGTGGGGCGTGGGGATCTTCCTCTACCTGGTGGCCGCGTGGGCGGCGCTCACGTGGGTCTCGGCGCCGCTGGCGCTGATCTGCGCGGGCGTGGGCGCGCTCGCCGGGACGGTCACCGCGTTGCTGCTGACGGGGTGGGTGTTCACCGGGGGTGACTCCGGCGTCCGCGTCATGACGCCCGAGCAGGTGGCGAGCGGCGCCGCCGGTGGGCGAAAGCACCCGAACCTGCCGCGCCGCGACACCGCCTGGGCGGCCTACTTCGCCGGTCCCGTCGTCCGCGATGTGCGCGGGGTGTGGGGCGCGGTCGTGCGCGTGACGAGGCGTGTGTGGGGGTTCTTCTGGCGCGAGGAGCTGCGCCAGATCTACCTCGCGCTGTTCCCGTTCACGCTCCCGGCCGCGATCGGGCTGGCCGTGTTCACCCTCAGCGGGCTGGGGGTGGCGCTGGCCGTGACGGTCGTGACGGCCGCCCTCACGACCGTCCTGTGGCTGCTCGGTGGCGCGCTGACGTGGGCGATGCGCGGCGCCGATCGCGCCTACCAGGCGATCTTCCGCTCCAAGACCGGCTGCCCGCACGAGGACTGCTGGTACGTCAACCCGCTGCCCGCCTACCGCTGCCCCGGCTGCGGGCAGGCCCACCGCGACCTGCGGCCGGGCCGCCTGGGCGTCCTGTGGCACGTCTGCGAGTGCGGACGGCGGCTGCCCACCACGCGCCTGCGCGCCGGGCACCGGCTGCGCCCGGTCTGCCAGCGCTGCCTGCGCGACCTGGCCCTGGGCGCCGGGAAGCTCACCGACGTGCGCGTGCCGGTGTTCGGGGCGACGTCCTCGGGCAAGAGCCGCTTCATCATGGCCGCCTTCGGGTCCCTGCACCTGGCCGCGGGGGACGCCGTGGAGGCCGCCGACATCGACTCCGACCGGGCCCTGCGCGACTACGACCGCGACCTCACCGCCGATCTGGGGACCGCCGCCACCGCCGTCGTCCCGCCCAAGGCCGTCACCGTCCGGCTGCGGCTGCCCGGGCGCCGCCTCAACGGCGCCTGCCTCATCCACGTCTTCGACGCCGCCGGGGAGTACTCGCAGAACCGCGAGATCAACGAGGAGCTGTCCTACCTGGACCACGCGCGCACCCTGGCGTTCGTGCTGGACCCCTTCGCCGTCCGCGCGGTCAGCGAGCAGGCCGGCGGCGACCTCCTCGGCCGCGCCAACCGGTCCCTGCACGACCCCGAGGACTCCTACGCCGTCACCGTCCAGCGCCTCCAGGCCTACCGCGTCAAGACCCACGAGCGGTGCCTGGCGGTGGTGGTGTCCAAGGCCGACCTGCTGGCCCGGATGCCCCTGGCGGCCGGGCTGGTGCCCGAGGACGACTCGGTCCGCGCGTGGCTGGCCGGGCAGGGCCTGGGGAACCTGGTGCGCATGGCCGAGAGCGACTTCCGGTCCGTGCGGTACTTCCTGGTGTCCTCCCGCAAAGGCGCCTACGGGAGCGGAATGGACGCGCTGGTGCCGCTGCGGTGGCTGCTGGCCGAGGACGGAGTGGAACTGCCGTGAACCAGCCCATCTCGCACCGCCTCTCCCGCGTCGTGCTGCTGCTGGCGGTGCTGCTGCCGCTCGCGGCGGGCGCGGGGGCGCTCGCGCGCAGCGGCGTCCCGGCCACGGTGTGGGAGTGGTGCGTGCGGTTCGTGGCCGCCGTCCACTCGCACGCGCCCTTCAGTTAAGGGGCCGTGCGGCCCGGTCGGCGCGCAGCTCGGCGACCTCGATGTCGGAGCTCCTCGCCTTCGCCGACAGCCGCACCCGCCCCTGCTCGGCGTCGTCGATCTCGACCAGCGCCGCCAGCGTCGTCAGCGCCTCCCGGTTGCCCGAGCTCGCCGCCAGCCGCACCGCCCGCCCCAGCTCCGCGGCGGCGGTGACGGTGTCCCCGGACCGGTGCGCGGCCAGCCCCGCCCGGATCGCCGTGGCCAGCACCCGCTGGTCGCGGTAGTGGGCGACCTTCGGGTCGATCGCCGCCGCCAGCCGCACGTCCGTGGTCCGCTCGGCGGTGATCAGCGCCTGCGCGCGCAGCTCGCCGTCCACGACCACCGCGACCCGCGCCAGCAGCCGCTCGTCGCCCACCGGCCCCGACGGCAGCGAGGCCACCAGGTGGTAGTCGCGGCTCTCGGCGCCCCACGCGCCCGTGGGATGGTCGCGCGTGAACCGGTCGACCCGCCGAGGCTCGCCGAGGTCGCGGGCGCGCGGCCACACCTCCCGCAGTGAGACGATCGTGGCGTCCGGCGGCGTCCACAGGCGCAGCGAGACGTCCCCGGCGATCCGCGCGACCGTCGCCGCGGTGATCGAGGCGAACTCCGCCGCCAGCCCGCTCGGGTCGACCAGCCCGTCGGCGCTGCCGCCGAGGGTGTCGGAGATCAGCCGCAGCTCGGTGGCCCGCCAGTCCTCGCCGACACCCCGCGCGTCGCACACGAACTCGCCCTTGCAGGCGCGCAGGGTCTTCTCCAGCACCCCGCGCGCCTCGCCGTTCTCGCCGTCGGTGAGCAGGATCGCGTGCTTGACGGTGGCCCGCGCGCCCCGCAGCAGCTCACGCGCCTCGGCCAGCCACGTGGACATGTGCGTGAGCGAATCGGCCGAGATCAGCCGGATCGCCTTCAGCGCCGCCTCCCTCGTCGAGCGCTCCGCCACCGCCAAACCCTTGCCCGGATAGACGTTCCGCGCGTCGTCGCCGCCGGAGACGATCGCGAACAGCGTCCCGTCCGGCATCGTCCGCACCGCCGCCGCCGCGGCCTGCCGCGCGGCCTCGATCCGCGCCCCCGCCATGGACCCCGACCGGTCGATGAGCAGCACCTGCGCCGCCGGGATCACCGGCGCCGACGGCCCCCGCTCGGCGGTGACGGTGATGACCGCGTCGACCCGGGTGGTGTCGGGGGAGAGGAAGTCGTTGTAGTGCGCGGAGATGGCGAAACGCGCGTCGTCCATGGTCCGATGATGACGGTGGGGGAGGGCGATGGGGGTGCCCGGAAGGGCAGGATCGCGGTCCCGCTAACCCACCACCCGCCGCACGTACCACTCCCGCAGCGCCGCCCCGATCTCCTCCGGCGAGTCCTCCTGGATGTAGTGCGAGCCCCTCACCGTCACTTCCTCCTGCTCGGGGAAGGTGCGCGCGAACTCCAGCGCGCGTCCGACCAGCAGGGCGCCCGGCTCGGCCGAGACCAGCAGTTTCGGCACGCGCGTCCCGGTCAGCCAGCGGCCGTAGGACTCCACGATCGCGGTCACGTCGGCGGGGTCGCCGTCGATGGACAGCTCGCGGGGGAACATCAGGGTGGGGACGCGCGACTCCGGCGTCGGGAAGGGCGCGCGGTAGGCGTCCATCTCCTCCTCGGTCAGGGCGCGCAGGACGCTCTTGGGCAGCACGGTCTCGATGAAGAAGTTCGCCTCCAGCACGAGGCGCTCGCCGTCGGGGCCGCGGAGGGCGCGGAAGAGCGCGTCGCGGCCTTCGGGGAAGTCGGTCCACAGGCGGGGCTGCACGATGGCCTCCATGTAGGCGATCGCGCGGACGCGGCCGGGGTGGCGGGCGGCCCAGTGGAAGCCGAGGGCCGAGCCCCAGTCGTGCAGGACGAGGGTGACCTGCCCGGTGGGGATCACCGCGTCGAACCAGGCGTCGAGGTAGCGGGCGTGGTCGGTGAAGCGGTAGCCGGTGCCGGGGCCGGAGCGGCCCATGCCGACCAGGTCGGGGGCGAGGCAGCGGCCGAGGTCGGCGGTGTGGGGGATGACGTTGCGCCACAGGTAGGACGAGGTGGGGTTGCCGTGGAGGAACACGATCGGCTCGCCGGAGCCGGTCTCCTCGTGGTGCATGACGGTGTCGAGGACGGGGGTGGTGTTCGAGATGGGTGCGGTGGCCATTGCTGCCTCCTCAGGCCAGGACCGTCGTGAAGACGACGGCGGTGAATCGTTCGAGCGGTTCGGGGGTGCGTTCGACCTTCATCCGCAGCATCGCGCCCTGCCAGGCGGCCAGCAGGAAGTCGGCGAGGTCGAGGGCGGGGACGGTGAGGGTGATCAGCCCGGCCGCGGCGGCCTCGGTGAGGCACTCGGCGAAGGGCACGCGCCACGCGGCGAAGATCTCGGCGATGCGGGCGCGGATGGCCTCGCTGTGCTCGGTGGAGTCCAGGCTCATGTTGCCCACGAGGCAGCCGTGGTGCCAGCCGCGCGACTCCAGGCGCCCGGAGATCAGCTCGAAGTAGGACCGCAGGCGCTCCAGCGGGGGCAGGCCGCCGCGCAGGGTGCCCTCCATGACCTCGCGGACGTCGCCGAAGTAGCGGTCCAGGATCTCCAGCCCGAAGGCCTCCTTGGACGCGAAGTGGTTGGTAAACGAGCCTTGTGGGACGCCCGCGGCGGCGGTGATCTCCCGGACGCCGGCGGCGGTGAAGCCCCGGCGGCGGACGACCTCCAGCCCGGCGCTGAGGATCTCCGGCTTGTTCGATGTCCGTGCCATGGGCTCAATATGTACGACCGTATTGATTCGCGCAAGCGAAGTGTGACCGCCATCACTTCGCAGTGGTCACTTCAGGAACTTCGAGGTCCGCCGGTCGGCGAGGGGCTTCCCGCCGGTCTGGCAGGTCGCGCAGTACTCCAGCGAGGAGTCGGCGAAGGACACCGAGCGGATCACGTCCCCGCACACCGGGCAGGCCTCCCCGGCGCGGCCGTGGACGCGCATCGCGGCCTTCTTGTGCGCCTTGAGCCGCCCGGCCGCCACGCCCTCGTCGTGCGCGACGGCCGCGCGCAGCGTGGACAGCATCGCCTCGTAGAGGACGCCGGTCTCCTCATCGGTGAACGACGACGCGAGCTTGAACGGCGACATCTTCGCCGCGTGCAGGATCTCGTCGGAGTAGGCGTTGCCGATGCCCGCGATGACCTTCTGGTCCCGCAGCAGCCCCTTGATCTGCGCGCGGCGCCCGGCCAGCAGCGCGGCGAAGTCCTCGCGCGACAGCGTCAGCGGCTCCGGTCCCAGCGTCGCGACGTGCTCGATGTCCCCGGGCGAGCGGACGACGTGGACCGCGAGCCGCTTGGTGGTGCCCTGCTCGGTCAGGTCGAAGCCCGAGCCGTCATCGAGGACGACGCGCAGCGCGATCGGCCCCTTCCCCGGCCGCAGCGGGGCCGCCGGCAGCGCGTCGCGCCACTGCAGCCAGCCCGCCCGGGCCAGGTGGAACACCAGGTGCAGGTCACCGGCCTGGACGTCGACGAACTTGCCGCGCCGGGACGCGCCGGTCACCGCCAGCCCGGTGAGCGCGGTGACCGGCGGGTCGAAGGTCTTCAGCGCGGCGAAGGACGCCACGTCCACGCGCGCGATGGAGCGCCCGGCCAGGCGGTCCCGCAGGAACCCGGCCAGCGCCTCCACCTCGGGCAGCTCCGGCATGGACTCAGTCTGGCACCGGAGCGGCGCTCGCCTGCCACCATCCGTCGGGTTCGGGGGCGGCGTCGACGTCGATGGTCTGCCCCGGCAGCGGCACGGTGAGGGAGATGCCGCGCTCCTTGGCCTCGCGCCACAGCCGGTCCACCGGCTCGCCCCAGGCGTGGAAGGCCAGGTCGAAGGTGCACCAGTGGACGGGGACGAGCAGCCCGCCGCGCAGGTCGAGGTGCGCCTGGGCGGCCTCCTCGGGCGTCATGTGGATGTGCGGCCAGGCGGGGCTGTAGGCGCCGATCTGGACGAGGGTGGCGTCGAAGGGCCCGTGCTCCTCGCCGATGGCGCGGTAGCCGTCGAAGTAGCCGGAGTCGCCGGTGTAGAAGACCTTGCGGCCGTGCGCCTCGATCACCCACGAGCCCCACAGGGTCCGGTTGCGGGCCAGGCCGCGCCCGGAGAAGTGCCGGGCGGCGGTGAGCGTCAGGCGCGCGGCGCCGACGGTGACCGACTCGTCCCAGTCGAGCTCGATGATGCGCGAGGCGGGCACGCCCCAGCGCTCCAGGTGCGCGCCGATGCCCAGGGGGACCAGGAACGGCGCCGAGCGGTCGCGGGCGATCGCCTTGACGGTGTCCATGTCCAGGTGGTCGTAGTGGTCGTGGGAGATCAGCACCGCGTCGACGAACGGCAGGTCGGACAGCCCGACCGGCACCGGGTGCAGTCGGCGCGGCCCGACCTTCTGGCTGGGCGAGCAGCGCTCGGACCACACCGGGTCGAGCAGGATCCGCGTCCCCGACAGGTCCGCCAGCGCCGAGGCGTGCCCGTACCAGGTGACGTGCAGCCCGTCCCCGGGCTCGGCGATGGGCGCGGCCAGCGGCACCGGCGTGCCCGGCTTGCTGGACCCGGCCCGGTTGACGCGGCGGTCCTCCATCACCAGCGACAGGCTCGGCACCATGCCGGTCCCGTCGTCCTCGGCGTTGTGGAAGACCCCGTCGCGGAACTGCGGCGAGGCGTTCATCCGCGCCAGCCGCTCGCCCCTGGCACGCGCGCCGAGCGCGGCGGGGACGTCGCGGAACGCCCACGCGGCGGCGCCGGCGGCGGCGAGGGCGGACAGGGCGAGGAGCCGCTTGCGGGACATCTGACCTCCGGGTTGTCTGCCTACCCGGTCAACTGTAGGGACGAGGATTGAGACCGCGCTGAGGATCGCCCGGCACGGTCGGTGACCGGCTGTTCTACGATGTCGCCTAGTAGTTTTCTCCGCCCGTCCGGTATGGTGCTGCGCTAAGGCTTCCGGTGTAGCGGCGCCCGTAGGGCGCCGGCGGAGGCCGCCGCCGAATCGCCCTCCCGGGCGAACCGGGGAACCACGTTCCCGGGGTGAATCCGCCACGCGGTAGGGCGTCCTTCGGCCCGAACCCGTCAGCTAACCCGGTAGGCGGTGCCGAGAAGAAGGACGCATACGTGAGATTCACGTCCGCGCGGCGCCTGGCGTCGCTGGCCGCCGTCACGGTGGCCGCCTTGCTGGCGTCGCTGGCCTTCGGGCCGGGCGCGCTGGCCGATCCGGGCGATGACGGCGCCGACGAGGGCATCCAGAAGGCGATCCAGGACTACCTGGACGCCGAGGAGCAGCTGAACACCTCCAAAGAGCGCCAGAAGACCATCGAGAAGCAGATCAAGCAGAACGAGGAGATCGTCGCCGATCTCACCGTCCAGGTCCAGGACATCGCCGCCGCCGCGTACATGGGCGGCAACCTGGGCTCGGCCACCGCGATCCTGGGCGCCGACTCCGTCGACGTCGCCATCGACCGCGCCATCATCGTCAACTTCCTGGGTGAGGAGAGCGCCAAGACCGTCGCGGACATGGCGCGCGCCCAGGAGGACCTGGTGGCCGAGAAGGAGGCGCTCGCCGAGGAGGTGGAGAACCAGAAGAAGCACCTCGGCAAGATGGAGGACGCCCGCGACGACGCCGCCGAGCGGCTCGCCGGCAGCGGCGGCAACAGCGGGGCGGGACCCACCACCAGCAACGCCCGCCCGCCGGACCCGGCGCCGCGCAACCCCGACGGCTCACTGCCCGGCGAGGGCTGCTCGGTGCACGAGGACAAGACCGGCGGGTGCATCTCGCCGCGCACCAGGCACGCCCGCGACCAGGCGATCTTCGCCGGTTTCGAGCGCTACGTCAGCTGCTTTCGGCCCAGCGGCTCGGGTGAGCATCCCATGGGCAAGGCCTGCGACTTCTCGGCCTTCCCGGGTGGCTTCCGCTCCGAGGTCGCCTACGGCGACGCCAAGGCCTACGGCGACAACCTCGCCGGATGGTTCGTGAAGTACGCCGACAAGCTGGGTGTCCTCTACGTCATCTGGTTCGACCGGTTCTGGAGCCCGGCCACCGGCTGGGGCCCCTATTCCGGCGGCGGGGGAGACCCGGCCTCCGACCACACCAACCACGTGCATCTGTCGATGCGCTGACCCACCCCTCCCAAATACGGGAGGGGGGTATATGATCGACGGGTCCGTCCCGACCGGGACGGGCCCGTTCGCGCGTTCAGGGGGCGTCATGCGACGAGAGAGGGCGGCCGTCCGGCTGCTGCTGCTCGTCGCCGTCGTCCTCGGCCTGGGCTGGATGCACACCCTCGGGCACCAGGCGCACGAACCCGGCGGGCACTCCACTCACCTGGCCGTGGACGACGGTCCCGCCGTTGCCCCGGGCGCGCCGATGTCCCCGGACACCGAGATGTGCCTGGCGGTCCTGGCCGCCACGGTGCTCCTGGCCGCCGGGCTGCTCACCGCCCACGTCCGCCGGGACCCGGCCACCGCCACCCCCCACTCGGCCGTGGCGCCCACCGGGCGCGGGCCGCCGCGCGTCCGTCCCTCCTCGCTCCTCTACGCCGACCTGACGGTGCTGCGCATATAGGCCGACCACCGGCCTTCACCCATACGCAGACACCCGACAGGAGACAGAGAAGTGAACCTTTCGACCAAGCGCGTCCTCATCGCCACCGCCACCCTCGCCACCGCGCTCGTCCTGGCCGCCTGCGGCGCCAAGGACGGCGGCCACGACGGGATGCCCGGCATGGACCACGGCGCGAGCCCGCAGACCTCGTCCACGCAGGGCTTCAACTCCGCCGACGTGATGTTCGCGCAGATGATGATCCCGCACCACCAGCAGGCCCTGGAGATGGCGACGCTGGCCGAGACCCGTGCGTCCGACCCCGAGGTCAAGCAGCTGGCGGCGGCCATCAAGAGCGCCCAGGACCCCGAGATCACCACCCTCAAGGGCTGGCTGACCACGTGGGGACAGCCGCTGGAGGCGTCCATGAGCCACGGCATGAGCGGCATGCTCACCGCGGAGGACATGAAGAACCTCGGCGCGGCCACCGGCGCCGATTTCGACAAGGCCTTCGCCACCCTCATGATCGCCCACCACAAGGGCGCCATCGAGATGGCCGATCAGGAGATCACCGGCGGCCAGTACCCCGCCGCGATCGAACTGGCCCGCTCGGTCAAGACCTCCCAGGGCGAGGAGGTCGCCACGATGGAGGCGATCCTCAAGCGCCTCGGCTAACCCGGCCAGTCGCCGCGCTCGTCGAGTTCCAGGACGAGCGCGGCGATGTTCCACGCGTCATCGGCCCCCGAATGGTGCCGCCCCTCCAGCGGCAGCCCCGACATCTTCAAGGCCGCCGCCATCCCCGGGCGCTTCTTCAGCCCGTGGGACTCCGCGTAGACCGCCTTGGCGTTGGTGTGCCGCGAGGAGAAGGGGTAGACCGCCGCGCTCGTCCGGCACTGGTGCTCGAACTGCTTGCGGTCGTAGTCACCCCACGACGCCCACGCCCGCGAGTCGGCGCGATGCTCGCGCGCCAGGATCCGGCACGCCTCCTCGAAGGACACCCCGGTGTCCACCTCTTCCTGCGTGAGCCCGGTCAGCTCGGTGCAGAACTGCGAGACCCGCGAGCGGGGCCGCACCAGGATCCGGTGCTTGGCGAGGCGCTCGCGCGCGTCCAGGTCCAGCACGCACAGCCCGATCTCGATGATCTCGTTGCGCTGGCCGGGCGGGACCTGGCCGGACCAGCAGGTCGCCTCGACGTCCACCACGTTCACGATGCGATCGTTCACCGCACTGAGGCTAGGGCCGCCGATCCTCTCCGCGCAGCGGGTTTTCGCCGTCGCGAGAGTCGCGGAGAGTGTCGGCGAGGCGACACGAACGAGCGCCCGATCGGCAGAGCATGGCCCCATGAGCAACGAGCCGCATCCGGTGATCGTCGGGCGGCTGCTGTCCGGGACCGGCAGCCGCGCCGACATGACCGCCGCCGACGCCAACTTCCACGCCTGGATCCGCGACCAGTGGGACGGCCGCGACGCCCTCGCGCTCGCCTACTGCGTCGACGCGCTCGCCGGGGCCTACGGGCCGGAGTGGGACGCGCTGCCCGAGCGGCACGCGCAGGCCCACGTATGGCTCTTCAGCTTCCTGTGCCCGCGCCGCGAGGTCATGGACCGCGAGGCCGTCGACTACCGGGAGGTCGTGGCCCGCAAGGGCGGCGCGCTGCCCTTCGGCGACCGGATCCTGCACCTGAAGGGCTGGTAGGACCCGGCCGCCGCCGGCGGCTACTTCAGGCGGGCCTCGATGGCCGCGACCAGGTCTGCGGCCTCGGGCTCGGTGCGCGGGCGGAAGCGCACGATCTCCTCGCCGGAGACCAGGAACTTCTCGAAGTTCCACTGCACGTCACCGGCGGCTCCCTCGGCGTCGGCGGTCGCGGTGAGCACGTCGTAGAGCGGCTGGCGGCCCTCACCGTTCACGTCGCCCTTGGCGTACATCGGGAACGTCACGCCGTAGGTCGCCGAGCAGAACTCCGCGATCTCCTCCGAGGTGCCCGGCTCCTGCCCGCCGAACTGGTTGCACGGGAAGCCCAGGACGCTGAAGCCGCGATCGGCGTAGCGCGCCTGGAGCCGCTCCAGGCCCGCGTACTGCGGCGTCAGGCCGCACTTGGAGGCCACGTTCACGATGAGGAGGACCTTGTCCTTGTGCTCGGCGAGCGTCGTGTCGTCGCCGGAAAGGGTCTTCAGGGGAATGTCGTAGATGCTCACCGCGCCAGCTTACGGCGGGATGAGATCGTCTTCGGATGCCCGACTACTTCACTCAGCGAGCCCACCCCGTCCGCTTCGGCTGGGGCCCCACCGAGGCCCACGAGCTGGCCGACCCGCGCGGCTGCCTCGTGGTCATCGACGTCCTCTCCTTCACCACCGCCGTCTCGGTCGCCGTCGAGGGCGGCACAGCCGTCTACCCCTACCGCTGGCGCGACGAGTCCGCGCGCGGCTACGCCGACGAGAAGGACGCCGCCCTGGCGGTCGGCCGCACCGCCGCCACCCGCGAGTCGCCGTGGTCGCTGTCCCCGGCGGTGCTGCGCGACGCGCCGAAGCCCGCGCGGCTGGTCCTGCCGTCCCCGAACGGTTCCACCATCGCCGCCGCGGCCGGTGAGGGCACGGTGGTCGCCGCCTGCCTGCGCAACGCGCCCGCCGTCGCCGAGTGGCTGCTCGCCGAGGGTTTCGGGACGCCCGCCCGCCCCGTCGCGGTGATCGCCTCCGGCGAGCGCTGGCCCGACGGTTCGCTGCGGCCGTGCCTGGAGGACCTGATGGGCGCCGGCGCGGTGCTGTCGGGGCTGCGCGGGGACTTCTCGGTGGAGGCCACACTGGCCGCCGCCGCGTACGCGGCCACGCCCGACGTGCCGGACGCCGTCCGGCGCTGCGGTGGCGGGATCGAGCTGGTGTCCATCGGTTACGGCGGTGACGTGGACGTGGCCACCGAGGCCGATTCGACCCGGGTGGTGCCGGTTCTGCGCGATGGCGCGTTCGTCGATGCGGGCACCCACTAACGTGTGACATACTACTGGCGTGACTGCGCCTCTCAAGGGCGCCGACGTGGTCGTGGTCGGCGCCGGGATCATCGGCGCGGCGATCGCGTACGAATGCGCGATCGCCGGGCTGAGCGTCGCCGTCCTCGACAGGGGACCGGTGGCGGGCGGCACCACGGGCGCGGGCGAGGGCAACCTCCTCGTTTCCGACAAGCCGCCGGGACCCGAACTCGACCTCGCGATGATGTCCCTGCGCCGCTGGCGCGAGTGGAGCGAGGAACACGAGTTCGAGTACGAGCCCAAGGGCGGCCTCGTCGTGGCCTCCACCCCCGAGGGGCTCAAGGCCCTCGACGGCCTCGCCGCCGAACAGCGCACCTCGGGCGTGGAATCCCTCGGCGTGGCCGAACTCGCCGAGTACGAACCGCACCTCGCCCCCGGCCTCGCCGGGGGAGTGTTCTACCCCCAGGACGCCCAGGTCATGCCCGCGCTGGCCGCCGCCGCGCTGCTGCGCCACCCGCGCGTCACCGTCCACACCGGCGTCACCTTCACCGGCCTCGAAGGCGGCGAACGCGTCACCGCCGCCCGCACCGACGCCGGGCGCGTCCCCTGCGCCACCGTGGTCAACGCCGCCGGGACCTGGGCCGCCGAGGTCGCCGCACGCTGCGGCAGCGACGTCCCCGTCATGCCCCGCCGCGGCTTCATCCTCGTCACCGAGCCCCTGCCCCGCATCGTGCGCCACAAGGTCTACGCCGCCGACTACGTCGCCGACGTCGGCTCCGACGACGCCGGGCTCAAGACCTCACCCGTCGTGGAGGGCACCGCCGCCGGGCCCGTCCTCATCGGCGCCAGCCGCGAACGCGTCGGCTTCGACGGCCGCTTCTCCGTCCCGGTGCTGCGGCGACTGGCCGCGCAGGCCATCGCGCTGTTCCCGGTCCTCGCCGAGGTCACCGTCATGCGCGCCTACCGGGGATTCCGCCCGTACACCCCCGACCACCTCCCCGTCATCGGCCCCGACGCGGCCGTCGAGGGACTGTGGCACGCGTGCGGGCACGAAGGCGCCGGGGTCGGACTCGCCGCCGCGACCGGGCTCGCCGTCGCGCGCGGACTGACGGGGGCCGACCCCGGTCTCGACATGAGCCCGTTTCGACCCGGGAGGTTCGCGTGAAGGTCACCGTGGACGGCCGCGACATCGACGCCGAACCCGGCCGCTCGATCGCCGCGGTCCTGCACGCCGACGGCCTGCGCTCCTGGCGCACCACCCGCGTCGAAGGCAGCCCCCGCGGCCTCTTCTGCGGCATCGGCGTCTGCTTCGACTGCCTGGTCACCATCAACGGCCGCCCCAACTTGCGCGCCTGCCTGATCACCGTCCGCGAAGGCGACGTCATCGAGACCCAGGAGGGCGTGGGCCGTGCCTGACGCCGACCTCGCCGTCATCGGCGCCGGGCCCGCCGGGCTCGCCGCCGCCGGCGCCGCCGCCCGCGCCGGGCTCACCGTGGTCCTCCTCGACCCCGCCGAACGCCCTGGCGGCCAGTTCTACCGCCACCGCGACGGCGACGACGGACGCGGCCACCACCACTGGCGCGACTACCTCCGCCTCGCCGGGGACCTCGAAGGCGTCCACTACCTGCCCGGCCACCGCGTCTGGCACGCCGAACCCGGCGAACCGCACGTCCTGCACTGCCTGGCCGGGAACCGCGACGAGCGGCCCGTCACCGTCCGCGCCGCCAAGATCGTGCTCGCCACCGGCGCCCACGACCGCGCCCTGCCGTTCCCCGGCTGGGACCTGCCCGGCGTCATGACCGCCGGCGGCGCCCAGGCCCTCTGGAAGGGACAGGGACTGCCCGCCGGACGGCGCGTGGTCATCTCCGGCACCGGGCCCTTCCTCCTGCCCGTCGCCACCGGGCTCCTCAAGGCCGGGGCGCGCGTGGCGGGCGTGTACGAGGCGAACCGGCCGAGCGCGGCCCTGCTGCCCCTCGCCCTCGACCCGGCGCGCGCCGTGGAGGGCGCCGGGTACGCACTCGCGCTCGCCCGCCACCGCGTCCCTTACCGCACCGGCCGCGCCGTCATCGCCGCCCACGGCGAGGGCCGCCTGGAATCGGTCACCGTCGCCCGCCTCGACCGCGACTGGCAGCCGGTGCCGGGCACCGAGAAGATCGTCACCTGCGACGCCCTCGCCATCGGCTACGGCTTCACCCCGCAGCTCGAACTCGCCGTGCAGCTCGGCTGCGCCGTCGAGGACGGGCCCGACGGGAGCGCCGTCATCACCGCCGACGCCGCCCAGGCCACCACCGTCCCCGGCGTGTGGGCGGCGGGGGAGACCCTCGGCGTCGGCGGCGCCGTTCTCGCCATGGCCACCGGCGCCCTCGCCGGGCACGCCGCGGCCGGGACCACCCCGCCCGGCGCGCTGCTGCGGCGGCGGGCGCGCCAGCGGCGACTGGCCGCCGCGATCGCCGCGGCCTGGCCGGTCCGCGACGGCTGGCGCGAGTGGCTGCGCGACGACACCGTCGTCTGCCGCTGCGAGGAAGTCGACCACGGCGCGCTCAAGCGCGCCATCGCCGACGGCGCGCGGGACGTCCGCAGCGCCAAGCTCCTGTGCCGCGCCGGGATGGGACTGTGCCAGGGGCGGGTGTGCGGGTTCCCCGTCGCGCGCGTCCTCGGCGTCCCCGACCGGCCCAACCGACCCGTCGCCCAGCCCGTCCGGCTGCGCGATCTGGCCTACCCCGACACCTCCCGAGGAGAACACCGATGACGAAGCCGTGGCACGGCGTCCAGGTCGCCACCGCGCTGCCCTTCCGCGATGACCTGACCGTCGACTACGACGCCTACGCCGAGCACCTGGCGTGGCTGTACGCCGGGGGCTGCGACGGCGCGGTCCCGAACGGGTCCCTCGGCGAGTACCAGACCCTCACCGACGAGGAGCGCGCCCGCGTCGTCACCACCGCCGTGGAGGTCCTCGGCGGCGACCACGTGATGCCCGGCATCGCCGCCTACGGCGCCGCCGAGTCGCGCCGCTGGGCCGAGCAGGCCGGTGAGGCCGGGTGCGGCGCGGTGATGCTGCTGCCCCCGAACGCCTACCGCGCCGACGAGCGCTCGGTGATCGCCCACTACGCCGAGGTCGCCAAGGCCGGCGTCCCGATCGTGGCGTACAACAACCCGATCGACACCAAGGTCGACCTGACCCCGGCGCTGCTGGCCCGCCTGCACGGCGAGGGCCTGATCGTGGCGGTCAAGGAGTTCACCGGCGACGTCCGCCGCGCCTACGAGATCGCCGAGCTGGCCCCGGACCTGGACCTGCTCATCGGCTCCGACGACGTGCTGCTGGAGCTGGCCCTGGCCGGTGCCGTCGGCTGGATCGCCGGCTACCCCAACGCGCTCCCGGTCGCCTCGGTCGCGCTGTACAAGGCCGCGATCGCCAAGGACCTCGACACCGCCCTCCCGCTGTACCGCGACCTGCACCCGCTGCTGCGCTGGGACTCCAAGACCGAGTTCGTGCAGGCCATCAAGCTGTCGATGGACATCGCCGGGCGCAAGGGCGGGATCTGCCGCCCGCCGCGCCAGGCCCTCACCGACGAGCAGCGCCGCGTGATCACCTCGGCGACCGAGGCCGCCCTGGTCCGGGGACACCGCTGATGCGCAGCCGCCACGTCTACCACGCCGTCGACTCCCACACCGAGGGCATGCCGACGCGCGTCATCACCGGCGGGCTGCCGGTGTTCCCCGGCGCGACCATGGCCGAGCGGCGCGCCTACCTCATGGAGCACCGCGACGACCTGCGCAAGTTCTTCGTCCAGGAGCCGCGCGGGCACTCGGCGATGAGCGGCGCGTTCCTCCAGCCGCCCACCCGGCCCGACGCCGACGTCGGCGTCCTGTTCGTCGAGGTCTCCGGCTGGCTGCCGATGTGCGGGCACGGCACCATCGGCGTCTGCACCGTCCTGGTGGAGACCGGCATGGTCGAGGTGACCGAACCGGTCACCACCATCCGGCTGGACGCCCCCGCCGGGCTCGTCACCGCCCAGGTCGCCGTCAAGGACGGGCACGCCGAGTCGGTGACCCTGGCCAACGTCCCGTCCTTCGCCGCCGCGCTCGACGCGAAGGTGGAGGTCCCCGGCTACGGGACCGTCACCTACGACCTGGCCTTCGGCGGCAACTTCTACGCCTGGGTGCGCGCCGAGGACCTCGGCGTGGAGTTCACCCGGGACAACAAGGACGGCATCATGCGCGCCGGGATGGCGCTCATGGCCGCCATCAACGAGCACGCCCGGCCGCAGCACCCCGCCGACGAGCGCATCGGCGGCGTCAAGCACGTGGGGGTGCTGGCTCCCGGCAGCACCCCCACGCACACCCGCCACGCCATGGTCATCCACCCCGGCTGGTTCGACCGGTCCCCGTGCGGGACGGGCACCTCGGCGCGCCTGGCGCAGCTGCACGCGCGCGGTGAGCTGAAGGTCGGGGAGGAGATGGTGAACGAGTCCTTCATCGGCACCCACTTCACCGCCCGGATCACCGGCGAGACCGAGGTCGCCGGGATCCCCGCGATCCACCCGTCCATCACCGGGCGCGCCTGGGTCACCGGGACCGCCCAGTACCTGCTGGACCCGTCCGACCCGTTCCCGTACGGATTCGCGCTATAGGCCCCGTGCCGTAGGGACCCGGACCGATGCCGGACGGTGATGAGCGCGCGTGGGACACTCGGCCACACGCCACCTGACACAGCGCTGTCAAGAGATGGAGCGACCGACGTGGAAGCCTTCGACCTACCCGCCCTGCCACCGCGCCAGAACCTGCGCGAGAAGGTCGGCACCGAGCTTCGCGCCGCGCTCATCACCGGACGGCTCCGCCCCGGGGTCATCTACTCCGCGCCCAAACTCGCCCAGACCTTCGGGGTCTCCCCGACCCCGGTCCGCGAGGCCATGCTCGACCTGGCCAAAGAGGGCCTGGTGGAGGCCGTCCGCAACAAGGGCTTCCGCGTGGTCGACATCGACGAGCGCGAACTCGACGAGTGCACCGAACTGCGCCGCCTCATCGAGCCCCCGACCGTCGCCGGCATCACCCGGACCGCCCGCCCGGCCGACCTGGAGGCCCTGCGGCCGGTCGCCGAGGCCATCGTCGCCGCCGCCCTGGCCGGGGACCTCACCGGCTACATCGACGCCGACCACCGCTTCCACTCCGGGCTGCTCGCGCTGGCCGGGAACCGGCGGCTGGTCAGCGTCGTGGCCGACCTGCGCTACCGCTCGCGGCTCTACGGCGTCCCCGCCCTCGCCGCCGCGCACCGCCTGGAGCCTTCCGCCCGCGAGCACGTCGAGCTCCTCGACCTCATGCTCGCCGGGGACGCCGAGGGCGCCGAATCGCTCATGAACCGCCACCTCGACCACGTCCGCACCATCTGGGCCGAACGGCCCGCCGAGACGGCGTCCTGACCGCCGGGCCCGGACACGGCGCGTCCTAGATCCGACACTCCCCGTGTGCGGCGGCCCGCCGGAACCGACCGGCCACGCTGGGTAGAATCACCCGGATCCACGCGCACGACCTAGGGAGGAGCGGCGTGACAGGTACCGAGCAGGACGCCCCGCCCTGGCGGATCTGGACCATCCCCAACGCGGTGTCCTTCATCCGGTTCCTCGGCATCGGCGTCTTCCTGTACCTGCTCCTGGGACCCCGCAACGACGTCGCCGGGCTCATCGTCCTGGCCGTCGGCGGCGGCACCGACTGGGTCGACGGGTTCCTCGCCCGCCGCCTGGGCCAGGTCTCGCGCTTCGGGCAGCTCTTCGACCCCCTCGTCGACCGGCTCTACATCCTCGCCGCGATCGCCGCCCTGACCATCCGCGAGTTCGTGCCCTGGCAGTTCACCGCCGCGCTCCTGGCCCGCGAGCTGGTCCTGCTGGCCGGGCTGTTCGTGCTGCGCCGCCACGGGTACGGGCCCCTTGAGGTCCACTACCTCGGCAAGGCCGCCACCTTCATCATCTTCGCCGCGTTCCCCGTCCTGGTCCTGGCCGGGCAGGGCGGCACCGCCACCGACATCGGCAAGCCGGTCGGCTGGGCCCTCGCCTGGTGGGGCATCGTCCTCTACTGGCTCTCGGCGCTGCTCTACGTCGTCCAGGTCGCCGGACTCGCCCGCGCCGCCCGCGCCCGCAACACCCCGGATGTGGTGGGGCACCGGACCTGATGAGGCGTCGCTACGAGGACGAACCCGACAAGCAGCGCGCGTTCGGGCCGATCGCGGTCGACCTGCTCGCCAGCTTCTGGCACGACCCCCTCGATTACGACGCCCCCACCCGCCCCGGGCGCCGCACGCCCTTCACGCGCGCCCTCACCGCGATCACCGCCGCCGCGATCGGGTTCATCCTCGTCGTCGCCTACCAGCACACCGTCGCCGCCGCGCCGGCCAACGCCGACATCCGCGCGCAGCTGCTGTCCGACATCGACGCCAAGCGCGCCGCCACCGACGAGCAGCAGAAGACCGCCGAGCAGCTCGGCCGCGACGTCGAGGACCTGCGCGACCGCATCCTCGGCGACAGCGAGGCCGCCAAGGCCCTCCGCGACAAGGCCGCCCTCGCCGGGCTCGCGCCCGTCACCGGCGAAGGGGTCACCGTCACCGTCACCGACGGCCCCCGCCCCGAGGACCCCGACGCGCAGGACCTCGGCCGGGTCCGCGACCGCGACATCCAGACCATCGTGAACACCCTCTGGTCCCTGGGCGCGGAGGCCGTCGCGATCGACGACCAGCGGCTCACCGCCACCTCCGCCATCCGCGCCGCCGGAGCGGCGATCCTGGTCGACTTCCGGCCGGTCACCAACCCCTACACGATCACCGCCATCGGCCCCGCCGACCTCGCGCGCCAGTTCAACGCCACCGGCACCGCGCGCACCTTCCACGGCTACAGCAACGACTACGGAATGGGATTCACGGTGAAAGCCGCCGACGACCTGACCCTTCCCGCCGCGCCGGCGCCGCCGCTCGACCACGCCGCGCCGATACCGCCGCCGGGCACCGGCCCCGACCCCAGCACCACCGGGAGCGGCCGGTGATCGCCGTCATCGCCCTGGCCGTCGGCGTCATCGCGGGCATCTTCATCAACCCCGACGTGCCGCTGTGGCTCCAGCCGTACCTGCCGATCGCGGTCATCGCCGCCCTCGACTCCGTCTTCGGCGGCATCCGGGCCCGCCTGGACCGCAAGTTCGACGACAAGCAGTTCGTCATCTCCTTCATCTCCAACGTGCTGATCGCGGCCCTGATCGTCTACCTCGGCGACCAGCTCGGCGTCGGCAGCCAGCTGTCCACCGGCGTGGTCGTCGTCCTCGGCATCCGCATCTTCTCCAACGCCGCCGCCATCCGGCGGCACCTGTTCTCGGCGTGAGGGGGACCGGCATGGACGCCGAAACCGAAGACGACGGCGAGCGCGAGACCGTCACGGGCGGGAACGAAGCGCCCGAAGCGGACGCGAGCTCGCGGAACGATGAATCGGAGGCCGGTGAGAATGATCTCACCGTCACCGCCCCGAACCGGCGCAAACGCCGCGTCAGCCTGACCATCGGCGTCCTGGTCGCCCTCCTCGGTTTCGCCGCCGTCGTCCAGGTCCGCAACCACGGCGAGGACCCCGAGCTGTCGGGCGCGCGGCAGGAGGACCTCGTCCGCATCCTCGCCGACCTCGACGCCCGCCAGGCCCGCCTGGCCGACGAGATCGCCGACCTGGAGAACAGCAAACGGCAGCTGACCTCGGGCGCCGAGGGCGGCGCGGCGGCGCTGGCGGAGGCCAAGGGCCTCGCCGACGAGCTCGGCATCCTCGCCGGGACGCTCGGCGCGAAGGGCCCCGGGCTGATCCTGGAGTTCCGCTCCGGCGCCAAGCCGATCCGGGCCGCCACGATCCTCGACGCCGTCGAGGAGCTGCGGGGCGCGGGCATGGAGGCCGCGCAGATCGACGGCGAGAACGGCGCCTCGGTGCGTATCGTGGCCTCGACGTTCTTCCTGGACGGCCAGAACGGGCTGATCGTCGACGACGCGACGCTCACCGGCGTCTACCGGATCACCGTCATCGGGGACCCGGCGACCATGGACACCGCCCTCCGGATCCCCGGTGGGGTGGTGGACAACGTCGGTAAAGACGGCGGTACCGTCGTCGTCAACGAGCCCGGGGAGGTCCGTGTGACCACGATCGTGGCGCCGTCCGAGCCGAAGTACGCCAAGCCAGTCGATTGACCGCGCGGTCGTGCCGACCACGGTCTGTGAACAGAGAGGCTGCGAGGGTGATCCCAGCAGAGCTGCGCTACACCGCCGAGCACGAGTGGGTCGGCGACACTGACACCGCTTCGGTCCGGGTCGGCATCACGCACTTCGCCCAGAACCAGCTCGGCGACATCGTCTACGTCCAGCTCCCCGAGGTCGGCGCGGCCATCACCGCCGGTGACGCCATCGGCGAGGTGGAGTCCACGAAGAGCGTCTCCGACATCTTCGCGCCGCTGGCGGGCACCGTCACGGCCGTGAACACCGCCCTGGTCGACGCGCCCGAGACCATCAACGAGTCGCCCTACGGCGACGGCTGGCTCTTCGAGATCGAGCCCGCCGACGTCGCCGACGTGGCGGCCCTCCTCGACGCCGCCGGTTACGAGAAGCTGACCGGCGAGTAGCCGGAACCTCCGGGTCCCGGCCGCCGGGACCCGGAGCCCGTGCCCGCGCGTTGCGGTTGACCGTATGAGCGAGCAGTGGCTAGGCTCGCTCAGTTATACCCAGTACGCTCGCAGATCCCCGAGACAACCGCCGGACCGGCCCACCGGCGGCCGGCCGACCAGACGTGAGGTGGTCAGATGACGCGCCCCCGCCCCGACGACGAGTACCCGCCGCTCGACGTCACTTCGACGATGAACCTCGGGGCTCTCAACGAGGTGCTCGAAGGGTCTGACACCGAGGTCAACCCCGGACGTCTCGCCGAGTCGCTGCCGCCCGGGACCGCCCTGCTCGTGGTCCGCCGCGGCCCCAACGCCGGCGCGCGGTTCCTGCTCGACTCGCAGGTCGTCACCAGCGGCCGCCACCCCGACAGCGACATCTTCCTCGATGACGTGACCGTCTCGCGGCGCCACGCCGAGTTCCACCGCGACGGCGTGACCTTCACCGTCCGCGACGTCGGCAGCCTCAACGGCACCTACGTCAACCGCGAGCGCGTGGAGAACGCCACCCTCGGCAACGGCGACGAGGTCCAGATCGGCAAGTTCCGCCTGGTGTTCATCGCCGGGCCCCGTCCCCACTAGGGACATCCGACTCGACGGCACGGCCGGGCGATGCCCGGCCGTGCCGTGCCGTCTCCGCAAGCCCCCGCCCGATGATCGCCGGGCCGCCGCACCGGCGGTCACCGCAGTCGGGTGCGTGTACCGTGCAAAGTGCGAAGCATTGGCCGTGTCCGACGGCGCGACGGAGGATTCTGGTGCGCGAACTGACCGTGGTGGGCGTCCGGGTCGAGCTGCCCAGCAACAACCCGATCGTCCTGCTCAAAGAGACCGACGGGGAGCGCTACCTGCCGATCTGGATCGGTGCCGTCGAGGCGACCGCCATCGCCTACCAGCAGCAGGGCATGACGCCACCGCGTCCGCTCACCCACGACCTCATGCGCGACGTCCTGGCCGCCCTCGACGTGACCCTGGAGGCCGTCGAGATCGTCGAGATCAAGGACAGCATCTTCTACGCCGAGCTCGTCTTCGAGGGCGGCGTGCGCGTGTCGGCCCGCTCCTCCGACGGCATCGCCCTGGCCCTGCGCACCGGCTCGCCCGTCCGCTGCACCGACGAGGTCATGGAGGAGTCGGGCATCGTCATCCCCGACGAGCAGGAGGACGAGGTGGAGAAGTTCCGCGAGTTCCTCGACCAGGTGAGCCCGGAGGACTTCGCGCCGTGACGGTTGCCCCGCCGCGTCCCGTTCGCGGCGTGTCGCGATCGCCGAATCCGTAACGGGTCCGGCGCGCGGGTATAGGGTCGGGCCTAGGGCTCCGGCCGTCAGGAACGGGGCCCGCAGCCGGGTCGCGCGAACATGGGGAGGTCGTTGTGGCCGAAAGGAGCGACCAGCTCGGTGCCGCCCCGCCGGCCGCCGGGCCGGACACCGAGGAGCTGACCGGATACCGGGGCCCGACGGCGTGCGCCGCGGCGGGCATCAGCTACCGCCAGCTCGACTACTGGGCGCGCACCGACCTCGTCGTGCCGTCCGTGCGCAGTGCCACCGGATCGGGCAGCCAGCGCCTGTACTCCTTCCGCGACATCGTCGTGCTGAAGGTCGTCAAGCGCCTCCTCGACGCCGGGGTCTCGCTGCAGAACATCCGCAAGGCCATCGACACCCTCCGCGCCCGCGGCGTGGAGGATCTCGCCGAGATCACCCTCATCTCCGACGGCACCACCGTCTACGAGTGCCGCTCACCCGAAGAGGTCGTCGACCTCCTCCAGGGCGGTCAGGGCGTCTTCGGCATCGCCATCTCCGGCGCCTTCAAGGAGATCCAGGGGTCCCTGGCCACGCTGCCCGCCGTCCGCGCGGGCGGCGAGGACACCGGCCAGCCGTCGATGATGGACGAGCTCGCGCTGCGCCGCGCCCGCCGCCAGGCGGTCTGAGCGTGGACCTGTGGCTCGCGCAGGACACCGCGTCCGACGCGCTCCTGGCCGCCGACCCGCTGGCGCTGCTCACCGGCATGCTCCTCGACCAGCAGATCCCCCTGGAAAAGGCCTTCAAGGGGCCGCGCCTGCTCGCCGACCGGCTGGGCGTGGACCGCCTCGACGCCGAGGCCGTCGCCGCCCACGACCCGGAGGACTTCGCGCGCCTGTTCGCCGAGGTCCCCGCGATCCACCGCTTCCCCGGCTCCATGGCCGAACGCACCCAGAAACTGGCCCGCGCCATCGCCGACGACTACGACGGCGACGCCTCGGCGGTCTGGACGGGCGCGGCCGACGGCAAGGACCTCCTGAAGCGCCTGGGCGCGCTGCCGGGCTTCGGCAAGCAGAAGGCGCAGATCTTCGTGGCCCTGCTCGGCAAGCAGTTCGGCGTGACCCCCGAGGGCTGGCGCGAGGCCGCCGGAGCCTATGGCGAGGACGGCTCGCGGCGCTCGGTCGCCGACATCACCGACGCGGGCAGCCTGGCCGAGGTCCGCGAGTTCAAGAAGAGGATGAAGGCCGAGGCGAAGGCCGCCAAGGGCTGAGCATTCACCGTCTCGGCGCCCGTCCGGGACCCGCCTCACCGGCCCACCTCCCTTAACGCGGGTTGGTGCGTTCGACACATTGAGATGCGTCACGGGACGCCTGTTGATCGCCCGCTGGTACCGTTGCCCACGCAAGCCGGTAACCCCGAGCGGGAGAGTCCGTCCACGTGACGGCGCCGAAGGAGCAAACCCTCCCCGGAACCTCTCAGGCATCCAGGACCGCTCGGGCTGGCACCTCTGGAGAGCAGACGGCGTATCCGTCTCACCGAAGGGGCAAGCTCCTCGTGGGCGAAGCTCTCAGGTTCCACGACAGAGGGGGAGGACCGCCGCGGGTGAGGGCCCGCGCCGTACCTCCACCGGAGACAAGGCATGACCCACCGGTCCAACGATGACCGCGCGCCCGAGGCCACGCCGTTCGTACGGCGGCATGTCGGGCCGTCCCCCGACGACCAGCGGCGGATGCTCGAAACAGTCGGCTACGACGGCACCGACGAGCTCCTGCGCGCCGCGATCCCCGAGGTCATCCACGCCGTGGACGGCCTCAACCTGCGCCCGGCGGCCACCGAGACCGAGGTGATCGCCGAACTGCGCTCCCTGGCCGCCCAGAACCGCCGGATGCGCCAGATGATCGGCCTCGGCTACCACGGCACCGACACCCCCGCCGTGATCCGCCGCAACGTGCTGGAGAGCCCGGCCTGGTACACGGCCTACACGCCCTACCAGCCCGAGATCAGCCAGGGCCGCCTGGAGGCCCTGCTCAACTTCCAGACCGTCGTCACCGACCTCACCGGCCTCGACGTGGCCGGGGCGTCCCTGCTGGACGAGGCCACCGCCGCCGCCGAGGCCATGACCCTGGCTCGCCGCGCCGGGCGCAGCAAGTCCGCGGTGTTCGCCGTGGACGCCGACGTCCTGCCGCAGACCATCGCGGTCCTGCGGACCCGCGCCGTCCCGCTCGGCATCGACGTGGTCGTCGCCGACCTCACCGACCCGGCGAACCTGCCCGGGGACTACTTCGGCGTCCTCCTCCAGTACCCGGGCGCCTCCGGCCGCGTCGTCGACCACACCGCCGTGATCGAGGCCGCCCACGCCAAGGGCGCCCTCGCCGCCGTCGCCGCCGACCTGCTGTCGCTGACGCTCCTCAAGCCGCCCGGCGAGATGGGCGCCGACATCGCCGTCGGCTCCGCGCAGCGCTTCGGCGTCCCGATCGGCTTCGGCGGCCCCCACGCCGGCTACATGGCCGTCCGCAAGGGCGTCGAGCGCCAGATGCCCGGCCGTCTCGTGGGCGTGTCCAAGGACGCCGACGGGCACCGCGCCTACCGCCTCGCCCTCCAGACCCGCGAGCAGCACATCCGCCGCGAGAAGGCCACCAGCAACATCTGCACCGCGCAGGTCCTGCTCGCCGTCATCGCCGCCTGCTACGCCGTCTACCACGGCCCCGACGGCCTCAAGGCCATCGCGAGCCGCGTCCACGGCCGCGCCGCGCTGCTGGCCGCCGGGCTCCGCCAGAGCGGCATCGCCATCGCCCACGCCGAGTTCTTCGACACCGTGACCGCCGTCGTCCCCGGCCGCGCCGCCGAGGTCGTCGCGGCCGCCGCCGACCTGGGCGTCAACCTGCGCCTGGCCGACGCCGACCACGTCGGCATCGCCTGCGACGAGACCACCACCCTCGGCGACCTCATGTCGGTGTGGCGGGCCTTCGGCGCCGACGACTCCGCCGGTTCGGGACTGGGCACCGCCGACGCGCTGCCCAGCGCGCTGCTGCGCGACTCGGAGTACCTGACCCACCCGGTGTTCCACACCCACCGCTCCGAGACCTCGATGCTGCGGTACCTGCGCTCGCTGTCCGACAAGGACTACGCGCTGGACCGGGGCATGATCCCGCTCGGCTCGTGCACGATGAAGCTGAACGCGACCACTGAGATGGAGCCCATCTCCTGGCCCGACTTCACCGACATCCACCCCTTCGCGCCCACCGACCAGACCCGCGGCTACCAGCAGCTCATCGGCGACCTGGAGCAGTGGCTGTCCGAGGTCACCGGCTACGACGCCGTCAGCCTCCAGCCGAACGCCGGTTCGCAGGGCGAGTTCGCCGGTCTCCTGGCCATCCACGCCTACCACGCCTCGCGCGGTGAGACCCACCGCGACATCTGCCTGATCCCGTCCTCGGCGCACGGCACCAACGCCGCCAGCGCCGTCATGGCCGGGATGCGCGTGGTCGTCGTGGCCTGCGACGACGACGGCAACATCGACCTCGCCGACCTCGACCGCAAGATCGAGGCCAACGCCGCGAACCTGTCGGCGATCATGGTGACCTACCCGTCCACGCACGGCGTGTACGAGACGGCCATCTCCGAGGTCTGCGCGAAGGTCCACGAGGCCGGCGGCCAGGTCTACGTCGACGGCGCCAACCTGAACGCGCTGCTCGGCTTCGCCAAGCCCGGCAAGTTCGGCGCCGACGTGTCGCACCTGAACCTGCACAAGACCTTCTGCATCCCCCACGGCGGCGGCGGCCCCGGCATCGGCCCGGTGGCGGTCCGCGCCCACCTCGCCGAGTTCCTGCCCGGCCACCCCCTGGAGGGCGGCAAGGTCGGCCCCGTGTCGGCCGCCCCCTACGGCTCCGCCGGGATCCTGCCGATCCCGTGGGTGTACCTGCGCCTCATGGGCGGCCCCGGCCTCACCGAGGCGACCGCGGTGGCCGTCCTGGCGGCCAACTACGTGGCCGCCCGCCTCGCGCCGCACTACCCCGTCCTCTACACCGGCAACAAGGGCCTGGTCGCGCACGAGTGCATCCTCGACCTGCGCCAGATCACCAAGGACACCGGCGTCAGCGTCGACGACGTGGCCAAGCGCCTCATCGACTACGGCTTCCACGCGCCCACCATGTCCTTCCCCGTGGCCGGCACCCTCATGGTGGAGCCGACCGAGTCGGAGGACCTCACCGAACTCGACCGCTTCATCGACGCCATGATCAGCATCAAGGCCGAGATCGACCGCGTCGGCTCCGGCGAGTGGCCCGTGGACGACAACCCGCTGGCCAACGCCCCCCACACGGCCGAAATGGTCACCGGCGACGAGTGGCCCCATCCCTACACCCGCAGCCTGGCGGCCTACCCGTCCGGCCGCGGCGTCACGAAGTACTGGGCCCCCGTCCGCCGCATCGACGGCGCGTACGGCGACCGCAACCTGGCCTGCTCCTGCCCGCCGCCGGAGGCGTTCGGAGAGTAGTCCCGCAGACCTTATTCGACGGTCAGGAACGGCCCCGCCGCACTTCCCCCGGAGCGGCGGGGCCGTTTCGCGCCTATGAGAGGGGACCACCGGACGGGGTCATGGCGGTGAAGCCGTGTTCGAGGCGGCAGGCGACCACCCGCCAGGTGGACTCGCGCGGCTCGGCGGACACGACCCGGCCGGCGAGTTCGGGTGGGAGGAACTCGCCGAGCTAGTCCAGGTGGTCGTGATGCGGCCCCGGTCCCACGGTCACCGGAAGCCAGACGGCGGGCCCGGCGGTCCAGGCCCGGCGATGAACGCGGCCCAGCCGGTTGGATCGATCCTCCGGAGGGGGCCGGTGATGGTCGTCGGCTGCGCGACCGCATCACGGGGGACCGGCGTGGCGGCGGGCCGCGACCCCGCCTGGACGATCGCGAGATCGCGCACCACGGAGCCGTGCGAGAGGGCGTGGAGGTCGAGCTCACCCGCCGTTCACGAGCGCAGACCGCAGTGGCCGACATGTCGAGCCGTCGCCGGCCCAGGCCGTCGGTGTCGACGAGGATGAGCGGCCCCGAACCGCGCGGCGGCGGGGTGATCGCCGACGGTGAGTGGGACGGTGCGAACGCCCGAAGCGCGCCGGGCCTCGATGCGGGCCGAGTGGACGGCGTCTTCGGCGGCCATGTCGAAGTCCGGAACGTCGCACGGCGCGAGCAGCCGGAGTAGGCCCGTGAGGGTGCCGGGGCCGGTGGCGGCGATCAGCGTGCGGTAGTCGGGCGGTACCGGCCCGGCGACGTCCCCGGCGGGCACCCGCTCACCATCGAGACGAGGGCGAAGGCACCGGAGGGGAACCGGGCGGGTGTCTCGGCGGGCAGAACCAGTGGCACGTCCGAGCGGCCGTACTCGCCGGTGAGGCGTACCGGCGGATGGCGGGGTGGGCGGGAAGGCCTCTCCCGAGCAGCAGGGTCATGGTGGCGGCGAAGCCGCGCCCATGGTGGCGCCACTCCTCGGGGTTCGGGCGCGCGGTGTCCCAGAACAGGTCCAGCCGGTTGCCCGAGGCCCAGTGGAGCAGGCCGCCGGGTTCGGGGTGGAACGCGTATGGGTACCGCCCCGGCTCGCGGTCGCGCCGGTTCCGCAGGCGGCCGTAATGGGTCTCGCCGCGTGACTCCGACTTCGCGTGGAACACCGCCAGGCGCCAGGCGTCCCACCCTCCGAGCCCGTGCCGGTCCACGAAGGCGCGGAAGTCGGCGGGGTAGGCGACCCCGGTGGCGGCCCAGTCGACGCGTCCGGTCGCCTCGAAGACTCTCTGAAGATCCACGGCGGGCTTCTACCACCCGCCCCCGGCAGCGCGCCCTACCCCGCCAGCAGCGCCTTCACCGGCGCCGCCTTCGCCGCCGCCTCGGCGACCTCCTCGTCGGGGTCGGAGCGCCAGGTGATGCCGCCGCCGGCCCACAGGTGCAGGTACTCGCCGTCGGCGGCGACGGTGCGGATGGTCAGTCCGAGGTCGAGGCGGCCTTCGGCGGTCAGGTAGCCGAGGGCGCCCATGGAGGGGCCGCGGCCGACGGGTTCGAGGGCGGCGATGGTGTCGAGGGCCGACAGTTTCGGGGTGCCGGTCACCGAGCCGCCGGGGCAGACCGCGCGCAGGACCGCCGCGAGGTCGACGCCGTCGGCGAGTTCGGCGGTGACGGTCGACTCGGCCTGCCAGAGGCCGCGCCAGCGGCGGATGCCGAAGAGCTCGGGGACCTCGATGGTGCCGGGGCGGGCGATGTGGGCGAGGTCGTTGCGTTCGAGGTCGACGATCATGACGTGCTCGGCGCGTTCCTTCACCGAGGCGAGGAGTTCGGCGCGGCCGGCCTGGGTGGCGGGGCGGGTGCCCTTGATGGGGCCGGTGGTGACGCGTCCGGCGGACACGGTGACGAGGCGTTCGGGCGACGAGGACGCCACTGCCCAGCCGTCTCCGGCGAGGCCTCCGGCGTAGCGGGCCTCGGGGAGGGTCGCCACGCGTCCGAGGGCCTCGCCGGGGTCGCCGGTGTAGCGGGCGCGGGTGTGCCCGACGAGGTTCACCTGGTACACGTCCCCGCGGCCTATGGCGGCCCGTACGGCGCGCACGGCCTCGGCGTGCTCCCCGCGGTCCCAGGACGGCCGCCAGGCCCCCAGCGAGAACCCTGGAGGGCCGGGCGGGCGGACTGTGGGCTCGCCGTGCTCGTAGACGACGACCGCGATGTCGGGGATGGCGGGCGCGGGGGTGGGTTTGCCGGGGGAGCCGCCGACCATGGCGGCGCCGGCGGCGGCCGACACCAGGAGGGCGGCGCCGCAGAGGGCCCCTGATCGGTCGTGGGGTGTGTGCGAATCCGTGAACGGTCCGGTGGCCAGACCGTGCTCGGAAAGGACCTGTGCCAGCAGATCCGCCGGATCGCCGCCGTCGCCGGACCGCCAGGACCAGGTGGTGCGCACACGCAGCCGGTCCCGGCAGGCCGAAGGTACCGCGGGCGGGTGGGCTGAGAGGGGCATGTTGATCATCTTTTCGGGCGACTCCCGGAAACGTGCCGGTATTGATGCGGAGATCTGTCGGAGTTGGGGTTAGTCTGGCTCACTGTTGATAGTGATCCACCCCACACGGTCGAAGAACCGGAGCCGACGATGTGTCAACACGAACCGTCCTGTCCGTCCGCGGATGCCACCGACCGGGAAGCGGCCCGCGTCCTGGTGAGTCACCCGGAACAGGGCTGGAGCCTGCTCTGCAACGGTGTGATCCTGTTCGAGGACACCGGTGAGCTCCTCCCGGACGGCTCCATGGTGAGCCCGCACCGGGGCCCGGCCCCGCACGCGACCGCGGCCTAGCCGCCTTAGAAGACGTCCCCCACCGGCCGAGCGGCAGCCGCGCGGCCGGTGTCGCGCGTTCGGGTAACGGACCGGGGACGCCGCCCCGGGTGAAGACTTAGCCAATCCCCGCCTACCGGCCGGTGAACAGGGCGTTCAGCAGCGCCTTGTTGATCTGATCGGGGTAGGTGGACGGGAAGTACTGCCCCTTGGTGGCCGCCGCGATGGCCTGCATGGCGTTCTCGTCGGCCTGCTGGCCGTAGCCGATGGTCACCACCGTCACCGGCTTGTTCGGGTCTCCCTTGGCGGTCAGTTCCCCGGTGAGCTTCTGCAGGTCCATGGTCCGGTTGGGCGAGGTGTCGGTGCCCGCCGTCAGCAGGACCACCATGTTCTTGGCGCCCTGCACGTAGTTGGCCTGCATGTGCTCGTAGGCGGCGAGGGTGGTGGCGTAGAGCCCGCTGGTGTCACCGGCGACGAGCGCGTCGATCTGCCCGTTCAGGCTGGTGCGGCGGTCCTTGGTCAGCTCGCCCATCTTCACCAGTTCCGCCCAGTCCTTGCCCTGGCCGTAGTCGGCGGAGAACTGCCACAGGCCCGCGTGGGACTTGTCGGCGAACATCCCCAGCGCGTTCTTCAGGGCCTGCCCGGCCACCGCCAGCAGCGTCGTGCTCTGCCCGTTCACCTTGACCTCGGCGCCCATCGGCTCGGAGGTGTCGACCACGAACAGCAGGTTCGTCACCCGGTTCAGCGCCGTCCAGGTCCGCACGGTGTTGGTGACGGCGTCGGCCAGCATCAGCGCGCGCGGCGGGGCCGCCACGGCGGGCTGGAGGCCGTTGGACTCGTTGAAGTCGCCGCCGGCGTTGCGGTTGGGGTCGCGGAACCCGTCGTGCTGGAAGACCGCGCGGCCCTCGTCGCCGCGCACGAACTCCAGGAACTGCCGGGCCGCCTCCTGCTTGACCGGCGTCGACCAGGGCGCGTTCAGCGTGAGGTACGGGTAGTCGGCGTCGGGGCTGCCATTGGACGGGTAGACCGCCACCAGGGGCTGCGCCGGGTTGGTGCGGTTGTAGCTGAGGACGTCGCGCTCCAGCGCCGGGAACGCCGAGACGTAGGCCAGCGCGGTCTGCTCGCCGTCGGCCTTGCGGAGCCCGGCGATGAGCTCGGTGGAGTCCTCGGAGTAGACGCTCAGGTTCTTCGTGAGGGTCACCACGTTGTCCAGCTCGTCGTCGGTGACTTCGCCGTTGTCGTCGCCGTCGATGATCGCCAGCAGCCCCAGCAGGCTCGCCGTGGACCGCAGCGGGTTGGCCATGCCGAGCTTGACCTTGCCCCAGTCGGCGTGCCCGAACGCCCCCCAGCCGTCGGCCGAGCCCGCCTTCTTCAGCAGCTCCGCCCAGGTGAGCTTGGCGTCGGGGACGCCCATGGCCGCCGCCATCACCTTCGGCATAGCGATGACCGTGCTGGACGTGGCCACCGAGGGCCGCAGCTCCGGCAGCATCTTCGCCGCGGAGTCCTTGTCCTCGGCCATCCGCGCCCACGCCGAGGCCTCCGGCACCCACACGTCGGGCTGCGCGCCGTCCAGCTTGGTGTTCCAGTCGGGGGACAGGGCCTGCTGCACGTCGGCGGAGTCCTTGTCCACGACGTCGACCGCGACGCACGTGCCCTCCACCTCGGGACCGGACTCGGCCCAGTCGCGCGCCAGGGTCCGCAGCGCGTTGCCCATCTCCTGCGAGGTGAGGAGGGTGAACCGCTGCTCCCCGTCGCAACCGGCCGTGATCAGGTAGGTGAACCCGGCCGTCACGAGCCCCAGCACGAGCGTGGTGACCGTGACCACGATGATCCAGGGGGCGAAGATCTTGCGCCGCTTCGTCCGCCGGGTGCCCTTGCCGCCGCGCCGGTGGGTGCGGACACTCGGGCCGGCTGCGCTGAAGGTCATGTGCGCGATTCTCCTACCACGGGAACGGGTGCTCCACCGGCCGGCGCGGTCGTTTCGGCGCGGGTGACGTCCCGTTCACCTTTGGTGAACAGGGGGTTTGCACGGACCGGCCTAGTGTAGGACCTCATCCGGACGACCCAGCATCCCCCGACTGGTCAACGACGACCCGCATTTCGGGATGTGGGTGGCTCAGGAAGTCATGGTGCGAAATCGCCCATCCGTAGGCGCCCGTACGCGCGAAGACCAGCACGTCACCGGCCCGCACGCGCTCCACCGGAAGGTCCCGGGCGAGGACGTCGCGGGGCGTGCAGAGCTCGCCGGTGACGTCCACTGTGGTCGATGACGCCTCGGGGCGCGGCCAGTCGTAGGGCCACGCCTCGACGGGCACGACGTGCGCGGGATGGCTGTACCCCCACGCCGCCGGGAGCCGGAAGTGGTGCGTCCCGCCGCGCACGACGGCGAAGGTGCGGCCGTGGTTGCGCTTGACGTCCAGGACCTCCGCCGCGTACCAGCCGGCCTCGCCCGCCAGGTACCGGCCGGGCTCGAAGACCAGGCCCCGCCCGTCCACCCGGCGCATCCGCGCGGCGAAGCGCGCGAGGTCGAAGTCGGACCTCCCGGCCGGGTCCACTCCGATACCGCCGCCGACATTGACGGTCCGGACGGCGGCGCCGAAGCGCCGGACGGCCCACCGCGCGAACCGCGTCGCGCCCACCACGAAGTCGGCGTGGGCGTCGGCGTCGAGATTGTTCGACATCGCGTGCAGGTGCCAGCCGGTCAGCTCCAGGCCGGGCAGGGACCGGACCAGGTCGATCGCCGGGCCCAGGTCGGCCACACCGATCCCGAACGGCGTCGGCGTCCCGGTCATCTTGTGGCTGCCGTGGGGGACGGCCGCCCGCCGGTTGACCCGGATCGCCACCGGCTGGACGCGCCCGTGCGCCCGCGCCAGCCGGTCCAGCCGCCGCGCCTCGTGGACGCTCTCCACGTTCACCGTGAGCGGGACCCCGGCGGTGACCGCGGCCGCCAGCTCGGCGTCGGTCTTGGCGGGCCCGCCGAACACGATCTGCCGCGCGCCCGCCTCCAGCGCCGCCGCCAGCTCGCCGCCGGAGGCGACCTCCAGGCCGTCGCAGTGCCGCGCGGCGGTGGCCACGACGCCCGGGTGCGGGTTGGCCTTCATCGCGTACAGCAGCGTCGCCCCGGACGGCAGGGCCGCGCGGGTGGCCGCCACGCGCGCGGCGAAGGCGTCCAGGTCGTAGACGTAGGCGCACACCGGCCGGGCCGCGCCGGCCAGGGACGCCAGGACGCGCTCGGGAACGCTCATCGGCCCTCCTCGCGCATCGGGTTGCGGACCGGCACGTAGTGGTCGCCGTCGCCGCGCACGCGCATGGTCAGCAGCGCCTTGTGCGGCAGCGTCGGGCCGAGGAAGAACTCCCGGTCCTCCGGCGCGGCGTGCTCGGCCACCGCCGCGGCGACCAGGCGCCACGACTCGCGCGTGGGCAGCCCGAACTCGGCGGCCAGCAGCCGCACGATCTCCCCGAGATGCGCCTGGAAGGCGGTGTAGGCGACCTTCGCGCGCATCGTGTCCAGCGACTCGGTCGCCACCACCGAGCCCGGGTAGAGGTCGAGGGCGTGCCCGGCGGCGGCCATGCGCGCCCCGTGCAGGCGCGCGCCGCCCCAGTCCCGGAACAGCATCCGCACGGGCGTGCCGCCCACGAAGACCGGCACGGAGTTCTGCAGGTGCGCCTCCAGCCCGACCCCCATCGCGGCCAGCCGCAGTACCGGCGGCACCACCAGGTCCACGTAGCGGGCCAGGAAGTCGGCCGGGTCGCCGTGCTCGGCGACCAGCTCGGCGAGCACGCTGCGCCCGCCGATCGGGGAACGCGCGTACAGCGCGCAGCCGGGCACCGGCAGCTCGCCCGGGCGGGTGTGGGAGCCGAAGCCCTCGCGCAGCACCGACGTCAGGTCGCGGGTGACGCCGCCCTCTCCGCGCACGCTGACCCCGGCGAGTTCGGGCAGGACGCCCACGCGCGCGGCCAGCAGCGGGTCGGCGGCGGCGATGCGGCCCAGCGCGGCCGAGACGGCCGGGCCGTTGTGCGCGGTGGCCGCCGAGATGGTGCGGCGGGTGGAGGTGATCTGCACGTCGAGGGCGCATTTGACCTGCCAGCGGCGGCCGTCGGTGCCGGGGGCGGTGACCAGGGTCCGCAGCGAGATCGTCGGCTCGGAGGGCAGGGACGCCCCGGGCAGCTCGCGGAGCGTCCCGTCGGCGAAGAGCCCGCCGTAGCGCTGCCGCACGACGTTCCCGTACTGCCAGGGGTGCACGGGGATGGCCGTCTCGCCCGGCCGCAGCCCTTCGGCGAGGGCCTTGTCGAGCTCCGGGTGGCCCTCCCGCAGCAGCGTCGCGGCGTCGGTGGGACCCGACAGGCGCAGCCGGTCGCTGCGCGCGGCCAGGAAGCGGATCGGCGCGCCGGGCCCCTCCAGGTCGTGGACGAGGAGGTCGGCGGTGTCCATGCCCAGCCGGGTGCGCGCGCACGGGTGCAGGTGGTGGCCGTGGACGGCGAGCCGCTCGAAGAACAGGCACGGCTCGAAGGCGGGCGAGACCGACAGCCGCCGCGCCAGCGCGATCGAGCTGCCCGCGCCGAGCTCGGCGGCCTTGGCGCGCAGCTCCTCGTCGGCGGCGGCCCGCCGGGCCAGGGCCAGCCCGAGGTTCGCGGCGGCGTCGGTGACCTCGGCGAGCACCGGCTCGCCGAGCCCGAGACGCTCCAGCAGCCCGGCGGTGGTGGCCTCGCGGCCGTCGACGCGGACGGGACCGGTGGGCTCGATCTGGTCGAAGTCGAGGTGGCGGGCGGTGAAGTCGAGGCCGGGGACGCCGTGTGTGCGCAGCCCGGCGACGTCCTCGCGCCAGGCGGCGGCCAGGACGCTGTCGCGGACGTGGGCGTGCGCGGCGGTCGCGTGGGTCATCGGTGCGCGGCCAGGGGGTTCGGCACGGGCGCCCAGACGGGTTCGAGCTGATCGGTGGCGAGACGCATGGAGGTGAGGGCCTTGACCGGGAGGGTGTCGGCGAACAGCGCCGCACGGAGGGTTTCGGGGAGCGCGAGCCGGTCGATGATCGCGGCGGCCGCGCGCCACAGCGCCGTGGCGGACAGATCGTACGTCGCGGCGAGGTCGCCGGCGAGGTCGAGCAGGACGGTGCCGAACAGCGATCCGAGGAGGGTGCGGTGGACCTCGTGGACGTCGTCGGTGCGCAGGTCGCCCTCGAAGCGGACGTGCCGGTGGTAGGAGGTGTGGACGCGGATGCCGCCGAAGTCGCGGTAGCGGACCTCGACGGGGATCCCGCCGCGCAGGGCCAGGACCAGGTTCTGGCCGTGGGCCTCCAGGCCGAAGCCCTGGGCCGCCAGCCGGAGCGGCTCGGGGAGCAGCACGGCGAGCAGGCGGTCCCACCACTCCACCGGTCCCAGCCCGGACAGCTCGACGGCCTCGGCCAGGAAGGAGCGGTGGTGCGGGGTCGGTGTGGTGAGGGCGCCCACGGGGATGGGCACCCGGCCGTACCCGAACACGGGGAGGTAGCGGGCCACCGGGGCGTGCCGGGCGATCGCCGACAGTTCCTTGCGGGGCTTGCAGTCGTCGTCGAGGACGCTGATGTACCCGTGCTCGTGCAGCGCGTAGAAGGTCTCGGTGCGGCTCAGGAACGCGCGCAGGGTCCGGCCATTGTGCTGGGAGGCGGGCGAGACCGTGCGCACCGCGCTGGTCATCTGGACGCCGATCGAGGTCTTCACGTGGACGTTGCGGCGCCAGGGCAGCGCGAAGGTGCGCAGGGACATGAGGGGCCGCGCGGGGAAGCGGGCCGTGACGGGGTCGGGCAGGTCGAGCTCGGCGGCGACGTGCTCGTACTGCCAAGGGTGCAGGGGGAGCAGGAGCCGTTTGCCGTCGCGGAAGGCCCACCCGTCCTCTTCGACCCGGTCCCGGGGCATCGGCACCCACACCAGGTCCACCTCCGGGCGGTGCTCGGGGGCGTAGGCGACCTGCTCGGCGGCGCTCATCCCGCGCCGGGTCCGTTTGAGGGGGTGCCGTGGGTGCCCGTCCACGATCGACTGCTCGAAGAAGACGAGCGGGTCGGGCTGCCCGAGGACCCATTCGAAGACGTTGCCCCGGATCTCGGGCCAGACGGCCTCGGCTCCCGCGCGGGACAGGGCCAGGTTCCAGGCGGACTCGGCCACGTCGGCGGTGAACTCGGCGGCGCGCGGGTTGTCACCGGCGATCGCGGCGGCGATCGCCACCGGGTCGGTCCCGGCGGCGTCCAGCAGGGAGGAGTCCACCGGGGGCAGGGACTCCCAGGTGACGGCCCTCTGCAGGGCGTCGGCGATCGTCGCGCGGGCGCCGGGCAGCGCGGCCTCGTGGGCGGCGCGCAGGTGCGCGGGCGCGAGGTCCGAAGTGGCCAGTGGAAACCATCCTCTATTAGGGAAGGCTCACCTTAACAACGGTGGCGCCGGGTGGGTCAGCGGACGCCGACGGTGTCTCTCACGCCACTGTGGTCGGCCGGGACGTCCACGATCGGGCCGGCCGCCAGCCGGTCCCGCAGACGCCGGATCGTCGGCAGGTGCAGCGTATAGGGCTCGGCGGCGAGCCAGCGGCCGATCTCGGCGGTGGCGTCGGGCGCGGTCAGGTGCCGGACGTCGCCGTGCGTGCGCGGGTGGTCCGGCGGCAGGTGCGACCACACCACGAACCCGCGCACCGCCACGTCCCCGAGCAGCTCGGCGATGTCCCCGACGACCGCCGGGAGGTTCTCCCAGCCGGTGTCGCGGGGCGTGCGCGGCTGCGGGTGGCTGATCAGCGCCACCCGGTTGCCGCAGGTGATCGTGTACTCCACGCGCAGGGCGCCCACGGGCACGCGGACGAACAGCCGCGCGGCCGGCAGCTGCGCCAGCAGCTCCCGCAGGACCGCGCCGGTGTGCCGGTCGGCGCGCGGCTTGGCCCCGGCCGGTCCGAACGCGTTGAACTCGCGGATCGCGGCGAGCGTCGCCGCGCGCAGCCGCAGCGCGGCCCGCAGGCGGCGCATCAGCAGCGGCAGGATCCCGACCCCGGCGGTGAACACCGCCAGCGTCAGCCCGCCCGGGCTCAGCCGCGAGGCCCACGCGACGCCGACGGCCGCCACCCCGCAGCCGACCGGCCCGACGCGGCTGGACCACGTCACGCCCGGCGTGATCCGGATGCTCCAGACCGCCGCGGTGATCAGCCCGACGAACAGGTACGGCACCACCGCGGTGCGGATCACCGCGTCCATGAACCCGCCCGGCCCGTCCAGCGCCGAGACCGCGCGGATCCCGGCCAGCAGGCCCGCCAGCAGCCACACCAGCACCGCCGCGCCCGCCACGACCGCGTGCCGCAGCGCCGACGGGCTGGTCCGCACCCGCCGGGTCGCCTTGATGTCGGCGTACCAGGGACGCGGCAGGACGTCGCCCTTGGACTCGGGGACCGGCGCGGGCGCGCGGCGGTCGACCCGCCAGCCGCGCACTCTGCGGCCCTTCGCGTGACGCCCCGAGCGCGGCTGCGGCAGCCACGCCGGACGCCGCCCGGTGCGCTCGGTGTCGTACTCCAGGCGCCGCTGCGGGTCGGTGAGCGTGCTGTAGGCCTCTTGGAGCGCGTGGAACTCGGCCGGAGCGCCACCGGCGTCCGGATGCACATCGCGGACCCGGCGCCGCCACGCGCGCCGGATCTCACTCACCGGCGCCTCGGGAGGGACGCCCAGGAGTTGGTAGTAGTCGGGTTCGGACACCCGAACCTCCACTGGGAGACGGTAGACGTGCGAAGACATCCGGAACTGTCTGATCGACGTCAGTTTCCACAATGCCGTGCGCTCGTGGGGATAGGCAAGCCGAACCGCGTAGTTATTACCGATCTGGCTGACGCACATTTGCCGGTCAGGACCCCCGGCGGTCCACACTGCGGGGTCCGGTGACCGACGCGCCGAGCGCCGTCACGCGCTGCCGCAGGCCCCGGTCGGCGGTCACCACGAGCACCGGGCGCCCACCGGCTTCGGCCACCAGGTCCACAATGGTGTCATCGCCGCTGCCCGGCGCCGACACCACCCGCACGGTGGGGGAGGACTCGACGCCGCGCGCCTTCCCCTCCACCACCAGGACCACGTCCAGTGGACCGCGCGCGGCCCACTCCGGCGCCTCGGCCACCCCCTCGGCGGCGAGCCCGGCGATCCGGTCCCGCAGGCGGGTGGCCGCGCCCAGCCGGTCGCGCCACCACCCGTCCGGTACCGAGCCGACGACGTTGGCGCCGTCCACGATGACCAGCGGTGTATCTCCCACACTGCCCCCCTGGTGAGAGTCGGTTCAGCGGCTCGGCGCCCACCAGCGCGCCAGCCCGGACGTCGCCGGGTCGGTGCTGCCGAGCAGCTCCGCCCACACGTCGCCGCCCGCCGGCGCCTCGGCGCCCGAGTAGTCGAGCAGATCGGCGACGTCCGGGGCGGCGTATTCGGGCTCACCGTCGTCCGGCGTGTCGTCGTCGAGGCCGCCCAGCAGGGACGGGTCGCTCCACGGCAGCCCGTCGACGGGCTCCGGCGGGTCCTCGAAGTCCAGCTCGGGCGGGAAGGCGTCCTGGCTCCAGTCCTCGGCGTCCACGAGGTCGTCGTGGTCGGGATCGGCGCCCAGGACCGGCTCCTCGGCCAGGTCCGGCGCGAACCACGGCGTCTCGTCGACCGGTTCGCCGACGTCGCGACCGGGGTCGGCCAGCGGGTCGTCGTCGAGACCGTCGACGCCGAGGTCGTCGCCGTCGTCGGGGAGATCGGTGTGGTCGGTGAGGTCGAGGCCGGCACCCGGCTCGTCATCGTCGCCGAGCTGGAGGTCGACGGTGTCGTCGAGCTCGCCGTGGTGGTAGGCGGACTCGTCGCCGGAGACGTCGTAGCCGTCCGCGCCGATGTCCTCCGGCTCGTAGGACGGTTCGCCGTCGGGCCAGGTGCCGTCGCTCATGACCTATCCCTTCGCCGCCGGTGCCGCCGGCAGGACCGCGCGGGTCTTGGCCAGCACCTCGTCGACCTGTTTGATCTTGACCGCCAGGGCCTCGCTCTTCTTCTGGAGGGCGGCCTTCTTCTTGCCGCGCGTCTCCTTGTCCTGCAGCAGCGCCTTCTCGGTGTCGGCGATCTGCTTGTCGAGCTGGTTGCCGCGCTTCTCCAGCGCCTCGTCGAGGGCGATGTTGAACACGTAGTCCAGTTCGGCGAAGCGGTGCTGGAGCTCGTCCATGAGGGACGCCCGGGTCTCCCCGAGGACCTCCTTGATCCAGACCCGCGCCTGCTGCCGGTCGCCCTGCACCTTGCGCTTGTAGAGCATGAACGCGCCGGCCGCCAGGCCGAGGCCGATGCCGACGACGGGAATCGCGATGGCCGCCGCGCCGCCGATGCCGAGCGCGCCCAGACCGGCGGTCGCGCCGCCCACGGCCAGGCGCCCGGCCATCATGCCGGTACCGGCGACGCCGGTGACGAGCATGAGGTTGTCGGCGTTGGTCTCGCGGCGGGGCTTGGCGCCCACGCCCATGCGCAGCTGCGCGTTGATGCGGCCGACGACCTGGTGCAGCTCCTCCTGCTCGAAGATCTGCGACAGGACGCGCTCGGCGAGGACCTTGAAGCGGTACTCCAGCTCCTGCGACAGCCGCACCGACAGGGCGTGCAGGGCCCGGTCGACTTCCTCGGGCATCTTCTTGATGTCGCCGCGGTCGGCCTTCTCGACCTTGTTCAGCAGCTCCTCCTGGAGCTTCTGGATGTAGGAGCGCAGGCGGCTGTTGGCCTCGACGCGGGCGCGCTGGATCTCGGTGCGCAGCGCCAGGTTGGTCTGCTTGGTCTCCGAGCGCTTCATGCCCATGACGCGCTTGCGGTCCTCTTTGAGCTTCTCGGCGAGGGACGGGTCGGGGTCGGCCGACTTCATGTCCTCGACGACGTTGATGCGCAGCCGGATGAACTCGCTGCGCAGGGCGCGCAGGATGTTCGTCTGCTGGAGCACGCCGCCGCGGCTGGCGAGCTTGATCAGGCCGTGCTGGAGCTCGCTGATGCGCGACTCGGTGACCAGCGCCTGCCGGGCGTCCGGCGGCATCTGGATCGCCATCTCGGCCAGGCGCGCCGAGACGGGGTAGAAGGGTGCCTGCGCGAAGCGGGGCGCGTGGGCCTGGAGGAGCGACTTGTTGTCCTCCATGATGGTCTTCCAGCCCGGGTAGGCGTCGATCTTCGTCATCGCGAACAGCACGAAGTTGACGCGCTTGCTGGCCTCCACCAGGAAGTCCAGCTCGGGCTTGGAGAACGGCGCCGAGGCGTCGACGACGAACAGCAGCGCGGTGGCGCGCTCGACGGCGTCGAGGGCGACCTCGGCGTGCGCCGGGTCGAGCCCGCCGACGCCGGGGGTGTCGACCAGGTGCAGGTACTTCAGCAGCGGCGCCGGGTGGGAGATCTCCAGGCGGCGCGGCGGGCGCATCCCCGGCGGCAGCTGCCCCAGGACGGTGCCCCAGTGCAGGATGTCGTGGAACTGGATGTCGGTGGGGACCTCGTTGCCGGGCACGAACGCGCGCACGCGCGGCGCGTCGGCGTGGATGAACTCCATGTACGCGCTGGTGGCGACCGCCGCGTCTACGGGGGACAGGCCCGGCACGCCCACCAGGGCGTTGGTCAGGGAGCTCTTGCCGCGCTTGGTCTCACCGACCACCACGATGCTGGGACGCCCGGTCTCCTTGCGGCGCAGGCCGTCGATGTCGTTGGCGGCGTCGGCGTCCAGCTTGCGCAGCGTCGCGAGGGTGTTGGCCACGGCGGTGCGGCACAGCTTGTCGACGGCGGCGACCGGGTCCGGCTTCGCGGCGCCCGGGGCGGGCGCGGCGGCGGGCTTCTGCTGTCCGGCGGGAGCGGTCATCAGGCCTCACGCCCCCGGAAGACGGTGACGACGGGCGCGCGCAGCAGCGTGCCCCGGTCGACGTAGCCGGGCACCTCGACGGCGGCGATCACGCCGACGCTCTGCTGGTCGGGCGCGGGGGTGTGCCCGCCGGCCTCGTGGTGCTGCGGGTCGAAGGCGACCCCGGTCGGGACCAGCGTCACCACGCCCACCTCGTGCAGGGTGGCGCCGATGCGGTCGGCGATCGCCTTGGAGTTGGTGCGGTCGCGGACGTACACGGCGGTGTTCACCAGCGTCGAGCGGTCGGCGCCGAGCTGGTCGACGTGCGCGGTCAGGTTGCGGATCGTCTCGGCCGACTCGGCGTCCACGGCCGCACTCTGCGTACCGGGGCGCTTGGTGGCGGCGATCAGCAGGACGACGAGGACGGCGCCGGTCAGCGCGGCGCCCCCGAATCCGGCGAGGGCGGGCACGACGGCGAAGGACTCGCCCTCGGCCGGGGTGGCGACCAGGCCGGTGGCGACACCGGTGAGCGCGGCGGCTATGGCGGTGACCGCCACCGCAATGAGCCGCAGGTGCGCTGTCGACATGTGATGCTCCTGTTTCCTGAAGGGGTTCGTCGTCGGTCGTCGCTAGTAGGCGGCGGAGCCGCTGAGTCGCTGGGCGAGCAGGTGGAAGCCCTTGTGCACGACGTGGGCCACCCGCGACTGCGCCGGGCTCGCGCCGCCGACGGCGTAGGCGCGCCACCGCGTCGCGGCCTCGATCGCGGCCTTGCGCTGCTGCTCATTGGGGGCCTCGGACAGGCCGAGGATCCAGCCGGGGTTCTCCGACAGCGCCAGCCGCGTCATCTCGGCCTCCATCGCCTCGGGCAGCTCCACCGCGCCGGTGGTCACCTGCTGCGCGACCTCCAGGAGCCGCAGCCGGTGGTAGGCGGGCTGCTGGACGACGCGCTCGATGGCGTCGCGCAGGAGCTCGCGGTCCTGCATGCGCTCGGCGGCACCGGCGATCTGCTCGATGCGGGCCAGCGCGCCACCGGCCTTGATGGCGTCGGTGCGCAGTGCGAACGCCTGGTCGAGGGTCTGCCGCAGCCGCGGGAAGCCCGAGGCGGCGAACAGCATCCGGACCAGGTCGCCGGTGGCCATCGTCGGGTTCGCCGACAGGTGCGCCACGGCGAAGTTGATGCCGTACAGGTCCAGCAGGCGCAGCAGCCGCTCGCGCTGCTCCTTGGACACCGAGCAGTCGCGGGACACGAACAGCCCGGCCGCCGCCAGCAGCACCTGCCGCTCCGAGCCCGGCAGCTGCGCCAGGGTCCGCAGCGCCTCGCAGTCCTGCGCGGTCAGCCGGCCCGCCTCGGTCGTCTCGGCCAGCAGGCCCACCACCGGCACCACGTCGGACACCACCCGGCGCATCACCTTCGCCTGGCTGCGCGACAGCGGCTCGGCCACCGGCCACGGGTCGCCGTTGGGAGTGGGCGCCAGCTTGTCGATCTTGTTGAACAGGCCCAGCGAGTTGATCGGGTTGCTCGACAGCCGCGAGGACATCGTCCTAAACGACTCCAGGACCTTCACGTCGTCCTCGCGCACCGACTGCGTGAACACGTAGACGATCGCGTCGGCGCCCGACAGCGCGCCCTTGGAGTCGTCGTCGAGGTCGTCGGCGACCGGCGCCTCGAACAGGAACTTGCGGGTCTCGTCCGAGATCGACTCGTTCGTCGAGGACAGACCCGGGGTGTCGACCACGGTCAGATCCCGCAGCCGGTCGGAGGTCAGCGTGACGTCGACGTAGGAGATCTGGTCGCGCGGCACCTGGAGCCGCTGCGGGATCATCCCCGCCTCGTCGAGGGGCAGCGAGTGGCGGGAGCCGTCGCGCCGTACCACGTCGACACGATCGGAGGTACCGTACCTGAACTGGGTGACGAGCCTGGTGCACTCGCCGACCTCGGTCGGCGCGACCCGGCGGCCGATGAGGGAGTTCACCAGCGTGGACTTCCCGGCCTTGAGCCGGCCCGCGATGGCCACCCGCAGAGGCTGGCTGATGCGGGCGCGGATGTCATTGAGCTGGGCGGCGGCGTTGCCGGCCACACGGGGACCGACTTCGGCGCACAGCTCGGCGACACGGCTAGAGAGAGGACCAGAATTCATCGAATGCCAACTCACCCGGTAGGACGCGACAGGGGGCTCGCGCACACCGGCCACAGCGCCACCGCGCTCGGGGGGACCGAACCCACCCCGGACGGCTGGGCGGCCACCGGTGTCGCACAACTGATCGTAACGGCGGTCGGCAAGTTGCCGTCACACCCGCCGTCGACAATCATGTTCTCTCGCCCTTTCCCCGCTCCCGCGACTGTCATGCACCAGACTCCGACCGCACGCCCGATGGCCTCTGGCCTCACACTACGAATATCCTGCCCGCGCAGGATCCCTGAATCGTGCCACCTTGCCGGGGAGGAGCACCGTGCCGCACGTACCAGGAGCCGACCAGACGGTTCTGGACCCGCCGTCCACGCAGCCCACCGAGGAGGGACGCCCGCCAATGACCGGCGATGACGACGCGGTGACCGCGGCCGTCGCCGCGCGGCTGGCCACGCCCGGCCTGGTGATCATCACCGGCGCGCCCGGGGCCGGGCGCACCACCATGCTCCGGCGCGTCGCCGCCGGCTACCGGGGACCGGTGCACGTCGGCGGGGGGCTGGCGATCCTGAACACCTCGCCCGGTCTCGCCCTCGCCCGCGCGGTCCGCGCCAAACTGCCCGTGGACGACATCGCGCTGTGCACCGAGGCGGTGCGCTCCCGCGTCCGCGGCGGGCTGCTCGTCATCGACGACCTCCAGTGGGCCGACCCGGTGACCCTCGCCGTCCTGCCGCTGCTGGCCGCCCACTGCCGCGTCGTGGCCGCCCTGCGCACGCCCCACCGGCTCCCCGAGGAGGCCATGGCGCGCCTGTCGGGCGCACTGCGCCTGCCCGCCCCCGCCCTCAGCGCCGAGCAGGCCGAAAACCTCGCCCAGGCCACCGCGCCGGGCCTGAGCCGCGTCACCGTCCGCTCCATCGCCGAGCGCTCCGGCGGCAACCCCCTCGCCGTCATCGCCCTCGCCCGCCACGCCCAGGCCAGCCCGGGCACCGACCCGGCCAAGGACGCCGAGGCCGACGGCGAACGCAACGTCGCCCACCACATCGCCACCGCCCTGGCCGACCTGCCCCGCCCCGCGCGCACCGCCATGGCCGCTCTGGGCCTGCTGGGACGCCCGGCCGCCACCCGCCTGCTCGGGCCCGGCGCGCCCGACCTCATCACCGCCGGGCTCGTCACCGAGACCGACGGCGTGGCCGCCCCGGCGTCCCCGTACGTCGCCGAGGTCGCCGCCGGGATGCTCTCCGGCGAGGAACGCGCCGGACTGCACCGCCGCCTGGCCGAACTCTCCGGCGACGACGCCCAGGCCGCCCGGCACCTCGCCGCCGCCGGTGACGACGCCGCCGCCCAGCAGCGCGCCCTCGTCGCCGCCAAGGCCGCCACCACCGCCGGTGAACGCGCCGACCTGCTGCTGCTCGCCTGCGGCCTGCCCGGCGCCGAACCCGCCCCCGCCGTCCGCCTCGCCGCGGCCCGCCTCGCGTTGACCGTCGGGCGTCCCCGCGCCGCCCTGCGCGCCCTCGGCGGCCACGAAGAAGGCGACGACGCCCTCCTCGCCCGCGCCGAAGCGCACGTCCACCTCGGCGAGACCGCCGCGGCCACCGGGGCCCTCGCGGGCCTGACCGAGCCCCACGCGCCCGCCGCCGACCGCATCGTCCTGCTCTCCGCCCTCGCCGGGCCCGGCGAGCACGCCGCCCTCGTCGCCGAGATCACCGCCCGCCACGGCGCCGAACCGGCCCACCCGGGCCTGCGGGCCGCGCTCGCCGCCGCCCACGCCCACGCTCGCCGTCCGGGCTGGGAGAGCGCTCTCGCGGGCGCCGCCGCCCTCGCCGGCAGCGCCGGGGACGACCTGTCGGCCCGTTGGAGCGCGTGGCTGCTGGTGGAGACCCTCGTCGCCGACGGCCGCCTCGGCGAGGCCGCCGTCGTCGCCCAGCGCGCCGCCGCCGCCTGCGCCGGGGACCTCGCCTACAGCTGGCAGACCCGCTTCCTGGCCGCCGAGCTGTGGTGCCGCGCCCTCCACGGCGACGGCCTCGACGAGGTCACCCAGCGCGCCGGGGACCTCATCGACCGCACCCTCCCCGCCGCCGCGCACGGCTACGCCGCCGCCGCCGCGGCCCTCGCCGACGCCGACACCGGCGCCCTGCGCGCCGCCCGGCACCGCCTCGCGGGCGTCCCCGCCGTCCCGCCCTCGGCCGCCGCGGTCGTGGAGTGGGTCGCGCGCGAGACCGCGTGGCTCGACAACCAGCCCGAACGCGCCGGAGCCGACGGCCACACCGCCGCCGTCCCCATCGTCGACGGGCTCGCCCGCATCACCGCCCAGTGGGCGGCCTTCGACGGCGCGCACGCCGCCGAATCCGAATCCGAGACCCCCTACCCCGACGCCGTCACCGCCACGCTCTCGGCGTGGCGCAGCGCGTCGGCGGAGGACTTCACCGCCGCGGCGGGCGCCTGGCAGGACCTGTCCCTGCGCGAGCGCGTCCGCTGCCTCCTCGCCGCCGGGCTGCACGCCACCAGCGCCGAGGACGCCACCCCGCCGCTCCTGGCGGCCGAGGAACTCGCCGACTCCTCCGGCCTCGTGGTCCTGGCCGGCCGCGCCCGCCGCGCGCTGCGCCGCCACCACGTCCGCCGCGACCGCCGAGGCGCCCGCGCCGGTGACGACCTCACCGACCGCGAGCGGGAGGTCCTGCGCCTGGTCGCCGAGGGAGAACCGACCCGCCGCATCGCCGGGCAGCTGGGCATCTCCGCCGAGACGGTGGAGACCCACATCCGCGCCGGAATGCGCAAACTCGGGGCCCGGACCCGCACCGAAGCGGCGGCCCGGGCGTTGAAGGTGATCGAATGAGCCAGATCCTCCCGCTGCACGTCGTCCCCACGGCCACCGACGCCACCGGCGTCCTGCGCCGTCTCGCGCGCGGCGGCTGGAAGACCCGCGAGGGCTTCGCGCTGCCCGAGCCCGCCTGGGACGTCAGTGCCCGCCAGCTGGTCCTCTTCGGCCGCGTCCCCGACCTGGACACCGCCAAGCTCGCCGTGTTCGCCGCCGCGCGCGGCGCCGGTGTCGTGGCCATCTGCGACCCGAAGGGCGAGGTCGGCCGCGCCCTCCGCGACGACCTCGCGCGCATCGGCCCCCTCGGCGCCGACGACGGCGAGCCCGCCGAGGAGTCCGGCGACTCGCCCATCACCGCCGAGCAGGCCGCCCTGCTGGCCCGCCTCGCCGACGGCGAGACGATCGCGGCGGCGGCCTCGGCGGAGTACCTGTCCCTGCGCACCGCCAACCGGCGCATCGCGGCGGCCCGCAAGGCCCTGGGCGTGGCGACGACGCGGGAGGCGGTCCTCGCCTACATCAGGCTGAAGAAGGAAGCCGGGGACGGCTAGCGCCGCCCACGGGGCCAGGGGCGCGCCGGTGGTCCCGCCGGGGCCCGGGCCGGTCCCGGGTCAGTCGCCCGGGATCCGCTCCCGGGGTTGT
>NZ_BSTX01000002.1:591378-1464210 GCF_030269765.1 Actinorhabdospora filicis | reverse complement strand
GATGGGTACTGCAGTGAGTCCCGCCACGTCCCGGCCGCCGGTGCCGTCACTCATGGCCCGCCCTCGGCTCGGTCGCCCGGGATCCGCTCCCGGGGTTGATGGGTACTGCAGTGAGTCCCGCCACGTCCCGGCCGCCGGTGCCGTCACTCATGGCCCGCCCTCGGCTCGGTCGCCCGGGATCCGCTCCCGGGGTTGATGGGTACTGCAGTGAGTCCCGCCACGTCCGGGCCGCCGGTGCCGTCACTCATGGCCCGCCCCCCCGGGTCAGTCGCCCGGGATCCGCTCCCGGGGTTGATGGGTACTGCAGTGAGTCCCGCCACGTCCGGGCCGCCGGTGCCGTCACTCATGGCCCGCCCCCCCCGGGTCAGTCGCCCGGGATCCGCTCCCGGGGTTGATGGGTACTGCAGTGAGTCCCGCCACGTCCGGGCCGCCGCTGCCGTCACCCATGGCCCGCCCCCCGGGTCAGTCGCCCAGGATCCGCTCCCACAGCAGTGAGTCCCGCCACGTCCCGTCCAGCAGGATCGTGGAGTGCGCCACGCCGTAAGGGCTGAACCCGTTGCGGCGCAGCACCCGCTGCGAGGGCAGGTTCTCCAGGTTGGTGGACGCCTCGGCCCGGCGCAGCTTCAGCACGTCCCGCATCACCTCCAGCGCCAGCGCGACGGCCCGCCCGGCGTGCCCCTGGTTCTGGGCGTTGCCAGCGATCCAGTACCCGAGCGAGCCGCGCCGCAGGTGCGGCTGCGGCAGGATCCCGCCCACGGTGACCTGCCCGATGACCTCCTCGCCGGCCAGCACCACCCCCGGCCACAGTGTCCCGGACTTGTGCGCGTCCAGCAGCCCGTCGATCCGCTCGGCCTGGCCCCTCGCGGTGTAGAAGGACGCCGGCTGGGCCGGTTCCCACGGCCGGAACGCCTCGACGTCCCGAAGCCGGTGCTCGGCGATCGGGGCGGCGTCGGCGGGCTCGATCAGGCGGATGCTGGTGGTGCCGGGCATGGAGTTGTCCTCGTCATGGTGGGATGGGAGGGACAGCCTATGTCGCGGACCCCCAAAGCGCTCGACACCGCCGATAGCCTCACCCCGTGACCCACCCGCTCGTGACCGACGTGCTGACCTCCGACGACCCCTGGCGCGTCCTGATACCCGCCGCGCTGAACCCGCCCGCCGACGCCGACGCGGTGGCCGCGAGCGCGGGGGAGTCCTACGAGGACGCCGACGAGCCCGGCCGGTCGCGGCTGGTGTCGCTGCTGCGGATGCTGGAGGGGGCCGCCGACCCGGTCGTCATCGGGCTCCTCACCCGGCACCGCTCCCGCGACCTCGTGTCCCTCGCCCTCACGCGCCGCCTCGCCCTACCCGCGCCGACCCTGGACGCACTCATCGCCGAACGCGGGCTCGACGCCGGAACGGTGGCCGCCCTCGGCCTCTCCGGCGACCCCGCCCGGGCCGCCGCGCTGGGCGGCCTCCTCGGCGACGGGGACGTGGGCGGCGAGGCCGCGCTCGCCCTCGCCCGGCTCGGCGCGCGCGAGTGGACCGAGGCCATCGCCCGCCGCCTCTCCGAGACCCGGGGCCGCACCCACGTCGCCTTCACCGTCGCGCTGGAGGAGATGGGCGATCCCGCCGCCGTCCCGCACCTGCTCGACTGGCTCGCCCACGGCCCCGGGCTGCCCGCTGGGGACGTCCACCGCGCGCTGGTCCGCCTGACCGGGCGCGACCCGCTGGTGCCCGAGGGCGATTTCTCCGCACAGGTCCGCCGGATCTGGCGCGACCTCGATCTCACCACCCGGCCGGAGCCGGACGTCCGCGTCACCGCCGACCGGCCCGGCCGCCTGACACTGACTCTCGATGAGGGACGCGGGGGCGTGCGCGTCGCCTACGACCCGCCCGAGCCGGGCTCGTCATGGCCGCGCTGGAACAAGACCCTGCGGGTGGGCGGGCATCCGCTCTACTCGCTCGGCTCCGACTGCGACACGTGCGAGACCATGATGGTCCTGGGCGGCTTCCCGCCCGCCGAGGCGCGGGTCAACGCCGTGCGGGTGCGCGACGCGCTCGCCGACCTCCGTGAGCTCGCGCCCGCGACGATCGCCGCCCTGGAGCCCGTCGTGGGCGAGCTCGAAACCGGCGTCTACCGGGCCGCCCTGGTCGGCCTGCCACTGGAGCGGGTGGATCATCCGGGGTCGTCATGGTGGAACCGGCGCCTCGGCGAGCGTGCCGAATCGGAGTGGGAGGAGGGCGACGGCTGGTCCGGGACACCCCACTTCCAGGTCCCGGAGCCGATCCTCGGGCCGGTGCCCACTTTCGGCATCGTGATGCCCTCCGAGCCGCTCGACGGGCTCGACCCGTCCACCGTCGCGGCTCACTCCCGGGCCATCGCCCGCGGCGAACGGCCGACGGCGCTGGTCCTGGCCTGGGTGGAGGACAAGTACGTCCAGGCCGAATGGGCCGAGCGGCACCTGCTCGGCCTCGTCCTCGACGGCCACCACCGCCTCGCCGCCTACGCCGGGGCGGGTGTGCCCGCCAGCGTCCTGCTGCTCGTGCGAACGCGGCACGACGGCCTCCAGGATGAGATCCTCGACGCCCTCTAACCCCGGTTCGCGCAGTAGATCGAGTCGCTCGCCGAGTGCCCGTCCCCGTTGCCCGTCACCACGATCGAGTGCGAGGCCCCGGTGCATCCCTGCGTGCGGTTGTAGCTGCCCTTGCTCCCGGGCGCGGTGACGCTGTAGCTGCGCGACCCGGAGAGCCGGTAGGTGAAGGTACGCGAGCCTTCGCCGTTGACGCCGGAGAAGGTCACCGACAGGGTCGCCGGTCCGGTGCCGTCGGTGGTGACGGAGAAGGTGGCCTTCACGTCGCAGTCGGCGCCGGAGCCGGAGCAGCCGGTCCAGCCGATGCCGCTCATGCCCACGCCGGTGACGTGGGCGGGCGGTGGCGGGGGCGGTTCCTTCTCCGGCTCGGGCTTCTCACCGGTCTCGCCGGGACCGGTGCCCGGCCCGGGGGACGAGCCGGGTGGGGACGACGCGCCGGGGGAGGAGCCCGGGGCGTCGGAGCCCTGCGAGCCGGGCTCGTAGGTCGGCGGGATCCAAACGCCGCTGTCCTGCTCGGACGCGGCCAGGCCCGGCGGCGCCTTGTCGGGCGGGGTGGCCACGATGGCGGCGATGACCACGGTGAGGGCCGCGGCGGCCGCGGCGGTGGCCAGGACGCGCCTGCGGAGCGGCCACGGGTCGAATGGAGTGCTGGTCGGCGGGGTCACGGCGAGACCACCTGGGTTAAAGAGGGCGTGACCTGCATCATACTTCGGGCCGCCAGGTTCGCGCCGTCGACAGTGGACGCACGGGGTCGATGTAGCGCGGCAGGCCGGGTTCGCGGCCGCGGATGGCCGTCAGCTCGGCGGCGGTGGCGGCGGTGATGCGGTCGGCGGCGCGGCGGACGTCCCCGGGGTTGTCCATGGACAGGCCGCTCAGGTCGACCACGCGCCCGAAGTGGACGCGCGCCACCGGCCGCCGCCACAGCGCCGAGACGAGCCGGGCGGCCATCGTGCCCGGGGCGTCCCACGTGGTGATCTCGTGCGCGCCCCACTGGGCGACCACGACGACGGGCGCGCCGGTGAGCAGGGCCAGGCGGGCGACGCCGGTCTTGCCGCGCTCGGGGCGCAGCAGCGGGTCGAGGGTGATGCGTCCCTCGGGGTAGGCGGCGATGGTGGAGCCCTCGCGCAGGGCGTCGGTGGCGTGGTGGAGGGCCTCGGTGACGGTGTGGGCGCCCCGGTCCACGCGGATGTGCCCGCTGCGCCGCATGAGGGTGCCGAAGACCGGGGTGGTGAACAGGCCGCGTGAGGCCATGATCCGGGGCGCGAGGTGTTTCCGCGCACAGGCCGCGATCAGTACGAAGGGGTCGAAGGGACCGATGTGATTCCCGGCCAGAATGAGCGGACCTTGCCGTAGCTTGTCCGGTATGTCGCCGGTAACGCGGACCCGGCTGAAGGCGGGGATGAGGACTCGGGAGAGGCGCAGCAGGAAGCGCCACAGGCCGGGCGGCCGCCATGTTCTACGTTCTGTAGAGTTTTCTACGTCCCGTAGAAGTACCTGAGGAGGGCCTTCGATGGAAGTACTCGACGCCTCGCGCTGGCAGTTCGGGGTCACCACCGTCTACCACTTCCTGTTCGTGCCGCTGACCATCGGTCTCTCCTTCCTCGTGGCCGGATTCCAGACCGCCTGGTACCGCACCGGCAACGAGAGGTGGCTGAAGCTCACCAAGTTCTACGGGAAGCTGTTCCTGATCAACTTCGCCATGGGCGTGGTCACCGGGATCGTCCAGGAGTTCCAGTTCGGCATGAACTGGTCGGCGTACTCGCGGTACGTCGGCGACATCTTCGGGGCCCCGCTCGCCATCGAGGGCCTGCTCGCCTTCTTCCTTGAATCGACGTTTCTCGGGCTGTGGATCTTCGGCTGGGACCGTCTCCCGAAGAAGATCCACCTGGCCTGCATCTGGATCGCCGCGGCGGGCACCGCGATGTCGGCCTACTTCATTCTGGCCGCCAACTCCTTCATGCAGTGGCCGGTAGGGTACCGCCTCAACGCCGAGACGGGCCGGGCCGAGCTGGTGGACTTCATGGCCACCATGACCAACAAGGTCGCGCTCATCACGTTCCCGCACACCCTCTTCGGGTGCTTCCTGACCGCCGGCGCGCTCATCATGGCCGTCGCCCTCTGGCACCTCTACCGCAAGAACACCCCCGACGACGACCGCAAGGCCTTCCGCTCGGCGGCGAAGATGGGCGCGATCACCACCCTGATCGCAATGGCCGGGATGTTCGTCACCGGCGACATCCAGGGCAAGATCATGACCGAGACGCAGCCCATGAAGATGGCCGCCGCCGAGGCCCTCTACGAGACCGAGCAGCCCGCCGACTTCTCGCTGTTCACCATCGGCAGCCTCGACGGGACCGAAGAGGTCTACGCCCTCAAGGTCCCCGACCTGCTCTCGTTCCTGGCCACCGGGACCTTCGACGGCAAGGTCCTCGGCATCAACGACGTCCAGAAGATGTACGAGGAGCAGTTCGGGCCCGGCGACTACCGCCCCAACATCCCCGTCACCTACTGGAGCTTCCGCGGCATGATCGGCTTCGGCGCCCTCGCCGCGCTGATCGCGCTGTGGGTCCTGTGGTCGATGCGCAAGGGCCGCACGCCCGCCAGCCGCCTGCTGAAGTGGCTCGTCCCGTTCGTGCCGCTGATGCCCCTGGCCGGCAACAGCCTCGGCTGGATCTTCACCGAGATGGGCCGCCAGCCCTGGATCGTGTTCAGCCTGCTCAAAACCGCCGACGGAGTGTCGCCCACCGTCACGCTGGCGCAGATCCTCACGTCCTTCATCGTCTTCACCGTCCTCTACGGGACCCTCGCGGTCGTCGAGGTCGGGCTGCTCCTGAAATACGCCAAGGCGGGCCTGCCCGACGTCACACCGCCCCCGCCCTCCGACGACACACCCGACGGCGAGGACAAGCCCCTCGCGTTCGCCTACTAGTTCGACTACCTGGAGACCGTCATGGATCTCGTCGACGTTTGGTTCGTGCTGATCGCCGTCCTCTGGACCGGCTACTTCATCCTCGAAGGCTTCGACTTCGGCGTCGGCGCCCTCCTGCCCGTCCTCGGCCGCGACGAAGTGAACCGCCGCGTCATGATCAACACGATCGGGCCGGTGTGGGACGGGAACGAGGTGTGGGTCCTCGTCGCCGGCGGCGCCACCTTCGCCGCGTTCCCCGAGTGGTACGCGACCCTCTTCTCGGGCTTCTACCTGCCACTGCTGCTCATCCTCGTCGCGCTGATCCTGCGCGGCGTGGCCTTCGAATACCGCGGCAAGCGCGACTCGGCGTCCTGGAAGGCCCGCTGGGACGCCTGCATCGTGTTCGGCTCGGTCGTCCCCGCGTTCCTGTGGGGCGTGGCCTTCGCCAACATCACCAAAGGCGTCCCCATCGACGCCGCGGGGGAGTACGCGGGCGGATTCTGGAACCTGCTCAACCCTTACGCGCTACTGGGCGGGCTGACCACGCTCTCGCTGTTCCTGCTGCACGGAGCGGTGTTCATCTCGCTCAAGACGGCCGGGGGGATCCGGGACTCGGCCCGGGTTCTGATCTCGCGGCTCGGGCCGGTGGTCGTGGTGATCGCGGCGGCGTTCCTGGTGTGGACGGGGGTGCTGCACGGGAACGGGTGGTCGATCGGGGTTTCGGTGGGGGCTGCTGTCTCCCTCCTCGGTGGTCTCTTCGCCGTCCGGGCGGGGCGTGACGGGTGGGCGTTCGCCGGGACCGCGGCGGCGATCGGGCTGTCGGTGGTGGCGCTGTTCGTGGCGCTGTTCCCGGATGTGATGCCTTCTAGCTTGGATCCGGGGTGGAGCTTGACGGTGGAGAATGCTTCTTCGACGCCTTATACGCTGAAGATCATGACGATCGTGGCGGGGGTGTTCACGCCGATCGTGCTGTTGTACCAGGGGTGGACTTACTGGGTGTTCCGGAAGAGGTTGACGGCGAAGAGTATTCCTCGGTGAGGGGTGGGGTGGGGTGGGGGTTTTGGGGCGGCTTTTGGGTCGCCCCTTTTTTGTCTTGCGGCAGTCCCCAGCCCCCAGCCGTCGCGAGCACCCCCCGTTGCGCCACCTCTCCCATCACCCTCACCCCGGGCTCGGGCCGTCTGGCTTCTCGTCCCGCCCCCACGGATCTTCCGTCCTCTAGTCCCTGCATTGGCGCTATGACACGGTCGCCGTCTGGCCTGGGCTTTCAGCCCTCGCCCCGACCAGGACGCTGTCCTGGACCTGGGCCTCTCTCGGAAGGGGGCTTCGCCTCGGCTCTCGGGCCGTTGTCCCCAGGCTTCAACCCGGGTCGGGCTTGTTTTGGGTTGTTCTTTGCGAGCGGCGGTGCCCTTCGTCGGTCGGCCCCGGCACCATAACGACGAACCTGGGGGTGTCAAGCCAAAGAACGCGGCTTGACACCCCCAGAACCCTCGTTACCGATTCCTTTACGGCCGACCGACGAAGGACCCCACCACCCGAAGCCGGCATCTGCGCTATCGCGCCAGCTTCCGTGGGGCACCCTCCGCTGGTTGGGCCGATACCCACCCCGCTCACCAACCCGCTTCGCCCGCCCCGCCTGCCCGCCCCACCCACATCGCCCGCCCCGCCTGCCCGCCCTGCCCCGCCGCGCCCTCGCTGTGCCTTTTCCAGCCGCGCGTCACCGCCGCATCGTCGCCTGCCCCCGCCAGCCTCCGTATGTGCCCTGCCGTTTTCGCGCCTTGCCCGCGTCTGCGCCTGTGTCCCGTGCGCGCACACGCTTCAGCCCACTCGGCCCGCCTCAACCACTCACCGGGCGCCTCGCTTACCCGCCCGCTCCGGCCCCGCCCGGCGGCCCCACTCATCCCGGGCAGCACTACGGCCCGGCGGATGTGTCACCACCGGGCCGTTCGCGTTCAGAGCCGCTGCCTTCTGCCTTTGCCGCCGCCGCTGCGTTGTGGTGCCTTCGTGCTCTTCCTGCCGTCGTACCTTCGTACTCTCGTGCCGTCTGTCGTCGTGGGCTTGGGGTTAGCCCAGTTCGGCGAGGCGGGCTTCGAGTTCGGCGAGTTGGGCGCGCAGGCGTTCCGCTTCTTCGGCGGCGGAGGCGCGGGCCTGTTCGACGATCTCTTCGACGAGGGCGGCCACCGCTGGGGATTCCAGGGAGCGGACCATTTCCACCGCGTGGGAGGACTTGATGGGGACGGCGCGGGCGACGACCTTGGTGCCCTTGGCGGCGGCCACGGTCCACTCGTCGTCCTTGAACTGCAAGGTGACGGTGAGCTCGGGGCCGCCCTTGGGCTTGGGGGCGGTCTTCTTGCGCGGGGCGGGAGCCGGGGACGGGGATGCCGTCGGGCTCGTGTTCGCTTCGCCGTTGGGCTGGTGCGGGACCGCGCTGTCCATGTCGCTCATCATGTGACCCCTCTTGTTCGTACCGTTATCGACGCCATTGTGCCGCTCCTCCAGAAGCGGCGCGCCCTTAGGTGGCGCCGCCGTGGCGGGCTCGGGTTCGGCCGCCTTGCGGGGAGCGCGGCTGAGTTCGCCGCGTTCGGGGAGGCGGATGTCGGCCACGGAGAACGGCAGTTCGTCGTTGCCGAACCGCACGGTCACGAACTCGCCCTCGGCGGGCTCTTCCAGCCGCATCACCTTCCCGATCCGGCCGGCGATCTGCCCCGCCGCGTCGGTGAACACCACCTTCGGATTCTTCCCGGTTGCGAGGCTCTCCTCGATGACCTGGAGATCCGACGTGGACAGACCCATGTTCGGAACACCACCTTTCAAAGCGCTTCGTACAGTTGTATCAAGACCATGTGACAAACCGTTCGCTCGCCCACCTGCTCGTGGGCAGAATGACGCCGTGATCATTCGCCGTGAGAAGCCCGAGGACGTGGGCACCGTACACGTCGTGCATGAGGCGGCTTTCGGCCGTGACTTCGAATCCGGTCTCCTGAAAGGATTGCGGGGGGACGGGGGCTGGGTTCCGGAGCTGTCGCTGGTGGCCGAAGTGGACGGCCGGATCGTCGGTCACGCCGTCTCCACCAGGGGATTCGTGGGGGAGCGGCGGGACGTGGTGGGGCTCGGCCCGATCGGTGTGCTGCCGGGAGAGCAGGGCGGGAGGGTGGGGACGGCGCTGATGCACGCGTCGATCGCGGCCGCCGACGCGCTGGGCATGGCGGCGGTCGTGCTGGTGGGGGACCCGGGGTTCTACGGGCGGTTCGGGTTCGCTCCGGCGGCGGGTTTCGGCGTCGAGGCGCCCGAACCGAACTGGGGCGCGTACTTCCAGCTGCGGACGCTGGCCGCGTACGCACCGGGTCTGGCGGGCCGGTTCGTGTTCGCGGGACCGCCGGCCGCGAGCGCGCCGCCCATCGAGCGAGCGGGCGGTTAGCCCTGTCCTTTGCTAACCCTGCCTTTTGCTAACCCTGTTCCTCGGCGATCTCGCGGGCGCGGTCGCGGGCGGCCTCCACGGCGTCGGCGATGGCCGCGCGGACGCGGTGGCGCTCCAGCTCGCGGACGGCGTTGATCGTCGTCCCGGCCGGTGAGGTGACGGCCTCGCGCAGCTTGACGGGGTGCTCGCCGGTGTCGCGCAGCATCGCGGCGGCGCCCACGGCGGTCTGGACGATCAGGTCGTGCGCGGCGGCGCGGGGCAGGCCCAGCAGGATCGCGGCGTCGGTCATGGCCTCCACGAGGTAGTACATGTAGGCGGGGCCGGAGCCGGACAGGGCGGTCACCGCGTCCTGGTGCGCCTCGGGCATCCGCAGGGTCTTGCCGAGGGGCCGGAACAGCTCCTCGGCGACCGCGAGGTGCTCCTCGGTGGCGTGCTCGCCGGCGGAGACCACCGTCATCGCCTCGTCGACGAGGGCGGGGGTGTTCGTCATGGCGCGGACGACGGGGGTGCCGTCGGGCAGGCGCTTGGCGAAGAAGGACGTGGGCAGTCCCGCGCAGAGCGACACCACGACCTGCGAGGCGCTGACGTGCCCGGCCAGTTCGGTCATCAGCTCGGCGGCGTCCTGCGGCTTGACCGCCAGGACGACCACGTCGGCGGCCGCGGCGGCCTCGGCGTTGGCGAGGACGCGCACGCCCAGCGCCTCGCGCAGCTCGGCGGCGCGTTCGGGCCGCCGCGCGGTCGCGATGAGGGTGTCGCCGGGACGTCCGGCGCGCAGTAGACCCGCGAGCACGGTGTGCCCGATCTTGCCCGCTCCCAGCACCGCGACGGTTGTCATGGATCCTCCAGGGGAAAAGAGATCTGGACGGCTCCGTCGGCGCTGACGGTGCCGTCCAGACTAACGAGCGTCCGGGGCCAGGGGACTCAGTCGAGCTCGGCGAGTCCGGCGTTCTCCAGCAGCTCCTTGCGGATCTTGCGGGGCAGGCGGTCGACGTAGACGGTGCCGTCGAGGTGGTCGGTCTCGTGCTGGAAGCAGCGGGCGAGGGTGCCGTCGCCGGTGTAGACCACGGGGTTGCCGTGCATGTCGAAACCGCGGACGGTGGCCACCGCCGTGCGGGTCAGCTCGTGGTACTCGCCGGGGACCGACAGGCAGCCCTCCATGTCGGTCTCCAGCTCGCGGGGCGCGGGCGCCGGGTCGAGGACCGGGTTGACGACGTGGGCGACGAGGTGCTCGTCGTTGGCGTCGGGGCAGTCGACGACGAACACGCGGGCGTCCACGCCGATCTGGTTGGCGGCCAGGCCGACACCGTTCGCGGCGTACATGCTGGCGAACATGTCGGCGATGAGCTGCGCGAGCTCGTCGTCGAACTTCTCCACCGGGGCGCACGCCTTGTGCAGCACCGGCGTGCCGTACAGGGTGATGGGGCGCGCGGTTCCCTGCGGCGCGTCGGTCATCGCTCCTCCTTCTTGCAAGTCATGTGCAAGAACCCTATCCGGCGGCCGGGACGGCGCGCCGCACGCCGTCCAGGGACCACGCCAGCAGCGCGAAGCCGATCGCGATGGCCAGCTGCGAGGCGACGCCCCTGGGCCAGTAGATGTGCCACTGCGAGAACGCCACCGAACCGGCGACCAGCACCACCCCGCCCGCGATCGCCTTCGGCCCGGCGCGCATGACGAGGACGGCGGAAGTCAGCAGAGACGCGGCCACGAACGCGTAAGCGCCGACATAGCCGAGGTCGTTGCCGATCTCGAAGAGCCGGTTGAGGACCGGGTCGCGGTCCATGGCCATGCCGTGGTGCCCGCCGCCGGAGTGGACGCCGTTCTGCACGAGCCAGCCCGTCCCGATGCCCGCCAGGGTATCCAGGGCGCCGTAGAAGCCGAGGTAGATCCAGCCCGCGATCCGCGCGCCCCACGCCAGGACGCCCGGCAGCCCGGCGGGCGTCCCGCGCAGCAGCAACCACTGCGCGACCGCGAGCAGCGGGAACACCGGGATCAGGATGATGTGCATGTTCGTCCACCACCGGGCGGTGTCGGCGGTGAGCTCCTGTGGGTGGGACAGTCCGATACCGGCCAGGACCAGCGAGGGCCCGGCCACGGCTACGTAAATCAACCAGCGCATGTGCGCATCGTAGGGACCTGCGATGGAGATCACACGGGCGGAAGGCCCGGACCGTCCACTTCGAGCCCCGTTGGGGTGGCCCGCGGCGCGCGGCGCGTCGCAGGATGAGGGCCGCCCACCACCCCGGCAGGAGAGGAAGCCGCCGTGCCACGCCGTCCCAGCGCCGCCACCGGACTCGCGCTCATCGTCGCCGCCTCGGTCGCCTTCGGCTTCTCCGGGCCGCTCGCCAAGGGCCTCATCGGCACCGGCCTCCCGCCCACCCAGGTCACGTGGTTGCGCGTCACCGGCGCCGGAATCGCGCTGACGGCCGTCGCGCTGCCGGTGTTCCTGCGCCGCCCGAAACTGCCGCTGGCGGGGCTCGCCGCGTTCGGGCTGGCGGCGGTGGCGGGCGTCCAGGCCTTCTACTTCCTGGCCGTGCAGCGCCTCCCGGTCGGCGTCGCGCTCCTCTTCGAGTTCGCCGGACCCGTCCTGGTGGTCGCCTGGGTCCGCTTCGTGCGGCGCTCGCCGCTGCCGCGCGCGGCGGTGCTGGGGACGGCGGTGAGCCTGGCGGGGATCTGCGTGGTCGTGCAGATCTGGACCGGCCTGCGCCTGGACGGCCTCGGTCTGCTCTTCGGCGCCTGCGCGGCGGTCTGCCAGGCCGCCTACTTCGTCGGCGGCGAGCGCCTGACGGCCACCGTGGACACCCGGGTCCTGCTGGCCTCGGGTTTCGTGGTGGGCGCGGTGGCGCTGACGCCGGTGGCGCGGCCGTGGGACATCGACTGGTCGCTGCTGGCGGGCCCGGCGGTGGTGGCCGGGGCGCGCCCGGCGGCGTGGATCCTGGCGGCGGTGCTCATCGTGGGGACGGTGATCGCCTACCTGCTGGGCATCGCCGGGCTGAAGCGGCTGTCGGCGCCGGTCGCGGGCGCGCTGGGGTACCTGGAGGTCGTGGTGGCGTTCGCGGCGGCGTGGGCGCTCCTGGGGGAGCGGCCCACGCCGGTGCAGCTGGCGGGCGGCGCGATCGTCATCGCCGGGGTGTTCCTGGCGCAGCGCGCGATCGCCGCCCGCGAGCCCGTCCCGTCAGCCGTGTGAGGGCCGGGGCACCCATTTCCACATCGCGACCGCGCCCAGCGCGCCGAGCAGCCCCATGGCGATGATCGCCGGGCCGAGGGCGAAGACGGCGGCGATGCCGCTCATGAGCAGCGGGCCGCCGGTGACGCCCATGTCGGCGCACAGCCGCCAGCCGCCCAGGAACCGCGCGCGACCGACGTCGGGGGACGCGTCGGCCCCGAGGGTCATCACGATGCCGCTGCCGATCCCGTTGCCGAAACCGAACAGCATCGCCACCGCGCCCAGCGACCACACGTCGTGGGTCAGGGGGATCAGCAGCAGAGAGATCGCCATGATGACCATGCACGGGATCGCCACCCAGCGGCGCCCGTACTTGTCCATCACCTTGCCCGCCGGGTAGAAGAGCAGCATGTCCACCGCGGCGGCCACGCCGAAGACCACGCTCGTCGCCGCCGGGTCGATGCCCAGGACGTCGGCCCACAGCGGGATCACCACCGGACGCGCGGCTCGCAGCGCGCCGACCGCCGACGCGGCCAGCCCGAGGGTGAGGAACACCGGCAGGTTCTCGCGCAGGACGGCCAGGGTGCCGTGGTGGCCGTCGCCGGGCTTGACCGCGTCGGCCTTGTCCGCGCCCTCCGGCGAGGGCACGAGCAGCAGGACCGCGAGCCCGGCCACCGCCGTCACCAGGTGCACCCAGTACGCGGCGGAGGTGCCCCACCACGTCAGGGCCAGCGCGCCCAGGAACGGCCCGGCGAACATGCCGATGCGCTGCGTCCCGCCGAGCGTGGACAGCGCGCGGGCGCGCAGGGCGTAGGGAACGGCCTCGGTCACGTAGGTCTGGCGCGCCAGGCCCCAGGCCGCGCGGGCCATGCCCATCAGGAACACCGACACCCCGAGGAGCCACAGGGAACCGGTGAAGGCGCAGCCGACGAGGGAGACGGTCAGCAGGACGGTCGCCAGGGTCATCGTGCGGCGCTCGCCGATGCGCCCGGCGAGGGCCCCGGCGGGGATGTCGGCGGCGAGGTTGCCGATCCCGGCGAGGGCGGCGATGAGCCCGGCCACGCCGATCGAGGCCCCGAGTTCACGGGCGGAGACGACGATGATCGGCGCGACGGCGCCCTGGCCGATGCCGAACAGGACGGTGGGCAGGTAGACGGGGGCGATGAGGGAACGCAGGGATACCGGCGTGGGGGCGGTGGTCGTCATGGGCGGCCATCACACCGAATGGCGGCTCCGTTCGCGAGAGATTCGAGAGGCATACTCGCAATCTTGGCATGGGTACGATCGCCCGCATGACGAGCCTCGTGCGACCCTGGTCACTGACCGAGCCCGGAACTCCCCTGGAGAACGCCCACCGCGCCCTCGACCGGATCGAGGCCGTGGACGGCCGGGTGCGCGCCTTCGTCGCCGAGCCGGACCGCCGGGAACGCCTGCTCGCCGAGGCCGAAGCCGCCCCCGAGGGCCCGCTGCGGGGCGTCCCGGTCGGCATCAAGGACATCGTCAACGCCGAGGGCCTGCCCACCCGCGGCGGCTCCGGACTGCCGCCGGAGGTCGTCGGCGGACCCGAGGCCACCGTCGTCACCCGCCTGCGCGCGGCCGGGGCGCTCGTCGCGGGCAAGACCGTCACCGCCGAGTTCGCCGTCCTCGCCCCCGGCGAGACCGTCAACCCGCACGACCCCGCCCACACCCCCGGCGGCTCCAGCAGCGGCTCGGCCGCCGGAGTCGCCGCCGGGATGGTCCCCCTCGCCATCGGCACCCAGACCGTCGGCTCGGTCATCCGGCCCTCGGCCTTCTGCGGGATCACCGGCTTCAAACCCACCCACGGGCGCATCCCCATCGACGGCGTCATCCCCAACGCGCCCACCTACGACACCCTCGGACTCCACGCCGCCGACCTCGCCGGGATCGCCGCCGCCGCGCCCGTACTCCTCGACGGCTGGCGCGACACCGCCGACGCCCGCCCGCCGGTCCTCGGCGTCCCCGACGGCCCCTACCTCGCCCACGCCGACATCGGCGCGATCGCCTCCCTGGAGGAGCAGATCGAGCGCCTCCGCGAGGCCGGATACGCCATCGTCCGCGCCCGGCCCTTCGACGACTTCGAGCACATCCGGGCCGTGCAGTTCACCGTCAACCGCTTCGAACTCGCCCGCTCGCACGCCGACTGGTACGCCAAGTACGGCGAGCTCTACCGCCCGCAGACCGCCCGGGCCATCGGCGAGGGCCACCCGATCACCGAGGGCGCCTACGCCGAGGCGCTCGCCGAGCGCGAGGACGTCCGCGCCCGCCTGGCGGCCCACACCGACGCCGCCGGTGTGGACGTGTGGCTCGCCCCGCCCGCGACCGGTGTCGCGCCGGAGGGGCTGGGCAACACCGGCAACGCGGTGATGTGCCTGCCCTGGAGCTTCACCGGCTGGCCGTCGCTGACGCTGCCCGTGCCGCGCCCGGCGGGCGCGCTGCCCCTCGGGCTCCAGCTCGCCGCGCGTCCCGGCGCCGACGAGGAGCTGCTGTCCTGGGCCGCCGGGGTGGAAGGCGTGATCCGTTAGCTGCGTGCGCGGGCGGTCTCTTGCTACCTTGAGTCGCCCGCGCATTCCCGAGCGCCAGAGGACGACATGGGAAACCCTTCACCCGGCTACGATCCGGCATACCAGCAGCCCTCGCAGGGGCAGTACCCACAGCAGGGACAGCCCGTCTACCCGGCGCAGCCCGCGGAGGGCCAGCCCTACGGGCAGCCCCCGGCGGCCCAGCCACCCGCGTACGGCCAGCCGCAGCAGCCCTACGGGCAGCCCCAGCAGCCCGTGCCCCCTCAGTACGCTCCCCCCGGGCAGCCCGCGCCGGGCCAGCCGGTCCCGCCGCCCGGCGGCTACGGCGTGCCCAAGCTCGGGCCCGTGCGCCCCGGCGGCGCGTCCCTGGCCATGAGCATGGCCTTCGTGCTGGCCGGCGTGGAGTTCATCGCGCTCGCGCTGGCCCTGTACCGCACGTTCTCCGGGGACCACCCGCCCTTCGGCGGCGACAGCGGCGTCAGCCGCATCTTCGACCTGCTCGGTTATCTCATCACCATCGGCGCGATCGTGCTCCTCGCCATCGGCGGCGCCGGGGTGGCGGGCGGCAAGGACTCCGGCCGCGTCCTGACCGCCCTGGCCGCCGGGTTCTTCCTGATCGCCAACGTGCGTCAGATCATCTTCGACGCCGGCTGGCTCATCAATTTCGAGTTCAACCTGGAAGTCCTGTTCTACATCCAGTTCATCCTCAGCCTCATCGGGGCCGTGGCCGCCGCGCTGGCCACGTTCCCGCTCGCCGGGCGTCCCGCGTCGCGCTGGTTCGCCGAGAAGACCCTCGCCCGCTAGGGCTCACGCGGTGAAGAGCTCGCGCTCGACCTCGTCGAGCGCGAGCCGCACCGCCCCCAGCGCCACCGAGCGGTCGGCGAGCGTCGATGCCTCGACCGGCACCGGGTAGAGGCACAGGTCGGCCAGCCGCGTCCGCAGCGGCCCGATCAGCTTCTCCCCGGCCTGCGACAGCCCGCCGCCGACGACCACCAGCTCCGGGTCGACCGTCAGCACCGTCGCGGCGATGCCCGTGGCCAGATGGTGGACGAGGTCCTCCCCGGCGGCGTGCCCGTCGCGCAGCAGCCGGGCCGTGTCATACCAGCCCATGCTCCTCATGATCCCGATCTCCCCGGCCGCCCCGTGCCGTCCCGGATGGACCTTCCCGCCCAGCAGGATGCCCGCCGAGATCCGCCGCCCCGCCAGGATGTACACGACGTCCGCGGCGCCCTCGGCGACCCCGCACCAGTGCTCGGCGAGCGCGGCCATGTTCGAGTCGTTGGCCACCAGCACCGCCCCCGGGCACAGGCCCGCCAGCTCGGTCGGCAGGTGCAGGCCCGTCCACCCCGGCAGGTGCCCGGAGAGCGCGACGCGGCCGGTGGCGTCCACGATGCCGCTGGTGCCGACGCCGATGGCGCGCACGTCGGCGGGATCGATCCCGGCCAGTTCGGCGACCTCGGTCAGCGCCGTGCGCATCGCCGAGACCCGCTGCGGCGCGGGAGCCTGCGGGTCGAGCGCGACGCGCTGCCCCGCGCGGACCTCGCCGCACAGGTCGGCGGCCACCGCGTACAGCTTGTGCGCGCCCACGTCGATGCCCAGGACGTACCCGGCGTCGGCGTTGAACGCGAACCGCCGCGCGGGACGGCCCACGACGCGCGGCCCGTCGGGCGGGCCGCTCTCGCGGACCAGGCCGCGGCCGAGGAGCTCGCCCACGGCGTCCTCGGCGGTGGGCCGGGAGACCTCGGCGTGCGCGGCGACCTCGGTGAGCGTGGCCGGTCCCCGTTCGTGCAGCACCCGGAGCACGGCCACGGTGTTGAGCCGGCGTAGCAGGCTGGCATCGCCCCCGCCACGTCTTTTGATGACGTCCCTTGCCATACCGTCCCTCTGCGCGTATGTCCCACCCGAGTGCCGAGTCTGGCACAGGGATTTCGCAGACAGGTTGCCGAATGACGGGTGAAAGTTCTTCACGCCTGGCCGATCATGGGTATCGCCGAATCGGCACGGGCGTCTTGACCTGGGAACTAATGTCGGCCCATGGCGCACCGCATGGCAGATTCCGCGCAGGAGCCGCCGCATCCGCACAGGTGGATGATCCTGGCGGTCATCGGTCTCGCGCAGCTCATGATCGTGCTGGACGCCACGGTCATGAACATCGCGCTCCCGTCGGCGCAGCAGGAACTGGGCTTCAGCAACGACTCCCGGCAGTGGATCGTCACCGCCTACTCGCTGTCCTTCGGCAGCCTCCTGCTCATCGGCGGGCGCCTGTCGGACCTGTTCGGGCGCAAGCTGACCTTCATCGTCGGCCTGATCGGCTTCGCCGGGGCCTCGGCCCTGGGCGGCGCGGCGGGCAACTTCGAGATCCTGGTCAGCGCCCGCGCCCTCCAGGGCGTCTTCGGCGCGCTGCTGGCCCCCGCGGCCCTGTCGCTGCTGACGACCACGTTCAGTGATCCGAAGGAGCGCGGCAAGGCCTTCGGCATCTTCGGCGCGATCGCCGGTGCCGGTGGCGCCATCGGCCTCCTGCTGGGCGGCGTCCTCACCGAGTACCTCGACTGGCGCTGGTGCCTCTACGTCAACCTGGTCTTCGCCGTCATCGCCCTCATCGGCGCGATCGTCTACCTCCAGCCCGGACTGCACGCCGACAAGCCCTCGCTGGACATCCCCGGCACCATCGTGGTGACCGCCGGGCTGTTCTGCGTGGTCTTCGGCCTCTCCCGCGCCGAGACCCGCTCGTGGGGCTCGCCGATGGTGTGGGGCTTCCTGGTGGCCGGCGTCGTCCTGCTGATCGCCTTCGTGTTCATCGAGATGAAGGTCGCCCACCCGCTGCTGCCGATGCGCGTGGTCCGCGACCGCGACCGGGGCGGCGCCTTCGTGGCGGTGTTCATCGCCGGCGCGGGCATGTTCGGGATCTTCCTGTTCCTGACCTACTACATGCAGCAGACCCTGCAGTACTCGCCGGTCAAGAGCGGCGTGGCGTTCCTGCCGATGGTCGCCGGGATCATGATCACCGCGCAGGTCTCCACCATCGTCCTGCTGCCCCGCATCGGGGCGAAGATCCCAGTGGCGCTCGGCATGGCGCTGTGCGCGGTCGGCCTGGTGTGGCTGACCCGCATCGACGTGGACAGCGTCTACGTCACCGAGGTCATGCCGCAGCTGATCCTCACCGGTCTCGGCTTCGGCCTGATCATCGCCCCCGCCATGAACATCGCCACCGCCGGCGTCAGCGAGCTGGACGCCGGGGTGGCCTCGGCGACGGTGAACACGTCCCAGCAGGTCGGCGGCTCCATCGGCACCGCCCTGCTGAGCACGCTCGCGAACAACGCCGCCACCGCCTTCATGGACGGCAAGCAGCCCACCCCGCAGCTGCTCGGGGAGGCCGCCCTCAAGAGCTACACGACGGCGTTCTGGTGGTCGGCGGGCATCTTCGTGATCGGCGCGATCGTGTGCGGGCTGATGCTGCGGCCCGGCAAGCACGAGGCCGGGGTCGACTCGCCCGCGATGCTGCACTTAGGACCGGTGGTTGGCCCTCCGCGCGGCCTCGGCCGCGGCGGCGCGCCCGTCCGCCTCGACACCGGCGATGATCCCGTCGACGTCGCGCTCGGCCCGGTTCTGGCTCATCTTCGTCTTCGCCTCGATCCGCGAGATCACCAGCTCGACCCCGACGATGCCGGGCAGCAGTCCGTCCACCCAGGAGCGCGGCGGCTCGTCGACGGTCCACGGACGCGGCCGCCCCGCCTCGTGCTTGGCCGCCAGGCGCCGGATCTGGTCCTCCACCCACGCCACGTCGTCGCGGATGACGAGCTCGCCGTGGACGTTGGCCGCGCGGTAGTTGAAGCTCGGCGACACACGCGAGTCCTCATCGCGGGAGGCGTACCAGTTGGGCGTGACGTAGAAGGTGTCCTCCCGCAGCAGCACCATCGCCTCGCCCGTCCACGGCGTGCGCCACTGCGGATTGGCGCGCGCCAGGTGCCCGTGCAGGGCGTGCCGCTCGGGGTCGTAGACCCACGGGATCCTGGTGGTGAGCAGGCCGCGGGCGGTCGCGGTGACCAGGTCGCCGGCGCCGTGGTTCACCAGTAGTTCGGTGACGGCGTCATCGTCGGCGGCGAAATGCGCTGGCACGTACATGTCGATCTCCTCGGTCGCGGGCGGAGAGTATGCCGCGCGCTCAGGCGTCCCGAACAGTCCACGTGGGCCGGATCACGGCGAACCCGCCGAACTGGAGGCCCGCGATCACCAGCAGCAGCACCGGAGGCGGCAGCGCCGCCCCCGCGCCCGCCAGCGCCGCCCCGGCCGCCGCGGCCGAGATCTTCATGGCCGCGCCGAGGGTGAACACCTGCGCCCGCGTGCCCTCCGGGGCGTGCTCGGCGCGGACGTGGAACGTGCTGCTCAGCAACGGCCCGTTCGCCAACCCCGCCAGCGCGTAGACGACCACGCACAGCGCGAAGGACGGCGTCACCGCCGCCAGCGCGAGCGCCGCGCCCGTCCCCAGCAGGCTGTAACCCGCCAGCCGCATCGCCGGAGGCGTCCGGCGCAGCCTCGTCAGCGACAGCGTGGAGGCCAGCGCGCCCAGCGCGAACGCGGTCATCAGCGGCCCCGCGCCCTCCGGATCACCCCACCGCCCCGCCAGCAGCACCGTCGTGAACGTCAGCGACCCGATGCCCAGGTACGCCAGCGTCGTCCCCGCGGTGATCGCCCGCAGCGGCCGCACCGTCCACAGCGCCCGCAAACCCGCCCCCAGCGCCGCCGCCGTACTCCGCCCACCCCCACCCACCCGGTGCGGCAGCGTGGCCACCAGCACCGCCGCCAGCGCCGCCCCACCCGCCATCGCCAGCGTCGCCGTCGCCGGCGACCACAGGTACGCCGCCCCCGATGCCAACGCGGGCGCCGCCACCGAAGACGCGTTGTACGTGGCCGCGTCCCACGCATAAGCCCGCGACTGCCCCTCCGGCGCCACCAGCCCCGCGACCAGCGCCGACAACCCACCCGTGATCATCGGCCCACACGCCCCACCCCCCACCGCCACCAGCAAAACCACCCACGTCGGAGCCCGCCCGACCAGCCCCGCCAAACCCGCCAGCGACCCCGCGAACCCCATCAGAGCCCCGCAATAAAGAAGCCGAGGCCGCCGTGTCCTCGCCGCCAGCGCCCCCGACAACGGCCCGGCGAGCAGATGAGGAGCCATGAACCCGGTGAGCACCAGCGCACTCAACCCCGGACGCCCCGTCCGGTCCAAAGCCAGCAGAGCGACGGCGATGCCGACACCGTCATCGGTGAGCCGCGCGAGAAAGGCGGCGGCGAGATACCGCGGGAGGGGAGCCACACACCCAACTGTAACGGTTTATCGAAGCAATGCGTTACGGTGGACGAGTGAACACCGGCTTCCGGCCCGCCCACCGCCTCACCGACCTGGCCAACCTCCTCCACGAGGACCCGGAGGCGAACAACGAGCGCATCACCGCAGTCCTCGCCGTCCACGGCGAACACGACACCGTGAACGAAGAAGAAGCGGAGGACCTGCGCGCAGCGGTGAACAGGCTCTCAACACTGCTGGCCGAAACCGACGAGAACCACGCGGCCGAACAACTCAACGCCATCCTCGCCGCCCACGCCGCCCCACCCCGCCTAGAACGCCACGACGGCCACCCCTGGCACCTCCACGTGGAACCAAGAGGCGCGAGCTGGAGCGAATGGCTCCTCGCCGCCTCCGCACACGCACTCGCCCGCCTGCTGGGAGAACGAGGCCGCATCGCCTGGGGCAAGTGCCCCGGAAACCGCTGCCCCGAGGGCCCGTACTTCGTGGACGACGGCCCGGGCCTGCCCAGGCGCTTCTGCTCGCAGGCGTGCGCGGCACGGGAGAGGCAGGCAGCGCTGAGGCGAAGGAGAAGAGAAGCGGGGGAGTGAGAGGGGGAGTAGGGCAACCCACTGGGCCCGTGCACGAAGCCCGCCCGAGGACAGGGGCGAGACGCGGGGCAGAGCCGGGTGCGATGCGCAGCCAAGAGCGAGGGAACTAAGCCGGGCAAGGCGACTGGCTCGCTACGGGGTCAAAACCCGGGCAACAGACAAGCTCGTTGTTTTAGACCCGGGCAAGGTGACTGGCTGGCAACGGGGTCAAAACCCGGGCAAACAGACAAGCTCGTTGTAGTAGAGCCCAAACGACACGGCCCGCAACCCGCGAACAAACCGCGCCCCCGAGACCAGATCCGCGCGAGCTGTCTCGGGATAGGAGAGGATCCTCCCTCGGTCGGCCGGATGGTTCTTCGAACGAGGGTTCTCGGGGTGTCAAGACAGCACTTCCGTCTTGACACCCCGAGGTTCATCGTTCACCGTCGCAAAGGCCGAACGCGGGTGGAGCCTCCCGAGAGAGGTCCGGCGTCCAGGGGCCGCACCCCTGGTCGGGTCCCAGGGGTGAAACCCCTGTCCAGAGGGTGAGGAACAACCACCGCCAACCCAGGGAAGAGAAAGCGGCCGATCCGCAAAAACCCCACCATTCACCCACCAGTAACCCCAAAACCGGGCGCGTTACCCCCCAAATCCCCCAAACCTCCAGTTATCGTGTCCGCTCACGCCCACCTGGAGGACCCATGGACCGACGTGTATTCCTGCGCACCGCCGTCGTCACCACCGCCGCCACCGCCCTCACCGGCTCCCTCTGGCAGCGCGCCGCGGCCGGCAAGTCGACCCTCACCACCCCCTACGGCCCCCTCCGCGAACCCGACGCCAACGCCATCGCCCTCCCCGAGGGCTTCACCTCCCGCGTGGTGGCGCGAAGCGGAAAGAGAGGATGGCACCCCGCCCCCGACGGCGGCGCCTGCTTCCCCGACGGCGAGGGCTGGATCTACGTCTCCAACTCCGAGGTCCCGGACGGCGGCGCCTCCGCGATCCGCTTCACCCCCGAGGGCGAGATCGACGACGTCTACCGCGTCCTCTCCGGCACCACCCTCAACTGCGCGGGCGGCGCGACCCCCTGGGGCACCTGGCTGTCCTGTGAGGAGACCACCGGCGGCCGCGTCTACGAGACCGATCCGCGCGGGGAGAAGAGCGCCGAGCAGCGCCCGGCGATGGGCCGCTTCCGGCATGAGGCCGCCGCCTGCGACCCGGACCTGAAGGCCGTCTACCTCACCGAGGACGAGCCGGACGGCTGCTTCTACCGCTTCACCCCCGACTCCTGGGGCGATCTCTCGACCGGCCGCCTCGACGTGCTGTGCGAGAACCAGGTCTGGCGGGAGGTGCCGGATCCGCTGGTGGGCCGGAAGGGCACCCAGACCCGCCACCAGCTCGACGACGCGGTCCACTTCGACGGCGGCGAGGGCTGCCACTACGCCGACGGGGTCTGCTACTTCACCACCAAGGGCGACAACTCGGTGTGGGCGTACCGGACCGGGGACGCCTCGGTGGCCGCGATCTACCGGGGCGGCGGGTCCCTCAGCGGCGTGGACAACCTGACCGGCACCGCCGGGGGTGACCTGTACGTCGCCGAGGACGGCGGGAACATGGAGATCAACATCATCACCGCCGACGGGATCGTCGCCCCCGTCCTGCGTGTGCGCGGGCACGACCGGTCGGAGATCACCGGCCCGGCGTTCTCCCCGGACGGCACCCGGCTCTACTTCTCGTCCCAGCGCGGCGAGAAGGGCGACAAGTGGGGCTCCGAGGGCGTCACGTTCGAGGTGACCGGCCCGTTCCGTCGGTGACCACAAGCCACTCTCGGTGACGGTATCCCATGCGGTTTGGGACATGTGGATCTTCCTGTTAGCCTCGGGCCGTAGGGATGCCGCCGTCAGATCGAGGCTCCACATTGTCCACGATCGTCATGCCCCGGTTCGGGCCGCTCGTCACCGGGAACTGTGTGCCGCAATCGAACCGGCTCACCGGTGCCGGGCTGTTCGGGACTTTAAGGCCCGGCCCGGGGACCGTCGACTTCCCACCGTCCCTTGCGGACCATCTGCGGGCGCTTCCCGCCGCCTCCCTTCACTCGGCCGCCACCCCCGCCGAGATCCCTTTCGGGCGCCTCTGGTCGAAGCCTTCGCGCGCCCGAAGCGTCTCCGTCTCCGGTGAGAGCGCCGGGATCGCGCCACCCTTCGCCGTGCCCGCCGCCACCGGCCGTCCGGCCGCCGGGTCCGCCGCGCCCACCTCCGGAAGGAGACCGCGATGACCGACCGCCGCCTCGCCGTCATCGGCATGGCCCTGCGCATGCCGCGGGCCGGCACGCCTGAGGAGTTCTGGGACCTCCAGCTCTCCGGCCGCAGCGCCGTGCGCCACTTCACCCGCGAGGAACTCCTCGCCGAGGGCCTGCCCGCCGACGACCCGTCCTTCGTCGGCGCCACCGCGCCCTTGGACGGCGTCGACCTCTTCGACGCCGACTTCTTCGGCATGAGCCACGCCGAGGCCCGCGCCACCGACCCCCAGCACCGGCTGTTCCTGGAGGTCGCCCACCACGCCCTGGAGGACGCCGGGCGCGCCGCCCCCGGCTCCCGCACCGCCGTGTTCGCCGGGGCCGCCGACTACCACCTGTACCCCCTCGGCGGGTACCTGCGCCGCAACCTCGCCGCCGAGGTCGCCGCCGCCGACCAGGTCACCGGCCTGCGCCTGATCATCGGCGGCGACCCCGACTTCGTGGCCACCCGCACCGCCTTCAAGCTCGGCCTCACCGGACCGGCGATGACCGTGCAGACCGGCTGCTCCAGCGGGCTCGCCGCCGTCCACCAGGCCGCCGCCGCGCTGTTGTCCGGGGACGCCGACCTCGCCGTGGCGGGGGCCACCGCCGTCCACGTCCCGCAGGTCACCGGCTACCACCACGTGCGCGGCACGATCCTGTCCCGCACCGGAGTGTGCCGTCCCTTCGACGCCGCGGCCGACGGCACCATCGGCGGCAGCGGCGTCGGCGCGGTCGTCCTGAAACGGCTCGCCGACGCCGTCGCCGACGGCGACCGGATCCACGCGGTGATCATGGGCGTCGGCCTCAACAACGACGGCGACCGCAAACGCGCCTACGCCGCCCCCAGCGGCGCCGGGCAGACCGAGGCGATCCGCCGCGCGCTCGACGTGGCCGGGGTGTCGGCCGCCGACATCGGCTACGTGGAGGCCCACGGCACCGGCACCATCAAGGGCGATCCCATCGAGTTCGCCGCGCTGACCGCCGCCTTCCGCGCCGACACCGACGCCGTCGGCTACTGCGCCATCGGCACCGGCAAGCCCGTCTTCGGGCACCTGGACTCCGCCGCGGGCATCGCCGGGCTCCTGCGCGCGATCTGCGCCGTCCGCGACGGCCGCATCCCCCCGCTGGTCAACCACGACACCGTCAACCCGGCCATCGACCTGGCGGACAGCCCGTTCCGGATCCCCCTCGCGGCCGAGGAGTGGACCGGGCCGCGCATCGCCGGGGTCAGCTCCTTCGGCGTGGGCGGCACCAACGCCCACGCCATCGTCGCGCAGGCGCCCGAGCCCACCGCCGCGCCGAACACCGCGCGCGGCGTCCTGCCCGTCTCCGCCGCCCACCCCGACGCGCTGCGCGAGCTGGCCGCCGCCTACGCCGCGACCCTGCGCGCCGACGGCGACCTGCCCGGCGCGCTCACCACCGCCCGGCACGGCCGCCGCCACCACACCCACCGCCTCGCCGTCCACGCCGGCACGGCCGAATCCGCCGCCGACGCGCTGGACGCCTTCGCCGCCGGCCGCCCCGGCGACTACACCGCCGGTGACGCCGGAACCGCCGTGCCGCTGCTCGCCTACACCGGCCAGGGCAGCCCGTACCGGGGCATGTCCCGCGCCTTCCACGACGCCTACCCCGTCTTCGGCGAGGTCGTCGACCGCGCCCCCGCCCACCTGCGCGAGGTCCTCCTCGAACCCGGCGACGAGCCACTGGGGACCGAGCTCGCCCAGCCCGCGCTGTTCGTCCACCAGGCCGCGCTCACCGCGCTGCTGCGCGCCCAGGGCGTCACGCCGTCCGTCGTCACCGGCCACAGCGTCGGCGAGTTCGCCGCCCTGCACGCCGCCGGGGCCCTGTCCTTCGCCGACGGCGTCCGGCTCACCGAGGCGCGCGGGCGGCTGATGGCCGCCACCGCCCCCGGCGGAATGCTCGCCCTCCAGGCGAGCCCGGACGAGGCCGCCGCCTTCGGCGAGCTCACCCTGGCCGCGGTCAACGGCCCCGAGAGCGTCGTCCTGGCCGGTCCCGCCGACGCCGTCGACCGCGCCGGGGAGACCGCGCGCGAACGCGGCCTGCGCGCCACGCGTCTCGACGTGGACCGCGCCTTCCACTCGCCGCTGCTGGACCCCGTCCTCGGCGAGTACCGCGAGGCCGCCGCCACCGTCGCGTGGCGGCCCGCCGGGATCGCCTTCGTGTCCTCCATGGACGGTGAACTCCGCGAGGCGGGCTGGACTCCCGACCCGGACTACCTCGTCGCCCAGGCCCGCCGCCCGGTCCGCTTCGACGCCGTGGTCGCCACCCTCGCCGCGATCGAGGGCGGCCTGGCCGTGGAGGCCGGGCCGAAACCCGTCCTCACCGGGCTGCTCCTGCCGCGCGTGCCCACCGTCCACACCGCCGGGCTCGCCGCCTGGGACCGCGCCCTCGCCGCGCTCTACACCGCCGGTGCCGCCCTCACCTGGGGCGAACCCGACGGTCCCCGGGCGTGGTTGCCCCTCTACCCCTACCGCCGCCAACGGCACTGGATCGATGCGCCGACGACGACCCCCAAGGGAGCCACGATGACCGACCGACCCGAGGCCGATCTGCTCGCCGAGCTCACCGCGCTGGCCGCCGCGAAGCTGGGCCGCGAGCCCGCCGCGACCGATCCGGACACGTCCTTCGCCGCCTATGGCGCCGACTCGCTGCTGCTGGTGGCCCTGACCCGCGAGCTGGAGGTCGGGTACGGGGTGCGGGTGAGCATGCGCGAGCTGTTCGAGGACGCCGACACCGTCCGCAAGCTCACCGCGGTGGTGGCCGCGCGCAGGCCCGCCGCGCCTCCGGCACCGGTGGCCCCTGCGGCCCCGCCGGTCGCGGCCCGGCCGGTGGCGCCGCCCGCGCCGGTCGCGGTGACCGCCCCGGCCGCGCCGCCGTCCGGGGACATCTACGCCGTGCTGGCCCAGGCCGCGCACCAGACCGCGCTGGCCGCGCAGGCCTCGGCGGAGGCGGTCAGCGCCGCCGCGCGGCTCCTGGAGCAGCGCGCCCCCGCTCCCGTGGCCCCCGTGCCCCTGGCTCCCGTCGCGCGTCCCGAGCCCGTCAAGGCGCTCCCGGCCGCCCCCGCGCCACCTGCCCGCGCCAACCGGGACGTCCCCGACTTCGGCCTCTACTTCTTCGGCGACTACCCCGACGCCGCCGCCGACGGCGCCAGCACCGGCTCCTACGCGCTGCTGCGCGAGGCCGCCCGCTTCGCCGACACCAACGGCTTCACCTCGGTATGGCTGCCCGAGCGGCACTTCGACTCCTTCGGCGGGCTGTTCCCCAACCCCTCGGTGCTGGCCGCCGCGATCGCCGCCGACACCACCCGCGTCCGCATCAACGCCGGAAGCGTCGTGCTGCCCCTGCACGACACCATCCGCGTGGTCGAGGAATGGTCCATGGTGGACGGCCTGTCCGGCGGCCGCGCGGGCATCGGCATCGCCTCCGGCTGGCACCCCGCCGACTTCGTCTTCCACCCCGAGCGCTTCGCCACCCGCGCCGAGGTCATGTACGAGCAGCTGGAGGAGCTGCGCGGGCTGTGGGCGGGCAAGGCCGCCGCCCGCACCGACGGCTCCGGCTCGCCCGCCGAGGTCCGCCTGTTCCCGCGCCCGGTGCAGGCCGCGCCGCCCATGCACACCGCCATCGTGGGCAACCCCGAGTCCTACCGCCGCGCGGCCGCCGCCGACCTGGGCGTGGTCACCAACCTGATGACCCAGACCCCCGAGCAGCTCGCCGCCAACATCGCCCTCTACCGCCGGACGCGCGCCGAGCACGGCCTCGACCCCACCGCCGGGCGCGTCACCGTCCTCCTGCACGCCTACCTCGGGCCGGACGCGCGGGCCGCCCGCGAGGAGGCCTACGGGCCCTTCCGCAACTACCTCAACGCGTCCCTGAAGCTCTTCGGGCAGATGGCCGCCAGCCTCGGCCTGGGCGCCGACATCGACCGGCTCGCCCCCGCCGACCTCGACTACCTGTTCCGCCGCGCCTACGACCGCTACTGCGACACCCGCGCCCTCATCGGCAGCCCCGAGTCGGTGCGCGCCATCGCCGACGCCGTCACCGCCGCCGGGGCCGACGAGATCGCCGCCCTGGTGGACTTCGGGATGCCCGCCGACGCCCTGCGCCGGGGCCTGCCGCACCTGGCCGCCCTGCGCGACTCCTACACCGGCGCCGGCGACGAGCTCACCCCCGCCGAGGAGCGCATCTGGCTCGCCGAGAAGATCGCGCCCGGCGAGTGCGCGTACAACGAGCCCCGCGCGATCGCCCTGTCCGGCCCGCTCGACGCCGCCCGCCTGCGCGAGGCCGTGGACGCCCTCGTCGCGCGCCACCCCGCGCTGCGCACCGTCTTCGGCGAGCGCGACGGGCGTCCCGTCAAGCGCGTCACCGCGATGCCCGCGGAGTTCGCCGTCGAGGACGTCGCGGGAGCCGACGAGGACGAGGTCGTGCGCCGCGCGATCGCCGCCGAGAGCGTGCGGCCCTTCGACCTGGCCGGGGGCCCGCTGTTCGTCACCCGGCTCCTGCGCTTCGCGCCCGACCGGCACGTCCTCGTGCTGTCCTTCCACCACATCGTCGTGGACGCCGCCTCGGCCACGGTCCTCACCCGCGACCTGTCGCTGCTGTACCGCGGCGAGCCGCTCCCGCCGGCCGACGGTCCCGTCCCGGCGCCCGAACCGGCGGCCGTGGCCGCCGACCTGGCCTACTGGCGCGAGCGCCTCTCCGGCGAGCTGCCGGTCCTGGAGCTGCCCACCGACCGGCCGCGCCCGGCGATCCCGTCGGCGGAGGGCCGCGCGCACATGTCGCGGCTGGCGCCGGAGCTGACCGCCCGGATCGGCGAGCTGGCCCGCGCCAACTCGGCGACCGTCTACATGACCCTCCTGGCGGGCCTGGCGGTGACGCTACGGCGGTTCACCGGGCAGGACGAGGTCGTCATCGGCCTGCCCATCGCCCGCCGCCCCGAGGGCACCCAGAACACCGTCGGGTTCCTGGTCAACACCCTCGCGCTGCGCATCGACCTGTCCGGCGACCCCGGCTTCGCCGAGATCATCGCGCGCGTCCGGCGGGCCACCCTGGAGGCCTACGACCACGCCGAGGCGCCCTTCGAGACCGTCCTGCGGGACCTGCGCGTAGAACGCGATCCCGGCCGCAACCCGGTCTTCCAGGTCATGGCCGAGTACAAGAACGCCGAGGCCTTCGTCCTGGACCTGCCCGGCGTGACCGCCACGCCGCTGGAGGTCTGGCGCAGCCGGGCCATGACCGACGTGCTGTGGCACTTCACCAACGGCCCCGCCGGGATCGGCTGCCACCTGGAGTACTCCACCGACCTCTTCGACGACGCCACCGCCGAGCGGATCGCCGCGCACCTGCGCGACACCCTGGAGTCGGCCGTCGCCGGAACCCGCCCGGCCGAGCTCGTCACACCCGACCGGGACGCCCTGGAGCGCCTCCAGTGGGGCGCGCCCGCCGAGGCGCCCGGATGGCTCGTCCACGAGCGCTTCGCCGCGCTGGCCGCCGAGCGGCCCGGGTCCGTCGCGATCATCCACAGGGGACGCGCGAGCACCTACGGCGAGCTCGCCGCCGACGCCGCCCGCCTCGCCCACCACCTCCGCGAGCGCGGCGCCCGCCCGGGCGAGATCGTCGCGGTGCGCACCCCGCGCGACCCGCGCTTCCTCACCGCGATCCTCGCCGTCCTGCACACCGGCGCGGCCTACCTGCCCATCGACCCGGCCGTCGGCGACGCGCGCGCCGCCGGCCTCATCGCCGACTCCGGCGCGCTCCTCACCGTCACCGCGGGCGACACCACCGCCCCCGGCGAGCGCGTCCACCTCGACGGCCTCGACCTCGGCGGCCACCCCGACGCCCCGCCCACCTCCGCTGTCGGCCCCGGCGACCCCGTCGCGGTCATCTACACCTCCGGCTCCAGCGGACGGCCCAAGGGCGTCCTCCTCGCGCACGGCGCCCTCGCCACCTTCGCCGCCGTCCAGCACCGCCGCTTCGGCCTGACCTCCGCCGACCGCTCGGCGATGGTCTGCGGATTCAGCTTCGACGGCTCCATGGGCGAGACCTGGCCGGCGCTCACCACCGGCGGCGGCCTCGTCCTCGCCGACGAGGAGGACCGCCGCTCCTCACGCGACCTCGCCCGCTGGTACGACGCCAACCGCGTCACCGTCAGCCTCCTGCCCACGCCACTGGGCGAAGGCCTCATCCGCCTCCCGCTCGCCGAGCAGCCCGGCCTGCGGATCCTGTTCGTCGGCGGCGACGTCCTGCGCGTGCGCCCCACCGGGCCCACGCCCTACGAGCTGTACAACCTGTACGGCCCCTCGGAGGGCACCGTGTGGGTCACCGCCCACCCCGTCGGCACCGCCGGGCCGGTGCCCGTACCCATCGGGACCCCGCAGGACGGCACCGGCGTACTCCTGCGCGACCCCGCCGGACGCCCCGTCCCCATCGGCGCCCACGGCGAGATCCACCTCGCCGGGACCGGCGTCGCGCCCGGCTACCTCGGCGCGCCCGCACTCACCGATGAGCGCTTCACCACCGACGCCGCCACCGGCGAACGCGTCTACCGCACCGGCGACCTCGCCCGCTGGACCAACGACGGCGTCCTGGAGTTCCTCGGCCGCGCCGACGACCAGGTCAAGATCCGCGGCTTCCGCGTCGAACCCGGCGAGGCCACCGCGGCCCTGCGCGAACTCGCCTTCATCACCGACGCCGCCGTCATCGCCGTCCGCGACGGCCACGGCGACGCCCACCTCCACGCACACGTCGTCGGACGCGGCGACCGGCTCGCCGACCGCGCCCGCGCCGCGCTCGCCGAGCGCCTGCCCGACTACCTCGTGCCGCGCGCGTGGACCGTCCACGACCGGCTCCCGGAGAGCGCCAACGGCAAGACCGACCGGCGCGCGCTGGCGTCCGTCCCCGTGGACGCCGTCGCCGCCGAGGGCGTCCCGGAGCGCCTGACCCGCCTGTGGGCCGAGCACGTCGAACCCGGCGGGCCGGAGGCGTCCTTCTTCTCCCTCGGCGGGCACTCGGTCACCGCGATGCGCCTGCTGAACGCCGTCCGCGAGGAGTTCGGCGTCGAGTACCCCTCGGCCGACTTCTACCGCCGCCCCACCCTGGCGGCGATGGCCGAGCGGCTCGGCGCGACGGCGGAACGCCGCGAGGGCCCGGTCTCCATCCAGCAGCGCAACCTGCTGGCGAACTGGGACGAGCACCCGGCCATGTGGAACATCGGCTTCCGCCTCGACCTCACCGGCGACCTCGACCTCGCCGCCGCGCAAGCCGCCTTCACCGCCCTGGCCGCCCGGCACGAGTCCCTGCGCAGCCGCTTCCACCGCGTCGACGGCGCATGGGTCCAGACCGCCGAGGACCCCGGGCCCGTCGAGCTCACCGTGCTCGACCTGCGCGAGGACGGCGACGTCGACGCCGTCGTCCACGAACTGGTCATGGCGCCCCTCGACCTGCCGGGCGGACGCCCGTGGCGCACCGCCGCGCTGCGCCTGGGCGAGCGCGAGTGGCGGATCGTGGTCACCGCCCACCACGCGATCACCGACGGGTGGGCGATGTCGCTGCTGCTCACCGAGTTCGCCGAGTTCTACACCGCCCGCCTGGAGGGCCGCGAGCCGGTGCTGGCGCCCGCCGGGCAGTCCATCGACTACGCCGCCCGCCAGCGCGCCGCCGACACCCCCGCCGAGCACGACCGGCGGATCGCCTACTGGGTGGACCGCCTGCGCGAGCAGCCGATGTCCTTCCCGCTGCCCTACGACCTCCCGCCCGGCGAGATCGCCGGAGGCGAGGCGCGCATCGTCCGGCGGGCGCTCCCCGCCGAACTGGCCGCGCGCATCCGCCGCGTGGCAGCCGAGGGCGGCGTGACGCCCTTCGCGCTGCTCGCCACGTCCCTGGGCGTGTACCTGCGCGAACTCACCGGCCAGCGCGAGCTGCTGGTCAACGCCGCCTACGCCAACCGCGAGACCACCGCCGACGAGACCGTCATGGCCTCCCTGGCCGTGGCGTCGATGGTGCAGATGGACATCGACCCCGCGCGCGGACTGACCGACCTGGCCACCGAGGTCATGGCCCGGCACGCCGAGGGCGTGGCGCACCACCGCTCCTTCTGGCCGATCTTCGATGCCCTGCGCGCGGTGCGCGGCGCCGACGAAGTCCCGCCGCCGCCCCTGTCGGCGCACTTCCAGTACCAGAGCACCATGGAGGCGCCCGTGTCGATGCCCGGCCTGACCGCCGAGGCCGACGAGATCCCGCTGTCCGGCGCGCGCGGCGTCGCCGAGTTCTTCACGATCCCGCTCGCCGACGGCATGGACGCCGGGCTCGCCTTCGACACCGACCGGCTCAGCGAGGCCCGCGCCTGGGAGTGGGTGGAGGGCTTCATCGCCACCGTCGACCGGCTCACCGCCGATCCGCAGGCGCCGGTGGGTGAACTCAAGGTGAATGTCGGACCCGCGATCTAGGCTCGCGGCATGTGCCGCAACATCCATCGCCTGTACAACATCGACCCGCCGGTCACCGAGGACGAGATCCGCGACGCCGCCCTGCAGTACGTGCGCAAGGTGAGCGGCGCGGCGAAGCCCTCGGCGGCCAACGCCGAGGCCTTCGAGCGCGCCGTGGACGCGGTGGCCGAGGCGACCGCCGGGCTGCTGGCGGCCCTGGTCACCAGCGCGCCGCCGCAGAACCGGGAGGAGGCGGCCGAGAAGGCGCGCGAGCGCTCCCGGGCGCGGTTCGGGGGCTAGCCACCGGACGGGAGGGCCGCCCTGGTGGCCCTCTCAGCCCGGCGGGGTGGTCAGCGGCAGCCGCGCCGGGTCGTCCAGCGCGAAGGTCGGGACGCCGCCCGGCCGGTCGGTGGCCGCGAGCAGCGCGGCGGTGTCCTCGTCCGGCGGGCACTTGCGGCCCTCGGTCTCGTCCAGATAGGACCGCAGGAACTCCCGCAGCGCGGCCCCCGAGACGGTGCCCGCGCCGTCGAGGCCGGTCAGCTCCGGGTCCACGTGCAGGCTCAGCAGGACGAGCCCGTAGAGCCGCCCGGTCTCCGCCGACAGCGCGGGCTGGAAGTACGGCAGGTCGAGCGCGGCACCGCCGTGGCGGGCGTAGAACCGCAGCCGCGCGGTCGGGTCGCCGTGGGCGGCGCTGCCCGCGTGCGCCTTCGGGTGCTCCACCTCGGCCAGGATCGCGCACGGCCGGTACCGCACGATCCAGTCGTGGACGACGTGCGCCAGCAGCTGCCCGCCCACGCCGGTCCCGCGCTGCGAGTCCAGCACCGCCAGGTAGGTCAGCAGCTGCACGCGCGCCGCCGGATACCACCGGCCGATCGCGGCGGCCACCGGGCGCTTGCGGGCGTCCAGGACGGCCGTGCCGGTGGTGCGGCCGTCGGCGACCTCGGCGCGCAGATCCGCCGGGGAGGCCAGTTCGGCGGGCGGGAAGCTCGGCGTGAGGACCTCGCGGTGGACGTCGTCCCAGAGCGGGTCCGCACCGGTCAGATCGGCGAATCTCATGGCCCTCCTCGCGTCCCCATCAGGCTAAACGCCACCGGGCCGCCGTGTGGCCGATCTGGACGCCGGGCTCCGGATGCGGCAGTCCGTGACCATGCCGCCCGCCGGCGGACACGTGGACGGCGAGTGGTCCGGGGACGCCGCCAACGGCTCGATGGACCGCGCCTGCGCCCGCGTGGCCGAGCCGGGCATGCCCGCGGTGGCCTTCACCGAGCACGTGGACCACACCGCCTGGCCACGCCGCCGGTCTTCGACGCCGACGGCCATCTGGAGCACCTGGCGCGATGCCGCCGGAAGTACCCGAACCTGCGGATCATCAGCGGCGTCGAGCTCGGCGAGCCGCACCTGCACCGGGCCGCCGCCGGGCGGCCGCCGGCCACCGGCTCCTTCGAGGGCGCCCTCGGGTCCCTGCACCGCCTGCCCGTGGACGGCGGGTACGCCGAGCCGCCCCAGTCGTTCACCGAGCGCGAGCCCGCCGAGGTCGTGCGCGCCCACCTCGCCGAGATCCCGCGCGTGATCGCCGGGGCGCGGCCTTCGGGTCCTGGCGCACATCGACCACCCGGCGCGGTACCGGCCGCGCGACTCCGAGGAGGAGTTCCGGCACGCCCTGCGCGCGGTCGCCGCTGATCCTGGACCGGTGGGGCGATGCCGGCGGGCGCGCGGTCACCTTCGGCAGCGACGCCCACGAGCCGGAGCGCCTGGCGCGCGGCCTGCGCGAGGCCGCCGTGATGGCCGAGGGCTTCGGGTACCGGCCCGGCCGCCACCCCTTCGACGTCTGGTACCGCTGAACCCCGGCACCCGGCCCGGCCCGGCTCGACCGAGCCGAGCCGGGCCGGGTGGCTCTCAGGGGCGGCCCAGGGACGCCAGGAGCCGCTGCGCCTCGGCGGTCTGGGTGTCGTCGAGCAGCCGCGACTTCTCCGCGGCGATCATCAGGTGCTCCCGGGCCTCCTCGGCCGGGCCGTGCTTGGCCAGGAACGCCCCCATCCGCAGCCTCGCCGAGGCGATCAGCCGGTTGTCGTTGCGGGTGTGGACCAGCCGCAGCGCCTGGAGGTAGTGCCGCCGCGCCAGGTGCGGCTCCTCGCGCGCCTCGTGCAGCTGCCCGAGCGCGATCTCCACATAGGACCGGCACAGGTCCGCGCCGATTCCCGTCAGCAGCGTCCGCGCCTGATGCAGGGGCGCCAGGGCCGCCTCGAAACGCCCGGCCCGCAGGTGCAGTTCCCCCTGGTGCCGCAGCAGCGTCGCCTCCAGCTGCGGCCTGCGGGGTCCGGTGGGCAGGATGCGGAGGGCCTCGGCGACGGTCTGCGCGGCGTCGTCGTAGCGCTCGTGCTCCAGCTCCAGGCCGGTGAGGATGGCGTAGGTCCACAGGGCGTCGTGGGACTGCCCGGTGGCGGTGGCCAGCGAGATCGCCACCCGGAAACTGGTGCGCGCCTTGGCGTACTGGTCCAGCGAGGAGTGCGCCACGGCCAGGCCGTGGTGGATGAGCCGCTGCCCGCGCAGGTCCCCGCTGCGCCGGGCGGCGTCCAGGGCGACGCGGTACAGCGCGATCCACTCGCGGCGGTTGCCGCGGACCGCCAGCCAGCCGTGCATGCCCGCCGCGAGCTGCCAGCAGCGGCGCGGGCGGTGCTCGGCGGCCTGCCGGGCGCAGCGGGCGATGTTGACCGCCTCGGCGTCCAGCCACTCCAGGGCCTGCTTGGCGTGCTCGAAGCTCCCGGCGGGGGTCCGCTCGGGATCGATGACGGGATGCTCGGGCCGCAGCCGCCGGTGGGCGGCGTCGACGCCGACGGCCATCCAGTCCAGGAGCCGGTCGATGGTCAGCTGCGCCATCGCCGGGCCGTCCTCCTCCTCGTGCCGCTCGGCCGCGTAGATCCGCAGCAGCTCGTGGAAGCCGTAGCGGCCGTTCTCCAGCGCCTCCAGCAGGTGCGTGGCGGCCAGCTGCTCCAGCCCCGAGCGGGCGTCGGGCTCGTCCAGGTCGGCCAGCGCCGCCGCCGCCTCCACCGTGAAGGTGTCCAGCGGCGCGATGGCCAGGCTGCGCCACAGCCCCCGCAGCCACATCGGCTGCGCCCGGTAGGAGGCGTCGAAGGTGGCCCGGACGCCCGGGTCGCCCGGCAGCCGCATGTGGTCGAGCCGGTCGGGCCCGGTCAGCTCCTGGATCGCCGTCTCCAGCGAGACCTTCGAGCGGCGGCGCAGCCGTTCCCCGGTGAGCCGCAGCGCCACCGGCAGCCCGCCGCACAGCTCCGACAGCCGCCGCAGCCGGTCCTCGTCGCGGCCGCGCTCGTCGGGCAGCAGCAGCCGCAGCAGGTTCACCGACTCGGTGGAGTCGAAGGGCCCGAGGGTGACCTGCGTGCCGTCGGTGCGCGCCGACAGGGCGGGCAGGTCGCCGCGGCTGGTGATGATGACCGCGCAACCCGGGGAGCCGGGCAGCAGCGGCAGGATCTGGGCGTCGTCGGAGGCGTCGTCCAGCAGGATCAGCAGCCGCCGGGAGGCGGTGACCGTCCGGAACCGCCCGGCCAGTTCGTCGGGATGGGTGGGCAGCACCGCCGGTGGGACACCGAGGCTGCGCAGGAGCTGGGAGAGCGCGGCGGTGGCGTCCAGCGCCGGGCCGGGGTCGTGGCCGCGCAGGTTGACGTGCAGGAGCCCGTCGGGGAAGCGGGACGCTATGCCGTGCGCCCAGTGCACCGCCAGCGTCGTCTTGCCGCTCCCGGCGATGCCGTTGATGTTGACCACCGGCGCGTGCGGCCCCACCAGGAGCCGGTCGAGGGTGGCGAGCTCGGCGGCGCGGCCGGTGAAGGTGGAGATGTCGGCCGGCAGCTCCGCCGGGGGAGGGGTGAGGCGGGACGAGGCGGGAGTCTGCCGCACGGGAGCCGCGGCCGGGCGCGCCGAGGACGGGTCGTCGCCGCGCAGCAGCGACTGGTGCAGGGCCTGCATGCGCGAGCCCGGGTCGATGCCCATCTCGTCGACGAGGTGGGCGCGGAACCCCTGATAGAAGGACAGGGCCTCGGCGCGGCGCCCGCAGCGGCCCAGCGCGGTCATCGCCAGCTCCGCCGGGCGCTCCCGCAGGGGATGCGCCGCCGAGAGGGCGATCAGCTCGCTGACCACCGACTCGTGCCGGCCCAGTTGCAGCTCCAGCTCCAGGCACTCCTCCCACACGACGAGCCGCTGCTCGTCGAGGTAGGTGGCCCGGTGGGCGAGGCTGGGGCTGCTGACGTCGGCGAGGGCCCGGCCCCGCCACAGTTCGAGTGCCCGGCGCATCAGTTCCACGGCCCGGGCGGGTTCGGCCTCGGCGACGGAACGGGCCTGCCCGGCCAGCGCGAGGAACTCGCGCGAGTCGAGCGTGGCCCCGTCGAGGCTGAGCCGGTATCCGGTGCCCTCCGTGAGGATGCGGGGCTGGCCCCGGCGGCCCTTGAAGGCCTGCCGCAGGACCGAGATGCAGTGCTGGACCTGACGCGTGCTCGTCGGTGGTGGGCTCTCGTCCCACAACGCGTCCACCAGCTGGCTGATCGGGACCACCCGCTCGGCGTCCAGCAGGAACGCGGCGAGCGCGGTACGGGTTCTTCTGCCACGCAACTCGATCCGGTCGTCTTCCACCGCTTCGACGGATCCGAGTATCCGAAACTCCATTGTCTCCCCAGGTGCAGCGCGGTCTCCCGTGGTGCTCGGTCCCGTCAACGAGTCCCACCGGGTGTTTCCTCCTGTGTACGCGGACCGGTACCGCGCTCGCTTCGGGTCTTCGGTTCCTTTCCATCCGAACCGCACTTCGCGTTCACCGTTTCGAGGACGGCGAGGACCGGGGGAGGACGGGGGGAGGACGCGGCGGTGATGAATGGAGCACGGCGTCGCCGACAGTGATCGTGGCCGGTGACGCCGTGACCACTGAGGAGGGTGACATGAAGAGGATCACTGTCCGCCGATTGGTTCCGGTGCGGCTCCCTGCAACGGCCAAGGCGATCTATGACGGCGATTCGTTCGGCTGGCCGGGTTGTGACCCGGTCTTCCACGAGCCGCCGGCGCAGTAGCCGGGCGTGCGGGGTGCCCCGGCCCGAGACGGAGGTGACCACATTGAAGAAGATCACGATCCGCCGGACCGAGGTCGTGCGCCTGACCAGCGCCGCGCAGCCGCTCTACTCGAACGGTTGCGTTGTCGTCGTCCAGCAGTAACCGGGCCGTCGTTCCACTGTGGAGTGACCGTGAAGAAGATCACCGTGCGCAAGACCGAGTCGGTGCGCCTCACCAGCGCCGCCGCCCCGCTCTACGGCCCGACGCCGAGCTGTGGCGGTTTCGACCAGGCGTAAGCGCCCATGAGAACCGGAAGGGGTTCGACCATGAAGAAGATCACGATCCGCCGGACCGAGACCGTGCGCCTCACCAGCGCCGCTCAGCCCCTCTACAGCGGCGGCTGCGGCGGCCCGCTGCAGCCGAACCAGCCCGTCCTGGCCTAAGGAGCAGACGTGAAGAAGATCTCGATCCGTAAGACCGAGACCGTTCGCCTGACCTCCGCCGCCCAGCCGCTGTACAGCGGCGGCTGCGGTGGCGGCCCCTCGGTGCCCGTCGTCGACCAGCTCGCTTAAGGGGACCGGCCGTGAAGAAGATCTCGATCCGCAAGACCGAGACGGTGCGCCTGACCTCCGCCGCCCAGCCGCTGTACAGCGGCGGCTGCGGTGGTGGCCCCTCCATCCCGGTTCGCCAGGCCTAATCCACCCGGAGGACCGCATGAAGAAGATCGCCGTTCGCAAGGTCGAGACCGTGCGTCTCACCTCCGCCGCCACGCCGCTCTACATGGGCACCGGCTGCGAGGTCGCCGCCTAGGTCCACCCGAATCCGCCGTCCCCCACTGACGGCGGACGGACCCGCGCGGCGAAACCCGGCCCCGGTACCCCCGGGGCCGGGTCGTCGGCTCCGCGATCGCAACACCGGTGGCGCCGCGGCCCGGCCCCCCAGGGGGCCGCGGCGCCACTCTCCCGGCCCGCCCGTCCGCGTCGGCACACCCCGCGGACCACCGGTCGCCGGGACGGACCCGCCCGATTCGGCGCGGGCGGCCCACCCGCCCGCGCCACCCGACCCCCGGGAGCCGCCATGGCCGCCGCCGACACCCTCCACCGTCCACTCCGGATGCACCACCTCACGTTCCTCGACGAGGGCGAAGAGGTGACCGTGGGGCGCCCCGACATCGACTCCTACATCCACCTCCCGCCCGACGGCGCGGCCCTCCTGAGGCGGCTGTCGCAGGGGAGCACCCCCGCCGAGGTCGCCGAGTGGTACCACGCCGAGTACGGCGAGACGGTGGACATGGCCGACTTCCTGGAGGCCATCACCGACCTCGGCTTCGTGGCCGCCGAGGGCGAAGAGGTCGCCGCCGCGCCCCGCGTGAAATGGCAGGGCCTGGCCAGGGTCCTGTTCTCCAAGCCCGCGTTCGCCGTTTACGGGCTCCTCATCGCCGGAGCCGTCGCCGCCACGGTCATGGACCCCACCCTGGCGCCCAGCTACCGCAACAGCTTCTTCCACCCCTCGCTGCTGGTGGTCTCGCTGACGCTGTTCATCGGCCAGTTCCCGTTCCTGATCCTGCACGAGGGCGCCCACGCCCTCTCCGGCCGCCGCCTCGGGCTCAACTCCAGCCTGCGCTTCAGCCGCCGGCTGTACTTCATCGTCCTGGAGACCGCCATGGACGGCCTGGTCTCGGTGCCCCGCGCCAAACGCTTCCTGCCGATCCTCGCCGGGGCGATCACCGACCTCGTCGTCACCGCCGTCCTCACCCTGACCGCGGCCGCGACCACCGGCATCGTGCGCGGCATCTGCCTCGCCTTCGCGCTCACCACCCTGATGCGCCTGCTGTGGCAGTGCTACTTCTTCCTCCGCACCGACCTCTACTACCTGGTCGTCACGGTCCTGGGCTGCACCAACCTGCACGCGGTCTCCCGCAACCTCCTGCACCGCCGCCTGGCGAAGCTGCTCCGCCTGAAGACCCCGCCGACCACCCCCGGCGCCGAAGCCGACTACAAGGCCGCCCGCTGGTACTCCTGGCTCCTCGTCGTCGGCTACGCCGCGATGCTGGTCAGCGTCATCACGGTGGTCATCCCCTCCACCGTCTACGTCGTCGTGGAGGTCTTCGACCGGATCGACGCCGGCGCCTCGGCCGGGATGATCGCCGACAGCATCGTGGTGGCCGTCCTGATCCTGTCCCAGTTCGTCATCGCGGGCGCGCTCGCCCTGCGGGAACGGCTTCGCAACACCACCACATTGGAGAACCCGTCATGAGTGGACAGACCTTGAGTGGGCAGGCCTCGCTTGGGCAGACCCCGGCCGGACATCGCTGGTTCCGCCTCGACGGGCGGGACACCGTCCCCGACCTCGGCGCCGCCGCCCCGCTGACGGCGCCCCTGAGCGCCCACAGCCGCCTGCGCGGCCCCTACACCTTCGGCGGGAGCCTCGCCCGCGCCTTCGTGCCGGACGCGCTGCGGATCGTCCCCGACCTGGTGCGGCTGCACGAGACCGCCGTGCTGTCGATGGCCCCCGAGCTGCGCGAGACCGTCGGCGCGACCAAGGACACCCTGACGTCCCTGGCCGTCCCCGCCGAACGCACCCGCTTCTACTCGCGGCTGCGGACCCTGCGCCTGGCCCACGCCCTCACCGAACTGGTCCGCGACTCCGTCAAGGCTGGCGGCGAGAGCCGCACCCTCATCATCCGCGACGCCGAGGCCGCCGACCCCACCGACGCCGAGCTCATCGCCGTCCTCCTGCGCCGCGTCGACCCCGAACTGCTCACCATCGGCGTGTGCACCGCCGCCGGCGCGGACCTCCCGGACGTGCTGGCCGAGGCCCTCGCCGCCCACGCCACCGCCGAGGACGTCCCCGCGGGCGAGCCCGGTCCCCTCCCCGCCGACCCGGCCGCCGCTTACGTCGCCGCCGAGGGCCTCACCGGCGACGACCGCCTCCACGCCGCCTACGCCGCCCTCGACGACGACGCCCGCGCCGCCCTGCACGCCGCCCGCCTGGCCGAGCTCACCGCCGCCGACGAGCAGAGCCTGCGCCTGGGCGCCGTCCCCTGGCACGCCGAGCACACCGGCCACGACGAGGCCGTCGCCGCCCTCCGCCACGCCCTCGACTACTGCATCGACATGGGCTATTACGACGCCACCGTCGACTTCGGCCGCCGCGGCCGCGTCTTCGTCAACGCCGACAACGACATGGAGAACTGGTGGGCCTTCACCACCAAGATGACCACGTCGCTGGCCGCGCTCGCCCGTCCCGAGGAGGCCGAGGCCCTCTACGACGACGCCCGCGCCACCACCATCTCGGTCGCCATCCACCAGCAGGCCGCCTACGCCACCGCGATGCTCTACACGCGCCACCACGAGCCCGAGGACCGCGACCACCGCAAGGCCAAGGCGTGGATCAACCAGGCCATCGCCTTCGCCTCGCAGCTGCCCGATCCCGCCGAGCGGGCCTTCGGCTCGGCCTTCTACCGCAACGGCCTCGCCCTCATCGAGCTGCACCTGGGCGAGCCGCAGAAGGCCCTGGACCTGGTGGACGAGGGTCTGCGCATCCTGGACGGCACGCTCTCCCAGGACGAGCACAAGCTGCACCGCTCGGTCCTGCGCTACAACCGCGCGCAGGTCCTGGCCGGTCTCGGCCGCGTCGAGGAGGCCCTCCAGGACTACTCCGAGGTCATCGAGGTCGACCCGAACTACCCCGAGTACCACTTCGACCGTGCCGCTCTCCTGCGCCGCCTCGGCCGTGAGGAAGAGGCCCTGCACGACTACGACGAGGCGATCCGCCTCAGCCCGCCCTTCCCGGAGGCCTACTTCAACCGCGCGGTGGTCCGCGCCGCCCTCGGCGACGTCGACGGCGCCCTGCGCGACCTCGGCGAGACCATCGCGCTGGAGCCGGAGAACGTCGACGCGCGCGTCAACCGCGCCGAGCTGCTCCTGGAGTCCGGCCGCGTGGACGAGGCGGGCGGCGATGTCGCCGCCGGGCTCGCGCTGGACGCCGAGCGCGCCGAGCTGCACGTCCTGCGCGGGCACCTCGCCGCCGAGACCGACGCCGGGGCCGCGCTGGCCGCCTACGACCGGGCCCTGGAGATCAACGCCGACCTGCTGGGCGCGCTCACCGCCCGCGCGGAGCTGCGCTACGCCGCCGGTGACCTGCCCGCCGCGCTGTCCGACCTGGACACCGCCGCCGCCGCGCACCCGGATGACCCGGCGGTCCTGTTCAACCGCGCGGTGGTCCTCATCGACCTCGGCCGCCCCGGCGACGCCCGCGCCGATCTGGAGAAGGCCGCCGAGGCCGCCCCCGACGACGAGGACGTCGCCGGGAAGCTGGCCGAGCTGCGGGAGGCGGCATGAGGGAAGAGCGGAACGGCCCGGCGGTAGGCCGGGTGCCGGGTGTTTCCGGGCGACCGAATGCCGCAATGAGATGGAGCGGCATGAGGGAAGAGCGGAACGGCCCGGCGGTGAGCCGGGTGGCCGGTGTCTCCGGCGGCCTGAGGATTCCTGTGGCGGGAGGCTCGCGATGACCGTCACCGACGCCCGTCCGGCCGCCGACACGCTCCTTCGCCGCACCTTCGGCCAGTTCGCCACCGGCGTCGCCGTGGTCACCACCGCCGGGCCCGACGGCCCGGCGGGGCTCACGGTCAACTCCGTGGCCTCGGTCTCGCTGAATCCGCCGCTGATGCTGTGGTGCCTGCGCCAGGAGTCGGCCTCGCTGGAGGTGTTCTCCACCTGCCGGGCCTTCGCGGTGAACGTCCTGGCCGCCGGTCAGTCGGAGGTGGCGCGCACCTTCGCCACCCGCGACCATCCCGACCGTTTCGGCACGGTGTCGTGGACGCCCGGGCACGAGGGCGCGCCGGTTCTGTCGGGCGTGACCGCGTGGCTGGTGTGCCGCCGGACGTCGCCGCCGATCCCGGCGGGTGACCACGTCGTCGTGTTCGGCGAGGTCGTCCGCCACCACGCCTTCGGCGGCGAGCCGCTCGTCTTCGCGCAGAGCCGCTTCCGGCGCCTGTGCGGCGAGGAGCCCTAGCCGCCCGCGCGATCTCCGCTCCGCCGTCCGCGCTCGCGGCGCATCGGGACGGCGCGGCGGGCTCGCCTTTCGCGGCCCGGGGAAGCGGAAGGCGGGGCGGAGGCGGCCTGTTCGGCCGGGAACGAGGGGGCCGCCTCCCCTGTCACGGCAGTGAACCCGGGATCTACCGCGGTAAACCCAGGATCTCGGCCAGGTCGAAGTTGACCGGCCGCTCCAGCTGCTCGAACGTGCACGAGCGCGGCTCGCGGTCGGGCCGCCAGCGCTTGAACTGGGCGACGTGCCGGAAGCGCACGCCCTCCATGTGGTCGTAGCCGACCTCGACGACCAGTTGCGGTTCGAGGGGCACGAAGTCGTAGTTCTTGCCGCCGCTCCAGCGGCTGCCCTCGGCGTTGCGGGGCGTGCGCGTCCCGGACTCCTGCCGCTCGGGCGCCCACGGGTGTCCCTCCACGGTGGTCACCAGCGGCTGGAGCTCGGTGACCAGTTCGGCGCGCCGCGCCATCGGGAACGCGCTGCACGCCCCGACGTTGACCAGCTCACCGGCCTCGTTGTACAGGCCGAGCAGCAGGGACCCCAGGTACTCCGGGCCCGCCTTGTGCGGCCGGTAGCCGGCCAGGACGCAGTCGGCGGTCCGCTCGTGCTTGATCTTGATCATGGTGCGCTTGCCGGGCTGGTAGGTGCCGTCGAGCGGTTTGGCGACCACGCCGTCCAGGCCGGCGCCCTCGAAGACGGAGAACCACTCCTCGGCGGTCTTCGGGTCGGTGCTCATCGGCGTGACGTGGACGGGGGAGGGGGCCGCGCCGAGGGCCTCCTCCAGCCGCGCGCGCCGTTCGGCGAAGGGCCGCCCGGTCAGGTCCTCGTCGCCGAGGGCGAGCAGGTCGAAGGCCACGAAGTGCGCGGGGGTCTCCACCGACAGGAGCCGCACGCGGCTCTCGGCGGGATGGATGCGCTGCTGGAGCGCCTCGAAGTCGAGCCGTTCGCCGTCGGCGGCCAGGACGACGATCTCGCCGTCGACGGCGCACCGCTCGGGCAGCAGCGCCCGCACCGACTCCACCAGTTCGGGGAAGTAGCGGGTCATCGGCTTCTCGTTGCGGCTGCCGATCTCGACCTCGTCGCCGTCGCGGAACACGATGGAGCGGAAGCCGTCCCACTTCGGCTCGTAGCCGTAGTCGCCGACGGGGATGCGCGCCGCGGCCTTGGCCAGCATCGGCGCGACCGGGTGCGTGACCGGAAGTCGCATGAGTGCATTCTGGCCTCTCAGGAGGCGTCTTTCGGCGCGAATCTGGAAGCGAACACGTAACGCACGACCACCTGCAGGGCCGCGGTGACCGGCAGCGCGGCCACCGCGCCGACGAGCCCGGCGGCCGCCCCGCCGACGAGCGCGGCGGCGAAGGCCGACAGGGGCGTCAGCGAGGTCGCGGTGGCGAAGACGCGCGGGGCGAGCAGGTAGTTCTCGAAGAGCTGGTAGGCGCAGAAGAACGCCACCGTCGCGATCGCCGTCGTCAGGCTCACCGTGAGGGCCATGCCGACGCCGAGGATCGCCCCGAGCGTGGCGCCGACCTGCGGGACGAGGTCCAGCGCGGCGACGCCGAGGGCCAGCAGCGCCGGGTAGGGCACGCGCGCGACGAGGAAGAAGACGTAGGCGCAGCCCCCGGCGGCCGCGCAGATGACGATCTGCCCGGACACGTAGCCGCCGATCTTGCCGAGGGCCTCGCGCATGACACCGGCCCACTCGGGGTTGCCGAGCAGCCGCGCGACGCCGTCCACGATGCGGGGGAGGGCCATCATGAAGTACACCGTGAGCGCGGCGATCGTCATCACCGAGAACACGCCCGCGCCGATCTTGCCGAGCAGGCCGATGAGGAACCCGAAGGAGCTCGACAGGGCGTCCGGCAGCGCGGTGAGCGCCTTCTTGAGGCCCTCTTGTACGTCCTCGCGGCGCACGAACTGACCGATCGCGTTGTTCTCGTCGGAGACCTGGTCGCCCAGTTTGGTCAGCGTGTCCGGCAGCGACTCCAGGAGCTGCGCGAACTGCCGGACCGCCGGGGCGAGCCCGACGGCGGCGAGGCCGAGGACGATCACGGTGAGCGACACGCACACGATCGTCACGGCCAGCCCGCGCCGCATGCCGTGCCGGGTGAACAGCGAGACCAGCGGTTCCAGCCCGGCGGCGAGCAGGAAGCTGAGGAAGATCAGGATCAGCACGCCGATGGCCTGGACGGCCAGGTAGGCGACGCCGCCGGTGAGCAGCACGATCGCGGTGATGACCGCGTAGCGCCAGAACGGCGGGTGGGTCGTCTCGCCCATGGGGCCTCCGCTCACCGGTGGTGTCTGCGTGAAGCCTAGGGACTGAAGGTGATTCAAATCCCTTTTCGCGAAGATCACCAGCACGGAGCGTCACATCTGGCAGCCTTGTCGCATGGCTGAGACGGCGGAAAAGAGCGTGTTCCTGCGCTGGACGACCATTCTGCCCGTTCTGGCCCTGGTGGCCTTCCTGGTCTTCCTCGGCACCGACCTGCCCAAGTGGGGCGTCCTGGTCGTCGCGCTGCTGCTCGGCGGGGCGGTCCTGGCCTCGGTGCACCACGCCGAGGTCATCGCCCACCGCGTCGGCGAGCCTTTCGGGTCGCTGGTGCTGGCGGTGGCGGTCACCATCATCGAGGTCGCGCTCATCGTGTCGGTGATGGCCGGCGGCGACGAGTCGAAGTCGGCCGCGCTGGCCCGCGACACCGTCTTCGCCGCCGTGATGATCACCTGCAACGGCATCGTGGGCCTGTGCCTGCTCGCCGCCGCCCTGCGCCGCCGGGTGGCGATCTTCAACCCGGAGGGCACCGGCGCGGCCCTGGCGACCGTGGCCACCCTGGCGACGCTGTCGCTGGTCCTGCCGACCTTCACCACCTCGGCCCCGGGACCGCAGTTTTCGGCCGCGCAGCTGGCCTTCGCCGCGTGCGCCTCGCTGGCCCTGTACGGGCTGTTCGTCGGCGTCCAGACCGTGCGGCACCGCGACTACTTCCTGCCCATCACCACCGCGGGCGAGGTCGTCGACACCGAGGAGCACGCCTCGCCGCCGCCGATGAAGGAGGTGGTGATCAGCCTCGTCCTGCTGCTGGTGGCACTGGTCGCCGTGGTCGGCGACGCCAAGGCGGTCTCCCCGACGATCGAGCGCGCGGTGTCCGACGCCGGTCTGCCGCACGCGGTCGTCGGCGTGGTCATCGCCCTGATGGTGCTGCTGCCGGAGACCCTCGCCGCCGTGCGCGCCGCCCGCCGCGACCGCACCCAGACCAGCCTGAACCTCGCCTACGGCTCGGCGATGGCATCGATCGGCCTGACGATCCCCGCGATCGCGATCGCCTCGATCTGGATGACCGGCCCGCTGGTGCTCGGGCTGGAGCCGACGCACATGATCCTGCTGGCGCTGACCGTGGTCACCGGCATCATCACCATCGTCCCGGGACGCGCGACGCTGCTGCACGCCGGGATCCATCTGTCCATTCTGGCCGCGTTCATCTTCCTGGCCATGACTCCTTGACCGCCCGGGGCCGGTGGGCCACACTCGGCGGGGACCGCCTTGGAAAGCGCTTGCCATTGTCGTTTCGCGGCAATGGGGCGCCGTTCGTCAATGGAGTCCCATGCGCCGCCGCACCCTCCTCACCGCCGCCGCCCTCGGCGGAGCCTCCGTCCCCTTCGCCGCGCTCCCCGCGTCCGCCGACGACGTCCCCGGCCTCCGCGCCCGCGCCGCCGCGCTGCTGACCGGCGGCGACTTCGACCCGGCCGACCCCGCCTTCGCCGCGCCCCTGGCGTCCCTCGCCGGGCAGGCGTCCGCCATCGCCGCCACCCTCATCCGCGACCCCGCCCGCGACCGCCTGTGGCCCGACCTCGGCGACCTGACCACCACCATCGCCAACGTGTCCCTCAGCTACCGCCGCCTGCGCACCCTCGCCCTCGCCTGGGCCACCCCCGGCACCGCCCACACCGGCGACCCCGCGCTGCTCGCCGAGGTCCTGGCCGGACTCGACCTGCTCTACCAGCGCGGCTACAACGAGACCAAGCCGGAAACCGGCAACTGGTGGTTCTGGGAGATCGGCAACCCCCGCGCGCTGATGGACGTCTGCGTCCTCGTCCACGAGCACCTCGGGCCCGAGCGGCTGGCGGCGTCCCTGCGCGTGGTCGACCGCTTCTGCCCCGACGCCGACCGCCGCACCAACGCCCCCACCCTCGCCGAGACCGGCGCCAACCGCGCCGACAAGGCCGTCATCGTCGCCCTCCGCGGCATCGTCGGCGGCACCCCCGCCAAACTCGCCTCCGCGCGTGACGCCGTCTCCGACGTCCGTGACGCCGGACGCAACACCCTCCTCGGCTACGAGACCACCGGCGACGGCTTCTACGAGGACGGCTCCTTCGTCCAGCACACCTACATCGCCTACACCGGCACCTACGGCAACGTCCTGCTCGCCGGGCTCGCGTTCATCATGCGCCTGCTCGCCGGATCCCCCTGGGAGATCACCGACCCCGCCCGCACCGTCGTCTTCGACGCCGTCGAACGCACCTTCGCGCCCTTCATGCACGACGGCCTGATGCTCGACACCGTCGCCGGGCGCGCCATCTCCCGCGAGACCGCCGGCAACCACGCCTGGGGCAACGACACCGTCGGCGGCGCCCTCCTCCTCGCCGAGAGCGCGCCCCCGGAGTACGCCGCGCGCTTCCGCGCCCTCGCCAAGGGCTGGATCCGCGCGCGCACCTCCCGCCCCTACCTGGACGCCGCCCCGCTGGCCGCCCTGCCCCGCGCGCTCGCCGCCGTCCGCTCCAGCGCACGGCCCGCGCGCCTCCCGAACGGCTTCCACGTCTTCGCCGACATGGACCGGGTCGTCCACCGCCGCCCCGCCTGGACCCTCGCCCTCGGCCTCTCCTCCCGCCGCATCGCCACCTACGAGAGCGGCAACGGCGAGAACCCCCGCGGCTGGTTCACCGGCGACGGCGTCACCTACCTCTACGACGGCGACCAGGACCAGTTCTCCGACGCCTTCTGGCCCACCGTCGACTCCCAGCGCCTGCCCGGCACCACCGTCGACCCCGCACCCCGCGCGCCCTTCTCCGGCAGCCTCCACCGACCCGCCACCACCTGGTCGGGCGGCGCGTCCCTCGACACCGTCGGCGTCGCCGGACTCGACCTCGCCGCCTTCAGCTCGGCCCTGCGCGCCCGCAAGTCCTGGTTCTGCCTGCCCGAGGCGGTGATCTGCCTGGGCGCGGGCATCACCGCGCCCGCCGAGACCGTCATCGAGAACCGCAACCTGCACACCGCCACGCCCCGCCTCGTCATCGACGGCGAGCACCAGCCCCGCGACCCCGGCGCGGCGACCGTCCACACCGCCGCGTCCTGGGCCAACCTCGACGGCACGGCCGGCTACGTCCTGCTCGAACCCGCCGACCTGCACGCCCTGCGCGAGGACCGCACCGGCGCCTGGCGCGACATCAACACCGGCGCCGACACCGGCGGAAGTACCACCCCGCTCACCCGCCGCTACCAGACGATGTGGCTGACCCACACGTCCGGCGGCACCTATGCCTACGCCCTGCTCCCCGGGGCCTCCCTCGGCCAGACCCGCCACTGGGCCCGCCGCCCGCCGGTCACCGTCCTCGCCAACACCGCCGACGCCCAGGCCGTCGCCGCCGACGGCCTGCTCATGGCGGCGTTCTGGCGCGCGTCGTCCGTGCCGGGCCTCACCGCGTCCGGCCCCTGCGCCGTGGTCGCCCGCACCTGCCGCGACCGCCTGGAACTGGCCGTGTCCGACCCGAGCCGCACGGCCGCGTCGGTGACCCTCGACCTCCCCCTCGCGGTCACCCGCCAGCTGGACGGCACGGGCTTCACCGTCGACGCGCCCGGCCGTGTGACGGTCGCCCTGGGCGGGACCCGGGGGCACACGCTGCGGGGGGTGTTCGCGCTCTAAGGAACCCGGCCAGAACGACCGCGTCGCCGACATGTGGGCCGCCCACCGCGCGCCCTGACGTCACCACCCGACGAGCCGCCCGCGTTCGAGGCAACGCGCGCGGCCGGGCAGACGAGGATGAGCATGACCCGCCCGCGACGGGCTTCGTTGATGGGGGGGGCTCCTTTCGCGGGAGCTCACCTTCGCCGTGGCACGGGCTGCCGGGCGGGAACGCGGGAGACGCGAATGGGTCCGGCGAGGCTTCTCGTGCGGGCAATGAAAAACCCCGGGCCATTCGGCCCGGGGCTTTTCGTATTGGTGTCGAAGGGGGGACTTGAACCCCCACGCCCGATAAAGGGCACTAGCACCTCAAGCTAGCGCGTCTGCCATTCCGCCACTTCGACTTGCTCTGCGCTCACTCTACCCTGCGTCTCCCGGGCCTCTCCAACCGGTATTCCGGTTGTCGGCCCCGGTTGTTCCGGGTGACTCGCACGAGTGGGAACAGTACACGATCGTGGTCGGGCGGGTTGTGGGGAGGGGTGTTTCGTGGGGACGGTGGGTTAAGGCCGTCCGGCTATGTCAGTGCGTTGGCCATGGCGACCACGACCGGGCCGAGTAGCGGGAGCGCGACGTTGGAGAGGGCGTAGACGATCGTGTACGCCATGAGGGGGGTGGTGTTGCCGGCCTGCTGCTGGACGGCGGTGATGCCGGGGGTGGAGCACTGCTGGCCGCAGATGGAGCCGAGGACGAGGGGGGAGGGCAGTTTCATGATCTTCCAGCCGACGATCAGGGAGATCGTGGCGGGGATGAGGGTCATGAGGACGCCGGCGATGGGGAGGCCGATGCCGAACTGCTTGACGAGGCGGACGGCTTCGGGGCCGGAGGAGAGGCCGACGGCGCAGATGAAGGTGGCCAGGCCGAGGGTTTTGATGACCTCGGCGGCGGCGGGGTGGTACTGGCCGACTTTGGGGTCGCGGGCGCGGAACCAGCCGAAGGCGAGGCCGGAGAGGAGGCAGCCGCCGCCGGTGCCGAGGCCGAGGGGGATGTCGCCGAGGGGGACGACGATCTTGCCGATCATGAAGCCGAGGACGACGCCGATGGAGATGAAGACGAAGTCGAACTTGACGCCGGGGTCGATGCGGAAGCCGACCTTGGGCACGAAGGCGGCGAGGTCGGCCTTGGTGCCGGTGAACTTGAGGGTGTCGCCGCGGTGGATGTCGGTGCCGGGCTGGACGGGCAGGTCGTGGTCCATGCGGTTGATGCCGGACAGGAAGACGCCGTGGCGCTGCTGCGGCGGGATCTGCTCGCGGAGCTCGCCGAGGGTGGCGTGGGAGAAGCCCTTGGCGGTGACGACCACGTCGGCGGCGTCGAGTTCGAGGTCGGTCATGCCGGACGTGGGGGCGACCTCGGGGCCGAGGACCTTGTCGCCCGACAGGAGCGCGTCGCGGGGTCCGACGAGGAGGACGATGTCGCCCAGGACGAGGCGGGCGGCGGGTTCGGCGGCGATGTTGTCGCCGCCGCGGCGGATCCGCTCGACGGTGACGCCCTTGCCGAAGCGCTTCTCCACGTCGGCGACGGTGAGGCCGTCACCGGCGACGATCTGGTGCGCGCGGCCGACGAGGCCGGGCAGGGCGGGGGAGGCGGCCTCGTCGGTGGAGCCGCCGCCGAGCTTGCGCCACAGCTTCTCGGCCTCGGCGCGCAGGTCGACGCGCATGATCAGCGGGAAGAACTGGCTGGCCATGAGCACGATGGTGATGAGGCCGCAGATGTAGGAGATCGAGTAGGCCGTGCCGACGTTGGCCTGGAGGGTGCTGATCTCGGCCGCGGGCAGGTTGAGTTTGGCGATGGCGTCGGTGGCGGTGCCGACCACGGCGGACTCGGTGGCGCCGCCGGCCATGAGACCGGCGGCGGTGCCGATGTCGAGTCCCATGATCTTGATCGCGGCGGCGGTGATGGTCAGGACCATCACCACCTCGATCACCGTGAACACGCCGTAGCGCAGGCTCTTGCGGTTGAGACTGGCGAAGAACGAGGGGCCCGACAGGTAGCCGAGGGTGAAGATGAACATCGCGAAGGCGATGTTCTTCACCTCGTCGTTCAGCTTCACGTCGGCGAACATGCCGACGACGATGGCCACGATCAGGGTCCCGGCCACGCCGCCCAGGGAGATCTTCCAGATCCGCACCGCGCCGATGGCGAAGCCGAGCGCGAGGCAGATGAAGAGCGCGATCTCGGGCGTGCTCTGGATGATGTTCTTCGCCCAGTCCATGTCGGTCAGCCGCCGTTCCGCTTGTCGAACTCGGCCTTGTACTCCTGCCCGATCTCCCAGAGCCAGGAGCCGATCTTCTCGTAGGCGTCCATCGGCAGGTTCGCCATCGAGACGCGGACCGACCAGTCGGGGCCGTCGAAGCCGCCGCCGTTCAGCAGGACGATGGAGCCCTTCTCGGCGAGCCGGAAGATCGGGTCGACCGGTTCGTAGGTCTCCTGCATCCACGCGGCGAACTCCGCGCCCCAGTTGCGTTCGGCCCAGGACAGCAGGTCCAGCTCGGTGTAGTAGTGCGCCGAGTGCGGGTCGTGGGGGAGGTTCACGCCCATGCCCTTGGTGAGGGCGTTCATGCGGCGGGCGATGATCGACTGGCAGATGTGCTTGTACTCGTCGCCCTCGTCGAGCAGGGCCTGGAGCGAGAAGAGCGCCATCTGCGTCTGCTGCGGTGTGGACAGCCCGGCGGTGTGGTTGAGGGCGACCTGCCGGGAGTCGGCGACGAGGCGGTCGATGAACCTGAGCTTCTCCGGTTCCAGGGTGATGGTGGAGTAGCGCTTGTTCAGCAGGTCCTTCGTGGACTGGTCGTGCGCGGCGAGCATCTCGTCGAAGACGTTGTCCTGGTTGACGGCGATGACGCCGAGGCGCCAGCCGGTGCAGCCGAAGTACTTGGAGAAGGAGTAGACCCCGATGGTGTTGCGGGGGACGGCCGCCATGAGCGACTGGAACCCGTTGACGAAGGTCCCGTACACGTCGTCGGTGATGACGGTGAGGTTCTTGTTCTTCTCCTTGACGATGGTGGCGATCCGGTTGAGGGTCTCCGGCGCGAGCATCACCGAGGGCGGGTTGCTGGGGTTGACGCAGAAGAGCGCCTTGACGCTGGGGTCGGCGAGCTTGTCGATCTCGGCGTCCGGGTACTGCCAGGTGTGGAAGCCGTCCTGGTCGACCTTGTCGGCCTGGAGTTCCAGCACGTTGAACTGGTAGCGCTCCAGGTGCGGGATCTCCAGGTACGGGGTGAAGATGGGCGTCATGATCGCGATGGTGTCGCCGGGCTTGAGCAGGCGGTTGATGATCGCGGTGTCGAAGATGTAGCACATGGCGGCGGTGCCGCCCTCGGTGGCGAACAGGTCGAAGCGGCCTTCGGCGGGCGTCGTCCCGGCGCACATCTCCTTGACGATGTACTCGTGGACGACCTGCTCGATGCAGGTGAGCATCCGGTCGGGGACGGGGTAGTTGTCGCCGATGACGGCGTCGGTGAGCTCGTGGACCCACGTGTCGGGGTCGAAGCCGAGGCGGTCGACGCCGTAGGCGACGGACCCGGTGAGCAGGTCGGCGCCGGTCTCGTGGCGGTTGGTGGTCAGGAACGCGGTGAAGCGCTCGGCGATGCCGCCCTTGGCGGGCATGCCGCCCAGGACCGACCACTCGCTCCAGGCGCGGTTCGACTCCTCCAGCGCGAAGCGCAGGAGGAGGCCGAAGGCCGCGCGCGGGACGGTGGCGACCCAGTTGGGGTTGCCGCGCCCGGCGTTGAGCATCTGCCCGGCCCCGGCCTGCGCGTTCTCGTCGGCCAGTTCGATCAGCCGGTTCTTGATCTCGAACGGGCTGAGCTGGAGGAGCTGATGCTCCTCGTCGCGGCTGGTCTTCGTGCCGGCCGGATCGATCGTCGTCATGGTGCGGTCGTCCCCCCGTTAGTCGTCACGCCAGCAGCGCGACGATGATGGTTCCCCAGATCGTGAGCAGGGTGTTGCCGATGGCGTACGGCACGGTGTAGCCGAGGACCGGGACCTGGCTCTTGGCCTGGTCGGTGATGGCGCCGATGGACGCCGTCGTGGTGTTGGCCCCCGCGACCACGCCGAGCAGGATCGGCGTCTTGAACTTGAAGACGTACTTGCCGAGGTACAGGCAGATCACCATCGGCGTGAGCGTGACGATGAGCCCGGCGCCGACCAGGCCGAGGCCCTCCGACTTGACGCCGGAGATGAACTGCGGTCCGGAGGTGATGCCGACGATGGCCACGAACATGCACAGCCCGCCCTGGCTCATCAGCCAGTTCGCCGCCGGTGGGAACCGCCCGAAGGTGGGGGACTTGGCGCGCAGCCAGCCGAAGACGAGGCCCATGATGAGCGCGCCGCCGGAGGTGGTGAGGCCGATGCTGGCGCCGGCGATGGCGAGGGTGGGGATGCCGATGAGGCCGCCGACGACGATGCCGAGCCCGATGTAGGAGAAGTCGGTCTCGTCGCTGCTGCGGTTGGGGTAGCCGATGACCTTGGTCGCGGCCTCGACGAACTCCTTGCCGCCCTGGATGGTGATCTCGTCGCCGCGGTGCATGACGGTGGAGTCGCTCCACGGGATCTGGATGCCGCCGCGCACGAGCTTGTTGACGAACACGCGCGGGGCGTGCTCGGCGAAGGCGTCGCCGACGGTGGCGCCGACGAGCTTCTTGTTGGTGATGACCAGCGGCAGCTGCTCGATCTGGTAGTCGAGGAGCTCCTGGTCGTCGACCTCCTCGCCCCAGGTGTCGTCGATGTCGAGGGCGACCAGGTCGGGGCGGCGGGTGGTGACGGTGACGATGTCGCCCTCGCGCAGGACGGTGCCGGAGTCGAGCTGCTGGATGCCGCCGTCGCGGCGGAGCTTGTGCAGGATGACCCGGTGCCCCTGCTGGAGGGCCTCGCGTTCGATGTCGCCGATGGTGCGCCCGATCAGCTCGGGCCGGGTGAGCTTGTAGGCGCGGCGGACGACGGAGTAGTAGGCGGGACCGGCGTCCTTCTCGGTGGCGGTGCCGAGCTGCTTCTCCATCTCGTGGGAGGCGGCGGCCAGGTCCTTGGTGCCCATCATGCGCGGCGCCACGGTGGACAGGAAGTACGCGGCGGCGGCCGTGCCGAACAGGTAGCAGACGGAGTAGCCGACGGCGATCTGGCTCTGATAGGTGGTGATCTGCTCCTGGGTGATGCCCGGCAACTGGGCTATCGCCTGATCGGCGACGCCGATGACGGCCGATTGCGTCAATCCGCCGGCGAGCAGGCCCGAGCCCCAGCCGGGTCCGTAGTGGAGCAGCTTGGCCATCACATAGGACACGATCAGGCCGATGACGCAGGAGATGACGGCCAGGATGACCTGCTTGATCCCGTCGCCTCTGAGCCCGGCGAAGAACTGCGGTCCCACGTTGTAGCCCAGGGCGAACAGGAAGCCGATGAAGGCGACCGTCTTCACCAGGTCCGGGACCTGGGTGTGGGTCAGGGCGCCGATCAGCACGCCCGCGAGGAGGCTGCCGGTGACCGCGCCCAGCGTGAGGCTCTTGTACTTGAGCTTGCCGACGAAGAACCCGATGGCCAGCGCGAGGAAGATCGCCAGTTCCGCGTGTTCCACCAGCACGTTCTTCAGCCAGCCCATCGAACCCCCCGCTCCCATGGCCGTCGCTGGTCAACGTACATCCATCCGATGTGATCGAAAGGGGCGATTTGTGAAATCCGTGCGAGCCGGATCACACCGCCTTGACCCTGACGTAACGTCAGGTCATAGCGTCGGCCGCGGAGGTGAGCACGCATGCCCTACACGGTGGGACGGGCCGCCGCGCTGGCCGGTGTCACGGTCCGCACGCTGCACCATTACGACCGCCTCGGACTGGTCCGGCCACGCGGCCGCGACCGCTCCGGGTACCGCCGGTACACCGACGGCGACCTGGAGCGGCTGCACCAGGTCCTGTCCTACCGCGAACTGGGCTTCGGGCTCGACGACATCGCCCGCCTCCTGGACGACCCGGACGCGCGCCCGCTCGACCACCTGCGGCGCCAGCGGTCGCTGCTGGAGGAGCGGATCGCGCGGCTGACGGCCATGGCGCGGGCGATCGAGCACATGATGGAGGCGACCGAGATGGGACTGTCCCTGACCCCCGAGGAGCGATTCGAGGTCTTCGGCGAGCACGACCCCGCGAAGTACGAGGACGAGGTCCAGCGCAAGTGGGGCGCGAGCCCCGCCTACAGCGAGAGCCGCCGCCGCACCGCGTCCTACGACAAGGCGCAGTGGGCGGCGATCAAGGCCGAGGCCGAGGCCATCACCCTGGCCTTCAAGGACGCCATGGCGCGCGGCGAGCCCGCCACCGGCGCGGCCGCGATGGACCTCGCCGAGGAGCACCGCGCGCACATCACCCGCCGGTACTACGACTGCGGGTACGACGTCCACCGCGGCCTGGCGGCCATGTACGTGCGGGACCCGCGTTTCACCGCGACCTACGACGTCGTCGCGCCGGGCCTGGCGGCCTACATCTCCGCCGCGATCACCGCCAACGCCGACCGCGCCGGAGCCTAGATGTGAGGGCTCCCCCCGGGGAGCCCTCCCCATGGACACCTCACGCGGCGTCACCGCATGCTGGAGACGAACGAGCAGCCACACGTCCCAGGAGCCCGCGACATGAGCGCCGCACCCGAGCCCCGCCCCTACGTCGTCGGACCCGACGACGCCCCCGACAAGTACCGCCTGCGCCGCCAGGTCGGCGGAGGCGGCGAGGCCGAGCTGTGGGAGGCCGAGCTCACCGTGGACGGCGCCGCCGAGCGCGTCGCGGTGAAGGTCCTGCGCGACCGCCACGCCGTGGACGCCGGAGCCTGGCGCGACCGCTGGTCGGAGCAGGCCGAGCTGCTGCGCCTCATGCGCCACCCCGGCGTCGTCGGCGTCCACGCCTACTTCGAGGGCGCCCGCATGCACCTGGCGGGCGAGACCCCCGACCCCGCCGAGGGCCGCACCCACTACCTGGTCATGAACTGGGTCGACGGCCAGGACCTGCGCCAGTGGGTCACCGAGGGCCACGACCGCGGCGCCGCCCTGCGCCACCTCATGCAGATCGCCGACGTCCTCGACTGGCTCCACGAAGGACGCGCCACCCCCTCCGGGCGCCCCGTCGTCCACGGCGACGTCAGCCCCGGCAACGTCGTCATCAACGCCGACGGGCAGGCCGTCCTGGTCGACTTCGGGCTCTTCCGCATGGCCACCGCCATCGCGCTGCCCTCCGCCGGAACCCAGGGCTACCTCGCGCCCGAGGTCGTCCTCGGCGGCGAGTACAGCCCGGCCTCCGACCGTTACGCCTTCGGCGCGCTCGCCTACTTCGTCCTCACCGGCAGCGCGCCCCCGGCCGATCCCGAGCTGCTGCGCCTGGAGATCGCCGACGCCGTCGACCCCGGCGGCGTCGCCGACGCCGACCTCCTCGGCCGGATCTTCGACCCCGAGCCGGCCGAGCGCCCGGCCGTCGGCGACTGGATCCGCCTGCTGCGGCAGCACTCCTCGACGATGATCCCGCGCGGGGCCTCGCTGCCCGCCCCGGCGCCGCGCAGCTCGCTGCCGCCGCCGCGCCCGCCGCGCGTCCTGGCCGCCCGCCGCCCCACCGTGTGGCGCGAGCCGGTCACCACCGGGCCGGTGCTCACCGTGCCACCGCCACCGCGGTCGCTGCCGCGCGCGCGTCCCATCGCCGCGCCTCCCCCCAAGCGCCGCTTCGACACCTGGCAGTGGCTGGTGGCCGTGCTCGCCGTCGTCCTCGTCGTGGCCTTCTGCGGCCTGATGGGCGCCGCCCTGTGGGCCAACTCCCACGGCGACGACTCCGGCCCGATGAACGCCAACAGCAACTACTCTCCGTTCATCCTCCAGCCTCCGCCGGGGGCGACCCGGGTGCCGATCACGATCAACGGGCAGGGCTACGAGGCCATCCAGGCCGCGCCCTGCGCGAAGTTCACCGCGCAGGACTACGCGCTGCCGGGCGGCTACAACAGCGTCGACCTCCAGCTCGTCCTCGCCGATGACAACCCGAAGGGCACCGGCGCGCTGTTCACCGTCGAACTCGACGGCAAGGAGGCGGCCAGCACCACCGTCGGCCAGGGCGACTGGGGCAGCCTCAGCGTCCGGTTGCGCGACGCCAAGGTCATGCGCGTGACGGTGGAGTCCACCGCCCCCGGTACGTGCGCGGTGCTCTCCGGAAGCGTCTCGTGAAGGCGCTGCCCGACCTCATCGTCGAATACGAGGGAAACACCACGGTCCTGACGGCCACCGACACCCTCACCTTCGGCCGGGACGCCTCCTGCGGCCTGTGCCTGGACAGCGCCGACCTCGGCGTCAGCCGCATCGCCGGGCGCCTCTCGGCCACCGGGAGCGGCTGGGCGGTGACCAACCTCAGCCGCAAGCGGCCCCTGCACATCGTCGACGCGGCCGGGTTCGGCGTCCCGCTGCCGGTGGTCTCCGCCGGTGGCGTCCCCAGCCGCCGCTCGGTCGACGGTTCTCCGCTCACCGTCCTCGTCGTCGGCGAGGCCTGGACCTACGCGCTCATCCTGCGCCTGGACTCCGACGACCCCACCGGGAGCATCGAGGACCCCCTCGACGAGAACCGGACCCGCACGCAGCTGCCCGCGCTCACCGACCGCCGCCGCGAGGTCCTGGTCGCCATGACCTCGGGATACCTGCGCCCCTACCCCTACTACGACCCGCGGCCGCGCACGTACCAGGAGATCGCCGACATGCTCGGCCTGCCCAAGTCCACCGTGGTCAAACGCATCGAGCAGGTCCGCCTCGACCTGGTCAACGCCGGTGTCCTCGGGCTGGAGAAGGAACTGGACGCCCGCCGCACCCTCTGCGAGTGGCTGTTGGCCACGCGCGTGCTCACTCCCGCGGATCTGGACTGGCTCACCGTGCGCGCCGCCGCGCGGGATCGCGCTTCACCGAGCACATAGGAGCAAAGGATCTCCAGTACGATCTTGCCCATGCTCGTACTCGGAGGTTACGGCGAGGGCCTCGGCCTGGCCGACAAGGGAATCCGCGTCATCCCCGCCGACCGGCCCTCCTACGCCGTGGCGCGCGACGGCGTGATCTACGCCGCGCTCGAACGCGACGGCGCGCCCGGCGGCGTCCTCGCCGTGCGCGAGGACGGCACGGTGCTGGCCGTGGAGTCCTCCGGCGGCGACTCGCCCTGCCACCTCGCCTTCCACGGGCACTGGCTGCTGGTGGCCAACTACGGGGGCACCGTCGGCGTCCTGCCGCTGTACGAGGACGGCGGGCTCGGCGCGCTGCACGAGGCCGTCGCGCACGTCGGCTCGGGTCCCAACGCCGAACGGCAGGAGGGACCGCACGTCCACCAGGTGGTGGTCTCACCCGGCGGCGGCTGGGTCCTGGCGGTGGATCTGGGCACCGACGAGGTCGTCGTCTACGCCTTCGCCGACGGCGAGCTGACCCGGCACGGCGCCTACGCCGCCACCCCGGGCAGCGGCCCCCGGCACCTGGCCTTCTCCCCGGACGGCGCGTACGCCTACCTCGTGGGCGAGCTGGACGACTCGCTCACCAAGCTCGCCTGGCACGAGGCGCGCGGCGAGCTGAGCACCGTGGCGCGCCTGCGCACGCTCCCGGAGAACGTCGCGCTCACCAACTACCCCGGCGCGGTGCGCGTCTCGGCCGACGGCTCGCTCGTCTACGTCACCAACCGCGGCCACGACTCCATCGCCGTGGTCGACGCCGGGCCGTTCCGCCTGCGCACCACCGTCCCGTGCGGCGGCGAGTGGCCCCGCGACGCCGTGCTGTCGGGCGACCTGATGTACGTGGCCAACCAGTTCAGCGGGACGGTGGACGTCCTCGCGCTGGAGGACGGCGTCCCGGCCGTCACGGGCGAGCGCCTGGAGTTCCCGGCGGTGACGAGCGTCCTGCCGCTCTAGGCCTTGCGCGCCAGGAGCTGCGCGCCGCGCGAGCGGTGGCCGTTCATCGTGGCGACCTCGACGCCCTCCTCGGCGAGGATCTCGAAGCCGCCGAGGAGCCCGCGCAGGTGCTCGATCGAGTGATGGCGGCAGCGGGCGCCGTCGTCGGTGGTGAACACGCCGTACGGGCCGTCCTGGTCGGCGGCGTAGCGAGCGAGGTTGCGCTCGTCGTCCTGGAGCAGCAGGTCGCTGACGTACAGCAGCCCGCCGGGCGCCAGCAGCCGGGCGATCTCGGCGATCAGCGCGCGCTGGTCGGCGTCGGCGGGGACGCAGGTGAGCACCGCGAAGAGCAGGACGACGTCGAAGGACCCGCCGGGCGCGGCCACGGCGGGCGGATCGGTGATGACGCCGAAGCGCAGACCCGGGTGCTCGCTCCGGCCGCGGTCGATGAGCGCGGGGGAGAGGTCGACACCCGACACGTCGGTGAACCCGAGCTGGCCGAGCTCGCCCATGAGGCGGCCGTAACCGCAGCCGTAGTCGAGGACGCGCGCGTCGCGCGGGATGTCGGCGAGGCGCTCGGGCCGCAGCGGGTGGGTGAAGGTCTTGGCGGCGCCGGGGCCGTCCCAGTAGGCGAGCTGGCTCATGCCCGGGCAGCCTACCCGCGGGTCGCCCCGGAACCTCCCGGCCCGGGGCGAGTCGATCAGCAGCCGTTCGGGTACTGCTTCCACCAGCAGTAGTTCGGGCAGTTGTCGTAGTGGATGCAGCAGTACTTCTCGTGGCCGTAGGCGCACGCGCCACAAGTGCCCTGGTCGAGGGGGATGCAGCGGTAGGCGCGGGCGCCGGTGCGCGGGACCAAAGAGTCCAGTAACCGGTCGGAGATGGCGCGAAGCGCGGTCATGATGCTCCTTCGAGGTGACGCGGCGGAACCTTGGCCGCCGTGTGGGGCAGACGCTAGTGATGCGACCGGGATCACGTTGCCCCCTGTGGACGAATCACGCTTTAGCGGCCTACCGGAAGCCTCGTGCCCGCCGCAGGGCCGCCGCGATCTCGCCCGGCGCCGGGTCGTCCAGGACGGCCGCGAGGTGCCCGTCGGGACGCGCCAGCCACACGCGTCCGGGCCGGGCGTCCAGGGCCTCGCCGCTCACCCGCAGCGCCGGGACCGGTGCCGCGGGCGCGTCGCCGGTGTGCAGGAGCGCGAAGTCCCCGAGGTGCTCGCGCAGGCGCCCGGAGCCGTGCGGCTCGTCGGGGCACACGTCGCCGGGGGCGACCGCGAGGCCGTCGCGCGGGGTGGTCAGCGGCGAGCGCGCGTAGGAGTGAGGCGCGTACAGCCGCCCGCTGTCCACCTGGGCGAGGGCCCCGGCGTCGCCGCTCGCGGCGCGGGTGAGGACGTCCTCGCGGTGGGCGGCCTCCTCGGGGGTGCGCGGGACGAGGAAGCGCATGGTCGCGCCGGTGACGCGCAGGTTCTCCAGCGCCGCCGCGCGCCGCTCGTGGTGGTAGGACGGCAGCAGCGCCGGTCCGGCCAGCCCGGCGCGGTCGAGGGCGATCTTCCACGCGGCGTTCTCGGCGTCGGCGATGCCCGAGTTCAGGCCGCGCGCCCCGAACGGGCTCATCACGTGCGCGGCGTCCCCGGCGAGCAGGACGCGCCCCTCGGCGAAGGACGGCGCGGCCCGCTGCGCGAAGCGGTACGACGACAGCCACACGATCTCGTAGGGCAGGCCGCCGGTGATGAGGCGGATCCGGCGGTCCACCTCACCGCTCGCGCGCGCACCGGCGAGGTCGAAATCGCCCGGCACCTGCCAGTCGATCCGCCACACCGAGTCCGGCTGCGGGTGCAGCAGCACCTGGCGGCCGGGATTCCACTCGGGGTCGAAGTGGAAGCGCCGCTGCGGCCCGAAGGGCAGCTCGGCGCGGATGTCGGCGATCAGGAAGCGGTCGCCGAAGGACTCGCCGGGGAAGTCCAGCCCGAGGGCGTCGCGGACGGCGCTGTGGCCACCGTCGGCGCCGATGAGGTGGCTGGCCCGCAGCGTGCCGCGCCCGGTGCGGACGGTGACGCCGCCGTCCTGCGCCAGGCCGGTGACGGGCGTGCCGTAGCGGATCTCGACGCCCGCGCTCCGGACCGCGGCTTCCAGGACCTCCTCGACGCGCCACTGCGGGATGTTCACGAACGGCGGGAAGCCCGTGACCGTCTCCGGGAACGTGATCCGGAAGAGCTCCCGGTGCCGGTGGTAGGTGCGGCCGTGCGTCCACGTCACGCCCTCGCGGGCCAGGACCTCACCGCAGCCGGCCCGGTGCAGGGCGTCCAGGACCTCGCGCTGCACGCAGATCGAGCGCGAACCGGCCGCCTCCCGCCGCTCCGCCGTCTCCAGCACCACCGCAGGGACGCCCCGCCGGGCCAGGAACAGCGCGGCGGCCAGGCCCACCGGCCCGCCGCCCGCGATCGCCACGGGCTCCACGCTCAGCCCTTCAGCTCCGCCCACACCTCGCGGTCGCGCTCGGCGGTCCACACGCGAGGCCAGTCCACACCCGCGCGCTCGTCCCAGTAGCGGGACACGTTGAACGGGAGGCAGTGCTCGAAGATCGGCCACGACCCGTACCGGGGCGCCAGGGCCGCGTGCGCGGCCTCGAAGGCGTCCCGCAGCCCGCCACCGCGCTCGGCCGCCGCGTCCACCTCCCGGCACATGACGGTCAGGAAACCCCGGGTCTGTGCCACCGCCGCCGCGACCTCGTCACGGCCCTCCACGACGTCCCCGCGCCCGCCGATCAGCGTCGTGGCGCCCAGGGCGGCCACCGCGTCCAGCGTCGCGCCCGCCCAGTCGCGGTGGAAGGCGTCCCCGGTGTACAGCGCGGCCCGCGCCTCCACCAGGTCACCGGCGAACAGGACGCCCCGGCCGGGCAGCCACGCCACGATGTCCCCGGCGGTGTGCCCGCGCCCGAGATGCCGCAGCACCAGGTCGCCGCGCCCGCCGCCCAGATCGATGGTCAGCTCGCCGGTGAACGTCACCGTCGGCCGCGTCAGGCCCGGGATCGACTCGGCGCCGGTGAACAGCCGCGGCATCCGCCCCGCCTCCGAGGCCCAGTCCTCGGCGCCGCGCTCGCCGATCAGGAAACGCGTCCGCTCGTGCGCCACGATCTCCTGCGCGCCGAACGCGGCCGCGCCCAGCGTCCGGACCGCGTGGTAGTGCGACAGGACGAGGTACCGCACCGGCTTGCCCGTGCGCTCCCGCAGCCGCTCCAGCCACCGCCCCGCCATCACCGGCGTGGCGCGCGCCTCGAAGCACACCAGGAAGTCCTCGCCCTCGATCGCGCCCACGTTCGGGTCGCCCTCGGCGGTCAGCGCGTACACGCCCTCGGCGAGCTCGGCGAAGGTCTCGGTCTTCTCGGCCAGGTCGGCCGAGGAGGCGAAGGGCACGGACACGGCGGCTCCTAGCTGACGTCCACGGTCACACTGTGCAGCCCGGTCGCGCCGTCGGGGGCGACCGGTGCCCGCTGCTCAGTCTGCACGACTCCGCCGCCGTCGGTGGCCCGCACGGTCAGGCGATGCTCGCCCGGCGTGGCGTCCCATTCACAGACCCACTGCCGCCAGGTGTCGGAGGAGGTGACCTCCGACAGCCGCGCGGGCAGCCACGGCCCGTCGTCCACGCGCAGCTCCACGGCCTGGATCCCGCGATGCTGCGCCCAGGCCACCCCGGCCACCGCGACCTTCCCCGCCGTCGCCTTGCGTCGCGGGGTGTCGATGCGCGACTCGGTCTTGATCGGCGCGGGCGTGGACCAGCCGCGCGGGATCCAGTAGGCGTCGAAGTCGGCGAAGGAGGTCAGCTCCAGCTCGGTCAGCCACTTGGTGGCCGAGACGTACCCGTAGAGGCCCGGGACGACCATCCGCACCGGGAAGCCGTGCCGCACCGGCAGCGGCTCGCCGTTCATGCCCACCGCCAGCATCGCGTCCCGGCCGTCCACGCACAGGGCCGTGGGGGACCCGGCGGTCCACCCGTCGGCGGAGCGGCCGACGAGCTGGTCGGCACCGGCGTCGGGACGTACCTCGGCCAGCAGGTCGGCGAGCGGGACGCCCAGCCACCGCGCGTTGCCCACGAGCTCCCCGCCGACCTCATTGGACACGCACGTGAGGGTGATGTCGCGCTCGATCATGGGGCGCTTGAGGAGGTCGTCGTAGCTCAGCTCGATCGGGTTGGCGCACCTGCCGTGGATCCGCAGCCGGTAGTCGGCCGGGAGGAGGTTCGGGGGCACGAGGGCGGTGTCGATGCGGTAGAAGTCGCGCGCGGAGGTCTGGAAGGGCGTCAGGCCGTCCACACCGAGCTCGGCGCCCGCCGGGCGCGGGGGAGCGGGGGACGCCGGGGCCGGCAGCGCGACCTTGTTCCGCGCCTCCTCCACCGCGGTGCCCTGCCCGAAGTTGCGGCCGATCGCCACCCCGGCACCCGCCCCGGCCAGCGCGAGCCCGGAGACGGTGATGAAGCGGCGGCGGTCCCAGGCGCGCGGATCCCACGGCGGCTTCTCACCCGCCACCGGCGCCCGCCGCAGCAGGCCGTAACCGACGGCGAGCGCGACCAGGCCCGCCACGATCGAGGGGATCGCGTCCACCGCGCCCGAACCCTCGCGCGTCACCGCCGCGACGACGCCGACGGCGGTGAACAACGCCACGGCCACACCGGCGTAGCGGAGCCTGCGCGAGCCCACCACGCCCACCGCGGCCGCGATCACCGCGAGGAGCACCGCCGTGCCGACCTGGAGGGCGAGCTTGTCGTAGGTCCCGAAGACCCCGATCGCCCACTCCTTCACCGGCTCGGGAGTGGCGCGCACGACGTGGTCGCCCACCGCGACCAGCGGCGCGCCCGAGGGACCCGTGAGCGCCGCCGTCAGCTCGCCCGCGCCGAGCCCGGCGCAGGCGGCGACGACACCGGAGAGGGCCGCGGCCCACCGTTCGACTGCCATGCCCCCATTCTTGTGCGCCCGGGGCCGCGCGGCCCGCCCCGCCGGGCGGCGGTAAGGGAGCGGTAACCATTCAGGGGCACCGATTCCCGGAGGGATTGATTCCGGCGCCGCCTTCGGCCACCATGTGCCCACATGACCGATCTCCGCCTCGGCATCATCGGCTGCGGGAACATCTCCGGCCAGTACCTCGCCACCCTCACCGGCCTCCCCGGCGTCACCCCCGTCGCCTGCGCCGACCTCGACCCCGCGCGCGCCGCCGCCACCGCCGCCGGGCACGGCCTGCGCGCCCTCGGCGCCGACGCCCTCCTCGCCGACCCGGACGTGGACGCCGTGGTCAACCTGACCGTCCCGAGCGCCCACGCCGACGTCACGCGCGAGGCCATCGCCGCCGGGAAGCACGTGTGGAGCGAGAAGCCCCTCTCCCTGACCCGCGAGGACGCCGCCGCCATCACCGCCGAGGCCGCGGCCGCCGGGGTGCGGGTGGGCTGCGCGCCCGACACGATCCTGGGCGCCGGGCTCCAGACCACCGCCCGGGCCGTCGCCGACGGGCTGATCGGGCGTCCCGTCGCGGCCACCGCGTTCTTCGCCACCGCCGGTCCCGAACTGTGGCACCCCGACCCGGAGTTCTTCTACGCCAAGGGCGCCGGGCCCCTGCACGACATCGGCGTCTACTCCCTGACCGCCCTGGTCGCCATCCTCGGCCCGGTCGCCACCGTCACCGCCGTCACCGCCAGGGGCCGCGACCAGCGCGTCATCGAGTCCGGGCCCAAGGCCGGGCGGACCGTCCCCGTCGAAGTCGCCACCCACTACAGCCTCACCCTCGGCATGGCCTCCGGCGCCGTCGCCACCATCGTCACCTCCTTCGACGTGCCCGGGCACCACCTGCCGCACCTGGAGGTCCACGGCACCGACGGCTCCCTCACCGCCCCCGACCCCAACCGGCACGACGGGCACCCCTCGCTGCGCCGCCGGGGCGAACGCGAGTGGACCGAACTGCCGCACACCGGCGGCTACCTGGGATCCCGGCGCGGCATCGGCGTCCACGACCTGGCGACGGCACTGGCCCAGGGACGCCCGCACATCGCCTCCCTGGAACTGGGCGCGCACGTCCTGGACGTCATGCTCACCGCCGACGAGGCCGCCGCGGCCGGACGGACACTGCCCGTGGCCGGCGGCTGCGCCCTTCCACCGCCGGTGCCCGGCCTGATCGGAGGATGAGCGGCCGAAACCGGCACGATATGACCGGAATGTCGTTAACCTCCTTGGCAGCCGGGTTCACACGAGGCTGTTTCAGGAGGTCGACATGCTCGGACGCATCGCTCCCGCCGCCGCGCTCGCCGCCGTCCTCGCGGTCGGCGCGGCCGCACCCGCGCGGGCCGAGGACCCCGCGCCCGCCTACCCGTCCTCGATGGCCGCCCTCGGCGACTCCATCACGCGCGGCTTCAACGCGTGCGGCTGGTTCTTCGACTGCACCGCCCGCTCCTGGAGCACCGGCGACAGCGACCGGGTCAACGGGCACTACCACCGCCTGACCACCCTCAATCCCGGGCTGGAGGGCAACCGCCACAACAACGCCGAGACGGGCGCGAACTCCGCCGACCTCGTCGCGCAGGCCTTCGACGCCGTCGAACAGCGCGTCGACTACGTGACCGTCCTCATCGGAGCCAACGACGCCTGCGCCGACACCGAGGCGGGCATGACCAGCGCCATCCAGTACCGCACCAACGTCTCCGCCGCCCTCGACGCGATCAAGGAGGGCCTGCCCGACGCGCGCGTGTTCATCGCCTCCATCCCCGACGTCTACCGGGTCTGGGAGGCCGGGAAGGACAATCCCGACGCCCGCAACACGTGGGAGCTGGCCGGGATCTGCCAGTCGCTGCTGGCCGACCCGCTGTCCACCGACGCCGCCGCCGAGCAGCGCCGCGCGAACGTGCGCCAGCGGGTGGTCGACTACAACACCGCGGCCTCGGAGCTGTGCGCCGCCTACGGCCCGAACTGCTCCTACGACGGCAACGCCGTCTTCGGCACCCAGCTCACCGCCGACGACATCTCCGCGTGGGACTTCTTCCACCCGAATGTGGAGGGCCAGGCCCGCATCGCCGAGGTCACCTTCGCGGCGGCCTTCGGGACCGAGCCGTCGCCGTCAACGTGATCGGTTGCTGGTAAGAAGGGGGGATGAGCGCAGCCGCATCCCTCCCCCCTCACCCGTCCGCCGAGGACGAGGTCGTCGAGATCTGCCGCGACCTGCTGCGGATCGACACGACCAACACCGGCGACAACGACACCAGCGCCGGTGAGCGGGTCGCCGCCGAGTACGTCGCGGAGAAGCTCGCCGAGGTCGGCTTGGAGCCGGTCATCGTGGAGAGCGCGCGCGGCCGCGCCAGCGTCATCTGCCGCTACGAGGGCGCCGACCCGTCCCGGGGCGCGCTGCTGATCCACGGGCACCTCGACGTGGTGCCCGCCGACGCCTCCGAGTGGTCGGTGCACCCCTTCTCCGGCGAGCTCAAGGACGGCTACCTGTGGGGCCGGGGCGCGGTGGACATGAAGGACTTCGACGCGATGACCCTCGCCGTCGTGCGCCAGTGGAAGCGCGAAGGCCGCGTCCCGCCGCGCGACCTGGTCCTGGTGTTCTTCGCCGACGAGGAGGCCGGTTCGGCTTATGGCGCGCACTTCGTCGTCGACGAGTACGCGCACCTGCTGGACGGCGTCACCGAGGCGATCGGCGAGGTCGGCGGTTTCTCCGTCTCGGTGAACAACGACCTGCGGCTCTACCTGATCGAGACCGCCGAGAAGGGCCTGGACTGGCTGCGGCTGACCGTCTCGGGCCGTCCCGGGCACGGCTCGATGATCCACGACGACAACGCGGTGACGCAGCTCGCCGAGGCCGTCGCGCGCATCGGCCGCACGCGTTTCCCGGTCGTGATCACCCCGACCGTGCGGGCGTTCCTGGAGGAGGTCTCGGCGATCCTGGACGTCGAGCTGGACCTGGAGAACCCCGAGGCGACCATCGCCAAGCTCGGCCCGATCGCCCGCCTCATCGGCGCCACCATCCGCGACACGGCCAACCCGACGCGCCTGGACGCCGGGTACAAGGACAACGTGATTCCCGGCAAGGCGCAGGCCGTCATCGACTGCCGCACGCTCCCCGGGCGCAGCGAGGAGTTCGAGCGGCAGCTGCGCGCCATTGTCGGCCCGGACGTGCAGGTCGACTACATCCACCGGCAGCCGGCCCTGGAGACGAGCTTCGACGGTGCCCTCGTGGACGCGATGGCCGCCGCGCTGCGCGCCGAGGACCCGGGCGCGCGTCCCGTCCCGTACATGCTGTCGGGCGGCACCGACGCCAAGGCCCTCAACCGGCTCGGCATCCGCTGCTTCGGTTTCGCGCCCCTGAAGCTCCCGGCCGACCTGGACTTCTCCGCCCTGTTCCACGGCATCGACGAGCGCGTGCCCGTCGACGGCCTCCAGTTCGGCGTCCGCGTGCTGGACCGGTTCCTGTCCGGCAGCTGACCCGAAGACCCCGCGGCTGAGCCCCCTCGCAGCAAGCACCCGTGACCGCATCGGAAGAAAGAGCGAGCTCATGCCCCACGACACCGCTTCCCGCGTCCCGGAGGTGGCCGCCGCACTGGAGGCGGTCATCGTGGCGACCCGCAGGCACCTCGACGTCATCGCCGCCGAAACGCGCGGTGACGCCGAGGTGTGGGCCGCCTACGTCGCCCTGAACGAGGCCAGCGTCGCCTACGACCGGCTCATCGACGAGGTCTACGGCGAGGCGACCCCGTGGGACCCGCGTCCCCTCCCCGGCGGTGACGGCGAGGGCCCCTGGGCGGGCGGCGACGACCTCGCCGAACCCGACGGGCAGCCGGTGATCATCTCGGTGCGGCAGCGGCGCGACTACCTCGTGCCCAGCCAGGCGGCGCTGATGCGCATCGCCGAGGCCGCGCGCGAGGCCGTCCCCGATCCCGAGGACGACGGTTCGCCGCTCACCGGGATCGGCGACGCGGTCCTGGAGCTGCTGCACGCCGGTGGCGGGACCCTCTCGGCCCTGGAGATCGAGGAGCTCACCCCCCTCGACGGGCTGGTCGTGGTCAACGAGATCGCCGCCTCGATCGACCTGGACGCGGTGGGCAACGGCGGTGAGGACGCGGCGTTCGTGATGGGCGGCGAGCAGCCCGTGGTGGGGCGCCTGGACGAGCGCTCCAACTACGACTACGACGATGAGGACGAAGAGGAAGAGGACGAGGGGGAGTAGCGGGCACGGAGACGGCCGTGAGAACGGCCGTGTGCCGAGACCCCTCCGGCACCACCGGGGAGAGAAGTGTCGTGGCCGGGTGGTCGTGGTGGATGCTCACGGGAGCGGCGCATCCGGCCCGGCCGGCCACGACGTATCCGTGTGCCGGGGAGTCTCGGTGACCACCGGCCCGCGAAGAGCGTCCTCAGCACCGGGGTCCAGGGCGACGCCCTGGTCGGGTGCAGGGCGAAGCGCCTGCGAGCCCCGCCCCGTCGGCGGGCTCCCACGGCACTCCGTCCCCAGGACCCCGGGACCCGGGTCGGTCAGTACGACAGTCCCGGCAACCCGATCCCCGTCCGGGTCCGCCGCCGTCGCAGCGTGACCTTCCGTTCTCCACCGGGGTAGCGCGCGACCCGGGCCAGTTCCCAGCCGCCGTACTCGGCGGCCACGGAGAGCCTGGCCTGGGCGGTCAGGGGGTCGACCTCCCCGCCGATGCGCAGGGGAACGTACTCGTAGGCGTCGGTGGAAGACTCGTCGGCGCCCGCATCCATCTCGTCCATTCCGACATAATGCACCCGTTCGCCGGTGAACGCCACGCCTCCGCGCGGTGTCTACGCCTGGCGTTCGGGGTAGCCGATCTGCGGCGCGGACACGTCGTCGAGCGCGAGGCGGATCTCGGCGGGCAGGACGACCTTCTCGGCGGCCATCGCGCCCATGAGCTGCCCGACGGTGCGGGCGCCCAGGATCGCCGAGGACACCCCGGGACGGTCGCGGACCCAGGCGATGGCGACTTCCAGGGGCGACACGCCCAGGCCATCGGCGGCGGTGGCGACGGCCTCCACGATCCCGGCGCAGCGGTCGTCGAGGTAGGCGCCGACGAAACGCGCGAAGTGCACCGAGGCGGCGCGGGAGTCGGAGGGCCGCCCGAAGCGGTACTTGCCGGTCAGGACGCCCCGGCCCAGCGGCGACCACACCAGCATGCCCAGCCCCAGCGACGTGCACGCGGGGATGACCTCGCGTTCCACACCGCGCTGGACGAGGGAGTACTCGACCTGGGTCGCGGTGATCGGCGCGCGTCCCGGCCACGCCTGCTGCCAGGTGGTGGCGCGCGCCGTCTGCCAGCCGGAGAAGTTGGAGACGCCGACGTAGCGGGCGCGCCCGGACGACACCGCGTAGTCGAGCGCCGAGAGCGTCTCCTCCAGGGGCGTGTCGGGGTCGTAGAGGTGGAGCTGCCACAGGTCGACGTGGTCGGTGCCGAGCCGCGCCAGGGACTCGTCGAGGGACCGCAGGAGATGCGCGCGGGAGGTGTCGCGGCGCCGGTCGGCGCCGGTGCGGACGCCCGCCTTCGTGGCGATCATCACGTCGGCGCGGGGGAGCACGGTGCCGAGGAGCCCGCCGAGGATCTGCTCGGCCTCGCCGTCGGCGTAGACGTCGGCGGTGTCGACGAGCGTTCCGCCGGCGTCCACGAAGGCCTTGAGCTGCGCGGCGGCGTCGTCGGCGTCGGTGTCGACGCCCCACGCCATCGTCCCGAGCGCGAGCCGGGACACCTCCAGCCCACTGCGTCCCAGCGGTCTCTGCTCCATGACCAGGGACGGTACCGGGAAGCGTCGAGCCGCGCCGCACGCCCCGCCGGACGGCGGAGGCGTCGGGCTAGGCTGATGCGATCGTCCACCGGGCGAATCAGATGGAACGTCTGCGATCGGGAGGGGTTGACGTGCGTCTCGGGCTCAGTCTCGGTTACTGGGGGAGCGCCGCCGAACCGGCCGCTCATCTCGCGCTCACCCGGCACGCCGAGGAGCTCGGCTACTCCGTCGTGTGGGCCGCCGAAGCCTACGGATCCGACTCGGTGACGATGCTGACCTGGCTGGCGGCGCAGACTTCCCGCATCGACGTCGGCTCCGGCGTCATGCAGATCCCGGCGCGGCAGGCGACGATGACCGCGATGACGGCCGCCTCGCTGGACGCGCTGTCCGGCGGCCGGTTCCGGCTCGGGCTGGGCGTGTCGGGGCCGCAGGTCTCGGAGGGCTGGTACGGCGTCCCGTTCGCCAAGCCGCTGGGCCGCACCCGCGAGTACGTCCAGGTCGTGCGCGCCGCCCTCAACCGCGAGCGCGTCGCCTTCTCCGGCGAGCACATCACGCTGCCCCTGCCCGACGGCCCCGGGAAGGCCCTGCAGCTGGCCATGAAGCCGCGCCGCGCCGACATTCCCCTTTATCTCGCGGTCATCGGCCCGAAGAACCTCGAACTGGCCGGGGAGATCGCCGACGGCTGGCTCGCGGTGTTCTTCGCCCCGGAGTTCGCCGCCGAGCAGCTCGCACACGTCAAGGCCGGCGCCGAGAAGGCCGGGCGCGACCTGTCGGGCTTCGACGTCGTCCCGACCGTGCCCGTCGTGGTCTCCGACGACGTGGCCGCCGCCGCCGACCCCGTCCGCGCCTACACCGCCCTGTACCTGGGCGGCATGGGCAGCCGCAAGCAGAACTTCTACCACAACCTGGCCGTGCGGATGGGCTTCGAAGAGGCCGCCGACAAGGTCCAGGACATGTACCTGGAGAAGAAGCACCGGGAGGCGATGGCCGCCGTCCCGCACGAGTTCATCGACCGCGTCTCGCTCATCGGGCCGCCGGACCGCATCGCCGACCGCCTCGCCGCCTACGCCGAGGCGGGCGTGACGACGTTGTCGGTGACGCCGTTCGCCGCGACCCCCGAGGAGCGGGCGAACACACTGCGAGTGGTCGCCGAGGCCGCCGCCAAGGCCGGAGTGGGGGAGTAGCGCGTGGAGATCTGGCAGGCCATCATCCTCGGCATCGTCGAGGGCCTGACCGAGTTCCTCCCGGTCTCATCGACCGGGCACCTGACGATCGTCGAGGAGCTCATCGGGCTCAAGGTCAACGACCCGGCCGTCACCGCCTACACCGTGGTGATCCAGATCGGGGCGATCGCGGCGGTGTTCGTCTACTTCTGGAAGGACATCTCGCGCATCAGCGTGGCCTTCTTCAAGGGCGTGTTCAACAAGGAGGAGCGGCAGAACTTCGACTACCGCTTCGCCTGGTACATCATCATCGGCTCGATCCCGGTGGGCATCGTCGGCTTCCTCGGCAAACCCATCATCAAGGGACCCCTGCGCAGCCTCTGGGTCGTGGCCGCCGCGCTGATCCTGTGGAGCTTCGTGATGTGGTTCGCCGAGCACGCGGCCACCATGCAGCGCCGGGAACGCGACCTGACCTGGAAGGACACCCTGATCATCGGGCTGGCCCAGTGCTTCTCGCTGATCCCGGGCGTCTCCCGCTCCGGCGCGACGATCTCCATGGGCCTCCTGCGCGACCTCGACCGCGTCACCGCCACCCGCCTGTCGTTCTTCCTGGGCATCCCCGCCCTGACCGCCGCCGGGCTCTACGAGCTCAAGGACGCCTTCGAAGGCGACATCGGCGTCGTCCCGATCCTGGTCGGCACCGTGGTCAGCTTCGGCGTGGCCTACGCGTCGGTGGCGTGGCTGCTCAAATTCGTCTCCGGCCACAGCATCAAGGCCTTCGTCTGGTACCGCATCGGACTGGGCGTGCTGATCATGGTGCTGCTCGGGACGGGTGTGCTGCAGGCGACCTGAGCCCGGGCCACCCGCGTCCCCTCGCAACGATCAAGGGCGACGTACATTCGGTGTCATGCCGACAGTCCTGCTGCTGCGCCACGGACGGACCACCGCCAACACCGCCGGGATACTCGCCGGGCACATGCCCGGCGTCAACCTCGACGACACCGGGATGGCGCAGGTCGCCGACGCCGCCAAGCGGCTCGCGGGCCTGCCCCTCGCCGCGGCCGTGACCAGCCCCCTCGACCGCTGCCGCGAGACCATCGGCACCGCCCTGGGCGACCGGGACCTCACCGTGGAGATCGAACCCGCGCTCGCCGAGTACCGCTACGGCGACTGGGAGGGCCGCAAACTCAGCGAACTGGCCGCTGAGCCGCTGTGGCGGACCGTCCAGACGCACCCGTCGGCGGCCACGTTCCCGGGCGGCGACTCCGCCGCCGACACCGCCGCCCGCGCGGTCCGGGCGATCCGTGAACGCGACGCCCGCGTCCTCGCCGAGCACGGCCCGGACGCCCTGTGGCTCGCCTGCACCCACGGCGACATCGTCAAGGCCGTCGTCGCCGACGCCCTCGGGCTCCACTTCGACCTGTTCCAGCGCATCTCCGCCGGTACCGCCTCGATCACCGCCATCCGGTACACCCCCGAACGCCCGTACCTGCTGCGCCTCAACGACACCGGCAGCGATCTGTCCGATCTGGTCGCCGCCCGCCACAGCGTCGACGACCCCCAGCCGGAGGAGCCCGGCGGCACCGCCGGGATCGTCGGCGGCGGCCGGTGATCCACATACCCGCGACCGATAGGCTCTAACCCATGACGGGCCAGCTGTACGAATTCCTGCCGCCCGAGCGCTTCGTGGCCGGAACGGTGGGAGAACCCGGTGAGCGCACCTTCTTCCTCCAGGCGCGCGGCGGCGGCAGAGTCGTCAGCGTCGCGCTGGAGAAGGGCCAGGTGCGCCTGCTCGCCGACCGCATCGACGAGCTCCTCGGTGAGGCCGCGCGCCGCTTCGGCGCCGAGGTCGAGGGCAGCGCGCCCGTCGACCACGGCCCCCTCGACACCCCCATCGAGGAGGAGTTCCGGGTCGGGGCCATCGGCCTGGGCTGGGACGCCGAGAGCGAGCTCGTGGTCGTGGAGATGATCCAGGTCCCCGAGGACGAGGACGTCGAGCCCGACGACGAGAAGCTGGACCGGATGCGCGTCCAGATCGCGCCCGCCGTGGCCCGCGCCTTCGCCACGCGCGCCCGCAGCGTCGTGGCCGCCGGGCGTCCCCCGTGCCCGTGGTGCGGTGGGCCCATCGACGTGGCCGGGCACCTGTGCCCGCGCTCCAACGGATACCGGCGCCGCGAGGACGGGGACGACCCCGTTGTCTGACCCGGCGTCCTCCGAGGCCCTGCTGCTGGAGGGCGAGCTGGAGATCGAGGGGCGTCTCCTTGAGGCGTCCAACGCGACCCTGCGCGCCTTCGTCGAGCTCGACGGGCGCCGCGAGCGCTGCGTGTACAAGCCGATCGCCGGTGAGCGGCCCCTGTGGGACTTCCCCACGGGCACCCTCGCCGGGCGTGAGGTCGCCGCCTACCGGGTGGCGCGCGCGTTCGGGCTGGACCTGGTCCCGCCCACGGTGATGCGCGAGGGCCCGCACGGGCTCGGCGCGTGCCAGCTGTGGATGGACGAGGAGGACGAGCCGCTGGTCGCCTTCGTCCCCGCCGGTGAGGTCCCCGGCGGCTGGCACGAGGTCGCCGCCGCGCGCGACGAGGAGGGCAACCCCTACCGTCTCGCGCACGCCGCCGCCGCCGAGCTGGCGATGATGGCCGCCCTCGACGTGGTCCTGAACAACGCCGACCGCAAGGGCGCGCACATCCTGCGCACCCCCGGCGGCGTGTACGGCGTGGACCACGGCCTGTGCTTCCACCCCGAGCCGAAGCTGCGCACGGTCCTGTGGGGCTGGGCGGGGGAGCCGCTGCCCGCGGCGGTGGCCGCCGCGCTGGAGCTGTTCCTGGCCGCGCCCGCCGAGCCGTACGGGCAGTTCCTGACCGCCGAGGAGCTGGACGCCACGCGCGCCCGCGCCGAGAAGCTGCGCGCCGACGGCCGCTACCCCTCGCCGCCCGCCGACCGGCCCGCGCTGCCCTGGCCACCGGTGTAGATGATCTACGTCTCCGGGCCGACGCGAGCCTGATTCACTCCGGCTCTGGATAGTCTCGGGGAATGGAATCTTGGCAGTCACCTCGCCTACCCCGGGTACCCGGCACACCCGTACCGCTGGCGCTCTACGACACGGCGTCCGAGACGGTCAAGGTGTCGCTACCTGGTGAGACCGCGCGCATGTACGTCTGCGGCATCACCCCGTACGACGCCACACACCTGGGCCACGCGGCGACGATGCTGATCTTCGACCTGGTCAACCGGGTCTGGCGCGACAACGGCCACGACGTCGTGTACGCCCAGAACGTCACCGATGTGGACGAGCCGCTGCTGGAGCGCGCCGAGCGCGACGGCGAGGACTGGATCGTCCTGGCCATGCGCGAGACGGCCCTGTTCCGGGAGGACATGGAGGCCCTGCGCATCCTGCCGCCCGCGCATTACATCGGCGCGGTGGAGTCGATGCCGGAGATCACCGAGCTCATCGGCGGGCTGATCGAGGCGGGCGCGGGCTACACCGTCGAGGACGGCACCGGCGACGTCTACTTCCCGGTGACCGCCTCGGCGGAGTTCGGCTACGAGTCGAACTACGACCGGGCCACGATGCTGGAGTACTTCGCCGAGCGCGGCGGGGACCCGAAGCGCGAGGGCAAGCGCGACCCGCTCGACGCGCTGCTGTGGCGGGGCCGCCGCGAGGGCGAGCCGTACTGGCCGTCGGCGATGGGCGAGGGCCGTCCCGGCTGGCACATCGAGTGCGCCGCGATCGCGCTGACCTACCTGGGCGAGACCATCGACGTGCAGGGCGGGGGCAGCGACCTGATCTTCCCGCACCACGAGTTCTCCGCCGCGCACGCCGAGGTCGCCACGGGCAAGCGCCCGTTCGCCGGGCACTACGTCCACGGCGGCATGATCGGCTGGCAGGGCGCGAAGATGTCCAAGAGCAAGGGCAACCTGGTGTTCGTCTCGCGCCTGCGCGCCGACGGGCACGACCCGGCCGCGATCCGGCTGGGCCTGCTGTCGGGCCACTACCGCGAGGACCGGGAGTGGACTCCGGCGATCCTGGAGGCCGCCGAGGCGCGCCTGGCGACCTGGCGCGCGGCCGCCGCCCGCCCGTCGGGCCCCTCGGGTGAGGCGCTGGTGGCCGAGCTGCGCGCCCGCCTCGCCGACGACCTGGACGCCCCCGGCGCGCTGGCCGTCGTGGACGCCTGGGCCGCCGCCGAGGGCACCGACGCCTCCGCGCCGGACCTGGTCGCCGGAGCCGTCGACGCGCTCCTGGGCGTCGGGCTGCGGTAACACCCCTCTCCACGGACGGCGGGCACGTGTGCCCGCCGTCTTTTCGTGTGCGGCCGCTCACACCGGCGAGAATGGGGCTTGACTCTCCAGCCGCTGGAACCCGGAGCCTTTCACTCATGAGCGACACGCGCCCACTGACCATCGGTGAGCTGGCCCGCCGGGCCGGCGTCCCCGTGCGGACGGTGCGGTTCTGGTCCGACGAGGGGATCCTCCCGCCCGCCGCGAGGTCGGCGGGCGGGTACCGCCTCTACGGCGAGGACGCCGTGGCGCGGCTCGACCTGGTCCGCACGCTGCGGGACCTGGGCCTCGACCTGGCCCTGGTCCGGCGGGTGCTGGCCGCGCAGGACACCCTGCCGGAGGTCGCCGCCGCGCACGTGCGAGCGCTGGACGCCGAGATCCGCGTGCTGCGGACCCGGCGGGCGGTGCTGGCGTCGGTCGCTCGACGTGGCAACAGCGCCGAGGAGATGAGAGTGATGCACGAACTGGCGAAACTGACGGCCGGAGAGCGCCGCCGCATGATCGACGATTTCGTCACCGCGACCTTCGAGGGCGTCGACGGCGGGCACATCGCCGAGGGCATGCGAGGGCTGCCGGACCTGCCGGACGAACCCACGCCCGAGCAGGTCGACGCGTGGATCGAGCTCGGTGAGCTGATCGGCGACGAGGACTTCCGGATGCGCGCGCGGCAGATGGCCGTGGCGGGCGCGATGGGCGAGCGCGAGCCGCTCCCGGTGGACAACGAGAGGATCCTCGCCGAGGGCGGCGCGGCCCTGGCGGCGGGCGTCGACCCGGCCTCGCCGGAGGGACGCGCGGTCGCCGGCCGGATCCTGACCGCCGACCTCGACGACGCGGCCCGGGTGCGGGTCGCCGACGAGCTGGCGCTGTTCACCAGCGCCAAGGTCGAGCGGTACTGGGCGCTGCTGGGGATCCTGGCGGGCCGCCCGCCGTTCCCACCGCGCATCCCCGCCTTCGAGTGGGTCATCGCCGCTCTGCGCGGTTAGAAATCCGCGCGGTTAGGAGACGAAGCCGGGCCACGGGCACCCGCCCGTGGCCCGGTCGGTCTCAGGCCGCGTGCGCGGCCTTGCGGGGCGTCTTGCGGACGAAGGACTCGCGCGCGGCGGCGAAGCCGGAGCGGTCGTCGAAGATGTCCTGCGCCATCTCCGCCAGCTCGCGGGCGGCGTAGTAAGCGGGCGGGCGCGAGCCCTGCAGGAACCGCAGCTTCGCGTCGTAGGTCTGGCGCCAGTGTTCCGGCGAGGCGTACAGCGCGGCCTGGTCCATCAGCCACTCGTCGAAGGCGGCCGGATCACGCGGGCCGACGCCGTCCACCAGGCCCAGCCGCAGCGCGGTGGCGGCGTCCACCGGCTGCTTGTCGTCGAGCAGCTGACCGGCCAGCGTCACCCCGACCCGCCGGGGCAGCGTGTAGGTGTGCAGCTCCGAACCGAACAGGCCGATGTCGTAGAACGGGTTGAGGACGACGCCCTCGCGCGCCAGCGCGACATCGGCGGCCAGCCCCAGCATCGCCCCGCCGGCGCCCGCGCTGGCGGTGTAGGCGGCGATGGTGAGCTGACCGGTGTCGGAGACCAGCGCCGAACACACGTCGTTGATCGCGTTGATGTTGTCCCAGGCCTCCTGGGCGGGATCCTCGGCCGCCTCCACGCGGTTGAGGTCGATGCCGTTGGAGAAGAACTCGTCGGTCCCCTTGAACACCAGGACCGAGGTGTCCTGCTCCAGGGCGTGATCGAGGGCGCGCAGGACCCGGCGGCAGTGCGCGGTGCCCATCGCGCCGTTGTGCGCGCGCACGGTCAGCACGCCGACCGGACCGATCCGGCGGTAGCGGACCTCGCGCAGCGACTCCGGCGCGTCCAGCTCCGGGACGTCGAGGTCGCCCAGGACCCGCAGCGCCGACTGCTTCACGCCGTCACCGCCCTCGGCCCTCGGGTGCTTCAGGCGGCCCAGCCACAGCGCCCGCCCGTCACCGGTGGCCACCGCGACCGCCTCCTCGTACCGCCCCACGACCGTGCCGGGCCGCGCGGGACGCTCCAGGAGCTCGCCCACGTGGGCGTCGTAGGCGTGCACGACCATGCCGCGCAACTCCGTGCGCACACCCGGCGCCGAATCGGCGGCGGCCACCCGCACCGCGATCGACCCGGCGTCCCAGGACCAGTCGAACATCCGCTCGTCGCGCTTCAGCAAGGGACGCGTGCGCGCATGCGGGACGGGCCGGGGCGCGTCCTCCTGCGGCAGCGGCCGGAAGGTCGGGTCGGCGGCCTTGGCCACGACCTCGGCCACGCACTCCAGCGCCGCGTCGGCGACCGGCCCGTTGTACACGGCCGACTTCGCCACCCCGCGCGGCAGGGGGAACGTCCGCGTCGCCCAGATCGGACCCGCGTCCATCTCCTCCACCGCCTGGAGGGCCGTCACACCCCAGAGCGCCTCGCCCTCGGTGATCGCGTGGTCCAGCGAGGACGGACCGCGGTCGCCGACCGGCCCCGGGTGGACGATGATCGTCGGCCAGCCCGTCCACACCTTCTCCGGCACCCGGTGCTTGAGGAACGGGCACACGATCAGGTCGGGGGAGACGTCCTCCACGGTCTCCACGATCGCGTCCTCGCCCATGTCCGCCAGGGCGATGCCGACGTCGTGCCCGGAGGCGCACAGGGAGGTCCATACGCGTTGGCTGAGGCCGTTGAACGCCGAAACCAGCAACAGGATGCGCATGACTCGCCTTTCGGTCGAGGAGGGGGCGCCTCCGGTCCGAGGGGGTTGGACCCGGGCGAGCCTAGCGAGTGACCATGAAAGGGACCAGACCGGGTGTGTGCCGGAATTGTGGGCGGCACCGGCCGTTATCCGTCGCACTCATAGTGCGACGGGCCCGAACGGGTGATGGGTGCGAATGGGTATCAAACGTCACCGTAATGGGCGTGCCGGGCATGAAAAGGCCCGCGCGGGGCAGCGCGGGCCGATACGGAAAGGGGAGGTCACTCCGTGTGGTCGCCACCCTGGCGGCGACGCAGGTAGCGCTCGAAGTCGCGGGCGATCTCATCGCCGTCCGGCTGCGGGGACGGCTGGTCGTCCTGCCGCTCCAGCGACTCGATGTACTCGGCGATCTCGGCGTCGGACCCGGCCAGCTCCGCGATGGAGTTCTCCCACTCGGCGGTGTCCTCCACCAGCCCGCCCGTGGGCACCGGGATGTCCAGGATCTCCTCCAGCCGGCCCGCCAGGGCCAGCGTCGCCTTCGGGCACGGTGAGGCCGCCGCGTAATGCGGGATGTGCACCCACAGCGAGACCACGTTCAGCCCCGCGCGCCCGATCGCCTCCTGGAGGACCCCCACGATGCCGGTGGGGCCCTCGTACGCCGAAGGGGTGAGCTTCAGACGCTGAACCAGGCCCTCGTCGGCCGCCGTGCCCGAGACCGGCAGCGGGCGCTTGTACGCCACGTCCGACAGCAACGCGCCCAGCAGGATCACCTGATCGACCTCAAGGCTGTGACACAGCTCAAGGATCTCCTCGCAGAAGGAGCCCCAGCGCATGTTCGGCTCGATCCCGTGCAGCAGCACCACGTCCCGCGTCGCCCCGTCCGGCGAGCAGGCCGTGAAGTGGGTCGTCGGCCACTCGATGTGCCGGCCGCCGTCCTCGGTACGGGTCAGCGTGGGGCGATTGACCTGGAAGTCGTAGTACGGATCGGGATCCAGGTGGCCGATGCGGGTGGCGCCCCACTGCTCGGCGAGATGCTCGATCGTCTCCACCGACGCGCCCGTCGCGTCGTTCCAGCCCTCGAAGGCGGCGATCAGCACCGGTGACCGCAATGTGGGAAGACCGTCGAACTCTGTCACCCGGCAAGGGTACGCGGCCCCCCGCGCGGCTAACCTGGACGGGTGTCGAACATTCCGCTGCTCACCGCCATTAAAGAACGTGTCCTGATCGCCGACGGCGCCATGGGCACGATGCTCCAGGCGGTCGATCTGAGCGTCGAAGACGACTTCCAGGGGCATGAGGGTCTCAACGACATCCTCAACGTCTCCCGGCCAGACGTCGTCCAGTCCGTCCACGAGGCCTACCTCAAGGCGGGTTCGGACTGTATCGAGACCAACACCTTCAACACCAACCTCGGCGGACTCGGCGACTACGACATCCCGCACCGCACGTTCGAACTCGCCGAGGCGGGCGCGCGGCTGGCCAAGGAACTCGCCCACGGCTACTCCACCGCCGACCGGCCCCGCTACGTCCTGGGCTCCCTCGGGCCGGGCAACAAGCTGCCCACCCTCGGCCACGTCACCTACGGCGACCTCCGCGACAACTACCAGCAGGCCGCCGAAGGCCTGCTGACCGGCGGAGCCGACGCCATCCTCGTGGAGACCTGCTACGACCTGCTCCAGGCCAAGGCCGGGATCATCGGTGCCAAACGCGCCATGGCCGCGCGCGGGATCACCGTCCCGCTCATGTGCCACGTCACCGTGGAGACCACCGGCACGATGCTGGTCGGCAGCGAGATCGGCGCGGCCCTGACCGCGCTGGAGCCCCTCGGCATCGACTTCATCGGCCTCAACTGCGCCACCGGCCCCGCCGAGATGACCGAGCACCTGCGGCACCTCTCGCAGCGCGCCAAGGTGCGCCTGTCGGTCATGCCGAACGCCGGCCTGCCCGAACTGACCCCTGAGGGCGCCCGCTTCCCGCTCACGCCCGTGCAGCTCGCCGACGCACTGGAGCGCTTCGTCGGCGAGTACGGCGTCGGCCTGGTCGGCGGCTGCTGCGGCAGCACCCCCGAACACATCCGCCAGGTCAGCGAGCGCCTCGCCGGGACCGCCGCGCCCGTGCGGACGCCGGTGATCGAGCCGGGCACGTCCTCGTCCTACCACCACGTCCCGTTCCAGCAGGACGCCTCGATCCTCATGGTCGGCGAGCGCACCAACGCCAACGGCTCCAAGGCCTTCCGCGACGCCATGCTGGAGGCCGACTGGCAGAAGTGCGTCGGCATCGCCCGCGAGCAGGCCCGCTCCGGCGCGCACCTGCTGGACCTGTGCGTCGACTACGTCGGCCGCGACGGCTCGGCCGACATGCGCGAGCTGGCGTCCCGCTTCGCCACCGCGTCCACGCTGCCGATCATGCTCGACTCCACCGAGGTCCCCGTCATCGAGGCGGGCCTGGAGTCGCTCGGTGGACGCTGCGTCGTCAACTCGGTCAACTTCGAGGACGGCGACGGCCCCACCTCCCGCTACTCCCGGCTGATGCCGATCATCGCCGAGCACGGCGCGTCCGTGGTGGCGCTGCTCATCGACGAAGAGGGACAGGCGCGCACCAAGGACTGGAAGGTCCGCATCGCCCGCCGCCTCATCGACGACCTGACCGGCCGCTGGGGCCTGGACGTCGCCGACGTGTTCATCGACGCCCTCACGTTCCCCATCGCCACCGGGCAGGAGGAGACCCGCCGGGACGGCATCGAGACCATCGAGGCCATCCGCGAGATCGCCGCCCTCTACCCGGGCGTCAACTTCACCCTCGGCATCTCCAACGTGTCCTTCGGCCTCAACCCGGCCGCGCGGCAGGTCCTCAACTCGGTGTTCCTGCACGAGTGCGTGGAGGCCGGGCTGACCAGCGCCATCGTGCACTCCTCGAAGATCCTGCCGATGGCGCGCATCCCCGACGAGCAGCGCGAAGTCGCCCTCGACCTCGTCTACGACCGCCGCCGCGAGGGCTACGACCCCGTCCAGCGGTTCATCGAGCTCTTCGAGGGTGCCTCGGTGGCCGCCGCGCGCGCCACCCGCGCGCAGGAACTGGCCGGGCTGCCCCTCGACGAGCGCCTGGAACGCCGCATCATCGACGGCGAGCGGCAGGGCCTGGAGGCCGACCTCGACGAGGCCCTCCAGACCCGCGACGCGATCGCCATCATCAACGACACGCTCCTGTCGGGCATGAAGACCGTCGGCGACCTCTTCGGCTCCGGCCAGATGCAGCTGCCCTTCGTGCTCCAGTCCGCCGAGGTCATGAAGGCCGCGGTGGCACACCTGGAACCGCACATGGAGAAGGCCGACGGCGCCGGCAAGGGCACCATCGTGCTGGCCACCGTCAAGGGCGACGTCCACGACATCGGCAAGAACCTCGTCGACATCATCCTGTCCAACAACGGCTACACCGTGGTCAACCTCGGCATCAAGCAGCCCATCAACGCCATCATCGAGGCCGCCGAAGAGCACAAGGCCGACGCGATCGGCATGTCCGGGCTGCTGGTGAAGTCCACCGTCATCATGAAGGAGAACCTCGCCGAGCTCCTCCAGCGCGGCATGGCCACCCGCTGGCCCGTCCTGCTCGGCGGCGCCGCCCTCACCCGCGCCTTCGTCGAGGACGACCTGCGCGACATGTTCTCCGACGGCGAGGTCCACTACGCCCGCGACGCCTTCGAGGGACTGTCCCTCATGGACCGCGTCATGACCGCCCGCCGGGGCGGCGCGCCCGTCATCGACGCCGAGCGCCAGGCCGTCCTGGAGCAGCGCCGGGCCCGCCGCGAACGCCACAAGAGCGTCACCCTCGCCGACGGCCCCGGACTCGACGACACCTCCGTGCGCGCCGACATCCGCTACGGCGTCGACGTGCCCACCCCGCCCTTCTGGGGCACCCGGGTGGTCAAGGGCCTGGCGATGAACGACTACGCCGCCTTCCTCGACGAGCGCGCCACCTTCGTCGGCCAGTGGGGCCTCAAACCCGCACGCGGGGGAGAGGGCATGTCCTACGAGGAACTCGTCGAGACCGAAGGCCGCCCCCGCCTGCGCTACTGGCTCGACCGGCTCGCCGCCGACAAGGTCCTTGAAGCGGCCGTCGTCTACGGCTACCTGCCCTGCTACAGCGAGGGCAACACCCTCGTCGTGCTCGACGAGAACGCCGCCGCCGAACGGGCCCGCTTCACGTTCCCGCGCCAGCGGGTCGGCAAGCGCCTGTGCATCGCCGACTTCTTCCGCTCCGGCGAAGAGGCCCGCGAGAAGGGCTACGACGTCCTCGGGCTCCAGATGGTCACCATGGGCCTGCCGGTCAACGAGTACACCGCGAAACTGCTCGCGCAGAACTCCTACCGCGACTACTTCGAGGTCCACGGCGTCTCAGTGCAGCTCACCGAGGCGCTCGCCGAGTACTGGCACCACCGGATGCGCACCGAGCTGGTGCTGCCCGGCGGCGGCACGGTCGCCGACGCCGACCCGGCCGACCTGGACGGGATCCTCGGCACCGACTACCGCGGCTGCCGCTACTCCTTCGGCTACCCGGCCTGCCCGGAGCTGGAGTCGCGGGCGGACATGGTCCGGCTGCTGGACGCCGGGCGCATCGGGGTGGAACTGAGCGAGGGCTTCCAGCTGGTGCCCGAGCAGTCCACCGACGCGATCGTGGTGCACCACCCGGACGCGAGCTACTTCAACGCGAAGTGAGCGAAAGGGGCGGCCCGCGGGCCGCCCCTTCTCACATCGGCAGCGAGCGCAGCGCGAGCGCGCCCTCGGGCCACTCGGCGCCCTCGCGCAGGACCCTGCGCATGGTGCGGGCCGGCATGACGATCTCGCCCCCGGGCTGGTGGGCGGTCACCTCGCCCTCGACGAGGGTCCAGCCGAGCCGCTCGTAGACGGGGACGCGCGTCGGCAGGCAGAACAGCAGCGCCAGGTCCAGGCCCAGGACGTCGCGGGCGTGGTCCATGATGCCGCCCACCGCGACGCGGGCCAGGCCCCTGCCGCGCTCGGTGGGCGAGACGATGACGGTGCCCAGCCCGGCGATGTCGAGCTCGGCGCCGCCGGCGGTGACGGGGACGCGGGCGACACCGGCCGCGGCGACCAGGCGCCCGCCCGGCTCGCGGACGGCAAAGTAGACGTCCTTGGCCATCCAGGTCACGCCCAGGCGGCCGGTCTCGAAGGGGTCGACGGTGTGGCCGGTCAGCTCGGCGAAACGCTCCGGGCCGAGCTCGGGCAGGAGTTCGAGGGTGTATCCGGACATCGATCAAGGATGCCCCGGTGTGCGCGAGACCACGAGCGGACGCCGCCCTCGATCACCTACGGTTGGTGGCGTCCCCGCCGATCAGAGGAGCCCCTGCCGTGCCGATGCCCGCCGCCGTCCTGTTCGACATGGACGGGACCCTCACCGACAGCGAGAAGCTGTGGTCGATCGCCCTCGACGAGCTGGCCGCCACCCATGGCAAGACCCTGTCGGCGCACACGCGCGAAGCGATGGTCGGGACGAACATGCACGTCTCGATGGTGATGTTCCACGACGACCTGGGCCTGCCCCACGAGGGCATGGCCGCCAGCGTGGTGTGGCTGGAGACGCGCATGGCGGAGCTGCTGGCCGTGGGCGCGCCCTGGCAGCCGGGCGCGCGCGAGTTCCTGCTCGCGGTGCGCGCGGCGGGCCTGCCGACGGCGCTGGTGACGGCCACCGCCCGCGAGCTGACCGAGACGCTGCTGGACAACACCCTCGGGCGGGAGAACTTCGACGCGAGCGTGTGCGGGGAGGAGGCCGGCGCCTCCAAACCCGACCCGGCGCCCTACCTGCGCGCCGCCGGGCTGCTGGGCGTCGACCCCCGCGACTGCCTGGCGGTGGAGGACTCGCCCACCGGGCTCGCCTCGGCCCACGCGGCCGGCTGCCGCGTCCTGGCGGTGCCCAGTGAGGTGGCGCTGGTGGTGCCGGAGGGGGTGCACGTCATCGACTCGCTCATCGAGGCCGATCTGGACCTGGTGCGGGCCTTGATGGTTTGACCCGGAGCCGTTGCGGGTATGGACAAAGGACGGCCGATGAGAACCGTCCTTTGTGTACTCAAGACTACTCCCCGCTACGGGGAGACGACAATGGCCCACACCAGTTACAGAGGGTGTGGGCCATTGACTCGTCCGGGTGGGGCCTACTCGTAGGAGATGGCCTTGAGGACGTTGAGGCGGTTGGCCCGGTAGGCCGGGATCAGAGCGGCCAGGACACCGATCACGATCGCCGCGATGAGGTAACCGGCGATGGTCCCCCACGGAAGCGCCAGTTCGGTGACGAAGTCGTTCTTCAGGGCCCGCTGGCCCAGCACGCCCAGCCCGACGCCGACGCCGATGCCCAGCAGCGCGCCGAACAGCGAGATCACCACCGACTCCACGGTGACCATGCCGCTCACCTGCGACCGGCTGAAGCCGACCGCGCGGAGCATCCCGAGCTCACGGGTGCGTTCCAGCACCGACAGCGTCAGCGTGTTGATCACGCCGATGACCGCGATGAACATCGCCAGCAGCAGCAGGACCTGGATGACGGTCAGCATGATGTCGATGATGCTCTTCATCTGGTCGCCGATCGCCGAGACGTCGGCGACGGTGACGAGCGGGTTGTCGGCCAGCAGGTCGTTCAGCTTGTCGGTGACGGCCTTCTTGTCGGCTCCGTCGCCGAAGGCGATGAACGCCTGCACGGGGCTCTTGAGCGGGAAGTACTGCGCGTCGGCGGAGGACACGTAGATGGCGGGATCGTCGCTGTCACCGGAGGCGATGATGCCGCTGACCGTGAAGGTCCGTGGCGCCGGGTCGCCGCTGAAGGTGATGGTGGCCGAGCCCCCGAGCGACAGTCCGTACTCCTTGGCGACCGCCTGGTTGACCACGAGGTCGGTGCCGGAGCCGAGGGAACCGCTGCCCTCGTGCATCTTCTGCCCGAGCATGTAGGTCATCGCGGGCAGGTCGTCGGTGGCCTGCACGAAGACGTCCTTGCCATTGAGCTTGGCGGCGCCGTCGAACCACACACCGGCGACCTTGTCGACGCCCTGGACCTGCTTGGCCTCGCCGAGGATCTTCTCGTCGAAGGTCGGCGGGACCTGGCTGGGCGCGGTTCCGGCGATGAGCACGTCGGCCTTGAGCGAGGTCTCCAGGAACTTGTCGAAGCTCGCCTGCACCGAGGCCGCCAGGACGCCGATCGCGGTGATCAGGGTGACCCCGATCATCAGCGCCACCGCCGTGATGGAGGTGCGGCGCGGGTTGCGGCCGGAGTTGAGGCGGCCCAGCTTGCCGGGGATCGACCACGACATCAGCCGCCCGATGAGCGACACGAACGGCCGCGCGATCAGCGGCGTCGCCAGGATCGCCCCGATGAACAGCAGGCCGATGCCCGTGGCGAAGACGCCGAGGGTGGCCTCCTTGATGCTGAGCTGCCAGATCACCAGCGCCGCGCCCGGGACCAGGAACAGCCCACCGGCGACCGCGAAGGGCCAGACCGGCCGGATCGCGTTCGCGGCGTCGCGCAGCGCGGCGATCGGGGGAATCCGGGAGGCCCGGATCGCGGGGAACAGCGCGGCCAGGATCGTGACGCCGATGCCGATCACCAGCGAGGCGATGACCGCCCCGACCGGCACCGACAGCTCCGCCGTCAGCTGACCGCCGAACAGGTTCCCCAGCACGGCCGTGCCGCCCCATCCGGCCAGGATGCCCAGGCCGAGCCCGAAGACACCGGCGATGACACCGATGAAGAGGGCCTCCAGGAGCACCGAACCCAGCACCTGCCCACGTGCCGCGCCCATCGCCCGGAACAGCGCCAGCTCACGCGTCCGCTGCGCCACGATGATGGAGAACGTGTTGATGATCAGGAAGATGCTGACCAGGACCGCGATCGAACCGAAGGCGATCAGGACGTAGTTGAAGGCGTCGAGGACCGTGCCGAACTGGTCGCTCACCGACTTGGCGAGCTCCTCACCGGTCTGGACCTTGTAGTCGCCGCCGAGGGCCGCCTTGACGTTGTCGCGCAGCTGCTCGTCGGTCGTGCCCGGCGCGGCCTTGACGTCGATGGACGTGAAGACGCCGGTCTTGTCCAGCACCAGCCGCTGCGCCACCGGAGTGGTGAAGTACATCGTCTTCTCGCCGCCGAGGGTGTCGCGGCCACCGGTGAAGCCGAAGACGCCCGAGACGGTGAAGGTCTGCTTGCCGGAGCTGTCCAGCAGGGAGATGACGGTGAACTTGTCGCCGACCTTGAGCCCGTTGGCCTCGGCGAGGTTCGCCGAGAGCGCCACCTGGTCGTCGGAGACCGGGCCGGAGCCCTCCCGCATCTCGATCGGGTCATCGGCGCCGACCCAGTTGGCGGCGATGGTCGGCGCCCCGAAACCGGGCGCGACCTTGCCGTTCTTGTCGACCACCTGGACCACGCCGGCGCCGTCGGTGACCAGGCCCTTGGGGGTCCCCTCGACGCCCTTGACGCCGGCGAGCTGCGCGAGCACGCTCTCCGGGATCGCCTCCGGCTGCTGAGTGGTCTCGTTGGTCTTGGCGGAGGTCACCTGCACGTCGACGCTCTCGAACGCCGTGGTGAACATCGACTCGATCGAAGCCCCGAACGACGAACGCAGGACCAGCGAACCGGCGATGAACATCACGCCCAGGATGATCGCGATGGCCGACAGGAACAGCCGGGCCTTCCGCGACATCAGGCTCTTGAAAGTTGCCCGCAGCATGGCTAGGCGCCCTCCGCCCGCTGCGCCTGCTTCGCCGCCACGATCTCCTCAAGGCGCTTCAGCTCGTCCAGGACCTGCTCGGCCGTGGGGTCCATCAGCTCGTCGACGACCTGGCCGTCGGCGAGGAACAGGACGCGGTCGGCGTAGGACGCCGCGTTCGCGTCGTGGGTGACCATCACGATGGTCTGCCCGAAACGGTCCACCGACTCGCGCAGGAAGTTCAGGACCTCGGCGCCCGAGCGCGAGTCCAGGTTTCCGGTCGGCTCGTCGGCGAAGATGACCTCCGGGCGCGACACCAGCGCGCGGGCACACGCCACACGCTGCTGCTGACCGCCGGAGAGTTCGGTGGGCTTGTGCGTCAGCCGGTCCCGCAGGCCGACGGTGTCGATGACCTGGTCGAACCAGGCCCGGTCCGGCTTGCGGCCGGCGATGGACAGCGGCAGGGTGATGTTCTCCTCCGCCGTCAGTGTGGGCAGCAGGTTGAACTGCTGGAAGATGAAGCCGATGTTGTCCCGCCGCATCTGCGTCAGCTGGCGGTCCGACATCCCGGTGACCCGCAGGTCCCCGATGAAGACCTCACCGCGGTCGACGGTGTCCAGACCGGCCATGCAGTGCATGAGCGTCGACTTGCCCGAACCCGACGGCCCCATGATCGCGGTGAACCGGCCACGGGCCATGTCCACGCTCACGTCGCGCAGGGCGACGACCTGGGCCTCACCGGTGCCGTAAACCTTCCAAACACCCGCGGCGCGCGCCGCGATACCCGCGTCGGCCATGGTCGTTGAAGCCACGTTACCCATCCCTCCCCGAGAGGTTGAGCGTCCCTGTGACGCCCCCTGGTGACAGCGATGCTGTTGTCAACCAAGCTAAGGCGGCCACGGGCCCGAACCGTCCTGCGCGGGAACGGTCTTTCGCTACGCCCCTCGGCGTAGGAGTCCCCCCACCCGGGATCAGGGGAACCCTGAGAACCCGCCCTCGGGACGATCGCCGCCTCCTCCCTGGGAAGGAGGAACCTGTGAACCCTCTCAACTCGGAGGCCTACACCCACCGAGCTCAGAGCGACACGGCCTCAGCGACGGGGTTTGACCAGGCCCGACTCGTAGGCCAGGACCACCGCCTGCACGCGGTCGCGCAGCCCGAGCTTGGTCAGCACGTGCCCGACATGAGTCTTCACCGTCGTCTCACTGACCGTCAGCTCTTTGGCGATTTCGGAATTCGACAGGCCGCGCGCCACATGCACCAGCACCTCCCGCTCCCGGTCGGTCAGCGAGTCCAGCGCCAGCGGCGGGCGCTCACCCGGATCCGGCAGCCGGTCGGCGAACCGCTCCAGCAGCCGCCGCAGGATCCGCGGCGCCACCACCGCCTCACCCCGCGCCACCGTCCGGATCGCGGTGATCAGCTCATCGGCGGGCACGTCCTTCGACAGGAACCCGCCCGCCCCCGCCCGCAGCGCGCCCACGACGTACTCGTCCAGATCGAAGGTCGTCAGGATCAGGATGTGCACCGGCAGCGACGCGTCCACGATCGTCTTCGTGGCCGCCACACCGTCCATGCGCGGCATCCGGATGTCCATCAGGACCACGTCCGGCAACAACCGCCGCGCCAGGTCCACCGCCTCCTGACCGTCACCGGCCTCACCGACGATGTCGATGTCGGGCTCGGCCCCCAGCACCATCCGGAACCCCGTGCGCAGCAGCGGCTGGTCATCGGCGAGTAGGACCCGGATCGGGCGATCGGCGGTATCGGTCACGAGATGCTCCCGTCAGATGGGCTGTCGACCGGGATTTTCGCGTACACCCGGAAACCCCCGCCCGGCCGGGGGCCCGTTCTGAGCGTGCCCCCGTACAGGGAGATCCGTTCGCGCATGCCCACCAGACCGTGCCCGACGCGCTCCCCGGGCACCGGCGGCGTCAGGCGCGGGCCGCGCCCGTCGTCGAAGACCTCCACCTGGAGCTCCTCCTCGCCGAACTTGATGCGCACCTCGGCCTTGGCACGGCCACCGTGCTTGAGGGTGTTGGTCAGCGCCTCCTGGACGATCCGGTACACCGACAGCGCGACACCCGGGTCCAGCTCCCGCTCGGGCCCCTCGATCAGCAGCCGCACCGGCAGCCCCGCCTCACGGACCTGGTCCACCAGGCTCTGCACACCCGACAGGCCCGGCTGCGGGGTCAGCTCGGCGGCGTCCTCGTCGGAGGTCCGCAGGACGTCGAGGAGCCGGCGCATCTCGCGCAGCGCGGTGCGCCCGGTGTCCTCGATCGTCGACAGCGCCTCGTCGGCGCGGCGCGGATCGTTGGCCAGCACCCGCCGCGCGCCGGTGGCCATGACCCCCATGACCGACACGTGGTGGGCGACGACGTCGTGCAGCTCGCGGGCGATGCGCCGCCGCTCGTCCGACACCGCCTGCGCGGCCAGCGCCTGCTGGTTCTCCTCGGCGACCTGCGCGCGCGTCCGCAACGCCTCGACCAGCGCCCGCCGGTTGTGCACCAGCCGCCCCGAGAACACCGCCGTCAAGGCGAGCACGTACGTCGTCACGTAGGTCGCGGTCGTACTGCCCTGCCCCATGATGTCGGCGGGGAAGAAGTACGTGGCCAGCGTCCCCGAGCCGAGCAGGAGACCGATGGAGATGAGCGCGGTACGCCACCCGTGGTCGGCGCACGCGGTGTAGATCAGGATGTACAGGGAGAAGCTGGACGTACCCCACCAGGCGTCGTGCACCACGAGCGGCAGCACGTAGCTGGCCACCTGGAGCGCCACGGCGACCTTGAACCAGCGCCTGCGCAGCACGATCGCCAGCGAGCCCGGCAGCATCCACGGCAACGCCGTCCACAGCAGGCCCCGGAACCGCTCATCGCCCGAATTGGCCATGAGCAGGAACCCGAGCGTGCTGAAGAACAGCCAGAACAGCGCGACGAAGAAGTCGAAGACCATCGGCCGGGCACGCAGCCACCGATGCACACGACCGTCCCGGCCCCACCACCCCGGTGCGGCCTCCCGCTGTTCACTCACATCCTGGACGGTAATCGGTCTCACCCGGCGTCGACTCCTTACCGGGACCGATTTGCCGGTCATCCGCGAGGAGGAGTGACCACCCCGTCACGACCAGGGGCACCCGGGTACGGGGGAGGAGTACCACCGAACTCGGGGCACTTGTCCTGATGCGGGCACCACGAGCACAACCGACCCGGCTTCGGCGCGAACTCACCCGTCTCCAGGGCCTGCTCGATGGCCGACCACAGCGCCTTCAGCGCCCGCTCGAAACGCTCCAGCTCCTCGGCGTCGGGAGAGTGGTCCAGCACCACCTTGTCCCTCAGATAGAGCAACCGCAGCATCCGGGGAACCACCCCACGCGTGCGCCACAGCACCAGCGCGTAGAACCGCAACTGGAACAGCGCCTTGTTCTCGAAGGCCTCCGCCGGGGCCTTCCCCGTCTTGTAGTCGACGACCCGCACGTCACCCGCCGGCGACACGTCCAGCCGGTCGACATAACCCCGCAGCACCAGCCCGTCGTCCAGCGTCGCCTCGACCAGCGTCTCCCGCTCGGCCGGCTCCAGCCGCGTCGGATCCTCCACCGAGAAGTAGCCCTCGACCAGATCACGCACCGACGCCAGCCACGGCTCCAGCCGCGGATCCTCCGCCGCGAAGATCCCCGCGATCGCCGTGTCCTCGACGAGCAGCCGCGCCCACTCCGGCTCCACCAGCGACACCGCCCGCGCCGAAGTCCGCTCCACCGCCGGAACGTCGTACAACCGCTCCAGCACCGCGTGCACCAGCGTGCCCCGCGCCATCTCCGGCGTCGGCTCCTCCGGCAACCGGTCGATACTGCGGAACCGGTACAGCAGCGGGCAGTTCTTGAAGTCGGCCGCCCGCGACGGGGACAGCGACATCGGCACGACCGGCAGCGGGGAACCCATGCCGCCCATCGTAGGGATCACCCCCGACAGCCGCATCCGGCGACCCGTAGCATCGACGTGATGGACGATCGGGCACCCCGGCAGGACGGTCGGAAACGCGGCGGCGCACGGCGCCCCGGCACACCGCGACGCCGCGGCGTGCGCCTCGGCCGCGTCCTCGGCATCCCCGTCTACCTCAGCGCGTCCTGGCTCATCCTCGCCGTGCTCATCGTCATCGTCTACTCCGACACCGTCCGCGCCAGCCTCCCCGCCCTGCCCGAAGGCCTCGTCTACGTCGTCGCCTTCAGCTTCGTGGTCACCCTCTGCCTCTCGGTGTTCCTCCACGAACTCGGCCACGCCCTCACCAGCCGCCACTACGGCATCGGCGTACGCGGCATCACCCTGGAGATGCTCGGCGGCTACACCGAGATGGAGGAAGAGGCGCCACGCCCGGGCGTGGAGGCCAAGGTCGCGCTCGCCGGACCGGCCGTCTCGCTCGTGCTCGGCGGCATCGGCGTGGCCCTGGTGATCATGCTCCCGGGCGGGAACCTGGGCCACGAGCTGGCCTTCCAGTTCGCCGTGTCCAACATCATCGTGGCGGTCTTCAACGCGCTCCCCGGGCTCCCGCTGGACGGCGGCCGCGCGCTGCGCGCGCTGGTCTGGAGCGTCCGCGGCGACAAGCACGTCGCCACCCGCGTCGCCGGGTACACCGGCCGCATCGTGGCGGCGCTGACGCTGCTGGCCGGGGTGTGGCTGTTCTACGCCAGCGGCGCCAGCAGCATCGTCAGCCTGCTGTTCACCGGCATGGTCGCGATGGTGCTGTGGGCGGGCGCGGGCCAGGCCATCCGGGTCGGCGAGGTCGGCGGGCGCATCCACCTGCTGACCGTGGCCGACCTGATCCGGCCCGTCACGTCCGTCCCGACCGGCACGCCCCTCTCGGAGGCCCTCAGGCGCGCCGAGGAGACCGCCGCGATGGGCGTCCTCGTGGTGGACTCCTCCGACCGGCCGGTGGCCCTCATGCACGGCCACGCCGCCCGCCAGGTGCCCCTCGACCGGCGCCCCTGGGTCACCGTCGACGCCGTCTCCCGCGATCTCGAACCCGGCGCCGCCCTCGGTCCCGAGATGCGCGGCGAGCAGATCATCAACGCGATCCGCGCACGCCCGTCCACCGAGTACGTGGTGATGAGCGAGGGTGAGGTGCGCGGCGTCGTGGTGGCCGCGGATATAGCCAGGGTCCTGGACCCGCGTACGATACGCCGTCCGTACCCGACCAGTGACAATGGAGCACCATCCTGATGGAGCAGCGCAGGGGACCGTTCCGCGAGGGCGACCGCGTCCAGCTCACCGATACCAAGGGCCGCATGGCCACGATCACGCTGGAGAGCGGCAAGGAGTACCACACGCATCGTGGCGCCATCGCCCACGATGACCTGATCGGCAAGCCCGAGGGCTGCGTCGTCCGCACCGTGGGGATGACCGAGTACCTCGCGCTGCGTCCGCTCCTGTCGGACTTCGTGCTGTCCATGCCCCGCGGTGCCCAGGTGATCTATCCCAAGGACGCGGCGATGATCGTCGGCGTCGGTGACATCTTCCCCGGCGCGAAGGTCCTGGAGGCCGGCGCCGGATCGGGCGCCCTCTCGTGCTCGCTGCTGCGCGCGATCGGGGAGGAGGGGCACCTCTACTCCTACGAGATCCGCCCCGACTTCGCCGAGATCGCCCGCAAGAACGTCGAGTCGTTCATGGGCGGCCCGCGCAAGAACTGGACGCTCACCACCGGCGACCTGGCCGACGCCGACGTCCCCGCGGGGGAGATCGACCGGATCGTGCTGGACATGCTGGCGCCCTGGGAGCACCTCGACCTCGTGGAGAAGGCCCTCATCCCCGGTGGCGTGTTCATCGGCTACGTGGCCACCACCACCCAGATGTCGGATCTCGTGGAGGCGATGCGCGCCAAGGGCGGCTTCACCGAGCCCCGCGCCTTCGAGTCGCTGGTCCGCGACTGGCACCTGGAGGGCCTGGCCGTGCGCCCCGACCACCGGATGATCGCGCACACCGCGTTCCTGGTGGTGGCGCGCAAGCTCGCGCCGGGGACGGTGGCGCCGATGCGCAAGCGCAAGCCGAGCAAGGGGCAGGAGGCGTACCAGGAGCGCCGGGGCGGCGCGCCGGGGACGCGGGGGGCGGCGGAGAGGGTTGCGGCTGTCGCCGAGGCGGGTTCCGAGGTCGTTTCCGTGCCCGAGGTCGAGGCTGCGCCTGAGGCCGAGGCCGTGCCTTCGGCCGAGGTGACGGCGGAGGCTTAGGCCGGTCGGGGTTCGGCCTGTTCCCGGGCTTGATGGCTCGGGTTTACGGCCGTAGTGCTGGGGCTTGCGTCTGGGCTGCCGCGCATCCGGGTCGCGGGGCGACCCGGATGCTTGCCACTGAAGTGCTTTGTACCCGGCGTGTGCGGACCACGGGCCGAGCCCCCGCCTTCGTGTTTGAAGCCGGGTCTTAAGAGCGCAAGCCGCACACATCGCCGGGGCAACGGTGAAAGAGCGATTTCTCCATCTTTTCGGTCGTCGAACTAAAGCCCGTAGGGGGCACAGCCGGCCCCACCCAACCTGGCCGAACTCACGGCCGGTGGGGTTGCGGCCTTCTTGGCTTCAAACGCCGGGTACGGGGAATCGAGGGCAAGTGTTCCGGCCGGCCACGGCCGGAACACGCGGCAGCACCATCACTCGGGTGGCCACGACGGCGGGTGAGGTTTGTCCGGAAGCCCGTGTGATCGGCTTCCATCGCGGACAGCCTGTGCCGGGCCCCGCTGCGGCCGGTCTGATCTCCGCGTTGGCCCCACTGTGGCCGGTCGGTCAGCCCGGTCCGACCGTGTCCGGTGGCCGTCACGCTTCGTGCTGGAGCATGTCCAACCCGCCCGAAACCGGGCACGACACGCCCGGCCGACTCTTCATCACAAAAACGGCCCGACCAAAAACGGCCGGGCATGTCGTCTTTCCGCCGCGAGCGCCAACTCGGGGGTGTCAAGTTCACGACTGAAGATCGCCGGGAGGGGTGGATCCCGGTGGTTTTCAGTGTCGTCCGGGGCTACTCCGGGACGGGTCCGGCGACCACGGAGTCGTCGGCGGAGCGGCGTACGTGGATGCAGTCGCCGGGGCAGTCCTTGGCCGCGTCGATGACGTCGAGGCGGTACTCCCGGGGCACGTCGACGCGGGCGCCCTTGTCGGTGAGGAGCTCCCCATCAGGGCCTTTGACGTACGCGAGCCCGTCGATGTCGAACTCGAAGACGTCGGGGGCGTACTGGGCGCAGAGCCCGTCCCCGGTGCACAGGTCCTGATCGATGAACACGGTCAGGGCGTCGTTGTCGGTAGCCACGGGGCAAGACTAACCCCGCGCGGGGCGGGTGTCGGCGGTCGGTGGGAGAGACTCCCACCGCAATCGAGCCCTTACCCACAGGCGTGTCGCGATCTATGCTCGGAGCCTTGTAACGGTTAGGGTTGAACGTACGACCTTCAGCCCCCGGGAGGTGGGGACGTGGCACGTAGCGATGACGCAGAGGCCCGCGCCGCGCGATGGGAACGAGAGACCCGTGATCTCTCCAGCCAGGTTGCGTACCTGCAGGAGGAGCTGGCTCTCGCCCGGCGCAAGATGACCGAAACGCCGCGGCACGTGCGGCTGCTCGAAGACCGTTTGGCGGCGGCGCAGGCGCAGATCCAGAGAATGTCGGAGCAGAACGAGAGGCTCGTCTCCACGCTCAAGGAGGCGCGCGACCAGATCGTGACGCTCAAGGAGGAGATCGATCGGCTCGCCCAGCCGCCCAGCGGCTACGGCGTGTTCCTCGGCGCGCACGAGGACGGGGCGGTGGACGTGTTCACCGGCGGCCGGAAGATGCGCGTGGCATTGTCGCCGTCCATCGATCCCGAGGACCTGCGGCTCGGCCAGGAGGTCCTGCTCAATGACGCCATGAACGTGGTCGCCGCCTACGGGTTCGAGCGCACCGGCGACGTGGTGACGTTGAAGGAGGTCCTCAGCGACGAGGAGGGCACGCCACGGCGGGCCCTGGTCGTCTCGCACGCCGATGAGGAGCGCATCGTCCACCTCGCCGACAGCCTGATCGGGGAACCGATCCGGGCCGGTGACGCGCTCATGGTGGAACCGCGGTCGGCTTACGCCTACGAGCGGATCCCCAAGAGCGAGGTCGAGGAGCTGGTGCTGGAGGAGGTGCCCGACGTCAACTACAGCGACATCGGCGGCCTCGCCCGGCAGATCGAGCAGATCCGCGACGCGGTGGAGTTGCCGTTCCTGCACGCCGAGCTGTTCCGTGAGCACCAGCTGCGCCCGCCGAAGGGCGTCCTGCTGTACGGCCCGCCCGGTTGCGGCAAGACGCTGATCGCCAAGGCGGTCGCCAACTCCCTCGCCAAGCAGCTGGCGGGCGAGAAGGACGGCGGCGAGCGCGCCAAGAGCTACTTCCTGAACATCAAGGGCCCGGAGCTGCTGAACAAGTACGTGGGTGAGACCGAGCGGCACATCCGCCTGATCTTCCAGCGTGCTCGTGAGAAGGCCGGCGAGGGCCAGCCGGTGATCGTGTTCTTCGATGAGATGGACTCGGTCTTCCGCACCCGCGGTTCGGGTGTGTCCTCCGATGTGGAGAACACCATCGTTCCGCAGCTGCTGTCGGAGATCGACGGCGTGGAGGGGCTGGAGAACGTCATCGTCATCGGCGCCTCCAACCGCGAGGACATGATCGACCCGGCGATCCTGCGGCCCGGCCGTCTGGACGTCAAGATCAAGATCGAGCGGCCGGACGCCGAGTCCGCCCGCGACATCTTCTCCAAGTACATCCTGACCGACCTGCCGTTGCACCCCGACGACCTGGCCGAGCACGGTGGCTCGCGTGAGGCCTGCGTGGAGGCGATGATTCAGGCGGCGGTGGAGCGGATGTACACCGAGACCGACGAGAACCGTTTCCTTGAGGTCACCTACGCCGACGGTGACAAGGAGGTCCTGTACTTCAAGGACTTCAACTCGGGCGCGATGATCCAGAACATCGTGGACCGGGCCAAGAAGATGGCGATCAAGGAGTTCCTGACCACCGAGCGCAAGGGCCTGCGGCTCCACCACCTCCTCGACGCGTGCGTCGACGAGTTCCGGGAGAACGAGGACCTGCCGAACACGACGAACCCCGACGACTGGGCCCGCATCTCCGGCAAGAAGGGCGAGCGGATCGTCTACATCCGCACCCTGGTGTCCGGGAAGGGCAGCGAGGCGGGGCGGTCGATCGACACCGTCAGCAACACCGGCCAGTACCTGTAGGTCATCGACGATGGGGACGGGACGCCTTCGGGCGTCCCGTTCTTCGTGTGTCAGGGGGGTGGGTCGCCCCAGGAGGCTTTGACCTCGCGGTAGGGGAGGACCTTGATGCGCACGCCTTCGCGCAGGTAGCCGGCCAGGACGAGGGCGCGGCGGTCGTCGGCGAGGACGTGGACGCAGCCGTGGGAGTAGGACAGCGCGTTGGTGCGCAGGACGGCTCCGGCGTCGTCGGTGTCGGGGGTGGTGTGCAGGAAGACGCCGGGGGAGCCTTCCAGGAGCTGCGCGGCGGAGCCGAAGTCGTTCAGGATCCACTCGGCGGGCAGTGGGCGGAGGGGGCCGCCGGCCTTGGCGGCGTCGTACTCCTTCTTCAGGACCGCCCGTTCGCCGCCGGCGGCCCATTCGAGGGCGATCTGGGTGAGCGTGGCGTCCAACCGGACGGTGTCGGGCACGAGCGGGATGGGCAGGGACCGCACCGAGTGCCAGCGGCCGTTCCGCTCGAATTCCACGTCCCCGCCGCGTTCGCGGAGGGGTGTGCCGTTGGCGAGCTGGGAGTTCTTCCACACTCGCGACAGGTGGGCGCGGTCGGGGCCGAGCCGGTAGGTGCCGGGGGCGGTGGGGTCGGCGGTGTGGCCGTCGGCGGTGTAGGAGCGCCAGGGGCCGCCGCGCGCGGGGATGCGCCGCATGATCACGCCGTGCACGAAGACCGCGATCTCGCCCATCGGGAGCATCCGGCCGTCCTTCCAGGCCACCTCGGTGACGTAGGGATCGAAGACGAGCAGGACGTCGGCGGGGCGCGGGGCGGCGGCCTCGGCCATCTCGGCCTCCACGCGCGGCCGGTCGATCGCGGGGGTGTGGTCGAGGAGTTCGCCCAGGGCGGTCGCGGTGAGGTTCTCGTACACCGCGATCCGCTCGGCGGGCGGCAGGGCGCGCAGGGCCTTCCAGGCCGCGCCGTAGGCGAGGCGGCCGTCGAGGGCGGCGCGGACGGCGTCCAGCGCGCGCTGGCGGCGCAGCGCACGGCCGGTGGCGGCGTTGCCCGCCGCGCGCTGGAGCCACAGCGCGGGCGCGAGCCGGGGCGCCGCGGCGCGTGGCGACGCGGGCGTGAGCGCGTCCGGCCGCGGCGGACGGCGTGCGTGCATGATCGGCCCCCTCGCTTACAGGGTGCCGGGGCGAGCGGGGCCGTGTGCCCGGATCGGGCCAACCGGGCGGGGCGGGAATCCGCCGTTACGCCGTGGGCGTATCGGCTCGCCTTCACCCGGTCCGGCCGCCTAGGTTCGGGCCATGACCCTCATCTCCGTGAACGGCACCCGCCTCTACGTCGACGCGCGCGGGCCCGAAGACGGCGTCCCGGTGGTGTTCGTGCACGGCGGTCCCGGCATGAGCTGCCACCCCTTCATGAGCGCCCAGGGCGACGCGCTCGCCTCGCGTGGCCTGCGGATCATCGGCGTCGACCAGCGCGGCCTCTTCCGTTCCGATGAGCTCCCGGCCGACGCCGAGATCACCATCGAGGCGATCATCGGCGACTTCGAGGCCCTGCGGGAGGCGCTCGGGCTGGACGGCTGGGGCGTCATCGGCCATTCCTTCGGTGGCTGGCTCGCCACCCACTACGCCGTGGCGCATCCGGGGCGGGTGCGCTCGGTGCTCTTCGACTCGCCCGGCTGGGACCAGGACATCGCCGGGCGGCACCGGCTCGCCATCATCGCCGAGATCCTCGACGGCCGGGGCGACGAGGAGGGCGCGACGCGGGCGCGGCGGCTGATGATGAAGCCGGAGCGGCTGGCTCTCGCCGACGACGTGCACGGGCAGATCGCGGCCCTGGGCGAGGACGCGTGGCGGATGACCTTCGCCACCCGTGAGGCCTCCGACGCCTTCGACGCCGCACAGGCCGAGGTCCCCGAGGACGCCTGGCGCTGGGAGCGGCACCTGCACCTGCGCGCGCGGTCCTTCGAGCCGGCGCTGCCGCTGCTGGAGAAGCTGACGATGCCCACGATGCTGCTGCACGGGCGCCACGACCCCGTCGTCCCGCCCGCCGCGGTGGGCGCCTACCGGGCGGCCGTCGCCGAGCCGCGCGCCGTGCGGCTCGACGGCTCGGCGCACCTGCCGTTCGCGGAGGAGCCGGAGGCCTACACCGAAGCGGTGGCGGCCTTCTTCACGAAGGGCGCGTGAACTCGCCGTACCAGCGGCGCACCGGCGGCTCCTCGCCGTCCAGGTAGTCCTCGACCGTCACCGCCGTGAGGCCGTGAGCGGCGAAGGACGCCATCTCGGCCCGGGTCAGCGGCCACGGCATGCGGCCCGGGTCGCCGTCGTCCTCGCGGTGCCGGGCCAGGACCTGGAGGGTGCCGCCGGAGGCGACCAGGCCCGCCACGGCGGCGATGGCGCGCTCGCGGGCGCCGCCGGTGAGGACCTGCACGGTGAAGACCTCCACGACCAGGTCGAAGGACCACACCGAGGGCAGGTCCAGCAGGTCGGCGGCCAGGTAGTCGACCTTCGAGTCCGGGAACCGCTCCCGGGCGGCGGCCACGGCGGTGGGGGAGACGTCGAAGGCGGTCACCGACCAGCCCAGGGACGCCAGGAACTCCGCGTCGTCGCCCAGCCCGCAGCCGACCACCACGGCCCGGCCCGAACCGGGCCGGGCGCGTTCGACGAGGCCCGGGAACGGCGCCAGGTCCGCCCACGGGACGACCGCGCGCCCGTCCCGGGCGGCGGCGTAGAGCTCTTCGAACCAGCCGGTGTCGTCACCGGCTTCGAGGGAACGGGTGGCTAGATCGCGTGCGGTGGCGCGGAGCGCGTCGTCGGTCATGGGAGCGATCTTGCCCTAAGCGGGCACGGGGATGCGCCCCACGATCTCCCGCGCGATCGCCAGCGACGACGTCGCCGCCGGGGACGGCGCGTTCAGCACGTGCACCTGGCCCGGGGCGTCCACGATCAGGAAGTCGTCGACGAGGCTCCCGTCGCGCGCGATGGCCTGCGCGCGCACACCCGCGCCCGCGCGCACGATGTCCCCGGTGCCGATCTCGGGCACCAGCCGCGCCAGGCTCGCCGCGAACAGCCGCCGCGACAGCGACCGGCGCACCTCGCCCATGCCGTACCGCCAGTGCTTGCGCGCCAGCTTCCACAGGCCACCGTAACCGGCCGCCGAGGCCACGTCGGCGGGCCGGACCCGCGCCCACGTGTAACCCTCGCGGGCCAGCGCCAGGACCGCGTTGGGACCGGCGTGGACCGTCCCGTCGATCATTTTCGTCAGGTGCACCCCGAGGAACGGGAACTGCGGGTCCGGGACCGGGTAGATCAGCCCGTTCACCAGGCCCACGCGCTCCGGGCGCAACTCGTAGTATTCACCCCGGAACGGGATGATCCGGGCGGGCGGGCGCAGACCGGCCATCCGGGCGATCCGGTCGGAGTGCAGGCCCGCGCAGTTCACCAGCACGTCGGCGGGCACCTCCCCGCCGGTGGTCTCCACCACCACGCCCGAGCCGGACCGAGCGATACCCGTCACGCGCGTCCCCAGGCGGACCTCGCCGCCCTCCTTCACGATCAGCTCCGCCAGGGCCCGGCAGACCGCGCCGAAGTCGGTGATGCCGGTGCTCGCCACCCGCATCGCCCGCACACACGAGACGTGCGGCTCGAACTCGCGCGCCTCCTCCGGCGACAGCATCGTCACCGGCAGGCCATTGGCCACCGAGCGCTCGAACAGCGCGTCCAGGCGGGGAATCTCATCAGTGGAGGTCGCCACGATGAGTTTGCCGCAGATGTCGGTCGGGATACCGTGGTCGGAGCAGAACTCGACCATCGCGGCCGCCCCGGACTTGCACAGCCGCGCCTTGAGACTGCCGGGCTTGTAGTACACACCGGCGTGGATGACGCCCGAATTGTGGCCGGTCTGGTGAACGCCGACCGACACCTCTTTCTCCAGGACCGTCACCGACGAACCCGGACGGTCCAGCAGCAGACGGTGAGCCGTCGCCAGGCCCACGATCCCGCCACCAACCACGACGTAACGCGCCACACCAACTCCAGTCCACGACCAGGTGAATCCAGGTCGAACCTACCGCCGGAACGTAACCGGCCTTACACATCCCGGCCACGGGCCATCAAACCCGTGGACAACCAAGGGGTTTAAACTCCACGCGGTCTGAGGTCCTATCGTCAGGGGAGACATGTCAGAGATCATCGCCCTCGGTCAGCCGACAGTAGGGGAAGCCGAGATCGAGGCCGTCCGCGAGGTCTTCGCCTCCGGCTGGCTCGCCGGCAACGGCCCGACCTGCCGCAAGTTCGAGGAGCAGTTCGCCGCCGCCACCGGCACCGCGCACGCCCTCGCGCTGAACAGCTGCGGCGGAGCGCTCCACCTGGCGATGCTCGCCCTCGGCGTCAAGCCCGGCGACGAGGTCATCGTGGCCGACTACACCTTCCCCGCGACCGGCCACGCGGTGATGTGGACCGGCGCCAAGCCCGTCTTCGCCGACGTGCGCGCCGACACCTTCACCATCGACCCGCAGGCCGCGGCGTCCCTGGTCACCGACAAGACCGCCGGCATCATCGCCGTCGACCCCTTCGGCCTCCCCGCCGACTACGACGAGCTGCGCGCGATCGCCGACCGGCACGGGCTGTTCATCGTCCAGGACGCCGCCTGCTCCTCCGGCGCCACCTACAAGGGCGCCCCCGCCGGCGCCCAGGGCGACATGGCCACCTTCTCCTTCCACGGCCGCAAGGGCATCACCGCCGGTGAGGGCGGCGCCCTCGTCACCGACCGCGCCGACCTCGACGCCTACGCGCGCAAGATGCACTCCTACGGCATCGAAGGCGCCGTGACGCGCGCCGCCCTCAGCAACCTCCCCCTCCCCGTCTTCGACGAGGCGGGGTACAACTACCGCATGTCGGACGTCGCGGCCGCGATCATGATCGCCCAGCTCGATCGGCTCCCCGCCATCCTCGACGCCCGCGCCGCCGTCGCCAAGATGTACGGCGAGCTGCTCGGCGACTTCGAGCTGCTCACCCTCCCGCACGTCCCCGCCGACCGCACCCACCCCTGGCAGTCCTACGTCGTGACGCTCGCCAAGGGCGTCAACCGCGGCGAGGTCGCCATGAGCCTGCGCGACCGGGGCGTCCAGTGCACCTTCGGCACCTACGCCTCCCACCAGCAGCCCGTCTACGGCGAGCAGCCGGTCCTCCCGGTGTCGGCCGACCTCTTCGACCGCCACCTCGCCATCCCCATGCACGCCAACTTGACCGACGACCAGGTCGAGACCGTCGCGGCGACGCTGCGCGAGATCGTCACCACGGTCGCCTCGAAGAACTAGGACGAGACGCTCACCATGACTGACAAGAAGGTCTTCTTCACCGGCGGCGCCGGCTTCATCGGCATGCACGTCCTGCCGCTCCTCCTGGAGCGCGGCTACACCGTGCGGGTCTTCGACAACATGAGCCGCGGCGACCAGGCCGCGCTCGCCCCGTACCTGGAGTCCGGCAAGGTCGAGCTCGTCGTCGGCGACGTGCGCTACGGCGCGGCCGTCGCGGCGGCCATGCGCGGCTGCACGCACGTGATCCACTTCGCCACCGTGTCGATCAACAAGAGCGTCGCCGACCCGCACGAGTCGATCGACATCAACATGACCGGCAACAACAACGTGTTCGCCACCGCCGCCGACCTCGGCGTGAAGCGGCTGGTCTTCGCGTCCACCGCCTCGGTGTACGGCGACCCCGAGCGCCTGCCGATGCACGAGGACGACACGCTGCGCCCGCTCACCCCGTACTGCATCACCAAGCGCGCCGGTGAGGACCTCCTGGGCTTCTACCAGCGCACCAAGGGCCTGTCCTGGGTCGCCAACCGCTTCTTCAACGTGTACGGGCCGGGCCAGAAGCTCGACGCGTACTACACCTCGGTGATCAACACCTTCATCCAGCGCATCAAGTCCGGCCAGCCGCCGACGATCGACGGCAAGGGCGAGCAGTCGATGGACTTCGTGCACGTCACCGACCTGGCCAAGGCCGTCGTGGCGTCGCTGGAGTGCGAGGCGGAGAACTTCCCGGTCAACGTCGGCACCGGCGTGGACACCTCCATCGCGCAGCTGGCGAAGATCCTGATCCAGGCCATCGGCTCCGACGTCGAGCCGATCTTCCGCCCGCGCGACGTGCTGGTCTCCCGCCGCGCCGCCGACATCTCCCGCGCCAAGGAGCTGCTCGGCTGGGAGCCCACCATCACCGTCGAGGAGGGCATGTCCGCCCTGGTGGCCGAGGCCCTCGAAGCGTAAGTGAACACGGCCGGCCCGACGCGAAGGGAGCACCCGTGACCGCCGGGCTGCCCGACAACCCGTACAACCAGCACGCCTGGATCATCGGCGACCCCGTCATCGGCGAGGGCACCTGGATCGGGGCGTTCACCGTCGTGGACGGCTCCGGTGGCCTGACCATCGGAGCCGGCTGCGACATCTCCTGCGGGGTGCACATCTACACGCACTCCACCGCGCGCCGCTGCGTCACCGGCCGCGAGTATCCCGACATCGACCGCGCGCCGGTCGTCATCGGCGATCACGTCTTCATCGGCGCCAACGCCGTCATCAACATGGGCGTCACGATCGGCGACAACGCCGTCATCGGCGCCGGAGCCGTCGTGACGCGCGACGTCCCGCCACGTACCGTGGTGGCGGGCGTACCGGCACGACCCACCGCCACCGTCGAACTCGGTGGCGCCACCGTGCGCTTCGTCCCCCTGGCGGACGAGGCCCCGCACGCCCCCTGACCGGGCCATTGGCCTTCGAGCGAGGAACACTCAAGTGCGTATCGCGGTCGTGAACAACTTCTTCCCGCCCCGCACCGGCGGCAGCGCCCACCTGTCGGAGTCACTGGCCAAGGGGTACGCGGCCAGAGGCCACGACGTCCTCGTCATCGCCGCCGCCTACGGCGGGGCCCCCGCGGTCGAGGAGCGCGACGGCATCCGCATCGTGCGCCTGCCGTCCTGGCAGCTTCCCCAGACGCGCCTGGCGGTCTCCTTCGACATCCTCTTCGCCACCCGCCCCGGGATCTGGCGGCGTGTGAAGAAGGTCCTCGGCGAGTTCCGGCCCGACGTCGTCCACCAGCACGGGCAGTTCTTCGACCTGACCTGGGCGACCGGCCTGTGGGCGCGGAAGAAGAAGGTCCCCACCCTCCTGTCGGTGCACACCCGCCTGGAGAACCCGCAGGCCAGCTACCACGGCGTGTTCCGGGCCCTGGACGCCATGATGGTCCGCCCGCCGATGAAGCTGCACAAGCCGCGCCTGGTGGTCATGGACGTCCTCATGGACGAGTACATCAAGGCCCGCTACAAGAAGGCCTACGCCGGTCTCGACTACATCCCCGTCGGCGTCGAACCCGACTGGACCCTCGGCGGCGACCCCGCCCTCGTCCGCGAACGCCACGGCCTCGGCGACGCGCCCCTGATCCTGTCGATCGGGCACGTCATCCCACTGCGGGACCGCGTGACGCTGGTAGAGTCCCTCCCGAAGGTCCTGGCGGAGTTCCCCGACGCGAAGCTCCTCGTCGTCGGCCGCACCTACTTCGACGCCTACCAGAAGCGCGCCCAGCAGCTCGGCGTCACCCACGCCATCGTCGAGGTCGGCGTGGTGCCCAAGAGCGACATCCCGCACTACCTCGCGGCCGCCTCCGTGGAGTCCCACGAGCAGGGCTTCGGGCTCGGCACCGCGACCCTGGAGGCGATGGCGGCGGGCGTGCCCGTGGTCGCCCCCGCCCGCGCGGACAACTTCCCCGGGATCGACCTGGTCGACGGCGGCAACATCTGGCTCACGCCGCTGGGTGACTCCGACGCGATGGCCGACAATATCATCGCCGTCCTGCGCGACCCCGCGCACGCGAAAGAGGTCGCGCTGGCCGGGCAGGCGCTGATCCGGGAGCACTTCACGATGGACCGGGTGCTGGACAAGCACCTGGAGGTATTGGGGCGGCTCGCGGGGGAGTAGGGCGGGCGGTCTGCGCTCGCCATGCCGGCTGTGTCCGTGGAGGCGGGCGCGTGGCTCGCGGGGCTTCGGGCGCGCCCGGCCACGCTGCTTCGTGCCGCACACACGTGGCTTGTGGTGGAGATGGCCCGGGCTGGTTCGGGGAGCGGGGTGTCGGTGGACGGTGGTGGGTGCGCACGGCGAGTGGTGAACCGGCCGGGCTTCTGCGGCCGGGCCGCAAGGGCGGGCTCGGGCCGGTGATGTACGCGCTGGTTCGCACTCGCCTGACCCGGTGCGCCGACCCAGTTCACCCACCTGCTTTAGCCACCCACCCGCCTTGCCACATGCCACCACATGCCGCACACACGTGGCTCGTGGTGGAGACGGCCCGGGCTGGTTCGGGGAGCGGGGTGTCGGTGGACGGTGGTGCGTGCTCACGGCGGCTGGTGAACCGGCCGGGCTTCTGCGGCCAGGCCGCAAGGGCGGGCTCGGGCCGGTGACGCACGCATCGGTTCGCGCCCGCCTCACCCACCCAGCCACACACCGGGTTCACCACCCCTCCTCACCCACACCCACCTCACCCACACCCACCTCACCCTCCCCATCTCGCGCTGGAAGCGACGCGGCGCGGGGATGGGCGAGCGTGGCGAGAACATGCCGCTGAGGCGTGACTTTCGCGTGGGTGGGATGCGGCGTCCCCGGTGACTTGTGCGCCGGGGCTGCGGCGTAGGTGCGGGACCGCCGTCCTGAGGCGCTCGCGGGCTTGCCCGGCCGTGACGCGTGTTGCGGCATGCGGGCTGGTGAAGCGTCGCCCCACCCGCCTGCCCGGCCGGGCAGGCCCGGCTCAGGTTGCGGGCTCGCCCGGCGGTGACGCGTGTTGCGGCACGCGGGCTGGTGAAGCATCGCCCACCCGCCCGGCCCGGCCCGGGTCGCGCACGTCCCACCGTCTCGCGTGCCGCCGCCGGGTGTGCCGTGTGCCGCAGTGCGTCCCGTCACCCGGCTTGCCGCCGTCCCGAACCACCCACCCCCGGCCACGCGAAAGGGCCGGTACCACCCGGTACCGGCCCTTCGTTCGCTCAGTTCGTTCGCGCAGTTCGTTTACGCTGTGCGCGCTCCCCGCCGGGTCAGGACCCGTCGAGCATCTGCGCCACGAGCTTGTGCGGGGCCAGGATCGATTCGCGCTCCTCGTCGATGTCGACGGTGCCGTCCAGCAGGCCGAGGAAGCGGTTCAGCTGGGCGACCAGGGGCTCGACGTTGGTCACCAGTTCGGGGATCTCGATGATCGTCTGCTGGCGGTAGCCGAGGCCGGACTCCATCTGGAGGTCGTTCGACACGTGCCGGTAGATCGTCACGTCGCGGCGCAGGAGGTCGATCTCGATGACGCGCTGGCGCTCGGTGATCGACAGGGTGCGGACCTTGCGGTGGCCGAGGCGGCTGGCCGAGCAGGTGGCCACCGAGCCGTTGGCGAAGGTCACCACGGCGTCGGCGACGTCCTCGGCGTCGGGCAGCGACGAGGGGTGGAACCGGCCGGTGCCGCCGGTGATGCCGGCGGCCTCGCCGCCGACGAGGCGCAGGCAGGCGTCCACGTCGTGGATGAGCAGGTCCCAGGCCACGCCGGTGCGGATGCGGGGCGCGTAGGGGCCGTGCCGGACGGCGGCCAGGTGGACGGGGTCCTCCACCATCGCCGCGACGGTGACGATGGCGGGGTTGAAGCGCTCCACGAAGCCGCACATGAGCGGGATGCGGTTCTTGGCGGCCACGTCGACCAGCTCGGCCGACTCCTCGTAGGTCGAGGTGACGGGCTTCTCCACCAGCAGCGGCAGCCCGGCCTCCAGGACCGGCGCGGCCAGCTTGTAGTGCAGGCTGGTGGGGGCGGCGATGACGACGGCGTCGATGCCGCTCACGTCGTCCAGGGACGGGGCCCAGGTGCCGCCGAAGCGGCCGGTGATGGCCTCACCGGTCTGCTGGACGGGGTCGACCACGAGGGCCAGTTCGGCGCGCTCCGACTGGGAGATGACCCGCGCGTGCAGGGATCCCATCGAGCCGGCGCCGATGAGGGCGATGCGGGGCGCCGCCATGTCAGGCCTCCATGATCGTGCGGACGGCCTCGACGATGGTGTCGAGGTCGGCTTCGGACAGGTACTGGTGCACCGGGAGCGACAGGCACTCGCGGGCGACGCGCTCGGCGACGGGCACGTCGGAGGCGATGACGCGCGGGTTGTCGCGGTAGCAGTCGTAGTCGAAGACGGTCTTCGGGTAGTACACGCCGGACCCGACGCCGCGCTCCAGGAGCTTGGCGGCCAGCTCGTCGCGGTTCACGGGGGCCTCGCCGGAGACGAGGACCGTGTACTGGTGCCACACGTGGGAGCGGCCGGGCAGCTCGGTCGGCAGGGTCAGGCCGGGGACGTCGGCGAGCCCGGCGGACAGGCGCGCGGCGTTGCTCTTGCGGGCCTTGACGACCTCGTCGTACAGGCCGATCTGGGGCAGCGCGATGGCGGCCTGGAGATCGGTGAGCCGGTAGTTGTGGCCGGCCATCTCGTACTGGTAGCGGGCGCGCATGCCCTGGTTGCGCAGGACGCGCAGCTTGTCGGCGAGGGCGGCGTCGGAGGTGGTGATCATCCCGCCTTCGCCCGTGGTGATGTTCTTCGTCCCGTACAGGGAGAAGCAGCCGATGCCGAAGGAGCCGGCGCCGCGCCCGTCGAAGGTGGCGCCGACGGCCTGCGCGGCGTCCTCGATGACGGCGAGGCCCTTCTCGGCGGCCAGCGCCGGGATGGCGGCCATGTCGGCGGTCTGCCCGTACAGGTGGACCGGCATGAGGACCTTCGTGCGGTCGGTGACCGCGCCGGCGAGGGCCTCGGCGGTGACGCAGAAGTCGGTGGCGTCGATGTCGGCGAAGCGGGCGGTGGCCCCGGCCTCCAGGATCGCGTTCAGGGTCGCGACGAACGTGAAGGGGCTGGTGATCACCTCGTCGCCGGGCTGGAGGTCCAGTGCCTGGACGGCGGCGACGAGGGCGGTGGTGCCGTTGTTCACGGCGATCGCGTGCTCGGCGCCGGTCAGCGCGGCGAAGGCCTCTTCGAGAGCCGCGACCTTCGGTCCGCTGGCCAGCATCCCGGACCGGATGACCTCGGTGACCAGCTCCTCGGTGCCCTCGGGCAACCGGACCGTCGACACAGGGATCACGCGTTTACTCCAACCAGTGGGGGGACCGTCATGTGGGAAAGCGAGGCCGACGGTACCAAACCGGCCCCCAGGTCAACGCGTCCCCGTATAGCGCTCACATGCTAGTGTCTCCTGTTCAAACCATTCCCATTCCGGCGTAACCTTGCACCCACTCGCCGGTCACGAACCCATGCGAGCCTGGGGCGGCTGAAAGGAGTGCGTCGGTGTCCGAACTCACCGCCGTGACCTCACCAGACATGGCAAAGACGGACCCACGCGAGAGGGAAAGCACCATCGACACTGAGAGTGCGGCCCCCGCGAAAGACGCCCCCGTGAGCCTTCTCGCACGCATCAAGTCGGTCGTCGCCAAGCCGCTCGTGGTCCATACCGTCCGGTACGGATTCATCGCGGCGGTGCTCCTCGCGGTCGGGTATTCGCTCTATTCCTCGTGGGACGACATCACCGCCTATCTCTTCCAGCTCGCCTGGCAGTCGGTGCTCCTGTCCTTCGCGGCGGTTTTCGCCGGGATGTACGCCAATGTCCTGGCCTGGCGGGTCATCGTGCGGTCCCTGGACAGCGAGGTGACGGTCGCCTCGGCGGCGCGCATCACCCTCCTGGGCAACCTCGCCAAGTACCTGCCCGGCTCGGTGTGGGCCTACGTGGCGCAGATGGAGCTCGGCAAGCGCGCCGGGATCCCCCGCGCGCGGGCGTTCGTGGCGTCCATCATCGCCGTGGGCCTCTCCACCACCGCCTCGCTGCTGATCGGCCTGTTCGGGCTGCCGTCGCTGCGGGCCACCGACGGCGGAGAGCCGTTCATGTGGGTGCTGCTGGCGCTGATCCCCGTCGCCCTGTTCTGCGCGCACCCCAAGGTCCTCACCCGCCTCATCGAGATCTTCCTGCGCGTCCTGCGCCGCCCGCCCCTCGGGCACCAGATCAGCTGGCGGACCGTGCTCACCGCAACCGCGCTGTCGGCGGTGGCGTTCGTGTGCTTCGGCGTGCACCTGTGGCTGCTGGCCAACGCGGCGACCGACCCGGGCCTCGACGGGCTGTTCCGCAGCGTCGGCTCCTTCTCCCTCGCGATGACCATCGGCATGCTCGTGGTGATCGCCCCCAGCGGACTCGGCGTCCGCGACGGCGTCATCACCGCCGCGCTCGCCCCGTTCGTCGGCCTGACCACGGCCGTGGCCATCGCCGCGATCTCCCGGGCGGTGTTCACCGTTGCCGATCTCGTCGCCGGTGGCGCCGCGGGGATCTCCACCGTGGCCGAGCTCCGCAAGCACAAGACCGAGGCGAAGGGCTAGAGACGCACCCATGCTGACCGAACTCCGGTCGGCGGGTGCGAACGCGCCCTCCGACAAGTCCGTGCACCCGCGCCGCGACCCGGCGCGGTTCCTGCTTTTCCTGGCCGGCTCCTGGGCCCTGGCCGTCGCCGCCCACCTCATCGGGCTGGACTGGCTGCTGCTGCCGGTGATCTGGCTGGGCACCGCCTCGCTGCTGCGCATCGGGACGACGCTCCTCGACCGGCTCGTGCCCGCCCTCGGGCTCGTCGCCGGTCTCCTCATCATCGGCGGCTACGTCACCACGCTGTGGCCGTGGGGGCTGGCGCCGGTGCCCATCGGGGGAGCCGCGCTCACGATCCTCGTGGTGGCGTCGTACCTGACCGGGCGGCGCCCGCAGATGCCGCGGCGGGTCACACCCACCGACGTCACCATGACCGCCGGGGGCGTCCTGGCCGGACTGCTGGCCGCCAAGCCGACCATGGCCACCACCGGCCTGGGCTGGGCCGCCTACGCCGGCATCACCGGCGACCGGCTGCGCCAGTTCAACCTCTTCGACACCATCCGCGTCCTGGGCGGATACCCGGCCGTGCAGCCCCACGAGGCCGCGCCGATGCTGGAGTCGAGCATGCTCCCGGCCTACCCCGCCGGGATGCACTACGTGTACGCCGTCATCGACTCGTTCATGACCGGCACCACCGACCCCGGCCGGTCGCTGGACGCCCTCCAGCGCTACCACTGGTACGTCCTCATCTCCTACGCCGTGTTCGCCGTGACCGTCGCCTGGGCCGCCCGGTACCTCGCGCCCGGCCTCGCCGCGTGGAAGCAGATGCTGGCCACGACGACGATCCTGCTGTTCCTGGCCACCGGCATCTACACCACCGGCCTGTGGGAGGGCTTCGACGCGCAGACCGCCGGGATGCTGTTCCTGGCGCTGCTGGTCGCCGTCCTGGCCCGGCCCACCAAGTCCGTCGGCGAGCAGCTGCTCCTGGCCGGCGCGCTCACCGTGGCCGTCGCGCACACCTACACCCTCTACGCGGTGTTCGCCGCGATCGCGGTCCTGGCCGCGCTGGCGATCCAGTGGCGGCGGCTGAAACGCCACCCGCGGATGCTCATCGCCGCCGCGGTGTTCTTCGGCGCCGCCGCGTCCCTCCAGGTCGTCATCCCCGCCCTCCAGGGCTTCGAGGCCAGCGACCACGTCAACGCCACCGGCTTCATCATCGTGATGCCCCGGACCCTGGCCTTCGCGCTGCTGGCGCTGGCCGCCGTCGCGCTCGTGCGCCGCGGGCTCACTCGCAGCCCGCGCCTGCGGGTCCTGGCGATCACCAACATCGCCGGGCTGCTGTTCGCCATCGGCCTGTGGATCTACAACGTGGCGTTCATCGGGACCGGCTCCTACTACTTCGAGAAGGTCGTCTACGCCCTCGCCATCGTCAACCTGGTGACCTGCGCGGGCGCGCTCGCGCACGTCAAACCACGGCTGCGCCTGCCCGTCCACCCCGGCGTCACCGCCGTGGCGATGGTGCTGCTGGCCGCCGTCATCACCGGGACCATCCCCAGTGGCCCCGCCAAGTACAACCACGCCGAGCATCAGCCGGGGCCCGACACCAACTGGGTCAGCGTCTACGGGTCCGGCACCATCTACGCCGGGTTCACCCCCGCGCTCACCTGGCTGGCGCAGCGCGGCCTCGTCGGCGACGGTGTCCCCACCCAGATCGTGTTCAGCTCCAGCGGCGTGGCCAACCAGCAACTGACGCTGGTCACCTCGATCCTCAACCGCAACATCGGTGGCCTCTACCGCCAGATCTACGGCGTGGAGCTCACCGGACTGCGCGGCCACGAACCCGGCGACAAGCTCGACGCCACCACGCAGACCAGCCTCGACCTGTACAAACTCGTCTGCACCGAGAGCAAGGTGCCCCTGCGGGTCATCACCAACGACCCCGGCACCGCCGCCATCCTGCGCGAATTCGCCGCCACCAACCCTGGCGCGGGCCTCACCGTCATCCTCGCCGAGGACCTTCCCGGGGAAGGACCACCACCCACCACCTGATTCCGGCGTCTAGGCTTCCAACATGACCGTTCGCCGCATCATGGGCACCGAAGTCGAATACGGCATCTCAGTGCCAGGACAGCCGGGCGCCAACCCCATGGTGACCTCCAGCCAGATCGTGAACGCCTACGGAGCCCGCCCCGAGCTCGCCAAGGGCGGGCGGGCCCGCTGGGACTACGAGGAAGAGTCGCCCCTGCGTGACGCGCGGGGCTTCACCTACACCGGGGCCATGTACGACCCCGCCGAGACCCTCGCCGACGAAGACCTCGGCCTGGCGAACGTCATCCTGACCAACGGCGCTCGCCTGTACGTCGACCACGCCCACCCCGAGTACTCCACGCCCGAGGTCACCAACCCCCGCGACCTGGTCCTGTGGGACAAGGCCGGCGAGCGCGTGATGGCCGAGGCGGCGCGGCGGGCCGCCACCGTCCCGGGCCACCAGCCGATCAACCTGTACAAGAACAACACCGACAACAAGGGCGCCAGCTACGGCGCGCATGAGAACTACCTCATGAGCCGCTCGACGCCCTTCGCCGACATCGTCGCGTACCTGACGCCGTTCTTCGTCACCCGCAACGTGGTCACCGGCGCCGGGCGCGTCGGCATCGGGCCCGACGGGTCCCGCGCGGGTTTCCAGCTGTCGCAGCGCGCCGACTACTTCGAGGTCGAGGTCGGCCTGGAGACGACGCTGAAGCGGCCCATCATCAACACCCGCGACGAGCCGCACGCCGACGCCGACAAGTACCGGCGCCTGCACGTCATCATCGGTGACGCCAACCTCTCCGAGATCTCCACCTTCCTGAAGATGGGCACGACCTCGCTGATCCTGGCGATGATCGAGGACAAGGCCCTCACCGGCGATCTCGGCATCGCCGACCCCGTCGCCGAGCTGAAGGCCATCAGCCACGACCCGACCCTCACGCACAAGGTGCGCCTGCGCGACGGGCGCCGCATGACGGCCGTGCAGGTCCAGTGGGAGTACTTCCGCCGCGCCAAGGCCTACGTGGAGGACCGCTGGGGCCAGGACGCAGACGAGGTCACCCGGGACGTCCTCGCGCGCTGGGAGAGCGTCCTGGACCGGCTGGAGCGCGACCCGATGCTGCTGGCCGAGGAGCTGGACTGGGTCGCCAAGTACCGCATCCTCAAGGGTTACCGCGACCGCGAGGGCCTGGGCTGGGAGCACCCGAAGCTGCACCTGGTCGACCTGCAGTACTCCGACGTGCGTCCCGGCAAGGGCCTCTACAACCGGCTCGTCGCGCGCGGCGCCATGCGGACCCTGTTCACCGAGGACGAGATCCGCGCCGCGATGGGCGAGCCGCCCAAGGACACCCGCGCCTACTTCCGCGGGCGCTGCCTGTCGAAGTACGGCACCGAGGTCGTCGCCGCGTCGTGGGACTCGGTCATCTTCGACGTCGGCAGCGAATCGCTCATCCGCGTGCCGATGATGGAGCCCGAGAAGGGCACCGAGGCGCACGTGGGCGCGCTGTTCGACCGGTGCGCCTCGGCCAAGGACCTGCTCGACATCATCACCGGCGGAAGGTGAGCGCGGTCCACCCGTGACTCGCGTTCACCTGACACGGATTGGACAATGTGGACCGGCGTCCGCCGCGTGCGGACGCCGGATCTTCGCGGTACGGTTCAGAGCACACGGTTAGCACACCAGTACACAGCCGTTACTGTGAGCTACCCCGAAACAGGACATGAGGTGATGGCGATGGCGACCAAGGACAGTGGGGGACAGTCGCAGTCCTCCCGTTCGCGCCAGGAGTCCGAGATCGACGAGACCCCGCCGCCGGAGGCCAACCCGGAGGTGCAGGCCCGTCACGAGGAGCTCACCGAGGAGGTCGACGACCTTCTCGACGAGATCGACGCCGCGCTGGAGAGCAACGCGTCGGAGTTCGTGCGGTCGTTCGTCCAGAAGGGCGGCGAGTAGCCGCTCGTCCCTTCGGGCGGGTGGCCGGGTGACAACACGAGAGGGGGGCGGTTGAGCGGGGAACGACCGGCGGGCACGGCCCTCCGGAGCAACAGAACCCAGCCGACGGCAACGGGGACGGGCGGAGACCACCGGGCGCGAGCGCGGAGTCGCCGCCCTTCACCGTGCCCGCCCCTCCTCCGGGAGGCGCGCCGCGTGGGGGAGAGACGACGCGCGGCGCGACCTTCAGTATCTTTGGCGTGCCGTACCGTACGCCGAACGGACGCAGACCGAGTGACAGGAAGAGGGAGCCCGTGACCACTGGAGCAGACTTCCCGGGACGGATGCCGGCGGCCTTCACCGCGACCGGCTCGTCCTCGTTCGCCGAGTTCCTCCAGGCCGCCGCGCCCGAGCTGCTGCCCGGTCGCCGCGCCCTCCCCCCGGGGGCCCTCGACGGCGCGCAGCCGCATGCCACCACCATCGTCGCCCTCGCCTTCGACGGCGGCGTCATCATGGCCGGCGACCGTCGCGCGACCCAGGGCAACCTGATCGCCAGCCGCGACATCGAGAAGGTCTACCCGTCCGACTCCTACTCGCTGGTCGGCATCGCCGGCGCGGCGGGCATCGGCATCGAGATGGCGAAGCTGTTCCAGGTCGAGCTGGAGCACTTCGAGAAGATCGAGGGCACCCCGATGTCGCTGCGGGGCAAGGCCAACCGCCTGGCGACCCTGGTGCGCGGCAACCTCGGCGCGGCCATGCAGGGCCTGGCCGTGGTCCCGCTGTTCGCCGGTTTCGACCTCGACGCGGTCGAGCCCGCCACCGTGGGCCGCATCTTCAGCTACGACGTGGCCGGCGGCCTCTACGAGGAGCGCGAGTACGACGGCATCGGCTCCGGCTCGCTGTTCGCGCGCTCGGCGCTCAAGAAGCTCTACCGGCCCGGCGCCGACGCGCGCAGCGCGCTCCGCTGGGCCGTCGAGGCGCTGTACGACGCCGCCGACGAGGACAGCGCGACGGGTGGGCCCGACCTCACCCGCGGCCTGTTCCCGGTGGTGATGACGGCGACCGCGGAAGGGACCGAGCGGATCGGCGACGACGACATCGCCGCCATCGCCCGTGAGGTCATCGCCGAGCGCACCGAGCGTCCCGGCCGTTAGTCGTTGTCCGGTAGTTGAAGGGAGACCGCCGTCGTGGCCATGCAGTTCTACACCTCGCCCGAACAGATCATGCGGGACCGCTCGGAGTACGCCCGCAAGGGCATCTCGCGCGGCCGCAGCGTCGTCGTCCTCAGTTACGCCGGAGGCGTGCTGTTCGTGGCCGAGAACCTCTCGACCGCGCTGCACAAGATCAGCGAGATCTACGACCGGATCGGTTTCGCCGCCGTCGGCCGCTACAACGAGTTCGAGAACCTCCGCGCGGCCGGTGTGCGCATGGCCGACCTGCGCGGCTACGCCTACGACCGCCGGGACGTGACGGCCTGGCCCCTGGCGAACGTGTTCGCGCAGAGCCTGGGCGCCATCTTCACCGAGCAGACCAAGCCCTTCGAGGTCGAGGTGTGCGTGGCGGGCGTCGGCGAGACCCCCGAGGACGACGAGCTGTACCGCCTGACCTACGACGGCTCGATCAACGACGAGCCGGGCTTCGTGGCGATGGGCGGCCTGGCCGAGCAGATCGGCTCCGTGGTCCGCGAGTCCTATGAGGCCGGTGCCGACCTGGCGACCGCGCTCGCCCTGGCAGTGAAGGCCCTGGGCAGCGTCGGCGGCGAGGGCGGCGCGGCGCGCGAACTGAAGGCCGGTCAGCTGGAGGTCGCCATCCTCGACCGCGGCAAGCCGGGCCGGACGTTCCGGCGCATCCGGGGCGCCGCGCTGGAGGCGCTGCTCCCGGCTGAGCCTCCGGTGGAGGAGACGCCCGACGAGGACGAGGTCGACGTCCCGCTCGACGAGATCATCGACGGTGAGACCGGCGGCGACGAGAAGAAGGACGGCGACGCCTGATCCGGCGGTCCCCTTCGGACCGTGAGATCGTCCGATGCGGGCGGTGGGCACCGTGTGCTCACCGCCCGTGTTGTGTTCACCGTAGGTGATGGCGCGTAAAAACTGTCGGTATCGACAGTGTGGACTGTCGGCTTCGACCGGTAGTGTCGTCCCATGGACAGGCGGATTTTCGGTCTGGAGACCGAGTACGGTGTGACCTGTACGTTCCGTGGACAACGGCGGCTCTCGCCCGACGAGGTGGCGCGTTACCTCTTCCGTCGGGTGGTCAGCTGGGGCCGCTCCAGCAACGTGTTCCTGCGCAATGGGGCCCGCCTTTATCTCGACGTCGGCTCCCATCCCGAGTACGCCACGCCCGAATGCGACTCGGTGACCGAGCTGGTGCGGCACGACCGGGCCGGCGAGCGCATCCTAGAGGGTCTGCTGATCGACGCCGAGCGGCGCCTGCACGACGAGGGCATCGCCGGTGACATCTACTTGTTCAAGAACAACACCGACTCGGCCGGAAACTCCTACGGCTGCCATGAGAACTTCCTGGTCTCCCGGCACGGCGAGTTCGGGCGGCTGGCCGACATCCTGATCCCGTTCCTGGTGACCCGGCAGTTGATCTGCGGTGCCGGGAAGGTCCTCCAGACGCCCCGGGGCGCGGTGTACTGCCTGTCGCAGCGCGCCGAGCACATCTGGGAGGGGGTGTCCTCGGCGACGACGCGGTCGCGGCCGATCATCAACACCCGCGACGAGCCGCACGCCGACGCCGAGCGCTACCGCCGCCTGCACGTCATCGTCGGCGACTCCAACATGAACGAGGTGACCACCTTCTTGAAGGTGGGCAGCGCCGACCTGGTCCTGCGGATGATCGAGGCGGGCGTGGCGATGCGGGACCTGACCCTGGAGAACCCGATCCGGGCGATCCGCGAGGTCTCCCACGACATCACCGGCCAGCGCAAGGTCCGCCTGGCCAACGGCCGTGAGGCCAGCGCGCTGCAGATCCAGCAGGAGTACCTGGCCAAGGCCGCCGACTTCGTGGAGCGCCGTGGCGGCGACGAGGTCGCCAAGCGTGTCGTGGAGCTGTGGGGCCGGGTCCTGGAGGCCATCGAGAGCGACAACCTGGGCGCGGTCGAACGTGAGGTCGACTGGATCGCCAAGCTGAAGCTCATCGAGCGCTACCGCGCCAAGAACGGCGACATGCCGATGTCCTCGCCGCGGGTGGCGCAGCTCGACCTCGCCTACCACGACGTGCGGCGCGGCCGGGGCCTGTACTACCTGATGGAGCGGCGCGGGCTGGTCGACCGGATCGCCGGTGACGTGGAGATCTTCGAGGCCAAGGAGCGTCCGCCGCAGACCACCCGGGCGCGGCTGCGCGGCGAGTTCATCCGCCGCGCGCAGGAGCGCCGCCGTGATTTCACCGTCGACTGGGTGCACCTGAAACTGAACGATCAGGCGCAGCGCACCGTGCTGTGCAAGGATCCGTTCCGTTCTCGTGATGAGCGTGTGGATAAGCTCATCGCCGGTATGTGACGCGCATGACGTGAGGGCGGTGGTTTCCAGTGGCGACGAAGTCTGCCGGTGACGACGAGGTGACCCCGGACGAGGCCGTGGTGACGGCCGAGGGGAAGCCCGCCGAGCCGGAGGCCGGCGAGGACACCGCCACTGCGGAGACCGCCGAGCCCGAGGGCACGGCGCTGACGCCGGAGGCGCAGGCCGCCGCCGACGAGGTCCGCCGGCCCGTGAAGGGCCGGATGGGCCGCATGGAGCGTCGCCGCCAGAAGATCCGCGACGAGATCGAGCGCAACCGCCGGGGCGACTTCAAGGTCCCGACGTGGGTGCTGACGGTGGCCCTGATCGCGTTCGTCGCGGCTTGGGCGGCGCTGATCTTCTGGGCCTGACCGGCGCGCTGTTCACCGGCTCTGCTTACCGGGCCTCGCCACCTGTGGCGAGGCCCGCGGCGTACCGTCCGGCGGCGGCGCTGGTCAGGAAGTAGGCGTGGTCGGCGTCCAGGCCCCGGCCCATCGTCGACAGGCCCACCGGCAGCGCGCGGAGGGCGGCGTCCAGGCCCTCGGAGGCCACCCGCACCACCCGGTGCCGTCCGAGCGCGGGCAGCTGCTCGCGGACCCGGTCTTCGAGGTCTTTCGGGAGCTCGCCGGGCAGTACGAGGTCGGCGGGGGCGAGCGCGACGCGCCCGTAGGCGGTGAGGCTGTGGTGGGAGATGCCCAGGTGCCGGTCGCGGGCGTCGGCGTCGGACAGGCGCAGCGCGCCGACGGGCCGCCCGCCGAGGGCGGCGGTGGCGTTGACCGCCTCGCCGGTGCTGGTGCCGGAGAAGCCCCAGGTCGTGCCGGTGCCGAGGTTGCCGGGTCCCTGGGTCACGATGGCGACGTCGGCGCGCAGGGCGTGCCGGGCGGCCAGGAGGCCGGTGTGCACGTTGGTGGCTTCGAGGTCGCCGCCGAAGGTCTGCCCGGTGGTGACGGTGCCCGCCAGGAGCGGGGCGAGGCCGTCGAGGGTGCGGGAGAACCACGCGGGGAGCGCGCCTCCGTCGGTCATGACGTAGGCGACGCGCAGGTTCGGTCCGCCGGCGTGGACTCCGGCCAGGATCGCGGGGAGGGCCGAGTGCAGGTCGGCGGTGACGACGGGCATTCCGCCGATGTCGTCGGCGGTGGCCAGGGCGTCGCGGTGGGGGGAGGCCTCCTCGTCGGCGGCCAGGACCATCGTCTGCATGGGCGTGTACCGGGCCTTGACGACGTGGCCGGGGGTGGTCCGGTCCTCGGGGAGCGCGTCGGGGAGGGCGATGACGTGGGCGTAGCCGCCGGTGCCGAGCCCGGCTTTGAGGGCGTTGGTGTTGAGCAGGACGCGGTCGCCGACGGCGGGCGTCCCGATGAGCTCGGTGTAGGCGAGCGCCCGGACGGTCTCTGGATCGTCGGGGGTTCTGCGGTGGAGTTCCACCGTCAGCTCGCGCGCGCCGTTCCAGGCGCGTCCCAGTGCCGTCACCGTTCCGCTTCGCCACCGCACCACGAGGGGGAGGTTAGCAGGGCCACACGTTCGTAGCGGTGGAGCGGTCGCGCGGCGGTGGTGCGATGGCGTCACCCGAGGCTGCTGCTAGTTTCTGTTGTGTGTCCCGCTCGCGTACCGAACGTCTGGTGAACCTGGTCATCTGCCTGCTGTCGACCAGGCGGCACCTGACCGCGGCCGAGATCGCCCGCACCGTCCCCGGTTACGAGCACGACGCGCGCGACTCCCGCGCCCATGAGGCCTTCCAGCGCAAGTTCGAGCGCGACAAGGCCGAGCTGCGCGAGCTGGGGATCCCCGTCGAGATGGGCACCGACAGCATCCTGGACACCGAGGTCGGCTACCGCATCGCCCGCCGCGAGTACGAGCTGCCCGAGCTGCACCTGCACGCCGACGAGGCCGCCGCGCTGGGTGTGGCCGCGCGTCTGTGGCAGCACGCGGGGCTGGCCTCGCGGGCGACGTCGGCGCTGGCGAAGCTGCGCGCCGGGGGAGTCGACGTCGATGACGCCGAGTACGAGGACTTCGCGCCGGTCAGCACGGTCGACGAGGCGCTGGCCCCGATGCTGGCGGCGGTGAACGTGCGGCGGGTCGTGGAGTTCACCTACCGCGTGCCCAGCGCGGACGTGGCCGCGCGCCGTCGGCTCCAGCCGTGGGGCGTGGTCTGCTACCGGGGGCGCTGGTACGTCGTGGGCCATGACCTGGACCGGGACGCCGAGCGCTGCTTCCGGCTGTCGCGGATCCTGGGGCCGGTGGCGACGACCGGTGAGGCGGGCGCCTACGAGATCCCGGTGACGGGGGACCTGATCCGGCACGTCGCCGACGCCCCGCAGGCGCCGTCGCGGCGCGCGACCGTGCGCGTCCGGCCGGGCCGCGCGGCCGGTGTGCGGCGGCGGGCGGTGCAGATCCTGCCGCGCGCGGGCGCCGTCGACCGCATCGTGGTGCCCTACACCGACGCGCGTTCGCTGGCGCGGACGCTGGTGCGTTACGGCCCGGACGTGACGGTGGAGGACCCGCCGGAGGTGCGCAAGGAGATCGTCGCGCTGCTGACCGAGATGGCGGCCGTGGGCGGTGCCCGATGAGCGCCACCGGCACCGGGCGGCTGACGCGGCTGCTGAACCTCGTCCCCTATCTCCAGGCGCGGCCGGGCATCCTCGTCGCCGACGCCGCCGCCGACCTGGGCGTGACCGAGCCGCAGCTGCGCGAGGACCTGACGCTGCTGTGGATGTGCGGGCTGCCCGGTTACGGGCCCGGTGACCTGATCGACATGTCCCTCGACGAGACGGTGACGATCACCTTCGACGCGGGCATGAGCCGTCCACTGCGGCTGAACTCCGATGAGGCGCTGGCGCTGATCGTGGCGCTGCGGCTGCTGGCCGAGACCCCGGGCGTGGCCGACGTGGAGGCCGTCCGGCGGGCCCTGGCGAAGCTGGAGTCGGCCTGCGGTGACGCCGCCCCGGCGGCCACGCGCGTCGAGGTCGGCGCGATGGCGCCCGAGGGGTGGGTGCCGCAGATCCGCGCGGCGCTGCGCCGCCGCCGGGCCCTGCGCATCACCTACTACACCGCGGGCCGGGACGCCTCCAGCGAGCGCGTCATCGACCCGATGCGGCTGCTGGTCGTCGACGACTTCACCTACCTGGAGGCGTGGTGCCGCCGCGCCGACTCGATGCGGCGCTTCCGCCTCGACCGCATCGACGCCCTCACCGAGCTGGACGAGCCGTGCTCCCCGCCGCCGCAGGCGCGGCCCGGCGACATCCGCGACGGGCTGTTCCAGACCTCCGACGAGCAGCCGATGGTGACCGTGCGCATCGGCCGCGACTCGCGCTGGGTCACCGAGTACTACCGCTGCGAGGACGTCCGGGAGGAAGAGGACGGGCGCTGGCTGGTCTCGCTGCGCGCGGCGAACCTCGACTGGGCGGCCCGCTTCGTCCTCGGGCTGGGCGCCGACGCGCAGGTGGTGGCCCCACCGGAGCTCGCCGCGCGCGTCGCGGGCGATGTGGCGGCGGCGCTGGCGGCCTATGACGAGGCCGGAGGGTAGGGTGTGCCGGTGATCTGGTGGGTGCTGGCGGGTGTGGTCGTGCTGTCCCTGGTCGTGCTGGCGATCGCGCTGGTCCCGGTGCTGAAGCGGCTGGTCCGGCTGCGGTCGGAGATGACCGCGCTGCAGGCGCGCGCGGCCGAGGGCGAGGCCCTGCGGCTGCGGCTTGAGGAGCTGACGGCCGACGCGCAGATCGTGCGCGAACGACTGGAAAATTTCCGTACTGATAGCCGGTGACATTGCGCACCCGATACGGACGGGTGCGGCGAATCGGACGAACGGCCGCTTGACGATCTTCGATACCCCGGTCAGGATGGCGGTCGGTGAAACGAACGGCCCGGTTGAGGGGCCACGCGAGCCGACGGGGACAATTCAGGACCCGTACGATTGGGGTCGTCCCCTTATCTGGAGGTGCCGTCGTGTTCAACGCGCTCAAGCCCTGGCACATCGCCGTCCTTGTCGTGGTGCTGATCCTGCTGTTCGGCGCGAAGAAGCTCCCGGACGCCGCCCGTGGTCTCGGACGCTCCCTGCGGATCCTCAAGGCCGAGACGAAGAACCTGCGCGACGAGGCCAAGGCCGACGACAACAACACCGAGATGGACGCGAAGGCCGAGCCGCAGCACTCGCGCAAGACCATCGAGGGTGACGCGATCCAGCAGACCACGCGGGACAAGACCCGCGAGGACGTGTGACGATCCGTCACTGACCTTTAACGATGGCCTTGAAATCCCGAGGCGCGAAGAAGTCCCAGTTCCAGAAGGCCTCCGACGGCTCCATGACGCTCATGGACCACCTGCGCGAGCTGCGCAGCAGGTTGTTCAAGGCCAGTCTGGGGCTGGTGCTCGGCCTCATCGTCGGCGTCATCTTCGCCCAGGAAATCATCAACTTCATCACCGATCCCTACTGCGATTTCATGCGCGACAGCCTGATCAAGGACGGCGCCGACATCGCGGGGTTCAAGTGCAAGTTCAACGTGGTGTCGCCCGTCGACATCTTCCTGCTGAACCTGCGCGTGGGTCTGCTGGTCGGCTTCATCCTCTCGGCACCGGTGTGGCTGTACCAGCTGTGGGCCTTCGTCGCGCCCGGCCTGCACAAGCACGAGCGGCGTTACACCTACCGCTTCGCGGCGGTGGCCGGCCCGCTGTTCATCGGCGGCGCGATCCTCGGCTACTTCGTGATCTCGAAGAGCCTGCAGTTCTTCCTCGGGTTGTCCAACCAGTATGACCTGACACCCGACATCAACGGGTACTACGACTTCGTCACGAACGTCATGTTGCTGTTCGGCGCCGGATTCGAGTTCCCGCTCCTGATCGTCGCGCTGAACCTGGTCGGTGTGGCCAGCGCCAAACGCCTCCTGTCGTGGTGGCGCGTGGCGACGGTCCTGATCTTCGTGTTCTGCGCGGTGGTCACCCCGACCCCCGACCCCTTCGGCATGACCGCCCTGGCCATCCCGATGGTGGGCATGTACTTCGCCGCGGTCGGATTCGCCTTCCTGCACGACCGGCGCAAGGCGAAGCGCGAGGCCGCCAACTGGGGCGGCGACCTGAGCGACGACGAGGCCAGCGACCTCGGTGACATCGTCACCGGCGAGGAGCAGGCGAGCGAGGTCGACGACCCGACCCCGATCTCCCCGGCCGAACCGCCGCGACGCTACGACGACGACGCGACGTAGAACCTGAGCGACGACCCGGTGCCCGTCCCCGAAAGGGGGCGGGCACCGTTCGATTCGATGATCGTTTAAACGGGTCGACGGTGTCGGATCCCCGGTGTAGACACGTCCCATGTCCGTTTCACCAATCACCCTGCGGGTGGCCGTGGCCGATGATCTGCCGGCCATCACCGAATGCTTCTCCTCCTCGTTCCTCTTCGACGACAACCCCGACTTCAAGGCGGGCATCGCCTTCGTGTGGGACCCCGAGCGCTGGCTGGTCGCCGAGGAGGAGGGCCGGGTCGTTGGCACCGGCGCCATCTTCACCCGCGACATGACCGTCCCCGGCGCGGTGATCCCCGCCGCGCACATCACCGCGATCTCGGTACGCCCCGACGCCCGCCGCCGCGGCACCCTCGGGCAGCTCATGCGACGCCAGTTCACCGACGCCACCGAGTCCATCGCCGTGCTGTGGGCCAGCCAGACGCAGCTCTACCGCCGCTACGGCTACCGCGACGCCGCCGACTCCTGCACCTACGAGGGCGATCTGCGCCTGCTCGGCATCCCCGACACCGCCGTCCCCGGCCGGATCCGCGAGATCAGCCTGGAGCGGGCCGCCGAGCTGCTCCCGCCGCTGTTCGACACCGCCGCCGCGGCGCGCCCGGGCATGTCCTCCCGCGACGAGGCCTGGTGGAAGCGCCACCTCAACGACCCCGCCTCGCAGCGCCACGGCGCCTCCGCCCTGCGCGTCCTCGTCCATGAGAACGCCGAGGGTGTCATCGACGGCTACGCGCTGTGGCGCGTCAACATCAGCTGGACGGTCCGCGGCGCCGAGCACCAGAGCGTCATCCAGGAGCTCATCGCGCCCGAGACCAGCGCCTACCTGGCGCTGTGGCAGTGGTTCGCGGGCCTGGACATGGCCCCCATGTTCCTCCTGCGGCGCGGGGCGGCCATGGACGAGCGCCTGCGCCACCTCGTCGGCGAGCCCCGCCAGCTCCAGCCGCGCGTCAACGAGACCCTGTGGGTGCGTGTCCTCGACGTCCCCCGTGCCCTGGCCGCCCGCGGCTACGGCCGCGACCTCGACGTCGTCCTGGAGGTCACCGACCGGCTCGTGGAGGCCAACCGCGGCCGCTTCCGCCTCACCGTCAAGGGCGACCTGGTCACCTGCGAGCGCACCGAGGACCCCGCCGACCTCAGCCTCGACGTCGACGTCCTGGGCGGCGTCTACCTGGGCGGGCGCTCGCTGGCGCTCTACGCCTCCCTCGGCGAGGTCACCGAGCACACCGACGGCGCCCTGCACGCCACCGCGACCGCGTTCTCCTGGCCCGTCGCCCCGCACGCGGTGGAGCTCTTCTGACGTGACCCTCCGTCTGCGCACCGAACGCCTCGACCTGCGGCCCTTCGCCGCGACCGACCTCGACGAGGTCCACGCCTACCGGCGCCTGCCGGAGGTCGCCGCCTACCTCTACACGCCGGTCCTGTCCCGCGAGCAGGTCGCCGAGCGGCTCACCGAGCGCGCCGGGTGGACCACGCTGGCCGGCTCAGGGGGCGTCAACCTCGCCGTCGTGCTACGGGACAAGGACGCCGTCATCGGCGAGGTGAACCTCGTCTGGTACAGCGAGGACAACCGCGCCGCCGAGCTCGGCTACGTCTTCCACCCCGCCTTCGCCGGGCACGGCTACGCCTCCGAGGCCGCCGCCGAGATCCTGCGGTACGCCTTCGAGGAGGCCGGGCTGCACCGTGTGGTGGGCCGCTGCGACGCGGAGAACACCGCCTCCTGGCGGCTCATGGAGCGCCTCGGGATGCGGCGGGAGGCCCATTTCGTCCGCAACGAGATCATGCCCTACTCCAAGGACCGCGACGACCCGTACGTCTCCGAGCTGATCTACGCGATGCTCGGCGACGAATGGCGCGCGCGGGCCTAGACACGTGTTGAGGGCGGCGGAATGCTCCGCCGCCCTCCGGGACACTTCGATACCGTCTCGGGACTACTCCTGCCCGGCCTCGGCCGGGGTCTCCGCCACCGCGACCTCGGCCGGAGCCGCGCCCGCGACCGCGATCTTCACCGGCTCCGGGGCCGGCTTCGTCACGCCGGACACCCGCACGGTCAGCACGCCGTTGTCGTAACCGGCGCTCACCTGCTCGGCGGTCACACCCACCGGGAGGCGGTAGTCGGCGCGGAACTCGCCCGCGCTGCGACCGCGGACCAGGATCTTGCCGCCCTCGGCGACCTCGCGCTTGCGCTCGCCCTTGATGGTCAGGCGGCGCGGGGCGACCTCGATGTCGATGTCCGAAGCCGACACTCCGGGCAGGTCCACCGAGATCACGACGTCGGAACCCTCGGTGACCACGTCGGCGGCCACCCGGGAGACGGGAGCCGCGCTCGCCACGGGGCGGCGGGCGGGGACGCCGAAGACGTGGGAGACCAGGCGGTCGAACTCCGCGTTGACGCGAACGCTTCGAACGGCCGGTTCCCAGTAACGCAACACCATCGCGATGCTCCTCTAGTTCACGTTCGAATTAGCACTCGCGGGGTGTGAGTGCCAGTGCGAGTAGAGACGCCGCAGGTGGGGGACTTAATTCCGCTCGGTGATCCGGATCACCGCGTCCAGGCCGTGCACGGTTCCCGGACCCGTCGCCGGTAGCAACAACGTCCGGCACCCGATCGATGCCGCGCCCGCGTCGGCCAGCGTGTCGCCGACCATCAGCGCGTCGGCGGGCTCCACGTCCAGCGCGAAGCAGGCCCGCTGGAAGATCTCCGGGTTCGGCTTGCACACGCCCAGCTCGTAGGACAGCACCCACTCGTCGACGAGGGTGTCGAAACCCAGCTCCTTGGCCACCGGGCGCAGGTCGAAGCCGATGTTGGACACCACCGCCGTCTTGATCCCGCGCTCCCGCAGCGCCGTGAGCATCGGGATGGTGTCGGCGTAGGCGTGCCACCCGTCCGGGGCCACCAGACGCGCGTACATCGCCTCGGCGAGGCCCTCGAAGCCCAGGCGCGGGTTGTCCAGCCAGATCTGCTCGACGAGGCCGGTGAACGCCTCGGCGTGCTCGGCCTCCGACAGGTCCCGGTTCGCCCACGCCGCCGCCAGCGACGGGCGCACGCGGGTGGGACCGCGTCCGCTGGGCCAGCCCGCGTGGACCACCGCGTCGGCGATGGCGGTCACCCGGATCGGATCCAGCTCGACCTCCAGGCACGCCGCCGCGCGCCGCACGGACTCGTCGGTCGGTTCTATCTGCGCGATGGTGCCGTGGAAATCGAGGAGCACGGCGGTGGGTGTGTTTCCGGCCACGAGATGAACCCTAATCGCCCCCGCCACCCGGTGTTGTGGCCGGTCTCGGCGCTGTCACCCATCCGGAGGGGTCTAGGCTGGAGGTTCGGGCGCGCACGGCGCGCCTGTAAGCGTCATGCGTGTTGTCGCACCCTGCGGTTAGGGTTGTGACATGAGTAGTCCCGCCGAGCGGTATGCCGCGGCCCGCAGGCGGGCGGAGCATCCCGCGCTCGCCGAGTTCAGCTCCGGGCTGGAGTTCGGGCTCGACGACTTCCAGATCCGCGCCTGCCGCGCCCTGGAGAGCGGCGGCGGCGTCCTGGTGTGCGCCCCGACCGGCGCCGGCAAGACCGTGGTCGGTGAGTTCGCCGTCCACCTGGCCCGCCGCACCGGCCGCAAGTGCTTCTACACCACCCCCATCAAGGCGCTGTCCAACCAGAAGTTCGCCGACCTGGTCAAGGTCTACGGCGAGGGCGAGGTCGGGCTGCTGACCGGCGACAGCGTGATCAACGGGGACGCGCCGATCCTGGTGATGACCACCGAGGTCCTGCGGAACATGCTCTACGCCGGTTCCAGCGCCCTCGAAGGCCTCGGTTACGTGGTCATGGACGAGGTGCACTACCTCGCCGACCGGTTCCGGGGCGCGGTGTGGGAGGAGGTCATCATCCACCTCCCGGCGTCGGTGACGCTGGTGTCGCTGTCGGCGACGGTGTCCAACGCCGAGGAGTTCGCCGACTGGCTGGTGAGCGTGCGCGGCCGCACCGAGGTCGTGGTCTCCGAGCACCGGCCGGTGCCGCTGTGGCAGCACATGCTGGTCGGGCGGCGCATGTTCGACCTGTTCGGCAACGCCAACGCCGCCGAGCTGCGCGAGGTCAACCCGCAGCTGATGCGCGAGGCCCGCGAGCAGCAGCGCCGCCTGGGCGTGGACCACCGGGGGCGGCAGCGGCGCGGGCGTCCCGTGTCGCGTCCCGACGTCATCGCCCGCCTCGACGACGAGAACCTGCTCCCGGCGATCGTGTTCATCTTCAGCCGCGCCGGATGCGACGCGGCCGTGGCGCAATGCCTGGCGGCGGGCCTGCACCTGACCAACGCGGTGGAACGCGCCGAGATCACGAAGGTCGTCGAGCGCCGCACCGCCGGGATGGCCCCCGACGACCTGCACGCCCTGGGCTACTGGGACTGGCTGGACGGGCTCCGGCGCGGCCTGGCCGCCCACCACGCCGGCCTGCTGCCGGTGTTCAAGGAGGTCGTGGAGGAGCTGTTCTCCGCGGGCCTGGTCAAGGCCGTCTTCGCCACCGAGACCCTCGCCCTCGGCATCAACATGCCCGCCCGCTGCGTGGTCCTGGAGCGGCTGGTCAAGTTCAACGGCGACGCCCACGTCGACATCACCCCGGGGGAGTACACGCAGCTCACCGGGCGCGCCGGGCGGCGCGGCATCGACATCGAGGGCCACGCGGTGGTGGCCTGGTCGCCGGACCTGGACCCCCGGCACGTGGCCGGGCTGGCGTCCACGCGCACGTTCCCGCTGCGGTCGAGTTTCCGGCCCTCGTACAACATGGCGATCAACCTGGTGGCCAACATGGGCGCCGAGCGCGCCCGGGGGCTGCTGCGGTCCAGCTTCGCGCAGTTCCAGACCGACCGGGCGGTGGTCGGGCTCGCCGAGCAGGTGCGCGCCGCCGAGCGCGCGGCGGCCGTTCACGACAAGGACATCACCTGCCACCTGGGCGACTTCGACTCCTACTACGCGCTGATGCTCGACATCAGCGGCCGTGAGAAGACCCTCGCGCGCTCGGGCAAGGCCGAGCGGCGCGACGCGGTGGCCGAGTCGCTGGCCAGGCTGAAGGTCGGCGACGTCATCCACATCCCCGGCGGCAAGCGCGCCGGGCTGGCGGTGGTGCTGGACACCGGCGTCCCGCGCGGTGGCGAGCAGCGCGTCACGGTGCTCACCGAGAACCGGTGGGCCGGGCGCATCACCGAGGCGGTCTTCGCCGAGCCGGTGGAGGCGCTGGCGCACGTGCGCGTCCCCAGGCACTTCAACCACCGCGCCCCGGCGGCGCGGCGGGACCTGGCCGCGACCCTGCGCAACACCGGCGCGGTCGCGCACGGCCCGCGCCGGACCCGCCGGCAGGTGCCGGTGGGCGAGGACGTGGAGCTGACGCGCCTGCGCGAGCGGCTGCGCGCGCATCCCTGCCACCAGTGCCCCGAGCGTTCCGAGCACGCCGGGTGGGCGCGGCGGCGGCAGCGGCTCATCGACGACAACACGCGCCTGCGCCGCAAGGTCGACGCGCGCAGCGGTTCCCTCACGCGGGTCTTCGACGCGGTCTGCGCGGTCCTGGAGTCGCGCGGCTACCTCGACGGCGGGCACGTCACCGATCACGGCCGGACCCTGTCGCGGCTGTGGACGGAGACCGACCTGCTGGTCGCCGAGTGCCTGCGCGCCGGTGTCTGGGAGGGCCTGAACTCCGCCGAGCTGGCCGCGGTGGTGTCCACGGTGCTCTACGAGTCGCGCCGGGACGGCGACCTGCCCGCCACGCTCCCGCAGGGGGCGATCTCGCAGGCCGTCACGGCCACCCTGTCGGTGTGGGAGGGCCTGGCCGCCGAGGAGCGCGGCAAGAGCCTCGACGCGTCCCGCGAGCCCGATCTGGGCTTCGTGTGGCCGATGTTCCGGTGGGCGCGCGGTGAGCCGCTCGCCAAGGTCCTGGCCTCGGTCAACGGGCCCGACGTGGAGATGCCCGCCGGTGACTTCGTGCGCTGGACGCGGCAGACGATGGACCTGCTCGGCCAGATCTCCGAGGCCGTCGGCCCCCGGCACTCCCTGCACAAGACCGCGCGGGAGGCCGCCACCGCCCTCAAGCGGGGCGTGGTCGCCTACGTCTGACCGGTGACGCGGGCGGCGAAGCCGTTCACCAGATCGGCGAACAGGCCCGGCCGCTCCGCCATCGGGAAGTGCCCGCAGCCGTCCATGACGCGCGCCCGGCTGTCCGGCAGGGCCGCCGCGAGCGCGAGCCCGTCGGCGGGCCGCGCGGCGGTGTCCTGCGCGCCGGAGAGCACCAGGACCGGCAGGCCGAGGCCGTCCAGGGGCGGGGCGGGTTCGCTCAGGTAGGCGTCCACCAGGCGCAGCCAGCCGGGCCGCCCGCGCGCCGCGGTGTTCCGCGCGGCGGCCGCCCGGGCGTGCGGGCGGTGGAAGGGGGCGACCAGCACCACCGCGGAGGGGACCGGCGCGCACGTCCCGCTCAGCAGCTCCAGCAGCAGGTTCGCCGCGAGGCAGTGCGCGACGACGATGTCGGCGCCGCCCTCGACGCTGGCGCACACCCGCCCCAGGCGCGCCGGGAGCTCGCAGCCGCCGTCCCACGGCAGCTCGGCGTCCCACAGCTCCAGGCTCGGCGCGGCCAGCGCGGCGAACGCGTCCCAGGACGACGCCGCGGCCCCCGGGCCGTGCAGGAGGAGCGTCCGCACGGGCGCCCGCACGGCGGACGAGCGCCTGGGCCGCGCGGTGACGATCATGGTGGACACCGGCATGACGGTCCTCCTCAGACGCCGGATGCGCTGCCTACCGCGAACCTCGCACGCCCCCGCGAGGGCGGGCAAGGGGCACCGCAAGAACCTGCCAGCGGCGCATACGGCCCCGCGCGGGCCACCGGCAGGTTCCTGTCAGAGCGCGGCGACCAGGCGCCGCATGGAGCGGATCGCCGAGCGGATCTCCTGGAGCAGCCGGTCGGCGTCGGGCGGCGTGCGCGGCGCGCTGCCCACGGTGTCCACCACGGCGCCGTAGGGGAGCGTGAACGCGGCCACCGCGTCGCAATGCTGGAACGGCACGTAGATCGCCGAGGTGACCACCAGGACCCGGTCGCCCGCGCCCAGCTTCGCCACCTGATCCGCCCAGAAGCGGCACGTGTCGGGGGTGTTCGCCCGCCGCTTCGCCGGCGCCGAGGACGGCGCGGCCACCACCCGCAGGACCGTGGTGTCGGGCAGATGGTGGGTCTCCACCCGCCACGCCCGGTGCGGATCCGCCGACGGGTCGCCACCGGCGTCCACCGTGGACGGCTCGCCCGCCCCGAACGCCCGCCGCGCGCCCACCGTCATCGCCTCGACCTCGAAGACGCAGTCACCGGCGTCCACACTCGACGCCTCGGCCAGCTCGGCGGGCATCAGCGGCCGGAACCCGCCCACCGCCGTCACCGACGGCGAGGACGTGCCCGACGCCAGCAGCGCCGCCGCGTGCGCCGTGCGGTCCAGGCACGCCGCGAACAACCCGCCCAGCACCAGCACGTGCGTGTAGGAGTCCAGGCGCGGCGGCGCCGGCCGCACCAGCCCCAGCGCGTCCGCCGAGGACGTGATCAGCGCCGAGGTCGCCGGATCGAAGGACCGGCGCACGGCGTGACTGCGCTCGCCGCCGCCCCGGAAGTCCCAGTGCGCGGCCGAGAAGCCGTCCAGCCAGGCCAGGACCTCGGTGACCGGGCCGCGGGGGACCATGCCCCCGAACGCGGCCGCCAGGCGGCGCAGGGGAGCGCTCGTCGCCCACGCGAGGGCCTCGGCGCGCACGCCGTCGGCACCGGCGCGGCCGGGCAGAGGAGGGTTGGGCACCCGGACACGATAGACGCCCACCGGCCCCCGTGGGCGGTCAACCGCCGGGCAGCAGTCCCAGCTGCGCCGCGCGGGCGCCGGCCTGGAAACGCGACTCCGCGCCGAGCTTGCGCAGGATCTCGGCCACGTGCCGCCGGTAGGTCCGCACCGACATGCCCAGCCGCCTGGCCGCGGTATCGTCCTTGTGCCCCGCCGACAGCATCCCGACGATGGTCACCGCGAGCGCGTCGGCGTCCTCCCCGTACCAGCGCTGGTAGGTCGGCAGGCACGTGGCGGTGTCCCACACCGCGTTCAGCGAGCGGCGCAGCCCCTCCAGGATCACCGTCCCCCGGATGACCAGGCACTGCTCGCCGGAGCGGGCGGTACTGCCCCACACCACCGCCGCGCGCCGGTCGGCGATGACGGCGTCGTGGACGCCCCGCCGCCCCACCCGGACCTCGGCGCCCAGGGCCGCGGCCGCCTCGGCGTGGCGGCGCAGCGCGTCCTGGGACAGCGCCCGGGCCGAGACGAGGTGCCGGACCCGGACGCCGCGCGCGGCCAGCTCGCCGACCGCGCGCAGGTGCGCGGTGAGGCGCGCGGAGGTGTGCGCGGTCGCGCCGGAGACGGCCAGGACGTACTCGCCCTCGGTCTCGGCGGTGAGGGACGCCGCGGCGTCCCACCAGTCGCGGGGGCACTGCTCGACGCGGGTGTCGGGACGACGCCGGGCGCGCCTGCTGACCCGCAGGGCCTCTTCGAGGAACCCGTGGGCGCGTATAAGGGTCTCTTCAAGTCGGTCGGTGCCGGTTTCGGCGGTCTTCTGCCCGAGGCCGGACCGGTATTCGCGCTCATGTTCATGAATCGGTGACATCTCGCCCCGCCATGTTTGTCAATCCCCCTCCGGGGTCGAGTATATAGCTGGCATTTGGGATCAGCACAGGATGATCAGTGCAGGCGAAACGGCATGTGAGGGCGGTACTTCCGGGCATTGGGTCCATAGTGGACAATCTCTCTCGGGTCGGGTGCCATAACGTCGAGCTAACGGAGAATGAATCCTCCACTTAGTCGGGTGGTCAATTCCGGCGTGCTCGGCTAAATGAACAAGAAAGGGGCTTTGGGAATGAGCGAATGGTGGCCGTGAGGACACTTTCAGCGTTTGGGAAGCCGACCGTGGGGCCGCGGTTACGAAGAGAGGTTTTCCTTGCGGACGCAAGTTGTCCGCAAGGCTGCCTAGTGTCGTCTTCATGACGCACACAGAACAGCTCGCCCCGGTCGCCCTGCGCGGCTTCGCCACCATCACCTACTGGGCCGAGGACGTCGCCGCCGCCCGCGACTGGTACGCCGCGATCCTGGGCACCGAGGCCTACTTCGACCGCTCCGGGCCCGACGGGCGTCCCGTCTACGCCGAGTTCCGCCTCGGCGACCGCCGCGCCGAACTGGGCATCGCCGACAGCCGATTCGCGCCGCCGACCGGCGCGAACGGACCCGGCGGGGCGATCATGTACTGGCACGTGGACGACCTGACCGGCACCTACGAGCGGCTCCTCGCCAACGGTGCCACCACCTACCAGCCGCCCACCGAACGCGGCGAGGGCTTCGTGACCGCCGCCGTGGTCGACCCCTTCGGCAACATCCTCGGCGTCATGTACAACGCGCACTACCTGGAGATGCTCCGTGACTGACATCGACGTGGACGGCATCGAAGTGGGCGAACACCGCGGCGCGCCGGTCGTGCTCGCCGCCACCCGGCGCGCATGGGAGGACTGGCTCGCCCGGCACCACGCCGACCGTACCGAGGTCTGGCTCAAGATCGCCAAGAAGTCGGCGAAGGCCGAGCGCACCATCGATGCCCAGGACGGCCTGCGCGGCGCGCTCTGCTTCGGCTGGATCGACTCGGTCCGCCACCCCCTCGACGGCGAGTACTTCCTCCAGCGCTACGGCCCACGCCGCGCGAAGAGCCCCTGGTCGCGCCGCAACATCGGCATCGTGGGCGAGCTGACCGCCGCCGGGCGGATGCGTGAGCCGGGCCTGGCGGAGGTGGAGCGCGCCAAGGCGGACGGCAGGTGGGCGACGGGGCTCGGGACGGGCTGAGGGGCGCGCGGGCCGCGCTTTCATGGGCCGCCCGCCCGGCCCGTCACCCCGGTCGTGACTTCGCACTCGGCTCACGGCGGCGGTGGATCCGATGGAGCTCGCGGTACCCGGGGCGGGATCGCCCCGGCCGAGTCCGGGGCATCCTGACCCGTCGGCAGGGCGGACACCGGCGGCCGGTGGGTGACGCCGACCTCGCCCGCCTCGGGTGGGCCTCGTGGAACCGGGCCGCCTTCTCCCGCCCGGCGATGGAAGGGGGTGGCCGCGCTGGTGGCGGCCCTCTGGCCCACGCGACCGGTCGGTGCGGCAGGCCGTCGCCGGGTTCCGCCGCGACGCCCCGCCGCGCGCGGGCCTGGGCCGATCCCGGCCGCGGCTGCGGGTGCGATCAGGGGCGCACGGTGCGCCGATGAGCCTTCGGTGTCGTGGGCGGCCGGGTGTTCGGGTCACCTCTGCGGCTCCGGCGCCCGTACGGCGCGTGGTTCCCGGCCGCAGCGCCGTACCGGCCGGCGGAGAGCCTTCGTTGTGGGAGTTGCCCCGGCTCCACCGCCACTCCTTCTCCGCCGCTACCCCAGCCGCAGTCCCCGGTGGGTCTCGCGGAATCCGGCCGCCGCCAGGGCCGCGCCCAGTGGGGTACCGGTCACCGGCACACCGTCGCCGCGTTCGACGGCCAGGGCCCCCAGCCCGGCGCGGCGGACGGTCTCGACCAGGCCGCGCGCGGCGGCGTCCAGGGTCCGCTCCTCACGGGTGAAGGACAGCATCGTGCGCCCGCCGCGCTCGACGTAGAGGGCCGCCTCGCCGTCCACGAGGACCACCAGGGCTCCCGCGCGGCGGCCGGGCCGGTGGCCGCCGGTGCCGTCGGCGACGGTCTCGTGCGGATCGGGCCAGCCCAGGCCCGCGCCGAAGGGGTTGGCCGGGTCGGTCGCCGCCAGGACGACCACGTCGCCGGTGCCCGGTCCGGCGCAGGAGCGCAGGCGGTCCACCGCGCCCGGTTCGGCGAACTGGGCCGCGCCGAGGCCGGCCACGAAGTAGCCGCGCCGGACCGCGCCCCGGTCCTCCATCGCCGACAGCACCGGGTACAGCCCGACCGTGGTGTCCTTCACCAGGACCCCGTGCCGGTCCAGCGCGGTGGCCGCGCGGGCGTGCAGGCGCCGGGTGGGATCGGTGTCCGGCGCGGGGAGCCGCTGCCAGCGGCCGGCCGCGGTCGGCGGTGACGTGCGCGCGGACGTGCCCAGCCGGAACCGCGCCGGACGCGCCCGCCGCGAGCGCGGGGGGGCGGGCCGCGACTTGTGCGCGCCCGCGCCCGACAGCAGCGTCCGCAGCGGCGCCAGCGAGTCGTTGGTGATCCAGCCCGACCACACCAGGTCCCACAGGACCGCCACCAGGGTGTCGTCGTCCTCGGCGTCGACGGTCTCGGCCAGGTCCCGGAAGAACCGCGCCTGCCCCAGCGCCTCCAGCACCGCCTCGTGCAGCTCGGTGGACAGCGCCTCCGGGTTCGGTTCGGGCAGCAGCAGCTCGGCGGTGTCGGCGTAGGCGAGGGTGATCCAGCCGTCATTGCCGGTCAGCGCGCCCGCGCCCGCCCACAGCAGCTCACCCGAGGAGGTCAGCTCGTCCAGGTAGACCGGCGTGTAGTCGCCGACGCGGGCGGGCAGGACGAGCCGCTCCAGCGCCGAGGCCGGGACCGGCTGGCCCTGCAGCTGCTCCACCGCCGCCGCGACCGCGTCCACGCCCACCGCTTCCTCACCGACGCCCTGCCACGCCGGTAGGAACCGCGCGTAGGCCGTCGCGGGGACCGGCGCGATCTCCGCGCGCAGCGCGGCCAGGCTGCGCCGCTTCAGCAGCCGCAGGACCTCCACGTCGCACCACTGCGGCTCATCGGCGGTGAAGCGGCCGTGCTCGACCGAACCGGCCGCGTTCAGCCGCCGCAGCACCGGTTCCACCGTCGCCACCGGAACGCCGAACCGCTCGGCTGCCCCGGCGGCCGTGAACGGTGTGTGCGTGCGCGCGTACCGCGAGACCAGATCGCCCCACGCGTCGGCCACCGGCGCCAGGAACGCCGCCGGGAGCCCCTCGAAGGACGCCCCCAGCGCCTGCGCGTAGCGCCCGGCGTCCTCGGCCAGGATCCAGCGGCCGCCCCAGCGCGCCACCCGTCCCGCGCAGGACAGCTCCTCCGCCCAGCCGGGCGCCGCGCCGCGCGCGGCCAGCTCCTCGTCCGACAGATCACCGACGACCCGCAGCAGCTCCACCACGTCCTCGGCGTCGCGCAACCGGTCCGCGCCCGTCCACTGCAGCCAGCCCGCCGCCTCGGCCACCACCGCCGGATCCAGCAGCTCGGTGTGGTCGACCTCGCCCAGCAGCTCCGCCAGCAGCGACGAGTCCACCGCCAGCGCGTTCGCGCAGCGCTCGGCGATGGGCGTGTCCTCCGAGTACAGGTTCCCCGCGACATAGGCGAACAGCAGGGACCGCGCGAACGGCGAGGGCCGCTTGGTCTCCACCTCCACCAGCCGCGTGGTCCGATTCCCCAGCTCCCGCATCAGACCCGTCAGCGCGGGCAGGTCGAAGAAGTCCTCCACGCACTCCCGCGCCGCCTCCGCCGTCACCGGGAAGTCCTCGAACTCCCGCGCCACCCCGAACAGCTGCGCCGCCCGCTGCCGCTGCTGCCACAACGGCTGACGCCGCCGCGGATCCCGGCGCGGCATCAGCAGCGACCGGGCCGCGCACTCGCGGAACCGCGCCGAGAACAACGCCGAATTCGCCAGCTGACCGGTCACCATCGCCGAGATCTCACCCGGATCGAAGACCACCAGATCGGCGCCCGGCGGCTCCGGCATGTCCGGCAACCGCAGCATCACGCCGTCATCGGTCGGCAGGATCTGCGCGTCCACCTTGTACCGCTCCGCCGCCCGCGCCGCGATCGCCAGCGCCCAGGGGCCGTTCACCGGCTTGCCCAGCACCGAGTGGACCGCCAGCCGCCAGTCGCCCAGCTCGTCGCGGAACCGCTCCACCACCACCGTCCGGTCGTCGGGCACCGAACCGGTCGCCTCCCGCTGCGAGGACAGGTACGAGGACAGGTTCGCCGTGGCGAAGGCGTCCAGCTCCGGCCACACCCCGGCGTCCTCACGCAGACGGCGGCCGATCGCGCGGCCCAGCTCCACCGGGCGCCCCGGGTCCTCGCCCTTCCAGAACGGCATCCGCGCGGGCTGACCCGGCGCGGGCGTCACCAGCACCCGGTCCGGGGTGATCTCCTCGATGCGCCACGTGGAAGCGCCCAGCACGAACACGTCACCGGCCCGCGACTCGTAGACCATCTCCTCGTCGAGCTCGCCGACGCGCGAGCCGCGCCCGCCGTCCACCAGCGACACCGGGTACAGGCCCCGGTCGGGGATCGTGCCGCCGGAGGTCACCGCGAGCCGCTGCGCGCCCTCCCGGCCGGTGAGGACGTCGGTGCGGCGATCCCACACCAGCCGGGGACGCAGATCGGCGAAACCCGTCGACGGATAACGCCCGGCGAGCATGTCCAGGACCGCCGTCAGCGCCGGTTCCGGCAGCTCCCGGTACATCGAGGCGCGCCGGACGGTCGCGGCCAGCCGCGCCACCGGCCACGGGTCCATCGCCGTCATCGCCACGATCTGCTGCGCCAGCACGTCCAGCGGATGCTTCGGGCCGGTCATCTCCTCCAGCGCGCCGGCGCCCATGCGCTCGGCCACGACCGCGCTGACCAGCAGATCGTGCGGGTGCGTGGGCATGACCACGCCCTTGGAGACCGCGCCGACCTGGTGCCCGGCGCGCCCGACCCGCTGGAGACCGGAGGCCACCGACGGGGGCGAGCCGATCTGCACCACCAGGTCCACGGCGCCCATGTCGATGCCCAGTTCGAGACTAGAGGTGGCCACCACCGCCGGGAGCGCCCCCGACTTGAGCGCCTCCTCGACGTACCGGCGCTCCTCACGCGACATCGAACCGTGGTGGGCGCGCGCGACCGTCGGCGCGACACCGGCCGCCACCGGCGACTGGGCCGTCATCTGCCCCGGGATCGCCGTCGGGGCGAGGATCTCGGCGGCGAGCTCGTTCAAGCGCCCGCACAGGCGCTCGGCCAGGCCCCGGCCGTTCACGAAGACGATGGTCGCGGAATGGGCGCGGATCAGGTCCAGCAGCCGCCGCTCGACCGCCGGCCACACCGTGCCCTTGCGGCCGTCCTCATCCGGCGGGATGTCGGTGAGGTCGGGGATCGGGACCTCGACGGTCACCTCGATCGTCTTCGCCGAAGGCGGGCGCACCACCGTCACCGGCGCCGCGCCGCCCAGGAACTCCGCGGCGCGCTCGATCGGCCGGACCGTGGCCGACAGGCCCACCCGCTGCGCCGGGCGCTCCAGCAGCGCGTCGAGGCGCTCCAGCGTCAGCGCCAGATGCGCGCCCCGCTTCGTCCCGCACACCGCGTGGACCTCGTCGACGATGACGGTCTCCACCGACCGCAGTGATTCACGCGCGGCCGAGGTCAGCAGCAGGAACAGCGACTCGGGCGTGGTGATCAGGATGTCGGGCGGGGTGCGCGTGAACGCGCGGCGCTCGCTCGCCGGGGTGTCGCCGGTGCGCATGCCGACGGTGACGTGCGGAGCGGGCAGGCCCTCGGCGTCGGCGATCGCGCGGATGCCGTCCAGCGGGCGGCGCAGGTTGCGTTCCACGTCGTAGGCGAGGGCCTTGAGGGGACTGACGTAGAGGACCCGGCAGCGCGCCTTGGCGTCCTCGGGCACCGGGCGGGTCGCCAGCCGGTCCAGGGCCCACAGGAACGCCGAGAGGGTCTTGCCGGAACCCGTCGGCGCCACCACCAGCGCGTTGTCGCCGCGGGCGATCGCCTCCCACGCCCCCGCCTGCGCGGCGGTCGGGGCGGTGAAGGCCCTGGCGAACCAGTGCCTCGTGGCGGGGCTGAAGGCGGCGAGCGGGTCGGCGGTCATGTCCCGATCATGCCCCGGGGGTCCGACACGCGGCCCCTTCTCCGCGACGCCGATCGCCGATAGGCTCCCCGACACCGCGAACGGGAGGGAGTACCCACATGGACCTGAGCGCCGAAGCCGAGGCCATCCGTGACGACCTGGTGGCACTGCGCCGCGAACTGCACCGCATCCCCGAGATCGGGCTCGACCTGCCGCTGACGCAGGCGGCCGTCCTGCGCGCCCTCGACGGGCTCGGCCTGGAGATCACCACCGGGCGCGGGCTGTCGTCGGTGACCGCCGTCCTGCGCGGCGGGCGTCCCGGGCCCGTCGTCCTGCTGCGCGGCGACATGGACGCCCTGCCGGTGACCGAGCTGTCCGGCGAGGAGTTCACCTCCGCGCACGACGGCGTCATGCACGCCTGCGGGCACGACCTGCACACCGCCGGGCTCGTCGGCGCCGCCCGCCTGCTCGCCGCGCACCGCGAGTCCCTCGCCGGTGACGTGGTCTTCATGTTCCAGCCGGGTGAAGAAGGCTTCGACGGAGCCGGGCACATGATCGAGGAAGGCGTCATCACCGCCGCCGGGCGTCCCGCCGACCACGCCTACGGGCTGCACGTGCTGTCCGGGATGCTGCCCGCCGGGGTCTTCACCTGCCGCCCCGGGCCGCTCATGGCCGCCTCGGCCGGGCTGTACGTCCGCGTCCTCGGCGCCGGAGGCCACGGCTCACGACCCCACAGCGCCCTCGACCCCGTCCCCGCCGCCTGCGAGATGGTCACCGCCCTCCAGACGATGGTCACCCGCAGCGTGGACGTCTTCGAGCCCGTGGTCATCACCGTCGGCACCTTCCACGCCGGGACCCGCCGCAACATCATCCCCGACGAGGCGACCTTCGAGGCGACCGTGCGGACCTTCTCCACCGAGATCGCCAAACAGGTCGGCGACAGCGCGATCCGGCTGTGCGAAGGGATCGCGGCCGCCCACGGCCTGCGCGCCGAGGTGCGCTTCGAACCGGAGTACCCGGCGACGATCAACGACACCGCCGAGTACGAGTACTCGGCGGCGATGGTCCGCCGGGTCTTCGGCGAGGACCGCTACAGCGAGCTCCGCGACCCCCTCACCGGCTCGGAGGACTTCTCGCGCGTCCTGGAACGCGTGCCCGGCGCGTACCTGTTCCTGGGCGCGTGCCGCCAGGACGACCCGAACACCGCGCCGAGCAACCACTCGCCCCGCGCGGCCTTCGACGACGCGGTCCTGCCGGACGCCGCGCGCCTGCTGGCGGAGCTGGCGCTGGGGAGGCTCTCCGGATGAGCTTGTGCGTGGACGTGTTCACCGTGCCGGACCGGCGGATCACGAAGGTGCCGGAAGACGCCTCCGACCTGGCCGGTTTCGAGGTCTGGCGATGGAAGGTCTGGGCGTCACCGCTGGTCCGCGCGCTGGACGCCCGGTTCTTCCCGCGGCTCGACGGCGCCGACCTGTGGGTGGAGCCGGAGGACCTGGACGCCTTCGGCGCGGAGTGCGCCCTGCTGCGCCGCTGGCTGGACCTGATCGCCGAGGCGAGCGGCGTGAGGGCGGAAGACGTGGGGCTCCGGCTGGCGCACATCGAGGCGGCGGTGGAGCGAGCGCGGGGAATCGGTGGGGGAGTGGTGGTCTGGTAGCGCGCGAGCCGCCGTTCGCGGTAGGGGCGGGTGTGCCGATGAGGCGCGGGTGGCCCGGGCCAATGGGGACGGCCGGGCCACCGGTGTCCGTCAGTTTGCGCTTCGGCCGACGGGCCATCACCCGAGCCGATCCGTGTGAGCACCTCCGGGTCCGCCGCAGCCACGGCGACGGTGTCCACGTGGCGGGGGAGTGGAACCGGCGAACGCGGATGGCGCACGGCCGTGTTCGCTTCGGCGGACCCGGTTCCCGGGGCGATGCACGCTCTCACCGGTGAGACCGGCGCGTGCCGGTCGCCGCGGTGGGCGGTCGTGCCTCTGGATCGCGTGTGCACGTCGGGTGAACCCGGCGATGAGCCTCGCCATCGCCGGAGAGCCGGGATCGCGCGTGCCGGGTGAGCCGGTCGTGTGCGGGTGAGCCGGGGTGATGGGCCGGCCGGGTGGAGAAGTGCGCTCGCCGCGCCGGGTTTCGCTGTGCGCATTGCCCGGAGCGCCGGAGGCCGAGGTGTATCCCGGCGTGGCGTTGTGGGTGACCGGGATGCCGTACTTCGGGGATCGGGTGGGTCTCGTGGCCGTTCGGTGCTGCCGGGGCGGGTGTCCGGGCTCGCGCGTGGTGGTGTCGGCCGTATGAACCGGCCGAAGGCGCTGCCCCGCCGGCGCGATGCGTCGTGTGAAGTGCCGGATCCGGAGGTGCGCTCCGGTGCCGCCCGGGACGGCGAGGCTTTTGGGGTTCGCGCCAATCGCCGCCCGCCGGGCTACCCGGCCCGCGACCCCGGGTGTCCCCGGACTCGCGGGCCGTATGACCCGGGTGTCGCGCTGTTTCCGTACGAGAAGCCGTGCCGTGCCGTCTCGCCTGCCGTGTCTCGCTCGCGCCGCAGGTGCCGGGGCGCGAGCGGGCGGGACCGCCGGGCGGCCGGTTCGCGCTAGAAGTCGACCGGCTCCGCCTCGACCACGGCCTCGTCGGCGGTGGGGGAGGTGCCCGTGATGCCGAGCTTCTCCTTGATCTTCTTCTCGATCTCGTTGGAGAGGTCCACGTTCTCCTTCAGGAACGCGCGGACCTTTTCCTTGCCCTGGCCGAGCTGGTCGCCCTCGTAGGTGTACCAGGCACCGGACTTGCGGATGATGCCCTGCTCGACGCCGACGTCGATGATGGAGCCCTCGCGGCTGATGCCGTGGCCGTAGACGATGTCGAACTCGGCGATCTTGAACGGCGAGCTGACCTTGTTCTTGACGACCTTGACCTTGGTGCGGTTGGCGACGGCCTCGCCGCCGTCCTTGAGGGTCTCGATGCGGCGGACGTCGAGGCGCACCGACGCGTAGAACTTCAGGGCCTTACCACCGGTGGTGGTCTCGGGGCTGCCGAAGAACACGCCGACCTTCTCGCGGAGCTGGTTGATGAAGATCGCGGTGGTGCCGGTGTTGCTCAGGGCGCCGGTGAGCTTGCGGAGCGCCTGGCTCATGAGGCGGGCCTGGAGGCCGACGTGACTGTCGCCCATCTCGCCCTCGATCTCGGCGCGGGGCACCAGGGCCGCCACGGAGTCGATGACGATGAGGTCGATGGCCCCGGAGCGGATCAGCATGTCGGTGATCTCAAGGGCCTGCTCACCGGTGTCGGGCTGGGACACCAGGAGCGCGTCGGTGTCGACGCCGAGGGCGCCGGCGTACTCGGGGTCGAGGGCGTGCTCGGCGTCGACGATGGCGGCGATGCCGCCCTCGGCCTGGACGCTGGCGATGGCGTGCAGGGCGAGGGAGGTCTTACCCGAGGACTCGGGACCGTAGATCTCCACCACCCGGCCGCGGGGGTAGCCGCCGATGCCGAGGGCGACGTCGAGGGCGATCGAGCCGGAGGGGATCGCCTTGATGTCGGCCTTGGGGCGGTCGCCCAGGCGCATGACCGAGTTCTTGCCGAACTGCTTGTCGATCTGTGCGAGGGCCAAGTCGAGCGCTTTGGCCTTGTCAGGTGCGGAAGCCATACCGACCCCTCCCGGATACGAAGCGGTTTTCGATGTCGATGCTTTAGCCATGCCGGTCACGGTAGACGCCGGGTGTGACAACCGCGTTCCGGCGTGGCCGTGACGACTCTACCCGAACTAACGTTCGATACGGGACGAGGTTACGGGTACCGCTACCTGCGCAGACGAGCGGGTACGCGGTCGCCGTACGCCACGCAGACCGCGCGCCAGATGTCGCCGATGTCCTCGCCGGCCGCGATCGCCTGTTCGACGGTGCGCCCGGCGAGCTGCGGCAGTACCTGGTCGGCGGCGACGCTGGCGGCGTAGGCGGGCCCGAAGGTCTCGCCCATGCGCTCCCAGAAGTCGGTCCGTCGCATCCTCGTCCTCCTCCGTTACGTGCGTGCGCGCAGCGCGAGGGCGACGACGGGGACCGTCGCCACGGCCGCGCACAATGCCAGGATCGGGTAGCCGAAGCCGTCCAGGACCACCCCGGACAGCGCTCCGGCCGACGCTCCGGCGACGCCCATCGTGACATCGGACAGGGCCTGAGCCGACGCGCGACGCGCCACGTCGACCGATTCGGTCAGCAGCGCCGATCCGCCCACCATCGTGCAGGACCAGCCGAGCCCGAGCAACACCAGCCCGATGGCCAGCTGCGTGCTCCCGTCGTCGGCGGCGGTCCCCGCGGTGGCGCAGGCGGCGATGAGCAGCGCGATGCCGGTGAGGATCACGAACTTGCGGCCGAAGCGGTCGGCGGCCCAGCCGACGACGGGGGAGAACGCGTACATGCCCGCCACGTGCAGGGCGAGGATGACGCCGACGATGCCCTCGACGCTCATGCCGTGCCCGGCGTGCCCGTCCATGCTCTGCTTGATGTGCACGGGGGTCATCACCATGACGCCGACCATGACGAGGTGCCCGATGGCGACCGCCGCCAGCCCGAGGACCGCGCTCGCGCTGCCCCGGACGGCGCGCCACCCGGCGGCCAGCCCGCGGTCGGCGCGGGTGACGGCGGGCGCGGAGGCCAGGGCGCGGGCGGTGAGCAGCGGGTCGGGCCGCAGCATGATCCACAGGACGAGCCCGGCGAGGACGAAGCCGACGCCGCTGGCCAGGAACGGCCCGCCGTACTTGGGCAGGCCGAGGGTGTTCTGCGCGAAGGAGTCGGTGGGCGGCATGACGACCGGGCCGGCGACGGCGCCGATCGTCGTCGCCCACACCACGAAGGCGAGCTGGCGGCCGCGTCGCGCGGGTTCGGCGAGGTCGGCGGCGGTGTAGCGGGACTGGAGGTTCCCGGCGGTGCCGCCCCCGAAGAGGAACATGCCGAGGAAGCCCAGGGCCACCGAGTCGGCGATGACGGCGAGGATGATCAGCGCGGCCCCGACCGTCCCGAGGGCGTAGGACAGCACGAGCCCGGGCCGCCGCCCGAAGGCGTTGGTGACGCGGACGACGGGGATGGCGATGACCGCCGCGCCGATGACGGACAGGCTCTGCCCGAGCCCGGACAGCCCGGGTGTCCCGGTCAGTTGCAGGAACAGCAGGGAGCCGACGGACACGCCGATGGACAGGCCGACGCCGCCGAGCACCTGGGTGCCGGCGAGGGTGCGGATCGTGCGGCTCTGCAGCCGCCGCACGTCCACCGAGGGGGTGGTGACGGACACGGGGTAACTCCTGGGGATGGGTAGGGGAGCGGAGTCAGCGCAGCTGGAGGGTGGGGGCGAGCGCGATGGCGACGGCGTCGGCGACGCGCTCGCGGTCCTGCGCGCGGGAGAGGTGGCTGACGGTGATGCGGATGCCCGGGGCCGACCGGAGCCGGTTGACCGAGCCGGGGCTGACGGCGTATCCCGCGTCGCGCAGGACCGTCACGGCGGAGGCCTCGTCGGGGACCGGTACCCACACGTTGAGTCCGGTGCGCCCGGCGCAGTGCACGCCGCGTTCGGTGAGGGCTCTGATGAGCCCTGATCGTCGTTCGTCGTAGGCGGCGCGAGCGCGGGCGACGACGCCCTCGACGGCGGGATCCTCCCACAGCCCGAGGACGAGGTGCTGTAGCACGGTCGACACCCAGCCGCTGCCCATGCGCATGCGCCCTTCGACGCGGGCGATGACGTTCTCGGCGCCGGAGACGGTGGCCAGGCGCAGGTCGGGTCCGTAGGGTTTGGACACCGATCGCACGAACAGCCACCTGTCGGTGCCGCCGACGACGGGGTGCAGGGGATCGGTGGCCAGCTCGCCCCAGTGGTCGTCCTCGACGACGAGGACGCCGGGGTGTTCGGCGAAGACCTCCCGCAGGGAGGCGGCGCGCGCGGCGGTGATGATGGCGCCGGTGGGATTGTGGGCGCGGCTGGTGACCACGGCGGCCCCGGCGCCCTTGCGGAGGGCTTCGCGCATCCCTTCGGGCGTGGGTCCCTCGGCGTCGACGGGGACGGGGATCGCGTGCAGCCCGAGGGTGGCCACGAGGTCGCGGAGGTTGCCCCAGCAGGGGTCCTCCACGGCGACGCTGTCGCCGACGGAGAGGTGCGCGGTGAGGGCCTGCTCGACGGCGTCGAGGGCGCCGTTGGCGAAGGTGATGCCCCCGGCGGGCAGGCCGTCGGCGGCCAGCCGTTCGGCGGCGAGGTCGGCCAGCTCGGGGCAGGGCCCGGCGCGGCGGTATCCGGTGGCGGTGTGGGGGACGCGGCTCAGCGCGGTGCCGAGACCGGGCAGGAGCTCCGGGTCGGGTTCGCCGCCGCTGAGGTCGAGGACCCCGGGGGGCAGTTGCGCGGGCCCGCGATGGGCGACGGGGAAGCGGTGCCGCACGCGCGTCCCCTGCCGTCCGGCGGTCTCGATGATGCCGCGCTGCCGTAGCGCGCGGTAGGCCGAGGCCACGGTCGCCGTCGCCAGCCCGAGGTCCTCGGCGAGGCGCCGGACCGGGGGCAGCGCGTCGCCGGGCGCGAGATGCCCGTCGCGGACGCCGGTCTCCACGCTCGCGGTCAGCTCGGCCGCCGTGCCACCAGTCAGCTGGTATTGTTCTGCCACAACTCAGGGATTGTACTAGAACAATCCGCTGACGCAAGAGAGGAGTCCCGGTGACCTACCCCCGCACCGACCGCACCACTTCCCTCCGCGAGCCCGCCAAGCTCCGCTACGACGCCGACGAGGCCCACCGCATCCTCGACGAGGCCTACGTCTGCCACATCGGCTACACGGCCGGCGACGGGCTCCCGCGCGTGCTCCCCACCGTCCACGCGCGCGTCGGCGAGACCCTCTACGTCCACGGCTCCACCGGCAGCCGCGCCATGCTCGGCGCCCGCGACGAAGGCGTCGACGTGTGCGTGACCGTCACCCTCCTCGACGGCCTCATCCTCAGCCGCTCCTGGTTCCACCACTCCGCCAACTACCGCTGCGTCATCGCCCACGGCAAGGCCCGCCTGGTCGGCGACCCCGACGAGAAGCTGACCGCGCTCGCCGCGATCGTCGACTCCTTCGCCGAGGGCCGCTCCACCTCCTCGCGTCCCCCCTCGGCCCGCGAGCTCGCCCAGACCGCCGTCCTGGCGCTGCCGCTGACGGAGGTCTCGGTCAAGACCCGCACCGGCGGGCCCAAGGAGGAGCCCGAGGACATCGGCCTGCCCTACTGGGCCGGGGTCGTCCCGCTCGTGCTCACCCCGCAGGAGCCGGTCGAGGACGATCATGTGACGGTGCCCGCTCCCGCGCATGTTGCGTCCGCCGGACGCCCCGTGCAATCTTGAGCGCCATGGGCGTGACCAACATCTGGGCCTACCTGATCGGCACTCTGCTGATCATCCTGCTACCGGGTCCCAACTCTCTGTACGTGCTGTCCGTCGCCGCCCGCAGAGGCGTCCGCGACGGCTACCGCGCGGCCGCCGGGGTGTTCATCGGCGACTCGGTCCTCATGGTCCTCTCGGCCGCCGGGGCGGCCTCGCTGCTGAAGGCCTCGCCGACGCTGTTCAACATCGTCCGCTGGGCCGGCGTGGCCTACCTGTGCTGGATCGGCTTCAACCTCGTGCGCGAGGCGATCCAGATCTGGCGGACCCGCAAACAGGCGGGCGAAGCGACCCCCGACGTGCCCGCCGCGGCCTCCACCCGCGTCGAACGGCCCTTCTACCGGGCGCTCGGCGCGAGCCTGCTCAACCCGAAGGCGATCCTGTTCTTCGTCTCCTTCTTCGTGCAGTTCGTCGACCCCGAATACGCCTACCCCGCCCTGACGTTCCTGATCCTGGGCGCCATCGTCCAGGTCTTCAGCCTCAGCTACCTGACCCTGCTCATCTTCTCCGGCTCCGGCCTGGCCAACGCCTTCCGCAGGCGCCGCCGCCTCGCCTCGGCCGGCTCGGCGACCGTCGGCGCGGTGGTCATCGGCTTCGCCGCGAAACTCGCCGTGACCAGCATGGGCTGACCCGTCTCCCCGGTCCCTGTCACACCCGTGTGATGGGATCGGGGACATGGCCTTTGGTAACAGCGCCGGACGAGGCGGCGGGCGCGGCAAGTGGAACAAGCGACGCGATGACGACGGCGACGAGGCCGAGCGCGCACCGCGCGACCCCGCCAAGGAGGCCGAGCGCGCCCGCGAGATCTGCCTCCGCCTCCTCTCGGCGCGTCCCCGCACCCACGCCGAACTCACCGAGGCCCTCACCAAGCGCGAGATCCCCGAAGAGGTCGTCACCGAGGTCCTGGAGCGCTACACCGAGGTCGGCATCATCGACGACGCCGCCTTCGCCGGCGCCTGGGTCACCAGCCGCCACCGCGGCAAGGGCCTCGCCCGCCGCGCGCTGAGCGAGGAACTGCGCCGCAAGGGCGTCGACCGCGAGGTCTCCGCGCTCGCCCTGGAACAGCTCGACGAGGGCGACGAGCGAGAGATGGCCGCCGCCCTGGTGGCCCGCAAGCTCAAGGGCTTCTCGCCCTCGGTCGAGAACGACGCCAGGGTCCGCCGCCTCGTGGGCATGCTCGCCCGCAAGGGCTACCCGCCGGGGATGGCCATGTCCGTCGTCCGCGAGGCCATCGCCAACGAAGACCTCGATCTGGCGGAGGACTGATGCGGACGATCGGCGCCGCGCAGCGACGCGCCCGCCTGGCCGCCCGGCAGCTCGCCCACCGCGCCACGCCCCTCGAAGTGGCCCGCGCGCTGGTGGTCCTGCACGGCTCGGACCCCGCCAGCCCGCACCTGTCGATCGCCGCGCGCGGCGACCACACCCCCGCCGACGTCGAACGCGCCATGTACGACGAGCGCGTCCTGGTCCGCATGCACGCCATGCGCCGCACGGTCTTCGTCGTCCCCGCCGACCTGGTCGCGGTCGTGCACGCCTCCTCGACCGTGGCCGTCGCCGCCCGCGAACGCCGCCAGATGGTCGCCTTCGCCACCGCGCAGGGCTTCACCGCCTTCGGCGAGGCCGAGGCGGCCGTCCTCAAGCGACTCGCCGAGGGCGAGGCCACCGGCGCCGAACTGGGCCGGGCCGTCCCCGCGCTGCGCACCTCGTTCGTCTACGGCCGGGGCACCTCCTACGAGGCCGCCCAGACCCTCGGCACGCGCCTCCTGCCCGTCATGGGCATGGAGGGCTCGATCATCAGGGGCCGCCCGAAGGGCTCGTGGACCAGCGCGACCTTCACCTGGTCGGCCGCCACCCCACCGTCCCCGATGCCGCCCGCCGAGGCGGAGGCCGCGCTCGTCGGCCGCTGGCTCGCCGCGCACGGCCCCGGCACCGAGGCCGACCTCAAGTGGTGGACCGGCTGGACGCTCACCGCCGTCCGCCGCGCGCTCACCGCCGTCGGCGCCGTCACGGTCGCCCTCGACGAGGGCGAGGGCTTCGTCCTGCCCGGCGACGAGGACGACGTCCCCGCGCCACCGCCGTCCGCCGCGCTGCTCCCCGCGCTCGACCCCACCCCGATGGGCTGGAAGGAACGTGGCTTCTACCTGTCCCCGGACATGATCGGCGAGCTCTTCGACCGCAACGGCAACATCGGCCCGACCCTCTGGTGGGACGGCCGCGTCATCGGCGGCTGGTCGCACACCCCCTCCGGCGAGATCGCCGTGGAGTACCTCGCCGACCCCGGCGCGGACGGCCACGCGGCCGTGGACGCCGAACGCGAGCGCCTCGCCCGGCTGATCGGCGACGTCCGCGTGACCCCGCGATTCCGCACGCCACTGGAGAAGCGCCGCAATACCTGAATCACGCTCACCCCACCGGGCGGTGATCCTCGGTACCGTGAACACCACGCCGCCGCCGGAGGACCCACCGTGACCGGACCCCGCACCGACGAGATCGAGCACAAGTACGACGTGCCGGACGGCTTCGCCCTCCCCGACCTCGGCGCGGGCCCACCCCGCGAGTACCTCCTGCGCGCCGTCTACCACGACACCCCCGGACTGCGCCTCGCCGCGCACCGCGTCACCCTCCGCCGCCGCGAGGGCGGCACCGACGAGGGCTGGCACCTCAAACTGCCCACGGTGGGAGAGTCGCGCGCCGAGATCCACGCGCCGCTCGCCGATGACGTGCCGCCGGAGATCCTCGGCCTGGTCGCCGCCTTCACCCGCGGCGAGGACCTGACCGCCTCGGCGACCCTGACCACCCGCCGCGTGCTGCGCGAGGTCACCGCCGACGACGGCGCCGTCCTCGCCGAGATCGCCGACGACACCGTCACCGCCACCCGGGGTACGCGCACCGAGACCTGGCGGGAGATCGAGGCCGAGCTCAAGGACGGCCCCCGCGCGCTGCTCGACACCATCGGCGAACGCCTACGCGAGGCCGGTGCCCGGCCCGCCGCCACCGCCTCCAAGCTCGCCCGCGCCCTCGGCCCCGACCTCCCGCGCCGCCGTGCCGCCGGGCGCGAGGGCGGCGCGGGCGCGGCGGTCACCGCCTACCTCGCCCGCCAGCTCGACGCGATCCTGCTGCACGATCCCCTCGCCCGCCGCGCGGAGTTCGACGCCGTCCACCGCATGCGGGTGGCCGTGCGGCGTGTGCGCAGCCTGCTGCGCAGCGCGCGGCCCGTCCTCGCCCGCGCGCACACCGACGAGCTGCGCGGCGAGCTGGCGTGGCTGGCCGGTGAGCTGGGTGAGGTCCGCGACCTGGAGGTCCTGCGGATGCGCTTCACCGCGCACCTCGACGGGCTCGGCCTGCCGCGTCCCCGCCTCCTGGACGACCTGGCCGCGAGCGAGGCGGCGGCCTACGGGCGGCTGAACCGGACGCTGTCGCGCCGGCGGTACTTCGCCGTCCTCGACGGACTCGACGCCCTGGTGGCGCTGCCCCCGTTCACCGGCCGCGCGAAACGCGCGGCCGACGACGAGCTGCCCCGCCTGCTGAGCCGGGTGGCACGGCGGCTGATCACCGCGCACGACGAGATCCTGGTGGCCGAGGACCCCGCCGCGCAGCGGCACGAGACCCGCAAGCTCGCCAAGCAGCTGCGGTACGCCGCCGAGGCGGCCAAGCCGGTGCTCGGGAAGCGCGCGGCCCGGGTGGCGAAGGCCGCCACGGAGGTCCAGGAGACCTTCGGGGGAGCGCAGGACGGGGTGATCGCGATGGAGCACCTGCGCGGGGCCCAAGCGGGCGCGGGGGACGCGGGGGAGGCCTTCACCCTGGGCGTGCTCTACGGGCTGGAGGTGCGCGAGCACGAGGACCGCGCGGCGATGGACGCCGCGTGGGCGGGGCTGCTCGAAGCCCTCGATTAGGGCTTGAACCGGGTGGCGGCGGCGGTCATGATCTCCCGATGGATCTCGCGGCCCTCGGCCTGACGGGCATCGCCCGCTTCCACACCTTCCGGGGCGTGCCGCTGATCAGCGCGAAGGTCCCGCCGGGGGAGCACGACCGGGTGTGGCGCGAGCTGCGGGCGGCGCATCCGGAGACCGGCCTGTGGCCGCTGCTCGGCGCGCTCCCGGCACCGCTCGGCGCGAGCTCGCGCGAGGCCTGGGACCTCCTGCGCGGGATGGCGCCCGGCGCGGGTCCCGAGCCGGAGCCGCCGCCCGGGAGCCTCGCCGAGTGGGCCGCCGTGCGGTCGGTCGGCGCGGCGCTGGGGCCGGTGTGGCTGGACGAGGCCCTGCGCGTCGATCCGGCGGAGCGGACGGCCGAGATCGTGCGGGCGCAGCGGGAGTGGTGGGACCCGGGCACCGCGTCCCTCCTCGACCCGGCCGCCCTCGCCGCCGTGCTGCCCGGCGAGGTCCCCGAGCCGCCGCCGAACCGCCGAGGGAGTGACCGGCCGGGGCACGCCGCCGAGGTCCTCCTCGTGCCCGCGCGCGCCGGGTACGAGGTCCCGGGGCTCGTGCCGGAGGTCATCGGCACCGTCAACTGGTGCGGGAGCGCGTCTCACCCGGGGCTCGACGTCGTCGACCAGATCGCCGTGCTGCGCCACCTGGAGGGCGTCTACGGCGCCGAGCTGTACTACTTCGGCCGCGGCGTCGAGCTGGCGGTGTCGCGGCCGCCGGTGACCCGTGAGGCCGTGGCGATGTGCGCCATCGAGCAGTTCTGCTTCTCCGGCTCGCTCACCGAGACCATCGGCGGCGTCCGCGACGTCGCGATGGAGCAGGCGGCGGGCCGCCACTGGCATCTGTGGTGGGACTGACCTACGCCAGCACCACCAGGGCACGCCCCAGCTCGATCGGCAGCCGCCCCGGCGGGAGCCTGCGCGCCGCCGCCTCCACGAGGTCCCGGGTCGACAGCCCGGTCGACTCCCCGCCGAGCCTGGCGGTGAACCAGCCGTCGTCGCCGGTGATCGCCACGTCGGGCGCGACCTCCTGCAGCGCGTCCAGGACGAACCACGCGCGCCAGGCCTCGCGGTCGGCCCGCTCCTCGTCGGTGACGGGCACGCCCGCGTCGTCGGCGTGGACGGCGAGCTCGCTGGCGAAGTACCAGACCTGCCGTCCCAGGGGGTAGGGCCCGACGGCGGTGTCGATGGACGCCTCGCCGCCGCGTGCGCGCAGGTCGGGGTGGGTGTCGGCGACCTTCGCGCGCCACAGCTCCAGCAGGGCGTCGGTGGTGAGGGGCCGCAGTTCGGCGACCACGCGCTCATTGAGGTCCTCGTAGCCGACCTGTTCGCCCTCGCGGCTCGCGTACTCGGCGACGGTGCCGTCGAGCCCGGCGCGGGCGTAGTCGGCCAGCCCGCACAGGTGCGCCAGGAGGTCCTTGCGGGACCAGCCCGCGCAGCGGGTGGGGTACGTCCACTCCGCGGGCTGCAGGGACGAGTAGAAGGCGTCGACGCGCTCGGTCTCGCGGTCGAGTCGGTCGAAGGCGTCGGTCGTCATGGGATGGACTCTAGGCCCGGAGGGCGGCGTCCGGGGTGTGAAGCCGCGCGGGCCGGTCCGGACGTAGGAGGTGAGGGGGTCTCCGAGCCGGGGACTATCCTTGCTGCGTGTCTGTGGAAACCACTCCTAAAACGTTCGAAGTGCGCACGTACGGCTGCCAGATGAACGTGCACGACTCCGAGCGCATCTCCGGCCTGCTGGAGACCGCCGGGTACGAGCGCGCCTCCGATGGCGAGTCCGCCGACGTCGTCGTGTTCAACACGTGCGCCGTGCGGGAGAACGCCGACAACCGCCTCTACGGCAACCTCGGACACCTTCGTCCCGTCAAGGACGCCCACCCGGGCATGCAGATCGCCGTCGGCGGCTGCCTGGCGCAGAAGGACCGCGGCGAGATCGTCAAGCGCGCGCCCTGGGTGGACGTGGTCTTCGGCACCCACAACATCGGTTCCCTGCCGGTGTTGCTGGAGCGGGCCCGCCACAACGCCTCGGCCGAGGTGGAGATTCTGGAGTCGCTGGAGGTGTTCCCCTCCACGCTGCCGACCCGGCGCGAGTCGACGTACTCGGGCTGGGTGTCGATCTCGGTCGGCTGCAACAACACGTGCACCTTCTGCATCGTGCCGAGCCTGCGCGGCAAGGAGAAGGACCGCCGTCCCGGCGACGTCCTCGCCGAGGTGCGCGCGCTGGTCGCCGAGGGTGTCAGCGAGGTCACCCTGCTGGGCCAGAACGTGAACTCCTACGGCGCCGAGTTCGGCGACCGGGAGGCGTTCTCGAAGCTCCTGCGCGCCTGCGGCGAGATCGAGGGCCTGGAGCGGGTCCGCTTCACCAGCCCGCACCCGCGCGACTTCACCGACGACGTGATCGCCGCGATGGCCGAGACGCCGAATGTCTGCCACCAGCTGCACATGCCCCTCCAGTCCGGTTCCGACCGGATCCTGAAGGAGATGCGCCGCTCGTACCGCTCGGAGAAGTACCTGGGGATCCTGGAGAAGGTCCGCGCGGCCATGCCCGACGCGGCCATCACCACCGACATCATCGTCGGCTTCCCCGGCGAGACCGAGGAGGACTTCCAGGCCACCCTGGACGTGGTGCGCAAGGCGCGCTTCTCGGGCGCCTTCACCTTCCAGTACTCCAAGCGGCCCGGGACGCCCGCCGCCGACATGGACGGCCAGCTGCCCAAGGCGGTCGTCCAGGAGCGCTACGAGCGCCTCGTCGAGCTGGTCAACCAGATCGCCTGGGAGGAGAACCAGAAGCTGGAGGGCACCGAGGTGGAGATCCTCGTGGCCGCCGGTGAGGGCCGCAAGGACGAGGCCACCGGCCGCCTGTCCGGGCGCGCCCGCGACGGCCGCCTCGTCCACTTCGACGCCACCATGCTCGTCGACGGCGAGGGCGGGTTCCTGGAGCCCGACATCCGCCCGGGCGACGTCGTCCGCACCGTCATCACCTACGGCGCCCCGCACCACCTGGTCGCCGACGGCGAGCTGCTCGGCCACCGGGCGACCCGCGCGGGCGACGCCTGGGAGGCGGGCAACACGCCGAAGCTGCCGGGGGTGAGCCTGGGCATGCCGACGATCGGCGCGCCGAAGCCGCTGCTGAGCATCGGGCAGCCGTCGGAGGACGACGGCTGCGCCTGCGGCGGGCACTGATCGGGCCCGCTCAGCCCACCACCGTGAGGCCGTCGTGGATCTCGTCCACGGCGGCCTTGTCGCCGTCGGCGCCCATGGCGACCAGGATCGCCCAGGTGTCGGCGACGCGCACCGCCGTGACGCGCAGGTAGCGGTAATCGGGGACGCCGACGTAGTTGTAGCGGACCGAGGAGGTCACCGCGTCGTGCCCGCTGACGGTGAGGCTCTTCGAGGACTCGGTGTCCACGGCGAGTTCCGCGCGTGAGTTCCCATTCTCGGCGAGCCCCTTCGCGATGCCCAGCACGGTCTCCTCGCGAGCCTCGTAGGGGGACGCCAGGAACTCCGGGGTCGGCGCGAGCATGAAGGACCCGGCCCCCGCGCTCTCCGGGGCCGCGAGGCCGCCGTCGGCGGCCTTCTCCCAGCCGCCGGGGATCGGGTAGCACAGGCCGCTGGCCCGGTCGGTGACGTGGTCGTCGTCGCCGCACCCGCCGGGCAGGAGCAGCACGACCACCACGACGCCGGCCGCCACGACCGCGATCGCGCCCAGGATCACCGCCAGCAGGACGCCCGGGCGCCGCCGGCGCGGGCCCGCGATCGGCTCAGCCACGGGCCACCAGCCAGGCGGCACCACCGATGACCAGCAGCAGGACGGCCAGGACGAGCAATAAGAGCCGGTGACGGCTGCGCAGCATGGACTCCATACCCACCATCCTCGCGCGCCCGTCAAGTCCGGGTCAGGACATGACGTCCAGATTGTCGTGGATCTCGTCCACGGCGTCGGCCTCGTCATCGCTGAAGCCCACCGAGGACAGCAGCGACCACGTGCCCGGCTCGACCTCGATGGCGGTGAGCCGCACGTGGATCTCCGCCGGCCGCCCGGCGTCCCGCTCGTACCACAGGAACGCGCTCACCGCGTCGTGCCCGTCGATGCTCCCGGTGCTGGTCTGCACCCGCGAGTACCGCAGCGCCGGGTCGTCGCGGGCGATCCCCGCGTACTCCACGGCCAGCTCCGTCAGCCGCTCGGGATCCCCGGCGTAACCCGGCATCGGCTCCGCCTTGGCCCCACCGCTCGCGGTGCCCTCCAGGACGCCGGGAGCGGCACCGGGCGCCCGATCCCAGCCCGCCGGGATCGCGTAGCACAGGCGGGTGGCGTCGTCGGTGACGTAATCGCGGCCGCCGCATCCGCCGCGCGTGAGGAACCAGGAGACCAGGCCCCCGGCGGTGATCACGACGACCGCGACGAGGCCGAGGGCGCGGACGCGCCCGTGGCGGACGGGCGTCTCGGGGGTGGCCTCCTGGATCATCCGTCCATCCTGGACGATGGCGGGCGCCCGGCGGTATCGGTGGAAACCCGTAAGTGCCTCAGCCGTGCTTCGCCCGAATGCGTTCATAGGCCACGCGGGCGGCCTCGGGGTCCGGCACGCTCACCGGCAGGGTCCGTCCCGACACCAGCGTGAAGACCACGGCGGGCCCGGGACGCAGCAGCGCGCGCCCGCGCCGGGCCTCGCCGGCGTGCACCGAGCGGATCGTGCGCAGCGGCAGGCGGACCACACTGGCGGGCAGGATCCCGAAGCGCACCCGGACCGAGTACAGGTCCATCTCCAGCCGGACGCGCCGCCCGGCCGCCGCGCGCACCGCGCAGGCCACCGCGATCAGCGCGAACACGATCCGCGCCGGGAGGAAGCCGATGAGCGCCGCGGCCAGGGCGCAGGCCCCGGCGGCGGTCAGGAACGCGGCGGTACGGGTGCGGGCGCGCGCCTCACCGGCCCAGGAGCCCTGCGCGCGTCCGACCCGGTACTTCGGCGGCACGGTCAGTCCAGCAGCGCGTCGCGGAGCTTCTCCACGTCCTCGAAACCGATGACGCGCGCGTAGGCCTCCACCGAGCCGAAGCGCTCGCGCAGCCCGGTGAGGGTGTCCAGCATCGCCTGCGCGGGCGCGGGGAAGCCGGTGAAGGTGCTGGCGCGGTTCTTCTCGGCCCACTCGCGGTAGCGGCGCTGCCCGTGGTCGGTGAGGTGGTAGTCGGCGGCGATGACCTCGTCGGGGACGCCCAGCAGCGCCAGCGTCACCGCGATCACCAGGCCGGTGCGGTCCTTGCCGGCGATGCAGTGCACCAGCGCGGGGGTCTGCCCGGCGAACAGGTCCAGGGCCTCGCGGATGGCCTCGGCGCCGGTCTCCAGCATCGCGATGTAGCGCTGCGGGAGGAACTCCGGGGCGGCCTCGGGACCGGCCTGCGGGAACCGCTCCCAGCGCAGGTGCAGCAGCTCCAGGTGCCGGTGCTCCACGCCGTCGGCGGTGAAGAACCCGTGTGTCTCCCGCTCGACGGGGGTGCGCAGGTCGATGACGGTGCGCAGGCCCAGCCCGGCGATGCGGGCCAGGTCCTCGCCGGTGGCGGTCTTGAGCTGGTCGGAGCGGAACAGCACGCCGTGCTTGACGGTGCGCCCGTCGGCGGTGCGCAGACCGCCCAGGTCGCGCATGTTGTGAACGCCGTCCAGGACGACGCGGCGGGGTTCGTCCTCGGTAGAGGAACGCGGCCGGGGCGTTTCCGCCCCGGCCGTCGTCACTTCGCTCATCAGGTCGCCTTCTGCGCCAGCTCCAGGAACCGGCGCTTGCCGGCGAGGGACTCCTCGGCCTCCTTGACGCGACGCGCGTCGCCGGACTCCTTGGCCTTCTCCAGCTTGCGCTCGGCCTCCTCGACCTGCTGGCGCATCTGCGCCAGCAGCGGGTTGTCCTCGATCGAGGTGCGGCGCCACGCCACGTCCACCGCGTCGCGGATCTTGGACTCCACGGTGCGCAGCCGCTTCTGCAGCCCGGCGGTGTTCTCGCGCGGGACGCGGCCGACCTCGTGCCACAGGCCCTGGATCTCGCGGAACTTCTGCTGGGCGGCCTTCACGTCGGCCTCGACGTCGATGGCCTCGGCCTCGGTGAGCAGCTCGCGCTTGCGGTTCAGGTTCTCCTTGAACTCGTTGTCGCGGGCGGTGAAGACCTCGCTGCGGCGGTTGAAGAACGCGTCCTGGGCGGCGCGGAAGCGCTGCCACAGCTTCTGCTCGACGTCCTTGCCCGCGCGGCCGGCGGCCTTCCAGTCGTCCATGAGGGCCTTGAGGGCCGCGGCCGTCTCGTTCCACTCCTCGGAGCGGGACAGCTGCTCGGCCTGCGCGATCAGCTCCTCCTTGCGCGACTGGACCGTCTTGCGCTCGGAGTCGAGGCTGGCGAAGTGCGCGCCCCGGCGGCGGGTGAACCCGTCGCGGGCGGCGGCGAACCGGCGCCACAGCGCGGTGTCGGTCTTGCGCTCGACACCGTGGATGGTCTTCCACTCGTCGACGATCGTCTTGAACCGGTCGCCGCTGGCCTTCCACTGCGTGGACGACTCGGCGAGCTGCTCGGCCTCGGCGACGAGCGCCTCCTTGCGGGCGAGGGCCTCGGCGCGCGCGCCGGCCTTCGCCTCGGCGGCCTCATCGGCCTTCGAGCCCGCCCGGCCGGACAGCTCGTCCAGGCGCGCGGCCAGGCCGTCCAGGTCACCGACGACGTGTGCCTCGTCAAGGCTCTCGCGGAGCTTCTTGATCGCCGAGACCGTGTGCTGGGGGTCTGCGTTGCCGGAATTGAGGCGTGCGGCGAGCAGATCGACCTCGGTCACCAGATCGGCGAAGCGCCGCGCGAAATGCGCGAGCCCCTCCTCGGGAGAACCGGCCTGCCAAGAACCCACGACGCGTTCACCGGCACCGGTTTTGACGTACACCGTGCCATCCGCGTCGACTCGACCGAACGCCGTCCAGTCGTGCCCGTCTGCGCTCATCACGCTCATTCCTCTACCAACTCTGACTTGTCTCGCCCGACCCTACGGTGATTCCGTACGGTCCGCCACTGTCGATGTACACCGCTCTCCGCATTCTCACAGGTCCGCCCGGGGACGCGTCGAGGGCCCGAAGCCGAACCGTGACCGTATTGCATACGTCGCGTGCGGTTACCGTGAGGTGTGCGTGGAGATGACGGACTGCCCGGACCCGTGCTCGCCCTCGTCGGCCCGACGGCGGCGGGCAAGTCGGCGTTGTCCCTGGCGGTGGCCCGTGCGGTGGGCGGCGAAGTGGTCAACGCGGACTCGATGCAGCTGTACCGGGGCATGGACATCGGCACCGCCAAGCTCACCGAGGCCGAGCGCGAGGGTGTCCCGCACCACCTCCTCGACATCTGGCCGGTGCGACAAACGGCGGATGTGGCCTCGTACCAACGGCTGGCCAGGGCTGCCGTAGAGGGCATTCTTTCCCGGGGAAGGGTTCCCATCCTCGTCGGCGGCTCCGGGCTGTACGTGGACGCCGTCCTCGACGAGTTCGAGTTCCCCGGCACCGACCCGGAGATTCGCGCGCGGCTGGAGGCCGAGCTCACCGAGAGCGGCCCGGCGGTCCTGCACGCCCGCCTCGCCGAGCGCGACCCGGCCGCCGCCGCCGCGATCCTGCCCAGCAACGGGCGCCGCCTCGTCCGCGCGCTGGAGGTCGTGGAGCTCACCGGCGGCTTCCGCGCCGAGCTGCCCGAGCGCGTCCCGCACTACCGCGCCCTGCGCCTGGGCGTCGACCGCGACACCGCCGGGCTGGACGTGCGCATCGCCGACCGCGTCGGGCTGATGTGGAAGGGCGGCCTGGTCGACGAGGTCCGCGCGCTGCTCCCCGAGGGCCTCGCCGAGGGCCGCACGGCCTCCCGCGCGATCGGCTACCGCCAGGTCCTGAACTTCCTCGCCGGTGAGTGCACCGAGCAGGACGCCCACGACGAGACCATCCGCGTCACGCGCCGCTTCGTGCGCCGCCAGCGCTCCTGGTTCGGGCGCGACGACCGCGTCCGGTGGCTGGACGCCGCCCGCGATGATCTCGCCGCCGAGGCCGAGGGCATCATTGACCGGTGGACCTGAACAAGATCGCCGGTGAGGGCGTCGCATTCGCCAAGGGGCACGGCACGGGCAACGACTTCATCGTCATCCCCGACCTGGACGCCTCCCTCGACCTGAGCGACGCGCAGGTCGCCGCGATCTGCGACCGCCGCACCGGCCTGGGCGCCGACGGCATCCTCCGCGTCGTGCACGCCGCCAAGGCCGCCGAGGCCGAGGGCCAGGCCGCCGAGTGGTTCATGGACTACCGCAACGCCGACGGCTCCATCGCCGAGATGTGCGGCAACGGCGTCCGCGTCTTCGTCCGCTACCTGCTGGACGCCGGGCTCGCCGAGGGCCCCACCGTGCCCGTCGCGACCCGCGCGGGCCTGCGCGTGGCCGACGTGGTCGGCGGCGACCTGCGCGTGGACATGTCCGCCGCCCGCCACCTGGGCACCGAGCGGGTCACCATGGCCGGGCGCGAGTACACCGGCGAGCACGTGAGCATGGGCAACCCCCACATCGTGGTCGAGGTCACCGAGGAGGAGCTCGCCGCCCTCGACCTGAGCGGCGACCCGTCCTTCGACCCGGCGGTCTTCCCGAACAAGGCGAACGTGGAGTTCATCGCGCCGACCCCGACGGGCGTGCGGATGCGCGTCCACGAGCGGGGCGTGGGGGAGACGCAGTCCTGCGGCACCGGAGCCTGCGCTGCCGGGGCCATCGGCCTGGCCAAGGGCAAGGGCACCGCCACGGTGGACGTGCCCGGCGGGCGCCTGACGGTGACCGTGGACGAGCGGACGCTGTGGCTGAGCGGGCCCGCGGTGATCTTCGCGGCCGGGCGCGTGCTGATCCCCTGAGCCACCGATGAGCGGCCACGTGTGTGCCGCGCGTCGAGAGGGTCATCGATAAGAGTGAGTTATGTCGATGTCGTGATTCGGCTCACATGCCCGCGAAACATCCCGAAAAGCGCCGCAACGCGAAGGGCCCCGGATCACCGGGGCCCTTCGCGTCAGTACCGGTCTAAGGACGGGTTCTTCCCCGCCAGCAGCGCCTTCTTCACCGCGTCGGCCACCGCCGGGGCCACGTGCGGGTCGAACACGCTGGGGATGATCACACTCGGGTTGACCTTGTCGGCGCCCACCACGTCGGCGATCGCCTGCGCGGCGGCGAGGGCGGCGGCGTCGGTCCACTCCTCGGCCTGCGCGTCGAGCATGCCCCGGAACACCCCGGGGAAGGCCAGCACGTTGTTGATCTGGTTGGGCTGGTCGGAGCGGCCGGTCGCCACGATCGCCGCGTACTGCGCCGCCTCGATCGGGTTGATCTCCGGGTCGGGGTTGGCCAGCGCGAACACGATCGGGTCCTTCGCCATGCGGGCGACGTCGGCGCCCTCCAGCAGGTTCGGCGCGCTCACACCGATGAACACGTCCGAGCCCACCAGGGCGCCCTTGAGGTCGCCGGAGTAGCCGTCCTTGTTGGTGTGCTCGGCCAGCCACCGCCACGACTCGCGGTTCTGGACCTCCGGCAGGCCCTTGTGCAGCGCGCCGGGACGGTCGCAGGCCACGATGTCGCCCACACCCTGCTTCAGCAGCAGCTTCATGATCGCCGTACCCGCCGCGCCCGCGCCCGACACGACCACCCGGACGTCCTCGATGCGCTTGCCGACCACCCGCAGCGCGTTGGTCAGCGCCGCCAGGACCACGATCGCGGTGCCGTGCTGGTCGTCGTGGAACACCGGGATGTCCAGGCGCTCGCGCAGCCGCTCCTCGATCTCGAAGCAGCGCGGCGCGGCGATGTCCTCCAGGTTGATGCCACCGTAGACCGGGGCGATCGCGGTCACGATGTCCACGATCTCGTCGGTGTCCTGCGTGTCCAGGCACACCGGCCACGCGTCGACACCGCCGAAGCGCTTGAACAGCGCCGCCTTGCCCTCCATCACCGGCAGCGCCGCCGCCGGCCCGATGTTGCCCAGGCCCAGCACCGCCGAGCCGTCGGTCACCACGGCCACCGTGTTCCGCTTGATGGTCAGGCGGCGGGCGTCCTCGGGGTTCTCCGCGATCGCCATGCACACCCGGGCCACACCCGGCGTGTATGCGCGCGACAGCTCGTCGCGGTTGCGCAGCGAGACCTTCGACGTCACCTCGATCTTGCCGCCCAGGTGCAGCAGGAACGTCCGGTCGGAGACCTTGCGGACCTTCACCCCCGGCAGCGATTCGAGGGTCTGCGCCACCAGCTCGGCGTGCGCGGAGTCGGAGGTGTCACACGTGAGGTCGACGACCACGCTCTGGTGGTCGGAGCTGACCACGTCCAGCGCCCGGACGATCGCCCCCGCCTCGCCTACGGCGGTCGTGAGCCGCCCGATCGCCCCCGCGTCGGCCGGAAGCGAGACGCGGACGGTGATGGAGAACCCGGCACTGGGCAGCTGGCGAATGGACACGACGCTCCTCTTCGAGACACACCTGGGCGATACAACCCCCAACATTCTTACTCCCATTCCCGCGCCCGCCGCCGGACGGTGCCGCGGGCGTGCGCCCGCTCGCAGAAGATTCACCCGGCGTACCGCCGTGTCCCTGGCAAGATGACGGCATGGAACGCGTGCTCGGCATCGGCGGACACTTCATGCGGGCGGCCGACCCGGCGGCGCTGGCCGCCTGGTACCGCGACGGCCTGGGACTCGACACCGACCAGTACGGCCTGTGGACGCAGGAGGCCGGACCGACCGTCTACGCCGCCTTCGAGGCCGAGACCGACTACTTCGGCTCCCGCGAGCAGCAGGTCATGATCAACTTCCGGGTCCGCGACCTCGACGCCATGCTCGCCCAGCTCCGCGCCAAGGGCGCCGACGTGGCCGAGGAGACCCAGGACATGGACGGCGTCGGCCGCTTCGGCTGGGTCACCGACCCCGAGGGCAACCGGATCGAACTCTGGCAGCCCGCCTGAGGCCCCACCGGCGGCCCGTCCGCCGGTAATCTCCCCTCCCATGGGAGCCGTCGCGCTCGCCGCGGTGTCGGCGATCATCTGGGGCGTGGGCGACTACGCCGGCGGACGCGCCTCGCGCGCGATGCCCGCCCTGCGCGTGACCGCCCTCGTCCAGCTCCTCGGCCTGCCCGTCGCCCTCGCGGCCGCGCTCGCCATGACCTTCTGGGGCACGGGCGCCACCGTCGTCCGGCCCGCCGACCTCGCCTGGGGCGCCGCCGCCGGACTGGCCGGGCTCGCCGGGATCGTCCTGCTCTACCGCGCCCTCGCCGGCGGCGCGATGGCCGTCGCCGCGCCCACCACCGCCGTGGCCGCCGCCGTCCTCCCCGTCGGCATCGGCCTCTTGCTCGGCGAACGCCCCGGCCCCACCGCCCTCATCGGCGTGGTCTGCGCGCTCCTCTCGGTCGCCCTGGTCAGCGCCGCCGGCGGAAGCGGGAAGGTCACCGCCGGGCTCGTCCTCACCGCCATCGGCGCCGGGACCGGCTTCGGCCTGTTCTTCGCCGGCATGGACCGCTTCGGCGAGAACGCCGGAATGTGGCCCCTCGTCGGCGCGCGCGTCATCGGGGCCGTGCTCGGCCTCGCCGTCCTGCTGCTCACCCGCCGTCCCGAGGGCCCGCTCCCGCGCCGGGAACTGGCCGCCGCCGGCAGCCTCGACACCATCGCCAACGTCACCTATCTGCTCGCCCTCCATTCGGGAATGCTCGCGGTCGTCGCGCCCGTTGCATCCCTGTACCCGGCGTCCACGGTCCTGCTCGCCTTCGCGCTGGACCGGGAGAGAGTGCGGCCCGTACAGGTCACCGGCCTGGCGCTCGCGGGGGCCGCGCTGGTCCTCACGTCCATCGCGTAACGGATCGCCGGGGGTAATGGGATGCGTTACGCGTATCGGCGTGCCACGATCTACGTAATGACTGAGACGAACATGAACCCTGAATTCGAAGACGACTTCGACGATCTGTTCACCAACACCACCGGCGACTTCGAACTCGCCGAGCGGAACGCCCTGCGGCGGGTGGCGGGTCTGTCGACCGAGCTGACCGAGATCACCGAGGTCGAGTACCGGCAGCTGCGCCTCGAAAGGGTCGTGCTCGTCGGCGTCTGGACCGAGGGCACCCTGGACGAGGCGGAGAACTCCCTCAAGGAGCTGGCCGCGCTGGCCGAGACCGCCGGTTCAGAGGTGCTCGACGGGCTGATCCAGCGGCGTTCCCGGCCCGAGCCCGCGACCTTCATCGGCAAGGGCAAGGTGTCGGAGCTGCGGGACGTGGTCGCCGAGGCGGGCGCGGACACCGTGATCGCCGACGGCGAGCTCACGCCCAGCCAGCTGCGCGCGCTGGAGCAGGAGATCAAGGTCAAGGTGATCGACCGCACCGCGCTGATCCTGGACATCTTCGCGCAGCACGCGAAGTCCCGGGAGGGCAAGGCGCAGGTCGAGCTGGCCCAGCTGCAGTACCTCATGCCGCGCCTGCGCGGCTGGGGTGAGACCTTGTCCCGGCAGGCCGGTGGCCGTGCCGGTGGCCAGGGCGGCGGCGTGGGTCTGCGCGGCCCGGGTGAGACGAAGCTGGAGACCGACCGCCGGCGCATCCGCACGCGGATCGCGCGGCTGCGGCGGGAGATCGCCGAGATGCGGACGGCGCGCGACACCAAGCGCACCAACCGGCATCGGCATCTCGTGCCGAGCGTGGCGATCGCCGGTTACACCAACGCCGGCAAGTCCAGCCTGCTGAACCGGCTGACCGGCGCGGGCGTGCTGGTGGAGGACGCGCTGTTCGCGACCCTCGACCCGACCACGCGGCGGGCGCTGACCTCGGACGGGCGCCACTACACGCTGTCCGACACCGTCGGCTTCGTGCGGCACCTGCCGCACCAGCTGGTGGAGGCGTTCCGCTCGACGCTGGAGGAGGTGACCGAGTCCGATCTCGTCGTGCACGTGATCGACGGGTCGCATCCCGACCCGGCCTCGCAGGTCCGGGCGGTGCGGGAGGTGCTGACCGAGATCGGCGCCGACGCCCTGCCGGAGATCCTGGTGATCAACAAGATGGACGCGATCACCCCCGACCGGGAGATCGAGCTGCGCGCCGACTACCCCGACGCGGTCTTCGTGTCCGCCCACACCGGCGCGGGCATCGACAAGCTGCGCCTGGTGGTGGAGCAGGCGCTGCCGCAGCCGGCGGTCGAGATGACCGTCTGCGTCCCGTACGTGCGAGGCGATCTGGTGTCCCGGATCCGCCAGCGCGGCGAGGTCCTGAGCACCGAGCACCGCGGGGACGGCACGGTCGTCCACGCGCGGGTCGACGAGGCGCTCGCGGCGGAGCTGCGACCGTTCGAACTGGCCGCTGACACGGCGTGACCGACGAGGGCCGGGGTGTGCTCTGCCCTGGCCCTTTCGGTCCGTTCCGGCTAGTACCATCCTGGCCGTTAGTACGGGGTCTTGAAGCCGTTGATCCGGCGCGTCGGTTGAACGTGAACCCTTCTGGCAGACTGTGCGGCGTGCGTCGACTGAAACTGCGATCTTCCGGGCGGACGCCCTCGCGCGTCGTGGCGACCGCCCTGCTCACCGCCGGTCTGATCGGCGTGGCCGCCCTTCCCGCGGCCGCCGACCCCTCGGGTGAGCCCCAGCCGCCGAAGGCCGGCGAGGACGTCTGCTCGATCTCCGACCAGCGGCTGTCGACCCTCGTGGGTCTGGCCGCCGACGGCGACGGGTACTGGGCCGTGGCCGACGGCTCGGTCAACATGTCGCAGCTCGACGTGATCCAGCTGGACGGGTCCTGCAAGGTCAAGAAGACCGTCACCGCCTACCGCGGCGGTGGTCCCGCCGACCCGGTGGACCCGCAGGACCTCGCCATCGACAAGGACGGCCGCCTCTGGGTGGCCGACTTCGCCGACCCGGCCAAGACCCGCGACCGCATCGCGTTGTGGCGGGTGGATCCGAAGGACCCGAACAAGTCGGAGCTGTACCGCCTGACCTACCCCGGCGGGGAGAAGCACGACTCGACGGCGCTGCTGCTGACCCCGGACGGCAAGCCCCTGGTGGTCACCAAGGACGCGCGCAGCGCGGTCCTGTTCGCCCCCACCGGTGAGCTGAAGGACGGCCAGACCGTCGAGCTCAAGGAGGCCGGCAAGTTCGAGTTCAAGGCCACCGACACCCCCGGCGGCCCGATCGGCCCGCCCGGGCAGGTCGTGGCGACCGGCGCGGCGGTGTCCGCCGACGGCTCGAAGGCGGTCATCCGCACCTACACCGACGCCTACGAGTGGAACGTGACCGGCGGCGACGTCGCGAAGGCGATCACCGGCGGCGCCCCTCTCCGCACGGCCCTCCCGGACGAGGCCGTGGGCGAGGCGATCGCCTACAAGGACGGCAAGTTCGTCACCGGTTCCCAGGACGAGGGCTCCGGCGCGGCCCTGCGCTCCTACGACCCGGTGGTGCCCGAGACGCCCAAGGCGGAGTCGAAGGACGAGGGCGACTCGCGCAGCTTCTTCGACAAGCTGACGCTGGACCAGATCATCTGGATCATCGTCGGCGTGGGCATCGTGGGCCTGGTGCTCGCCGGTGTGGGCGTATTCGTGATCGTGCGTTCCCGCAAGGCGCGGGCGGCCGCGGCCGCCAAGCCCTCGGGGCAGGCCGAGGACGCCATCGACGACCATCTGCGGGGACGCCGTGGCGGCCCCCGGGACGAGGAGGACCCGCGCGAGCGGGGCTTCGGCCCGCCGCGTGAGCGCGTCCAGGAGGAGCGCGGCTTCGCGCCCCCGCCGCAGGATCGGCCCGGGTACCGCGAGGAGCCCTACCGCGCTCCCGACCGCCGTTACGGGCCGCCGGAGCCGCGTCCGGCCGCCGAGCCGCGCCCGGACCGGCGCCCGCCGTCCCCGCGTCCCGGTGGCGGGGGAGCGGTCTACGGCGGTGGCGGCAACTACGAGCGTGAGCCGCACCGGCGCGAGGACGACGCCCGGCCGGACTTCGGCATCCCCGACGACCGGCGCTAGACCAAGAGAGCGGCCCGGCTGGAAGTTTCCAGCCGGGCTGCTCTCTTTAGTGCGAACGTCAGATGCGGCGCAGGACCGCCACCACGCGCCCGAGGACGCTGGCGTGGTTGGCGGGGATGGGGTCGTAGGCCGGGTTCTGCGGGACCAGCTCGACCACCTCGCCCCGGCGGCGGAAGGTCTTGACGGTGGCCTCGTCGTCGAGGAGCGCGGCCACGATGTCGCCGCTGGTGGCGTCGTCCTGCTGGCGGACGACGACCCAGTCGCCGTCCTGGATGGCGGCGTTGATCATCGAGTCGCCCTTGACGCGCAGCAGGAAGTGGCTGCCCTCGCCGACCAGCTCGCGGGGGAGCGGGAAGACCTCTTCGGCGTTCTGCTCGGCCAGGATGGGCGTTCCGGCGGCGATCTCGCCCAGGACCGGCACGAAGGCCGGGACGGGCCGCGCCAGGGACTCCTCGGCGGCCGCGGTGGCGTTCTGCGGGCGGATGTCGACCGCGCGGGGCCGGTTGGGGGCCTTGCGCAGGAAGCCCTTCCGCTGGAGCACGCCGAGCTGGTAGGCGACCGAGGACGCCGACGCCAGGCCGACGGCCTCGCCGATCTCGCGGACGCTGGGCGGGTACCCCCTGGCGTCGACCGACTCGCGGATGTAGGCGAGAATGCGGCGTTGCCTTTCGGTGAGCTCGGCTTTCGATTCGCCCGAATCGCCGTTGTCGCCGGGCTTGGCCGCACTGATGGCCACCTGAGTCCTCCTCATGGGTGATCGTCGCTGGTGGCGACATTAGTCGGTTGTGTCGGCTAAGGCAAACATCCGTTCGAAATCCGCCGTCGTGTCGACGCGGGACGGTCACATTGTGTGACCATTGTGGCGCGTGTGATCGAGGGGACAGGGTCCGTTCGGGCCGGATCCAGCGGTTCGGCTTGCGGCGCCGCCACGAAAGACATACCGTCGGTGCCACAACATCTAGTGGTTGTACCTCGCTCGCCCATCTATGGGTAGGGTCCGCCTCCGGGCCGGATCCGCCCGGCGGGTAAGGTGTGGGACGACCGCGAAGGCGATGTGCGGTCCACGTGGCGGCGGAAGGAGGCGGGTGGCGTGCGGTGTCCTTACTGTCGGCACTCGGACTCCCGGGTGGTCGATTCGCGTGAGGCCGAGGACGGCCTGATCATCCGGCGGCGGCGCTCCTGCCAGAGCTGCGGGAAGCGCTTCACCACCGTCGAGGAGTCGGTCCTGGCGGTCGTCAAGCGCTCCGGCGTCACCGAGCCCTTCAGTCGCGACAAGGTCGTCACCGGCGTCCGCAAGGCCCTCCAGGGGAGGCCCGTGGACGACGACGCGGTGGCGGTGCTCGCGCAGAAGGTCGAGGACGCGATCCGCTCGCGCGGCGCGGCCGAGGTCCCCAGCCACGAGGTGGGTCTGGCGATCCTGGAGCCCCTGCGGGACCTGGACGTGGTCGCCTACCTGCGTTTCGCCAGCGTGTACCGCGCCTTCGAGTCCCTGTCGGACTTCGAACGCGAGATCGCCCTGCTGCGCGCCGAGGCCGAGGGCGCCGCCGTGGCGCAGGCCGTGCACGTCGACGCCGGCGAGCCCGCCGCGCACGACGTCGGCCCTCCCGACGAGGAGAGCGGCGGAGAGCCCCGGGTCCCGGCGGCCCGCGAAGCCTGATCGACCGGTGTTCCGGACCATGGCACAGCCATGCCCGGGAACGCCGGATATATGAGTCTTGTTGTCATATAGGAAGCGTGGCGGTGACGAATCGCGCGCGGTATCGAAGGAGAACCATGACCGAGGCAGTCAGCACCACGTCGGGTCCGGGGAAGGCCCGTCGCGGTGGCGTCGTCACCGGCAAGAAGAAGGGCAAGGGCCTGACCGTCGACCGCGTGTGGACCACCGAGGGCGTCCACCCCTACGACGAGATCGCCTGGGAGCGCCGTGACGTCGTCATGACGAACTGGCGCGACGGCTCGATCAACTTCGAGCAGCGCGGCGTGGAGTTCCCCGGGTTCTGGAGCGTCAACGCCACCAACATCGTCACCTCCAAGTACTTCCGCGGCGCCGTCGGCACCGAGCAGCGCGAGTGGAGCCTGCGCCAGCTCATCGACCGGGTCGCCAAGACCTACCGCAAGGGCGGCGAGGACCACGGCTACTTCGCCACCGAGACCGACGCGCAGGTCTTCGAGGAGGAGCTGACCTGGCTGCTGCTGCACCAGTACTTCAGCTTCAACTCCCCGGTGTGGTTCAACGTCGGCACGGCTTCCCCGCAGCAGGTCTCGGCCTGTTTCATCCTCGCCGTGGACGACTCGATGGACTCCATCCTCGACTGGTACAAGGAGGAGGGCCTGATCTTCAAGGGCGGCTCCGGTGCCGGTGTGAACCTCTCGCGCATCCGGGCGTCCAAGGAGCTGCTGTCCTCGGGCGGCAACGCCTCCGGCCCGGTCTCCTTCATGCGCGGCGCCGACGCCTCGGCGGGGACCATCAAGTCCGGTGGCGCCACGCGCCGCGCGGCCAAGATGGTCGTCCTCGACGTCGACCACCCCGACGTCGCCGAGTTCATCCAGACCAAGGCCCGCGAAGAGGACAAGATCCGCGCCCTCCGCGACGCCGGTTTCGACATGGACCTCGGCGGTGACGACATCGTCAGCGTGCAGTACCAGAACGCCAACAACTCCGTGCGGGTCTCCGACGAGTTCATGGCCGCCGTCCAGAACGGCACCGACTTCCCGCTGCGCGGCCGCCTCGACGGCGCCGAGATCGAGCGCGTCGACGCCAAGGACCTGTTCCGCAAGCTGGCGACCGCCGCGTGGGAGTGCGCCGACCCGGGCATCCAGTACGACGGCACCATCAACGACTGGCACACCAACCCCGAGACCGGCCGCATCACCGCGTCCAACCCGTGCTCGGAGTACATGTCGCTGGACAACTCCAGCTGCAACCTCGCCTCGCTGAACCTGATGAAGTTCCTGCGCGACGACGACTCCTTCGACGTGGCCAAGTTCGTCAAGGCCGTCGAGTTCGTCATCACCGCGATGGAGATCTCCATCTCCTTCGCCGACTTCCCCACCGAGAAGATCGGCGAGACCACCCGCGCCTACCGCCAGCTCGGCATCGGCTACGCCAACCTCGGCGCGCTGCTGATGGCGTCCGGCATGGCCTACGACAGCGAGGACGGCCGCGCCTACGCCGCCTCCATCACCGCCCTGATGAACGCGGTGTCCTACCGCCGCTCGGCCGAGCTGGCCGGCATCGTCGGCGCCTACGACGGCTACGCCCGCAACGCCTCGGCGCACACCCGCGTCATGCGCAAGCACGCCGCGGCCGTCGACGCCGTCAAGACCTTCGGCGCCAACGACAAGGCCCTCGTCGAGGAGGCCGTCGCCGAGTGGCGCGAGGCCCTGGAGACCGGCGAGAAGAACGGCTGGCGCAACGCGCAGGCCTCGCTGCTGGCCCCCACCGGCACCATCGGCTTCATGATGGACTGCGACACCACCGGCATCGAGCCGGACCTGGCGCTGGTCAAGTTCAAGAAGCTCGTCGGCGGCGGCTCCATGCAGATCGTCAACGGCACCGTGCCGCGCGCCCTGCGCAACCTGGGTTACCAGGAGGAGCAGATCGAGGCGATCGTGGAGTTCATCGCCGGCAACGGCCACGTGGTCGGCGCCCCCGGCCTCAAGGAAGAGCACTACCCGGTCTTCGACTGCGCCATGGGCGAGCGCACCATCGCGCCCATGGGCCACGTGCGGATGATGGCGGCCGTCCAGCCGCACCTGTCCGGCGCGATCTCCAAGACGGTCAACCTGCCGGAGTCGGCGACCATCGAGGACATCGAGGACGTCTACTTCCAGGGCTGGACCCTGGGCCTGAAGGCGCTGGCGATCTACCGCGACAACTGCAAGGTCGGTCAGCCCCTCTCGGTGGTCAAGAAGGAAGAGGCCGTCGTCGAGGAGACGCCGCGGGCCGAGATCGAGAAGATCGTGGAGTACCGGCCGGTCCGCAAGCGCCTGCCGAAGAAGCGGGCCAGCGAGACGGTCTCGTTCTCCGTGGGCGGCGCCGAGGGTTACCTGACGGCGTCCAGCTACCCGGACAACGGGCTGGGCGAGGTGTTCTTCAAGATGTCGAAGCAGGGTTCGACCCTGGCGGGCATCATGGACGCCTTCTCGGTGGCGATCTCCATCGCGCTGCAGTACGGCGTCCCGCTGGAGAAGTACGTCGAGAAGTTCACCAACATGCGCTTCGAGCCGGCCGGCATGACCGACGACCCGGACATCCGCATGGCGGCCTCGGTGATCGACTACCTGTTCCGGCGCCTGGCCCTGGACTTCCTGCCCTACGACACCCGTAGCGAGCTGGGCATCCTGACCTCGGCCGAGCGGATCGCCGAGGCCAACGGCGAGGACCCGGCGAGCGTGGGCCGTGACGAGGACGAGGTCGACTTCGCGGCCCTGGCCTCCTCGGCGCCGATCGAGAAGGTCGTGGAGAAGATCGTGGAGAACGCGCCGTCGCGCGCCAACGTGGGTTCCTCGACGGAGCTGCTGGAGCGGGTCATGGGCAAGGCGGCCGACGCGCCCCTGTGCATGACCTGCGGGACGAAGATGCGCCCGGCCGGTAGCTGCTACGTGTGCGAGGGCTGCGGCTCGACCTCCGGTTGCAGCTAGGCGGCCAGAACGGCGGTGCCCCCGGTTCGCGATGAACCGGGGGCACCGCCGTTTTCGGCGTGTGAGTCAGCCCATTCCGCTGATGACGGTGAGGGTCGTCCACAGGCCGACGTGGACGCGGTCGCCCAGGTTCAGCGGGTAGGCGACGTTCTTCGGGAGGGGCTGCTGGGCCTCGTTGATGAAGGTCCCGTTGGCCGAGCCGACGTCCACCACCGCCCATCGCCCGTCGGGCTGTGCCACGAACAGGGCGTGGGCGTGGGAGACCGCCGCGTCGGTCGGGGGGCCGGAGAGGTCGATGTCGGGGTTGATGCCCTTGGACGCGCTGCGCCGTCCGACCAGCAGCTGCGGGCCGTGGAGGCGGAAGCGGCGCTGGGGGCAGTAGGCGGGGTACTGCATGGTGTTCGGGTCGAGGTCGTTGGCGCGGCAGATGCGCTCGAAGTAGCCGCGGTCGGCGTCGGCGGTGACCTGCCAGGGCCCCATGGGCGCCACGACCTGCGGCTGGTGGCCGTAGGGCGCGCCGAACGGGTCGGCCGCCGGGGGCTGCGGGGGAGGCGGCTGGTGGGCGGCGAACGGGTCGGCCGGGGCCGGTGGCGGTGGTGGCGCGCCGAACGGGTCGGCGGGCGCGGGTGAGGGGACGCCGAAGGGGTCCGCCGGTGCCTGGAAGGCCGAGGTGTGCTCGATCGGCCGGGACGGCGGGTGGTCGAAGGCCGGGGGCGCCGGGAAGGACGGCGGCTGCTCGATGACCTGGAACGCCGTCTGCGGCTCCAGCGGCGGAGGCGGCGGGGGAGCGCCGTTGGTGGGCGGCGGCGCGTGGAACATCGAGGCCGGTGGCGCCGGTGGGGGAGCGGCCTGGGGCGCGCCGAACGGGTCGAGCGGCGGCTGGTGCTGGACGCCGGGCGCCTGCCCGGCGGGAGCCACCCCGGGACCCCAGCCGCACGCCTCGCAGAAGCGGTCCAGCAGCGGCTCGCCGCACTCCGGGCACGGCGAGGGCTGGGGGGTGTACCAGGCCGTCGGCGGTTCGGCGGCGGCGTGCGGCGGCACGTGGGGCACGGCCGCCGCGCCGTTCATGGGCGCGCCGCACTCGTCGCAGAAGTCGGCGGTCGCGGAGTTGTGTCCCGCTGGGCAGATGGGCATGGGGATCGGTGCTCCAGGCTGGCTCAGGCGTCGGTGGCGTCGTCGTCTTCGGCGCGGCGTCTGAGGGCGACGGTCGTGGTCGACCGTACGCCCGCCATCTCCACGTCGATGCTCTTGGCGTCGGAGCGCAGGCGGACGGTGCCGGTCGGGGCGTCCTCGATCTCGACGAGCTTGCCCAGGGCGGCCAGGGCCTGGGTGTGGTCGGACTCGGTGGCCAGCGCGACGGCGCGGCCGAGCTTCTCGGTGGCCAGTTCGCGTTCGTCGTTCTTGAACGCGGCCACGCCCTGGAGGATGGCGGTGGCCAGTTCCTCCTGGCCGGTGTAGTGCGCGACGCGCGGGTTGATCTCGGTGAACAGGGTCGTCTCGTCGGTCCATTCGACGGTGACGGTGTGCTCGGCGAGGGTGGTCTCACCGGCGGTGATCTTGAGGCGGGTGGCCAGGCGGGGCGCCTCGCCGACCTCGCCGACGGGGATCTCCAGGCACACGTGGAAGTCGCGGGTCTCGCCCGGGCCCCACGCGCCGATCGGGTAGTCGCCGGTGCGGGGGTTGACCTGGTCCACGCGGTCGGTGAGGTCCTCGATGGTGGGCGTGACCTGCTTGACGAGGCGGATCCGGGCCCCGGCGGGCGACCACACGCGCAGGGTGGCGTTGCCGAGGGTCTTGCCCATCGCGTTCTCGGTCATCGCCCGGAAGTCACCGGCCAGGTGCGAGGGGTCCTCCAGCCCGCCGACGGTGCCGAGCATCGCCGAGGAGATCTTCAGGAGCACCTCGTGCTTCCACTCCTTGCCCACGCCGCGCGCGTCGCAGGTGAAGGAACCGGTGTTCTCGGCCAGGACGGTGTCCAGCTCGGCGGCCGTCTCGTGCAGGTTGTCGCCGTCGGTGAGCAGGATGCCGTGCTTGACCTCGGCGTCGCTGGTGGCCAGGAGCTTCCCGGCCAGCCGCAGCCACGAGCCGATCGCGGTCCCGCCGAAGGCGCTCAGCCGCTCCACCGCCGACTTGGCCGCCGCGCGGGTCTGCGCGTTGGCCGGTACCAGCCGCATGTCGCTCGGGTAGCCCATGAACGCCTTGTCGGTGCCGGCCACGATCGCGAAGGGCGTCCCGTCGCGGAGGGTGTCGACGGCGCTGGCGACCGCGCGGCGCGCCTCCACGATCTTCTTCCCGATCATCGAGCCCGAGCAGTCGACCATGATGACCTGCGCCATCGACGCCGACCCGGACGGGGCGGCCACGACCGCGCCGGTGCCCTCGGCGGCGGTGACGGTGAGGATGGCGTCGACGACGCGGGCACCGGCGGCCAGGTAGGGGTTGTGGTCAACCTCAAGCTGGAAGTTCGGTGCCTGCTGCATCATCGCTCTCCGTCCTCGACAGGGGGATAGGCCAGTACCGCCACGGAAATGTTGTCCACGCCGCCGGCGTCGATGGCGCGCTGCACCAATGCTTGCGCGGTCGTCGCCGGATCGCCCATGGGCGTCAGCGCCAGATCGGCGGGCTGCGGGAGATAGCGGGAGAGGCCGTCACTGCAGACGACCAGGAGGCCGGGGCCCGGCGGGACGAACGTCTCGACGTGCGGGTCGAGGGCCGGGGAATCGGCGCCCAGCCAGTGGTCCAGTGCGTAGGCGTGCTTGTGCTGGTAGCGCGGATCGTCGCCGGGGACGCCCTGCGCGGCCAGGCGGCCGGCGAGGCAGTCGTCGACGGTCAGGCAGCCGATGGAATCGGCCGACCACCAGTAGATCCGTGAATCACCCACCCACGAGATCGTCACCTCGCCTGGCGACACGATCGCCGACACATAGGTGCACGCCGGGGGGTTCTGGGCGTAGGACACGCCCACCGCGGCCGCCGCCTGAGCTGCCTCGGCCAGGCCGATGTGCGCGGCCGAACCCGACGGCTTGCCCGCCGCCAGCTCGTCCAGCACCACCCGGATGCCGGTCTCGGTCGCGGCCAGGGCGGCGTCGTCGGACTGCGTCGCCGAGGCCACCCCGTCGCACACCACCGCCACGGTGGTGTTCCCGAACCGCCCGATCGCCAGGGCGTCCTCGTTCCGCTTGCGGCGCGGCCCCCGGTCGGTGCACCCGGCGACCGGACCCAGGTCCAGCGCCGAACGGATCGAGTTCGGCGACCGCCGCTGCCCGCAGTGGACGCAGAACCCGTCCGGCGTGGTCTCCGGCCGCCCGCACTGCAGGCACGCCGAGAGGTTCGCGGCCGTCGACAGCCAGCGCGGCGCCGGTGGCGCCACGGCCGTCTCGACCGTCCGCGCCTCCAGGGCCTCACCGCATCGTTCGCACCACTGCGAGGCGTCCTCGGCGGGGAGGTCGCAGGCCGGGCAGTGCATCGTCGTAGCTGTCACGTCCAGGTCCTCGGTCGTATCCGGTTGGCGCGGTCCACCAGCGCGATCCGCCGCGTCTGGTCGGCGCAGGTTCGCGCCTGGTCACGATACGAGTGTTCCAGGCCGAAGCGCAGACCGCGTTCGTCGACGGGCCAACCTAGCAATCGCGCGCCAGGCTCACCGCGCCCGGCGGCCCGCAGCCACTCCAGCGCGGTGTGCAGGACCTCGGCGGCCACCACCGCGCGCCGCTCGTCCAGATCGACGGCCTCCAGCCGCGTCGCGGCCGTGCGCAGGTGCTCCACCGTCAGCTGCGTGACCGGCGCCGACAGCAGCACCCGGATCGCGGCCACCTGCGCGGTGGTGTGCTGCGCCGAGGAGTGCGGGACCTTGTCCAGCACCGCCACCGCCGCGTCGCGCTCGCCCCGCCGCGCCAGCAGCCGCGCCAGCCCGAACGCCGAGGAGACGAACGCGTGATCGGTGTTCCACACCAGGCCGTAGAAGCGCTCGGCGCCCGCCAGGTCGCCCGCCCACTCGCTCGCCGCCGCCAGCGCCAGCTTCGGCGACAGCTCACCGGGCAGCTCACTGTAGACCCGGTCGAAGTGGGTGCGCGCCACCGTCGGCTCACCCGCGCGCATCGCGGCCATGCCCCGGTACCAGTCGGCGCGCCAGTCGTCCTGCTCGTCCTTGGCGTAGGCGTCCAGCTCCAGCCGCGCCTCGGCGACCCGGCCGTCCTCGATCAGCTCCAGGATCAGCCGCAGCCGCAGTTCCGGGCTGCGCACGGGTGCCGCCCGCAACGCCGCGATGCGGCCCTCCGGCGTCGGCGCGGTCAGCGTCGCCAGGTAGCCCGCGCCCGCGTCGGAGGAGTCCACCTGCGGGATCGGCAGCGCCGGGACGACCTGCGTGAAATCGACCGCCGCGTCGACCCCCGACGCCCCCTGCGGCCCGCTCGCGTCGGAGTTGACCACCCGCCCCAGCTCCACACCGAAACTGCGCCGGGTCGGGGTGAACCACGTCGACAGCGACGGGTGCGGCTTGCCCTCCTCCGCCGCGCGCGTCTCCCGCAGCACACCCATGAGCTGCTCGCGCATGTCCTCGGCGGTGGCGAACCGGTTGTACGGATCGGGATGCGTCGCCCGCAGCAGCAGCCGGTGGTACGACTCGTGCTCGGCGAACAGCCGCACCTCGCTCCGCGCCGGCAGCGTGTGCCGGAACTGCTTGGTGAAGCCGTGGAAGTCGAAGGACAGCACCGCCAGCGACCGCGCCACGGTGTACAGGTCGCTGGCCACCGACGGGCCGCGCTCGCCGATCTCGGGGGCGTGGTAGCCGGGCGTGCCGTAGATGGGGGAGACGGTGTCGTCGATGCGGCGGACCGCGCCCAGGTCGATCAGCTTGAGCTGCTGGCCGACGTGGATGACGTTGTCCGGCTTGAAGTCGCAGTAGAGCAGGCCCTGCTCGTGCAGGTAGCCCATGGCGGGCAGGATCTCGGCGCCGTAGGCCAGGACCTGCGCCAGCGGCAGCGGGACGTGCTTGCCGGCGGCGTCGCGGTGGTCGCGGCGCAGGTCGCGCAGGGACTGCCCGGCGGCGTACTCCATCACGATGTAGTTGAGCGGGTCGCCGGTGACGGGATCGGCGTGCCGGGTGAAGTCGAAGATCTCCACGATCGCGGCGTGGTCGATGCCGACCAGGTACCGCTTCTCGGCGATCGCGACGGCCATCGCCTCGGGATCGGTGGTGTTGATCAGGCCCTTGAGGACCACCCAGCGGTCGGAGACGTCATCGCTGACGTGCCGGTCGCGCGCCAGGTAGATCCAGCCCAGGCCGCCGTGCGCGAGCGCGCCGAGGACCTCGTAGCGGTCGTTGACCACGTCCCCGGGCCGCAGCGAGGGCACGAACGAGAACGGCGTCCGGCAGTGCGGGCAGAAGCCCTCGGTGCGTCCCGGCCGGTCGTCGCGGGTGCGGCCGACGGGCTTGTCGCACTTGTGGCAGTAGCGGTGCCCCTCGGGCACCACCGGGTTGTCCGGGATGACCTCGGAGGGATTGCGCGGCTGCACCCACGGGATGTCGATCTCCCGCGTCCCGGCCCGCATCGAGCGGGTGCCGCGCGTGGTGCGGGTGCTCGGCATGGTCTGGGACGCCGTCATGGGCGCGCTCATCGGCGCGCTCACCGGCCCGGTGGGCACCGCCGGGCTGAGCGCGGCGGCGACGGCGTCGGGCCGGACGCGCCCGCACTCGTTGCAGTAGCCGTCGGCCTCATACTGGCCCCGGCAGCCCGGGTGGACGCACTGGTTCATGCCGTCTCCTCGCTGGAAAGCAGCGCCTTCTGGAACTCCCGCACGGCGCGGGTGGCCGCGCGCAGGTCGCAGGGCGCGGTCCACAGCAGGGCCCGCGCCGTCTCGTAGGTCGCGGTGACGTCGGCGCGCTCGGCGGCGCCCACCCGTCCCGCCTTGGCCTGGTAGGCCGTCAGCCGGCCGCGCAGCTCCGCGCGGCGCTCCATGAGCGCCGCGGCGGTCTCCCGCAGCTCCTCGGCGACGGCGGTCGCGGCGGCCACGGCCGCGTCGACGGCCGACAGCCGGGCGCGCACCTGCCCCCAGCGCGCGGCGGCGGCCAGCCGCCGGACGTCGGACAGCTCCTGCCGCAGCGTGGGCGCTCGCGACACCAGCGGCGGCAGCCGCACGTCGGCGATCTTCACCGTGGCCACCGCCGCGCCCTCGGACGCCTCGCGTTCGGCCTCGGCGAGCGCGGCGATGGCGGTGCGGCGTTCGAGGAGGGCCTCGGGGAGGCCGGTGCGGAGCCGGTCGAGTTCGGCGAGGGCGTCCAGGACGGGCGTCACGCGCGCGGTGAGGTGGTCGAGGGTGGCGAGCGCGCCCGCGTCGAGGGGGTCGGCGAGGGTGGCCGCGCGCGCGGTGGTCAGTTCGCGTTGCAGCGAGGGGAGTCCGGCGTCGTCGCCGGTGCCGAGCAGCTCGGCGAGGCGTTCGGCGTCGTCGATGGCGCCGGTGAGGGCGGCGAGCCGGTCGGCGACGGTGGCGCAGGCGTCGTCCACGCGTTTGTAGGCGGCCTTGACCGCGCCGGTGGAGACGTTCATGCGGCTGGTGAGTTCGGCGAGTGTGACGCGTTCGGTGACCTCGGCGCCGGTCTCGGCCGGGTTGTGGCCGTCGGCGGTGAGCGAGACGACCTCGTCGGTGAGGATCAGCGCGAGTTCGCTCGCGGCGGCGTCGCCGGGTTTGGGCCGGGTGGCGCGGACGTCCTTGGCGCGGTCGAGGGCGGCGCCCAGGGAGGTGAACTGCGACCACAGGGCGCTCATGCGCGCGTCGGTGTCACCGGCGACGGCCCTGGTCTCGCCGGTGAGGTCCCCGTCGCGCAGGAACGCGCGGGCGGGGTGGTTGTCGAGGGCGTAGAGGTCCTCGGCGATCTTGCGGCGCGCGTGCTCGTGCCTGCGCAGCTCGCCGTCGATGTCCTCCAGGTTCATGGCGTGGCCGCTACCGGCCGTACTGGGGGGCGGGAGGGCCAGCGGCGCCGAAGATGGTGGCGAGCGAGGGGCCCTTCTTCTTCTCGTCGAAGGGGCTGCTGGGGTCGGCGTAGATCGCGGCCCAGGTGCCGTCGGCGCGGATCTGCTCCAGGACGGCGTTCACGAACTGGACGAGGTCCTTGCGCTCCTTGTTGATCGCGATGCCGTAGGGCTCCTGCTTGATGGGCTCGTCGGAAAGGACCAGGTTGGGGTCCTGGGCCTGGAACCCGGCGAGGATGGTGTTGTCGGTGGAGATGGCGTCCACCGTGCCCTGCTGGAGCATCACCAGGCAGTCGGTCCATTCCAGGGCGGCCACGGCGACGGGCTTGGACGGCTCGGCGGCGATCTGGTTGATGGAGGTGGATCCGATGGTGGCGCACACCCGCTTGCCGCCCAGTTCCGACAGCTTCTGGATCGGCTTCTTGCCGGGGTCGGCGGGGTCGCGTTTGGTGAGGATGAGCTGCTCGGCCGTCAGGTACTCGCTGGAGAAGTAGACGTCGTTCCAGCGGTCGCAGGTCATGGTCATGGTGCGCACGACCATGTCGACGTCGCCGTTCTTGACGAAGTCGATGCGCTGCTTGGAGGTGATCGTCTTGAACTGGATGTACTTGGGGTCGTCGCTCTTGAAGATCGCCTTGGCGATCTGGCGGGCGATCTCGACGTCGAAGCCGGTGAGGTTGCCGGTGGCGGGGTCGCGGTAGCCGAAGAGGTAGGTGTTCTGGTCGACGCCGACCACGAGCTTCCCGTTGGCCTTGATCTTGGCCATGGAGGAGCCGTCGGGGATGGCGGTGCCGTTGGCGGGGGCGAAGCTCTGGCGCGCGGCGGGGGTGCATTCGGCGGCGGGCTTGGCCTCCGGGAGCACGGCGGGGTCCTGGACGCCGACGGGCATCGGGGGACGGGCGTCACCGGCGGGCAGCTCCGGCGTGGTCGCCATGCCGCAGGCGGCCAGCGCCAGGGCGGTCAGGACGGCGGTGGTGGCCGCTAGGACGCGACGTCGCGCGCGGGTCATCGGTGCTCCCATCATCGGTACTCCGCAATACGTCGCTGCAGGCCGCGGGTGGCGGCGGCCAGCGCGATGAGGGACAGGAGACCCGCGCCGATCCCGGCGCCGGTGAGGCTGTTGCGGGCGCTCGTGGTCTGCTCGTGGAAGTGCTTCCCGGCGGCGTCGATGGCCTTGGCCAGGGCCTGGTCGAGGTCGCGGGACAGCTTCCCGGCCTCGCCGTCCTTCTCGCCGAGGGCCATCGCGACGGCGGTGTTGTAGTCGCCCAGGACGTCGGCCTGGTGGAGCTTCTTGTGGGTGTCGATCCAGGCGTTGAGGGTGGTCTGCGCGCCGGAGAGGACGTCCTTGAGGGCCGGGTCGGCGTTGGCCGCGACGGCCTTGGCCAGGAGCCCCTGGTCACCGGACAGGGCGTTCATCTGGGTCACGTAGCTCTCTTCGGCCTTGGTGGCCGCGTCGCCGCCGCGTGCGATGAGCGTGACGGCCTCCTGGGTGCGGGCCTGGAGGGCGGCGATGCGGGCCTCGGCGAGTCGCTCGATCTGCGCCGAGCCGTTCTCGCGGCCCGAGGAGATGTGCGAGGCCGCCAGGATCGAGGCCGCGCCGGTCCACAGCAGCAGCACCAGGACCGCGCCGGTGGCGGTCAGCAGGCCGATGTTGAACACGCGGTTGGTGCGCTTGGCCAGGTCGCGCTGGGTGTAGGCGAGCAGCAGGAGGGTCGCCACGGCCAGCACGATGGTGATGAAGGGCCACAGGCTCGCCGAGTCCTGGGTCTCGCCCAGTTGCGTGGTGGCGTTCTTCTGCAGGTCGCGGGCGGCCGGCAGCAGCTCGTTCTGCATCATGCCCGAGGCGAGCCGCAGGTAGGCGGCGCCGACGGGCAGGCCCTGCTGGTTGAGGGTGCGCGCGGTCTCGACGTAGCCGGTGTAGACCGGCAGCCCGGCCGACAGGACGGCCACGGCGTCGGCGGCGTCCTGGGTGGTGATGCTGGCGGCGGCCGTCGCCAGCTGCACGGTGGCGCGGTTGACGTCCTCCAGGTAGCGGGCGCGGACCTCGGGCCGTTCCACGCCACCGGCGAGGAAGGCCCCGGCTGCGGTGGCGTCGGCGTCCGAAAGGGACTGGTAGACCTCCAGCGCGGCCAGCCCGAGGCGGCCGTTGCCGTCGGCGACGTCGGTGATCTGCTCGTCGCGCCCGACCACGTCGCTGACGGCCGCCACGCCCGAACCGAGCGTCAGGACGGCCAGGATCGCCAGGATCAGCGTCAGGCGGGCGGGCGTGCCGCCACCCGAGGCGGTCAGCACCGTGCGGACCCGGGCGATGGGCCCGCCACGTGGACCGCGCTGACGCGGGACGTCCACCGTGGAGCTACGCGGACGCGGAATGACCGGCCCGGCCTTCGTCTCCGTCGGCATCAAATCCTCCCAGCGGCCAACCGGCCCACCAATGAGACCATGGCGGTCAAGGTACCGCCCACCGCCAAATCCACGCGATCACGGGATGGTTGCGGTTCGCTCGCGACTTTCTGACGGACGATCGACACACCTCGATTTGATTGCCGCTACATCACATGTGAGATAACGTCGCCGAGTGACTGATGACTACCGACGCCGTATCGGCAAACTCATCCGGGACTCCCGTCAGCACCGCGGCTGGACGCAGACGCAGCTCGCCGAGGCCCTGGCGACCAGCCAGAGCGCGGTGAACCGCATGGAGCGCGGCCAGCAGAACCTGAGCCTGGAGATGCTCGCCCGCATCGGCGAGGCCCTCGACAGCGAGATCGTGTCCCTGGGCACGGCCGGGCCCATGCACCTGCGCGTGGTCGGTCCCACCACCCTGTCGGGCTCCATCGACGTCAAGTCGAGCAAGAACGCCGGGGTCGCGCTGCTGTGCGCCAGCCTCCTCAACAGGGGCCGCACGGTGCTGCGCAAGGTCGCGCGCATCGAAGAGGTCAACCGCATCCTGGAGGTCCTCAACTCCATCGGCGTCAAGACCCGCTGGCTCAACGCCGACAACGACTTGGAGATCGTGCGCCCCGAGCAGCTCGACCTCCTCGGCATCGACGCCGAGGCGGCCCGGCGCACCCGCAGCGTCATCATGTTCCTCGGCCCCCTCATGCACGCCGAGACCACCTTCGAGCTGCCCTACGCCGGCGGCTGCGACCTGGGCGCGCGCACCGTCGAACCGCACATGATCGCCCTGCGGCCCTTCGGGCTGTCGGTGAAGGCCACCGAGGGCAGCTACCACGCCACGGTGGAGGGCCTCGGCGCCCCGAGCCGCCCCATCGTGCTGACCGAACGCGGCGACACCGTCACCGAGAACGCCATCCTGGCCGCCGCTGGGGCCGCCGGCGTCACGATCATCCGCAACGCCAGCCCGAACTACATGGTCCAGGACCTGTGCGTGTTCCTGACCCGCCTCGGCGTCCGCATCGACGGCATCGGCACCACCACGCTGACCGTTCACGGCCGCGCCGACATCTCCGCCGACGTCGACTACGCCCCCAGCGAGGACCCGATCGAGGCGATGAGCCTGCTGACCGCGGCCATCGTCACCGGCTCCGAGCTCACCGTGCGCCGCGCGCCCATCGAGTTCCTGGAGATCGAGCTGGCGCTGCTGGAGGAGATGGGCCTGGACTACTCCCGCAGTGAGGAGTACCCCGCGGCCAACGGGCACACCCGCCTGGTCGACCTCACCGTGCGGCCCTCGAAGCTGCACTCGCCGATCGACAAGATCCACCCGATGCCGTTCCCCGGCCTCAACATCGACAACCTGCCGTTCTTCGCCGCGATCGCGGCCACCGCGACCGGTTCGACGATGATCCACGACTGGGTCTACGACAAGCGCGCCATCTACCTCACCGAGCTCACCAAGCTCGGCGCGCGCGTCACCCTCGCCGACCCCCACCGCGTGGTGGTCGAGGGCCCGACCCGCTTCTCGGCCGCCGAGGTCATCTGCCCGCCCGCGCTGCGCCCGGCGGTGGTCGTCCTGCTGTCGATGCTGGCCGCGAAGGGCACCTCGGTGCTGCGGAACGTCTACGTCATCAACCGCGGCTACGAGGACCTCGCCAACCGCCTCAACGAGCTGGGCGCGCAGATCGAGATCTTCCGCGACATCTGACCGCGACAGGGGCCGGGATCACCGATCCCGGCCCCTCAGCCGGTGAACACCGCCGCGCGGAAGCCGTCCCGGACCGCCTTGATCGGCAGCCGCTCGCGGCTCCAATAGACCCGGTTGGTCAGCAGCACCGCCCACCGGCCCTGCTTGGGGCACAGCCAGAAGGCCGTGCCGGTGAAGCCGGGGTGCGTCCACACGTCCTCCTCCGGCGCGGTGCCGTGCGCGGGATGCCAGAACAGCCCGCGCGCCGGGTCCAGGCCGCCCGTCTGCGTCCGCAGCGACTCGGCGAGCCACGCCGAGCCGAAGCCCAGCCGCTCGTCCGGGCGCAGCAGGTGCGCCAGGAACAGGCCCAGGTCGCCCGCGGTGGAGAACACCCCGGAGATGCCGCAGGCGCCCCCGAACAGGCGCGTGGAGAAGTCGTGGACCTCGCCGCGGCGGTGCGTCCCGGACTCGGGGTCGAGCTCGGTGGGCGCGCATCGCCCGCGCAGGTCCGCCGGCACCGGCCCGAACCACGTCTCGCGCATCCCCAGCGGCTCCCACACGCGTTCGCGGGTCAGCTCCGCCAATGTGGTGGCGGTCAGGCGCTCGGCGAGCACGCCCAGGACGAACGCGGCCCGGTCGGTGTACTTGACGGCCGTGCCGGGCGGCTGGTGCAGGTCGGCGGTGAGCACGCCGCGCACGATCGCCGCCGGATCGCTCCCGTAGTTGGCCTTGAAACCGGCGTGGTGTGGCAGGCCCGCGGTGTGCGCCAGCAGCTGCCGTGGCGTCACCGGTCCCAGCGGGTGCCCGCTCGTCTCGGGCAGGTGCGCGTCGAGCCGGTCGTCGAGGGCCAGCCGCCCGGCCTCCCACAGGCGCCCGATCGCCGTCCACACCACCAGGACCTTGGTGAGGCTGGCCAGGTCGAAGATCGCGTCGAGGCCGATCGGCTCGGGGGCGGCCGGGTCGGCGACGCCCTCGGCGCCGGAGGCGATGACGCCGCCCGCGTCCCCCACCGCCCACACCGCTCCGGGATGGACCCGGTCGGCGACGCCGGCGAGCAGGACGGGGCGGACGCGCTCGGAGATCGTCATGCGGCCCGAGGCTACCGGCCTCAGGCGGGCACGGCGTCCAAGCGCTCGTGGTCGGCGTCGACGGCGTCGAGCCCGGCCAGGTGGCGGCGGCGCAGGAACAGCACGCCCATCGCCACCACGCAGCAGGCCGCGCCGACGTAGTACGGCAGGCTCACCGAGACCTCCTCGCCGAGCTTGGAGGCGATGTAGGGGGCCAGGGCCGCGCCCATCCAGCGCACGAAGTTGTACCCGGCCGAGGCCGTGGCGCGCGGGGCGTCGGAGACCTCCATGGCCGCCTCGGTGAAGACGGTGTTGTTGACGCCGATGGCCAGGCCCGTGGCGACGGTGAAGGCGATGATCCCGCCGTGCCCGGACAGCGCGATGCCGATCTGGCACACCACCATGAACGCCAGGGCCAGGTGCATCGTCCCCACCGAGCCCAGGCGCCGCTGGAGCATGGGCGCCAGGAACACCGACGACAGCGCCACCAGCACGCCCCAGCCGAAGAAGACCGAGCCGATGCCGTAGGCGTTCATGCCGAGGATGAACGGGGTGAAGGCCAGGACGGTGAAGAACGCGTAGTTGTAGAACAGCGCGGTGACGGCGGTGGTGGACAGGCCGCCGTGGGCCAGCGCCCGCAGCGGGTCGCTCAGGCGCGCCTTCACCGCCGGTTTCGGCATCCCGCGCAGCAGCGTGGCGATGAGGATGAAGCCGACCGCCATCAGCGCCGCCGTTCCGAAGAACGGGTAACGCCAGTGCCAGTCGCCCAGCAGCGCTCCCAGCAGCGGGCCCGCCGAGATGCCCAGGCCGAGCGCGGCCTCGTAGAGCAGGATGGCGGACTCGGCCCCGCCGCTGGCGGCGCCGACGATGACGGCGAGGGCGGTGGCGACGAACATGGCGTTGCCCAGTCCCCATCCGGCGCGGAAGCCGACGAGCTGGCCGACGGTCTGGGACGTCCCGGCCAGCGAGGCGAACAGCACCACCAGCGCCAGTCCGGCCAGCAGGGTCCGCTTCGCGCCGATGCGGCTGGAGACCCAGCCGGTCAGCAGCATCGCCACCGCGGTGACCAGGAAGTAGCTGGTGAACAGCAGGGAGACCTGGCTGGGCGTGGCCTCCAGGCCCTTGGCGATCGACGGCAGGATCGGGTCGACCAGGCCGATGCCCATGAACGCGATGACCGCCGCGAACGCGGTGGCCCACACGGCGGCGGGCTGCTTGAGGATGTTCTTTCCCGATGACCCCTCGGGGTTGTGTGCGGTCATTCTTCGGGGGCTCCTTGCACGAGTAGGCGCAGCGCGGGGATCGCCAGGGCGATCGCCTCGCGGTCTTCGGGGGAGAGGGCGGCCAGCCGCCCGGCGAGGAACGCGTTGCGGCGTCCGCGCCCGGCGGCCAGCGCGGCGCGGCCGGTGTCGGTGAGCGAGGCGGTGACCACGCGCGCGTCGGCGGTGTCGCGTCCGCGCTCGACCAGGCCGTCCCGCTCCATGCGGTTGACCTGGACGGTCATGGTCGGCATCCGTACGCCGTGCTCGGCGGCGAGGTCGCCCATGCGGCGCGGGCCGCCCAGGAGGGAACCGAGGACGGCCAGCTGCGGTGGGCTGACGTCGAGATCGGCGGTCGCCTGCCGCAGCAACAGCACCATGTCGCGCATGAGGCGGCTGACGTCGGCGGCGAGTGCGTCGTGGTCCATGGCTCCCCAATTACTTAGCTTGGCTAACTTAGCTGAGCTAACGATATACCCGCGGGGTCCGGGACGTCCACCGCGATGTCGTACCCCCGGGTTAGCGTCGGGCCATGACCCTGACGATCGCGAACGCCACGGTGAACACGACCGACCCGCGCGCCCTGTCCGCGTGGTGGATCGAGGCCCTCGGCGGCGAGGTGACCTCCGACTACGGCGACTTCATCTTCATCTCGGCCACGCCCATCTCGATGGGCTTCCAGAAGGTCGACGAGCGTCCCGCCGGGCAGACCGTCCACCTCGACCTGGTCGCCGACGACCGCGACGCCGAGGTCGCCCGCCTCAAGGGCCTGGGCGCCACCGTCGTCGCCGAGCACGAGGTGCCCGGCGTCAACTGGACGATCCTGCTCGACCCCGACGGCAACGAGTTCTGCATCGCCGACGCGCACTAGGCTCGCGGCCGCCCACCCCGCACGCCATCACGGGCCGGTTCACGGCCGGAGTGGACGGCGGGGGCCTCACCGTGCCCGGCCGCCGGATCCGCCCCGTGAGCGGGCCCGGTGACGTTCCCTCACCGGTTCATCCGGTCACAAACCGGCCCGCCGGGTTGCCGCGCGGGCCCGCGGAGGAGTACACCAGCGGATGGACATCCGACCCCCTTGATGTGCCGGAGGCACACACGATGACCACCATCCTGGTGACCGGCGCGACCGGACTGCTCGGTTCGGCGCTGCTCGACCGCCTGTCGGGCGCCGCCGAGCTGCGCGCCCTCAGCCGCCGCGAGCACGACGCCGACCCGCGCGCCGCCTGGTACGCCAGCGACCTGCACACCGGCGCGGGCCTGGCGCGGGCGCTCGACGGCGTCGACGTCGTCGTCCACTGCGCCTCCGAGCCCGACGTGCCCGGCGCCGACGTGGAGACCACCCGCACCCTCGTCGACGCAGCCGAGGCCGCCGGGGTCGCCCACTTCGTGTTCGTCTCCATCGTCGGCATCGACGAGATCCCGATGCAGTACTACAAGGACAAGCGCTGCTGCGAGCGCATGGTCCGCGAGTCGGCGGTCCCCTCGACGACGCTGCGCGCCACCCAGTTCCACCAGTTCATCCCGCGCCTGGTCGACCGCTTCGCCGAGCTGCCGATCCCGGTGGTGGTCGTGCCGCGCGGCACCTGCCAGCCGGTCGACGTCACCGAGGTCGCCTCGCGCATCGCCGAGCTCGCCCTGGGCGAGCCCGCCGGGCGGGTGGCCGACCTGGGCGGGCCGCAGGTCCTGAGCATCGCCGAGCTGGCGCGCGACGAGCTGCGCGCGCGTGGCGCGAAGCGGCCGGTGGTGTCGACGTGGATGCCGGGCAAGCTGGGCGCCGCCTACGCGGCCGGGTGCCTGACCACTCCGGCGAACGCGTGCGGCGGTCGCACCTGGGGCGAGTACGTGGGAGCCAGAGGGGACTTAAGATCGACGCATGCCGGGTGACCGTCCGTACGTGCTCCTGTCGGCGGCCATGTCCGCCGACGGTTATCTGGACGACGCCTCGCCCGAGCGGCTGATCCTGTCCACGCCCGGCGATCTGGACCGCGTCCGCGAGGTCCGCGCCGGGTGCGACGCCATCCTGGTCGGCGCCTCCACGGTCCGCCGCGACAACCCGAGCCTGACGGCGGGGGAGTCGGTGCGCCAGCCGCGCCGGGTGACGGTGACCGCCACCGGCGATCTCGACCCGGCCTCGCGGTTCTTCACCGTCGGCGCGGGCGAGCGCCTCGTCTACGTGGCCTCGCCCGCCGCGCAGCGCGCCCGGGAGCGCCTGAGCGGCCTGGCGACCGTCGTCGACGCCGGTTCACCGGTGGCGTGGCCGACGGTGCTGGCCGACCTGCGCGGGCGCGGCGTCGTCCGGCTCATGGTCGAGGGCGGCGGGACGGTCCACACGCAACTCCTCACCGCCGGGCTGGCCGACGAGCTGCACCTGGTGGTGGCGCCCTTCTTCGTGGGCGACCCCCGCGCCCCCCGCTTCGTCGGGCCGGGCGTCTTCCCGCACGGCAAGGACCACCGGATGCGCCTGGCCGACGTCAGCCGCATCGACGACGTGGTCTTGCTGCGCTACCTCCTGGACGGAGCCGAGTGAGCGACCTGGAGCACCTGTCCCTCGCCGTCGAGCTCGCCTACCGCTGCCCGCCCTCGGCGAGCGCGTTCAGCGTGGGCGCGGTCCTGGCCCGCCCGGACGGCCCGGTGCTGGCCCGTGGCTTCTCACGCGGCGAGCAGCCGCAGGACCACGCCGAGGAGGTCGCGCTGCGGCACGCGCCCGGCGACCTGGACGGGGTGACGGTCTACTCGTCGCTGGAGCCGTGCGGGCGGCGCGCCTCGCGTCCGCGCACCTGCGCCGAGCTGATCGTGGCGGCCGGTATCCGCCGGGTCGTCTACGCCTGGGAGGAGCCCTCGCTGTTCGTGGAGGGCCGGGGCGCGGAGGTGCTGCGCGCGGCCGGTGTCGAGGTGCTCGTCGTGGACTCGCTGGCGGCGCGCGCCCGCGCCGCCAACGCCCATCTGCTCACCGATTAGGGGAAACTGGTCCTCATGCCGAACCCGTTGATCACCGCGGCCCAACTGTCCCAGGCGCTCTCGGAGCAGACCCCGCCGGTCATCCTCGACCTGCGCTGGTCCCTGACCCCGCCCGGCGGCGTCCGCAATGGACCGTCCGGACGCGACGCCTACCTGCACGGCCACATCCCCGGCGCGGTCTTCCTGGACCTGGACGCCGACCTGTGCGGCCCGCCCGGGCCCGGCGGGCGGCACCCGCTGCCCGATCCGGCGCGGCTGCAGGAGGTCCTGCGGCAGGCCGGTGTCGGCGCGTCCTCGCGGGTGGTCTGCTACGACGCCGGGGACATGATGAGCGCCTCGCGCGCGTGGTGGACGCTGCTGTGGGTGGGCCTGGAGGACGTCGTCGTGCTCGACGGCGGCATGGCCGCGTGGCTGGCCGCCGACCTGCCGCTGACCACCGCCGTCCCCGAGCCGGTGCCCGGCGACCTGACGGTGCGCCCCGGCGCGGTGCCGGTGCTGGACGCCGCGCAGGCCGCGCGGACCGCCGCCGAGGGCGTCCTCATCGACGTGCGCGCGGCCGAGCGCTTCCTGGGCGAGACCGAGCCGATCGACCCCGTCGCCGGGCACATCCCGGGCGCGATCAACGTGCCGGACGCCCCGAACCTCGCCGAGGGCGGCGGCTTCCGCACCCCCGATGAGCTGCGCGCGCGTTACCTGCCGGTGGGCGCCGAGGACGACCAGGCCGTGGGCGTCTACTGCGGATCGGGCATCACCGCCACCCACACCGCGCTGGCGATGGCGGCGGCGGGACTGCGCGTCCCGGCCGTCTACATCGGCTCCTGGAGCAACTGGATCGCCGACCCGCACCGCCCGGTGGCCACGCGCGAATAGCCGCGAAGCGGGAGTGGCGCCCCGGCCCGGGAGCCACTCCCACCGTTCCTCGCGTCCCTACCCGCGGGACGGCCGCAGCCACATCGCGACCAGCACCGCCGAGACCGCCAGGACGATCGCCGTCACGCGGAAGCCGGCCGACATCGCGCCGGTGAAGGCGTCCACCACCGCGTCGTGCCGGGCGGGCCCGGCGACGGCGAGGGCGTGCGCGACGGAGTCCGAGGGCACGCCCTCGGGGAGGGCGCCGGAGAATCCCGCGGTGAGGACGGTCCCGACGACGGCCACGCCCAGCGCGCTGCCGACCTCGCGGGTGGCGCTGTTGAGACCCGAGCCCAGACCGGCGCGCTCGTGCGGCACGGCCGTCATGATCACCGTCGACAGCAGGGGCAGGCTCAGGCCCATGCCCAGCGCGACCACGCTCATCTCGGCGGCGTAGACCCAGTAGTGGGTGCCCGCGTCGGCGGTCGACATGAGACCCAGCCCCGCCGCGATCAGCAGCAGCCCGCCGGTGACCACCGGGACGCGCCCCAGCCGCGCGGCCAGTTCCGCCGCCCGGCGCGTCATCACCATCATGATGACCGCGAGGGGCCCGATGGCCAGGCCCGTCACCAGGGGCGTGTAGCCCTTGGCGAACTGGAGGTACTGGGCGTTCATGAAGAACAGCCCGAACATCCCCAGGAACGTCGCGGTGACGCCGAACGCGCCCGCCCGCAGCGCCCGCCCGGCGAACAGCCGCGGGTCGAGCACCGGGTTCGCCGCCCGCAGGGCGTAGAGGGTGTAGACGGTGAAGACGGCGGCGGCGAGGGCGAAGCCGCCCAGGACCCACGCCGAGGCCCAGCCCAGCTCGGGGCCTTCGATGATGCCGTAGAGCAGGCCCAGGAAGGCCACCACCAGCAGCGCCGAACCGGGCAGGTCCAGGCTCGCGCGGTGCCGCGCGGTCTTCGGCGCGGCCAGCGCGACCACCAGCAGCAGCGCCAGCGCCAGCGGCCCGGCGGACCAGAACAGGGCCCGCCAGCTCGCGTCCTCCAGCAGCGCGCCGCCGCCGATGTTGCCCACGACCCCGGCCACCCCCGTGGCCGCCGTCCAGCCGCCGATGGCCTGCGCCCGCTTCTCCGGCGGGAACGCGTGCACCGTGATGGACAGCGTCGCCGGCATGATCAGCGCGGCCCCGGCGCCCGACAGCGCGCGCCCGGCCAGCAGCAGCGGCACCGACTCCGCCAGGGCCGCCACCAGGCACCCGGCGGCGAACAGCGCCAGCCCGCCCATCAGGGCGCCCTTGCGCCCGAACCGGTCCCCGAAGGCCCCGGCGGGGATGAGCAGGCACGCGAAGACGATGACGTAGGAGTCCACGATCCACAGCAGCTGACTGCTACTGGGACGCAGCACGTCGGACGCCAGGCTCGGCAGGGCCACATTGATGGCGGCCACCAGCGCGATCGTCAGGACCGTGCACGACGACATGAGCGCCAGGATGAGACCGCGCCTGGGATGGCCCGTTACGGGCGGCGCGGCGGTGGGGGCGATTGCGGACATGGCGAATGAACCTCGAAACAGGATGAAAGGGAGGAACGCTCCCGGATCGGGGCGTCCTCACCACCGTAGAACCGCCACCGCATTACCGCAAATGCAAGGATCGCAAGAGAACTGTGCATCGGACGCAATCCACCGGTTAAGCTGCCGCTCGTGCACCCGCGCCTGGACCTGAACCTGCTCATCGCCCTCGACGCCCTCCTCACCGAAGGCAGCGTCACCGGCGCCGCCGAACGGCTCCACCTGTCCCCGCCCGCCATGAGCCGCACCCTCGGACGCCTCCGCAAAGCCCTCGGCGACCCCGTCCTCGTCCGCTCCGGACGCGCCATGGTCCCCACACCCCGCGCCGAAGCCCTCCGCGCCGAGGTCCACGCCCTCGTCGACCGCGCCGACGCCCTCTTCCGCGGACCGCGCCCCCTCGACCTGGCCGCCGTCGAACGCACCTTCACCCTCCAGGCCGACGACTCCACCTTCGCCGTCATCGCCGCCCACCTGCTCCACCGCGTCCGCGCCCAGGCCCCCGGCGTCACCCTCCGCTTCCTCGGCGAGGGACCCCGCTCCGCCAGCCCCCTCCGCGACGGCACCGCCGACCTGGAGATCGGCGTCATCGACGACCCCAGCCCCGACGTCCACGCCGAGGCCCTCACCGTCGAAGAAGGCGTCGTCGTGGTCCGCGCCGGACACCCCCTCACCCACGGCGAGGTCACCCTCGCCCGCTACGCCGCCGCCGAGCACCTCACCGTCTCCCGCCGCGGCATCCTCCACGGCCCCATCGACACCGCCCTCGCCGCCCACGGACTCACCCGGCCCGTCGTCGTCTCCGTCCCCACCGCCACCGTCGCCCTCGTCCTGATCGCCGGCACCGACCTCGTCGGACGCGCCGCCCTCGGCCTCCACGCCCCGCTCCTCGACCGCTTCGGGCTGGTCACCGTCGACGTCCCCATCGACCTGCCCGCCCTCACCATCTCCCAGGCCTGGCACGCCCGCTTCCACGCCGACCCCGCCCACATCTGGCTGCGCGGCCTCGTCCGCGAGGCCTTCACCCATGGGGCAGGATCGAAACCGTGATCAAGCTTCCACCCCGATACACACACCGCCCCGCCACCACCGACGACATCCCCGCCGTCACCGCGCTCGCCGACGCGCGCGAGCGGCACTTCCACGGCCTGCCGCACGCCGATCCCGGCGACGTCGCGGCCACCTTCGCCCGCCCCGCCCTCGATCCGGCCACGCGCACCCTCCTCGTCCACGGCCCGGACGGCGACCTGGCCGCGTGGGCCTGGGCCGAGCGGCGCGGGGAGATCCACGTCCATCCCGCGCACACCGGGCACGGCCTGGGCACGGCCCTGCTCGACTGGGCCGAGGGCCTGACCGCCCCGGGCCGCTTCGTGCAGAGCGTCACCGACGCCGACACCGCGGCCGTCGAGATCCTCACCGCCCGCGGATACACGCGCCTGGCCACGGCCTGGCTGCTGGAGATCGGGCTCGACGGGGGAGTGGACGTCCCCGAGGTCCCCGGAGGCGTCACCGTGCGCCCCTTCGCCGACGGCGACGGGCCGGGCGCGCACACGCTGATGGAGGACGCCTTCGCCGCCTTCCAGCCCCGCCGCAAGGACTACGCCGAGTGGGCCGAGGGCACCGTCGCGCGGGAGACCTTCGCGCCCTGGGCCTCACCGATCGCCTTCGAGAACGGCGAGCCGGTGGGCGCGGTGGTGTCCCTGGACGTCCCGGGCTCCGGCGAGGGCTACATCGAGCGCGTCGCGGTCCGCGAGGACCGCCGCGGCCGCGGCATCGCGCGCCTGCTGCTGCGGCACGCCTTCGCCGCGTTCGCCGCGCGCGGCCTGAGCGCGTGCACCCTGTGGACGCACTCCGAGACCGGCGCCCTGGCACTCTACGAGCGCGTCGGGATGCGCGTGCGGCGCTCGGCCACCGTCCACGCCCGCGACCTGGCATGACGAAGGGCGCCCGGGTCCAGAACGGACCCGGGCGCCCTCTCGCGGCTCGTGCCTAGTCGCGCTTGTAGCCGACGACCAGCTCGGTGGCCAGCTGCTCCAGGAACAGGCCGATGTCGGTGATGACGCCGGTGGCCTGGGCGCTGCCCCGGTCGGCCAGCTTGGTGACCGTGGCGGGGTTGATGTCGACCGACACCAGGGGAGTGGTGGCGGGCAGCAGGTTGCCGGTGGCGATCGAGTGCAGCATCGTGGCCACCATGATCGCGAAGCCGACCTCCGGCAGGGCCGCGCGCATGGCGCGCTGCCCGGCGATGACGTCGGTGTAGACGTCGGGCAGCGGGCCGTCGTCGCGGACCGAGCCGACCAGCACGAACTGCTTGCCGTGGGTCACCATCGCGTGCATGACGCCGTCGGTGAGGACGCCCTGCTCGACGGCGGCGGCGATCGAGCCGCAGCGGCGGATCGTGTTGATGGCGCGGATGTGGTGCTCGTGGCCGTGCGGGACGCCGTGGCCCTGCTGGAGGTCCACGCCCAGGGACGTGCCGTACAGCGAGGCCTCGATGTCGTGGGTGGCGAGGGCGTTCCCGGCGAACAGGACGTCCACGAAGCCCTCCTCGACGAGGGCGACCATCGGCTTGGCGGCGCCGGTGTGCACGATCGCGGGCCCACCGACCCACAGGATCTTGCCGCCGCCGCGCTTGACCTGGCGCATCTGCTCGGCGATGCGCTTGACCAGCAGGGCCTGCGGCTTCTCGCTGGAGACCTCGCTGGACATGAACTCGAAGCTGGTCGAGCCCGGGTCGGCGCGCTTCGGCTCCGGCAGCGGCGTCACCTTCACGCCGCTGGCGCCGCACACGACCGGGTCCTCGCGGCGGATGTCGGAGACGGCGATGGTGCGCGCGCGGCCGTCCTCGATGATGATCCCGCAGTCCATTTCCGGGTTGGCCACCGGAATCCACGCGCCCTCCAGCCGCACCGAGGTGGGCAGGTTGGTGGTGGAGTAGAAGTCGTCGGGGAACACACCGTCGGCCGGGGCCGGGCGCAGGACGACCGCGCCCGGGTCGACCTGGTTCGTGCCGTGGGTCTGGAGTCGCATGAGGATGCGCGCGAGCTGCTCGCCGTCCTCGGCGCCGACGGTCAGCCGGGCGTACGACTCGTCGGTGTGGGTGCGGCCCACGTCCAGCCGGTCGATCCGGTAGTCCCCGCCGTATTCGAGCACGTCGTCGAGAATGCGGGCGAAAACTCCCGAATCCAGGATGTGCCCGCGCACCTCGACGGTCTCGGTGTGCTTCACGGAAAATGCCTCCTGACAAGGTCCAACACGGGTTCGGTGCGTGCCGCTCCCAGGTGGACGGTAACCGCCGTCACGGCGGCGGCCGTCGTCAGGGGCGACATCGTCGCGTCACCCGGCCGCCGGGCGCCGTTCGCCACGCGGCCATATTGCCGGTACCCCGAAGGAGGGACGGCGGGACCGGTCACACCGGTCCCGCCCATCGGGTCGTTCTAGAAACTGTCGCCGATCACGCGAGCATCGACGAGTCGCCCGCCGCGCCGGGCATGGTGTTGTTCGTCACCCGGTCCAGCAGTGAGGTCGCCAGCATCGGCGAGCACAGGTCGGCCGGGGTGTAGACCGGCACGGACAGGCCCGCGGCGGCCTCGCGCATCGCCAGCGGCGAGCAGGTCAGCAGACCGGAGACGGCCAGGACCGGCAGGCCCATCGACTGGAGCCGCTGGACGCCGAAGAGCGCGCCGGCGGCCTCGCCGGAGGCGAAGACCATGCCGTCGATGAGGCGGCGGATCTCGGGACGGTCGAGCAGGGCGGCGGTCTCCGCCTGCAGGACGCCGTCGGCGATCTCCAGGACCACCGCGTCGACGGCCTGCGCCGAGATGTGGCCGTGCAGCAGCTGCGCGCTCTCCACCAGCTCGTCCAGGGGGACGCGGAAGGTGGTCGGGTAGCCGGCGTCGGTGAAGTCGTAGGCGGCCACCGCCCCGGCGTCGCGGAACAGCCACGGGTCGCCACCGGCGCCGGTGCCGGTGATCTTCGCGGTGCCCACGCGCAGACCGGCCTGGGTCAGGCCGCGCACGATCGCGGCGACCGTGGTGGTCTTGCCGGAGTTCATGGACGTGCCCACGACGACGATGGTCGTCGGCGGGCGCAGCGCGGTCGGCGGCTCGCCGAGCCGGAAGTCGCGCAGGTTCAGCACGCGGCCCTCGGCGTCGCCCAGGAGGCCGATGGGGGCCAGCCGGGTGGGGGCGCCGACGGAGGTGTGGCGGCTGTGCACCTTGCCGAGGACGCCGCCCGCGGCGACGAGGTCGGCCGGGCCCAGGTCCTCGGGCAGCTCCGCCTCGAACTGGTCGGGGGCGTACCGGGCGCCGCAGGCCAGCAGGAGTTCGTCGCCGACGTAGAGGGTGGCCCTGCGTCCGCTGGGCAGCTCGACCCAGTTGTGGTGCCCGAGCTGGGTGACCCTCGCGACGACCAGATCCCCGCGTGCCGGGATCGCGTCCTCAATGAGGGTGTACTGCTTGGAGAGGTCCACGTGGCGGACCGTGTAGGCGGCCTTGAGACGAGCAGCACGCTCGGCCGGGAGAACATTGACGTACACCGACGCTCCTTGAGAATGCGCTAGTGAGACCGCCGAATGGCGAGTGAGCGAAGCTTACGACCCGCACCTCGGTGACGGAAGGGCGCGGGTCGCTTAATTCTTCGGCGTGTTGCGGTGGATTCTATTCCACGCCCGCGGATACAGCACGTATCCAGCCGCTGACCTGCTGCGACGCCTTCTCCAGGAGGTGCCTTCCGGTGACCAGGACGTCCTGGAACGCGTGCAGTTCCGCCAATTCATCTGCGGTGTACCACCCGAACGGGTGATCTTCGGCGTCGATACGGCCCAGATCCCCGGCCACCGCGACGAACTGGTGATCCACGTGGATGTGCGGCTCACTCAGATGACGGTCCCCGGAGGGCAGCTCGAACTCCATGATCCACCAGGGCACGGGCACACGGGCGACCACGTCATCGTGGGGTACCGGCGGGTAGTCGCGGGGCAGGTCGGTGTGCGGTTCGACGAGCCGCAGGTCCCGCAGGCCGGTCTCCTCGGCCGCCTCGCGCAGCGCCGCCTCGGCCGCGTTCTCGGTCGGTTCGACATGGCCACCCGCGGGTACCCACTTATGCCACAGCGGGTGTTCGATCAGCGCCAGCCGCCATTGACCGTCATCGAATCGGTGCAGGATGTACACGGTCGCGGTGGAGTGCTTGATCATGTCCGGGTTCTCCCATGGATCCCTTGTGGGTCAACACGACCCGCCGATAGGGGGTGGCTATCCTGCTTGCCTGCGCCAGACGGCGGCGGCTTTATCGGCGCCGCGTTCTTCAATACTGTGTTGCCCAAAACCTTAAGTCCGCCGCCGAAAGGCGGCGCACCGACCGGGGCGAGCCCGGCAGGGACGGAGAGAGACAGTGTCCGAAGGTGGCTTCGACGCCTACGGAGTGGACGCGGCCTATGACCGCGGCGCGGCCGTGTGCGTCATCGGGGCCGGCATGGCCGGTCTCCTCGCGGTGAAGAATCTGCGGGAGCACGGTTTCACCGTCGACTGCTACGAGCGGGAGACCGCCGTGGGCGGTTCGTGGAACTGGCGCAACGACCGCAGCCCGGTCTACGCCAGCACGCACCTCATCTCCTCGCGCCCGCTGACGGAGTTCCCCGACTTCCCGATGCCCGACGACTGGCCCGACTACCCGCACCACTCGCAGGTCCTGGGCTACCTGGAGCGCTACACCGACCACTTCGGGCTGCGCGAGCACATCTGGTTCGGCAGCGAGATCTCCCGCGTCGAACCCACCGGGGACGGCCGCTGGGACGTCATCGTCAAACCCGTCAGCGGCAACGCCGCCCGCCGCCTGCGCTACGCCGCCGTCGTCCTGGCCAACGGCCACAACTGGGACCCCCGCATGCCCGAGTACGACGGCATGCACGAGTTCCGCGGCGAGATCGTGCACTCCTCCGCCTACAAGGAGCCCTCGAAGGTGCGCGGCAAGCGCGTCCTGGTGGTCGGCGCCGGCAACTCCGGCTGCGACATCGCCGGGGAGGTCGCCCTCAACGCCGAGGAGACCTGGCACTCCTCCCGGCGCGGCTACTGGTTCGTGCCCAAGTACGTCTTCGGCAAGCCCGGGGACCAAGCCCTGGCCGGTCTGGACTGGCTGCCCTTCGGGCTGCGCCAGAAGGTCTCCGAGATCGTGCTGCGCAAAGTCGTCGGCGACCCCGCGCGGTTCGGCATGAAGCGGCCCGACTTCCGCCTCTTCGGCTCCCACCCCATCGTCAACAGCCACCTCATGTACCACATCGGCCAGGGCTCCATTAAGCCCAAACCCGACATCGAGCGCTTCACCGAGGACGAGGTGGTCTTCGCCGACGGCACCCGCGCCAAGCCGCACACCGTCATCATGGCCACCGGCTACCGCACCACCTTCGACTTCTGCGATCCCGAACTGCTCGGCATGACCGGCCCCGACGACGCGCCCCGCCTCATCGCGCAGATGCTGTCCCCGAAGGCGCAGACCCTCGCCGTGGTCGGCCTCGTCCAGGCCAACGGCAGCCACTTCCCGCTCGCCCACTGGCAGACGGTGGCCCTGGCGAAATGGCTGCGGCTGCGCGAACGCGACCCGCAGGCCGCCCGCGCCTTCTGGGCGAAGGCGGTCCCCGACGCCGGGCGGCGCTACGTCCACGGCCACCTCAACGACACCGCCCGCCACCGCCTTGAGGTCTCCCACGACGTCTACCTGAAGGCCCTCGGCGACCTGATCCAGGAACTGGAGGGCGTGAAATGACCCGCCGCCTCGACGTCACCCGCGGCCTCGACTACCGCGACCCCGTCCCGCACGCCCACCGGGAGATCCTCGCCGTCCTGCCCGAGGACCCGACCGGCAAACCGCCGCTCCTCTTCGTCTCCGGCGACCCGCGCGGCGCGCGCGTGTTCACCGAGCACTGGCTTCCCCACGCCGCCCACCGCGGCTTCCCCGCCCACGCGCTGAGCGTGCGCGGCCAGGGCGGCGCGGCGAAGGTGAAGGGCGACCTGCGCGCCCACGCCCACGACCTCGCGCAGGCCGCGGCGTCCCTGGCCACCCGCCCCGTCCTGCTCGGACACGGCAAGGGCGCGGCGATCCTCGCCGAAGGACTCGCCCGCTACCCCGCCCGCGCGGCCGTGCTCATCGCCCCGCGCCTGGGACGCACCGTCCCGCCACCGCCCGCCGGTGAACCGCCGATCCTGGTCGCCGGGGACCCCGGCGACAAGCGCGCCCCCCAGGCCGCGCTGGAAAAGACCGGCGCCCACTACGGCGTCGCGCCACTGCTGTTCCAGGGCGCCGGGCACGACATGATGCTGAACGCCGCCTGGCGCGAACCCCTCGACGCGATCCTTGACTGGCTCGACAAGCTCACCGAAGAAGAACGCGCCTGACCGCGCGGCACGGCGGCGGCCTCACGGGGCCGCCGTCCTAGACGACCGCGCCGTCCTCCGGGTCGTACGGATCGTCCTCGTCACCGGGACGCAACCGCCAGATCAGCACCGCCACACCCGACAAGACCACACCCGCGCCCAGCAGGATCGCCGCCTCGTACCCGAACCCCAGCACGTCCAGCAGACTCGGCCGCACGAACACGACCACGCCCACCACGATCAGCAGCAACCCGATGATCGCCGGGCGCGAGGGCTTCGGCACCGGTGGCGGAGGCGGCGGCTCATAAGTCTCGGCGGCCTCCTCCGGCGACTCCGGCAGATCGGCGTCCCACAACTCCAGCAGCGTCGGCTCGGCCGGCTTCGCCGCCGCGGGCTTCGCGGGCGGCTCGTCGTCGGCCTCGTCCTCCTCGCCCGGCCACTTCGGCGAATCCAGCCCGGCGATCAGCTCCGAGAACCGGCGCTCCAGATTGTCGCCGGTGAGCTGCTCCTCCGTCAGGCCGTCCGGACGCTCCGGCTCATCCTCGGGACGCTCTGTCATCGGCCCGGCTCCGCTCCACCGCCGGGTCCCGCGGGGGCGGCGCCCAGGAGCTCGCCGACGAAGGCGACGCTGCCCGCGAACAGCTCGGGGGCGTCGTTGTCGAGGGTCATCACGTGGTAACTGTGCTGCATGACGTGCTCGGCCACATCCTCACTGGAGACGCCCGCCAGCAGCATACGGCTGTTCGCCGGCTCGACCACGTGGTCCTGGGCACTGCGGTAAACACGCAGGGGCACGGTGATGTTCCCCAGCCGCGACCGCGTCAGCCGCCACAACTCCGTCAGCGATCTCAGCGCCGCCAGCGGGATCCGGTCATAGGCCAGCTCGGTGATGCCCGGCTTGGCGATGTCACTGGCGATGCCCGGCGCCGACCGCGCCAGCCGCGAGATGACCGGCAGCAGATAGTTCACCGCCACCTTCTGCGAGAACAGCGACGGATTCACCACCACCAGGCCCGACAGGTCCGCGCCCCGCTCCTGCGCCAGCCGCAGCATCAGCGTCGCACCCATCGAGATGCCCATGCCGACCACCGGACGGCCCCGGCCCAGCGCCTCGTCCAAGGCCCGCTCCACCTCGCCGTACCAGTCCTGCCAGCGCGTGGCCGCCATGTCCTGCCACCGCGTCCCGTGCCCGGGCAGCCTCGGCCCGATCACGGTGTAACCGGCGGCGTGCACCGCCTCGCCCCACGCCCGCACCGTCTGGGGAGAACCGGTGAAGCCGTGCGACATCACGATCGTGGCCGGCGCCTCGGCGCCCGCGTCGAAGAGGAACGGCTCCGCGCCGGGAAGGACGGGCACCGGACACCTCCGCAAGTGTTGGGCGGGAACTAGCGATACCCCGTAATCCTGGCACGGACCGCGGCGAAAGGCACGGCGGTAGGCGTGCCCGGCGGAGGGGACGCAATACTTAGACGACAACGTGATCGGGGTCATCGTCCATCGCCCATGTCCGGAGGTGCCGGTGCTGTACTGGTGGTTGAAGTACGTCTTCGTCGGCTGGTGGCTGCGGCTCCTCTACCGCCCGAAGGTCGAAGGGCTGGCGAACATCCCGAAGACCGGCGCCGCGATCGTGGCCAGCAACCACCTGTCGTTCTCCGACTCCATCTTCCTGCCCCTGGTGGTGCCCAGGAAGATCACCTTCATCGCCAAGGCCGAGTACTTCACCGGCAAGGGCCTCAAAGGGATTTTCTCCCGCTTCTTCTTCACCGGCGTCGGAGCCATCCCCGTCGACCGCACCGGCGGCAAGGCGGCCGCGGACGCCCTGTCGACTGGAAAGCGGGTGCTCGCCGAGGGCGGGCTGTTCGGGATCTACCCGGAGGGGACGCGCTCGCCCGACGGGAAGCTGTACCGGGGGAAGACCGGGGTCGCGCGGCTCGCGCTGGAGACGGGGGCGCGGGTGATACCGGCGGCGATGATGAACACGGGGGAGTTGCAGCCGATCGGGAAGAAGCTGCCGAAGATCGGGCGGGTGCACATCCGGATCGGGGAGGCGCTGGATTTCTCGCGGTATGCGGGGCTGGCGGGGGACAGGTTGGTGGAGCGGGCGGTGACGGACGAGATCATGTACGAGCTGATGGAGTTGTCGGGGCAGGAGTACATCGATGCTTATGCGGCTAAGTTTCGGGGGTAGGGGCGTTCGGTATTCCCCGTCGACTCGCGCCGGGCCCGGGCCTTGCTTCTGCCGGGGCCCGGCCGCAGCCCCAGCCGCAGTCCGAGCCCCAGCCCCAGCCCCAGCCCCAGCCCCAGCCGTCGCGAGCCTCGCTACCACAGCACCCGTTACGGCACCTCTCCCGTCGCCCTCACCCCGAGCCCGTCTCCCCGCGCTTCTTGCCTTCCCCCCACGGGTCGCCCTCGCCCGATCACCTGCATCGGCGCTATTTGACGGTCGCCGTCTGGTCAGGGCTTTCACCCCTAGGACCCGACCAGGGGTGCGGCCCCTGGACGCCGGACCTCTCTCGGGAGGCGTCTCCTCCTCTGGCCGGCCATATCGACGCTGAACGAGGAACCCCGGGGTGTCAAGACGGAAGAGCTGTCTTGACACCCCCAGAACCTGCGTTCTCAAGAACACGTCTGGCCGACCGACGGAGGATCCACCTCTCCTATCCCGAGACAGCCCCCGCACAAGCTGGTCCCGGGGTCGCCGTTTTGTTTGCGGCTTACGGGCCGTCTCGGTCCGGCTCTACTACAACGAGCTTCGTTTAGTGCCCGGGTTTTGACCCCGTTGCCAGCCAGTCACTTTGCCCGGGTTCAAGCCGCCCTCGGCTACGCATCGCACCCGGCTCTGCCTTGCGTCTCGCCGTTGTCTTCGGGCGGGCTTCATGCCACGGGCTTGTGTGCCCTGCCCGGCTCTCGCCTTCGTCCGTCGCGCGTGCTGTTCCTCGGGCGGCTTCGTGCCGCCGCCCGCTCGGTCCTTCTTCTCTTCCGCTTGCCGCCGCTACTTGTCCTCTAGTCCTGCTCGTCGGCGTAGGGCCGGTACGTCCGTCACTACGATGCGCCTGCCTTCTGTGCGCAGCCAGCCTCTTCCGGCGAAGCTGCCGATGGCCTGGTTGACGCTTTGGCGGGAGCCGCCGGCCATTTCGGCGAGCTGGCTCTGGTTGAGCTCGATGGTGACCATGGCGGCGGCGCTGTTTCCGGCGAGGCGGACGAGGGTCTTGGCGACTCTGCCCGGGAGGTCGAGGAAGACGTGGTCGGCGTTCTGGTCGGTGAGGCGGCGGACGAGGAGGCCCATCGCGCGCAGGACCACGTCGACCATGCGGGGGTTGGCGTGGACGAGGTCGATGAAGGCCACGCGGGACAGCGCCATGGCGGAGGTGTCCTCGATGGCCTCGGCGGATGCGGATCTGGCCGAGCCGTCGAGGAGGGACACCTCGCCGAGGACGTCGGGTGGGCGCATCACGTTCAGCATCGCGCGTTCGCCGGTGGGCGCGGTGCGGAAGACCGAGACCGCGCCGGAGCGGATCATGATGAGGGACTCGCCCGGGTCGCCTTCGACGAACAGCAGCTGCCCGCGGCGGTACTGGCGGGGCACTGAGACCGAGGCGATGCGCTTGCGCGCCTCCGGCTCCAGGCCCGAGAACATCGCCACACCTGCGAGCGGATCATCGGACGAACGGTTGTCCACCTGCGCACCCCCTACCACGGAGGACCGTCTCCCACGGGCACCCCCGATCATGGCCGGAAATACCTCGCTTGTACAGCCCCGCATTCGTTGCTCGGCATGATCCGCACCGATACGCCGCGCTCAGAGGGGACACGGGTGATACCGGCCCCGGCGACGTACAGTGACTGCTCACGTGAGCTTTATACCCTAGTGTCCGCATTGGCGCCAGACCCTGTCGTGGGACGGCGGTCGGCGGGCGCGGGATGGCTACCGTCGCGTACCGTCATGACGGGCGTGGACGGGTGTCCACGGGGCGGGACGTTCCTCTGAACGGACGGGGGAGTCCAGGCCGATCGGAGAACAACTCTCGCTGAAAGGGCAGGGCGTGGAAGAGCGTGGCTACCGGTACTTCTACGACTGCGAGTTCATCGAGGACGGGGTGACGATCGACCTGGTGTCGATCGGCGTCGTCGACGAGGAGGGGCGCGAGTTCTACGCGGTCTCCACCGAGTTCGACGACCGCAAGGCGATCCCGTGGGTGCGCCGCAACGTCCTCGACAAGCTGCCCTCGCCCTCGGACAAGGCGTGGCGCAGCCGGGAGCGGATTCGCGACGACCTGTACGAGTTCCTGGTCGCGCCGCTGCGGGGGCGCGCGCAGACGCGCATGGAGCTGTGGGCCTGGTACGCCGCCTACGACCATGTGGCGCTGGCGCAGCTGTGGGGGGCGATGCCGGCGTTGCCGCGCGCGCTGCCGCGCATGACGAAGGACCTCAAGCAGCTCTGGGACGACCTGGGCCGCCCCGATCTGCCGGTGATCGAGGGCGATCAGCACGACGCGCTGGCCGACGCGCGGCACAACCTGGCGCGCTGGCGGGTCATGCGGGACGGGGACACGCCTCCGGCGGTGTGACGCAGGTCCTGCGGGGTAAGTCACAGGGCAGCGGTTAGAGTCACCCTCGTGGCGGCGAGCCCCGGACCGGCAATGAGGCCGCAGGTCGTGTACCGATCCCAGTCCGCGGCGGCAAACACCGCACAAGCACACAGGGAGTGAGAGCACATGCGCGTTGGCGTGCTCACCGGCGGGGGCGACTGCCCCGGTCTCAACGCTGTCATCCGTGCCGTGGTCCGTAAGGGCGTGACCGAGTACGGCCACGAGTTCGTCGGATTCCGTGATGGCTGGCGCGGCCCGCTGGAGAACGTCACGATGCCCCTCGGCATCAAGGAGGTGCGCGGCATCCTCCCTCGCGGCGGCACCATCCTGCGGTCCTCCCGCACCAACCCGTTCAAGATCGAGGGCGGCGTCGAGAAGATCCGGGAGAACCTCAAGGCCACCGGTGTGGACGCGCTCGTCGCCATCGGCGGTGAGGACACCCTGGGTGTGGCGAAGAAGCTCGCCGAGCTCGACGTGCAGGTCGTGGGCGTCCCGAAGACCATCGACAACGACCTGGGCGCCACCGACTACACCTTCGGTTTCGACACCGCGGTCAACATCGCGATGGAGGCCATCGACCGGCTGCACACCACCGCCGAGAGCCACCACCGCGCGGTCGTCGTGGAGGTCATGGGGCGGCACGCGGGCTGGATCGCGCTGCACTCCGGCCTGGCCGGCGGCGCCAACGTCATCCTGCTGCCCGAGCGGCGCTTCGACCTCGCCGAGGTCGTGGGTCACGTGAAGTCCCGCTTCGAGATCGACTACTCGCCGATCATCGTGGTCGCCGAGGGCGCCATGCCCACCGAGGGCGACCTGGTGACGCAGGACGCCGAGCTCGACGCGTTCGGGCACGTCCGCCTCGGCGGCATCGGCGACTGGCTGGCCAAGCAGATCGAGCAGCACACCGGCAAGGAGGCCCGCGCGGTCGTCCTCGGCCACGTGCAGCGCGGCGGCACGCCCACCGCGTTCGACCGGGTCCTGGCGACCCGCTTCGGCCTGCACGCCATCGACGCGGTCAACGACGGCGACTGGGGCAAGATGGTCGCGCTCCAGGGCACCGACATCGTCCGCGTGCCCCTTGAGGACGCCACCCGTGAGCTGAAGACGGTTCCGGTCGAGCGGTACCACGAGGCCGAGGTCTTCTTCGGCTAGAGCATCGCTGACCAGCGGTTCTACCTGAAACGAGCCGGGCGCGCCACCAAAGCGCGCCCGGCTCGTTGTACGCAGCGTGAACTCCACGATGCCTGATCTGACCGGATTCGTCCTCCATCGCGTCATCGAGGACATCGACTTCGAGGGGATCGGGGTTCCCGGGCTCGACGGGTGGTTCTACCGCCTCGAAGAGGGCGGCCGGCTCAGGTCGGTGGGGGTCTACACCTTCGAGGGGACGGAGATCTTCCGCGCCTGGGGCTACGTGGGGGAGAAGCACTGCCGCGCCAGCGCGCTGCGCGACGAGGAGGGCCGCTGGTGCGCCACGCACCTGGACTGCCCGGAGGTGCGCGTTCATCGGCGCGACCAGACGGTGATCGGGTTCTCGGTGCGTGTGGGAGACGCCGAACCCAGATACGTGCGGGTCAACGCGCTGGTGGGGGCCTAGCCGCTAGCGGTTCCGCCGCCGCCGGCCGGGGTGCCACCACACACCCGGGCCGGCGGCAGGCATCCGCAGGGTCTCGGGGAGCCCGGACGGGCTCCTTCGGGGGTTTCCGTCTCAGCGCCGCTCGGGCACCGCCTTCTCGGCCGCCTTGGCCTTGGCGGTGGCGCGCACGTACAGGATCGACGAACCCGTCACGGTCAGTACCGCGAGCATCCCGGCCACATGCAGCACGGGATCCTTGATCGGCACGAACGCGAAGAATGCCGCCGGGATCTGCACGATCGCCATCAGGCCGAGCATGAGCAGTCGCCGCTCCTTGCCCCAGTACCACGCCGTCAGCAACGGCGAGGCGATGAGGGCGAAGGTGAGCACGTCGAGAACGGCGTGCAGGTACGGGTTCGCGACCCGATCGTGTGCGACGGCCCAGGCCGGAGTCGAGATGGAGAGGGCTCCGAGGACGGTGAGGAGAACGATCGCGACTCTCCGCATTCCGCACCTCCCATTCAAGGCATGGTCGTTTCTTCACTCCCTCACCAGACGGTACGAGCCGTCACGTCCCGTGAGTGTCGGGTACTTGGCAGAACGGGAGGGAATCTCAGATTCGGCGCGAACGGCACGATGCGCCACCGGAGTCCCCGCCGTCCCCGAAACGGCCGATCGGGTGCTTCATCGACGCCCAATTCCATCGATCGGCGTCGATCGCCTCGTGGTGTGACCGTTTTCATCTGCTGAGATACCCCACCTGCCATCTGGGACGCACCGGGACGACCGTAAGCTTTCTGCGTGACTCTCCAGTGGCATCACCTCCGCGACCAGGACCGTCCCGGCCAGCAGGCCGACGCGACCTCGCTCGGGCTGGACCGATGGCGCGATCTGCCGCGCGACCAGATGCCGCCTTGGACCGACTACGCCCGGGTGGACGAGGTCTGCCGCACCCTGGCGAACGTCCCGCCGATCGTCGCCCCGCACGAGGTCGACCAGCTGCGTCAGCGGCTCGCCCTCGTCGCCGAGGGGAAGGCGTTCCTGCTCCAGGGCGGCGACTGCGCCGAGACCTTCGACGACAACACCGAGTCCCACCTGCTGGGGAACGCTCGGACGCTGCTGCAGATGGCCGTGGTGCTGACCTACGCCGCGAGCATGCCGGTCATCAAGGTCGGCCGCGTCGCGGGCCAGTACACCAAGCCCCGCTCCAACGCCCTCGACTCGCTCGGGTTGCCGGTCTACCGCGGCGACATGATCAACTCGCTTGAGGCCACGCCCGAGGCCCGGGTCGCCGACCCCGACCGCATGGTCCGCGCCTACGCCAACGCGGCGGCGGCGATGAACATGCTGCGCGCGTTCCTCACCGGCGGCATCGCCGACCTGCGGGCCGTGCACGACTGGAACAAGGACTTCGTCAAGCAGTCCAAGGCCGGCGAGCGCTACGACGCCATCGGCCGCGAGATCGACCGCGCGCTGGCCTTCATGGCCGCCTGCGGGGTCGATGACGAGGCCCTCCACAACGTGACGGTCTTCGCCTCCCACGAGGCGCTGGCGCTGGAGTACGACCGGGCGCTGACCCGCGTCGTCGGCGACAAGGCCTACGGCCTGTCCGGGCACTTCCTGTGGATCGGTGAGCGCACCCGCCGTCTGGACGGCGCGCACATCGACTTCATCTCCCGCATCGCCAACCCGATCGGGGTGAAGATCGGCGCGGGCACCAGCCCCGAGTGGGCCCTGGAGGTCTGCGAGAAGCTGAACCCGGACAACGTCCCGGGCCGGCTGACGCTGATCAGCCGCATGGGCAACCAGAAGATCCGCGACGTCCTGCCCGAGATCGTGGAGCGGGTGAACGCCGCCGGCCACAAGGTCGTCTGGCAGTGCGACCCGATGCACGGCAACACCATCGAGTCGGCCTCGGGCTACAAGACCCGCCAGTTCGACCGGATCGTGGACGAGGTCCTCGGGTTCTTCGAGGTTCACCGCGGCCTGGGCACCCACCCGGGTGGCATCCACATCGAGCTGACCGGTGAGGACGTCACCGAGTGCCTGGGCGGCGCCCAGGCGATCGAGGACGCCGACCTGTCGATGCGCTACGAGACGGCCTGCGACCCGCGCCTGAACACGCAGCAGTCCCTCGAACTCGCCTTCCTGGTCGCCGAGATGCTGCGGCACTGACGGCGAGTGCGGCATGAGGACGTGCCGCGCGTCTCGGCGACGAAGCCGGTCGAGATGCTGCGGCACTGACGGCGAGTGCTGCACTGACGCACGGACTTCGCGCAAGCGAAAGGGCGGCCCCTCCGGTCACGGAGGGGCCGCCCTTTTCGGCTTCGGGTTCAGCCCTGGCCGAGGAGTGCCAGCACGGGGCACTCGTCGATGAGGTCGCAGATGCGGTCGAGGCAGGTGCCGCACTCGGTGCCCGCCGCGCAGGCGTCGCCGACCGCTTCTTCGGTGCGCGCGCCCGAGGCGATGACCGCGCGGACTTCCTTCTCGCTCACTGAGTGGCAGACACAGGCGAGCACCGTTCCTCCAGGCGAACACTTAACCAAGGCTTGCCTAAGGTAACTGAGAGTTCGTGCGCCCGCCATAGTCCGCGAGTGTCAGTTTTCGGCGCTGACCTCCAGCAACGCGGGCAGCACCTTCAGGACGTGGCCGACATCATCGGCCGAGACGTCGAGGTGGGTGACCAGGCGCACGCGGTCCGGGGCGATCGGGGACACCAGGACGCCCTCCCGCGCGGCGGCCTCGGCGAAGGCCCGGGAGTCGCTCACCGGCACCATCACGATGTTGCTCTGCACGTTCCGGTCGACGTCGTCCACGCCCAGCGCGGTGGCGATCAGCTTGGCGTGCGCGTGGTCCTCGGCGAGCCGGGCGACGTGGTGCTCCAGCGCGTAGAGCCCGGCGGCGGCGAGGATGCCCGCCTGCCGCATCCCGCCGCCCAGGCGGCGGCGGACGGCGCGGGCCTTGGCGACGCGTTCCCGGGTGGAGACCAGGACCGAGCCCACCGGGGCGCCCAGGCCCTTGGAGAGGCAGACCGAGACGGTGTCGAAGAGCTCGCCGTACTCGCGCATGGGGACGCCGTCGGCGACGTGGGCGTTCCAGAGCCGCGCGCCGTCGAGGTGGGTGAGCAGCCCGCGCTCGGCGGTGAGTTCGCGCAGGCGTTGCAGCTTGTGCAGCGGCACGACCCGCCCGCCGCCGAGGTTGTGGGTGTTCTCCACCGCGATGGCCGAGGTCGGCAGGGCGTATCCGCCGCCGGGGCGCACGAAGCCCATGACGGTGTCGACGTCCAGGTGCCCCTCGCGGGTGGGCCAGGTGCGGGTGGAGACGCCGGCGTAGGCCGCGGCGGCGCCGCTCTCGAAGGTGACCACGTGCGCGTCGGAGTCGCACAGGAGCTCCGAGCCGGGCGCGAGGAGCGCCTGGATCGCGATCTGGTTGGCCATGCTGCCCGAGGGGCAGTAGAGCGCGGCCTCGTGGCCGAGGAGGGCGGCCACCTCGTGTTCGAGCGCGGTGACGGTGGGGTCCTCGCCGTAGACGTCGTCGCCGACGTCGGCGCGGGCCATCGCCTCGCGCATTCCCGGGGTCGGCCTGGTGACGGTGTCGCTGCGAAGATCGACGGACATGGGCCACAGCATAGGCGCGCCCGGGTCCGGGTAACCCCTCGGTGAGACAGGGGAGCCTGGCCTCATTGAGTCCGCCCTTAATGAGCGGAGCCTGTCCTAATTTAGGCTTTCCTGGCTGGCTGTCCGAATGCTCCCGGTAATACGCTGAGATCATTGGACCGTCGATTCATCGGAAGGCGCAGCCACCATGCAGGGCGACAAGAAGGTCATCGAGTTCCTGAACGAGCAGCTCACCGCCGAGCTGACCGCCATCAACCAGTACTTCCTGCACGCCAAGATGCAGGAGAACTGGGGCTACGTGAAGCTGGCGGTCTACACCAAGCACGAGTCGATCGACGAGATGCGTCACGCCGAGGCGCTGACCGACCGCATCCTCTTCCTCGACGGCATGCCCAACTACCAGAAGCTGTTCCCGCTGCGCATCGGTGAGAGCGTTCCCGAGCAGTTCGCCTGCGACATGAAGATCGAGGTCGAAGCGGTCGAGCGGCTCCGCAAGGGCGCGGCCTACATGCGGCAGATCGGCGACATCACCTCCGCGAAGCTCTTCGAGGAGATCCTCGCCGACGAGGAGCACCACATCGACTACCTGGAAACCCAGATGGCGCTGATCGAGAAGCTCGGCGAGGAGAAGTACCTCCAGACGCTCATCGAGCAGCCCAAGGGCGACTGACGTCCCGGCGGCACGATAAAGGCGGGTGGGCCGCACGGCCCACCCGCCTTCGGCGTCTCTAGCCGTTGCGGCAGCAGAGGTGCATCGCGCACGGCGAGCAACACTGCCACACGCCGTTGGCGCACTGACGGTCCACGCAGACGTCGGCGCAGGCGTGGGCGTCGGTGGCCGGGACGAGCTTGTCCAGCATGCGATCGGCCAGGCGCTTGGCGACTCGGATCATGGTGCCTCCTCAGGTCGGGCTTTCGGCACAATCTGGCAGCGGGGACCCCGGGTGTCAACGCGCGCCCCATCGGCCTGTGCGGACGGGTGTGCGCTTGGGCGGTTCGCGGCGAAACCGCAGGTGCCCGGACCGGTCAGTAGGTGTAGAGGGTGACGCTGGAGCCCTTCGGCTGCATGGTGTCGCCGTCGGGGCTCATGTCCCAGACCTCGTCGTTGCCCAGGGGCAGGTCGAAGCGCTCGACCTTGAACCCGAGCCGCTGGAGCTCGCCGCGGGCCTCGTCGAAGGACTTGCCGACCACGTTCGGCAGCATGATCGGCTCGGCGCCCTTGCTGACGGTGATGGTCACCGCCGAGCCCGCGCCGACGCCGGTGTCGACCGGGGGGTCCTGCGCGAAGACCTCACCGGCGGGCACCTGGTCGTGGTACTGCTCGACGACCACGGGCACCAGCCCGAGCCCTTCGAGGGTGGACTTGGCCAGCTCCAGTTGCATTCCCACCACCGGCGGGACTTTCACCGGCGCCGGTCCCTCGCTGACGGCCAGGACGACGGGGGTGTCGCGCTTGACCTCCGTGCCCGGCGCGGGCGTCACCGAGATGACCTTCCCGGCGGGGACGGTGTCGCTGAACTGCTGCTGGAGCGTCACCACCAGGTTCATGGACTCCAGCTTGGCCTTGGCGGCCGCGCCGTCCATGCCCACGATGTCCTGGGTGATGGTGTAGCGCTCGGGTCCCAGCGACAGCGTCACGCTGATCGGCTCGCCGTCCAGGATCTTCTCGCCCGGCGCGGGGTCCTGCGCCAGGACGAAGCCCTTGGGCACGTTCTCGGAGTAGCCGCCGGGGGCCCAGCTGACCGTGAAGCCCTTCTCGGCGGCGAGGCTCTCGGCGTCGGTGGCGACCAGATCCAGCAGCGAGGGCGTCCGCTCGTAGCGCCCGGCGCTGAACCACCAGCCGAGGGCGCCCACGAGCAGCATGATCACCGCGACGGCACCGACGGCCAGGAGGGTCCGCCGGGTCAGTTTCGGGAACCGCGGCCCACTCTCCTCGGGCGGCGGTGGCGGGACGGCGGGTGTGCTGCGCCCGCGCACGACCGGTTCGGTCGGCAGGACGGTGGTCGTGCGCTCGGGCCTGCGCGCGGCGGGCGCGGCGGCCGGTTCGGGCACCAGCGCCAGGCGCGCGGCGAACTCGGTGGCGTCGGCCGGGCGGGCCGCGCGGTCGCGGCGCGTGGCGGCCACGACGAGCGCGTCCAGCTCGGGCGGGATGTCCTCGGCGAACTCCGAGGGCGGCGGGACGTCCTCGCTCACGTGCCGCCCGGCGACCTCGGCGGGGTCGTCCCCGTCGTAGGGGACCACGCCGGTGAGCAGCTCGAACAGCAGGATCCCGGCCGAGTACACGTCCGAGCGGGCGTCGGCGACGCCCTCGGCGACCAGCTCCGGCGGCACGTAGGCGACGGTGGCCAGCAGCTGGCCACCGTGCTCGTCGTCGGCGTCGGGGCCCTGGACGATGCGGGCGAGCCCGAAGTCGGCGACCTTCACCGCGCCCGACTCGGCCAGCAGGACGTTCTCGGGCTTCACGTCGCGGTGGACGAGGCCGACGCGGTGCGCGGCCGACAGGGCGTCCAGGATGCGCGCGGCGATGCGCAGGGAGTGGCGCACCGGCAGGCGCGAGTGCTCGTTCAGCACGTCGCGCAGGGTCTTGCCGTTGACGTACTCCATCACCAGGTACGGCAGCCCGTCGTGGGAGCCGGTGTCGTAGACGCCGACCACGTTCGGGTGCGACAGGCGCGCGATGATCTTCGCCTCGCGTTCGAAGCGCGCGGTGAAACCGGCGTCGCCTGCTTCGGCGCGCCTGATGATCTTGACGGCGACCACGCGGTCGAGTCGCTCGTCGACCGCCCGGTACACCGTCGCCATGCCTCCGGTCGCGATGCGCTCGGTGACGCGGTAGCGGCCTTCGAGTGAGGCTCCGATCAGCGGGTCGGTGACGGTGGTGTCCATTGCCACCGAGTGTACGGAGCGGTGGCGACGCCCCGGTGGACGGCGCGCTCAGTCTCCCGGCGACTCCGCCAGCCACCTGCCCAGACGCGCGGCGAGCTCGGGCGTGGTGCCCGATTCGGCGTGGCCCATGCCGCGCTCGATCCACAGCTCCTTGGGCTCGCGCGCGGCGTGGTGCAGCTCATAGGCGTGCCGCAGCGGGAAGTACCGGTCGGCGTCGCCGTGCACGACCAGGTACGGCGCGGGCGCGACGAGCGGCGCGGCGTCCGTCGGCGACAGGGGGAGCTCGTGCCAGCCCTCGCCGCTGATGCGCGTGTTCAGGAACGCGCGCGAGACCAGCCGCCCGGCGCGCAGCTCCACCGCGCGGTGCAGCCACCGCATCGCCGGGGTGCCCTTGTAGTACCAGCGGCTCGGCCCGCTCACCGAGGCCACCGCCGTGACGTCGCCGTACAGGGCGCCGTAGCGGACGGCCACGGCCGCGCCCATGGAGAAGCCGATGAGCGCCACCCGGGCGTAGCCGAGTTCGCGTGCGTGCGTCACGGCCGCCGCGACGTCCAGGACCTCCCGGTCGCCGAGGGTGGACAGCCCGCCGGAGTGCCCGTGGCCGCGGAAGTCGAAGCCGATGACGCCGGCGTGCTCGCGGAAGACGTCGGTGATCTCGCCGAGGCGGGGGTTGCGCCAGGTGCCGGTGAAGCCGTGCGCGACCACGATGGCCAGGCCGGAGTGCCGCCGGGGCGGCCGGTGGACGGCGTCGAGGCGGACGCCGTCCTCGGTGGTGATGGTCTGGCGGGTCATGCCACCTGCGCCCGGTACATGCCGGTGTGGTTGGTGAAGGCGAAGGCGCCCTCGGTGGCCACCCGCTCCTGGATGAGCGCGGAGGCGCGCGCCAGGACGGCGTCGAAGTTCCCGCCGAGGCCGCTCAGGGCGCGGGTGGAGTCGAAGAAGGCGATGACCGGCGCGGCCTCGGGGACGACGGTGCGCGCGCGGTAGGACACGCTCTCCACCACGGGGAACGCCTCGCGGGCGAGTTCGCCCATCTCCTCGGCGCTCAGGTGTCCGCCGACCATGCCGCCGGCCGGGTGGCCGAGGACGTCCATCGCGGCCCGGTCCCACAGCTCGTCGAGCTCGTGTTTGTCGCCTTCGCGGTTGCCCATGATGAGCACCGACCCGTCCTCGCGCACCACGCGGGCGAACTCGGCGACGGCCGCGCGCGGGTCGGGCACGTGGTAGAGCATGTGCAGCGCCAGCACCGCCGAGCAGGACCGGGTGGCCAGGGGCAGGTGCGTGGCGTCGGTGACGACGCCCGGCGCGCCCGCCACCGACACCATCCCCGCCGAGAGGTCGGCGGCGATGACGGTCAGGTCGGGGCGGGCGGCGCGCAGGGCCTTGCTGTAGGCGCCCGAGCCGCAGCCGACGTCGGCGAGCACGCCGCCGGGGACGTCGCGCAGCCGGTGGACGACCTCGCCCACCAGGTCCAGCCGGGGACGCCGGTGGTCGTAGATCGCGCGGCGGGTCTCCAGTGGACGCTCGTCGCGGTAGGCCTTGGTGCGCAAGGCCTCACGGTCGGTGTGTGCCGGGCTCGCGGTCGTCATGGTCAACGACCTTACCGGCGGGCCTCAGCTCGTGGGCGCGGTCGGAGCCGGGCCGGACGGCGACGCACTGGGCGAGGCCGAGGGTGAGGCCGAGCCGCTCGGTGAGGCCGAGGGTGTGTGCGAGGTCTCGGTGGTCGGGCTGGGCCGCGACGTCGAGGGTGAGGTGCTGGGGGAGGCCGATGAGCTGCCGGAGGTGGGCAGCGGCGAGCCGAGGTAGGGGAATCCAGCGCTGCTCTGCGGGTCCAGGTACTGCTCGGCGAGCCCGGCCGGGTGGCCGGTGGCCTTGCCGTCGCCCTCGGCGGAGGTGCCGCCACCGCCGCCGATCCGGTTCAGGAGGCCGGTGGACAGGATGAGGCCGGTGGCGGCCACGAGGATGATGATCACCGCCAGGAGCCGCACCGATCCGCGCTTGCCGCGCAGGTCGTAGCGGACGGAGCGGATCATGCCGCGCAGCTCTTTGGACAGGGAGCGCATGGGTCTCACTTGGGGGTCCTTCCGACTGTCGGTGTGCAGGCCGGGAGGAGCCGCGAAAGGCTTGGGGGTGGGCGGCCGACCGTGTATGCGACGGTCCACTCGCGACAGGCACGAGTGGACCGACAGGAGGTATGTAACTGATGACGCCGCAGACGATGGTTCCGCCATCGGTGGTGAGGGTGGGTGGACCCGACGCGTCGCCCGTGGCCTGTGCAATCCCCTCAGATGCACCGGCCCGGCGCCGTACCCGGATCCACCGTCCCCGCCTCACCGCGCCGGATCATCCGTGCGCGACACTGGATTCAACGAGCCGGGCCGGAGAAGGTGACTCCCCGGCCCGAAAAAAGAAACGGATTCGGATATTCGGTGGACCCTGCATCCTCCGAACGGAGGAGCCTGTGGAGGGTCCAGTGAGGATGACGGGGACCGAATGCGGTCGCTTACGTACTTCGGCGTGCTGCTGGGCTGCCTCGTCTGCGCCGGATGGCTCGAACCGGTCCTGAAGGTCGGCGTCGCCGCCCGCTGGCCGCGGGTCCTGCGCAGCATCGCCGTCGTGGCGGTGCCCTTCCTCGCCGTCGATCTCACCGCGATCCTGGCCGGCTGGTGGTGGTTCGACCCCACCGCCATCAGCGGCCTGACGTTCCCCGGCGGCGTCCCGCTCGAAGAGGTCCTGTTCTTCGCGGTGGTGCCGGTGTGCGCGATCCTCGGCTTCGAGGCCGTCCGCACCGTCCTGGCCCGCCTGGAGGCGCGCCGGTGATCTACACGCTCACCGCCGCCGCGCTCGTGGCCGCCGCCGTCGTGCTCGACCTCGCCGTCCTGAAGACCAGGCTGCTGCTGGGCCTGGCGTGGTGGCTGACCTACCCGATCGTGCTGGGCTTCCAGCTGCTGTCCAACGGCGTCCTGTCGGGGATGGGCGTCGTCCACTACCGGCCCGACACCATCCTCGGGTGGCGGGCCTTCCACGCGCCCGTGGAGGACCTCGGCTTCGGCTTCGCCCTCGTCCTGGCGACCCTGTCGGTGTGGGTCTGGCGCGAGCGCCGGTTAGAGGACCCGCTGGATCGCGGCGGTCGCCAGGTGCTCCAGGACCGGCCGCGCGGCGGCGTCCACGTCCGCACCGGCCAGCGCCGTCGCGGCCTGCTCGGCCAGCCGCGCGATGCGCTCCTCGGTGCGGGCCAGCGCGCCGGTGCCGGTGATGACGTCCCGCAGCGCCGCCACGCCCTCCGCGGTCAGCGCCGGATCGCCCAGCCACGTGTCCAGCAGCTCCCGCTGGGACGGTGCGGCGGTCTCGTAGGCCGCGGCGATGAGGTAGGTGCGCTTGCCCTCGCGCAGGTCGTCCCCGGCGGGCTTGCCGGTGCGCGCCGGGTCCCCGAACACGCCCAGGACGTCGTCGCGCAGCTGGAAGGCCTCGCCCAGCGGCAGGCCGTAGTCGGAGTAGCCGCGCAGCAGCTCCTCCGGCGCGCCCGCGAGCGCCGCGCCGATCATGAGCGGCCGCTCCACGGTGTACTTGGCGGACTTGTACCGCGCGACCTTGCCCGCCCGCTCGATCGTGGTGTCCCGCGCGGCCTGCGCCAGCACGTCCAGGTACTGCCCGGCCATCACCTCGGTGCGCATCGCGTCGAACAGCGGACGCGCGCGCACGATCGCCTCGCCCGGCATCCCCGCCGCGCAGAACAGCTCGTCCGACCACGCCAGGCACAGGTCGCCCAGCAGGATCGCCGCCGCCGCGCCGAACTCGCGCTCGCCGCCGAACCAGCCCTGCGCGGCGTGCTGCGCCTCGAACCGCTTGTGCAGCGAGGGCTCACCCCGCCGCGTGTCGGAGGCGTCGATCAGGTCGTCGTGGATCAGCGCCGAGGCCTGCAGCAGTTCGAGCGAGGAGACGCACGCCACGACCTGCTCGGAGTCGGCACCACCCGCGCCCCGGTACCCCCAGTACGCGAACGCCGGGCGCATCCGCTTGCCGCCGCCCAGCACGAAGGACTCCAGCGACTCGGCGACGGGCAGGAGGGCGGCGTCGATGTCGGTCAGGCGCGGCCGCTGGAGCGACAGGAAGGCCTCCAGGGCCTTTTCGATCCGCGCGCCGAGGCTCGCGGTGTCGAGAGGGGAGGGGTGTCGGCCGTCGCCTGCGTAGGTCACCCGTCGACGCTAACGGGTTGGCTCGCGGAGATCCAACCGGGTGCGGCCCGCGAGGCGGGTGACACGGGACCGACGGGGGATTGACGCGGGAGTGACGCGTGGGGTGAGATGTCGCCGCCCACGTTCAACGCGGCGTACGTGCCGCCGTGCCCTCTGGAGTCCCCGCCGTGCTGATTCGCGTGCACACCGAAGCCGACCTCCGCCTGAAGAAGCGGGCCGCGAAGTACGCGACCCTAAAGCAGCGCAGGAAGCTGTTCAACTACGGCGTGGTGAGCGTGCTGCTGGCCGTGCTGCCACTCGCCTTCTCCCCGGCCGATGAGCTGCCCAGCGCCTGGGTCATCTTCACCACGGGCTACTTCACGCTCTGCGCGATCTGCTTGTTCACGCTGCTGTGTGCGATCCGGAGCGCGCTGCGGAAGGGCGCGAAGAACTCCGCGCTCGACACCCGGCCCACCCAGTACCTGCTCACCGAGGAGAGCTTCGGCTTCGAGTCCCCCGGTGAGGAAATGAGCCTCGCCTGGACCCTCATCGGCGAGGTCCGTGAGTACCACGACATGTGGCTGATCCACCGCTGGGACGGCACGCAGGTCTGGTTCCTGCCCAAGATCGGCATGCCCGAGCCCGACATCGAGGAGTTCCGCGCGTTCCTGGCCACCCGCCACCAGCTCGCCGCCGCGATGAGCGCGCAGGCCGCCTGACATGGAGCTCACCGGCTTCTACGTCCCCGACCCCCGCCAGGTCGCGCGCGTCGTGCGCCGGGTCAACCGGGGCAGGCGGTGGGTGCGGCTCCTGGGTGGGCTGGGGCTGTCCGTCTTCGCCGTGGCCGCGATTCACGTCGGCCGGGTGTACGCACCGAGCGGCCCGGTCGAGTGGGGCGTACTGGCGGCCGGTGCGGTGGCGGGCGCGGTGGGCATCACGCATGTGGCGATCTGGTGGGCCCTTGAGCGAGAGATGGGCGCGTTCGCCCGCGCGGGTGAGTTCGGCGCCCGCATCATCTCCGTCACCACCGTCGGCATCTCCGTGCGAACCCCGGACCGGCTGATCGAGGCCCCTTGGGAGACCATCGGCCCGATCCGCGAGGTCGCCGGTGTGTGGCTGGTGCCGTTCCCGGGCGAGGAGACGCGCGTGATCGTGCCACCCTCCGCCTTCGTCCCCGGAGACGCCGCGACCTTGCGCACCATGCTCGAAGCCCGGGCCACCGCCTCCAAGGCCTGACCCGGGCTCCCCCCCACCCCCGGCTAACTCTTCGCCTTGAGCGCCGCCATCCGCGCCTCGATCTCGGCCTCATCACCCAGCTTGTCGAGGCTCTCGAACTGCGCGTCCAGCGAGGACGCCGCCAGCTCCTGCGCGCCCCGGGCCTGCGCCTCCTCGCGCTTGATCTTGTCCTCGAAGCGCGAGATCTCGCTGGTCGGGTCCATGATGTTGATGCTCTTGATCGCGTCGTTGACCTGGTTCTGCGCCTGCGCGGTCTTCTGCCGGGCCACCAGGTTGTCGCGCTTGCCCTTCAGCTCGACCAGCTTCCCCTTCATCTGCTCCAGGCCGGTCTTCAGCTTGTCGACGGAGTCGCGCTGCGCCGCCAGGGTCGGTTCGGCGGCCTTGGCCTCCTTCTCCGAGTCGATCTGGCGGCCGAGGGCCACGCGGGCGAGGTTGTCGAACTTGTCGGCGTCCTCCGGCTTCCCCGACGCGCGCAGCTCATCGGCCTTCGCGCTCGCCGAGGCGGCCTTGGCGCCCCATTCGCGCGCGGCGTTCATGTCGGCGTTGTAGTCGTCCTCGGCCATCCGGAGGTTGCCGATGGTGCTGGCGATCGCCTGCTCGGCCTCGCTGATGTTGCCCGAGTAGTCCCGGATCAGCTGGTCGAGCATCTTGCCCGGATCCTCCGCCGAGTCCAGCAGCGCGTTGATGTTGGCCCTGGCCAGCTGCGCGATGCGCCCGAAGATGCCCTGTTTCTCGGTCATGTCCCCATTCCCGTCTCGTCGCGATACCTAGAAACGCCCGCCGGCGCCCCGGCGTCCGCGCGTGGCGCCGCCGCCGAAGCTGCCCGGAGTCACCCGCCGTCCGCCGCCCTGCGACGAACCGCGCCCACCGCCACCACCGCCGCCCAGGAGGGTGCCGATGAGGATCCCGCCGAGCATCGCCCCGGTCGAGGACCCGCCACCGCCTCCGCCGCCGAAGCCGCCGCCACCGCCCATCGGGCTCTGGTAGCCGCGGACGTCGCCCTCGGCCAGCTCCTGCGCCGAGGCGGCGAGCTGGTCGGCGCGCTGCGCGGCCTCCAGCGCCGCGATGGGGTCGCTGGACGAGGCGGCGACGGCCTGGTCGTACTGCCGCCGCGCCTCCGCCAGGCGCGTGCGCGCCTCGGAGCCCACGCCGCCGCGGTTGGTGTTGATGAAGTCCTCGGCGGCGGCGATGCGGCTGCGCGCGGCCAGCGCCGCCTGGTCCAGCGCGGCGCGCGCACGCTGCTGCCGCGCTTCGAGATCGCGGATGTCGGCCAGCGAGGCGTCGAGCGCGCCGTCGGCCTCCTCCAGGCGGCGGACGGCGTCCAGCGGGTCGAAGGACCCCGAGGCCATCTCCGCGCGCACGGCCGCCGCGACGCTCTCGGCACCGGCCAGGACCTGCGTCAGGTCACCCTGCGCGTGGCCCGCCTGCACCGCCGCGCGGCCCTCCGCGACGTCCTTGTCGGTCTCGGCCAGCAGCGCCGGGAGACCCGACTCGGCCTGCCCGAGCTCGCTGACGCGCCGCTCGACGGCCTCCACGAGCTGCCCGGTCTGCCCGAGCGCCTCCTCGGCGGCCCGCACCATCACCGCCGCGCGGTTCCCGTCGCCGGTGCCGAGGGCGCGACCGGCCTGGGTGAGCTGCTCGTTGGCGAAGGCGAGCCGGTCGGCGGCCTGGCGCGGATTGTCGGCCACGGACGCCGAGGCGCTCGCCGGGTACTTCGCGGCCAGCCCGGACAGCGTGGCGCGCGCGGCCTCCAGGCGCCCGGTGAGCACCTGCGCGGAGCCCTCCAGCTCGCCGATGGCCTCCGGCGCGCGCTTGCCGAGGTCGCGCAGCCGGTCGAAGTCGGCGGCCTCGGCGTCCAGGCGCTGGTTCGCCTCCTGGCAGCGGGTGATGATCTCGGCCAGCCACGCGTGGCGCGTCGGGTCGTCCTCGGGCTCGTCGTCGTCGAGTTTCTGGCGCAGCCGGAAGGCGGCGTTGAGGTGGTCCTTGGCGGCGGCGAGGGTCTCGGCGAAGCGGACGGTGGACTCCTCGCCGAACTGCGCGGTGGCGAAGCCGAGTTCCTGCTCGCTGGTGCGCACCGCGTCGTCGGTGTCGATGAGCAGCTGGCTGGCCTGCGCGTCGAGCTGGGGGAGGGGCACGTCGGCGAGCGGCGCGGGCGCGCCGCCGGTGGCCTGTGGCGCCTTCTTCTTGCGCGAGCGCAGCCACAGCCACAGGCCCACGCCGATGGCGGCGGCCACGATGGCGATGAGGAAGCACGTCCACGCCGAGGGCCCGCCTCCGACGCCGGGGTCGGCCTTGCCGGGCTGCACCTGGACGGGCGGGACGGGCTTGCCGGACAGGGCCGCGTTGTAGCCGTTGGCGGCGCCGATCGCCGCGCCCGCCCAGTCGTTCTGGCGCAGCGCCGGTTCGATCGCCACCGACGCCACGTCGTCCAGCTGCGCGTCGGTGAGCTTGAAGGACGGGTCGACCGAGACGGCGTACTGGCGTGCGGAGGTGCCCACGGCCATGAGCATGTCGCGGCGGCCGAGGCCGTTCTTGACGGCGGTGTCGTCGGCCCACGCCTGCGCGCCGCGCCCGGAGAAGTCGGCGACGTAGACGACGTAGAGCTGGACCTTCTGGTCGCGGTCGAGCGTGTCGAGGGCCTGCGTCACCTCGCCCCTGCGCGCGCCCAGGGCGTCGACCTTGTCGGTGATCTGACCCGACGACGCCAGCGTCACCGGTTCCTCGGCGAGCGCGGGCGCGGGCGTGAGCGCGACCGCGCCCCCCACCAGCGCACACGTTCCCGCCAGCCACAGCCTGAGCAGCCCCCGCCGTGCCATCGGACCCCTTCCGCACCTAAGCGGACAATTCCCAACGAGGCTAACAATTCAGACACCTTCGGCAGGTGGAAACCGTCCCACTCCATGACCCGCCGACACCGCAAGGTGTCCTGGCAGTTCCCCGGCGGTTAGGGTTTGAGATGTGACACTCGGTGCCCCGTCGGTGATGCCCGGCCAGCCGCCCGCGATCGGCGACCTGGTCCGCGGTGGCGACCCCACGTTCTCCTTCGAGTTCTTCCCGCCCTCACCCGGGCGCGCGGGCAGCGAGAAGACACTGTGGACGGCGCTGCGCGAACTGGAGTCGCTGCACCCGTCGTTCGTGTCGGTCACCTACGGCGCCGGTGGCGGCAACCGCGCGGCGACGGTGGAGACCACCGACCGCATCGCCACCGAGACCACGATGCTGCCGATGGCGCACCTGACCGCGGTCAACCACTCCGTGGCCGAGCTGCGCAACCTCATCGGCCACTTCGCCTCCGTCGGCGTGCGCAACATCCTCGCGCTGCGCGGCGACCCGCCCGGCGACGTCGCCGGCGACTGGATCGCCCACCCCGAGGGCTACGAGCACGCCTACCAGCTGGTCGAGCTGATCAAGGAGTCCGGCGACTTCAGCGTCGGCGTGGCCGCGTTCCCCGAGCGCCACCCGCGCTCGCCCGACTGGGACAGCGAGATCCGCAACTTCGTGGCCAAGTGCCGCGCGGGCGCCGACTTCGCCATCACCCAGATGTTCTTCGACTGGCGCGACTGGGCGCGGCTGCGCGACGCCACCGAGAAGGCCGGCTGCGACGTCCCGATCATCCCCGGTGTCATGCCGGTGGTGAACGTGCGCAACCTCGTGCGCATCGCCGAGCTGACCGGCGCGACCATCCCCGCCGGCGTGGCCGCGCGCTTCGAGGCCGTCTCCGGTGACGCCGCCGCCGTGCGCGCCCTGGGCGTGGAGATCGCCACCGGGCTGTGCGAGCGGCTGCTGGCCGAGGGCGCCCCCGGCATCCACTTCATCACCATGAACCGCTCCACCGCCACGCGCGAGATCTGGCAAAACCTGCGTTCCATGGCGGCCGTCTGATATCCAAGGTGCCATGAGTGCGCTGGCGGCAGCGGGGAACCTCACCGGGAGGGCCCTGACGGCAATGCGGGTGCGTCAAGGCACCCTCACGGGGGTCGGCGTCGTCGCCGCCCTGATCACGCCCCTGATCACCGGACGCGGCGGCGGCTTCATCGCGCTGGCCGCCGTCCTCGTCCTCACCACCGCGGGCACCGACATCGGCCGCGCTGCCCTCGCCGTCCACGCCGGACGCCGGACGCACCGCGGCGAGGTCTTCGACGCCCTCGCCGCGCGCGTCGCCGAGGCCGCCTGGCTGTGGGCCTTCTACGTCCTGGGCGCCATGGGCGGCGTCGTCGTCATCGCCGGGGCCCTGTCCTGGCTGCACGAGTACGTGCGCGCCAAGGCCGTCGCCGCCGGGATGACCGAACCCGGGATGCAGACCCTCGGCGAACGCAACATGCGCGTCATCATCGCCGTCATCGGCTTCGTCGTCGCCGGAGCCGCCGTCGTTCTCGGCGACGGCCTGTCCACCGGCTTCGCCACCGGCATCGCCAGCCTCGCCACCACCGCCTGGGCGCTCCTGGGCTTCCTCGGGTTCGTGCAGCTGCTCATCGTGGCCGGCACGACCCTCAAGTAGCGCCTAGCGCTCCAGGCCCAGCACCGCGAAGGGACGCTGGTCGCCCGGGAACAACGCGTCGCGCACCAGGTCCTGGAAACCCGTGCGCCGGTACAGCCGCCACGCCCGCGACGCCGACTCGTCGGCCTCCGGCGTCGACAGCACCACCGTCTTGCCGGGCGCGTCGTCCAGCAGCTCGGTCAGCATCCGCTCGCCGATGCCGTTGCCCTGCGCGTCGGGCCGCACCTGCAACTCCACCAGTTCGAAGACGTCGGTCATGTACCGGTCGTAGAGCTCCGGCGACAGCCACTGCGACACCTGGTCGTGCCACCACTGCCCGCGCTTGCCCAGGTAGCCGTAACCGAAACCGAGCAGCCGGTCGTCGGCGGCCGTCACCGCCACCGCCCGCATCCCCTCGAACTGCGCGTGGCCGACCACGAAACCCTGGCGCATCCGCGCCACCTCGACCGGATAGCCCATCGCCTCGGCGTAGACGGTCATCACCTCGCCCACCCGCGCGGTGAGGTCCTCGGGGGTCCAATGCGTCAGCGTCATCAACTTTCCGCTCCTCAATAGCCGCCAGGGGTACTGCCGTGTCTGCCGGACGCACGCTACGCGATGCGCGCACGCTTCCGGGCGTCACTCCCACCCCGCCGCCACCGTACGTCGGGTAGAACAGAGCAGGCCTTGCCGATCACCAGACAGGAGTAGCAGTGTCCACCACCCTCGCCTTCACCGGCGGCCGTGTGCTCCCCATCGACGCCGACCCGATCGAGGACGGCGTCGTGGTCGTCACCGACGGCCGCATCACCGCCGTCGGGGGCCCCGGCACCCCCGTACCCGACGGCGCCGAGATCGTCGACGCCACCGGCAAGTGGATCGTCCCCGGCCTCATCGACGCCCACGTCCACCTCGGCGTCCACGAGGAGGGTGAGGGCTGGGCCGGGCAGGACACCAACGAGATGACCGACCCGGTCACCGCCCACGTCCGCGCCATCGACGCCATCAACCCCGCCGACATCGGCTTCGAGGACGCCATCGCCGCCGGCGTCCTGGCGGTCAACGTGAATCCGGGCAGCGGCAACCCGATCGGCGGCCAGTGTGCCGCCATCAAGACCCACGGCCGCACCGTCGACGAGATGGCCATGCGCGTGCCCTCCGGCCTCAAATCCGCCCTCGGCGAGAACCCCAAGCGCGTCTACGGCGACAAGAAGCAGACGCCCTCCACCCGCCTGGGCACCGCCGCCGTCATCCGCGGCGCCTTCGTCGACGCCGCCAACTACAAGGCCAAGCGCGCCGCCGCCGAAGAGGGCAAGCCCGTCGACCGCGACCTGAAACTGGAGGCCCTCGCCACCGTCCTCGACCGCGAGATCCCCTGGCGCCAGCACTGCCACCGCGCCGACGACATCGCCACCGCCATCCGCATCGCCGAGGAGTTCGGCTACCGCCTCGTCCTCGACCACGGCACCGAGGCCCACCTGCTGGCCGACATCATCGCCGCCAAGGACATCCCCGTCATCATCGGCCCGCTCATCGTCTCCCGCAGCAAGGTCGAGGTCCGCAACCGCTCGGTGAAGAACCCCGGCCTGCTCGCCGCGGCCGGCGTCACCATCGCCATCACCACCGACCACCCGGTCGTGCCCATCGCCAACCTCGTCCACCAGGCCGCCCTCGCCGTCAAGGAGGGCCTGCCGCCCCGCACGGCCATGGAGGCCCTCACCATCAACCCCGCCCGCATCATGGGCGTCGACGACCGCGTGGGCTCCCTCACCGTCGGCAAGGACGCCGACCTGTGCGTGTGGTCCGGCGACCCCCTCGACCTCTACTCCCGCGTCGAGCGCGCCTACATCGACGGCGTCGAGATCTACGCCCACGAGGGCTAGAAACGGCGAACGCCCGGCCGAACCCGGCCGGGCGTTCCCCATCAGTTCACGAAGGACTAGTCGTTACGCGAGCGGTAGCCCCGCTCCGGACGCTCGAAGCGGTCCTTGCGGCCGCCCTGGCCGCGGTAACCGCCACCGGTCCGGCCGTCACGGGGGTGACCGTCACGCGGGTGACGGTCGTCGCGCTTGAAACCACCGCGCTCGCCACCGCGGTCGCGGTCGCCGAAGCGGCGCTCGCCACCACCGGCGTTGGCGCCGCGCGGCTTGTTGCGGTCGAAGTCGCGGCGCGGGCGGTGCGCCCGGTGCTCGCGGTCGTCCTCGACGATGGTGCCGTTGCGGACGCCCTCGGCGTACTCGGTGGCCTTGCGGGCCCGCTCCTGCAGGTCGATGAGGCGGTCCTCGGCGGCCTGGAGGCGGCGGGTCAGCTGCACGATCTCCGACTCGGCGTCCTCGACGGCGCGCGAGGCGGCGTCGGCGCGGACGTCGGCCAGCGAGCGGGCACCGGTGATGCGGGTCAGCTCCTCGCTGAAGGCGCCCTCGACGCGGTGGCGCTCGGCCTCCACCCCGGCCTCCTCCAGCAGCTTGAACATGGAGCGCCGCTGGTGGGGGAGCACGATGGTGGCGACGATGCCGCTCTCACCGGCGCGGGCGGTGCGCCCGGCGCGGTGCAGGTAGTCCTTGGTCGTCCCGGCGGGGTCGACGTGCAGGACCATGTCGACGCCGTCGACGTGGATGCCGCGCGCGGCCACACCCGTGGCGACCAGCAGCGGGACCTTGCCCTCCTTGAAGTCGGCCAGGGTCTTGGTGCGGGCGGCCTGGTTCATGCCGCCGTGCAGGGCCAGGGCGCGGACGCCACCGGCGTTCAGCTCCTCCACGACGCGCTCGCAGCCGAGCTGGGTCCGCACGAACGCGATGGTGCGGCCCTGGCGGGCGGCGACCATGGCGGTCACGGCGGACTTGTCGTTCGGCTTCACGACCAGGACGTGGTGCTCCATGGTGGAGACCGCGCCGGCGGGCGGGTCGACCTCGTGCGTGACGGGGGAGGAGAGGTAGCGCTTGACGAGGGTGTCGATCTCGTTCTCCAGGGTCGCCGAGAACAGCATGCGCTGCCCACCGGCGGGAACCTGGTCGAGGATCTCGGTGACCTCGGGCAGGAAGCCCATGTCGGCCATCTGGTCGGCCTCGTCGAGGACGGCGACCTCCACCTCGGTGAGGTCGGCGACACCGCGCGACATCAGGTCGCGCAGGCGGCCCGGGGTCGCCACGAGGACGTCGACGCCGCGCTGCAGCGCGAAGATCTGCCGCTGCATCGAAGTGCCGCCGCAGACGACCTTGATGTCGAGGTTCAGGACGTTGCCGTAGGGCTCCAGCGAGTCGGCGACCTGCATCGCCAGCTCACGGGTCGGCACGAGCACGATGCCGCGCGGGCGCTTGGCCTTGGTGCGGCCGCCCGCCAGGCGGTTGAGCAGGGGCAGACCGAAGGAGAGGGTCTTGCCGGAGCCGGTGCGGCCGCGCCCGAGGATGTCGCGCCCGGCGAGCGCGTCGGGGATGCTGGCGGCCTGGATGGGGAACGGTGTCGTGACGCCGCGCTCGGCGAGGGCGTCGACTACACGCTGCGGCAGGCCCAGCTCGGAGAACGTGGGCATGTCGGTGTGGGACAAGATGTACCTTTCGGGATCTCGGCACGCGTCGAGGTCCCCGCCGGTCCAGTGAGACCGCCTGTCGCGGTCGTGTGACGGATGCTTCGGTACGCGCCTTGGGCGGCACCGTGCTTCGCGGTGTAGCCCCTCATGGAATGCGGCCGCTCTGGCGGCCGACGTACCAGTCTACGGGTACACCCGGTACGGATGCGCGCCCAGGGCGCCAATGGTGGGCGAACACACCTTTCCGCAGCGCTGCGTAGGCGTTTGCGGTGACCGGTCCCATACCTCCCGGAAGGCCGCCGAAAGCGCTATCCGGCGAGATCAGGGCCCGATCGCGGCGGCACCGCCCCGGCACAGAGGGGCGACGCGGACGACTACCCTGATCCACGTGACACGTCGCGCGAAGATCGTATGCACCATCGGTCCGGCAACAGCAACACCCGACCGGATCCGTGGCCTCGTGGAAGCCGGGATGGACATCGCCCGGCTCAACTTCAGCCACGGGAAGCACGCCGACCACGAACTGGTCTACCAGCTCGTGCGCGAGGCCGCCGCAGCGACGGGGCGGCCCATCGGCATCCTTGCCGACCTGCAAGGACCCAAGATCCGGCTAGGCACCTTCACCGACGGTCCCGTTCAATGGAGTACGGGCGACCACGTGACCATCACCAGCGACGACGTTCCCGGAACCGCGGAACGGGTGTCGGTCACCTACAAGAAGCTTCCCGCCGAGGTACACGCCGGTGACCGGCTCCTCGTCGACGACGGCAAGCTCTCCCTGGAAGTCCTCGACGTGGACGGCGCCGACATCCGATGTCTCGTCGTCGAGGGCGGGCCGGTCTCGAACAACAAGGGACTGTCCCTGCCCAACGTCGCCGTCAGCGTTCCGGCGCTCTCGGATAAGGACACCGAGGACCTGCGTTTCGCGCTGGGCCTCGGCGTCGACCTCGTCGCACTCTCCTTCGTCCGCTCCCCCGAGGACATCAAACCGGTCCACGCGATCATGGACGAGCTGGGCGCCCGCCGCCCGGTGCTGGCCAAGATCGAGAAGCCGGAGGCGGTCACCCGCCTCGAATCGATCGTCCTCGCCTTCGACGGCATCATGGTCGCCCGCGGCGACCTGGGCGTGGAGCTCCCGCTGGAGCAGGTCCCGCTCGTGCAGAAGCACGCGGTCCAGCTCTGCCGGGAGAACGCCAAGCCCGTCATCGTCGCCACCCAGATGCTCGACTCGATGATCGAGAACTCGCGCCCGACCCGCGCCGAGGCCTCCGACGTCGCCAACGCCGTCCTCGACGGCGCCGACGCGGTGATGCTCTCCGGTGAGACGTCGGTGGGCCGGTACCCGATCGTCACGGTGCGCACCATGGCGCGCATCGTCGCCACCACCGAGGCGGGCAACATCGACGCCCCGCACCTCGGGCACGACCCCCGCACCCAGGGCGGCGCCATCACCGCCGCGGCGGTCCGGGTGGCCGAGGCCATCGACGCCAAGGCCCTGGTGGCGTTCAGCCAGACCGGTGACACCGTGCGCCGCCTGGCGCGCCTGCACAGCGACCTGCCGCTGCTGGCCTTCACGCCCGAGCCGTCGGTGCGCAGCCAGCTCGCGCTGTCCTGGGGCACCGAGTCGTTCCTCGTCCCGTTCGTGCACCACACCGACGAGATGTTCGAGCAGGTCGACCACGCCCTCATCAGCGTGGGCCGGGCGCAGCCCGGCGACCTGGTCGTCATCGTCGCCGGCAGCCCGCCCGGGACGCCCGGCTCGACCAACACCATCCGGGTGCACCGCATCGGGTCCCTGGACAAGGAATGACCAAGCCGCGGATCTCCGCCCCGCCCACGGCCACCGCGCCGCGGGCGGGGCGGAGGCCGCCGAGAGGAAGCGCATGAACATCCTCGTCGGGCAGGACGCCGTCGACGACCTCCTGCGGGTGCTCGACCTGGAGCACATCGACGGCGACATCTACCGGGGCGTGGGACCCCAGGTCGCGCCCCAGCGCGTCTTCGGCGGCCAGGTCGCCGGGCAGGCCCTGGTGGCCGCCGGGCGCACCATCGGCTCCGACCGGCACGTGCACTCCCTGCACGGCTACTTCGTGCGCCCCGGCGACTCCACGCTGCCGATCGTCTACGAGGTCGAGCGCATCCGCGACGGGCGGTCCTTCTCCGTCCGCCGCGTGGTGGCCCTCCAGCAGGGCAAGACGATCTTCTTCATGTCGGCCTCCTTCCACATCGGCGAGACCGGCCTCGAACACGCCGACGCCATGCCGGACGTGCCGCCGCCCGGCGAGGTGCCCACCCTCGCCGAGCGCCTGGCCGACACCCCCGACCGGCTCGGCATCTGGGCGCGCACCCCGCGCCCCATCGACGTCCGCTACATCGGCCAGTCGGGCTTCGCCCGCTCCGGTGACCGGCCCTCCAGCAACGAGCAGCGGGTGTGGATGAAGGTCGACGGGAAACTGCCCGACGACCCGCTGATCCACACCTGCGTCCTCACCTACGCCAGCGACCTGACGCTGCTGGACACCGTGCTCAACCAGCACGGCGAGGTGTGGGGACCCGGCGGCTACCTCGGCACGAGCCTGGACCACGCGATGTGGTTCCACCGCCCGTTCCGCGCCGACGAGTGGTTCCTCTACGACGCGGTCAGCCCCTCCGCCAGCGGCGGACGCGGCCTGGCCACCGGCCAGTTCTTCGCCGCCGACGGCGGTCACATCGCCAGCGCGGTGCAAGAAGGTCTCCTGCGGGCCATGCCCGCCATTCCCCCCGGGGTGCCGTAATGCGCCTGTCCGCGCGCGTCGACTACGCGCTTCGCGCCACCGTCCAGCTCGCCGTCTCCGGACCCGACCCGATCAGCGCCGAGCGGATCGCCGCCGCCCAGGAGATCCCCGCCAAGTTCCTGGAGAGCATCCTGCTCCAGCTGCGCCGGGGCGGCGTCGTCACCAGCCGCCGCGGGCCCGACGGCGGGCACCAGCTCGCGCGTCCCGCCGCCGAGATCAGCCTCGCCGAGGTCATCCGCGTCATCGACGGCCCGCTGCTCGGCGTGCGCGGCCACCGGCCCGAGCACCTCGGCTACCCCGGTCCCGCCGCGGCCCTCCAGGACGTGTGGATCGCGCTGCGCGCCAGCGAACGCGAGATCCTGGAGGCGGTCAGCGTCGCCGACGTCGCCGAGGGCCGCCTGCCCGACAAGGTCCGCCACCTCGCCGAGGACCCCAAGGCCTGGGAATGAAGGACGCCCCGGGTGCGAACACCCGGGGCGTCGAGGAGGAGGATGACGGTCAAGCGACGCCGAGGTAGGCGTCGCGCACGGCCGGGTCCACCAGGAGATCGGCGCCGGTGCCCTCGCGGGTGATCGAGCCGGTCTCCATGACGTACGCGCGGTCGGCGCGCGACAGCGCCTGCTGGGCGTTCTGTTCCACGAGCAGGATCGTGGTGCCCTGATCGCGGATCTCCAGGATGATCTGGAAGATCTGCGCGATCAGCATCGGCGCCAGCCCCATCGACGGCTCGTCGAGGAGCAGCAGCTTCGGGCGCGACATCAGCGCCCGGCCGATCGCCAGCATCTGCTGCTCACCGCCGGACAGCGTCCCACCGGGCTGCCTGCGCCGCTCCTTCAGGCGCGGGAACAGCATGTAGACGTGGTCCAGGTCGGCGTTCAGCTGGGCGCCGCGCTTGCGCGTGTAGGCGCCCATGAACAGGTTCTCCTGCACGGTCATGCCCGAGAAGATGCCCCGGCCCTCCGGCGCCTGGCAGATCCCGGCCACCACCCGGCGGTCGGGACGCATCTTCGTGATGTCCTCACCGCCGAAGGTGATCCGCCCGGTGCTCGGCCGCCGCAGCCCCGAGATGGCCCGCATCGTGGTGGACTTCCCGGCGCCGTTGGCGCCGATGAGGGCCACGATCTCGCCCTCGCCGACACTGAGGCTGATGCCGTGCAGGGCCTGGATGCGCCCGTAATGAACGTCCAGGTTCTCGATCTCAAGCAGCATCTTCGGGAACCCCCAGGTAGGCGGCGATGACGCGCGGGTCCTCGCGGATCTCGGCGGGCGGGCCCTCGGCGATCTTCTGCCCGAACTCCAGCACCACGATCCGGTCGGCCACGCCCATGACCAGGCGCATGTCGTGCTCGATGAGCAGGACGGTGTGCCCCAGGTCGCGGATGTCGCGGATCAGCTGCTGCAGCCGCTCCTTCTCCGCCGGGTTGAAACCGGCGGCCGGCTCGTCCAGGCACAGCAGCTTCGGCCGCGTGGCCAGCGCCCGCGCGATCTCCAGCCGGCGCTGATCGCCGTAGGGGAGATTGCGGGCCAGCTCGCCGCCGCGCCCCTCCAGACCGACGAACTCCAGGAGCTCGGCGGCCGTACGGCGGCCGTCGCGCTCCTCCCGGCCGTGGCGGGGCAGGTGCAGCAGCGCGCCGATGACGCTGGTCTTGTGGTGGGCGTCGGCGCCCACCATGATGTTCTCCTCGGCGGTCATCTCCGGGAACAGGCGGATGTTCTGGAAGGTCCGCGCGATGCCCATCCTGGTGATGATGTGCGGCTTGCGGCCCGACAGGCGCTCGCCGTCGAACTCCACCCGGCCCGAGGTCGGCTTGTAGACCCCGGTCATCACGTTGAAGCAGGTGGTCTTCCCGGCGCCGTTGGGGCCGATGAGGGCCAGGATCTCGCCGGTGCGGACCTCGAAGTCGACCCCGTCGAGGGCGACCACGCCGCCGAAGCGCAGGGTCACGTCCCGCACCGACAGCAGCGGCGCCCCGGGCGGGGCCACCGTCTCCGGCGCGGTCTCGGCCAGGAACTCGGCGGGGGAGTCCCCGCCCCGCTCCTCGGCCGCGATCTCCTCGGCGGCGGCGGTCTCCTTGGCGGTGGGCGTCTCTTCAGAAGTGGGTGTGTCTTCAGAAGTGGGAGTGGTCTCGTCGTCAGGCACCGGCGGCCGCCTCCTTCGCTTCCAGCTTGCGGTCCTGCAGCTCTCTGGCCCTCCGCCTGCTCGGCCACAGGCCCTGCGGGCGCAGCACCATGATCACGATCAGCGCCAGGCCGAAGACCAGTTCCCGCTTGGTGGACAGGAACCGGAACCGCTCGGGCAGGTAGAACACGATGACCGTGCCGAGCACGACGCCGAGGATGTTGCCCTGGCCGCCCAGCACGATGGCGGCCACGAACATCACCGACAGCAGCAGGTTGAAGTTGCCGGAGTTGACGAAGACGTTCCGGGTGGCGAACAGCGCGCCCGACAGGCCGCCGATCGCCGCGCCGATGGCGAAGGCCCACAGCTTGAACTTGAAGGACTCCACGCCCATGATCGAGGCGGCGTCCTCGTCCTCGCGGATCGCCAGCCACGACCGGCCCACCCGGCTGCGCTCCATCGAGCGCACCGCCAGGATCACCACGATGATCAGAACCAGCGCCAGCCAGTAGTAGGGCCGCGCGTCCATCGGGGTGAAGATGTCCAGGTCGAAGTCGAACTTGATGCGGAACCAGCCGAAGACGTTCCAGTCGACGTGGGCCTCGTCCGGAGCGGGAACGCTGGGAATGCCGCGCTGGCCGTTGGTGACCCGCAGGTTCACCGCGACCAGCCGGATGATCTCGCCGAACCCGAGGGTGACGATGGCGAGGTAGTCGCCGCGCAGGCGCAGCGTCGGCGTCCCCAGGATCACGCCCGAGACCATCGTCAGCGCGATGGCGATCGGCACGCAGATCAGCCACGGGTACTTGGTGGCCACGATGGAGTCCGGCGAGCCGAAGATCGCCACCGTGTAGGCCCCCACGGCGTAGAAGCCGATGTAGCCGAGGTCGAGCAGGCCCGCCATGCCGACCACCACGTTGAGGCCGACGGCGACCAGGACGTAGATGGCGATGGTGGACAGCACGAAGGAGAAGCCGATCCCGTTGGGGATCTCGTCGGTGCGGAACGGGATGCCGGGGATGGCGATGTTCGGCAGCGCGAACAGCAGCACCACACCGGCCAGGCCGGCCAGGAGCCGGACGGGCTTGGGGATGCTCTGCCACCGCCCGCGCAGGCCCTGCGCCCACTTCTGCCGCCCGGCCTCCGCCTTGCGGACCCCGTCGGCGACGGCGTAATAGCGCTCTTTGAGCGTCGTCATGCCCTTGCCCTCCCCAGCGAGTCACCGAGGATGCCGGTCGGCCGGAACATGAGGACGATGACGAGGATGACGAAGGCCACCACGTCGATCCACTTGTTCCCGAAGAAGCCCGCGCCCAGGTTCTCCACGAGACCCAGGACCAGACCGCCGACGAGCGCGCCGCGCAGGTTGCCGATGCCGCCCAGGACGGCCGCGGTGAACGCCTTCAGGCCCAGCAGGAACCCGATGTTGAAGCTGATCGTGCCGATCTTGAGGTTGTAGAGCGTCGCCGCCACGCCCGCGGCCAGACCGCCGAGCAGGAAGGTCAGCATGATGACGCGGTCCTTGTTGACGCCCATCAGCGCGGCGGTGTCCTCGTTCTGCGCCACCGCGCGGATGCCCAGGCCGAACCTCGACCGGTTCAGGAACGTGTCCAGCAGGAACCACATCACGATCGCCGACAGCACGATCCCGATCTGCAGGTTGGTGACCGGCGCCGGGTTGATGCTCATGCCCGGGTCGATCACGAACTGCGTCTTGGGTTCCACCAGCAGCGGCACGCCCCACGGCCGACGGTTGGTGAGCTCGCCGACCAGCTCGGAGATCGCGACGGAGGCGCCGATGGCGGTGATGAGGAAGATCAGCCGTGGCGCGTTCTTGCGTCTGAGCGGCGCGTAGGCGACGCGCTCGATCAGGACGGCCGTGCCGCCCGACACCAGTGACGCGGCGATGGTGCCCGCGCCCAGCAGGAGGATGACGGTGCCGAGGGCGGGGACGGGGTTGCCGTCACCGGCGGCGTAGCCGATCCATCCCCACACGATGATGCTGGCGTAGGTGCCGACCAGGAACACTTCCGAGTGGGCGAAGTTGATCAGCTGGAGCACGCCGTAGACCAGGGTGTACCCGAGGGCGATGAGCGCGTAGATGGCGCCCTGGGTGAGCCCGGCGACGACCAGGTCGCCGAGGTTGGGCAACAGGTCGTGCCAGCGGTCGGAGAAGTAGTTCACGAATCACGTCCTTTGTGGACCGGGAGTCCGTAGAGAGCACCGTGGGCACGGCCGCTGGTGCATGCCGTGCCCACGGTGTTGTCGGGACTACTTGATGGGCTCCCGGGCGATGATCTGTCCGCCCTTGACGTCGTAGGTCCAGATCACGATCTGGTCCGCGGCGATCTCACCGTGCGCGTCGAACTTGATGTGCTTGGAGACGCCGTCCTTGTCGTACTTGTTGACGAAGTCGAGCATCTTGGCGCGGTCGGTCACGCCGGAGGTGATGCCGTCCAGGAAGACGTTCGCGGCGTCGAAGGCCTCGGCGGCGTACGTTCCGGCGTCCTCCTTGAAGCGCGCCTTGTAATCGGCGGCGAAGGTGCCGGTGGCCTTCTCGGCGGGGATGCAGGGGCAGGTCACGATCGAGCCCTCGGCGGCGTCGGCCGCACCGGTGATGAAGCCCTGGTCCTTGATGCCGTCGGGGCCGACGAAGGTGGTCTTGATGCCCGTGCCCTTGATCTGCTTGGCGAGCGGGCCGCCCTCGGCGTAGTAGCCGGCGAAGAACACGACGTCCGGCGCGGCGGTCTTGACCTTGGCGACCACGGCGGAGAAGTCGGTCTGCTTCGGCTGGATCTGCTCGTAGCCGACGACCGCGGAACCGAGGGCCTTCTTCGACTCCTCGGACAGGCCGGTGCCGTAGTCGGAGGTGTCGTCGATGACGAAGACCTTGGAGGCCTTCAGGCTCTCCTTGATGAACTTGCCGACCGCCGGGCCCTGGGAGGCGTCGTTGCCCAGGGAGCGGTGGAAGGTCGTCCAGCCCTTGGTGGACAGGTCGGGGCGGGTCGCGGAGGCGGAGATGATCGGGAGCTTGCCGCCCTCGAAGATCGAGCCGGTGGCGGAGGTGGGGCCGGAGAAGGCCGGGCCGACCACGCCGAGCACGCTGGCGTTGGCCACCAGGCCCTGGGCCAGACCGGGCGCGACGGACGAGTCGCCCTTGTCGTCGGCCTGCTCAAGGGTCACGCACTTGTCGGCGTGCGCCGAGTTGTGCTTCTCGACCGCGAGCTGCACGGCCTGCAGGATCGGCTTGCCGAGACCCGCGTTGTCACCGGTGATGGGGCCCATCATGGCGATCTTGTAGGTGCAGGATTTGCCGTCGCCGTTGTCGCCCGACTTGTCACTGGGCGCGCAGGCGGCCGTGCCGATCAGGGCCGCCGCGACCGCCACACCGGTCAGCGCGCGAACGAGGTTTCGCCTCACGAGTCTTGCCCTCCTGGAGATTCCGAGGGGTCCAGGGCAGGGGCTATCGGCTGCGTTGTCCGAAGCTCCCTTGCTCACAGACCGCACGGACCGGCACATCGATCCGTTGGCGAGGGACGTTATCGGCAACCGGAGCGGATGTGAAGGGGCTCACGCTGGTGAGGAGTCAAATGTTATGGATCTGTGTCCGCCAAGGTCATCTAAGCGTGATGAAAGACCGGAGAGGCTAGATCAACTCGGCCAAACGGTTAATGGGATCAGGCCGACTCGGCCTTGCCCGGCTCGTTCTCCGGGGTGGTTTCGGCGATGATCCGGGCGGCCACTTCGCCCATGGACAGACGGTGGTCCATGGCGGTGCGCTGCACCCACCGGAACGCGTCCGGTTCGGCCATGCCGTACTTGGTCATCAGCAGGCCCTTGGCGCGGTCGATCAGCTTGCGCGTCTCCAGGCGCTCGGTGAGGTCGCCGACCTCTTTCTCCAGTGCCACCATCTCGGCGAAACGGGCGATGGCGACCTCGATGGCGGGCACCAGATCGCTCTTCTGGAAGGGCTTGACGAGATAGGCCATCGCGCCGGCGCTGTTGGCGCGCGCGATCAGGTCGCGCTGGCTGAAGGCGGTCAGGATGACCACCGGCGCGATGCGGCCGGAGACGATCTTCTCGGCGGCCGCCAGGCCGTCCATGATCGGCATCTTGATATCGCAGATGACCAGGTCGGGGCGGTGTTCCTCGGCGAGCTTGACCGCCGCCTCGCCGTCGCCGGCCTCGGCGACGACGTCGTAGCCCTCTTCGGTGAGCATCTCGGCCAGGTCGAGCCGGATGAGCGCCTCATCCTCGGCGATGAGAACGCGCCGGCGCGGTGCTTCGGCCATGGCTGCGACCTAACCTCTCGTCTGGTCCATACGGGCGCACGCGGGCGTTCACGCCGGTCACGTGCGGGAGGTAGTAGCGTATCCGGTCCGCGGGGGTGGCCGAAGAGGCCCGACCGCCGTGTGGGACGGGGCGTCCGGGCGGATAGGTGGATGCGGGCACGAGGAGGCGGTCTGTAGGATGAGGCGGGCGCTCACGGGCGCGGCCACCACCCGGTGCGCGACCCTCTTCCAGGCGGTCCGGCGGCACCGGTGAATTGCGCCGGGCCCGCTGAATCGCCAATCGCGAAACGGTCCGCGGACCGAATGCGCGCCGAAGTGATGGAATGGCAGACATGGCGCACTCAAAATGCGCTGCTCGAAAGGGCGTGCGGGTTCAAGTCCCGCCTTCGGCACCATTGTCCCAGTGCGAATGATCGACTGAATGAAAGCGTCCGGTTCGCCGGGCGCTTTTTTGTTTCCGCGCCCGCCGTCGCCGCCCGCCGCCGCCGGGCCCGCCACCGTCCACAAGCGACGCGTGCCGGGCGTCCCGCACAGTGGACGGAGCGCTCACCTCGCGATCACCCCGCGCCGCGACGCCGCAGCTACGCCCACGCGTGCGGGAATGACCGTACGCACGCTGTTCACCTGACGTTGCCGCCGTCTTCGGCGAACCCACCCGAAGCGGCCCTAGTGTCCGTTCGGTGCCGACCGGACGAACGACAGCGGGATCCGGGACATCGCACTCCGCTTCGGCCAGGCCGTTGTGCGTGGATGTTCTCGCCGACTCCGACACCCGATGGAAATGGGGCGCCCTCCTCGCGCGCCGCCTGGACCCGGGCTGCCGCCTCACGGCGAGATTCCTGCACGCCAGATCGACCCCGACGGCGCGGCAGCTCGAAGAAGTGGGCGTGCGGCCCGACGGCATGACCGAGGCCCCGCTGGTCGACTACCTCGCCGACGCGGAGCTCGCCGAGACCGACGTGCTGATCCTGGCCACCACCGGTGGCGTGGCGCAGAGCGCCATGCACGGTTTCGCCCGCCGCTGGGCCGGGCGCGAGCGCCGCCCGATCCTGGTCACCGGCTACGTCGGCGTGGTCTACGAGAAGATGACCGACGGCCTGCTGCTGCGGGCCGGGGCCGACGTCGTGCTGGCCAACTCCGCCTTCGACGCCGACCGCTTCCGCACGGTCTACGACGGCGTGGGCGTCCCCTCGTCGTCCATTGTGGAGACCGGCCTGCCGTTCCTGCACGGGCGGACCTACGACGCGGACGCGGTGGCGCGCGGCGAGCGCCGGTACACGGTGTGCTTCGCGGCGCAGCCGTCGTCGCCGCAGTCGAAGGGGGAGCGGCTGCACATCCTGGAGCGGGCCGCCCGGCACGCGCGGCTGCATCCCGAGCGCGACGTGCTGGTGAAGCTGCGCAGCCTGCCGGGCGAGCACACCACGCACCTGGAGGACTTCCCGTACCAGCTCCTGCTGTCCAAAGTGGAGGGCGTCCCGGCGAACCTGCGGCTGGTCTACGGCAACATGGGCGAGGTCCTGGACGGCACCGACCTGTCGGTGACGGTCAGCTCCACCGCGGCCCTGGAGTCGATGCAGCGGGGCATCCCGACGGCGATCCTCACCGACCTGGGTGTGCGCGAGGCCCTCGGCAACCACTACTTCGTGTCCTCGGGCTGCCTGGCGTCGTGGGACGAGCTGGACGCGGGCGCCGCGCCGGTGGCCGATCCCGCGTGGCTGCGCGCCAACGGGGTCCTGCCCAATGACGCCGACCCGTTCGTGGCGCTGCGCGAGCGGCTGGACGAGCTGGTCGCCGAGCGCGACGCGAACGGCCTGCCGGAGCTGCGTCCCTATTACTCCATGTCCCGCGCGGGCGGGTACCTCTCCGGGCTGCTGCGCAGGCAGGGCCTGGAGGAGGACGGCGGCCCGCGCCCGCGGTCCCCGGAGGGGTCGGGCCGCTCGGCCGTCAGGCGCTTCGCGCGCCGGTCGATGCGCTCGGCGTACCGGGTGGCGGCCAACCGGCTGGCGCCGGTGATCCGCCGCTGGGGCCAGCTGTAGTCCGATATCGGCGATCCACAAGAGAGTGATCAGTTGAGCGTTCTGGTGGTGATCCCCGCCCGTGGTGGCTCCAAGGGGGTTCCCGGTAAGAATCTCGCCCCGGTGGCCGGTGTGCCGCTGGTGGCGCGCGCGGTCGCGGCGAGCCTGGCGGCGTCGCGAGTGACACGCGTGGCGGTGTCGACCGACGACGCCGGCATCGCCGCCGCGGCCCGCGCCGCGGGCGCGGAGGTGGTGGAGCGCCCGGCGGCCATCGCGGGGGACACCTCCTCCAGCGAGGCGGCCGTCCTGCACGCCCTGGACGCGCTGCCCGGCGGCGCCGAGGTCGCCGTGGTGGTCCTGGTGCAGTGCACCAGCCCGTTCCTGTCGTCCTCCGATGTGGACGGTGTGGTCGCGGCCGTGCAGGAGGGCGCCGACAGCGCCTTCACCGCCGCGCCCTTCCACGGGTTCCTGTGGCGCGAGGGTCTGGCGGGCGCCGAGGGCGTCAACCACGACGCCTCGCACCGGGCGATGCGGCAGGCGCGTCCCGAGGAGCTCCTGGAGACCGGCGCGGCCTACGCGATGCGCGCGGCGGGCCTGCGCGAGCACGGCCACCGCTTCTTCGGGCGGGTGGCCATGGTCCGCGCCGATCCCGCCCGGACCCTGGAGGTCGACGACCCCGCCGACCTGGCGCGGGCGCGCGCCCTGGCGCCGCTGCTGGACACCGGGCGGGTCCCGGCGCTGTCCGATGTGGACGCCGTGGTGCTCGACTTCGACGGCACCCAGACCGACGACCGGGTCCTCATCGACGCCGACGGCCGCGAGCTCGTCGCCGTGCACCGCGGCGACGGCATGGGCGTGGCGCGGCTGCGCGCGGCCGGTCTTCCCGTCTTCATCCTGTCCAGCGAGACCAATCCCGTCGTCGCCGCCCGCGCCCGCAAGCTGCGGGTGCCGGTCGTGCACGGCGTGGACCGCAAGGACATCGCCCTGAAGCGGTGGTGCGACGACGAAGGCGTCGCCCCCGAACGGGTCCTCTACGTCGGCAACGACGTCAATGATCTGCCCTGTTTCGATCTGGTCGGCTGGCCCGTTGCGGTCGCCGACGCCCACGAGGTCGTCAGGGCGTCCGCGCGCGCGGTCACCGTCGCGCGCGGTGGATACGGCGCCGTCCGCGAGATCGCGGCGTGGCTGCTCGGTTCGCAACTCGAAGGGAACGCGAAGGCGACATGAACACCCCCCGAATGCGTCAGCTCGGTGAGCGCGAGGTCGGCCCCGGCCGTCCCGTCTACGTCACCGGCGAGATCGGCATCAACCACAACGGCGATCTGGAGAACGCGTTCGCCCTCATCGACGCGGCCGCGGCCGCCGGGTGCGACGCCGTCAAGTTCCAGAAGCGCACCCCCGAGATCTGCGTTCCCCGCGATCAGTGGGACATCGAACGCGACACCCCGTGGGGCCGCATGACCTACCTCGACTACCGGCACAAGGTCGAGTTCGACGTCGACGACTACCGCGCCATCGACCAGCACTGCCGCAAGCGCGGCATCGACTGGTTCGCCTCGCCGTGGGACGTCCCCAGCGTCGACTTCCTGGAGCAGTTCGACCTGCCCGCGCACAAGGTCGCCTCGGCCTGCCTCACCGATGACGAGCTGCTGGTCCGCCTGCGCGAGACCGGCCGCACCATCATCGCCTCCACCGGCATGTCCACGCCCCGCCAGATCCGGCACGCCGTGGAGGTCCTGGGCAGCGACCGCGTCCTGCTCTGCCACACCACCAGCACCTACCCGGCGCCCACCGGCGAGCTGAACCTGCGCATGCTGGGCACCCTGGAGCGCGAGTACCCGAACGTCCCGATCGGCTACTCCGGCCACGAGACCGGCCTCCAGACCACCGTCGCGGCCGTCGCGCTCGGCGCGGTGTTCATCGAGCGCCACATCACCCTCGACCGCGCGATGTGGGGCTCCGACCAGGCCGCCTCCGTCGAGCCGCAGGGCCTGCAGCGCCTCGTGCGCGACATCCGCACCGTCGAGGCCGCCCTCGGCGACGGCGTCAAGCAGGTCTACGAGGGCGAGAAGGCCGCCATGAAGAAGCTCCGCCGCGTCCCCGGCCGGCTCACCGAGGAGCACCAGCCCGCATGACCCGCACGCTCGCGCTGCTGGAGAGTCCCGCGCAGATCCTCAACCTGCTCGAATGGGCACACGATGAGGACGGACGCGAGATCGCCGCGGCGGTGATCCTGCCCCGCGCCGAAGCCGCGCGCGAGCAACTGCGGACCATGTCCGGACTCGCCGAGCGCACCGGGCCGGTCGTGTCGACGTTCTCCCCCCGAGACGGCGCGCGCGAACTGGCCCGGTGCGCGGCGGTCCTGGCCGGGCGCGTCGCCCGCGCCCGGACCCTCGTCATCGGCGACCCCTTCTCCCAGCTCACCCAGGCCCTCCTCCCACTGGCCCGCCCCGAACGCGTCGTCATCATCGACGACGGCACCGCCACCATGGAGTTCGCCGCGCGCCTGCGCGAGGGACGGCCCCTCACCCGCTGGCACAGCACCGCCCGCGCCCCCGCGCGAGCCGCCCGCGCCACCCGCTGGCTCACCGGGCGTCCCGTCGAGCTGTTCACCTCGCTCCCGGTGCCCGCGCCCCCCAACGTCACCCTCACCGCCAACACCTACGCCTGGGCCCGCGCCGGATTCGGGCCGCCCGAGGTCACCGACACCGTCGACCTGCTCGGCACGTCCCTCGTCGAGACCGGCGTCGTCGACCAGGACGCCTACCTCACCGCCGTCGCGCGTCTGGCCGGAACCCACCGCGTCGACCGCTACCTCGCCCACCGCCGCGAGAGCCCCGCCAAGCTCGCCGCGCTCGCCGAGCGGACGGGCGTCACCGTCGTCCGGCCCGAGCTGCCCCTCGAACTGCACGCCCGCACCGGCCCGGTCGCCGCGACGATCATCAGCTTCCCCTCGACGATGGTCCACACCCTGCCGCTGCTGCTGGCCGGAAGCGGTGTCCGCGTGGTCATCCAGGAGGTCGAGCCGTCCTGGCTGGCCGCCGGGGCGTCCGGGCACGCCTCCCGGTTCCTGGCCGAGGTCACCGGCAGCGCCCGCGAACGGCACGGGCTGGCCACCGTCCCGCCGTTACGGTCTAGTTGAATCAGCGGTGTGGATCTTGATCAGCTCACCGCCGTCGCCGCCCGCCTGACCCAGGTGCCCGGCGTGGTCGCCGTCGCCCTCGGCGGCAGCCGCGCGCGCGGCACGCACCGCCCCGACTCCGACATCGACCTCGGGCTCTACTACCGCGGCGACCTCGACGTCACCGCCCTCCGCGAGCTCGCCGGGCGGGCCGACATCACCGAACCCGGCGGCTGGGGACCGTGGGTCAACGGCGGCGGCTGGCTCACCGAGGGGGAGTGGCGGGTGGACTGGATCTACCGCGACCTCGACCGCGTCCACACCGTCTGGGACGACTGCCGCGCCGGCCGCTACGAGGTGGGCGCCCAGGCCGGGCACCCCCTCGGCTTCTACTCCCACGCCTACGCCGGAGAGGTCGCCTTCTGCCGCGTCCTGTCCGACCCCACCGGCGAGCTCACCGCCCTCAAGACCGCCACCGCCGGCTACCCCGCGCCCCTGCGGGAGGCGCTGCTGGACGGCCTCTGGGAGGCCGGGTTCATGACCGCCAACGCCGCCTACGGCGTCAAGGGCGACGACCCCGTCTACGCCGCCGGATGCCTGTTCCGCGCCATCGGGGTCCTCTGCCACGCCCTCCACGGCCACGCCGGGAAGTGGCTGGTCAACGAGAAGGGCATGGTCGCCTCCGCCGACGCGCTCGGCCTCGTCCCCGGCTTCGGCGAGCGCGCCGGGGCCGTCCTGGCCGGGCTCGGCGACATCGCGGGCGCGGTGGCCGCCGCCGAGGCGCTCGCCGGTGACGTGCGGGCGGCGGTGGGCCGCTAGAGCCAGCCGCGCTCCTCGGCGAGCCGGGCGGCCTCGGCGCGGGTGCGCGCGCCGGTCTTCCCGATCGCCGAGGACAGGTGGTTGCGGACCGTCCCGTCGGTCAGGCGCAGCGACTTCGCCACGTCGCGGATCGTGCCGCCCTCCGCGGCGGCCTTGAGGACCTCGCGCTCGCGGTCGGTGAGGGGGCTGGCGCCGAAGGACAGCGACTCGGCGGCCAGGACGGGGTCGACCACCCGCAGGCCCGAGGCGACGCGGCGGACGGCGTCGGCGAGCTGCTCGGGCGGGGAGTCCTTGACGATGAACCCGTGTGCGCCGGAGGCCATCGCGCGCGCCAGGTACCCGGGGCGCCCGAAGGTGGTGCAGATGATGACGCGGCAGGAGGGCCGCTCGGCGTGGATGCGCGCGGCGGCGCCCAGCCCGTCGAGGCGGGGCATCTGGACGTCCAGCAGCGCGACGTCGGGGGAGAGGCGCACGGCGGCCTCCACGGCCGCCTCGCCGTCGCCGACCTGGGCGACGACCTCGATGTCGGATTCCAGGCCGAGCATGGTCGACAGCGCGCCGCGCACGAGCGCCTGGTCGTCGGCGACGAGGACGGTGATCATCCGGTGGTCCTGACCGTGAGCGTGTATCCGCCGCCGGGCGCCGGTCCGGCCTCCAGGACGCCCCCGATGGCCTCCACGCGCTCGCGGAGGCCGGTGAGGCCGTTGCCCTGCGGCGCCGGGCGGCCGCGTCCGTTGTCGCGGACGTCGAGGCGGCCGTGGGAGACGGTGACGGCGCAGCGGCCGGCGTGGGAGTGGCGGATGACGTTGGTGACGCCCTCGCGCACCGCGTAGGCGAAGACGGTGCGCTGGGGCTCGGGGACGCCGTCGACGGCCAGCGGCAGCTCGGGGGTGATCCCGGCGGCGCGCAGGGCCGCGCGGGCCGAGGCGAGCTCGGCGGCGAGGCTGGCCTCGCGGTAGCCGGAGACGGTGGCGCGGACCTCGCCGAGGGTGTCGCGGGCGAGGTGCTCGACGTCGGTGATCTCCACCCCGGCCTCGGCGGGCCGGTCGGCTTCGAGGAGGCGGCGGGCCAGGCTCGACTTGAGGGTGATGGTGGTGAGGGTGTGCCCGAGGATGTCGTGGAGGTCGCGGGCGATGCGCGCGCGTTCGTCGCGGGCCGACAGCTCGGCGATGCCCTCCTGGGCGGCGCGCAGCTCGCGGTTGGCCTGCACGAGGCGGCCCATGAGGATCGTGATGGTGGCCATCGACCCGAAGATGAGCAGCTGCGCGAAGGCGTCCCCGGAGGTCTCCAGGACGAACGCGGCGGCCATGAGGAGCGCGACGACGATGACGTCGACGATCAGGGCGATGCGCAGTGGCGCGGCGAAGGCCAGCGAGTTGATCGGGTAGATGAACAGGTAGACGGTGTCCATGCCGCCCAGCACCAGCAGGACGGTGGCCAGCACGAACACGCCGGTGAACATCGTGATCCGGTAGGCGGGGGCGCGGCTGTAGGCGGCCATCGCGGGCAGCGAGACGAAACTGACGGCGTAGACCAGGTACAGGCCGACGATGAGCCACGCGGGCACGCCCAGCGGGTTGTTCCGCACCGCCGTCTGCGCCAGGTCGATCAGGTAGATGGTGAAGAACAGCGCGATGAGCATCCCGGCCAGGCGGAACCGGCGGCCGCGGCGAGCCCACCAGGACCCGTCGGTCCCGGTGGGCGTCGTCTCGGTCATGAGGTCAACCTATGCCCTGGCGGCCGAGCCGGCGAAGCGACGGGCGCTGATGAGCCCGGCGACCACGGTCCAGGCGGCCAGCACCATGATCGCGGTGACCAGGTGCTTGTTGTCGTAGAGCGCCGACTGGCCCAGTTGCGTGAACCAGTAGCTGGGGGTGGCCTTCATGATCGCCGAGAGCCAGCCGGGGGCCACCTGCGCCGGGATCCACATGCCGCCCAGGAGCGCCAGGAGCATCGAGGAGACGCCCATGATCGCCGGGAGGCTGTCGGCGGGGATCGTCAGGCCGATGAGCAGGCCCAGCGCGGCGAAGGGCAGCGCGCCCAGCCAAAGCCCGGCGGTGGCCACCACCCAGCCCCCGGCGCTCAGGCTCACGCCCTGGAAGACCGCCCCGACCAGGCTCACCAGCAGGATCGACGGGATCGACACCAGCATGGCGACGATCACCTTGGTGTACAGGTACGTCGAGGCGCTCATCGGCGTCAGCCGCAGCTGCCGCTGCCAGCCGCCGCCGCGCTCGACGGCCACCCGCGCGCCGGTCGACAGCGCCGCCGACATCGCCCCGAAGGCCGACATGCTCACCATCAGCGCCGCCGTCACCGACGCGCCGTCCTCGTAACGGGCGTCCTTGCCGCCGTAGAGGCCCGACAGCAGCACGAACAGCACCGCCGGCATCACCAGGCTGAAGATCATGAAGCGGCCCGAGCGGATGATGCGGCGGCATTCCAGGGCCAGATAGCGCGGATTCATCGCGCGGCTCCTTCGGTGGTGAGGGCCAGGAAGGCGTCCTCAAGGCTCATGGCGTTGATCTCGATGTCGCGGGCCGAGGGCTCGGCGGCCAGCAGCGCGCGCAGGGCCGCGTCGCTGTCGGCGCAGGCCAGGGTCACGTGCGAACCGCGCACCGCGACCTCCGTGACGCCCGGCAGCGCGCTCAGGACCGCGGCGTCGGCGCCGTCCACCACCGCCGTCAGGCGGCGGCCGGTGACGTGGGAGCGGATGTCGGCGACCGAACCGTCGGCGATCACCCGGCCCTCACGCATCAGGACCACCCGGTCGGCGAACTGCTCGGCCTCGTCGAGGTAGTGCGTGGCGAACAGGACGGTGCGCCCGGTGCGCTGCATCCCGCGCCAGAACTCGCGGCGGGTCTCCACGTCCATGGCGACCGTGGGCTCGTCCAGCACCAGCAGGTCCGGATCGCACACCAGCGCCATCGCGAACCGCGCCCGCTGCTTCTGCCCGCCCGACAGGCGCGAGCAGCGCCGGTCGGCCAGATCGGCGATGCCCGCCGCGGTCAGCGCGTCGGCGACCGGCATGGGCTTGCGGTGCAGCGCGGCGATCAGCGCGACCGACTCGCCGACGGTGGTGTCCTCCAGCAGCGCGGCGTCCTGGAGCATCGCGCCGACGTGGCCGTCGGCGATCGCCTGCCGGGGCGTGCGCCCGAAGACCTTGACGTCGCCGGCGTCGGGCCGGGTCAGGCCCAGCAGCATGTCGACGGTGGTGGACTTGCCGGCGCCGTTGGGGCCCAGGAGGGCCACCACCTCGCCGGGGGTGATGTGCAGATCGACGCCGGCGACGGCGTGCACGTCGCCGAAGGACTTGCGGAGTCCCGTCAGGCGGACGGCGGCTCCGTCGGGGGCGGTGGCGTTGCTGGTCATGTCTCCACGATGCGGCCCGCGGGCGCCCGGGACGGATGCCGTGCGTCATGGGCCCGGCATGACATCCGTCAGGGGCCCGGCCCGCTGTGACGGGTGTCGCGGTGGCGGACGTCTCGCCCCCGGCACGGCACGAAACCCGCGCCCGCGGCGTTGATCAATGAGGACACATCGAGAAGCCCCGAGAGGACAGTTCCCATGGCGATCATCAAGTCTCCGCTCTCCAAAGGCGCCCGCAAGGTCACCGGCGCGGCCCTCCAGGGGGCGCTCGCCGACCTGGTCGACCTGTCCCTCGTCGGCAAGCAGGCCCACTGGAACGTGTACGGACGCAACTTCCGCTCGCTGCACCTGCAGCTCGACGAGATCGTGGACGCCGCCCGCCTGGCGGCCGACACCGTCGCCGAGCGCGCGGTGACCATCGGCCTGTCGCCCGACGGCCGCGCGGGCACCGTCGCCTCGGACACCGGCCTCCCGGCGATCAAGGACGGCCAGCTCACCGACAGCGACGTCATCGCCTACTTCGTGGACGCCTACGCCGGCGTCATCGAGCGCATGCGCGCCCGCGTGGACGAGACCGCCGAGGCCGACCCGGTCACCCAGGACGTGCTCATCGGCATCACCGGCGAGCTGGAGAAGCAGTACTGGATGCTCCAGGCCGAGCAGGGCTGACGCCTCACGGGGCCGCGCCCGCCCCGGCGCGGCCCCGCGAAGTGCGAGCGGGTCCCGGACCGCGCCGGGAGACAGGCGCCGCGGGCCGGGACCCGAGCTTTCAGACGGTCTCGGGCACCGGCGCCGCACCGCGGCGGCGGGCGCGGACCGCGCGGACGGTGAGCCCCGCCCAGCCGGCCACGACGAGCCCGTAGACGGCGTAGCGCAGAGCGTCGGGGGCGTCCAGGGCGATGAGGACGACACGTGCGTTGGTGACCACGATGAGGCCGCCGACGGCGAGACCGAGGTAGTGGGACGGCAGGACGCGCACCAGGTAGGCCGCCACCGGCGCGGCCGCCGCGCCGCCGATGAGCAGCGCCGCCACCGCCGTCCACTCGATGCCGCCCTCCAGGTTCAGCAGGAAGCCCAGGCTGGCGGCGACCGCCACGGCGAACTCGGCGGTGTTGACCGTGCCCACCGCCTTGGCCGGCGCGAGCCGGTCGGTGGCCAGCAGCGCGGGCGTGGCCACCGGGCCCCAGCCGCCGCCACCGGTGGCGTCCACCGTCCCGGCGAACAGGCCCAGCGGCACCAGGAAGCGCGAGCGCAGGGGATGCGGGGACATCGGCCGCGTCCTGGGCCGGGAGAAGCGGAAGAGGATCGCCGCTCCCAGCACCAGGAGGATCACCGACATCCACGGCTTGGCCGCGTCGCCCGGAAGGTGCGACAGAAGGGTGGCGCCCGCGAAGGCGCCGACCGCGCCGGGCAGCCCGATGCGGACCGCCACGCGCCAGTCGACGTTCTTGAACCGCCAGTGCGATACGCCCGAGGCGAGGGTGGTGCCGATCTCGGCCAGGTGCACCGACGCCGAGGCGGCGGCGGGGGACAGGCCGGCGAACACCAGCAGGGTGGAACTGAGCACGCCGTAACCCATGCCCAGCCCGCCGTCGACGAGCTGCGCGGCGGCGCCGATGAGCGCCAGGATCGCGAGCTTGCGCATGTCCACCCCCTCGAAACGCGAGAATTCCTACTAGGTCGATAGGAAAAACAGATTACCCGGCCCCGCCCGATCCGTAAAGAGCCACCCCGGGTGGTGTCCGGCCGGTATGTCACACCCGCCCACTAGGCTGCTCCTGTGACGGACACCCAGCCTCGGCTTCTCCTCCTCGACGGGCACTCCCTGGCCTACCGCGCCTTCCACGCCCTCCCCGAGGAGAACTTCAGCACCACCACCGGCCAGACCACCAACGCCGTCTACGGCTTCACGTCCATGCTGGTGAACCTCCTGCGCGACGAGAAGCCCACCCACGTCGCGGTGGCCTTCGACGTGTCCCGGGTGTCCTTCCGCACCGAGATGTACGCCGAGTACAAGGACGGCCGCTCCGCCACACCCCCCAGCTTCAAGGGCCAGGTCGAACTCATCGGCGACGTCCTGACGGCCATGGGCATCACCGGCATCCGCAAAGAGGGCTTCGAGGCCGACGACATCATCGCCACCCTCGCCGCCCAGTCCACCGCCGCCGGATACCAGACCCTCATCTGCTCCGGCGACCGCGACGCCCTCCAGCTCGTCGACGAGCACGTCACCGTCCTCTACCCCAAGAAGGGCGTCTCCGACCTCGCCCGCATGACCCCCGCGGCCGTCGAGGAGAAGTACGGCGTCACCCCGCCCCGCTACCGCGACCTCGCCGCCCTCGTCGGCGAGAAGAGCGACAACCTCCCCGGCGTCCCCGGCGTCGGCCCCAAGACCGCCGCCAAGTGGATCACCACCTACGGCTCCCTCGACGCCATCATCGCCGACGTCGACGCCATCAAGGGCAAGGCCGGCGAGAACCTGCGCGCCCACCTCTCCGACGTCATCCGCAACCACCAGGTCAACCGCCTCCTCGACGACGTCGAACTCGACGCCGCCCCACCCGCCCTCGAATGGCTGGGCTGGGACCGCGCCGCCGTCGCCGAACTCTTCGACGCCCTCGAATTCCGCGTCCTGGCCGACCGCATGAACCAGCAGCTGGCCGACCGCGCCATCGGCGAGGCCGTCGAAGAGGCCGCCGCCGAACCCGTCGCCGAGCAGGTCACCGGCACCGTCCTCGGCACCGGCGAGGTCGCCGCCTGGCTCACCGCCAACACCACCCCCGGCACCCGCGCCGCCATCGCCGTCACCGGCCACTTCGGCCGCGGCACCGGCGACCTCACCGCCATGGCCGCCGCCACCGGCGACGAAGCCGCCTGGTGGGACCCCACCGCCCTCGACCCCGCCGACGAGGCCGCCGTCGCCGCCTGGCTCGCCGACCCCGCCCGCCCCAAGGCCGTCCACGACGCCAAACCCTTCCTCCTCGCCACCGCCGAACGCGGCTGGACCGTCGCCGGGCTCGACACCGACATCGCCCTGGCCGCCTACCTCGTCCGGCCCGAACGCCGCAACTACTCCATGGAGGAACTCGCCCAGCGCTACCTGCGCCGCGAGCTCGACGTCGCCGCCACCACCGAGGCCCAGCCCACCCTCGACGGCCTCCTCACCGGCGACGAACCCGCCGACGCCGCCGAGCAGGCCCTCATCCGCCGCGCCCGCGCCGTCCTCGACCTCGCCGAGGTCCTCGACGCCGAACTGGAGCGCACCGGCGGCACCCGCCTGCTCGCCGAGATGGAACTGCCCCTCGCCCAGGTCCTGGCCGACATGGAACGCGCCGGCATCGCCGCCGACACCGCCTACCTCGACGAGCTCGACTCCCGCTTCGCCTCCGACGCCCGCGACTCCGAGCAGGCCGCCATCGACGTCATTGGCGAGCAGTTCAGCCTGCGCTCGCCCAAGCAGCTCCAGGCGATCCTGTTCGACAAGCTCGGCCTGCCCAAGACCAAGCGCACCAAGACCGGCTACACCACCGACGCCGAGGCGCTGCGGCAGCTGCAGATCAAGACCGAGCACCCCGTGCTCCCGCACCTGCTGCGCTACCGCGAGGTCGACAAGCTCAAGACCACCGTCGCCGGGCTGCTCACCTCGGTCGCCGACGACGGGCGCATCCACACCACGTTCCAGCAGACCGTGGCGGCCACCGGGCGGCTGTCGTCGACCGACCCGAACCTGCAGAACATCCCCATCCGCACCGACGAGGGCCGCCTCATCCGCCGCGCCTTCGTCGTCGGCCCCGGCTACCAGGAGCTGATGACGGCCGACTACAGCCAGATCGAGATGCGCATCATGGCGCACCTCTCCGGCGACGCCGGGCTCATCGACGCCTTCGCCACCGGCGAGGACCTGCACACCACCGTCGCCGCCCGCGTCTTCGAGGTCGCCCCCGCCGACGTCGACGCCGAGATGCGCCGCCGGATCAAGGCCATGTCCTACGGCCTCGCCTACGGCCTGTCGGTGTACGGGCTCTCGCAGCAGCTGGGCATCAGCGCCGAGGAGGCGCGCGTGCTGATGGAGGAGTACTTCCAGCGCTTCGGCGGCGTCCGCGACTACCTCCGCACCGTCGTGGAGGAGGCCCGCCGCGAGGGCTACACCGAGACGATCTTCGGCCGCCGCCGCTACCTGCCCGAGCTGAACAGCGACAACCGGCAGCTGCGGGAGATGGCCGAGCGCGCCGCGCTCAACGCGCCCATTCAGGGCTCGGCGGCCGATGTCATGAAGATCGCCATGCTCGCCGTCGACCGCGCGATCCGTGACGAGGGGCTCACCTCCCGCGTCCTGCTCCAGGTTCACGACGAACTCGTGCTGGAGGTCGCGCCCGGTGAGCGGGAGCGGCTGGAGGCGCTGGTGCGCAAGGAAATGGCCGCCGCCTGCGAACTCTCCGTGCCGCTGGACGTGTCGGTGGGCGTGGGCGCCGACTGGGACTCGGCCGCGCACTGACCACCGTCAGGGGTGCGGTTGGACCATGTGGTAATGAACGCGGTACTCTGGGCGCTGCGTCGACTAACCCGCTACCTCGGCATGGAGCAGGTCAGCGTCGCCGATGACGGTCACGAGGTCAACTCGTTGGAAACGCCGCGTCACCGGACGAACCATCCGGAAGCGGGCGGATCCACCTGGTTCTGAGCGCGCGGCCGCCTCGGCGGAGGGTTCTCGCGCGCCAGCACGACTAACTCCACCAGTATCCGGAGCACTTGCCCTAATGACGAGCAGCATCGAGGCCACCTCGGGCACCGGCGCCGAAGGCGCCACGGTCAACGACGACATCACCACCGAGGAAGAGTTCCTCGCGGCGATCGACGAGACCATCAAGTACTTCAATGACGGCGACATTGTCGAAGGCACCGTCGTCAAGGTCGATCGGGACGAGGTCCTGCTCGACATCGGCTACAAGACCGAGGGCGTCATCCCCTCGCGCGAGTTGTCGATCAAGCACGACGTGGATCCGGCCGAGGTCGTCGCCGTCGGTGATCACATCGAGGCCCTGGTGCTCCAGAAGGAGGACAAGGAAGGCCGGCTGATCCTCTCGAAGAAGCGCGCCCAGTACGAGCGCGCCTGGGGCACGATCGAGAAGATCAAGGAAGAGGACGGCGTCGTCCGCGGTTCGGTCATCGAGGTGGTCAAGGGCGGCCTCATCCTCGACATCGGCCTGCGCGGCTTCCTGCCCGCCTCCCTGGTGGAAATGCGTCGTGTCCGCGACCTGCAGCCCTACGTGGGCCGCGAGCTCGAAGCCAAGATCATCGAGCTGGACAAGAACCGCAACAACGTGGTCCTGTCCCGCCGTGCCTGGCTTGAGCAGACCCAGTCCGAGGTGCGCACCGAGTTCCTCAACAAGCTCGCCAAGGGCCAGGTCCGCAAGGGTGTCGTCTCCTCGATCGTCAACTTCGGCGCCTTCGTCGACCTTGGCGGCGTGGACGGCCTCGTGCACGTCTCCGAGCTCTCCTGGAAGCACATCGACCACCCGTCCGAGGTCGTCGAGGTCGGCAAGGAGGTCGAGGTCGAGGTCCTGGACGTCGACCTGGAGCGCGAGCGCGTGTCCCTCTCGCTGAAGGCCACCCAGGAAGACCCGTGGCGCCAGTTCGCGCGCACCCACGCGATCGGCCAGATCGTCCCGGGTCGCGTCACCAAGCTGGTTCCGTTCGGTGCCTTCGTCCGCGTGGAGGACGGCATCGAGGGTCTGGTCCACATCTCGGAGCTGGCCGAGCGCCACGTCGAGGTGCCGGAGCAGGTCGTCAACGTCGGTTCCGAGGTCATGGTCAAGGTTATCGACATCGACCTTGAGCGTCGCCGCATCTCGCTCTCCCTCAAGCAGGCCAACGAGGCCTTCGTGGAGAACGAGGAGCAGTTCGACCCGACCCTGTACGGCATGGCCGCGCAGTACGACGACCAGGGCAACTACATCTACCCGGAGGGCTTCGACTCCGAGACCGGTGAGTGGCTTGAGGGCTTCGACACCGCTCGCGAGGAGTGGGAGCGCCAGTACGCCGAGGCCCGTCAGCGCTGGGAGGCTCACGCCAAGCAGATCGCCGAGACGGTCATCAAGGACGCCCCGGCGTCCGTCGAGGGCGCCGAGCCCGCGGCCAAGAAGTCCTCTGGTGGCGGCTCCTCCAAGCCCGCCGCCGAGGAGCCCTCGGGCACCCTCGCCACCGACGAGGCCCTCGCGGCTCTCCGCGAGAAGCTCGCCGGCGGCAAGTAAGACCACAGCGAACCGGCCGCGTGTAAAGGCGCGGTAGGGGAGTGTGAAAGAGCCCGCCCGGGAAACCGGGCGGGCTCTTTCACGCCCACGGGCGGATCGCGGCGGCCCGGCCGCCGGATCGGGATGATCACCGGGCCACCGCGCGCCCGGATTCGGGTGACTAGACTCTCCGCGTGCTCAACATCGGCCTCACCGGAGGCATCGGCTCGGGCAAGTCGGCCGTCTCCGCGCATCTGGCGTCCCTCGGCGCCGTCGTCATCGACTCCGACGTCCTGGCCCGCGAGGTCGTCGCCCCCGGCACCGACGGGCTCGCCGCGATCGTGGCGGCCTTCGGCGACGTGCTGACCGGGGACGGCGCCCTCGACCGCGCCGCGCTCGGCGCGCGCGTCTTCGGGGACGAGAAGACCCGGCGCGAGCTGGAGGCGATCATCCACCCGCGCGTGCGCGCCCGCAGCCTGGAACTGGCCGCCGCGGCGCCCGGGGACGCCATCGTCGTCCACGACATCCCGCTGCTGGCCGAGGTCGGCCTGGCGCCCACCTTCCACCTGGTCATCGTGGTGGAGACGGCCATGGACATCCGGCTGGAGCGCCTCAAGGCCCGCGGGACCACCGACGCCGAGAAGCGCATCGCCGCCCAGCTGAGCGACGAGGACCGCCGCGCGATCGCCGACGTCCTCCTCGACAACTCCGGCACCCTCGACGACCTGCACGCCCGCCTCGATGAGCTGTGGGCGGAGCGCCTGGTGCCCTACGAGCGCAATGTCCGCGAACATCACCGCGCCCGCCGCCCCGACGCGGTCGAGCTGAAGGCCCCCGACCCGGCGTGGCCCGCGCGTTTCGAGCGCATCGCCGCGCGCCTGCGCCACGCCTTCGCCGAGGTCGCCCTGCGCGTCGACCACATTGGCTCGACCGCGGTCCCCGGCCTGGCGGCCAAGGACGTCATCGACGTCCAGGTCACCGTGCGCGACCTCGCCCACGTCGACCAGCGGATCCCGCAGCTGGCGCGTGCCGGGTTCGTGCGGGTCTCCGGCGTCGACCACGACGAGCCGAAGCCCTTCGCCCCCGATCCCTACGAATGGCGCAAGCAGCTCTTCGGCGGCACCGACCCCGGCGACATCACCCACGTGCACGTCCGCGTCGAAGGCACCCCCGGCTGGCGGTACGCCCTGCTGTTCGGCGACTGGCTGCGCGCCGAGGACGCCGAACGCGACGGCTACGCCGGCCACAAGCGCGCCCTCGCCGTGGAGCACGCGGTCACCTCGGACTACGCCGAGGCGAAGGAACCGTGGTTCACCGACGCCCTCGACCGGGCCGAGGCCTGGGCGAAGAAGACCGGCTGGGCGCCTTAGGACGGTGCGGCGCCCAGCCGGCCGGTGTGCGGGAGGGTAAGGCTCGTGGTCAGCCGCCGAGCGCGGCGGTGACGGCGGACGGGATCTGGAGATAACCGAGGGTCCCGGGCGCCAGGTCGGCGTGCGCGAGACCGTACTGGCGGGTGCGCATCTCGACCCGGCGCAGTGACTTGTCATTGGTGACCCAGTAACGGAACGGCGCCTGCCCGCTGGGCGCGGCCTGGTCGCCGCTCATCGGCAGCTCGAAGGTCGTCGCGCGGAGCTTGCCGAGCCGGGCCTCCCGCAGCCAGCTCGCGTGCTCCTTGACCACCGCGGTGTCATCGGCGCGCCCGGAGACCAGCGACATCAGCTTGAACAGCAGCAGGTCCATGTCACCGGCCCCGGCGTTCGGGTCGACGCGCTCCGACCACGCCTGCGTGCGCCAGCCGCCCGCCGGCGGTGTCGCCGGTGGCCGCTTCGCCTCGCCCTTGACCGGCGCCGAGCGCCACCCGACGCCGCCGGGCAGCACGAGCATCTGGCCGTCCTGCTCCTCACCGGGATTGTCGACGGTCAGGTACAGCAGCGGACGCCGCCAGTCGACCCAGCCGACCGCGCGCAGGACCTCGCCGTCGGCGACCGGCATCGTCAGGTCGACCGTGGACACCGTCCCCGCGTTCTCCTTGCGCAGGCCCGCCAGCAGCGTCGCCTCGGCGTCGGTGACCTTGCGGGGCGCCACCGGCGGCCCCCCGAGCAGGTCGATCGCCGGGATCCGCGCCTGCGCAGGATCTGGACGCTGTTCGAGCAGCAGGTCGATGGTGGCCAGGCCCTGCCCGCCCGGGTTGACCTGGAGCCGCCGCAGCCGCCCCTCGCGGTCGACGTGCATGATCGCCTCCGGCTGCGCGCCCGCAGGGGCGGCCGAGGCCGAGGAGGACGGGTCCGGCGCCGGGCCGACGGCCAGGGGCGCGCGAAACACGTCCACCGGCACCCCGTCGATCGTGCCCTCCTCCAGCCACAGGGCCTTCTCCTGGAGGGCGCGCTGGTCGTCGGGCCGGTCGGCGGCCAGCACCATCATCGCCGACAGGACGATGTCCAGCGCGCGCGTGGTCGGGTCGGGCGACTGCTCCGACTCCATCACCGAGGTCCGCCGCACGCTCCAGCCGTCGGCCGGAAGCGTCGCCGGATCGGCCGCGTGGTCGCCCGGCCGCGTGGCGACCAGCCCGGGCACGGCCTGCACGAGACCGGTGTAGGTCGGCTGGGACGACGGCTTGACCGCCGCGTAGACCAGCGGCTGCGTCCAGTCGACCCAGCCGGAGATCTCCGTCTCGCCCAGCTCCTTGGGCATGCGCGCCAGCACGGCCACCGTGCCCATCGCCAGGTTCTTCTGGCGCACGCCCGACAGCCGCGCCGCCTCATCGGCGGTGACCGTGCGCGAGGCACCGCCGTCCTTGTTCATGCAGCCCACGCCGACGTAGCTGAAACCCCCCAGGATCAGCGCGATCGCGCCCACCCACACCACGAAGCGGCGGGTCACGGGATGCTTCTTCACCGGTGGTCGCGGCGTCTTCTTGGCCGGGGCCGAGGACTTGGTCCCCGTCCTCGTTCGAGTGATGGTTCTGGTCCGTTCGCTCATCCCCACTCCCGGGTCAACGAACGAGTGGCGGGAAAGTGACTCGGCGCTCACCCGCGCGGCCAGGGGATCCCACGAACCTGTCACACCCCCGGCGTAGGTTAAGCGGCATGGCCTTCGAGATCGAGCGAGCGTCCGGCACGTTCCAAGTCGTCAGTGAGTACCAGCCATCGGGCGACCAGCCGACCGCCATCGCCCGGCTCGCCGAGCGGATCGGGGACGGTGAGGCGCACTCGGTCCTGCTGGGCGCCACCGGTACCGGCAAGTCGGCGACCACCGCGTGGCTCATCGAGAAGCTCCAGCGCCCGGCCCTGGTCATGGCCCCGAACAAGACCCTCGCCGCGCAGCTCGCCAAGGAGTTCCGCGAGCTGATGCCGAACAACGCCGTCGAGTACTACGTCTCCTACTACGACTACTACCAGCCCGAGGCGTACGTCCCGCAGACCGACACCTTCATCGAGAAGGACTCCTCCCTCAACGAAGAGGTCGAGCGGCTGCGGCACCGGGCCACGTACTCGCTGCTCACCCGCCGCGACGTCATCGTCGTCGCCACCGTGTCGGCCATCTACGGCCTGGCCACCCCCGCCGAGTACCTGCTCGGCGCCACCGGCGTCACCGTCGGCCAGGAGATCGACCGCAACACGCTGCTGCGCCGCTTCGTCGACCAGCAGTACAACCGCAACGACACCGTCCTGGCGCGCGGCAGTTTCCGCGTCCGCGGCGACACCATCGAGATCATCCCCGCCTACGAGGAACTCGCCGTCCGCATCGAGATGTTCGGCGACGAGATCGACAAGCTGTACTACCTGCACCCCCTCACCGGCGAGATCGTGCGCGAGACCGACCGCGTGGTCGTCTTCCCGAACAGCCAGTACGCCACCAGCACCGAGCGCATGGAACGCGCCATCGTCGGCATCGAGGCCGAGCTGGAGGACCGCCTGGCCGAGCTGGACCGGCAGGGCAAGCTCCTGGAGTCGCAGCGGCTGCGCATGCGCACCTCCTACGACCTGGAGATGATGAAGCAGATCGGGTCCTGCTCGGGCATCGAGAACTACTCCCGGCACATCGACGGCCGCGCGGCGGGCACGCCCCCGCACACGCTGCTGGACTACTTCCCCGACGACTTCATCACCGTCATCGACGAGTCGCACGTGACCGTCCCGCAGATCGGCGGCATGTACGAAGGCGACGCCTCCCGCAAGCGCACCCTCGTCGAGCACGGCTTCCGCCTCCCCAGCGCCCTCGACAACCGCCCCCTGCGCTTCGACGAGTTCCGCGAGCGCGTCGGCCAGTCGGTGTACCTGTCGGCCACCCCCGGCAACTGGGAGCTCGACCAGGTCCAGGGCGAGGTCGTCGAGCAGGTCATCCGCCCGACCGGGCTGGTCGACCCGCAGGTCGTCGTCCGCCCCACCAAGGGCCAGATCGACGACCTCATGGAGGAGATCCGCACCCGCGCGGAGAAGAACGAGCGCGTCCTGGTCACCACCCTGACCAAGAAGATGTCGGAGGACCTCACCGACTACTTCATGGACCACGACATCCGCGTCCGCTACCTGCACTCCGAGGTCGACACCCTGCGCCGGGTGGAGCTGCTGCGCGAGCTGCGGGCCGGCGAGTACGACGTCCTGGTCGGCATCAACCTCCTCCGCGAGGGCCTCGACCTGCCCGAGGTGTCCCTGGTGGCCATCCTCGACGCCGACAAGGAGGGCTTCCTGCGCTCGGAGACCTCCCTCATCCAGACCATCGGCCGCGCCGCGCGAAACGTGTCCGGCCAGGTCATCATGTACGCCGAGAACATCACCCGCTCCATGCGCAACGCCATCGACGAGACCGACCGGCGCCGCGACAAGCAGATCGCGTACAACACCGAGCACGGCATCGACCCCCAGCCGCTGCGCAAGAAGATCGACGACCTGCTCACCGACATCTACGCCGAGGCCGAGGACAGCAACACCCTCGTCGGCGGCTCCGGCCGCCAGCGCAGCCGCGGCAAGTCGCCGGTCGCCGAGACCCGCAGCCGCAAGACGAGCGTGGTCAGCGGCGGCAAGCCCGGCATGGCCCGCGAGGAGCTCGCCTCGCTCATCGCCGACATGAACGAGCAGATGCTGAACGCGGCCCGCGAGCTCCAGTTCGAGCTCGCCGCCCGCATCCGCGACGAGCTGCACGAGCTCAAGCGCGAGCTGCGGATGATGGAGGAGGCCGGGGTCTGACCCGGGCGCGGTGAGCCGCCCCGCCCCACGCGGTGGGGGAGGGGCGGGCACGGGCCGGGCCGTGAGGACGTGACGTGGCCGGGGTGGCGGGAGACCGCCGTCCCGGCCCCGTCGGCTCGCGGGGTGACCGTCCTTGGACGCCATGCGGCAACTCCACCGCCACCGACGCCGGCTGACGGGCCAGATCCCCCTCGGCGACCAGGGCCTTCACACCCGGCTCCGCACCCACGACCGGATCCATCCCCACAGGCGGTGAGCGGGTGCGTGTGTGTCGCGCAACGAGAGGCAGTCGATAAGCGCCGGTTATGTCGATGAGGTGGCCCGGGAATCGGATCCGAACGGCAGAACCCGCCGGCAGCGAGAGGGCCACAACCGGCGATGGGCCCGTGGTGGCACGGGCCGGGAGGCACGGTGGTCTGCTTCGCCCGGCGGACTCGGCCGTTTCCGTGCGACGGCGGTGGGCGGTCCTGTCATCGCGGGGTGCGCGGCCCTTGCCGCCGGGGGCACGGTCCCGCCGGCGGGACGGCGCGGATGCGCGGCCGCCCCCAACGGGCCGAACTGGGAACAAACCCGCACGGACGGCGGTTGTAAAAGGGGACCGCCGGGAAAACCGGCGGTCCCGAGATCGGCGTGAACGGGCCCGGTGGATTCAGACGTCGCGGTAGTGTTCGACGACCGGCGGGGCCGACCAGAAGGAGTCGATCGCGGCGCGCCAGCGGGGGAACCGCTCCGAGCCGCGGAATCCCTCGGTGTGCGCCTCCAGGGTCTCCCACTCCACGAGGAGGACGAAACGCTTCGGGCTCTCGACGCCGCGCGTCATGCGCACCGAGCGGCAGCCGTCCGCCTCGGCGATGATGGGCCGCGCTTGGGCGTAGGCCGCCGCGAAGGCGTCCTCCTGCCCCTCGTTGATCTCGAATACCGCCACTTCAAGTACCATGGCGGCAGTCTGGCATCCCACCGCCGGTCCCCGGTGACGCGCCCATGGTTTTTGCGTCACATTAACGACCACAGGCGGCGTCCGGTGCTGACATCCGCACTGCCGTACGCAACAATGGTGCGAGCGGGAGGGGAGTATCCCCCAGCGGCGATCGTCGTCAACACGGTGCGCAAGGCCCAGATCGGCCCTCTGCCCCCGGCGTCGCCGGTCCGCGCGGTTCGTCCGCGCGCGACGGGAGAGACCTTCCGGGGCACACACGTATCTGAGTGTTGAACCGGAAGGCATGAAACGTGAACATCCCGGCCTGGGTCTGGGTGGCCACCCTGTGTGGTCTCGCTCTGCTGCTGATCTTCGATCTCGCGATCATCGGCAGGCGTCCGCATGAGCCGACCATCCGCGAGTCCGCCCTGTGGGTGGCCTTCTACGTGGGGCTCGCCGGGCTCTTCGCCCTCGGCATCTACCTGACCTCCGGCGGCGTCTATGCCACGGAGTTCGTATCGGGCTGGGTCACCGAGTACAGCCTCTCCGTCGACAACCTGTTCGTCTTCGTGATCATCATGGGCAAGTTCGCGGTGCCGCGGATCTACCAGCAGAAAGTGCTGATGATCGGCATCATCCTCGCCCTGATCATGCGCGGCGCGTTCATCGCCGTGGGCGCGGCGGTCGTGAGCCGCTTCGTGTGGGTCTTCTACCTCTTCGGCCTCTTCCTCATCTACACCGCGATTCAGCTGGTGCGGCACAAGGAGGATGACGACGACGTCAAGGAGAACCTGATGATCCGGTGGGCGCGCCGCGTCCTGCCGGTCTCGAAGGACTTCGACGGCGCCCGCATGACCACGCGTCTCAACGGCAAGAAGTTCGTGACGCCGATGCTGATCGTGATGATCGCGATCGGGACGACCGACCTGATGTTCGCCGTCGACTCGATCCCGGCGATCTTCGGGCTCACCCAGGAGCCGTACCTGGTGTTCACCGCGAACGTGTTCGCCCTGATGGGCCTGCGGCAGCTCTACTTCCTGCTCGGCGGCCTGCTGGACCGCCTGGTCTACCTCTCGCTCGGCCTGGCCGTGGTGCTCGGCTTCATCGGCGTGAAGCTGCTCTTCCACGCCATGCACGAGAACAACCTGCCCTTCCTCAACGGCGGCGAGCACATGAGCTGGGCGCCAGACATCTCCACGAACCTGTCGTTGGTGGTCATCGTCGGAGTGCTGGCCGTGGCCACGGTCGCCTCGCTGATCAAGTCGCGGGGCGCGGTGGAGACACCGGCACCGGCGGCGCCGGTGGCCACCGAGGCGGTGGAGAGCGAGGCGGACGCGCCGGGAAAAGCCCGGGGCGCGACGGGCGGGAGCTCGGCGCGCGGGGCGATTCCGGAGCCGAATAGACCGCAGTAGCGATGTGCGCCGGTGAGGGCGCCGGGGACGTCCCCGGCGCCCTCACCGCGTCTCAGGTGCGAAAAGGACCGGGCCACATCGTGGCCCGGCCCTTTTCGCGTGTGCGGTCTCAGCCGTTGATCTCGACGGCTCCGGCGCCGATGAGGGTGGCGCGGCGGTCGCCGGTGAAGGTCTCGTGGACGACCTTGCCGTAGACGCCCGAGGCGTGCAGCATCGTCGGGTCGCCGTTGTCGTCGGGCGCGCCGACGAAGCCGACGTGGTGGATGTCGCGGCCTTCCTTGGCGAAGAAGTACAGGTCGCCGGGGGAGGCCTCTTCGGGGTCGACGGGCTTGCAGGCGGCGGACTGGTCGTCGGCGTCGCGGGGGACGGTGACGCCCAGGTAGCGGTGCACGAGGTGGACCAGTCCGGAGCAGTCGACGCCGTAGGCGGAGAGGCCGCCCCAGACGTAGGGGACCTCCAGGAGGCGGGCGGCGACGGTGAGCACGGCCTCGCCGGTGAGTTCGGCGCGCGGGCCGGCGGGGGAGAGGTCGTGTCCGCGGACCCAGGCCGGTTCGCTCTGGCCGGGGACGGTGACCGGGACCCAGCCGCGGTAGGGCGCGCCGACGGCGGTGAGCCGGGTGCTCAGGATGACCCCGGCGACGCTGACGTCGCCGTCGGGTTCGTCGCGCAGGGAGGTGGCCGTGGCGTCGACGATGTAGGGGTCGCCGCCGCCGGTGGCGGGTTCGGCGAGCTGTGCGAGGGGGAGCCAGCCGGGGTAGCCGCGTTCGCCGAGTTTGGCGGCGGGCTGACCGGGGATGACGACCTTGGCCCAGTCGCCGTCGATCTCCTCGACGACGACCTCGTCGTTGAACAGGAGCTGGGTCAGGGTCTTGCCGTTGAGTCCGTTGACGCGCTGTTCGCGATCCATCGAGGCGACCCATTCGCGGACGCCGGAGGGCGCGCGCAGTGCCGGGGCGTTGAGGTTGTCGACCTGCTGGGGTGCGGTCCAGAGCGTTGCGGTGGCGACCGAGACGACAGCCGGCTGTCCGATCTCGATGGTCACATTCCCTCCTGGTGGATTGGCGCTGCCGGGTGGCGCATGTCGTGCACGATACGGAACCGTCTCAGGTTTCGCATCGCGCCGCGCCATGTTGAAAGCGAGTCGTGACGCTATGGCGATGTGGCACGCGGCGTCAGGCGGTGACGCCGAGGCCGGGTCCCGAGGGCAACACGATACGGCCCTTGTCGTAGGTGAGGGGAGGCGCGGTGAGCCACCATGCGGCGTCGAGGTCGCTGACGGCGGTGGTGCCGCAGGCGGCGACGAGGGACGCGGCGGCGGCCACGCCGATGTGGCTCTCCATCATGGAGCCGACGATGTATCCCATGTCGTGGGCGCGGGCGAGGGTGAAGAGTGCGCGGGCGGGGCGCAGGCCGCCGCATTTGGCGAGTTTGACGTTGATCATGTCGGCGGCGCGGCGGCGGATGATCTCGACGGCGTCGCGCATGGTGTGCGCCGATTCGTCGGCCATGATCGGGGTGAGGGTGCGTTCGGTGACGTAGGCGAGGGCGTCGAGGTCGTGGGCGGGGGTGGGCTGCTCGACGAATTCGATGCCGAGTCCGGCGTCTTCGAAGCGGCCGATGATGGCGACGGCCTGTTTGGGGTTCCAGCCCTGGTTGGCGTCGAGGCGCAGGGCGATGTCGTCGCCGACGGCGGCGCGGACGGCCTTGATGCGCTCGGTGTCGCCGGCGGGGTCGGCGCCGACCTTGATCTTGAGGACGGTGAAGCCCTCGCCGACGCGGTCGAGGGCGGCGGAGACGAGGGCGTCGGTGCCGCCGGCGGAGAGGGTGACGTCGGTGGTGGCGCCGGTGGCGGTGCCGCCGAGGAGGCGGGTGACGCTGACGCCGAGGCGGCGGGCGGCGAGGTCGTGGAGGGCGATGTCGACGGCGGCCTTGGCGCCGCGGTTGCCGACGACGGCGGTCTCGACGCGGTCGAGGAGGGTGTTGAGGTCGTCGGGGTCGGTGCCGAGGAGGACGTCGCGGAGGGGGCCGTCGACGCAGGCGCGGGCGCCGTCGAGGGATTCGCCGGTGACCCGCCAGACCTGCGGCGCCTCGCCGATGCCGGTGACGCCCTGGTCGTCGGTGACGGTCACGACGACGGATTCGACGTGGGTGGCGGTGCGCAGGGCGGTGACGAAGGGCGTGTGGAGCGGGAGGCGCGCGATGTGGGTGGAGACCTCGGCGATCGACATGGCTCGCACCTTATCCCGGGGTTCACGCGAAAGGGAAGATCACTCGGTAGTTTCCTCTGAATTCCTTTGGAGGGATCCCACAAGTGGTGCCGGGATCGGGGCTGGCATGATCTGTCGCATGACAGTCACCGACACCCGCCTTCTGCTCGACTCTCTCGTCAACAGTGGACTCTCCGGGAAGGAACCGTCACGGGAGGAACTGCTGGCCGTGCTGGCCACCGGCGACGACGAACTGCTGGACGTGGTGGCCGCCGCCGCCCGTCTGCGCCGGGAGTTCTTCGGCGTCCGGGTCAAGCTGAACTACCTGGTCAACCTCAAGTCCGGGCTGTGCCCGGAGGACTGCACGTACTGCTCGCAGCGGCTGGGGGGCAAGACCGAGATCCTGAAGTACTCGTGGCTGTCGCCGCAGGACGCGGCCAAGACCGCCTCGGCGGGCGTGGCCGGGGGCGCCAAGCGCGTGTGCCTGGTGGCCAGCGGGCGCGGCCCGTCCGATCGCGACGTCACGCGCGTTGGGGAGACGATCGCGGCGATCCGGGACGAGAACCCGCAGGTCGAGGTGTGCGCCTGCCTGGGGCTGCTCTCGGACGGGCAGGCCGAGAAGCTGCGCGATTACGGCGTGGACGCCTACAACCACAACCTGAACACCAGCGAGGACCAGTACGGCGACATCTGCTCCACGCACGACTACGCCGACCGGGTGGAGACGGTGGGCAAGGCGCGCGAGGCGGGCCTGTCGCCGTGCTCGGGGCTGATCGCCGGCATGGGGGAGACCGACGCCGACCTGGTCGACGTCGTGCTGAAGCTGCGCGAGATCGACAGCGACTCCGTCCCGGTCAACTTCCTGATCCCCTTCGACGGGACACCGCTGGAGGGGACGTGGGAGCTGACGCCGCAGCGGTGCCTGCGGATCCTGGCCATGGTGCGCTTCGCGGTGCCCGACCGCGAGGTCCGCATCGCCGGTGGCCGCGAGCTGCACCTGCGCACGCTCCAGCCGCTGGCGCTGCACGTGGCCAACTCGATCTTCCTGGGCGACTACCTCACCAGTGAGGGCCAGGCCGGCGCCGACGATCTGAAGATGATCGCCGACGGCGGATTCAGCGTCGAGGGCGCCGGGGAGACCACGCTCCCGGAGAACCGCGAAGAGGTGCGCGTGCGCCGCCGCGGCGCCGGGACCGAGGTCGCCCCGAACGCCTAGGGTGCGAGACGGCGTCGGCCCGCCGCGTCTCTGAGGCCCGGTGACCCCGCGGTGCCGCATCGACGCCCCGGTACAGGACCTGTACCGAGACGCCGATGCGGCTCGCGGGAATGCAGTGGGCCCGGTCGTCAGCGCGACAGGAACGCGTCGACGGCCGCCACGAAGGCCTCCGGCGCCTCCAGCCACGGGTAGTGCCCGGCACCGGGCAGGAGCACCAGCTCACCGTCGCGGAACAGCTTGATCGCCTCCGCGGCGGCGAAGCGGGTGGGCCAGATGTCCAGCTCGCCGCCGATGAGCAGCACCGGGGCGGGCAGGACGGCGTACTTCGCGGCCAGCGCGGCGGCGTCGACCTCCAGGCCCTTGTACATCCCGAGGGTGCCGTCCTTGGAGCGCTGGGCGGGATCGGCGGCGGCGTGGGCCCGCGCGACGGCGTCCCAGCGCCCGTAGATGAGCGGCGCCATGCCGTAGCGGTGCCGCTCGCTCTCGTCCCAGTCCCGCGCGGCGTTGACCGCGGCGAAGGCGGCGGTGGCCTCGGCGTACCAGGGCTCGTGGGCGCGTTCGGCGATGACGGTGGCGCCGTCGAGGTGGGAGTCGAGCCCGCTGGCGGCCAGTGAGGGCGCGGCCAGCACGAGCTTGCGCAGCCGCTCGGGGTAGGTCGCGGCGTACAGCTGCCCGATGCCGCCACCGGCGGAGTGGCCCAGCAGGTCGATGACGTCCAGGCCGAGGTGCTCGCGCAGGGCCTCGACGTCCTTGATGAGGTGGTCCACGCGGTAGGTCGCCGGGTCGGCGGGCACCTGCGAGGCGCCGGTGCCGCGGTTGTCGAAGACGATGAGCTCGCGGCGGGCGTCCAGGCCGCCGAGATCCCCGAGGTACTCCGAGGCGCGGCCGGGCCCGCCGGGGGCGACGATGAGGGGCTGACCGGCACCGAGACGCCGGTAGGCGATCTCGGTGCCGTCGTGGGAGATGAAGCTCGGCATGCGGTGAAGCATGCCCCCGGCTAGATCAACACGGGGTTAAATGTGCCGCGGACTACAGGCCGTGGCGCGCGTCCCAGCTGGCCGAGGCGATGCGGGCCAGCAGCGCGCACGCCTCGTCCTCGCCGCGCTGGGAGTGCGCGGTGGGACTGGTCACGCACACCGACAGGATGTAGGCGGGCGCGTCATCGGGGTAGATGACGGCCGCCGAGTGCCGGATGCCGTCGATCCAGCCGTTCTTCAGCGCCGTCGGCGTGCCCTCGGGCAGGCCGCGGGCCAGGTCGACGTGGAACTCCTGCTCCCGCAGCACGTCGATCATCTCCAGGCAGGCCCGCTCGGAGGCCACCGTGCCGTTGGCGATCGCCCGGAACAGCACGCCCAGGTCGGCGGCGGTGATGGTGTTGTCGATACCGGCGTCGCGGGCGGCGAAGTCCTCCATGCCGCGGCGGGTACGGCTGCCCGTGGCGCCGACGGTCTCCCACAGCGCGTCGGCGGCGTCGTAGCCGACCGTCTCCAGCGCGAGGTTGGTCGCCAGGTTCGACGAGCGCACGATCATGCGCTTGAGCAGCCACCGCAGCGAGACGCCGTGGCCGAGCTTCTCCCACACCTCGCGGTCGGAGTCGTAGGACTCGGTCATCTCGAAGCGCCCGCCACCAGGGGAGCGGCTGTCGAAGTCATGGTGGACGATGACCGGCGCGTCCAGGTCCAGCTCGCGCCCGTCGGCCAGCCGGTAGGCGGCGGCCATGACCCCGACCTTCATGGTGCTGGCCGGGTAATGGCGCTCGTCGGGCAGCCGGGTGTAGGCGGGTTCGCCGTCGAGGCGCGCGCACCAGACCGAGACGGTACCGGGCATTGCGGCGATGTCGGGTTCGAGCGCCTGGAAGGCTTCGATCACGGTCATGCGGCGACCCTACAGTGGACCGCCGACACCGGCGAGCGGCCGGTGGATCACCGTCTGCGGCGCAGGCCCAGGATGCGGTGGCCGACGTCGATGAGGGTGGTGCGCATGGTCTCGCCGTCGACGTCGTCGAGGAGGATCGAGGCGGCGGTGGTGGCCAGGCAGGCCATGACGGCGTTGGCGCGGATGCGCTCGACGGGATCCTCGGAGTCGCGGGCGAGCAGGAGCAGCGGGCGGTAGAGGAGCTCGCCGAAGTCCTCGCGCTGGCCGAGGACGCTGATGACGCCGGGGTCGGCGCTCATGAGGGTGATGAGGTCGCGGTGCTTGACGGCGAGCCCGGCGAATCCGGTGATCATGGCCTCGGCGCGGGCGTGGTGGCCGCGCAGCTTCTCCGCCTCGTCGATGAGGGTGATGAGCTCGCCGATGGCGGGCTTGATGACGGCGTCGAGGATCTCGTCGCGGGTCTTGAAGTGGTGGTAGACGGCGGCCTTGGTGACGCCGATGCGGTCGGCGATCATCTGCAGCGAGGTCCCGGCGAAGCTGTGCATCGCGAACAGCTGGCGGGCGCATTTAAGCAGCCGCTCCCGGGTGCTCTCCCGGACGTCGTCGTCCTTCGCCATGGCCGTCATTCTTCCTCATCACGCTGGGCACACAGGCGTGAACACCTGTCGAACGGCAAGGCTACTCCTTGCCGATTGTAAGGCTGATCACTAGCCGATCGGCTTGGAGCCACCTTGCCGATCGGCTAGTTTCGGGGCTGTCCCGGCGCTCGACAGGGGCGCCGTCCGCACAGGCTGGAGCGAACTTCCGTGGCGACATTCCTCTACCGGCTCGGCCGGTTCTCCTACCGCAGGCGGTGGCTGGTCCTGGCCATCTGGCTGGTCGTGCTGGCCGGCGCCGGCGTCGGCGCGGCGACCCTCGCGGGGCAGACCGGCAACACGGTGGGCATCCCGGGCACGGAGTCGCAGGAGGCCATCGACCACCTCAAGGAGACCTTCCCCGAGGCGGGCCTGGGCAACGGCCGCGCCCTCGTGGTCTTCGCCGCCCCCGAGGGCGGCGACCTGCGGGCCGAGCCCGCCAAGTCGGCCGTCATGGCCACCGTCGGCCAGCTGAACGACCTCCCCAAGGCCGGGCCCGTCGCCGACCCCTACACGATGGGCAGCGTCTCCCCGGACGGCCGCTACGCCTACGCCCAGGTCGGCTACGACGTCCAGGGCTTCGCGCTGGAGGAGACCGACCGCGACGCCCTCAAGGCCGTCGGAGCCCCCGCCCGCGACGCGGGCCTCACCGTCGAGATCGGCGGCGACGCGCTCATGGGCATGCCCCAGACCGGCATCACCGAGGTCATCGGCGTCGGCGTGGCCGCGGTGGTCATGCTGATCACCTTCGGCTCCCTCGCCGCCGCCGGAATGCCCCTGCTGACCGCCCTCATCGGCGTCGGCGTCGGCGTCCTGGGCATCACCACCGCCTCCGGCTTCCTCGACCTCGACTCCAACACCAGCATCCTGGCGATGATGCTCGGCCTGGCCGTCGGCATCGACTACGCGCTGTTCATCGTCTCCCGCTTCCGCCACGAACTGCGCGTGCGGGGAGACGGGCCGGAAGCCGCGGGCCACGCCGTCGGCACCGCCGGTTCGGCCGTCGTCTTCGCCGGCCTCACCGTGATCATCGCCCTGGCGGGCCTCACCGTCATCGGCATCCCCATGCTGGGCGCGATGGGCCTGGCCGCCGCGGCCACCGTCGCCATCGCCGTCCTGGTCGCCCTCACCCTGCTCCCGGCGCTGCTCGGCCTGGCCGGGCGGAAGGTCCTCGGCCGCCGCGACCGCGTCACCCCCGCCGCCGTCACCCGCGTCCCCATGGGGGAGAAGTGGGCGCGCTTCACCGTCCGCTTCCGCGTCCCGGTGCTGATCGTGGCCCTCCTGGGCCTGGGCGCGCTCGCCGTGCCCGCCGCCGACCTGCGCCTGGGCCTGCCCGACGACGGCATGGCCGCCTCCGACACCACCCAGCGCAAGGCCTACGACATGATCGCCGCGGGCTTCGGTCCCGGCGTGAACGGCCCCCTCACCGTCGTCGTCGACGCCGAGGGCTCCGCCGACCCGATGGCCACCGCCAAGCGCGTGGGCACCGACGTCGACGCCGTCGACGGCACCCTGTTCGTCAGCCCGCCCACCCCGGCGCCCGACGGCCACACCTTCCTGCTCACCGTCATCCCCGCCTCGGCGCCCACCGCCGAGGAGACCACCGACCTCGTCCACGCCATCCGCGACGTCCGCGACGGCATCGAGGACGCCACCGGCGCCCAGGTCACCCTCACCGGCCTCACCGCGATGAACATCGACCTCTCACAGAAGATGTCCGACGCGCTGATCCCCTACCTGGCGATCGTGGTCGGCCTGGCGTTCCTGCTGCTCATGCTGGTCTTCCGCTCCGTCCTGGTGCCGCTCAAGGCCACCCTCGGCTTCCTCCTGAGCGTGGCGGCCACCTTCGGCGCGGTCGTCGCGGTCTTCCAGTGGGGCTGGCTGGACTTCCTGTTCGGCGTGGAGGAAACCGGCCCGATCATGAGCCTGCTGCCGATCCTGCTCATCGGCATCCTCTTCGGGCTCGCCATGGACTACCAGGTCTTCCTGGTCACCCGCATGCGCGAGGACTACGTCCACGGAGCCGCGCCCCGCGACGCCGTCGTCACCGGCTTCCGGCACGGAGCACGGGTCGTGGTCGCCGCCGCGGTCATCATGATCAGCGTCTTCGGCGGGTTCATCTTCGCCGACCAGGACCTGATCCGCTCCATCGGCTTCGCGCTGGCCTTCGGCGTCCTCGTCGACGCGTTCGTGGTCCGCATGACCATCGTCCCGGCCCTGATGGCGCTGCTCGGCAAGGCCGCCTGGTGGCTGCCGCGCTGGCTCGACCGGATTCTGCCGAACGTGGACGTGGAGGGCGAGAAACTGGCCAAACCGGCCGAACGGCGGGAAACCGTTGGCGCCGGGGTCTGACCGACCCGCATGATCGTCTGATGCTGACGATCCCCACGGCCCTCCTCGACACGCGCGGACGCGACGAGGAGGGCCGTTCCTGGCTCGCCTCCCTGCCCGCCCTCCACGAGCGCTACCTCGCCGAATGGGACCTGCGTCCCGCCGAGGGGCACGTCGAGGGCGGGATCGCCTCCTTCCTCCAGCCCGTCCGGCGCGCCGACGGCACCCGCGCCTACCTGAAGTTCCAGCCCGTCGACGAGGAGAACATCGGCGAGGCGATCGGCCTGCGCGCCTGGGACGGGCGTGACAGCGTCCGCCTCCTGGACGAGGACCCCGCCACCGGCGTCCTGCTGCTGGAGGCCCTCGACGCCACCCGCCCGCTGTCGAAGCTGGCCGACTCCGGGGCCGCCGCCGAGGTCATCGGCGGGCTCCTGGCCTCCCTCACCGCGCACAAGGCCCCGGAGGGACTGCGCACGCTCGCCGACATCGCCGCCCAGATGCTGGCCGACGTCCCCAAGACCCTGGCCGCCATGGCCGACGAGGATGAGAAGGCGCTGCTGAGGACCTGCGCCGACGCCGTCGCCGAACTCGTGGGCGAGCCCGGCGACCGGCTGCTGCACTGGGACCTGCACTACGACAATGTCCTGGCCCCGCTGCCCGGCACCGGCCGCGGCGAGTGGCTGGCCATCGACCCCAAGCCCCTCGCCGGCGACCCCGGCTTCGACATCCTGCCCGCCCTGCACAACCGCTGGAGCGAGATCACCGGCGCCGGCGATCCCGCCAAGGCGCTGCTGCGCCGCTTCGACGCCATCACCGGCGCCCTCGCCATCGACCGCGACCGCGCGGCGGGCTGGACCCTGGGGCGGGTCCTGCAGAACTCGCTGTGGACGGTCGAGGACGGCGAGGACCGCCTGGAGGAACCGCAGATGCTCATCGCGCGGGTGCTGCTGGCGCGATGACGGCGACGACGCTGGCCGAGCTGGCCCGCCGGCACGGATTCACCGCCGCCGAAGCGGTGGCCGCGCCCGTGCAGGGGGTGGCCAACCACGTCCACTTCGTGGGCGGCGACCTCGTGGTGCGGGTGGCCCGCGAGGGCTTCGGCGACGACCTGCGCAAGGAGGCGGCGGTGATCCCGGCGGCCGGGCGCGCGGGCGTCCCGGTGCCCGAGATCGTCGACGCCGGTGAGCTCGACGGCGTGCCCTACATGCTCCAGCGGCGCGTGCCCGGCGAGGCGCCGCCGCTGCCGGAGCGTCCCGAGGGCGACGCCAGGGGAGCGGCCTACCGCGACCTGGGCGCCGTCCTGGCCCGGCTGCACGCGCACGCCACCGTCCCGCCGGGCGTGCCCGCCTTCGACGCCGGGGACCCCACCCGCCTCACCGGATGGCTGACCCGCTCGGGACGGCTCGGCGCCCAGACCGCCGACTGGCTGGCGGCCTGGCTGGACCGGCTCGGCGAGCTCGGCGGGACCGCCGCCGGGCGGTGCCTGCTGCACGGTGACGCCGGCCCGGCCAACACCCTCGCGCGGGACGGGCGGGTGACGGGGTTGCTGGACTGGGGTGACGCGTGCGCGGGGGATCCGGCGGCCGACCTGGCGAAGGTGCCGCCGGTGGCGCTGCCCTACGTCCTGGACGGCTACCGCCCGGCCGAGCCGTTCGCCTTCGCCGCGCGGGTCCTGCGCGTGCACCTGCACTGGGCGGTGGGGCGCTTCCCGACGCCGCCGGACCTGGGCGCGCGGCACTGGAGCGCCCAGCCGGGCAACCGGGTGGCGGAGTTGCTGCGGCTGTTCGCGCTGGGCGCGCCGTCCCCGTGGCGTGAACTGGGCCCGGTGTGACGAAAGGCCGCCGCGAGTGATCGCGGCGGCCCTCAGGTCGATCGTGTCTAGCGGGCGCCCAGACGGCGGGCGCGGCCGCGCATCGCCTGGTCCAGGATCACCTTGCGGATGCGGATGGCGGCCGGGGTGACCTCCACGCACTCGTCCTCGCGGCAGAACTCCAGGGCCTGCTCCAGGGACAGCTTGCGCGGCGGGATGAGCCGCTCCAGCTCCTCACCGGTGGAGGAGCGCACGTTGGTGAGCTTCTTCTCCTTGGTGATGTTCACGTCCATGTCGTCCTGGCGCGAGTTCTCACCGACCAGCATGCCCTCGTAGACCTCGGTGCCCGGCTCCACGAACAGGGTGCCGCGCTCCTGGATGTTGAACATGGCGTAGCTGGTGGCCACACCGGTGCGGTCGGCGATGAGGGAGCCGTTCTGGCGGGTGCGCAGCTCGCCGAACCACGGCTCGTACTTCTCGAACACGTGGTGGGCGATGCCGGTGCCGCGGGTCTCGGTCAGGAACTCGGTGCGGAAGCCGATCAGGCCGCGCGCCGGGACCAGCCACTCCATGCGGATCCAGCCGGTGCCGTGGTTGACCAGCTGCTCCATGCGGCCCTTGCGGGTGGCCAGGAGCTGGGTGATGGCGCCCAGGTACTCGTCGGGGGCGTCGATGGTCAGGCGCTCGACGGGCTCGTGCTTCTTGCCGTCGATGTCCTTGGTGACCACCTGCGGCTTGCCGACGGTCAGCTCGTAGTTCTCCCGGCGCATCTGCTCGACCAGGATGGCCAGCGCGAGCTCGCCGCGGCCCTGGACCTCCCAGGCGTCGGGGCGCTCGGTGTCCAGGATCCGCAGGGACACGTTGCCGACGAGTTCCTTGTCGAGGCGGTCCTTGACCATGCGGGCGGTGACCTTGGCGCCCTTCACCTTGCCGGTGAGGGGGGAGGTGTTGGTGCCCAGGGTCATGGAGATGGCGGGCTCGTCGACGGTGATCAGCGGCAGCGCGACGGGGTTCTCCAGGTCGGCGAGGGTCTCGCCGATCATGATGTCGGGGAACCCGGCCACGGCGATGATGTCGCCGGGCCCGGCCTCGGTGGCGGGCTTGCGCTCCAGGCCGTCGGTCATCAGCAGCTCGACGACGCGGGCGCGCTCGACGTTGCCGTCGGTGCGGCACCAGGCCACCGTCTGGCCCTTGGTGATGGTGCCCTGGTGGACGCGGCACAGCGCCAGGCGGCCCAGGAAGGGGGAGGCGTCGAGGTTGGTGACGTGCGCCTGCAGGGGCGCGCCCTCCTCGTAGGAGGGGGCGGGGATGGTCTCCAGGAGCGTCCGGAACAGCGGTTCGAGGCTGTCGGAGTCGGTGGGGACGGTCCCGTCGGCGGGCATCTCAAGGGTCGCGATGCCGTCGCGGGCGCAGGCGTAGATGATCGGGAAGTCGATCTGGGACTCGTCGGCGTCGAGGTCGAGGAAGAGCTCGTAGGTCTCGTCGACGACCTCCTTGATGCGCGCGTCGGAGCGGTCGACCTTGTTGATGACGAGGACGATCGGCAGCTTGGCGGCCAGGGCCTTGCGGAGGACGAACCGGGTCTGCGGGAGGGGTCCCTCGGAGGCGTCGACGAGCAGGACGACGCCGTCGACCATGGTCAGGCCTCGTTCGACCTCACCGCCGAAGTCGGCGTGGCCGGGGGTGTCGATGATGTTGATCGTGACCGACTCGCCGTCGGGGCCGGTGTAGTGGACACCGGTGTTCTTGGCGAGGATGGTGATGCCCTTTTCGCGTTCCAGGTCCATCGAGTCCATCACCCGGTCGTCGACGTTGGCGCCCTGGCGGAACGCGCCGCCTTGCTTGAGCATGGCGTCAACGAGGGTGGTCTTGCCGTGGTCGACGTGCGCGATGATCGCGACGTTGCGTAGGTCGGAACGAAGGGCCATGCTCTTATCGTCCCTTACGGCCGGCGGCGAGATCGCGGCGGCCCGGCTTATTGTGCCGTTAACCCGGTCACGTGCGCGTCTCTGACCTGCGTCGACGCGTTCTGGTGGGTTCTGTGGGGCTGGTGGGGGCGGTGAGGGTGGGGAGCGCCACACGCGCTCCCCGGGGTCCCGGTCACCAGCCGCGGGCCCACCATTCGTCCAGGGCGGGCCGCTCGGCGCCGAGGGTGGTGTCCTTCCCGTGGCCGGGGTAGATCCAGGTGGAGTCGGGCAGCCGGTCGAAGAGCTTTGCGCGCACGTCGGTGAACAGCCGCTCGAAGGCCTCGCGCCCGGCGGTCCCGCCGACACCGCCGGGGAACAGGGAGTCGCCGGTGAACACATGGGCGATGCCGCCGGGCTCCTCGTACATCAGCGCCACCGATCCGGGGGTGTGGCCGTCGAGGTGGATCACCTCCAGCGCGCTGCGTCCGCAGGCGATGGTGTCGCCGTCGACGAGGGTGCGGTCGACCACGGGCAGTTCGGGGGCGTCCAGCTCATGGGCGTAGGACACCGCCGAGGTGGCGGTGACCAGTTTCTCCAGGGCCTGCCAGTGGTCGCGGTGGCGGTGGGTGGTGACCACCGAGGACAGTCCGGCCGAGCCGATCAGCGCCACGAGGCGGTCGGCGTCGTTGGCGGCGTCGATGAGGACCTGGTCGCCGGTGTCGTGGCAGCGCAAGAGGTAGGCGTTGTTGTCCATGGGGCCCACGGAGATCTTGGTGATGGACAGCCGTCCCAGATCGCGGGTGGAGGCGGGGCCGTTCGGGGTAACGGAGCCGGTGTAGGAGGTCATGGCGGAATCCTCCCGCAAACCGGCTTGCCAAGCACGACCCCTTGGTCTTAACTTCACCGTGACGCGCGAGCAGTGAGAGGAGGTGTCCGGTGCGCGATTCGGCAAGTCGATGTCCGAGCCCGTGGCGGTGTTTGCGCACGGTGCCGGACCCATCCCCATTCGTGTCCGCCGCGCCGGGTATCTGAGGCAGCGCGGACACTTGTTCTGAAGGTGCTGCCTGAATCATGAATCTCACTTTGCCGTCCCTCGGCTGGGACGACACTCTTCGCGCTGCCTACCAGCGGCACGACAAACGCGGTCAGCGTCCCGGGCGTGTCGCCCGTGTCGACCGCGGCATTTGCACCGTTCTCACCGCGGGTGGAACCGTCCGGGCCAGCCTGTCGGGCCGGATGCTGGGCGACCTGGCGGCCGATCCCCTGAGCGGGCCGTGCGCCGGTGACTGGGTCGTGGTGCGCCAGTGGCCCGACGACCGCACCACTTTGGAAGCCGTGCTGCCCAGGCGGACCTCGATCGTGCGCGCCGGGGCGAGTAAGTCGGCCACCGGCCAGATGATCGCCACCAACATTGACACCATCGCCGTGGTCGAGCCCCTGGATCCCGATCCCGACCCCGGCCGCATCGAGCGTTTGATGACCCTGGCGTGGGATTCGGGCGCCACGCCGATCCTGTTGCTGACCAAGGCCGACGCGGTGGGCGATCCGGCCGCGCTCGCGCTGTCGTTCGCCGACGCCGCGCCGGGCGTCCCGATCATCCCGGTGAGCACGGTGACCGGTGAGGGCCTGGACGTCATCGCCGAGCACGTCCCGCCGGGGCGGACGCTGGCGCTGGTGGGGCCCTCGGGCGCGGGCAAGTCGTCGCTGGTCAACGCCCTCGCGGGGGCGGAGGTCATGGTGACGCGGACGCTGCGCGCCGACGGCCGCGGCCGGCACACCACCAGCTACCGGGCGCTGGTGCCGATCCCGGACGGCGGTGTCATCCTCGACACGCCCGGGCTGCGCAGTGTTGGCCTGTTCGACCGGACTCCCGGTGAGGGCGACGGCCTGACGAGGGCCTTCGCCGACGTGGAGGATCTGGTCGCGGCCTGTCGCTACTCCGACTGCCGCCATGAGACCGAACCGGGCTGCGCGGTGCGCGAGGCCCTTGAGCTGGGCGTGCTGTCGGCCCGGCGCTATGACAACTGGCGCAAGCTGCAGCGCGAGCTGGAGTTCGAGCGCCGCCGGGTCGACGCCCGTTCCCGGCAGGCCCAGAAGGCCAAGGCCAGGCAGCGCCAGGCGGCGGTCCGCCGCAGGGAGATGTGAGGCGGGAATCGCACCCCCGCGCGTGGGAGCCCGCTTAGCGTGCGGGCTCCCGGCGTCGTAGTGTCGAGTGGGTGAGCTGCGCTTACACGGTTTTGTCAGACCCCACCGATAGGGTGCGCGCGTGACCCAGACTCCGACCTCAGCAAGATCGACTAGTGGCGACGTCGTGGACATTCCCGACGTCTCCGGGGTGACGATCGGCGGCCGTCCCTCCAGCGGGCGGATCGCCATCCGCGGCGCCCGCGAGCACAATCTGCGCAATGTCAGCCTCGACCTGCCGCGCGACGGGCTGATCGTGTTCACCGGCCTGTCCGGATCCGGCAAGTCCTCCCTGGCCTTCGACACGATCTTCGCCGAGGGCCAGCGCCGCTATGTGGAGTCCCTGTCGGCCTACGCCCGGCAGTTCCTGGGGCAGATGGACAAGCCCGACGTCGACTTCATCGAGGGGCTGTCCCCGGCGGTGTCGATCGACCAGAAGTCGACCTCGCGCAACCCGCGCTCGACGGTGGGCACCATCACCGAGGTCTACGACTACCTGCGCCTGCTGTTCGCCCGCATCGGGCAGCCGCACTGCCCGGTCTGCGGCGAGCCGGTCACCAAGCAGACCCCGCAGCAGATCGTCGACCGCGTCCTGGGCATGGACGAGGGCACCCGCTTCCAGGTGCTGGCGCCGGTGGTGCGCGACCGCAAGGGCGAGTACGTCGACCTGTTCGCCGAGCTCCAGACCAAGGGCTACGCCCGGGCGCGGGTGGACGGGACGGTGCATCAGCTCACCGACCCGCCCAAGCTCAAGAAGCAGGAGAAGCACTCCATTGAGGTCGTCGTCGACCGCCTCACCGTCAAGGCCAGCGCCAAGCAGCGGCTGACCGACTCGGTGGAGGCGGCGCTGCGGCTGGCCGGGGGCATCGTCCTGCTGGAGTTCGTGGACCTGCCCGAGGACGACCCGCACCGCGAGCGGCGCTACTCCGAGCACCTGGCCTGTCCCAACGACCACCCGCTGGCGCTGGACGACCTGGAGCCGCGGTCCTTCTCGTTCAACACCCCCTACGGTGCCTGCCCGACCTGCATGGGCCTGGGCGTGCGCATGGAGGTGGATCCGGAGCTGCTGGTCCTGGATCCGGAGAAGACCCTGCGCGAGGGCGCGATCACGCCGTGGTCGAACGGGCACATGCTCGGTTTCTACCTGCAGCTGATGGGCGCGCTGGGCGAGCAGCTGGGTTTCGACCTGGACACGTCCTGGCAGGCGCTGCCGGCGCGGGCGCAGAAGGCGATCATGAACGGCGTGCAGGATCCGGTGCACGTCAAGCACCGCAACCGGCACGGGCGCGAGCGGTCCTATCACGCCAAGTTCGAGGGCGTCATCCCGTGGCTGGAGCGGCGGCACGCCGACAGTGAGACCGACACCAGCCGGGAGCGCTTCGAGGGCTACATGCGCGAGGTGCCCTGCACCGACTGCGGTGGCACCCGGCTGAAGCCGGAGGTCCTGGCGGTCACCGTGGACGGCCGCAACATCGCCGAGATCTCGGGTCTGTCGGTCGCCGAGTGCGCCGAGGTGCTGGCCGGGCTGGTGCTGAGCGAGCGGCAGGCGGTCATCGCCGAGCGCGTGGTCAAGGAGATCAACGCGCGGCTGCGGTTCCTGCTGGACGTGGGCCTGGACTACCTGTCGCTGGACCGCACGGCGGCGACGCTGTCGGGTGGTGAGGCGCAGCGGATCCGGCTGGCGACCCAGATCGGCGCGGGCCTGGTGGGCGTGCTGTACGTGCTGGACGAGCCGTCGATCGGTCTGCACCAGCGCGACAACCACCGGCTCATCGAGACGCTGGTGCGGTTGCGGGACCTGGGCAACACCCTCATCGTCGTCGAGCACGACGAGGACACCGTGCGCACCGCCGACTGGGTGGTCGACATCGGCCCCGGCGCCGGTGAGCACGGTGGCCGGATCGTCCACTCCGGTCCGCTGGAGGGGCTGCTGGCCAACGAGGAGTCGCTGACCGGCGCGTACCTGTCGGGACGCACGGTGATCCAGACTCCACTGGCCCGCCGCCCTCCGACGAAGGGCCGCGAGCTGGTGGTGCGGGGCGCGCGCGAGCACAACCTGAAGAACGTCGACGCGGTCTTCCCGCTGGGGTGCATGATCTCGGTGACCGGGGTGTCCGGCTCGGGTAAGTCCACCCTGGTCAACGACATCCTCTACGGCGTGCTCGCCAGCCGCATCAACGGCGCCAAGATCGTCCCCGGGCGGCACCGGCGCGTGGACGGCCTGGAGAACGTGGACAAGGTCGTCGGCGTCGACCAGTCGCCGATCGGGCGCACCCCGCGCTCCAACCCGGCGACCTACACCGGCGTGTTCGACCGCATCCGCAAGCTGTTCGCCGAGACCACCGAGGCGAAGGTGCGCGGCTACCAGCCGGGCCGCTTCTCGTTCAACGTCAAGGGCGGGCGCTGCGAGGCGTGCTCCGGTGACGGCACCATCAAGATCGAGATGAACTTCCTGCCCGACGTCTACGTCCCCTGCGAGGTCTGCCTGGGCGCGCGGTACAACCGCGAGACCCTGGAGGTCCACTACAAGGGCAGGACGATCGCCGAGGTCCTGGACATGCCCATCGAGGAGGCGGCCGACTTCTTCGAGCCGATCACCGCCATCCACCGGCACCTGAAGACGCTGGTGGACGTCGGGCTGGGCTACGTCCGGCTGGGGCAGCCGGCGCCGACCCTGTCGGGTGGTGAGGCGCAGCGGGTGAAGCTGGCCAGCGAGCTGCAGAAGCGCTCCACCGGCCGCACGGTCTACGTCCTGGACGAGCCGACCACGGGCCTGCACTTCGAGGACATCCGCAAGCTCCTGAAGGTCCTGGAGGGCCTGGTCGACAAGGGCAACACGATCATCGTCATCGAGCACAACCTCGACGTGATCAAGACCAGCGACTGGGTCATCGACATGGGGCCCGAGGGCGGCAACAAGGGCGGCACCATCGTCGCCGAGGGCACCCCGGAGCAGGTCGCGCGGGTCGAGGCCAGTCACACCGGCGCGTTCCTGCGCAAGATCCTCGACGGCGGCGCCCCGGCGCCCGCGCCGCGCAAGGCCGTCGCGAAGAAGACGGCGAAGAAGACCGCCGCGGCCCGCAAGTAGCCGCGGCCGGGCGCCGACGCCGGACTCCCGCGCAGGAGGCCGGCGCCGGCGCCCGTATCGTCGCGCGCGCTTCCTGAAGACCGGCTGAAAGGGCGGCGTGCTGCCCTGGCCAGGCCGTCACCGGCTGGCTACCCTGCTCTGATGACGCATCAACAGAAGTCCGCGGAAGACGAGTCGCACCGCGCCCTGGCCGGTGAGGTCCTGCGCTCCTCCCGCCGCCAGCTCCTGTGCGGCACCGGCGTCGCCGCGATCGCCGCGGTGCTGGCCGCCTGCGGCACCGGCTCCGGCGACGGCGCCAAGGACGGCGGAGACGCCAAGACCAACACCCCCGGGAGCACCAGCGGCAGCCAGCCCGCCGGGCCGCTGGCCACCCTCGCCGAGGTCCCCGTCGGCGGTGGCATCACGGTCGGCGACCTCGTGATCGTCCAGCCCACCCAGGGCGTGGTGAAGGCCTACAGCCGCTCCTGCCCGCACATGCACAACCCCGTCGACGCGCCCAAGGACGGCGTGATCACGTGCCCGTTCCACCAGTCGAAGTTCAAGGTGGAGGACGGCTCGCGGATCAGCGGCCCGGCCACGACCGGGCTCACCGAGGTCAAGGTCACCGTCGCCGACGGCAAGATCACCAAGGCCGCCTGAGCGCGGCCTTCCCGTACCCGCGGCCCGGCGGGTACGGGACCCGGCGGCTGGAACGGGGAATGTCGGACTCGGCGACTAGGCTTCGCCCGTGGCTCTCGACTACCGTCCGGCAACCGGCACCATCCCCACAGATCCCGGCGTGTACCGGTTCCGCGACCCCGGCGGGCGCGTCATTTACGTGGGCAAGGCCAAGAACCTGCGGTCCCGGCTCAGCTCCTACTTCGCCGACCCGGCCACCCTGCACCCGCGCACCCACCAGATGGTGCACACCGCCTCGGCCGTCGACTGGGTGGTGGTCGGCACCGAGGTCGAGGCCCTCCAGCTCGAATACTCCTGGATCAAGGAGTTCGACCCCCGCTTCAACGTCAAGTACCGCGACGACAAGAGCTACCCCTACCTCGCCGTCACCCTGGACGAGGAGTTCCCGCGCCTGCAGGTCATGCGCGGGGCCAAACGCAAGGGCGTGCGCTACTTCGGGCCCTACTCCCACGCGTGGGCGATCCGGGAGACCCTCGACCTGCTGCTGCGGGTCTTCCCCGCCCGCACCTGCAACAAGGGCACCCTCAACCGCGCCCAGCGCACAGGGCGCCCGTGCCTGCTCGGCGACATCGGCAAGTGCGCCGCGCCCTGCGTCGGGCGCGTCTCGCCCCTGGAGCACCGCTACATCGTCGACCGGTTCTGCGAGTTCATGGCCGGCAGCGGCGAGCAGCTGATCAAGCACGTCGAGGCCGAGATGCTGGCCGCCTCGCAGAACCTGGAGTTCGAGAAGGCCGCCCGTCTGCGCGACGATCTGGTGGCCCTCAAGCGCGCCCTGGAGAAGCAGGTCGTGGTCCTGCCCGACGACACCGACGCCGACGTGGTCGCCTTCGCCGACGACGAGCTGGAGACCGCCGTCCAGGTCTTCCACGTGCGCGGCGGGCGCGTGCGCGGCCAGCGCGGCTGGATCGTGGAGAAGTCCGAGGACGTCACCACCGGCGACCTCGTCCACCAGTACGTCTCCCAGGTCTACGGCGGCGGGGGAGAGGTCGACGTCCCCCGCGAGCTGCTGGTCCCGGCCGTACCCGCCGACGCCGAGGCGCTCACCGCCTGGCTGGGGCAGCTGCGCGGCGCGAAGGTCTCCATCCGCGTCCCGCAGCGCGGCGACAAGAAGGCCCTCGCCGAGACCGTCCACCGCAATGCCGTGCAGGCCCTGCACCAGCACAAGCTCAAGCGCGTCGGCGACATCACCGCCCGCTCGAAGTCCCTCGAAGACCTCGCCGAGGCCCTCGACCTGCCCACCGCGCCCCTGCGCATCGAGTGCTACGACATCTCCCACATCCAGGGCACCGACGTCGTGGGCAGCATGGTCGTCTTCGAGGACGGCCTGCCGCGCAAGAGCGAGTACCGCAAGTTCATCGTGCGCGGCGAGCAGGTCGACGACACCGCCGCGATGTCGGAGGTCCTGCGCCGCCGCTTCGCCCACGCCGCCACCGAGGACGCCGAACCCGCCGAGGAGGGCGCCCCCGCGAAGAAGAAGCGCTTCGCCTACCCGCCGCAGCTGCTCGTGGTCGACGGCGGCCTCCCGCAGGTGAACGCCGCGGCCGCCGCCCTCGCCGACGCCGGGGCCGGTGACGTCCCCGTCATCGGCCTGGCCAAGCGCCTGGAGGAGGTGTGGATGCCCGATGAGGAGTTCCCGGTCATCCTGCCCCGCCGCAGCGAGGGCCTGTTCCTGCTGCAGCGCCTACGCGACGAGGCGCACCGCTTCGCCATCAGCCACCACCGGCAGCGCCGCTCCACCCGCATGACCGCCTCGGAGCTGGACGCCGTCCCCGGCCTCGGCGAGATCCGCCGCAAGGCGCTGCTGCGGCACTTCGGTTCGCTCAAGCGGCTGCGCGCGGCCAGCGCGGAGGAGATCGCCAGCGTGCAGGGCATCGGCAAGGCCACCGCCGAGGCGGTCCGGGCGGCGCTGGCGCCGGAGGCGGAGAATAAGGACGCCGGGGACACCACGGCCGAGGCGTAGCGGGCCGGGGCGTGTCTCGTGGGTGCGAGACGGTGCCGGCCGCGTTTTTGAAGCCCTGTGTTGGTCGCAAGCCGGTCTTGCGGCCTCGTACCGGTGTTGTACGTGGCCGGGAGAGCGGAGCCGCGAGGGGCCGAGGTGCCGTCGGCTCTCCGCCGCCCCGCAAAGATGTCCTAGGGCGCGCCCGCCTACTCCTCCACCGGGTGCGCGGTGAACGCGCCCGCGTACGGCTCGCTCACCGGCTCGGCCAGCTCCAGCCGGAACACGCGCCCGGCCGGCGCGGCGTCCCGGAACGCCAGGGACGGGCTGTGCACCAGCAGCGTGATCTCACCGCCGCCGTCGAGCGCCTCGGCGGTGACCAGCCACCGCCGCAGGAGATCGCGCCCCAGCGGATCCACCTCGACACCGGTCACCCGCACCGTCATCGCCGTCATGGACCCATCTTCCCCTCCAGCAGCGCCAGCGCCTGGAGAACCTCCTCGTAGAAGGGGATCTCGGCGCCGTAGGCGTTGATGTCGTCCTGGATCCACTTCGCGGGCGCGAAGAACTGCTTGTCGAAGGCGGGCGTGCCCGCGCCGAACTTCTTCTGCAGCGCCACGGTGGTCTTCTGGTGGACCGCCTCGTGGATCTCGGTGCCGCGGATCAGGATCGGCTGGCACTTCGACATCGGCTTCGGGGTGATGGTGACGACCCCGGTGGGGCTGGTCTGCCCGGCCACGGTCGGGTTGATGCCCTGCTTCTTCAGTGAGGCGAAGACGGCGTTGTCCACGTCGTCGCCGTCCTTGAGCCCTTTGATGGCGCGGCAGGCGGCGTACTCGCCCTGCATCTTCTTCGCCCACGCGATCGCCTTCTCGACCTCCGGGACGCAGCCCGGACCGGTGGCCCCGGCGCAGTAGGAGAAGTCGAGGTCGAGGCCCCGCACGTTGATCACCACGAGCTTGCCCAGGAAGTCCAGGGCGTCCCGCCGGTCGGGCACCGACCACACCCCCAGCAGGTCGATGACCGGGCGCAGCTCGGCCGCGCCGATCGTCCCGCCCTTGGCCTTCAACTCGGCCACCGTGATCGCGGTGGTCATGCGCGGGCCGCCCATGCCCCCGGCGGCGGCCTTGAGCGCGGGGAAGGAACCGCGCGGGATCAGCGCCGCCAGCAGCGGCAGCAGCCCGAAGATCGCGTGCCCGTTGAGGATGCCGAAGGCCTCGTCCACGCACCCGTCCCGGACGGCCTGGTCCACCGAATCGGCGTCGTTTCCGGCCCGCCGCGTTCCGGGCGGCCGGCACTTGGGCGCGCCCGCGTCGGCCGTCCCGGCGTCCGGCTGCCGCGACACCACCGGCGCCCGCTCCCCGGCGCACGGGCAGCCGTCGTGGACCTCGTCACCGCAACGCTGGAGCAGCGCGGTCACGGCGGCGTTCCCGGCCATCGCCTGAAGCCGCAGGAGCCCCCGCCGGTCGTCCGCCGGAGCCCGGCGGTGAACCTCCTCGGCGCGGGGCACCACCCTCGCGTCGCGGTCGAGCGCGCGCATGAATCCAGCGTCCCACCACCCGTGACATGCGGTCCTGCACGAAAGGGCAGCCGCGCGGGCGGCCCTGGCCACGCGTCAGAAACACCGCCCACACGCGTCGCACGGAATCCCCCGCCCACCGTGATCGTTGTCCCGGCAGGGGCGCGACGACCGGTGGATCTCCCGCGTCCCCCGGGACGCCCGATCCACCCGATGGGGGACACTGACCCAATGCCGGACACGCCCACGCACCTCGACGACGCGCCCACGGCCGCGTCCCCGCCGTCGCGCGCCGACCTCGACCTCGTCATCGTCACCGGCGTGTCGGGCGGGGGCCGCTCCACCGTCGCGCGCGCCCTGGAGAACGTCGGCTACTACGTCGTCGACAACCTCCCACAGGCGCTCATGGTCACCATGGCCGAGCTCGCCTTCGAGTCCGAGGTCACCCGCCGCACCGCCATGGTCCTCGACGTGCGCAGCGCCGCCTTCTCGGTCGACCTGACCGGCGCGGTCAAGGAGATGCGCGCCCGCGGCTTCCGGCCCCGCGTGGTCTTCCTCGACGCGCAGGACGACGTCCTGATCCGCCGCTTCGAATCGGTCCGCCGCGCCCACCCCCTCCAGGGCTCCGGGCGCCTGCTGGACGGCATCGTCGCCGAACGCGACCTGCTCACCGACGCCCGCGACGAAGCCGACGTCGTCATCGACACCTCCCACCTCAACGTCAACCAGCTGCGCTCACGCGTCGAAGAGCTCTTCTCGGTCGACTCCGCGCGCAACCTGCGCGTCACGGTCCTGTCCTTCGGCTTCAAGTACGGCCTCCCGCAGGACGCCGACTTCGTCCTCGACGCCCGCTTCCTGCCCAACCCCTTCTGGGTCCCCGAACTGCGCGACCACACCGGCCGCGAGGCCGAGGTCAGCGAGTTCGTGCTCGGCCAGCCCGGCGCCACCGAGTTCGTCGACACCTACGCCGACCTCATCCGCCGCACCACCGGCGGCTTCGAACGCGAGGGCAAGCGCTACGTCACCGTCGCCATCGGCTGCACCGGCGGCAAGCACCGCAGCGTGGCCATCGCCGAGGCGCTCGCGCTGCGGCTGCGCGACGCGGGCCTGTCGGCCTACGCGCACCACCGCGACCTGGGGCGCGAATGAGGCGCCCCCGCGTAGTCGCCTTCGGGGGAGGCAAGGGCCTGTCGGTGTCGCTGCGCGCCCTGCGCCGCCTGCCCGCCGACATCACCGCCGTGGTCACCGTCGCCGATGACGGCGGCTCCAGCGGGCGCCTGCGCGTCGACCGCGGCGCGCTCCCGCCCGGCGACCTGCGCCAGGCGCTGGCCGCGCTCGCCGACGACCAGGGCGCCGCGCGGCTCATGCAGCACCGCTACGAGGGCACCGACTCGCTGTCGGGGCACACCGTGGGCAACCTGATGCTGCTGGGGCTGCTGGAGATCCACGAGGACCCGGTCGCCGCGCTGGACGAGGCCGGGCGCATGACGCGCGCGCACGGGCGCGTCCTGCCCATGTCGACGGTGCCGCTGCGCATCGAGGCCGACATCATCGACGAGCACGGGCGGCCCGGCGTGGTCCGCGGCCAGCACAATGTCGCCGTCAGTCGCGGCACGGTGACCGCGGTGCGCCTCGACCCGGCCGACCCGCCGGTGGCCGCCGAGGTCCTGGACGCGGTGGCGCACGCCGACGTGATCCTGTTCGGGCCCGGCTCCTGGTACACCAGCGTGCTGCCGCACCTGCTGACCCCGCGCCTGCGGGAGGCGATCGCCGAGAGCCGCGCGCGCCGCCTGCTCACCCTCAACCTCTCCGAGGACACCGAGACGGCCGGGCTGTCTCTTGCCGGGCACCTCGGCGCGTTCGCCAAATACGCCGACGGAGTGACGATAGATTGGGTAATCGCCGACGCCCGCGCCGTGGGATACCCCGATCCGGTCGAGAGTGCGGCACAATCCCTTGGAGCGAGGCTCGTCCTCGCCCGGGTCGCCCGCGATGACGGGACCCCTCGACACGACCCGGACGCTCTCGCGGCCGCGCTGCGTCCCCTTCTGGAGACCGAGCGCGAGTCCGCCGCCACGGAATTTCGAAGGAGTGCTGGCGAGTAATGGCGATGACCGCGGCCGTCAAGGATGAGCTCAGTCGCGTCGAGGTGACCAAGCAGTGCTGCCGCCGGGCCGAGATGACGGCCATCCTGCGTTTCGCCGGGGGCCTGCACCTCGTCGCGGGCCGCATCATCGTCGAGGCCGAACTCGACACCGGGAGCGCGGCACGCCGCCTTCGACGCGACATAGCCGAGGTGTACGGCTATGGCAGCGAGATCCACGTCCTGTCGGCCGGAGGCATCCGCCGCAGCACCCACTATCTGGTGCGCGTGGCGGAGAACGGCGAGACCCTGGCCCGCCAGACGGGCCTGCTGGACGTGCGGGGCCGCCCGGTGCGCGGCCTGCCGTCCCACGTCGTGGGGGGCTCGGTGTGCTGCGCCGTGGCCGCCTGGCGCGGGGCGTTCCTGGCCCACGGGTCGCTGACCGAACCGGGCCGCTCCTGCGCCCTTGAGGTCACGTGCCCCGGCCCGGAGTCGGCGCTGGCGCTGGTGGGCGTGGCCCGCCGCATCGGCGTGATCGCCAAGGCCAAGGACGTGCGGGGCAGCGACCGGGTGGTGATCAAGGACGGCGACGCCATCCGCGAACTGCTGACCCGGCTGGGCGCGCACTCGTCGGTGCTGACGTGGGAGGAGCGGCGCGTGCGCCGCGAGGTCCGCGCCACCGCCAACCGGCTGGCCAACTTCGACGACGCCAACCTGCGCCGCTCGGCGCGGGCCGCCGTCGCCGCCGCCGCGCGCGTCACCCGGGCCCTGGAACTGCTCGGCGAGGAGGCCCCCGGGCACCTCGTGGAGGCCGGGAAGCTGCGCCTGGCCAACCGGCAGGCGTCCCTTGAGGAGCTCGGCGCGATGGCCGAGCCGCAGCTCACGAAGGACGCGATCGCCGGGCGCATAAGGCGTCTGCTGTCCCTGGCCGACCGGCGGGCGCGCGAGCTGGGCGTCCCCGACACCGAATCGGCGGTGACCCCGGAGATGCTCGCCGGCTGATACCCCGCGGGAATGCGGCGACCGAAAGTGCGATGGGAGTCACGTTCGCGCATGAGATGCGTGCGCGTGAACGATCGTTCACGCGCACGCCCTCCCGGCGACGCCGCCGCGCGCCGCCGGGTGGCGTTCGTCCCACCCTTCGAGCCACGCGTGCCGCCGGACACCTCCACAAGGGCTCCGTACTACTCTTTCGGTGCCGGGACATTGCCTCCCCTGCCGTACACCGGGCCCGACCTTGGGTAGGGTCGTGGTGATCGGCAAGGCAATGCCGGTGTAACGCAAGTTCGCAAAGCATGGCGGCGACGAGGCCGACAGCTGTTACAAGCTGGGCCCGCCGGACCGTAATGGGGGCGGCGAGCCGAGTCACCTTCTGGCAGCCGGCCGTCCAAGGCTGGCGACTTATCTGTCGAGGAGTTGGGTCGAGTGACCATCCGCGTGGGTATCAACGGTTTCGGCCGGATCGGGCGTAACTTCCTTCGGGCCGTGCTGGCGTCGGGCAAGGACGTCGAGATCGTCGGCGTGAACGACCTCGCCGACGCCGCCGTGCTGACGCACATGCTCAAGTACGACTCGGTCATGGGCCGCCTGCGTGCCGAGGTCAGCCACGACGCCGACTCGATCACCGTGGACGGCAAGACCTTCAAGGTCACCGCCGAGACCGACCCGGCCGCGCTCCCGTGGGGCGAGCTGGGCGCCGACATCGTCATCGAGTCGACCGGGCGCTTCACCAACGCCGAGGACGCCGCCAAGCACATCAAGGCCGGCGCGAAGAAGGTCATCATCTCCGCCCCCGCCAAGGGCGAGGACATCACCGTGGTCATGGGCGTCAACGACGGCCTCTACGACCCGGCCGCGCACAACATCATCTCGAACGCCTCCTGCACCACCAACTGTGTGGCGCCGATGGCGAAGGTCCTGAGCGACACCTTCGGGTTCGAAAAGGGCTTCATGACCACCATCCACGCCTACACCACCGACCAGCAGCTGCTGGACCAGGTCGCGGTGTCCCGCAAGGGCACCCTCGACCTGCGCAAGGTGCGCGCGGCGGCGCTGAACCTGATCCCGTCGACCACCGGCGCGGCGAAGGCGACCAGCCTGGTGCTCCCCGAGCTCAAGGGCAAGATCGACGGCATGGCCTTCCGCGTCCCGGTCCCGACCGGCTCGGTCACCGACCTCGTGGTCAACGTCGGCCGGGAGACCTCCGTCGAAGAGGTCAACGCCGCGTTCAAGGCGGCCGCCGACGGCCCGCTCAAGGGCTACCTGTACTACACCTCGGACGAGATCGTCTCCAGCGACATCGTGGGCGACCCGGCCAGCTGCACCTTCGACTCGCTGTCCACCATGGTCAACGGCAACCAGGTCAAGGTCATCGGCTGGTACGACAACGAGGCCGGCTACTCCCACCGCCTGGTGGACCTGGCCGCGCTCGTCGGCTCCCGGCTGTAGGGGAACCGCGTCTTGCGTACTCTCTCCGACCTGCTCAGCGAGGGTGTGCGGGGTCGGCGCGTGCTCGTGCGCGCCGACCTCAACGTCCCGCTGGCCACCGATGACGCCGGCGTCCGCCGCATCACCGACGACGGCCGCATCCGCGCGGTGCTGCCGACCCTGACGGTGCTGCAGGAGGCGGGCGCGAAGGTTGTCGTCTGCTCCCACCTCGGCCGCCCCAAGGGCGCGCCGGAACCGAAGTTCACCCTCGCGCCCGTCGCGGCGCGGCTGGCCGAGCTCCTCGACCGTCCCGTCGCCTACGCCACCGACACCGTCGGCGAGTCGGCGCGCGAGGTCGTCGGCGGCCTGGCCGCCGGTGAGGTCGCGCTGCTGGAGAACCTCCGCTTCAACCCGGGGGAGACCAGCAAGGACGACGCCGAGCGCGGCGCCTTCGCCGCCGAGCTGGCCTCGCTGGCCGAGGCCTATGTGGACGACGCGTTCGGCGCGGCGCACCGCAAGCACGCCAGCGTCTACGACGTCCCCAAGCTCCTCCCGCACGTGGCCGGTGGCCTCATCGTGCGCGAGCTGGAGGTCCTCAAGCAGCTCACCGACGACCCGGCGCGGCCCTACGCGGTCGTCCTGGGCGGCGCGAAGGTCTCCGACAAGCTCGCCGTGATCAACGCGCTGCTGCCGAAGGTCGACCGGCTCCTCATCGGCGGCGGGATGTGCTTCACGTTCCTCGCCGCCCAGGGCCACGAGGTCGGCGGCTCGCTGCTGGAGACCGAGCAGATCGGGACCTGCGAGGACCTGCTCGCCGCCGCCGGGGACAAGATCGTGCTGCCCGTCGACGTCGTGGTCGGCAACGACTTCAGCGACGACGCGGCCACCGAGACCGTCTCCGCCGACGCGATCCCGGCCGGGCAGAAGGGCCTCGACATCGGCCCGGAGTCGGTGAAGCTGTTCGCCGGCGAGCTCGCCGGAGCGCGCACCGTGTTCTGGAACGGCCCGATGGGCGTCTTCGAGTACCGGCCCTACGCGGCCGGGACCCGGGGCGTGGCCGAGGCCGTCGCCGCGGTCGACGGGATGAGCGTGGTGGGCGGTGGCGACTCCGCCGCGGCCGTGCGCGTCCTGGGCCTGGACGAGACCGCCTTCGGGCACATCTCCACCGGCGGCGGCGCGTCGCTGGAGTACCTGGAGGGCAAGACCCTGCCCGGCATCGCCGCCCTGGAGGACTGAAGTGACCGGCCCCCGCCGCCCGCTGATCGCGGGCAACTGGAAGATGAACCTCAACCACTTCGAGGCGATCGCCCTCGTCCAGAAGCTGGCCTTCAGCCTGGACGAGAAGCAGCTGTCCGATGTGGAGGTCGTCGTCCTTCCCCCGTTCACCGACCTCCGCAGCGTCCAGACCCTGGTCGACGGCGACAAGCTGCTGATCGGCTACGGCGCGCAGGACATCTCCGAGCACGCCTCGGGCGCCTACACCGGTGAGATCGCCGGTTCGATGCTGGCCAAGCTCGGCTGCACCTACGTCGTCATCGGCCACTCCGAGCGCCGCGAGTACCACCACGAGGACGACGCCCTGGTCAACCGCAAGATCAAGGCCGCCCTCAAGGTCGAGGTGACCCCCATCGTGTGCGTCGGGGAGAAGCTGGAGGTCCGTGAGGCCGCCGGGCACCTGGAGCACTGCTTCAACCAGCTCGACGGTGCCCTCGACGGTCTCAAGGCCGAGGAGATCGCCCGGCTCGTGATCGCCTACGAGCCGGTCTGGGCCATCGGCACCGGCCGCACCGCCACCCCCGAGGACGCCCAGGAGGTGATCGGCGCGCTGCGCGAGCGGCTCGCCGAGCGCCACGGCAAGGAGGTCGCCCAGACCGTCCGCGTCCTCTACGGCGGTTCGGTGAAGTCGGCCAACATCGCCATGATCATGGCGAAGAAGGACGTCGACGGCGCCCTGGTGGGCGGCGCGAGCCTCGACGGCGACGAGTTCGCCGCGCTGTGCCGCTTCCCGGAGCACGCCAAGCTCGGCTGAGGCGCGACGACACGCGAGACGGTGACGGCCGGGGGAGCCCCCGGCCGTCACCGCATCCACCGTCCGTACCGCCTTCGGTCGTCCTAAAGGGATGATCCATTCGGTGAGCCGCGATCCCGGTAGCGGTTGTGCAACAACCCATTCACGTCACCGGTTACCGGCAGGTTGGTCGGCTACCATCTACCGACCCGGCCTCTGCCCCCGACGGATGGATCTGGATCATGCGTGCGTCCGACCCCGTTCAGTGGCGTGTAACCGTTCGGCGCGCGATGGCGGCCGGTGTGGCCGCGATCGTCACCGCCTCGGTGATCGGCGCGTGCACCGAGCCGCAGGCGCCGGCCGCGCCGAGCGCGTCCAGCGCGCCGGTCAAGGGCGGGACGCTGGTGCTGCTGGACGAGGCGGAGTACTTCGACACCCTCGACCCGCAAGAGGTCTACGTCCTCAACCAGGCCAATCTGAGCACGCTCATCTACCGCACCTTGGTGTCCTTCACGACCGTGCCCGGTGAGACCGCGGTGCTCGCGCCGGACCTGGCCACCGACCTGGGCCGGCCCTCCAACGGCAACCAGACCTGGGAGTTCACCCTCCGCGACGGCGTGAAGTGGGAGAACGGCGAGCCGGTGACCTGCGAGCAGGTCGCCTACGGGGTGTCGCGCGCGTTCGACACCCGCAACGGGGAGTCGGCGGTGGTCAAGGGCGGCCCGGCCTATCCGCGGCAGGTCCTGGACGTCCCCGAGAGCTACACCGGTCCCTACACGCAGCCCGACGCCGATTTCAGCGCGGTGGAGTGCCCGGACCGCCAGACGGTGCGCTTCCACCTGAAGCACCCGGTGGGCGACTTCCCGTACATGCTGACCCTGCCGGTGTTCTCCCCGGTCCTGAAGATGGGGCGGGCCAAGGAGGAGGCCTTCGACCGGGGTCCGCTGTCCAACGGGCCGTACAAGATCATCCGCACGAAGGGCCCGGACGACAAGAACGGCGTCAAGGGCGAGCTGATCCTGGAGCGGAACGCCTACTGGGACCCGGCCGTGGACTCGATCCGCCCGGCCCGTCCCGATCGCATCGAGGTGCGTTACGGCGCCGACCGGGAGGTGGCCGCGCAGCAGATCCTCACCGGCAACCCCGAGTACGCCAACGCCGTCATCTGGAACTCCACGGTCACGCCCAACTTCGTGCAGCAGATCGTGAACGACCCGGCGCTGCTGGCGCACACGCTGACCGGGCCGACGAACTCGCTGCGGTACCTGTCGATCAACACCTCCAAGGTCACCGGCCTGGCCTGCCGGCAGGCGCTGATCTACGCCTTCGACCGGCGGAAGTTCCTCAGCAACTACGGCTCGACGGCGATGGGGGAGTACGCCTCGACGATGATCCCGCCGGGCTCGCCGGGCTACAAGGACTTCGACCTGTACGGGGCGCGCTCGCATCCCGACGGCGACCTGGACAAGGCGCGGGACCTGTGGGGCGCGTCGTGCCCGTCGACGCTGGTGCTGGACCACGCCGACACCGGGCCGCTGCGGCGGGCGGTGGAGTCGATCGTGGAGACCTACGGGCGGCTGGGCGTGCGGGTCAAACCCAACCCGATCCCGCTGGACCGGTTCTTCCCCACCATCCAGGACCCCCGCACGCAGGGCGACCTGACCCTGGCGTCCTGGAACGCCGACTGGCCGAACGGTTCGGGCACGCTGCCCGCGCTGTACCACAGCGCCTCGATCGTGCCGGGCAGCAACCTGAACTACGCACAGCTGGACGACAAGGGCGTCGACGGGCTGATCGACGCGGCGATGGCCGAACCGGACCTGGCCAAGCAGTACGCGCTGTGGGGCGAGGCCGACCAGGAGATCGCGCGGCTGGCGCCGACCGTCCCGATCTCGTGGGGCAAAGCGCTGCAGCTGATGGGTTCCAATGTCCGTGGCGCGGTGATGCACCCGCAATACGGGATGGCCTCGGCGATGGCGCTGGGCCTGGCGAGTGCGTAAGATCGCGGTCGGTCGGCTAAGCTGGGCCGGTTCGTGCCTAAGAAGGGACAGTCAAGATGGCCTATGCGCTCGTCGGTGGCCTGCTGCTCACCAGCGTGCTGCTGATCGTGCTCGTTCTGCTGCACAAGGGCAAGGGCGGTGGTCTCTCCAGCATGTTCGGCGGCGGTGTCACGTCCAACCTCAGCGGCTCCTCGGTCGCCGAGAAGAACCTCGACCGCATCACCATCGTGATCGGGGTCCTGTGGCTGGCGTGCATCGTGGCGTTCGGTGTTCTGCTGAAGTCCGGCGGTAGCTGAGGTCTTCCATCTGAGCCCGAATCATCTTAGACTCATGCGCGCGGCCCCTTCGGGCCGCGCGCATTGTGCATACCTGCGTCTTGCGCCCCGCACAGCAGCCCCCCTGTGACAGGAGCGGAACGTGGCAAGTGGCAACGCCATCCGTGGTACTCGCATTGGCTCCGGACCCGCCCGGTTCATCGAGCGAGGCGAACCGGCACCACGGCAGTTCATCAGCTACTGGTGCGCCAACCTCCATGAGACCCGTCCGTCGTTCGCTCTCGACGTCCAGCCGCCCGAGACCTGGGACTGCACCCGCTGTGGTCTCCCGGCCGGGCCGGACCGGGAAGCGCCCCCGGAACGGCCGCACGCGAAGCCCTTCAAGACCCATATCGCCTACGTCATGGAGCGCCGCTCCGAGGCCGACGGCGCCGCATTGCTCGAAGAGGCCCTGGCCAACCTCCGCCGTCGGCGCGGAGAATAGCCGGGGTCTTCCGCTACCGGTGTCCTGATGCGCGCCGGGCGTCCTCCGGCCCGCATCAGGACACCGTTACGTCATGTTCGGCGGCGTACACGGCGAATCCCCGCACGCACCGCCCGGTGAACCTGTCGAGCGCGGCCCGGTAGATCCACCCGGTGCCCGGCACGCGCGCCTTGAACGTCGAACGCCATCGCACCCGGCAGCCCCCTGCGGTGGGTGTGATGTCGATGTCGGCCCGGTGGTCCCTGAGCGGCAGGCCCTCCAGCTGCACGTAGCTCAGCCGCCGGTCGGGCACCAGTTCCACGATCTCCTCGATCGAGTGCGCGCGCCCGGTGCCGAAGTGACGGACCGCCCCCGGTCCCTCCGCCTCGAACTCGCCGGGCGACTGGAGCTCGAAGCGCTCCAGCGGTGACCACAGCGGCCAGGTGCTGCCGTCGCGCAGCAGCGCGTACACCGTCGCCGGGGAGGCGGTGGTGTCGGCGCTGTGGTCGATCGGCTTCACACGGGGATTGTCGCGCATTCCGCTCCACGGTGGACGCACCCGTGGTGCGACTCACTCGTGCCGACCGGTCCGCCGGAAGACGGCGTACCCGGTGGCGAGTCCGGCGATGGCGGCCGGTGGCAGCGGCGGCCAGGAAACCCGCCTGGAGAGGCTCCTTGACCTGCTCCATGCTTACCACGTCGTCGAGGCGCACGGCGTCGGTGGTCAGCTCGTAGACCTCCTCGGCCCGCGTCCAGTCGAAACGGCGACTCGGGGGAGCGATCCCGTGCGCGACGGTCCCCACACCGCCCGCCCGTGGCGCTTAGCGATTTCTTAGCGCGCGCTTTGCGGAAGGCGGGATCGTCCTGATGGGCGGGGGACCGCCCGAGCCCACTATCGAGGGGAGCACGGTATGAGGACCACTCTCGCCGGACTCGGCAGACGAGCGGCGTCACTGATCGCGGGACTGGCGCTCACCGCGGGTCTGCTGACGGCCACGGCGGCGCCCGCGTCGGCGATCCCGCCGCCGGACCCGGTCGGCACGACGTCGGTCACCGTCACGAGCACCCTCGACGGTATGCGCCACAGCCTGAAGGCCCAGGACGGCCACATCTATCATCGGGAGGACGGCCCGGGCATCACCTGGAACGGCAGGTGGAACGCCCTTTACACCGCGACCGGCGCGACCAGGGTCGACGCCACGTACGACCCGAACCTGGGTCTCCAGGTGGTGGCGGTCATCAACGGATTCCTCTGGCACATCGTCCGTCTTCCCAACGGGAACTGGACGGGCTGGGAGACCATCTATAACGCGCCAGCGGCCCAGGACGTGTCCATCGCGGTCCAGACCAACGGCGACGCCCACATCGCCGCGGTGATCGGTGGTCGGCTCTATCATCGCGTCCGCCACTGGGCGGGCGACTGGACCCCCTGGATGTCCTACCCCAACTACGCCGGATCCGATGTCAGCGACGTCGATGTCGCCGTCGACGGGGAGAACAACCTCCAGCTCGTCGCCGTCACCTCCGGCCAGATCAGGCACACCGCCCGCTACCAGAGCGGCGCCTGGGCGGGCTTCTCACTCATCTACAGCGGTGGTGCCGCCACCAGTGTGGGCATAGCCGCGCAGGCCTGGAGCCCGCCGGACGGCGGCGACTCCCGGGTCGTGGCCGCGGTCGGCGGGCGCGTCTTCGTGGCCTATCGCTACTCGAACGGCGCCTGGTACGGCGGCTGGAACGGCTTCGACGTCGGCTGGGTCGACACGGGACGCGCAGGGAGGGTCACCGTCGACATCACCTACCTCTACAACTTCCTGAACTACTTCGATCAGAACGATCTGAGCGTCTGACCGCCCTCTTCGCGCACGAAACGCCCGGATCCCGAAGACCCGGTGCCGGCTTTGACGGAAGCCGGCACCGCCCCGGGAACGCCCGCCCACTCCCCGGAGGGCGGGCGTTCCGCACTCCCCGGGCACGGAAAACGCCCGGCCCACCGTGGTGGGCCGGGCGCCGTCGCCTGTGCCTATGCGGCCTGCGCGCTGTTGTAGAGGGTCTGGGCGTCGTTACCGAAGTACGGCCCGAACATGTACGTCTGCAAGAAGTTGTACTTGAAGCTGTTCACCGAGGTCTGGATACCGACGCCGGTGGACTCGCTGAAGGACCTGAACCACGGCCCTCCACTGGAGCCGCCGGTCATGTCGCACTTGAGGCCGATGTCCTGGCTGAGCAGGAAGTCGTTGATGGTGACGCCGGAGCAGTAGATCAGCTTCTCACCGTCATAGGGGGCGGCGGCGGGGAAGCCGAAGTCGTAGACCTGCACACCGCGCGGCTGGTTGAAGGCGATGCCCTGGCCGCCGACGACGTCGGTCAGGTACGCGCCGTTCAGCTGGTTCACCACGGCCATGCCGACGTCGTAGTTGATGTCCTCGGAGGCGATCCACTGCGGCGTGGACAGCAGCTGGCGGCCGGTCCAGGTGCCGTAGGGACGGTTGCCGTTGTTGTAGTTGGGCACGAAGACCCAGTTGGTGTGCCATGCGCCCTGGTACTTCACGCAGTGCCCGGCGGTGACGACGGTGCTCTTGTTGCCGCTGGTGAGGGCGTTGCCGGAGCAGGAGGCGTTCTTGCCCTGGAACGTGAAGAAGACGCGGCCGGAGGTCGTGACCACCTTGCCGCCGCCGGTCCACTGGCCGCCGCCGTTGGTGGGGGAGAGGGGGGTGATGGTCTGCGGCTCGCCCTTGGCGACGTCGGTGGACGTGCCGGGAAGTGTGTCGACCGTGATGTCGAGGGGAGTCGCGGACTTCATCCGCTCCGGCGTCCAGTAGCGCAGGGCGTCCAGCTGGGCCGAGGCGCTGACGGCGGACGGGTGGGCGACGCGGGAGTCGATGCCGCCGTCCTTCGCCGAGGCGGCGAGGGGCGCGGCGACGACGGCCGCGGCGGTTAAGACGGAGAGGACGGCGAGTCTGGCTGATCGCATGTGAGGTTCCTCGTTTCCGTGTGGGAGGGTCCCCCGGCCCGAGCCGGGGGAGCGCGCCCCGGCCGGACGAAGATCGTCCCGACCGGTACGGCTCCGTCCCGTTTGGACGGACATCGGCCATGGTATTGCCGCGCGACGCCTCCGCGCTACCCCCTGGTAACTCACGGGCGCGTCAATACAGTGGACAGCCACGCGTGGACGGTGCACGATCGTCGCCAGGCCACCGTGATCGCGTGGCCGGGCAGAGAATGCCGAGACGAAGGCGAGCCGCATGCTGAGGATCAGGCGCAAGATGGTCACCGCCGCCATGGGAACCCGCGACGGGCGTGCCCACCGGCGCGACCGCACCCGCCCGGGTAACTGGCTGCCGTTCTACGCGGCCTCCCTGGCCTGGAGCCGCCGCATGCGCCGCCACCAGGGGCGCTGAGAAGTGACGAAGAGGGGCCCGCGTTTTCACGCGGGCCCCTCTCTTCGGGTCACTTGTTGAGCGAGTGGAACCTCGGCGGCAGCTCGATGGCCGCGTCGGCGTCCAGCAGCCAGCGGGTGGCCTTCGTACCGTGCGCGCCCGCCGCCGGGATCTGCACCGGACCGCCGCCGGACAGGGCCCGGCCGACCGCCGTCGCCTTCCCGAAACCCGAACCCAGCAGCCACACCTCGCGGCCGCTGTTGATGGCCCGGTGGGTCAGCGAGACCCGCGTCGGCGGGGGCTTGGGCGCGCCGCGCACCGCCACCGCCGTCCGCTCGTCGTAGACGGCCGGATGCCCCGGGAACAGCGACGCGACGTGACCGTCCTCGCCCACCCCGAGCATCACCACGTCGAAGACCGGCAGATCCAGGTCGCCCGGCGCGGCATCGGCCAGATCGGCGGCGTACCGCGCGGCCGCGGCCTCCGGGTCCTCGCCGTCGGGACCGTCCGAGGCGGGCATCGCGTGCACCCGCTTCGGCTCCACCGGCAGCGCCGACAGCAGCGACTCCCGCACCTGCGTCTCGTTGCGCTCGGCGTCACCGGAGGGCAGGAAACGCTCGTCGCCCCACCAGAAGTCCACCAGGGACCAGTCCACCGCGTCCCGCGCCGGGCTGTCCCGCACCGCCTTGTGGATGCGGTCGGCGATGCGCCCGCCCGTCAGCACGACACCGGCGGTACCCCGCTTGGCCTGCGCGTCGATCAGCCGCACGATCAGCCGGGCCGCCACCGCCTGCGCCAGCAGTTCGGCGTCGCGGTGGACGACCACGCTGGACGTGGTCACGAGGACGCCGCCGGCTTCAGGTGCCCGGTGGCGTTGCCCAGAGCCTGCTCGTAGGGCTGATCGGGGTCGAGGTGCCGCAGCTCCTCGGCCAGCAGCTCACCCAGGGTCCGGCCCTTGATGGTCTGCGTCCGGTCGGGGAAACCGGTGCGGCGCAGCAGCGTGTTGCCCTCCGCGTCGCGGTCGATGGCGATCTCGTGCCCGTCGGCCAGGGTGAACGTGACGCCCTTGATCGCCGGCAGGTTCTCCGAGTCGCGCACGACGTCGGTGTCCACGATCGTCGGGACCACGCCCAGCCGCCCGCCCAGCCAGCCCGACATCAGCACCGCGCTGGGGTCGCTGGCCTTCGCCGCGATCGTCACCGCCGTGGCCGGGGCCGTGGCGGTGTCGAAGGCCGACGCGATCAGCGAACGCCAGTAGGTGATGCGCGTCCAGGAGATGTCGGTGTCACCGGGGCTGTAGTCCCGGGCCCGGCCCTGGAGCGAGGCCACCGGATCGGCCGAACGCGCGCTGTAGGTGATCCGCCGGTCGGCGAACGCCCCCAGCGGGTCCTCCGTGGTGTGCGCCGGCGGCGGCACGAACCAGCAGGTCACCACCGGCACGTCGGGCGCCAGCAGCGGCATGACCACCGACTCGGCGTGCTCGACCAGGGGACCGTAGACGCGCATGACGACCGCCTCGCACGGGCCCAGCCGCCCGCCGACCACGATCTCGGCGTCCAGCCGCGGCGCGGTCTGCTCGTGATCGCGGCGGACCACGATCAGCAGACGGCACGGATGCTGCTGCGCGGCGTGCGTGAGCGCCGCCTCGGCCTCGCGCTCGCCCTTCTCGTCGACGATGACGACCAGGTTCAGCGCCAGACCGCTGGTGAGGCCGCCGGAGCTGTGCCGCTCGGCGGCGAGGGCCTTCACGACCTCGGTGGCCGTGGTGTCCCACAACGCGATCACTTGGATACTCCTCGGTTCGTCATCAGGCTCGGCGCCAGGTGCGGCCGTCGCGGGCGAGCATCTCGTCGGCGGCGGCCGGACCCCAGGTCCCGGCGGCGTAGGGGTGGGGCTTGCGCCCGGCCCAGAAAGCCTCCAGCGGGTCGATGACCGCCCAGCTCGCCTCCACCTCGGCGGCGTCGGGGAACAGGGTCTTGTCGCCGATGAGGACGTCGCGGATGAGCCGCTCGTAGGCCTCGGGGCTGGACTCGGTGAACGCCTCGCCGTAGAGGAAGTCCATGGAGATGTCGCGCAGCTCCATGCCCGTGCCCGGCACCTTCGAACCGAACTTCACCGTCACGCCCTCGTCGGGCTGGACCCGGATGACCAGCTGGTTGTGGCCGAGGGTCTCGGTGTCGTACTCGTGGAAGGGCAGGTGCGGGGCCTTCTTGAACAGCACCGCGATCTCGGTGACCCGGCGCGGCAGGCGCTTGCCGGTCCGCAGGTAGAACGGGACCCCGGCCCAGCGGCGGTTCTGGATGTTCAGCTTGACGCCGGTGTAGGTCTCGGTGGTCGACCCGGCGGGGATGTTGTCCTCGCCCAGGTAACCGGTGACCTTCTCACCGGCGACCCAGCCCTCGGCGTACTGGCCGCGGACGGCGTAGGTCTCCAGGTCCTCCGGCAGCGTGATCGCGCGCAGCACCTTCAGCTTCTCGGTGCGGATCTCGTCGGGGGAGTAGCCGACCGGCTCCTCCATCGCGGTGAGCGCCAGCAGCTGGAGCAGGTGGTTCTGCAGGACGTCGCGGGCGGCGCCGGCCGAGTCGTAGAACCCGGCGCGGGAGCCGATGCCGACGTCCTCGGCCATGGTGATCTGCACGGAGTCGACGTAGTTGGAGTTCCACACCGGCTCGAACAGGGCGTTGGCGAACCGCAGGGCCAGGATGTTCTGGACCGTCTCCTTGCCCAGATAGTGGTCGATGCGGTACACGTCCTCGCCGGTGAACACGTCGTCCACCAGGTCGTCGAGCTCGCGCGCCGACTCCAGGTCGTGCCCGAACGGCTTCTCCACGACCACGCGACGCCAGCCGCCCGAGGCGGTGTTGTCGGCGGCGCCGGTGCGCTCCAGCTGCTTCAGCACCAGCGGGAACGCGCCCGGCGGGATGGAGAAGTAGAACGCGGCGTTGCCCTGGATGGCGTGCGTGGCGCGCAGCTCGTCGAGGGTCTCGCTGAGGGTGTCGAACGACGCGTTGTCGTCGAAGGAACCGGGCACGAACTTGAAGTTGCCCGCCAGCCGGTTCCACACCTCCTCCCGCCACGGGGTGCGGGCGTGGTTCTTGGCCGCGTCCCGGGCCAGGTCCTCGAACTCGCCGTGGCCCCAGTCGCGGCGGGCGAAGCCGAGGATCACGAACGCGGCGGGCAGCAGCCCGCGGTTGGCCAGGTCGTAGACGGCCGGGATGAGCTTCTTGCGGGCCAGGTCGCCGGTGACGCCGAAGATCACCAGAGCGCAGGGCTCGGGGATCTTCGGCAGCCGCCGATCCTGGGGATCGCGAAGGGGATTGGGGACGGTCATGCCAGCTCCTTGACCGCTGCGAGAATCTGGGCGATGCCCTGTGCACGGTCGGTCAGGTGCAGCCGCAGCAGCGGGTAGGACCGGCTGCTGAGAGCCTGCCGGTCACCGGCGGCCTGGGCGGCCTGGAGCTGTCCGAAGGTGAAGGGCTTACCGGGGACGTCGAGGTCGTCGCTGACCGCGCCGGTGATCTGGAGGAACGCGCCGGTGGGGCGGCCCCCCTTGTGGAACTGGCCCGTGGAGTGCAGGAACCGCGGTCCCCACCCGAAGGTCACCGGGGCGGTGGTGGCCCGCGCGAGCAGGTCGCGCAGCCCGCCGGCGCCGGCGTCGGCGACGCGGTCCAGGTAGGCCATGACCGACACGTAACCGCCCTCGCCGAGGGAGGCGAGCAGGCCGCGCAGCGCCGAGGCGAGGGTGTCGCCCTCACCGCCGTAGACCTCCACCGCGCCTTCGGTGAAGCGGGGCGCCTCGTCGGGCAGGCCCTTCTCCAGGATGGCGTTGGTGTTGTTCTTGCTCTCGGTCACGTTCGGCTGGTTGAACGGGTCGATGCCGATCAGCTTGCCCGCGTAGGCGGTGGCCAGTTCCCAGGCGAGGAACTGCGCGCCGAGCGGGCCGTTGACCGCCAGGTCCGGCAGGGCCAGGTGCCCGGAGGTGGGCAGGTGCGCCACCGCGGAACCGCCGACGGTCACCGCGAGGACGTCCTCGCCGGTGAAGCCGGGGGCACTGGGCGCGTCCACGACCACGGGGAGGACCCCGAGGCCGTCCTTGCCGGTGGACTCGGCGATGAGCTGCTCGGCCCAGTCGCCCAGGCCCACGATTCCGGAGCCGTCGGGGGCGATGGTGACCGTCGGGCGCGACGCGAGGGCCGCGCCGAGGGTCAGCGCCGGGTTCTCCTTCTCGTCCTGGCTGGACGCGGCGAACTCGGCGGCCTGGTCGATGAGTTCCTCGACGTCCACACCGGCCAGGTAGGACGGGACCAGCCCGAAGGCGGTGAGCGCCGAGTAGCGTCCGCCGACGTCGGAGTCGGCCAGGATGACCTCGGCGCCCATCTCGTTGCCGATGGTCTCCAGCGGGGAGCCGGGGTCGGTGACGATGACGAAGCGGCCGCCGATGTCGGACAGCCCGTGGTCCTCGAAGGCCTGCCAGAAGGCCCGGCGGTGGCTGTCGGTCTCGACGGTGCCGCCGGACTTGGAGGAGACCACCACGACGGTGTTCTCCAGGTCCTGCGCCAGCGCCGCCCGGATCTGGCCGGGGTCGGTGGTGTCCAGGACCGTCAGGGGGACGTCCAGGGTGCGGGTGATGACCTCCGGCGCGAGCGAGGATCCGCCCATGCCGGCCAGCACCACGCGGGTGAGCCCCTTGGCGCGCAGCTTGGTGCGCAGTTCAGCCAGGCGGGGCAGAAGTTCCCGGCTGCGTTCGTGGGTGTCAACCCAACCGAGTCGAACCGCCGCCTCGGCCTCGGCCGCCGGACCCCACAGGGTGGAGTCCTTGGCGGCGAGGCGGGCGGGGGTGTCATCGGCGATCAGCTGAGCCCGACTGGCTGACGTGTCCACTGTGGTGGTAACCGCCAGCCCCCCGGCAGCCTCCATGCGTATCACCGCGTTCACCTCTTTTTTTGTTGTTTACGTCTGTCAGGCCTTGTCGAGCTCGGCGGAGATGGTCGCGAGGAGCTCGTTCCACGAGACCTCGAACTTCTCCACACCTTCGCGTTCCAGAACGTCGATGACGTCGTCGTATTCCACGCCCAGCCCGGCCAGGGCGTCTAGGACCTCGCGGGACTCGGCGTAGGTGCCGGTCACGGTGTCGCCGGGGGTGTCGCCGTGGTCCTCGAACGCCCGCAGGGTCGCCTCGGGCATGGTGTTGACCACACCGGGGGCGATGAGGCCCTCGACGTAGAGGACGTCGGAGTAGTCGGGGTTCTTCACGCCCGTCGACGCCCACAGGGGACGCTGGGGACGCGCGCCGGCCGCGGCGAGGGCCTTCCAGCGGTCGCTGGAGAAGGCCTCCTCGTAGGCCTGGTAGGCCAGGCGCGCGTTGGCCACGCCCGCCTTGCCGCGCAGCGCGAGGGCCTCGGGCGAGCCGAGCTTCTCCAGGCGCTTGTCGATCTCGGTGTCCACGCGCGACACGAAGAACGACGCCACCGACTCGATGGTGGACAGGTCGTGCCCGTTCGCCTTCGCCTGCTCCAGGCCGGTGAAGAAGGCGTCCATGACGGCCTTGTAGCGCTCCAGGCCGAAGATGAGGGTCACGTTGACGCTGATGCCCTCGGCCAGCACCGCGGTGATGGCGGGCAGGCCCTCCAGGGTCGCGGGGATCTTGATGAGCACGTTGGGGCGGTCCACCGCCCACCACAGGTACTTCGCCTCGGCGACGGTGGTCTCGGTGTCGTGCGCCAGGCGCGGGTCGACCTCGATGGACACGCGGCCGTCGGTGCCGTTGGAGGCGTCGAAGACCGGGCGCAGGATGTCGGCGGCGGCGCGCACGTCCCACGTGGTCAGCACGCGGGAGGACTCCTCCACCGACAGCTTGCGGCGGGCCAGGTCGGCCAGCTGCGGGCCGTAGGTGGTGCCCTTGGCGAGGGCGTTGGCGAAGATCGACGGGTTCGTCGTGACGCCTACGACGTGCTGCTCGTCGCGCATCTTCTCCAGGTTCCCGGAGGTGATGCGGTCGCGGGACAGGTCGTCGAGCCACACGGCCACCCCGGCGGCCGAAAGGGCGGCGAGCCGGTCGGTGTTGTTCTCAGTCATCTCGGGTCTTCTCTCGTCTTCTCGGGGCTAGCCGTTGGCCTTGGCCAGGCTGCGCTTGGCGGCCGCGACCACATTGTCGACGGTGAAGCCGAATTCCTCGTAAAGGCGCTCGAACGGGGCCGAGGCGCCGTAGTGTTCCAGGCTCACGGCCTCACCGGCGTCGCCGAGCAGGTCGCGCCAGGACATGGCGATCCCGGCCTCGACGCTGACGCGGGCCTTCACCGAGGCGGGCAGCACCTCGGCGCGGTAGGCGGCGTCCTGCTCGTCGAACCACTCGCGGCAGGGGACCGACACCACGCGGGTGGCGATGCCCTCGGCCTGCAGGGCCTCGCGGGCGCCGACGGCCAGGCTCACCTCGGAACCGGTGGCCATGATCACGACCTGGGGCGCGCCGCCCTCGGCCTCGGCCAGGACGTAGGCGCCCTTGGCGGTGTTCTCCGCGCCGGCGAACTTCTCGCGGTCCCAGGTGGGGACGTTCTGGCGGGTCAGCGCCAGCGCTGTGGGCCGGTCGGTGTGCTCGATGGCCTTGCGCCACGCCCACACCGTCTCGTTGGCGTCGGCGGGACGGACCACGTCCAGGCCCGGGATGGCGCGCAGCGCCGAGAGGTGCTCGACCGGCTGGTGGGTCGGGCCGTCCTCGCCGAGGCCGATGGAGTCGTGCGTCCACACGTAGACGACCGGCTGCTTCATCAGCGCCGCCAGGCGCACCGCCGGGCGCATGTAGTCGGAGAACACTAGGAAGGTGCCGCCGTAGGGACGGGTCCCGCCGTGCAGGGCGATGCCGTTGAGGATCGCGCCCATGCCGAACTCGCGGATGCCGAAGTGCAGGGTGCGCCCGTAGGGGTGGCCCGGGAACTTCTTGGTGGCGTGCTCGCTGGGCAGGAAGGACGGCTCGCCGTCCATCGTGGTGTTGTTGCTGCCGGCCAGGTCGGCCGAGCCGCCCCACAGCTCGGGGAGGACCGGGGCGAGGGCGGTGAGGACGTTGCCGGAGGCCACGCGGGTCGCCACGCCCTTGTCGCTGGCCTCGAACACCGGCAGGGCGTCGGTCCAGTTCTCCGGGAGGGTGTGGGTGGAGATGCGGTCGAACTCGGCCTTGCGCTCGGGGTTGGCCGCGGCCCACGCGTCGAAGGCGGTGTTCCACTCGGCGTGGGCGGCCTTGCCGCGCTCGACGAGACCGCGCGCGTGGCCGATGACCTCGGCGGCGACGTCGAAGGACTTCTCCGGGTCGAAGCCCAGGATCTCCTTGGTGGCGGCGGCCTCGGCCGCGCCGAGCGCCGAACCGTGGATGCCGCCGGTGTTCTGCTTGGTGGGCGCCGGGAAGCCGATGATGGTCTTCAGGCGGATGAACGACGGCTTGTCGGTGACGGCCTTGGCGGCCTCGATCGCGGCGTAGAGCGCGTCGAGGTCCTCGTGGTAGCCGTCGGCGCCGCGCCAGTTGACCGTCTGGGTGTGCCAGCCGTAGGCGTCGTAGCGGGCCGCGACGTCCTCGGAGAAGGCGACGTTGGTGTCGTCCTCGATGGAGATCTCGTTGTCGTCGTAGATGACGACGAGGTTGCCCAGCTGCTGGTGCCCGGCGATGGCGGAGGCCTCGTGGGTGACGCCTTCCTGCACGTCGCCGTCGGAGCACAGGACGTAGATGTGGTGGTCGAAGGGCGACTCACCCGGGGCGGTCTCGGGGTCGAAGAGACCGCGCTCGCGGCGGGCGGCCATGGCCATGCCGACCGCGGTGGCCAGGCCCTGGCCGAGGGGACCGGTGGTGGTCTCCACGCCCTTGGTGTGACCGTGCTCGGGGTGACCCGGGGTCAGGGAGTTCCACTGGCGCAGCGCCTCCAGGTCGCCCAGCTCCAGGCCGAAACCGCCGAGGTAGAGCTGCACGTACAGGGTGAGGCTGGAGTGGCCGCAGGAGAGGACGAAGCGGTCGCGCCCGGCCCACAGGGTGTCGGAGGGGTCGTGGCGCATGACGCGCTGGAAGAGCAGGTAGGCCGCCGGAGCCAGGCTCATGGCCGTCCCGGGGTGGCCGTTGCCCGCCTTCTCCACCGCGTCAACGGCGAGCACCTTCGCGGTCTTCACCGCGCGTGAGTCGAGTTCGGACCAGTCCAGGCGGGTCTCGGACACGTCATATCTCCTTTGTGCTGAGTTCGCGACGGGCGGCGGGCAACTCTGACGACCCCCGGTGACGGCGACAATTATCACCGCCGACGTTTTCATAGAACCACCGCCCGCCGTGAACCTATCCCGGACCGGCCGGTCGGTTGCGTGTTTCGGGCCACGTGGCGGATGGGGCGCGCGACATAAGACCGGCCCCGTCCGCCCGCCCGCCGAGGGGGCGGCTTACGCTCCTCTACGATGCGTAGACATGTCACGGCCGACCCTGGGAGCGTCCCGATGAGCGTCCTCTCGGACAAGCCCGCCGCCCGCGCCGAATCGGCCGGGTCCGCCGGGGCACCCTCGGACGCCCAGGCGCGCCCGGCTCCCACGATCCGGCAGATCCTCGGCGCCTACGTGTCGCTGACCAAGCCGCGCATCGTGGAGCTGCTGCTCATCACGACCGTCCCGGCGATGATGCTGGCCGCGCGGCTCGCCCACGACGGCCTGCCGTCGCTGTGGCTGGTGCTGGCCGTGGTCATCGGCGGCGCGATGGCGGCCGGCGCGGCCAACGCGCTCAACTGCTACATCGACCGCGACATCGACCAGCTCATGCGGCGCACCTCGCGCCGCCCGCTGCCCTCGCACACCGTCTCTCCCCGCAACGCGCTGGTCTTCGGGCTCGTGCTGGGCGTGGTGTCGGTGGCGCTGATCTGGCTGACCTCGAACGCCCTCGCGGCCCTGCTGACGCTCGGGGCGATCGCTTATTACGACATCGTCTACACCCTTTGGCTGAAGCGCCGGACCGCCGCCAACACCGTGTGGGGCGGGGTCTGCGGCGCCGCGCCGGTCCTCATCGGCTGGGCCGCGGTCACCGGGAACCTCTCCTGGGAGGCCTGGGTCCTGTTCGCGGTGGTCTTCTTCTGGCAGCCCCCGCACTTCTGGGCTCTGGCCGTGAAGTACCGCGACGACTACGCCGCCGTGGGCATCCCGATGCTGCCGGTGGTGGCCTCGATGCGCCGGGTCGGCCTGGAGTCGGTGATCTACGCGTGGCTGACCCTGGCGTCCTCGCTGGTGCTGTGGCCGATGGCGACCACCCCGATCTACGGCGTCGTCGCCCTGGTCACCGGTGGCCTGTTCTGCCTGGAGGCGCACCGCATGTACGGCCGCGCCCGCCGCGACGAGGACCTCAAGCCCATGCGGCTGTTCCACTGGTCCACGACCTACCTGACCCTGCTGTTCGTCGCGCTGGCCGTCGACAGCTTCCTGATCTGAGCGAAGATCCCTCGGCTAGCCTTTCGGGCGTGCCGAATCCCTCTCGCTCACAGCCCCGTGTCGCGCTGGTGACCTGCGCGAAGCTGCCCGAACTCGACGAAGACGACCGCCTCGTCGCGCCCGCGCTCGCCGCGCTGGGCGTGGAGGCCGTCCCCGTGGTGTGGGACGACCCGGCGGCCGACTGGGACGCCTTCGACCTGGTGGTCGTGCGCAACCCGTGGGACTACACGCTGCGCCGCGAGGAGTTCGTGGCCTGGGCGCACCGCGTCCCGCGCCTGGTCAACGGCGCGGCGGTGCTGGAGTGGAACACCGACAAGCGCTACCTCGCCGAGCTGGCCGCCGCCGGCGTCCCGGTCATCCGCACCGACTTCTACGCCCCCGGTGAGCCGCCGCGCCTGGGCGACACCGGCACCTGGGTGATCAAGCCCACCGTGAGCGCCGGCAGCGCCGACACCGAGAAGTACGACCTGACCTGGCCGCAGAAGCGCGCGCTGGCCGGAGCGCACGTCGCACGCCTGCACGGCGCGGGCAGGACCGCGATGGCGCAGCCCTACCTCTCGGCGGTCGACACCTACGGTGAGACCGCTCTCCTCTACTTCAACGGTGTCTACAGTCACGCCGTCTGCAAGGGCCCGATGCTCAGCGGGCGCGTGACCGACGAGACGGGACTCTTCATCACCGAGGAGATCACCCCGCGCGAGCCCACCGCGGCCGAACTGGCCACCGCGGCCAAGGTCCTGGCCGCCGCCCCCGGCGACCTGCTCTACGCCCGGGTGGACCTGATCCCCGGCGAGGACGGCGAGCCCACGCTGCTGGAGCTGGAGCTCACCGAGCCCTCCCTGTTCCTCGGCCACGGCGAAGGCGCCGCCGCGCGCTTCGCCGCGGCCGTGACCGCGCGGCTCTAGAGCGTGCGGTACTTCGAGCGCATGTCCACGATCACGATCGTCACGTAGATCAGCGCCAGCGCGCCCAGCGCGACGATCGCCGGACCGTACAGCGCCACGGGGGTGACCGCCAGACACGCGGTCACTCCCGCCCACGTCGAGACCGGCACCCGCTCGCGGCGGCGCAGCTTGATCGCGGCCAGCATGAGCAGGAACAGCGCCGCCCCACCGCACAGCAGCAACGCCGGCAGCGGCTTCAGGTGCGACTCGGCGTGCCCGACGGTCTTCTTCACGCCCACCGCCATCAGCACGATCGAGGCGACCAGCGGCAGGTGCATGTAGCTGTAGGTGTCGCGCGCCAGCCGCGGCCGCGCCACACCCTGGGCGTGCACGAGGGCGTGCTCGCCGTCCTTGGCCTCGGAGTCGAAGTACCGCCACCACATCGCGCTCACCAGCGCGATGGCGACCAGGCCGGTGGCCAGCTCCAGGCCGCTGACCCCGCCCTCGGCGGTGGCGCCCACGCCGACGGCCACGATCGACTCGCCGAAGGCGATGATCACGATCAGCTGGTGCCGCTCGGAGAAGTGCCCGGGGTGCACCGAGAACCGGTCCACACCGGTGATGAACGGACCGGCGTACAGCACGGCCACCGCCGCCAGCCAGATCCAGCCGCGCCAGGCGTCCGGCAGGAACGCCGCCGCCAGGATCAGCAGCGAGCCGATCATGTTGGTCGGCGACAGCCACCGGATCGCCGCCCGGTTCAGCTTCCCGCCGGCGGTGGCGAACAGCAGCGTGTGCAGCACCATCACCAGCAGGTTGCCCACCGCGAAGGGCACCGCCGCGTCGCCGAAGGCCTCCGGCGCGGTCAGCGAGACCACCGCCAGGGCGCCCATGCAGCCCAGCAGCACCAGCCGCGGCAGCAGGAAGTCGGTGTTGACCGCGTTGGTCAGCCACGCGTACGCCCCCCACGACCACCACAACACCATCAGCAGCAGGACCGCGCTCAGCAGGCCGTGCGGCGTCGGGTTGGCGGCCAGGAGACCGGTGACCTGGGTGAACGCGAAGACGAAGACCAGGTCGAAGAACAGTTCGAGGGTGGACGCCCGGCGCTCGTCGGGCGCGGCCGGCTCGGCCACCTCGGTGGAGGGAGAGGGGTGGGTCACCCGGGGATTGTGCAGTGAAGATCGCTCACCTGCAAATCCGTTCGTTGACGCCCGCCCGCGACTCCGCTACACCGGCGGTATGCGCACCCGCCTCCTCGCCGCGCTGACCGCGCTCGCCTCCCTCGCCGCGCCGCTGACCGCCGTCCCGGCACGGGCCGCCACCGCGTCCCCCGGCTGCGACCCGATCGACCCGGCCGCCTGCCTCCTGCCCTTCCCCAACGACTGGTTCACCGTCCCCGCGACCACCCCCACCGGACGCCGCGTGAACCTCGACCCCACGGCGACCCCGCGCAACCTCGCCGGGAAGAACATCGACCCCGCCGCCTGGAACGCCGCCGACGGCTTCTCGCCCGGCTCGATGCTGCTGGCCCGCGTCCCCGGACTCGACCTCGCCGCCACCGGGGCCGCGCCCGTCACCGACATCGGCCGCTCCCTCGACCGCGACGCGCCGATCGTCCTGCTCGACCTCGACACCGGCGAACGCGTGCCCTACTGGGCCGAACTCGACGCCAACGCGCCCGAAGCGCGCCGGGCGCTGATCGTGCGCCCGGCGCGGAACCTGCGCGACGGGCACCACCACGCCGTCGCCCTGCGCGACCTCCGCGACGCCGCGGGCGCCCCGATCGCGCCCGGCGAGGCCTTCACCCGCGTCCTGGGCGGCACCCTGCCCGAGGACGACCCCCTCGCCGCGCGGCAGCGCTCGCTGCGGCCCGTCCTGCGCGACCTGCGCCACCACGGCGTCGCCGCCAGCGGCCTCTACCTCGCCTGGGACTTCACCGTCGCCAGCACCGCCTCCACCACCGGGCGCCTGACCCACATGCGCGACGACGCCCTCGCCACCCTCGGCGGCGGCTCCCCGTCGTTCACCGTGACCTCCGTCGTCGACCGCACGCCCACCGAGGACCCCCAGATCGCCCGCGAGATCACCGGCGAGCTGCGCGTGCCCAACTACCTCACCGCGCCCGGCGGGCCGCCCGGCTCGACCCTGCGGCTGGGCGCCGACGGCCTGCCCACGGCCTCCGGCGAAGTCCGCGCCGCCTTCGTGTGCGTCGTACCCCGCTCGGCCATGGACCACCCCGCGCGCGCCTCCCTGTACGGCCACGGGCTCCTGGGCAGCCCCAACGAGGTCCGCGCCCGCAACGTGCGCGCCATGGCGGGCGAGCACGGCTTCGTGTTCTGCGCGACCCGCTGGAGCGGCATGGCCGACGAGGACATCCCCTACGTCGCCGGGGTCTTCGCCGACCTCTCCCGCTTCCCCGCCGTCCCCGACCGCCTCCAGCAGGGCATGATCGCGTTCCTGTACCTGGCCCGCGCGCTCGCCCACCCCGGCGGGCTCTCGGCCGACCCGGCCTTCCGCGCGCCCTCCGGGCGGCCGGTCTACGACCGGCGGCAGGGCGTGGTCTTCGACGGCAACAGCCAGGGCGGCATCGCCGGGGGAGCGCTGATGGCCGTGGCCACCGACGTGCGGCGCGGCGTCCTGGGCGTCCCCGGCATGAACTACTCGACCCTGCTGAACCGGTCCCGCGACTTCGCGCCCTTCCAGGCGGTCCTCGACCGCGCCTACCCCGACAAGCTCGACCAGCAGCTGATCCTGGCGATGCTGCAGATGCTGTGGGACCGCGGCGAGGCCGACGGGTACGCCGCGCACATGACCGGCGATCCGCTGCCCGGCACGCCGCGCCACGACGTCCTGATGCACGTGGCCTTCGGCGACCAGCAGGTCGCCACCGTCGCCGCCGAGGTGGAGGCCCGCACGATCGGCGCGCGGGCCCACACGCCCGTCGTCGCGCCCGGCCGCAGCCCCGACGTCCGGCCCTTCTGGGGGCTGCGGGCCCTGCCGTGGTGGCCCTACCCCGGCTCGGCGGTGGTGCTGTGGGACAGCGGGGCCGCGCCGCCGCCGGTGACCAACACGCCGCCGGTGACCGGGCCGGACTCCCACGAGGACCCCAGGGCCGACCCGGCCGCGCGACTGCAAAAAGCGGTGTTCCTCAAGTACGGCCTGGTCGTCGACGTGTGCGGGGGACGGGCCTGTACGGCCGCGCCGGCCTAGACCCGGCGCAGCCTCACGACCGGGATGTCCCGCTCGGTCTTCACCTGGTAGTCCGCCCAGCCCTGGAACACCGAGGACAGGTACGGCCACAGCTTCGCCTTCTCCCCGGCGCTCACCGTGGACGCGTCGGCCTCGAAACGCTCGGGGCCCACGCGCAGCCGCACCCGCGGGTTCTCCGCGATGCTGCGGTACCAGAGCGGGTCGGCGTCCTTGCCGCCGTTGGACGCCACGATCACGTGGTCGGCGCCGTCACGGCCGTACATCAGCACCGTGCGGTGCCAGTCGCCGCTGCGGCGGCCGACGTAGTCCAGCAGCAGGCAGGGCACGCCCATCACGGTGGTGCCCTTGACGCCCCCGGACTCCTCGTACTCGCGCGCCTGCTTCGCGACCCATTCCACCGGGCTGATCCGCACCTCGGACATCGGCGCTCCTCTCGTCGCCCACGACGCTACAAGCGGCACGGCGAAGCCGCCCGTACCTTGCCGCCGGTGGCACTGCGGCGGCCGACGGCGCATATCGCGCCCGGATAGGTGACTGTCCGCCACTGGCTTCTACCGTTCGGTAGCCGATGTGATGGGGGCCGGTCCCAACTCACGACCGGGAGAAGCCCGTGAAACGGAGCGTCACCGCCGTCCTCGCCCTGATCGCCGCCCTCTTCGTGCTGACCGTCCCCGCCCCCGCCCAGGCGTCCACCGCCTGCGGCTACACCTGGTACGCCACGACCTACTTCGACCCCGACGACCACTTCACCGGCTGCAAGGGCACCCTCTGGATGCAGCTCGACGGCAACCTCGTCATCTACCACGAGTACGGGTACCCCCTGTGGGCCTCCAACACCGCGGGCCACGACTACGCCTACGCCGCCTTCCAGACCGACGGCAACCTCGTCGTCTACAGCGCCACCGGCTCACCCCTGTGGGCCAGCAACACACGCGCCCCCGGCGGCCGCCTGGTCTACCAGGACGACGGCAACCTCGTGATCTACAACCGGTACGGGACGGCCGTCTGGGCCACCAACACCGCCCACTGACCACCCGGCGGCCCCGGTCACGCCGGGGCCGCCGTGTCCGCGCACATTCACGATCATGACAATGGCCCGATGCCCCTCGACCGCATCGCGCTCATCTCCGACGTCCACGGCAACCTCACCGCCCTCGAAGCGGTGCTCGCCGACATCGACGCCCGCGGCATCGACCGCGTCTTCAACCTCGGTGACTACGTCGGCAAGGGACCGCGCGGCCGCGAATCGGTCGACGTGTGCCGCGCGCGCTGCGAGGTCAACATCCTGGGCAACTGGGACGACTTCCTGCCCCGCACCGACGTGGAGTCCAACCCCGACCTCGACTGGTGGCGCGGCCAGCTCGCCCCCGGGCAGGGCGAGTGGCTGCGCGGGCTGCCCTTCAGCCACGACTTCCGGATGAGCGGCCGCAACGTCCGCCTCTTCCACGCCTCCTCCACCGACGTCCACCGCCGCGTCCGCTTCGACCACGACGAGGCGGAGTTCCTGGAGATGTTCGCCAACACCCCCGCCACCGGTGAGGGCCCCGTCCCCACCGTCGTCGGCTACGGCGACACCCACGACGCCTACTACGAGGTCGACCGCGGGCGCCGGACCCTGTTCAACACCGGCAGCGTCGGCAACAGCATGGACGACCCGACCCCCGTCTACGTGATCCTCGAAGGCGTCATGGACGGCGAGGATGAGGCGCCCTTCGGGATCCAGTTCGTGCGCGTCCCCTACGACGTGGAGGCCGAACTGGCGGTGGCGCGCGAGATGGGCGTGCCGCAGTACGCGGGCTACGAGGCCGAACTGCGGCACGGGATCTACCGGCGCGACCTCGGCAAGCCGGTGAGCTACCACCGGCGGGCGCGCTAGGGGTTCGTCCTCACGACAGCAGCACCGGCACCTCCGTGTAGTCGTTGCTGGTGAACGACGGCAGCCTGCGCAGCTCACCCGGGTCCACCGCCAGGCGCAGGCCGGGGAACCGCTCGAACAGCGCGGTGAGCGCCAGGGTCGCCTCCAGGCGGGCCAGGGGCGCGCCGATGCAGAAGTGGACGCCGTGGCCGAAGGCGAGGTGGTCCTTGTCGGCCCGGTCGAGGTTCCAGTCGTCGGGGAGGGTGTGGACGCGCGGGTCGCGGCCGTGGGCGGCGAAGCCGATGATGATCGGGTCACCGGCGGGGATGAGGGTGCCGCTCGGCAGCTCGATGTCCTCCACGGCGTAGCGCAGCGGCAGGAACCCGACGGGCGACTCCAGGCGCAGGGTCTCGTCGAGAACGTCGTCCCAGCGGGCCGGGTCGCGGCGGACGCCGGCGAGCGCGCCGGGGTGGGTGAGCAGGTTGACCACGGCGTGGTCGATGAGGGCGACGGCGGTCTCGGAACCGGCGCCGATGAACAGGATCATCGTGGCGATGAGCTCCTCGGGGGTGAGGGTGCCGCCGTCCTCGTCGTGGACGAAGAGGAGCTGCGCGGTGAGGTCCTCGCCGGGGTCGGCGCGCTTGTGCTCGATGAGGGCGCCCATCTCGGCGATGAGGGCGGCGCCGTTGGCGTCGGCGTCCTCGGTCGACGAGGAGGTGATGTTGGAGGCGTCGACGACGTGGGAGAGGGTGGCGCGCAGGCCCTCGGGCACGCCGAACAGGTCGAAGATGACGGTGCTGGGGATGCGGTAGGAGAACGACCGCCGCAGGTCGGCGGGCGGGGGAGCGGCGGCGAGGGCGTCCAGGGCGGAGGCGACGACGGCCTCGATGGCCGGGCGCATGGCCTCGATGCGGCGGACGGTGAAGGCGCGCGCGACCATGCGGCGCAGGCGGGTGTGGTCGGGGCCGTAGGCGTTGAACAGGCTCGGCGAGGTCCACGGCACGAGCCAGCCGAGCGCGGACACGTCGGCGAAGCCCTTCCAGTGCCGCCGCGCGTCGCGCGACACCCGGGGGTCGGTGAGGAGCCGTTTGACTAAGGCGCCGTCGGTGACGGCCCACGCGGACACGCCGTCGCGCATCGCGACGCGCACGGCGTCGTGTTCGCGCAGCTCGGAGTTGAGGGCGTGCAGCCGCGTCCCGGTGGAGTCGAGAGTGGTCATGTGGCAGCCAATCACGAAGCGCGACATGATCGCCACCCCTCGAAGGCTCAGCCCGTCGCGTCGGCGGCCAGCTTCGCCGGGGCCTGAATGCGGTAGGAGTCGGGCAGGAGCTCGCGCAGCTCGTCCCAGTCGGTGCCGTCGTCGAGGAGCATGCCGACCACGTCCTCGCCCCAGCTCCCGCGGAAGTAGGGCTCGCCCAGGTTCTCGAAGGCCAGGACCTCGGCGGGCTCGGCGCGGAAGGTGATCCGGAACAGCCCGTCCTCACCGCCGAAGACGTGCGCGACGGTGGCGTTGCGGACCCGCCAGCGCGTCCCCACCCAGGCGCGTTCCTCCTCGCACTCGGGCAGCGCGTCGAAGATCTCGCGCAGCCGGTCCACCAGCTCCTCGGGAACCTCAGGTCGATCACCCATGAGGTGAGTGTGCCTCACGGGTACGACATCGGTCCCGGCGGTGAAGACCAACCGGTGCCAGTGCTCGGCGGAGCGGACCGCCGCCCGGCGAGTACCCCGCCGGTGACAGGGCGGCGCCACACCTCTCCGGCCCGTATCGTTCGGGCATGGAGTCCACGGCCCCACCCCGCGTCCTCATCATCGGACTCGACCCGTACCGCGTGCCCGGGCCCTGGGACCCCGCGCCGGTCGCCGAGGCGATCGCGGCCGGACTGGCCGCCTTCACCGAACACGGCGTGGGCGCCGAGACCTGCCTGATCGGCCTCGACGGCACCGACGACGTGGCGGCCACCGTCCGGACCGCGCTGCGATCCCGCCGCTGGGAGTGCGTGGTCATCGGCGGCGGCCTGCGACACTCCGGTGACGAGACCGAGCTCCTGGAGCAGGTGGTCAACCTCGTGCGCCGGTTCGCGCCGGACGCGGCCATCGCCTTCAACCGCACACCGCGCGACATCTACGACGCGGCCGCCCGCTGGATCACCTGACCGGTGCCGTTCGTAACAGTGGGCACGGATCCGGTAACACCGCTGCCGTAGGCTTCGGTCCATGACCGTACATGAATCTCAGACCGTCGACTTCTGGTTCGACCCCATCTGCCCCTGGGCGTGGATGACCTCCCGCTGGGTTCACGAGGTGCAGCGCCAGCGTCCCAACGTCACCGTCAACTGGCACGTCATGAGCCTGGCCGTGCTGAACGAGGGCCGTGAGCTGCCGCCGGAGTACCACGAGGCCGTCGTGGTGCGCGGCTGGTACGCCGTGCGGGTCCTCATCGCCGCCGCCAAGGCGCACGGGGACAAGGTCCTCGGCGACCTGTACACCGCGCTGGGCAACCGCATCCACCTCCAGGGACGCGGCACCGTCGACCGGGCGCTGCTCGAAGAGGCGCTCGCCGAGGTCGGGCTGCCGACGGAGCTGGCGGCGGCCGCCGAGACCGATGAGCACGACACCGAGCTGCGCGCCAGCCACGCCGAGGGCATCGGCCTGGTGGGCCAGGACGTCGGCACGCCCGTCATCGCCGTCAAGGGCGCCGACGGGGAGCGCGTGGCGTTCTTCGGGCCGGTCGTGACGCCCTCGCCCAAGGGCGAGGCCGCCCTGAACCTGTGGGACGGCACGCTCCTGGTGGCGGGCACGCCGGGCTTCTACGAGATCAAGCGCACCCGCACCCAGGGTCCGATCTTCGACTAGTTCGTCAGGACGGGGTGGCGGTGCGCGTGCCGTTCCAGTGCACGCGTACCGCCGCCACGGCCGGGCCGGACGGGTCGCCCAGGAGCTCGTAGGCGTCCAGCTCGCGGACCAGGCCGTGGTGTCCCCAGTGGCCCGACGAGGTGGCGATCAGGTCCAGGTCGAGCGCGGTGGCCAGCGCGACGAGTTCGGCGGCGGCGTCCTCGCCGAGACCGTCGAAGGCGCCGTCGAGGACGGCCGGACGCGCGGTCCCCTCCGGGTAGAGCGCGGCGAGCGCCAGCAGCGCCGCCGCCGGGCCGCTCGGCGCGTCCCACTCACCCCAGGTACGGGGGTCGAGCCTGCGGGCGAGGACGCCGTCGGCGGCCATCGCCGCCAGCAGCCCGCACAGCTGCTCCTCCTGCGCCGGTCCGCGCCGGGCGCGCAGCAGCGACAGGACGGTCCGCTCTCGCGCGTCGGGCACCATCCACGTCACCGCCGGGACGCCGTGGCGGTCGGCCAGGCGCGAGAAGCGGTCGAGGATCGCGTCGGCGGCCTGGACGCGGTCGCTCAGCTCCGCCGCCAGGACGCCCCACCAGCCCGACGCGGCGCGTGTGCGCTCGGCCAGGTGCGCGCGTTCGCGCTCCACCCGCGCCGAGAGGTCGTCGGCGTCGAGGGTGACCAGGCCGTTCTCGCGGCCCAGCCGGCCACCGTGGCGCGCGGCGAGTTCCCGCAGCGCGCTCTCCAGCTCACCCGGGTCGCCGTCGCGGGGCGCGGCGGGCACCCCGGCGAAGGCCCGCTCGGCCTCGGCGGCCTCGCGTTCGCGGTCCATCAGCGCGGTCTCGGCCCAGTCGAGGCGTCCCCGGGCGCGGGCCAGGGCCTCGCGGCGGGCGGACGCGGCGTCCAGCAGCGCGCCGGGAGACGGCACTCCGGGTGCGGCGCCGGTGCGGTTGCGGCCGGTGGCGTAGCGCGCCGAGGCGGCCGCGTACTGCTCGCGCATCCCCTCCCAGGCCGCCGAGAGGCGGGCCTGCACGTCGAGGCGGTCGATGAGGCGCCCGGCGTACTCGGCGGCCGCGGCCACCCGGTCGGCCAGGCGCGCCAGGGCCTCCGGAGCGTCGCCGCGTTCGGCGGGACGCAGCGCGGCGGCGTGTTCGCGCGCGGCGGCCGCCGCCGCGCGCAGCGAGTCCAGCTCGGCGGCCACGACGCCCACGGTCAGTTCGGCCTGCGCCTGCGCGGCCCCGGCGTCGCGCAGCGCGGCCGGTGAGGGCATGCGCGCCAGCAGCCCGTCCAGGGCCGCGCACCGCCCCGTGGCCGCGTCGCAGTCGGCGGTGGCGGCGGCCAGATCGATGGCGAGGGCGGCGATGCGGCGGTCGGCGCGGTTCAGGTCGCGTTCGCGCGCGGCGGCCCGGTTGGCCGCCCCGATCAGCTCGGCGCGGGGCTTGGCGTGTGCGCCGCGCACCGGCCCCAGGCGCCAGCGGCCGTCGAGACCGAGCCAGTGCGCCGAGGCCGACTCGCCCAGCCCGATGCCGCGCAGCGTCGCGGCGACCTCCGGATCGGCCGAGATCAGCACGTCGGCCAGCGAAGCCCCCACCACGGGTCCGGTGACGCGCACCGTCACGCCCTTCTCATAAGGACCGGACGCGTGCCCGCCCAGGCGCGCGGCGAGCAGCCCCGAGCCCTCCAGCGCCGCCTCCAGCCCGGCCTGCCCGGCGGCGCTGACGCCGGAGGCGAACTCCACGCGCGTCCACCAGCCGCCGTCGCGGCGCTCGCCGCCCAGCGCGGCCCGCTCGGCGGTGGCCTCGGCCAGCGCGGCGGTCAGGGCGTCCACGCGCGAACGGGTGGCGTCGCGTTCGACGGCGGCGTGGGCGACCATCGGCGCGGCCAGGTCGCGCACGGACTCCGGTCGCGCCCCGGCGATGCCGGGCAGCCCGGCGGCGACGGCCTCGTCGTGCCAGGCGGTCAGGTCGGCCTCGTGGGCGCGCTCGGCCTCGGCGCGGCGGACGGTCTGCCGCTCGGCGCGGTGCCGCGCGGCGGCCAGGCGCGTCTCGGCGGCGTCGGCGCGGCGCCCGGCCTCGTGGGCCTCGCGGCGCGCGGCCGACCAGGCGGCGTGCGCGTCGGCGGTGGCGCGGGCGCGGGCGACGCGGGTGTCCAGCGAGGCCCGGGCGTCGCGCAGCTCGCCGCGCCAGGACGCCAGCGCGGCCCCCAGGCCCGACACGTCGCGTCCGGTCGGTTGCGGGGGAGACCCCGGCAAGGGGACGGCCGAGGCCCCGGCGAGCCGGACGGTGCGCGACCACTCGTCGCGCAGCCCCGCCAGCTCGCCCAGGGCGAGGGAGGCCGCGGCGCGGTCCCAGCCGGCCAGCCGGTGTTCGAGGTCGTGCAGGTGCCCCAGGTCGCGCCAGCGGGCCCGCAGGTCGCCGTCGCCGATCGGCGCGGCGCGCAGCCGGGCGTCGGCCTCGCGCGCGGTGGCGGCGGCGCGGGCGGCCTCGGCGCGGGCGGCGTCGCGGGCGCGGGTGGCGTCCTGGACGGCCGCGCGCGCCTCGCGCAGCCGCGCCTCGCGGGACGCGGCGACGGCGCCCAGGTAGGCGGCGTGCGCCCGGCGCAGCTCCAGCGCCGACTCCCGCCGCCGCTCCAGCTCGGCGAGGGCCCGGTGGGCGGCGGCCAGGTCGGCGAACTCGGTGGTGGCCTCGGCCAGCAGCGCCGGGTCGGGCGCGGGCAGCACACCGGGCAGCACCGGGCCGGACAGGCGCGCGGCGCGCAGCGCGTGGGCGACGTCGGCGGGCCTGGACGGGTCGAAGCCGAAGAGCTCGGCGACGCGCGAGCGGTAGGCGGCCGGGTCGGCGTGGACCGCGCCCGCGCCCACCAGGCCCGGCAGGTCGCGCAGGCCGGGCCGCCGCGCCGGGTCGTCCAGCGGCAGCGAGGCGCCGACGGGGACGGGCGTGCTGAAGAACCGCGCGCCCAGGCGGCCGTCGGGCAGCGCCGACAGGGCCGCGCCGATCACGCGCGTCTCGCCGTCGCGGGCGAACTCCAGCCACACCAGGCCGGTGCCCTCCACGGTCGCGGCGGCGTGCCGCCCGGCGGCGCGGACGTCGGCGTCCAGCGGCAGGCAGATCAGCCGCAGCACCCGCGCCGGGAGCGTCGGGTCGGCCGAGCGCAGGATGAGCCGCCCGCTCTCGCAGGCGAAGACCTCGTCGAGGCCGCCGACACCGTGCACCCCCGCACGCGACAGCCGCCATCTCGTGACGGGGCGCGCCGCGCGGACCCCGGGCCTGGCCAGTTCCCCGACGCTCATGACGCTCCCCCTTCAAGCGGCAGCAGCCGCGCGAGGGCGGCGTCCACCGCCAGCAGCGCGTCCTCGCCGTCCTCGGCGTACCCGGAAAGGCCGCCGTCGATCTCGCCCACCACGCCCCAGGCGCGCAGGGTCAGCAGCGCCTCGGCGACCGCGCGGCGCCAGGCCAGGGGGCCCTCGGCGCCGGGGTCGATGCCGGCCTCACCGGCCAGGGCCGTGACGCGCGCGTCCAGCTCGGCGGCGGTCACGCGCGCGCCCACGCTCGGCAGGACCGCCACCGCCAGCAGCAAACAGGCGTACATGCGCGGGGTGAACGGCGAGCCGTCGGCGCGAAGCAGCGAGGCGCGCGGGTCGATGACGCGCGCACCGGCGGCGTCCACCAGCAGGCCGCGCCCGTACTCGTCGCCCAGCCGCGCCGCCAGCTCGGTCTCGCGGCGGCGGACGGCGGGCAGGCCCGCGTCGGCCGCGGGCAGTACCGGCCGTGAGAGGAGTGTCGCCATGGGGTCCATCACGACCTCCCGTCGAGCGGCGCGACGCGCACCTTGAACCCGTCGAGGGTGATCACGCCGTCCTCGCCGTACAGCGGTGTGCGGACGCCCGGCGCGCGCAGCAGCTGGAGCTCCAGGCCCGTGGGGGCGTCGGCGACGTAGGCGTCCCCGTCGGGCGCGGCCTGCGCCAGCGCGCGGCCGAGCAGATCGGTGAGCAGCCGGAACGCGCCGCGGGAGAGCCTGCGCCGGGCCAGGTCGGCGGCCGCCTCGCGCAGCTCGCCGGAGGCGCGGGCGAGCTCGCGTCCGGCCCGCCCGTCGCGCTCCAGGACCGCCTCGCGCGCCGCCGCCAGGTCGAGCGCCGGCGGAGGTGGCCCTTCGGCGGCGGTCGGCTCGGGGGAGGGGACGCCGATCGCGGCGGCGTAGAGGCGCGCGGCCTCCTCGTCACCGGCGGCGTCGACCCGCCCGGCCAGCTCCGCCAGCCACCGAGAGGGCGGATCGGGCGCGGTGGCCGCGGCGACCTCCACCGAGGTCGCCGACACCGCCCGCAGGATCCGCCGCCCGAGATCGGTGAGCCCGTACCGCACGGTTCCCGCGCGGTAGGCCACCAGACTGTCGGCCTCGTCCGTCCTTGTCACGTTGCCCCACGCGACGAGCCGCTCCAGCCTCGCCCGTGCGCCGTCCGGGTCTCCGCCGGTGGCCGAGGCCACCTCCGTCGCGGTCAGGCGCAGTTCGCGGTCACCGTCGAGGGCGCCGAGAACCGCCTGGTACGACCCGGAATCGGGCACGAGAAGATGAGCCAGTCCCGTCGGCGAGGCGGGGGAACCGGTGCCGGAAGCGGTCACCGGTGAGGCCCCCAGCATCCCACCGTCCACAAACCATGACGTTATCGGTCAAGATGGACGGTCGCCGGGAGAACGCGAAATCAGCTCGCGGCCTCGGCGGGAACCTGGCGCGGGCCGGGCACCGGCAGGTCGGCCACGTCGCGCACCCGGGTCCGGAACGGCAGCAGCAGGGCCGCGATCCACAGCACCGACGCGCCGAGCATGTGCGCGCCCACCAGCAGCGCCGGGACGTTGGTGAAGTACTGCACGTACCCGATGACGCCCTGGCCCAGCTCCACCCCGAGCAGCCAGTAGGCGGCCACCAGTGCCGCGCGCGGGGCCTTGACGGCCCGCAGCGCCAGCACCATCGCCACCGTCAGGCCGATCAGGAGGAAGACCGCGTCGGCGTGCAGCTGGGTGATCAGGTGCCCGTCGATGTTCAGGCGGGGCGTGGCCGGGTCGCCGCCGTGCGGGCCCGAGCCGGTCACCAGCGTGCCGATCACGATCGCCGCCAGGGCCGTCCCGGTGATCGACCAGGCGAGCACGCGCAGGGGCCGCGGGACGACCGCGCGCGGCGGGCCGTCCGGCTCGCCCGAGCGCACCCAGAACGCCACCGCCGCCACCATCACCCCGATGCTGGCCAGGAAGTGCCCGGCCACCGTGTACGGGTTCAGGCCCGTCATGACCGTGATCCCGCCGATGACCGCCTGCGCGGGGATGCCCGCCAGCAGCAGCGCCGAGACCTTCACCAGCGACGTCCGGCGCGGCTTGCGCTTCCACGCAGCGATCAGGCCCAGCAGCGCGATGAGGCCGACGACCACGCCGAAGAGGCGGTTGCCCCACTCGATGGCGCCGTGGATCCCCATCTCGGTGGTCGCGTGGAACGACTCCGGGGAGCAGTTGGGCCAGGACGGGCAGCCCAGGCCCGAACCGGTCAATCGGACGGCCCCGCCGGTGACCACGACGACGACGTTGGCGATGATGTTGATCAGCGCGATGCGCCGGACCCATGCAGGTGACACGGTTTCACAGGCTACGGGGACCACCGGAGGGCGTCGTGGCCGGGTGCGGGCCAAGTTCTACAGGGCATCGAAGTTCCTGCTGGGGCCGGTGACGGCCGCCACGAAGCCGGTAAGGGTACCCTGCGTGATCACCTTCACCGGCCCCCGGAATGGCCCCCCGCTGCGAAATAGGTAACACTGGGGTTGTGGAATTCGACGTGCTGATCGAGCGGACCGGGGGCGCATGCGCGACTCCCGACGGCCGCACGCGCCAGCGCGTCGCCCAGCTGCTGCTGGAACGGGGCCACGCCACCGCCGCCGAGCTCGCCGCGACCCTGGGGCTGTCCGCCCACGGCGTCCGCAAGCACCTGGACGCCCTGGCCGGTGAGGGCCTGGTCGAGACCCGCGAGCCCACCGCCACCGGCGGTCGCGGCCGGGGACGCCCGGCGAAGGCCTACCGCCTCACCGAGGCCGCCCGCGACACGTTCCCGCACACCTACGACAACCTCGCCGGCGACGCGCTGCGCTGGATCTCCCGCCACGGCGGGCCCGGCGCGGTCGGCGCCTTCGCCGCCGAGCAGGTGGCGAGGCTGGAGGACCACTGCCGGACCGCCATGGACGGCGCCGGTGAGGAACCCCTGGCCCGCGCCGCCGCCCTCGCGGGGGCGCTCTCGGCCGAAGGCTACGCCGCCACCGCCTCGGCCATCGCCTCCGGTGGCCAGCTCTGCCAGCACCACTGCCCGGTCGCGCACGTCGCCGCGGAGTTCCCGCAGCTGTGCGAGGCCGAGACCGAGGTCATCGGTCGGCTCGTCGGCACACACGTGCAGCGGCTGGCCACCATCGCCAACGGCGACGGAGTGTGCACCACGCACATCCCCGCCCCGCAGACGACCAGCAAGCCCGGTTCCGGGCGGTAGATACCGCCGAGAGATTGCTAAGGACGCGACAGACATGACGGAGACCACGAGCCAGGCCCCGATGAGCCAGGACGAGGTACTTGCCTCCCTCGGTAAGTACGAGTACGGCTGGGCCGACTCCGACGTGGCCGGCGCCTCGGCGCAGCGCGGACTGTCCGAAGCCGTCGTCCGCGACATCTCGGCCAAGAAGAGCGAGCCGCAGTGGATGCTGGACCTGCGCCTGAAGGGCCTCAAGCTCTTCGGCCGCAAGCCGATGCCGAACTGGGGCTCGGACCTGTCGGGCATCGACTTCGACAACATCAAGTACTTCGTGCGCTCCACCGAGAAGCAGGCCGCCTCGTGGGAGGACCTGCCCGAGGACATCAAGAGCACCTACGACAAGCTGGGCATCCCGGAGGCCGAGAAGCAGCGCCTGGTCGCCGGTGTCGCCGCCCAGTACGAGTCCGAGGTCGTCTACCACGCCATCCGCGAGGACCTTGAGCAGCAGGGCGTCATCTTCCTCGACACCGACACCGCGCTCAAGGAGCACCCGGAGCTCTTCCAGGAGTACTTCGGCACCGTCATCCCGGTCGGCGACAACAAGTTCGCCGCGCTGAACACCGCGGTGTGGTCCGGCGGCTCCTTCATCTACGTCCCGCCGGGCGTCCACGTCGACATCCCGCTGCAGGCCTACTTCCGGATCAACACCGAGAACATGGGCCAGTTCGAGCGGACCCTCATCATCGTCGACGAGAACGCCTACGTGCACTACGTCGAGGGCTGCACCGCCCCGATCTACTCCTCCGACTCGCTGCACTCGGCGGTCGTGGAGATCATCGTGAAGAAGGGCGGCCGCTGCCGCTACACGACCATCCAGAACTGGTCGAACAACGTCTACAACCTGGTCACCAAGCGCGCCGTGGCCCAGGAGGGCGCGACCATGGAGTGGGTCGACGGCAACATCGGCTCCAAGGTGACCATGAAGTACCCGGCCGTGGTCATGACCGGCGAGCACGCCAAGGGCGAGGTCCTCTCGGTCGCCATGGCCGGTGAGGGCCAGCACCAGGACGCCGGCGCGAAGATGACCCACGCCGCCCCGTACACGTCCTCCTCGATCATCTCCAAGTCCATCGCGCGCGGCGGCGGCCGCACGTCCTACCGGGGCCTGATCCAGGTCAACGAGGGCGCGCACCACGCCAAGAGCACCGTCAAGTGCGACGCGCTGCTGGTGGACACCATCTCCCGCTCCGACACCTACCCGTACGTCGACGTCCGCGAGGACGACGTGCAGATGGGCCACGAGGCGACCGTCTCCAAGATCAGCGACGACCAGCTGTTCTACCTGATGAGCCGCGGCCTGACCGAGGACGAGGCGATGGCCATGATCGTCCGCGGGTTCATCGAGCCGATCGCCAAGGAGCTCCCGATGGAGTACGCGCTGGAGCTGAACCGACTCATCGAGCTGCAGATGGAGGGCGCGGTCGGCTGACCGCGCCGCCAGGACACATCTCGTTTCGCATTCGACCGGAGTAGAGACACGCATGACCACGAACGCCTTGGCGCGCCCGCATTCGCACGGGGCGGGCGCCGAAGCGCCCCCGAAGACGAAGTCGCAGCTGCTTCGCTCCTTCGACGTCGCCGACTTCCCGGCCCTCAACGGCCGTGAGGAGGACTGGCGCTTCACGCCCCTGCGGCGCCTGCGCCACCTGCACGACGGCGAATGGAGCCCGGCCGCCGCGTCGCCCCGCCACGAGTACGGCGACCTGCCCGAGGGCGTCACCGTCACCACCGTCGGCAAGGACGACGCCCGTATCGGCAGCGTGCTGACCCCCTTCGACCGGGTCAGCGCGCAGGCCTTCACCGGCGCCTCGGAGGCCCTCGTGGTCTCCGTCGCCCGCAACGCCGCCGTCGCGACCCCGGTCGTGGTCCGCGTCGTCGGGCAGGGCGCCGAGGGCGTCGCCTTCGGGCACACCTTCCTGGAGATCGGCGAGTCGGCCGAGGTCACCATCGTCCTCGACCACACCGGCTCGGTGACCCTCGCCGACAACGTCGAGATCGCCGTCGGCGCCAACGCCAAGGTCACCCTGATCTCGGTGGCCGACTGGTCCGGCGACGCCGTGCAGGTCCAGCACCAGAAGGCCCGCCTGGCCCGCGACGCCAGCCTCAACCACATCTCGGTGAGCCTGGGCGGCGACCTGGTCCGCCAGTACGTCTCGGCCGAGTACACCGGCCCGAACGCCTCCTTCGAGGCCGCCGGGGTGTACTTCGCCGACACCGGGCAGCACCTGGAGCACCGCCTGCTGGTCGACCACGGCGTCCCGGACTGCCGCAGCGACGTCAACTACCGCGGCGCCCTCCAGGGCGACGGCGCGCACGCGGTGTGGGTCGGCGACGTCCTCATCCAGGACGTGGCCACCGGCACCGAGACCTACGAGATCAACCGGAACCTGGTCCTCACCGAAGGCGCCCGCGCCGACTCGGTGCCGAACCTGGAGATCGAGACCGGTGAGATCGTCTCCGCCGGGCACGCCAGCGCCACCGGCCGCTTCGACGACGAGCAGCTGTTCTACCTCCAGTCGCGCGGCATCACCGAGGACGAGGCCCGCCGCCTGGTCGTGCGGGGCTTCTTCGCCGAGCTGCTGAACAAGATCCCGGTCGCCGACCTGCGGGACCGCCTGCTGGCCACCATCGAGGAGCGCCTGTCGAGGGCCGGCGCCTGATGGAGGCCACCACCGACCGGATCCGCGTGTGCGCGCTGGCCGACCTCCCGGTCGGCACCGCCGTGCGCGCCGAGATCGACGACACGCCGATCGCGCTGGTCCGCACCGGCGACGAAGAGGTCCACGCCATCTACGACGAGTGCTCACACGCCGCGGTGGCGCTCTCCGAAGGGGAGGTCGAAGGCTGCACCCTGGAGTGCTGGCTGCACGGCTCCCGCTTCGACCTGCGGACCGGTGAGCCCACCGGCCTGCCCGCCACGGTCCCGGTGCCGGTCTACCCGGTCGAGGTCCACGACGGCGACGTTTACCTGAGCATGGTCCCCAAGACCACGAGTGACGAGTAATCACAGGAGCGAGTAACACAATGAGCACCCTTGAGATCCGCGACCTCCAGGTGTCGGTCAACACCGGCGATGAGGAGAAGCCGATCCTGGCCGGGGTCGATCTGATCATCCGGTCCGGCGAGACGCACGCGATCATGGGCCCCAACGGCTCCGGCAAGTCGACCCTGGCTTACTCGATCGCGGGCCACCCGAAGTACACCATCACCGGCGGCTCGGTCCTCCTCGACGGCGAGGACGTGCTGGAGATGAGCGTGGACGAGCGCGCCCGCGCCGGGCTGTTCCTCGCCATGCAGTACCCGGTGGAGGTCCCCGGCGTCTCGGTGAGCAACTTCCTGCGCACCGCCAAGACCGCCATCGACGGCGAGGCCCCCAAGCTGCGCACCTGGGTCAAGGAGCTGCAGCAGGCCATGGACGACCTGGAGATGGACCCCCAGTTCGCCACCCGCAGCGTCAACGAGGGCTTCTCCGGCGGTGAGAAGAAGCGCCACGAGATCATGCAGCTGGAGCTGCTGAAGCCCAAGATGGCCATCCTCGACGAGACCGACTCCGGCCTCGACATCGACGCCCTGCGCATCGTGTCCGAGGGCATCAACCGGGTCAAGGAGAAGCAGGGCCTGGGCGTCCTGCTCATCACCCACTACACCCGGATCCTGCGATATGTGAAACCCGACTTCGTGCACGTCTTCGTCGGTGGGAAGATCGTGGAAGAGGGCGGGCCGGAGCTGGCCGAGCAGCTTGAGGCCGAGGGCTACGACCGTTACGTCAAGGGCGCCGGCACCGCCGCCGTGGGGGCGTAACCATGACCGATCCTGGAACGGTTCTGAAGGACGAGCTGTACGGCGACATGCCGAAGCTCGACGTCGGCGCGATCCGCGCCGACTTCCCGATCCTCGGCCGCGAGGTCAACGGACGGCCGCTGGTCTACCTCGACTCCGCCGCCACGTCCCAGAAACCGGTCCAGGTCGTCGAGGCGATGCGGGAGTTCGCCCTGGCGCACAACGCCAACGTCTCCCGCTCGGTGCACACCCTGGGCACCGAGGCCACCGAGGGATACGAGGGGGCGCGGGTGAAGGTCGCGGCCTTCATCGGCGCCGCCCGTCCCGAGGAGGTGGTGTTCACCAAGAACTCCACCGAGTCGATCAACCTCGTGGCCTACTCGATGCTGGCCGCCTCACTGGACCCGAAGGCCGACCCGCGACTGCGGCTCGGCCCCGGCGACGAGGTCGCCATCACCGAGATGGAGCACCACTCCAACATCGTGCCCTGGCAGCTCCTGTGCGAGCGGACCGGCGCGACGCTGCGGTGGCTGGGCATCGCCGACACCGGCCGCCTCGACCTGTCCAACCTCGGTGAGATCGTCAACGAGCGCACCAAGATCGTGTCGTTCGTGCACCAGTCGAACCTCCTGGGCACCATCAACCAGGTCTCGCCGATCGCCCAGCGCGCCCGAGAGGTCGGTGCGCTGGTCATGATCGACGCGTCCCAGTCGGTGCCGCACATGGGCGTCGACCTGGCCGACTACGACGTGGACTTCATGGTCTTCACCGGGCACAAGATGCTCGGCCCCACCGGCATCGGCGTCCTCTACGGCCGCACGGAGCTGCTGGAGGCCATGCCGCCCTTCCTCGGCGGCGGCTCGATGATCGAGACGGTGTCGATGACGGGTTCGACCTTCGCGGCGCCCCCGGCGAAGTTCGAGGCGGGCACCCCGCCGATCGTGGAGGCCTACGGGCTCGGCGTGGCCGTCGACTACCTGAACCGGGTCGGCATGGACGCCATCCGCTGGCACGAGAAGGAGCTCACCGCCTACGCGCTGGCCGCGCTGGGCACGGTGGACGGCCTGCGCGTGGTCGGGCCGGGCGCGGCCGTCGGCCGCGGCGGCTGCGTCTCCTTCCACCTGGACGGCATCCACCCGCACGACGTCGGGCAGATCCTCGACTCCGAGGGCGTCGAGGTCCGCGTCGGACACCACTGCGCCAAGCCGACCTGCGTCCGCTTCGGCGTCCCCGCCACCACCCGCGCGTCGTTCTACCTGTACAACACCACCGCGGAAGTGGACGCCCTCATCGCGGGGTTGGAGAAGGTACGGAAGGTGTTCGGCTGATGCAGTTGACCGACCTGTACCAGGAGATCATCCTGGACCACTACAAGCACCCGCACGGGCGCGGACTGCGCGACCCGTACGAGGCCGAGGCGCACCACGTCAACCCGACCTGCGGCGACGAGATCACCCTCCGGGTCCACCTGGAGGGCGACAAGGTCGCCGACGTGTCCTACGACGGTGTGGGCTGCTCGATCTCGCAGGCCTCGGCCTCGGTGCTGTTCGACCTGCTGAACGGCAAGGCCCTGAGCGAGGCCATGACCACCATCGAGGCCTTCACCGAGCTGATGACCGGCAAGGGCGAGGTCGAACCCGACGAGGACGTGCTGGAGGACGCGGTGGCCTTCGCCGGAGTGGCGAAGTACCCCGCGCGCGTCAAGTGCGCCCTGCTGTCCTGGATGGCCTTCAAGGACGCCGCGGCCCGCGCGGCGAGTGAGAGCGGAGACAAGTCGTGAGCGAAGAAGTGCTGGAGACGGCCTCCGCCCCCGAGGCGGAGGGCGCGACCCCGGAGACCGGCGGCAAGAAGGCCGCCGTGGACGACATCACCGAGGCGATGAAGGACGTCGTCGACCCCGAGCTCGGCATCAACGTCGTCGACCTCGGCCTCGTCTACGGCGTGCACGTCGACGACGACAACGTCGCCACCCTCGACATGACCCTCACCTCGGCGGCCTGCCCGCTGACCGACGTCATCGAGGACCAGACCCGGTCGGCCCTGTGCACCGGCCCCGGCGGCGGCCTGGTCAACGACATGCGCATCAACTGGGTGTGGATCCCGCCGTGGGGCCCCGACAAGATCACCGACGACGGACGCGACCAGCTCCGCGCGCTCGGCTTCAACGTCTGAGGCACTGTACGTCAGAGACACCGCAACGTCTGAGGTTTCAGCGGACGCGTGAGTTATCGCCGAAGGCCCGCCCGTGCGGCGGGCCTTCGGCGTGTCCGCCCGCCCTCGCCGTCGTTGTACCCGCGTGTACGCGATCGAGTTCCCCGGCCATGACCTCGCGGTGGACGACCTCGTGCGCCTGCCGCACGGACCGCGTTACGAACTGCACGAGGGCGCGCTGCTGATCTCGGGACCGCCGATCCTGTGGAAGTCGCGGGTCTGCGCCGAACTGGCCGCCGCGCTGCACCGCGACGGGCTGCCCGTGCGCGAGCGGGTCCACGTCCGCCTCGGCGCGCGCAGCAGCCGCGTCGCCGACGTCGCCGTCTTCCGCCGCGAACCCGGCCGCGAGCGCTGGCTCTTCGAACCCGAGGAGCTGGCCATGACCGTGGAGATCGACGCCTCGAACTCGCCCTACGCCGCCCGCGAGGACCGCGCGGCCCGCTTCGCCACGGCCGGGATCCCCGTCTACTGGCGGGTGCGGCCGGCCGGGGACGGCGACGCCGTCATCGTCCGTCACGACCTCGGCGCCGGCGCCCGCTACGCCGAGACCGGCGTGACGACCCTGTCGGTGCTGCTGGGCTGAACCGGCCTACTCGCCGATGTTCTTCAGGGCCTCCCGCCGCGACAGCCCCGGCAGGTTCGCGCGCTTGACGTACTCGCGCACCGCGTCCGGGTCGGTCTTGGCGTACTCCCGCAGCGCCCAGCCGATGGCCTTGCGGATGAAGAACTCGGTATCGCCCTTGCGGCGCTCGCAGTAGGCGAACAGCCGCGCGGTGTCGGTGTCGCCCTTGTAGGTGAGCTGGTGCAGGATGGCGATCCTGGCCAGCCAGAAGTCCTCCTCGCCGATCCACTCGTCCATGACCGCCGCCAGTTCCGGATGGGCCGCCACCAGCGGCCCGGCCACGCGGGAGGCGAGGGCGTCGACGGTGTCCCACCAGGACTTGGCGGTGACCAGCTCGTGCAGGACGGGCACGAAGGCGGGGGAGAGGGCGCGGGCGCGCTTGACGAGGACGTCGGTGGCGAAGTACTGGTACTCGCGCTCCGGCAGTGCCCAGCAGGCGCGGGCCAGCGCGGCCAGGCCGGCCTCCGGCCACGACTTCGTCTCGGCCAGCAGCGGCCGCGACGCGCTGCGGCGGATCGGCGTTGGCAGGCCCAGGAACGGGAAGAGGTCGCGCATGTAGGCGGCCATCGCGGCCGCTCGCGCGGTGTCGGCCTCGGCTTCGAAGGCGGTGCGCAGGCGGTCGGCCAATGCGGTGGTCGGCGGGTTGTCCATGCGACTATCCTCGCCGAGACCCCCGACGAGACGGCCCAGGTGATCACGATGTCCTCTTCGCGCCCCGCTACCGGCGGAGGCCGGATCATCGCCGTCGCCCCCGAGCGGGTGGTGCGCTGGCTGAACGGGTTCATCGGGCGGCACGGTCCCAGCGCGATCGAGCAGACCCTGGACGGGATCACCCTCACCGCCGCCGACGGGTCGGTCGCGGCGTGCGCGCTGCCCCTCGACGAGCGCTTCGAGGCCGAGGTCGAGCCCGAGGAGCTGGTGGAGGCCTTCGTCGAGCGGGCCGAGACCGAGCGGGTGGTGGCCGTGGTGATCCTGCGCAAGGGCGCCTTCGCGATCGGGGTGTTCCGCGGGGCGAAGCTGCTGGCCTCGAAGGTCGACACGACCTACGTGCAGGGACGCACCGCCGCCGGGGGCTGGTCGCAGCAGCGCTACGCGCGCCGCCGCGAGAAGCAGGCGGCGATCGCGCTGAAGAAGGCCACCGAGGCCTGCGTGCGGGTCCTGGCCCCCTTCGTCGGCGAGATCGAGGCCGTGGTGGGCGCCGGCGACAAGCGGGGGATCGCCGAGATGCTGACCGAGAAGCGCCTGGCGGCGCTGGGGGACCGGCTGTTGCCGCTGTCGATGGACGTCGGCGAGCCCCGGCTGAACACCCTCAAGGACACCCCGCGCCAGTTCCGGGCCGTCCACATCCACCTCACCGAGCCCGAACCCGAGCCGGAGCCCGTGCCGGACGCCGGGGACGCCGAGGGCCGGGCCGCGCGCGGCGATTGAACCGCGCGGGAGTCGGCGGTCTCGGCGGTGGAGTGATCCGCACCGTGCGGCTCCCGGAAATGCACGGTGATCCACCGGAATGGCACACGAACGATCAACCGGGCGATTCGCACCGGTAAGTTGAAACGTTTCGACGACCGGAATCACGCAACGTGATCATGGACCGGAGTGAGAAGGGTGTCAATTCCCTTCCGTTGTTTCGAAGCGATGACGCGATCGCGTCCGCCCGGAACTGTCAATGGGCGATTCGGGGGACGAGTAGAACAGTGCAGAATCGGTCTCAGTTGATCTCGATGGGGCGAAAGGCGCCCCCGGGAACCCGGGGTGCGAAAAGCGGCGGCGCCCAAAGGGCGCCGCCGCCGAATCGTCGGCCCGAAAGGCCGTCGCGGGGGTGATTCTTCCGTCTAGATGTCGACGCCGTGCTCGCGCAGGAACGGGACCGGGTCGATGGCCGCGCCGTCGATGTGCACCTCGAAGTGCAGGTGCGGGCCGGTGACGTCGCCGGTGGAGCCGGCGTGGCCGATGGTCTGGCCGGTCTCGACCTCGTCGCCCACGCTGACCACGACATCGGAGTTGTGGCCGTAGAGGGTCTCCTGGCCGTCGGGGTGGCGGATGGTCACCGAGATGCCGTAGCCGCCGTTCCAGCCCGCCTGGACGACGGTGCCCTTGTAGGCGGCCTTGTTGTCCTGGCCGGTGTCGGCGGCGAAGTCGGTGCCGGCGTGCATCTCGCCGCCGCGCCAGGCGCGCGGCCCGTACACGTCGGAGACCGGCGCGTCCGACGGGAGGGTCCAGCGCCGGGCGGCCTCCTCGCGCTCCTTGCGCTCGGCCTCCTCCCGCTCGCGGGCCTCCTTCTCGGCCTTCTCCTTGCTCTCCTTCAGGGTGGCGTCGCCGGAAGACTGGCTCAGCGACCGGTCCTTGTTGCGCGTGGCCTGGTCGTCCTGGGCGACCCGGGTGGGGTCGGGGGCGACGGCGGTCGCGGCGGCGGTGGCGCCCACCGGCTCGTCGGCCGCCGAGGCGACGTTGAAGCCGGTGGTGATCACGGCGGCCGCGACCAGGCCGGCGAAGGCGGCGCGGGGGACGTACGGCCGGGCTTTGGCCGGTTCAAGGCGGTGGAAGCCACCGCGGAGCTGTTCTGCCAGATGCCGCGCCCGGGATCTTCCGATCCGGGTCGCGGCACCGATCTTCTGCGCGAGAGTCGAGGCACCGGCCTTGGCCCGGTGCCTCGCCGTCTTCGCTGGATGCTTCGGCTCAGACATAACCCGCTGAAAGCTAGCGACTACGCTCCGGACACCCGGGTCGCTACCAGGCGAAACGAGGCATCAAAGGGCCGTGCGCCGGATCGGAAAGACCCGTTCGGTCCAGATCTCCGCCCCGCCCGTCGGAGGCGGATGGGTCCATCGGCGATCACTGGTTACACTCGACGCATGCTCCACCGTTGCGAAGACTGACCTTTCCAGCCGACCGTCATCACGTGTTGAGCCCTGCTCCACGCGGTCGGCCGATGTCTCGCGCCCATGGTCAGTCCTGTTCGTCCCGAAAGTGAGCACATTCGCATGATTTCCGTGACCGGTCTCGAACTCCGCGCCGGCTCTCGCATCCTGCTCGAAGACATCAGCCTGCGCGTGCAGCCGGGCGACCGCATCGGCCTGGTCGGCCGCAACGGCGCCGGCAAGACCACCACGCTCAAGGCCATGGCGGGGGAGTCCCTGCCCTACGCGGGTTCCTTCGAGCGCCGCGGCCCCTTCGGCTACCTGCCCCAGGACCCCCGCACCGGTGACCTGGGCGTGTCGGCCCGCGACCGCGTGCTGTCCGCGCGCGGCCTGGACACCCTCATGGCCGACATGAAGAAGCTGGAGACGGCGATGGCCGAGGTCGTCGACGCCGGTGAGCGCGACCGCCTCGTCCGCAAGTACGGCGCCCTGGAGGACCGCTTCGCGGCCCTGGGCGGTTACGCCGCCGAGGCGCAGGCCGCGCGCATCTGCGCCAACCTGGGCCTGCCCGACCGGATCCTCGCCCAGACCCTGAGCACCCTCTCCGGTGGTCAGCGCCGCCGGGTGGAGCTGGCCCGGATCCTGTTCGCCGACACCGCCGACGGCGGCGGCACGCTGCTGCTCGACGAGCCCACCAACCACCTGGACGCCGACTCCATCGCCTGGCTGCGCGACTTCCTGTCGGCGCACAAGGGCGGGCTCATCGTCATCAGTCACGACGCCGAGCTGCTGGACGCGGTGGTGAACAAGGTCTGGTACCTCGACGCCAACCGCGCCACCGTCGACGTCTACAACCTGGGCTGGAAGAAGTACCTGGAGGCCCGCGAGGGCGACGAGCAGCGCCGTCGCCGCGAGCGCGCCAACACCGAGAAGAAGGCCGCGGCGCTGACCGCGCAGGCCGAGAAGATGCGCGCCAAGGCCACCAAGGCCGTCGCCGCGCAGAACATGCTCAAGCGGGCCGAGCGGATGGTGTCGTCCCTGGAGGACGTGCGCGTCTCCGACCGCGTGGCCAAGGTCCGCCTGCCGCAGCCGGCGCCCTGCGGGAAGACCCCGCTGACTGCGCACGGCCTGTCGAAGTCCTACGGGTCCCTGGAGATCTTCATGGACGTCGACCTGGCCGTCGACCGGGGCTCGCGGGTGGTCATCCTGGGCCTCAACGGTGCGGGCAAGACCACGCTGCTGCGGATGCTGGCCGGTGTGCTGGAGCCCGACACCGGCGAGGTCGTGCCCGGCCACGGCCTGCGGATCGGGTACTACGCGCAGGAGCACGAGACCCTCGACGTGGATCGCACGGTCCTGGAGCTGATGCGCAGCGCGGCCTCCACGGCCGGTTCGGACCTGCCCGACACCGAGCTGCGCAAGATCCTGGGCGCGTTCCTGTTCACCGGCGATGACGTCGACAAGCCCGCCGGGGTCCTCTCCGGCGGAGAGAAGACCCGCCTGGCGCTGTCCACGCTGGTCTGCTCGGGCGCCAACGTGCTGCTGCTGGACGAGCCGACGAACAACCTCGACCCGGCCAGCCGCGAGCAGGTCCTGGACGCCATCGACCGCTTCCCCGGCGCGATCGTCCTGGTCACCCACGACCCGGGCGCGGTGCGCGCGCTGCGCCCGGAGCGGGCGATCATCCTGCCCGACGGCATCGAGGACACCTGGAGCGACGACCTGCTGGAACTGGTCGAGCTCGCCTGACACCGACGGGACCCCCGGCTTCGGCCGGGGGTCTTTTCACGCGCGGACGCGCTTTCGCGCCCGAACGCGCACGCGAACACGCCTCGCGGCCGGCGCTTCACGCGGGCGTCCTGCGCACTGCTGGCCCCTTCCGTCCCGTACGCGGTAGAACGCACTGGTCAAGTGCTGCCCACACACGAGGACGGACCACCCATGGCTTTACGACTGCGGCATCCACGGGCGAGGCTGCTCGCCGCCGCCCTGGCCGCCACGGCGCTCATCGCGCCCGCCGCGGCCTTCGCGGCACCACCGGCGTCCGACGGCGCGCTGGGGGCCGTGACCGGCTTCCACGCCGACGGCGCCGCCTACACCTTCGACGCCGGGGCCGCCAAGGCCCGCGTGATGTTCTCCCTGGACGACCAGTTCCGGCTCCAGGTCGCCCCCGACGGCGAGTTCACCGACCCGGCCAACACCCCTCCGCAGGAGCCCGGCGCCCCGGCGGCCGACATCGTGGTGAAGACCGACTACCCGGCACCGGTCACCACCTACACCGAGACCTCCGAAGCGTACGTGCTGGCCACGGCCTCGGTGCGGGTCATCGCCCGCAAGTCGCCGCTGACCTTCGCCGTCGAGCGCGCCGACGGCACGCCCGTGTGGCGCGAGACGGCCCCGGTGTCCTGGACCAGGGCCGGGAGCGGCTGGCGGACCAGCCAGCACCTGGCGCGCGGCGAGCGCGAGCAGTTCTTCGGCGGCGGCATGCAGAACGGCCGCTTCAGCCACCGCGGCACCACCATCAAGATCACCGATCCGGACGGGTGGGAGGACGGCGACGTTCCCAACGCCTCGCCGTACTACATGTCCACCGCCGGTTACGGGGTCCTGCGCAACACCTTCACCGCCGGGTCCTACGACTTCGGCGAGCCGGTGACCACCAGCCACGACGAGGACCGCTTCGACGCGTACTTCTTCGTCGGGGACCTGAAGACCTCGCTGAACCGGTACACCGCGCTGACCGGGCGGCCGATGATGCCGCCGATCTACGGCATGGAGCTCGGCGACGCCGACTGCTACCTGCACAACGCCAACCGCGGCGAACGGACCCCCGAGGACGCGGTGGCCGTCGCGCAGGGCTATGTCGACCACGACATGCCGCGCGGCTGGATGCTGGTCAACGACGGCTACGGCTGCGGTTACGAGCGCCTCGACTGGATGGGCGGTGAGCTGCGGGAACGCGGTATCCAGCTGGGTTTGTGGACCGAGGACGGCCTGCCGAACCAGGAGTACGAGGTCGGCACCGCCGGGCTGCGGGTGCGCAAGCTGGACGTGGCCTGGGTCGGCGACGGCTACCGGCACGCCCTGTCGGGCTGCGAGGACGCCCACGACGGCATCGAGCGCTACTCCGATGCGCGCGGCTACGCCTGGACGGTGGCCGGCTGGGCGGGCACGCAGCGGTGCGCGGTCCAGTGGACCGGCGACCACTCGGGGTCCCTGGACGCGGTGCGCTGGCAGATCCCGGCCATCCACGGCGCGGGCCTGTCGGGCATCGCCTACAGCGCCGGCGACATCGACGGCATCTTCGGCGGCTCGCCGGAGTCCTACGTCCGCGACCTGCAGTGGAAGGCCTTCACGCCCGCGCTGATGACCATGTCGGGCTGGGCCGAGAGCGACAAGCAGCCCTGGGCGTACGGCGAGCCGTACACCGCCATCAACCGCGACTACCTGCGGCTGCGCGAGCGGCTGCTGCCCTACCTGTACACCCTGGCCGCCGAGGCGCACGCCACCGGCGTGCCCATCGACCGGTCGCTGGTCCTGGAGTATCCCGGCGACCCGAACACCTGGGGCGACAAGGCCGCCCACGAGTTCCTCGCCGGACGCGACTTCCTGGTCGCGCCGGTCTACCAGCGCGGCGAGGTCCGCGACGGGATCTACCTGCCCGAGGGCACCTGGGTCGACTACTGGTCCGGCCGCCTGTACCAAGGCCCGGCCACCATCGACGGCTACCACGCGCCGCTGGACCGGCTCCCGCTGTTCGTGCGGGCCGGGGCGATCGTGCCGATGTGGCGCGACGGCGTCAACAACCACGCCGAGGTCAGCCCCGGCGACCGCCTCACCCTCGACGTCTACCCGCGGGGCGAGTCGTCCTTCACCCGCTACGAGGACGACGGCCTGACCAGGCGCTACGCCGCCGGGGAGAGCGCCCGCCAGGAGTTCGCCGTGCGCGCCCCCGAGGCCGGGCGGGGGACCGTGGAGGTCGCCATCGGCGCCGTCGGCGGCTCCTTCGCCGGGCAGACCGCGACGCGGCCCTACGAGATCACCGCCCACACCGGGCAGCGCCCCACGCACGCCTTCCTCGGCGAGCGCAAGCTGCCCGAATTGCGCGACAAGGCCGCCTACGACGCCGCCGCGCAGGGCTGGATCCAGGACGGCGACGTCACCCGCGTCAAGACGCCCCCGCTCGGCATCCGCACCGGCGCGACGCTGCGCCTGACCGGGTCCAGCGCCGTCGGCGGCCCCCACCCCGAGGCCCACGACGCCTCCGCCGCCCTCGGTCTGCCCGCCTTCACCCCGCCGGGGACGGCCACCACCGCCACGGTCTCCTTCACCAACGACACCGGCGCCACCCTCAAGGACGTCACGCTCACCGTGGCCGCCCCCGAAGGCTGGAGCGTCACCCCCTCCACCCGCACCCTCGCCAAGGTCGGGCCCGGAGCCACCCAGACGGCCTCATTCGCCCTCACGCCCGGTGGGGCACCCGGAACGGCCACGGTGACCGCCACGGCCTCCTACGAGGCCCACAAGGCCCGCTACCGGGCCGACACGGCCCGCTCCACCCTCGTCCCCTACGCCGACCTGACCGCGGCCATGAACAACACCGCCGTCTCCGACGACGCCGACGTCGGTAAGGCCGACATCGACGGCGGCGGATCGAGCTTCTCCGCCCAGTCGCTGGCCACGGCCGGACTGCGGCCCGGGCAGACCTTCACCTACCGGGGCACGGCCTTCACCTGGCCGTCCACCGCCACCGGCACCGGAGCCGCCGACAACGCCACCGGCACCGGCCAGTCCATCCTCGTCACCGGCACCGGGACACGCCTGGCGCTGCTGACCACCGGCACCTCACGCGAGGCGAGCGGCCCCATGACCATCCGCTACACCGACGGCACGACCACCCAGGTCACCCTCTCCACACCCAACTGGTGCTGCCTGCCCACCGGCGACGCCGACATCGCCGTCCGCGTCAAGGGCAAGAACACCCCCTCCGGACCCGGCCAGTACCCGGCCGTCGAATACCGCATCTACCACCGCGCGTTCACCATCGACCCCGGCAAGACCGTCCAGGCCGTCACCCTGCCCGACAACGCCACCGTGCACGTCTTCGCCATCGCCGTCTCATGACCAACGCCGGGGGCACGGTCAGGCCGCGCCCCCGGCGCCCACCCGCAGATCCACCACGATCGGCCGGTGATCGGAGGCCCGCCCACGCGGCGAGAACGCCGCCACCGGCACCAGCTCCGGCGACACGTGCACGTAGTCGATGCGCCGCACCGGCCACACCGACGGGAACGTCCCACCCGGCGCCCGGCCCCAGAACCACGACAGCCACCCCAACGGCCCCGGCCGCACCGCCGCCCACCCGTCATTGAGGACCTGCCGCAACGGCACCAGCTCACCCCGCCGCGGCGGCGCGTTGAAGTCACCGGTCAGCACCACTGGCGCCGGACGCCCCTGGCGCGCCCGCGCGATGAACTCACCCACCGCCACCAGCTGCCGCGAACGGCCCGCCCCGTCCCACGGCAGGTGATTGAGGTGCGTGTTCACCATGTGCAGCGGACCGTCCGGAGTGGACACCAGTGCCCGGATCACCGCCCGGTCCTCCTCCGAATCCCGCGTCGGCAGCGCCGCCAGCTCCGAGTCCAGCACCGGGAAACGCGACAGGATCGCGTTGCCGTAACCACCGTCCCCGCGCCGGATGCTCGGCAGGAACACCGCCTCCATGCCCAGCCGCTCACCCAGCTCACCGGCCTGATCGGCCCAGCCCGAGCGCTCCCCGTAGCGCCGGTCGACCTCCTGCAGGCCCACCAGATCCGGCGCCAGCCGCGCCAGCGCCGCCCCGATCCGGTCCAGCGAGGGCCGATTGCGGTCATCGGCCCCGTGGTGGATGTTGTAGCTGACGACCCGCACGCTGCCCATCAGCGCAGGTTAACGCCTACCACGGCGACAACAGCACCGCTTCCACGATCACCGCCGTCACCGCGCCCACCGCCGCCGCGCCCACCGGCAACGGAGACGGCGGACCACCCGGACGCGCCGGAGCCGTCGCCGCCAGCGTCAGCCACGGGAAGAACGGCAGCCACGCGTGCTCCACACCCCCGCGCGCCAGACCCGCCACCACCGAGAACACCACCGCCACCGCCGAACCCACCAGGAACGGCCACCCCGGCGTGTTCCGCATCTTGCGCGCACTGGCCACCAGCGCCGGACCGCACGCCACCAGCAGGACCACCAGGCTCAGCGCCGCCCACCACGCCCACGGCCGCTGCGACTCGATCCGGCTGGAGTAATCGGCGTAGGCCATCCGCAGCCCCGCCATCCAGTTGAACCCCAGCAACTGCGCCACCAGCAACGGCGCCAGCGCACCCGCGCCCATCCACACATTGTGGAACGGCCGCCGCCGCGCGAAGTTCAAGAACACCAGCGCCAGGCCCATCCACGCCGCCGCGTACGAGAACATCGTCGACACGCCCAGCAGCAGACCCGCCGCCACCGCCGTACCGAACGCCGGCAGCCCCTTGCGGAACCGCTCACTGGCATAGGCGCCCATCGCCATCGTCGCCGCCAGCAGCGCCGAGGTCACCCCGTCCATGCTCACCGCGACCCAGATCGCCCACGGTGCCAGGACCAACAGGGGCGCGTACCGGCGCGCGGCGCGCTCGCCGACGGCCGACTTCGCCGCGATCAGCACCAGCGGCACGGTCAATGTGGACAGCGCCGTCAGCGCCACCCCCAGGCCCGGGCCCGTCCCCACCAGCGGCACCAGCAGCGCCAGCAGCAGCAACGGTCCCGGCGGATGCCCCGAGGAGGCCGCCGTGAGATGCGAGCCCATGCCGGTGAAGGCCGCCAGGAAGTCCAGCGGCTCGGCGGCGGCGGTCACATTGGGCAGGTACCCGTCCACGCCGGTCAGCGGGTGGCCCAGGCCGCCACGGGTGTCCAGCAGCCCCAGCGACAGCGTCCACGCCAGCGCCGCGACGTAGGAACCCCACACCACCACGCCCCACCGCAGCCGCGCCGCGCGCGGCCGGGAAGCCGTCCACAGCACCGAAACCGCCACCAGCGGAGCCAGGAGGCTCACCCACTTGATTGCAATTCGGTAACGGCCGAAGAAGGGCGCGGCACCCGTTCCGAGGTCGTCGGCGAACGCCACCGCGAGGGCCGCGATGAGCAACCCGATGAGCACCAATGTAAGCCAGATCACCAGGTCACGTAGCTGAGCGCCCGCCTGTTCGCGTATAGGGCGCGGCGAACTCTCGCCCGGTCCGGTCGTCACGGGCACATACGGTATCGGGTTCCCGACAAGAGCCGGGTAACGGTCGAGCGGAAACCTAATACTGGCGCATGATCGCCGGGCGCGGTCTAATAGGTGAGACCGTCAACCGCTCACCGTGAGTTGTGAGGGAAAGAAATGGCAGCCACCGACACCAGCACTACCAACGACAAAGGACGCCGGATCGTCGGCGCCGAACGCGCGACACTCGCCCGAAACCTGGTACAGCGATACAGCCAGGGTGAGAGCATTCGCGCGCTGGCGACCGCGACCGGCCGGTCGTACGGTTTCGTGCACCGTGTGCTGACCGAGTCGGGTGTCCAACTCCGCCAGCGCGGCGGTGCCCGCCGTCGCAAGCAGGCATAGCCCGACAGCACACGGTACGGCAAGGCGCTGGTACGTGTTCTGCAAGCGGTATCAAGGGGTCTTTCTTCGGTCGCCTTAAGGCGGCCTCTTTGCGGTCCGAAACCGGCCCGCCCGTCGGGGGACGGCGAGATGGAAGACGACACCGCGACACCGAGAACGCGCTGGGGCCGACCGGAACCACCCGGTGATCACCACCGGGCTAGTGTCTCCGAGCGACCCAGCGCCGCCAAGGAAGGCAGAACGCCATGACCGACGCCGACGCCGTTCGTCTGACCGTGGACGGGCCGGTAGCGCACATCGAGCTCTACCGGCCCGCGAGCCACAACTCGCAGACCCCGGCCATGTGGGACCGGCTGCGCCAGATCGGCCGGGACCTGCGCGGCGACGTCCGCTGCGTCGTCGTCACCGGCGCCGGGCCCTCCTTCTCCTCCGGCCTCGACCGCGCCGTCCTGGCCGGATCCCTGCCCGGCGAACTGGCCGCCCTCCCCGAAACCGAGGCCGAGGAGCGCATCGCCGAGTTCCAGGCCGCCTTCTCCTGGCTGCGCCGCCCCGACCTGCTCACCATCGCCGCCGTCCAGGGCCACGCCGTCGGCGCCGGACTCCAGCTCGCCCTCGCCTGCGACTTCCGCGTCCTGGCCGAAGACGCGCGGCTGCGCATGCCCGAGGTCACCCTCGGCATCGTCCCCGACCTCGGCGGCACCGGCCGCCTCATCGAACTCACCGGCTACGCCCGCGCCCTCGAACTGTGCCTGACCGGACGCGCCGTCACCGCCCGCGAGGCCCTCGCCTGGGGACTGGCCACCATCGTCGTCGAGGCCGCCGAACTCACCGGCGCCACCCGCGACCTGACCGCCGCGCTGCTGTCGGCGCCCCGCGCGGCGGCCACCGAGGCCAAGGCACTGCTCCTGGGCGCCACCACCCGCACCGCCGGCGAGCAGCTCGCCGCCGAACGCGCCGCCCAGGTCCGCTGCCTACGCGGACTCGCCGGCGCATAGCTCCACCCGCGCGCGAAATAAAAGGCCGCCGCGCGGAATTGTCACCCCCGACGGCCTACCCGGAGGTAAGAAACAGTGGCGATGATGCGCGGTCACTTCGCGATGGTCAGACCCGATCGCGCCAAACTCGCGGGGGTCAAACTCACCAAGGGAACACTGCGGCGAATCCTGCGCTTCGCCACGCCCTACAAGTGGAAGATCGCCGTCTTCCTCGCCACCGTCGTGCTGTCCTCCGGCATCGGCGTGGCCATCCCCGTCCTCGCCGGGCACGTGGTCAACGCCATCACCGACGGCGGGACCTTCGGCGTCGTCCTGCGCCTGGCGATCATCATCGCCGCCCTCACCATCGTCGACGGCGCGCTCTCACTGGCCGACCGCTGGTTCTCCGCCCGCATCGGCGAGGGCATCATCTTCGACCTGCGCCGCGGCATCTTCGGCCACGTCCAGCGCATGCCCATCCAGTTCTTCACCCGCACCCAGACCGGCGCCCTGGTCTCCCGCCTCAACAACGACATCCTCGGCGCCCAGCGAGCCTTCACCTCCACCCTCTCCGGCGTCGCCAGCAACACCATCGCCGCCTCCCTCACCCTCGCGGTGATGATCGGGCAGAGCTGGCAGATCACCGTCCTGTCCCTGGTGATGCTGCCCCTCTTCGTCCTGCCCGCCCGCTTCTTCGGCCGCAAACTCGCCGCCCTCACCAAAGAGGGTTTCGACCTCAACGCCAGCATGAACGCCCAGACCACCGAGCGCTTCGGCGTCGGCGGCGCCCTCCTCGTCAAACTCTTCGGCCGCCCCGAAGAGGAGATCGACGCCTTCGCCGCCAAGGCCGGGCGCGTCCGCGACATCGGCGTCACCACCGCCATGTACGGCCGCGTCTTCCTCGTCGCCCTCACCGTCACCGCCGGGCTCACCCAGGCCCTCGCCTACGGCCTCGGCGGCTGGCTCGCCTTCGAGAAGACCATCTCCGCCGGCACCGTGGTCACCCTCGCGCTGCTCCTCACCCGCCTCTACGGGCCCCTCACCGCCCTGTCCAACGTCCGCGTCGACGTCATGAGCGCCCTGGTCAGCTTCCAGCGCGTCTTCGAGATCCTCGACCTCGAACCCCCCATCCGCGACGCCCCCGACGCCGTCGACGTCCCGCGCGGCAGCGGACGCGTCGAGTTCCGCGACGTCCACTTCCGCTACCCCTCCGCCGCCGAGGTCTCCCTGGCCTCCCTCGAAGAAGTCGCCACCCTCGACCAGCGCGTCAACGAACCCGTCCTCAACGGCGTCAGCTTCACCGTCGAACCCGGACAGCTCGTCGCCCTCGTCGGCCCCTCCGGAGCCGGCAAGACCACCACCTCCATGCTCGTGCCCCGCATCTACGACGTCACCGGCGGCGCCGTCCTCGTCGGCGGCGTCGACGTCCGCCACGCCACCGCCGCCTCCCTGCGCGCCGAGATCGGCGTCGTCACCCAGGACGCCCACCTCTTCCACGACACCATCCGCGCCAACCTCGCCTACGGCCTCGGCGACGTCGCCGACGACGACGTGTGGCGCGCCCTCGAACGCGCCCAGATCGCACCCCTCGTCCACACCCTCCCCGACGGCCTCGACACCGTGGTGGGGGAGCGCGGCTACCGCTTCTCCGGCGGCGAGAAGCAGCGCCTGGCCATCGCCCGGCTCTTGCTGCGCTCGCCCGGCGTGGTCATCCTCGACGAGGCCACCGCCCACCTCGACTCCGAATCCGAGGCGGCGGTGCAGACCGCGCTCACCGAGGCCCTCGCCGGGCGCACCGCCCTCGTCATCGCCCACCGGCTGTCCACCGTCCGCGACGCCGACCAGATCATCGTGCTGGCCCAGGGCCGCGTCGCCGAACGCGGCACGCACGAGGAGCTCGTGGCCGCCGGAGGCATGTACGCCGACCTGTATCGGACCCAGTTCGCGCAGCGAACCGAGGATGGGGCCGCGCAGCGAACCGAAGACTCCAGTGCGCAGCGGGCCGGTGGCGACGAGGTCGTCACGACGGTGGGCTGAACGCGTACACGTAGCGCCGCCCGGGCGGCTCGCTCGCCGACCACACCCGGTCCCGCGACGGCCAGTACGAGAACGACTCCGGGCCCTGCGGGAGCACGTCGAAGCCGACCACCGGCGCCTCGCCCGGCCGCCACACCGCGAGCTCGCCGCCGTCCCGGTCGCCGTCGCCGTCGCTGACCGACAGCAGGAACCGGTCGCCGACGGCCACCGCGCCCTGCGCGGTCGCCAGGCCCGGCGTCCACACCCCGTCGGCCCGCGCCACGCCGTCCTCGCCTTCGCGCGGCAGGCCGTCGGCGGCCAGCGGCAGGCGCGCCAGGCGGGCGGCGCCGGGGGAGTCGGCGTACTCGCCGAGGAGGAGGGCGTCCTCGGGTCCGCGGTCGACGGAGATGAAGGACAGCCGCAGCTCGGGGGCGTCCCCGGTGGCGGTGTGGCGGTACATGGCGGTCTGGGCGAGCACGTAGGAGTAGCCGCGCCCCTGGAACGTCCCGTCGTCCTGGCGGCCGAAGGCGCCGGGCAGGTCGGCGCCCACGCGCCAGAGATGGTCCAGGCCGAAGACGCGGACGCCGTTCCAGGTGTCGACGACGTACAGGCGGTCGCCGTACCAGGCGATGCCCCCGGCGTGGACGCGCACGGGCTCGAAGGTCGCCTCGCCGTCGCGCCACACCGGCTCGGCGAGCAGGACGTGCCGGTAGCGGGGCGCGGTGGGATCGGTGAGGTCGACGAAGCTCAGCCGCACGCCCTTGTCGGTGGCCCCGCCGTCGGCGGTGTCGTACCAGCTGACGATCATCGTCTCGCGGCCGTCGTAGTCGGGGGTGCCGGTGGCGTCGGCGGAGGTGGTGACGCCCTGGGGCATCCAGCCGGGGGTGGCGGCGTCGGCGTCGTTCCAGCAGAAGGACGCGGCGAGGGCGGCCACGGGGGCGTCGCAGGCGTGGCCGGTGCGGTTGGCGCCGTCCAGCAGCGCGCTCACCGAGGTGTTCGGGAGGGCGGCGTCCAGGGCGTCCAGTAGGGACCGGTCGGCGCGCTCAGGGGTGAAGCGGAGGTCGGCGGCCTCGGCGGCGTGCGCGGGCAGGGGGAGTAGCGCGACGGCCAGGGCCAATGCTGCGACTGCGGTCCACTGTGAACGCGGCACGGTCCACAAGGTATCGCATAGATGATCTTAAGATGGTCGATTCACTGGGCGCGGCGGCGGACGGCTTCCTCGATCAGGCCCAGGATCGGCTCGATGTCCTTGGCGTCGCGGCCCATCGCCAGGTGCAGGACCAGTCCGTCGTAGGCCAGCTCCAGGAACTGCTGGAGCACCTCGATGGGACGGTCGTCGCGCAGGATCCCCGCCTCGCGCTGGCGCTCCAGGCGCTCGCGGGTGGCCTCGGCGATGGCCGCCGAGCGCTGCTCCCAGCGGGCGGCGAACTCGGGGTCGGTGCGCAGCCTGCGGGAGACCTCCAGCTGGCTGCCCAGCCATCCGGCGGTCTCGGGCTCGTGGGCGGAGGCGGCCAGGTCGCGCATGACCTGCACGAGGCCGTTCTCGGCGACGGTGGCGACCATGGTGGCCGCGTCGTCCTCGGCCACGGCCAGAAACAGCGAGTCCTTGTCGCGGAAGTGGTGGAAGATCGCGCCCCGGGACAGGCCGATCTCCTGCTCCAGGCGGCGCACGGTGGCGCCCTCGTAGCCGTGGCGGGCGAAACAGGCCCGCGCCCCGGCCAGGATCTGCCGACGGCGCGCGTCCAGATGGTCTTGACTCACCCGTGGCACTCTTGGTCGCCCTCCCGTTCCTCCGTGTGCATCCGATCGTCCCACCTGCCGGACCGGGATGCAATCCGTACGTACGACTTGCCGACCGCTGTCACACTCACGGTCGTGACCCTGCTCCTGATCGACCTCGACAACACCCTCATCGACCGCGACGCCGCCTTCCGCCGCGGCACCGGGATCTTCCTGGACGCGCACGGGCTGCCCGCGTCCGATGTCGACTGGGTCATGGAGCTCGACGATTCAGGCTATACGGACCGTCCGACAGTGGCCTCGACCGTCGCCGCCCGCTACGGCCTGGACCCCGAGGGCGTCCTGGCGTTCCTGCGCAAGGGCGCCCGCGAGCACGCCGTCATCACCCCCGAGACCCGTGCCGCCCTCCAGGCCGCGCGCGCCGCCGGTCACCGCGTCGTCATCGTCACCAACGGCCTCGTCGACCAGCAGACCGGAAAGATCCGCAACGCCGGGCTCGACGTCCTCGTCGACGGCTGGACGGTCAGCGAGGGCGTCGGCGCCAAGAAGCCCGCGCCCGCCATCTTCCACGCCGCCGCGGCCTCCATCGGCGCCTCCCTCGACGGCGCCTGGGTCATCGGCGACCGCGACGACGCCGACATCGCCGGCGCCCACGCCCTGGGCCTGTCCTCGGTGTGGATCCACCTCGGCCGCGACTGGACCCTCCCGGGCCTGGCCCCCACCCGCACCGCCGCCACCGTCGCCGAGGCCATCGGATACGCCGCGAACCTCTGAAAACGTCGCACCGGGCGTCCACAATGAGGCGACAATCGCCGAGCGGAAGGACGCCACCGTGAACTGGACCCTCGAAGTCGTGGTCGTACCCGTCACCGACGTCGAACGCGCCAAGGAGTTCTACTCGCAACGCCTCGGCTTCAACCTCGACCACGACGTCAGCAACGAACCCCACGGCCCCCGCATCGTCCAGCTGACCCCGCCGGGCTCCGGCTGCTCCATCGTCGTCAGCGACACCCTCACCACCATGACCCCCGGCAGCCTCAAAGGCCTCCAGCTCGTGGTCAACGACCTACGCGCCGCTCACAAGGAACTCCAGGACCGCGGCGTCGGCGTCAGCGCGGTGCAGGTCTACGGGGCGAACGGCTTCGAGCGCGCGAGCGACGACACCGAGCTGGACAACATCGGGTTCGTGCACTTCGACGACCCCGACGGGAACGGCTGGTCGATCCAGCAGATCTCGTCGCGGGGGTAGAGGGGTCGGCGCACCCCGCGCCGGCGGCCGCGCGTCCCGCCGTCGGCGCGGGAGCACGGTTCGAACCCCAAGGTGCCCCCGATAGATAAGAGCTAGTTACGTTCGAATCCCCGTCCGGCTCCGCGATCCCCGAAAGCGAGGAGGCCCGCGCGAACCCGCGCGGGCCTCCTCGAACCACTCCGTCACATGTGGACGACGCCACCGCCGGAGCCCTGCCCCTTGCGCACCAGCAGTGCGGCCACCGCGCCGGCGACGGCGACGATCGCCGCGACGGTGAGGCTGTGGGAGAAGCCCTCCATGAAGGCGTTGTGGGCGCCGGTGGTGATGGGGGCGTGCAGTTCCACCGGGACCTTCTCGTTGATCGGCGCGATGCCCTGCGCCACGAACGGGATGGCCTGGGCGAGCTCGGGCGCGTTGGCCATCTGCTCGGGGACGCCGGCCTTGATCAGGTCGGGGGCGAGGACGTCGCCGACGCGGTTGACCAGCAGGACGCCCAGGATGCTGGTGCCCAGGACGCCGCCGAGCTGTCCGGCGGTCTGCTGGAGCCCGCCGGCGATGCCGGCGAGGCGGGCGGGCGCGTTGCCGATGATGGCCTCGGTGCCGGCGACCATGACGAGGCTGAAGGACACGCCGAAGAGGGTCAGCCACGGCCAGATCGCCGAGTAGGTCGTCTCGACCTCGAAGCGGGAGAACGCGTACAGCGAGCCCGCCAGGGTCAGCATGCCGATCACCAGGGGCGGGCGGGGCCCGAACTTCTGGGTCAGCAGGCCGGCGAGGGGAGAGGCGAGCAGCATGACGCCGGTCATCGGCAGGACGCGCACACCGGCCTCGATGGGGCTCATGCCGTGCACGTTCTGCATCCAGAGCATGAGGAAGAACAGGCTGCCGAACATCGCGAAGAAGCCGCCGATCATCAGCAGGGTGCCGATGGACAGGGGCAGCGACTTGAACAGCGCCAGCGGCAGCAGCGGTTTGCGCGCCATCGCCTCGCGGATGAAGAAGAGCACGAACAGCACGCCGGCGGCGATGAAGGAGATGATCGGCGTCTTGTCGCCGAAGCCGTACTCCTGCGCCTTGATCAGGCCCCACACGAGCCCGAACAGCGCGCCGATGAGCAGGACGATGCCGGTGAGGTCGAAGGACCCGTCGGACTCCTCGTCGCGCGACTCGCGGATCACCCACACGCCCACGAAGAGGCCGACCACGGCCACCGGCGCGTTCACGAAGAACACCCAGCGCCAGTCGGCGTGCTCCACCAGCAGACCGCCCACGACCGGGCCGGAGGCGATGGACAGGCCGACGGTCGCGCTGAACAGGCCGATGGCCATGTTCAGCTTCTCGGCGGGGAAGGTGTTGCGGATGATGGCCAGCGCGGCCGGCTGGAGCAGTGCTCCACCGATGCCCTGGACGACGCGCCAGCCGATGACCATGCCGATGGAGCTGGCGAAGCCGACGCCCATGGACGCCAGGGTGAAGGCGACGACACCGATCAGGAAGATCTTCTTGCGGCCGAAGCGGTCGGCCAGCTTCCCGGCGGGGATCAGCAGGACGGCCAGGGCCAGCAGGTAGCCGTTGGTCACCCACTGCAGGTCGGACAGGTCGGCCTTGAAGTGCTCGGCGATCTTCGGGTTGGCGATGGAGACGACGGTGGCGTCCAGGCCCACCACCATCACACCGAGGGCCACGGCGAGCATCGTGAGCCAGGGGCTGCCCTTACCGGCGCGGCCGGGCGGGGGAGGAGGGGACGGACTCTTCTGGTCGAGCACGGCGCTGGTCATGGGCGTCTCTCCGCGGGGTCGATGGTGCCTACTCGGAGAAACTGTCAGAGACTGCCAAGAGACGTCAACTGACTAATGTCAGAATGTGTCAATCGTCATACGGAAGGGAAACGGACCCCCGCCACCACCCCTGAACGGCGATAGGATCCGGCCATGACGGCCATGACCACCGACGACCCGCGCCCCTCCGTCACCGCCGACGGTGGCGCCGCGGACGCCGCGGGCCTGCGCGAGCGCAAGAAGCGGCGCACCCGCGACGCGCTCATCGAGGCCGCCTACACCCTGGTCATCGAACAAGGCTACGAATCGACCACGGTGGACCAGATCGCGGATGCGGTGGAGGTGTCCCCGCGCACGTTCTTCCGCTACTTCGGCTCCAAAGAGGACGTCGTCCTCGACATCCAGGACCGCGTCTGGGACGCCGTCTACGAGGCCTGGCACCGCCAGCCCGCCCACCTGCCCGTCGTCGCCGCCGTCCGCAAGGCCATGGCCCAGGTCCTGGCCCGCCTCGAAGACGGCGGTTTCGGCATCGACATCGACCGCATGGAGCAACTGCGCGAGGTCATCGCCACCGACGACCGCCTCTGCGCCCTCTCCGCGCAGCGCCAGGTCATCCAGTCCGGACGCGTGGTCGCCCTCATCGCCGAGCGCATGGGCGTCGACCCCGCCGCCGACATCCGCCCCGAACTCGTCGCCGCGCTCATCGTCACCGCCACACACGTCGGCGTCCACTCCCCGCGGGCGGCCACCGGCGGCGCCGGCGTCGCCGCGCGCATCGACACCTGCCTCAGCCTGCTCCAGAACGGCGTCGACTACCCCGCCGCGTCCTAGCCCGACACACGGTCCCCGAACGGCCTCGACCGAGCGTGTCATCATCGCCTCATGAGCGAAGATCCGGTCCCGAACGCACCCTCCACCGATCTGCGGGTCGCCGTGGCGCAGGCCGCCTCGACCCCCGGCGACCTCGCGGCCAACGTGGCCAAGGCCGTCGAGTTCGTCGACCGCGCCGACAACGAGGGCGCCGACCTGGTCGTCTTCGGCGAGCTGTTCCTGCCCGGCTACCACCTCGGCGTCCTGGCCGAGGACCCCGACGGCTGCGACGTCGAGGCCGACGGCGAGCACCTCGTGGCCGACACGCGCCTGGACCCGCTGCGCGAGATCGTCCAGCACCACCACCTGAGCGTCCTCATGGGAGCCAGCGTCCGCCGCGACGGTGAACGCCACATCGCGCAGCTGCTGATCGACCGTTACGGCCTGGTGCACGACGTCTACCACAAGCAGCAGGTCTGGGACGAGGAGAACGCCCTCTACACCCGCGGCGACCAGGGCGGCAGCGTCGAGCTCGCCAGCTGGAACCTGGGCCTGGGCATCTGCTACGACGCCTGCTTCCCCGAGCACGCCCGCGCCGCCGCCGCCGACGGAGCCCACGCCTACGTCGTGGGCGGCGCCTACCTCACCGGGGGAGGCCACCGCCGCGACCTGTACCACGCCGCGCGGGCCCTGGACAACACCTTCTACACCGTCTTCGCCGGTGCCGTCGGCGGCAGCGACCCGTGGGCCTTCGGCGGCGGCAGCGCCATCTACGACCCCGAGGGACGCGTCCTGGCCCGCGTCGACGACGACACCGAGGGCATCGCCGCCGCCGACCTCGACCCCCAGCGGCTGGCCGAGACCCGCCGCGAGCACACCATGCTCGCCGACCGTCCACTGGAGGGACTCGGCGGCCGCCGGGTCACCAAGGCGCCCGGCGCCTGAGCACTAGCGCCGCCGGACGGCGACGACGGTGTCGGTGACGACCGCCGTCTCGCCGTCCGGGCCGCTCGCCTCCCTGGACGGGGTGTCCAGCCGCGCCGCCTCGAACACCGCCGGGTCCAGGTCGAGGCCGTCGAAGATCTCCCGGGGCGTGGGGTAGGGGTCCTCGCGGTTCCAGCCCCAGGGCCGGTCCGAGCCGTGCTCGACCACCAGCAGCGTCCCGCCCGGCGCCAGCGCGCCGGCCGCCCGCCGCAGGACCTCGTCGCGCGGGAACACGAATGGCGTCTGCAGGTAGAGGGCCGCGACCAGGTCGAACTCGCCGTCGGGGAACGACACGGCGAGGTCGTGGCGTTCGGTGACCACGCGCCCGCCCACGCCCGCATCGGCGGCGTGCTCGCGGACGCGCTCCAGCGCGGTGGGGGAGATGTCCACGGCGGTCACGTGCCAGCCCAGTGCGGCCAGGTGGACGGCGTCGCCGCCCTCACCGGCGCCCAGGTCGAGGGCGCGCCCCGGCTTCAGCCCGGCGATCGCGGCGGCCAGGGGAGGGTTGGCCCGGCCCGACCACACCTTCGGGCGGGTGGCGTAGCGCTCCTCCCAGAAGTGCGCGGCCTCGGACGTCATCGGCGTTCCATGCTCGCTCACGCCACCAGCATCGCCGCGGAGGGGCGCCGGGGCGAGGATTATTGCCGATCCGGCAACACCGGCGGAGAAAAGGGACGGATGGGAGCATGATTCGAACCCCAGAACACACTTACTCGATAATGGAGTGTTATGTTCGAATCCCCATACCGCCAGGATCCCGGCACAGGCTTCACACCCTTCTCCAAAGAGAAGGGTGTCCCGGCTCGCTATCTGCTTCCTTCCCTATGAGGGTGCGTGTATCGTCCGTAGGGGAGTGATGGGGAACTTTCGAGGAGTCTCTCGTGGCGGAGTTGTATTCCGTGGAGCAGGTCGCCGATCTGCTCGGCCTGCACGTCAAGACCGTTCGCGCCTACGTGCGGGACGGCCGGCTGAAGGCCGCGCGCATCGGCAAGAGCTACCGCGTCGCGCGCGAGGACCTCGACGCCTTCACCGGGCGCCCGTCGCCGGAGCCGGAACCCCGGCTGATCGACGTGTCGGCGGTGGTCCGCGTCGACGGCATCGACGCCGTGGAGATGCGTCGGGCGGCCGACATGCTGATGGCCGCCATCGCCGGGCCGCCCGACGTCGACGAGCCCCTGCGCGTGGAGACGGTCTTCGACGAGGCGCGCCGGAGCATGAAGATCCTGGTCCTGGGCGGGCCGGGCCGGGCGGCGGGAGTTCTGGCCATCATCGACACCTATCTGAAGGAGCGGCAATGAGCGACATCGTGGAGACCCTGCACGGCGTGGGAGTGCTCTTCTGCGATCCCGAGGGCGACGCGGTGACCGACGAGCGCTCGGCCGTCGACCTCATCGCCGCCAACTACGGCCGCGGCGCCGACTGGGTGGCGGTGCCGGTGGAGCGACTGAGCGCGGACTTCTTCACGCTCCGCACGGGCGTGGCCGGGGGGATCATGCAGAAGTTCGTGCAGTACCGGGCCGGGCTGATCGTGCTGGGCGACGTCAGCGCGCACATCGAGGCCAGCGACGCCTTCCGCGACCTGGTGCGCGAGTCGAACCGGGGCCGCCACGTGTGGTTCCTGGCCGACCGGGACGCCGTGGCCGCCCAGCTGGAGCGCGTCGCGGCCTGAGGCGGTACGGCGCGGCGATCAGCGCCCCTGCGGAGGTACCGTGCCCGGAGCCGAGCTCACTCCGGCCCAGTTACGGCGATACCGGTTCCCACAAGCGTGGGGGTGATCCGAGACGGTCAACCGCACCCGCACCTGGAGCTGAAAAGGGCCGGAAGACATAGCGTCTTCCGGCCCTTTCGCGCTTCGCTAGAGCGAGGCCGCCCGCGACAGCGCCGCCGCCTCGCGCGCCTCACTGGCCACCTGCGCCGGGATGTGCTCGGCGCGCCAGTGGGCCTGGCCCGCCTCGGGGAGGGTGTCGATCGGGTCGTAGTACGGGTACTCGCGGATCAGGGCCTCGGGGTCGGCCATCTCGATCGACGTCCGGTAGTTCTTCGTCCAGTAGGACACCCCGCGCTCGGCGTCGTAACGCGACACCTGGTGCACCCACCGCTTGCCCACGAAGGGCACGTCGCACACGATGCGGGGAGTGGCGTAGCCGGGCAGGTAACCCATGATCGAGGTCTGCAGGGCCTGCGCGGTGGCCAGCGAGGTCCGCCAGTGCTCGGCGTTGGGGATCATGTCGCACATGTAGAAGTAGTACGGCAGGATGTTCGCCTCGCCCTGCAGCGCGAAGCACAGGTCCAGCAGCGCCTTGGTGCTGTCGTTGACACCGCGCATCAGGACGCCCTGGTTGCGCACGTCGCGGACGCCGGCGTCCAGCGCCGCGCGAGCCGCGCGCGCCACCAGCGGCGTCACCGACTGGGCGTGGTTGACGTGGGTGTGGATGGCGAGGTTGACCCCGCGCGCCCGGGCGGTCTGGGCGACGCGGCCCAGGCCCTCCACCACGTCGTCCTGGAGCCAGTGCTGCGGCAGCGCCGCCAGGGCCTTGGTGGCCAGGCGGATGTCGCGGACGGTGTCGATGTCCAGCAGCCGGGTCAGGAAGCTCTCAAGGTTCTTCCACGGCACGTTGGCCACGTCGCCGCCGGAGACCACCACGTCGCGCACCCCGGGATGAGCCTGGAGGTAGTCGATCATGGCGTCGTAGCGGTCCTTGGGCTTCAAGGTCAGCTTCAGCTTGTCCACCGTGGGGGTGGAGTTGCCGACGAGGTCCATGCGCGTGCAGTGCCCGCAGTACTGCGGGCACGTGGACAGCAGCTCGGCCAGCACCTTGGTCGGGTAGCGGTGGGTGAGACCCTCGGCGACCCACATGTCGTGCTCGTGCAGCGAGTCGCGGGTGGCGTAGGGGTGGGACGGCCAGTCGCGCCGGCGGTCGGAGGCCACCGGGATCATGTACCGCCGCACGGGGTCGGCGTAGAAGGCCTCGGTCCACGCGCCGGGGGTGTCACCGGGGGATTCCACGACCATGGTGTTCAGCATCTGCGGCGGGACCAGCATCGACATCGTCGCCAGGTGCTCCTGGTCGTCGGCGAGGTCCTTGTAGAAGCTCTCGTCGACGAGCTCGCCGAGCAGGGCGTGCAGCTGCTTGATGTTCTTCACGCAGTTGACGCGCTGCCACTGCGCCGACTCCCACTCTTCGGTGGTCACGTCGCGCCAGCCGGGGAAGCGCCGCCAGTCGGGCTCGGCGAGTTCGGCGCGCCGGTAGATGTACGGCTGCTCCATGACCGTCGGTCCGGTGCCGTCCGTCAAAGACACGTTAACGCCTCCTCGGCATTGAGATACGCGATTCACGAGAGGCTACTAGCGGAAACCCTCCTGATGTCAAGCTACCCCGCCGGAGAATCTTCGGCTATCCTGCTGGGGATCTTCACCCGTGCTCAAGGAGGAGCGATGTCGGAAACCCCCTCGTCACCTGTGGGTCTGCACCGGGTGCTGGAACCTTCGGGGGTGCTGCCGCAGGCGGCGTGGAAGCTCGACGCGCGCGGCGAGATCGCCGCCGATGAGGTCCGCATCCGCGTCGAGCGCCTCAACCTGGACGCGGCCAGCTTCCGTCAGCTCTCCGTCAAGTTCGGCGGGGACGGTGGACAGGTGCGCGATGAGGTGCTGCGCATCGTCGCCGAGCGCGGGAAGATGCACAATCCGGACACCGGTTCGGGTGGGATGCTGATCGGGACGGTCGAGGCGGTCGGCCCGGACTCCCCGCTGGGCCTGCGGGTGGGGCAGCGGGTGGCGACCTTGGTGTCGCTGACGCTGACGCCGCTGGTGATCACCGATGGGCTGGCGCGCTGGGACGGCACGAGTGAGCAGGTCCCGGCCGAGGGGCACGCGGTGCTGTTCGCGCGCTCGATCGCGGCGGTTCTGCCCGATGACCTTCCGGCGGACCTGTCGCTGGCGGTCTTCGACGTGTGCGGTGCCCCGGCGATGACCGCGCGGGTGGTGGAGGAGTACGCGGCCAATACCGGCCGGGCGCCGCATGTGGCGGTGCTGGGCGCGGCGGGCAAGAGCGGCGCGCTGTCGCTGGCGGCGGCGCGGGCCTCGGGCGCGGGCCGGCTGACGGGCCTGGTGCCCAATCCGGGTGAGGCGAAGCTGCTGGCCGAGGCGGGTCTGGCCGACTCGGTGGTGGTGGCCGACGCGACGGACCCGGTGGCCACGGCCGAGGCGGTGTCCTCGGTGGGCGGCCTGGCCGACGTGACGGTGGTGTGCGTGGACGTGCCCGGCTGCGAGCACGGCGCGGTGCTGGCCACCGCCGAGGGCGGCACGGTCATCTTCTTCTCGATGGCGACCTCGTTCCCGGCGGCGGCGCTGGGTGCGGAGGGCCTGGCGGCCGACGTGCGGATGCTCATCGGGAACGGGTACACCCCGGGTCACGCGGAGCTGGCCCTGCGGCTGCTGCGTTCCTCGGCGGGGGTGCGTTCGTTGTTCGAGCGCCGCCTGGTCGAGACTAGGCACTCATGACGACTCTTTACCGCGGTGGGCACATCCTCTCCCCGGCCGCTCCGGCGGCGACGGCGCTACAGGTCGACGACAACGGTGTGATCTCGTGGCTGGGCGCCGACGCCGACGCGCCCCAGTCGGACGTGATCGTGGAGCTGGAGGGACGCCTGGTCACCCCGGCGTTCGTCGACGCCCACGCCCACATCACCGGCCTGGGCGCCGACCTGATCGGCCTCAACCTCGCCGGTACCTCTTCGGCGGCCGACCTGCTGGAGCGGGTCGCCGCGCACGTGCGGGATCTGCCGGGTGACGCGGTGGTGGCCGGGCACGGCTGGGACGAGTCGACCTGGGCCGATCCGCGGCTGCCCACCCTCGCCGAGCTCGACCGCGCCACCGGTGGCCGCAAGGCCTACCTGTCGCGGGTGTGCGGGCATCAGGGCCTGGCCTCGCCCGCCCTGCGGGCGGCGCATCCGGAGTACGCGGCCAAGGAGGGTTTCGCCGCCGAGGGCCCGCTGACGCTGCATTCGCACAAGTCCTACCGGGCCGCGGCGGCCGAGTCGGTGACCGACGGGCAGCGCGCGGAGTTCCAGCGCGCGGCGCTGGGCCGGGCGGCGAGCCTGGGCGTGGCGGCGCTGCACGAGTGCGGCATCGGCCTGGCGGGGACCTCGGTGCCCGAGCGGGAGTTCGCCGCGCTGCTGAGGCTGTCGCGCGAGGAGGACGTCCCGCGCGTGGTGGGTTACTGGGGTGAGTTGTGCGCGGCGGAGAAGGCGCGGGATCTGGGCGCGCACGCGTGTGGCGGTGACCTGTCGGTGGACGGGTCGATCGGCGCGCACACGGCGGCGTTGCGGGAGGCCTACGTCGACGCCGACACGCTGGGGCACGCGTACTTGTCGGCCGAGGATGTGGAGAACCACATCCTGGACTGTCACCGGCACGGGATCCAGGGTGGGTTCCACGCGATCGGGGATCAGGCGATCGCGAACGTGGTGGCGGGTGTGGGCGCGGCCGCGCAGCAGGTGGGTGTGGAGGCGGTGCGGGGTATGCGGCACCGTGTGGAGCACGCGGAGTTGCTGGACAAGCAGCTGATCGCGGGTTTCGTGGCGTTCGGTCTGCACGCGAGTGTGCAGCCGGCGTTCGACGCGGCCTGGGGTGGGCCGGACGCGATGTACGCGCGCCGGTTGGGTAAGGAGCGTGCGCTGGCGGCGAATCCGTTCGCTTCGCTGGCGGGTGTGGGTGTGCCGCTGGCGTTCGGTTCGGACGCTCCGGTGACGCCGTGTGATCCGTGGGGTGGGGTCGCCGCGGCGGTGTGGCATCACAATCCGGCGCAGCGGTTGTCGCTGAAGTCGGCGTTCGCGGCGGCCACGCGTGGTGGCTGGCGTGCGATGGGGGATGACGTGGCGGGGGTGCTGGTTCCGGGTGCTCCGGCGACGCTGGCGGTGTGGGAGCACCGTTCGGCGGATCTGCCGGATCCCCGGGTGGCGCCGTCGTGTGTGCGCACTGTGTTGGCGGGGCGCACGATTTTCGTGGAGGAGTGAGGTAGTGGCGCATCAGCCGCGGTTGCGTTTGGACGCCGATGTGGTGGCGCGGGCGAGGGGTCTGGCCCGTCGCGCGGGTCAGCCGGTGGTCGATATCGCGCGGAGTCATACGACGGTGTCGGTGGAGCGGGCGACGCTGCGGCTGGCGGGTCTGGCGGGTGCCGATCCGGATGGGATCCCGTGGGTGAACCGGCTGGTCGACGCGGTGCGTGAGGACGTTGGTGTCGCGCACGGTGTGGCGGCGCCGGTGTTCCACGCGCTGGCCAGTGAGGGCCATTCGGATCTGGTGGCGCTGGCGCAGAAGGCGGCGTCGGGGGCGGTGCGGTTCACCGTTCCCGACGGGCGTGCGGACGCCGAGGCGCGCAAGCTCGCGCGGGCGGCGGTCTCGCACGGCCTGGAGGTCGTGGACGCCAAGCGGGTGGAGCGGGAGCGGATGGTCGCCGAGATCGGTGACCCGCAGCAGCGTCCGTGGATCTATTTGATCGTGGCCACGGGTGACATCTATGAGGACATCCCGCAGGCGCAGGCGGCGGCGCGGGCGGGCGCGGACGTGATCGCGGTGATCCGTTCGACGGGTCAGTCGCTGCTGGACTATGTGCCCGAGGGCGCCACGCGTGAGGGTTTCGCGGGGACCTATGCCACGGGTGAGAACTTCCGGCTGATGCGGGCGGCGCTGGATGAGACCTCGCGTGAGCTGGGGCGTTACATCCGGCTGACGAATTACGCGTCGGGGTTGTGCATGCCGGAGATCGCGGCGCTGGCGGGTTTGAACCGGCTGGACATGATGCTCAATGACTCGATGTACGGGATCTTGTTCCGTGACATCAACCCGATCCGGACGTTCGTGGACCAGCGGTTCTCGCGGCAGGTGCACTCGCGGGCGGGGATCATCATCAACACCGGTGAGGACAACTACCTGACCACCGCCGACGCGGTGGAGGCGGCGCACACGGTGACGGTGTCGCAGTTGCTGAACGAGTTCTTCGCGCATGAGGCGGGGCTGCCCGATGAGCTGCTGGGGCTGGGGCACGCCTTCGAGATCAACCCGGATCTGCCGGATTCGTTCCGGCTGGAGCTGGCGCACGCGCTGCTGGCGCGGGAGCTGTTCCCCGACGCGCCGCTGAAGTGGATGCCGCCGACCAAGCACATGACCGGTGACGTGTTCCGGGGTTATCTGCTGGACGGGTTCTTCAACCTGGTGGGTTCGATGACCGGGCAGGGGATCCTGCTGGTGGGGATGATGACCGAGGCGGTGGTGACGCCGTGGCTGTCGGATCGCGACCTGGCGCTGCAGAACGTGCGTTACGTGCTGAACGCGTGCGGTGGGCTGGCCGAGGACTTCCATCCGCCGGCGGGCGGGTTCATCGACTCGCGGGCGAATCTGGTGCTGTGCGAGGCGGTGGAGTTGCTGGAGAAGATCTGCGACGACGGTCTGCTGCAGGCCATCGGCGAGGGCACCTTCGGGATCATGAAGCGCCCGGCCGATGGCGGGCGCGGCCTGGACGGTGTGGAGAAGCGTGCGGGTGACTACTTCAACCCGGCGGTGGAGATCCTCGACGGGGGTGAAGGGTGATGGGCGACAGTCCCAAGATCGTGCGTCCCTACGGTGACACCACCGGTGACGGGATGGTGCAGGTGTCGTTCACGCTGCCGGTGCCGCACGACAAGCGCGCCGAGGGCGCGGCGGTGCAGCTGGCGCAGAAGATGGGCATGGACCCGGCGATGCTGGTTCATGCCAAGCAGATGGGCACCGCGCACACGTTCTTCGTGGTGTACGGGTCGGTGAACCATCTGGTGAACCTGTCCGAGGTCAACGTGATCGAGCGCGACTACCCCTTGCTGTCGAGCAAGGAGGTGAACACCGCGGTGAAGGAGAACCTGGGCCGCAAGCTGGTGGTGGTGGGCGCCTGCATCGGCACCGACGCGCACACGGTGGGCATCGACGCGATTTTGAACATCAAGGGCATCGCGGGTGAGAAGGGCCTGGAGTACTACCGGGAGCTGCGGGTGGTCAACCTGGGCGCGCAGGTGCCGGTGCCGGACCTGGTGAACCGGGCGGTGGACGAGGGCGCCGACGCGGTGCTGGTGTCGCAGGTGGTGACCCAGCGCGACGCGCATCTTCACAACACCAGGGAGATGTCGGCGGCGTTCCGGGAGGCCTTCGGGCCCACCGAGCGGCCGCTGCTGATCGTCGGGGGCCCGCGCTTCGACGAGACCATGGCCGGCGAGCTGGGCGTCGACCGGATCTTCGCGCGCGGCACCACTCCCGGTGACGTCGCTTCCTATCTCGTCCACGCGCTGGCGAGCCGACCGAAGGAGCCCGTGGCGTGAGCGCCGTTGAGGGACTGACCGTCACCCACCGCCGTTACATCCCCTACAGCCATGCCCACTACGCCGGGAACCTGGTGGACGGGGCCTACGGGTTGGGGTTGTTCGGTGACGTGGCCACCGAGTTGTGCATCCGCTCCGACGGTGACGAGGGCCTGTTCGCGTCGTATTCGGACGTGCAGTTCCACGCTCCGCTGCGGGCGGGGGACGTCATCGAGACCACGGCGGTGCTGACGAAGGTCGGCACGCGCTCGCGGCGGATCAGTTTCTCGGTGCACGTGATCTGCCGTGGCCGCCCGGATCTGGGCGAGTCGGCGGCGGAGGTGTGCGATCCGCCGATCCTGGCCACCAGTGCCACGGGGACCGTGGTCGTTCCGCCGAAGGCGTGAAGGCATGAGCGCTTCTGCGGTGGTGTGCGCCGACGTGGGTTCGACGTACACCAAGGTCGCGGCGGTCGATGAGGTCACCGGTGAGCTGTACGCCACCGCGGCCCATCCCACGACGGTGGGCACCGATGTGCTGGAGGGGCTGGGGGCGGCCCGGGCGGTGCTGGAGTCGCGGCTCCCGGCGGGTGTGGGGGTGTCGGGGACGCTGGTGTGCTCCTCGGCCGGTGGTGGCCTGACGTGCGCGGTGATCGGCAATGAGCCCCTGGTGACGGCCACCGCGGCGCACCGGGCGGCGTTGTCGGCGGGTGCGCGGATCGTGCGGGTGGCCGCGGGGGCGCTGTCGGCGGCCGATGTCGCGGGCATCGCCGAGACGGTCCCGGACACGATCCTGCTGGCGGGTGGTACCGACGGCGGGGACGCCACGGTGCTGCTGGAGCACGCGCGTCAGCTGGCGGAGGCGGCCGGGGCCGAGGCGCGGTTGCGGGTGCCGGTGGTGCTGGCGGCCAACGCGAAGGCCGCGCCGGAGGTGGAGGGGATCCTCACGCGGGCGGGGCTGAGCGTGCGGTCGGTGGGCAACGTGCTGCCCCGGATCGGGCGGTTGCGGCCGCAGGAGGCGCGTGAGGCGCTGCGTGAGGCGTTCTTGACGCATGTGATCGCCGGGAAGCGGCTGTCGGCGGGGGAGGAGTTCACGCGCATGGTGCGCGCGGCGACTCCCGACGCGGTGTTGCGCGGGGTGGAGTTGCTGGCTGACGGCCACGGTGAGGTGCCCGGGCGGGGTGATCTGCTGCTGGTGGACGTGGGGGGTGCGACCACGGATGTGTACTCGGTGCTGACGCCGGACGCCGAGCTGCTGGGCCCGCGCGCGGAGGTGGCCGGTACGCAGTGGCGGGCGCGGACGGTGGAGGGTGATCTGGGGATGCGCTGGAACGCCCCCGGTGTGGTCGAGGCGGCCCTGGGGGAGAAGCTGCTGACCCCCGATGAGGCCGACGGGCTGGCGGCGGCCGTGGCGGTCCGGGCGGCCGATCCGGGGTTCCTGCCCGCCGATGGGGCCGAGGCGGCCGTCGATGAGCGGCTGGCGGCTTTGGCGATCACGGTGGCGTTGCGCCGCCATGCCCGGGGGGAGCGCCTGGACGGTCCCGACGGGCCGTTTCGGGGTGGCAAGGACCTGCGTCAGGTGGCCCTGGTGGTGGGTTCGGGTGGGGCGTTGCGGCACGCGCGGGCGGGTCGTGGTGTGGGCGTGGTGCGCTCGGCGATCGCCGATGGGGCCGGTGGGTGGCCGTTGCCGGTGTCGCCGTCGGTGACGGTGGACGCGCGGTACGTGCTGGCGGCGGCGGGTCTGCTGGCGGAGGTGCTGCCGGGCGCGGCGGCGCGGTTGCTGGCGGGGTGCCTGGGTGGGGTGTGAGACGGGTGTGGCGGGTGTCAATCTCGGGTGGATTTCCCGGACCCGGTTGACAGCCCCCGTATGGGACGCCTTACCGTTGCCTTGTCCGTAATCGGGGGCGGCTCGGCTCGCTTCGTTCCTTCGCAGACTGGGCAATCGGTGGTGGTCGGCCGCATCACCGCCGGCGGCCAGGCTCAGCGCGCGGGGGTCGGCGGGGCGGTGCGAGACGGTCGCCGTGAGGTGAGGATCGCAGGTCGCGCGATCGGCCAGTAGACAACAGTTCGGGGTTTGGCAGCCGGCCGGTTCCGAATTGGTCCGAAGGTCGTGTCGTGTGACGTGCGTCGATCACCCGCCGAAAGGGCCTGGGAACGCGAGGGGCGTGGTGGCTGCCACGCCCCTTCGCCGTATCCGGCGGGCGTCGGTGATACTTGCTGGACCCTTCACCTCAACGACACGCGGGAGCGCCTGTGGCGGCCACGTCTGTGGATCCGGGCACGGTCACGGCAACTGAAGCGGCCGGGCCGTGGTGGCGCGGGCGCGACCGGAGGGGACGCGCGCGGTTGCGTCTGCCGGTCGCCTACGGCCTGGCGCTGGTATCGGGCCTGGGCCTGTGGCTGTCGTTCCCGCCGATCGGGCTGTGGTGGCTGGCGCCGTTGTGCGTGGCGGGGCTGGGCGCGGCGGTGCACCGGCAGCGGCATTGGGCCGGTTTCGGGCTGGGCACGGTGGCCGGCTGGGCGCTGTTCGTGCCGTTGCTGGACTGGACGGGTACGCAGGTGGGCGCCTGGCCGTGGTTGCTGCTGGCGACCCTGCAGGCGGTGTTCGTGGGGATGCTGGGTGCCTTCACCGCCGGTGGCGGCCGGGTCTTCGACCGCTGGCACTGGACGTGGCCGGTGGGTACGGCCGCCTTGTGGGTGGGCATGGAGGCGGTGCGCGACCGGTTCCCCTTCGGCGGGTTCCCGTGGGGGCGGCTGGCCTTCGCGCAGGCCGATTCGCCGCTGCTGGCCTTCGCGTGGCTGGGCGGCGCGCCGCTGGTGACGTTCGTGACGGCCCTGTCGGGCGGGTTGCTGCTGTGCGCGGTGTGGCGGTGGCGGCACATCGGCTGGGGGAAGGTGACGGCGTTCGCCGCCGCGGCGGTGCTGCTGGTCCTGGCGGGGCTGGTGGTGCCGACCTCGACGCCGGGTGGGCGTGAGGCGGTAGTGGCGATCGTGCAGGGCAACGTCCCACGCCTGGGCCTGGACTTCAACGCGCAGCGGCTGCAGGTTCTCAACAACCACGCCGAGGCCACCATCGAGCTGGCCGGGCGGGTCGCGCGCGGTAGCGAGCCGCAGCCGGACCTGGTGATCTGGCCGGAGAACTCCTCCGACATCGACCCGGTGCGCAACCTCGACGCCAAGGCGATCATCGACAACGCCGCGGCGGTCATCAAGGCGCCGATCCTGGTGGGCGCGCTGGTCAAGGGCCCCGACGGGCGCTCGCGGAACTCCGGGCTGGTGGTCTACGCCGGTCAGGAGCCGCGCGTGGGCTACGTCAAGCGCAACCTGGTGCCGTTCGTGGAGCAGGTGCCGTTTCGGGACCTGGTGGAGAAGATCACCGACAAGGTCAAGATCGCCGGCAACTTCGCCCCGGGCACCGAGCCGGGCGTGGTCGACATCGGCGGGGTGAAGGTCGGCGACGTGATCTGCTACGAGATCGCCTTCGACGACGTGGTCCGCGAGACCGTCGACACCGGCGCGGAGCTGATCGCGGTGCAGACCAACAACGCCACCTTCAACAACGCCGAGGCCCAGCAGCAGCTGGCGATGGTGCGGCTGCGGGCGGTGGAGCACGGGCGCAGCGCCCTGATGGCGTCCACGGTGGGCGTGTCGGCCTACGTCGACGCCGACGGGACGGTGCACGAGGCCACCGAGTTCAACACGCGGGCGGCGATGTCGCGCGCGGTGCGCCTCGGTGACGGCGTCACCCCCGCTCACCTGCTCGGTATGCTTCCAGAGTTGCTGATCGCCGCCGGTGCGGTGGCGATCGTGGTGGCCGCGGTCGTGCTGCGCCGCCGCCGCGTGGGCACCTCGGCGTGAGATGAACCTGGAGGGGAATTCGTGACGACCACACCGGCCGGTGAGGACTATCCGCGCATCGGCAAGGTCCTGGTGATCATCCCCACCTACAACGAGAAGGACAACGTCGAGTCCATCGTGGCGCGCACGCGCGCGGCGGTGCCGGTGGCGCACATCCTCGTCGCCGACGACAACAGCCCCGACGGGACCGGCGACATCGCCGACGGCCTGGCCGCCGCCGACGCCAACGTCCACGTGCTGCACCGGGCCGGGAAAGAGGGCCTGGGCATGGCCTACCTGGCCGGTTTCGCCTGGGCCCGCGAGCACGGTTACGACGTCGTGGTCGAGATGGACGCCGACGGCTCCCACGCCCCCGAGCAGCTCCACCGCCTCCTGGACGCCCTGGGCGAGGCCGACGCGGTCATCGGCTCCCGCTACGTCCCCGGCGGCAAGGTCGTCAACTGGCCGGCCCACCGGCTGCTGCTGTCGCGCGGCGGCAGCCTCTACACCCGCATCCTGCTGGGCGTGCCGGTGCGCGACACCACCGCCGGGTACCGCGCCTACCGCCTGGACGCCCTCGACAAGTTCGACCTGGGCACGGTGGCCTCGGCCGGGTACTGCTTCCAGATCGACCTCACCTGGCGGGCGGTGCGCGCGGGCCTGCGGGTGGTGGAGGTCCCCATCACCTTCGCCGAGCGCGAGCGCGGCGCGTCCAAGATGGGCGGCTCGATCGTGCGCGAGGCGCTGCTGCGGGTGGGTTCGTGGGGTGTGAAGCACCGTGCGGGGCAGGTCGCGTCGCTGTTCGGCGGTAAGGACAAGGCGCGGCGATGACCGGGCCCGTCCGGCGGCGGCGCCGCTTCCCGTTCGGATCGCTGCTGGTGATCTGCGAACTGGTCGTCTACATCCTCGTCGCGCGCTGGATCGGGATCGGCTGGACGATCCTGCTGACGCTGGTCACCGGTTTCGCCGGGGCGAGCCTGATGCGCTACTTCGGCGCCAAGGCCTTCCGCGCCTATGCCGAGGACGCCCGTGAGGGGCGCCCGCCCGGGCGCACCATCGTCGATGGGACGATCGCGTTCGTCGGCGCCATCGGGCTGCTGGTGCCGGGGTTCATCTCCGATGTCCTGGGGCTGCTGTGCGTGTTCCCGCCGACGCGGGCGCTGCTGCGGCCGCTGGCCGAGAGGCTGCTGGCCTCGCGGTTGCCCTCGGGGCAGATGGGTGCGATGTTCGGGCCGCGCCGGGTGCGCACCGAGGCGGGGATGCCCGATGAGAGCGGGCCCCACGACGTCATCGACGGTGAGGTCCTGGAAGGCGAGATCGTCGACGGCCCCCGTGAGGACAACGAGGGGCCGCGGTCACCGAAGTGACCACGGCCCCGTCGAAGGAAGCGGGTAATCAGGCCGTCTTAGGCCTTGCCGCGACGCGCGCGGACCTCTTCCAGACGCTCGTTGAGGATCTCCTCCAGATCGTCGACGCTGCGGCGCTCCAGGAGCATGTCCCAGTGCGTGCGCGGAGGCTTGCCAGACTTGGCCTCCGGCTCCGAACCGTCCACCAGCCGGGCGGTGGTGCCGTCCAGGCGGCACTCCCACGTCGACGGAACTTCGGCGTCCACGGCGAAGGGCACCTCGAAACGGTGCCCGCGCTCGCAGACGTAATCCCTGGTCTGCCGCGGCGCGAGCTCGGTGTTGCGATCGGACTCGTAGCTGATCGCGCCGAGACGGCTGCCGCGCAGCATACGCTCACCCATAAACCGGCTTCCCCTCTAAGACCCTAAAGACGGCCACATCTGCGACATCTGTCCGGTGTAACGACGCAGCCGCTTGAATGTTTCCCTAACGGGTACCGCGACGTCCACCGGGGAAAGGATGGCATCACGTCGTCCGTTCCGGCGCTTTGCGCGGCACCCGTTGTGACGTTGATCGTCATACCCACGCCCCATGGAGTGTATGCGCAGGTCAGCGCGGTGACTGTCGCGACGCGGACACCGGGGGCGCCGAGGGGCGCGCGAAGACGTGTGAAGAACCGGGGTGATCAGGCACACCATCGAGCCGTCGCCGGATCAGCAGGCAGGCCAGCCCGGCCAGGACCAGTGCGGCCAAGGGTACGGCGAAGGCGGCGCGGACGGCCGCCGAGATGGCCGGGGTGTGTTCGGGGTCGGCGGCCAGGACGCCGCCGGGCAGCGTGCGGGTCAGCAGGGTGCTCACGGTGACCGCGCCCAGGGTCGAGCCGAGGGTGCGCAGGGTGGTCAGGGCGCCGCCGGCGGCTCCGGCGGCGCCGGCGGGGACGAGGGCGAAGGCGAGGGTTCCCGGTGGGGCGAAGACCACGCCCATGCCGACGCCGAAGACCGCGATGGAGGCGATCGTCATCGGTGTGGAGCCCAGTCCGGTGGCCAGCCCGGCCAGCCCGGCGATCATCAGGGCGAGTCCGGCCAGCAGTGGCGGGAGGGGGCCGCGGCGGTCGGTGAGGCGTCCCGACAGGGGCGCGAAGGGCACCGAGACGGCCGGGCCGATGGCCACCAGGGCTCCGGCTGTGGCGGGGGAGAGCCCGTCGGCGGCCTGGAGGTGCCCGGTGGTCAGCAGGACCATCGCCGCCACGGCCGTCGACAGGGCCGCCGAGACGGCGGCCATGAGCACGAATCCCGGTGTGCGCAGCAGCATCCGGGCGACGCCCTTGGCACGTGGCGTGACAGGTGGGGGCGGGGTCGCCGGGAGCAGCAGCGCCCCCAGCAGGGCGGCCAGGGCGGCGGTGGCGGCCAGGCCCGCGAAGGCCGCGCGCCATCCGGCGGCGCCGATGGCCGCGCCGCCCAGGGACGGACCGGCCGCCACCGCCAGCCCGGCCACCGCTCCCCACACCCCGAAGGCGCGGCCGCGCCGGGCGGCGGGGTGGGTGCGGGCCAGGATCGTCAGGGCCTGCGGGGTGGCCAGTGCCGCGGCGGCGCCCTGCAGGACGCGCGCGGTGATCAGCCACGTCCCGCCGGGGGCGAGGGCCGCGGCGGTGGCGGTGAGGGTGAACAGGGCCAGGCCGGTGGTGAGGAGGCGCTTGGGGCTGCGGTGGTCGCCGAGGCGCCCGGCGGCGGGCAGGACGGCGGTGAAGGCGATGAGGTGGGCGTTGACGATCCACATCTGGGTGGAGCCGGTGAGGTGGAGGTCGGTGGCGATGGCGGGGAGGGCGACGGCGGCCAGGGTGGTGTTGGCGCCGAGGATGAAGACGCCGGTGAGCAGGACGGCCAGGGTGGTGCGGGGTTGTGGCATGCTGCGAAGCTAGATCCGCTGCGGCCCAATGATCAGGGCCACTCATGGCCGGTTCGGCTGGTCCACTTCGGGAGGGGTGCGCGGGTGGAGGAGGTGCTGCGGGAGCTGTCGCTGCCGGTGGAGGGGCGGCGCGGGCGGTCGCTGGAGGGGCTGCTGCGGGAGCGGATCCGGCGGGGCGTGCTGGCGCCGGGGACGCGGTTGCCGTCCAGCCGGGACCTGGCCGGGCAGCTGGGGGTGGCGCGGGGGACGGTGACGGCGGTGTACCGGCAGCTGGCCGCCGAGGGGTACCTGGTGGCGGTGCGGGGCTCGGGGACGCGGGTGGCCGAGCTGGCCGCGCCCGGCGCGGGCGGGGGAGCGGCACCGGGGGGCGCGCGGGCGCGGTTCGACCTGTCGCCGGGCCTGCCGTCGCTGGCGGCGTTCCCGCGGGCGGCGTGGCTGCGGGCGGTGCGCGCGGCGCTGGCCGAGGTCCCCGACGCGGCATTGGGGTATCCCGAGGCGGCCGGTTCGCGGGAGTTTCGGGCGGAGCTGGCGGGGTATCTGGGGCGGGTGCGGTCGGTGGAGGCCTCCGCCGAGCGGATCGTGGTCACCCACGGGACCTTCGACGCGCTGGGGCTGCTGGCCGGGCACCTGCGCGAGGAGGGGCACGGGGTGATCGCGGTGGAGGATCCCTGCGGGGCCGGGCAGCGGGAGCTGCTGGCGCGCTCGGGGCTGGAGGTGGTGGGCGTGCCGGTGGACGGCGAGGGGCTGGACGTGGCGGCGCTGGCGGCCACCGGGGCGCGGGCGGTGGTGGTCACCGCGGCGCATCACTATCCGCTGGGCGTGGCGTTGTCGGCGGCGCGCAGGCGGGCCCTGGTGGCCTGGGCGCGTGAGCGCGACGGGCTGATCGTGGAGGACGACTACGACGCCGAGTACCGCTACGACCGTCCGGCGCTGGCCGCGGTGCAGGGCATGGCGCCCGAGCACGTGGTCTACTCCGGGACGGTGTCGAAGACCCTGGCGCCTGCGCTGCGGCTGGGGTGGCTGGTGGTGCCGGTGGCGCGGCACGCCGACCTGGCGCGGCGGATGTGGCTGCGCTGCCGGGGCGCCGGCGGGCTGGACCAGGCGGCGTTCACGCGGTTCCTGTCCGGTGGCGGCTACGACCGGCACCTGCGGGTGACGCGCGCGGAGTACCGGCGGCGGCGCGACGCGTTCCTGGCGGCCCTGGCGGAATTGTTCCCGCAGGCGGTGCCGGAGGGCATCGACGCCGGGCTGCACGTGCTGCTGCGGCTGCCCGAGGGCAGCGACGACGCCGCGGTGGCCCGCCGCGCCCAGGGCTGCGGGGTGGCGGTGACGGCGCTGTCGTCGTACGCGCCGGGGCACCGCCCGGCGCTGGTGGCGGGGTTCGCCGGCGTCCCGGTGGGGCGGATGCGCGCGGCGGTCAGCGCGCTCGCCACCGCCTACGTCCACTAAATACCGGTTGATGACCGTCGGTCCGCTTATGATCGGCGTCCAGGAGGTGCGCAGTGGCCCAGAACGGACAGCTCCAACCCGGCGCCGACCGGGGCTTCTTCGGGCATCCCCGGGCCCTGGCGACCTTGTTCTCCACCGAGCTGTGGGAGCGGTTCAGCTATTACGGGATGCGCGCCATCCTGGTGCTGTTCCTGTCGGCCTCGGTGGCCAACGGCGGTTTCGGGTGGTCGCAGAGCGATGCCACCGCCCTCTACGGCGTCTACACCGGCATGGCGTACCTGACGCCGATCGCCGGTGGCTGGATCGCCGACCGGCTGCTGGGGCCCAGGCGCTCGGTGCTGTGGGGCGGTGTGGTCATCGCGCTGGGCCACTACAGCCTGGCGGTGCCCACCCACGGCACGTTCTTCCTGGGCCTGGTCCTGATCGTGCTGGGCACCGGGCTGCTCAAACCCAACATCTCGGCGATGGTGGGCAACCTCTACGGCAAGGACGACCCGCGCCGCGACGCCGGGTTCTCCCTGTTCTACATGGGCATCAACATCGGCGCGTTCATCGCGCCGCTGGTCACCGGCGCGCTGAGCAAGAACGGCGACTGGCACATCGCCTTCGGCGTGGCCGGGCTGGGCATGACGATCGCGGTGATCTGGTACGTGGCCGGGCGCAAGGGCCTGGGCGAGATCGGCGCGCGGCCCACCAAGCCCCTCGCCGAGGGCGAGGGCGCCAAGGTCGCCAAGGCCGTGGGGATCACCGTGGGCGTGGTGGCGGTGCTGGCGGTGGTCTTGGCGCTGCTGGGATGGCTGCGGGTCAACACCGTCCTGGCGCTGCTGACGATCGTCCCGATCGGCATCGCGATCTTCTACTTCACCAAGATGTTCGCCGACCGCCAGATCAGCGACGTCGAGCGCTCCCGCCTGAAGGCCTACGTGTGGCTGTTCATCTTCGCCGCCTCGTTCTGGCTGATCTACGACCAGGCCGGGTCGGTGCTGAACCTGTTCGCCGAGAACTCCACCGACCTGGACCTGCCGGTGGTCGGGGAGATCTCGGCGGCCACCCTGCAGGCGGTCAACCCGATCTTCATCATCATCGGCTCGCCCATCGCCGGGGTGGTGTGGCTGCGGCTGGGCCACCGCCTGCGCACCCCGGCCAAGTTCGCCCTCGGCCTGGTGTTCAACGGCCTGTCGTTCATCGTGATGATGTTCGCCGCGCTGGCCGCCGTCGGCGGAGAGAAGGTCTCACCGCTGTGGCTGGTGGCCACCTACGCGCTGCAGGTCACCGCCGAGCTGTGCATCAGCCCGGTGGGGCTGTCCACGACCACCAAGCTGGCCCCCAGCGGCTACACCGCGCAGATGCTGGGCCTGTGGTTCCTGTCCACCGCCGTCGGCGACGCCATCGGCGGCCAGGTCGGGCGCCTGGCCACCGTCATCGACCAGTGGCAGTACTTCCTGATCCTCGGCTCGGCCTCGGTCCTGCTGGGCGTGGCCGCCTTCGGGCTGGTCAAGAACCTCAGCCGCCTGATGGCGGGCATCCACTAGCCGGGTCTAACGCCATCGCCTCGGCCATCGGCGTCAGCGACAGCTCACCCGAGCGGTAGTGCTTGCGGCACAGGACCTGGTAGTGCACCGCCGAGGAGTCGGTGTCGCCGATGACGACCTGCTCCCCGGCGCGCGCGATGCGCCCGTCGACCACGCGCGCGTTCAGCTGCCCCTCCGCCCCGCACCAGCACAGGACCTCCACCTGCAACCGCAGCGCCTCATCGGCCAGCTCCAGCAGCCGCCGGGTCGCCGGGAACAGCTTGGAGCGGAAGTCGGTGGCCAGCCCGAAGGCGTAGACGTCGACGCCGTCGCAGTCGACCAGGTCGGCCATCTGCTCCACGTGCTCGGCGGGGTAGAACTGCACCTCGTCGCAGATCACGTAGTCGGCGCCGGTGGCCTGGGCCACCGCCCGCAGGTCATCGCCGTCGGTGAGCTCGGTGGCCTCCTTGGCCAGCCCGATGCGGGTGGTGATGCGCGCGCCCCCCGAACGGTCGTGACGGGTCAGCAGCAGGCCCCTGCGTCCCGAACGGGTGTGGTTGTGGTGGATCTGCAGGGCCAGGGTGGATTTACCGCAGTCCATGGGTCCGTAATAGAACTTCAAGCGCGCCGTCACGGGCAGGAAGCCTATGGGCAGCCGCCGGTTCACAGACGCGCGGGTGGGGTGTTGCCCGCCGCGGCGATCGCCTTGCGCATCGGCACGAAGAACAACAGCGCGAAGCCCACCAGGAAGAACACGATCAGCGACACGATCGCCCACCGGTAGGAGCCGGTCGCGCTGTAGGTGAACCCGAACACCAGCGGCCCCAGCCAGCTGGTGCCCTTGTCGCTGATCTCGTAGAGACCGAAGTACTCGCCCTCGTGACCCTTGGGGATCAGCTGGCTGAACAGCGAGCGCGACAGCGCCTGCGAGCCGCCCAGCACGAACCCGATCGACACCCCCAGCGCCAGGAACATCGCCACGTTCCCGGCGGGGATGAAGTAGGCGGCCACCACGATGACCACCCACACCGCCAGCGACACCAGCACCGTCTTCCACGCGCCGATCGACTTGGCCAGCCTGCCCAGCGCCATCGCCCCGGCGAAGGCCACGAACTGCACCAGCAGGATCGTGGGCATCAGCACGGTGTTGTCGAAGCCCAGTTCCTCCGAGCCGTACTGCCCGGCCAGCGCGATCACCGTCTGGATGCCGTCGTTGTAGATGAGGAACGTGATCAGGAAGAACAGCGTCAGCGGGTAGGCGCGCATGCCCTTGAGGGTGCGGAAGAACTCCCGGAAACCGTCGGTGAGCACCGAGCCGCGCGGGTGCTCGCCCAGTACCGGCTCCCGGTTGACCAGGCGTTTGACGGTGATCGTGGTGAAACCGGCCCACCACAGGCCCGCCGACACCAGCGACCAGCGCGCCACCTCGCCCTGGTGGTCGCTCCACACCAGCACCGCCGCGACGTTCAGCAGCAGCAGCGTCCCGCCGCCCAGGTACCCGATGGCCCAGCCCCGGCTGGAGACGGCGTCGCGGTCCTCCTCGCTGGAGATCTGCGGCAGGAACGAGTTGTAGACCACCACCGAGGCGCCCAGGGCGACGTTGGCGACCAGGAACAGGGCCGCGCCCAGCAGGAACCGCGAGCCGGTCAGGAACACCAGGCCCGTGGTGGCCGCCGCGCCGGTGTAGGCCAGCAGGCCCAGCAGCTGGCGCTTGCGGCGGGAGCGGTCGGCGATCGCGCCGGTCACCGGCAGCACCAGGACCTGCAGGATCACCGACAGGCTGGTCACGTACGGCCACAGCGAACCGGCCGGGATGTGCCAGCCCAGCACCGAGATCTCACCGTTGGCGTCGGCGCCGTTCTTGGCGATCGCCGTCAGGTAGGGACCGAGGAAGGCGGTGACCACGGTGGTGGAGAACGCCGAGTTCGCCCAGTCGTAGATGTACCAGCCGGTGCGTTCGCGCCGGGTGCTGGAGCCGTAACCGGCCTCGATGGTGCTCATGCGGGCATACCGTCCATGGGGGTGGGGTCAGGCCATAGGCCGCGGGCGGTGTAGACCTCTTTGAGCACGTCCAGGCGGTCGGTCATGACGCCGTCGACGCCGAGGTCCAGCAGGGCGTTGATGGTGGGGGCATCGTCCACTGTCCACACGTGTACGTCAAGACCCAGGTCGTGGGCGTGGGCCACGAAGCGCCGGTCGACGACCCGGATGGGTCCCGAGCGGACCGGGACCTGCAACGCCACCGCTCCCGCCACCCCGCCGCGCCGCGAGCGCGGCATGAGGGAGGCGAGTTTGAAGCGGGCGACTTCTTTGGGGCCCATGGAGGTCGCCAGGCGCGGTCCGGCGGCTTTGCGGACGCGGGCGAGGCGGGCGTCGGAGAACGCCCCGATGCAGACCCGGTCGAGGCTGTTGGTGGCGTTGAGGGCGGCGAGGGTGGATTCGACGGCGGTGTCGGTTTTGATGTCGATGTTGAAGCGGATGTGCGGCCAGGCGCCCAGGACGTCGTCCAGGCGCGGGATGAGGGGTTCGCCGCTCAGGCGGATGGCGGCCAGGTCGGGCCAGGCGAGGTCCTCCACGCGGCGGGGGTCGCCGGTGAGGCGTTTGAGGGTGGGATCGTGGAAGAGGACCGGTACGCCGTCGGTGGACACGTGCACGTCGGTCTCGATGTAGCGGTAGCCGGCCTCGGCGGCGCGGGCCAGGGCCGCCGAGGAGTTCTCGTCGCCCTGGGCGCCGCCGCCGCGGTGGGCGAAGGCGATGGGGTGGGGGGCGTCGAGGTACGGGTGCGGGCGGGGCCGGTGTGGCATGGCTACGAGTATCCCGGGCCTGTCGAACCCGGCGTGTCCACTTCAGAACGTTCCGGTGACGTCGCGGTGGGTGTCGGGTGAGGCCACCCGCACGGCCGACTCCCAGCGGGTGTGACGGTAGGCAGTATGGTGTGCGGTCGGGGAAGGAGATAACTCGGATGCGCGTGCTCGGTATTGACTTCGGTACCTCCAATACGGTGGCGATCCTGCGAATGCCCGATGGGCGTACGCGGCCGCTGCTGTTCGACGGTTCGCCGTTGCAGCCCTCGGCGGTGTACCTCGCCCCCGACGGGCGGATGCTCGTCGGCCGCGACGCCGAACGCAACGCCCGCGTCGACCCGTCGCGCTTCGAGCCCAACCCGAAGCGGCGTATCGACGACGGTTCGGTGTTCCTGGGCGACCAGGAGATCGCGGTGCCCAGGCTGATGGCCTATGTCCTGGAGCAGATCCTGACCGAGGCCCGCCGCCAGATCGGCGGCCAGCCCGAGCAGCTGCGGATGACCCATCCCGCGCGCTGGGGTGAGCGGCGCCGGTCGCTGCTGATCGAGGCCGCCCACATCGCGGGCCTGCCCAAGCCGCAGCTGATTCCGGAGCCGGTGGGCGCGGCGTCCTATTTCGCGACCGTGCTGGGCACCTCGGTGCCGGTGGGCCGGTCGCTGGCGATCTACGACCTGGGCGGCGGGACCTTCGACGCCACGGTCGTGCGGCGCACCCAGACCGGTTTCGAGGTCTTGAGCGAGGAGGGCCTCAACGACGTCGGTGGCCTGGACTTCGACCACTCGATCGTGGAGCACCTGGGGCAGACCTACGGGGCGTCCAACCCGGCGGTGTGGCAGAAGCTGATCAACCCCGTCGACGACAAGGACCGCCGTTACCGGCGGATGCTGTACGAGGACGTGCGCGGCGCCAAGGAGATGCTGTCGCGCACCGCCAGCGCCGACATCCACCTGCCGGCCCTCGACGTCGACGCGCACCTGACGCGCGAGGAGTTCGAGAACCTGGCCCGCCCGCACCTGGAGCGGACCGTGGAGTGCATGGGCCGCGCGATCGCCGCGGCGCGGCTGACGCCCAAGGACCTGGTGGGGATCTTCCTGGTGGGCGGTTCCAGCCGCATCCCGCTGGCGGCGCATCTGCTGCACAAGGAGATGGGCGTGGCACCGCGCACCATCGAGCAGCCCGAGACGGTCGTGGTCGAGGGCGTGCTGGCCGTGGGCGGTCCCGGTGGGGCGGCTCCGGCGCGCCCGGTGGGCCCGCCGGTGTCGGGCCCGGCGCGTCCGGCGGTGATTCCCAACCGCCCGGTCAGCGGCCCGCCGCCGCAGCAGCCGCCGCGTCCGCCGGTGATGCAGCAGCCCCCGATTCGTCCCGTGCAGCCTCAGCCGCAGCCGGTGATGCGCCCGGCGCCGCAGCCGCCGATCGTGCAGCCCCGGGTGGTGCCGCCGCCGGTGGTCCAGCAGCCGGTCAAGCCGCCGGTGGCCAAGAAGGCCTGGCACCAGGAACCGGCGGTGGTGGCCACGATCGCGGTGGCCGGCATCCTCGTGCTCGGTTTCATCGTGCTGCTGGTGGTCGCCCTCAACGGCAACAGCTGACCCGCGTGTTCCACGAAAACCCGCCGCGCTGAGCGCGGCGGGTTTTCACGTTTCCCGCCGAACCGAACGGGTGTAATGTCCCTAGGCGTCAATTCCCCCTTACATTTGGACGGTTCCCACCCCATGTTGTTCCGCTCCCTCGGCAGCAGCGGCCTCAAGATCTCCGCCCTCACCTTCGGCAACTGGCTCGCCGGTGCCGACCCCTCCCAGCTGGCCGCGTGCGTGCGCGCGGCCCTGGACGCCGGTGTCACCACCTTCGACACCGCCGACGTCTACGGCAACCCCGACTTCGGCGCCGGCGAGCGCGCCCTGGGCGAGGCCCTGGCCGGTGTGCGCCGCGAGTCGCTGGTCATCGCCACGAAGGTCGCCCTGCCCACCGGGGACGGCCCCAATGACCGCGGGCTGTCCCGCAAGCACGTGATGGAGTCGGCCGAGGCGTCGCTGCGGCGGCTGCGCACCGATCACATCGACCTCTACCAGGCGCATCGTTTCGATCCCGACACGCCGCTGGAGGAGACCATGAGCGCTTTCGCCGACCTGGTCCACCAGGGCAAGGTCGGGTACCTGGGCGTGTCGGAGTGGACGGCGGCCCAGATCGAGGCCGCGCACGCGCTGACGCGGGAGCTGCGGGTGCCGCTGGTGTCCAGCCAGCCGCAGTACTCGATGCTGTGGCGGGTCCCCGAGGCCGAGGTCGTGCCCACCAGTATGCGGCTGGGGCTGGGGCAGATCGTGTGGTCGCCGCTGGCGCAGGGCGTCCTGGCCGGGCGCTACCCGCCCGGTGACGGCGTGCCCGAGGGGTCGCGGGCGACCACCGAGCGCGGGAAGCTGTTCGTGAGCCGGTACATGTCGCGGGCGGTCCTGGAGGCGGTGCAGCGGCTGCGGCCCATCGCCGATGAGGTGGGGCTGAGCATGGCGCAGCTGGCGCTGGCGTGGGTCCTGCACCGGCCCGGGGTGGCCTCGGCGATCATGGGTGCCTCGCGGCCCGAGCAGGTCGCGGCCAACGCCGCGGCGGTGGAGGCGACGCTGCCCGGGGACGTCTTCGCCGCCGTCGACGCCGCGCTGGTCGACCCCGTCCACGGTGACCTCGTCGAACGCGACGGCGCCAAGGTCGCCCGCGCGATGGACGTCATGCCGGCCTGGCGCGAGTGATGCCCGGCCTGCTCGCCCGGGTGGCGCCCGATCTGGGGCCGCTGCGGTCGTCTCCGGCCTACCGCAGGTTGCTGGGCGGGCAGGTCGTGTCACTGGTCGGTACGCAGATCACGCAGGTCGCCGTCCCGCTCCAGGTGTGGGAGGCGACCCGCTCGTCGCTGGCGGTGTCGCTGATCGGGGTCGCCGGTCTGGTGCCGCTGGTGGTGTTCGGTCTCTACGGCGGGGCCATCGCCGACGCCGTCGACCGGCGCCGCCTGGTGCTGGTGACCTCCACGGTGATGCTGGCCGTCAGCGCGGTCCTGCTGGTGCAGGCGGTGCTGGGGTCGCCGCACGTGTGGCTGCTGTTCGTGTGCGTGGCGGTGCAGGCGGGGGCGGCGGCGGTCGATTCGCCCGCCCGGTCCTCGATGATCCCGCAGCTGCTGCCGGGCACGTCGCTGGCGGCGGCCAACAACCTGCGGCAGGCCGGTTTCCAGTCGGGGATGATCGCCGGGCCGCTGCTGGCGGGCGTCATCGTCGGCGCGGGCGGCTACGGGTGGGCCTATGCCGCCGACGTGGTGTCCTTCGCGGCGGTGTTCTACTCGGTGCTGCGGCTGCCGTCGATGCCGCCCGGCGACGGGGGACGCCCGGCGGGCCTGTCGTCGGTCCTGGAGGGCCTGCGGTTCCTGGCCGGGAACAAGACGCTGCTGATGACCTTCCTGGTCGACATCAACGCCATGGTCTTCGCCGCGCCCAGGGCCCTGTTCCCGGCCCTGGCCTACGGGACCTTCCACGGCGACGCGGCCACCGCCGGTCTGCTCTACGCCGCCCCGGCCGTCGGCGCCTTCGCGGTGACCCTGGTCGGGGGAGCGGTGGCGCGGGTGCGGCGGATGGGCCTGGGCGTGATCGTCTCGATCGCGATCTGGGGCCTGGCGGTGGCGCTGCTGGGCGCCACCTCGTGGCTGTGGCTGGGCCTGAGCGCGCTGCTGGTGGCCGGTGCCGCCGACACCGTCTCGGCCATCTACCGCTCCACCATGCTGCAACTGGGCACGCCACCGGGCATGCAGGGACGCCTCCAGGGCGCCCACATCGTGGTCGTCACCGGCGGGCCGCGCCTGGGCGACATCCGCACCGGCGCGACCGCGGCGTGGTGGGGGACGGGCGCGTCGCTGGTCTCCGGCGGCCTGGTGTGCCTGGCCGGGATCATCGCGCTGGCCCTGGCGGTGCCGTCCTTCGCCCGCTACGACGCGCGCAAGGCCGAGGCCGCTCGCGGCGGCTAGGGGAACTCGTCCAGCAACCGGTACAGCTCGATCCGCAGCGCGTCGGGCGGGTGGGCGCCGTAGGCGCGCAGAAACGCCTCGGCGTGCGCCGGGCCGAACTGCGGATTGAGATCGGAGACGATCGACCGCGCCATGACCGCCACATCGGTGTAGCGGTCGGCGACACCCAGCCGCCCCACGTCGATGATCCCGGTGACGGCCAGGGAATCGGCCTCCAGCAGCACGTTCGGCAGGCAGAAGTCGCCGTGGCAGACCACCGGCTCCTCCACCGGCCCGGCCGCCAGCAGCGCGTGGAGCTCGGCCAGCAGCCGCGCACCGTCCTCGGGATCCGCCCGGCCCGCGGCCACATCGGCACGGGCCCGCGGCACGCGCACCGCCAGCCGCCGGTCGAAGGGACAGCCCTCCACCGCGACGGCGTGCAGCTCACGCGCGAAACCGCCCAGGACCCCGGCCACCGCGAGCCTGCGCCCCTGCGGCCACGGGTCGGAGGCCGGGCGCCCGGGCAGCGTCACCGTCACCACGAACGCGTGCCCCTCGACCTCACCGGTCTCGATCACCTCCGGCGCGGGCACCCCGGCCTTCGCCAGCCACGCCAGGCGCTCGCCCTCGGCGGCGACCTCGCCGTCACCGATCTTGACGTGCAGGCGCGAAGGCCCACTGAGGCGGTACACCCCGGCGCCGGACATGCCCAGGGTGACCGGTTCCCACTCGTGGGCGGGGTAGCGGTGGCGCAGGCGGCTCACGGCGGCGTCGCGGCTCGGTTGGGTCATGGCCTCGATTGTGGCCACCGGCGCCGCCGTGAGCACCGGCTTTTCACTTGCCCGGTGTCACGCCCTCGGCCAGGCGCCGCGCCCACTCCTCGCGGGTGTTGAGGTGGGGGAGGGGTTCCTCGGGCACCGGCACGCCCAGGGCCTCGCACAGCGGGCCCCAGCCCTGCTTGGCGTTCCACTCCAGCAGCCGGCCGGCGGGGGCGGTGTCGCGCACGTGCTGGAGGTAGGCGTCGTAGGCCTTCACCCCGGCGGCCGGGTCGTCGAAGAGCTCACCGAAGACGTGCCGCCACAGGCCTTGCGCCATGGCGAAGAACTCCGGCGGGGCGAAGTCGGGCCGGCGGCGGTAGGCCTGGGCCATGACCGTGGCGTCCATGCTGCCCCACCAGGTGGGGCCGTCGTCGCGCACCGACAGCACGATCAGCGCCTCGGGGTTGGCCTCGGCCAGCTGTGGCCAGTACGCCGAGGCCGGCCAGTCCACGGCGCTGGTGTAGCCGTCCAGGAGCCCGTCGAGCCGGTCTGTGTCGCCCTCGGTGACGGCCTTCCAGCCCTCCAGGTGGTCGGGATGCTCGAAGACCTCGGTCATGTGGTAGCAGGAGCCGCCGACCAGCATGGGGAGGGCGGCTTTGAGTGTGGACGTTCCCGTGCGGGGCAGGCCCGCTCCGATCACACGCAGCATTGTCCACATGGTACTGAAACATTCTCGTAACACAACATGCGTGGTCAACGGGTGCGGTTTCAGCAGAACTCGTCCAGAAGCCGGTAGAGCCCCACTCGTTCCGGATCGGCCGGAATCTCCCCGTAGCGGTACATGAACCGGTCGGTGTACTCCCGGCCCAGGTCGTCCAGGTCGCGCGTCATCAGCGCCAGGTCGGCGTAGCGGTCGGCCACGCCCAGCCGCCCGACGTCGAGGAGGCCGACGACCTGGAGCGTGACGGGGTCCAGCAGCACGTTGGCGTCGGTGAGGTCGCCGTGGCAGACGGCCGTCTCCTCCACCTGGACGCGGCCCAGCCGCTCCTCCAGCGACGCCAGCAGGCGCGTGCCGTCCCAGCCCAGGTGCGCCTCGTCGAGATCGCCCAGGTCCACCTCGCCCAGGCCCACCGCGGTGGCGGCGTTGGGGACGGTGACCGCCAGGCCGCGGTCGAAGGGGCAGGCGTCGGCGGGCAGGGCGTGCAGGACGCGCGCGAGGTCGGCCACCGCGTCCACCGCCGCCAGCAGCCGCTCCGGTTCCCATTCCGGGGACATGGGCACGCCCGCGACGGCGGTGGTCACCAGGTAGGTCCACTCGCCGACCCGCCCGGTGTCGGCGACCTCGGGCACCGGCAGGCCCTGCCGGGCCAGCCAGTCCAGGCGCGGTGCCTCGGCGGCCACGTCGAAACCGGGGTCGGGATGCAGCGGCGGCGCCCCGATCTTCACGTACAGGTCGCTCGCACCGCTCAGGTGGAAGACGCCCGCGCCGGACCGGCCCTCGGTGACCGGCCGCCATTCGTGCCGGCCGTAGCGGGCTCGCAGCAGTGCCAGGGCCTCATCCACGGGGTGTCCAATCCGCAGACCGCATCCGGTACAGGACATGGCGCACCAGGTGCGAATGCGTCCAGGGCGGCACCATCGGATGGTCGAAGTCGTCACCGGGGTCGCGGACCATGCCCAGCCGCTCCATCACCGCCATCGAGCGGGTGTTGACGGTGGCGGTGAACGCCACGATCTCCTCGCGTCCCAGCGTCGTGAAGGCGAAGTCGAGGCAGGCGCGCGCGGCCTCGGTGGCGTACCCGTGCCCCCACGCCGGGCGCGCCAGGCGCCACGCGATCTCCAGGGCCGGGGTGAACGGCGCCTCGAAGGTCGCCGGGTTGAGGCCGGTGAAGCCGATGAACTCACCGGTGGCGGCCACCTCCAGCGCCCACAGCCCGAAGCCGTTCTGCTCGAAGCGTTCTTCGACGCGCTCGGCGAAGAGCTCGGACTGGGCACGGGTCAAGGTGGACTGGAAGTACTTCATGACCGCGGGGTCGGCGCTCATCGCGGCCCACGGCTCGCGGTCGGATTCCCGCCACCGGCGCAGCAGCAGGCGCTCGGTGGCGAACTCGGGGGCGGGTGCGTGGTCCACCGCTGCATGGTAGACGTCCGCGCCCGCCCGCCCCGGTATTTATTCGATGGCGCCCTCACCGCGCAGCAGCGTGGTCTTGGCGTCCACGCCGAAGATGTACTGGCCCAGGCCGTCGGCACGCACGATGCGGTGGCAGGGGATCAGCAGCGGGACGGGGTTGTGGCCCAGCGCGCTGCCCACCGCGCGCACCGCCTTGGGGTTGCCGATGCGCTCGGCGATCCAGGTGTAGGGCCTGACCTGTCCGCGCGGGATCGTCCGCGCCGCGCTCAGCACCGAGGACGCGAACGGCGTCAGCCACGTCAGGTCGTAATCCAGGCCGCCGCCGTCACCGGTGGCGAGGGCGTCGGTGAGCGCGGCCGGGGGGTGGTCGGTGCGCAGCAGCGGGCGGGCGAAGCGGGCCTTGAACTCCTCGGCCAGGGTGCCCAGGGCCGCCGGGCGCAGCCACGCCACGCCGTGTTCGGTGTAGGCGACGTCGACGTCGCCGAGGGGGCTGGTGGCGCGGGTCCAGCGGGCGGTGATGCGGTCGAAGACGCGGGCCGGTGGCGCGGCGGCCAGCCCGGCGAGGGCCTGTTCGAGGTCATCGAGCGGCATTGACGGCCTCCCTGTGATGGACGCGGAGCGCGGCGAGGCCGCGGGAGACATGGGATTTGGCGGTGCCTTCGGGCACGCCCAGGACCTGGGCGATCTCGGCGATCGGGAGATCGAGGACGTGGCGCAGGACGACCGCTTCGCGCTGCCTTTCGGGTAGCAGCGCCAAGCGCGCGGCCAGTTCACGGGCGGTCTCATTCTGCTCGGCGGCGCGGGCCGGGTTCTGGGTGGGGTCGCAGCGGTCGGGGGCGTTGTCCAGCGGCCCGGGCGGTGGCTTGCGGGCCTTGGTGCGCCGGTCGTTGCGGAGGGTGTTGAGGGCGATGGTCAGCAGCCAGGCCCGGGGCTGGAGGGTGTCCAGGTCGGGCGGGCGGGTGGAGATGAGCGACCGGTAGGCGCGCAGGAACGTCTCGGCGGTGAGGTCCTCGGCGTCGGCGGGCGAGCCGGTGGCGCGCAGGGCGACGGTGTGCACGTAGACGCGGTAGGCGTCGTAGAGGCCCGCGAAGCCGGTGTCGAGGTCCTCGCGCAGCGCGTCGAGGATGGGGACGGGATCGTCAGGTCGGCTCACGTTGAACAGAACACCGCGGGGCCCGCGTTAGTTGCACGAGTTCGGCGACTCGTAGGCTGTGTGTTATGTCACGGAGTGGTGCGGTGGTTCTGGCGCGCGTTCACGGACGTCAGGGTGAGCTGGTGTTGCGTCGAGTCGACGGGCACTTCGAGATCATCAGCAACGGGGTGTTCCTGATGGACACCCGCAACGGGGAGTCGGAGCGCGTCCTGGTGCGCGCGGCCGTGGAGGCGGTCAAGGGCGATGGCGCGCGGATGCTGATCGGCGGCCTCGGCGTGGGCTTCTCCCTCGCCGAGGCCGCGCGTCATCCCCGCGTGGGATGGGTGACGGTGGTGGAGTGCGAGCCGTCGGTGATCGCCTGGCACGCCTCTCACCTCGCCGACTTCTCCGCCGGGGCGGTGCGCAGCCCGGATGTGACGGTGGTCTGCGCCGATCTGCTGGCGTGGCTGCGTCAGGCGCCCGAGGGCTGCGCCTTCGACGCGATCTGCCTGGACATCGACAACGGTCCCGACTGGACGGTGACCCCGGCCAACGCCGAGCTGTACACCGGGGACGGGCTGGGGCTGGTGTGCTCGCGGCTGGCGCCCGGTGGCGCGGCGGCGTTCTGGAGCGCCTCGGCGTCGGAGGCCTTCGAGGAGCGGCTGCGGGAGCGGTTCGCCGCGGTGCGCGTCATCGAGGTCCCGGTGCCGCGCGGCCCGGCCGACGTGGTCTACGTGGCCTCGACCTGAGCCTCCAGGACGAGGTGGTGGGGCGCGAAGCCGTTGCGCCGGTAGAAGCGGATCGCGTCGTCGTTGGCGGCGTAGGCGGTGACGGCCAGCCGGTCGGCCTTCTTGTCGAGCGCCCAGGCGCGGAAGGCCTCCACCAGCGCCGAACCGACGCCCCCGTCACGGGCCTCGGGGCGCACGTACATGCTGCGCAGGGTCGCCAGCCGGATCGGTCGCATGTGGCTCGCCTGGGCGACGTCCCCGGTCAGGGACCCCACAACGCGCCCGTCGCGGATCGCGGCCAGGATCAGCCGCTCGGGGTCGCCGATGCCCTCGGTCAGCGACTGGGCGGCGTTGGTGCGCGGCCAGTCGAGGTTCATGGTGGGGTCACGGGTCCCGGCGTCCTCGCTGAACAGCCCGATGGAGCACTCCACCAGGCCGGGAACGTCGTCGTGGACGGCGGTTCGGATCTCGGTCATGGCAGAAGGCTAGAGGCCGCCGGTCGCCCATAAATATGACGCGGGCCACGGGACTAGCGTGTGCGGCATGGAGACGATCTTTCGCCGCGCCGTGCGCGTGGTGTGCCTGGACGCCGGTGGGCGCGTGCTGCTGATGCGCTGGCGCGACCCGGTCTCGGGGAACACGCTGTGGGAGCCGCCCGGCGGCGGCGTCGATCCCGGTGAGGACGACCTGACCGCCGCGCGCCGGGAACTGGCCGAGGAGACCGGCCTGGACCCGGCGGCGGTGGGCGAGGCCAGTGTCGCCGTCGAGCGCGACGTGATCTGGGCCGGCAAGAACTTCGTCGGCACCGAATCGTTCTTCCTGGCCTGCTTCGCCACCGACGAGCCCGCCCTGGACGGCGCCGGGCGCCTGGACTACGAGAACGAGCAGCTGGTCGACACCCGCTGGACGCCCCTGGAGGAGCTGGCGGGCGTGGAGAGCCTGGAGCCGCCGCGGCTGGCCGAGGTCATCGCCGCCCTCCGGGCGGGCTGACCGTCAAGGCCGCGCCGGTGGGAGCGGAACGGGAGTGGGACCCCGCCACGCTGGGTATGGTCCCGTGATGAACGAGACCTTCACCATCACCGGCGGCCGGGGTGTCCTGACCGCGTCGTGGCCCATGGACCGCCCGCCCGAGCAGGTGTGGCGCTCACTGGTGGACGCCGACCGGCTCGCCGAGTGGTTCCCCGCCCGCGCCGAGATCGACGGCGACGTCATCGTCTTCCGCTTCCCCGACGACCCCGGGGAACCGGCCGAGGGCAAGGTCACCGAACGCGTGGAGGGCTCGGTGCTGGCCTACGGGTGGGGTGGCGACCTGCTGCGCTGGGAGGTCTCACCCGAGGGGGTCCTGTCGCTGCGGCACACCTTCGACGACGTGCCCGGCGCGGCCAGTTTCGCCGCGGGCTGGACGGCGTGCGCGGCGGCGCTGCGGGGGTCCCTGCACGGGCTGGCGCCGGTGGAGAACACCGCGTGGGCGGCCGACCACGAGCGCTTCGCGGCGATGTTCGCACTCGGCGAGGGCGTGGCCGAAGACGACGGGGACGGCTGGAAGGTCCGCGTAGAGCGGCAGCTTCCGGCGAGCGTGGAGGCGACCTGGGCCCACCTGGGCGAGCCGTCCTTCACCGACGTCGGGGAGCCGGTCCCGCCGGGGTTCCTGGCCCCGGGCCTGCTCGCCGGGCCGGTCACCGGCGTCGAGGCGCCCTTCCACCTGGGCTACCGCTGGCGGGACGCCTCGGGCGCCGAGCGCGGGGACGTGCGCTGGGAACTGGCGCAGGGCACCGGCGGCGCACGCCTGCTGCTGACCCAGACCGGCACCGGTGAGGGCGCCGAGCGGGCCCGGCTCGCCTGGCGCGACGTCGTCGCGCGGCTGGCGGCCGGGCTGCTGCTGTCTCACACGTCGTAGTGGACGCTGACCGGGGCGTGGTCCGACCAGCGGGCGGCGTGCTCGGCCGCGCGCTCGACCTCGGCGTGGACGGCCTTGGCGGCCAGCCCGGCGGTGGCGATGTGGTAGTCGATGCGCCAGCCGGCGTCGTTGTCGAAGGCGCGGCCGCGGTAGGTCCACCACGTGTAGGGACCCGGGCCCTCGGGGTGCAGCTCACGGAAGACGTCGACGTAACCGGCCTCGTCGAAGACCGTCGACAGCCAGGCGCGCTCCTCGGGGGTGAACCCGGCCTGCTTCTGGTTGGTCCGCCAGTTCTTGAGGTCGATCTCCTTGTGGGCGATGTTCCAGTCGCCGCAGACCACGACCTCGCGGCCCTCGGCCAGAGCGCGGTCGCGCAGGGCCAGCAGGTAGGCGTGGAACTCCTTGCAGAAGCGCTCCTTTTCCTCCTGGCGGGCGGTGCCGACCTCACCGGAGGGCAGGTACAGGCTGGCCACGGTCACCCCGGGCAGGTCGACCTCGATGTAGCGGCCCGACTCGTCGAACTCCGCCGAGGAGAACCCGACCTGCACCCGGGAGGGCTCTAGTCGGGTGAGCACCGCCACCCCCGCGCGGCCCTTGGCCGAGGAGGAGGCGGTCGCCTGGAACCAGCCCGCCGAGGCCAGCACCTCCGCCGGCCACTCCTCGGGCGTGGCGCGCACCTCCTGCAGGCACACCACGTCGGCGTCGGTGGCCGAAAGCCACTCCACCAGGCCCTTCTTGGCCGCCGCCCGTACCCCGTTCACGTTCACCGTCGACACTCTCAGCACGTCCTGCACGGTACCCGCCGCCGGCCGGAGCAGGGCATCCTGGACGCGTGGCGTTCCTCAAAAAGAAGCGAATCCAGCGCGTGGCCGCCTACGGCCTGGCCCGCGAGGGCGAGCGGATCCTGATGGTCCGGGCCGGGCGCGGCCTCCACGACGCGCCCGGGCAGTGGATGCTGCCCGGCGGCGGCGTCGAACACGGCGAGCACCCGCAGGAGGCCGTGGTGCGCGAACTGGCCGAGGAGACCGGCCTGCGCGTGAGCGGACCGGACCTGCTGCACGTGGGCAGCGAACACAAGATCGTGCGCGGCGCCGACTTCCACTGCGTCTTCTTCGTCTACGCCGTGCAGGTCACCGGCGGTCGCCTGCGCGCCGAACCCGACGGCGCCACCAGCGGCCCCTCCTGGATCGAGACCGCCGCCCTGCCGGGGATGTCCATCATGGACGCGCACGCGCAGATCCTGCCCGCACTCATCACGCAGGCTCCCTGACAGTTACCCCTTCCGCGCGGCCCCGCCCGCGAGTAAGGTCACGGGCCATGATCACCTCCCCGCGCATCGCCGTAGGCGGCGTCCACATCGAAAGCAGCACCTTCAGCCCCCACCGGGCCGCCGACGCCGACTTCACCGTCACCCGCGACGCCGACCTGCTGGCCCGCTACGACGCCCTGCCCACCGGACTGTCCCCCCACGCGCGGTGGGTGCCCCTGGTCCACGCCCGCGCCCTGCCCGGCGGCGCCGTCACCGCCGAGTTCTGGAAGAAGATCTCCACCGAACTCCTGGACCGCCTGGCCGCCGCCCACGCCGCCGAGCCCCTCGACGGGGTCTACCTCGACATCCACGGCGCCATGAGCGTCGAGGGCGTCACCGACGCCGAAGGCGAGCTCGCCGAGGCCGTGCGCGCCATCGTGGGCCCCGATGTGCTGGTGTCGGCGTCGATGGACCCGCACGGCAACGTCTCGCGGAAGCTGGCCGAGAACCTGGACCTGGCGACCTCGCACCGGATGTCGCCGCACGAGGACTGGCTGCTGACCATGCAGCGCGCCCAGGACAACCTGGTGGCGTGCCTGCGCGAGGGCGTGCGTCCCCGCAAGGCGTGGGTGACGGTGCCGGTGCTGCTGGGCGGGGAGAAGGCCTGCACCCGTGACGAGCCGGCCAAGGGCCTCTACGGGGCCCTTCCGGCCATCGAGGCCCTCGACGGGGTCATCGACGCCGCGATCTGGATCGGTTACGCCTGGGCCGATGAGCCGCGCTGCAAGGCCGCCGTGCTGGTCACCGGCACCGACGCCGGTCTGATCGCGGCCAAGGCGCGGGAACTGGCGCGCGGCTGGTGGGAGGCGCGCGGCGACTTCGGTTTCTCCACCCGCACCGCCGACGCCGACGGCGCCATCGCCGAGGCGATGGAGTCTAGCGAGCGTCCCTTCTTCATCTCCGACTCCGGTGACAACCCCACCGCCGGTGGCTCCGGGGACGTCCCGTACACCCTGACCCGCCTGCTGGCCCACCCCGGGCTGGCCGCCGGTGACAAGAGCGCGATCTGGGCGTCGGTGGTGGCGCCGGAGGCGGTGGCGGTGTGCGTGGCGGCCGGGCTGGGCGGGCGCGTGGACGTCGAGGTCGGCGGCGCGCTGGGTTACGCGGGCGGTGCGAGTGTGCCGCTGTCGGGGACGGTGACCTCGATCCTGCGCGATGATGCCACCGGCGGCGATCTGGCGGTGGTCACCTCCGGCGGGGTCCACGCGATCTTGACCTCTCGCCGCAAGCCCTACCACTACGTCTCCGACTTCACCGAGCTCGGCCTGGACATCGCCGCCGTCGACGCGGTCGTGGTCAAGATCGGGTACCTGGTGCCCGATCTGTTCGACGCCGCCGCCGACTGGATCCTGGCGCTGACCCCCGGTGGCGTCGACCAGGACATCGTGCGCCTGGGGCATGGCGGTGTGGTGCGGCCCATCTACCCGCTGGACGCCGGGATGGGCGAGCCCGACCTGACCCCGGTGGTGTGGTGAGCGAGGAGGCCCTGGCCGGTGGCGGGGTGAACGCGGTCTCGCGCGTGGGCGACACGGTGCGCCGCCCCACCGGGCGGCACACCCCGGCCGTGCACGCCCTGTTGCGGCATCTGGAGGCCGCGGGTTTCAAGGGCGCCCCGCGCGTCCACGGTTTCGACGAGCGGGGCCGGGAGATCCTCGATCACCTCGACGGGCGGGTGGCGCATCCGCCGCTGCCGGGCTGGGCCTCCGGTGACGAGGCGCTGGTGGCGGCCGGGCGCCTGATCCGCGCCTTCCACGACGCCAGCGTGGGCTTGTCCGGTGAGCATCCGTGGATGTTCCCGGCCCGGGAGCCGGCCGAGGTGATCTGCCACGGCGATCTGGCGCCCTACAACTGCGTCTACCGCGAGGCGATCCCGGCCGGGCTCATCGACTTCGACACCGCCCACCCGGGGCCGCGCGTGTGGGACCTGGCCTACGCCGCCTACCGGTTCACGCCGCTGACCGACCCGTTCGGGCCCGAGGGCGGATTCGACATCCTCCGGCAGACCAGGCGCCTGGGGCTCTTCGCCGACGCCTACGGGCTGGACGAGGCGTCCCGCGGGGTGCTGGTGGAGACCGCCGCGCTGCGCCTGGAGGCGCTGGTGGAGCACATGCGCGCGCGGGCCGCCGCCGGTGACGCCGCCTTCGCCGGGCACATCGCCGAAGGCCACGACGCCTTCTACCTGGCCGACATCGCCTACCTGCGCGCCAATGCCGGCGCCCTATCGCAGGGGCTTGGCCTCGGGCAGTGACAGCCGGTCCACCGCCGCCCGCCTGGCGCGTTCCGGGCGCCGGTCGTAGCGGGCGGTGGTGGCCGGTGAGGCGTGCCCGACCAGGCCCTGCGCGGTGGCCAGGTCGACCCCGGCGTCCAGCAGCTCGCCGATGAAGGTGCGCCGGAAGTCGTGCGGGCTGCGGGTGGGTGCCTCGGCCTGGGCCAGGCGCCGGGTGAGGATGTCGGCGATCGCCTGCCCGGTCATGGCCGCCACCGCCCCGTCGCGGACGCGCAGCCGCCCGGCTTTGTTGATGGCCCCGAACAGCGCGCCGGGGACGCGCCCGCGCGCCGCCAGCCACGCCTCGACCCGCGCCACCGCCTGCGAGGTCAGGTACACCAGGCGCTGCTTGTTGCGTTTACCGGTGACGGTGAACGAGCGCGCCATCGAGTCGTAGTCGCCCAGGGCCAGCCCGGCGATCTCGGCGCGGCGGGCTCCGGTGGAGTAGAGCACCGCCAGCAGCGCGGCGTCGCGGCGACCGGCGGGGCCCTCGTCGGCGTCGCAGGCGGCCAGGGCGGCGCCCAGGATCTCGGCGGGCACGTGCTGGCCGTGGGGGAGGCGCACGTTGTCCACGGTGGCCAGGTCGGCGGCGCGCTGGTAGTCCTCGGCGCTCATCAGCCCCAGCCGCCAGGCTTCCTTCAGCACCCGCCGCAAGGCCACCAGGTGCTTGTTCACGTACGCCGGGGACCAGCCCTGCTCGGACAGGATCACCCGGATGCGGGTGGTGTGCTCGTAGCGCAGCAGGTGCCAGGGCTGGCCCGAGCCGTCGGTGTTGTCATCGCCGGTCAGCAGCCGCGCGATGCGGTCCAGGCAGCCGCGCATGGATCGCCGCGACTCCGCCGAGTCCAGCGCGTCCAGGTAGGTGCGGTACGGGTCGCCGCCGGGCCGCTCGGGCAGCCGGGGAACCTCCACGATGGACGACACCCGCCCACCCTAGACGCCCAGCCACCCCGCCCACCGCTCCACACCCTGCGCGTAGCGGACGAGGTCGCCCAGCAGTCCCGGCACCGCCTCCTCGGCCAGGTCCCGCCGGGCGGCGTGCTCGTCGAGGGCGTGCCGCAGGTGCATCTCGGTCCAGTTGGCGTGCTTGACCAGCCACGCCGCCAGGGTCTCCGCACCGCTCACCCGGCCCTTGCCGCCCGCGGCGGCATAGGCCTCCAGCAGTGCCCGGGCCGCCGCGCGGCCGGGTTCGCCGGCCTTGACCCCCGACCACTCCAGGCAGGCCGCGGCCAGCTCCTCATCGGCCGTCCACGGGCCCGCCACGTCCCAGTCCACGATCACCGGGAAGCCACCGGCGGCCGTCAGCGCGTTCTTGGGCCCCAGATCCCGGTGCGTGGCGATCACCGGGCGGTTCACCGTCGCGCGCTCGGCGGCCAGTTCCCGCACCACCCGCCACGCCCTGCGCGCATCCGGCATCAGGCCCGCCCAGGAGCGCCCCCGGGCGCGCCCTGCGAGCGCGGCCAGGTGCGCGTCGTCGTGGGTGGCCACCATGGGTGCGGCGTCGGGGTCGCAGGCCAGCGGGAGGCGGTGGAGGGTGGCCAGGTGGACGCCGATGCGCGAGGCCAGCAGCGGGTCGCGGGTGGCCTGCGGCACGGGTGCGCCCTCGGCCCATTCGTGGACGCGGACGCACAGCCCGTCGATCTCGGCGATGGCGGCGCCGCCGGTGAACACCGGGCGCGGCAGGGTCAGGCCCGCGCGCCCGGCGGCGATCTCGATGGCCACCGCCTCGTCCATCATCTCCGGCCACCTGGGGGATCGGGCGTGGTCGACGCTGCGGTCGAAGACCTTCACCGCCCAGCGGCCCTTGGCCGTGGTCAGCCGCCACACGCGGTGGGAGAAGGCGCCGGGGACCGCGCGGGGGTGGCCGCGGACCTCGCCCAGGCCGTAGGCGCGGGCGATGCGCGCGGCGGTGACGTCGTCCACGGTCGGCTCCCTTTGTCGCACCCGTCTACCTTGGAACCATGAGCGAGACTCACGGCCCATTGCGGCGAGGCGTGCGCGACGCGCTTCCGGGCGTCATCGGACTGCTCGCCGCGACCGCCCTGCTGTGGGTGGTCGAGGCGGCCGACGCCGTCCTGCCCGGCGAATTCGACGAGGCCGGGATCGTCCCCCGCGACGGCGATGGTCTCATGGGGATCTTGCTGGCGCCGTTCCTGCACGCCGATTTCGGCCATCTGGCGGCCAACACCGTCCCCCTGGTGGTGCTGGGGGTCCTGGCGGCGCTGGCCGGGACGGCCCGGTTCGTGCTGGCCACGCTGTTGATCATGGCCGTCTCCGGGCTGGGGGTGTGGCTGACGGCCCCGGCCAACACCGTCACCGTGGGTGCCTCGGGCGTGGTGTTCGGGTACCTGGGGTACGTGGTGGCGCGGGCGGTCTTCGACCGGAACCTGCTGTACGCCGGTATCGCGATCGCGGTGGTGCTCGTCTACGGCGGACTGGTGTGGGGCGTGCTGCCGGGGGCCGCGGGAGTCTCGTGGCAGGGGCACCTGTTCGGGCTGATCGGCGGGGTCCTGGCGGCCTGGCTGCTGCGCGGGGCGCGCGCGAAGGTCACCGTCTAGCGACCAGGTCGGCCGCCGCGCTCGGCCAGTGGGGGTGGGTGAAGGCGAACCCGGCCTCGGTGAGGCGGCCGGGGACCACGCGGCGGCTCTTGAGCAGCAGCTCGGTGTCGGCCCGCATCGCCCACGCGCCGATCTCGGCCATCCAGGCGGTGGCCGGCAGGCCCGGCGGGCGGCGCCACGCCCGGCGCAGGGCGCGGGCGAAGGCGGCCTGCGGCAGCGGATTCGGGGCGGCGAGGTTGACCGGCCCGGCCAGGTCCTGGCGGTCGATGAGGAACTCCACCGCCCGGGCGAAATCTCTCTCGTGGATCCAGGACACGTACTGGCGGCCACCGGCGACCGGGCCGCCCAGGCCCAGCCGCGCCAGCCGGGACAGCACGTCGAAGACGCTGCCGCGGTCGGGGCTCATCACCATCGCCGAGCGCAGCGCGACCTTGCGGGTGCCGGGGGTGCGCGCCTCGGCGAGGGCGGCCTCCCAGGCCACGGCGATGTCGATGGAGCGGTCCCAGTAGCGGGGGACGCCGAGCTCGCCGCCGCCGATCACGCCGGTGGCCTCGTCGTTGGCGGCGTCGAAGCGGTGGGCGTAGACGGTGGCCGTCGACATCTGCAGCCACACCCGCGGCGGGCGGCGCGCGGCGGCGATCGCCTCGCCGACGGCGCGGGTGGAATCGACGCGCGAGTCCATCATCTCGGCCAGGTTGGCCTCGGTGTAGCGGCAGCCGACGCTGCGCCCGGCGAGGTTGACCACGGCGTCGCAGCCGTCCAGGTGCGCCCACCACGGGCCCTCGCCCGAGGCGTCCCACACCTCCCCGCGGGCACCCGGCACGGTGCGCCCGGTGCGGCTCATGACCACCACCTCGTGGCCGCCGGCGGCGAAGTGGCGGGCGAGGGCGGCTCCCACGTGGCCGCTGCCGCCGGGCATGACGATCTTCATTCGGGCACCTCCCGGGTCGGGACACCACCAGCCTAGACCTAGTTGAACGCGTTCAAAACGCTGGGGCGGGCCGGTCGCCTATGGCACCATGAGCGGGTGAGCGGCATCTCCGCCGACCAGAAGCGCCTGCGGGACCTGGCGCTGCTGCGCCGCGTCCGCGACCGCATCGACCGCGAGTACGCCCGCCCGCTGGACGTGGAGGCGCTCGCCAAAGGCGTCCACATGTCGGCGGGGCACCTGAGCCGGGAGTTCAAGCGCGCCTACGGCGAATCGCCCTACGGGTACCTGATGACCCGGCGCATCGAGCGGGCGATGGCGCTGCTGCGCCGCGGCGACCTGAGCGTCACCGAGGTCTCGGTGGCCGTGGGGTGCGCCTCCCTGGGCACCTTCAGCACCCGTTTCACCGAGCTGGTGGGCGTCCCGCCGAGCGTGTACCGGCAGCGGGCCCTGGAGGCCACCACCGAGGGCATGCCCTCCTGCGTGGTCAAACAGGTCACCAGGCCGATCAGGAATCGAGAAGCACCGCCACCGGCGCGCGCCTAGGGTTGCCGACATGGACATCACCATTCACCAGACATTTCTCCCCCAGAACGACCCCGAGGCCGCCCTGGGCTTCTACCGCGACGTGCTGGGCTTCGAGGTCCGCAACGACGTCGGTTTCGACGGTCTGCGCTGGATCACCGTGGGCCCGGCCGGGCAGCCCGACACCGCCATCGTCCTGTCGCCCCCGGCGATGGACCCGGGCCTGACCGAGGACGAGAAGAAGAGCATCGTGGAGATGATGGCCAAGGGCACCTACGCCGCGGTCATCCTCGCCGCCCAGGACCTTGACAAGACCTTCGAGCAGATCTCCGGCGCCGGCGCCGAGGTCGTCCAGGAACCCGTCGACCAGCCCTACGGGGTCCGCGACTGCGCCTTCCGCGACCCGGCGGGCAACATGGTCCGCATCCAGCAGCGCGCCTGACCCGCGCCCGGGGGCGCCCACCGGACGCCCCCGGCACTCCTTCCAGCACACGGAGACACGATGAGCGACCGCCCGCACGCCGCCGACGTCCACGACCTGATCCGCGTGCAGGGCGCACGGGTCAACAACCTCAAAGACGTCAGCGTGGAGATCCCCAAGCGGCGGCTGACGGTGTTCACCGGGGTGTCGGGCTCGGGCAAGAGCTCCCTGGTCTTCGGCACGATCGCCGCCGAATCGCAGCGGCTGATCAACGAGACCTACCCCTCGTTCGTGCAGGGCTTCATGCCCAGCCTGGCCCGCCCGGAAGTCGACCGGCTGGAAGGGCTGACCACCGCCATCATCGTCGACCAGGAGCGCATGGGCGCCAACCCCCGCTCCACGGTCGGCACCGCCACCGACGCCAACGCCATGCTGCGGATCCTGTTCAGCCGCCTGGCCAAGCCCCACATCGGCTCCCCGAACGCCTACTCCTTCAACGTCCCCTCGGTCAAGGCCAGCGGAGCCATCACCGTCGAGCGCGGCGGCAAGACCAAGGCCGAAAAGGCCACCTTCGAGCGCCTGGGCGGCATGTGCCCGCGCTGCGAGGGCATGGGCTCGGTCAGCGACTTCGACCTCGGCGCCCTCTACGACGCGTCCCTGTCACTCAACGAGGGCGCGCTGACGATCCCCGGCTACAGCATGGACGGCTGGTACGGGCGCATCTACCGCGGCAGCGGCTTCTTCGACCCCGACAAGCCCATCGCCACATACAACAAGCGCGAACTGCACGACCTGCTCCACAAGGAACCCACCAAGATCAAGGTCGACGGGATCAACCTCACCTACGAAGGCCTCATCCCCAAGATCCAGAAATCGATGCTGTCCAAGGACGTCGACTCCCTCCAGCCGCACATCCGCGCCTTCGTCGAACGCGCCATCACCTTCGACATCTGCCCCGACTGCCACGGCACCCGCCTGGGACCCCAGGCCCGCGCCTCAAAGATCGACGGCAAATCCATCGCCGACGTGTGCGCCATGCAGATCAGCGACCTCGCCACCTGGATCACCGCCCTCGACGAACCCTCCGTCGCGCCCCTGCTCACCGGCCTGCGGCACCTCCTGGACGCCTTCACCGGCATCGGCCTGGGCTACCTGTCCCTCGACCGGCCCTCCGGCACCCTCTCCGGCGGCGAGGCCCAGCGCACCAAGATGATCCGCCACCTCGGCTCCTCCCTCACCGACGTCACCTACGTCTTCGACGAACCCTCCATCGGCCTGCACCCCCACGACATCGAACGCATGAACGACCTCCTGCTCCAGCTGCGCGACAAGGGCAACACCGTCCTGGTCGTCGAGCACAAACCCGAGATGATCGCCATCGCCGACCACATCGTCGACCTGGGCCCCGGCGCCGGCAGCGGCGGCGGCGAGATCGTCTTCGAAGGAACCCTCGACACCCTGCGCGCAGCCGACACCGTCACCGGCCGCCACCTCGACGACCGCGCCACCCTCAAAAAGACCGTCCGCACCCCCACCGGCGCCCTCAAGATCCGCGGCGCCACCGCCAACAACCTCCAGGACGTCGACGTAGACGTACCCCTGGGCGTGCTGTGCGCGGTCACCGGCGTGGCCGGCTCCGGCAAGAGCTCCCTCATCCACGCCTCCATCCCCGCCACCGAAGGCGTCATCGTCGTCGACCAGACCGGCATCCGCGGCTCCCGCCGCAGCAACCCCGCCACCTACACCGGACTGCTCGACCCCATCCGCAAGGCCTTCGCCAAGACCAACGGCGTCAAACCCGCCCTCTTCAGCTCCAACTCCGAAGGCGCCTGCCCCGCCTGCAACGGCGCCGGAGTCATCTACACCGACCTCGGCCCCATGGCCACCGTGGAATCGGTGTGCGAGGAATGCGAGGGCAAACGCTTCCAGGCCGCCGTCCTCGACCACCGCCTCGGCGGCCGCGACATCAGCGAAGTCCTGGCCATGCCCGTCACCGAGGCCGCCGCCTTCTTCGCCGACGGCGAGGCCAGGACACCCGCCGCTCACAAGATCCTCGACCGGCTCGCCGACGTCGGCCTGGGCTACCTGACCCTCGGCCAGCCCCTCACCACCCTGTCCGGCGGCGAGCGCCAGCGCCTCAAACTCGCCACCCACATGGGCGACAAGGGCGGCGTCTACGTCCTGGACGAACCCACCACCGGCCTGCACCTGGCCGACGTGGAACAGCTGCTGGCCCTCCTGGACCGCCTGGTCGAGGCCGGGAAATCGGTCATCGTCATCGAGCACCACCAGGCCGTCATGGCCCACGCCGACTGGATCATCGACCTGGGCCCCGGCGCCGGGCACGACGGCGGCCGCGTCGTCTTCGAAGGCACCCCCGCCGACCTCGTTAAAGACCGCTCGACACTGACCGGGCGGCACCTGGCCGACTACGTGGGCGCCTGAACCGCCCCGCCATGTCACACCCGGGCCATAGGCTTCCCGGCATGGTCACCTTCGCCTCGGCCGCGCCGGTGCTTCCCGTGCGCGACATCGACGCCGCCGGAGCCCACTACCGGGCCCTCGGCTTCGCCGTCACCGCCTACGACGGCGAGGCCGCCTACGCCTTCGCCGAGCGCGACGGCGTCCACCTGCACTTCTCACAGGTCGCCGCCCTCGACCCGGCCACCTCACTGGTGTCGGTGTACCTCTACGTCGACGACGCCGACGCGCTGCACGCCGGCTGGACCGCCACCGGCCTGCCGGGACGGTTCGTGGCGCCCACCGACACCGACTACGGCCTGCGCGAAGGCGCCCACGTCGACCCCGACGGCAACCTCCTGCGCTACGGCTCCCCGCTCACACGCTGAAGCGGAGGCCGGGTTCCCCCCGGCCCCCGCAACAACCTCAGAGCAGGTCGCTCACGGAGTCCACGACCACGCCGAACCGGTCGCGCACGGTGGTCAGCGCCGCCGCCGCCAGCGCCGAGGCGGGCACCGCGGTCCCGTCGGGCCCGGCCAGCGAACGCGTCGCGGTGGCGTCGGCGACCACCGTCGGGCGGAACCCGCGGTTGACGGCGCCCTGCGCGGTGAACTGCACGCACATGTGCGTCATGAAGCCCGCCAGCACCAGGTCCTCGCCCACGCCCAGCTCACGCAGGGTCTTCTCCAGCTCGGTCTGCCAGAACGCGTCGGGGAACTGCTTGACCACCACCGGCTCGCCCTCGATCGCGGCGACCTGGGGGCTGATCTGGCCGATCTCGGCGCGGATGTCGTAGGGACCGCCCTCGCCGCCGTCGTTGATGACGTGGACCACCGGGATCCCGGCCTCACGGGCCGCGGCCAGCAGGCGCGCACCGGCCGCCAGGGCCTCCTCGGCGCCTTCCAGGGCCATTACACCCGTCCGGTAGGTGTTCTGGAAGTCGATCATGATCAGTGCGGTGTCGGCCAGGCGCGGGGGCGTGTCGTCCAGGCCGACGACCTCGCGCAGAGTCTTGGAAACAGACATGGTGATACTCCGGTTTCAGGGCAGGGTTCATCGCGGGCACGGCCGTGCCCGGATGTGTGGGTGAAAAAGTCAGACGGTGGTGCGGAACCGGCGGCGGTAGGCCGCCGGTGTCGTGCCGATCTGTTTGCGCAGCGCCCGGTGGAGGGTCTCCACCGAGCCCAGGCCGCAGGCGAGCGCGACCTGCTCCAGGGCCTGGTCGGTGCTCTCCAGCAGCCTGCGGGCCGCCTCCACGCGCGCGGCCTCGACATAGGCCGCCGGTGTCGTCCCGGTCTCCTGCCGGAACACCCGCGCGAAGTGCCGCTCGCTCAGCCGCATCCGGCCCGCCAGCGCCGCCGCCGACAGGTCGCCGTCGAGGTGCTCGGCGATGTGCATGCGCAACTCGTCGATGTCGCGCCGGCCGGCCGGTGGCCGCGACAGGGGGACCGAGAACTGGCTCTGCCCGCCCTGGCGCTTGAGGTACATCACCAGATGCCGGGCCACCGCCAGCGCGATCTCCTCACCGAGGTCCTCGGCGACCAGCGCCAGCGCCAGGTCCATGCACGCGCTGATGCCCGCGCCGGTCCACACGTTCCCGCAGCGCACGAAGATCGGATCGGGATCGACGGTGACCTCGGGGTGGTCGGCGGCCAGCTGCGCCGCCGTCGACCAGTGCGTGGTGGCCGTCTTGCCGTCCAGCAGCCCGGCGGCGGCCAGCAGGTGCGCGCCCACGCACACCGACGCCACCCGCCTGGCCAGCGGCGCCGCATCGCGCACCCAGGCCACCACGTCGGCGTCGATGCGCGCCACCGGGCCGCCGGGGCGGAGGTCGACCGCGCCGGGCACCAGCAGGGTGTCCAGGACGCCGTCGACCTCCGCGAAGCTCAGGTCGGTCACCAGCCGCACGCCCGCCGAGGTGGTCACCACACCGGGCGTGGGCCCGGCCAGCTGCACCAGGTACCCGGCCTCCCCACCGGTCTCCCGGTTGGCGAGGGCGAAGACCTCGGCCGGGCCGGTCACGTCGAGCAGGTCGACGTCGGGGAAGACCGCGATGACCACGCGGCGGATCTTGGACATGCACCCATCCTGACCCGCGACGGGCGTGACGGCAATGACGATGTTCTGTCAGATCCGGACTAACGCGTCCGCCAGCGCGCCAGCACCTCCGCCTCCCGCTCGCCCGACAGGCCCTTCTCCAGGGGGAGTCCGGCCAGCTCAGCGGCGGTCCGCGCGATCGATCGCGCGCTGAAACCGGCGCGCAGCGAGGCCGCCGGATCGGCCGTCCCGCCCACATCGTGGGTCGCGTCACCGATGCCGGCCATCGGCAGATCGGCGTCGGAGACGCCCTCGGCCTCCAGGAACGCCTTGTCCACCCACGTCACCACCGGCTCGCCCACCCCGAGGCCGGCGGCGATGTCGGCGAACAGCGCCGCGAAGGTGTACTCGCCGGAGCCGCCGACCAGGTGGAACACCCCGGCGCGACCCTCGTCCAGGCACGCCACGGTGAAGTCGGCGATGTCGCGGGCGTCGACGACCTGCACCGGCGTGTCCGGCCCGCCCGGCGCCAGGATCTCCCCGCCGCGTGCCACCCGGTGCGTCCAGTAGTCCAGCCGCCGGTAGGGGTCCCAGGGGCCCACGATGTAGGTCGGCCGCAGGATCAGCGTGCCCTCGCCGAACAGCTCGCCCGCCGCCCGCTCGCACAGCACCTTCAGCGCGCCGTAGGTCTCCTCGGTGATCGTCTCGGGCACCGGGCCGTCGATCTCGATCAGGCTCGCGTCCTCACCGAAACCGGGCTCGTCGAGGGTGTAGACCGACAGGGTCGACACCAGGACGTAGCGCCCGCCGCGCCCGCCCAGCGCGGCGGCGAGGGTGGTGACGTGCCGGGGGAAGTACGCGCACACGTCGATGGTGGCGTCCCACTCGCCCTCGGCGAGCGCCGCGGTCAGGGCCGCGGTGTCATCGCGATCGGCCAGCACGTGCTTCGCCCGGCCGTCGAAGAGTTCGGTGCCGGTCCTGCCGCGGTGCACCAGGGTGACCTCGTGGCCGGCGGCGATGAGGGCTTCGGTGAGATGGCGGCCGACGAAACGGGTACCGCCGATGAGGAGGATTCGCATCGCGCGATGGTATGCCCCGGGGCGGGGAAATTCATGTGAGCCAAGCCCGGCCGCCCGGCGGCGGCACGCTGATGGTCCGGGAGTGCGGGGCGCGGTGTGGCGCATGCGCGCCAAGACGGCGACTCACCAGACGAGTCCATCCAGATGGTTGTGGCCGCAGAGCACACGGGTGATGCGGTCCCGCGTCGCTTCGCGTACGTCGGGCCGGGGGTGGTGTGCGTACAGCGCGAGTTCGCGCTGCATGTCATAGAAGAGCAGCCGATCGCGCAGACGCTCGCGCTCGAACAGTTCCGGGTAGGCGCCGCGCAGCCATCCGGGGACTTCTTTGAGCGTGGTCTCGTCCAGCCCTTGCCCACCGGGTACGGGTGGGTATTCCCGCGCCTTCGCGCACCAGCGGAGGATGGTGTCGAGCTCGACGTCCGCCGGTTGAGCCGAGGCCTCGGCGAAGTCGATGAGGCCGGTGACGTGTCCCCGGCCGACGATCACGTTGGATCCATGCAGATCACCATGGACGAGGACGGCTTCGTCGGCGGCGAACAGCGGCAGCCGCTCCCGGATCCAGTCGGTGACGTCGGCGAGCAGGCGCGCGTCGTGACCGGGCAGTCGCCGGGCGTCCTCCACCGGCTGAAGGGCCGCGCTCAGCACGGGCGGGTGGAACGAGGCCCGCGGCCTCCCGGCGAGTGCTCCGGCGAGCCAGGGCGGGAGCAGGCCCGCCGGGACGGGCACCCGGTGCAGGGCGCGCAACGCCGCGCCGAGGCTCTCGATGATCGCTTGCCGCGTGGGCGAGTCCGCCGTCGGCCACGTTTCGTGGAGGGAGCGGCCGGGCAGGCGCCGGGTGACCGACCACGGCCCGTCGGGGCCGTCGCCGTGGGCGAGGTGCCGGGCGTGGGGGACCTCGCTTCCGGTGAGCAGGCCGACGACCGCGGCGTCGTGGCGATACGCGTCGGGGAACTGCCCGTTGCTCAGCCGTACGACGTATTCGTCGCCGACCCACGCGCGACTGACCCAGCTGCCCTTCGGGAGATAGCGCCCGGTCGCCGGCAGGCCGGCGGAGGCCAGCGTCCTCAGCAGCGCCGGATCGGCGGTGACCGGTGCCGATCGGTTGCCCACGTGCCAAGTCTCGCACGCACCGCTTCACCGACCGGGCCGACGACGCTCAGGACGGCACGCGGCCATGCGCGCGCCCGAAGCCCGCCACGGACTTCGCCGGAAGCCACGGTGGGGGAGTGGGCCGTGCCCGCCACCCATCGAGGGCGGCGGGCACGCGGCCGCCTAGTCGACGGCGGTCCCCTCCAGCTCGATCAGCTGACCCGGGATCGCCAGCCTGGTCACCCCCAGCATCGTGGTCGCCGGAGCCACCCCCGCCGCGCCCAGCCGTCCCGCCAGCACGCCGTAGTGCTGGAACAGCAGGTCCACGTCGGTGGTGTAGACGTTGAGGCGCACCAGGTTCGCCAGCGACATGCCCGCCCCGGCCAGCACCGCCTCCACGTTGTCCAGACTCAGCGCCAGCTGCGCGGCCATGTCCCCGTCGTGCTCGGGCTTGCCCTCGGCGCTCATCGCCGTCTGCCCCGACAGGTAGAGCGTCCGGGTGTTACCCGAGACCAGCTCGCCCTGGTTGAAGCCCATCGCCACCGACCACTCCACGGGGTTGACCGCGGTTCGTTCCATCGCCACTTCGTCTCCCATTCGATCAACCGGCGCCCTTCGACGCCGTCATGATCAGCATCCCGGGAAATCACGACACCTCCTGTCGGGTATTTTCGATAGAGTTTCGCGATGCGCGCCGATCGCCTGGTCTCGCTGGTCCTGCTGCTGCGCCGGCACGACCGGCTCTCGGCGACCGCGCTGGCCCGCGAGCTGGAGGTCTCCACCCGCACCGTCCTGCGCGACATCGAGGCCCTGTCGGCCGCCGGCGTCCCCGTCTACGCCGAACGCGGACGCCACGGCGGCTTCGCGCTCCTGCCCGGCTTCCGCACCGAACTCACCGGCCTCAACCACGACGAGGCCCTCGCCCTGGTCGTGGCCGGATCCCGGCGCGGCGCACGCGCCTTCGGACTGGGCTCGGCGCTCACCTCCGGCATGCGCAAACTCCTCGACGCCCTCCCCGACAGCCCCCGCGCCACCGCCACCGACGCCGTGCGCCGCATGCTCATCGACCCCGAGACCGACCTCCTCGCCCGCCGCGTGGAACCCGAGGAGACACCCGACGGCGTGCTCGCCGAGATCCGCCGCGCGGTGGTCGCCGGGCACCGGCTGCGCATCCACTACGCGGCCTTCGAGCAGGCCCCCCGGTGGCGCACCATCGACCCGGTCGGGCTGGTCGGCGTCCGCGATCAGGCCTACCTGCTGGCCATCCGCGACGGCGAGGACCGCACCTACAAGCTCTCCCGCGTCCTGGCCGCCGAGGAACTGCGCGAACCGGCGCGGCGGCCCGAGCACGTCGACCTCGACCGGGCCTGGCGCGAGCGCAGCACGCGCTTTAGGACCGGAGGCGACCAGGTCACCGTGCTACTGCGGCTGAGCCCGGCGCGGCGGGCCGAACTGGCCGGCACCGCCCTGGCGATCCTGGCCGAGGACACCGAGGACGACGGGCGGCTGCGCGTGGAGGTCACCTTCCAGGACCCCCGCCACGCGATCTGGGCGCTGTGGCAGCTGGCCGCCGACGGTGAGGCCCTGTCCCCGGCCTGGCTGCGCGAGGCCCTGCGCGAACGCGCCGCCGCCGTCGCCGCCCGCTACCGCGACGGTCACTGACCACCGTCCTCCACAGTGGACACCGCGCGGGTTCGCCCCGGGCCCGCCTCCGGGGCGATGCGCCCGGCCCGTCCAGGCGGTAGTGTCGGGGAATCGGAATGTCTCCGTCGGAGACCGCGCGCCTTCTCGCGCGCGCCGATCTTTGGCCTGGTGGAGCCAGGGACTCGCGTTCTGCAATCCCGATTGGCGGCCATGGGTACACCCCGGCACGTATCGAGCGCAACCCGCAATTCGTTCCCCCCGCCCCCGACCATGGGCGTGGAAGAGGAGTACTTCATCGTCGACCCGGACAGCCGCGAGGCGGTCCCGGCCGCCGCGGCGGTCGTCGCGCGCGTCGAGGACTGGGCCGGCGGCTCGGTCGGCACCGAGTTCACCAAACAGCAGATCGAGGCGCGCACCGCGCCCTTCACCGTCCTGGGCGAGCTGGCCGGGCAGATCCGGCGGATGCGGCGGATCGCGATCGCCGCCGCCGGGGCCGAAGGCCTGCGGGTGACCGCGACGGGCACGCCGATCCTGGGCGACGTCGTCCCGCCCCCCATCGCCGACATACCCCGCTACCGCGAGACCACCGAGATGTTCCGGGCCCTGCAGGACGGGCAGAACATCTGCGCCTGCCACGTCCACGTGCACGTCCCCGACCGGGCCACGGCGATCCTGGCCGGCAACCACGTGCGGCCCTGGCTGCCGGTGCTGCTGTCGATGAACGCCAACTCGCCCTACCTCGCCGGGCGCGACACCGGCTACTCCAGCTGGCGGACCCTGTCCTGGAGCGGGTGGCCGGTGGCCGGCCCACCGCCGTTCTTCGGCTCGCTGGGGCACTACGAGGACGTCGTCGGCAACCTCCTGGAGGCCGGGGCGCTCAAGGACCGCCGCTCGATCTTCTGGGACATCCGGCCCTCGGCGCACCTGCCGACGCTGGAGATCCGCGTCGCCGACGTCGCCCCCGGCTACAAGGAGACGGTGCTGCTGGCCTCGCTGGTGCGGGCCCTGGTCGTACTGGGCGTCAAAGCCGTCGGCGAAGGCGACAAGGGCCCGCGCATCCCCGCCGAGATCCTGCGCGCCGCCCAGTGGCGCGCCGCCCGCGACGGGATCGAAGGGCACGGCCTGGACGTGCGCAGCGGGCGCCTGCGCCCGGCCACCATCCTGGTCGAGGCCCTGCTGGCGCGCGTGCGCCCGATCCTGGAGTCGTGGGGGGAGTACGAGACGGTACGCCGCCTGTGGGAGGAGTCCCGCGTCAAAGGAAGCGGTGCCGCCCGCCAGCGCGCCGACTACGCCCGCCGCGGGCGCCTGACCGACGTCGTCGACGGGCTCATCGCGGCCACCGACCCCGACCCCCGCGCGTTCCTGCCCGAACCGGCGGGCATGGCCGAAGGCGCCGGTGACGGCATGGCCACCCTCGGCGGCTGAAACCGCACGACCCGCCGGGCACGGGCGTGCGTTCCCACCAGGACCACGCCCACACAGGACACCCGGCACGTCCCTGACCAGGCAAAACGCTCTGAGATAGCCGTAGTGGCCCAAACGGGCCGCACCCCGTGTCCCGCTAAGGGACGGGGGAGGGCGGATCGAGGTCCAGACCCCGCCTCTCCGCCCGACCAGCCCACGGCCCCGGCCATCACGGCCCCCTCCTCGCCGGTGCCCCCGGTTTCTCCTTGAGACCCTGCATCTCGTGTCACCGGTTCGCCGGAAGGCGTCACCACGTGGGCCCTGGGCCGGTGTCCGCCGGGCGGCCGGGGTGGTGGACCTCCCGGACCCGCGCGACGGCGCCCACCGCTACGTCCTCGCCCACACCGCCCACATCGCCCGCACCACCTTCGCCACCGGCGCCGAGTACGACGCGCTGACGGTGACCTTCGAACCGGGACGCTGGTGCGCGCGCGGCGCGACGGACTCGGTATCCCCGCGCCGCGCCCTCGTGGACGGCGGCCTCCCGCCCGCGACTCCGGCCGCCACCGCCTCACCCCGGGCTGATGACCGGGCCCCGCTCGTCTTGATCATGAAAGAATATGCTGATACTATTCTTTCATGACCCAGCACGCCGATGCCGAGACACGACGTATCCAGGTCGCCGAAGCACTGCTGACCACGATCGCCGAGCGCGGGCTGGCGCGGACCACCCTCACCGACGTCGCCGCGACGGCCGGTGTGTCGGTGGGGCTGGTGCAGCGCTACTTCCGCTCCAAGGACGAGCTCCTGCGCTTCGGCTTCGACCACGTCTGCCGGCGCACGCGGGAGCGGGTAGGCCGGGTCCCGATCGTGCTCCCGGTCCGCAACGTCGTCATCGCGCTGATGGAGCAGATCCTGCCGCTGGAGCCCGAGCGGGAGAAGGAGCTGGGCGTCTGGCTGAGCTTCGTCCAGGCCTCGCTCACCGATACGGAGCTGGCCGCCACTCATCAGGCGAGCGTCACCGAACTGATCGATGGCCTCACCGCCGCCTTCGAGGGAGCGCAGCGGGCCGGGGAACTCCCGCCCGGCCTCGACCTCAGAGCCGAGGCCGCGGCACTGGCGGCCTTCGTGGACGGACTGTGCCTGCATCACGCGACCACCCAGAGCTTCGACGCCGCGCGCTCGCGTGCGGCACTGAGGACGTACGTCGATCGGATGTTCGCCAGCGGCCGGTAACGACGACGCCCGCGCATCGCGTGGCTCACCGAGACGGTGCCCGGCCGTCGACGCCGCCGTCACCGCTGTGATCACCGGAGCGTGACGTCCGGCCGATCCGGCGTGCCCGGCATCCCCTCTTTCCGTTTTCCCAGGAGGACCTTCCATGAGCATGCCCAATCGCCGTTCCGTTCTGGCCGGACTGGCCGCCGGAGCCGTCGGTGCCATCGCCATCGGCGGCGCCGAAGCCCGGGCCACGCCTCCGCCGGCCGTGGCGACGGCCCCCGGCTGCCCGCCGCCGATGCCGGGGGACAAGGTCGGCCCCGGCGACACCCGTTACCCCGATCTGGTCGCCAGGGGCGCCAACCGGCGATTTAGCGCCAGTCCCGACTACGTCCACCTGGCCTCCACCACCGGCCAGGTCGCCGACGCCGTGGCACAGGCGGTGCGGGCCGGGAAACGCGTCGCGGTGCGCAGCGGCGGAGGCTGCTTCGCCGACCTCGTCGACAACCCCGACACGAAGGTCGTCATCGACCTGGCCGGGATGACCGGCCTGTGGTACGACCCGGCCATGCGGGCCTTCGCGGTCGAACCGGGCGTGCAGCTCGGTGAGCTGTACCGGCGGCTGTTCCTGGGCTGGGGAGTGACCGTTCCGCTCGGGAGCTGCCCTGAGGTCGGGGCGGGCGGGCACATCATGGGCGGTGGACACGGAGCGATGTCGCGGCTGCACGGGCTGGGCGTCGACCACCTCTACGCCGTCGAGGTCGTCACCGTCGACGCCTCCAACAAGGTCCGGGTCACCGTGGCCACCCGCGAGCCCCGCGACCCGAACCGTGACCTGTGGTGGGCGCACACCGGAGGCGGCGGCGGCAACTTCGGCGTCGTCACCCGCTACTGGCTGCGGACACCCGGTGCGACCGGCGGCGACCCGCGGCGCCTGCTGCCGCGCCCGCCCGCGCGGGTACTGGACTTTCAGCTCCTGTGGGGATGGGACCGGCTCGACCACGAGTCCTTCACCCGGCTGGTGCGCCAGCACGGCCAATGGCACGCCGCCAACAGCGCGCCCGGTTCCCCCGGCACCGACCTGCACAGCGCGCTGCTGCTGTTCGGGACCAAGCTCGGCGCGGTCATCGTGAAAGGCCAGGTGGTCGGCCCGGACGCCGAGCGGACCCTGGCCGGATACGTCGCCGCCCTCACCGCGGGCACCAGCGCACCGCACTACCTTGAGCAGACCCACCGGCCGTGGCTGGAGAACCAGACCTCGGCGGCCGACAGCGAGGAGATCCTCGGCTCCCGATTCGTGGCCAAGACCGGATATCTGCGCGACCGGTTCACCGACGCGCAGATCCAGGTTCTGTGGGAGGCGCTGTCCGCCGATCCCGAAGCCGGTCCGCAGGGCGCGGTGTGGCTGGTCTCCACCGGCGGCAAGGTCAACGCCGTCGCCCCCGGCGACACCGCGGTCGTGCAACGCGACTCGGTGCTCAAGGCGATCTTCACCGCGTCCGGCGCGTCGGCCGAAGAGGACGCCGCCCATCAGCGATGGGTCCGCGACCTCTACCGGAAGGTCTACGCCGCGACCGGTGGCGTACCGCCGCACGACTCCCGCAACGGTGGCTGCTACATCAACTATCCCGACCCCGACCTGGCCGACCCGGCGCAGAACACCTCCACCGTCCCCTGGCACGACCTCTACTACGGGGACAACTACGCCCGCCTCCAGCAGGTGAAGCGGACGTGGGATCCACGCAACCACTTCCGGCACACCCTGTCGGTACGGCTCCCGAACTGAGCCGGGTTCCGGCCACGGAGACGCCGCGCGGACGCGGCGTCCCCGTGGCCGGGTCGGCGCACGCCGTGGCCCATGCGGGGTGGAAGGTCCGCTACACCCAGGGCGACATCCATAAAGCCACGACCCTAGGCCCCTGAACAGGGAAAACGCCCTGAGAACCCCGTAGAGCCGCGAAATGTCACCCGCAGCCCTATGGGGACCCACCTTCGACAGTGGTTGCGTCCGCCACGCGACCTCGCGAACAGGGCGAGCCCCCTCTCGCCGAACGGGACCGCGACGCGGCGGGCTCCACCCCGCTGGTGACACCGAAACGACGAAACCCAGTGACATCCAAGCGCAGGGTCTCAGTTTCTCCTCCCGCGTCCCGGGCCCGTCCCGATCCATGATTACTTGCGGGAATCTTCATTCCCGTGAGTTATACATCCCCACCGGGCCGTCCATCTTTTCTATTTAAGATTTAGCAAAACCAGATATTCAATAAATAACTCAGGCTGGCCGGGCGTCCCGGCGAGGCGCGGCCGCCGGTGCGGGCGTGGCGGGTGGGGCGCGATTAGGCTGCCGGGGTGAAGACCGACATCCTGTGCAAGCACTGCGGCGCGATCGTCCCCCAGAAGGCCGGGCGCGGGCGGCCACGCCAGTACTGCCCGGAAGGCACCTGCCAGGGCGCGGCGAAGCGGGAACGCGACCTGCGCCGGGCCTCCCCCGGGCTGGAGGGCGCGCTGGCGCGGGCCGAGGATCTCTACGACCGCATGGAGGCGGGCCTGGCGCAGGCCCTGGAACCGCTGGCGCGGGTGCTGGCCGACGAGATGAGTCCGGCCGGTGTCGAGGCGAAGGTCTCGGCGATCAACGCCGAGGCCGCCGCCCGGGTCGCCTCGGCCAGCACCGATCGCGAGGACGCGCTGCGGCGGCTGCGCGACGCCCAGGCCGCCGCCACCCGCGCCGAGGCCGCCCACGGCGAGGAGGTCACCGCGCTGCGGGCGGAACTGGCCGCCGCGCGGGAGGCCGCCGGTGCCGCCGCCGCGCAGGCCGAGCGCCTGGCCGGCGAGCGCGACGCGGCCGAGACCCGCTCCGCGCAGGCCGAGCGGCGCGCCGCGGACGCACACGCCGAGGCCACCGCCGCCGCCGACCGCTCGGCGGCCGACCGGGCGATCGCGGCCGCCGCCGAGACCGCCCGCGAGGAGGCCGAGGCCCGCGCCGCTCAGGCCCTGGCCGCCAAGGAGACCGCCGCGCGGGAGGCGGTGGTCGCCCGTGCGGAGAAGGACATGGCCGCCCAGGCCCGGGCCGCCGCCGAGGAGGAGCGCACCGCGGCGGTGGCGCGCGCTGCGGCCGCGACCGAGTCGGCCGAGCGGGCCGGCGCCGAACTGGCCGCGTCCCGGGAGGCCGCCGCGCGTGAGCTGGCGGTGCTGCGGGAGGAGAAGGCCGCGCTGGAACGCGAGTCGGGCCAGGCGCTGCGGGCCTTGCGCGCCGAGGCCGCCGAGGCGAGCGCGCGGGCCGAGGGGCTGGCGGGGCGGCTGGAGGACCACCGGGCGCAGCTGGCCTCGGCCCGATCGGAGGTGTCGGTGCTGATGGAGCGCGCGGTGACCGCCGAGGTGGCCCGCCGCGCGGCCGAGGCGTCCCTGGCGGCGCTGGAGAAGAAGGACTAGCGCTCAGGCCAGTGCCTGGTGGGCGGTGGTCCAGAAGTCCTGGATCACCCGGGTGGAGTCGGGTGTGGACATCCCGACCTGGGTGAGCAGGACGCCCACCAGGCCGCTGCCGGGGTCGGCGTAGGCGCTGGTGCCGGTGCCGCCGTCCCACCCGAACTGCCCGGCGGGGACGTACCCGTCGCGGCGGGTGTGGACGCCCATCCCGAAGCCCCACCCGCCGGGCGGCATGCCCTGGGCGATGTGGGCGATGCCGCGGTACATGTTCTGGCGGGCGGCGCTCATCTGCGGTGACAGCCGGTCGGTGGTCATCAGCTCCACGGCCGGGCGCGACAGGATCGGCTGGCCGTGGCCCAGCAGCATCCGGAAGTAGGCGTGGTAGTCGTCGGCGGTGGAGACCAGGCCGCCGCCGGCGCCCTGGAAGGCCGGGGGTGTGCTGGAGCGGCCGCCTCGCGCCTGGTCCCACACGTGGAATTCGCCGGTGGCGGGGTCGGGTCCGTACAGCGGTGGCAGGCGGTCGATCTTTTCGGCCGGGACGTGGAAGCCGGTGTCGTTCATGCCCAGGGGCGTAAAGAGGCGTTCGCGCAGGAACTCCTCCAGGGTGGTGCCGGCGACGCGGGCGATGAGCACGCCCAGGACCTCGATGGCCAGGTCGTACTGCCAGCGCCGCCCGGGCTGGTGGGACAGGGGCAGCTCACCCAGGCGGCGCATCCACTCGCCGGGTTCGGGTGCGGGGCCGGAGTAGACGCTGTAGTCGGTGGCGGCGAAGGTGGCCGCGCGGATGGGGGCCGTCATCAGCTCGAAGTCGACGCCGAGGCCGAAGGTGGAGGTCAGCAGGTCGCGGACGGTGATGGGGCGCTCGGCGGGGACGGTGTCGTCCAGGGGCCCGTCGGGGCGTGCCAGGACGCGGCGGGCGGCGAGCTCGGGCAGCCAGGCGTCGACGGGTTCGTCCAGGCGCAGGCGGCATTCGTCGAGCAGGATCATGGCCCCGGCGGTGGTGACGGGTTTGGAGGCCGAGGCCATCCGGAAGATGGTGTCGCGGCGCATGGGCGGGCCGCCGTCGTGGCGCATGGTGCCGATGGCCTCGACGTGGGTGTGGTCGCCGCGGCCGAGGAGGGCGACCAGGCCGGGGATCTTCCCCGACTCCACGTGCCGGGTCAGTACCCGCCGGACCCGGCGCAGCCCGGCCTCGGTGAATCCCCGCTGTCCCATCGTCTTCTCCTCACGATCGCGTGTTTTCCTACTCCGGAAACGCTACGTTGCCTTTCCCAGCGACTCAATCCTCATGTTGCGTTCAGCTGACATTACCGCTGGTCAGAGCACAGAAAGTATTGCAATGGGTTCTGCTTTCAATGCAATGTCGATGTGTGGAGCGTTGCGATGACCGGTACTGAAGGCTATGGTGGGGGCCGTGGGAAGGGGGCCGTGATGCCCGGAGGCAGGCTCACCCGTCACGAACGCCGCCAGATCGCCCAGGGGCTGGGTGAGGGGCTGGCCTACGCCGAGATCGCCCGGCGGCTGGAGCGCCCGACCTCCACCATCACCCGGGAGGTGATGCGCAATGGGGGCGCGGGCGGCTACCGCCCGGAGCTGGCGCAGCTGGCCACCGAGCGCCGCGCGCATCGCGGCAGGCGCGCGGCGCCGGTCCCGGCGGGTGGCGGTGACGTGGCGGCGGTGCGGGTCTATGAGGAGATGTTCGCGGCCAATTTCATGGGCACCGGGATGCCGGCGATGACCTCGCGGGTGCTGGCGTGCCTGGCGCTGGCCGAGGACGGCGGGTTCACCGCCGCCGAGCTGGCCGCGCGGCTGGGTGTCAGCGCGGCCTCGGTGTCCAAGGCGGTGACGCTGCTGGAGGGGCAGAGTCAGCTGCGGCGGGAGAAGGCGCCGGGCCGCCGCGAGCGCTACGTGGTCGACGATGACGTGTGGTACCAGGCGATGATGGCCAGTGCCCGCAGTATCGCGGCCTTGACCGGCATCGCACGTGAGGGCGCGGGCGCGCTGGGGGAGGGTGCCGCGGCGGCGCGGCTGGCGCGGGTCGCGCGGTTCCTGGCGGTGGTGTCGTCGGGCATCGAGCGGGCCGCCGAGGAGGCCCGCGAGCTGCTGCACGACGACACCACCGGATAGTGGTCTGGACCAATCCCGGGTGGTCGTGGCAGTATCACCCCCACCACCCACAGGAGTCCACATGAACGCACGGGTCATCGTGTTCGGCATCGACGGTGTCCGCCTCGACACCCTCCGGGCGGCCAGCACGCCCCACATCGACGCCATCGCCGCGGCCGGGTCGCTGGCCCCGGTGCGCATCCGCGAGGTCAACCCCACCATCTCCGGGCCGTGCTGGGCGACCATCGCCACCGGTGTGCACGCCGACGCCCACGCCATCCTGGGCAACGACCTGTCCGGCCACGCCCTGGACGATCACCCCTGCTTCCTGCGGCGGGCCACCGACGCCGGGCTTCGCTCCTATGGCGCGGCGGCCTGGCCGCCGCTGCTGACGCCCGACTCCGGCGGCCCGATCTTCCGGCCCGCGATCGCCTTCGCACCGGCGGTCCGCGACGGGCAGCCCGCCGGTGGGGACCCCGTCACCGACGCCCAGGTCGCCGACCACGCCGTGGAGACCTTGAGCGCCCTCGACCCGCACGTGTCCTTCGTGTACTTCGGCCACCCCGACGAGGTCGCCCACCACATCGGCACCGGCGCGGAGTACACACAGGCCATCGAGCACTCCGACATGCTGCTGGGCCGGGTGGTGGCCGCCGCGCGCGCCCGCGCCGAGGTGGACTGGACGTTCCTGGTGGTCACCGATCACGGGCACGTCGACGGCGGCGGGCACGGCGGCGACTCCGATGTGGAGCGCACCGCCTGGATCGCCGCCAACCGCGCGCTCCCGGCCGATGTCGAGCACGCCTCGATCCCGGCGCTGGTAGCCTCCGCCCTGACCTAGGAGGAGCATGTTCGCCACCGTCATCGTGCGCGTGTCCACCGGCCGGATCCCGGTCGCCGCCGACGTCACCTCCGAGTGCGAGCGGTTCCTGGCGCGTGAGGCGCCCGGGCGCGACGGGCTGCTGAACGTGTTCGTCCCGCACGCCACCGCCGGTATCGCCGTGCTGGAGACCGGCGCCGGCAGCGACGAGGACCTGCTGGCCGCCATCGACGTGCTGCTGCCCACCGACGACCGCTGGCGCCACCGCCACGGCACCCCGGGGCACGGGCGCGACCACGTGCTCCCGGCCTTCATCGCCCCGCACGCCACCCTCCCGGTCATCGGCGGGCGCCTGGCGCTGGGCACGTGGCAGTCGGTGGTGTTCGTCGACACCAATGTCGACAATCCCGAGCGGCAGATGCGGCTGTCCTTTCTGGGCTGAGGAGTCGTTCTTTGGCTGAGATCTTGGCGAACGCGGTCGCGCGGTTACCCTTGGCCGCGTGACTGCGACCCTCGACACCACCTGGGACGGCCTGCCGATCGCCCCCGACGACCCGCGCGGCTCCACGATCGTGGTCCGCCGCCGGGCCGGGGACGACTTCGAGTACCTGCTGCTGCACCGCGCCCAAAAGGGCCCCGACTACGCCGGGGCCTGGGCGTGGACGCCACCGGCGGGTGCCCGCCAGCCCGAGGAGGCGGTCTATCCCGCCGCGCTGCGGGAACTGGAGGAGGAGGCCGGCATCACCGGCGCGGTCCTGCACCCGGTGGACCTGTCGGAGGGCTGGGCGAGGTTCATGGCCGAGGTCCCCGAAGGCACCCCGGTGATCCTCCACGACGTCGAGCACGACGCCCACCAGTGGGTGAGCGCCCAGCGCGCCGGGCGGCTGTGCCGTCCCAGCGTGGTGGCCCGCCAGATCCCGGTCGCCGACACCATCCCGGCGGTGGCGATCACCTTCGCCGCGCCCGGCGGCGGCGAGGACCTGGCCACCTGGCGCGAGCACCGCTCGCTGCCCGACACCGGTCCCCTCACCGCCGACGATCACGTGCTGCTGATCGACGGTGTGCCCTGCGGCTACGCCCGCCACACCCTCATCGGCGAGGCCGTGGAGCTGGAGTGCCTCATCGGCGACCCCGAGTGGTCGTGGCGGGGGCTGGGCCCGGTGGCGATCTGGGCCTACATCCGCCAGGTGCTGCTGGTGGCCCACCCCGGCGCGGCGTGGTTCACCGCCCGCCCCGGCGGTGACGTGGCCGCCCGCCGGGCGCTGGCCAAGGCCGGTTTCGCCGCCGACGGTGAGGTCTTCGCGCTGCCCCGCGCGCACTGGTTCGGTTAAAACGCCTCGCGGGCCCGCCACGGGCCCGAGCAGGATGTCGGGCATGAGCGAGAGCATCGACGGCAATGTCCTGGACTACTACGAACGCGGCGGGGAATCCGACCGCCTGACCCGCAGCGCGCACGGGCGCCTGGAGTTCGAGCGCACCCGGGCGATCCTGTCCAGCCTGCTGGGCCGGCGGCCGCAGCGGATCCTGGACGTCGGGGGCGGCATGGGCGTCCACGCGCGGTGGCTGGCCGAAGACGGCCACGACGTCACCGTCATCGACCCCGTCCCCTCGCACGTGGCCGCCGCCGCGCGGCTGCCGGGTGTCACCGCCGTCCTCGGTGACGCCCGCCGCCTGGAGGCCCCGCTCGGCTCGGCCGACGCGGTGCTGCTGTTCGGGCCGCTCTACCACCTGATGTCGCACCAGGACCGCGTCACCGCCATCCGCGAGGCCGCCCGCGTCACGCGCCCCGGCGGGCTGATCGCCGCGGCGACCATCTCGCGTTACGCCGCCTGGCTGGACGCCGCCCGCCGCGCCAGTTTCGGCGACGACACCGAGGACGCCGTGCTGCGCCTGGTCGCCCAGACCGGCGTCATCGACCCCCACCGCTTCGGCTCGCCCAACTTCACCACCGCCTACACCCACCTGCCCGGCGAGGCCGACGCCGAGTTCACCCACGCGGGCCTGGCCGCGCCGGCGACCGTGGCCGTCGAAGGCGGCGCGTGGCTGGTGGGGGACCTGGGCGCCATCCTGGACGACCCGGTGGCGCGGGAGCGGATGATGGCCGGGCTCAGGGCCATGGAACGCGAGCCGACGCTGCTGGGCGTCAGCTCCCACCTGCTGACCTACGCGCGGCGTTGAGCGCGCGGCGCGTCAGCAGCCACGCCCGCTGGTGCTCCTCACCCGACAGCTCCAGCGCCGCGGCGTAGAGGACGTCGGCGGCGGCGAGCTCGCCCAGGCGGGCGGTGAGCTCGGCGCGCACCGCCGGAAGCATCGCCTGCCCGGGCAGCTCCAGGCCCTCCAGCAGGCCCAGGCCCGCCGCCGGGCCGCTCGCCTCGGCCACGGCCACCGCCCGGTTGAGGCGCACCATCGCCGAGCCGGTGATCTCCTCCAGGCGCGCGTAAAGCGCGGCGATCAGGTCCCAGTCGGTGTCGTGGGCCCTGGCGGCGGTGGCGTGGGCGGCGGCGATGCGCGCCTCCAGGGCGTAGCGGCCCATCCCGGCCCGCTCCAGCAGCCCCAGCGCCTCCTCGATCTCACCGGTATGCCAGCGGGTGCGGTCCTGGTCGGGCAGCAGCACCTCGCCGCCACCGGCGCGGCGGGCGTCACGGCGGGCGTCACGGCGGGCGTGCTGCAGCATCACCAGCGCCAGCAGCGCCGCCGTCTCCGGTTCGCCCGGCATGAGCTCGCGCACCAGCCGCGCCAGGCGCACGCCCTCGGTGGCCAGCGCGGTGTCGCCACCGGGCCGGTACCCCTCGGTGAAGACCAGGTACACCACGTGCAGGACGCCGGCCAGCCGCTCGGGCAGCTGCGGGCCTTCCGGGACGCGGTAGCCGATACCGGCCTCGGTGATCTTGCGGCGGGCGCGGGTCAGGCGCTGCGCCATGGTCGCCTCGCCCACCAGGAACAGCCGCGCCACCGTGCGCGTGGGCAGCCCGGTGACATAGCGCAGGGTCAGCCCGATGCGCACCGGCAGCGCCAGCGCCGGATGGCAGCAGGTGAACATCAGCCGCAGCCGGTCATCGGCGATGCCCACCGGCCCCGCCTGCGGCTCGCCTTCGGCCAGTAGCGGCAGCTTGCGGGCGGCGACCCCGGCCCGGCGCAACCGGTCCAGGGCCGCGCGCCTGGCCACCGTCCGCAGCCACCCGGCCGGATTGCCCGGCGGCTGCTCCGGCCAGTGCTCGCACGCCCGCGCATAGGCCTCACCCAGGGCCTCCTCGGCGGTGTCGAGACCGAACTCGGCGGCCAGCGAGGCCAGCAGCCTCGTCCAGTGCTCGCGGTAGGCGTCCTCGACGTTCACCCCGCGATCGGCCGGACTTCCACGATGTGGGCCGGGAGCGCCTTGGCGTAGTCCAGAGCCTCGTCCAGGCCCGCGGCCTCCACCAGGTAGTACCCGCCCAGCTGCTCGGCGGTCTCGGCGTAGGGCCCGTCGGTCAGGACGAACCCGCCGGGGGTGGCGCGCACGGTGGTGGCCGAGGCGGCCGGGGCCAGCTCCTCACCGCCGATCATGGCGCCGCGTTCGGCGAGCATCCGCCCGAAGGCCTCATGGGCGGCATAGGCCTGCTCGCGGGTGGCCTCATCGGCCTCGGCCCAGGTCTGGTCGGCGGCGTAGATCATCAGCAGGTACTTCACGGCTTCGCGTCCCTTCCCGATGCGGGGTGTCATGGTGGTGACGCGCAGGCCCGGCCGGTATCGACACCGGCCGGGCCATGAAATTCTCTTGGCGTCCCTATCCGAAGGTGTCGGGGTCGGGGCCCATGCGGTGCCCGGCCTCCAGGCCGGTGATGGCGGCGACCTCGGCCTCGGAGAGGGCGAAGTCGAACACGCCGAAGTTCTCCACGATCCGCGAGGGCGTCACCGACTTCGGGATCACCACCGCCCCGATCTGCAGGTGCCAGCGGATCACCACCTGCGCCACGGTCTTGCCGTGCGCCGAGGCGATGCCGTCCAGGACCGGGTCCTGCAGCAGCGCGCCGCCCTGCCCCAGCGGGCTCCACGACTCGGTGGCGATGCCGTGGGCGGCGTGGTACTGGCGCAGCTCGGCCTGGTTGAAGTCGGGGTGCAGCTCGATCTGGTTGAGCGCCGGGACCGTGCCGGTCTCGGCGGCCAGGCGCTCCAGGTGCGGGATGTGGAAGTTGGAGACCCCGATGGCGCGGGCGCGCCCGTCGGCGGCGATGCGCTCCAGGCCCTTCCAAGCGTCCACGTACAGGTCCTTGGCCGGGACCGGCCAGTGGATCAGGTACAGGTCGACGTAGTCGGTGCCCAGCTTCTCCAGGGACTCCTCAAAGGCCCGCTCCACCGACGCCTGGTCGGAGTTCCACAGCTTCGTGGTCAGGAAAATGTCCCCGCGCGGCACGCCCGAGGCCGCGATCGCGCGCCCCACACCCGTCTCGTTGCGGTAGACGGCGGCGGTGTCGACGCTGCGGTAACCCGCCTCCAGCGCCGCGGCCACCGCCGAGCGCGCCTCGTCGTCACTGGCCTGCCACACGCCCAGACCCAGCCGGGGCATCGCCACGCCGTTGTTCAAAGCGACGGTGGTCTCCACGATCGTCTCGCCTCCTGTCGGTGTCACCGTGATGCTTCCATGAGTTCCATCGTGTCGGGGTCGGGTCCGCCGCGTTCGCCCCGGTCCAGGGCGTCGATGGCGGCCACCTGCGCATCCGACAGGCGCAGGTCGAGGGCGGCGATGCCCGCCGCCAGCCGCTCGGGCTTGCCCGATTTGGTGATCGGGCGCGTCCCGCGCGCCAGATGCCACGCCAGCACCACCTGCGCCGGGCTCGCCCCGATCTCCCCGGCGATACCGGTGATCACCGGGTCGTCCAGGCCGCGTCCTTTGTTCAGCGCGCTCCACGCCTGCGTCTGGATGCCGTGGGCGGCGTGGAAGGCCCGCAACGGCACCTGCCCCAGAAACGGGTGCGCCTCGACCTGGTTGACCAGCGGATACACCCCCGTCTCGGCGAACAGCCGCTCCAGATGCGGGATCTGGAAGTTCGACACCCCGATGTGGTCCACCAGCCCCTCCTCCCGCAACCGCAGCAGCGCCCGCCACGACTCGGCGTACAGGTCACGCGAGGCCACCGGCCAGTGGATCAGGTACAGGTCCACCCGCTCCAGGCCCAGCTCCCTCATCGAGGTCCCGAAATCGGCCAGGACCGCCTCGTACCCGTGATGGTCGTTCCACACCTTCGTGGTCACCCACACGTCCTCACGCGGCAGCCCCGAGGCGCGCACCGCCGCCCCCACCCCGGCCTCGTTGCCGTAACGCGCGGCGGTGTCCACCCACCGGTACCCCGCCTCGAAACCCGCCGCCAGCACCCTGGCCAGCTCATCGCCGTGCAGCTGGGAGGTCCCCAGCCCGATCCGCGGCATCTCGGAAAACCTCACGCCAGCGCCTCCAGATCCCTCATCTGCGCGGCGACGAACGCCGCGTCCACGACCGCGCCGTGCCCGGGAACCACCGGGCCGGTCATCTCCGGCAGCAACCTGCCCAGCGCGGCCACCCAGCCGCGCACATCGGCGTCACCGGTCTGCGGCGGCGCGCCCTCCTCCACGATGTCGCCGCATATCACCACGCCCTCACAGGCCACGACCACGTCACCGGGGGAGTGGGCGTGCCCCACCGGCCACACCCTGGCCACCACACCACCCAGATCCAGCTCCACCACCCCCTCCACCAAACGGTTCGGCGGCAGCGGCACCAGAGCGGGCAGCTCGGCGGCCATCACCGCGTCCAGATGCCCATAGGAGGCCACGATCCGCTCCCGCAGCTCCGTGGTGTCACCCGACAGCCGCTGCGCCACCCCCGGCCCCGCCCAGAACTCCTCCACCCCCAGCACCTCGGCGATCACCCCGTTACCGAAGCAGTGATCGAAATGCGCGTGGGTGTTGACCACCCGCACCGGCAGCGACGTCACCGCACGCACCCCATCGGCCAGCTCACGCGCCTGCGAAGGCCCCGACAAGGTGTCCACCAGCAACGCACCGGCATCACCCACCACCAGCGACAGATTCACATCCAGCACCGGATACCGCCACACCCACACCCGGTCGCTCACCGGTGCGAACCCACCGGTCAGTACCACACCGTCACCGCCCGCTCCACACCATCGACACGCACCCGCCCACCATAGGGCAGCACCTGCTGCGGATCGGTGTGCCCGATATGGACCCCGCACACCACCGGAACACCCGGGCGGTACTCCGCAAGTGTGGCCAGCACCGCCGCCACCTGACCAGCCCAGAACTCTTCTCGCTCGCCCACCGGCAGCCGCCGGTCGAACGACCACGACTTGGCCCGGCCCAGCACCACCGCCCCGAAACGGGCCAGCAGACCGCGCTCGCCCATGTTGCGCAGCATCCGGTGGACCTGCCCGGCGCCGGGCATCTCCTCGCTGGTCTCCAGGAACAGCACCCCGCCCTGCGGGAAGGACTCCACCGGCGCGACCCGGTCGGCGGCCATGATCCAGTCCAGGACCTCCAGGCAGCCGCCCCACGCCGGTCCCTCCACCGCCACCTCCGGGCCGTGCCACGTCCACGGCGCCGAAGCCCGCATCAGCGGCTCGGCGCTGAAGGTGCCCGCGTCGGCCCAGTCGCGGCCCTCGTCACCGAAGACCCCCGGATCCTGAAGCCGGAAGGGCCCGCCGGTGAACATCGCCGCGCGCAGCGAGGCCGCCGATAGCGGATTCATCGCCACCGGCCGCCCGAACTCCACCATCACCGATCCGCCGTGGAAGCCCACCACACCGCAGCGGTGCAGGAAGTTCAGCAGGTTGGTGTTGTCGCTGTAGCCGAAGAACCGCTTGGGATTGGCGGCGAACACCACCGGATCCAGGTGCCCGATCACCCGCACCTGATCATCGCCGCCGATACTGGCCACCACCGCCGCGATCGAATCGTCACCGAAGGCGGCGTGCAGGTCATCGGCCCGCTCCCTGGGCGTGGACCCCATCCGCCTGGTCGAGGGGTACTCCACCGGCTCCAGCCCCCACGCCCGCATCCGCTCCAAACCCAGCTCGAAGGGCAACGGCAGAATCCCGGGCAGGCCCGCACCGGCCGACACCACCGCCACCCTGTCACCGGGCCGCAGCAACGGCGGGTACACCAAGTCGCTCATGATCACCGACCTTAGACACGCACGGGGCGGCGTGCCACACCAATCGGCGTGCACAATGGTCGGCGTGCTGGACTACGACACCGAAGCCGGACGCTACGACGCCACCCGCGGCGGCGAAGCCCGCGCCCTGGCCGCCGCCACCGCCCTCGACGCCCTCCTGCCCGCCACCGGCGTCATCGCCGACATCGGCGGCGGCACCGGCATCGTCTCCCGGCACCTGGCCACCCCCACCCGCACCGTCATCGTCGCCGACGCCTCCACCGGCATGCTCACCCTGGCCGCGCGGCGACTCCCCGGACGCGCCGTGCGCGCCGACGCCACCCGCCTGCCCTTCGCCGACGCCTCCCTGCACGCCGTCACCTGCATCTGGCTACTGCACCTGCTCCCACCCCACCTCACCGACGCCGTCATCACCGAAGCCGCCCGCGTCCTGGCCCCCGGCGGGATCCTGGCCGCCACCATCGGCAAGAACAACGCCCACCAGGGCGGCGACGACACCGACGCCATCCTCCACCGCGTCCACCAGCAAGGCGGCGCCCCCCACATCCCCTCCGACGACCCCGAACGCCTCGCCCAGGTCACCGCCACCCGCGGCCTCACCCCCCAGGCCACCACCACCTTCACCGGCCACGGCCAGGGACGCACCCCCAACAACCTCGCCTACGACCTGGCCGACGGCCGCCACCTCACCTGGCTACCCCACCTCACCCAGACCGACCTCGACGCCGCACTCGCCGACCTGGCCGCCCTGCCCGGACCCGACGTGCCCCGCACCGACCCGGTCTACACCCTGGCCTCCTGGCGCAGGTGAGCACACCGTCACCTGTTCGCCCTCGGCGAAGACCCTGGCCCCACCGCACCCATCCCCGCCAGGCTCATACGGCATGAGCATCGCGGTGATATCCGACGTCCACGGCGTCGCACCCGCCCTGGAGGCGGTCCTGTCCCAGCCCGAGGTCGCCACGGCCGAGGTGATCGTCTGCTGCGGCGACGTGGCCGCCGGCCCCCAGCCCACCCAGGTCCTGGACCGCCTGGCCGCACTCGGCGACCGCGTACGGTACGTGTCCGGCAACGCCGACCGCGAAATGGCCGACTGGCACCCGGGCACCACCGCCGCATACCCCGACGAGGTCACCCCCTGGGCCGCCTCGGTCATCAGCGCCGAACACCGCGCCTGGATGGCCTCCTGGCCACACGACCTGACCCTGACCGTCGACGGGCTCGGCGAGGTCTACTTCTGCCACGCCACCCCACGCCGCGACGACGAGGTCATCGTCGTCGACTCCCGCCCAGACCTGTGGACCCAGATCCAGCGGCAACTGCCCGCCACGGTGTCCACCATGGTCATCGGCAACACCCACATGCCCTTCGCACGCCTGGCCGGCAACCGCATGATCGTCAACCCCGGCTCCGTCGGCATGCCCTACGGCCCACCCGGCGCCTACTGGGCACTCCTGGGACCCGGGATCCAACTGCGCCGCACACCCCTGGACGCCGACACCGTCTGCGCCCAGGTCGCCACCTCACCCTTCCCCGGCGCGACACGCTTCGCCGAGGAATACCTGCGCGGCGCCTACAGCGACTTCGACGCCCTGGCCGTCTTCGGCCCCCGCGACGGCCGCTAACCCCCGCTGGTGGCCGCGGTACTGGCCGCCACCGACGCCGTCACCGCCGCGATCACCGCCATCTGCGTGGCCGCGATCGCCTCCCTGGTGGCCTCACCGGCCCACCCCGCCTCCGCCAGGCCCTTGACCACCCGCCGCGCCTCCCACGACGACAACCCCGGCAGCGCACGCCTCTCCAGGCTCGTGGCCCGAATCAGCCCCGCCAAAGCCGCCGTCCGCGCGTCCCCGGCCACACCATTGCCCGCCGCCCGCTCCAGCCGCGCCCGCGCCTCACCCTCACCACGCCCATCGGCGAGAGGGTAATACCGGTACGGGAACAACCCGAAGACCTTGTGGACCTCCTCGCGCAACACACCCTCACCCACCAGCCGCTCCCGCACCCGCGGCAGCAACTTCCGGGAGAACGTGTTGACCCACGAACGAGCCGTACGCGGCTTGTCGGCACCCACCCGCGCCAGCGCCTCATCGGCGAACTCATCCCCAATGGAGGCCGCACTCACCACATGGACCTTCTTGCGCCCATCAACCCGCAACCGCTCACTCAACGCCAGCTCCAGCAACAGCGAACCGGCCAGCCCCAACTCCAGGCCCGTCGCACGATTACGCCCGGTGTCATCGTCATAGGCGATCAGCAGAAGTTCATCGGCCAGCCGAAGAGTACGCATCCCCCAAGGGTAATCACCCCCGCGCGAACGCCAGAACCTCCGCATAACCAGGGTCGTACCCGTCACTACTGTCGACCACCATCGACGGCACACCCAGATCCATCATCGCGTAGGCGTCCCAATCGATCCCACCCACACGCATCGCATCCACATGCGCCCCATGCCGCACCCTGGCCGCATACCGCGCACCGGCCACCTCCACCGGCACCGCACAATGCACCACCACCGCATCGGTGACCGCCACCAACGGCGCCAGCGCACCGGCGAACCGCGCCTGAAACGCCTGCTCCAGCACGAAACCCGCACCCGCCGCCGCCAACCGCGCCGCCACCGCGTACTGCACCCGCACCGAGGCCAAACCCACCCTGCGCGAATCCTCCAAGGAGGCCACCCCGACCACGTCGGCGATGACCTCCTTCACCTCGTCCTTGGCCAGCAACACCAAACCGGCGTCCTGCGCCAGCCGCGCCGCCAAAGTCGACTTACCCGAACCCGGGACACCCGAGACCACGACCATTCTCGTCACCCCGGCACCCTAGCCCGGGCCCTACGGCAGAACCAGACCCACCTTCGCCGCCGCATACCGCGACTGCACGTCACCCCAGTTCACCAGATCCCACAACTTGGTCACATAATCGGGACGCACATTGCGGTACTGCAGGTAGTAGGCGTGCTCCCACGCGTCGAACACCAGCAACGGCACCGAACCGGTACCCACGTTCCCGTGATGGTCATAAACCTGCTCCACGATCAGCCGCCGACCCAGCGGCTCCCAGGCCAGCACACCCCAGCCCGAACCCTGCACCGCCGTGGTCGCCGCCGTCAGATGCGCCCGGAACGCCTCGAAGGAACCGAAGAACTCATCGATCGCCTCACCCAGCTCACCCTCGGGGCGCTCGCCGCCCTCGGGGGAGAGGTTCTTCCAGAACAGCGAGTGCAGGACGTGCCCGGAGACGTGGAAGGCGAGGGTCTTCTCCTGGCCGACGATGGCGGAGTAGTCGCCCTTGTCGCGCGACTCCGCGATCTGCTCCAGGGTGTCGTTGGCGCCCTTGACGTAGGCGGCGTGGTGCTTGGCGTGGTGCAGTTCCAGGATCTCCCCGGACATCGCCGGCTCCAGCGCGGCGTAGTCGTAGGCGAGATCGGGAAGCGTGTAGACGCCCATGGCGTTCCTTCTTTCCACAGGGATTCGGAGAACATCGCAACCCTATGGCTATTGCAGAATCCTTGCAATAAGGCGCGCCTGTGACACACGTCCACTAGCCTTCCGGGAATGCCGATCACCCTCGTGCGCCACGCGATGCCCGTCGTGGACCCCTCCGTGCCCGCCCACACCTGGGGACTGTCCGAACAGGGCCGCCACGCCGCCGCGGGCCTGCGCCTGCCACCCGGCCCCTGCCACCACACCGCCAGCGCCGAACCCAAGGCCGCCCAGACCATCCACGCCACCCGCCCGCACGCCACCGTCCACATCGACCCCGCCTTCGGCGAGATCCTGCGCCCCCACGACCCCACCCTCACCGGCGAACAACACCGCGCCCAGGCCGCGGCCTACCTATCCGGCACCGACCACCCCGGCTGGGAGACACGCGCCCAGGCCATCACCCGCTTCGACGACGCCGTCCACCGCCACGCCACCCACCCCGGCCACCTCATCATCGCCACCCACGGCATGGTCATGACCCTGTGGCTGACCACCGTCCTGGACCTGCCCGACCCCGTCGCCTACTGGCGCGCCCTGGCCTTCCCCGACACCGTCACCCTCCAAACGCCCCACCGGCGGCCAGCAGCCAGCTGATCCGCGGCCGCAACCGCGCCGCCAGATCCCGCGACGCCCCCACGTCCACCACACCCGGCTCGGCCGCCACCCCCGCACCCGGCACCACGTTCCAATGCGCGTGACGGCACCCCTCACCACCCTCCACCGCCGACACCCGCAACCCCACCGCGTCCACATACTCACCCAGCGCCCGCCCCGTCGCGTACACCACTCGCTGCAACGCCGCGTACTCGCTCATCGAAAACCCCGCCAGCAACCGCTCCCGGTGCATCGCCGGAGCCACCAGCACATGCCCGAACGCCCACGGGAACCGGCTCAAGAACACCACGCACACCGCGTCGCGATAGGCCACCGGATGCGCGAAGGCCGGATCATTCGACACCAGCCCGCAGATGAAACACGCCTCAACCTCGTCCATGCCGCCGAATTCAATCGCATCCCCGCCACCGCCCCTATCCTGACCTTGCAGCAGACCACGCGAAAGGGACACCGATGGCCGACACCACCCGCCCCGGACGCGCCTGGATCATCCAGATGAGCCTGCGCGACCACGGCGAGGGACACCGCGTCGCCACACCCCTGGAACTGCTGTTCGACCTGTCCTTCGTCGTCGCCGTCGCCCAGGCCGCCCTGCAACTCGAACACGGGCTCGCCGAAGGGCACACCTGGCAGGGCATCGGCACCTACCTCATGATCTTCGCCGCCATCTGGTGGGCCTGGATGAACTTCACCTGGTTCGCCAACGCCTTCGACACCGACGACGTCCCCTACCGCCTGCTGACCCTCCTGCAGATCGCCGGATCCCTCGGCCTGGCCGCCGGCATCCCCGCCATGGCCCACATGGACTTCACCGTCGGCGTCATCTCCTACGTGGTCATGCGCATCGCCTACGTCCTGCAATGGGCCCGCGCCCGCGGCCACGCCCAAGGCCGCATGCGCGCCGTGGCCACCCGCATGATCATCAGCGTCACCCTCGTCCAGCTCGGCTGGGTCGCCTACCTCGCGGTACCCCACGACCTCCAGATACCGCTGTTCATCGCCCTGTTCGCCCTCGACGTACTCTGCCCCGCCATCTCCGGGTGGGACATCCGCCTGGGCGGCCACCGCCACCACATCGCCGAACGCTACGGCCTGTTCACCATCATCGTCCTGGGCGAATCCATCACCGCCGCCACCATCGCCATCTCCAACGGCGTCGACAAGGGCGGCCCCCTGGCCGACCTGCTCGTCCTCGCCGCCGGCGGCCTCCTCATCGTCTTCGCCATCTGGTGGCTCTACTTCGACTACCAGGGCACCGGCGCCGTCGGCCGCGACTGGTGGCGCCAGTTCCTATGGGGCTACGGCCACTACTTCATCTTCGCCGCCGTGGCCGCCGTCGGCGCCGGACTGGCCCTGGCCGCCGGGCAACTCACCGGCCATGCCACCGAAGATGCGGGCGGACTCCCCGCCTGGGGCCTGGCCCTGGCCATCGCCGTCCCCGTCGCGGTCTTCCTGGGCATGAGCGCGCTGTTCGACACCGTCGCCGAAGGCAACTGCGACACCCGCCGCCTGGTCTCCACCCTCATCACCGCCGCGGCCGTCCTGGCCGCCTGCGCCCTGGCGCCCGCGATCGGCCTACCGTGGACGATCGTGGTCATCGGTACCCTCATGGCCCTGCTCACCGCCGGCGAGGTCATCGCCGCCCACCGCCGCCACGCGCTCACCTGACCACCGCCGCGCCGGGGCGTCCAGGTCGTCCAGGCCGCCCAGCACCGTCCGGAAGATCAGCCCCAGCTGCTCGCCCTGCTCGGGGGTGAGCCGGTCGAACAGCAGGTTCCGCACCGCCTCGACGTGCCCGGGCGCGGCGGCCACCACCTTGGCCACGCCCTCCTCGGTCAGCATCGCCATCGTGGTGCGCTTGTCGCTGCGGTGCCGCTCCCGGCGCACCAGGCCCGCCTCCTCCAGCCGGGCCACCGCGTGCGACAGCCGCGAAGCCGAGCCGCGCACGGTCTGGGCGAGCTCGCTCATCGTCAGTGTGCGCCCCGGTGCCTCCGACAGCGCCGAGAGGATCATGTAATAGGCGTGGGGGAGGCCCTCGTCGCGCTGCAACTGCCGGTCGAGGGCCTCCATCAGCAGCCGCGAACCCCACATGAACGCCCGCCAGGAGCGCTGCTCGTCCTCGTCCAGCCACCGCGTCGTCATGTCACCAGCCTAGGAACACTTGAACTCTCAAGCAACCGGGGATATGGTTGAAACCTCAAGCTAGGAGCCCGCCATGACCCGCACCCCCGCCATCTACCTCTCCCACGGCGCGCCACCCCTGGCCGACGACGCCCTGTGGACCCGCCAGCTCGCCGCGTGGTCGGCCGGCCTGGAGCGGCCCGAGGCGATCCTGGTGGTCTCGGCGCACTGGGAGAACGACCCCCTCACCATCGGCGCCACCCGGACCGTCCCGCTCGTCTACGACTTCTGGGGCTTCCCGCAGCACTACTACGACGTCACCTACCCCGCGCCCGGGGCACCCGGCCTGGCCGCCGACGTGGCCAGGCTCCTCCCCGGCGTCCACCACGATCCCGGCCGCGGCCTCGACCACGGCGCCTACGTCCCCCTCAAGGAGATGTTCCCCGAGGCCGACATCCCCGTCCTGCAGATGTCGATGCCCACCCTCGACCCCGCCGAGCTCTACGGCGTCGGCAAGACCCTGGCCCCACTGCGCGACCAGGGCGTCCTCATCGTCGGCTCCGGCTTCACCACCCACAACCTGCGCGGCATCGACCCGGGCCTGGGCACCGACGAGGCCCCCGCCTGGTCCAGGGAGTTCGACCACTGGACCCAGGAGGCCGTCACCGCACGCGACGTCGACGCCCTCCTGGACTTCCAGCGCAAGGCCCCCGCCGCGCACATCGCCCACCCCCGCACCGAGCACTACGCCCCGCTGTTCGTGGCCCTCGGCGCCGCCGAGGAGGACGACGCCGCGGGCCACGCCGTCATCGACGGCTACTGGTACGGGCTGGCCAAGCGCTCCTTCCAGTTCGGCTGAACAGCACCCACACCCCGAACACCGGGAACAGCGCCAGCCACAGGTTCGGCGCCCACCAGCCGGGGGAGTAGTCCCCGCGCAGCGCCCAGAAGTTCAGCGCCGACAGCCCGGCGGCGTGCGTCAGCGCCAGCGAGACCAGCATCAGCGACCGCCCGGCCGGATTTCCCCGCCGGGCCAGCCACAGCGCCGTCAGGCCCGTGGCGCTGACCATCAGGTCCAGCCCCAGAAACGACCAGTTCCAGTCGGCCATGACCCCGTCGCGGTAGGCGGTGAACACCCCCAGCGCCGAGGCCGTCCAGTAGGCCAGCAGGCCCACGTCGGTGCCCAGCATCAGCCGCTTCACCCAGCGCTCACCCATGCCCGGCCGCCCCCGAGGACACCAGCACGACCACGCCCGCCACGATCAGCGCCATGCCCGCCGCCGCGGTCCAGTTCAGCCGCTCGGAGAACAGCCACCAGGCCGCCACCGCGACCCCCGCGGTGCCGACCCCCGACCAGATCGCGTACACCACGCCCACGTTCAGGCTCCGCAACGCGATCCCGATCAGGGTGAACGACACCCCGTAACCCACCAGGACCGCCGCGAGGAGCATCGGGCGGAACCCGCCGGCCAGGGCCCGCAGCGACAACGTCGCCGCCACCTCGCCGACCACCGCCACCGCCAGCAGCACCCAGGGCATCAGACCTCCCCGATCCGCAGCAGCCGCGCCCGCAGCGCCCGGTGCAGCTCGGGGTCCGGCGGCGCCAGGTCCACCAGCCGCGCCAGCCACCACCCGTCCACCGCCATCCGCGCCAGCGTCGCCTCCACCGGATCGATCCCGTCGCGCACCAGCCGCTCCTGCCACCGCCGGTAGACCTCCCGCAACGGCGCCAGCGCCTCGGGATCGACCAGCGCGGCGGCGAACAGCGCCGCGGTCACCTTGTCGGCCTCGCTCCCGGCGCCCTCGGCCTCCGGGGAGATCGTGGCCTCGATGTAGGTGCGCGTCGCCGCGCCGGGGGAGTCCCCGGCACCTCGCAGCGCCCGGTCGAAACGCCCCACCAGGCGCTCGACCATCCCGCCCACCAGGGCCTGCTTACTGGAGAAGTGATAGAGAAGGCCGCCCTTGCTGACCCCCGCCTCCCGCGCCACCGCGTCGAGGGTGAGAGCCCCCGCGCCTTCGACCAGAAGGACGCGGGTGGCGGCGTCCAGCAACCGCTCACGTGTCTCGGACATGAGCATCACTGTACCGTCCAGACGGTACAGTCGCCAGTCCGGAAAGAACCCCGGGCGACCGGGTGCGGCCGCCCGGGGAACCGGCTCAGCCCCTCGGCTCACCGAACCAGCGCGCCAGCCCCGCCTCCAGACCCCGCTGATCATCACCGGCCCACGCGACATGACCATCGGGACGCAGCAGAACCCCCGCCACGTCCACCGCCACCGAAGCATCGGCCACCCGATCGACCCGATCGGCCCAGCCCCCCACACTCAACCGCTCCGAACGATCCAGCAGCAGCCCACGACCCCCGCGCATCACGTCGTACAAACGACCGCCCCTCACCGCGACATCGCGCATCCGCCGCCCCACCAGATCCGGGCCCTCCCCGAAGTCGTACCGCACGCCGATCGCGGTGATCTTCTCGATCAGGTACCGGTTGACCACCTCGAAGTCCATCAACTCACCCAGCAGCCCCCGCAACGCCCGCGCACCCGCCCCCGGCGACATCAACTCCGCCTGCGCACGCGTGTTGTCCAGCACCTCCCCGGCCACCGGACGGCGCTCGTCCTCATAGGAGTCCAGCAGCGCCTCCGGCGCCCAGCCGCGCACCCGCCCCGCCAGCTTCCACCCGAGGTTGACCGCGTCCTGCACCCCCAGATTGAGCCCCTGCCCGCCGATCGGCGGATGGATGTGCGCCGCGTCCCCGGCCAGCAGCACCCGATCGACCCGGTAACGCCCGGCCAGCCGGGTGGCGTCCCCGAAACGCGACAGCCACCTGGGGGAGTGCACACCGAAATCGGTTCCGGTGATCTCCCGCAGCCGCCGCCGGAAATCCTCCAGCACCGGCGGCTCACCGCCGACCGTCTCGGCCGGGACCACGACACTGTAGACGCCCACACCCACCGGCCTGACCCAGAAGCGCCGGTCACTCCGGCCGAACGCGGCCATCGCCGCCGCGATCTCCTCCTGCGGGACACCCACTTCCATCTCGCCCATCAGGGTGTCATTGCGCGAGGGCTCCCCGGGGAAGCCGACGCCCAGAAGCTTGCGGACCGTACTGCGCGCGCCATCGCAGCCGACGAGATAACGCGAGCGCAGGCGCGTGGCGTCGTCCAGCGTGACGGTGACGCCTTCGCCGTCCTGCTCGAACGCCTCGACGGCGTGGCCGCGCCGGACGGTCGCGCCCAGCTCCACCGCGTGGCGTTCGAGGAGATCGACGATCACCGGCTGGGGGACACCCAGCAGATAGGCGTAGTCGGAGTCGAGTTCCGGCGCGGGCTTGTCGATCGCGGCGAAGAAACCGCCCGCCGGGCGGCGCCGCCCGTGCCCGGCGACGGCGTCCAGCAGCCCGCGCATCGCCAGCAGCTCGATGCTGCGCACGTGCAGGGCGACGATGCGGGCGAAGGAGACCGGCTCGGTGTCCTTGTCCAGGACCAGGACGGACACCTCGTGCAGGCGCAGCTCGGCGGCCAGCATCGCGCCGGCCGGACCGCACCCGGCGATGATCACATCGGCGTCGTAGACCGACGGGCCGGTGGTGACCTGTGGAGAGTTCATCGGTGTTGCCTTTCGGGAGGGCCTTCACATCCAGGCGGCTCCCGGCGACACCTACGTCGATCGCCCGACCGTGACCGGCAAGGGGGAGCACCCACGTACTGCGTTCATGGGTCTCACCTCCCGGGGCGGGGTCGCGGTCCATTGCAAGCTATCGCACCCGCGCTACCCCGGGGAAGGGGGCCCAACTTTACAGAACTACATAATGTTGATTATCAAGCGCAAATTGAGCGGGGCCGAGAGGGGCCGGAAGAGGCCCCGACAGCCTCGAAGACCGTGCACACAGGACACCTCCGACGCCCACCGGCACGACGTCGCCCGGCGTGCGCTCGCCATGGCGAGCGCACGGGCCCGGGGATCTCCAGGACGCCTTGGCATCGACCTTGGGCGAAGGCGTTACGCGTTCTGGCCGGCCTGTACGCCCTCGCCGGCGTTCGCACCCGACATAAGGCACGGGCACGGCGTGCGGGCCGGTACCCCGGACTACCGGCCCCGCACATCGTGCTTGACATAAATCCCGCGCGGACGGTCCGCGGGCCACCGTGGACGATCGCCCGGCGCGCTCGCGACCCGAGCGGCGGCGTGTCCGGCCCGAGCCGGTCGCTCGCCACGTCCCGCGCCCCGGAGATCGCGCTTCCACACCCCCGGTGTCACCGCACGGGCACTCACCTCCCCTGGCCGGTCCCCGTACCCCCGGCCCGGCCGGGACCGTCCTGTCGCACCTCCGCCGTAGCGTCCACCCCACCTCCCGAAAACCCTTGCAAATTCCGCATAACTACACTTATATGGAAAAATCACCCAAACGACCACGTATCGCAGAACATGAAAACCAGGGGAGACCCCCACCTCTCCCCCACCCGGAGGTCCCGATGCGCTACCCCACCGCCGTCGACGCGTTCTTCCTCTCCCGCGCTCCCCGCAAGGACTCCCCCCACACCACCGCCGCCTACCACCGCGATCTGGCCGTCATCTCCGCCGCGGCCGCCCGCGACCTGGGCCTCTCCCCCGCCGAGCTGGACTGCGCCGCCCTGTCCCCCGTGGTCCTGCGCCGCGCCTTCGCCGAGTACGCCGCCACGCGCGCCAAGTCCTCCATCGCCCGCGCCTGGTCGACGTGGAACACCTTCTTCGCCTTCTGCGTCGGCGACGGCATCGTCGACGGCAACCCGATGTCGGGTGTGGCGCGCCCGAAGGTGCCCGACCGCTCTCCCAAGCCCCTGCGGGGTGAGGACGCCGCCGAGCGGCTCCTCGCGGCGATCGCCGCCGGGGCCCGCAAGGCCCGCAATCCCTGGCCCGAGCGCGATCTGGCGGTGGTGGCCACGCTGCTGCTGACCGGCCTGCGCACCGCCGAGCTGCTGGCCCTGTCCTACGGTGATCTGGCCGGGGCCACCGGTGAGCAGCGCCTGGTGGTGCGCGGCGGCAAGGGCGACGCCGACCGGGTGGTGCCCGTCGACGTCCCGCTGGAGCTGGTGCTGGGCGAGTACCTGGACACCCGGCGCGGGCGGCTGCCGGGCGAGCGTGATCCGCTCCCCCGGCGCTCGCCGCTGTGGGTGAGCCACACCGGTGAGGCGCTGTCGCGCAACCAGTTGCAGTACCTGGTGCGGGAGTCCTACCGGTGCGCCGGTATCGACGACCGGGTGGAGCGGGGTGCGCTGGTGCACGCGCTGCGGCACACCTTCGCCACGCGCCTGGGGCAGTCGGGGGCCTCGGCGACCGAGATCATGGAGCTGCTGGGGCACCGGAGCCTGGCGGCCTCGCAGGGGTACATCAAGGCCACCGCGCGGGAGCTGCGGGAGGCCGCCCGGGCCAATCCGACCTACGGGTTCGTGGGCCGTCTGGTGCGCCGGGAGCCGGGGTAGGGTGTGCCGCATGTCGCAGAACGGTGTCCTCGATTCCACCGCCCGCAAGCTGTCGCATCGCCTGGCGCTGGCCCAGTCGAAGGGCCGCATCCCGTCGATCGTGGCCGGTGTGGTGCGCTCGGGTGAGCTGGTGTGGTCTGCGGGCAGGGGCCGGGTGGAGGGGGCGGCGCCGGACGTCGACACCCAGTACCGGATCGGCTCGCTGACCAAGTCGCTGGTGGCCGTGGCGGTGATGCGGTTGCGGGACGAGGGCCTGCTGGACCTGTCGGACCGGCTGGAGGCGTTCGTGCCGGGGACCGCGGTGGGCGACCGGACGGTGGGGCAGCTGCTGTCGCATTCGGGTGGCCTGCCGGCGGAGCTGCCGGGTTCGTGGTGGGAGCGTTCGCCGGGGGTGGATTCCGCCGAGCTGGTGCGGTTGATGGGCGACGGGGTCGCGGTGTCGTGGCCGGGTAAGGGCTTCCACTACTCCAACCCGGGTTTCGCGTTGCTGGGCGAGCTGGTGTCGCGGGTGCGGGGTGAGGAGTGGACGCGGGTGCTGGCGCGGGAGGTGCTGGAGCCGCTGGGCATGAAGCGCACGACGGCGCTGCCGGAGGGGCGGGCGGCCACGGGCCTGGCGGTGCATCCGTGGATGGACGTGGTGATGCCCGAGGCGGTGCAGGACACCGGGGCGATGGGGCCGGCGGGTCAGCTGTGGTCGACGGTGGCCGACCTGGCGCGGTTCGCGTCGTTCCTGTCGGGTGACACCGGGGGTGTGCTGAGCGCGGACACGGTGCTGGAGATGGCCGAGCCGGTGGGGGTGTCCGATGGGGACGAGTGGGTCTCCGGCTATGGGCTGGGCCTGCAGTTGTGGCGGGCGGAGGGGCGCCGGGTGATCGGTCACAGCGGGTCGATGCCGGGGTTCCTGGCGGGGATCCTGGTGGCGCCGGGAGCCGACGCGGGGGTGGTGGGGCTGAGCAACGTGACGTCCTCGCCGGACGGGTTCGCGTTCCCGGATCTGCTGCGGATCTTCGTGGACGCCGAGCCGGTGTTCCCGCAGGAGTGGCTGCCCGAGGAGGGCGCGGATCTGTCGCTGCTGGAGCTGGCCGGTCCCTGGTACTGGGGTCCGGGGGCGTTCGTGATCCGGGTGCGGCGGGAGGGCTGGCTGGAGCTGGCGCCGATCTCGCGGGGCCGCGGTTCGCGGTTCCGGCCGCTGGGTGACGGCTCGTGGCTGGGCCTGGACGGCTACTACGCGGGCGAGCGCCTGGTGGTGGTGCGTGATGCGGTGGGTGGTGTGTCGCATCTGGATGTGGGGACGTTCGTTTTCACGCGGGTGCCGTATGAGGGTGATGGTGTGCCGGGTGGGGTTGTGGGGGGTTGGCGGTAGTTGGGTGTTGTGGGCGGCCCGGCGCGGTGGTGCGCCGGGCCGTTCGCCGTTAGTTGATGCCGACGAGTTCGACGTCGAAGATCAGGGTGGCGCGGGGTGGGATGGCGCCGGGGAATCCCGCTTCGCCGTAGGCGAGTTCGTGGCCGATGGTGAGGGTGCGTTTGCCGCCGATGCGCATGCCGAGCAGGCCCTGGTCCCAGCCTTTGATGACCTGTCCGGCGCCGAGGGTGAAGCTGATGGGCTGGCGTCCGGCGGAGCTGTCGAAGACGGTGCCGTCGGTGAGGGTGCCGGTGTAGTGGACGGAGACGGTGTCGCCGTTCTTGGCTTCGGCTCCGTCGGTGGGTGTGTGGTGTTCGGTGATCTCCAGTGCCATGGGGTGCACGTTATCAGCGGGTGCGTCCGCGGGGTTTGAGTCGGGTGGTGGGCATGGGGGGTGCGTCGAGTCGGGTGCCTTTGCCGGTGTAGCCGGTGACGGTGCCGAAGCGGGGGTCGTGGTTTTCCCAGGCTTGGCGTGCGGTGACGATTTCGTCGTGGTCGCGGGCGATGAGGTTCCACCACATGACGATTTCTTCTTGGAAGGGTTCGCCGCCGAGGATGAGGAGGGTGGTGGGTTGGTCGTGGGTGGTGATGGTGAGGGTGGTGCGGTTGGTGCCGAGGTAGAGGAGGGGGCCGGGTGGGAGTGGGGTGTTGTCGATGGTGGGGTTGCCGGTGGCGGTGAGGGCTCCGTGTTCGTGGTGGGGGTTGAGGGGGATGGTGTGGGTGGTGTTGGGGGGTAGCTGGATTTGGAGGAAGAGGAGGGGGGTGTGGGTGGTGGCGGGGCTGGTGGTGCCGTTGTGGGTGCCGAGGATGACGGTGGTGGTGCCGTCGGTGGGTAGGTGGGGGTGGTGTTCGAAGTGGGGGGTGGTGTTGCGGGCGTGGTCGGGTAGGGCGATCCAGAGTTGGAAGCCGTGGAGGGTGGGTGGGGTGTCGGGGGTGGTGTTTTCGCTGTGGGTGATGCCGTGTCCGGCGGTCATGAGGCCGAGTTCGCCGTTGGTGAAGGTTTGGTGTCGGCCGGTGGAGTCGCGGTGCTGGACGTGTCCGCTGATGAGCCAGGAGACGGTTTGGAGTCCGGTGTGGGGGTGGGGTGGGACGTTCATGGGGTGGGTGTGGGCGGGGTGTGGGCCGTAGTGGTCGATGAAGCAGAAGGCGCCGATCATGCGGCGGGTGCGGCTGGGGAGGGTGCGGTGGACGGTGGTGGTGTCGCGGATTCCGCCGAGGGCGACTTCGTGGCCGGGGATGAGTTCGGTGGTGGGGGTGGTGCTGGGGGTTGCGGCGCAGGTGGTTTCGGTGGGGTTGTGGTCGAGGTTGCTCATGGGGTGAGGGTAGTGGGGTGGGGTGGGTGTGGTGATCTTGGCGGGGAATAGTTGACGTGTCAGCATCCTTTGATACTGTTGCTGACGCGACAACAAATTGGAGGTGGTCGTGATGCCGGCCGTGACCGTGGACAACCCACTGGCGCTCCCCCGCGTCCCCGAACCCAACCCGCTGACCGACCTGCCGCGCCCGGTGGTGTCGGTGACCACCGCCCCCACCGGCTACGAGGGCGAGGGCTTCCCGGTGCGCCGGGCCTTCGCCGGTGTCGACCTGCGAGCGCTGGACCCGTTCGTGCACATGGACCAGATGGGCGAGGTCGAGTACGCCCCGGGTGAGCCCAAGGGGACCCCGTGGCACCCGCACCGGGGTTTCGAGACGGTGACGTACATGATCGACGGGGAGATGGCCCACTCCGACTCCCACGGCGGGGGCGGTCTCATCGGGGGTGGTGACACCCAGTGGATGACGGCGGGGTCGGGGATCCTGCACATCGAGACTCCCCCGGAGCACCTGGTGGCCTCCGGTGGGCTGTTCCACGGGCTGCAGCTGTGGGTGAACCTGCCCCGGGACGCCAAGTTCGCCCAGCCGCGCTATCAGGACATCACCGGTGACCGGGTGGCGTTGCTGTCGTCGGGCGACGGTGGCGCGCTGGTGCGGGTGATCGCCGGTGAGGTGGCCGGGCACGCCGGCCCGGGCAGTACCTATACCCCGATCACGCTGGTGCACGCGACGCTGTCGCCGGGGGCGTCGCTGACGCTGCCGTGGCGGGCCGACTTCAACGCGCTGGCCTATGTGCTCAACGGCGACGGGTCGGTGGGTGCCGAGAAGCGCCCGATCGGCGCGGGCCGGCTGGCGGTGTTCGGGGCCGGTGACAGCCTCACCATCGCCGCCGGCGCCCGGCAGGAGTCGCGCTCGCCGAACCTGGACGTGTACATCCTGGGCGGGCTGCCCATTCGCGAGCCGATCGCGATGTACGGGCCGTTCGTGATGAACACCAAGGCCGAGGTGGTGCAGGCCTTTGAGGACTTCCAGGCGGGGCGGCTGGGGCGGATCCCGGCCGCGCACGCCGATGTGGCCGGTGCCGACGGCGGCCCGGTGACCGCCTAGGCGGTCTCTTCGGACGGGGACGGTTCCACCGGGACCGTCCCCGCCGGTGCCAGGGTCCAGGCGACGGTGAGCCCGGCCAGCAGCTGGCAGACCAGCAGCACCACCAGGGCCGCCACGCTCAGGTACTCCCCCGGCCACAGTGGCGCGTCGGGGTCGACGATGGCCATCAGCGGCGCGGCCAGCCACAGGATCGCCGCGGGGAAGACCACCGCGCCCACCGTCACCGACACCATCCGCTGCGGCACGGCCGCGGCGATGCCGGCCGCGGCCGTCCAGGCCAGGATCCCGCAGGCGACGGTGACGGGCAGGACGTCGAGGTAGAACCCCGTCCAGTCACCCAGGCCCTCCCCGAAGCGCAGGGCCACGGGGTGCCCGGGGACCAGGCTGCGGCTGAGGACGGGTGCCCGGGGTATCCCGGCGGAGGCCACCGGCGGCAGCAGGACGGCCAGGATCAGCCATCCGGCCAGGCCGGGCAGGATGCCGCGGGTTCGCGATCGCATGAGCGGTATTGTCGCCCGCCCCCGCCGGGGCCGGCGGGGGCGGGGTGGATCACAGGACGTAGGGGCTGTCGGCCTCGTCGGCGGCGGTCAGCAGCGCGCCCTTGTTCAGCGGCCAGATACTGGAGTCGACGCAGCTGTAGGCGGGCAGGAACCCGCCGCAGCTGCCCGATTCGCCGCCGACTTCGATGGTGAAGCTGGCCACGCCCAGGGCGCCGTAGGTGTAGTCGTCGGTGACACCACCGGAGGTGTAGCCGACCGTCTCGGGCCCGGTGCCCACGATGTAGCCGTTGCTCTGGGCCATCTTCTTGCCCAGGGCCCGCAGCTGGGCGTCATTGGGCGCCTTGGCCGAGGTGTAGCCCCACGGGACCACGACGTACCCGCCGTAGGAGTGCAGGGTGATCATGGTGTCGCGTGCGGTGGTGGGCGCCGGTCCGGTGTCACCGCGCTGGTCGGGGTGGATGGCCCGATACCACGACTCCAGGGCCTTGACCTCGGGTTCGCTGGCCGCGGCGGTCCCCTGGTAGGTCTCGGAGCAGGCGCTGTTGGACTCGTTGCCCCACTTGTAGCTGGAGTTGCGGTTGAGGTCGACGCCGATGGAGGTGCCCGAGCAGCCCCGGGAGTTGTTGGCGTTCTTGCGCTGCAGCTTGGGCCGGTTGCCGCCGGAGGCCACGATGTCCACACCGTCGGGGTTGGCGATGGGCACGATCCACACCTCGGTGGAATCCAGCAGCGCGGTGATCCGCGCGTCACTGCCGTAGCCGGTGGTGAGGGTGTCGATGAACCTCCAGGCGAGCTCGCCGGTGGCGATCTCGCGGGCGTGGATCTGGGCGATCAGCGAGAAGCGCGGTTTGGGCGACTGCGGTGCCAGGGAGCAGTCGCCGGCGTTCTTCTTGGTGACGCACAGGGCCAGGATGTCGTGGCCGCCGGACAGGCCCTTGGTCTTGCGCCAGGAGTCGCCGATGTCGTACAGGCGCGTCAGGGACGGGTAGGCCGCCGCGACCTGGTTGAGGTGGTTCTCCTGGGCGGTGACGGTGTGGTAGCCGCCGTAGTAGGTGTCGGCGGCGGTCAGGCCCGCCGGGACGCTCTTGTAGACGGTGTCGACGTAGGTCAGGTGGCGTCCCTGGCGGGTCAGTTTCGCCGCGGTGGCCTTGTCGGCGACGATGATGGTCCCGCCGGGGCCCTCGTCGGCGATGTCGAGTCCGCTCAGGCCCCTGGCGTCGTCGATGCGCCAGTAGTAGGGCGTGGAGTCGGATGCCTGGGTGGGTGAGGCCACCACCGTGACGGCCAGCGCGGCGGTGAACGCCGCGGCCAGCAGGGTGCGTAAGCGCATGGCGCGCTCCTTTCTCTCGTAGAGGCGAGTGTGGCAGTTCGCCCGCGGCGGCGGCGGTTTGCCAGACTGGGGGGCGTGTACGACGACGATGTGCTGGCCACGCCCCGCAAGCGCCCCGTGACACCCGTGGTGGAGGCGACCGGGGAGGTCGTGGCCGAAGAGGCGGTCAGCGGTTTCTGCGGCCTGGTGGTGGACTGCGCGGCCGATTCAGTGACTCTCGAAGACCGGCACGGGCGGCGGCGGGTGTTCCCGCTGCTGCCCGGCGGGTTCCTCATCGACGGGCGCACCGTCACCCTGGCCCGCCCCAAGGGCACCGGCCCGGTGCGCGCGGTGCGCTCGGCGTCGGGATCGACATTGGTCAAAGACCACACCGCGCGCGTGGCGCGGGCGGCGCGCATCTACGTCGAAGGCGCCCACGACGCCGCCCTGGTGGAGCGGGTGTGGGGACACGACCTGCGCGTGGAGGGCGTGGCGGTGGAGTTCCTGGAAGGCGTCGACGACCTGGAGTCGATCGTGGCGGCCTTCTCCCCCGGCCCCGCCCGGCGCCTGGGCGTCCTGGTCGACCACCTCGTGCCCGGCTCCAAGGAGTCGCGGATCGCCGCGCGCGTTTCCGGCGAGCACGTCCTGGTCACCGGTCACCCGTTCGTGGACGTGTGGCAGGCGGTGAAGCCTGCGGCGGTGGGCATCGCGGCCTGGCCGGTGGTGCCCAAGGGCACCCCGTGGAAGGAAGGCGTGATCGCCGCCCTGGGCTGGCGGATGGACACCGGGCAGGCGTGGCGGCGGATCCTGGAGTCGGTGCGCGACTACCGCGACCTGGAGCCGCTGCTGCTGGGACGGGTGGAGGAGCTCATCGACTTCGTCACCACCTGAGGCGCGCGGCTACCCTTCACCACGGCCGAAGGCGGGAGAAGGGCGGCGGCATGCGCTACTGGAAGACGGTCCTGGCCGCGTTCGCGGCGGTACTGGTGCTCACCGGCTGCACCGCCACCGGTGACCCGGCCGCCCCGCCGGTGGCCTCATCGGCCCCGGCCGGGCCGAAACCGGGGGTACCGGCCTCCATCGCCGCCCTGGGCGACTCCATCACCCGCGGCGTCAACGCCTGCGCCAAACTCGGCACCTGCGATGAGGTGTCGTGGTCGACGGGAGCGCGGCCCTGGTCGCACGCCTCGCGGCTGCAGGCCCTGCGCCCCGACGCGGTGGTGCGCGCCGCCAACTACGCCGTGCCCGGCGCGGTGGCCGCCGACCTGCCCGCGCAGGCCGCCCAGGCCGCGCCCACCCGCCCGGGCTATGTCACCGTCCTCATCGGCGCCAACGACGCCTGCCAGGCCACCCCCACCGAACCCGGCGTGCTCGGCGAGCGCGTGGGTGAGGCGCTGCGGCTGATGGTGGAGGCCGAGCCGGGTGCGAAGATCCTGGTGGCCAGTGTCCCCGACCTGTACCGGTTGTGGGAGGTCGCCCACGGTGAGGAGCGGGCGCGGTGGGTGTGGTCGCTGGGGTTGTGCCCGGGGCTGCTGGCCGATGCCGGTGACGAGGGGGCTCAGGCGGCGCAGCGGCGGCAGCGGGTCGCCGAGGTCGTCGACGGGTACAACCGGGCGCTGGAGGAGGCGTGCGCGCGGTTTTCGGGCAACTGCCGTTTCGACGGTGGCGCGGTGCACGAGGCGGGCCTGGAGCTGTCGCATCTGTCCACCATCGATTTCTTCCATCCCGGTGAGGCCGGGCAGGAGGCGCTGGCCGAGGCGACCTGGCGCGCCGGGTACGGCTGGTAGGCGCACACGGGGAAGGCCCCCGCACCATCGGTGCGGGGGCCTCGTTGTCAGGTCAGCGGTGTTAGGCGGGCAGGAGCCAGCCGCCGTTGACCTTGCTGGGTGCCGAGCACCCGAGTTTGTCGAGGGTGAAGTCCAGGATGTTCTCCTGGCCCTTGATGACGGTGAAGATCGCCACGTCGGCGGCCCAGCCGTCCTTGGAGACGATGACCTGGTACTTGCCGGCCTTGAACCAGTAGGCGTAGTCGCCGTTCTTGTCGGCCTTCAGGTCGGTGCGCACACCGGTGGAGATGAGCTTGATCTGGACCTGCGCGCCCACGATGGGGTGCACCGCGCCCGAGCAGTCGCGCCCGCCGATGGTGCCGACGAGCTTGCCGAGGTTGGCGGTGGGGGCCACGATCATCTGGACACCGATGGTGGCGTTGCCGTACGGGGTACCGGTGTTGACGCGGAAGGACGCGTCGTAGGTGCCCGGCTGGTCGATGCCGTCGGCGGCCTTGCCGGAGGTGACGACCTTGACCGTCACGGTCTGGCCCGGGTTGACGGTGACCTTGCTGGGGTTGGCCGACAGCCAGGAGACGTCGCCGCTGGCGCCGCACTCCTCGTAGCCGGGCAGGTTCTCAGAGCCCTTGACGCCGGGTGCGCCCGAGCCCGAGCCACGTCCACCGATCTTGTAGATGCCGCAGGTTCCGGCGCCACGGTAGAGGGTGTTGATGGCGTTGCCGAGCGTCGACCAGGTGTTGGCGCCGGCGTCGAAGGCGTAGGTGGCGTTGGTCAGGCCGCTGGAGGCGTTGACCACGCCGTTGGACACGACCAGGCGGTCGTTGCCCACGCCGTAGGAGGCGGCCCACACGTCGGCGGGCATGTCGGCCTTCTGGGTCCAGGTGGCAGAGGACGGGTCGTAGGACCAGGTCTGCTTGGTGGATCCGGCCGTGGCGTTACCGCCGGCGCACACGATCTGCCCGCCGAGGGCGCCGCAGGCGGCGTAGGCGATCGACGTCGGGTAGGACGTCAGGGTCTCCCACGCGTCGTTGGCGGCGTCGTAGGTCTGCACCAGGTTGGACTTGGGGCAGGTGGCGCCGTCGACGCATCCGCCGACCAGGTAGATCTTGCCGTCCAGGACGGCGTGGCCGGCGGCGGCCATGGGCTGGGGGTTGTCCGACTTCTGCGACCAGGTGTTGCTGCCCGGGTCGTAGGCGTAGGTCTCGGAGTTGTTGGGGTCTCCGTTGTCCCAGCCGCCGGTGACGTAGAGCTTGCCGTCGACGAACTCGCCCTGGGCCTGCATGAGGGGCTCGGGGATGTCGGCGATGGCCTTCCAGGTCTTGTCGGCGGGGTTGTAGACGTAGGCCTTGGTCGACGGCGAGGACGGCTGGATGCCGCCGACGGCGTAGACGAGGCCGTCGTTGGTGGCCACGACGTGGTCGAAGATGCCCGCGGGGGCGTCGGTGATGGACTGCCAGCCGTCGGCGGCGGTGCCCTTGGGGGCGATGCCGCCGGGGTTGTCGATGCGTTCGATCTTGCCGGTGGCGGCCGGTGCGCTCAGGGGCGTGATGGTGGGCGCCATGCTGGACTGAATCGACTGCATCGTCCAGCCGCCGGGAACCTCGGAGAGGTTGACGGTGGCCGGGGCGGTCCCGGAGTTGGTGATCTTCACCGAGTGGGTCCAGCTGCCGCCCATGGTGACCACGGAGTTGAGCTGGGTCTTGTCGATGCTGATCTTGCCGGCGCCCAGGACGTAGTCCTGCTTGACGGTGCCGTGGTTGGCGACGTTGACCGTGGCCGAGGACGAGACGTATCCACCCTTCTCAGCGGTGAAGTTGTGCGCACCGGTGGTGGGGGTGAACAGCCAGTAGAAGCCGTCGGCGAGGTTGGTGTCGTCGGGGGTGGCCACGGTGGTGGCGGTGGCCCCGGAGACGGCGTCGGTGATCTTGGCGCCGTTGAGGGCCTTGCCGGTGTTCTGGTCCAGGACGGTGCCCACGACCAGGCCGCCGTTGACCGGGACGCAGGCGGGCATGCCGACGCGGACGTTGTCGACCTCCCACCACCAGTCGTAGGTGCCGACGTAGTGGAACTTGAACTTGGCGGCGGTGGCGGTGGCGTAGGCGGCCAGGTCGATGGACTCGGTGGCCGGGCCGCGGCGGTCGTCGCCGTTGACGTGCTCCCACAGCTTGGTCCAGGTGGCGCCGTTGTCGGTGGTGATCGACACCGAGGCCACGTCGCCGGAGAGCATGTTGAGGTCGCTGTTGAAGGTCAGGACCTTGTAGTTGGCGGTGGAGACGTTGACCGCCGGGGAGATCAGGTCGGTGTCGACGTCCTTGCCCGAACCGGACTTGTCGCTGTCGGCCACGGCGAAGCCGCCGTCACCGCCGGAGAGGTTGCCGCGGTTGCCGGGGTCGTTGAAGGCCCAGGCCAGGCCGCCCTTGGTGGAGTTGTTCACCACGGTCCACCCGGTGGGGGTGGTGGTGCCGGTGAACCGCTCGTCGAGGGTCAGGGCGCTGTAGTCGAACTGGTAGCCCTTGGCGGTGCAGGCCGGCAGCGGGACCAGCGCGGCGTCGGCGGTCATCACCTGGGTGGTGTCGACGACGACGTCCTTGGTCTGGTAGCCGGGGTACTGCGCCTCGAAGTGCAGGGTGTAGGTCCCGCCGGGCAGGGTGACGCTGTAGGCGCCGGTGGCGGGGTTGGTGTAGGTGTACACGTTGGTGCCGGGCACGGTGACCTTGGCGTACAGGGGCCAGCCCTGGCCGCCGCCGTCGGTGACCAGACCGCGGATGGTGCCCGAGGGCACCGACACCAGCGCCAGGGTCACCGTGGCGGTGGCGCCCTCGGTGACGTGGGCGGTGGTGGTCTTGGTGCCGTAACCGAACTTGCTGGCGGTGATGGTGTAGTCGCCGGCGCTGGCGGTGGCCAGGTTGAACTTGCCGTCGGCTCCGGTGGTCAGGGTGCGGTCGACGGGGCCGTCGACGACGACGGTGGCGCCGGCCAGGGCGGTGCCGTCACCGGTGACGGTGCCGGTGAGGGCACCGGTGCCGCCGCGGGGGCTGGCCGCGACCGCGGCGAGCGCGTCGAGGCGGCCCTCACCGAAGACGTTGTTGTTGGCCAGGGTGCCGCCGCATTCGAGGTTCTCGGTGTCGCGGGCGGTGGCGTTGAGGATGGCGATGGTGGCGTCGATGTCGCCGACCAGTGAGGGGGCCGCCGACCACATCAGCGCCACGGTGGCGGAGGTGTGGGGGGCTGCCATGGAGGTCCCGGAGTAGGCGCCGTAGGCGTTGTTCGGGAGGGAGGAGCGCACGTTGACGCCGGGCGCGGCGATGTTGGGCTTGATCTGCCCGGCGCGGCCGGGGCCCCGCCCGGAGAAGTACGCGATGGCGTTGTTGACGTCGTAGGCGCCCGAGGAGTAGCTGACGGGGTAGAAGCCCGGGGAGCCGCTGGTGTTGCAGCCCAGGTCGCCGTCGTTGCCGTTGGACCACGACGGGAAGATGCCCGCGGTCTTCCAGTTCTGGACCATCGACTCGTACCACGGGTCGTCGCCGGGGTCACCGCCCCAGGAGTTGTTGATGATGTCGGGGGCCTTGGTGGGGTCGGGGTTTTGGCCGTTGGCGTCTTTGGGGGCCAGCAGCCACTGCCCGGCGGCGATCAGGTGGGTGTCGGCGCAGGAGCTGGTGGCACAGCCCTTCGCGGCGATCCACTTGGCGCCGGGGGCCACACCGATGGTGTCGGTGGCGGTCCCGCCGACCATGGTGCCCATGGTGTGGGTGCCGTGGCCGTTGTTGTCACAGGGGACACCGGCGGTGGGGCAGGAGCCGGTGGCGTCGAACCAGTTGTAGGAGTGGTCGTAGGTGCCGTCGGTCTTCTTGCCGCGGTAGGCGCCGTTGACGGCCGGGTGGGTGTAGTCCACACCGGAGTCGAGGTTGGCCACCACGATGCCTTCGCCGCGGACACCGAACTGGCTCCACACGTCGGTGGCCTTGATGTTGGTGAGGTTCCACTCCACGCCGTTGGTGGTGGCCTCGGTGGTGCCGGCCTGAGGCGTTTCCAGGGTGGTGTGGGATTCGACCTCGATGCGCTCGACGTCGCCGAGGACGGCGAGTTTGTCGATGACGCCCTTGTCGGCGTTGCCGATCTTGATGAGGTTGACGATCCAGTAGGACTCGTAGGCCACGCCCTGGTCGTCGAGGACCTTGCGGGCCTGGGCCTGGGTGCGGTCGGCCTGCTCGGTCAGGGCGTCGTATACCGCGATGCCCTTCTCGTTCTTGGTCTTGGCGGCGTGGGCGGCCGACATGTCGGCTTCATCGCCGAAGCGGACCCAGATGTCGGCTCCACCGTCACTGGACAGTTCGGACAGGACCTTGGCGTCGACCTTGGCCGCGACGGCCTCGGCCGTGGTCTGCGCGGGGTCGGCGTAGGCGATGCCCTGGCCTAGGAAAAGCGGCAGCACTGCTGCTGCCGCGGTGAGGGTTAATGCGTTGCGCCATCGCCGTGTCGGGCTATGCACGACGGCTCCCTTCTCGGTGGTTTGCCGGATGTGCGGGTCGGGTCGCCCGCATGTTCCGGTTCGCCGACGATCGTCGTCCATGCGAATACCGAGTGCAATGGGTGCCGTGTGGCGTCTTTACGCCACAACAGGATACGCCATCCGGTCAGCGGAACCAGACGAACGGCTCGTGCGTCGGGTCCGGGTGGTCCTGGCTGGTCATCTGTTGGTCGGGGTCAGTGAAAGAGATCTCCGGCGAAGCCGAGTCCGGCGGCGGCCAGTATCGCGCCGATGATGAGAAAGACGATGGAGACGAGGATCCAGGCGACGGCCGCGCCGAAGGCGCCGAAGAACCCGATCTTGAAGGCGGTGCCGGCCGAGACGGTCACCTTGGAGCGGTCGGGGGTGTAGCCGCCGCCGTACTGGTCATAGCTCATGGACACCGACGGTAGAGCCCTCGTGCCACACCGGGCATCGACCGGGCGGACGTGCGAGCGCGCCGCGACGGAGCGTGCCGGTGGCACGAACGGGCCCATACCCGTGACCGTGTGGCACGCGGTGCCGCCCAACTTGCGAACAGAACAGTTTCGATATATCTTTAACTTACGACGAGAGAGGGAGTCCATCATGAACGACCACTGGTTCAACGACGAACAAGGCCGCCGCCACCACCGCGGACGCCGCCCGCACCGCCACGACGACCACGGCTTCATCCCCCCCGTGCCCCCCATCCCGCCACCACCGCCGGGTCCCCCGCCAATGGGCTTCCCGCCCGGCTCCGGCCACTGGCCCTTCGGCGGACCCGGCCCCCACCGCGGCCGCACCCGCATGCGCCGCGGCGACGTGCGATCGGCCATCCTGGGCCTGCTCACCGAAGAACCCCGCAACGGCTACCAGCTCATCCAGGAACTGGCCAGCCGCTCCGGCGGCATGTGGCGCCCCAGCCCCGGCTCCATCTACCCCGCCCTCCAGCAGATGGAGGACGAGGGACTGGTCCGCGCCGTCGACATCGACGGCAAACGCACCTTCGAACTCACCGAGGCCGGCAACCGCTACGCCGCGGAGAACCCCGACCGCCTGCGCGGCCCCTGGGACAACCTCCAGTCCAACGTCGACGACGAGGCCGTGGAATACCGCCGCCTGGTCGGCCAGGTCGTCACCGCCGCCGAACAGGTCGCCACCGCCGGCGGGCCCACCCAGATCGACAAGGCCCGCGCCCTGCTCGCCGAAACCCGACGGGGTCTTTACCGCATCCTCGCCGAAGACGACGACGATCTCGCCTGATACCCCGACAAGCCCGGCGCGCCCGCGTACGCGCCGGGCCCACCGGTGCGCGCACCCGCGCCGGGACCGAATACCGTGAACCCATGGTGTTGACCTCCCCGCCGCCACCGGCGACAGTCGTGGCCCAATGGCGGATCGGCCAGGTGACCAAGATCGGCCGGGTCGCCACCGGCATGATGAACAAGAACTGGCGCGTCGACACCGACACCGGCTCCTACGTCCTCAAACTCTTCCTGGACGTCCGCGGCCCCCAGCTGGCCTTCCAGCACCGCGTCCTGCGCTCCCTGGCCCAGGTCGGCGTCCCGGTCCCCCTGCCGGTGCCCACCCGCTACGACTCCGAGACCATCCTGGTCGCCGGGCACGAGTACGGCCTCTTCCCCTGGATCACCGGCGTCCACCGCTCGGGCCTGTCGATGACCTTCGAGCGCGTCACCGAACTGGGCGCCACCCTCGGCCGCATCCACGCCACCCTGCGCCACACCCTCCCCACCCGCCCGGCGCCCTACCAATCGCAGGCCCAGACGGCCATCGCCGCCCTCGCCAACATCGACCGCCTGCTGGACGTGGTGGAGAACCGCTCCACCAACACCGACTTCGACCGCCTGGCCGAACGCACCCTGCGCATGAAACGCGGCATGCTGCTGCGCCTGGCCGACCGCTTCCCCCCGCCCATCCCCACCACCATGGCCGGCTACATCCACGGCGACTTCCACCCCCACAACGTCCTGCTCGACCGCAGCGACCAGGTCATCGCCGTCCTGGACTGGGACCGCCTGCGCGTAGGCCCCTACTCCCGCGAACTCGTGCGCGCCGCCAGCTTCTTCTTCACCTACGGCGACGAACGCGGCATCGACATCGAACGCGCCGCGGCCTTCATCGCCGGATACCGCTCCACATACGACATCGGTCCCCAGGCCATCGCCGACGGCATCCACCGCCTGTGGTGGGAACGCCTCACCGAGAACTGGATCGTGGAGTGGCACTACCTGCGCAAGAACACCGCCTCCGACCACCTCCTGGCCGGGCAGGCCGCCCTCCTGCAATGGTGGACGGGACGATACGACGAGGTGATGCAGGCCCTCACCGTGTAAGACTGGCCGCCATGAACACCCCCCTGCCCCATCTCACCCTCACCGGCACCCCCCACCAACAGGGCCTGACCCACGGCCGCGAACTCGCCGGCGACATCGCCGCCAACGTGGCGATGTACCGGGCCCGGCTGCGCGACGACGCGGGCCTGACCGGTGAGCAGGTCGCCGAGCGCGCCGGGTTGTACCTGGACGTGTTCACCGCCGCCGACCCCGCCTACCGCGCCATGATGGACGGCATCGCCGAGGGCTCCGGGCTGCCGCTGATCGACATCGCCGTTCTCAACGCCCGCTACGAGATCCTCTACAGCGCCTGGAGTGCCGCCGGGCGCACCGACGTCGGCGAGTGCACCTCCTTCGGGGTGACCCGGGCCGCCTCCGGTGACGGGGTGGCGCGCATCGGGCAGAACTGGGACTGGTTCCCCGGTGTGCGCTGCGCCCTGCTGCGGGTGGAGGAGGAGGGCCGCACGATCCTGGGCCTGACCGAGGCCGGTATCGCCGGGGTGAAGATCGGCGTCAACGACGCCGGTGTGGGCCTGTGCGTCAACGGGCTGACCAGTGACACCGACTCCTGGGAGCGCGGTGGGCTGCCGTTCCACCTGCGGACCTGGCGGGCCCTGCACGCCCCAGACCTGGCCGGGGCGATCGCGGCGGTCACCGAGGGCGCCGAGGCCGGTGAGGTGTCCTGCTCGGCGAACTTCATGCTGGGCGACCGGGGTGGCGTGGCCGATGTGGAGCTGTCGCCCAAGGGCGCGCGCGTCCTGCGCACCGAGCGGGTCCTGGTCCACGCCAACCACTTCGTGGATCCGGCGGTGCTGGGGGTGACCGAGACGTGGCGGACGTGGCCGCCGACGACCTTCGACCGCCATGAGCGCCTGGAGACGCTGCTCGGGGACGGTCCGGTGGCACTCGATGAGATCGAGGCGAAGCTGCGCGATCACGAGAACGGCGTCAACGCGCTGTGCCGCCACCCGCTGCCCTCGCAGCCGGAGCACCTGCGGGTGCACACCGCGCTGGGGGTGATCCTGGACCTGGACGCTCCTGCGGTGTCCTACACCGCCGGTCCGCCCTGCGAGTCGCCGTTCACCACCGTGGCCCTCTAGCCGCCGCAACGCCTGAAAGGCCCCCACCGGATGCCCGGTGGGGGCCTTTGCGGCGTGTGGGGTGTTCGGTGGTGCCGGGGCGGCCCTCCACAGCGGCCGCCCCGGCACCACCGAGTCCCGTGGGCGCTACCCGTTACTTCAGGGCGCCGGCGGTCATGCCCGCCTGGATCTGGCGCTGGAAGATCGTGTAGGCGATCAGGATCGGGACCATGGCGATGACCATGGAGGCCATCAGCGCGGTGAAGTCGGGGTCGTAGCGTTCCTTGACGGCGATGTTGGCGATGCCCTGGGTCAAGACGTTGTTCTCCTCGCTGGGCATCAGCACCAGGGGCAGCAGGAACTGGTTCCACTGGCCGATGACGTTGAAGATGGCGATGGAGATGATGCCGGGCTTGGCCATGGGCAGCATGACCTGGAAGAACAGCCGGTAGTGGCCGGCGCCGTCGATCATGGCGGCCTCGGCGACCCCGTGCGGGAGGGTCTTGAAGAACGAGGTCAGGAAGAACACCGTGAACGGCAGCGAGTAGGCCACATAGACCATGATCAGGCCGTACTTGGTGTCCAGCAGGCCCACCGAGTCCATGATCGAGTGCAGTGGCACCAGGGCCAGGAACACCGGGAACATCATGCCGGAGACGAACAGGTAGAAGAAGAACCTGTTGCCGCGGAACTGGTAGCGGGCCAGGACGTAGGCGGCCATGGAGCCCAGGGCCATGGTGAAGAAGACGCCGCCGCCGACCACGACGATGGTGTTGACGAAGAAGCCGCCGATGCCGGCCTTCTCCCACGCGCGGCCGAAGTTCTCGAAGTGGAGGCTGGAGGGCAGGCCCAGCGGGTTGGCGAAGACCTCGTCGTTGCTCTTGAGGGAGGTCAGGATCATCCACAGCAGGGGCAGGATGATCATCGCCGCCCACAGGGCGAGGAATCCGTGGGAGAAGACGCGCATCACGCCGCCGGTGCTCTTGATGCCGCGCTTGCCCTTGGGCTCGGCGGTGGTGGCCGCCGGAGCCGGGTTCTGGGTGGTGGTCGCCATGTACCTGGCCCCTTTCCTACAGTTCCACGTTCTCGCGGCGGGTCAGCCGCATCGACAGGGCCATCAGGGTGAGCGTGAAGAAGAACAGGATCACGCCCACGGCGCAGGCCATGGCGGCCTGTCCGTTGGAGAAGAAGTTGTACATCACGCCGCCCATGACCTCGCTGCCGTGGTCGGGGCCGCCCTGCTGCGGGGTCATGATGAACACCAGCGCGAAGCCGTCCAGGGCGATGATGCCCAGGTAGATCCAGGCGGTGCGGATGGAGTCGAACAGCAGCGGGAGGGTGATCTTGAAGAAGGTCTGGACGCGGCTGGAGCCGTCGATCATGGCCGCTTCGTAGATCTCGGCGGGGATGGAGGCCATCGCCGAGGAGAAGTAGACCATGTAAAACCCGACCGAGCTCCACACCATGACGATCATGACCATGACCAGCACGAGGCTGGGGTCGGATACCCAGCCGCTGGACTTGAGGGGCACGCCGAAGATCGCGAGCAGGGCGTTGAGCAGGCCGTACTCGTCGGAGCGGTAGATCGCCTGCCACAGGATGCCGATCATGACCACCGACAGGACCTGCGGGAAGAAGAAGAGGATCTTGTAGAAGGCCGAGCCGCCGACGCCGCGCATCCGGCCGCCCCGGCTCTTTCCGCCGACGTTCAGCATGAACGCGAAGAAGAGAGCCAGGGCGATGACGGCGAGGGGGACCACGATCAGCATGATCGCGTTGTGCTTGAGCGCCGGGATCAGGTACACCGAGTACAGGTCGCTGGTGAAGAGCTTCTTGAAGTTCTCCAGGCCCACGAACTTGTAGTCGGGGTTGGTCCCGTTCCAGTTCGTCATGGAGAACTGGAAGGCCTGCGCGAACGGCGACAGCACCAGGATGAGGTACAGCGCCACCGGCAGCACCAGGAACGACGCGACGAACCAGTTCGCGCGTCGTTTCGAGGCGCTTTTGCGCCGGCGCGGCGGCGCGCTCACTTTCGCGGTGTCACTCATGATCGTGGTCCCCTGACCGGCCTAGTTGCGGTGCTGCTTCTGGATGGAGGAGTCGGCCTTGATGTCGTCGGCGGCCTTCTGGGCGATGGTGATGAACTCGTCCGGGCTCAGGCGGCCGGCCATGACCTCACCGAGCTTGGGACGGATGATGCCCTTGCTGGCGTTGGCGTACCACTCGTCGAACTTGAACGGGTAGGCGGCCGAGGCGGTGGTCTTGAGGGCCTCCTGGACGGCGCGGACACCGGGGGTGTCGGGCATGCCCTCGGACTTGCCGGCGACCACGGTCAGCGAGGAGGTCTTGGCGGAGAACGCCTCGCGGCCCTTGGCCGACAGCATGATGCGCAGGTACTCCATGCCGCCTTCGCGGTTCTTGGCGTCCTGCGGGACGGCGAAGCCCTCACCCGGGGCGGCCCAGACCGCGTTGGGGTTGGTCGAGCCGTCCAGGGCGGGCACGATCATGCACTTCAGGTCGAAGCCCGGGTCGGCGGCGAGGAGGTCCTTCTCCTCGTTCTCCAGCCAGGAGCCGACCGGGATGAACGCCGCGTCCTTCTTGATGAAGCGCGCCTGGGACTGGCGGTGGTCCAGGCCCTCGGAGCCGTCGAGGATGTAGCCCTTGGTCTTCAGCGAGACCATGGCCTCCAGGGCGAGCTTGATCGAGGGGTGCTTCCAGGCGTTGGCCTCAAGGTTGTCGATGTTCTTGACAACGTCGTTGCCGCCGTGGCGGGCGGCGAGGGTGAAGAGCACGTCGAACAGGTAGTACGGGTGGACACCGGTGTAGGTCCACGGCGCGATACCGGCGGCCTTGATCTTCTCGCAGAGGGCGAGCATCTCGGTCCAGGTCTTGGGCTCGGTCCAGCCCTTCTCCTTGAACAGGCTGCCGCTGTACCAGATGGCGTACAGGGTGAAGCCGTAGTTCAGGACGTTGAACTTGCCGTTGTAGGTGCCCAGCTCGACCACGCCGCCCAGGAGGGTGTCGCGCACCTTCTTGGCCGGGTCGTCGATGGAGGGGGCGTCCAGCAGCGGGGTCAGGTCGGCGTACTGGCCGTTGTTGGCCAGGTCGGCGTGGTTGATCTGCTGCGCGCCGGAGTTGTCCAGGACGTCCGGCGGGGTCTTGGACTGGAAGCGCGGGCCGATCTCGGCGCGGATGTCGGTGATGCCGGCGTGCTTGATGGCCGACTCGGGGAACTTCGCCTTGTAGAGGGCCTCCTGGGCGATGGCGTAGTCATCGCCGTAGCCGCCCTTGAAGACGACGACCTCAAGGGGCTTCTTGCCGTCGACCTTGAAGGGGTTCTCGGCGTTGGTGTTGTCGGCGGCGACGCCGTCCTTGTCGTCGCTGCCGCCACCGGCGCACGCCGCGAGGAACCCGGCGGCCGGGACGGCCATGCCGAGCGCCGCGGAGGTCTTGAGAACGGACCGGCGCGAGACCTCGCCGCTCTCGTTGGGGGTGGTTTCGGTTGCCATGGTGTGTCTCTCCTGGGGGTTCGGGTCAGGCGGTGCGGCGGATGCGTCCGGCGTACCGCGACTCGATGGTGTTGTTGTGTGCGTCCCCTTCGGGGATGTTGGCCGAGAGGTACACGGGTGGCACCTCTCCGCCGTCGAGCTGCCGCCGAACTACTTCGGCGACGATCATCTGCGCCAGTAGGGCGGCGCTGATGGAAGAGGCCGCGCAGACCGCACCGCCTGTGGGCAGGGGCAGGAGCGCGTCGCCGTACGGTGCCCTGTTGTCCAGGACGACGTCGGCGATGTCGAGCAGTCGTTTGCCCGAGGGGTGCCGGGCCGGGACCCGGGAGCTGTGGTCGGCGGAGGTGATCGCGATCAGCGGGTGGCCGGCTTCGGCCACCGCGAGGGCGAATTCCACGATCGAGCCGTTGATGCCCGACTGGGAGGCGATGACGAACACGTCTCCGGGGCGGGCGCCGGTGAGGGCGAAGAGTTTGCGGGCGTAGGCGGGGTCGCGTTCCAGGAGGGGGCTCTCCAGGAGGGAGGCGTCCTCACCGCCGATGAGGACCAGGTCGCGCAGGGCGATGCGGTTGGTGGGCACCAGTCCCCCGGCGCGCCCGGCCAGTTCCATGGCCAGGGCCTCGGAATGTCCGGTGCCGAAGACCTGCAGGACGCCGTTGTCGCGCAGCGAGGCGGCGATGAGGCCGGCGGCCTGGGTCACGCCCTGGGCCTGGGTGGCCACGACGTCGGCGAGGACCTCGTTGAGGGCCTGGACGTAGGCGTGTGCGTCGACGCTCATCTGCGCTCCTTCGCGGTGTCGGGGTCTGGCGGGGTCGGTTAGGGCTGTTGCACGTTACAAGCGGTCAGGCGCCGGCCGTCGCGGGGCCTCGGGTTATGAGGCGTTCACCGGTGTCGGTGGCGCCGCGGTCGGTGCGGTGGGCGGCCACCGCGCGCGAGGTCGAGGCGAAGAAGGTGTTGGTGCAGGGGAAGTTCAGTTGCGCCACGGCCACGTACAGCAGGTCCAGGACCAGCATCTGGGAGTGGCGGGCGGCCAGGACGTCGGCGCGGAAGCTGCGGGTCTGGGTGCAGGTGGTCAGCACGATGTCGGCGACGTCGGTGATGGGGGCGGCGGGGAAGCTGGTGACGGCCACCGTCAGCGCGCCGTGGCTGGAGGCCTCGGCCAGCATCTCGATGGTCTCCACGGTGGCCCCCGAATGCGAGACGGCCACCGCGACGTCGCCCTCCGACAGCAGGGCCGCGCTGGTGAGGCCGTCGTGGACCTCCCGCCAGGTCCACACCGGGATGCCGATGCGGTGCAGGCCCGACTGGAACTCGGCGCCCACCAGGGCGCTGCCGCCGATGCCGTAGACGTCGACGCGGGAGGCTCCGGCGATGGCCTCGGCGGCGCGTGCCACGGCGGCCACGTCCAGCAGGGCCGCGGTGTCCTGGATGCTGGCCACCGCCGCCGACAAGACGTTGCCCAGGACCAGATCGAGGGAGTCGCCGGGGTCGATGTCGCGGCCGATGTCGACCGACCAGCCCACCGAGGCCGCCGCGCGCCCGGAGGCGGTGGCGATGGCCACGCGCAGCCCGGCGTAGCCGTCGAAGCCCAGGGCGCGGCAGAAGCGGGTGATGGTGGCCGGGGAGGTGCCCGAGCGCTCGGCGAGCTCGACGATGGTGGAGCGGGCGGCGCCGGCGGGGTCGGCCAGGACCTGCTCGGCGACCTTGCGCAGGGCTCCGGTGAGTTCGCCGTGGGCCGTGCGGATGCGGACCAGCACTCCGCCGCTGGGGTCGTCGGCCACCTGGGCGCGACCCTCGTCGGTGTGGTGCTCGGTCATAGCTGGTGACGCTCCTTTGCATCGGCCCGGTGACGTGAACCACGTCGTGCGCTGAGAAGAACTTTTACCTTCGCGGCCCGATCGTCAAGGGCTGGCGGGAAATCTTTTCATTCCCGAGACCTTTCGTAACGGTGGGTTCATGACGTCTTCACGGTGCGCCGATCACGGCCTGAGCCGCTGCTCGGCGATGAACGCCCAGGTCAGGGCCGCTGTGGCCGGGCCAGCTGAACAGTAAGGTTCCCGGCGTCTTGACGTCAAAGACGAAAATACGAGTTACCAACACCACCCCGCGTTCACCCGCCGGTCGCCGCCACGTCACTTGTGGACGAGTCGCGCAAAACGGGCACGGCGAACAGGGCCGGAAAAAGGGGGCGATCCCCTTCTCCCGGCCCTGGCGAGTCGCGGCCGTCTAGCCCTTGGCGCCGTTCTTGCGCAGGGTGTCGGTGGCCTCCTGCAGGTGGGCGGTGAACTCCGAGGGACGCATCGTGCCGACCATCAGCTTCAAGATCGCCGGGCCCACGACCTCATCGGAATAGGTCCGGTACAGCTTGTCGAACTTGAAGGAGTACACCTCGTCACCGGCCTTCTTCAGCAGCTCGGCCGTCGACTGGACACCGGGCGAGTCCAGGCCGCCCTCGGCGGTCTTGACCGCCGTCAGCGACGCCACCCGCGAACTGAACTGCCGCGAACCCTCCTTCGACAGCATCAGCCGCAGGTACTCCAGCCCACCGGCGGGATTACGCGCCTGCGCCGGAACGATGAAGGCCTCGTCGCCACCGGCGAAGACCATCCCCGGGGCACTGCTGCCCTCCAGCGCCGGCGGGCCCATCACGCTCATCTTGAACTTCGGCGGGGTCTTCTCCCGCTGCTCGTTCTCCAGCCACGACCCGCACGGAATGAACGCCGCGTCACCGTTGCACCAGAAGTCCTGCGACTCGGTGTGCGACATCGTGGCCGCGCCCTTGTAGATGTAACCCGACTGGCCCAGCTGATACCACGCCTCGGCCGCCAGCCGCACCGACTCGTTCGTCCACGCCTTGGCCGACAGCGAGTCCATGTCCTTGGCCACCTGGCGCCCACCGTGGCGCACCGCCAGCGTCACGAACGGCTCCAGCAGGTAGTACGGGTACTTCCCCTGGAACACGAACGGCGAGATCCCCTGCGAACGGATCCGCCCGCAAAGCTCGGTGAACTCCGGCCACGTCTTGGGCACCTGCCACTTGCGGTCGTTGAACAACGCCGCGTCGTACCACAGCCCCGAGGCCGAGTAGCTGTAGAACAGCATGTACATCTTGTCGCCGCCGAAAGACCCGTCGGCCACGATCCCCGGACGCAACGTGTCACGGACCTTCACCGCCGGGTCATCGGCCGAAGGAGCGTCCAGCAGCAGCGTCAGATCCAGCAGCTGCCCCTTCTCCTTCATCTCCTCCGGCGGCACCTGATGGGCACCGGAGTTGTTGACCACGTCCGGCGGGCGCGCCGCGGCCAGCAACGGCTTGATCACCTCGGAGATCTCCACGACCGCCAGATGCTCCACCGGAGCCGAAGGGAACTTGTTCTTGTACAGGACCTCATGGCCCTCGGCGGCGTAACGATCACCGTAACCGCCGTTGAAGATGACCACGTCCAAGGCGGTGGCACCATCGACGCCGAACGGATTGTCCGCACCACCGGTATTGGCCAGCGCGCCCTTGGGCGCCGCCGCGACCGGCTCGTCGCCATCGGAACACGCCGACACGAGCCCGGCGGCCGGACCCAGGACGGCGGCGCCGAGCGCGGCCCGGCGCAAGACGCTCCGGCGGGTGGCACGGCTGGAGGATGAGAGGGGCACCGACCGACTCCTTCTGACCGTTCTGACCGGAGGGATCCGCACAGAGAGGTGTGACACGGAAAGGTACCTGACCCACCCCGCCCCCCACCTCACCCCTCCCGCCAAGCTCCCACCGGCGAGACGGCCACACCCGTTCACCCGGCGTACCATCGCCCGATGCGCAGCGACCTCGTCCTCGGCTTCGACATCGGCGGCACCTCCACCCGCGCCCTCACCGCCACCCTCACCGGCGAGCGCCTGGCCACCGGCACCGCCCCCGGAGGCAACCCCACCTCCCACGGCACCGACACCGCCCTGGCCCACATCGCCCAAGCCGCCGCGCACACCCTCACCGGCATCGACCCCACCCGCGTCGCCGCCGTCCACATCGGCCTCGCCGGCGGCGAACCCCTCCAGCACGGCCCCGGCAAAACCGCCCTCGACACCGTCTTCACCACCCTCGGCGTCCCCACCACCACCCCCGTCACCTGCGGCACCGACCTCATCGTCGCCTTCGCCGCCGGCACCTCCTCCCCCGAGGGCACCATCGCCATCGGCGGCACCGGCGCGGTCGCCGGAGGCGTCGCCGGCCACGAACTCATCTCCCGCGGCGACGGCTACGGCTGGCTCCTGGGCGACGCCGGCTCCGGCTTCTGGCTCGGCAAACGCGCCGTCCGCGCCACCCTGGAGGCCATCGACGGCCACGCACCCATCGGGCCACTGGCCAAAGCCGTGCTCGCCGAGACCTGGAACGAACCCGGCGAGCCCACCTCGCGCCGCCTCATCGACGTCGTCATGCGCCGCCCCCACATGACCCTGGCCGCCCACGCCCGCCTGGTCACCACCGCCGCCACCGACGGCGACCCCGTCGCCATCGCGCTACTGGAGCAGGCCGCCGCCCACCTGGCCGCCACCATCATCTCCGTGCGCGACACCCGCGAACGCACCCCCATCGTGCTGGCCGGCAGCCTCCTGACCGCCGGAACAGCCGTCGGCACCGGCGTCCGCGACCGCCTCACCCGCGCCTTCCCCGACGCGCCACTGCTCACCGGCACCGACGGCGTGGCCGCCGCCGCCTGGCTGGCCGCCCGCGACCTCGTCGACGACCCCACCGCCCTCCACAAGCGCCTCCTGGGCTAAAGCGCGTCCTCGCGCGTCAGCTCCCAGCACGCCACCGCCGCCGCGGCCGCCACGTTCAGCGAATCCACCCCACCGGTCATCGGCAACCGCACCCGCACACTGGAGGCGCCCATCGCCGCATCGGTCAGCCCCGGGCCCTCCGCGCCGAACAGCAACGCCGCCCGCGACTTCTGCTCCACACTCAACCGCTGCATCGGCAACGCGTCGGCGGCCGGAGTCAGCGCCAGCACCGTGAAACCCGCCTCCCGCACCAGCCCCAGGCCCTGCGGCCACGGCTCCAGGAACGCGTACGGCACCGCGAACACCTCACCCATGCTCACCCGCACCGATCGCCGGTACAGCGGATCGGCACACGTCGGCGACAACAGCACACCGTCCATCCCCAGCCCCGCCGCACCCCGGAACAACGCACCGATATTGGTGTGGTTATTGACGTCCTCCACGATGATCACCCGCCGCGCCCCCGCCAGCACCTCCGCCGCACTCGGCAACGGCCGCCGGTGAAACGACGCCAGCACCCCCCGGTGCACATGGAAACCCGTGACCGACTCCAGCACCTTCGGCGCACCCGCGTACACCGGCGCGCCACCCCCGGCCAGCTCCGCGACCTGCCCCACCCGCTTGGCGTCCACCAGCATCGACCGCATCCGGAACCCCGCCCGCAACGCCCGCCGGATCACCAGCTCACCCTCGGCGATGAACAACCCGTGCGGCTGCTCGAAACGCGTCCGCAACGCCAGATCGGTCAAGGCGCGATAATCGCCGAGCCGGTCATCCGAGGCATCGGAGACCGGCTCGACATGTTCCATTGCGACTATCGGACGTCACCTTCCGCACGCCGCTCCACCGGAGCGGGAACCGGCTCCGGCGCCTCCTGCGGCACCGGCAGCGCATGCGCCTCGATCGCGCGCTCGCCACCCTCCACCGGCGGCGCCTCGGCCTTGGCCGGCGCGGCCTTCTCGCCGCCCCCGCCCAGACCCAGACCGCTCATCGCCCCCGAGAAGGAGTCCAGAGCCCGGGTCAGCTCGGCCGGGATCATCCAGATCTTGTTGGCCGGACCGGCCGCGATCTGCGGCAGCGTCTGCAGGTACTGGTAGGCCAGCAGCTTCTCATCGGGGTTGGCGGCGTGGATCGCGTCGAAGACCTCCTTGATGGCCTTGGCCTGACCCTCCGCCTCCAGCACCCGCGCCTGCCGGGAACCCTGCGCGCGCAAAATCGCCGCCTGCTGCTCACCCTCGGCGTTGAGGATCTGCGACTGCTTGACACCCTCGGCCGTCAAGATCGCCGCACGCCGGTCACGCTCGGCCCGCATCTGCTTCTCCATCGAGTCGCGGATACTGGGCGGCGGCTCGATCGCCTTGATCTCCACCCGCGTCACCTTGATGCCCCACTTGCCGGTGGCCTCGTCCAGCACCACCCGCAGCGCCCGGTTGATCTCATCCCGGGACGTCAGGGCCTTCTCCAGGTCCAGCGAACCGACCACGTTGCGCAGCGTCGTCACCGTCAGCTGCTCCACACCCTGCAGGTAGTTCTCGATGTTGTAGGTGGCATCGGCGGGATTGGTCACCTGGTAGTACAAGACCGTGTCGATCGACACCACCAGGTTGTCGGAGGTGATCACCGGCTGCGGCGGGAACGACACCACCCGCTCACGCAGGTCCACCTTCGCCCGCACCGAATCGATGACCGGGACCAGGAAGTTCAGCCCCGCCCCCAACGTCTTGCGGTAACGGCCCAGCCGCTCCACGATGTAGGCCTGCTGCTGCGGCACGATCCGGATCGACTTGGCCATGGTCACCACCACGAACAAACCGACCACCGCGAGGAAAAGCCAAAGTACGACCTGACCGGCGTCACTCACTGCTGCCTCCACACCATCGCTGTCGCTCCCCTGATCTCCACGACGTGCACGCGCTCACCGGCCTCCAGGACCTGACCGTCCTCATAGACCCGCGCGCTCCATTCCTCTCCGCCGATCTTGACCACACCCTGCCGGTCGTCGACGCGTTCGAGCACCAGCGCCGGAGAACCCTCCAGCGCCGCCAGGCCGATGTCGGCGTCGGGGCCACTGCGATCGTTCATCATCCGCCGCGCGATGGGCCGCAACACGAACAACGAGAACGCCGAGACCACCGAGAACACCGCCACCTGCAACACGGGATCGGCCCCGAGCGCGGCGGCACCCGCCGCCGCCAGGGCACCGGCCGCCAGCATGATCAGCACGAACGACAGCGCGAACATCTCCGCGACGGCCAGCAGTACCGCGATGATCAGCCAAATGAAGGGGGCCATGCCTAAATCCTGGCACGTCCCGGCCACCTTCGCGTATCCGCCCGCCGGACCCACCATCACACCGAAGCGCCCACGCCGGGCCAAACCGGCCCACCACGCCCATCGGACACCCTCACCGACCCCGCGAGAAGACCCGCCGCCGCCACCGGACCGCGCTCGCCCGGGGTAGCGAGGCGGGCGCCCGGTCGCCTGTGGCGGCTCATCATCGGCGGCCGCGGCGGTGGTCGTCGCCCGCTTCGGTAACGGTTACCGTGTGGGGATGGTCTCCTCCGCCCACTCTGGATTGACGGTGCGCCCATCGGCGCGGCTGGTGCCGTGGCTGCGGGCCTGGCGCACCGGGCTGGTCCCCTATGACGCCGTCGTCGACGCCGTCACCGAGGAGCTGGGCGCCGGCGACATCGAGCATGTCGTGGCCGACCTGCCCGGGTCGTGGCACCCGGTGCCGCTGGGTGAGGCCTCGACGCTGTTCGCGCGGACCCACCCCGATGACATCCGGCTGGTGCTGCCGGTGCCCGGCGACCCGCGGGGGCTGCCGGTGAAGGGCCCGTTCACCGGGGCGGCGCTGACCACCGGTGAGGCCGTCATCGCCGGGTCGAGCGGGCTGGTCCCCGAGATCACCGAGCACGTCTCGGGCTCGGGTGACCGGTGGGAGTCGGTGACCTGGCGCGTGTATCCCATGGGCGACATCGCCGCCGGTCACCAGCCGACCCCCGGGGAGGCCGAGGCGGAGCTGTCGGAGGCGCTGCACACCGCCACCGGGCGCCTGGTGGCCCTCGATGTGGCCCGCTGGCGCCCGGAGCTGGGGGTGGCGCTGTCGCAGTTGCGGCGCAGCGAGCACGGCATGGACCTGCCGCCCGGCTACGACCAGCGCGCCCGGCGTCTCTACGCCCGCGCCGGTGTGCTGGAGCGGGTGCTGGCCATCGCCGAGACCGACGCCCCCGGTGGCGCGGTCAACGCCCATGAGGCCGCCGAGCGCGACGCGGCGCTGCGTCCGCTGGCCACCGCCTGCCGTCAGGCGCTGATGGCCGCCTGCAACGCGCGGGTGGGCTGAGACGAGAGAACCCCCGCCGGCGGCGGGGGTTTTTCTCAGTTCGAGCGGGTCAGCGCGGCGGTATGGGTGGCCTGCGCGCCGGGCAGCATCCCTCGGGGGTGCTGTCGAAGGTGGGGACCTTCCCGAGGTGGCGGGCCGGGACGCCCTGGGTGCGTTCGGTGATCAGTTCGCGGACCATCGACACGAACGCCGGGTGCGTACCGGGGGTGGCGACTCGGGAGAAGGCCATGCCGAGGTTCTCGGCGGTCTTGGCGGCCTCGTTGTCGAGGTCCCAGATGACCTCCAGGTGGTCGGAGGTGAATCCGACGGGGACCACGATGACGCCTTCGACGCCCTGGTCGGCCAGGACCTTGAGGTGGTCGTTGACGTCGGGTTCCAGCCAGCGCGCCTCGGGCGGGCCCGAACGCGACTGCCACACCAGGTCCCAGCCCAGGTGCGGGGCGGCGGCCTCGGCGACCAGGCGCGCGACCTCGGCGTGCTGGTCGGTGTAGCGGGCGCCGGAGGGTCCCGACACGTCGTTCATGCTGTTGGGAATCGAGTGGGAGGTGAACACCAGGCGCGTGTTGGCCGGCATCGAGGGCAGGGCCGCCTGGACGCCTTCGACGAAGGGGGTGATGAACCCGGGGTGGTCGAAGTAGTGGCGGATCTTGTCCACGATGGGCGCGTCGACGCCGACGGCGGCGCGTGCGGCGGCGATGTCCTCCAGGTACTGGCGGCACGAGGAGTAGGACCCGTAGGCGCTGGTCACGAACGCCAGGGCGCGTTTGATGCCGTCGGCGCGCATCCGCTGTAGGGCCTCCACCAGCATCGGCGGCCAGTTGCGGTTGCCCCAGTAGACCGGCAGGTGGATGGTGTGCGCCGACAGTTCACCGCGCAGTGCCGCGATCAGGGCCCGCACCTGGGCGTTGATCGGGGACACGCCACCGAAGTGGTAGTAGTGTTCGGCGACTTCGGACAGCCGCTCGTCGGGGATGCCGCGCCCGCGGGTGACGTTCCGCAGGAACGGGAGCACATCGTCGGGGCCCTCGGGTCCCCCGAAGGAGACCAGGAGCAAAGCGTCGTAGGTCATCAGACCCCAACCGCGTGAAACCCGCCATCCACGTGGACGATCTCGCCGGTGGTGGCCGGGAACCAGTCCGACATCAAGGCGAGGCAGGCCTTGGCGACGGGTTCGGAGTCGGTGAGGGACCAGCCGAGCGGCGCGCGTGAGGTCCAGGCCTCTTCGAACGCCTCGAAGCCGGGGATGGACTTGGCGGCCATGGTGCGCACCGGACCGGCGGCGACCAGGTTCACCCGCACGCCCTTGGGCCCCAGATCGCGGGCCAGGTACCGGCAGGTCGACTCCAGGGCGGCCTTGGAGACGCCCATCCAGTCGTAGACCGGCCAGGCCTGGGTGGCGTCGAAGTCCATGCCGACGATCCCGGCGCCGGGGCTCAGCAGCGGCAGCGTGGCCATGGCCAGGGACTTGAAGGAGTAGGCCGACACGTGCAGCGCGGTGGCCACGTCCTCCCAGGGGGCGGTGAGGAAACCGCCGCCGAGGGCCGAGGGGGGCGCATAGGCGATGGAGTGCAGGACCCCGTCGAGGCCGTCGGTGTGCTCCTTGACGCGGTCGGCGAGGCTGCCCAGCTGCTCGGCGTCGGTCACGTCCAGTTCCACCACCGGCGCCGGCGCCGGAAGGCGTTTGGCGATCCGCTCGACCAGTGACATGCGGCCGAACCCGGTGAGGACCACCTGGGCACCGTGCTCCTGGGCGAGCTTGGCCACCCCGAACGCCAGCGATTGCTCGGTGATCAGGCCGGTCACGAGCAGACGCTTACCTTCAAGCATCCCGGTCACGTGTGTTCCCTTCGTACGGTCTCATTGTTCGGCGGGGCGCGCGGCCGCGGCAGCGCCCGATCCGGCCCCGCCTACGCAGTCAGTATGTCGGTGCCGGACTAGTGGCCCATGCCCAGGCCGCCGTCGACGGGGATGACCGCGCCGCTGATGTACCCGGCGTCGTCGGCGGCCAGCCACCGCACCGCCGAGGCGACCTCGTCGGTGGAGGCGAACCGCCCGGCGGGGATGGACTTGGCGTAGGCGTCGCGCTGCGCCTGGGTCAGCTCGGCGGTCATGTCGGTCTCGACGAAACCGGGCGCGACGACGTTGGCGGTGATGTTGCGGGTACCCAGCTCACGGGTGATGGAACGCGCCATGCCCACCAGGCCGGCCTTGCTGGCGGCGTAGTTGACCTGCCCGGCGTTGCCGTAGAGGCCGCTCACCGAGGAGATGAAGATGATGCGGCCCCACTTGGCGCGCAGCATCTTGGCCGAGGCGCGCTTGGCGCAGCGCCACGCGCCGGTCAGGTTGGTGTCGATGACACGGGTGAACTGGTCCTCGCTCATCCGCAGCAGCAGCGTGTCGTCGGTGATGCCGGCGTTGGCCACCAGCACCTCCACCGGGCCCAGTTCCTTCTCCACGGTGGTGAAGGCGGCGTCGACGGCCGCGCCGTCGGTGATGTCGCACTCCACCCCGAACAGGCCCTCGGGCGCCCCGCTGCCCCGGTGCGTCACCGCGACCTTGTCACCCTGCTTCGCGAAGGCCTGGGCGATGGCCAGGCCGATGCCTCGGTTGCCGCCGGTGACGAGAACGGTTCGGGACACGGCGGGCGCTCCTCGTGAATTGGTCGGGCCTGATCGGTCGGCGATGATCGTACGCGATGGGGGTGATCGAGACCTCCCCCGACCCGGCGCGCGGGCGTCACGGAATACGCGAGGTCCACACCAGGCTCATCGCCGCCGCCGCCAGCGCCGCCAGCAGTCCCGCGCCGATGAACCACTGCGCGATCTCCCGCGACACCGTGCGGTACCCGATGGACGAACCCATGTCGGCGTACACGTCGGCGAGCTCGTCGCCGGTGACCGCCTCGTAGAACTTCCCCTCGGTGGCCTCGGCCAGCTGCGCCAGGGCTTTGCGGTCGACGGGGACCTTGGTGTACTGGCCCTCGATCTCCACCACGCCCTCGTCGGTGCCGAACGCGATCGTGGAGACCGGCACGTTGGCGGCCTTGGCGGCGTCGGCGGCCTCCTCCACGAACCGCCCGGCGGTGCGGTACCCGTCCGACAGCAGCACGATCCGCGCCGGCGCCAGTTCCTGGGCGCCCTCGGGCGGGACGGCGGCGATGGCCTGCAGGGAGGCGAAGACGGCCTCACCGGTGGCGGTGGCCGCCGCCATCTGCAGGGAGTCGATGCCGGTGATGACCTGGGAGCGGTCCTTGGTCGGCGACACCACCACGTTGGCGGTCTTGGCGAACGACACCAGCCCGACGTTGAAGTTCTTCGGCAGGCTGGTCACGAACTTCTTCGCCGCGGCCTGCGCGGCCTCCATCCGCGAGGGCGCCACGTCATCGGCCATCATCGACAGCGACACGTCCATGGCCAGCACGATCGTGGCGCGCTCGTTGGGTTCGCGCACGTCCACCGAGGGTCGCGTCATCCCGATCGCCAGGATCGCCAAGGCCAGCAGCATCGCGCTGGCGGCCACGTGCCGTTTCCAGCCCAGGCCCTTGGGCGCCAGCTGCCGCAGCAGGTCCAGGTTGGAGAACTTCACGGCCGTGGCGCGCTTGTGCCGCTGGGCGTAGACGTAGGCCCCGGCCAGGGCCGCCACCGGCAGCAGGGCCAGCAGCCACAGCGGTTGCAGCAGGCGGATCATCGGGTGGAGCCTCCGGTGCGTGCGTGCCGCCTGGCGGCGACGAAGCGAACGATGTCCAGCAGCCAGTCGGAGTCGGTGGACAGGCGCAGGTGCCCGGCTCCGGCGCGGCGCAGGGCGGCGGCGATACCGGCGCGCTGCTCGGCGGCCGCCTCGGCGTAGCGGCGCCGCAGCGAGGCGGTGGTCTGCACCTCGTGGACGGCGCCGGTCTCGGGATCGACCAGTTCCAGTACGCCCACGTCGGGCAGTTCCAGCTCGCGGGGGTCGACGATCTCCACCGCCAGCAGGTCGTGGCGCACCCCGAGTTTCCGCAGCGGGCGCTGCCAGCCCTCGGGGGCCAGGAAGTCCGAGATCACCACGGCCAGCCCGCGGCGGCGCGGCGGGCGGTTGAGGGAGTCGATGAGGGCGGCCAGGTCGGTGCGGGCCGGGCGCCTGGGCGCATCGGCGATGCGCTTGAGCAGCACCTGGGCGCCCTTGCGGCCCGGCATCGCCGGGATCCGCACCGGTGCCTCACCGGCGCCGACGACGGCGCCGATGCGGTTGCCGCCGCGCACCGTCAGGTGCGCCATGGCCGCCACCGCCGCCAGCGCCAGGTCGCGTTTGAGGCAGCGGGCGGTCCCGAAGTCCAGGCTGGCCGACATGTCCACCGCCAGCCACGTCTCCAGCTCCCGGTCGGCGATGGTAGTGCGCACGTGCGGGTGGGTGGTGCGGGCGGTGACCGGCCAGTCCATGCGCCGCACGTCGTCACCGGGCCGGTACTCCCTGGCCTCGCCGGGTTCGCTGCCGGGACCGGGCAGCAGCCCGAGGTAGTCGCCGTGCAGGAGCCCGTCGAGCTTGTTGTTGATCAGCAGCTGCAGTTTCGACAGCACGAACTCGCCGCGCCCGCCGGGGTGTGCTCCCCCGGCGTCGCGGCGCATCCGGCCCAGCGCCGACAGGCCCGCGCCGCTCATCGCGGTCAGCCCGCCCGGCCGGGGCCGACCCAGCCCTGGGGGGCCGGTGGGGCCTGCGGTGGCTGGGGTGCGGTGACCGGGCGCGCGTTGGCGTCCTGGCGGGGCGCGACGGTGGGGGCGGGGACCCCGGCCAGGACCATGTCGACGATCTCCTCGGCGGGCACGCCGTCGGCGAGCGCGTCGTAGGACAGCACCAGGCGGTGGCGCAGGATGTCGGGGGCGATGTCCTGGAGGTCCTGGGGCAGGGCGTAGTCGCGTCCGCGCAGCACGGCCAGGGCCCTGGTGGCGCGCACGATGCCCAGTGAGGCCCGGGGGCTGGCGCCGTACTGGATGAGCCCGGCGGCGCCGCCCAGCCCGTACTCGGCGGGTTTGCGGGTGGCCATGACCAGGCGCACGGCGTAGTCGACGAGGGCGTTGTGGACGAAGACCTCGTCGGCCTTGGCCTGCAGGCGCAGCACGTCGTCGGTGGTGAAGACCTGCGCGGGTTCGGGGGCCTTGACGCCCATGCGGTAGACGATCTCGCGTTCCTCGGCGTCGGTGGGGTACCCGACCATGATCTTGAGGAGGAACCGGTCGCGCTGGGCCTCGGGCAGCGGGTAGACGCCCTCCTGCTCGATGGGGTTCTGGGTGGCCATGACCAGGAACGGGTCGGGGACCATGTGGGTCTGCCCGCCGATGGACACGTGTCCTTCGGCCATGACCTCCAGCAGCGCCGACTGGACCTTGGCCGGTGCCCGGTTGATCTCGTCGGCCAGCAGGAAGTTCACGAACACCGGGCCCAGTTCGACGTCGAACTTCTCACTGGACTGCCGGTAGATGCGCGTTCCCACCACGTCGGAGGGCACCAGGTCGGGGGTGAACTGGATGCGGCTGAAGGAGCCGCCCACGACCCTGGCCAGGGTCTCCACCGCCAGGGTCTTGGCGACCCCGGGGACGCCTTCGAGCAGGCAGTGCCCGCGCGCCAGCAGCGACACGAACATCCGCTCGATCATCCGGTCTTGACCGACGATGACCTTCTTGACCTCGAACAGGGCCTTCTCCAACTGCGACGCGTCTTGCGCCGGCGTGGAAGAGTCCACCGTCGTCGTATTGCTCGTCACCTGCACCTCCAACACACCCGTCGGCCACGATCCTAACGACACCCGCCCACCGGGGAACTTTTACGCGCCCGGGTCTGGACAACCCACCTGGTGAGGCCTGTAACATGAGCCTCACGTCGGGCGGCTTCCCCCGTGGCCGCCCGACGTCTTTCATATCCTTCCCGCCTAGGCGTTGCGGCTTCGTCCACACGAGAGCCCCCTGCGGTGAAGGAGGAATCCGGTGATCTGTTCGGCGCGCGGCTGCCGTGAGGCGGCGGTGTGGGCTCTGCGCTGGCGCAACCCCAAGATCCACGACGCGTCGCGGGTCAAGACGTGGCTGGCCTGCGAGGGCCACCGCCGCAGCCTGGAGTCGTTCCTGGCCGCCCGGGACTTCCCGGTGCGCGCCGAGCCCTTCACCGCCCCGCCCGCGGCATAGGCTGGCCCGGTGCAGCCCGATGTGTGGGACGTCCCCGGCGCCCAGTGGCGCCCGGTCGACGCGCGCCTGGCGCGGGTCCGGCTGATCAACCTCTACCTCGTCTGCGTGCCCCTGGCGGGCGTCGCGGCGCTACTGGCGGTGTGGTGGTGGGGTCAGCGCTTCGCGTGGCTGATCGCCGCCCTGGCCCTGGCCCTGCTGATCCTGCGGACGGTGGCGATCGTGCGCGCGGTGAAGGTGTGGGCCTACGCCGAGACCGATGAACACCTGCTGGTGCGCCACGGCATCTGGACCCGCAGGCTGTCCATCGTCCCCTATGGGCGCCTGCAGTACCTCGACGTCACCGCCGACCCCGTCTCCCGCGTCTACCGCCTGGCGACGCTGGTCCTGCACACCGCCGCGGCCACCACCGACGCCACCGTCCCGGGCCTGAGCCCGCAGGCGGCCACCGAGCTGCGCGACCGCCTCGCCGAGGTCTCCGGCGCCCGCACGGAGGGCCTGTGACACCCACCGGGATGCGCCGGCTGCATCCGCTGTCGCCACTGCTGCGCGGCCTGCGCAGCTTCTGGTTCGTCATCGCCGCCATCTCCTGGCAGGGCTTCGCGCAGCTGGGCCTGACCCGCGGCGCGATCATCGTGGCCGCCTTCGGGCTGCTGGGCCTGGCCTGGTCGTGGCTGGGCTGGCTGACCACCGGCTACCAGATCACGCAGGGCGAACTGCGCGTCAACGACGGGATCCTCACCCGCTCCCGCCGTGCCATCCCCATCGAGCGCCTCCAGGCCGTCGACGTCGTCCAGCCGCTCCTGGCGCGCCTGACCGGCCTGGCCGAACTGCGCCTGGAGACCGCCGGCGGCGGCAAAACCGAAGCGCCCCTGTCGTACCTGACCCTGGCCGCCGCCCACGACCTGCGCCGCCAGCTCCTGGCCCACGCCGCTCCCCCACCCACCGAAACCACCGACACCCCGCAGACCACCCCACTGGTCTCGGTGCCCACACCGCGCCTGATCGCCGCGCAACTGCTGACCCCCCACATCCTGCTGCTGCCCATCGCGGTGGCCTTCACGGTGTGGCTGTTCATCATCAACCCCGACCTGACCCTGTTCGGCATCGCCGGAACCGTCACCGCCGTGGCCGGGATCTTGTTCCAGCCGGTCAAAGAGGCCATGGTCAACTACCGCTTCACCGCCCGCGTCGCCCACGACGGGCTGCGCGTGGGCCACGGCCTGCTGGAACGCCGCGCCCAGACCCTGCCCCTCAAACGCGTCATCGCCGCCGGAGTCCGCGCGCCCCTGCTGTGGCGCGGCTTCGGGTGGGCCCGCGCCAGCGTCGCCAGCGCCGCCTACGGCCTCGACTCCGGCATCGAGGGCTTCGCCGGGCGCACCCTGCTGCCGGTGGGCACCCGCCTGCAGGCCCGCCAGGTCGTGGCCGCGGTCCTGCCCGGCGTCGACCTCGACGCCATCACCTGGAACCCGGCGCACCCGCGCTCGCGGTGGGTGGCGCCGTTGTCGTGGCGGCGGCTGGCGGTGTCCATGGAGGATTCGGTGTTCGCGGTGCGTTCGGGGTGGGCCACGCGTGCCGAGCTGGTGGTCGATTACCGGCGGATCCAGTCGGTGCGGGTCACGCAGGGCCGCTGGGAGCGGTTGTTCGGGCTGGCCACGGTGCACGCCGACATCGCCGGCGCGCCCGGGATCGCCTCCCGGGCGCGGGGCCGTGAGCTCAGTGAGGCCCTAAGGCTGGCGCGGGATCTGATCCGGCGTTCGGCGCCGCCGGCTCCTGCGCCTCTTCCTCCTGCCGATCGGCCTGCTGGGGAGGGGTAGTGGTGGGGCGGCGTTTGCGGCGGTAGGCCGCCCATGCCTTCTCGGCCAGGCCGACCACGATGAAGGTGATGGCGACGTAGACCCAGCCGACGAGGACGTCGATGATCCAGTGTTCGGCGGAGTAGACCAGGGTGAAGGTCATGGCCAGGGGGTACAGGCACAGGATCGGGATCCAGTACTTGCGGACCTTGGGGAAGAAGAACGCCACGACCAGCAGCGCGAAGGCGGTGTGGAGGGATGGCATGGCGGCCACGGGGTTGGACAGCCCGATCTGGGCCTTGTTGAGCATGTTCCCGGCGCCGTGGAGGCCGATGAGGTCCCAGCCGCGGGTGGAGATGCGCGCCACCGGGTCGATCATCCCGTATTTGCTCGCCCACCAGGGCGGGGCGGCGGGGTAGAGGAAGTAGGTGGCCAGCCCGAAGAAGGTCAGGAAGAACCAGCGGCGGATGAAGCGTCCCCATTCCACGCGGTTGCGCAGCCACAGGATGACCGCCACCAGGAGTGCGGCCACGAAGTGGGAGAAGTACACCACCGAGACCATGACGTCCCACCATTGGACGTGGTCGGGGTTGTAGAGGTGCGCCTGGAGCCACACGGTGGGGACGTTGCCGGCGAACATGGCGGTGTCGGCGGCGATGAGGTCGACGGCGTGGGGTGTGAAGCCTTGGTCGGCGAAGCCGCGGGAGATGTTGTAGATCTCCAGCAGGATGATGATGGGCAGCCAGTCGCGCAGGAACTCCCAGTGGCGTTTGAGGGGGTAGTGGTTGTTCCAGGCGATGGTCAGGGCCCAGAACCACAGGAACGCCAGGACGGGGTCGGTGGTGGGCAGCCCGAGTGTGAAGCTGTAGGCGACGAAGGCCGCGATCCAGGCCAGGACGCCCAGGAGGCGGCGCCTGCCGGTGGGGGATGCCGTCTGCGCGTTGTCGGCCGAAGTCATTTAACGCCCTTCAGGAGTCGTCACCGGTCGCCGCGACCGCCCATGGGAGTGCCTCGCCGATGGGTTCGCGCACGAGCGCGTGCGCCACCGCATCGTACGGGGTCGCCTCGGCGTTGCAGATCACGACGCGCGCCCCGTGGCGCAGGGCCAGGTCGACCAGGCCGGCGGCGGGGTGGACGGTGAGGGAGGTGCCGATGGCGATGAGCAGGTCGGCGGCTTGCGCGGCGGCCACGGCGGCCTCCAGGACGGGGGTCTCCAGGTTCTGCCCGAAGGAGATGGTGGCCGATTTGAGGATGCCGCCGCATGCCAGGCAGGCGGGGTCGGGTTCGCCGGCTTCGACGCGGTCGAGGGCCGAGCGCATGGTGGTGCGCTGGTCGCAGGTCATGCACTGGACGCCGAAGAGGCTGCCGTGGATTTCGATGACGCGCTGGGGGTCGTTGCCGGCGCGCTGGTGGAGGCCGTCGATGTTCTGGGTGACGATGGCCTGGAGGTCGCCGCGTTTCTCCAGGGTGGCCAGTGCCTTGTGGGCGGCGTTGGGGGTGGCGGCCCAGGCGGGGTGGTCGCGGCGGCGCAGCCAGGATTCGGCGCGCAGTTGCGGGTCGCTCATGTAGGCGTCCAGGGTGACGTAGCGGGCCGCGGTGGGGTCTTTGGTCCACACGCCCTGCGGGCCCCGGTAGTCGGGGATGCCGGAGTCGGTGGAGATCCCGGCTCCGGTGAGGGCGACGATGCGGCCGGTGCCCTGGAGGTGCTCGGCGAGTGCGGTGCGCGTCATGGCCGCACGGTACCCGTCGTGGCCGGTTGCCGCCCAATGGCCCATGGGGGGTGCTTCGCCCTAGGCTGTGGGGATGGATCTGGTCGTGGGCGCGGAGTCGGGTGTGGAGGCGCTGGTCGCCGAGGGGGATCTGGCCCATCAGCTGGGGTCGGGGGATGTGCCGGTGCTGGGTACGCCCAGGGTGCTGGCGTTGATGGAGGCGGCGTGTGTGGGGGTGACGGCGGGGCGGCTGCCGCCGGGGTCGACGTCGGTGGGTGTGCGGGTGGAGTTGTCGCATGTGGCCGCGGTGGGCGTGGGCGCGCATGTGACGGCCACGGCGCGTCTTGAGGGTGTGGAGGGGCGCCGGTTGCGGTTTTCGGTGCGGGTCTCCGATGGGGTGAGCCTGCTGGCCGAGGGTGTGGTGGAGCGTGTGGTGGTCGACCGGGAGAGGTTCGTGGCCGGTCTTTAGGGGAGGCGGTCGATTTCGAGGCTGGAGTCCATTTCCAGCAGCAGGTTGGGTTCGCCGGTGACGATGGGCCAGCCGCGGCGGCGCTGGGCGCACCAGGCGACGTGCCCGGAGGAGAGGTTGCCGTGCTGTTTGGTGCGCGACAGCAGCAGCCCGATGTCTTTTGCCGCCCGGTGGTCGAGGTCCAGTATCACCGTGACGGGCAGTCCCAGCAGGACGGTGAGGGCGTCGCGGTCGCGGCGGGGGGCGTGCGACCAGGCGGCGGTGAGGGCTCCGGAGGGGACGGCCAGGACCATGCCCTGTTCCACCGCGGTCCACACCACCGCCTGCGGGTAGGGGCGGCTGGCGGCGAAACCGATGATGGCCGAGGCGTCGAGGATGCGGCCACCGATCACGAGGGGACGCCCTGGTGGTGTTTGCCGCCGTCTTCGACGCCGAGCAGCTCGCGTGCCCAGGCGAGGTGCTCGGGGGTGGGGCCTTGTCCTTTGCGGTCGAACAGGTCGCGGAGGTCCGACAGGCCCTGGTCGCGGTCGAGGCGGGCCTTGACGGCCTCGGCGACGTAGGAGGAGACGGAGTCGGCGCCGCCGGCGTCGACGAGTCTCTTCAGCTGGTCAGCCTGGTCGGCCGGCATGGTGACGGTGATCCGCTGGCTGTTGCTCTGCATACCGGACACGGTAGTCGACGCATACTGGCCGCCGCCAGCCGCATGACGGCCCATCAGGAGACCACCGACCCGACGGCGGGTTTGGCGGCCAGCTGGGAGTCGGCGCGGCGGATGCCGGGGTCGAGGGTCTTGTCGACGAAGATGGCGAACCAGGTACAGAAGACCAGGACGGTCCAGACCTTGCGGGAGTTGTCGGCGGTGCCGGCGCGGTGCTCGTGCAGGAGCTTGCGGGCGTAGCCCAGGTCCAGGTACTCCCCCGCGCCGGAGGTGGACAGGATGTGGTCGGCCCAGGCGAACATCTCGTCTTTGAGCCACACCCGGGTGGGGGTGGGGAAGCCCATCTTGGCGCGGTTGACGATGGCCGGGGGCACCACCGAGGCCAGGGCCATGCGCAGCGCGTGCTTGGTCTGCCCGGCGATCTTGGAGGGGACCTTCTCGTCGAGGGGGATCTTGGCGGCGACCTTGAAGACCTCGGGGTCCAGGAACGGCACCCGCACCTCCAGGGAGTGCGCCATCGACATCCGGTCGGCCTTGACGAGGATGTCGCCGCGCAGCCAGGTGTAGATGTCGACGTACTGCATGCGCGTGGTGGGGTCCAGGCCCTGGCATTCGGCGTAGACGGGCCCGGTGACGTCGGTGTAGCGCACGGCCGGGTTGTAGCGGCGCATCAGCAGCTGCTTTTCGGCCTCCTCGAAGATCGTGGCGTTGCCCTTGAAGCGCTCCTCCAGGGGCGTGGTGCCGCGCTGGAGGAAGCTCTTGCCCTTGACGCCCTCGGGGATGACCTTGGAGACCGCGCGCAGACCCGACTGCATCGACTGCGGCAGGGCCTGCACGCCTTTCAGCGACAGCGGCTCGCGGTAGATGGTGTAGCCGCCGAAGAACTCATCGGCCCCCTCACCGCCGATGGCGACCGTGACGTATTCGGCGGCCTTCTTGGCCACGAAGTACAGCGGCACCAGGGCCGGGTCGGCCACCGGGTCGTCGAGGTGCCACACGATCCTGGGCAGCTCCTCCATCATCTCCCGCGCGCCGATCTTGGTGCCGATGGAGGTGACGCCCAGGTCGCGCGCCGATTCCTGGGCCACGTCGAGCTCGTTGTAGTGGCCGGGCACGTCGAAGCCCATGGTGAAGGTCAAGATGCCGGGGTTGAACTCCCGGGCCAGGGCCACCACGCCGGTGGAGTCGATGCCGCTGGACAAGAACGCGCCCACCGGCACGTCGGAGCGCATGTGGATGCGCACCGACTCGCGCACCACCTCCAGGATCTCGTCGTAGAGGCGGCGGGGGTCGTCGACCGGGCGGGGCTGGAAGTCGGCGCGGTAGTAGCGCGCCGAGGTCACCGGCTGCGCCTGCTCGTGGGGCTGACCGGGATCGAACACGACCTGGTAGCCCGAGCCGATCCGCTTGATCGCCCGGTGCATCGTGCCCGGCTCCGGCGGGTACTGCAGCGTCAGGTAGTGCGACAGGTTCGCCTCGTCGATGTCGCGGGGGTCCACGAACGGCATCAGCGCCTTCTTCTCCGAGGAGAACAGCACCCCCTGCGGCGTCTGCAGGTAGAACATCGGCTTGATTCCGAAGGGGTCGCGGGCACCGAAGGCGCGCCGCTCGGCGCGGTCCCAGATCACGAACGCGAACATCCCCCGCAGCCGCGAGGTCACCGACGGGCCCCAGTGGTGGTACCCGGCCAGGATCACCTCACCGTCGCCGTCGGTGCGAAAGACCGCCCCGAAGTCGCGCTGCAACTCCGCGCGCAACTCCTTGTAATTGTAGATCTCACCGTTGAACGTCATCACGTAACGGCCCTCGGCGTACCACATCGGCTGATGGGAACTGGCCACGTCGATGACCGACAGGCGCTTGTGGGCCAGCACGGCGTCCTCGTCGATGAGCTCCACACCGGTCTCGTCGGGCCCGCGGTGGTGCAGGTGCTCCACGGCCTCCCCGATGGGGCCCTTGAACAGGCCCGCCGTCCCGTTGGCGCTGATGAAGGTAAGGAGTCCGCACATGTTGAACGTGTAATCCCTTCACGGGGTGGTCTCTGCCCGACCCACCGAGACTACCGAGATCTCTCCGGCGCCCGTGGAGCGCACCCGAAGGCGACCTGCGGCACCCGCGGGCACCGACCCCGCCCGCCGCCCACCGCCAGGCGATACCGTCGAAGTGCACACCCCCGCACAGTAACATTGCAATGACGCCCGGCCGTTTACTGAAATGGAGCACCCCTGTGAGCGAGGACAACACCGTTCCCACCCAGCCGGTCGAAGGCGAACGCAAACACGACACCGGCTACCCGCCCCGCCTCCTGGAATTCATGCGCACCGGCTGGGGCGAATCCCCCATCCCCGGCCTCACCCGCCTCCCCCAGGCCGCCAACCACGCCCAGCGCCGCGCTCGCCTCTCGGAGCTGTTCCCCGGCCAGACGCTGGTGATCCCCACCGGCGGTGAAAAGCAGCGCGCCAACGACACCTTCTTCCGGTTCCGGGCGGGTTCGGACTTCGCGTGGCTGACCGGCGACTACGACCCCGAGGGCGTGCTGGTGCTGCACGCCACGGCCGGCGGGCACGACGCGGTGCTGTACCGGCGGGCGCGCAAGTCGCGCTCGACCGATGAGTTCTTCCGCTCCGCCCAGTACGGCGAGCTGTGGATCGGGCGCTCGCACTCGCTGGAGGAGAAGTCGCTGGAGCTGGGTGTGGAGACCCGCAACGTGACGGGCCTGGTGTCGGTGCTGGAGCATCTGGCGCCGGCCGCCACGCGGGTCCTGCGCGGTTTCGACGCCGATGTGGACGCCAAGGTCGCCGTCACCGGGTCGGGCGAGCGCGACGTTGAGCTGGCCGAGCGGCTCTCGGAGCTGCGGGCGCTGAAAGACGCGTGGGAGATCGCGCAGCTGCAGGAGGCCGTCGACATCACCGTGCGCGGTTTCGAAGACGTCGCCCGGGTGCTGCCGGCCACCGGCGCGGTCAGTGAGCGGCTCATCGAGGGCGTCTTCGCGCTGCGGGCCCGCCATGAGGGCAACGGGGTGGGCTACGACTCGATCGTGGGCGCCGGTTCGCACGCCACGACGCTGCACTGGATCCGCAACGACGGCGCCACCACCCCCGGTGAGCTGCTGCTGATGGACATGGGAGTGGAGAACAATCACCTCTACACCGCCGATGTCACCCGCACCGTCCCGGTCTCGGGTTCCTTCACGCCGTTGCAGCGGCAGGTCTACGACCTGGTCTACGCCTCCCAGCAGGCCGGTATCGACGCGATCAAGCCGGGTGTGGTCTACAAGGACATCACGCAGGTGTGCATGCGGGTGCTGGCCGAGGGCCTGCACGACCTGGGCCTGCTCACCGGCAGCGTCGAGGCGACCATGGAGCCCGACTCCCAGCTCTACCGCCGCTGGACCCTGCACGGCTACGGGCACTTCCTGGGCCTGGACGTCCACGACTGCGCCAACGCCCGCCGCGAGCACTACCATGACGGGGAGTTCCAGCCCGGTCACGTGGTGACGGTGGAGCCGGGCCTGTACTTCCAGGCCGACGACGAGCTGGTGCCGGCCGAGCTGCGGGGTGTGGGCGTGCGCATCGAAGACGACATCCTGGTCACCGCCGACGGCACGGTCAACCTCTCCGACGGGCTGCCGCGCACCTCGGCGCAGGTGGAGACCTGGCTGGGCGAGCAGCGCGCCGCCGGTCCCCGCCTGCCCGGGTAGGCGACCTCTCAGGGCCCGCCGCCGTCGGTGCTGGACGGGGCGGGCCTTTCCCCGCTACGCTCTCCACCAACCGGTTGGTGGAGAGGATGTCGGGAGCATGACCGCACGCCGCGCACAGCTCATCGAGGCCGCCCACGACCTCATCGTCGCCCACGGCATCGCCGGGCTGCGCACCCGCGCGGTGGCCGCCGCCGTCGGCATCGACCACTCCACCCTCCACCACCACTTCCCCACCAAGGCCGACCTCATCGAGGCCGTCGCCGACCGCGCCCTGGCCGCCTTCCGCCCCGCCGAAGGCCCCACCCAGACCCTCACCGAGCACCTGCGGCACCTGGCCGCGCTCATGACCACCCGCCCCGACCTGTTCACCCTCATGCGCGAACTGGACCTGCACGCCACCCGCGACACCGCCATCGCCGCCCTCATGGGCCCCCGCGACGACCGCTGGCGCGCCTCCCTGACCGCGCTACTGCCCCACCCCGTCCACGCCGACCTCGTCATCGCCACCGTCAAAGGCGCCGGAAACCACCCGGCCACCGCCCCGGCGGTGCTGAAGGCACTGCTGGACCTGCTGCGGAAGTGAGACACCCGTGAAGATCACCGTCATCGGCGCCGGCATCGGCGGCCTGTGCCTGGCCCAGGGCCTGCGCGGCAGCGGCGCCCAGGTCACCGTCTGCGAACGCGACACCGCCCCCACCGCCCGCGAACAGGGCTACCGCCTCCACATCGACCCCACCGGCTCGGCCGCCTTACGCCGGTGCCTGACCCCTGAGGCCTGGCACGACCTCACCGCCGCCACCGGCGACCCCGGAACCGCCGGATTCGGCTTCCACACCCAGCGCCTGCGCACCCTCTGCCAGATCGACGACACCCTCTTCCGCGCCGGAATCACCGGCGGCCACCACGCCGCCGACCGCGCCACCCTGCGCCGCACCCTCCTGCACGGCCTGGACGCCACCGTCGACTTCGGCCGCCACTTCACCCACTACGAGGCCCTCCCCGGCGGCGGCGTGCGCGCCCACTTCACCCACGGCCCCCCTCTCGACGCCGACCTGCTCGTGGGCGCCGACGGCACGCGCTCGCGGGTGCGGGCGCAGTTGCTGCCGCACGCCGGGCGCGTGGACACCGGCGCGACCGGCACGGGTGGGAGGCTGGCGCTGACGCCGGAGACCAGGTCGTGGCTGCCGGAGGTCTTTTCCGGTGGCCTCAACGTGGTGATGGGGCCGCGTGACTTCCTGTTCACCGCCGTCCACGTCCGCCGTGATCCCACCCTGCCGGGTGAGGACTATCTGCTGTGGGCGCTGGTGACCAGGTCGGGGGTGATCCCCGGTGGGCTGTCGGGCGAGGCGGCGCGCGACCCGGTGGCAGCGCGCGTGCGCCAGTGGCATCCGCTGCTGCGGCGGATGGTCGCCGAGACCGATCCGGCCACGGTGAACTCTTTCGCGTTCTTCGCCGCCCGGCCGGTGGGCGCCTGGCGAAGTGGCCCGGTGACCGTCCTGGGCGACGCCCTGCACGCCATGCCCCCCACCGGTGGTGTCGGCGCCAACACCGCCCTGCGCGATGCGGCGGCCCTGTCGGGTGCGCTGCGGCGGGCGATGGCCGGTGGCCGGCTGCGCGATGAGCTGGCCGCCTTCGAGGCGGGGATGCGCGATTACGGGTTCGCGGCGGTGGCGGCGTCGCTGGCGCGCACGCGGCAGGCGATCCAGGGGCGGGTGCCGCGGGCCTTCGCCAGGGTGTTTCTGGGCGCGTGCGGGAAGATCGGCCCGCTGCGGCGGGCGGTGTTCTCCGGGCAGTGGTCGTGAGGCGGGGCTTGACCTGGAGCGCGCTCCAGGTCATAGCGTCGCGGTGAAGCGACGAGATGGATCGAGGAATATCGTGGAATACCGTTACATGGGCCGGACCGGGCTGCGGGTCAGCGAGCTGTGCCTGGGCGCGATGCACTTCGGGGGCGACACCGACGAGGAGACCTCGGTGGCGATCCTGGACGCCTTCGCCGAGGCCGGCGGGACCTTCATCGACACCGCCGACGCCTACCACTCCGGGGCCTCCGAGGAGATCCTGGGCCGCTGGCTCAAAGGCCGCGACCGCGACAAGCTGGTCATCGCCACGAAGGTGTTCTGGGGTCCCGGCGGCAACGACCACGGACTGTCCCGCAAGCACCTGGTCAAGGCCGTCGAGGCCAGCCTGCGCAGGCTGGGCACCGACCACATCGACGTGTACTACACCCACTTCTGGGACCCGGTGACGCCACTGGAGGAGACCCTGGGCGCACTGGACCTGATGGTCAAGGCCGGCAAGGTCCGCTACCTCGGCGCCTCCAACCTCACCGGCTGGCAGCTGCAGAAGTCCATCGACACCTCCCTGGCCCGCGGCTGGGAGCCCTACACCGCCCTGCAGCCGCTGTACAACATGCTCGACCGCGAGGTGGAGTGGGAACTGGCCCCCATCTGCGCCAACGAGGGCCTGGGGCTGATGCCGTGGAGCCCGCTGCGCGCCGGCTGGCTGGCCGGGCGCTTCCACCGCGGCATGCAGGCACCACCCGAGGGCACCCGCATCGCCAACGCCAAGGTCACCCACCTGGAGAAGTGGGAGCTCTACGCCAACGAGCGCACCTGGCGCGTCCTGGACGAACTGCACGCCGTGGCCGCCGAGACCGGGCGTCCCGCCCTGCAGGTGGCGCTGCGCTGGCTCATGCAGACCCCCGGGGTCACCGCCCCCATCATCGGGCCCCGCACCTTCGACCACTACACCGGCAACATCGCCGCCTCGGGATGGTCGCTGACGGGGGAGCACATGGCGCGCCTGAACGCCGCCAGCGACAAACCCAAGGTCTACCCCTACGACATCCAGGACCTCGGCCTCGACGAGCGCTGAGACCCCCCGCTTTCAGGAGCCCGGCCCACAGGCCGGGCTCCTTTACGTTCTCTAGGCCGGGGCCAAAAACTCCAGGCGGTTGCCGAAAGGGTCGAAGGTGTGGAACCGCCGCCGCCCCGGGATCGACTCATTGTCCCAGGTCACCTCGAACCCCCCGGCCTCCAGCCGCGCGGCAAGCCCGTCGAGGTCGGCCCACAGCAGCCCCGGGTGCGCCTTGCGCGCCGGGACGAAATCGGCCTCCACGCCCAGGTGCAGCTCGATGCCCTCGTCCCCGGGACCGCGGTACCAGGCCCCGCCCCGCACCGCCAGCGCCGGGGGCTTGACCAGCTCGCGCAGTCCCAGAATCCGGGCGTAGAAGGGCCGCGCGGCCTCCTCCCCACCGGCGGGAATGGCCAGCTGAACATGATCGATGCCGTAGCTCACGGATGCCTCCAACGGCGAGTGGCGGACGTTACCCCGACACCTTAGCAAGACGGACGTACGGTTTGCGGTATGGTGGTGGCGAACACGAAAACAACCACACCAAGCCTCCCCTTGCCAACACCACCGGCAAGGCCCTGCGGCACACTGACCCAAGAGATCACCGACAAAGAAACCATCGAGGGAGTAACTGTGGCCAGCCTCGACAGCTTCAACGCCAAAACCACCATCAACGTCGGCGACACCGACGTCGACATCTACCAGCTCTCCGCCGTCGACGGACAGCACAAACTCCCCTACAGCCTCAAAATCCTCCTGGAGAACCTCCTCCGCACCGAGGACGGCGCCAACATCACCGCCGACCACATCCGCGCGCTCGCCGCCTGGGACCCCACCGCCACCCCCAGCGTGGAGATCCAATTCACCCCCGCCCGGGTGATCATGCAGGACTTCACCGGCGTCCCCTGCGTCGTCGACCTGGCCACCATGCGCGAAGCCGTCCGCGACCTCGGCGGCGACCCCGACCGCATCAACCCCCTCGCCCCCGCCGAGCTGGTCATCGACCACTCGGTGATCGTGGACTACTTCGGCAGCCCCGACGCCCTCGAACGCAACGTCAACCGCGAATACGAGCGCAACCGCGAGCGCTACCAGTTCCTGCGCTGGGGCCAGACCGCCTTCGACGAGTTCAAGGTCGTCCCCCCCGGCACCGGCATCGTCCACCAGGTCAACATCGAGCACCTGGCCCGCGTGGTCATGGTCCGCGACGGCATCGCCTACCCCGACACCTGCGTCGGCACCGACTCCCACACCACCATGGAGAACGGCATCGGCGTCCTGGGCTGGGGCGTCGGCGGCATCGAGGCCGAGGCGGCCATGCTCGGCCAGCCCGTCTCCATGCTCATCCCCCGCGTCGTCGGCTTCAAGCTCACCGGCACCCTCCCCGCCGGCGCCACCGCCACCGACCTGGTCCTCACCATCACCGAAATGCTGCGCGACCACGGCGTCGTCGGCAAATTCGTGGAGTTCTACGGCGAAGGCGTCACCTCGGTCCCCCTGGCCAACCGCGCCACCATCGGCAACATGAGCCCCGAATTCGGCTCCACCTGCGCCATCTTCCCCATCGACGCAGAAACCCTCGACTACCTGCGCCTGACCGGCCGCAGCGAACAGCAGCTCGCCCTCGTCGAGGCCTACGCCAAGGCCCAGGGCCTGTGGCACGACCCCTCCGTCGAGCCCGCCTACAGCGAGTACCTGGAGCTGGACCTGTCCACGGTGGTGCCCTCCATCGCCGGACCCAAGCGCCCCCAAGACCGCATCGAGGTCACCCAGGCCAAGACCACCTGGCGCCACGACGTTGCCAACTACGTCGCCGACGACGAGGCCGGCAAGGAGAGCTTCCCCGCCTCCGACTCCCCCGCCGCCGGCCCCAACGGCCGCCCCCACAAGCCCACCCCGGTGACCCTGCCCGACGGCACGAGCTTCGAACTCGACCACGGCGCCGTCGTCATCGCCGCCATCACCTCCTGCACCAACACCTCCAACCCCTACGTCATGGTCGGCGCGGCCCTTTTGGCCAAGAACGCCGTCGACAAGGGACTGACCCGCAAACCCTGGGTCAAGACCTCCCTGGCCCCCGGCTCCCAGGTCGTCACCGGCTACCTTGAGCGCGCAGGCCTGTCCCCCTACCTCGACAAGCTCGGCTTCAACGTCGTCGGCTACGGCTGCACCACCTGCATCGGCAACTCCGGGCCCCTGCCCACCGAGATCTCCGCCGCCATCGCCGCCGCCGACCTGGCCGTCACCTCCGTCCTGTCGGGCAACCGCAACTTCGAAGGCCGCATCAACCCCGACGTCAAGATGAACTACCTGGCCTCCCCGCCACTGGTGGTCGCCTACGCCCTGGCCGGGTCCATGGACTTCGACCTCGACAACGACGCCCTGGGCACCGACACCGACGGCAACCCCGTCCACCTGCGCGACATCTGGCCCTCCCACGAAGACATCTCGGCCATCGTCAACTCCAACATCGGCCGCGACATGTTCCTCAAGGACTACGCCGGGGTCTTCGACGGCGACGCCCGCTGGCAGGGCCTGCCCATCCCCACCGGCGCCACCTTCGAATGGGACCCCGAGTCCACCTACGTCCGCAAGGCCCCCTACTTCGACGGCATGCCCGCCGAACCCACCCCCGTCACCGACATCACCGGCGCCCGCGTCCTGGCCAAGCTCGGCGACTCCGTCACCACCGACCACATCTCACCCGCCGGATCCATCAAGGCCGACTCCCCCGCCGGGAAGTACCTCACCGAGCACGGCGTCAGCCCCGCCGACTTCAACTCCTACGGCTCCCGCCGCGGCAACCACGAAGTCATGATCCGCGGCACCTTCGCCAACATCCGCCTGCGCAACCAGGTCGCCCCCGGCACCGAAGGCGGCTTCACCCGCGACTTCACCCAGCCCGGCGCCCCCGTCGCCGCCATCTACGACGCCTCCCAGAACTACCAGGCCGAAGGCACCCCCCTGGTCGTCCTGGCCGGCAAGGAATACGGCTCCGGCTCCTCCCGCGACTGGGCCGCCAAGGGCACCTCACTGCTGGGCGTACGCGCCGTCATCGCCGAAAGCTACGAGCGCATCCACCGCTCCAACCTCATCGGCATGGGCGTCCTCCCCCTCCAGTTCCCCGAAGGCACCACCGCCGACACCCTCGGCCTCACCGGCGAGGAGACCTTCTCCTTCACCGGCGTCACCGACCTCAACGACGGACACATCCCCACCACCGTCAAGGTCACCGCGGGCGATGTCACCTTCGACGCCGTCGTCCGCATCGACACCCCCGGCGAAGCCGACTACTACCGCCACGGCGGCATCCTCCAGTACGTCCTGCGCTCGCTGATCACCAAGTAGGCGCACCATGAAGAAGGGGCCGCGCATACCGCGCGGCCCCTCCTTCGTGTGCCGGCCCTACAGGGCCAGCACCACGCCCATCGCCTCATTGGCGGCGTCGCCGGCCACCGGATCCAGCAGGCACCGCCGCAACGCCGTCAGCACCCGATCACGGTCCAGGCCCCCGTGGCGCACCGCCAGCTGCCCCAGCGCCCACGCCCCCACCCGCCGGATCTCGGGATCGGCACCGGCGATCATCTCCAGCGACAGCGCCTCCAGCTCGGCGTACCCGCCGCCGGCCGCGATCGCCGCGCCCATCACCTGCCCCACCCGCCCGCGAGCCACCGCCAGGCGCACCAACGCCGAACGCACCCCCGTGGGGGACGCGTCCACCGGCTCCGACCAGGTCACGACACCGCCTTCACTATCCTGTCCACCGCCTCGGCCAGCACCTCCGGCGACGTCGCCAGATTCAGCCGCGCGAAACCCTCACCCTCCACACCGAAGTGCGGGCCCGGCACCAGCGCCACACGCCCCCGCTCCAGCAGGACCTCGGCCGGATCGGCGCCCAGCCCCAGATCCCGGAAATCCAGGAACGACAGATACGTCGCCGCGGGAGCCACGAACCCCACCTCCGGCAGACGCTCACCCAGCAGCCGTGCGACCAGCGCGCCGTTACGCAACAGACTCTCACGCAACCCGTCCAGCCACTCCCCGCCCTCCTCGAACGCCGCCACCGACCCCAGCACCCCGAACAGCCCCGCGTGATCGGGCAGCTCCGGATCCAGCCCCGACACATCCGCCCCGGGCCCCGGCACCAGCAGCGCCGCCTTCAAACCCGCCAGGTTCCACGCCTTGGACGCCGAGACCGCCGTGAACGAGACCGCCGACGCCTCGGTGTCCAGCGACGCGAAGGGCACATGCGGCACGCCCGGCATCGTCAGCGGCGCGTGGATCTCATCGGCCACCACCCGCACCCCGTACCGCTCGGCCAGAGCGGCCACCGCCAGCAACTCCGCCTCCGAAAACGCCAAACCGGCCGGGTTGTGCGGATTGCACAGCAGATACGCGCTCGCTCCGGCGGCGAAATCGGCTTCCAGGCGGTCCAGGTCCAGCCGGAATCCGCGCGACTTGTCATAATCTAGCGGGCTGGACACGATGCGCCGCCCCAGATCCCGCAGCGCCCGGTAGAACGGCGGGTACACCGGTGTGGAGATGACCACCGCGTCGCCGGGCCCGCTCACCTGCTCCAGCGCCGCCGACAGCCCCGTCATCACATCCGCGACCAGCACCGGCGCGCCCGGGTCGACCCGCCACCCGTAACGGCGCTCGGCGAAGGCCGCGAAGGCCTCCGGCAGGCGCCCCGGATGCGGGTACCCGGTGTCGCCGCGCTCCACCGCCGCCGACAGCGCCCGCGCCACCGGCGGCGCCAGCTCGGCGTCCATCTCGGCCACGAACACCGGCAGGACATCGGCCGGGTACAGCCGCCACTTGACACTCGTGCGCTCACGCAACCGGGACAACGTCAGACCGGCGAGGGGATCGATCATGCGACAAGGATGCCAGCAAGATCGATGAACATAAAAGTGCCGCCGGACGCGAGACGCGTCCGGCGGCACCATCGTGCGTTCACTCGATCAGCCGGAGACGACCTGCACGTCGTCGACGGCGGCCTCGATGAGGCTGCCCGTCGAGGCGTCGGTCGCCGAGACCACGATGCGGATCGTGGCACCGGCGAACTCACTGATGTCGGCGTTGCTCAAGGCCAGCCAAGCACCGGCCTTGTTGACCGCCGAGGCCGGCACGTTCACCACGACCTTGGAGGCGATGCCCGGCGCGGTGATCGTCACCTTGAAACCATCGGCCGAGGAGGCGTTGTTCAGGTGCGCCAGGTAGTACTTCAGCGAGATCTTCGCCGCCTTGCCACCCGGAACCGCGATCGCCGGAGACGTGATCGTCGTCGTGCCGCCGTCCACGTCATAGGTACCGGCATCGGTACCCGCCGCCGCGCCCGTCACCAGGCACGTCGACTCCGTCGCGCAGTCATTGCGCTGAAGCGTCGTACCCGAGTAGCTGGTGGCCGCCGGGTCGCCGCGCTCCCACTTGCCCGCCGTGGCGGTGTCGGTGCCGCCAGCGTTAACCGTCCACCCCTTGTTCGTGGAGAAGTCGTCACCGAAGATCACCGTCGGCTGCGTCACCGTCGACACCGTCAACGAGTACGTGCGGGACTTCGTGCCCGTCTCACCGGTACCCACCACCGTGATCGTGTACGTCCCCTGCGGCGTGGCCGCCGTGGTCGTCACGTTCAAAGTCGCCGAACCCGGCGTCGTCACCGAGGAGGGCGTGACCGTCGCGGAGATGGTCGTCTGGGCAGGGGACACCGTGGCCGAGAACGACACCGTCTGCGGCGTGCCCACGTTCGTCGTCGCGATCGTCGCCGACGCCGAGCCGCCAGGCTGCACCGAACCCGACGCCGGGCTGATCCCGAAGTCGAAGTCACGGGTGTTCTTCGAGCACACCGGGTCGGAACCACCCGGAACGCTCACGCCGTCGAAGGCCGCCTTGGCGATGTTGTACTCGGTGCAGGTGGCGAACACCGGCGACGTCGCGGCGAAGTTCAGCGCCGCCTTGCGCGCCTGGGCGTACGTCCACGACGAGTTCTTCCCGTTGAGGGCGCCCATCCAGATCTTGCCCGCGCTGGCGATACCGACACCGGCCGGGATGGTGGTGCTGTTGCACGTCGTCGAACCCGGCTTGCCCGCGCCACCGGGCGCGGTGCCCTCGGCCGTCAGGTAGAACCAGTGGTTGATCGGACCGGCCGCCGCGTGCACCTCGGTGCTCGGAATCGACGTCGACCAGCAGTTCGGGTCGCCCTCGGCGCCCGGGTTGGGCATGTTGCGAATCGGCGCGCCCGGGGTCAGCAGACCCGCGGCCTCACCCACCAGATAGTCCGGCGAGTCATTACCCGACGCCACCGGCTGGTTGTCCCACCACTCGGTCAGCGCACCGAAAATGTCACCGGTGCCCTCGTTGATGCCACCGGTCTCATTGCCACCGGAGGAACCACCGGGCGTGGTCTGGAAGATCGCGTGCCCCAGCTCGTGGGACACGATGTCGATCGAGGTCAGCTGCCGCTGGTTGTCCTGCGAGTGACCGAAAGTCGCCGAACTGCCGTTCCAGTACGCGTTGACGTCGTTCAGGTTCACGAACAGCGGGAACGCCCCACCGGTGCCGTTGATGCCGTTGCGGCCGACCCAGCCGGCCAGCATGTCCCACTCCTGGCCCGCGGCGTACATCGCGTCCACACACGCCGTCACCAGGTCGGTGCCGGTACCGGTGCCCCAGGTGTCATCGGCATCGGTGTAGACCGCACCGCCCTGGGGAGCGCACGACAGACCCGGCCGGGCCGCGTCGCGCATGATGTAACCCGAAGGGCTGTTGGGCGAGGTACCGAACTGGACGGTGCCGGGACGACCGTTGTAGTACGTGTTACCCGTACCCGCCTTCACGTCGTCATAGACGGCCAGTTCCTTACCCGAGTCGGCATCGGTGTAGATGGACCGCAGGATCGGCGCGCCGTCCTCGTCCACCCCCGCCACCTGGCTGACATAGGCCAGCGCCGGGGCGTCGCCGTGCGCGAAGACCACCAGGCGAGCCGTCGCCAGCGCGTCCTCGGCCGTGGAGTCCTTCGCCGAGCGATCCGCCTTGGTGTCGGCCAGCGACAGCTTCGCCGTCTGCGCCACCGAGGTGTACAGCACCGTCCCGGCATCGTTGGTCGCGATCACGAAGTCGCCGCCCACGACCGGAATCCCGTCATAGGCGCGCTCATAGGAGATGAAGTTGAGCCCGAGCGAATGCTCCGACTTCACACGCTGGAAGGTGTCATGCGAGCCGACGTACAAATCGGCGGCGCGCGAGTTGACGTACGCGTCGGCGGCCTGGGCCGCAACGGCTAATACATTCGCCTGCGGTGTGGCCGCGGGCCGCGGATCGGCGGAGGCGACGGCGCTTAACGTGACGCCTGCGCACAAGCCGAGTGCCGCGGCGGCCACGAGAGTGCGTCTCATGGACCGACTCCATTCATGTCGGGGCCCGGGCTAGCGGGCCGGTAACCCCGCAATCTGTCGGAATCGCACAGAAACTGTCAATCACTGCGGACCCATCGTCAGTCAGCGAATACCCAACGTTCGCTCAGGGCACCAACAGTCGCCACCGGTTCCCGATAAGGGCGACATCGACGCAGGCCCACCACCCACCACCCACGACTACCGAACATGAACACCGTTTCGAACACCCTTGGTTACCCACAAGTAGTATTCGAACGTGACCACCCCATACGCCCAGGACCACATCCAGCACGACGGCCACCGCCTCGGCGTCCACCGCTACCCCCAAACCAACGGCCCCAACATCCTCATCCTGCCCGCCATGGGCGTCCCCGCCGGCTACTACCGCCCCTTCGCCCAAGCACTCGCCGCACACCGGCTCACCGTCGCCGTCACCGACCTGCGCGGCACCGGCAGCTCCACCCCGCACCCCGCACGCGGCCACGACTACGGCTACCCCGAACTCGTCGACGACGTCCAAATCCAGCTCACCCACCTGCGCGAGCACTTCGCCGGACGCCCCGTCCTCCTCCTCGGCCACAGCATCGGCGGCCACCTGGCCACCCTCCACCTCGCCGGGCAAGCCGACCCCGCCGTCCACGGCATGGCCCTCGTCGCCAGCGGCATCCCCTGGGCCGCCCTCCTCGGCTGGCGCGGCCCCCTCGCCCACGCCTACGCCGCCGGCGTCCTCGGCACCGCCCGCACCCTCGGCTACTGGCCCTGGAAGGGCACCACCGGACGCCAGCCCGTCGGCGTCATCCGCGGCTGGGCCCACGCCATCCGCCGCGGCACCCTCATCCCCCTGCCCGGCCGCGACCTCGCCGCCGTCAAGGTCCCCGTGCTGTCCATCAGCATCGACGGCGACGGCTTCACCCCCGCCGTCACCGGCAACTACCTCACCGACCAGCTCACCGGCACCACCACCGTCCGCCACCACTACACACCCCACGAAGCGGGCGTGAAGAAACTCGGCCACATCACCTGGGCCCGAGCCGCCGGACCACTCGCCGCGCGCATCGCCGACTTCGCACGCGCCATGTGAGCACCCCGCTCACCGCAGCACCGCCGCCAGCACATCACCCCCCAACGCCGCCACATCCCCAACATTGGCGACGTAACGCACATAACGTCCCTCCCGCCGGCCCGTCACCAAACCCGCCCGGCGCAACACCGCCAAATGACGCGACACCTCCGGCGCCGAAAGCCCCCACGCACCCGCCAGCTCACCCGTGGTGTGCCCACCACGAACCAGCGTCCGCAACAACCGCAACCGCACCGGATGCGCCAACGCCTCCAGCCGCCGCGTCACCACCTCCAGCGACACACCCTCCCCAGGCGGCCCCACCTCCGCGACCGGATACTGCACCACCGGCCGCCACCCCACCGCATGAACCACCACCACATGCGGACGACCGAACACACTCGGCAAAAACGTGACTCCACCACCACGAGCCGAAACCACACCGTCCTGCAACTTGTCCACCACGATCGCGCCCCCACCCGGAGCCAACGACACCGCACCCGACACCCCCGCCAGCGCCGCCCCGACCCCCCGGCGCCGCAACAGATCCCCCTTCACCCGCGCATCCCCCGCCAACCGCACCACCACCCCCTCCCAGGCCGCGTCGAAAAACGCCCCCGCGCACTCCTCCAACGTCCGCCGCACCCGGGCCCGCACCCCCACCGGATCCGCCAGCAACCGCTCCGCGAAAGCCTCCTGCAACCCACCCCGAGCCTGCGCCAAGCCCAGCGCACGCTCACGCGCACCCGCGTCCACCAACGGCGACCGCCCACCGAAACGAACCCGATCATTGCCACACGTGGTAACCAGCGCCGCCGCCACATAAGCCTCATCACCGATCCGGTCCACATCGTCCAGCTCCTCGGCCAAAGACCCCCTCGCACGAGCCGGAACCAGAAAATCCGCCCGCGAAGAACGCCACAGGAACTCCGCCTCCCGCAACCGCTCCGCCAACTCCGGCCGCAACCCGGCCCACACCTCCCCCGCCCACCCCGCGAACAACGGATGATGCGCGGGCTCGGCCAGCACATGCAACATCGCCGTCAACTCCGCCAGCGGCGAAACCCCGAACCGCAACCCCTCCACCGGCACACCACCGATGTCGATCCTCAACACCATCCCCCCATGATCACCCCCCACCCACCCCACCACCCAACCGCTTGACCAACACCGTCAACCCAACGGCCAAACCAGACCAGCCGACGCACCGTCACACCATGACCAGCACCAAACTCCACCCCCGCACCCTCATCCACGCCACCGGAGGCCCCCGCTACGCCATCGCCCTCGCCATCGACGCACTCGGCACCGGCCTACTACGCCCCTTCCTCCTCCTCTACGGCATCACCGCACTCGAACTCTCCGCCACCACCACCGGCACCACCATGACCATCGGCATCCTCATCGGACTCACCACCACACCCGCCATCGGCCGATGGCTCGACCACGGCGCACGCAGCACCGTCGTCGCCACCTCCATGCTCATCCGAGTCCTCGGCGTGGCACTACTACTCACCACCCCACCCGGACACCTCTGGCCATTCGCCACCGCCGCCCTCCTCCTCGGCATCGGCAACCAGACATGGCCCACCGCCCACGCCGCCCTCGTCACCACCATCACCCACGGCCACCAACGCGACACCGCGCTTGCGGCCGGCCGAGCCCTGCGCAACGCGGGCCTGGGCGTCGGCGCCCTCCTCGCCACCGCGTGCCTGGCCGGCGGCACCACCGCGCTGCGGGTACTGGCGGCCGCCACCGGGCTCGCCTATCTCGCCGCGGCCGCCCTGACGTGGTCGGTCCGCCTGCGCGCGGACACCGCCACCACTCCGGCCACCGGCGCCGACGCCGGTCCCGCGCCACGGATGCGCGCGCTGCTGGCCGCCAACGTGGTCTACGCCTTCTGCCTCAACATCTTCGAAATCGCCGTCCCCCTGGTGCTAGTGACCGGCCTGCACGCCTCCCCGGTGTGGTCGGCGGCCATCTTCGTGGCCAACACCGTGCTGGTGGTGACCCTGCAGGTCCCGGTCACCGTTCTGATGTCGCGCTTCTCCCGGCGGACCGTGCTGGCCCTCGCCGGTGCGGTCCTCACCGCCTCCTACCTCGGCTTCCTCGCCGCCACCGCACTGGGACGCGACTGGGGTCCCCCGGCCTTCGTGGCGGTGTCCGTCGTCTGCACCATCGGCGAGATCATCTACACCGGCAGCGCCACCCCTCTCGTGGCAGCCCTCGCCCCGAGCCGTGTCCTGGGACGCTCCCTCGCGCGGCTCCAGCTCTCCACCGGCTTCGGCCTGGCCGTCTCCCCGGCGGTCATCACCGCACTGGCGCCGCACGGCCCGGTCGCCCTCTGGGGCGGTCTCGCCGCCGCGACCCTCCTGTCCACCTCCGCCATCGCACCCCGCCGCGCCAAGAGGACCACCGCGTTAGAGCCATCCCCCCGCGCCGGAAGCCCCGATGATCACGGCGCGCCCGGCGCGCTTTTGATCGGAGAAGGTTTTGTGGCTGCAGAGGTCGACTGGCCGGGCAAGTATTTGACATAACCCTCCATTATCGATAAAAAAATTCGAGGGGTCATGGAGACATTGTGGATCGTGGGGGTGTGCCCTGCTCCCCGAACGCTCCTGCCCGCTCCCTCACGCCCGTCGTGGCCGCAACCAGCGCCACACGCCCGCGTCGTAGCCGATGGACAGGGCCCCCGCCAGGACGAGGGGCGCCGAGGCCGGCACCGCCGCTCCGGCCAGCAGCGCGGCCGAGGCGAGGGGGCTGGCGCACACCGCGACGCTGCGGGCCACGCTCGTCAGGCTCGCCGCGGCGGTGCGGTGCGCGGGCGTGGTGATGGTGGCGACGAAGGCCTGGCGCGCCGGTACGTCGATCTTGGACAGGACGGCGGCGGCCACGGTGAATCCGGGCGCGAAGGGCAGGCACAGCAGCAGCACGTTGGCGGCGGCGTGCGGGACCAGCATCGTGCGCAGGAGACCGAACCGGCCGGCGAAGGACGGAGCGGCCAGCGCCGACAGCGCCGACAGGAGGTTCGTCGCGGCGAACAGCAGGCCGAGCGCGGCGGGACCGGCGCCGTAGTGCTCGTGCAGCCACCAGGCGAGCATGGTCCGCACCGCCAGTCCCCCGGCGAAGGCGTCGACGGCGAACAGCCCGGCGAGCAGCCTCATCCGCAATGGGAGACGCTCCGGGGGCCCGGGCGAGCGGCCGGGTGCGGTGGCTCGCGGGGCCTCGGCGTCCGGTGACAGCATCGCGCAGACGGCCAGGACGGCGAGGGCCAGCAGCGCGTACACGCAGAACCCGAGGTCCCCCGCCGAGACGAATCCGGCCTCGCCGAGCGCGGCGGCGAGCAGGCCGCCGAGGGCCCCGGCCAGCAGCGCGAGGAAGTTGCAGGCGGTGAACGCGCGGGTGTGGGCGCGTTCGGGCACCGACTGGGCGAGGATCGCCTGCTCGACGCCGCTGAAGGGCGTGTTGTCGTTGGTGGAGGGCGACACGGTCCCGGCGAAGGCCGCCAAGAGCAGCATCGGGAACGACTCGCACACCGCGAAGACGCATCCGGCCGCGGCCATGAGGGCGGCGCCGGCCATCAGGGCCCGGCGGCGGCCCCAGCGGTCGGCGTAGAGGCCCATCAGGACGCATCCGGCGACCGATCCGGCCGCGGCGACGGCGATGAGCACGCCGACCTCGGCGGGGGTGCGCCCGTCGTCGAGGAGCATCCCGGCGAGCAGGACGCTGGTGGTGCCGAAGGCGAGGGTGCGCAGGGCACGGGCGAGGACGACCAGGCGGGCGTCGCGCGTGACGGCCGGTGCCGATTTCAGCCGCACCACGGGCGAAGCCTGGGGAATGCCGCTTACGGTGCGATCCTCATCGGGGCGTGGCGCGAAGGAGGCGGCCGCGCGTTCCCCGGAACGTGCAAGGACCGTCCCCTGCTCACCAAGTGGGGAGTGGGTTCGGCCCCACTCCCCCGGGCCGTCAGTCCTGGAACTCGACCTCGATGTGCGGCGACAGGGCCCGCAGGAAGTCCGCCGCGTCGAACATCGCGCCCGCCGAGGCCACGCCGCTGACCTTGGCGCGGCCGGACAGCAGCCGCTCCACCGCCTCCGCGGCCAAGGGCGCGGTCACCGCGTAGGTGTCGCGTCCCCGCGCGATCGCGCGGCGCTCGACGCCGCCCGCGCGCACCCGCACGTCCACGACGAAGGTCTGGTTCGAGCGGCCCGAGTCGTCGGCGGCCACCGGCGTCGGGGTGTCCTTGTCGGCGATGTCCCCGGCGGCCTCGGCGCTCATGTAGGTGCGCACCTCGGGCACCGCGAAGTGGCTGGGGACGGTCACCACGTCGGCCATGGTGAACTCGGCGACCACGTCGCGCTCCCCCAGCGGCTCCGGGAACGACCACTTCTGCCGCAGCAGGTCCTCAGCGTGGTACTCCAGGGCGCCCTCGCGGAACCGCACCCGCTTGCCGCCACGGCGCTCCACGGAGACCGCGCCGGCCACGCGCGAGCCCTCGGTGGGGTGCCAGCCGTTGAGGCCGTAGGCCACGTGCACCTCGTCGGCGGCGGTCCACTCCCCCATCAGCGCGGTGACCAGCAGGTCGCCCAGGCCGCCGTAGAAGGCCATCGCCGGGACGATCGGGGTGGTGGCGCCGGCGTTGTCGGCGAAGGTGTCGGCGTTCGCCTCGATCTCGGCGGCCACGTCGACGTAGGGGATGCCCGCGCGGGCCGCCGCCGCGGCCACCGGCCCGGCGGTGGTGGCGAAGGGACCGGCGGTGTTGACCACCGCGTCGGCCCCGGCGAGGGCCCGATCGAGCGCGGCCGCGTCGTCGGCGGTCGCCGGGCGGATGTCCGCCCCGCCGATCTCGGCGGCGTAGGCCTCCAGCCGGGCGGCGTCGCGTCCGGAGAGGATCACGCCGAAGCCGCGCTCGCGCAGCTCGGCGACCATGAAGCGGCCGGTGTGTCCCGTCGCGCCGTATACGACCACGGTGTTGCCCATGAGGGGTCCTCTCAGCGGTGCTGTCGATCTCGTCGCCGCAAGCTTCACACGTCCTTGATCACGACGTCATTGTCCGAAACGACGAGCACCGTACACTTTCGGACATGCACACCGTCGCGATCCTCGCCGCCGGGGAACTCCTCCACTTCGAGCTCGGCGTCGCCCACGAGATCTTCGGCAATCCGCCGCAGGAGTCCGAGGGCTGGTACGACGTGGTCCTGTGCGGGCCCGGGCCCGTGCGCGTGGGGCCGTTCACCGTCGAACCCGCCGCCGGGCTCGCGCACGCCTCGACCGCCGACACGGTGGTGGTGCCCGCCCTCGCCGACCCCGGCACCGTCCCGGACGACCTGGTGGCGGCGGTGCGCGCGGCACACGAGGCGGGCGCGCGGGTGGCGTCCCTGTGCACCGGCGCGTTCGTCCTGGGCGCCGCCGGGCTCCTCGACGGGCGCCGCGCCACGACCCACTGGGCGCACGCCGCCGACCTCGCCGCGCGGTATCCGGCCGCCCACGTCGACGCCGACGTCCTCTACACCGACAACGGGAGCGTCCTGACCGCCGCCGGGAAGGCCGCCGCCGTCGATCTGTGCCTGCACATGGTCCACCGCGACCACGGCGCCGGGATCGCCAACTCCGTGGCCCGCCGCCTCGTCGCCCAGCCGCACCGGCCCGGCGGGCAGGCGCAGTTCGTGAGCACGCCCCTGCCCGCCCGTGACGACCACCGGCTGGCGCAGGTGCTGGCGTGGGCCCAGGAGCACCTCGACAAGCCGATCACCGTCACCGACCTGGCCCGCCGCGCGCACACCAGCCCCCGCAACCTCGGGCGGCAGTTCCACGCGCTGCTGGGGGTGACACCGCTGCAGTGGCTGCTGACGCAGCGGGTCCGGCGCGCCCAGGAGCTGCTCGAAGTCAGCGACGAGAGCATGGACGCCGTCGCCCTGGCCACCGGGCTGGGCACCGCGGCGACGCTGCGGCGGCAATTCAAGCGTGTGGTGGGCGTGCCGCCCGACGGTTACCGGCGCACCTTCCGGGCGGCACTGCGCTGACCCGGTCAGGCGGCCGGCACGACCCAGTCCAGCAGGTGAGTGGTCCCGCCGACCGGCACGACTAGGATCCTCAGGCCCGCCCCGATGTCGCGGACGCCTTTGACGCTCGGCCGAACACGGAAGGCCGGGTCGCCGGTGGGGCCGTCCGGGATGCCGAAGCCCGCCGCGCCCCGTGGCGCCCAGAAGAAGCCGGTGCCCATCACGGTCACGGCCGCGCCAGCGAGCCCGGCATGACCGTCTCCTAGTCCCCGCCCGGCACCCGGCCGGGCGGGATGTTGTGGTTGAGCCGGAAGGTGTTGCGCGGGTCGTAGACGGCCTTCAGGCCGGTGAGCCGCTCGTAGTCGGCGGGGCTGTAGGCCGAGCGCACCTGACCGGCGGCGTCCCGGCCGTTCATGAAGTTCAGGAACCGGCCGCCGGTGCTCCACGGGGCCATCGCGGCGAACAGGCGCGTGTGGGCCCGGCGGATCTCGCCGGTGCCGGAGTGCTCGATCCGGGACACCACATTGAGCAGATGGCGCGCGTCGCGATTGCCGACGGCGTTGGGTACCGCCGGTGGGCGGGCGAGCCCGCCACCGAGGTGGCGCAGCTCCACCACGTGCGGTACGGGCGCGTGCGGCCCGGCCAGGGCCAGGACGGCGTCCAGCGCGGCCGGGCCGAGCTCGCCGAGCATGGCGGTCCCGGACTCGGTGGCGCCGGGCGCGACGGGGTCATTGTGGATCGACCCGGCCTCGGTGTAGGGCAGCACGCGCAGGGTGTCCATCAGCGGGCCGAGCGTGCGTAGCGGCACCACGAGCCGCTCCCCCTCAGCGGGGTCGCCGGGTGCGTGGGCGATGCGGATCTGGACGGTGTGGCGCCCGCGCATCGGCTCCGGGATGGAGGGGCAGTCGGGTGTGGCGATCAGCGCGATCGAGGAGTTCATGACGTCCGGGACGGTCGCGGTCCACTCAAGGTAGGCGGCGAACACGTCGGCGGCCCGTTCGGCCGGGAAGACCAGCACGCCGCCGTACACGACGGTGACCGGCATCAGGTCGATCGCCATCGAGGTGACCACGCCGAAGTTGTCACGGCCGCCGCGCAGGGCCCAGAACAGGTCCGGCTCGCGGTCGGGGGTGACGTGCCGCAGGCGGCCGTCGGCCGTCACGACGTCCAGGCTCCGCACGTGGTCGGCGGCGTAGCCGAAGCCGCGGGACAGCAGGCCCAGGCCGCCGCCGAGGGTGTAGGAGACCGCGCCGACGTGCGGGGCGGAGCCGGACAGGGGTGCCAGCCCGGCCGGTGCCGCCGCGTGGACGACCTGGTCCCAGCGTGTTCCGGCGGCCACCCACGCGGTGCGGGCGGCGGCGTCGATCCGGACGGCGCTCATGCCCGCGGTGGTGATCAGGACGCCGCCCTCGGCGGCGACGGCGGCCGTGGCGTGCCCGGTGCCCTGGACGGCCACCGGGAGCCCCCGGTCAACGGCGTAGCGCACGGCCGCCTGTACGTCGGCGGGCCCGGTGGCGGCGAAGATGAGGTCGGGACGGTGCGTGCGGGCGGTCTGCTAGCCGGCGCGTTCGGTGTCGTAGCGCTCGTCGTGGGGTGCCAGGACGGGCCCGGTCACCTGGTCCAGGAGGTTCATGCCGCCGCCTTCTCGTCGTGGAGCCGGGTGGACAGGAAGCGGCCGGCGCGCTCCAGCGCCGCCACCGCCTCGGCCGAGGTGCCGTCGTGCTGGAAGACGTGCGGCTGCCGCGCGGCGACCTCCAGGGTCACCGTCACCTCGTCGGCCGCGGCCCGTCCGGCCAGGCGGACGGCGTCGTCCAGCAGCAGCTCGCTCGAACCGGCCTGGATCAGCAGGGGCGGCAACCCGGCGAGGTCGGCGAAGAGCGGGCTCGCCCCGGGTGCCGCGGCCTCGGCGCCGTCGAGGTAGCGCTCGAAGAACCACCCGAGATCGGCCGGGGTGAAGATCGGGTCCACGCCGTCCTTGGTGCGCACGCTCGTCCCGCCGAGGGTCAGGTCGGCCACCGGTGAGAACAGGACCGCGGCGGCCGGCATCGGCAGCCCCTCGTCCCGGGCGCGCAGCATGGTGACAACGGCCAGCATGGCACCGGCGGAGTCGCCCGCGAGCACCAGCCGTCGCGGGTCGGCGCCGGAGTCCAGTAGCTCGCGGTAGGCCGCCAGGCAGTCGTCGGGCGCGGCGGGGAAGGGGTGCTCGGGCGCCAGGCGGTAGTCGAGCGAGACCGCCCGGCCGTCCAGGTGGCGCAGCAGCTCGGCGGGGAGGTGCGCGGTGGCGCGCGCCGAGCCGACCACGAAGCCCCCGCCGTGCAGGTAGAGCAGCACGTCCTCCCCCGCGACGCCGGACGCCGCCGGGCGCAGCTCCAGCGCGGGCCGACCGCCGAGCGTCGTCTCCGACGCGGTGACGTGCGCGGGCAGTGGCCGGGTGAACAGGTTCGCGAAGTGCTCGCGCATTTCTGGGATCTCGGGCATTTCATCCTCCGGAAAACTTTAGTCATGTTCCCTGATAGTCAGGTGACCGTATCATCTCTCCTGATATTGTCAAGGCGCCTGATCAATCAACGGGAAGGGCCGGCGATGACGCGATCCGAGACGAGCGAGAGGCGGGAAGGGCCCGGACTGCCACTGTCCGCGCTGCTCACCCAGGCCAGGGACATCGTGCTCAAGGGACTCCACGAGGAGCTGGCCGAAGAGGGATTCGAGGGGATCCGCTCCGTCCACGGCTCCGTCTTCCGCAACATCGACGCCGGGGGCTCACGACTGACCACGCTCGCCGAGCGCGCCGGGCTCACCAAGCAGGCGATCGGCGAACTCATCGACGACCTTCAGAAGCACGGCTACCTGGAGCGGGTCGCCGACGAGGCCGACCGCCGCGCGAAGATCATCCGGCTGACCGGCGAGGGCAGGGCGGCCCAGGCCGCGGCGGTCCGGATACTCGCCGACATCGAGCGGCGATGGTCCCGGGCGCTCGGAGAGGAGCGGGTCGCCCAGCTCCGGGAGTCCCTGGAACGCGTCATCGCCCTCGAATCAGCCGCCCCTCCCCCGCGGACCTCTCCGCGATAGGCACAGACCGGCCGTGCGGGCCCGATCAGCGGGCCGACAGCCCACCGGGGTCCGTGCCGCTTCCTTCTGATCGCGTGGCTTTAGGACCTTGAGATGTCGGCCATGTCGCGGCGAGGTGACATAACTATCAATTATCCATCGAATGTGAGAGTCCGGCTTCCACTCCCGTCACCGTGATCCACGCGCTCAGGCGGCGGGCCGTCCGGTGCGGCCACATGAGAACGGAGCGGGCCCCGATCTCCGGGACCCGCTCCGTGGTGACGGCTCTTGAGTGTCCTGCGGGGTCAGTGCCCCCGTCCCGCTCCCCCTAACGGGGTCTTCTTCGCCCCGTCCAGGTTGGGCACACGGCCCTCGTACGGCGTGGACAGCACGATCGTGGTGCGGTGGGTGACGCCGGCCTCCGAGCGGATGCGCGCCAGCAGGCGCTCCAGCGCGGTGGGACCGTTGACGCGCACCTTGAGCAGGTAGAAGTCCTCCCCCGCGACCGAGTGACAGTCCTCGATCTCCGGCAGTGCCGACAGGCGCTGGGGCGCGTCGTCGTCGGCGGCGGGGTCGATGGGCTTGATCGCCACGAAGGCGGTGAGCGGCAGTCCGGCCTTCTCGTAGTCGAGGCGCGCGGTGTATCCGAGGATGACGCCGCGCTCCTCCAGCCGCTTGACGCGCTGGTGCACCGCTGAGGTGGACAGGCCGACGCGTTCGGCGAGTTCGGTGTAGGACATGCGGCCGTCCGCGGTGAGCGCGGCGACGATTTGGCGGTCGAGGTCTTCCACGCCTCAACGGTACCGGCGTACCGGTTCGGGCACGCGGGCGATGCGGTGGTGGGTGTGTGGACGAACGGGTGGTAACGCGGCGGGGAACGGTGTGGCTCCCCGCCGCGGTGGTCCTACTTGCCCATGGCGCGGGCGATGACCATGCGCTGGATCTGGTTGGTGCCCTCGACGATCTGGAGGACCTTCGCCTCGCGCATGTAGCGCTCGACGGGGTGGTCGCGGACGTAGCCGTAGCCGCCGAGGACCTGGACGGCGTCGGTGGTGACCTTCATGGCCATGTCGGTGGCGAAGAGCTTGGCCTGGGCGGCGATGACGCTGTAGGGGCGTCCGGCGTCCTTGAGGCGGGCGGCGTGCAGGACGATCTGGCGCGCGGCGGTGATCTGGGTGGCCATGTCGGCGAGCATGAAGCCGACGCCCTGGAAGTCGATGATGCGGGTGCCGAACTGCTCGCGGTCCTTGGCGTAGGCGGTGGCGTAGTCGCAGGCGGCCTGGGCGAGGCCGACGGCGCAGGCGGCGATGCCGAGGCGCCCGGCGTCCAGTGCGGACATGGCGATGCGGAAGCCGGTGCCCTCGTCGCCGATGAGGCGTTCGGTGGGGACGCGGGCGTCGTCGAAGGCGATGATCGCGGTCGGGGAGGCGTTGAGGCCCATCTTGCGTTCGGGCTTCTGGGGGTTGATGCCGGGGGTGGCGGCCTCGGCGAGGACGCAGGAGATCCCGGCGGCGCCGGGTCCGCCGGTGCGCGCGAAGACCTGGTAGAAGTCGGCGACTCCGGCGTGGGTGATCCACGCCTTGGTGCCGCTGATGACGAAATCGCCGCCGTCGCGGACGGCCTTGGTGGTGAGGGCGGCGGCGTCGGAGCCGCCGGCGGGTTCGGTGAGGCAGTAGCCGCCGAGGAGTTCGCCGCCGAGCATGTCGGGCAGCCAGCGTTCGCGCTGTTCCGGGGCGCCGTATTCGGCGAGGGGGTAGCAGGCGAGGGTGTGGACGCTGACGGCTTCGGCGACGGTGAGCCAGCGCTGGGCGAGGGTCTCCAGGACCTGGAGGTAGACCTCGTAGGGCTGCCCGCCGCCGCCGTGTTCCTCGGGGTACGGGAGTCCCAGAAGCCCGGCGCGGCCGAGGGTGCGCAGGGCCTCGCGGGGGAACTCTCCGTTCTCCTCGGCGGCCTCGGCGCGGGGCGCGAGTTCGCGGTCGGCGATGTCGGCGGCCAGGTCGAGGATGGCGGCCGCTTCGTCGGTGGGGAGCAGGCGGTCGGTGGTCACAGGACGGTCACCTCGGTCGGGAGGATGTCCAGGCGCGTGACACCTTCCTCGGTGCACACCACGATGTCCTCGATGCGCGCGCCGTGGCGGCCGGGAAGGTACACGCCCGGTTCGATGGAGAAGGTCATTCCGGGGGTCAGCACGGTCTCGTCGGTGGAGACGATGTAGGGCGCCTCGTGCCCGTCGAGGCCGATGCCGTGGCCGGTGCGGTGGGTGAAGTACTCGCCGTAGCCGGCGTCGGTGAGGACGGCGCGGGTGGCGGCGTCCACGGAGGCGGCGGTGACGCCGGGGCGGACGGCGTCGACTCCGGCCTGGTGGGCGGCCTTGAGGGCGCCGTAGTAGGCGGTGAAGTCGGCGGGCGGTTCGCCGATGCTGTAGGTGCGGGTGCAGTCGGAGCCGTAGCCGGAGGCGACGGTGCCGCCGATGTCGACGACGACGGGCTCGCCGCGTTCGATGACGCGGTCGGAGACGCCGTGGTGGGGGCTGGCGCCGTTGGGGCCGGAGGCGACGATGACGAAGGAGACGGCGGTGTGGCCCTCCTCGATGATCGCGGCGGCGATATCGGCGGCGACCTCGCGTTCGGTGCGGCCGGGGTGCAGCCACTCCCCCATGCGGGCGTGGACGCGGTCGATGGCGCCGGCGGCGCGGCCGAGTTCGGCGATCTCGGCGGCGTTCTTGACCATGCGCATGGGGTTGACGACGGTCCCGGCGAGGGCGAGGCGGGCGCCGTGGACGGCGTTTTCGATGCCGTGCCAGTGGGCGGCCCACATGCGTTCGGCGGCGCCGAGGACGCGGTTCTTTCCGTCCAGGTGCTCGTCGAGGTGGGCGGCGAGGAGGGCGTAGGGGTCCTCGCCGTCGATGTAGTCGGTGAGGGACACGCCGACGCCGGGGAGCGGGCTGTTCTCGGCGAGCGGGCGTTCCAGGCGTGGCACGATGAGGGCGGCCGGGCCGGTGGCGGGGACGACGAGCGCGGTGAGCCGTTCTGAGGCGTGCGCGTCGTATCCGGTCAGGTAGCGCAGTTCGGCGCCTGGGGTGATGACTAGGGCGTCGAGCCCGAGGGACGCGGCGGCCTCGCGGGCGGCGGCGATGCGTTCGGGCGTGTACAGCGACTCTGCGGCACTCACGCTGGGGAGCTTAACGGTAGTTCAGGCGCGGTGTCTGGCAGGCTGGCGGTGTGCTGATGATTGTGGACGCACCCGGTCTGTGGTTCCGGTCCTTCTACGGCGTGCCCTCCTCGGTGCGCGCCCCGGACGGGACGCCGGTGAACGCGGTGCGTGGATTCGTGGACGGGCTGGCGACGCTGATTCGCGCGTACGGGCCTTCGGAGCTGGTGTGCGCGGTCGATCTGGACTGGCGGCCGCAGTGGCGGGTGGATCTGCTGCCCACCTACAAGACGCATCGGGTCGCCGATTCGGGCGAGGAGGAGGCCCCGGACGAGCTGGGGCCGCAGGTGGAGGTGATCGTGGAGGTGCTGGCCGCCCTGGGCGTGCCGGTGGTGGGTTCGGCGGGTTTCGAGGCCGATGACGTGCTGGCGACGCTGGCGGCGCGGGCGTCGGGTCCGGTGGACGTGGTGACGGGTGACCGGGACCTGTTCCAGCTGGTGGCCGACGCGCGCTCGGTGCGGGTGGTCTACATCGGGCGGGGCATCGGGAAGGCGGAGGCCTTCGACGCGGCGGCGGTGCGGGAGCGGTTCGGTGTCGAGCCGGGTCAGTACGCCGATTACGCGGTGCTGCGCGGTGACCCCTCGGACGGGCTGCCGGGCGTCAAGGGCGTCGGGGACAAGACGGCGGCGCGGCTGATCACCGAGTTCGGTTCGCTGGACGGGCTGGCCGCGGCCGCGGCGGAGGGCGCCAAGGGCGTCACGCCGCGGGTGCGGACGTCGCTGGCGGAGGCGGCCGGCTATCTCAAGGCCGCGCCGACGGTGGTCCGTACGGTCGCCGATGTGCCGTTGCCGGAGGTGGACGGGACGCTGCGGGCCGAGCCGGCCGATCCGGTCGCGCTGGAGGCCCTGTCGGCGCGGTGGGGCATCGGGAGCCCGCTCGGGCGGTTCCGGGCGGCGGTGGAGGGCGTCCCGGCGTCCTCCTGAAAGGGCTGCTTCCTCAAAGGGCTCCTCTTCCTCAAAGGGCAGTGGATCATCTGAAGCCGCCGGTGGGCCGGTTCGGCTCACCTAGGCTGCCTGCAAGCCCCCTGATCAGCGAGGGAACAGGCAGGGAGGATCCACATGCGATTGCTATCCAGGCGGATGGCCGCGGCGGCGGGGGCGTTCGCCCTCGCCGCGGGCGTCGCGGCCACCGGTGGCGTGGTGCCGGCGGACGCGGCGGGACCGGTCGTCGAGGCGCGGTGCGCCGATCCGGGGGCGCGGTTGCTGCCCGGGGCGGGGGCGCGCGACCCGAACACGATCGGGGCGGCGGAGCTGGCCGCGCGGGAGGACGAGCTGGCCTCGCGGCTGGCGAAACTGGGGCGCCCACCGACAGAAGGCCCGGTGGTGGTGGAGACGTGGGTGCACGTCATCACCCCCGACGGGACGACCGGTGACGTGCCCGACGCGCAGATCGACGAGCAGATGGACGTGCTGAACACCGCCTACGCCGGTGGCACCGGCGGCGCGCCGACGCCGTTCCAGTTCGTGCTCGTGGGCGTCACGCGCACGCAGAACGCCGGCTGGTACGGGGTCACTCCCGACACCGCCGAGGAGCGGGACATGAAGGCGGCGCTGCGCGAGGGCGACGCCGGGACGCTGAACCTGTACACGGCCGGGATCGGCGGCGGGCTGCTGGGCTGGGCGACGTTCCCCGACCGCAACATCGGCTCCGACGACGGTGTCGTGCTGCTCAACTCCAGCCTGCCGGGCGGGTCGTCCACGCCCTACGACGAGGGCGACACCGCCACGCACGAGGTCGGGCACTGGCTGGGGCTCTACCACACGTTCCAGGGCGGGTGCGCCACTCGCGGCGACCAGGTCGCCGACACGCCCGCCGAGTCCGAGCCGCAGTTCGCGTGCGCCGACCGGGACTCCTGCCCGCGCAAGCCGGGCTGGGATCCGGTGCACAACTTCATGGACTACACCCCCGACGCGTGCATGTACGAGTTCACGCCGGGGCAGGCGCAGCGCATGGCCGACCTGTGGGCGGCCTACCGCCAGTGACGGTGAGTGCCGGGGGCGTCCGCACCGGACGCCCCCGGGGCTCAGGCCGCGTCCTGGAGGGCCGCGCGCAGGGCGAGGCGGTGGGTGCGGCGGATCTCGGCCTCGCGGTTGCGGCGCACGTCGGCCGGTGAGGTCAGCGCCAGGGGCGGCACCGGGCGGGGGTGGCCCTCGTCGTCGACGGCGACCATGACCAGGTGCGCGGTGGCGACGGTGGTGGGCGGGACGGAGGCGTCCCAGCGGTCGGCGGTGACGCGGACGGCGACCTCCATGGAGGACCGCCCGGTCCAGGTGATCTGGGCGTCGACGTGGACGACGTCGCCGACGCGGACGGCGACCAGGAACGCCGTCTCGTCCATGGAGGCGGTGACGGCCGGGCCTTCGGAGTGGCGGGCGGCGACGACCCCGGCGACGGAGTCGATGAGTTTGAGGATCACTCCCCCGTGCACGGTACCCATCAGGTTCGTGTCGTGCGGGGACATGATGCTGGACATGGTGACCCGCGACGCCGATGGCGGGCGGGCGATCTGGAGGGCGGTCATGCCGCGTTCCTTCCCACGAGAACGGTCATGAGACCGGCGGCGGGAGGGGCTGGAATGCCGGGGCCGACGGTCACCGCGCCGGGTCGGCGCGGGGCGCGGGCAGGTATCGGGCTCACGAGGTCCTCGTTCACCGTTGCGGGGCAGCCCCGGACTCACACCGGGTTCCCTCTTGCGGCGGCCGCTCCACGGCACGGGAGCGGACGCACCAGCGCCATGATCATGGTAGCCGCGCGGGGGTCTGCCAGGATGGTGCCGTCGGTCACCGGGACGGGAGGCACACGATGGTCACGGTCGAGCTGGTCCAGGGCGACATCACGCGTGAGCGGGTGGACGCCATCGTCAACGCGGCGAACTCCTCGCTGCTGGGCGGCGGCGGGGTCGACGGCGCGATCCACCGCGCGGGCGGCCCGGAGATCCTGGCGGCCTGTGAGCAGCTGCGGCGTTCCCACTACGGGCGGGGGCTGCGCGAGGGCGACGCGGTGGCCACGACCGCCGGGCGGCTGGAGGCGACGTGGGTGATCCACACCGTCGGGCCGGTGTGGTCGCCGTACGGGGCCGAGCCGGAGGTCCTGCGCTCGTGCTACCAGCGGTCCCTGGAGGTGGCCGCCGGGCTCGGTGCCCGGTCGGTGGCGTTCCCGCTGGTCTCGGCGGGGATCTTCGGGTGGCCCGAGGACGACGCCGCGCGCATCGCGCTGGAGGTCCTGGCCGCCGGGGTCCCCGAGGTGCCGCTGCGGCGGCTGGTGCTGTTCGGCGAGGAGACCTACGCCACGGCCGCGCGCGTGTGGGCGGGAATAACCAGTGGACGGAAATGATTATCGTCTTCGGATTCGAAGGGAGCTCTCCGATGGCGAACGACATCCGCCCGGTGGTCAAGCTGCGCAGTACCGCAGGCACCGGCTACACCTACGTGACCCGCAAGAACCGCCGCAACGACCCCGACCGGCTCGTGCTGCGCAAGTACGACCCGCTCGCCGGACGGCACGCCGAGTTCCGCGAGGAGCGCTAGACCCGGAAGGGACGCCCCCGAGAGGGCGTCCCTTTTTCCGTGTCAGGCGGGCTTGAGCTCGTCGACGCCGGCCAGCGCCCGGACGTCCACGCCCGCGGCGGCCAGGGACGCGCGCGCGTCGGCGCTCAGGTTGCCGATGAGGAAGGACGCGCCGATCAGGGACGCGCCGGTGCCCTCCAGCATCGCCGCGACGCCCTTGACGGTCGAGCCGCTCTCGCTCCAGTCGTCGACCAGCAGCACCCGCGCACCCACGCCGAAGGCGGCCCGGTGGGCCACCAGCTCACCGGCGGACAGCGTCTCGTGCGGTCCCTTGAAGAAGAACCGGCGGTCGCGGCAGACGGGGGCGAAGGCCACGCCCAGTTCGGCGGCCACGCGCGGCCCGAACAGCAGCCCGCCCGGGTCGGGCCCGGCGACCACGTCGACGCGGCCGAGGAACTCGTGGGCCAGGCCGCGGGCGATGTCGGTGAGCGCGTAGGGGTCGGCGAGCAGGGGCCACAGGTCGGTTTCGCCGCCGCGCCAGGTGATGGCGCGGGTGACGGCGGCGCGGGCGGCCTCCACGGGTCCGGCGTCGGCGCCGTCGAGGCGGCGTTCCATGAGGATCTCGTCGCGCAGGGGCAGTCCCTCGCCGGTGACGCGGGGGATGGTGGGTTTCTGGCGGCGGGCGAACTCGATGGCGTCGGGGCGCAGTCCGGCGTATCTGAGCCCGTTCTTCTGGTAGAAGCGCTGGGCGCCGGTGTTGTCGTTGGAGGTGGCCACGCGCACCCGCGGGGCGCCGGTGCGCTGCGCGTGTGCGATGGCGGCCTGGATGAGCGCGGTCCCGGCGCCGCCGCCTTCGCCGTTGATGCTCATGATCTCCAGGCCCCCGGCGTCGACGCGGAAAGTGAGCGCGCCGACGAGGACCCCGTCGCGTTCGGCGACGAGGGTGGGCAGCAGGGTGAGGTCGTGGCCGACGCCTCCGATGACGACGTAGGGCCTGGTCCAGGCCGCGGTGAGGATGGCGTCAATGGCCGCGCGATCGGCGTCCACGGCCTCGCGAACGGTCGTCTCGATCATGTCGTGACGATACCCGGATGCGCCCGAAACGGCTCCTCTGCGAAGATCCCGGCCATGAGCGAGCTGTGGGACACCGAGGGGAAGGTTCTGGCCGCGCTCGACCGTTTCGAGGCGGCGCTGCCAGGCTGGGTGCGCCCGGCCGCGTTCGGGCTGGGCTGGGAGCCCGGGGGCGAGTTCGCCTGGGCGCGTCACGATCTCGGCGAGCGGCCGCTGGCGGCGGTGGTGCTGGCGAGGGTGTGCGGTCACGCGGGCGGTTCGGCGTCCTACCGGCTGACGGCGTCCGATCTGGACGAGGCGATCGCGTCGCTGGCTCCGGCGGAGGCGTGTGCGTCGCTGGACCATCCGGACCTGTGGGCGTGGCGTCCGCTGCGGGCGGCGCTGCCCGAGGGCGAGGGTGTCATCGCGGTCTTCGCCGCCGACTTCGCCTATGCGGGCGGTGACCGGTACGTGTCGGCGCTGGTGGCCGAGGCGATGGGCGGGCGCGAGGAGAACGCCGACGGGACCACGACGCTGTGGCGGCCGGTGGGCCCGGCGGAGCTGGCCTACGTCCGTGAGCACGGTTCGTGGCCACCGCGGCTGCCCGACCAGCCGATCTTCTACCCGGTGCTCAACCGGGCCTACGCCGAGCGCATCGCGCGCGAGTGGAACGTCCCGCACTCGGGGACGGGGTATGTGACGCGGTTCCGGGTGGAGACGCGGTTCCTGCGGCGGTATCCGACGCGGCGGGCCGGTGGCGAGGACGTGCTGGAGCTGTGGGTGCCGGCGGAGGAGCTGGGTGAGCTGAACGGCCACATCGTGGGAGAGATCGAGGTGGTGGCGCGGTTCGGAGAGGGGGACAAGTGACTCAGTAGATGCCGTCGATCGGGTGTTCCGCCTCATTCGGCAGCGCCACTACGTACGGGGCGCCACCGATGGTGGTCCTTGGGCGGTCGTCATCGCCGGCGGGGACCAGACGGGCGGACACCCACTGGCCTTTCCGAGGTTCTGGCAGACCGAGCTCTCTCGCGATGCGCGGATGCTCGTCTTGATGCCCGAGCACGACGATGCCCTTGCCCCTCAGCGGTATCCTGGCGTCACGGACCCGCTTGGGCATGTCCTGCTGGACGGCCAAGACCGCCACCGTGTCCCGACTGACGAGTCTTCCTCGTACGACCTCGAACAGCAAGGTGATCTTTCCCTGTCCCGACCTTGCGGCCAGGATTCTCTCCCGATCCGCCGGGTCCATGTGCAGCAGGGCGTTCGCCGGAAGCCGGCCATCGGCGATCAGCCAGCGAACCGCAGTGCGGCCGGTCATCGAGATCGTTCGCTTACCATCGCGATTCGCACCGGCATTGAGGATCGCCTCGGTGACACGTACCAGACCGACGCGAAAGTGCGATGCGTCGTCATCGGCATGGAGGAGCAGGCACAGGTGCCCCACCGCTTCACCCGGGATCGGCCAACGCCATGGTTTGAGTGAGAACTTCGCGTCCACGTCGTGCCCGGCAATGAGGTAGTCCATGCCCTTCCTGCCGCGCTTCGCCCCGAGGGCCGCACGAAGGACGATCTCGACCTTGGTTCCCAGGTAGGTCTTCTCGGTCTTCTCCAAGTCATCCACACGGTATCGTCCGGTCCGCGGACCGTCGAGCACCTCGTCGATGGACTGTCGGAACACTCGCCCGAAGAGCTCTTCGTCAATGCCTCTGAAGTACCACGTGACCTCGTCGAGACCGGCGTCCAATCCGCTTTCACCGGCGGGGGCTCGGCCCGGGGTGGGGAAGAGCGATTCCTGCATTCAGAGACTCTCGCCCGCCACCCGCCGGTGAGCTCGGCTTCCGTTCGACAGGCGGCGATCCAGCCGAACCCGACGGATCGTGTGTCTCCACCGTGTCGCCACGAGCGCGTCCGCTGCCTCCACCTTCAACGGGATGCCCAGCGCTGCGCCCAGCACGTGTGCGGCAAGGCGCGGAGGGATCGCGTTCCCGATCTGCTGTGCGACGTCCGAACCCTTCCATGGAAAGTCCATCGGGAAGGTCTGAAGCCGACCGGCCTCCGCATTGGTGAAACGCGCGTACTCGATTTGGTCGTCATTGGCCGATACCAGACGGTTACGGGAGATCTTCCCCGTCACCGTCGCCGCCGGCTCATCTTTCGTGCGTCGCCCCCGCAACTTCGGGTCACCACCGGTTCCGTAGTTCGAGATCACCACGAAGCGCTCCGAACGGTCGATCGCGTCCGCCATCGTCTTCCAGGGAGGCCGCTTCCGCTCCTCTTCGGTCCTCCATTCGGTCCTGGCCACACCCTTGTAATAGCGGCGGTGTGTGGCTTCGGGCAGGACCGGCTGAACGCCCAGGCGGGCGATGAGGATGGCCCGCCGTCGTGTCTGGGGAACACCGAATTCCTCAGTATGCAGAACGCCACAGGCGGTGTAGTAGCCGATCTCTCGCAGGACGCCCGCCATCGCGTTCCAGACCGGCAGCACCGTCGGGACCTGCTCGAGGACGATCGCCTCGTACGGATCACCTGCCCCGTGCGCCTCAAGGGCCCAACGCAGAGGCTCCAACACGAGTCCGGTCCGCGGATCGTCTTGCGAGGAGAGCTCCTTCCCCACGCTCTCGCCCTTCGCCATCAGGGTGACACATCGCAAGACCTCATCGAGGGCCTTCCTGCCCGTGCCCGAACCCGCCACCGTGTAGGTCTGACACGGAGGCCCTCCGGTGAGCACCGTGGCATCGGCGAAGTGCTTCGGTCTGAATTCCCGCACATCGCCCTGTTTGGTCTTGATATTGGCCGCTTCACGTGTTGCGCACGCGTTTTCATCCCATTCGATCCCGACGACCGGGATACCCAGCCAGCGGGCCGCGACATCGAGACCGCCGGGTCCGGCGAACAGGTCCACGATCCGAGGAGGCTTCTGTGTGGGGGTCGTGGACGAGTCGGGGATCATGAGGCCGGATTCTATAAGGTTCCGTCGTCCCCTCCCAGGAGCCCGTCGGCGCGGCGGCTCACCGCCGCGCGGCCCCGGAAGGTCCCTCCCATCATCGGCTCCGTGGCGTTGCCCAGTACAGGAGGACAGGCGAGTACGGACCGAGATGTGGATCTTTCATCTCAATCGCTCGATCTGCTTCCCTCAAACGCTTCGCCCTCGCCGCCCGAAACGCGCGCTGAGCCGCTTGGAGATCCGCTGCTCTACGTTCACCAGGCCCAACAGCCCTCCCGTCATCACCTCTGGGGTCAGAAGGCTCGCGACATCGTGTTTTCCCATCACGATCGGCTTTCCATCCTCACCCTGAGCTACCGTCGTGCCGTTGAGACGTTGGACATGGAGGACGCGCGCCACGGCCTCCTCTCCGTACACGCCCTTCACGACCTCCATGACCTGGGCTTCGTCCTCCATCGGAGCGTGCTCTTTCGTCCAGTAGTCGAGGATGGTCGCGAAAACGGGGTGAGCGATGTTGAGCCAGACGACGCCGCGGTACTCCGTCCCGTCATCGACCGGGAGCCGATCCTTCTCGTCATATCTCGCGAGATATTTGGCCTCATCCTCATCGAAGGCCTTCCATTGGTAGGCGGGGAAGCCCGATTTGATCGTTCCGGAGACACCCCGAGCCGTCCCGTTCGCTCCGGGTGCGATGGGGCGAGCCCCGTTGCCGGAACTACCCTGCTCCGCGCTCCGAGGACCTCTGCCACGGACCTGACCCTGTTCTGGCCCCTTGGTGTCGTCGACGGCGTCGGCATCGAGCGGGGTCCCCTGGACCTTCCCTCTGCTGGAGGCGAGTACGCGAGAAGCCGCGAACCGGTGGTTGTACTGGTCCAGGATGCGCCCCAGATTCTTCGCCATGGAAGCGGTGTCGGCGATGCCTTCGCTCTGGCGTGCCCGGTCCCGGGCGTCGGCCAGTTCTGGTGGGAAGTTGGCGTAGAACGCGTCTCCCCATTCGTCCCAGGGAAGTGCCCCGCCTCCCTTGGAGATGAGCATGTTCCTGGATGCCTGCGGCAGCACACCCCAATTTGTCGGGTGGCTCTCTTTGTAGACCGGAGGATGGATGATCAACCATGTGCGGCGGACCAGCTCATCGCTCACGCCGAAGCGGCGGAAGCGATATTTGCCGCTGTCCGTGTGGTAGGCCTCGCCCTTGTAGGCCACCGTGACGACCGGACGCTGGGTGATGTAGTCCGCCGAACCTCCGACCGCCGCCTCTGGCTCTGGGACGTAGTACCAATCGACACGGGTGCCGTGTCGGTCCACGACCACCGATCCTCGCAGGGCCTGGTCCGGAATGTAGTGTTCCAGACCGCTCACCTTCCGCTGATGCAGTGCGACGGTGGTTCCATCGGGTAGCTCGATGGTCTTGTCCTGTGTTTCTCGGCGTGTTCGCGACTTGACGGTCTCAAGGTAGGTGACCTTGGTGTCGATCGGGCCGCGTGGACCGGCTGGTATCGACAGGAGGCGCTCGTTCAGGTACCTCACGACACCGCGCAGTGTCTCCTTCTTGTCGGGATCGCCGTCCACGGTACTGCTGTCACGTGATGCCCCCAGGAGGACGATGATCGTTCCCGTGGTCATCCAATCGGGCCGGATCTTCGCCCAGTCACATCCGTGCTCCTCGTCGAAGTAGGGCGGGACGACATCGTCCCAGCTCCCGTCCTCGTCTACGAACTCCTTCAGAACGTAGTCGCCCCGCCGGTCACGTTCGATCCAGAGCATCGCGCCATCAGGTGAATCCTCGGTGTAGCTGATCACCACGACGCCGTACGGGTTCCACGGTAGGACGGAGGACTTGAAGCCCTGACCGAAGTTCTCGCCCAGACCGATCGTCTTCCCACCGCCGCCGAAGGTCGTCAAGAACTCCGGCATGACGTCTCGGGCCATGCCATCGCCGTTATCGAGGATCACCCGTCGCAGCACACCCGACTTGGCGGCGGCCTGAGTCTCGATACCGAACTCGATGCGCGAGGCGTTGCTCTCTTGAGAGTTCTTCCATGCCTCCCGAGCCCACTGGTACTCACCTCCCGCCTCATACGCCTGACGAATCAAGTGCTGGGTCGCACCATCGGGCACCTTGACCTGCTTTGCCACACCGCCCCCTCAGCAGTCGGCGAGGTGTCACTTCGATGGCCCCGTTCCAGAGCCCGATCACCCCGTGCGCGAGATTCTAGTCACCCATGAGAACTCTTCACTTAAGCGTGGCTTTCCGTTCGATCCCGTCGTATCGTGTCCGTCCATGAGCAGCCCGCGGCGTCCCAATGTCATCTGGATCGTGTCCGACGATCACGGTTACGCCGACCGGTCGCGGCTGGGGGTGCGCGATGACGTCTCGACGCCGGCGCTGGATCGGCTGGCCGGGGAGGGCGTGTCGTGCACCGAGGCCTACGTCTCGGCGCCGATCTGCTCGCCGTCGCGGGCGGGGCTGGTGACGGGGGCGCATCAGCGTCGGTGGGGTGTGCGGTGGTTCGACGACGCGGCGTTCGCGCCGGAGGGGATGCCGACGGTCGCCGAGCTGATGCGCGGCGAGGGGTACGCCACGGGCTACTTCGGGAAGGTCCATTATGGGCCGGAGCGGCCCGGGGACCGGGCGTGCCCGGAGAATCACGGGTTCGGCGAGTCCTTCTACGGGCTGGCGGGGATGCAGCAGGGGCGGCTCAATTACCTGCGGCACTCCTCGGCCGCCGTGGACGAGTACGGGCCGGAGGCGGCGTGGCGGATGGGTGTGCTGCCGCTGCGTGAGAACGGCGAGGAGGCCGAGCTGGAGGGCTTCCTGACCTGGGAGCTGGGGCGGCGGGCGCGTGACTTCGTCACCCGGCACGCCGGGGAGCCGTTCTTCCTGCAGCTGGCGTTCAACGCCGTGCACAACTTCACCTGGCAGCTGCCCGACGAGGAACTCGCCGCGCGCGGCCTGCCCCGGCGGGCCGACTGGGACGACGACGTCTCCGACTACCTCGACTGGTACGACGGCGCGATCTCGCCGCACCTGGAGCACGGCCGGGAGTACTACCTGGCGCAGCTGGAGCTGATGGACGCCGAGATCGGCAAGCTCCTGGACCTGCTCGACGAGCGGGGGCTGGCCGAGAACACCCTGGTCGTCTACCTCACCGACAACGGCGGCTCGGCCTGCAACTACGGCGACAACGCGCCCCTGTCGGGCTCGAAGTACACCCTCTGGGAGGGCGGGGTGCGCGTCCCGATGATCGCGCGCTGGCCCGGTGGGGGGCTGCCGTCCGGTGTGGACCGGGACGGCCTGGTCAGCGCCCTCGACCTGGCGCCGACGGCGCTGGCGGCGGCTGGCGGCGCGTGGGACGGCTTCGACGGGCGCGACCAGCTCGCGCACTGGCGCGGTGAGGCGGGCAGCCCGCACGAGGCGCTGTACTGGGACTGCGGGTTCCAGTGGGCGGTCCGCGACGCGCGCTACAAGCTGCGCCACGCCGACGGCGGCGACCCCACCGCGCGGGCCATCGCGCAGGTGGAGCACACCGCCGTCGGGGACGGCACGGCCCTGTTCGACCTGGCCGCCGACCCGGGCGAGACCCGCGACCTGTCGGCGGAGCTGCCCGGGGTCGCCGCGCGGCTGCGCGCGGAGTGGGAGCGCTGGCGCGACGAGGTCGGCGCGGGTCAGTCGTCGTAGTGCTGCCGCTCTCCCCAGTGCTCGAACTCCCGGCGCAGCCCGTTCTCGGTGTACTCGATGGGATGATCGGGGTCGATGCCCTCACTGGGGGGCGTGGCATCGCCCGGGGGATCTGTGACGATGGGCAGGCCCGCGGCCTGCCGCTCGAATGAGGGGACCTTCCCCTTGTCGGTGATGTCGTCTCCGTCGTAGGTGCCCCACTCGGTGGTGCCCTTGAGGAAGTCGTAGGCGTGCCCGAGCTCGTGGTACAGCACCGTCGAGGGCGGCTTCGAGCCGTTCGAGGTGTACTCGGGGTTGTAGTCGATGTTGACGTCGCTCATGCTCATCAGCCAGGAATTGGCGTAGCCGTTGGCGTCGGGGGTCTGGTTGATGACGATCTCGCGCTCGCCGACGGCTCGGTCGCCGTGCGAGTCGGCCACGGCCCGGCCGAGTTCCTCGATCATCTTCCGCCCGGTCGGTGAGGAGGCGAACAGGTCGAGGTCGGCGCGCACCCGCTCCTGGAAGTCGGGGCTGCCCTTGATCTGGATGAACGAGGTGTCGGGTATCTCCACGACCTGGTGCTTCTCCACGCCCGGGGTCATCCGGTCGTCCTTCTCCACGTAGGCCCGGTCGGTTCCGGCGCCGCCGTCGACGTCGTCGGAGCCGCGCCCGGCGTAGAGGACGTCGTTGCCGCTTCCGCCGCCGACCTGGTCGTCGCCCTGGCCGCCGGAGACGACGTCGTTGCCGCCGCCTCCGTTCACGACGTCGGAGCCCTTGCCGCCCTCGACGTAGTCGCGGCCGTCGCCGCCGTCGGCGTGGTCGTCGCCGTTGAGTCCGTAGACGATGTCGTCGCCCGCGCCGCCGTCCAGGACGTCGTTTCCGTCCTGGCCGTCGATGTAGTCGTCCCCGGCGCCTCCGGAGACCGCGTCGTTCCCGGCCCCGGCGCGGACGCGGTCGGCCCCGCTCCCGGTGGCGATGGTGTCGTCGCCTTTTCCCGCGGTGACGGTGTCGTTGCCGGAGTTGGTGGAGATGTAGGAGTTCCCGGTGGCGGTCGTGGTGGCGGTGACGGTGTCGTCGCCGTTTCCGCCGATGACGGTGTGGTTTCCCTTCGCTCCGATGCCGATCACGTCGCCGCCGTCACCGGCCAGGACGGTGGCCGGGGCGTCGCCGCCCACGCCGATGACGTCGTTCCCGGCTCCCCCGCGCAGGGTGATCGGGGTGCCGGGCGGGTAGGTGGTGGTGACCCCGTTGACCGTGACCACCACGTTTCCGTGCGCGTCGGTGCCCACCGACATCTTGTCGTCGCCGGTGGTGCCGTTGACGACGTGTGAGCCGTCGGGGAGGTCGAGGGTCAGGCCCGGGCGCGTCGCCTCGGGCGGCAGCGGGTAGGGACTGGGCCCACCGTCGGCGAGCGCGTCCCAGCCCTTGGAGATGTCCGTCCAGGCCCCTTCCGCGGGCAGCTCACCGGCGAATCCGGTGAGCCTGCCCTTGAGTGCCTCGCGTTCGCGGCGGGCGGTGGCGACGGCGGCGGTGACCTGTGCCGTCTGCTCGGCCGTGGTGGGTTTGAAGTGGATCGTGGTGGCGTCGGCGGTGTTGGGGACCGCCGCCATGAGGGCGCTCTCGTCCTGGGTGAGGCGGCCCTGGACGGCGCGCAGCTCGCCGGCGGTGTCGCGCAGTGCCTTCGCGACCTTCTTCGTCTCGGGCTCCACGTCGTCCAGGGAGCCGGTCAGTTTCGCCACGTGCGAGGCGTAGCCGTCGCGGGCGTCGCCCCTCCACTTCCCGTCGACGACCCTTTTCGCGGCGGCGGTGAGGCCGGTGGCCGCCCTGGTCGCCGATCCGCCGAGGGTCTCCCAGGCGGTGGCGACGGTTTCGAGGTGGCCGGGGTCGGCGCGCAGGTTCCACCAGGTCCGGTCGACGTTGATCGGCTTCTGGAGATCGGTCACGGCTTCCCCTCTCGTCCGGCCAGGTGGAGGTTCAGGGCCTGCTCCAGGTCGGTCTGCCGATAGGAGAAGGCGATCCGCAGGAGACGGTCGGTGTCGCCTTCGCAGACCTCGGCGAGGTTCTCGAAGGCCGTACCGGCTCCCGTCCGGGCTTTCTCGTGGGCTTCGCCGAAGGCCTCCGCTCCCTCGGCGTTCCCGAATGCCGCGGCCTTGATCATCGTCGCCGCGCGGGCGGCCGACAAGGCCGTCCGCAGGCCTTTGGCGAGGTTCAGACTGTCGCGGGACAAAACCGCGAGTTCCACCGGATCAGCGCGTGTCTCTGACATCCGGCCACGCTACCGGCCCCGTCAAGGCCCCATTGTGGACTCGTCCGAAAGGACCACCCGCCCATCATGGCCTTACCGATGGGTAGCGGGGCGGTGGGGGCGGCGAAACTCCGGGCCGGTGCGGGGCGTACGTGGGCGCGACTCGATAGGCTCGCCGCACCCACTGACGAGGAGCCCGATGACCCACCAGCACCAACCCCATGAGCACCACGAGCAGCAGCCCATCGACTGGGCCGCCGAGGCCGCGCGCCTGCTGGAGTCGGCCCAGGCCAACGCCGACTTCTACGACGAGGCCGCCGCGCTGGTCCTCACGCCGGACGACACCCTCGTCGTCGACTTCGCCTGCGGCGGCGCGGGCATGGCGCACGCGATGCGCACCGCCTCGGGTCCGGGCACGCGTGTGGTGGCCGTCGACAAGGAGGCCGGGACCTTCGCCGAGGCCGCCGCGCACCTGCCGGACGTGGAGTTCGCCACCGGCCTGTTCGAGGACGGCGCGGAGAAGCTGCTGGCGGCCATCGGCGGCCCGGCCGACCTGATCTGGTGCGCCCACTCCGTCCACCACGCCCAGGACGGGCAGGCCGCCGTCGACACCCTCGCCTCGCTGCTGAAGCCGGGCGGGCGGCTCGTCCTCGTCGAGGGCGGGCTCTCCCCGCGCTACCTGCCCTACGACCTGGGCGTGGGACGCCCGGGCCTGGAGGAGGGCCTGGCGGTCGCCAAGTACCGGCGAATGGCGGGCATCGACCACCACGTGCGGATGCGCTACGGCTGGCCGGTGGCGCTGCGGCACGCCGGGCTCACCGAGGTCACCAGCCGGACCATCCTCACCGACAAGCCCGCGCCACTGTCGGAGGTCGACCTCGCGCGGGTCCTGGGCACGCTGATCCGCCAGGTCGACTGGAACCGGGAGTTCCTGCCGCCGGAGGACGTCGAGGTCTGGGACCGGCTGCTGAACGCCGACGACGAGCTGTGGCTGGGCAACCGCGCCGACGTGTACAACCTCGACGCCCGCACCCTCCACCTCGGGCGCCGGCCGGGGTGATCGTCCCCCGCCCGCACCAGAAGGCGGTCCTGGCCGACCTGGACCGCCTCTTCGCCGCCGGGCACCGCCGGGCCTGGGTGGTCATGCCACCGGGGTCCGGCAAGACCCTCATCGGGGTCACCGCCGCGCAAGCGCTGGGGCGGCCCGTGGTCGCCTTCGGCCCCAACAGCGCCATCCAGGGCCAGTGGCTGGCCGAATGGGAGCGCGCCACCGGGACGCCCGGCTCGGCCGGGCGCGACCTGTCGGCGGCGTTCACCGCCCTCACCTACCAGGCCCTGGCCAGCTTCGATCCCGACGCCGAGGTCGATGACGACGGCGGGCGCGTCCCGCACGTGGAGCGGCTGCGCGAGAGCGGGCGGGAGCTGATCGCCGCGCTCGCCGCACGCCCGGTCACCCTCGTCCTCGACGAATGCCACCACCTGCTGGACGTGTGGGGCGAGCTGCTCTCGGAGGTCCTGGCGCTGCTGCCCGACGCGATCGTCATCGGGCTGACCGCCACTCCCCCGTCGGCGCTCACCCGCGCCGAGGGCGAGCTCGTCGCCGATCTGTTCGGGGAGCTGGTCACCGGGCCGTCGATCCCGGCGGCGGTGCGCGCCGGGCTGCTGGCGCCCTACGCCGAGCTGGCGTGGCTGACGGCGCCCACCGAGCGCGAGCGGGCGTGGCTGGGCGCGCAGTCGGACCGCTTCGCCGAGCTGACCGCCGATCTGCTCGACCCGGGTTTCGCGTCCACGCCGTTTTTGGCCTGGCTGGACGCCTACGCGGTGCGGCGCTCGCACACCGGCGGTGACGGCCCGGCGGTGCCGTGGGCGCGGTTCGCGCGCGAGCGGCCCGAGGAGGCCGACGCGGTGCTGCGGTTCCATCACGCGGGCCTGCTGGCGCTGCCGGAGGGCGCGCGGCCCGGTGAGGCGCACCGGCGCGAACCGGATGCCGAGGACTGGATGCGGCTGCTGCATCCCTTCGTCCGGCGGGTTCTGCGCGGCAGCGCCGACCCGCGTGACGCGCACGCCCATGACGCGATCCGGCGGGTCCTGCCGGGGCTGGGCTACCAGGTGACCGCGCAGGGGGTCCGGGGCGGGCGCTCGCCGGTGGACCGGGTCATCGCGCGCAGCGCCGCCAAGATCGAGGCGGTGCGCGACATCCTGGCCGTGGAGCACGCCGCTCTGGGGGCGGACCTGCGCGCGGTGGTGGTCTGCGATCACGAGCGGGCGACGGCGACGCTGCCGTCGCGGCTGGTGGGGGTCCTGGACGAGGACGCCGGTTCGGCGCGGCTGGCGCTGCGGCGGCTGGCGGACCTGCCGTGGGCGCGGCCGATGCTGGTCACCGGGCGGACGCTGGCCGCGCCGGTGGCGCTCGCGGCGGAGTTCCTGGCCTACGCGGGTGTTCCCGGGCTGCGGCTGGAGGAGCTCGGCGCCGGGCTCGCGGCGGTGACCGGCCCGTGGAGCGCGCGGCGCTGGACGCCGCTGGCCACCCGGTTCTTCCTCGCGGGACGCGCGCGGGTGCTGGTCGGGACGCGGGCGATGCTCGGCGAGGGCTGGGACGCCGCCGGGGTCAACACGCTGGTCGACCTGACCGAGGCGACCACCGGGACGGCCGTCGTCCAGTTGCGCGGGCGCGCGCTGCGGCTCGATCCGGAGCGTCCGGGGAAGGTCGCGCACACCTGGTCGGTGGTCTGCGTCGAGGAGCGGCATCCCAAGGGGTCGGCCGACTACCGGCGCTTCGTGCGCAAGCACGACGGGCACTTCGGGGTGACCGCCGAGGGGGCGGTGCTGTCGGGCGTCCCGCACGTCGACGCCGGGCTGTCGCCGTTCGGGCCGCCGGAGGCGGCGTCCTTCGCGGCGTTCAACGCGGCCATGGCCGCCAGGGGCGCGCAGCGGGACCGGACCCGCGCGCTGTGGCGCGTGGGCGAGCCCTATCGCGACCGCGTCGCCCACACCGTCCGTGTGGTCGGCGGCCTGGCGCGGCCTTCGGTGTCGGCGCCGCCGGTGTGGGTGCCGGGTCCGGTGCCGCCGGGACGGTCCGGTGGCGGCTGGGCGGCGCCGGGGGCGGCGGTGCTGTCGGCGGCGGCCTTCGCGATCGGCGCGCCGGTGCCGGGCGCGCTGGTGGCGGGCGTGGCCGGGATCGCGCTGTACGCCGACGTCCGCTCGGCGCGGCGGACCGCGCGGCTGCTGCGGGAGGCGGCCCTGGCCGCGCACGACCTGGGTCCACTGGCGCGGGCGACGGCCGAGGCGCTGCGCGAATGCGGGCTGGTCTCGCGCGGGGCGGAGGCGGTGGAGCTGGAGCCCGACGAGCTCGGAGCGTGGCGGGTGCGGCTGCGGGAGGTGTCCACCGAGGAGTCGGCGGTCTTCGCGCGCGCCTTCGACGAGGTGGTCTCCCCCGCCGCCGATCCGCGCTATCTGATCGAGCGGCGGGTGGTCGGCGATCCCGGGCGGGGTGTGGCGGCGCTGGCGCGGCACTGGCCGTCGCGGCGGCGCGAGCCGTTCCCGGTGGTCCATCACGCGGTGCCGTCGGTGCTGGCCCGCCGCAAGCACGCCGACGCGTTCGCGCGCGCCTGGCGGCGGTGGGTGAGCGAGACGGCGGCGCTGTACACGCGCGGGACCGAGGCGGAGCTGATCCTGGCGGCGCGGCGCGGGATGTCGCCGCTGGACGTGACGACGGCGTTGCGGCTGAGCTGGGACTGAGGAGTCCCTTGTTGACAATCGCCCCGGCACCCCTCATCATGCTTTCACTACTTGATTAGTGAAAGGGTGGTGGAGTGATCGAGTTCCGCGTCGACCGGCGCTCCGGCGTCAGCACGTACATGCAACTCGTCCACCAGGTCAAGGACGCGCTCCGGCTAGGGCTGCTCATGCCCGGCGACCGGCTGCCCACCGCGCGGGAGGTCGTGGAGGCCACCGCGATCAACCCGAACACGGTCCTGAAGGCCTACCGGGAGCTCGAACGCGAGGGCCTGGTCGAGCCGCGGCCGGGGCTGGGGACGTTCGTGCGCAAGTCGCTGGTCCACGACGCCACGGCCGAGGGGCCGCTGCGCGCGGAACTGGGCGCGTGGATGGCGCGCGCCAAGGCCGCCGGGCTGGAGCGCGAAGACGTCGCGGCCCTGTTCAAGGCGGTCACCGATGACACCTACTGAGGAAAGCGAGAAGCACGTGGACGAACTCGCGCTGGAGACGCGCGATCTCGGCAAGCGCTACCGCCGCACCTGGGGACTGCGCGGCTGCGACCTGCGGCTCCCGGCCGGGCGGGTGGCGGCGCTGGTCGGGCCGAACGGGGCCGGGAAGAGCACGCTCATGGCCCTCGCGGCGGGCCTGATCCCGGCCACCGAGGGCCGCATCGAGGTCCTGGGCCGCGTCCCCGACGGCACGGGCTGCCCCCGGGGCGTGTCGTTCCTGGGCCAGGACAAGCCGCTCTACAAGGGCTTCACCGTCGCCGAGACGCTGCGGATGGGCCGTGGACTCAACCCCGACTGGGACGGCGAGTACGCCACACGGCTCATCGAGGAGGGCGCGATCCCCCTCACCGCGAAGGTCGGGACGCTCTCCGGCGGGCAGCGCACGCGCGTCGCCATCGCCCTGGCCCTCGGGCGGCGGCCCCGGTTGCTGCTGCTGGACGAGCCGCTGGCCGATCTCGACCCGCTCGCCCGCGACGAGGTGATGAAGACGCTCATGGCCAGCGTGGCCGACACCGGCACGACGGTCCTGCTGTCCTCGCACATCCTGGCCGACCTGGAGGACACCTGCGACCACCTGGTCCTGGTCGCCGGCGGGCGCGTGGCCCTGTCGGGCGACGTGGAGGACCTGCTCGCCGCGCACCACGTCCTCATCGGCGCCGGGGACCCGCCGCTGGAGGGCGTCGTCGAATCGCGCACCACCGGACGGCAGTCGACCGTCCTCGTCCGCGCCCCCGGCGCGGTCGCGCCGCCCGGGTGGCGGCGTGAGACACCCACCCTGGAGGAACTCGTGCTGTCCCATCTCCGCGTCCAGGCCGCGCAGCGGAGCGCGGCGTGATCTGGCTCGCCTGGCGCCGCCAGCGCGCCGTCGCCCTCGTCTCGGCCGCCGTCACCGGCGTCGTCATCGCGCTGCTGGCCGTCGTCCACTTCGTCTCGGCGGCGCGGCTGGAGCGGGACGGCTGCGACGTCAATCCGTGTTCGGGCGACCTCGTCACCGCCTTCCAGAACGACTTCCAGGACCTGTACTTCCCGATGGTCATGGTCCTGTTCGCCGTCCCGGCGCTGCTGGGCCTGTTCGCGGGGGCTCCGCTGTTCGCCCGCGAGGCCGAGCAGGGCACCCACGTCCTGGCCCTCACCCAGTCCGTCGGGCGCCTGCGCTGGTGGGCGACAAAGGTCCTGGTGGCCGCCGTGCCGCTGCTGGTGACCGCGCTCGCGCTGGGCCTGGCCTCGGAATGGGCGGCCAGGCCGCTGAACCTGGTGATGGCCAGTCCCATCCGGACGCCGATGTTCGAGACCCGGGGACTCGTGGTCGCCGCCTACGCCCTGCTCGCCTTCGCGCTGTCGGCCACCATCGGGCTGATCCTGCGCAACACGCTCGGGGCGTTCGCCCTGGCGCTGGGGCTGTACGTGGTCCTGCTGCTCGTCACCGGCAACGTCCTGCGCCCGCAGTACGCCGAACCGCTGCGGGAGCAGCACTCCACGGCCGAGGAGCACTACGACGAGTTCGAGGTGGCCGGAAACTCCTGGCTGATGGACGGCGGCTACCTCAAGGCCGACGGGAGCGAGGCCGAGGTGGGCGAGCCGTGCCTGCCCGAGTGCGTCCGCGCCAACCGCGTCGCCTGGGTCTACCTCGACTACCAGCCCGCGAGCCGGTTCTGGCGCTTCCAGCTCACCGAGTCGGCGATCATCGCGGCGGTCGCCCTTCTCGCCGCCTACGCCGGGGCTCCGGCCGTGCGGCGGCTGCGTCCCTAGTACGCCGAAACGGCCCGGTCCACCGCGGGGGGACCGGGCCGTTTCGTGTGTGCGTCAGTCCTCGATCGGGTGCAGGACCCGGCGCAGGAACGCCCGGGTCCGCTCGTGCCGGGGATCGCCGATCACCTGGCCGGGCGTGCCCTCCTCGACGATGACGCCGCCGTCCATGAAGATCACCCGGTCGGCGACCTCGCGGGCGAAGGCCATCTCGTGGGTCACGACCATCATCGTCATGCCCGTGCGGGCCAGGTCGCGCATCACGTTCAGGACGTCGCCGACCAGCTCGGGGTCCAGCGCCGAGGTGGGCTCGTCGAAGAGCATCAGCTTCGGCTTCATGGCCAGGGCCCGGGCGATCGCCACCCGCTGCTGCTGCCCGCCGGACAGGCGCGCCGGGTACTCCCCGGCCTTGTCGCCGACGCCGACGGAGGCGAGCAGCCCGCGCGCGGTCTCCTCGGCCTCGGCGCGGCCGAGCTTGAGGACCCGGCGCTGCGCGATCGTCACGTTGTCCAGCACGCTCAGGTGCGGGAACAGGTTGAACTGCTGGAAGACCATGCCGATGTGGCGGCGGGCGCGGTCCAGGTCGGCGTCGCGGTGGGTCAGCAGGTCGCCGGCCACCCGGATCTCGCCCGCGGTGGGCTGCTCCAGGAGGTTCACGCAGCGCAGCAGCGTGGACTTGCCCGAACCGGAGGGCCCGATGACGCACACCACCTCGCCGGGCCGGACGTCGACGTCGATGCCGCGCAGGACCTCCAGGTCCCCGAAGGACTTGTGCAGGCCCTTGATCGACACCATCGGCCGGTCCAGCAGCACGGCGGCCTCGGCCTCCTCGACCGGTTCGGTCACGTCGCTCACCTCGCCTTCGCCTGTCGCGCTTCGAGCCGCCGCACCAGGAAGCCCAGGGGCAGCGTGATCACCAGGTAGCTCAGGCCCGCCAGCACGATCGGCGTCGAGTTGGCGTGCTCGGTGGCCAGGTCGTTGCCGATCTTGGCGAGCTCGGCGGTGCCCGCCGTCAGGCCGACGGCGAAGACCAGCGAGGAGTCCTTGAACAGCATGATCAGCTCGTTGGTCAGCGGCGGGATGACGATCCGGATCGCCTGGGGCAGCACGACGGTGACCATGGCGCGGGTGGCGCTCATGCCCAGCGAGCGCGCGGCCTCCACCTGTCCCTTGGGGACGGCCTGGATGCCGGCCCGGAACGTCTCGGCCATGTAGGCGGCCGAGACCAGGCCGAGGGCGATCGCCACCGTGCCGTAGGGCGGGAACGGCAGCTGGCGGTCGGGTCCCAGGACGACGGGGAGCCCGTAGCCCAGGAGCATGAACACCAGCAGCGCGGGCAGGCCGCGGAAGAGCTCGATGTAGCCGTGGGCGAACCAGCGGTTGAGCCGGACCGCCGACAGCCGCATGACGGCGATGAGCAGTCCGAGGAAGAAGCCGATGACGTACCCGGAGCAGGTGTAGATCATCGTGTTGACCAGACCGATGGTGATCAGGTCCGGGAACAGGAACTTGAACGTCGAGGGGTTGAAGAAGACCTCTTGGAAGCGCTGCCAGTCGAGGGCGACGGCGGCCACGACAACGATCAGGACGAGAATCGCGTACTGGACGCCGACGCCGAAGTTGCGGCGCTGCCGAGGGGTGAGGCCGGTCCGCGGGAGCGAACCGGCCTCGGTTGCGGAATCGCTCATGAGGTGGCCGGCTTCTCGCCGATCCACTTCTGGTAGAGCTCGTCGTACTTGCCGTTCTTCTTGGCCTCGGCGAGGGTCTCGTTGATGATCTTGACGAGGTTCGGGTCGGCGTTCTTCTTGAGGCCGAACCCGTACTGGGCGCCGGTCTTGATCATGCCGCCGAGCTCGAAGTCCTTCTCGATCTCGGGCTTGGTGAGCCAGTCGTAGATCACCGGGTGGTCCTGGAGGATCACGTCGACGGTCCCGGACTGCAGGGCCTGGAGCTGCTTGCCCGCGTCGTTGAACTGGACGGGGTCGAGCCCGGCCTTCGTGGCGTAGTCGAGGCTGGTGGTGGCGGCCTGGACGCCGAGCTTGAGGCCCTTGGACTTGACCTCCTCGATGGTCATGACCTTCTTGCCCTTGGGGGTCATGAAGGCGATGATCTCGTCGAAGTAGGGGTCGGAGAAGGTCAGGTTCTGCTTGCGCTCGTCGGTGATCGTCATACCGGCGGCGGCCAGGTCGCAGGTGCCGGCTTCGAGAGCCGCGCCGCCCTTGATCTGGTTGAAGTCGATGTCGACGATGTCCTGCTTCACGCTGAGCTTGGCGGCGACGAGGTCGACGATGTCGACGTCGAAGCCGACGACCTTGTCGCCCTGCTTCTCCTGGAAGGGCGGGTAGGGCAGGCTGGTGCAGACCGTGAGAGCGCCCGCCTTGACGAGGCTGACCTGCGCGCCGGAGGGCGTCTCGGTCGTCGGCTTCTCCTTAGCGCAGCCGGCCATGGCGATCGTGGCGGCGAGCACGAGCCCGCCGATGGCCGCCAAACGGCGGCGGCGTCCTGTGATCACGGGTTTCCTCCCTCAGGGCCCTGGATCTGATTCCGAGCAGTGTAGAGGCGTGGGCCACACTCGGGGAGTTTCAGAGATTGACTGTTATGACTCTGTGTCCCTGGGCGGACGCACGGGCAGGCGGGGCTGCCCCCGCGGACGCCCGTAGGGACGGTGCCCATTACGGCGTGTCGCCGGGGTGCGCGAAACGATCTCCGGGGGCGCTGGTCAGGGCGGGGAGGCGGGCCGGGGCGGGTCTTTCGTCCTCACCCGTCGGGACGACGTCCACTCGGCCGTACCGGGCGCTCCGGTCGCCGCGCGGCGTCCCCGTACGGCGGGGCGGGCGGCGCGTCAGGACGATGACAGGACGGTTACGGGACGGCCAACCTGATGGTGGGACCGAGCTTCCGGGAGGCCGCCATGGACCGTCCGTCGTACGTCATCTGGGACATGACCTACGCGTGTCCGTTACGGTGCGTGCACTGCTATTCGGAGTCGGGCCGGCGGCCCTCGCTCCAGCCCTCGCCGGCCGACATGGAGCGCATCGCCGACGCGATCGTGTCGCTGGGTCCCGATGAGATCGCCTTCTCCGGTGGGGAGCCGCTGATCGTGCGGGGTGTGCTGGGCCTGGCCCGGCGCATCCGCGAGGCGGGCGTGCGGGTGTCGCTGTACACCAGCGGCTGGACGCTGACGCCGGAGCTGGCGGCGCGGCTGGTGGAGGAGTTCACCGAGGTCCACGTGAGCGTCGACGGGGCCACCGCCGCCACGCACGACCGGATCCGGGGCCGCCGAGGGTCGTTCGCGCGGGCCCTGGGAGCCCTGTCCATGCTGGACGAGGCCGCCGCGCGCCGCCCGGACTTCGTCTTCGGCGTCGACTCGGTGGTGGTGTGCTCCAACATCGACGAGGTGGAGGCGGTCTGCCGGGACGTGCTGCCGCGCTATCCGCGCCTGGCGCAGGTCCTGTTCGGCGCGGTGATCCCCTCGGGGCTGGCCAGCCGCGCGGGATTCGCGCGGCTGGAGCTGCTGGGCGAGGAGGAGCTGGCGCGGCTGTGCGATCCGGGCCTGGCCGAGAAGCTGCGCGCGCTGGTCCCCGGCGTCAACGTGCAGGTCACCACCAACCGCGAGCTCCAGATGCATCCCGACCTGATCGCCGAGGGCATGGTGTTCCCCGCGATGCAGGTCGAGCCCGACGGCGCGGTGCGGGCGATGCCGATCTACGAGGGCACCGTCGGGAACCTCCTCCATGAGGATCCCGGGGAGCTGTGGCGGCGGTCGGTGGCGCGCTGGAGCGACCCGTTCGTCACCGGGGCCCTGCGCGAGGCGCGGACCTGGCCGCAGTGGGCCGAGGCGACCCGCCGCATCGACGAGCGCTTCGGCTCGGCGGCGGTGCGCGAGCGCATCGCCAACCGCCCGGGCTACCCGCTGCACGCGGCCTGAGCGATGGACGACTTCCTGGCGGGCGTGGCCCGCGACGCGTTAACCGCCTTCCCCGGATGGCGGGTGCGGGCCGGTGGGCAGTGGTGCACGGCGGGTCCGGCCGATGAGCCCATGGGCGTCCAGGGCTGGAAGCTGCACGTGTCGGCCACGCCGCTGTCGGCGCCGGTGGTGCTGCGGCTGGTGGCGCCGATCCTGGCGCGGGCGCGATGCCCGTTCAAGTTCGCCGCCGACCTGAGCGTGGTCCGCGAGCTGTGCTCGGGGCAGAGCGCGCGCGGTTCGGGCGGGAAGTTCCTCACCGCCTATCCCGGCCCGGGCGAGGCGGAGTGGCGCGAGCTGGCCGGTGAGCTGGACGCGGTCACCGCCGGGCTGCCCGGTCCCGGTGTCCTCTCCGACCGGCCGGTGCGCCCGGGAAGCCTGGTGCACTACCGTTTCGGGGTCTACGCCGGGGTCTCGGCGCTGTCGGCCGACGGCACGATGGAGGCGATGCTGCGGGCGCCGGACGGCTCGCTCGCCCTCGACGTGCGCGCCGCCTCCTTCGTCACGCCGCCGTGGGCGCCGCCGGACCCGATGGGCACCGCGCCGAAACGCCCGGGGCGGCCCGCGCCGGTGCTGCTGGGCGGGCGTTTCCGGGTCACGCGCGCCGTCAGGCACTCCTTCACCGGCGGGGTCTTCCGTGCCCTGGACCGGGAGAGCGGGCGGCCGGTCGTCGTCAAGCGCGCCCGCCGCGACACCGCCGCCGACCTGACGGGACGCGACGCGCGCGACGCGCTGCGCCACGAGGCCGACATGCTCACCCGGCTGGCCGGGCTCGGGCGGGTCCCGGCGCTGCTCGGGCTCTTCGAGCAGCAGGGCGACCTGTTCCTGGCCGAGGAGGAGATCACCGGCCTCGACCTGCGCCGCTGGGCCGCCGCGCACGGCGGCGAGCCCTCGCCGGGGCTGCTGGCGCACGTGGCCTCCGACGTGTGCGCGCTGCTGGCCGAGGTGCACGCGGAGGGACTCGTCGTCCGCGACCTGACCCCGGGCAACGTGATGGTCGACGCCGACACGCGCGCCCGGCTCATCGACCTGGAGCTGCTCGCCGAGCCCGGCGCGCCGGTCACGCGCGCCTACACGCTCTCCTACGGCTCGCCAGAGCAGGCCGCCGCGCCCTGGCACGGCCCGGCACCGCAGACGTCCTCCGACCTCTTCGGGCTCGGCGCGACCCTCTTTCACATGGCGACCGGGGTGGACCCGCTGCTGGCCGAGGACGACGAGCCGGGCCGCTCCCCCGCCGAACGCGCCGGGGCGTGGCTGGCGGCGATCGGGACGCCCGCCGCGCGGCTGGCCGCCGCGGTGGTCCCGGCGCTCATGGACGACGACCCGGCCCGCCGCCCCTCCCCCGCCGAGGTGAGCGAGGCCCTGACCCGACCGGCGCGGCCGGTCGCCGCGCGGCCACTGGATCCGGGCGTGCTGGTGGAGGACGCGACGGCGCATCTGCTGTCCACGATGGACCTCACCGCCGACGAGCCGTGGCCGCGCGAGGGCTTCGCCGCCACCACCGATCCCCTGAGCCTGCACTACGGCTCGGCCGGGATCCTCGGCGTCCTCACCGCCCGCCACCTCGCCGCACCCGAGGCCGTCCCGGCCGGGAGCCTGCGCGGCCTCGCCGGGCACATCATCGAGCGCCTCGGCCGCCTCCCGGCCCTGCCGGGCCTGCACTTCGGGCGCTCGGGGACGGCGTGGGCGCTGCTGGAGGCCGGGCTGGCGCTGTCGGAGGAGTCCATCGTGGACGCCGCCGCGGCCGTCGCGCGCGACATCCCCGTCGAGGCGGCCAACCCCGACGTGTGCCACGGCGTCGCCGGAGCCGGGCTGACCCGGCTGCGCTTCGCCGAGGCCACCGGCGAGGCCGCCTTCACCGAGGCCGCGATCGAGGCCGTCGAGCTGCTCTGCGGGCGCGCCGTCCACGACGGGGACTCGCTGCTGTGGCCGGTGCCCGGCGACGCGCCCACCGTCTTCGCCGGTACCGCGCACCTCGGCTTCGCCCACGGCACCGCCGGGATCGGCGCGTTCCTGCTCACCGCGCACCTGCGCACCGGGCACGTGGAGGCCGGGCGCCTCGCCGAGGCCGCCGGGCGCTCGCTGGCCGCCGCGGCCATCGTCGACGGCGAGGCCGCGGTGTGGCCCGAGCGGCCCGGCGGGCGACCGCGCACCCACTGGTGCTCGGGGTCCTCCGGCGTCGGCACGTTCCTCACCGCGCTGTGGCGCGCCACCGGCGAGCCGCGCGCGCTGGAACTGGCCCGCGCCGCCGCCGTGGCGGTGCACCGCTCCCGGTGGGGCAACGGGACGTCCCAGTGCCACGGCAACGCCGGCGACGGCGACTTCCTGCTCGACCTGGCCGCGGCCACCGGCGAGGACCGGTACCGCGACATGGCCACCGACCTGGCCACCGCGACGGCCGTGCGCGCGGCCCGGCGCGGCGGGCGGTGGCTGATCCCCGAGGAGTCCGGGGCGTCGTTCTCCGCCGGTTTCGGGACCGGCCTGGCGGGCGTCCTGTCGTTCCTCTCGCGGCTGCGCGACGGCGGGCGCCGTCCGTGGCTGCCCGAGACGTTCACCGGCGACGGTGAGCGCACACCCGCGACCAGCACGGAGAGGAGGTGAACACGATGGAGTTCGAGCTGACCGAGATCGAGGCCCTGGAGATCCTCGACGACGAGGAGACCGAGGTCGCCCTCTACCCCTGCAGCTACACCTGCGGTTACACCTGCCGGGTGACGTTCCAGCCGGCGTAACGGACACCCCGTTCCCGCCCACGACCAGGGAGCGGGGACGGGACCGGAGGCGAACCGGCGGCCGGGGACGTCACCGCGCCCGGCCCACCGGAGGCCTTCGGTGAGGAGGAGGAGCCCGGCACCGGGCTTTACCCGTACACCAGGACATGCAGGCCGACCTGCGTGTTCACACCGATCAAGGAGTGATCATGGAATACGACCTGACCGAGATCGAGGCCCTTGAGGTCCTCGACGACGAGGAGACCGAAACCGGCCTCTACCCGTGCAGCTACACGTGCGGGCACACCTGCTCCGTCACGTTCAAGCCCGCGTAGACACCACGTCGAAAGCGGGCGGGCGCGGGCAATTGCACATGCCCATGACGTTCAAGCCCGCGTAGTGACCACGTCCCGTTCCCGCGCGATCAGGGCGCGGGAACGGGACCGCGTCCAACGTACGCCGCCCCCGCGAAGGAGAACGCGCATGCCCATGGAGTCCACAGTGGAACGGCGGCTGAGCCCGGCGTTCACCGCCGACGGCGAACGCGCCGCGTGCGTCCTCGTCGACGGCGTGGGCCGCGCGGCGGTGGAGGTGACCGAGCTGGACGGGAAGGTCCCGGTGGCGCGGGTGCTGGCGGGGCCGGTGAGCGTGCGCTGCCAGGTGGTCCCGGCACCGGACGGGCGCGCGGTGAGCGTGAGCAGCGCCGATGGCGCGCACCGGCTGTCGCTGCACGATGTGGAGGGCCAAGTGGGGCTCGGGGAGTCGCGGGCTCCGGCGTTACGCGCGGTGCCGAGCCGGGACAGGCGGGTGCTGGCGTGGCTGGTGTCGGGTGACGGGGAGCGTTCGGCGCTGTCGCGGGTGGACGCGCGGACCCTGTCGGTGGCGCCGGTGGCGGTGGTGGAGGGCCGGGTCGCGGGCGCGGTGTGGTGGTGCGGTGACATGGCGGTGATGGAGGTCTTCGCGGGCCGGTCGCGGCGGATCGTGCGCGTGGACGTCCGGACGGGCGCGACGCGGACGGTGCCGACCTCGGGTCCGGTGACGCTGCTGGCGGCGGCGGGCGGTGAGCTGCTGGTGCGGCCGCCGCAGGGGACGGTGACGGGGTGGCTGGGTGCGGACGGGTCGCGGTTGCGGGCCTTGTCGTGTCAGGGGATCCCGAGGGCGCTGGCGGTGGACCCGGCCGGTAAGCGGGTGGCGCTGCGGGTGGACGAGGGGACGCGGTCGCGGCTGCTGATCGCCGAGGCGGGCGCGGCGGAGGTGACCGAGCCGCCGCTGCCGGCGGGGGTGGTGCGCGCGGCGGGCTGGGGGCGGCGGGGACTTCATCTGTTCCGGACCGATCCGGTGACGCCGCCGGGGCTGTCCACGGTGGATCCGGACGCGGGAATGCGCGCGCGTGGCGCGCCGGGAGCGCGGACGGAGGTGTTCGCCGGTCCGGCGGGGCCGATCGAGGCGGTGGTGTACGGGGACCGGTTGCGGGCGCGGCGGCTGGTGGTGGCGCTGCACGGTGGCCCGGAGGCGGCCTGGGATCTGGGCTGGGATCCGCTGTTCGCGCGGCTGTCGGCGGCGGGGGTGGCGGTGGTGGCGCCCAATCAGCGCGGCAGCACCGGTTACGGGGCGGCGCACCGGCGGGCGATCCGGGGCGCGTGGGGTGGCCCGGACCTGGCCGACGTGCTGTGGCTGGGGGCGCAGCTGGCGGCGGTGCGGCCGCGCGCGCAGGCTCCGGCGCTGTTCGGCACGAGCTACGGGGCGTTCCTGGCGCTGCTGGCCGCGGCGGCCGAGCCGGAGCGGTGGTCGCGGTGCGCGGCGGTGGCGCCGTTCCTGTCGGCGCGGCGGCTGCACGCCGACGCCGGCCCGGCGGTGCGGAGCCTGATCGAGCGGCTCGACGGGCGTGAGGACGTCGAGGACGCGCTCGGCCCGCGTGACCTGGTGCGGCTGGCCTCGCGGGTGGTCGCGCCGGTCCTGATCGCGCACGGCACCGATGACGACGTGATCCCGGTGGCGCACTCGCGGACCCTGGCGGGGCTGCTGGGGGCCCGCTACCGGGAGGTGCCCGGCGGTGGGCACGACCTGCTGACCGAGCCGGGCGGGGAGGCGCTGACCGGTGAGGTCGCGGCGTTCCTGAGCGGGCAGGGCTTGAACGGGCAGAGCCTGGAGGGTGGCCGGTGAGGCGGCTGGCGCGGCTGGCCGGGCTGGCGCCGCTGCCCTCGGCGCTGACGCTGGTGTGCCAGGCGGCCGGGCAGGCCGCCGCGATCGCGGTCCCGGCGGTGCTGGCGGTGGTCGTCGACGGCCTGCTGTCGGGCTCTCCGGGGCTGCTGTGGCCCGCCGCGCTGGCGGGGCTGCTGCTGGGGCAGGCCCTCGCCGACGCCGCCGCCGGGGTGGCCTCGGCGGGCGCGAGCAGCCGGGTGACCGCGCGGTTGCGGGGGCGGCTGGCGCGGCACGTGCTGGCCCTGGGTGTCCCCGGCTCGCGGCGGCACGACACCGGCGACCTGGTGGCGCGGCTGGCGGGCAACGCCACGGCGGCGGGCCGGGCGGTCCCGGCGGTCGCGGCGACGCTGCTGGCGGCGGTGACGACGGTGGCGGGCGCGGTGGCGCTGTGGCTGCTGGACTGGCGGCTGGGGGCGGTGTTCCTGGCCGGGACGGTCCCGGCGGTGCTGCTGCTGCGGCGGCTCACCGGTGACATCGGCGCCTCCTACGCGGGCTATCTGGAGCGGCTCGGCGCGATCGCCGGGCGGCTGGCCGAGACCGTCGGCGGGGCGCGCACGGTCCGGGCGAGCGGGACCTCGGCGCATGAGATCGGCCGGATCCTGGAACCGCTGCCGGGCCTGCGGGAGGCGGGGGCGAGCACGTGGGCGGCGCAGCGGGCGATCACCTGGCGGGTGGACCTGCTGATCACGGTGTTCCGGCTGGCGGTGCTGACCACGGCCGGGTTCGGCGTCTGGCGGGGCTGGCTGTCGCCAGGTGGTTTCGTGGCGGCGGCGCTGTACCTGGGGATCGCGATGGGTTTCCTGGACCAGGTGGACAACCTGGTCACCCTGGCCGAGGCGGGCGCCAACGCCGGGCGCGTATCCGAGCTGCTGGACGAGGAGGCGCCGGCGGCGCGGGAGCCGTCCGCAGGGGACGGCCCGGCGACGCTGTCGCTGCGGGGGGTGCGCGTCGAGGGCGTCCTGGACGGCCTCGACCTGGAGATCCCGGCCGGTGCGTGCGTGGCCGTGGTGGGACGCTCCGGCGCGGGCAAGAGCACCCTGGCGCTGCTGGCGGGCGGGCTCCTGGAGCCCGACGCGGGCGAGGTGCTCGTCGGCGGCGCGCCGGTGGCGCGCGGGCAGGTGTCCTACGCCTTCGACCGGCCGGTGCTGCTGGGCGAGACCGTCGCCGACGCCATCGCCTACGGCCGCCCGCACCTCAACGGCGAGGTGGGCGAGGCGGCCCGGGCGGCGCAGGCCGACGCGTTCGTCCGGCGCCTGCCGGAGGGCTACGCCACTCCCCTCGCCGAGGCGCCGCTGTCGGGCGGTGAGCTGCAACGGCTGGGGCTGGCGCGCGCGATCGCGCACGGGGGACGCGTCCTGGTGCTCGACGACGCGACGTCGGGGCTGGACACCGTCACCGAGGCGCGCGTCGCGAGCGCTCTGGACGGGCTGGCCGGACGCACGCGCCTGGTCATCGCGCACCGGGCGGGCACCGCCGCGCGCGCCGATCTGGTGGCCTGGCTCGACGAGGGCCGCATCGCCGCCCTCGGGCGGCACGAGGACCTGTGGCGTGACCATCCCGGGTACCGGGACCTGCTGGGGAGGACCGGATGAACCCGGGTGTGCGGCTCCTGCTCGACCGCCTGCGCGAGGGCCGCGGCTCGCTGGCGCGGCTGGCGGTGTGGTCGGCGGCGGAGTCGCTGCCGACGTTCGTCACGGGCCTGGCCCTGGCGCGCGCGACGGACCGCTTCCTCGCCCGCGACCTGTGGGGCGGGCTGGTGTGGCTGGCGGCGCTGCTGGGGGCGTCCCTGGTGGGCGTGGCGGCCACACGGCGGCTGTTCCCGTACCTGACGGCGGTGGTCGAGCCGGTCCGCGACGCGCTGCTGGAGGCGGCGGTGACCGGCGCGGTCGCGGCGGCGGTGGACGGGTCCGGGCGCGACACCGGGGCCGTGGCGCGGCTGACGGGGCAGGTCCAGTCGGTGCGGAACCTGCTGTTCGCGCTGCTGCGGACCTTGCGGCAGATCGTCTTCACGATCGTGGCCGCGCTGATCGGGCTGGCGCTGCTGGCGCCGCTCATCGCCGCGATCGCCGCCGTGGCGGTGACCGGCGCGCTCGCCGTCTTCGCGCTGCTGCTGCCGGGCCTGGCCCGCCGTCACCGCGCGGTGCTGCTCGCCGGTGAGCGGGTCGCCGCCACCGGCGGCGCGGTCTTCGCCGGTACCCGCGACGTGCTGGCCTGCGACGCGGTGGGCCGCGCCGGGGACGAGATCGCCGCCGTCGCCGAGGACGAGGCGCGGCGGACGCGGTCGCTGGCGCGCGTGTTCGCCGTCCGGCACCTGCTGGTCTTCTGCGGCGGGCAGCTGCCGCTGGCCGCGGTGCTGGTGGCCGCGCCGTGGCTGCTGCGCGACGGGCGTCTCACGCCCGGCGCGGTCGTGGGCGCGGTGACGTACCTGGCGGTCGGCCTGGAACCGGCGGTGCGCAGCGTCATCGCGCTGCTCGGCGGCTGGGGCCTGGACCTCTGGGTGAACCTCACCCGGCTCGGCGAGACCTTCGCCGCGACGCCCGAACCGCCCGGGACGGCACCGGTGGCCACCGGCGACCTGACGGTCTCCGGGCTGCGCTTCGCCTACGGCCCGCACGCCGCGCCGGTCGTCGACGGCCTCGATCTGACCGTCGCCGACGGCGGGCACCTGGCGATCGTCGGCGCCTCCGGGATCGGCAAGTCCACCCTCGCCGACCTGCTCTGCGGGCTGCGCGCCCCCGACGCCGGGACGGTCCGCCTCGGCGGACGCGAGCTCCCCGCCATCCCGGGACTGCGGCGGGCGGTGGCGCTGATCCCTCAGGAGGCCTACGTGCACACCGGGACCCTCCGCGACAACCTCGCCTGGCTCGCGCCGGACGCCACCGACACCGCGCTACTGGCCTCGGCCCGCGCGGTCGGGCTCACCCTCGGCCTCGACGACGAGGTCGGCGGCCTGTCCTCGGGCGAACGCCAGCTCGTCGCCCTCGCCCGCGTGCACGCCTCACCCGCGCGGCTGGTCGTCCTCGACGAGGCGACCTGCCACCTCGACCCGGCCGGCGAGGAGCGCGCCGAGAACGCCTTCGCGCGGCGTCCCGGCACGCTCATCGTCATCGCCCACCGGATCAGCTCGGCCCGGCGGGCGCGGGAAGTGCTGCTGCTCGACGGCGACGCCGTGTCACACGGCGCGCCCGACTCGCTGGCGCGCACCTGCCCCGCCTACGCCGAGCTCGTCCGTCACTGGGCGTAGGCCACGAACTTCCACAGGAAGCCGTCGGGGTCGGTGACGTAACCGAAGTAGCCGCCCCAGGCGGCTTCTTCGACGGCTCGCACGACGGTGGCCCCGGCCTCGATGGCCTTGCCGAGCAGTGCGTCGACCTCGGCGGGGGTGGCGAGGGTGCGGTGGAAGGAGACGCCGGCGAAGCCGGAGCCCTCGGCGGGGACGCCGGCGTCGGCGGCGGCGGCTTCGCGGGGGTAGAGGGCGATGTCGGAGGCCTTGGCGGAGCCTTCGCCGGAGCCCTCGCCGGAGCCCTCGCCGGAGCCCTCGCCGGAACCCTTGCCGAAGCCCAGGAGGACGAAGTGGCCGGCGTCTTTGCGGACTTCGGCGCCGAGGGCGGCGTAGAAGTCGCGGGAGCGGGCGATGTCGGCGACGCCGAGCATGATGGTGGTGGGGGCGATGGGGGGTGTGGGTGTGGTGGTCATGGTGCTCTCCTTTGTGGGGTGTCGCACACATGACCGGTTCGGTGGGGGAAGTGTGACCGGGGTGGGGGGCTTGTTTCCGACGCCTGTTGTGGCTCGTCGTGCTTCTTGTCTATCGCCCCGCGGATCGTCCGTGTTCGATGTATCCACGGCGTTGCGGCTAAGTGAGGGTCGCCGTCTGGCCTGGGCTTTCAGCCCTCGTCCCCGACCAGGACGCTGTCCTGGACCTGGGCCTCTCTCGGGAGGCGTCTCCTCCTCTGGCCGGCTGGAACGACGCTGAACGCAGAACCTGGGGGTGTCAAGACGGAAGAGCGTGTCTTGACACCCCCAGAACCTGCGTCCTGAGAACACGTCTGGCCGACCGACGGAGGATCCACCTCTCCTATCCCGGGTCGCTGTTTTCGCGCGGGCTGGTCTTGGGTTGCCGTCTGTTCTGCGGGCTGCGGGCCGTCTCGGTGCGGCTCAGTTCTGCGGCTTACTGACGGTCTCGTTGCGGCTCAGTTTTGCGGCTCGCTGGCGATCTTCGGCCCGTCTTCGTACCTGTGCCGGTGACCGTCGACATCCTTCTAGCTCGTCGCCGCAGCCCATCGGTCGATCGCGCCGTCCATCGTGTCCAGCGGGATCGAGCCGTGCCCGAGGACCTGGTCGTGGAAGCCCTTCAGGTCGAAGCGGTCGCCCATGGTCTTCTTCGCGCGGTCGCGGGCGGCCTGGATGCGCAGGCGGCCGACCATGTACGCCAGGGCCTGGCCGGGCCAGGCGATGTAGCGGTCGACCTCGTTGACGATGTTGGCCTCGGACAGCGCCGTGTTGTCCAGCATGTACTGGATCGCCTTCTCCCGGGACCAGCCGTAGTAGTGCATGCCGGTGTCGACCACGAGGCGGCAGGCGCGCCAGGCGTCGAAGGAGACCATGCCGAGCTTGGCGAGCTCGTCGGTGTAGAGGCCGAGTTCGTCGGTGAGGCGTTCGGTGTAGAGGCCCCAGCCCTCGGAATGGGCGGTGACGTAGGCGTAGCGGCGGAAATCGGGGAGGCCTGTGAGGGCGACGCCGAGGGCGAGCTGGAGGTGGTGGCCGGGGACGGACTCGTGGAAGGCGAGGCACTCGTATTCGAAGCGGGTGCGCAGGTCGGGGCGGTAGGTGTTGACCACGTGGGCGCCGGGGCGGGAGCCGTCGCCGGAGGGGGCGAGGTAGTAGCCGAGGACGGAGTCGGCGGCTTCGGTGGCGTCCATGGGGCGGACGACGCAGGGGGCGATGTCGTAGGACTTGAAGGCGTCGGGGAGGGCCTCCTCGGCGCGGCGGAGGGCGATGGTGACGGTGTCGACGATCTCCTCGGCGCTGGTGTAGCGCAGGGCGGGGTCGGTGCGCAGGGTGGTGAGGACCTGGGCGGTGCCGGTGGCGCCGAGGGCGCGGCCGCCGCGTTCGGCGAACTCCTCGCGCAGTCCGGCGACGAGGGCGAGGCCGGTCTCGTGGAGTTCCTCGGGGGTCATCTCGGTGGTGGTGTGGCGGCGGACGGCGTCGCGGTAGGCCTCGGCGCCGCCGGGGACGTGGGTGACGCCGACGTGTTCCTGGCCGCGTGCGGTGGGCAGGATCCTCTCGGCGAGGGCGGCGCGGTAGCGGGCGAGGGCGGGCCGGAAGGAGCCCGCGACGATGTCGGCACCGCGTGCGCGCCAGGCCTCGGTGTCGACGCCTTCGGGCCGGGGCCGCAGCATGGGGTCGGTGGCGACGGGGTTGGCGAGGTAGCCGTCGATCTGGGCGATGGTCTGGCGTACGCCGCGCTCGGTGGGGGTGCGTCCCTCGGCGACGGCCTGGAGGTAGCGGCCGGTGAGGCCGTCGAAGTATCCGCCGAGCTTGCCGAGGCGGGTCAGGTAGGCCTCGGCGAGGGCGGGGTCGCCGACGTTGGTCATGGGGACCACCGCGACCATCTCGGCGAGGACGCCGCTGGTGGTGGCGCTGACGGCGATCTCGCCCAGGCCCCCGGCGATGGCCTCGCGGTCGTCGCGGATGGTGCGGGCGAGCATGTCGCGGGTGACACGGTCCTCGCCGTGGAGGGTTTCGGGGTCGATGGCCTCGACGCGGGCGGCGAACCCGGCGAGGCGGGCGTCCCAGGCGGCCGAGCCCTCGCGGGTCGGGTCGGGGACCTCGGCGTCGTATCCGGGTGTGCCCTGCACGGACGCGTAGATCGGCTCGTTCTCGCACCAGGCGGTGTAGTAGTCGGCGGCCAGCTCGGTGATGTTCTCCACCGTCGTGTCTCCCCTCCTCGTGGACGGCGGGAAGGTTACCCGCCGTCCGGGGCGCTCGCCGAGCGCGTTTAAGAGGGGGTCAAGGTACCGTCGCGCATCTCCATGGCGCGGTCGAGGAGATCGAGGTGGCGCAGGTCGTGGGTGACGACGACGGTGGCGGTGCGGCGCTCGCGGGTGGCGTCGCGCAGGAGGGCGATGACGTCGTGGCCGCGTTCGGCGTCCAGCGCCGAGGTCGGCTCGTCGACCAGCAGCAGCGCGGGCTCGCCCATGAGGGCGCGGGCGACGGCGACGCGCTGGCGCTCGCCGCCGGAGAGCCTGCCGGGGCGGCGGTGGGCCTTGGCGGCGAGGCCGACGTAGTCGAGGAGCTCCATCGCGCGGGTCCTGGCGGCGGCCTTGGGGGCGCCGGTGACGTGGGCGACGAGGAGGAGCTGGTCGAGGGCGGTGAGCGCGGCCAGGAGGTTGGCCTGCTGGAAGACGAAGCCGACGCGGTCGCGGCGCAGCCGGTCGCGGTCCTTCTGGCCCAGGCCGGTGACGTCGGTGCCGGCCACGGCGACGGTGCCCGACTCGGCGGTGACGAGGGCGCCGGCCACGGCCAGGAGGCTGGACTTGCCGGAGCCGGAGGGCCCGGTGACGGCCACGATCTCGCCGGGCTCGACGGTGAGGGACACGTCGTCGAGGGCGACGAGGCGGCGGTCGCCGTCGGGGTAGGTGAGGCGGACGTCCTTCATGATCAGGCTCATCGGGCGGCTCCCAGGGCGGTGAGTGGGTCGACGGTGGTGGTGCGGCGCACGCACACGGCCGCGCCGAGCAGGCCGACGCCGACCATCGCGGCGACGGGGACGGCGACGGTGGCGACGTCCAGGACGAAGGGGACGGCTTGCGAGGCGAGCGCGCCGAGCCCGGCGGCCGCGCCGCCGCCGATGGCGGCTCCGGCGAGCAGGACGGCCAGGGCCTGGCCGAGGGCGTCGCGCAGGAGGTAGCCGCGTCCGCCGCCGATGGCGCGGACGACGGCGAGGTCGCCGGCGCGCTGCATGGTCCACACGGTGAAGAAGGCGCCGACGATGAGGACGGACACGCCGAGCAGGAGGACGCGCATGAGGGTGAGGGAGCCCTGTTCGGAGGAGTAGCCGCCGACGGCGGCGTAGGCGGTGTCGCGGTCGGCGGCGACGGTGCCGGGGACGTGGGGTGCGGTGCCGTCGACGAGGACGGCGGAGGCGGTGTCGGTGCGGGCGAGGGCCTGCCAGTCGGTGAAGGTCACGTAGACGACGGGCAGGTGGTTGAAGGTGACGTCGTCGACGATGGCGGTGACGGTGTAGGTGTGCCCGCTCAAGGTGACGGAGTCGCCGATGGAGGCGTTCAGCCCGGCGGTGACGGCGGCCTGTCCGGCGCCGGGGGCGGTGCCGGTCTCGGTGGCGGGGTAGAGGGCGGGGTCGGCGCCCAGGACGGTGACCGCGTCGGTGGTGTCGCCGCTGGTCATGCGGGTGGTGGAGACGCCGATGGGGTCGCCGCCGAGGGCGGTGACGGTGGCGGGCGGGAGCGCGGAGGTGGCGAAGTCGGTCTTCTGCGCGGCGGCCGGTTCCTGGAAGACGAGGTCTCCGGGTGGCAGCGCGGTGACCGCCGAGACGCTGGCGGCGCCGAGGCCGGCGGTGAGTCCGGTGAGCAGGACGACCATGAGGGTCATGAGGGCGATGACGCCGCCGAGCAGCGCGAAGCGCCCTTTGGCGTAGCCGAGTTCTCTCCAGGCGATGAACACCCGGCCAAGCCTGGTTCGCGTCCGGCCGGGCGGCATCGCAAGCGCGATGGGAGCGGGCCTCCAACCAAAGTTGGAGGCCGGGTGGCGCTCGCGCGGCTAGCGTCGGGGGGTGACCAGTCCGTCCACGGCCCGCCCGGTGGCGCTCGCGCTGCTGCGCCGGGCGCAGCACGTCCTGTTCGCCGCGCTGGTCGCGGTGGGGGCGGTGCGCGCGGTCGCGGCGGGGCGGCACGCGGCGTGGTGCGTGGTGGGCGCGCTGCTGCTGGCGGCCTGGTACGGGCTGGGTGTGGTGCTGGCGCGGCGTTCGGGTGACCGGACGGTGGCGGCGGTGTGGCTGGTGGTGCTGACGGCGGGCTGGGCCGGGCTGTCGCTGCTGTCGGCGGATTTCGCGTGGGTGGTCTTCCCGCTGTTCCTGTTGTTCCTTCAGCTGCTGCCGCTGCGGGTCGCGCTGGTGTGCGTGGCGGGGCTGACGGCGGTGACGGTGGTGGTCTTCGCGTGGCAGCGGGGGCGGGTGGACGTCGCGGCGGTGCTGGGGCCGGTGATCGGCGCGGCGGTGGCGGTGGTGATCACGGTGGTGTACCGGGATCTGCGTGAGCAGAGCCTGGAGCTGGCCGCCGCGCGCGACCGGCTGGCGGCCACCGAGCGGCGCGCGGGTGTGCTGGCCGAGCGGGAGCGCCTGGCCCGGGAGATCCATGACACGGTGGGGCAGTCGCTGTCGGGGATCATCATGCTGCTGCGCTCGGGGCGTCCGGGGGCGGTGGAGACCGCGGTGGGTGCCGCGCGGGTGGCGCTGGAGGACACCCGCCGCCTGGTGCGGGCGCTGACCCCGGCCGAGCTGGACGGCGCGTCGCTGCCCAAGGCACTGGAGGGGCTGGTCGCCGAGGCCCGTGACTACGGCCTGGACGCCACGCTGGTGGTGGACGGTGAGCCGCCGCGCCTGCCGACTCCGGCGGCGGTGGCGCTGCTGCGGGCGGCGCAGAGCGCGGTGGCCAATGTGCGGCAGCACGCGGGGGCCACGCGGGTGGCGGTGACGCTGACGGTGCAGCCCGAGGCGGTCAGCGTCGATGTCGCCGATGACGGGAAGGGCTTCGATCCCGCCGACCCCTCCCCCGCGCCGACGTCCGGGACGGGCCTGGGGCTGGCGGCGATGCGCGACCGGCTCGCCGAGGTCGGCGGGCGGCTGATCGTGGAGTCGCGGCCGGGTTCGGGGACCGCGGTCAACGCGACCGTGCCCAGGCAGGAGGAGCCGTGAGCGTCCGCGTTCTCATCGTCGATGATCACCCGATCGTGCGGCAGGGTCTGCGCGCCGCCCTGGAGGACGGCGGGCTGAGCGTGGTCGCCGATGTCGGCACCGGCGAGCGCGCGCTGGAGCTCGTGCCGGAGTTGCGTCCCGATGTGGTGGTGATGGATCTGCAGCTGGGCGCGGGCCTGGACGGGGCGGAGACGACGCGGCTGCTGCGGGCGCTGCCGGAGCCGCCGCGGGTGCTGGTGCTGACCACCTATGACTCCGAGGCCGATATCTTGCGTGCGATCGAGGCGGGGGCGACGGGTTATCTGCTGAAGGACGCCGAGCCGGGTGAGCTGCGGGCGGCGATCGCGACGGCCGCGCGGGGTGAGACGGTGCTGGCGCCGTCGGTGGCGACGCGGCTGGTGTCGCGGGTGCGGGCGCCGGCGCGGACGCTGACCGCGCGGGAGACGCAGGTGCTGCGAATGGTCGCCGAGGGGGCCAGTAACGCCGCGATCGCGCGGGAGCTGTTCATCACCGAGGCGACGGTGAAGTCGCATCTGGTGCAGGTCTTCGCCAAGCTGGGGGTGGACAACCGGACGGCGGCCACCGCCGAGGCGCGCAGGCGCGGCGTCATAAGGTGAGTCCCGTGCGCATCGGGGTGCTCGGGCCGCTGGAGGCGCGCGGTGAGGACGGCGTGCCGGTGGCGGTGGGCGGTGCCCGGCCGCGCGCGTTGCTGACGTATCTGGCGTGGCGGGCGCCGCGGGCGGTGCCGTCGGCGACGCTGATCGGGCTGTTGTGGGAGGAGCCGCCGGCCAATCCCGCCAACGCGTTGCAGGCGCTGGTCTCGCGGCTGCGCCGGTCGCTGGGGGCGGGGGTGCTTCCGGCGGCCGAGAACGGGTACCGGCTGGCCGCCGATACCGATCTGGCCGCCTTCGGGCGGCTGCTGGCCACCGCGCGGGAGGCGGGTGACCGCGCCGGGGTTCTGGGTGAGGCGCTGTCGCTGTGGCGGGGTGAGGCGCTGGCCGATCTCGACGAGCGGGTGGCGGGGCCGGAGCGGGCGCGGCTGGCGGAGCTGCGGCTGTCCACGGTGGAGGATTACGCGCACGCGTGCCTGGACGCCGGGCGCGCGGGTGAGGTGGCGGCGCTGCTGGCCGCCGAGGCCGCCGCGCATCCGCGGCGGGAGACGCTGCGGGCGCTGCACGTGCGCGTCCTGCACGCCCTGGGCCGTTCCGCCGAGGCGCTGACCGCGTTCGAGGACGCCCGCGCGGCCCTCGCGGAGGACCTCGGCGCCGCGCCGGGTCCGCAGCTGTCGGCGGCGCACCTGGCGGTGCTGCGGGCGCCGGAGTCGCCGGGTGATCCGCGCGGGAACCTGCCGCTGCCGCTGACGGGGCTCGTCGGCCGCGAGGACGACCTGGCCGCGATCGCGGGGCTGCTGGAGCGCGACCGGCTGGTCACGCTGCTGGGGCCGGGCGGGGTGGGCAAGACCCGGCTGGCGCTGGAGGCCGGGCGCGGGGTGGCGGTGCCGGGCGGGGTGTGGCTGGCCGAGCTGGCGCCGGTCGCCGAGGCGGGCGAGGTCGGGCGGGCGGTGGCGCGCGTGCTGTCGGTGCGCGACCCGCGCTCCCCCGTCCTGGGCGCCGATCCGGTGCCGGTGGCCGAGCGCGTCGCGCGCGCCATCGGCGACCGGCGCACGCTGCTGATCCTGGACAACTGCGAGCACGTCATCGGCGCCGCGGCCGCGCTGGCCGAGCGGCTGCTGACCTCCTGCCCGCGGCTGACGGTGCTGGCCACAAGCCGGGAGCCCCTGTCGGTCACCGGGGAGGCGCTGTACCCGGTGGCGGGCCTGCCCGGGGCCGACGCCGTGCGGTTGCTGCGGGAGCGCGCGCGGGCCGCCGCGCCCGCCGCCGTCCTGGACGACGCCGCGGCGGCGGCGGTGGTCGCGCGCCTGGACGGGCTGCCGCTGGCGGTGGAGCTGGCCGCCGCGCGGCTGCGCTGGCTGCCGCCGGGTGAGCTCGCCGCGCGCCTGGACGACCGTTTCGCGCTGCTGACCGGGGGCAGCCGTACCGCGCTGCCGCGCCATCGGACGCTGCGGGCGGTGGTGGAGTGGAGCTGGGATCTGCTCACCGACGCCGAGAAGGACTTCGCCGCGCGCCTGTCGGTCTTCGCCGGTACCGCCGATCTCGCCGCGGTCGAGGGGGTGTGCGGTGAGTACGGGCTGGAGACGCTGCCGTCGCTGGTGGACAAGTCCTTCGTGGTCGCCGTGCCCGGCGGGTACCGGATGCTGGACACCATCCGCGCCTTCGCCGCCGACCGGGCCCGCGACCACTCCGTGCGCGTCTATGACCGGTACCGGGACCGGCACGCCGCCCATTACCTGGAGCTGTCGGCGCACGAGCCGGGTGATCTGGTGTCGCTGGCGCGGTTCGCGCGCGCCCACGAGGACCTGCTGGCGGCGCTGACCCGGCTCATCGAAGCCGGGGACGCGGTGGGCGCGCTGCGGTTGTGCGCGGGTCTGTGCCGCCGGTGGTGGGCGCTGAACCAGCGGGAGGAGGCGATGGTGTGGTCGCGGCGGGCGCTGGCGCTGGCCGACGCGCCGCCGCCGGGCGCGGCCGGTCCGTACGCGATGTGCGTGTTCTCCTCCGGCCTGGCCGGGTGGGCGCCGGAGTTCGCCGACACCGCGGCGGTGGGCGAGGCGGCGGCGCGGATGAGCGCCCTCGTGGACGCCGCCGAGGCGGAGGGCAGCGCGTTCGTGGCGGTGCAGGTCATCGCCGCCGCGCTGCACATGCTGGCCGGTGAGCCCGGCGCGGCCCGCGCGCGCCTGGACCGCTACGCCGGTGGGGACGACCCGTGGCTGGCGGCGGCCGCGCTGATGATGCGCGCCCAGTTCGCGTGGCGCGGTGAGGACCGGGGCGCGGCCGCCGCCGACCTGGAGGGGGCGCTGGGGCTCGCGCGGGGCCTCGGGGACCATTTCAGCGTGGTCAAGGCCGCGCTGAGCCTGGCCGGGCTGCGGCTGCTGGACGGCGACCGTCCGCGGGTGGCCGCGCTGCTCGGCGAGGTCACCGGGGCCCTCGACGCGCTGACGGCGTTCCCGGAGTCGGCCGATCTGCGGCTGCGGCTGGCGGGCCTGCGCCTCGACCTCGGCGAGACCGCCGGGGCCCTGGCGCAGCTGGAGGCCGCCGAGCGGCTCCTCGACGACACCCTGGGGCCCGACACCCACACCCACGCGCGGATCGTGCGCGCCGGGATCCTGCGCGCCCGGGGCGAGTTCGCCGCCTCGGCGGCGCTGTACCGCTCGGTGCTGGGGCGGCTGGCCGGTACCCCGCCGGACCCGCAGCCCCTCGCCTGCCTGGCGCGCACGGGGCTGGGGCGGGCGCTGGTGGCGATGGGCGATGTCGCGGGCGGTCTGGCCGAGCACGCCCGGGCGCTGCGGTACCTGAACACGCATCCGGCGGCGCGGCTGCGGGTGATCCCGGTGATCGCCGACGGGGTGGGCCTGGCGGCGCTCGCCGCGGGCGACGAGGCGTCAGCGGTGCGGCTGTTCGGGGTCGCGGCGGGCCTGGACGGGGGCGCGCATCACGACCGGGACGTCGCGGGGGTCCTGCCGGGGCTGCTGCCGCGCCTGGGGGCGGCGTTCGCGGCGGGCCGGGCGGCCGTCCCGCCCGATCCGATGGGGCTGGACGGGGCGGGCGCGGCGGCGCTGCTGGGGCTAGATCCGGCGCTTGTAGGCGGTGACGGCCAGTGGGGCGGCGACGGCGGCGATCACCGCGCCCCAGATGGCGGTGGCGAGCAGGTGCCCGCCGAGGCCGGTGGCGTAGTCGCCGCCGATGAGCAGTCCGCGGATGACCGAGACCAGGTGTGAGACCGGGTTGATCTCCAGCCAGCCGCGCATCCAGCCGGGCGCGTACTCGGGGTTCATGTAGGCGTTGCTGCCCATGGCCAGCGGGAGCATGACGGCGGTGATGAGGACCTGGATCCCGGCGGGGTTCTTGGCGATGAGCCCGACCCAGGCCGAGACGCAGCCGACGCACATGGCGAAGCCGAGCAGGACGAGTAGCGCCAGGAGGGCCTGCGCGGGTCCCGTGGCGACGCGGAAGCCCACGACGTAGCCCATGCCGAGGGCGGCGACGGCGGAGATGGCCAGCGCGACGGTGTCGGCCAGGACGCGGCCGAGCAGTGGCGCGGTACGCGAGATCGGCAGGCCGCGGACGCGGTCGAAGACGCCGTTGGTGAGGTCGGTGTGCAGCATCATGCCGGTGCGGCCGGTGCCCATGAGGGTGACCTGGGCCAGGACGCCGGGCAGGGCGTAGAGGACGACTCCGGCGCGGTCGCCGTCGTTGTTGGCGCCGCCGAAGAGGTACACGAACACCAGGATCATGATCAGCGGCTGCATGAGCAGGCCGATGATCTGGCCGGGTGAGTTGCGCATGGGGACCAGGCCGCGCCAGGTGAGGGTCAGGCCCTGGGTGAGGAGGTTGTTCACGCGAGGGCTCCTTCGGCGTGGGCGGTGTGGCCGGTGATGGACAGGAACACGTCGTCGAGGCTGGGGCGGCGCAGGGCGAGCTCGCCGACGAGGATCCCGGCGTCGTCGAGGCGGCGCAGGGCCGCCGGTGGCAGGTGCGGGTCGTGGACGCCGACGCTCAGCAGCCCGCCGTTTTCCTCGGGTTCGGCGCCGGTGAGGTCGCGCAGGACGGCGACGGCGTCGGTGAGGCGGCCGGGGTCGAGGGGGCGGACCTCCAGGCGCTGGCCGCCGACGGCGGCCTTGAGCTCGTCGGGGGTGCCGGAGGCGACGACGCGGCCGTGGTCGATGACGGCGATGGTGTCGGCGAGCTGGTCGGCCTCGTCGAGGTACTGGGTGGTGAGCAGGACGGTGACGCCGTCGGCGACGTGTTCGCGGATCACCGTCCACAGGTCGTTGCGGGCGTGGGGGTCGAGGCCGGTGGTGGGCTCGTCGAGGAACAGAAAGCGGGGGCGGCCGATGAGGCTGACGGCGAGGTCGAGGCGGCGGCGCATGCCGCCGGAGTAGCCCTTGGCGCGGCGTCCGGCGGCCTCGGTGATGCCGAAGCGGTCGAGGAGGTCGCGGGCGCGGCGGCGGGTCTCGGCGCGGGTGAGGCCGAGGAGGCGGCCGACGAGGACGAGGTTCTGCTCGCCGGTGAGGTCTTCGTCGACGGAGGCGTACTGGCCGGTGAGGCCGATGAGTTCGCGGACCTTGTGGCCGTCGGTGGTGACGTCGTGGCCGTCGACGCGGGCGGTGCCGGCGTCGGGTCGCAGGAGGGTGGCCAGGATCCGCACGGCGGTGGTCTTCCCGGCGCCGTTGGGGCCAAGGACGCCCAGGACGGTGCCGGTGCGGGCGGTGAGGCCGGCGCCGTCGAGGGCGGTCTTGTCGCCGAAGCGTTTGACGAGGCCGTGGGCCTCGATGGCGTAGTGGTCGCTGGTGCTGAACATGCTCCGAGCCTCGCGCCGGGTGCTGACACGAGGCTGACGGAGCGGGTGTCAGCCGAGGACGGCGAGGGCGTCGCCGTGCCTGCGGGCGCGGTCGGCGATGACGATGGTGCGGGCGGCCTTGTCGTGGAGGGTCTGGCGGTTGGGTTTGTCCCAGAGGCAGAACAGCGGGTCGATGTCGCCGGAGCGGACCAGGAGCGAGAGCGGCAGGACGAGCGCGGTGAGGATCGCGCCGTCGATGAGGCGGGCCAGGAGGCGGACGCCCAGGGGCGCGAGCGGCACGGCGGGGGTTTTGGGCGCGCGGAAGCGCTTGGCCATGTGCGGCGGTCTTTCGGGGTGTGGGCTTTGGGCGAAAGGGGCGTCACGCCGCGTGGGCACGCGGCGTGACGGGACTTTACCGGTACGGCGTGTAGCCAGGTGGGAGGGGTGGCGGGAGCTTGATCACGGAGGTCCGGCCGCAGATGTCGTGCAGGGTCTGGCGGCGGGCGCCGAAGATCGACAGGACGTCGGCGAGGGCTACGCAGTTGATGATCCCGAAGAGGCCGGCGACGCCGGCCCGGGCCAGCATCCGCCCGCCGGTGGGCGGGCGCCAGTCCTCGGCGCGCACGATCCGCAGGCGCAGGACGCGTTTGCCGACGGTCGCCTCCCAGCGGGTGGTCATGAGGATCTGGTAGGCCACCTGGGCGAGCATGACGATGGCGCTGATGAGGGCGAGGCCGAGGTAGTAGCGGCCGTAGAAGGCGTCGGAGAGGTCGGCGTGCTCACCGGACAGGATCCGCTGCTGCACGTCCTGCTGGTGGCGGGCCCGGTCGGCGGTGTTCATCAGCCACAGTGGAATGGTGATGACGCTGGTGAGGCCCCCGACGATGAGGTTGTCGAGTAAGTGGGCGGCGAGGCGCTCCCAGGGGGAGGCGAGGGTGACGGGCATGGGCGCGGGCGCGCGCATGGGCACGGCGAAGCCGCCGGCGGGCATGGACATGACGTTCCTCTCGGGCAAGAAGAGGGGGACGTGATCTCGGGCTGACGGGCATGGGTGCACTGGGGCTGAGAGAACCATAGGTGAGGTCCGGTGGGAACCCCAATGTCCACAAGGGCGGCGGGAAGGGCAGGCGGGGCTGCCCGGGAGGGCTGCTCAGTGCCCGGGATAGGGGGCGTACACCGGCTGTGGTGGGGGGAGCTTGACGACGACGGTGCGGGCGACCTTGTCGTGGAGGGCCTGCTTGTCGGGGTTGAGGAACACCCACAGTGGATCGAGCCAGTTGACGCAGGGCACCAGGCCGAGCACGACGGTGAAGCCGCTGCGGGCGGCCATGCGGCCCCAGCCGGGGGTGGCGCCGTCCTCGCGCTGGATGATCTTCAGGCGCAGGACGCGTTTGCCGACGGTGGCGCCCCACTTGACGGTGAGGATCGTGTCGTAGGCCATCGTGGCCAGCGCGCTCAGGACGAAGACCGCCGCCCACATGAGCAGCAGGCTCGGCGGGAAGGCGTCGCCGAAGCCGAGGTGCTCGCCCGCGGCCAGCCGCCGCCGGCTCTCCTCGCTCTGGTCCAGCACGTCGAGCATGAAGAGGATCATCAGGGGCACGGCCACGACGCTGACGGCGCTGCCGACGATGAGCTGGTCGATCATCTTGGCGCCCAGGCGCTCCCAGGGCGAGGCGAGGTACGGCACCGGCTGGGCCGTCTCGCGGGGCGGGGCGGTGAATCCGCCGGTGGGGACCGACATGGCGTCTCCTGGGGGCACGGGAGGTGCGGGCGACGGAAGCGTACTCCCACTGCCAAGACGATGGCCTCGTCGCGGAGCCGGGCGGACGGCGCTCTCGCCGCCCGCCCGGTGCCCTCAGTCGGCCAGCGCCAGGGCCAGGGCGAAGCGCCCGGCCGCGTCGGTCCACCAGCGGCCGACGGTGAAACCGGCGGCGGCCAGCTCGCCGGTGAGGCCCTCGCGGCGGAACTTCGCCGAGATCTCGGTGCGCAGGTCCTCGTCCTTGGCGAAGGACACCGTCAGGCCCACCCCGGGTATCGCCACGTCCTGGGCGTAGCGGGAGCGCAGGCGCATCTCGATCCACTCGCGCTCGGCGTCCCAGACCGCGACGTGGTCGAAGGCCGCCGGGTCGAAGTCGGCGCCGAGGCGGTGGTTGAGGACGCGCAGGACGTTGCGGTTGAACTCCGCGGTCACCCCGGTGGCGTCGTCGTAGGCGGCGACGAGGGTGGCGGGGTCCTTGACGAGGTCGGCGCCCAGGAGCAGGGCCTCCCCCGGTTCCAGGACCGCGCGGACCGAGGACAGGAACGCCGCGCGCTCGCCGGGGTCGAGGTTGCCGATCGTGCCGCCCAGGAACGCGATCAGCCGCCCGGGGCCCATGGGGAGGTGCTGGAGGTGGCGGGTGAAGTCGCCGACGATGCCGTGCACCTCCAGTCCGGGGTAGCGCCCGGCGATGCGGGTGGCGGCCTCGCGCAGCGCGCCGCCGGAGACGTCGAGGGGGACGAAGCGGGCGAGGCTGCCGTGGGCGCGCAGGGCGTCCAGGAGCAGCAGGGTCTTCTCCGAGGAGCCCGAGCCCAGTTCCACCAGGGTCTTGGCGTCGCCGGCGGCGGCGATGGCGGGGGCCCGCGCGGTGAGGATCTCGCGTTCGGCGCGGGTCGGGTAGTACTCGGGCAGGCGGGTGATCTCCTCGAAGAGCGCGCTGCCCGCGTCGTCGTAGAACCATTTGGGCGGCAGCCACTTCGGCGTCGCGCCCAGCCCGGCCAGGACGTCGCCGCGCATCTGCGCGGCGATGTCGCCGGGGACGAGATGCTCCTCGATCTCCACGTCGGCGGTCATGCGAGAGCCTCCACTGTGTACATGGACATGTCGGCGGCGACGAGCCGCCCGTCCGGGACGGCGGTCCAGTCGCCGCGCCGGCCGTGCGGTTCCGAGGCGAGCATGACGACGCCGCCCCGGTGCAGGATGGACAGTGAGTGACCGGCGGTCGTCGCCCAGACGCCGGTCCCGTCGGTGAGCAGCAGGTTGAGCCGGGAGCCGGGCGCGGCGGCCAGGACCTCGGCGGTGAGGGAGCCCAGGGCCTCCCCCGGCGGGATCCCCTTGCGCAGCCGGTCGCGCAGCAGCACCCACAGCAGCGCCGAGTCGGTCGGCGCGTCGATGGTGTACAGGTCGACCGGCGGGATCCCGGCGGCCAGCCCGGCGAGGCTGCCGGGCCAGCCGGTGACGCGCCCGTTGTGGCTGAACAGCCAGGTGTCGTCGCCGAAGGGCGCGCAGGCGGTCTCCACCACCGGCATCCCGACGGTGGCCGAGCGGATGGCGGCCATGAACGCGCAGGCGACCGTGGTGTCGGCCAGCGCGGCCAGGCCGGTGTCGCTCCACATCGGGCACGGGCGCCGGTACCGGACGGCGCGTCCCTGGTGGTACCAGCCGATCCCGAAGCCGTCGGCGTTGATGGTGCCGCCGCCGCGCATGTCGGCGGGCGCCCAGGACTGGCGCAGTAAAGAGTGCTCGGGCTCCAGCAGGACCCTCGCCAGGCTGACGCGCGGCCCGAGGTAGGCGAGATGACGGCACATCAGGCGGCGTCCCCCTTCACGTCCCGACGGCTCCTCACTCGCCCTCCCGGGCGTCTCGCGCGCAGCGGAAACCGGCGAAGATCTGCCGGCGTACGGGCAGGTCCCAGTTGCGGAAGGTGCCGCGGCAGGCGACCGCGTCGGTGCCGAAGGAGCCGCCGCGCAGGACCTTGTACTCGGTGCCGAAGAAGACCTCGGAGTACTCGCGGTAGGGGAAGGCGGCGAAGCCGGGGTAGCCGTGGAAGTCGCTGCTGGTCCACTCCCACACGTCGCCGATGAGCTGGTGCACGCCCAGCGGCGACGCGCCCGCCGGGTACGCGCCGACCGGGGCGGGCCGCAGGTGCCGCTGGCCGAGGTTGGCGTGCGCCTCGCCGGGATCGGCGTCGCCCCAGGGGTAGCGGCGCGAGCGGCCGGTCTCCGGGTCGTGGCGGGCGGCCTTCTCCCACTCGGCCTCGGTGGGCAGGCGGCGGCCCGCCCAGGCGGCGTAGGCGGCGGCCTCGTGGTAGCAGACGTGCACGACGGGCGCGGCGGGGTCGATCGGGGCGCGGACCCCGAAGTGGGTACAGGTGCCGTCGCCGTGCCAGTGCATCGGCCGCACCAGTCCCTTGTGGACGCGGTGGTGCCAGCCCTCCGGGCTCCACCAGCGCGGGTCGAGGTAGCCGCCGTCGTCGATGAACACCGCGTACTGGGCGTTGGTCACCGGCGCGGTGTCGATGTGGAACGACGCCACGTCCACCTCGTGCGCGGGCCGCTCGTTGTCCAGGGCCCACGGCTCGGCGCTGGTGCCCATCGTGAACGGCCCGCCGGGCACCAGGACCTCGCGCCCGACGTCGGCGATGGACGGTGGCGGCGGTGGCGCGGTCAGCGCCGGGTCGCCCTCGCGCAGCTGATGGGTGGCCAGCATCGTCTCGTCGTGCTGCTGCTCGTGCTGGGCGATCATGCCGAAGGCGAAGCCGCCGTCCACGAGGCGCGCGCCCTCCAGGGGCACGGTGTCGAGGATGTCGAGGACCTTGTCGCGCACGGTCCGCACGTACGCGCGGGCCTCGCCGGGTCCCAGCAGCGGCAGGGACGGGCGGGTGGCGCGCGGGTGCTTGAAGGCGTCGTAGAGGCGGTCGATGTCGTCGCGGACCGGCTCACGCCGCCCCACGTCGCGGACCAGCCAGAGTTCCTCCTGGTTGCCGATGTGCGCCAGGTCCCACACGAGCGGGGACATCAGGGGAGAGTGCTGTCGGGTCAGATCGTCGTCGCCGACGTCGGTCAGAATCGTGCTCCGCGCCCTGGCGCGGAGCAGGTCGGCGGCCGCGCGGGCGCGCGCATCCGTGGACACGGCTCCACCTCCGTGAATGGGGTTTCGGGGGAAATCCCGGACCGGGAGCCGTGAGTCGCGGCGGCCGTCTCCACCGTCGCGCTCGCGCGCGGACGGCGCTTCGCCGCCCGCGTCGGGGTCGTGCCCGTGCCGTGGCGGCGGTCCGGTCTTGAAGCGGATCCGTGCCACGTAGCGCGCGGGGTCGGTCGTCCGCCGCGCCGCCGTCGGGATCATCTCCGTCACTCCTCGTGCCGAGAAGACGACGGTACCGTCCGTCCGCCACGTGCGCGACGGGCCCGCTCAATCCTTTGCCGCGCCCCGCTTCAGGCGCTCGGCGAGCTCGCCGAGGGCCACCCGCAGCTCCTCGGGCTCGCGGACGGTGAAGTCGCAGCCCAGGGTGGCCAGCATCCCGGCCAGGCCCGGGAGGTTCTCCGCGCGGGTCCGGTAGAGGACGCCGTGTCCGGTCACCGACAGTTCACCGACGGATCGCGGAATACGGTTCCGGGCGTCCTCGATGGTGGTGTGCAGCAGGATCTCGCAGGGCCAGCGGTAGGCGACGGCGTTGAGGGAGCGCATCAGGTGCTCCACGGCGTCGTAGTCGCCGGGGACGGTGAAGTCGCCGGCGACGGCGGTGGCGGCGCTGATCCGGTCGAGGCGGAAGGTGCGCAGCTGCCCGGAGCGGTGGTCGTGGCCGCTGACGTACCAGCGTCCGCTGTGCAGGACGATGCCGTAGGGGTCGAGGTCGCGTTCGCTGTCCTCGCCCTTCCAGGAGCGGTAGGCCAGGCGGACGCGGTGGCGGCAGGCGACGGCCTCGCCGAGGGTGAGCAGGATGGTGGCGCGCGGGCCGTCCCCGGCGACGGCGGGCGCGGTGAAGACCAGGCCGGACTCCAGCAGCGCGGTGCGCTCGCGCAGCCGCTCGGGCAGGACGCGGCGGAGTTTGGCCAGGGCGGTCTCGCCGTCCAGGGTGGACATTCCGGTGCGGGTGGCGGCGACCAGGCCGAGGGTGACGGCGACGGCCTCGCCGTCGGTGAGCATCAGCGGCGGAAGCTTGTAGCCGGGCCCGAGACGGTAGCCGCCGTAGCGGCCGCGGCGGGCGGTGACCGGCAGGCCGAGTTCGGCCAGGCGGGCGGCGTAGCGGCGGACGGTCCGCTCGTCGACATCGAGGCGGGCGGCCAGCTCGGGGCCGGTGTACTCGCGCCCGGACTGGAGCAGCTCCAGCAGGGCCAGGATCGCGGTCCCGGGCACGCGTTCGGCGGGTGGCATGACGCACAGTTTAATCCGGGCGGGTTCGGTCCTGATTGGCTTCTAAGCTCAAGGCACACCGCTGAACGAAGGAGTCACCGATGGCCACCTACATCCTCGTCCCCGGAGCCTGGCTCGGCGCCTGGGCCTGGCGCGACGTCGCCGCCGGCCTGCGCGGGCGCGGCCACGAGGTCTACGCGCTCTCGCTGACCGGCCTCGGCGAGCGCTCCCACCTGGCCGGTCCGGAGGTCGGCCTGGACACCCATATCGCCGACATCGTGAACCTGGTGGAGTCGGAGGACCTGCGCGAGGTGATCCTGGTGGCGCACAGCTACTCGGGCGCTCCGGTGACGGGGGCCGCCGACCGGCTGGGCGAGCGGCTGTCGCGGGTGGTGTGGGTGGATTCGGCGCCTTTCGCCGACGGGATGGGCATGACGGCGTTCGTCTCGCCGGAGGAGCTGTGCGATGATCCGGTCTCGATCCCGTTCCCGGGCGGGGCGAATCTGGCGGCGGGTGACTCGGGTCGCGGGCTGACCGCCGAGCACGTGGCGCTGCTGGACGCGCGCGCCAAGCCGCATCCGCGCAAGTCCTACACCGACGCGCTGTCGCTGACCGGTGGGCAGACCGCCCGCAATGTCCTGATCGCCGCCGATGACACGCGCGGGATGGTGGCGGCGGGTCTGCCGATCCTGTCGTTCTTCGGCGAGGACTTCGACCGCTTCGACCTGGACACCGGCCACTGGCCGATGCTGAGCGCGCCCGGCGAGCTGGCCGAGGTCCTGTCGAAGGTGGCCTCCGGCGACTAGGGTCGGCCCTATGGCGGGCACGGACACCGGCGCCGGCCGCGTTCTCGCGGCCGGCGTCCAGGAGAGCAATGGGCTGACCGCGCGCTGGCTGCGCGCGCTCGACGAGGCGCCTTCGGTGCTGTCGGGTGCGGGCGCGTGGCCGCTGCTGGCGGTGCTGTCGGCGGGTGCGGCCGGTGCCGCCCGCGAGGAGCTGGCCGCGGCCACCGGGGTCGATCCCGATCGCGCGCTGGACGTGGTGGGCGCCTATGCCGCGCTGCTGGAGTCCTCGGCGTGCACGCGTTTCTCGACCGGGCTGTGGTCCTCACCGCGGATCACGGTGCGCCCGGAGTGGTCGGGACGGCTGCCGGAGGCCTGGTTCGGGCGTCTCACCGGTGATCTGGACGCCGACAAGGCGGCTCTGGACGCGTGGGCCGCCGAGCGCACGCTGGGGCTGATCCCGAGGATGCCCATCGAGCTGACCCCGGAGACGGTGCTGGTGCTGGCCACCGCGCTGGCGGTGCGCACGCGCTGGGCCTCGCCCTTCGAGGACGCCGCCTATCAGCCGACCGGCGGGGCGTGGCGCACCGACCGGCCGTGGCTGGGGCTGCGCCGTGACACCGGTGACCTGGGCGCGCTGCGCGTGGTCGACGGCGTGACGATCGTGGCGGTGGAGGGGCAGGACGACGTCGACGTCCACCTGGTCCTCGGGGAGGCCGCCTCGGCCCCGGCCGAGGTGCTCGCGGCGGGCATCGCCGCGGTGGGCCGCGAGGGCACCGGCGAGTACGGCCCGGGTGTCAGCGTCCACGCCGAGCCGTCCTTCGAGAGCGATCCGGCGCCGGTGCTGCGGCTGAACACCGTGGCCTTCGACGTCTCGGCCGATCACGACCTGCTGCGCCACCCGGGTGTCTTCGGGCTGGCCACCGCGCTGACCCGGGGCGCGCACTTCCCCGGTGTCAGCGCCGATCCGCTGGAGATCAGCGACGCCGCCCAGGCGGCGACCGCGACGTTCTCCGCGCGCGGCTTCGAGGCCGCCGCCGTCACCGTCGCGGGGATGCGCTGCACGGGGATGCTCATGCCGCAGGGCGCCGAGCGGCGCGTGGTGCGCGTCGACGTCGACCGGCCCTTCGGGTACCTGGCGGTGCACCGGCCCAGCGGCCTGGTGCTGGTCGCCGGGTGGGTGCGCGAGCCCAAGCGGTTCCAGATCAGCCGGTGAGACCCTGTTCCCATCAGGCCGGTCGGCCCACCTTCCCGTCCCGCCCATCACGCCCTCGCGAGTGCCGAGTTGCCAGCGTTCAGTGAAAGCCGCGCCTCCCCGGGGAGCTAGAACGGGGCAGCAGAGGGGCCGGCGGGATGAATACGGTGAGTATTCGAGCGGGTGCGGGACACCCGCCGCACGGGAGGACATTTCAGTTGAACATCATCACGCGCAGAATCGCCGTGTTCATCCTCGCGACGGCCGCCATCTTAGGATTGGTCACCACCTCGGCGGCCGCATCGGGAGGCGCGGGTGGCGGCGCACCGGTCACCACCGTGACGCGCGCAGGATCCGCCGAACTGAACGGCTGGCTCGGGGAGTGCTACCCCGAGGTCGACTCCCCCAGGGGCGGTGGCTGGTGCGATGGCAACGGACCCGATCACCAGTACCGTGGCGTGGCCGGGTGCAGCAACAACCGTGAGTACTACGGCCCGTGGAAGTGGGCCGGGGACCGCACCAAGTCCTTCGGGACCTGCCCCCGCGGCACACGGCTGTATTACGCGACCCTCGACGCCTACTAGTCACCACGTGACAACCGCCCCCTGCGGACATGACGTCGGCGGGGGCGGGCCGCGTTCACCCGGCCGGCTTCTCTGAGGCGGATGCCCCATGCCCGTGGATCACGAAGCGGCCGACGGCATCCCGATGCGGTGACAGCGACGAATAGGCACCGCGACGGTTCACCCGGTGAGCACCTGCTGGAGCACCAGCACCCGGTCGCCGAGGACGTAGCCGGGCACGATCACGTCGCGCACCGGCAGGTCCGGCGGCGAGCCGCGCCAGACCTGCTGGCGGGCCTTGTCGATGGTCTCCCCCGGCGCGAACTCGAAGTCCCACAGCTGCTCGCCGGGCAGTTCGGCGATCTCGCGGCGCAGCGAGCGCGCGGCCTCGGCGAGGGCTTCGATGAAGTCCTCCAGCTGGCGGCCGGGGTGGTTGCGGTCGCGGCTGTGGGGGTGGGCCTGCCAGATGTCGGCGGGGCGGGGGTCGGCGCCCAGGAACAGCGCCCGGCACACCTCGCGCGTCATCGCCGCCCGTGCCTGCTCGCGGGCGCGCCGGTCGTACTCGCGCACGCCCTCGGCGACGAAGCGCAGGACGTCCTGCTCCATCAGGAAGCGGAACTTCTCGGCGAGTTCCTGGTGGCGCAGGACGGCGTTGTTGGCCGAGCCGCCGGACTCGCTGTGGCGCTGGGCGAGGATCTCGGTGAAGCGCCGGTTGAGGTGCTGGTAGTGCTGTTCGAGGGTGCTCAGGCGACCGTCGATGCGCGAGACGGCGTTGGTGACCGAGGACAGCAGGCGGCGCTCGCGCTCGCCGGGCAGGCGGCGGCGCAGTTCCTCCACGTCGCGGCGCAGGTCGTCGTGGGCGGCGACGAGTTCCCGCAGGGCATGGTCGGCGCCATCCCGTTTGGGTTCGGTGTCGTTGTCCATGGCGGTGTCTCCTATCCGGCCGCGCGGTGGAAGGTGAAGGAGGTGTTCAGCCGCGCGCCGGTGCGCACGACCTTGGCGTCCACGACGACCTCGGTGCCGCCGAAGGACATGGTCACCTCGACGTTCTGGTCGTCGCGCGGCAGCGCGGCCACTTTGGACAGGTCGGCGGTGATGGTGCCGAGTTTGACGCAGCCGCGCTCGTCGACGTAGCGCGGTTCGCGGTCCTCGGCGATGTAGACGGTGACGTCCATGCTGGTCTGCTTGGGTTTGATGGGCCAGTAGTGGCGCACGACGTTCTCGCCGACGGGGACGATGTCGCCGCGGCGCACGAAGATGGAGAAGCGGTCGGCGACCATGTCCTGGCCCCACTCGTCGCGCCATTTGCGGGTGAGGTCCCCGGCGAAGCCGTCCTCGACGGGCAGGTTGGTGCTGACGCCGTAGGTGTAGCGGCTGCAGCGGGCGACCACGACGTCGGGGGTGAGGGCGTAGTGGACGGCGCCGAGCAGGACGGCCGCCGACGGGTTGGGCGGCACGACGAGGTTGCAGCCGTTGGCCTCGACGTAGCGGCGCAGCCGCTGCTCCAGGTAGGCCGACTGGGCGAAGCCGCCGACGAGCAGGACGGAGGCGACCTCCCCGGCGTCCTCGATCTGGCGGTCGACCAGGCGCAGCACGTCGCCGATGATGTGGTCGAAGATGCGCCGGACCTCCAGGGGCGTCAGCACCAGGGAGTCGTCGATGCCGTCCTGCTCGTACTCCAGGCGGGCCAGGGCGGCGTCGTCGAGGAGTTTGTAGATGCGCACCGGGATGGGGATGTTCAGCGGGGCGTCGCGGGAGGGGTCGAAGTTGCGTTTGGCGCGCTCCCAGGAGTCCATCAGGTCGAGGGTGGCCTGGGGGTCCTCGCGCTGGAAGCGGTCGACGACCTCGACGGGCAGGCGCTTGGCCAGCAGGGTCTCCACGAAGCGCTTGTCGACGAAGGCCGAGCCGAGCGCGTCGCCGGGGCTGTAGCCGAGCTGGGTGAGCTTGTGCTCGGCGGAGACCTCGTAGGTGGTCAGGTCGACGGTGCCGCCACCGGCGTCGACGACCATGAACCTGCGGCCGAGGGTGGTGATGGCGGCGGTGGAGTGGTAGGCCTCGCAGTAGAGGGCGGCGACCTCGGGCTCCACGGCGATGAGCAGGCGCTCCTGGTCGGTGGGGAACCCGGCCTTCTCGGCGCATTTGCGCATCACGTCGCGTTCCCGGTCGCCCCAGATCGCCGGGACGGTCACGCACCAGCGGATCTCGTCGGGGTCGACCTGCGCGGCGGCCACGATCTGGTCGAGGGCGAAGCGGTAGAAGACCCGCAGGTAGGCCGTGATGTGCTTCTCGGCCTCCTCGGCAGGCACCAGGGAGCCGTCCCACAGGCCCATTTTGAAGCGGTCGGCGTAGACCCAGCCGGGGTTGCGGCGGCCCTCGGTGTTGTAGCGGCGGTGGGCCTCGTAGCCCCATTCCAGGACCTTGCCGCCGTCCAGGAGCAGGGACGTGCGGTTCTTGATGTAGGAGACCGGCTGCCCCTGCCACTGGTCGTGGAGGTTCACCGTCCGCTCGGCGGCGGGGTTGTTGGCCTCGTTCAGGAAGGCCCAGGCGAAGCCCGTCCCGTGGGTGCCGAAGTCGACGGCGGCGGCGACTCTGATGTCGGGCATGATCTCCTTCTTCTTCACCAGGTCCGCAGGGGCGAGGGCCCCTGCGTCATCGCGCGCAGGGCGGCGGTGGCCAGCAGTGAGGTGATGCGCGCGGCGCGGCCCTCGTCGCCCATGGACGCGAAGGCCGCGGCCAGTGACCGCAGCCCGTTGACGGTCTCGGCGTCGCCTCCGGCGGCGGTGGCCACCAGGTCGAGGGTCTCGTCGTCGATGTTGGCCGCGGCGGCCTCGGGCAGGCCGCTGTCGGCGAGGATCACCGACTGCCAGAAGGACGCCTGGCGCAGCCCGATCGCGCCGTGCGCGGCGGCGAACTCGTAGCCGGTGGCGTTGGCCACGCCCACCCAGCGGCGCTCCTCGGGGTCCTTGACGAGGCGGTGGATGCGCGGGGGGATGCCCGAGGCGATCAGCCGGTGCCACTCGGCGAGCACGCCGGCCACGACGCCGCAGACGTGGGCGAGGGCGTCCTGGAACTCCAGGAGGGCCTCGTCGTCGCCGTCGGGGACGGTCAGGCGCGGCAGGTGGAAGTCGACGCGGGTGTCGGCGTCGCCGGTCAGTCCCCACGCGCTGATGGACACCCACAGCCGCCGGGCGGTCTGGAGCTCGCCGTGGACGAGGATGACCGGCAGGTCCGGGATGGTCTCGCGGACCACGAGCAGGTCGAGGTCGGTGTGGGTGAGGGGGCGGCGGAAGAACCCGTCGAGGCTGCGGGCGTCGGCCGCCCACGGCTGCTGCTGCCAGCCCTTGCGCAGCCCGACGCGGAAGGAGCGGTGGCCGTCCTCGGAGCTCTCCCCGGCGATGGGGGCGAACAGCAGGACGGGCGACTTGCCGTCCTCTCCGGCGGCCCGCAGGTACTTCAGGACCGTTTCGGTGTCGTGCACGAACGGGTTGTGGGCCTCGGCGCGCTCCTCGTGGCGCAGGGCGCGCGCCATCCGGAACCGCACGAGTTCGAGGTGCTCGGCGTCGTGGACGGCGCGGTCGGCGTTGAAGCGGTCGCGGTCGAGGGCCTGGAGATGCTGGCGGACGGAATCCTGGGCGTGCAGCGCCGACTGGAAGCGCTCGGCGCGTTCCTCCCGGGCACGCGCCGCCGCCTCGGTGCGGCGGAAGTTCTCCGTCTCGCGGCGTTTCTGGAGGGCACTGGCGGAGAGGCTGCCCAGGAGGGTGGTGAGAACCCCTTCGAGAAGCACCTAACCGGTTTACCCCACAAGGGACGGATCGGCCAATGCCTGTCGGGTAGGCGACAGTTAAGGTGCCTGTTCAGCCGGTCGCGACTGCCTTCCCGCCCGTCAGGTCGGCCAGGACGGCGTTGATGCCCAGCGCGGTGGCGTAGGCGAGGTCGACGGCCTCGCGGTCGAGCAGCCACTGGACCTGGAGGCCGTCCATGAGCGCGATGATCACCGAGGCGGCCGCGTCGAGGCGCTCCTCGCCGGGCTCGTGCCCGGCGCAGACCTCGCGCAGCGCCTCGGCGAGGATCCGCCGCAGCCCGGCGAAGCGGTTGCGGAACCACTCCTGCCCGGGGTGGTCGTCGGTGACCGACTCGGCCGACAGGACCGCGTAGGACTGCACGATGCCCGGCCGGGTGGCGTTGAGGCGGGCGGTGCGGACCAGGTGGTCGAACAGCTCCAGGCCCTCCGGGAGCCGCTCGACGGCCAGTTCCTCGAAGTCGGCCTCGTCGCGGTAGCGCAGGACCTCCAGCAGCAGCTCGTCCTTGGATCCGAAGTGGTGCAGGATCCCGGCGTGGGTGATGCCGACGACCTCGGCGATCTCGATGAGGGATCCGCGCATGTACCCGCGCCGCCCGAAGATCCCCATGGCGGCGCGCAGGATGTCCATGCGGCGCTGCACCGAGCGGCGCTGCCTGGCGCTCACCTTGCCCATCGGCGGGGTCCCGGAGTCGGTCATGGGCACACCCTATTCAACGGGGGCGACACCCTGGACGGCCGCCACCGGCCCGTCCGCCGGCAGGAAGCAGGCCGACAGGCGCCGCCCGCCGGACAGCTCGGGACGCTCGCCCTCGCAGCGGGCGAAGGCGTGCGGGCAGCGCGGGGCGAAGGCGCAGCCGGGCGGGAGGGAGGCGAGGTCGGGTGGCGCGCCGGGGATCCCGGACAGGGCCCGGCGCGGTCCCCGCAGCGGCGGGAAGGACCCGAGGAGGCCGCGGGTGTAGGGGTGGCGGGGCTCGGCGTAGATCTCGGCGGCCGGGGCGTCCTCGACGATGCGCCCGGCGTACATGACCGCGATCCGGTCGGCCATCTCGATCAGCAGGGACACGTCGTGGGTGATGAATACGACCGAGAAGCCCAGCTCGGCGCGCAGCGCGATGAGGCGCTCCACGATCTGGCGCTGGGTGACCACGTCGAGAGCGGTGGTCGGCTCGTCCATGATGACCACCTGCGGGTCCAGGGCGAGGGCCATGGCGATCATGACGCGCTGGCGCTGCCCGCCCGACAGCTGGTGGGGGTAGGCGGGCATCCGGTCGGCGGGGATGCCGACCAGTCCCAGCAGTTCCCGCGCCCGTCCCTTGTGGACCGACATGGGCACGCCCGGCCGGTGCGCGGCCATCACGTCGGTGAGCTGGCGGCCGACGCGGCGGACCGGGTTCAGCGAGTTCATCGCGCCCTGGAAGACGATGGCGATCTCGTCCCAGCGGGCCGCGCGCAGCTCGTCGTCGGGCAGCCGCAGCAGGTCGAGGGTCTCCCCCGTGCGCGAGTGGAACAGCACCTCGCCGCCGGTGATGAGCCCGGGCGGCGGCAGCAGCCGGGTGGCGGCGTAGGCGAGGGTCGACTTGCCGCAGCCGCTCTCCCCGGCCAGCCCGAGGACCTCGCCGCGGCCCAGCGACAGGCTCACGTCGCGCAGGGCGTGGACGGCGTCGTCGTGGTAGCCGTAATCCACCGACAGTCCGCTGATCTCCAGGACGGGCTGGTTCACGAGGTCTCCTTCCGCCGCACGGGGGTGAATCCGACGCGCGGCCGGATCCCCTTCACCGGGCGGTTCCCACCGGTCCGCAGGCGCGGGTTGACGAATTCGTCGATGCCGAAGTTGACCAGGGTCAGCGCGGTGCCCAGCAGCGCGATGCACAGCCCGGCGGGCACGAACCACCACCACGCGCCCTGGGCCAGGGCCTGGTTGCTCTGCGCCCAGAACAGGATGGTGCCCCAGTTCCAGTCGGACACGCTGGTCACACCGATGAAGGCGAGGGTGATCTGGGAGAGGACCGCGAAGATGACGGTCCCGATGAAGCCGGAGGCGATGATCGCGGTCAGGTTCGGCAGGATCTCGAAGAACACGATCCGCCACAGCGACTCGCCGTTGGCGCGGGCGGCCTGCACGAAGTCGCGTCGGCGCAGCGAGAGGGTCTGGGCGCGCAGGATCCGCGAGCCCCACGCCCAGCCGGTGAGGCCGATGACCAGCGCGACGGTCGTCCCACCGGCCGAGGGCAGCAGGCTGGCCACGATGATGATCAGCGGCAGCGCCGGGATCACCAGGAACACGTTGGCCAGCAGCGACAGCGCCTCGTCCCCGGCGCCGCCGACGAACCCGGCGGTCACGCCCACCACGATCGACAGGACCGTGGCGATCGCCCCGGCCAGCAGGCCGACCAGCAGCACCCCGCGGGTACCGGCGATCAGCTGCGACAGGATGTCCTGCCCGGTGTTGGTGGTGCCCAGCCAGTGCGCGCCGGACGGTCCCTCCAGCAGCGCCGGGGACAGCGCGTCGGGATCGTAGGGGGCGATGAGCTCGCCGAGGGCGGCGACGAGGGCGAACACGCCCAGGATGATGAGGCCGGCGGCGGCCTTGCGGTTGCGCAGGACCAGCCGGAAGCCCCGGCGCGGGGTCACGAGCGCGGTGGGGGTCGTGGTTGCCATGCCGGTCAGCCCTCCTGCCGGGTGCGCGGGTCGAGCAGGGCGTAGGCGAGGTCGGCGAGCATGTTGGCCGCCAGCACCGACAGCGTGATGATGAGGAAGACGCCCTGCATGAGCGGGTAGTCCTTGGCACTGACGCCCTGGTAGAGGATGTAGCCGATGCCGGGGTAGGAGAAGACGATCTCGGTGACGAGGGTGCCGCCGACGATGAACCCCAGGGACAGGGCGAAGCCGGAGACGTTGGGGAGGACGGCGTTGCGGGCGGCGTAGGCGAACATGACGGTGCGTTCCTTGAGGCCCTTGGCGTGGGCGACGGTGACGTAGTCCTCGGCGGCGACGGTGACGGTCATGTTCCGCATCCCCAGCATCCATCCGGCGATGGAGCTGATCACGATGGTGATGGCGGGCAGCGCGCCGTGGTAGACCGCCGACCAGATGAAGTCGGCGTCCCAGGACGGGACGAACGCGCCGTCCCAGCCGCCCGAGGAGGGGAACAGCGGCCAGGCCACGGCGAGGACGGCGATGGCGATCAGGCCGAGCCAGAAGTAGGGGATGGCGGAGAAGAAGCTGCCGATCGGCAGCAGCGCGTCGGTCCAGCGGCCGCGCCGCCAGCCCAGGTAGGCACCGGCGAGGGTGCCGAGGGTGAAGCTGACCATGGTGGACAGCCCGACCAGGATCAGCGTCCACGGCAGGCTCTGCTCGATGACCTCGGCGACCGGTGTCGGGAAGTAGGTGAAGGACAGGCCCAGGTCGCCGGAGAACAGCCGTCCCCAGTAGTCGAGGTACTGCTGCCACAGGGAGGTGTCCTCGTCGAGGCCGAAGAGGGCGTAGAGGGCCTTGGTGGCGTCGGTGCTCAGCTGCCCCTGGTAGCGGGTGATGAGCGACTGGACGGGGTTGCCGGGCAGCATGCGCGGGATGAAGAAGTTGAGGGTGATCGCCGCCCAGGCGGTGACCAGGTAGAACGCCAGGCGGCGCAGCAGGAAGGTCATTCCGGCGCCTCCGTGTCGTAGAGCCAGCAGGCGACCGCGCGGCCGCCGGGGCCGGGCAGCGCGGGCGGGGCCTGCGTCCGGCACCGCTCCATCGCCTGCGGGCAGCGGGGATGGAAGCGGCAGCCGGGCGGCGGGGTGATCAGGCTCGGCGGTTCGCCGCGCGCGGGGATCTCGCGGTCCCCGCCGGGCCGGTCGGGGTCGGGCGCGGAGGCGATGAGCAGGCGCGTGTAGGGGTGGGCGGGGTCCTGGGTGACGGCCTCGCTGTCGCCGCTCTCCACGATCTCCCCGGCGTACATGACCACGGTGGTGTCGGCGAAGTAGCGCGCCGAGGCGATGTCGTGGGTGATGTAGAGGACGGCGAGGTCCAGCTCGGTGGTCAGCTCCCGCAGCAGGTTCAGCACGCCCAGGCGGATGGACACGTCCAGCATGGACACCGGCTCGTCGGCCAGCAGCACCGAGGGCCCGGCGCCCAGGGCGCGGGCGATGGACACCCGTTGGCGCTGCCCGCCGGACAGCTCGTGGGGGAACTTGTCCAGGTACCGCTCGGGCGGGGTGAGGTGGACCTGCTCCAGCAGCCCGGCCAGCCGCGCCGTGAGCTCCGGCGTGGACAGTCCGGCGTGGTGGATGCGCAGGGACCTGGTGAGGATGTAGCGCACGGTGTGGACGGGGTTGAGGGAGGCGAAGGGGTCCTGGAAGATCATCTGCACCTGGCGGCAGTAGGCGCGGAAGCGGCGGCCGAAGCGCGCCGAGACCGGCTCGCCGCGCAGCCGCACCTCCCCCGCCGTCGCCGGGTGCAGCATCGCCAGGAGCCTGGCGACGGTGGACTTGCCCGAGCCGGACTCCCCGACCAGGGCGACCACGCTGCCGCGCCGCAGCGTCAGGTCCACCGATTCCACGGCCCGCACGGCCTTGCGGCGGAGCCCTTTGCGGACCGGGAAGTGCTTGGTGAGCCCGCGCGCCGACAGCACGACCCGGTCGTCGGGTGGGGGTGGGGTTTCAGCCATGCCTGTCCTTCGTGGAGCGGCCGGGCACCGGCCGGGCGGGCGACTCACCCGGCCGGTGGGTCCGGGGTGGGTCCGGGGTGGGTTAGGCCTTGGTGAGCTTCATGAGGATCTGCGAGGCGCACGGCTGCGTGGGCTGCGGCATCGCGTACGGGTCGTCCTGGCTCGGCCAGCCCTTCCACTGCTTGGTGGAGTACTCCCCGCCGATGGGACCGGCGACCAGCGGGATGGCCGGGACCTGCTCGACCATGAGGTCCTGGAGCAGGTCGAGGGCGGCCTTGCGCTCGGTCTCGCCGGTGGCGTTGGCGAAGTCGGCGAGGGCCTTGGTGGCGTCTTCGTTGCGGTAGCGGCCCAGGTTCCAGGTCGCGGTCTCGCCGAGGGGCTTGTACTGGGCGCCGTCCATGATGTTGGCGTAGATGTCCCAGGGGGTGACGCCGGTGTTGGTCCAGTGGATGGTGGCGTCGAAGTCGCCGACGGCCAGGGCCTGGGTCCAGGCGTCGACGGTCTTGGTCTCCACGGTGGCCGCGATGCCGAGCTTCTTGGCCGCGTCGGCGATGATCTGGAGGTCGGCGAGGTAGTCCGACCAGCCGGCCGGGTCGACGAGCTTGAAGGCCACCGGCTTGCCGGAGGGGTCCTTGAGCTCCTCGCCGTCGAGCTTGTACCCGGCCTGGGTGAGGATCGACTTGGCCTTCTCGATGTCCACGGCGTGCTTCTGGCCCTGGTACTTGGCCGAGATGAAGGCCTCCCCGGCGGGCAGCGGGATGCCGGTGGGGCTGTCCACGAGGGGGTAGAGCCCGGCGTGGCCCTGCTTGTGGATGGCGACCCGGTCGATGACCAGGCTCAGGGCCCGGCGCAGCGCGGCGTCCTTGAACACGCCCTCGCAGTTGAGCCACAGCGCGTGGATGCCCAGGCCCGAGGGGAACCACAGCTTGTGGTTGGCGGAGTCCTTGGCCACGAACACGTTCTGGTAGTCGGGCATGAACACGAAGGACCACTGGCAGGCGCCGCTGGCCAGCGCGGTGGTCTGCGCGTTGTTGTCGTTGTACGAGGTGTAGCGGACCTCGGGGACGGCGGGTTTGCCGCCCCAGTAGTCCTCGCGGGCGGCCATGGTGACGACCTGCGCGGTCCAGGTCTTGAGGGTGTAGGGGCCCGAGCCGACCGGGTTCTGGTTGGTGTCGGTGGTCGGGTCGGCGATCGCCGACCACACGTGCTTGGGGACGACGAAGGTGTTCAGGATCTTGCCCTGGTTGATGTACTGGGAGGCGGTGAAGCCGACCTCGACGTCGCCGCCGTTGACCGTGATCGCCTCATAGGGGATCGCGTCGCCGTTGAAGGCGGGCGTGGACTTCAGCAGCGTGAAGGTGAAGGCGACGTCCTCGGCGGTGAGCGGCTTGCCGTCGCTCCACGTGACGCCCTCGCGGACCGACAGGGTGACCTTCTTGTAGTCGGGCGCCCACGTCCACTTCGTGGCCAGCCACGGCGTCGGCGGCTTGCCGGGCGCGATCAGGTTCACCTGCGCGAGCGGCTCGTAGACCAGCCACCGGTAGCCGAGGCTGTTGCCGGAGGAGGTCGGGGTGAACGGGTTGGAGTTGTTGGCGAGGGGACCGTTCGGCATGCCCACGGTGAGGGCCTCGCCCGCGCCCTCGCCGGTCTTGCCGTCGCCGCAGGCGGCCAGGAGGGGGGTGGCGAGCGCGCCGGCCATGAGGCCGAGGGTGGTGCGTCGTTTCATGGTGGTCACTGCTTTCCGGGGCTGGGGCGTTGTCAGTGGCGGGTGAGGTGTCCGTCGAGGCGCAGGTCGGTGACGGATCGCCCGGCGCGCAGCCGGTAGCGGCCGGGTGGGGTCGTCCACGCGCGGCTTCCGGCGTCCCAGATCTGCAGGGCGCGGGGGGCGATCGGGACGGTCGCGGTGGCGGTCTCGCCGGGCGCGGCCTCGACGGTGGTGTATCCGGCGAGCCAGCGGACGGGCCGTTCGGGCCCGCCGCCGGCTTCGAGGTAGAGCTGGACGGTTTCGCGGCCCGCGCGGGGGCCGGTGTTGCGGACGGTGACGGCGGCGGTGAGCTCCTCGCCGTCGTCGATGGTGAGATCGGTGTAGTCCCAGTCGGTCCAGCCGAGGCCGTGGCCGAAGGGCAGGGCGGGTTCGCGGCCGGCGCGCAGCCAGCCGCGGTGTCCGATGTGGACGCCTTCGGGGTAGTGGACGCGCCCGCCGTCGGGGATGGCGTTGGGGACGGGGACGTCCTCCGGCCGGGCGGGGAGGGTCCAGGGCAGCCGCCCGGCGGGTTCGGTCCGGCCGGTGAGGACGTCGGCGAGGGCGTGGCCGCACTCCTGTCCCGGGAACCACGTCCACAGGGCGGTGGCGGCCTCGGCGAGCCAGGGCAGCAGCACCGGTGCCCCGGCGTTGACGGCGATGACGGCGCCGGGGTCGGCGGCCAGGACGGCGCGCACGAGGTCGTCCTGGCGGCCGGGCAGGTCGAGGGTGGCGCGGTCCCAGCCCTCGGATTCGACCTGGTCGTTGGTGCCGACGATGACCACGGCGAGGTCGGCGTCGCGGGCGGCGGTGGCCGCGGCGGCGATCTCCTCGTCGTCGGTGGGGCCGGGCGGGCGGTGGCGCAGTTCGGCGCGCGCGAAGCGGCCGTAGGCGACGGCGTCGACGATCTGGAGTTCGGCGATGACGTCGACGGTGGCGGGGCCGGTGACGGTGAGGCCGGTGCCGGGCGGGGCGTTGACGCTGGAGTCGAGCAGGACCTCGGGTCCGGCGATCGCGGTCGCGCCACCGGCCTCGATGCCTCCGATGTGGACGGTGTGGGCGCCGACGGTGCCGAGTTCCAGGTGGTGCTCGCCGGGCTCGCCGAGGGTGACGCGGGCGGTGAGGCGGGCGGCGGTGACGCCGTCGGGGACGTACCACCAGCCGTCGCCGGTGGCGTGCACGGCGGAGGAGACGCGGCGGCCGTCGTCGTCGAGGAGGTCCAGGCGCAGGCCCGGCTCGCCGCTCTCGGGGTCGGTGCTGCGGCCCTTGAGGTCGAGGCGCGGCGGGTGCGGGCGCGCGTCGCATCCCCGGTGGACGGTGATGGTCGCGTCGGGGAAGGCCGCGCGCAGGCCGTCGAGGGGGGTGACGGTGAGGTCGGGGCGGACGTGGGCGCTGCCGCCGCCCTGGGTGAAGGCGTCCACGGCGTTGGGGCCGATGAGCGCGATGGAGCGCACGCCGCCGACGGGCAGGGCGCGGCGGTCGTCCTTGAGGACGACGGTGGAGCGGGCGGCGAGCTCGCGCAGGAAGTCGCGGACCCCGGTGACGGGGACGCCGGGGGCGGCCTCGCCGCGTGCGCCCACGCGCTCGGCGAGGCGCAGGATCCGGCGGGCCTTGTCGTCGATGAGCGCCTCGGGGACCGAGCCGTCGCGGACGGCGGCGACGAGGGCGTCCTCCCAGGGCCCGCCGGGGCCGGGCATGACCAGGTCGAGCCCGGCGAGGGCGGTGGGGACGGTGGAGCGGGCGGCGAGCCAGTCGCTGACGACGACGCCGTCGAAGCCCCATTCCTCTTTGAGGAGGCCGGTCAGCAGCCGCCGGTGCTCGGTGGCGGTGGCGGTCTCCTCGCCGTCGTCGAGGCCGTTGTAGGCGGCCATGACCGCCCACACGCCGGCTTCGACGGCCGCCTCGAAGGGGGCGAGGTAGACCTCGCGCATGGCGCGCTCGCCGACGACGGCGACGTATTCGGTGCGCAGGGTCTCGGAGTCGTTGGCCGCGAAGTGCTTCACGCACGCCCCGACGCCGCTGGCCTGCATGGCGCGAATGAGGGCGGCGCCGGTGCGCGCGGTGAGCAGCGGGTCCTCCGAGTAGCACTCGAAGTGGCGTCCGCCGACGGGGGTGCGCTGCATGTTCACCACCGGCGCGAGGACGACGTCCACGCCGTGCCGCCTGGCCTCCTGGGCGAAGACCTCGCCGAGCCGGGCGGCGACGTCCTCGTCCCAGGTGGCGGCCAGGGCCGTCGGCGACGGGAACGACGCGGCGGTCTCCCCCTCGCCACCCCGCACTCCGGCCGGCCCGTCGGACATCACCAGCGGCCGCAGCCCGGCCACGGGCAGCGGGTGCAGGACGAACGGCGCCGCGCCGGTGAGCAGGCGGACCTTCTCCTCCAGCGAGAGCAGGGGAAGCGGATCACTCATGTCAGGCACTGGCGGACTCCCGGGGGTGGGGCGGGTGACGGGGGTCACGCTAGCAAACTTACTAACAGGTCAGTAAGTGAAGTGGAGGTAACGGTTTGATAACCCCGCCATGACCGGTGTGATCGACTAGCCTCGTGCCGCATGACGACCACCCCATGGGAACCCGGGCGTTCCGTCTCGATCCGTTACGGCCGTTACGACACCACCCGCTGGGTGTTCACCGGCAACGTCATCGCCGACACCCCCACCGAGCTGGCGATCCACCTGCCCACCGGCGCGCCGACCGTCACCTCGACGGCGGCCGACGGCACCCCCATCGCCGAGCTGCCGAGGGAGCGCCTGAGCGAGCCCCGCGTCCCGGCCATGACGTCCTGGTACGGGGAATCGGCGATCTTCGTGTTCCCGGTGGCCGTGCCCTGGTCGGTGTGGATGTTCTTCGAGCCGGACGGCCGCCTGCACCGCTGGAAGATCAACCTGGAGCGGCCGCACACCCGCTGGACGGACGCGTCCGGGAACGCCTTCGTGGACACCTCCGACCGCACCCTCGACGTGATCGTCTACGCCGACCGGACCTGGGAGCTGAAGGACGAGCGGGAGTTCGCCGAGGTGAAGACGGGCGTGCCGGGCTACTTCACGCCGGAGCTGGCCGAGCGGATCCGCGGGCACGCCGCGGAGTCGGCGGCCCTGGCGGTGCGCGGCGAGGGCGTCTTCGACGGGCGCTACACCGACGTCGTGCGCGATCCGTCCTGGGCGATGCCGGTGCTGCCGGAGACGTGGCGGGAGCCGCACGCCAACTGGCCCTAGGCACGGCGAAAGGGCGCCCGTGACCGGGCGCCCTTTTTCGCGGGCTCAGGCCGCGGTGGCGTAGGCCGCGCGGCGCCTGCGGTCCATCGCGCCCGAGGCCAGGGCCACCGCGAGGCCGCCGGCACCCAGTAGCGCGGCGACCCAGCCGGTGGCGGTGTAGCCGAGCCCGGCGTCGATGACGGTCCCGCCGAGGAAGGCGCCGAGGGCGTTGCCGAGGTTGAACGCGCCGATGTTGACCGCCGAGGCCAGCGTCGGGGCGCCCGCGGCCTGGTCCAGGACCCGCGTCTGCAGCGGCGCGACGGTCGCGAAGGAGACCACGCCGAAGCCGAGGATCGCCGCGACGAGCCCGGCCTTGCTGTGCGCGGCGGGCAGGAACAGCAGGGACACCGCGATGAGCACGGCGAGGATCGCGTACAGGCTGGGCATGAGCGCCCGGTCGGCGAAGCGCGCGCCGATCAGGTTGCCCACGACCACGCCGACACCGAAGAGGCCGACCAGCACCGGCACCGCGCCCTCGCCGAATCCGGCGACCTCGGTGGCCATGGGCGCGATGAAGGTCAGCACGGTGAAGGCCGGGGCGAAGCCGAGGACCGTCATCAACAGCGCCATCCACACCTGCCCGCGCCGGAACACCTTCATCTCCTCCCGCAGCGACGGCAGCTCACTCCCCGCGCCGTCGGCGGGAACGAGCGCCAGCACGCCCAGGAACGCCACCACGCCGATCGCCACGACCGCCCAGAACGCCGACTGCCATCCGAAGGCCTGGCCGAGCAGCGTCCCCAGCGGCACGCCCAGCACATTGGCCAGCGTGAGCCCGGTGAACATCATCGCGATGGCCCGCGCCCTGCGGTCGGGCGCGACCAGTCCCGCCGCCACGACCGAGCCCACCCCGAAGAACGCGCCGTGCGCGAAGGACGACACGATCCGTCCCGCCATCAGCACCCCGTAGCTCCCGGCGAGCGCCGAGACGATGTTCCCGGCGATGAAGATGCCCATGAGCAGCAGGAGCATCTTCTTGCGCGCCAGCCGGTTGCCCAGGATCGTCAGCACCGGCGCCCCGATGAACACCCCGAGCGCGTAGCCGGACACCAGCAGCCCGGCGGTCGGGATCGACACCCCGAACTCGGCGGACAGGTCGGGCAGCAGCCCGTTGATGACGAACTCGGTGGTCCCGATACCGAAGGCGCTGATCATGAGCGCCAGCAACGCGAGGGGCATGCCCTGACTCCCGATACGCTAGTACAGTTGCCCCAGCAGGCCGACTACCGGCTTGTGCAACATACGGCGTCTGAAATAGTTGCAGACGCTCCCTATCTCAGCACGCAAGGACCGCGGCCGCAACCGCCGCCCCGGGAAGGTGTCCCATGCCACTCGCCGATGACGCCGTGGAAGCCCGCGCCCACGGCTGGCGCACCCTCGCCGCCCTGCACGCCCGCATCGAGGACGCCCTCGAACGCGCCCTCCAGGCCGCCCACGAGCTGAGCGTGAGCGAGTACACCGTCCTGGACGTCCTGGCCCGCCAGGACGGCTGGCACATGCGCATGCAGCAGCTCTCCCGCGCCGCCGTCCTCAGCCAGAGCGCCACCACCCGGCTCGTCACCCGCTTGGAGAACCGCGGCATCCTCGCCCGCTTCCTCTGCCCCGATGACCGCCGCGGCATCTACACCGAGGTCACCCCCACCGGCCTCGCCCTCCTCGCCGCCGCCCGCCCCACCCACGACGCCGTCCTGGAGACCGCCCTCGCCGAGGCCGACGCCATCCCGGAGCTGCGCGCGGTCGTGGCGACCGTGCGGGGGCTGACGGCGGGTCAGACGGTGTAGGTGAACATCACCGGCGTCAGCCTCGCCGGATCCGGCACCCACGGCTGCACGAGCCGGACGGTGCCGCCGGACGCGACGGGCCCGCCGGGGCCGGTGGCGACGGCGATGCCGAAGAGGATGAACAGCGCCGCGGTGACCTCCGGCGAGGAGGCGTGGGCGACCTCGTTGCGGGTCAGGTTCACCGTGAGGTCCACACCGGTCGTCCCCTTGACCTCCACGTGCAGCACCTCCTCGCCCCGCACGTGAGGTCCCACGGGTTGGTGCCCGCGGTCGCGCGCGACACGTCGGTCACCGTCCACCCCCGCTGTAGGTAGTGCGCGGTGGCCGCGGCCATCGCGCACTCCTCGACGGCCTTGCGCACCGCCGGATCGGCCTGCCTGCCCTGGCCGCCGCCGGGCCGCCGCGTCCCCGCCGGAGACGTCACCCCACCGGCGGCGACCGGCGCCACGACGCCGCCCGCCGCGGTCAGCACCCGCGCCAGCGCCGCCGCGTCCATGCCGTGCCCGGCGGGCAGGCTCACCGCCAGCCGGACGCGCTTGGAGTTGTTGCCGCTCTTGCGCGTCCCGGCGCCGCGGGCCACATCGCCCAGGCTCGCCGTGATCGCCAGCCGGAGCCCCTCCATGTCGCCCACATCGGCGAGCGCGACGGGGTAGGCCCGGTCGCGCAGCGACACGTGCCGGGCGGCCACGTCGAGGTTGCGGCCGCGGGCGGAGTCCAGGAGCGCGCCGGTGAGGACGGCGCCGATGCTCCCGAGGCGGGTGAGCAGGGTCCGCAGGGCCTCGGCGTAGTCGCTGTTGCGGGGCAGGTCCGAGCCGGTGACCTTGCCGCCCGCGCTGTGCAGGGTGAGGGCGAAGCCGTCGCCGTCGGCGGTGAGTTCGAACTCGGCGTTCAGCTCGGTCCCGTCGTTTCTTCGCGCCCGCATCGGCGAACGATGCCACGCCGGTCCCTCCTCCCGCCACACCCGACCCCGGTACCCCCGCCCCTCACTCCCGCGGGTGACGCCCTCTCCCCCACCCGCCTTCTACGGTCGCCCCATGAACCCCTCCTTCTGGCGTCTCCCATTCGCCGCGATCACCTGGCGGCGCCTGGCGCACGTCCTCACCGGCGCGGTGCTCGCGCCGGTGCTGCTGATTCCGCTGCTGTTCGGCTGGGGTGTCCGGCTCGAACTCGCGCGGGCGCGGTGGATCGGCGCGGTTCCGGGGGTGAGGCCGCGTCCGGCGCTGTACGGGCTGGCGAATCTGGCGCTGGCGGTTCCGTTCGGCGTGTTCTTCGGGTATCTGTGTCTGCTGTGGCCGTACTGGGTCTCGTACCCGGTGGTGTTCTGGGACGCCGATCTCGCGCACGGCACGTGGGGCGGCCCGACGCGGCTGGGCGCGTTCGCGGTGCACACCTCGCCGGCGCTGGTGATGCTCTTCGTGGGGCCGTGGCTGCTGAAGCAGGCGGCGCGGGCTCATGCCGCGGTGGTGCGGCGCCTGCTCTAGCGGCCCCACTCCGGGACCACGTCGACCAGCACCTGCTCGCCCGGCGTGGGCGGCGGCTCACCGGCTCGCGCGGCGATCTCGGCGCGGTAGCGCTCGTGGTCGTCGAAGGTGCGCCAGCAGGACAGTACGAGGACCTCGCTGTTGCCCTCCTCGGCGAGGAATCCGCCGAGCATGCCCGAGGCCACCGCCAGCGCCGGTTCCCAGCGGCGGTTGGCGCGGTCGATGACCTCGCCGAAGCGCCCGCCGGGGACGCGGACGTGGGTCAGGCGCAGGAGCCCGACGCCGGTCATGCGCGGCTGGAAGCCGCCGGACAGCTCGCGGCGGGTGATGAAGGTGCGGGCGGAGGCGTCGACGGGCCCGGCGTCGTGGTAGGCGAAGCGGTCGCTCCAGAACTCCAGGACGTGCGCGGCCCCGGGGCGCCCGCGCTCGAAACCTCCGGCGCGCGCGATGAACCCGGGCCGCGCGCCCGGGTCCACCAGAGCGGGCGCCTCGTCGTACCGCGTCCACGTCACGAGCACGCCGACACGGTATCCCACGTCACGTGATGTGGCGGAGGGCGTCCTCGATGGCGCGGTAGAAGGTCGGGTAGGCGTACATCATGTTGCGCATGCTGGTCACCTTCACCTCGGCGTAGACGGCCACGGCGAGCGCGCCCATCGTCTCGCCGCCGGAGGGGGCGGCGACGGTGGCGCCGACGAGGAGGTCGCGGTCGGTGTCGATGACGAGTTTGACGATGCCCTCGTTGCCGTCGCCGTAGATCCAGCCGCGCGCCGAGGTGGGGATCTGGGTGATGCCGACGTGGACGGACAGCCCGGCGTCGCGGGCCTGCTGCTCGGTCATGCCGACGGCGCCGACCTCGGGGTCGGTGAAGGTGACGCGGGGCAGGGCGCGGTAGTCGGTGGGCGGTCCGGGCTCGCCGAGGATGTCGCGGACGGTGACGGCGGCCTGGTACATCGCCACGTGGGTGAACTGCCCGTGCCCGGTGACGTCGCCGACGGCCCAGAGCTTGTCACCGGCGCGCATGTGCCCGTCGACGGGGATGGCGTGGCCGGACGGGTCGATGCCGACGGTCTCCAGCCCGAGGTCGGCCATCTGGGCCTTGCGGCCGACGGCGACGAGGAGTTTCTCGGCGGTCTCGGTGGTGCCGTCGTCGAGGGTGAGGGTGAAGTTCTGGCCGTCGTGGGCGACCTTGACGGCCCTGGCGCCGACGCGGATGCGGATGTCGTCCTCGGCGAGGGCCTGGTGGACGATCTCGGAGGCCTCGGGCTCCTCGGCGGGCAGCAACCGCCCGGCGCCCTCGACGATGGTGACGGCGGTGCCGAAGCGCGCGAAGACCTGCCCGAGCTCGACGCCGATGGCGCCGCCGCCCAGGACGATGAGGGAGGAGGGGGCCGTCTCGGTGGCGATGGCCTCGCGGTTGGTCCAGTAGGGAGTCCCGGCCAGGCCCTCGATCGGGGGGATGACGGGGGCGCCGCCGGTGGCGACGACGACCGCGCGCGTGGCGGTGTAGGTCACGCCGTCGACCTCGACACGCCCGGGGCCGGCGAGTTTCCCGCGTCCGCGCACGAACGTGCCGCCCTTGCCGGTGAAGCGTTCCACGGCGACCTTGTCGTCCCAGTCGTCGGTGGCCTCGCTGCGGATCCGGGACGCCACGGGCGCCCAGTCGGGGGTCACCTGCACGAACCCGCCGATGCCCTCCAGGCGGCGCGCGTCGGCGATGAGGTTGGCCGCGCGGATCATCATCTTGCTGGGGATACAGCCCCAGTAGGGGCATTCGCCCCCGACGAGGCCTCCGTCGACGCCCAGGACGCGCAGGCCCGCGTCGGCGAGCCGTTCGGCGATCTCCTCGCCGCCGACGCCCATGCCGAGGATGATGGCGTCCACTTCGGTCATGCCCTTCGCCCTTCGCCGTTCTTGCCCGCTGTCTCCCCCGCACGTTACGCGCCGCGTGCGCCCGGCGTCGCGTGAAACGGGTTACGGTGATGGGGAGAGCCGGGCCTCCCCCGACCGGCCCGGCGCACGCCAAGCCGAGGAGTGTTGCCGCATGGTCCGCAAGGTGCTCGCGGTCATCGGCGGAGCGGCGGTACTGGCCGTCGTCGCCGCCGGGGCGGCCGTGATCGTGCTGAAGAAGATGGCCGACGCCATCCCCGACGACGTGCTCGCCGACGCCGATCCGATCGACGAGGATGAGGACGAGTCCGAGGGTGAACGGCCGGTCACGCCGCTGTCGCCGACCACGCCGTAACGGACCGGGACCTCAGGGTCCCGGTCCCGCGGCGAGGCCGTGCCGGACGGCGTAGAGCGCGGCCTGGGTCCGGTCGGCGACGCCGAGCTTGAACAGCACGTTGGACACGTGCGTCTTGACGGTCTTCTCGGCCACCACGAGTTCGCGGGCGATCTCGCGGTTGGAGCGGCCGGAGGCGATCAGCGCCAGCACCTGCCGCTCCCTCGGGGTGAGCTGCGGGACGTCGCGGGCGGGCGCGGCGGTCATCGCGGCCAGGGCTTCGGGGGCGAGCAGTGTCTGGCCGTTGTGGACGGCGCGGATGGCGGCGACGAGGGCGTCGGGCGCGGCGTCCTTGTAGAGGAATCCGGCGGCACCGGCGGCGATGGCGGGGCCGACCTCGCGGGGGTCGGTGACGGAGGTGAGCACCAGCGCGCGCGGGCGGGGTCCGGTGAGCGCGGCCAGGACGCCGGGTCCGTCCAGGACGGGCATGCGGTGGTCGAGGAGCAGCACGTCGGGGGTGGTCGCGGCGACGACGGCGAGTGCCTCGGCGCCGTCCCCGGCCTCGCCGACGACGGTGATGTCGTCGTGGAGGTCGAGGAAGGTGCGCAGGCCCTGCCGGACGACGGGGTGGTCGTCGGCGATGACGACGCGGATCACGTCAGTCACGCGGCACCGCCAGGGTGATCACGGTGCCCCCGCCGGGGGCGGTGCGGACGTCGAGGCGCCCGCCGAGTTCGGTGGCGCGCACCGACATCGACTGCAGGCCCAGGCCGTGGGTGGCGTCGGCGCGGGTGTCGAAGCCGCGCCCGTCGTCGGCGACGCGCAGCAGGAACGCGCCGTCCTCGGCGTCCATGGTCAGGTCGACGCGGGTGGCGCCGGAGTGCCGCAGCGCGTTGTGGAGGGCCTCCTGGGCGATGCGCAGGACGACGGTCTCGGCCGCGGCGGGCAGTCCGGAGGCGCCGACTCCGGCGTGGACGCGGACCTCGGCGGCGTGCAGGCGGTCCAGCAGCCGCACCTCTTTGAGGAGGGTGACGACGAGGCCGTCGGCGGCCAGGTCGGGGGGCGCGATCTCGCCGATGACGCCGCGCAGCTCGCCGAGGGCCTGCCCGGCGAGGTCGGCGACCTCGGTGATGCGCTGTCTGGCCATGGCGGGGTCGCCGTCGATGAGGGCTCCGGCGGCGTGGGCGGTGAGCCGCAGGGAGAACAGCTTCTGGGCGACGGCGTCGTGGAGGTCGCGGGCGAGGCGGGCGCGTTCGCGCAGCGCCGACAGCTGCTCGGCGCTCTCGTAGAGGCGGGCGTTGGTGATGGCGATGGCGGCGTGGGCGGCGAACAGGCCCAGGAGCGCCTGGTCGTCCTCGGTGAAACCGCCCGGGGAGGCGGTGTCATCGGAGACGGTCTTGTTGGCCAGGAAGATGATGCCGAGGATGGAGGCGCCGTCGCGGATGGGCACGCCGAGGAACCCGGCCATCACCGGATGGGTCTTGGGCCACCACCCGAAGCGCGGGTCGGCGCGGATGTCGCCGAGGCGCACCGGTGCCCCCTCGCGCAGCATCGCGCCGAGCATCCCGTGCTGGCGCGGGAGCTTGCCGATGCGGTCCCATTCCTCGTCGGAGATGCCGTCGGCGACGAACTCGGCGAAGGCGCCGTCGTCGTCGGGGACCCCGAGGGCGCCGTAGCGCGCACCGAGCAGTTCCCGCGCGGAGCGGACGATGACCTGGAGGACCTCGCGCACCGACTGGTGCCGGGTCACCGCGAGCACGGCGGCGCTCACGGCGCGCAGGATCTCGTCGCGGTGGTCGGTCACCCGATCAGCTTAGGCCGGGGACGGATCGTGCCCGGGCGGGCGGCGGATCCCGGTGGGACCATCGCGGGCCGGCGCCGCGCTCAGATCGCGTTCGCCGTCGGTGACTCGCACGCGCCGGCCTGGGAGTCGGCGTGGCGATACGCGTGCCGCCGCGGCCCGCCCGATGCCGGGAGTCCCGGTGAGGCCCAAGCCGTCGATCACCGCTCCCGGAAGGCGAAGGGACCGGCTCTCCACGCTCCCCCACGTGCGGCGCTTCGGCGGCCGCTCGGCGACGGCGTGCCGGGCCGGGGATCCGGGTGCGACGGCGGCCCACCGGAGGCCTCGTGTTCGAACGGGCACCACCCCGGCCCCGGGGTGGTGCCCGCCGTGGCTACGTCTCGCGCCGCACCCGGCGCAGGGCGAAGCCGAGGGCGATGAGCGCGCCGGCGGCCATGAGCCATCCGGCGATGCCGGGGCCGGTCACCGGCAGCGGCGGGGTCACGGTCGTGGTGGCCGAGCAGCCGGGCTCGCCGGGTGAGGCGCAGTTCCCGCCGGGTGTGGTGGTGGTGACGGCGTTGACGAGTTTCCCGGCGGCGGTCGCGGTGACCGAGTAGGTCACGGTGACCGTCGCCGCGACGGGCAGCGGGCCGCGCCAGGTGAGGCGGGCGCCGGTGACGGTGACGGTTCCGGCGGTGGCCGTGGCGTCGCCGTTGTAGCGGGCGCGCTCCAGCACCCTGGTCAGGTCGTCGGTGAAGGCGAGGGAGTCGTAGCCGCCCTTGCCGGTGTTGGTCACGGTGACGGTGTAGGTGACCTTCTGCCCGGTCTTGACGGTGCCCGGCTCGGCCCTCTTGGTCAGGGTGAAGGCGCGGACGGGTGTGTCGGTGGAGCAGTTGGGGTCGATGACGGCCTCGGCGAGGCGGGCGGTGCCGGCGGGCATGGGCTTGGGGCAGATGGCGTCGTCGGGGCGCTGGATCTGGTTGTGGAGCCCGTGGTCGCCCAGCCCGGTCTTCTTGACGGTGACCGAGTAGCGGATGGTCACGGTGGTCTTGCCGGGGACGGTGCCGGTCCACACCAGGTTCGGGGGCTGCCAGGCCGCCGATCCGGTGGTGGCGGTGGCGTCGTTGTTGTAGTCGGCGTCGTCGAGGACGCCGGTGAGGTCGTCGGAGACGCGGGCGTCGCGGTAGGCGCCGTCGCCGGTGTTGACCACCAGCACGGTGTAGCGGACGACGTCGCCGGGTGAGACGGGTCCGGGCGTGGCGGACTTGTAGATCTTCAGGTTCGGCGAGGGCAGGACGACGTCGCAGTCGGGGTCGGCCGATCCGGTGGCGCAGTTGGAGTCGGGGACCACGATCACGTTGCTCATGCGGCGGTCACCGGCGTTGGTGACGGTGACGGTGTAGGTGATGGTCGCCTTCTCACCGGCGGCCAGGTCGCCCGACCACGTCAGGGTGGGCGGGGTGAAGGCCACGGTGCCCTTGTCGGCGGTGGCGTCGTCGTTCCAGGTCGCGTCGTCGAGGACGTCGCTCAGGTCGTCGGTGAGCGAGGCGCCGGTGTAGGCGGCGCGGCCGGTGTTCTCCACGGTGAGGGTGTAGGTGACCTTCTCGCCCGGGGAGGCGTCGGTCTTGTCGGCCTTCTTGGACGCCTTGAGCGCGGCGAGCGGGGTGATCGTGGAGCAGCCGGGGTCGGCCGAGCCCGGCGGGCACGTGGATCCGTCCGGCCCGGTCACCGCGTTCTTGAGGCGCTTGTCGCCGGCGGGCGGGCGCCCGACGGTCACGGTGTAGGTGATCGTGACGGTCTGCCCGGCGGTCACGTCACCGGTCCACGTCAGCTTGGGCGCGGTGTAGGTGACGGTGCCCGAGCTCGCGGTGGCGTCGGCGTTGTAGGCGGCGTCGTCGATGACACCGGACAGGTCGTCGCTCACCGAGGCGCCCGGGTATGGGCCGGTTCCGGTGTTGCGGACGGTGATCGTGTAGGTGACGGTCTCGCCGGGCTTGGCCGAGGCGGGTGCGGAGGTCTTGCGGATCTCCAGTTTCGCCACGGGCGTCTCGGTGCCGCACGATGGGCATTCGGTGATGGCGTTCTTGAGTGTCAGGTCGCCCGTCGGGGGCTTGTTGACGGTGACGGTGTAGGTGACGGTGACCGTCTTGCCCGCCGCGACGTCACCGGTCCACGTCAGCTTGGGCGCGGTGTAGGAGACGCTGCCGCCGGTGGCGGCCGCGTCCTTGTTGTAGGTGGCGTCGTCGATGACGCCGGTGAGGTCGTCGGTGAACGTGGCTCCCTTGTAGGCGCCGGTGCCGGTGTTGGACACCGTCACGGTGTAGGTGACCTTGTCGCCGGGCCTGGCCGAGGCCGGGGAGGCGGTCTTGGTGATGGTCAGGATCGCCACCGGTGTCTCCGTGCCGCACGAGGGGCACTCGGTGATGGCGTTGGTCAGCTTCTTGTCGCCGCCGGGCGGGTCGTTGACCGTGGCGGTGTAGGTGACGGTGACCGTGGCGCCCTTGGCGAGGTTGCCCGTCCAGGTCAGGCGGGGCGCGGTGTAGACCGCGGTGCCGGTGGAGGCGGTGGCGTCGTTGTTGTAGGTGGCGTCGTCGATGACGCCGGTCAGGTCGTCGGTGAAGGTGGCGCCGGGGTAGTCGGCCTGCCCGTCGTTGGTGACGGTGACGGTGTAGGTGACGGTCTCCCCCGGCTTGACCGTGGCGGGCCGGGCCGTCTTGGTGATCGTGTAGGTGGCGATCGGCGTCTCGGTCTCGCAGGCGGTGGCGCAGTTGGTGCCCTCGCCGGTGACGGCGTTCTTCAGCTTCTTGTCCCCGCCCGGGGGCCTGTTCACGGTGACGGTGTAGGTGACCGTCACGGTGGCCCCGGCCTCGACGATGCCGCTCCAGGTGAGCTTCGGGGAGGCGTAGGACGCGGTGCCCGAGCTCGCCGAGGCGTCGTTGTTGTAGACGGCGTCATCGAGGACGCCGGTCAGGTCGTCGGTGAAGGAGGCGTTGTTGACCGGCCCGCGCCCGTTGTTGGTGACGGTGACGGTGTAGGTGACGGTCTCGCCGGGCTTGGCCGAGGCCGGGGCGGCGGTCTTGGCGATCACCAGGTTCCCCAGCGGGACCACCGTCGAGCAGTCGGGGTCGCTGGACCCGGCCGGGCAGTTGCCGCCGCCGGTGACCGCGTTGATCAGGTTCTTGTCCCCGGCCGGTGGTGAGCCGACGGTGACGGAGTAGGTCACGGTGACCGTCGCACCGGCCGCCACGTCACCGGTCCACGTGAGCCTGGGCGCGGTGTAGGACACGGTGCCCGAGGACGCGGTGGCGTCGGTGTTGTAGGTGGCGTCGTCGATGACGCCGGAGAGGTCGTCGGTGAAGGTGCCGCCCCGGTAGAGGCCGGTGCCGGTGTTGGTGACCGTGACGGTGTAGGTGACCTTGCCGCCGGGCAGGGCCGAGGCGGGCGTGGCGGTCTTCTTCACCGCCAGGACCGCGATGGGCGTCACCGTCGTGCAGTCGCCCTCGCAGGTGGATCCGTCGGTACCGGTCACCGCGTTGCCCAGTTTCTTGTCGCCGGTGGGCGGTGTGTTGACGGTGACGGTGTAGGTCACCGTGGCGGTGCCGCCGACCGGGAGGTCGCCGCTCCACGACAGGGTGTTCCCGGTGCGCGTGGCGGTGCCGGCCGACGCGCTCACCGAGCCCCAGGTGGCGTCGTCGAGGACGCCGGACAGGTCGTCGCTGAAGGACGCTCCCTTGTACTCGGTGGCGCCGGTGTTGGTGACGGTGACGGTGTAGGTGACCGTCTCGCCGGGCTTGGCCGTGGCCGGGGACGCGGTCTTGCGCAGGCTGTAGGAGGCCACCGGGGTGACCGTGGTGCAGTCGCCGTCGCAGGTGGACCCGTCGGGCCCGGTGACGGCGTTGGTGAGCTTCTTGTCCCCGGCGGGCGGGGTGTTCACGGTGACCGAGTAGGTCAGGGTGACCGTGCCCTTGGCGGCCACGTCACCGGTCCACGTCAGCTTGGGCGCGCTGTAGGTGACGGTGCCGGAGGTGGCCGTCGCGTCGTTGTTGTAGGCGGCGTCGTCGAGGACGCCGGTCAGGTCGTCGGTGACCGAGGCGCCGGGGTAGGCCGCCTCGCCCTCGTTGGTGACGGTGACGGTGTAGGTGACCTTCCCGCCGGGCTTGACCTCGGCCGGGGACGCGGTCTTCTTGATGGTGAGCTTGGCGATCGGGGTGACCGTGCCGCAGTCGGGGCACTCGGCGATGGCGTTCTTGAGCGTGAGGTCGCCGGTCGGCGGCTTGCTGACGGTGACGGTGTAGGTGACGGTGACCGTGCCGCCGGCGGCCACGTCGCCGGTCCAGGTGAGCTTCGGCGCGGTGTAGGACACCGACCCGGAGGTGGCCGAGGCGTCGTTGTTGTACGTGGCGTCGTCGACGACACCGGTGAGGTCGTCGGTGAACGTCCCGCCCCGATAGACGCCGGTGCCGGAGTTGGTGACGGTGACCGTGTAGGTGACGGTGTCGCCGGGCTTGGCCGAGGCGGGCGAGGCGGTCTTGGCGATGGTCAGCGCGGCCACCGGTGTCACGGTGGTGCAGTCGCCCTCGCAGGTGGACCCGTCGGTGCCGGTGACGGCGTTGGTCAGCTTCTTGTCCCCGGCGGGCGGGGTGTTCACGGTGACCGTGTAGGTGATCGTGGCCTCCTCGCCCTTGGCGAGGTCGCCGGTCCAGGACAGGGTCGGCGAGGCGAAGGTAGCGGTGCCCTTGGAGGCGGTCACCGAGCCCCAGGTCGCGTCATCGAGGACGCCGGAGAGGTCGTCGGTGAAGGACGCTCCCTTGTACTCGGCCTCGCCGTCGTTGATCACCCGCACGGTGTAGGTGACCGTCTCGCCGGGCTTGGCCGTGGCGGGTGTCGCGGTCTTCTTGAGCCGGTAGGTGGCCACGGGCGTCTCGGTGGAGCAGGATCCGGTGCACTGCGAGCCGTCGGGCCCGGTGACGGTGTTCTTCAGTTTCTTGTCCCCGCCCGGCGGTTTGCCGACCGTGACGGTGTAGGTGATGGTGGCCTTCTGCCCGGCGTTGAGGTCGCCGGTCCAGGTCAGTGTGGGCGAGGTGAAGGTCGCGGTGCCGGTGTCGGCGCTGACCGCGCCCCAGGCGGCGTCGTCGAGGACGCCGGACAGGTCGTCGCTGACCGAGGCGCCCGGGTAGGGGCCGGTGCCGGTGTTCTCCACGGTGATCGTGTAGGTGACGGTGTCACCGGGCTTGGCCGAGGCCGGGGAGGCGGTCTTGGCGATCGCGAGGCGCCCGACGAGGGTCTCGGTGCCGCACGTGGGGCACTCGGTGATGGCGTTCTTGAGTGTCAGGTCGCCCGTGGGCGGCTTGTTGACGGTGACCGAGTAGGTGATGGTCACCGTGGCGCCCGCGGCCACGTCGCCGCTCCAGGTCAGGCGGGGCGCGGTGTAGGCGACGGTGCCGGACGTGGCGGCCGCGTCGTCGTTGTAGGTGGCGTCGTCGATGACCCCGGTGAGGTCGTCGGTGACGGTGGCTCCCTTGTAGACGCCGGTGCCGGAGTTGGTGACGGTCACGGTGTAGGTGACCTTGTCGCCGGGCTTGGCGTTGGCGGTCGAGGCCGTCTTGGCGTAGGTCAGCGCGGCAACGGGCGTGACGGTGGTGCAGTCGCCCTCACAGGTGGACCCGTCGGTGCCGGTCACGGCGTTCTTGAGGGACTTGTCCCCGGCGGGCGGGGTGTTCACCGTGACGGTGTAGGTGATCGTGGCGGTGGCGCCCTTGGCCAGGTTCCCGTTCCAGGACAGGGTCGTCGGCGTATAGGTCGCGACGCCCGACGAGGCGGTCACCGAGCCCCAGGTCGCGTCGTCGACGACGCCGGAGAGGTCGTCGGTGAAGGAGGCGCCGGTGTAGTCGGCCTGGCCGTCGTTGGTGACGGTGACGGTGTAGGTGACCGTCTCGCCGGGCTTGGCCGAGGCCGGCGAGGCGGTCTTGGCCACGGTGTAGGTGGCCACGGGAGTGGTGGTGGAGCAGTTCGGGTCACTCGATCCGGCCGGGCAGTTGGAGTCGGCGGTGCCGGTGACGGCGTTCTTCAACTGCTTGTCCCCACCCGGGGGCTTGTTGACCGTGACGGTGTAGGTGATGGTGACCGAGGCCCCGGCGGCCACGTCGCCGCTCCAGGACAGCGTCGGCGCGCTGTAGGCGGCCGTGCCGGAGGTGGCGGTGACCGAGCCCCAGGTGGCGTCGTCGATGACACCGGACAGGTCGTCGCGCACGGTGGCGCCGGTGTAGGCCGCGGCGCCGGTGTTGCGCACGGTCAGGGTGTAGGTGATCGTCTCGCCGGGCTTGGCGGTGGTGGCCGAGGCGGTCTTGGTGATCGTCAGGTTCGGCGTGGGCGTGACGGTGGAGCAGTCGGGGTCGGTGGACCCGGCGGGGCAGTTGGAGTCCTCGCCGCTGACGGCGTTGCGCAGGATCTTGTCACCGGCGTTGGTGACGGTGACCTTGTAGACGATGGTCGCGCTCTCCCCCACGGCCAGGTCACCGGTCCAGGTGAGCGTGTTCCCACTGCGCAGGGCCGTGCCCACGTCGGCGGTCACCGACACCCAGGTGGCGTCGTCGAGGACGGCCGAGAGGTCATCGCTCACCGAGGCGCCGGGGTAGTCGGCGGTGCCGGTGTTCCGCACGGTGATGGTGTAGGTGACCGTCTCGCCCTTCTTGGGCGCGGCCGGGCTGACGGTCTTCTTCACCTGGAGCAGCCGCAGCTTGGTCTCGGTGGCGCAGTCGGGGTCGGTGGACCCGGCGGGGCAGTTGGTGCCGCCGGTGAGCTTGTTCTTGAGGACCTTGTCGCCGGTGGGCGGCTTGTTGACGGTGACGGTGTAGGTCACGGTGACGGTGCGGCCCTTGCGGACGTCGCCGGTCCAGGTCAGGGTGGTCGGCGTGTATGACGCGGTCCCGGACGAGGCGCTCACCGAGCCCCAGGCCGCGTCGTCGATGACGCCGGACAGGTCGTCGCTGAAGGAGGCGCCGGTGTAGTCGGCCCGGCTGTTGTTGGTGACCGTGACGGTGTAGGTGACGGTGTCGCCGGGACCGGCCTCGGCCGGCGAGGCGGTCTTGGCCACGGTGTAGGTGGCCACGGGCGTCTCGGTGCCGCAGTCGCCGGTGCAGCCGTCGGGGGCGGTGACGGCGTTCTTGAGCACCTTGTCCCCGGCCGGGGGCGAGCCGACGGTGACGGAGTAGGTGACGGTGACCGTCGCCCCTGCCGCCACGTCGCCGGTCCACGTCAGCTTCGGCGCGGTGTAGGACGTGGTCCCGGAGCTCGCGGCGGCGTCGGCGTTGTAGGCGGCGTCATCGAGGACGCCGGTGAGGTCGTCGGTGAAGGTCGCCCCGGCGTAGGGCCCGGTGCCGGTGTTCTTCACCGTCACGGTGTAGGTGACCTTGTCGCCGGGCCTGGCGGGTGAGGGCGAGACGGTCTTGGTGATCTCCAGTTTCGCCACGGGCGTCTCGGTGCCGCACGTGGGGCACTCGGTGATGGCGTTCTTGAGCGTGAGGTCACCGGTGGGCGGCTTGCTGACGGTGACGGAGTAGGTGACGGTGACCGTCGCCCCTGCCGTCACATCGCCGGTCCACTTGAGCTTGGGCGCGGTGTAGGTGGTCGTGCCGGAGGACGCGGCGGCGTCGGCGTTGTAGGTGGCGTCGTCGATGACGCCGGTGAGGTCGTCGGTGAAGGTCGCACCCGTGTAGACACCGGTGCCGGTGTTCTTCACGGTGACGGTGTAGGTGACCTTCTCGCCGGGCTTGGCCGAGGCGGGCGCGGCGGTCTTGGTGATCTCCAGGGTGGCCACGGGGGTCTCGGTGGAGCAGTTGGCGGTGCAGCCGTCGGGGGTGGTGACGGTGTTCTTGAGCAGCTTGTCGCCGCCGGGCGGGTTGTTGACGGTGACGGTGTAGGTGATGGTCGCGGTGGCGCCCTTGGCGACGTTGCCGGTCCAGGTGAGCCGGTTGCCCACGCGCATCGCGCTGCCGGAGTCGGAGGAGACGGTGCCGAAGGTGGCGTCGTCGAGGACGCCGGAGAGGTCGTCGGCGAAGGACGCGTCCATGTAGTCGGCGAGTCCGGTGTTGGTGACGGTGACGGTGTAGGTCACGGTGTCGCCGGGTTTGGCGGTGGCGGGCCGGGAGGTCTTGGCGACGGTGATGGTGGCGACGGGGGTGGTGGTCTTGCAGACCGGGTCGGTGTTGCCGGTGGGGCAGTTGGAGTCGGCGGGTCCGGTGACGGTGTTCTTGAGCTGCTTGTCGCCGGCCTGTGGGCGTTTGACGGTGACGGTGTAGGTGATGGTCGCGCTGGCGTTGACGGCGAGGTTGCCGGTCCAGGTGAGTTTCGGGGTGGTGAAGGTGGCGGTGCCGGTGGAGGCGGTGACCGAGCCCCAGGTGGCGTCGTCGAGGACGCCGGTGAGGTCGTCGGTGGCGGTGGCGTTGTTGTAGACGCGGCCGGAGGTGTTCTGGACGGTGAGGGTGTAGGTGACGGTGTCGCCGGGGCGGGCGGTGGCCGGGGAGGCGGTCTTGGTGATGCGCAGGCCCGGTGGCGGGGTGATGGTGTTGCAGTTGGGGTCGGTGGATCCGGGCGGGCAGTTGGAGTCGGGTGAGGTGACGGTGTTCTTGATGGTGCCGTTGCCCTGGAAGTGGGCGGTGACGTAGTAGAGGACGGTGGCCTTGCCGCCGATGGGGAGGTTCCCGGTCCAGGTGAGGGTGTTGCCGTTGCGGACGGCGCTGCCGGTGTCGGCCGAGACGCCGCTCCAGTAGGCGTCGTCGAGGACGTCGGTGAGGTCGTCGCTGAAGGTGGCGTTGTTGTAGGCGACGGTGCCGATGTTCTCCACGACGACGGTGAAGGTGACGGTCTCATTGAGCTTCGGGAACGGTGGTTTGGCGGTCTTGGTGACCTTGATGGCCTTGATGGGGGTGGTGGTCTTGCAGTCGGCGTTGGTGGATCCGGCCGGGCAGTTGGAGCCACCGGTGACGACGTTGGTGAGGCGTTTGTCGCCGGTGGGCGGGTTGGCGACGGTGACGGAGTAGGTGATGGTGACGGGTGTGCCGGGCTGGATGTCGCCGGTCCAGGTCAGTTTCGGGGAGGTGTAGGTGGTGGTGCCGGTGGTCTGGGTGACCAGGCCGTCCCAGGTGGCGTCTTCGAGGACGCCGGTGAGGTCGTCGGTGAAGGTGGCGCCCTTGTAGACGCCGTTGCCGGTACTGGTGACCGTGACGGTGTAGGTGACCTTCTGGCCGGGTGAGGCCACGGCGGGTGAGGCGGTCTTCTTGACGGTGTAGACGACGACGGGGGTGGTGGTGCCGCAGTTGGGGTCGGTGGAGCCGGTGGCGCAGTTGGAGCCGCCGGTGACCTTGTTCTTCATGGACTTGTCGCCGGTGGCGGGGTTCTTGACCTCGACGGTGTAGGCGATGACGACCTTTTTGCCGCCGGGGACGCTGCCCTTCCAGGTGAGTTTGGGCGCGGTGTAGGCCGGCTGGGTGGTGGTGCGGACCTCGTCGATGGTGGACACGGCGTCGTTGCCGTAGGTCGCGTCGTCGATGACGCCGGTGAGGTCGTCGGTGATGTCGGCGTTGGCGGCGGTGGCGCCGACGTTCTCGACGGTGATGAGGTAGGTGATGACGTCGCCGGGGCGGGCGGTCTCGGGGGTGACGGTCTTCTTGACGATGAGGCCGGTCACGGGGGTGACGGTGGCGCAGTCGGGGTCGGTGGATCCGGCGGGGCAGTTGGAGCCGCCGGTGACGGCGTTGCGCAGGACCTTGTCGCCGCCGGGTGGGTTGCCGACGGTGACGCTGTAGGTGATGGTGACGGTGGCTCCGGCGGCCACGGTTCCGGTCCAGGTGACCTTGCGCGCGCCGTAGCCGACCGAGCCGGATGAGGCGGTGGCGTCGGCGTTGTAGGTGGCGTCGTCGAGGACGCCGGTGAGGTCGTCGGTCACCGAGGCGCCGGTGTAGGCGCCGGTTCCGGGGTTGGTGACGGTGACGGTGTAGGTGACCTTCTGGCCGGGCAGGGGCTGCGCGGGCGAGGCGGTCTTCTTGACCTTGAGCCAGGCGATGGGGACGGTGGTGGCGCAGTCGGGGTCGGTGCTGCCGGAGGCGCAGTTGCTGCCGGGGACGGTGACGGTGTTCTTGAGGGAGGAGTCGCCGGTGGGCGGGTTCTTCACGGTGGCGGTGTAGGTGACGACGACGGTCTTGCCGGCGGCGATGTCGCCGGTCCAGGTCAGTCTCGGAGCGGTGTAGGAGGGCTGGGTGGTGGTGTTGGCGCCGTCGACGGTGGACTTGGCGTCGGCTCCGTAGGTGGCGTCGTCGATGACGCCGGAGAGGTCGTCGGTGAGCGAGACGCCGGTGGCGGCGGTGGTGCCGGTGTTGGCGATCTCGATGCGGTAGCTCACCTTGTCGCCGGGCTTGGCGTTGGCGGGGCTGACGGTCTTGGTGACCTCCAGCTTGTCCAGCAGGTTCCGGGAGGTGGAGCAGCCGGCCAGGTCGGTGATCTTCCAGGAGCCCATGGGGTTGGGGTCGACGCTGCCGACCTGGTTGGCGGTGTCGGAGACCGCGCCGCCGGGGACCAGGGTGGAGGCGCCGGTCTTGGGGTCGACGCGGTAGAGGCTCCCGGCGTAGTAGCCGAGGTAGATGTAGCCGTTGAGGTAGGCCATGCCGTAGTTGTCGAAGCCGTTGGAGGAGCCCGGGCCGGTGACCTTCACGGCCTGCTGGGTGGTGCCGGTGGCCGGGTCGAGGCGGTAGATGTAGGTCAGGCCGCCGTAGCTGAGTCCGTAGTAGACACCGCCGTCGCGGTCGACGAACCCGTCGGGCACCATCGTGCCGCCGGCGAAGACGGGGTCGTTGGCCGGGACCGAGGTCAGGTTCGTGCCGCGCGTCCAGACCTTGGAGGTGCCGGTCTTGAGGTCGAGCTGGAAGATCTTGGGCACGCCGCCGTTCTGGAAGCCGTAGAGCAGGCCGCTCTTGGCGTCCATGGTCAGTCCGCCCCAGTTGGTGCCCGACGGCAGCGTGCGCGTCTGCCCGTTGTAGATGGTGTCGGTGACGGTGGTGGTGCCGGTGACCTGCTTGTAGAGGGTGAGGTTGGCGGTGGTGTAGCTGGAGTAGAAGGCGGTGATCGCGCCGGTGTCGGGGTCGGGGCCGATGGCCATGTCGGTGGCCCAGTAGTCGGGCGGCCCGGGTGTGCCGCGCTTGGCGAGGGTGGTGTTCTTCGGCGTGGCGTTGCCCGAGGCGTCGTTCTGCAGCCGGAGGGATCCGATGTAGAAGCTGGAGTAGAGGTGGTCGCAGTCGATCGAGGCCGGGCTGGGGTCGGAGGACACCGTCCAGGACGCCGCGTAGGCCGGTGCGGCGATCGCGAACACCGCCGAGGGCACGGCGAGCGCCAGCACGGTGAGCCTGGCGGCGAGCCTGGTGAAGGTGCTCATCGGCACTCCTGGTGTGTCGATCCCGGAAACGATCGGAACATATCACCCTAGGCCGACAAAACCGCCTTAGTGGACATATCCGCAGCTCATGGACGGTCCTAGGACCAAAGTCCCGGTCGGTTCCCGGTCCGCCGCCCGACGCCGGGCGTCCACTGTCGCCATAGCGTCGGGGTATGCAGACGAAGAAGATCGCACTGATCACCGGCGCGTCCCGCGGCCTCGGGCGGGCGCTGGCCACCGCGCTGTCGGCGCGCGGCTGGCGGCTCATCCTGACCGCGCGCGGCGAGGAGGCCATACGCGAGGCGGCGGTGGGCCTGGACGCCGTGGTCCTGGCCGGGGACGTCGCCGACCCGTGGCACCGCGCGCGCCTGGCGGCCATCGCCGCCGACGAGGGCGGCCTGGACCTGCTGGTCAATAACGCCTCGGGGCTGGGCGCCGCGCCTCTCCCCCGGCTGGCCGACTATCCGCTCAGGGTGCTCACCGACCTGTTCGCCACCAACGTGGTGGCCCCGGTGGCGCTGGCGCAGGACGCGCTGCCGTCGCTGCGGGAGCGGGGCGGGGCGGTCCTGAACATCACCTCCGACGCGGCGGTGGAGGCCTATGAGGGCTGGGGCGGCTACGGCGCGACGAAGGCGGCGCTGGAGCAGGTCTCGCACGTGCTGGCCGCCGAGGAGCCTCGGGTGGCGGTGTGGTGGGTGGATCCGGGCGAGATGCGCACGGAGATGCTCGCCGAGGCGGTCGGGGTGGAGGCGCTGGAGGCGCCGGAGCCCGACGGGGTGGCCGCGCGGCTGGCCGAGCTCGTCGAGCGCCGTCCGGCCAGCGGCCGCTACCAGGCGAGTGAGCTGGAGGTGGCCACGTGACGGCGACGCTGGAGGAGTTCACCACGCTCCCGCCGGAGCTGGAGGCCCATGAGCCGCCGGAGGCGCGCGGTCTCTCGCGCGACGGCGTGCGGATGCTGGTCACCGGGAAGGCGAGCGGCCGGGTCTCCCATCACGCGTTCACCGCGCTGCCGGACCTGTTGCGGCCCGGGGACCTGCTGGTGGTGAACACCTCCGGGACGCTTCCGGCGGCGGTGCGCACCGAGCGCCTGGCGATCCATTTCAGCGGGCGCCTGGACGGCGGTGACTGGCTGGTGGAGCTGCGCGAGCCGCGCGGCCACGCCACCGTCCCCTATGGGGGCGGGCTGCCGGGTGAGTGGCTGCCGCTGCCGGGTGGGGCGACGCTGCGGCTGGTGGACCGGCATACGCCGCGGTTGTGGCGGGCGCGGCTGGACGCCGAGGTGATCGGTTACCTGCGGGCGCACGGCAAGCCGATCCGCTACGGCTATGTGGAGCGCGACTGGCCGCTGTCGGCGTATCAGACGGTCTTCGGGGTGGATCCGGGCAGCGCGGAGATGCCGAGCGCGGGCCGGCCGTTCTCCGAGGCGCTGGTGACGCGGCTGGTGGCCAAGGGGGTGGCGTTCGCGCCGGTCACCCTCCACACGGGAGTGGCCTCGCTGGAGAAGGACGAGCCGCCCTACGCCGAGTGGTTCAGCGTCCCGGCGGTCACCGCCGGGCGCGTCAACGACACGCGGGCGGCCGGTGGGCGGGTGATCGCGGTGGGCACCACCGCCGTCCGGGCCCTGGAGAGCGCCGCCGACGCCGAGGGCCGGGCGCGTGAGGCGAGCGGTTTCACCGGCCACATCGTGACTCCTGAGCTGGGGGTGCGGCTGGTGGACGGGCTGCTGACGGGGCTGCACGAGCCGCGCTCGACGCATCTGTGGATGCTGCGGGCGATCTGCGGGGAGGACCTGCTGGCCCGCTCCTATGCCGAGGCCGTCGCCGAACGGTACCTGTGGCACGAGTTCGGCGACGTCCACCTCATCGCCTAGGCGTGCCCGGCGACCTCGTCGTAGCGCACCCCGAGGCTCTCGAACACCCCGGCGGCGAACCCGCCGGGGTGCAGCAGTCCCAGCAGCATGCACCTGGCGCCGTCGCCGCGATCCTTGCCGACCTCGCGCATCGAGCGCATGAGGACCCGTTTGGCGGCCTGGGAGAAGCCCGGGTTGCGTTTGGGTCGGCGGTGGCCCAGCGCGCCGGCGCCCAGTCCGGCCTCGGTTGCCGAGACGATCTCGTCGACGTCGATGCCCAGGTCGCGCAGGGCGGCGGCGTCGACGTCGCTGATCCCGCCGCGGCGGCGGGCGCGGGCGAAGGCGTCGCGCAGGGTCTCGGCGTCCAGGTCGGCGAAGCGGCGGACCCCGGAGGCGGGGTCGGCGAACAGCGCCAGCGCGAGGTGTTCCTCCCCGACCTCGGCGGCGCCCTCCAGCCGCGCGGCGATGACGGACCCGTGGATGGCCCGCTTCATGACCGCGTCGGGTCGATCGAACATCACCCGATCTCCTTTCCGTGCTTCTTGTGGACGGCCTGCCTGCTGACGCCGAGGGAGTCGGCGATCTGCTGCCAGGCCCAGCCCCGGGCGCGCGCGTTGCGCACCTGCGCGCTCTCCAGGCTCTCCATCAGGCGCCGCAGCGCCGCCACGGCCCGCAACCCCACGGCGGGGTCGCCGGCTCCGGCGGCCGCGGCCAGGTCGGTGGCTTCAGTCATGGGTGTCAACTTACATTGACACACTCCGGTTGTCAACCCAAGTTGACGCCGGGAACGGCGAACACGATCAGGCGCGAAACCCGCCGGGGCGCGAGGATCGACCCATGACGGAAACCGACCGCCTCGCCCGGCTCCTCGACGCGGTGACGGCCTGCCTGGACGACCCGGGCCTCACCGGCGAGGACCTGGCCGCCCGCGCCCACCTCAGCCGCCACCACTTCGACCGCCTGGCCACCGCCGCCCTCGGCGAACCCCCCGGCGCGTTCCGGCGGCGCCTCCTGCTGGAGCGCGCCGCGCACACCCTGGCCACCACCGACCGGCCGGTCACCGTCATCGCCTTCGACGCCGGATACGGCTCGCTGGAGGCGTTCACCCGCGCCTTCGACCGTGCCTTCGGCCGCGCGCCCAGCCGCCACCGGCTCGCCCGCGACCCGCGCTTCCGCATCGAGGCCCCCAGCGGCATCCACTTCCACCCACCGGGCGGCGTCCGCCTGCCCGCCACCGAAGGAGATCCCATGTCCATCGTCACCGACCTCATCGACCAGCACGTCACCCTCGTCGGCGAGCTCCTGGAGAAGGCGCGGCCGCTGTCGGCCGAGGCCCTCGACCGGCCGGTCCCCTACGCCGTCGACTACAGCTCCGGCGACACCACGCTCCGTGAGCTGCTGGCGCACCTGGTGGGCTCCACCGAGCGCTGGATCGCGGCGATGAGCGCCCGCCCGGCCCCGGCCGAGGGCGGCGACTCGATCTCGGCGCTCGCCGAGCGCTACGGCAAGGCCGGGCCGGAGTGGCGCGGGCTCGCCCGCACCGCGCTGGAGGGCGGCCGCTCCGGGGAGACCTTCATCGACGCCACCTGCGAACCGGCGCGCACCTTCACCTACGGCGGCTCCGTGGCGCACCTGCTGCACTACGGGACGCTGCACCGCTGCCTGGTGATCGGCGCCCTGCGCGCCGAGGGCGTCGAGGGCCTGCCGGTCTCCGACCCGATCCACCGGGTCGGCGCGGCCGCCTGACCTGGGCTTTCGCGAGCTGTGCCCGGGTGTGCCCCGACTGTGCCCCGGGCACATGTCAAAAAACGGCCCCTTTTTGTGCTTAGGGGTGAGGGACATCGCGGCGGGAGGCCGCCGCGTCGGCCAGCAGGACCGCCGCCGCCCGGAAGCCCCGCGAGAAGGCCGTCTCCCCGTCACCGGTCGCGATCGTCCAATGCGCCGTCGCCGAGGCCCGCACCAGGGCCCAGGCGGCGGCGCGCTCGCGCGCCACGCACAGCCCGTCGGCGACCGCCTCCACGAGCTCGGTGACCGTGCCCGCGTCGGGGCGGTCGGCGAGCTGGCGGGCGATGAGCCATCCGGCGTCGAAGGCGCGCTCGCCGATGAGCGGCTTGGGGTCGATCAGCAGCCACGGGGCGCGCTCGGCGGCCACGAAGTTGCCCAGGTGCGGGTCGCGGTTGACCAGTCCTTCGGGGCCGTCGGGGACGGTCAGCTCACCGGCCGTGGCCGCCGCGCGCCCGGCCAGCGCGGCGGGCAGGCACCGCGAGGCGGCCAGGCCGGCCCGCCAGGCGCGGGTCACGTCCGGTACGCGCGGGTAGTCGGCGAAGCCGGGTGGGGTGGTGCCGGGCACGCGCCACAGGCGCCGCAGGATCGCCGCGGCGATGGCGACCGCGCCCACCCGGTCGGGCTCGTCGACGAGGGCGTGGCCGGGCTCGGCGCGCTCGATCAGCATCGCCCCGGCCGGGTCGTGCTCCAGTAAGCGGACCGCGCCGTCGCCGTCGTAGTGGTGCAGCGCGGTCGCCTCGGCGGCGTTCTCGGCGTCGGGGATGAACAGCTTGAGCGCCGAGGCGGTGCCGTCGAAGCGCCGCACGGGGACCACGTGGGAGATGTTGCCCCCGGGGAACGGGGCGCCGACGGGCTTGAGGCCCCAGCGTCGCGCGTAGGCGGCCACCGAGTCGGGCAGGCCGGCCAGCCAGCGCCGCCCGGCCTCGCCGTACCAGGCGGAGATGTTGGCCCGCAGGTTACCGGTCGGTCCATCCCCCATCCGGCGACGATAGCTGTGACAGAGTGATCCATGTGGACCCTGTCATCTCCCTTACCACCGACTACGGGCTCGCCGACGGCTTCGCGGGCGTCTGCCACGGCGTGATCGCCGGGATCGCGCCCACCGCGCGCGTCATCGACGTGACCCACGAGGTCCCGCCCGGCGACGTCCGGCGCGGCGCGCACGTGCTGGCGCAGTCGCTGCCGTACCTGCCCGCCGGAGGCGTCCACGTCGGCGTGGTCGACCCCGGCGTCGGCACCGTCCGGCATCCGCTGGCGCTGGCCACGCCCCGGGGCGTGCTGATCGGGCCGGACAACGGGCTGCTGGTCTGGGCGGCCGAGGCGCTGGGCGGGGTGACGCAGGCGATCGCGCTGTCCAATGACGCCTGGCACCGCCACCCGGTCTCGCGCACCTTCCACGGCCGCGACGTCTTCGCGCCGGTCGCCGCGCACGTCGCCGGTGGTGTCGCGCTCACCGACCTGGGCGATCCGCTGCGGATCGGCGACCTGGTGCGGCTGCCCGAGCCGCGGGTGACCGCGGTCGACGACGGCGTGGACGCCGAGGTGCTCACCGTCGACCGCTTCGGCAACGTCCAGCTGGCCGCGTCCCCGTCGCTGCTGGACGAGCTGGGCGAGAAGCTCACGGTCAACGGCTGGGACGCCTCGCGCGGCGACGTCTTCGCCACCGCCCCCACCGGTGGCCTGGTGGTGCTGGGCGATTCCGCCGGGCGGGCGGCGATCACGGTCAACGGCGGCAGCGCGGCGGCCGTCCTGAGCGTCGCCCCGGGTGACGTGGTGCGCGTGCGCGCCGCCGGGTGAACTCTTCTCGCGGCCGCCACCGGGCGGGTGCCGAACCGGTCTAGACGCGCCAGCCGCCCTCGACGCCGGGCGCCTCGGGGGCATCGGCGGCCAGCGCGGCCCACATCGCGGTCAGCCGCTCGCGCGTTTGAGCGTCGGTGACCGTCTCGCCGTCCATGACCGAGCGCACCATGGGCACGCCGAGCACGGCGTCCTCGCGCAGGTTGGCGGTCATGATGGTGAGGGTCTCCACGATCCAGGCGCGGGAGCGGGCCGCCCCCGAGGGGCTCGGGGACGCGGTGAGCACGGCGGTGGGCTTGTCGTAGACCTCGCCGCTGCCCACCAGCCACTCCAGGGCGTTCTTGAGCACGCCGGGCATCCCGGCGGCGTACTCGGGGCTGGCGACCACGAACGCGCCGGCCTCCTCGACCTTGGCGCGGAACGCGGCCACGACCTCTGGGGCGTCGTCGGGGTCGATGGCGGGGTCGAAGTGCGGGAGGGCGCCCAGGCTCGGGTAGATCTCGATGTCCCAGTCGCCGGGGGCCAGCGCGGTGGCGGCGCGCAGCAGCGCGGTCACGGTCGACTGTGGACGGAGGCTGCCGCTGACGGCGAAGATCTTCACCCGCGCGAGGCTACTCCCGGCGCGCGGGCGTGCCCTCGCGCCGGAGGAGTCACTGTGGAGGGAGAGTGGGATTCATGCCATTGTGCATGTCGCGCATCTCACCCAGGCCGTCGGCGAATCCCTTGAGCCGGTCGGCGGCGTCGGTGAGGCGGCGGACGGTGAGGTCCTCACCGCCGGGCACGACGGGTCCCATGGCGGCGCTCTCGGCGACGATCTGGGCGGCTCCGGCGACCATGGACTCGTAGGCGGCCACCCCGGACTCCAGGCGCCCGACGAGCTGGCGGTGGGCCTCGATGAGGTTGTGGCGCTGGGGTCCGCGGGCGACGTCGATGGAGCGTTCCACGCCGCGGACCTGGTGGGCCAGGCCGCGCAGCTGCTCGGCGACGTCGTCGACCTCGTCGACGGCCTCGCGGGCGGGGCCCTCCAGGCGGGCGACGAGCCCGCGGTAGGCGCGGTCGGCGGCTTCGAGGCGCTCGTAGGGCCCGCGGGCGGCCGAGCGCCGGAACTGGGTCTCGGTGCGCTTGCGGTGCAGGACGCCGGCGGCGGCCTCGCCGATGTTGTTGAGTTCCCCGGCGAGGGTGTAGACGCCGTGCTGGGCCAGGCGGGCGGTCTCGGCCGGCATGGCCTTGGACAGGTGCCGGTAGTCGAACCAGCGCAGGGCGGCCATGCCGATGGAGGCGCCGGTCAGCGCGGCCCAGATCGCGTCCGGGCCGCCGAGACCGGCGTAGGGCACCAGGACGGCCGTGGCGCCGCCGAACAGTCCGGACAGGACCGTCCAGCGGCGCGCCGCGCGCAACCTGCGCCGTAGTTTCTTGTACGGCTGGCCGAGGCCGGTGAAGCCCTGCCGTCGGGGATCCATGACCATCGGCGTCGCCGCCTTCCGTGCTCAGGGGCGGTCAGCCGGTCGAGGCGTCCTTGTCCTTCTGGATGCTGGCGCGGATCTCGTCCAGTCGCGAGACGCTGGCGCTGGGGCCGGTGTCCGCGGCGGGACCGGCGCCGACCGCCGGGGCGAGCTTGTCCCCGGACAGGCTGGCGCGGATCTGCTCCAGGCGCGCCGAACCGGCCATGTCCAGCGTGGACTTCTGCACCTCCAGCATGCGGCCCTCCACGGAGTTCTGCGCCAGTTCGGCGCGGCCCATCGCGGTGGCGTAACGCTGCTCGATCTTGTCGCGGACCTCGTCGAGCGAGGGCACGTTCTTCGGCGCGGCCAGCGCCGACATCGACTCCAGCGAGTTGGCGATGGTCTCCTGCATCTTGGCCTGCTCCAGCTGCGAGAGCAGCTTGGTGCGCTCGGCCAGCTTCTGCTGGAGCATCATCGCGTTGTTCTCGACGGCCTTCTTGGCCTGCTGGGCGGCGCCGATGGCCTGGTCGTGGAGGGTCTTGAGGTCCTCCATCGACTGCTCGGCGGTCACCAGCTGCGCGGCGAAGGTCTGCGCCGTCTGCTCGTACTTCTGGGCCTCTTCCTCATCGCCCTGCGCGCGCGACTTGTCGGCGAGCACCAGGGCCTGGCGGGCCGAGGCCTGGAGCTTCTCGACGTCGCTCATCGTGCGCGACAGCTTCATCTCCAGCTGGCGCTGGTTGCCGATGACCGCGGCGGCCTGCTGCACGAGCGCCTGATGCTGACGCTGCGACTCCTCGATCGCCTGCTGGATCTGTACCTTCGGATCGGCGTACTGGTCGATCTTCGCACCGAACAGCGCCATGAGGTACTTCCAGCCCTTAGCGAACGGATTCGCCATATCGCGGTCCTCCCTGCGGCTTCCCAACACGTATTCGTAGTACGTCTATGGTGTCAGGCACTCGCCACTCCACAAAATCGCCCGGCCTCTATCTCTCGGGCCCGTCCGACCAGTAGATTACGCGGCCACGCGCGCTTCGGGGGACGCGTGGCGCTCGCGGCGCTGCGGCGGGTGTGTGACGCGAGTCGCGGCATTGCGCGGTCGCAGGGCCGTCACGATGGCATCAGAGCGCACCGGGGACAGCCGCGCGCGGCGGACCTCGCGGAGCTTGTCGAGGCGCTGGGCGTCCTCGACGCCGGCGACGGTGCGGCTGACCTCGCCGAGCACGTCGGACAGGCGCGTGTCGAGGGCGTGGCAGATCGCGGCGAGGAGTTCCGAGGAGGCCTCCTTGTGGCCGCGCTCGATCTCGGAGAGGTAGCCCAGGCTCACGTTCGCGGCGGTGGACACGTCGCGCAGCGTGCGCTTCTGCGCCCGCCGGCGGTTCCGCAGCGCCTCGCCGATGATCCGACGAAGAAGCACCATCGCCTGCCCCCTTCACTGAGGTCGGTTACCCCGGATTGCCCGCCACGGTACCGCGCGTTCACGCGATCAGCACGCACGTGCCGCTCCCGGGGCGGAGAGCTCTTCACTGAGCAGCCGCAACGCCGCGTCGACGGCGTGGCGCCGGATCCGCTCGCGGGATCCGGAGAAAAGGAACGAGGCGGTGCGAACCCGCCCGTAAGGTCCGGCCACGCCCAGGCACACCGTACCGGCCGGGACGCCGTCGTGCGGACCGGGGCCCGCCACGCCGGTGGTGCCCAGGCCCCAGTCGGCGCCGATGCGGGTCCGGGCGCCGGTGGCCAGGGCGGCGGCGACCTCCTCGGAGACCACGCCGAACTCGGCGATCACCGCGGCGGGCACGTCGGCCATGGTCGTCTTGACCTCGGGGTCGTAGGCGACCACGCCGCCGCGGAAGACGGCGCTGACGCCGGGCACGCTCACCAGCTCGGCGGCCAGCAGGCCGCCGGTGAGGGACTCCGCGGTGGCCACGGTCTGGGCACGGCTCGCGAGGGTCTCGACCACGGCGGCGACGCTCACGCTCCGGTGCTCCCTTCGGCGGCGCGCCGCCCCTTCCGGCGCAGCGCGATGACCCTGACGACGTAATCGGCGCCGGTCACGATGGTGACGACCAGGGCGGCTCCCATGAGCCACGGCCCGACCGCCGCCATGGACTCCGGCCACGGGAACAGGTACCAGGCGATGGCCCCGATCTGGAGCACCGTCTTGACCTTGCCGCCGCGACTGGCCGCGATGACGCCGTAGCGGATAACCCAGAATCGCATCAGCGTGATTCCGATTTCCCGCACGAGGATGACCAAGGTCACCCACCAGGGCACCAGGTGGTAGCCCGACAGCAGGACCAGCGCGGTGCCGGTGAGGGCCTTGTCGGCGATCGGGTCGGCGATCTTGCCGAACGGCGTCACCCAGTCGTTGGCGCGCGCCAGGTACCCGTCGAGCCAGTCGGTGGCCGAGGCGACCAGGAAGACCCCGCAGGCGGCCAGGCGCCATCCGTCGTGGACGAAGCCCGACAGCGCGACGAACATGACGAAGACCGGGATCAGCACCAGGCGCAGCGCGGTGATCGCGTTGGCCGGGTTGACGACCGGGACGACGCGCCGCGGCCGGGCCTCATTCATGCGCCGACGTCTCCACCTTCGCCACGATGTCGACGCCGAGGCTGTCGACGACGGTGGCGGTGACGAAGTCGCCGGGCTTGAGCCCGTCCACGTCGCCGACGAGGGTGGTGGTGCCGTCGACCTCGGGGGCCTGGTGGGCGGCGCGGCCCTCGATGACCGTCTCGCCGTCCTCGTCCTCCTCGATGAGCTCGACCAGGACGCGGACCTCCTGCCCGATGCGGTCGGCGGCGCGCTGGGCGGCGATGTCGTCGACGAGCTCGGAGACGATCTCCACGCGCTCGGCGATGACGTCCTCGTCGAGCTTGCCGGGCAGGTTCGCCGCCTCGGTGCCGTCCTCATCGCTGTAGCCGAAGACGCCCACGGCGTCCAGGCGGGCCTCGGTGAGGAACTCCAGGAGCTCGCCGAACTCCTCCTCGGTCTCGCCGGGGAAGCCGACGATGACGTTGGTGCGGATACCGGCCTCGGGGGCGAAGCCGCGGATCTGCTCGCACAGCTGGAGGAAGGACTCCACCGAGCCGAAGCGGCGCATCCGGCGCAGCACGCTCTCGCTGGCGTGCTGGAAGGACAGGTCGAAGTAGGGGGCCACGCCGGGCGTGGCCGCGATGGTCTTCACCAGGCTCGGCCGCAACTCGGCGGGCTGGAGGTAGGACGCCCGGACGCGCTCGACGCCGTCGATGGCGGCCAGGTCGCGGATGAGCCGGTCCAGCAGGCCCTGCTCGCCGAGGTCCTTGCCGTAGGAGGTGGTGTTCTCGCTCACCAGGCTGATCTCGCCGACGCCCTCGGAGGCCAGCCAGGCCGCCTCGGCCAGGATGTCCTCGGGACGGCGGGAGACGAAGGCGCCCCGGAAGGACGGGATCGCGCAGAAGGTGCAGCGCCGGTCGCAGCCGGAGGCGATCTTCACGTGCGCGACGGGACCGCCGGTGAGGCGCTTGCGGAGCACCTTCAGGTGCGCCGGGAGGCCCTCGGCGTCGCGGTCGCCGTGCCCGGGGACGATCGCCGCGGCCGCCGGTCGCGCCACCGGAGTGATCGGCAGCAGCTCCCGGCGGTCGCGCGGGACGTGGGCGTCGGGGCTGGCGCCGTTCAGGATGGCCTGGAGGCGCGCCGAGATCTCCGGGTAGTCGTCGAAGCTGAGCACCGCGTCGGCCTCGGGGAGGCTCTCGGCGAGCTGGTTGCCGTACCGCTCGGCCATGCAACCGGCGGCCACCACCTTCGCGCCGGTGTCGGCGGCGGCGAGCAGGGTGTCGACCGACTCCTGCTTGGCGGCCTCGACGAACCCGCAGGTGTTGACCATGACGACGTCGGCCTGGTCGGAGTCGTCGGTCAGCTCCCAGCCGTCGGCGGCGAGCCGGGCGGCCAGTTCCTCGGAGTCGACTTCATTGCGCGCGCAGCCCAGGGTCAGGAGCGCGACACGGCGTGTTGCTGGTACGGACACCCCAAGAGCCTATCGGTCGCCTGTGACGGACGATCGGTCAGCCGAGCGATCGCGTGTAATACAGCTTCTGCTCGTCCTGGTGCGTGTAGCCGAATCCGGCCTTGGTGAGCACCTTCTGGCTGGCGATGTTGTCGTGATCGGTGCTGGCGATCACAGTGGTGAGACCGGCCACTCCGGCCAGTCCGGTGACCACGCCGAGGACGGCCTCGGTGGCGATGCCGCGTCCCTGGAAGCTCGCGGCGACGCCGTAGCCGACCTCGGTGGTGCCCGACTCGTCGGGCGGGCCGAACAGGCCGATGCCGCCGATGACGGTGCCGGTCTCGGTCCACACGATCTCGTAGGGCCCGAAGCTGCGGCCCAGGTCGTCGGCGGCGGGGTTGCCCAGGTACATCTTGGCCACGTCGACGTCGTCGGGCGCGGGCCAGCCGGGCGCCCAGTCGGCGTCGCCGGGGTTCCCGTCGACCATGGCCTGCGCGCAGACGACGGTGAACGGGCGGAGGGTGAGTCGCTCGGTGCGGATCACGGTGTCGGTCACGGCCGCATTTTATCCGCCGGGCGATCTTGAGAGGTGATCACACCTCGCCTTCGAAACGGGCGGCCAGATACCCCGCCCGATCGGCCTCTTCGCGCGCCGAGGTCAGGTACCGCGTCCAGGCCCGGGCCTCGAAGGCGACCACGCCCATCTCCCACACGCAGTAGGTCGGCAGGTGCCCGGCGCGCTCGACGGGCCGGTACTCCCCCGTGGAGTCCTCGTGGACGGTCTCCCACAGCTCGTTGTTCTCACGCCACGTGCAAGTCAGCAGCAGGTGACCGGCGCCGCAACGGTGGTGGATGACGAAGCCGAGCTCCCCGGTGACGTCGAGGCCCAGGACGGTCTTCTGCGCCAGCTCGGTCTGCTCGGGGGTGAAGACCGCGCCGGGCGGGGCCATCTCGTACCACTTGAGCGCGGTGCCGGGCAGGACGCCGGTGGCGCGGGCGTGCTTGGGGACGTGGGCGTAGTCGCGGGCGACCTGGGTGAGCGTCATGGTCGACACCTTAGGCGCCGTATGCGACAGGTCGTGTCAGCTACCGCCGGGCATGGCCGGCCACAGGCCCCGGGTGAACCCGCCACGCTCGGCGCGTTTGCCCGCGGCGGCCTCGGCGACCTCCCGGGGGCTGAAACCGAAGGCGGCGGTGAGCGCGGTGAGGACCTCGTGGACGTCGGCAAGCTCGCCGGGCGCGGCGCGCGCCGGCTCCTCGGTCTCCTCGCGGAGTGTGTCCGGCAGGGCCGGGACCATCTCCTCGGGGCCCAGGACGCGCACGTCGGCGGGGTGGCCGGCGGCGGCGGCGGCGATGATCTCGGGGATGCGGTCGCGGACGAGTTCGCCGTGCTGGATCTTGTCGGTCACGTGCCCATCTTCCGCCCGGGGGCGGTGTCCGTCATGGACGGCGCGCGAGGCGCCGTCCATGACGGTGCCGGCTACATCGGGGTGCAGCAAGAGCCCCAGCGGGTGGTGCCGTCGGCGTTATAGATCAGCCAGCGGTTGCCGTAGCGGCCGCAGCTGGTGTTGTTGATGCAGTCCTTCCACACGACCAGAGACGACGCCGTCGCCTTGGCGGGCGGGGCGAACAGGCTCAGGACGCGGTCGGTCATACGACCCATGGTCGCCTTCATCGGTGTTCCTCCTTGCTCGGGCGCGGACGCCCGCTCCGCGCGGGTGGGCCGTGCGGAGCGCTCTCCACTGTGGACGGGTGGGCCGTCCTGGTTCCGAGGCTAAGAGGCCGCCCGAGAGGGCGGCAAGGGCCGCGCGGGCATATGCGGTCTGATATGCGGAGGGCGAGGATCGCGCAGGTGGGGCGTTCCCCGAGCCCACCGGTGCGCCACCGCCGCAGGGGCCCGGAGCCGCGATACCGCGGTGAGGATCATGTGAGGCGGGGCGTGTGCGGTGAGGCGGGCGCGAAAACGGCGCCCGGAGTCCGGGCGCCGCTCTGTGCCGGGCCTCAGCCCTGCGGGACGCAGCAGGCGCCCCACAGGTGTGTGCAGCGGCCGGTGAAGATGTAGGTGCGGTGCCCGGTGTCCTTGCACGAGGCGTCGGCGACGCAGAACTCGTCGGGACGGCAGGACGCCCCGGCCGTCGCCGGCGGCACGAGGGAGCACAGCAGGCGGTCGGCGAGGCGCGTGGTCGGAGTCGTCATCTGGGTGCCTCCAGGCGGGACGGCTCGCCGGGCGTCCCCCGTGGACGCTTCGGCCGTCCCGTGTTCCGAGGCTAGGAGCGATCGCCGCCCGGTGGGGCGGCGCGGCGTGGCGCGTGTGCGCTCGGGTGTGCTGTGGCGATGCGGGCGGGGCGCCCGGGGACGCCCCGCCCGCGCCCGGTTCAGCAGCAGGCCTGCCAGTGGAACACGCAGTCGCCGCTGGTGTAGCCGTGGCGCTTCCTGCTCCGGCAGTTGGAGTTGGTGTAGCAGCCCGGCTCGGGCGGGCAGGCGGCGCGCGCCCGCTTCGGCGGCGCTAAGGCCGCGAGGAGCCGGTCGGCCAGGCGGCCGGTGAGAGTCTTCATGGAGCGACCTCCGAACGGGACCGCCCTCGGGCGTCCCCCGTGGACGCGCACACGGTCCCGTTCACCGAGGCTAGAGAACCGCTCCCGGCCGCACCGCCCCCGTATGCGGACCGGTATGCGATCGGGTCAGTTGCAGCAGTACAGGCTCACGAACTGGCAGTTGCCCCGGAAGTAGCCGAAGACGCGGCCGCTGGCACAAGCGCTGTCGTAGTAGCAGTCGTAGTCGGGGTAGCAGCCCGCCGCGGCCTTGGCGGGCGGCGAGACGAGGGACAGGACGCGGTCGGCGAGCGAGCCGAGAAGTCTCACGCGGGTTCCTCTCAGTGGGAGGTCGCGATCCACTGTGGACCACGACCTCCGTCACCGTAGGCCGCGATACCTGACATGCCCTGACAGCCTCAGGTCACGGGCGGGTAACCCTCACCCGCCCTTGATGGAGGTGAGCACCCCGGCCAGTTCCTCGGGCTTGACCAGCACGTCGCGGGCCTTGGAGCCCTCGGAGGGGCCGACCACGCCGTGGGTCTCCATGAGGTCCATCAGCCGCCCGGCCTTGGCGAAGCCGACGCGCAGCTTGCGCTGGAGCATCGAGGTCGAGCCGAACTGGCTGGTCACCACCAGCTCGGTGGCCTGGAGGAGGAGGTCCATGTCCTCGCCGATGTCGGGGTCGATGTCCTTGCGCGGCCCCTCGGCGGCCACCGCGACGTCCTCGCGGAACTCCGGCTCGCGCTGCTTCTTGGCGAACTCCACCAGGTGGGCGATCTCGGCGTCGCCGACCCAGGAGCCCTGGATGCGCTGGGTCTTGCTGGCGCCCATGGGCAGGAACAGCCCGTCGCCGCGCCCGATGAGCTTCTCGGCGCCCGGCTGGTCGAGGATGACGCGCGAGTCGGCCAGCGAGGAGGTGGAGAACGCCAGGCGGGAGGGCACGTTGGCCTTGATCAGGCCGGTCACCACGTCCACCGAGGGCCGCTGCGTGGCCAGCACCAGGTGGATGCCGGCGGCGCGGGCGAGCTGGGTGATGCGCACGATGGCGTCCTCGACGTCGCGGGGCGCGACCATCATCAGGTCGGCCAGCTCGTCGACGATGACCAGCAGGTAGGGGTAGGGCCGGTAGACGCGCTCGCTGCCCGGCTGGGGCTTGATCTGCCCGTTGCGGACCTTGCGGTTGAAGTCGTCGATGTGGCGGACGCCGTTGGCCGACAGGTCGTCGTAGCGGGCGTCCATCTCCTTGACCACCCACTGGAGGGCGTCGGAGGCCTTCTTGGGGTTGGTCACGATCGGCGTCACCAGGTGCGGGATGCCCTCGTAGGCGGTCAGCTCGACCCGCTTGGGGTCGATGAGCAGCATCCGGACCTCGTCGGGGGTGGCGCGCGCGATGATCGAGCCCAGCACGGAGTTGATGCAGCTGGACTTGCCCGAGCCGGTGGCCCCGGCGATGAGCATGTGCGGCATCTTGGCCAGGTTCGCCAGGACGAAGCCGCCCTCGATGTCCTTGCCGAGGGCCACCACCATCGGGTGGGAGTCGGCCTGCGCGGTCGCCGAGCGCAGCACGTCGCCGAGGGCCACGTCCTCGCGGTCGGTGTTGGGGATCTCCACGCCGACGGCGCTCTTGCCCGGGATGGGGCTGATGATGCGCACGTCGGGGCTCTTGACGGCGTAGGAGATGTTGCGGGAGAGCTGGATGACCTTCTCGACCTTGACCGCCGGGCCGAGCTCGACCTCGTAGCGGGTGACCGTCGGGCCGCGGGTGAAGCCGGTGACGGCGGCGTCGACGGCGAACTGCTCGAAGACCTCGTGGAGTGCGTTGATCACCACGTCGTTGGCCTTGCTGCGGGTCTTGGGCGGCGCGCCCTTCTTGAGCAGGTCCAGCGGCGGGAGCCGGTAGTCGCCCTCGGGCAGCGGCGGCTGGACGGCCTTGCGCGGCGGCTCGCCGTGCTCGGGTGGGCGGCGGGCGTCCGGGACCGGCGGAGCCTTGTCCTCCTCGGCGACGGGCAGTATCGGGTCGGGGTCGACCGGGTCCTCATCGAGGGGCAGCGCGTTGAGGTCGACGGGCTTGCGGCGCCTGCGGGAGGCGCGGGGGGCCTTGACGGGCTCCTCGCCGGTGTCCTCCCCGGTCTCAACGGGCGCGGCGGGCCTGCCGGTGGCCAGGGAGAACAGGCGGCGGATCCGCTCGGGGATCTGGTTGATCGGGGTGGCGGTGACCACCAGCAGCCCGAAGACCCCCAGCAGCACCAGCATCGGCACCGCCACGTAGGGCGAGAGCGCCTTGGCCAGCGCGCCGCCGACCACGCGCCCGATGGCGCCACCGGCGTGCAGCTGCCCGCCGAGCGTGGTGGGGCTGCCCCCGGCCAGGTGCAGGACGCCGATGGTGGCCAGCCAGATGGAGATCCAGCCGACGATCGCGCGGCCCTTGGCCTCCTCGCCGAAGGAGTGCCGGAACACGCGCACGGCCCCCAGGACGAGCACGACCGGCAGGACGATGGCGGCGCCACCGGCCAGCCAGCGCACGGTCTTCTCCAGGGCCTCCCCGACGAATCCGGCGGTGTGGAACCACACGCCCACCGCGAGGATCAGCGCGAAACCGACCAGCAGCAGCCCCAGGCCGTCGCGCCGGTGCGCGTGGTCGAGGTCGCGCGCGCTGGCCGCGCCCTTGGCGACCGAGCGGGCCGCCCAGCCCAGTGAGCGGGCGATGCCCGTCCAGAGCGCCCCGAGGCCCTTCACGAGCACTTCGAGGGGGCCCGGGATGGTCGCCTTGGGCTTGGCGGTCTTCTTGGCCGGGCGCCGTGCGGGGGCGCGGCGCGCGGGGGTGGACCGCTTCGCGGCGGTCTTCTTGCGCGTCGTGCTGGCCATGTGCATACCGTACCGAGGAACGACACCCGTGTCGTTCAGACGGGCCGCCGCACCGCCCGCCAGGTGCGCAGCTGCTCGGCGGCGAAGGCGGCGTTGGGTGGTTTCGGGGCGGCCGCCACGGCCGCCGCCAGGGCCTCCAGGCGCTCCTGCGGCTGCGCGCCGAAGGTGGTGGTCAGCGGCACGCGCAGGACGCGCGGGGAGTCGGCGGGCAGGACGATCAGGTGCGGCCGGAACACCCGGCGGCGCCCGGCGAGCATGCCCCTGGCGTCACCGCGCTCAAGCCCGGGCTCGGGCCCGAAGCCCTGCCCGAACCAGACGGCGCGGGCGGTGGCGATGTCGGCGCGCCGCCGGCGCAGCAGCACCCGCGCGGTCACCACCGTCCCGTCGAGGCGCACGCTGCTGCCGACCATGACGATCGTGATGAGGATCGACGCCCCGATGGCCGACGCGCCGGTCATGAAGGCCGACAGGACCCCCATGCCCTCCTGCGCGTTGGCCGACATCATCACCGCCGCTCGATAGAAGAGCCAGGCGAGCGCGGCGGGCGCCACGAGCACGCCGAGCACGAGTTGCGCGGCCTTGCGGGCGGGGCCGGAGGAGAAACGAACGGTCACGGGCACGACCTCCGCGTCCATGGTGGACGCGGTGGCCGCGCCCGCGCCTCGGCTATTCGGTCGCGTCCTTCATGAGCCCGCGCAGGACCGCGACGCCGGCGGGGTCGCCGGTGACGGTGAGGACCTCGTCGCCGGCGCGCCGCCACAGCCACATCAGCATGTCGGCGGGGGCGGCCTCGACGGTGGTGGCGGCCTCGCCGTCCTCGTCGATGACGACGCCCCGGGTGGTGGGCCGCACGAACCAGGAGCGGCCGCCGGAGCGGACCTCGATCGTGGGCAGGTCGGCCTCGCGGAACTCCTCGTACTTGACCGAGCCCCAGGCGAGCATGATCCGCAGGACCTCGTCGGCGCCGTCGAGGGCGAGGGCGTCGCCGACGGGGGTGACGGGCGTCCCGGCGGCGAGTTCGGCGTCGGCGCGGTGGACGGCGGTCTCCAGGGCCATGCGGCGGATCCAGAAGCCGACGGTCTGGTCGGGCTCGTACCAGGTGGGCGTGGCGGTCTCGGGGGTGAGGCGCTCGAAGTCGGCGGTGAGGGCGGCGTAGGACCGGTCGAGCAGTGGCCCGGTGGCCTCGCCGGACAGGTCGGGCGGCCATGTCTCGGGCGGCCCGGCCGGGTCCATTCCGGCGACCTTGTGGAGGTAGACGTGCGCGACGTGGCGGCGCAGGTCGTCCAGGGTCCAGCCGGGGCAGGTGGGCACGGTCGCGGTGGGGTCCTCGCCGGCGTCGCGCAGGAGTGCGAAGTCGGCGGCGAGGGCGGCGCGGTAGCCGGTCCAGTCGGGCATGCCGATCACCCTAGGCGGCGGGTGCGACACCGCGCTTGCGGCGGCGGCGAATGTGGAGATAGAGGACACCGGCCCAGGAGACGGTGACGACGGCGGCGACGAGCCAGCGGACCAGGACGGTGTCGCGCTCGGGGTAGACGACGCCTTCGATGTAGGTGTCGATGAACCCGCCGGGTCGCAGGCCGGCGTCACCGGCCTTGTGCCGGAAGGCGTCCTCCAGGTGGGTGAGCGGGCAGATCACCGGGAAGGCGATGGCGGCCAGGCCCCAGCAGGCCATGGCGAGGTGGGCGAACCACACGCGCGGCCAGCGCCAGGCGAGAAAGCCGCCGAGGGCGAGGAAGGCCAGGACGAGGAAGTGCAGGACCATGACGGCCTGCCCGGCGATCCGGAAGAACATGCGTCCAGGATGGGGGAACCGGTGGGCGGGCGGGGTTTCCGCGGCCGAATCGTTGCGGGGGTGAGGCCGGGCGTCCACACGGGACCGGCTCCTCAGCCGCCGACGTACAGCTCGGCCGGTTCCCCGTGGTGGTCGACCATTCCGGCGTAGCTCAGCCCGGCCCGCAGCGCGATCTTGCGGGAGGGCGCGTTGCTCGGCCGCAGGACGGCCGCCACGCGGCGGGCGGGGTCGGCGCGCGCGGCGGCGGTGACGGCGGCGTCGGCGGCCTCCTGGGCGTAGCCGCGTCCCCAGGTCTCGGGCCGGAAGCGGTAGGCCAGGTTGTAGGAGGCGAGGCCGCCGATGTCGGCGCGGCGGACGCCGGTGAGGCCGATGACCTCGCCCTCGCAGGTCTCGCGGACCGACCAGTAGCCCAGGCCGTGCTCGTCCCATTCGGCGATCCAGCCGTCGAGCCACGCGCGGGTCTCGTGGGGGTCCCCGGCGGGTCCGCCCGGGTTGTGCTCGTTGGTGCGCGGGTCGGCGTGGATCTCGTGCATGGCGGTGTGGTCGCCGGGGGCGGGACGCCGCAGGCACAGCCGCGCGGTGTGGGCGTGCGCGGGGCCGTCGAGCTCGTCATAGGTGGTCATCGCGGTCAGGCTATCGGGCGGTCCACGTGAGAGTCGATCACATCTTTCGCTCGGGCCTCACGGGTCCCATCACGGTGTTAGCGTCCCGTTACCACCAGTGAGGAGACGGGGATGGCGACGGACACCACGAGCCCGCCCGGCGCGGCTCCCGCCCTGACGCAGGCACGCACCCGGGTCGTGTTCTTCACGATCGTGCTGGGCATGCTGATGGCGGCCCTGGACTCCACGATCGTGGCCACGGCGCTGCCGACGATCGTGGCCGACCTGAACGACCCCGGCCAGATGGCCTGGGTCGTGACCGCGTACCTGCTGGCCGAGACGGTCTCGGCGGCGGTGGTCGGCAAGTTCGGCGACCTGTTCAGCCGCAAGATCATCTTCCAGTTGAGCGGCATCGTCTTCGTGCTCGGCTCGATGGCCGCCGGGCTCGCCTGGGACATGTCCTTCCTGGTCGTCTCGCGCGCGGTGCAGGGCCTGGGCGCCGGCGGCCTGATGGTGACGTCCATGGCGCTCATCGCCGACGTGATCCCGCTGCGCGAGCGCGGCAAGTACCAGGGCGCCATCGGCGCGGTCTTCGGCGTCACCACCGTCATCGGGCCCACCATCGGCGGGCTGTTCACCGACCACCTGAGCTGGCGGTGGTGCTTCTACATCAACCTGCCGATCGCGGTGGTGATGGTGCTGCTGGCGGCGCGCACGATCCCGGCGGTCAAGAAGCACGGGCATCCCTCGATCGACTACCTGGGCCTGATCCTGGTCGCCGGCGGCTCCTCGGCGCTGATCCTGGGCCTGGAGTGGGGCGGCGACACCTACCCGTGGAAGTCCGTCGAGGTCATCGGCATGTTCGTGGCGGCGGTGGTGCTGCTGGCGGCCTTCGTGTGGGCGGAGTTCCGCGCGAGGGAGCCGATCATCCCGATGCACCTGTTCGCCAACCCGGTCTTCACCGTCAGCTCCATCCTCAGCTTCATCGTCGGCTTCGCGATGCTGGGCGCGATGACCTACCTGCCCACCTACCTCCAGTACGTCGACGGCGTCACCGCCACCGCCTCGGGCGTGCGGACCCTCCCGCTGGTCGTGGGCCTCATGGGCACCTCGATCTTCTCCGGGACGGTGGTCAGCCGCACCGGCCGCTACAAGATCTTCCCGATCATCGGCACCGCGGTGATGGCCCTGGGGCTGTACCTGATGTCCACGATGGGCCCGGGGACGTCGGTGTGGCTGGAGTCGCTGTACATGTTCGTCCTCGGCCTGGGCATCGGGCTGGCGATGCAGGTCCTGACCATCGCGGTGCAGAACACCGTGCCCTACAAGGAGATGGGCTCGGCGACCTCGGGCGTGACGTTCTTCCGGACCCTGGGCAGCGCGTTCGGGACGGCGATCTTCGGCACCCTGTTCACCAACAAGCTCTCCCCCGAGCTGGCCGCCGCCTTCGCGCAGTCGCCGGGGGTCAACCCGCAGGCGGTGGCCAGCCCGACGGCGCTGCACGAGCTGCCCGCCGCCCAGACGGTGCACGTCATCGCCGCCTACTCCGACACCATCAACTACGTCTTCTTCTGGGTCGTGCCGATCGCGCTGCTGGGCTTCGTGGTGTCCTTCTTCCTCAAGGAGCTCCCGCTGCGCGACACCGCCCGCGCCGCCGCCACCGACATGGGCGAGGGCTTCGCCGCGCCCGACTCCGCCGACGAGCGCCGCCGCCTGGAGCGGGCCGTGGCCGGGGTCATCAGCGAGGACCGGGGCGCGGTGGCCGAGACGATCCTCGCCGACGCCGACACGTCCCTCTCCCCCGCGCAGGCCTGGCTGCTCACCCAGGTGCACCTGCGGGGCACCGCCTACGGGCAGGCGAACCTCTCGGCGATCGCCGCCTCGCACCGGCTGCTGCCGGAGATCCTGCGCCCGGCCTACATCGGCGTCGCCGCCGACGGGTACGTGCGCATCGACGGCGACGACCTCGACCTGACCGTCCTGGGCCAGTACGAGGTGGACAAGCTCGTCGCCGCCTGGCAGCGCTGGCTCGACCGCCGCCTGGGCGACTGGGACCTCTCCGACGACGCCGACCGCACCGAGTTCACCAACGCCAAGCGCGCGCTGGCCGCGCAACTGCTCAATGAGGACGAGGAGAGGTTCGCTACCGCCTCGTCGCGATGAGCGCCTCGATGCCGTCCAGCACCCGCTCCAGCCCGAAGGCGAAGTTCTCCGCCGGGCCGTGCGCGTGCGAGTCGGCGTCGGCGACCGAGACCACCGTCGGGTAGCTGGCGTAGTCGATGAGCCGGTCCAGGACCGGCGAGGTCTGGTGCCACCACTCCTCGCGGGTCTGCCCGGTCCGGCGCTCCTCCTCGATGACCTGCACCGCCGAGCGCGCCGCGCCCGCGACGTACCCGGCGACCAGGCTGATCACCGAGACCATCGCGGTGGAGTCCAGGCCGGTGCCCGACAGCGTCGACAGCTCGCGCTCGTAGTTGACCAGCGCGTTCGGGCCGATGGGGGTGCGCTCGGAGCTCGCCGCCAGCAGCCACGGGTGGCGCAGGTACAGCTCCCACAGGCCGCGCGCGACCGAGGCCAGCAGCTCCCGCCAGCCCTCCCCCACGGGCACCGGGCGCTCGCCGAGGGCGGCGTCGACCATCAGCGCGACCAGCTCGTCCTTGGCCGGGACGTAGGTGTAGAGCGTCATCGCGCCCACGCCCAGCCGCTCGGCGACCTTCCGCATGGACAGGGCGGCCAGCCCGTCGGCGTCGGCGAGCTCGATGGCGGCGCGCACCACCGCGTCGCTGGTGAGGCCCTGCTTGGGTCCGCGGCTGGGGCGTTCGGTGGCGCCCCAGAGGAGCTCAAGGCCCCGGACGGCGGTGGAGGTGTCGGGTTTCATCGGTGTCCATCCTAGATCTTCGTACGTCGTACGGTACACTGCGTACACCGTACGACGATCTGGAGGCTCCCCTTGAACTCCCCACCCCCCGCCCTGCGCGCCGAGGGCGTCGTCAAGAAGTACCGGGACGCCGTCGCCCTCGACGGCTTCTCGCTGACCGTCGCCGACGGTTCCGTGCACGGCCTGCTCGGACCCAACGGCGCCGGGAAGACCACCGCGGTACGGATCCTGGCCACCCTCCTGCGCTTCGACGCCGGGCGCGCCGAGGTCGCCGGGCACGACCTGTCGCGCGAGCCCGCCCGCGTCCGCGAGCGCATCGGCCTGGTCGGCCAGTACGCCGCCGTCGACGAGCTGCTGTCGGCGCGGCAGAACCTGCGGCTGTTCGGGCGGCTGTTCCACCTCTCGCGCCCGGCCGCGCACCGGCGCGCCGACGAACTGCTGGAGCGCTTCGGGCTCGGCGAGGCCGCCGACCGTCCCGTCGGGCGCTTCTCCGGCGGGATGCGCCGCCGCCTGGACATCGCCTGCGCGCTGATCCTGTCCCCGGCCCTGCTGTTCCTCGACGAGCCGACCACCGGCCTCGACCCGCGCGGCCGCGAGGAGGTGTGGTCGGCGGTGCGCGACCTGGTCTCCGGCGGGACCTCGGTGCTGCTGACCACGCAGTACCTCGACGAGGCCGACCGGCTCGCCTCGCGCGTGAGCGTGCTGGACGGCGGGCGCGTCATCGCCGAGGGCTCCCCCGACGAGCTCAAGGCCCGCGTCGGTGGCGACCGCCTCGAAGTGACCGTCGCCGACCCGCGCGAGGCGGAGGAGGCCGCGCGGATCCTGGCGCGGCACGGCGACCTGCCGCACACCGACGGCGAGCGCGTCAGCGTCGCCGTCTCGCACCGGGTGAAGGCCCTCACCGGCGCGGTGCGGGACCTGGAGGAGGCGGGCCTGGCGGTCGAGGACGTCGCCCTGCGCCGCCCGACCCTCGACGAGGTGTTCCTGCGACTGACCGGAGGCGGACGATGAGCGCGATCGGATGGGCGGTCTCCGACACCGTCTCCCTCACCCGCCGCGAGACGATGCACTGGCTGCGGCAGCCGTTCGCGGTCATCGTGGGCCTGCTGTTCCCGGTGCTGTTCTTCCTGATGTTCGGCTACCTCCTGGGCGGCGGCATGACCGTCCCGGGTGGCGGCGGCTACCGGGACGCGCTGATCCCGGGCATGTTCGCCATGACCATGATGTTCGGCGTCGAGGCCACCATGACCGCGATGGGCGCCGACGCGGCCAAGGGCGTCACCGACCGGTTCCGCTCGATGCCGATGTCGGCGGTGGCGGTGGTCGCCGGGCGCTGCTGCGCCGACCTGATCCAGTCGGCGCTGGGCCTGCTGGTCCTGGTGGCCTGCGCGGCGGTGTCCGGGTGGCGCTGGCAGGACGGTCTGGCGGGCGCGCTGGCGGCGTTCGGGCTGCTGTTGTGGCTGCGGTTCGCGATGCTGTGGATCGGGGTGTTCCTCGGCTTGATGATCAAGGGGCCGCAGGGCACCGCGACGGTGCAGATCCTGGTCTACCCCTTGGCGTTCCTGTCCAACGTGTTCGCCGCGCCCGAGAGCATGCCCGCCTGGCTGGGCGCGCTGGCGGAGTGGAATCCGCTGTCGGCGACGGCGGCGGCCGCCCGTGACCTGTTCGGTGGTCCCGGCTTCGGCGGCGACTCCTTCGCGGCCTCCCATCCGCTGCTGCTGGCGCTGCTGTGGCCCCTGGTCCTGACGGCGGTGTTCCTGCCGCTGTCGGTGCGCAAGTACCGCGGCCTCAGCCGCTGAGGCGCGCGGGGGCCGGGCACTCGCCCGGCCCCCGCGCGGCGGGAGGCGCCGGTCGAGGCCGGGACGGGAACGCAGCCCCGTCTCCCGGCGGCCTCGCGCCCGCCGGGTCAGTTGTTCGGCGGCGCCCCGTAGATGTCGTGGACGAACCCGGTGAGGGCCGCGTCGTCGAGGTGCCGGGCGAGGTCGGCCTCGCTGATCATGCCCACCAGGCGGCGGTCGTCGATGACGGGCACGCGGCGCACGCCGCGGCGGGTCATCAGCTCCAGCACCTCGGCCTGGTCGGCGTCGCCGCGCACCCAGGCCAGGTCGCCGGTGGCGAGCTCGCCGGCGGTGCAGTCGCCCGGGTCGTGTCCCAGCGCCACGCACTTGGTGACGATGTCGCGGTCGGTGATGATGCCCTGGAGCCGTTCGTCGGCCCCGCAGACGGGCAGTGAGCCCACCTGCCGCTCCGCCATCATCCGCGCCGCCTCGGCGAGGGTCTGTTCGGCGCCCACGCAGTCGGCGCCGGGATGCATCATGTCGCGAGCCGTGCTCATGGCCGAAACCTCCGTTTCGCTGCCGCGCACGGGCACCGTGCGGGCGGGCCGCACGCGCGTGTGAGAAAAAGGGCTCACGTCCAGGCTCCCACACCGGGCGGGGCGGCGAGGGCCGATCACACGTCCCGGTCGAGGCGCTCGCGCAGCACGTCCAGGGCCCGGGAGGCCGCCTCGCGGACCGCCTCGTCGGGATCGAGGAGCGCGTCGCGCAGGCCAAGCGCGTGCTCGCCCTCTCCCACCGCGCCCAGGGCGCGCGCGGCGGCGGCGCGCACGCGGGGCGTGCCGTCGTCGAGGAGGTACGCGAGGTCCTCGGCGGCCTCGCCGAGCTCGCGCAGGGCGGCGGCCTTGGCGCACATCTCCCGCACCCGCCAGGCCGGATCGCCCAGCCCGGCCACGACGTCGCCGCCGACGGGCGGACGCCACACGTACAGCAGCCCGCGCGCGCCCCACACGCGCGGCCAGTACCGGTCCTCCCCCGGCTCGGCCTCGCGTTCCAGCTCCCAGCGGGCCACGCGCCCGCCCAGCCACAGCAGGGAGGGCAGTTCGGGATCGTCGAAGGCGGCGCGGGCGGCGAGCAGGTCGCCGCACCAGGCGGCGATCTCGTCCTCGCCGAAGACGGCGGCGGCGCCGCGCAGCAGATCGCGCGGGGACGCCGCCAGGTCGGCCGGCTCGCTCATGGCACCTCCAGGTGGGTCACCGCCCGTTCTACCAGGCACCTGTGACACGGCGTCCATTTCGCACGGTTAACGCGCACGTTAGCGCCGTGGGTTTCTCACGAAAGGGACATGACAGCGCACACTATCCGTCACCGGCCGGTACCGGAACGATGGTCTTCATGGACGCCCGATACGAAGCATTCGCCATGGCCGACCCGGTCTTCTACGACGCGATGCACTCGACGTCGACGGCCGGTGAATCCTTCGCCATCGCGGCCCGTCCCCTCCCCGAAGGCTGGCGCCGCTACGAGCAGGACGACTGGTTCGTCTTCCAGCCCGAGCGCACCCACGCCCGCGAGCAGGGCTGGAAGATCCACGCCTCGGCGGCCCTCGACGTCGGCGAGAAGGTCCTGGAGGCGGTGTGGGACTACTGCACCGCCAAGGGCATCGGCTTCAAGTTCCTGCGCTCCCGCGCCGCGCTGTCGGCCCGGGTCTCCAAGTACGCCCCGCGCGGCTACGCCGGGAAGCTGGTGACGATCTACCCGGCCTCCGACCAGGAGTGCGAGGCGATCCTCACCGAGCTCGGCGCGATCCTGGACGGCACGCCCAACCCGTACATCCTCAGCGACCTGCGCTGGGGCGAGGGCCCGCTGTTCGTGCGCTACGGGGCGTTCACCAACCGCTACGTGGTCAACGACAAGGGCGACGTGGTCCCCGCGATCGCCGCCCCCGACGGCACGATGGTGCCCGACCGCCGCGACCCGGTCTTCTACACCCCGCCGTGGGTGGAGCTGCCGGACTTCCTCCAGCCGGCGATGGCCGCGCGCCAGGCCGTCACGGTCACCGACCTGCCCTACGCGATCGACCGCGTCATCCACTTCTCCAACGGCGGCGGCATCTACGTGGCCACCGACAACCGCACCGGCGAGCGCGTGGTGCTCAAGGAGGGCCGCCCGCACGCGGGCCTGGACTCCGACGGCAACGACGCGGTCCGGCGGGTCGAGCACGAGCACGCGGTGCTGACCCGGCTGGCGGGCATCCCGGGTGTGCCGCGCGTCCACGACCTGTTCGGCGTCGGCGAGCACAAGTTCCTGGCGATGGAGTTCGTCGAGGGCGATGTGCTGTCCAAGGCGCTGGTGATGAAGTACCCGCTGATCGACGCCAAGGCGACCCCGGAGGACTACGCGGCCTTCACCGCGTGGGCCACCGACGTGCACGCCAAGGTCGCCGCGACGATCCACGCGATCCACGAGCGCGGCCTGGTCTACGGCGACCTGCACCTGTTCAACGTGATCGTCACCGAGGACGGCGTGGTGCGGCTGCTCGACTTCGAGGTCGCCACCGAGATCGACTCCGGTGTGCGGGCGGGCCTGGGCAACCAGGGCTTCGCGCCGCCGTACGGGACGACGGGCGTGGAGGCCGACGAGTACTCCCTGGCGTGCCTGCGGCTGGCGCTGTTCCTGCCGATGACGAACCTTTTGTGGCTGCACCGGGCGAAGGCGCGGCACTTCGCCGCCATCGCCGCCGAGTGCTTCCCGGTGGACCGGGCGTTCCTGGACGCCGGCGCCGACGTGATCTCCCCGGACACCTACGAGACGCCGCCGGTGCTGGACCCCGATGACTGGCCGGGCCTGCGCGACTCGCTCGCCAAGGCGATTCTGGCCACCGCGACCCCCGAGCGCGACGACCGGCTGTTCCCCGGCGATCCCGAGCAGTTCGCCATCGGCGGCCTCGGCCTGGCCAACGGCGCGGCGGGCGTCCTGTACGCCCTGCACGCCACCGGCGCCGGCCGCCACGAGCAATATGAGGAGTGGCTGCGGTCGCGGGCACTGAACCCGCCCGGCGGGACCCGGCCGGGTCTCTACGATGGGCTGCACGGGACCGCGCACGTCCTGGAGGTCCTCGGGCACCGGCAGCCGGCCCTCGACGTCCTGGCGATCTGCCTCGGCGAGGACTGGGAGTCGCTGGGACCGGACCTGGCCACCGGCCTGTCGGGTGTCGCGCTGAACCTCCTCGACGCCGCCGAACGCACCGGCGAGCCGGGCCTGCGCGACGCCGGGCTGCGCGCCGCCGACCTCGTCGCCGCGCACGCTCTCGCCGATGACGGCACCGCCACCCTCAGCGGCGGCACGAACCCCTACGCGGGCCTCATGCGGGGCCGCTCGGGTCAGGCGCTGGCACTGCTGGCGGCCTTCGACGCCACCGGCGACGCCGGGTTCCTCGACGCCGCCGCGCGCGCCCTGCGCGGTGACCTGCGCTGCGCGGCCGTCCGCGACAACGGTTCGATGGAGATCGACGAGGGCTGGCGCACCATGCCCTACCTCGACGTCGGCGGCGCCGGGCTGGGCATCGCGCTCAACGCGTACCTGGCGCGCGCCCACGACGACGAGTTCGCCGCGGCGATCCCCCGCATCGAGCTGGCCTCGTCCTCGCGGATGTACATCCTCCCGGGCCTGTTCAGCGGCCGCGCCGGCATCGCGCATTGGCTGGCGCTGCGCGACCGGAACGACCCGCGGGTCCGCCGCCACATCGCCGACCTCGCCTGGCACGCGCTGCCCTACGGCGGCGGGCTGTCGTTCCCCGGTACGGCACTGCTGAGGCTGTCCTCGGACCTGGCCACCGGCACCGCAGGGGTGCTGCTGGCCGCCGGATCGGCGCTGCACGAGGAGCCCGTCGGGCTTCCGCTGCTGCCGGTCCCCACGATCCCCGCGCCTCCCGGCGCGGTGCACCAAAGGTAAGAAACCCCCAGCAAGACCCCATCAAAAGGAGACCATCATGGCTCTGCTCGACCTTCAGGGCATGGAGAACACCCCCACCTACGGCGGCGGCGGAAGCAGCCACGGCGGCGGTTCGTCCGCCTCGGGCCACAGCTGCCCCAGCAACCTCTCCGCGCTGCTGTGCGGCGGGACCAGCGGCCTCTCCGTGACGCTCTGCCACCCGTAACGATCACCGCGGCGGCCCCGTCTCCACAGGGGGCCGCCGCTCCCTTCCCTTCCTGGAGGACTGATGCGCGAGGCGATCCCCCGGCGCGGACGATGGCGGCTGCCCGTCATCGGTCTCTGCGCGCTCGCCGGTACGGGGGTGTCGCTGGCGCTTCCGGCGGTCCTCGGCCGGGTGGTGGACGCCCTCGGCGACCGGAGTCTCCTCTTCCTCGCGGCGCTCCTGATCGCCGGGGGCGTGGCCGTGGACCTGCTGGACGTGTACCTGTCGGCCGGTTTCCTCGCCGACGCCACCGCGTCGCTGCGCCGCGGGATCGTGTCGCACCTGCTGGCCCTGCCGCCGTCGGGGACGGCGCGTTTCGGGACCGGCGACCTGGTGGCCCGGGTCAGCGGCAACGCCGCCGAGGCCGCCGGGGCCGCACCCCAGATCGTGGGCCTGATCGCCTCGGCGGTGCCGCCACTGGGCAGCCTGGTGCTGCTCGCGCTCATCGACGTCTGGCTCGCGGCCGCGTTCCTGGTCGGCGTGACCGCGATCGTGCTCGTCCTGCGCACCTACACACGCCGCACCACCGAGGCGGTCGCCGGTTACCAGCGCGTGCAGGGCGAGATCGCCGGGCTGCTCGCCGAGTCGCTGACCGGAGCGCGCACGATCGCCGCGGCGGGGACGGCCGATCGCGAGCGCGAACGGGTCCTGGGCCCGCTGCCCGAGCTGCACCGGCACGGGCGCCTGACCTGGCGGGTCCTGTCGGCGACCGGGGCCAAGGCCGCGGTCGCCGGCCCGCTGGCGCTGGTGGCGGTGCTGGCGGTGGCCGGATGGGCGCTGTCGCGGCACCGGATCACCCCCGGCGAGCTGTTCGCCGCCGCGCAGTACGCCGCCCAGGGCGCCGGGCTCGGCGGCCTCACGGGGCTGCTGGGCGGGCTGGCGCGGGCGCGGGCGGCGACCGGCCGCGTCCGGGAGGTCCTCGACGCGCCCGCCTTCGAGCACGGCGACGCTGTTCTGCCGGCCGCGCCGGGCCGCCTGGAGCTGCGCGGCGCGACGGTGACCGGCGTGCTGACCGATGTGGACCTCGACCTGCCCGGCGGGAGCCTCACCGCCGTCGCCGGGCGTTCCGGGTCGGGCAAGTCGACCCTGGCGGCGCTGTGCGCGCGGCTGCGCGACCCCGACGAGGGCGCGGTCCTGCTCGACGGCGTCCCGCTGCCCGAGCTCACCGAGGACGCCCTGCGCGCGGCCATCGGCTGCGCCTTCGAGCGTCCCGTCCCCGTCGGCGCCACCGTCGCCGAGGCCATCGCCTGCGGGCGCGGCATCGACGTGACGGCCGCCGCGCGGGCCGCCGACGTGCACGACTGGGCCACCCGGCTCCCCGAACGCTACGACACCCCCCTCGACGAGGCGCCCCGCTCCGGCGGTGAGACGCAGCGTCTGGGGCTGGCCCGCGCCTGGCCCGCCGGGCGGCTGCTGGTCCTCGACGACGCGATGTCCAGCGTGGACACCGTCACCGAGCTGCGCATCGGGCGCGCGCTGACCCGCGATCACGGCGGCCGCACCCGCCTCGTGGTCACCCACCGCGCGCAGACCGCCGCGCGCGCCGATCGCGTCGTGTGGCTCGACGACGGGCGCGTGCGCGCCGTCGCCCCGCACGCCGAGCTGTGGGCCGAGGCCGACTACCGGGCGGTGTTCGGCTCATGAGACGCGCCCTGCTGTACGGACTGCGGTCGCTGCGCGCCGGTCCCCTCGCGCGCTTCCTGCTGTGGTCGGCGCCGGAGGCGCTGCCGGCCGCCGTCGCCGGTCTGGCGATCGCGCGGGCCGTCGACGACGGCTTCCTCGCCGGGCGGCCCGGCGTCGGGATGCTGTGGCTGGCGGCGCTGCTGGCGGCCTCCGGCGCGGGCGCGTTCGGCGCCGCGCAGGTCTACCGCCGCCTGGGCGACCTGACCGAGCCGTTCCGCGACGGCCTCGTCCGCGTCGTGGTCGACGGCGCGCTGCGCCGCGCCACCGCCGGGCTCGACCACGAGGGCGCGCTGGCGCGGCTGACGCACCAGGCCGAGATCGCCCGCGACTCCTACGCCGGGCTGCTGGTGCTGGTCCGCTCCTTCGCGGTCACCACCGTCGGCGCGGTCCTCGGGCTGGCCTCGGTGGCCGCGCCGGTGCTGGCCTGGGTGCTCCCGCCGTTCCTGCTGGGCCTGGCCGGGCTGCTGCTGTCACTGGGTTTCGCCGCCCGCCGCCAGTACGCCTACGTGCGCGGCGACGAGCGCCTGTCGGCCGTCGCGGCGTCCACACTGGCCGCCGCCCGCGACCTGACCGCCACCGGCGCCCGGGGCTGGGCCGCCGAACGCGTCGGGGAGGCCGCCGACGCCCAGGCCCGCGCGGAGAAGGCCCTGGCCTGGGTCACCGCGCTGCGCGTGCTCTGCCTGGCCATCGGCGGCGCCGGTCCCCTGCTGGCGCTGCTGGCGGCCGGCCCCTGGCTGCTGGCGCGGGGTGTGGGCACCGGCGCGATCATGGGCGGGCTCACCTACGTCCTCATGGGACTGCGGCCCGCGCTGGGCGCCCTCGCCCAGGGCCTGGGCGCCGGCGGGCTGCGCTTCGCCGTCACCCTCGGGCGGCTCCTGGACGCCGCCGACGCCCCTCCGGCCGATCCGCCGCAGGTGGTGGCGGGCGGCGGCAGCGCGGTCTCCACACGCGGCCTGACCTTCGCCTACGGACCCCACGCCGCGCCCGTGCTGCGCGGCCTCGACCTCGACCTGCGCGAGGGGGAACGGCTGGCCGTGGTCGGCCCCAGCGGCATCGGCAAGTCCACCCTGGCCGGTCTCGTCTGCGGGCTGCTCACCCCCGGCGCCGGGACGGTGACCATCGACGGCGTCGACGCCCGCGAGGCGCGCGGGCAGCGCGTGCTCATCCCCCAGGAGGCGCACGTCTTCACCGGCACCCTCGCCGAGAACATCGCCTACCACCACCCCGGGGCCACCGCCGCGCAACTGGACGCCTCCATCGACGCCGTCGGCGCCCGCGACCTCGTCGAGCGGCTCGGCGGGCCCTCCGCCGTCCTTTCCCCGGCCGAACTGTCGGCCGGCGAGCGGCAGCTCATCGCGCTGGCCCGCGCGCACCTGTCACCGGCTCCCCTGGCCGTCCTGGACGAGGCCTGCTGTCACCTGGACCCGGCCGCCGAGGAGCGCGCCGAGGGCGCCTTCGCCGAACGCGGGACCCTCATCGTCATCGCCCACCGGGCGGGTTCGGCGCTGCGCGCCGACCGGGTGCTGGTGCTCGACGGCGAGGAGGCGGTACTGGGCGCGCGGGACGAGGTGATCGCCCGCTCGCCGCTGTTCCGGGACCTGCTGGGGCACTGGGAGCACGATGCTCAAATCCATCCGGCGTCCTGAGCGATGCGGACGGCCTCGATGCGGGTGCGCGCACCGGTCTTGGCCAGCGCGCGGGAGAGGTAGTTGCGCACCGTCCCCGCCGAGAGGTAGAGGCGCTGCGCGATCTCGCTGGTGGGAGAGCCGTGCGCGGCCAGCTCCAGGACCTCCCGCTCGCGGTCGGTGAGCGGGTTGCCGGGCGCGGTGAGCACGGCCAGGGCGAGGTCGGCGTCCAGGACGGCGCGGCCTCCGGCGAGGTCGCGAATGCCGTCGATGAGGCGTTCGGGCGAGACGTCGGTGCCGATCATGCCGACGCGGGGGCCGAGGGCACCGGCGGCGTGCCGGACGGCGGCGTGGCGCTCCATCAGCAGCAGCACGCCCGCGCCGGGCGCGGCCTCACCGATGCGGGCGCATAATTCGTCGACGGGGACGCCGGGCAGCTCGGCGTCGAGCACGACGACGGCGGGGTCTTCGGCGCGTGCGGCGGCGACCAGGTCCTCGCCGCCGGTGTGTTCGGCGATCACGTGGAGGTCGTCGACCTGGGACAACACGGTGGCGAGCGCCTCGCGCCACACCGTGCGTCGTTGTCCGAGCAGTATGCGAATCAAGGCGGGTCCCGACCTTCGTCCATCGAACTCGTCCCCGGAGAGGGCATTCTCACCAGGCATTGGCGGGCCGGAGAATTTCAGGGCCATATTGGGCGTGCCTCACACAAGCCTTGGGAACGGGCCTTCACTCCGAGCCTAATGCGCCGGATACCCAACCGTCAAATTCCCATTCTCCGCACTGAGAAGTGTTTTCACTCGAACGAGTGACCCTGCAATTAGTTACGGCCTGCCACTGTCGGATCAACGACACTAGATGCGTGAGCAGCGAAGACGGAGGTCATCGATCACCCGGACGTAACGCGGCGAAACTCCCAGCTCAGCAAGCATACGGGGACTCGCGCGAATCCGCGCGCCATTCTTTGCCCGCCAGGCTACCCGCCGGTACGATCTCCCGCCGTTCATTCCGGCATTCTCCCGAGCGATTACCGGTCCCATTCAGCGGATCATCGCGCCCGCCGGGCAACAATTGTTCGTCCCGCAAAACTGTGCGCGGGGGCGACATGTTGCCGCCGAAGTCCCCCGGGCGCGCCGCCGGCGCGGTACGGTCCCGGTACCGATCGCAGCCCGCCCCGGGGGTGGTTCCATGCCGACGAATCGCGTCGAGTTCGACGTCGACGGACACACGATCAGCATGTCCAACCCGGACAAGGTCATGTATCCCGACACCGGCTTCACCAAGTCCGACGTCGCCGCCTACTACCGCGCCGTCGCCACGATCATCGTCCCGCACCTGCGCGACCGGGCCGTCACGCGCATCCGCTACCCCAGCGGCACCGGCCAGAAGCCGTTCTACGAGAAGAACGCGCCGAAGGGCACGCCCGGCTGGGTGCGCCTGGCCACCGTCGCCACGCCCGGCTCGTCCAAGGACCGCGACTCCGCCGACTTCGTGGTCGCCGACAACGAGGCGACCCTGGTGTGGCTGGCCAACCTCGCCGCCCTGGAGCTGCACACCCACCAGTGGCTCCTCGACGGCCGCGAGGCCGACGAGACCGAGCCCCGCATGCCCGACCGCCTGGTCGCCGACCTCGACCCCGGCCCCGGCTCGACGCGCGCCGACTCCGCCAGGGTCGCCTTCCTGCTGCGCGACCGGCTCGCCGAGGACGGCCTCACCGCCCACGTGAAGAGCTCGGGCAAGAAGGGCCTGCACCTGTGCTGCGCGATCGCCGCGACCCAGCCCGACGTGCAGGTCTCGGCCTACGCCGAGGCGGTGGCGCGCGAGCTGGAGGAGGAGCATCCCGACCTCATCACGGCCAACATGCTCAAGGTCAAGCGCGAGGGGCGCGTCTTCATCGACTGGAGCCAGAACAACGCGGCCAAGACCACCGTGGCGCCCTGGTCCCTGCGCGGCCTGACCATGCCCACCGTCTCGGTCCCGATGACCTGGGAGGAGGTCGAGGGCGACCGCGACCTGCGCTTCACTCCCGAAGAGGCCCTGGAGCGGGCCGCCGACGGCGACCTGTGGGCGCCCCTGCTGGAACGCGGGCCCGAGGTCCCCGAGCAGGACAAGGTCCGCAAGCGCCGCCCCGGCCGCCGCTGGACCTAGCGCACGCGCGACTCCATCAGCCACCCGGCGGCCTCGTCCGGGGACAGTTCCGCACCGCGCTGGAAGGCCGGGTCGTATCCGGGACGCCCGAGGGCGGCCACCAGGCTCTCGCGCAGGGCGCGCAGTTCGGTGTCGCCGTGGTCGAAGGCGCCCCGGGCCGCCCGGCTCAGGCCCAGCGCGGTCGCCGCGCCCTCCGCGTCGCCCTCCAGGAACAGCAGCCGGGCGAGCAGGTGACCGGCCGAGGGAACGTCCATGGCCGCCCGCGCGGCCTCCACGGCCCCGGGCAGCAGCGCGCGGGCACCGGCGGCGTCGCCGGCGCCGAGGCGGTTGGCCATCCGGGCGGGCGGCAGCCGGTACCCGACGGCCACCGGCAGCCGCCCGGCGAGCTCCTCCAGGCGGTCCAGCTCCCGGTCGGCGCCCACGGGATCACCTGATCGGCGGCTCAGCTCGGCGGCGACGGCCAGGACCTCGATCGCCAGGACCGGCTGGCCGCGCCGCCGCACGGCCGTCTCGGCGGTCTCGACGTCGTGGCGGGCACCGGCCAGGTCGCCGCCGCGCATGCGCTCGGTGGCCAGGGCCAGGCGGGTGGAGACCTCGTCCTGGGAGCCGAGGTCGACGGCGATGGCGAGGCTGTCCTCGTAGGCGGCGACGGCGCGGTCGTGCTCACCGGCGACGGCGTGGACCTGGGCCAGGCCGTACAGGGCCTTGGCCGCCCACCAGCGGTCCCCCACCCGCTCGAACAGGCGCAGGGCGGTGGCCATCGCGCTCGCCGAGGCGTCCCCGTCGCCGCGCACGCGGTGCCGCATCGCCTCGATCATGTGGGTGCAGGCGATCGCCCACTCGTCGGTCCCGGCGCGCACCCGGGCGATCTCACGGTCGGCGAGGTCCCCGAGGCCGAAGACGGGCGCCATCACCAGCACGGTCGTCAGCAGCATCGGGTGGCGCTCCAGCGCGCCGGTGGCGGCGCAGTCCTCGATGAGCTCGCGCAGGCGCCCGGGATCGGTGAGCGGCTCCTCGCGGTCCCCGACGCGGTGGATGGCGGTGAAGGCGGCCCGGGCGGGGGCGGGCAGGGCCTCGCCGAGCGCGGCGGTCCGGGCGACGTAGTCGTCGGCGCGGGCGTCGTAGCGGACCATGACCCAGTACCAGTACAGCGGCGCGAGGACGGCGGCGGCGTGCTCGCCGTCGCCGTCCTCGATCGCCGTGTGCAGGGCGTGGACGAGGTTGGCGTGCTCGTCGTGGAAGAGGCGGAGCGAGTCCTCCTGGTGGTGTCCGCGCAGCAGCGGCTCGTGTTCGGCGGCCAGCGCGGCGAAGTGCCGGGTGAAGGCGGCCCGGGCGGCCTTGTCCTCACCTTCGAGGCGCAGGTGCTCCCCGGCGTGGGCGCGGATGGTCTCCAGCATGCGGTAGCCGTCGGCGCTCCGCTCCACGATGGACTTGTCGACCAGGGAGTCGAGGAGGTAGGCGATCTCACCGGCGGGGAGGCCCGCGTCGGCGCAGACGGCCTCGATCGCGGCGGGGCCCGTGCGGGCGGGGATGACCGACATCCGCCGGGCCAGCGCGCGCTCATCGCCGGACAGGAGGTCCCAGCTCCAGGCGATGACCGCGCGGAGGGTCTGCTGGCGGGGCCGGGCGCCGCGGTTGCCGGTGCTCAGGAGCCGGAAGCGGTCGTCGAGGCGGCGGGCGATCTGCTCGGCGCTCATGCTGCGCAGGCGCGCGGCGGCCAGTTCCAGCGCGAGCGGCAGCCCGTCCAGGCGGCGCACGATGTCCACGATGGGGCCGGTGGTCCCGGCGTCGAGGGTGAGACCGGGCTGGACGGCGGTGGCGCGGTCGAGGAACAGCCGCACGGCCGCCGAGCCGGACGCCTCCTCGGGCTCGGCGTGCTCGGGCGGGAGGCCGAGTGGCCCGAGGCGGCAGAGGGCCTCGCCGATGACGTCGAGGGGCTCGCGGCTGGTGGCCAGGATCGTCAGGTCCGGCAGGCGCGCCAGGAGGTGGGCGGCCAGGTCGGCGGCGGCGCCGGTGAGCTGCTCGCAGTTGTCGAGGATCAGCACGCCCTCGTCGCCGGTGAGCATGGCCGCGATGCGCTCCAGGGGTGTGCCGGGCGGCTGGGGCCCGGCGGGGCTGAGCGCGCCGAGCACGGCCTCCACGAGGGCTTCGGCGGTGTGGGCGTCGGCGAGCGGGACGAGCCAGACGCGGCCGCGGGCGTGGGCGCGGTGGCGTCCGGCGGCCTCCACGGCCAGGCGGGTCTTGCCGGCGCCGCCGGGGCCGACGATGGTGACCAGCCGGGAGTCGTCCAGCGCGCGGTCCAGGGCGCGCAGCTCGTCCTCGCGGCCGACGAAGCTGGTCAGCGCGGCCGGGAGGCGCCCGCCCGGGGCCACCACCCGTTCGGGCCGGGGCGCGGTGGGCTCGCCGCGCAGGACTGCCAGGTGGGTCTCGCGCAGGCGCGGTGAGGGGTCGACGCCGAGTTCCTCGGCGAGGGTGTCGCGCACGCGCTCGAAGGCCGCCAGGGCGTCGGACTGGCGCCCGGCGGCGTGCAGGGCGCGCATGCGCAGCCCCGCGAGGCGCTCCCGCAGCGGGTGGGCGATGGCGGCGGCCTCCAGGTCGGCGAGCACCTCACCGTGCTCGCCGAGCCGCAGCGCGGCCTCGAAGCGATCCTCGGAGGCCCCGGCGCGCAGCTCGTCGAGGCGGGCCCCGGCCGTGGCGGCGAAGGGGATGTCGCGGACGTCGGCCAGCGCGTGCCCGCGCCACAGCGCCAGCGCCTCGTCCAGCAGGGACGACGCGCGCCCCACCGAGCCGCCGGCCAGTTCGCGGGCGCCGCGCCGGGCGAGCTCCTCGAAGCGGAGCGCGTCGACGTAGCCGGCCTCCAGGCGGTAGCCGCCGGTGACGCGCTCGACGACGGCGGCCCCGGCCAGGGCCTTGCGCAGCCGGTGGACGAGGGCGTGGAGCGCGTTGACGGTGCCCCCGGCCTGCTCTCCCCACAGCCCGTCGAGCAGCGCGTCGACCGTGGCGACGTCGTTTCCGGCGAGCGCGAGCCTGGCCAGCAGCGCGCGGATCCGGGTGCCGCCGAGGTCGATCGGCGTGCCGTCGTCGGTGTGCGCCTCGACGGGCCCGAGTACGTGAATCCGCATGATCGCCAGGTTATCGGGCGTCTCTTACACGGCTCCGGGCCGCTGGAAGCGGGATGTAAGTGGCCTGTCAGCGGCGCCGCCGAAGGTGGAACACGTAACCGAGACCAAGACCGAGAGGGCAGTGCGATGAACGCGAACGAGAAGATCCAGACGGTGCTCGACCGCTCGGTGGCCGAGTACGGCGTCCCCGGCATCGTCGCCGAGGTCCGCGAGGGCGACCGGACCTGGTTCGGCACCGCGGGCGTCTCCGACACCGAGACCGGCGCTCCCCGCCGGGCGGGCGAGTTCTTCCACACCGGCAGCAGCGGCAAGGCCTTCACCGCCGCGACGCTGCTGGGCCTGGCGGCCGAGGGGCGGCTGAGCCTGGACGACGCGGTCAACAGGCACCTGCCGGGTGTGCTGGACGTGAACGGCTACGACGGCGAGGCGATCACCGTCCGGCACCTGCTGGGCAACACGGGCGGGCTGTTCCCGACCGGCCTGGCGCCGGAGGTCAGCTACCGCTACGCCACGCGCTCGGGGATGGACCGGCACCGCTTCGACACCTTCACCACCGAGGAGCTGCTGCGGGTGGCGGTGTCGCAGCCGCCGGTGGGCGCGCCGGGCGAGCGCTTCTGCTACGCCAACGGCGGTTTCTACCTGGCCGGGGCGATCATCGAGGCGATCACCGGCCGGACCTACGCCGAGGAGGTCGAGCGCCTGGTGATCGGGCCGCTGGGGCTGACGCACACCTGGGTGCGCGGCGTGAAGGAGACCGGTTACCCCGAGCCGCACCCGCGCGGCTACTCCCACCAGTTCCTCAAGGACGGCGCCGACCCGGGCGCGGTCACCCCGGAGAACTGGCAGTCGCTGATGGAGGAGCCGGGCCTGCCCGCCCTCGACGTCACCGAGCTGAACTCGTCCCTGGGGTACGCGGCCGGGAACGTCGTGTCGACCACCGGCGACATGATCCGCTTCCTCAACGCGATCGTCAGCGGTGAGCTGCTCCCGGCCGAGCAGCACCGGCAGATGTGGACGACGGTCTCCACCGACGGCGCCTTCTGGATGCCGCACACCCGCTACGGCCTGGGCGTCTTCGAGTTCGTCCCGGAGGCGACCGGCGGGCGTGAGCTGCGCGGCATCGGCGGCAGCTTCTGGGGGACCTACTTCTTCGCGGTCGGCACCCCCGACGGGCGGCACACGATCGCCGCCCACACCAACACCGAGTGGAAGTCCTGGGACCCGATGTTCCAGCTCATCGAAGCGGAGTTCGGCGTCGCCATCGGCGGCTGAGCACACCCCGGGCCACCGGCGCCCGCCGGTGGCCCCCTCCCCCACCTCTCCCCTCGAAAGGAAGCCCCCCGATGAACACCTACGCCACCCCCGAGCCCATCACCGCCGCGGTGTCCCTGAGCGCCGCCGAGATCCGCGTCAGCGCCACCGACCGCGCCGACACCACCGTCGAGGTCCGCCCGGCCGACCCGGCCGACGCCACCGACGTGGCCGCCGCCGAGCGCGCCCGCGTCGAGTACGCCGGTGGGCGGCTGACCGTCAAGGACCGCTCCCGCGTCCGCTACCAGCCCGGCCGCCTCGTGGTGACCGTCGGGCTGCCGACCGGCTCGGCGCTGGCGGTGACCGTCCGCGACGGCGGTCTCAGCGGCGAAGGCCGCCTGGGCCCGGTGCGGGCGCACGTCGCCGACGGCCACATCCGCCTCGACAGCGCCGGTGAGCTGCGGCTGTCCACCGAGCGCGGCGACATCAGCGTGGACCGCGCCGCCGACGGCGTCCACGCGACCGTCTCGCACGGTTCGGTGGTGATCGGCGAGCTGCGGCGCGGCCTGGCCGAGCTGTCGGTCGGCGCCGGGCGGATCGGCGTCGGCGTCCCGGAGGGCACCGCGATCGTGCTGGACGCCAAGACCGCCCTCGGGCGGGTCCGCGACAACCTCGGCGACCTGCCCGAGCCCTCCGGGGACGACACCGCCGAGCTGCGCGCCCACCTCGGCAGCGGCGACATCGTCCTCGACCGCGTCAGCGGCAACTGACACCGACTTCCCGAACGGAGACCACCCCGATGAAGACGACCATCCGCAAAGCCGCCACCTGCCTCCTCGCCGCCGGACTCGCCCTGACCGTGACCGCCTCCCCCGCCTCGGCCGGCGGCCGCCACGCCGGAATCCAGCGGGTGCTCGAACAGGCCGTGGCCGACGGCACGACGCCCGGCATCATCGCCGAGGTCCGTGACGGCGACGGGCGCTGGTTCGGCGCCGAGGGCGTGGCCGACACCGGCACCGGCCGCGAGCGCCACCGGCAGGACCGCTTCCGCATCGGCAGCACCACCAAGGCGTTCACCTCGACGGTGGTGCTGAAGCTGGTGGCCGAGGGGCGGCTGAGCCTGGAGGACAGCGTGGAGAAGTGGCTCCCCGGCGTGGTGCGCGGCAACGGCAACGACGGCGCGGCGATCACCGTCCGGCAGCTGCTCAACCAGACCAGCGGCCTGTTCGCCTACACCCTGGACCCGGCCTGGATCGACGCCTACTTCTCCCCGAACTACCCCGAGCACCAGTACGAGCACTACCGCCCCGGGGACCTGGTGGCCATCGCGATGACCCACCCGCCGCTCTACGCCCCCGGGACGAGCTGGAACTACTCCAACACCAACTTCGTGCTGGCCGGGATGATCATCGAGAAGGTCACCGGCCGCTCCTACGCCGATGAGGTCACGCGGCGGATCCTGCGCCCGCTGGGCATGAGCGCCACCTACGTCCCCGGCGACGAGACCGTGATCCGCGGGCCGCACGGCCGCGCCTACTCCACGCTGTGGCAGGGCCCTACCGCCGAGCGCCACGACGTCACCGACATGGACGCCTCCTGGGGACGGGCGGCCGGGGACATGGTCTCCACCACCGGGGACCTCCAGACGTTCTTCCGGGCGCTGCTGGGCGGGCGGCTGCTGCCCCCGGCGCTGCTGGAGGAGATGCTGACGACGATCCCGACCGATGGCAAGGGCTGGCTGGAGGACCGTGGCTACGGGCTCGGCATCGTCGCCCACAAGCTGCCGTGCGGGGTCACCGCCTGGGGCAACGGCGGCATGATCCACGGCTCGTGGACCTACGCGATGGGCAGCAAGGACGGCTCGCGCATGGTCGTCTCCAACATCAACGGCGACTGGGGCGACGCGCTGGCGGTCTTCACCGCCGAGCTGGAGGCCGAGCTGTGCCCGTGACCGGGTGAACCGAGGAAGCGCCCCCGCCGGGATCCCGGCGGGGGCGCTCGCCTATGCCCGCGACGGCTCCTCCACCCGGCGCAGCGCCGAGGTCGTCACGCGCGGGGCGAGGACGCAGGCGGCCAGCGCGAGCCCGGCTCCGGCGATGACGAAGGCGTTCCGGACGCCGACGGTCCCGCCCAGGATCCCGCCGGTCAGGCCGCCGAACGGCACGACGCCCAGGACGACCAGGCGGTAGGCGGCCGTCACGCGGCCCAGCAGGGCGTCGGGGACGGTGGCCTGGCGCAGGGTGGAGACCACGATCTGGTTGCAGGAGGCGGCCACGGCCGCCAGGAACATCGCGATGAGGCCGGGGACGATCCCGGCGCCCAGCCCGAGGACGGCGTAGCTGGCGGCCGGGGCGAGCGCGGCCGCCCAGGTGACCGGGCCGCCGCCGACGCGCGGGATGACCTTCTCGGCGATGAGTGAGCCGAGGACGGCTCCGGCGGCCGGGACGGCGATGAACAGCCCGTAGGCGGCCTCGGGCACGCCGAGGGGGCCGGTGACGAGCAGGACGAGGATCGAGCCGGTGGCGGTGCTGAAGAAGTTGATGGCGGCCGAGATCAGCGCGACGCGCCGCAGCAGGTGGTGCCGCCAGAAGTGGCTCCAGCCGGCCGAGATGTCGGCGAGGACGCCCTGGGCGGTCTGGTGTTCGGCGGCCTCCTCGGTGGGGGTGGGCAGCAGGCGCGGCAGGAGCAGGGCGGCGAGCCCGGCGAGGGCGAAGAGACCGGCGGCGCCGCTGAAGGCGAAGACGGCGGCGACGGCCATGAGGGAGGAGCCGACGGGCGGGCCGATGAAGGTGTTGATCACCGACTGGGTGGCGAAGAGCCTGCCGTTGGCGCGTTCGAGCCTTTCGCGGGGGACGACGCGGGGCGGGACGGTGAGGGCGGCGTTGTCGACGAGGGTCTCGGCGGTTCCGGCGATGAAGACGGCGGCGTAGAGCAGCCAGACGCTCTCCCAGCCGAGGGCGACGGCGGTGGCGAGCAGGGCGAATCCGGCCGCGCGCAGGAGGTTGCCGCCGATGAGGATGCGGCGGCGGTCCATGCGGTCGGTGAGGGCTCCGGCGGGGAGCGTGAACAGCAACCAGGGCAGGAACTGGACGATCGTCATGCCCGCCACGGCGAGGGGGTCGCGGTTGAGGGAGGCCATCAGGAGGGGTGCGGCCGCGACGAGGATGCCGTCGGCGGTGTTGGAGGCCGCCTGGGAGCCCCAGAGCGCGCCGAACCCGGAGAGCTTCCGCATTGCCCTAACTCCTTAAAACATGATTGAGCATTAGGGCTGGCACGCTAACATGTAAACGTGCCGAAAGGAATTAGGGTGCCGGTACTGCCGGACGTCGAGCCCTCGCGCGTCGGCGGCGACCTCGCCGTCGACTTCCTCAACACCGTCTCCTGGCGCCGCGACCCCGAGCGGCGCGCCGAGCTCCTGCCCGGCTACACCCACGTCCTGGCCTGGCTGGAGCGCACCGGGCTGATGGGCGCCGACGACGCCACGGCCCTGGCCGGGCTCGCCGAGCGGGACCCCGAGCTCGCCGCGGCCGAGTACGCGCTGGTCATCGAGCTGCGCGACGGCACCTACGACGCCCTCGTCGACGGCGCCCACCCCGAGGCGCTCCAGCGGGAGCTGGCCGCCGCGCACGCCGCCAGCCGCCTCGACCGCGAGCCGGGCGGGGCGTGGCGGTGGGCCCCGGCGAGCCCGGGCCCGTCCACACCCCGCCACACCCTCGCCCTGGAGTTCGCGCGACTGCTGACCTCGGAGGCGGTCGCGCGCTTCCACCGCTGCGAGGACCGGCACTGCGGGTGGGTCTTCCTGGACACCTCCCGCCAGCGCAACCGGCGCTGGTGCAGCGCCGCCGACTGCGGCAACCGCAACCGCGTCCGCGCCCACTACCGGCGCTCGCGCGCGGGTGATCCGGCCTAACGGCGCAGCCGCGTCACCCCCGTCCCGATGGCCCACAGCAACAGCGGGAAGACCGCCAGGCGCTCCATGACACCCAGCCCGAGCCCGAGATAGGCCTGCGCGAGGGTGAGGACGGTGGCCGCCGCGGCGATCACCCCGGCCGCGAGGGTCCACCATTGCCGCAGCGACGCCCCCAGCAGGATCATCGCGGCCGAGCCGCCGGCCAGCATCATCATCGCGCCCAGGCCGTGCGCGGTCAGGTTCTCGTTCTCCGGGGCGAGGGAGACCACGACCCAGCCGGTCCCGGCCACCACGAGCAGGACCTTGGCGACGGTGACCGCCCGCCGGGCCGGCCAGGACCGCCAGGCGAGCAGCGTCCCGGCGGCCAGCAGGATCCCGCTGAGCGCGAAGGAGGCGTTGACCAGGCCGTGCGCGGGCGAGCAGATCTCGACCACGCTGCCGTCGGTGAAGTACTCCCAGGGGCCGCAGGCGGTGTTGCCGAGGTCGCTGACGAACTGCCCGGTGAAGGAGTAGGGGGCCGTCGAGGCGGCCTGCGCGATCGCCTGGACGACGAAGAAGAGCACGAGCAGAATCCACGCGTAAGCCGCGAAACGGGCACGCGAAGGGTGCGTGAGCATGACTCACCTTTCCAGGGGGTGTCAGGGGTGGAGCCCGAAATGGGCGGCGCCGACCGCCGTCCGGACCCGTGGCCCGGCCGTGGCCGTACCCATGTGGGGACTAGAGTCCGCGTTCCAGCAGGTCGAAGGCCTCGTCGATCAGGACGCCGGCGGCGCGCCCGATCGCCGGCAGGCGCGAGGCGCGCACCGCCCACTCCAGGACACCGAAGGCGGTGGTCACCAGCACACTCGGGTGGGCGTCGGTCAGCGGGTCGCGCCCGTCGCGGGCGGCGATGGCGGTGATGACGGCCAGGAAGCGGCGCTCCTCGTCCTTGGGACGCGAGGCGCGCGCGTGGAGCTCGGGATGGCGCCGCCACAGCGCGATCTGCTCGTCGCTCGGCAGGTGCGTCCCGGCCATGTCCTTCACCAGCGCGCGCATGACCCGCACGGACGGCTCCTCCGGCGGACGCTCGGCGATGAAGGCGGTCAGCTCCTCGACCTCGGGGGCGGGCGCGAGGGTGAGGGCGTCCTCCTTGGCGGAGAAGTAGTTGAAGAAGGTGCGCGTCGAGATGTCGGCGGCGGCGCTGATCGCCTCGACGGTGGCGGCCTCCAGGCCCTTCTCCAGGGCGAGGTGGACGGCGGCGTCGGCGATGAGGCCGCGCTTGCGCCGCCGGGTCTGTGCCCGGCGGCGCTCGGCGGCTGATTCCATGCGTTGCACCCTACGCAGAACTTGCACACTCCGCAAGTTTTGCACATCGTGCAACTCTTGCGGAGTGTGCAGTTCCATTAGGGGCGCGGCCCCCCACCGGACGGGAGGCCGCGCCGGCTCCTCGCGCTACTTCGGGTGCGCCACGTCCACGACGGGCAGCAGCGTTCCGTTCACGCTGATCTTGAGCCTGGGGTGGCGACCGGCCCGGAACACGATGGTGCGGGTGTAGTCGCCGTTGTCCAGGACCGGCGCGGGCTCGCCCTTGATCACGTGCTGGAACTTCGCGTCGTGGGTCAGCTCCCAGGCCACCGTCCGGTCGAAGCCGGGCCCGAGGGGCTCGCCGTTCTCATCGCGCGGGGTGATCGTCACCTTCACCGCCTGCTCGGGCGGGCGGGCGTCGGCGCGCTCCTTGCGGATCAGCGTCTTGCGGGCGCTGACGCCGACGGTGGCCAGCACGGTCTGGTCGAGCTGGTGGTTGAACTGCTCGCCGTCGGTGTCGGTGCCGTCGGTCAGGACCCGCCAGTTGTAGGCGCCGGGCTTGTCGACCTTGGCGAAGGTGTTGGTGTAGATCCCGGTGCCGTCCTTGTCGTGCAGCAGGTCGGTGCCGTCGACGAACAGGCCCTTGCCGCCGCAGTGCTCGCGGGGCAGCTCCTTCCAGCCGTGCTTGTCGAGGATCGCCTGGAGCAGCGCGCCGCGCCCGATGGCGTGGTCGCCGTGCTTGCCGTCGTCGTCCTTCTTGCGCTTGGTGGCCGCCAAGTCGGCGTCGCCGAGCCCGGCGACCAGGGCGCCGAAGCCCTCGGCCGGGGCGTCCAGGACGGCCCGCACGGTCGCCCCGACGACCGGCTCGGCGTCGTGGCGGATGCGCACGGTCAGGTTCATCTTCCCGCCGGTCTCATAGGACAGCTTGTCCAGGCGCAGGTCGGACTTCACGTGCAGGTCCTCATAGGCCAGCACATCGGTCAGCGCCAGCGCCTCGGCGGTGGCGCCGTTCATGTGCCGCACCCGCCAGAACGTCGAGCCGGGGAACGCCGAGGCGTCGGTGACACCGGCGTAGTGGTGCCCGGGGAAGTTCTCGATGGTCACCGGCACCGCGACGTAGTCCTTCAGGTCGGGGTCCCAGCGGGTCAGCTCCATCGCGAAGGTGCCCTTGAGCAGCGCGGTGGCGAAACGCGTCGGCGAGGTGGTGGTGAAGAAGATCTCGTTGGTGGAGACGCCCGAGCCGGGCTCGCGCTCGTTGCGGGTGGCCAGCTGATTGAACTCCTGGGAGTTCTTCAGCATCGCCAGGAAGGCGTTGGCCAGGCCCGCGGTGTTGGTGGCCACGAACTGCTGGGCGCCGCTGATGCTGGCCAGCACGCCCAGGTCGGGCGCCGAGCCCAGCGCGATGGCGAAGATCTGCGCCTTGTCCTCGGGGCCCACCCCGGTCAGGTCGGGCTCGTTGCGGCGGGTGGCGAACAGCTTGGCCTGCTCGGCCACCGGCGGCAGCACGGCCGGCGCCTCCAGGCGCACCGTCCCGGAGTTCTCCTGGCCGTCGGTGAGCAGGACGATGATGTCGCGCCGGTCGTCGGGCAGACCGTCGGCGACCAGGAGCTTCATGCCGTGCACGAGGCCGTCGCCGATGGGGGTGTTCCAGAACGGCGTCCCGAAGTCGATCGTGGGCAGCTCGTCCTTGACCGTCCCCGGCGCGCCGGGCGCGCGGATGGTGGCCACGAAGGTCGGGTCGGGGACGCCGTTGGTCGGCGGGCTGGGGTTGCGGAAGCCGCCGGCCTGGTCCTCGAAGCGCGCCAGGGCGATCTTGTCGAGGGCGTTGGCGCCCTCCCGGAAGTCACCGAAGAGCTGCACGAACAGCTGCGCGGAGGTCTTGGCCAGCTCCCAGGGCTCGCCGAGCATGCTGCCCGAGCGGTCCAGGACCAGCACGGCCCGCTGCGGCCGCGACTTGATCGTCATCGGCGTGTCGGGACCCAGGCGGCTGTAGTCGAAGGGATCGCGGGCGTCGTTGCTGCGCACCCGCGCGGTGACGTGCACCGGAGCGGCGGTGTTGCCGTAGACGCCCGGCAGGTTCACCGGCAGCGTGCTGGAGGCCGCCGCCAGCGACGGCAGGTCGCTGATCACCAGGGCCCCGGAGTGCCCGAAGGCGTAGGTGACGGTCCGGGCGGGCGGAACGGGCGTCGCCCACGGCAGCCGCACGCCGCCGTCCACGATCATCGTCGCGTCGGCGGCCGAGGCGGAGATGTTGATCAGCGAGGTCTCCAGGGGGTCGCCGATCGGGGCGACCACGGCCGTCGGGTCGCAGATGACGCGCAGGACGTCGTTGTTGCTGTCGGCCTCCACGCTCAGCTTCCACGTCGAGGCCGCCGTGGTGGTGGCGATCAGCTGGAAGTACTTGTCGACGCCGCCGGTGCCCAGGGCGTCCTCGATGGAGACCGAGTTCTGCGAGGTGCCCGGGTCGACCCCGGCGCCGATGGTCCGCGAGACGTTCCAGCTCCCGCCGGAACCGGCCAGGACGCCCACCCCGGCGGCGGTGATGTCGAGGGTGGTGCGGGTGATGTCGCCGGGACCGCCGGAGGTGGGCGGGCTGGGCGGCTCGATGAAGGTGAGCTTGACCGACAGCCCCGCCGCGCCCGTCGGGTAGGTGAGGTTGATCGTTCTGGGGGCGAAGTCGGTGAAGTTCAGCTTGAACACGACGTCGATGAGCGTGGAGTCGTCGACGGTGTACAGGGCGGCGTTGGTGGTGCTGGGAGTGATGGTCGGCATCTCGGGCCCTTCTCAGATGGCGGTGATGATGCGTTTGGCGAAGATGTCCTGGCTGCTGTTGGCGCGGTTGCTGGCCCAGAACAGCCAGATCCCCCGGTCCCCCATCGACACCGCGTGCGGGAACTGGTCGCTCATGGGGTGGGCGGTCACGTTCAGCGCCGAGCTCCAGCCCGTGCCGCCGGTGACCTTGCGGCGCAGGACGACGTCGAAGTTGGACGTGGTGATCTGCCGCGACGTGAACAGGCTCAAGGTCCCGTCATCGGTGCGGACCACGGCCGGCTGCCCCTCGGCGGCGCTGTCGGCGATCACCTCGACCGTGCCGAGGGTGGTGTCGGTGATCGCGACGGTCCGCACCGGCAGGTTCACGCCCTCGTCGAAGAAGAGCGCGCCCTCGGTGTCGGAGACCGCCACCACGAACGGCTCGCGCCCGGTGAGGGTGTTGTTGCTGAATTCCAGCGCGCCGGTGGCCCCGTCCAGGCGCATGACGGCCACCGTCCCGGTGCCGGTGGGGAACGTAAGCCAGATCTTGCTCGTCGCGGCGGCCGCGACCATGCCGCCGGCGCCGCCGACGATCGCCCCGGGCACGTCGACGGGGGCGGCGTCGGCGAAGGCGCTGGTGGTGTGGTCGTAGCGGCGGTACTGCCAGCGCCCGTTGGCGATCTGCCAGAACATGTACACGTACTGGTTGCACAGGACCGCGAAGGGCGTGCCCTCACCGGTTCCGGCGGTGGCCACCACGGTCTGCTCGGTGGCGGCGAGCAGGTTGGCGGCCAGCCCGCGCTTGAAGAACACGTCGGCGGCGGGGTTGCCCAGGGTCGAGGACTGGTAGAGCACCACGAGCTCGCCGTTGGGCAGGACCACCGTGGACGGTTCGGAGCGCACCCCGGAGGCGGTGCTGGTGATCTGCACCGGCGTGCTGAAGCCCAGTTCCGGCTTGGAGGTGTCGTAGGAGGCGGTGAACAGCCGGAACGTGGAGCCGTCCTGGCGCTGGGAGTGCCACACGATCCGCAGCAGGTCGGTGGTCTCCTTGATCACCGAGCGGCGGAACAGGTCGGTCCCGGCCGCCGGGGACAGGCCCACGTCGGGCGTGGTGGGCAGCCGCCCGGCCAGCAGCGCGTTGATGGCCTCCCGGATGCTGACCGCCGGGCGTCCCACGCCGCGCCGGTAGTCGAAGGGGTCGACGCCCAGGACGTCGGCGATCAGGTGCGCCGGGGGTGTCAGCAGCCGCCGCTGGCGCAGGTCGGTGATGTCGGTGTCGGCGACGGTGACGCCGGTCCGGTTGATCCGCGCGAGCGTGGTGTAGGAGTGCCCGGCCTCGCGGGTGGGCGTGGTGGAGGTGAGGCGGGCGCGGACGGCCCACTCGCGCCGGGTGCGCGCGCAGGTCTCCACGCCCAGGCCCGGCAGGACGAGGGTGTTGTCGTCGTCGGGGGTGACCAGCCACTCCCACACGTCCAGTTCGACGGTGATGTCGCCGGTGGCGGGGATGGCGTCGATGACCACGGTGCCCTGCTTGACGGCGCGGGCGGCGGCGCCCGGCTGGGTGGTGTAGAGGGGCTGGGCCTTGAAGTCGAGGTCGGCGCCGATCATGACGTCGAGTCCGTCCACGATGTAGCGGCCGACCTTCAGCAGGGCGGTGTCGAAGGGGCCGAGGGTCCCGCCCGGGCCCTGTGTCCCGGCCCGGATGGCGAGGGTGTCGTTGCCCCCGGTGATCTTGTAGCCGTCATTGCCCTCGGGGACGCCGTCGCCGACGTACCACTTCAGGAACGCGCGCAATTCGAACTTGCGGATGTCGTCCTTGGTGTTCCAGTCGGCGTCCACCAGGGGAACGCCCTGCTGGAGGCGGACGTTGACGTGGGCGAGCAACGGGTTGAAGGTGCTCGGCGTGATGGTTGCCATTGGATGCGGCTCCTGTCAGAACACCAGCCAGACGGTCCGCTCCAGCGTGCTGGCGGGGTCTTTGGCGATGGCGGGGTGAGTGCGGTAGTTGACCAGGACGTCGGCGCCGGAGACGCGGGCCACGAGCCCGAACTCGCGCAGGGTGCTGGTGCCGTGGTTGGCGTCGGGCCAGGTGGGCACGCCCGGTCCGAGGACGGCCTTCAGCTGGAGGGTGTTGGTGGGCGTGGCCGATACCGTCCCGTTGGCGGGGTTGATGAACTCCACCTGCATGGAGGCGCGCGGGAAGCGGTAGGGATTGGGGTCGACGAGGGCGGCCTGCGTCGGTGAGGGCTGCGGGGGCCCGCTGGTGTCCCACACGGGCAGTCCGGCGCCGACGTTGAGGCCGATGACGGGCTGGACGGCGGGCGCGCCGCGCATGAAGGCCGAGAGCAGGCGGCGGCAGTCGGCGACGATGGTGTTGCGCACCCAGCCGCGGTCCCACACCGGGCGTCCGTCGGGTCCGTAGAGGACGTCGCGGAACTGCCCGTAGAAGCCCTCGGTGGGGTGGTCGTGGTCGGTCATCGATGTCTCCGTCACTGCGGGGGCTGGTGGTGGGTGCGCCAGCGCATGCTGAGCGGGTGTGCCGGGTCGGCGCTGACGCCGGTGGCGGTGGGATCGGCCGGTGGCGGGGTGGAGGGCACGGCGCTGCCGAGGATTCCCCAGCCGGGCAGGTTCACCGCGACGGTCTCGGCGGTGGCCTGGTGCTCGATGTCGGGGTGCTTGTCCTCGACGGGGTCCAGCAGGTCGGCGGCGGCGGTGTAGACGTACTCGACCTCGGCGCGGGGCGCCAGGCGCACCACGGCGCGGGTGTTGACCGGCAGGAAGCGGCGCAGGACCGCGCGCAGCCGCTCGGCCATGCTCTCGTCGAGGAGCCCGGAGACGGCCTGGGTGAGGTAGAGGCCGACGGTGCCGCGGGTGTACAGCTCGTCGTCGCGCAGGGGGTCGTCGAGGTCCCCGGCGGGCCGGTGGGAGGTGTAGGCGACCAGGTCGTCCCAGGTGCCCAGGCGGCGCAGCCGGTCGATGTCGCCCAGGACGACGCTGGTCGTCCCGGCGTAGCGGGTGATGGTGCCGGTGTCGGGGACGGCGACGCGCCCGGCGGCGGCGTGCGGGGTGGAGCGGTCGGAGCGGTGCAGCAGCCAGGTCGCGCCACCGGCGGTGACCGGCGCGGGCCAGGTGTCGGCCGGACCCCCGGCGGTGACCTCGGTGGCGGCGCCGCCGACGGCGACCGACCACAGGTCGGCCCCGCCGGTGCGGTCGGTGCGGAAGTAGACCAGGGGCGGCAGCCCGGGGCGGGTCAGCACGCCCGGCTCGCGGTCCCCGGCCACACCGCCGGTGGTGGTCACCGCGGCCTCGGCGCTCCACGCGCCGCCGGAGGGCTTGCTGCGGGCCCGCAGCCGCCAGTCGCCGCCGGTGTGCGCGCCCTGGCGGGCCCACACCGCCCACAGCCGCCCGTCGGGGTCGCGCCCGAGTGAGGGCTCGCGGCTGGACAGGTAGCGCTTGTCGGCCTCGGGCTGCCCGTCGGGGTAGGCCTGCGAGAGCAGCTCGTCGCCGCCCCAGGCCGCGCCGTCGAAGCGGAGGGTCCGCACGCGCCAGGTGAGCGCGTCGCGGGTGGCGTAGGCGAGCTGCACGCCGGTCCCGTCGGCGACGGCGGCCAGGTCGGCGTAGTTCCCGGCGGACAGGACGGGCACCGGCTGGGCCGGGGTCCAGGTGAACACGTCGCCCCAGTCGCCGCTCGCGGTGGCGTTGTTGGGGCCGAAGCCGAGGGCGGTGGCCGCGCCGGAGCGGGCGAGGTCGACGGTGAGGGAGGCGTCGGTGCCGATGGAGGCGCCGGTGAGGCGCAGCGCGCCGCCGGGCGCGGCCGAGGCGGTGGTGATGCCCCCGGCGCGCAGGTTGATCACCGCGATGACCTCGCCGAGCATCGGCGCGGCCGGGTCGGCGAAGTCGTCGCGGGCGAACTGGACGCCGCGCCTGCGCCCGGTGGCGTCGGCGAGGACCAGCCAGGAGCCGTGCGGGATCGGGAAGGGTCCGCTGCGCACGCCGGTGAGCGCCGGCGGGGTGGCGGTGCCGGGCGTCCCGATGGCCGACATGACGCGCGCGTCGCCGAAGCCGGGGCGGTCCACCCACGCCAGCAGCACCCGCCCCGGCAGTCCGGGCCCGGCGGGCGGCAGGGCGGCCGCGGCGGGCTCGCCGCCGGGGAACGCGACGGCGGAGCCGCCCCACTGGCCGCCCCGGTAGGACTTCACGCACACCGTCCCCTGTGGACTGGGCGGCAGGAACGGCGGCGCGGTGACGGCCGGTGCGGGGACGAGGGCCTCGCCGGTGACGATCGCGCGGGCGAAGCCGGTCCCGGCGGCGGCACGGCGGGCGGCGCGGTCGCGGACCGGGGCGAGGGGGTCGCTGACGGCGTGGAAGAGGTGGAAACCGCCGGTGACGGCCACGGGCGAGAGGCGTCCGCGCGGCGCGCCGTCGAGGCTGACCAGGCTGGTCTCGGCCGGCTCCACGCGCAGGGTGCCCTCGTGGGCGTCGAGGCGCAGCCGCCCGTTGGGCAGGGCGGTGGCGGTGACGTCGGGGTGGACGCGGTTGACCACGGCGGCGACCTCGACGGCGGTGGCCGCGCCGAGCGCGACGGCGTCGGTGGCGGCGAACCTGGCGGTGACCGGTCCCCCGGCGTCGGTGGCGACGGTGAACTCCTGCCCGGGCGCCAGCGGGAACGGTCCGGCGAGGGTGCCGGTGACGCTCGCCAGCCCGTCGCCGGTGTTGGGCGGGGCGAAGCCGAGCAGGTCGGCGGCGTCGGTGGCCGCGCGCCATCCGGCCGCCGTCTCGCGCAGCGCGAACACGTTGGCCTGGGCGGGCTGGTTGCTGCGGGCCAGGTGCTGGGCGTACTCGGCGACCCGGATCTGCCAGCCGGTGTAGCGGGTGACGATGCCGCGCAGGTTCGGGACCGTGCCGACCGTGCGGTACAGGGCGGGCGCGGCCCGGACCTCGTTGCGCTGGGCGTAGACGGGCAGGGTCCGGTCGGTGCGCCAGTCGATGAAGGCGGCCAGCAGCGGCAGGTACTCCGGTGGCACCCGGTCGATGTCGTGCAGGTCGCGCAGGGCCTCGGCGGTGCTGCGCGCCAGGGCGAGGGGCGCGGCCACGGCGGTGAGGAAGCGCCGCAGCTGCCCGCGCCCGCGCAGCTCCGGCGGCAGCGAGCGCAGGGTCTCCTGGATCTGGGGTGCCAGCGCGGCGATCTCGTCGGCGCGCAGGGCCAGGTCGTCGCGCTGGTGGACGGCGGGCAGCATCGCGTAGAGCCGCTCGGCGAGGCCGTGGTCGGCGGTGGCGAGCGCGGCGGCGCTGGAGCCGTCGGCGGCGTGGTAGCCGGTGCCGTCGAAGGCGAAGACGGTGTAGTAGTAGCGGGTCCCGGGGGTGAGGCCCTCGTCCACGTAGGACTCGGTGACGGTGTCGCCGGTGAGGACGGCGATGCCGTCGTCGGGCCCGGTGGGGTGGCTGCGTTCGCGGCGCACGACGCGGGTGCCGACGAGGAAGGCGCCGCCGAAGGCGGTGACGGGCGGGTTGACCCAGGTGAGCCGCACGGCCCGGCCGAGCGGGTCGGAGACGGCCCGCGCGCCGGTGGGGGCGCGGGAGATGGTGCCGGTGGTCACCGCGCGACACCTCCCTCCACGACGAGGTGGATGGTGTCGGCGTAGCCGGGGCGGGCGAGCTCGAAGGGCGCGAGTTCGATGACGCCGTCGGCGTCGACGCCGCCGAGGGGGTCGCGGCTGAACTGGGTGACGGTCAGCGACGCGACCTGCGGGAGGCTCTGGAGGGCGTCGTAGAGGCGGGAGAGGTAGAGGGGTTCGCCGAAGCCGACGGCGTCGAAGGCGAGGAGCCCGGCCGCGGCGGCGGTGACGGCGGCGTAGACGTCGGACTGGAGGTAGTAGGGCTCGGCGCGGACGTTGGCCGACAGGTACACGTCGGCGGGTTCGGGTCCCAGGACGCGGAGGGTGCTGGTGGCCATGCGGGAGGACTCGAAGGCGGCGAGCAGGTCGCGGCGCAGGAGTTCGGAGGGCTGGTCGACGCGTCCGCTGGGGGCGACGTAGAGGAGGACGTCGTTCCAGTTGAGGGCGACGGCGCGGGCCTTGCCGACGCCGGGGGTGCGCAGGGCGAGCTCGACGTAGTCGTCGGCGGTGACGGCGCGGTCTTGGGCGCGGTAGAGGCGGGGGGCGAGGTCGCGGGAGAGGTCGAGGCTCTCGCGTTCGGTGCCGCCGGAGCCGCCGGCGGGGGTGTTGCAGCGGCGGATCTCGCTGACGGAAGTGGTGAACTCGGTGCCGGGCGGGACGTTGCCGGCCGCTCCCCCGCCGACGCGGTAGTCGGCGCGGATCTCGACCTGGTCGGATCCGCTGCCGCGGGGCGGGATGGCGCCGTTGACGCCGTCGCCGAACAGGAGGGTGACGCCGCCGTCGGCGTCGCGCTGGACGGCGAAGCAGCGCTGGACGGGGGTGGCCGCGGCGAGGCTCTTGACCTCGTGCCAGAGGGTCTCGCCGCCGGGTCCGGCGATGGTGACGGTGACCGAGCCGTCGATGACGGGTTTCTCGGCGAGGGCGTGGTGCTGGTCGGGGCTGCCGTCGGAGGTTCCGGCGACCTCGGCGGTGACGGTGCGGCCCTCGACGGCGGCGACGGGCAGGAACCAGCGCAGGTCGTCCTCGATGACGGGGCCGAGGTCGGCGGCGGTGATGACGGTGGCGCGGGGTGTCTCGAACTGGAGGCGCTCGCCGGCCGGTGTGGTGGTGAGGAACGCGGTTCCGGCGGGGACGGTGACCGGCAGGGCCTGGGTGGCGTCGAGGGCGACGGCGAGCTCGACGGTGGCGGCCACGGCGCTGCGGGGCTGGAAGCCGAGGAGGCGCATGAGCTGGACCATGGCCTCGGGCTCGTCGCTGGTGGCGGGGAACAGCTGCGAGGCGATGCGCGACTGGTAGTAGAGGGTGATGTCGCTGGCGTAGGCGAAGAGCTCGATGAGCAGGACGCCCAGGTCGTTCGGGGAGTGGTCGGTCCACTCGGGCAGGGTGCGGCGGGCGATGTCGAGCATGGACTCGCGCAGGGCCTCGTAGCCGAGGTTGGTGTAGTCGACGGGGACGCCTCTGACCTCGCTCATGACGTCCTCGGCAGGGTGAGGGCCACGCTTTCGGCGGCGTTGCCGGTGGGTCCGGTGGTGGTGTAGTCGAAGGCGATGGTGAGGGTGGACTCGTCGTGGGTGAGCCGCAGTGGCCCGGTCAGGCGCGCCTCGGGGAGGTTGTCGCGCAGGGCGCCTTCGATCTCGCGGCGGATCAGGGAGCGCAGGGTGTGGTCGTTGGGGTCCTGGAGGCGGGCGTGGACGCCGCCGCCGTAGCGGCGGCGCAGGACGCGCTCGCCGAGGCGGGTGGACAGCAGGTGCCGCAGGTCCTCGGTGATCTTGGCGGTGCCGCTGGTCTGGGCGATGCGCCCGCCGGTGACCCGGAAGGGCATGGACATGCCGCGCCGGTCGCTCATCGGAGTCTCCCCTTCTGCGTGGTGGGGGCCGCCGGGGTGGAGCCGGGGACGGCCAGGCCGGTGATCGCCGTCCTGAGGGCGGCGTTGGTGGCCGGGTTGGCGGGGTCCCAGGAGGTGAAGGCGGCGCGGACCCCGGCGGCGAAGGCGCGCAGTTGCTCGACCTCGTTGCGCAGGGCCGTGACGTAGGTCCAGTACGGGGAGTCGGCGGCGGTGTCGCTGACCGTCTCGGCGTCGGCGGTGAGGATCTTGTAGACGCCCTGCCCAAGGGCGTCGAAGTTGGGGCGGACCTCGGGTTTGTCGACGTTGGATCCGGCGGGCGGGTCGAGGGTGTCGAGGTAGGCGCGCATCGCCTCGCGCAGTTCGGTGGCGCAGACCGTCTTGTCGGGTCCTAGGGGCATGTGGGCACCTCCTTCACGCGAGGACCTGGAACTGGGTGGGTACCGGGACGACGGGGGCGCCGAGGTTGCCGACGCCCATGTCCCCGGCGTGCAGGACGGGCGCGCCGCCGGCGCCGAGTTTGACCAGGCCGCCGCTGACGGTGACCATGGGCGCGTTGACCTTGACCTCGGCGGCGCCGACTTCGACGCTGCCGCCGCCGGCCTCGACCTTGACGGAGGAGGAGGTGAGGGTGGCCTTGGCGAGTCCGGCGCCGTGTTTGACCTCGATGGAGGAGGAGCCGAGGGTGATCTCGTGGCGGTTGGCGCCGTCGGTGATCTTGACGCCGCCGCCGTCGAGGGTGATCTTGTGGGAGTTGACGCCGTCGGTGATCTCCACGCCGGTCTGGGTGAAGGCCAGGGAGTGGCCGTTCTTGCCGTCGGCGAGGGTGACGGCCTCGGAGCCGCCGGTGTCGTCGAAGACGAGGAGGTGCCCGGCGGGGGTCTTGATGACCCGGACGGTGGGGGGTTCCTTGGCGCCCTCGGCGGGCGGGGTGCCGGGCACGTGCTGGATCCCGGTCCACAGCGGGTGCGCGGGGTCGCCGCCCTCGAACTCCACCCACACCTGGGTGTCGTTGTCGGGGATGAAGAAGACGCCGTAGGGCAGGGCCGCGCGGGCGGGCACCAGTTCCTCGGGCGGGAAGACGGTGGGCACCGAGACCTTGACCACGCCGAGCTTGTCGGGGTCGCGGTTGTCCTTCACGACTCCGGAGTACTTGCCGAAGTAGGAATCGGGCACGGCCTCCCCCTCACCGAACGGCCTTGAACTCGGACTTGTAACCGCCGGCGTCGACGGTGTGGGTGACGCTGCTGACGTACCAGTCGCCGTTGAAGCGCTCGTGGACCCCGGCGACGGTGACGTTGCACTTGGCGCGCAGCCAGATCGACCCGGCGGTGGTGCCGGTGGCCGACATGCCCAGGCGCCGCGACTCCAGGGAGCCGGTCTCGTCGTCGAGGGTCTTCTGGTCGGCGGCGACGGCGCCGACGGCGGGTTTGGGCTTGGCCAGGTCCTGCTGGAGCTTCTCCCGGGCGCGCGCGCCGACGTCGTAGAGCGCCTCGATGTCGTCGGCGTCGGCGCGGCTGGCGCGGGCGCGCAGGTCACCGGCGAGGTCCCAGATGAACACCTCGGCGGGCGGCTGCTCGGGCGTGCCGACCGACTTGCCTCCGGAGTCGAGGTCGTTGACCTCTTTGACGCGGTCGATGTAGCTGGCGTCGAAGGCGGGGCTGAAGGTCATCAGGTTGGAGCGCGGTCCCATGCGGTAGCGCAGGACGAGCTGCTCGGGCCGGTTGATGGACAGGATCCGCCGGTCGGGGATGAAGTAGAGGACCTCGCGCAGGTTCTCGTCGAGTTCCACGAAGCACTTCGACTGGTACTTCTTGGCCAGGTCCTGCAGGAAGGCCAGGTCGGTCTTGCCGTCCTGGTTCTCCGAGGAGATCTTGGCGTTGGGGTTGGGGTCGGCGACCACACTGGCGAAGCCGTAGGGCGCGGCGATCTTCTGCACGACGTCCTTGAGGGTGGTCGAGCTCCACCGCTTCTTCTTCTCCACCAGGCCCATCTCGATGGACTTGTCCTCGCCCTTGAGCTTGACCTGCGGGATCCCGCCGTCGGGATAGGACACCTCGACCTTGGTGATGAGGGCGCGCAGCATCATGGCGTGCTGGCCGGGCTCGTTGTAGCCGATGTCGATCTCGGCCTTGCAGCCCTCCATGAGCCCGTCGGCGTAGATGAGCTTGGGGTCGTTGACCGCCAGGCTCACGTTGTCGGCGAGCCGGTCGTCCTCCACGACCTGCACCGAGGACACCCAGCGGGTGATGTCGCGGCCTTCGACGACGACGGAGAAGTAGGGGGTGCGCGCGATGCGCGGGGCGGTCATCAGAAGCTCCGGGACCGGTCGGCGCGGGTGGCCTCGCCCCGGGCGGGCAGGGCGAGGACGTCGCCGGGGGCCAGGTCGAGGGGGTAGCGCAGGGGGTTGGCGTCCAAGACGCGCCACCACAGCAGCTCGTCGCCGAGGGCGGCGCGGGCGATGAGGTCGGCGGCCTCGCCCTGGCGGACGCGGTGGGTGGCCCCGCCGGGATCGGCGACGCCGGTCAGGCGCAGGCCGATGACGTGGCGGCGGGTGCCGTCGGGGGCGTCGACCTCGAAGACGGGGAGGCCGGCGAAGCGGGATCCGCGCGGGACGGGCACGTCATCCTCCTTGCGGGTCGGCGTTGTAGGGGGTGATCTCGACGAGGGTCACCTGGATCTCGGCGCGCAGGGGCCGCAGATCGGGGGTGAAGGCCTGCTCGCTGATGGAGACCTCGGTGACCACGCAGTCGATGACCCGGTCGCCCCATCCGAAGGCGCACACCGGCGGCGCGGTGAACAGCGGCTCGCCGGTGGCGTAGAGGGACGTGAAGCCGTCCTGTGCGGTGGCGGCGTCCTGCCAGCGGTCGGTGCTGGGGTAGACGAAGGCGCGGTACTTGGTGAGCTCGGGGCCGATGCCGCCCTGGTCGTCGCGTTCGATGCGCATCGGCTCGGCGCTCGGGTCGGCGATGGGGCGTCCGTCCACGTTGACGGTGAAGGACAGGGTCCGGTCGCCGCCGGAGGTGTACTGCCGGACGGGCATGAGCAGGCCGGGGGCGTTGAGGGTGGCGTAGCTGATGGACCGCTTGTCGCTGATCTTGTCGGGGTTGAACTGGAACTCCACCACGATCTCGGGTTCGAGCCCGACGCTGGCGAGGAAGCCGCGGACGGGCGCGCGGTAGGCGAGGTGCTGGGCCACGGTTCCTCCTCTCAGGCCGCCGCCGGGCGTCCGCCGGCCTGGAAGTCCTGCGTGGAGCGCAGGGCGCCGAGGCGGGCCTGGAGCTGGGCGATGATGTCGTCGGTGAGCAGGGACGCCGAGTCGGCCTCCAGGCGCTCGGCGTTGATGGCGATGTTGATGCCGCCGGCGTTGACGGTCTGGTCGACGCTGGTGGCGCCCGCGGCGGGTGCCGCGGCGAGGGCGCCGCCGGTGCCGAGGGCGCCCAGGGCGGGTGCCTCGGGCAGGACCGGTGCCGGTGGCGGGGGCGGTGGGAGGGCGGAGGCGAACTGGGTGCTCTGCGAGACGTCGAGGCTGGCGCTGTCGTCGGAGCCGAAGAGGAAGTCGCCGACGCCGCCGATGGCGTCGCTGATGCCGCCGCCGATGTCGCCGGCCACGTCGCCGATGGCCCCGATGGCGTCCCCGGCGAATCCGGCGACGGCCCCGGCTGCGTCGGCGATGCCGCCGGTGATGCTGGAGATGCCGTCGCCGATGGCGGAGAAGACGCTCCCGGCGATGTCGGCGAGGCCGGAGAGGGCCGAGCCGATGCCGCCGATGACGCCGGACAGGAAGGAGCCGATGCCGGAGAGCATGGACATGATGCCGCCGAGGCCGCCCATGATGGCCGCGACCGAGGCGAGGGGCCCGGCGGCGTAGACGAGGGCGGCGGCCACGGCCCACACGAACGCCGCGACCAGGGCCAGGCCGATGGCCATGGTGATCATCTCTCCGGCGCTCATCCCGGCCATGAGGGCGGCCAGCTGGGTGAGGGCGGCGATGAGGCCGGTGAGGCCGGGCAGGGCGGCCACGGTCTGGGCGGTCATGGTGTTCATGGCCATCGACAGGCCCCACACGAACAGCGCGATGAGGGCGAATCCGGCGGCGATGGCCACGAGCTGGCCGACGCTGAATCCGGCGATGGCGGTCATGAGCGCGGTGATGGCGGTGAAGAAGGACGCCAGTGGCCCGATCGCGGAGATGGCCTTCTCGGTGAGGGTGTCGAGGGCCTTGCCGAGCAGCCACACGAATCCGGCGATGAGCAGGAACCCGACGGCGATCTTGGCCATCTGGCCCCAGTCGAATCCGGCGATGGCGGTCATCAGTTTGGTGATGGAGTCGAAGAACGCGTTGAGTTGCGGGACGATCTTCTCCAGGTCGGCGGTCACGAAGCTGAAGGCCTTGCCGAGGAGGGCGACGAAACCGGCGATGGCGGCGAAGCCGAGGGCGATCTTGGCCAGCTGGGACCAGTCGAAGCCCGCGATGGTCGTCATCAAGGCGGTGATGGCCTCGAAGAAGGTCTTCAGGTGCGGGACGACCTTGTCCAGGTCGGTGGTGAACATCTGGAAGGCCTTGCCCAGGGCGGCCACGAACACCGCGATCCCGGCGAACCCGGCGGCGATCTTGGCCAGCTGGCCCCAGTCGAACCCGGCGATGGCCGTCATGAGCGCGGTGATGGCCTCGAAGAAGGTCTTGAGCTGCGGGACGATCTTGGTCAGGTCGCTGGTGACGAGCTGGAAGGCCTTGCCGAGGGCGGCGACGAAGACGGCGATCGCGGCGAAGCCGACGGCGATCTTGCCGAGCTGCTCCCAGTCGTATCCGGCCAGGGTGTTCATCAGCGGTATGAGCGCGCCGACGAGGACGGCGATGGCCCCTGCGGCCAGGATCGCCCCGGCGGTGAAGGTCGCCAGGGCCGCGCCGACGCCGAACAGGAACGCCACGATCAGCGCCAGGCCCAGGGCGAGCAGCCCGAGCAGGCCCAGGAGTTTCCACAGGTCGAGCCCGTCGAGCGGCCCGGCGCCGGTGACGATGACGTTGATGACGCCGAAGACGGGTATGCCGTGCCTGATCTCGTCGAGGATCTGCTGGAGCAGCCCGATGATCTGGGAGCCCATGCCGGAGACCTCGGTGGCGAAGCTCGCCGTCAGCGACTCCAGGCGCATCACGGCGGCGATGATGTCGTGCAGGTGGATGTGGGAGCGGCCGTCCAGCCAGCGCATGTAGCGGATGTTGTCCAGCAGTTCCAGGAACGTGTTGTAGCTGAGGTAGGCCACCGCCCACCGGATCGCCTCGATGTTGTCCAGCATCGACTCGTTCATGACCTGCACCTTCAGGCGCCGGTCGGTGATGCCGTTGAACACGTCGACGACGTCGATGCTCAGCACCGCCAGGGCGTCGTTGAGGCCGCGCAGGTGGGCCTCGATGCGGTCCAGGGGCGGGCGGACCACGTCCAGGAGGGCCCGCCGGGTGTACGAGCCGATCAGCCGCGCGCTGTCGTCGCTGAGGGACAGCGACATGGGCAGGACGCCTTCCACGGTGGTCATCTCCCTTCGGGTGCCTCGACGTCATCGGGGGGGCGCAGGAGTCAGTGCCGCGCCTGGGCGCGGGCGCGTTCCATCTCGGCTCTCTGCTCGGCCAGGACCTCCGCGAGCAGCGCGACGTAGGCGCGCCGCTCGCCGACCTCCAGGCCCATCGCCTCGGAGTGGCTCCAGTGGAGGTGGTAGCCCAGGGCGAACACCTCCTGCCGCAGCCGTTCCTCCGGGGTCAGCTCGGGGTAAAAAAACCGGTCAGGTCCAGCGAGGTCTTCATGGGACGCCCGCAGGTCTGGCAGTCGATCTCTCGGGTGAGGTCCAGGCCCGGCATCTCCTCGCGGAAGGCGCGTTCGATGCGGGCGCGGTCGCCCATGGTCAGGTCGGACAGGATCTTGGTGCCGAGGGCCTCGCGGCGGGCGGCGGGCATTTCCTCGCCGTCGCCGCTGACGGCGACGAGGCAGCGGGCCAGCAGCGCGTTGGTGCCCTTGGCGGGGTTCTCGCGGGCGACGGGGGCGACGCGTTCCTCGTCGGTGCCGACGGGGAGGCGGAAGCGCAGGAGGTCGTACCAGGCGTCCTTGCCGCGGTCCTCGAAGCCGTCCTCCAGCTGGACGGTGATCTCGGGCGGGACCGGGTCGTCGCTGACGCGCACGGGGAAGGACTCCAGGTCCTCCACCGACATGGTGGTCTCCTTGCAGGACGGGCAGGTGTAGCTGGCCTCCAGCTCGGTCCCGAAGGTGAGCTTGCGCAGTTCCAGGAGCAGGAAGTTGCGGTCGGCGGAGGTCAGCTCGCCGATGATCCGGCGGTCGACGCGCTCCAGCTTCCCGAGTCCGCGCAGGCACCCGGAGAGCAGTTCGGTGACCAGCCGGCCGCCGTTGGAGCGCAGCTTGCGGTCGCCGAGGAGGGCCTCCTCGTGCCCGGTCATCTTGCGCAGGCGGGCGGTGCGGTGCAGGCGCCCGTCGGCGTCGAGGTAGCCGACGGGCAGCTCGACCTCGTGCTCGCGGGGGCGGCGCGGGCGCGCCTCGACCTCGGTCACCGTCACGAGACACGCTCCAGGCCCTCGTGCTCCAGTTCCAGGGTCTGCTTGAAGAGCCCGGCCGAGCCGGCCTCCAGGTCGGAGAACTTCGAGGACTTCACCCACGCGCCGTAGAACGCGAAGCGCAGGACCTCCTGGCCGTTCTCCATCTTGATGACGGCGCCGTTGCGGCGGACCGAGGAGGTCTGGGAGTTGCCGTTCAGCTGGAACATCTCGCCGAACCAGTCCTTGAAGAACCCGTCGAAGCGGCTGCCGTCGACGTTGCGCTCGATGACGAGGGTGTCGAACTTGTAGATCCCGCTGGCGATCTTGTGGACGACCGGGGATCCGCCGTCGGGCTGCTCGATGGTCTCGGTCATGCCCTCGTTGAGGCCGGTGACCTTGGTGACCGGGCACTGCGTGCCCTCGATCTCGACCATGAACCCGTGGGTGCGGTAGGACTCTTGAAAAGTCAGCTCAGCCATTGCGATTCTCCTTGGCTAACTGTCGGAGGCGCCGGCCGCGCCGTCCTGCTGGCCGACGACCACGAGGATCGCCTCGGCGGGTTTGGCGGGGTAGAAGTAGACCTCAAGGGTGAAGATCCCGTTGGCGACGTCGGCGGGGGCGTTGTTGTCGGAGTCGCATTTGACGGTGAAGACGCTCTCGGCGGGGTCGGAGCCGAAGGCGCCCTGCCGCCACAGCCCCAGCAGGAACGGGGTGACGACGTTGTGGCGGACGGCGTTGCGCAGGGCCTCGGTGTGCGGTTCCTGCGCCACCCAGGTCAGCCCGTCCCGCAGGGACGACTTGATGAAGTTGAACAGCCGCCGGACGTTCACGAACAGCCAGCGGGTGTCGGTGGAGAGGGTGCGCGAGGCGTCGACGACGATGCCCGCGCCGGGCAGGGCGCGGATCCCGTTGACGCCGCCGTCGCGCACCAGATCCGTGTGGTCGGTGTCGGTCATGTCGTACTCGACGCCGAGGGCGTCGTTGATGCGCGCCTCGTCCCCGGCCGGTGCCTTCCACACGCCGCGCGCGTCGGTGATGCGCGCGTAGACGCCCAGGATCTGCCCGACGGGCGGGATCCAGATGGTGGGGGCGGTGGGCGCGCTGCCCGGGTCGGGGTTGATGACCTGGATCCACGGTCCGTAGAGGGCTCCGTAGACCTTGCGGCCGCGCAGGGCGGCGGCGTAGGCCTTGGCGCCCTCGCGGTCGAAGCCGTAGGGGACGGCGCCGACGAACATCGCGTCGCCGCGCCGCTCGCAGTAGGAGATCGCGCCGGCGGCCACGCCGACCGAGGTCGTCTCGGGGCAGGAGATGAGCTGCACGGGCAGCTCGTTGAACGCTTCCAGCCCGGTGCGCTGTGCGGGGTCGCCGAGGTAGGCGGTGTCGGCGGGGTCGGCGCCGTCGTCGCCGAGGGTCAGCGGGTAGATCCCGGCGGCGGGGGCGTCCAGGCCGGTCCCGGAGGCGCTGTCGAGGTCGGTGACGACGATGTAGGCCGAGCCGCGGCGGGGGTCGTTGACCACGGCCTCCACGAAGGTCTCGGCGCCGTCGACCATGCTGACCGGGCCCAGGCGCTCGACCTCGGCGCCGTCGCGGCGCACGACCAGGTCGAACTCCACGGTGGACACCCGCGCGGCCACGGCGGGCAGCGCCGGGAACGACGGCGTGGTGGGCCAGCCGATGAGCCGGTAGGTCTCCGAGGCCGCGGTGAGCGTCCGGAAGGCAACCGCACCGGCCACGGGGGTGGCGGTGTTGAGACCGAGGGCGGTGCGGGCGTCGGTGGCGGGCGCCGACGGCGCGGCGACCACGATGGTGGACCCGGCGCCGTCCCCGTTGGACAGCAGCGCGAGCCGGTTGTTGTGGGTGATCTCGGCGCTGAAGCGCACCGCGCGGCGGTTGATGGCGGCGGCGACCTCGGCGACGGTGACCGCGGCCGGGTTGAGCCAGTCGGAGTCGTGGAACACGATCGTCTCCGGTGTACCGCCGTCGGCGGTGACGGTGATCCCGGCCCCGTCGGCGACGGTGGCCGCGACCCCGGCGGTGCCCAGGACGTGGCCGCGCGTGGCGACGCGGGCCGCCGAGCCGATCCGGAACCCGCTGGCGCTGGACAGCGCCAGCGCCGAGCGCCCGGCGGCGATGTTGGCGTCGCTGTTGCCGGTGACGCCCAGGCTCGCCGGTCCGCTCGCCTGGAGGCGGCTCCACACCCGCGCGTCGGTCGAGACCGCCGCGACGGCGAGGTGCCCGTCGGGGGTGACGGCGGCGCGCACGGCGGTGGTCTGCCGGTTGATGGCGGCTGCGACCTCCTGGGCGGCGGCGGCGCCGATGACGGCGAAGTCGGCGGCCCGGAAGGTGACGGTGCTGACGGCGTCGGCGCCCCTGGTGGTGACGGTGAAGGTCGCGGTGGTGCCGTCGGTGAGCGCGAAGGGCTCGGCGGTGCTGCCGATGACGTGGGCGGGGACGGTGGCGCTGCCGAGGGGGTGGTCCTCGACGGCGACGGTCAGGGCGTTGCCCCAGGCGCCGGGGTCGGGCGCGCCGCGCGATCCGGCCTGGATCTTCAGGGTCGCCGCGGGGCTGCCCGCGCGGTCGTTGACCGTGGCGGTGGAGGCCTTGGCCCCGGCGCCGACGACGCGGACGATGAACGCGTCGGCGCCGCCGTTGGCGAAGAAGCCGCGCACGGCGTGGGTGCCGAAGGCCTTGGGGTGGTAGCCGCCGAAGGTGGCGGTGTAGTCGGCGAGCCCGCGCACCCGTACGGCGCGGTCGGGCACGCCGCGCAGGCTGCGCACGAGCAGCCCGGCGGTGGAGGTGGGCGCGGCGGCGACGGCCGGTGACGAGCGCCCGTCGACCTCGATGACGGTGACTCCGAGATTGAAGGTCATCTCTGGCTCCTAGGCTTCGGCGGCCGAGCCGCCGCCCGGCTGCTGGCCGACGATGATGTGCACGGTCTCCGCGGGGCGGACGGCGTAGAAGTAGACCTCGACGCGGAACAGGCCCAGGTCGACGTCCTGTGGCGGGTTGTTCTCGGCGTCGCATTTGACGGTGAAGACGCTCTCGGCGGGGTCGGAGCCGAAGGCCCCTTGCCGCCACAGCCCCAGCAGGAACGGGGTGATCACGTTGTGCCGGACCATGTCGCGCAGGGCCTGGGTGTGCGGCTCCTGGCGCACGAAGCGCAGTCCGTCGCGCAGGGTGGCCTTGACGAAGTTGAACAGCAGCCGCACGTTGACGTACTGCCACCGGTTGTCGGTGGACAGGGTCCGGGAGGCGGCGACGACGGGTGCGCGCCCGGCGACCGAGCGCACGCCGTTGACGCGGCCGCTGCGCACCAGGTCGTCGTGCTCGGCGCCGCTGAAGGCGGCCGAGAGGGCGAGCGCGCCGCGCACGTCGGCGGCGTCTCCGGCGGGGGCCTTGTGGACGCCGCGTTCGCGTTCGGTGCGGGCGTAGACGCCCATGACGTGCCCGTCGGGTGGCACGAACCGCACGGGTGAGGGCCCGGTTCCGGCGGGGTCGGAGACCAGGATCCAGGGGGCGTACATGGCGCCGTAGACCTTGGCGGCCTGGAACTGCGCGGAGTAGCCCTTGACGGTGCCGGCGTACTGGGAGGTGGTCTCGGTGTAGTCGGAGGGCGCGCGGGGGACGACGCCGACGGGTGCGCCGCGGTCGGGGGCGGAGCCGACGTACATGGCGTCGCCGCGTCCGGCCGCGTAGTCGAGGGCGGCGTGGACGGCGATGGCGCGGCCGGTGTTGTCCAGGAGGTGCGCGTCGGGGACGGCGATGAGCTGGACGGCGGCGGTGTCGAGGGCGTGGAGTCCGGTGCCGAGGGCGGCGCTTCCGGCGAGCCCGGCGGCGGTGGCGGCGGTCTCGGCTCCGCCGGTGAGGGCGGCGCCGCTGGTGACGGCGGGGACGTCGAGTCCGGGCGCGGAGCCGGTGGTCAGGGACGCGGCGGTCACGTAGCGGGAGCCGGTGAGGGGGTGGTTGACGCGGTCGGGGGCGTAGTCGGGTCCGGGCCGCGTGGAGAGGTTGGTCCAGGTTTCGACGACGTCGAAGGTGGACGTGAGGGGGTTCTGGAGGCGCAGGATGAGCCGGAACTCGGCGGTGGTGACGGCCACGCCGGCCGCGACGGCCTCACCGGTGGCGGTGGAGATCGTGACGGTGCGGGTGACGGGGTCGAGGTCGGTGACCACGCGGAAGAGGGTGGTGGTGGAGACCACGCGCAGGACGCTGCCCTTGGCGATCCCGGCGGTGGAGGCCAGCACGAGGGTAGTCGCGGCGGCTCCGGCGGCGGTGGCCACGGTGGTGGTGGCGCGCGGGTCGTCGCGGACGTCGGCGCGCAGGTCGTGGGCCCATGTTCCGGGGTCGGTGGCGCCGCGGTATCCGGCGGTGAGCCGCAGGCTCGCGGCGGGGGTGTTCTGCCGGTCGTTGAGGACGACGGTCGCCGAGGCGCTGCCGGGTCCGGTGACCCGGACGATGTGGGCCTCGCGTCCGCCGTTGAGGAAGAACCCGGTGACGGCGTGCGGGAGGTAGCCCAGTGGGACGTGCCCGCCGAAGCGGTCGTTGAACTGGTCGAGCCCGGTGACGCGGACGGAGGTGTCCGGCACGCCGCGGCGGGTGCGGCCGACGAAGGCGGCCACGGAGGTGGGGGCCGAGCGCAGCGCGGGTGCGGCCCGGCCGTCGACCTCGGTGACGTTGACGCCTACCTGGAGGGGCATCGCTACGTGTTCCTTTCTGGCGACATGCGGACCGCTCCCTGCGCGGCGAGCCGCTGGAGCAGCGCGTCGGCAGCCGTGTCGCGGGCCAGGACGAGGCGGCCGCGGGCGGGCAGCATGAGGCGCCCGGTGGGCAGCTGGAGCTCGATGGGCGCGGAGGTGAGGTTCTCCACCACGGCGGTGTCGGCGGCTGGCCGGCAGACCATCCGGGCGGGGAGGGTGCGGTAGGGCTCGGCGTGTGCGGCGTCGCCGGTGAAGCCGAGGACGGCGGCGGCGTCGGGGGCGGCGTCGGCGGGCGCGGTGACGCTCAGGCGCGAGCCGACGCCGGTGGTGGGCGAGGTGAGCTGGACGCGCCCGTCGGCGGTGGGGCGTGCGACGACGCGGCGCAGGCGGGCGTTGATGGCGGCGCTGACCTCCCCGGCGGTGCGTTCGGTGGCCTCGCCGAAGGCGACCTTGCGGGCGAGGCCGTCGACGTGGACGGTCATGGACGCCCCGCGCGGCAGCGAGAAGGGTCCTTCGTGGTGTCCGGTGAGTCGCGCCGATCCGGGCCCGAGGCCCTCGGCGTAGGAGTCCTGGGCGAGGCCGAGGGCGGCGGCGCCGGACCCGGCGACGCGCAGCAGCGCGGTCTCCCCCACGCCGTCGCTGACCAGGGCGAGCGCGTCGTCGCGGACCTCGCCGCGCACGCCGTCGAGGTCGGACAGGATCTCGGCGAGTTCCTTGGCGGTGGTCTCTCCGGCGGGTAGCCGCACGGTCTGCCAGACCCCGTCGTCGACGCGGACGGACAGTTCGGCCCCGGCGGGGATCCGGTAGCTGGTCATAGCCGCAGCACGATTCCCTCCTGGTCTTCGGGGGCGGGCGGGGGCGGGGGCTCGTCGGAGCCGGGTGGGAAGGGCCCGAGGAGGGGCCCGGACAGGACGCTCCCGGAGCGCACCCAGGGGTATTCGGCGCGTTCGCCGGTCTCCACGCGGGTTCCGACGTGGAGGTAGACGGGGGCGGGGAAGCCGCGGACGCGCTGGTCGAGGGGCGGTGGGAGGAGGGTGCGGACGGGCAGGACGGTCCCGTTGACGCGGAGCCCGGTGTCGATGCCGACGCGGGCGAGGATGGCCTCGCGCAGGGCGAGGGACTGGTCGCGGTCGCCGGAGGCGGGCAGGATCTGGTATTCGGCGAGGACGGGCCGGGCGGGCGGGCGCACGGAGCACACGGTCATGGGACCGCGTGGGCGGAAGCTGTCGCGCTGGGCGACGTTCCAGCCGCGTTCGGGTTCCTCACGCTGGTCGGTGAGGGTGAGCAGGATGGCGGGGTCGGGGGTGGCGCCGGGTGGTCTGAGGGGCTCCTCTTCGGCGACCACGGGGGCGACGACGCTGATGGTGACGCCACTGGCGGCGGCCTGGGCGAGGCCGGGCGCGATGGTCAGGGTGGTCGTCCCGGCGGGCTGGTCGTGGACGGCGGAGGTGACGCGGTGCCGCGCGGCGCGGTCGGAGAGGGCGAGCTCGTTTCCGGCGCGCAGGAGGGTGTTGTGGGCGGTGACGAGGGTGGTGGCGGCGAAGGCGGCGGGCTGGACGGCCAGCGCGGTCACGCCGGGCAGCGGGAGTCCGCCCAGGAGCGCGGTCAGGCCGTGTTCCAGGTCGGTGAGCGGGTGTTCGTCCACGGCGAGGAGTTCGTCGAGGCGGACGGTGACGGGTGTGTCGGTGAGGGCGCGCAGCCACATGCCGGTGACCTGGGCGCGGCGGTCGGCGGCGATGCCGAAGGCGTGCTGTTCCCAGACGCGGGCGCGGTTGACGGGGATGTACCAGCGGTGCTCCTCGCCGGGGAGGTCACCGGCGTCGGTGTAGCCGAGTTCGAGGGCGAAGGGCCGGTTGGCGGTCCCGTCGCCGCCTCTGGTCGCCCAGGTCCACAGCCGCAGTTCCTTGTAGGGCCGCAGGTCGAGGGGGCCGGGTGGGGTGTAGAGGGCGCGGACGCCGGTGGCGCCCGAGCGCAGGGCCAGCTGGAGGCTGCCCGCGCCCTGTACACGGAAGGGCGAGACGGTCGCGGCCAGGCGCGTGGGATCCTCCGACGTCCAGACGTCGTCGAATCCGTGCACCGTCGCGCTCGGCATGCTCGGTCCCCCTAAAGCGTGTCCGCGGGCTCACCGCCCGGATACGAGTCAAGACCCGGTGTGGGTGGGGCGGCAGGTGCGCGCAGGCGGCCGAGGGGGAAGGCGACTGTGCCTTTTAAACCGTGAATTCAGGACCTAGGTCCCAGCGATGTGAACTGTGCGGTGACGGGGAATGTGCCGGTCAGCGCCGGGTGGGGACGAGGTAGTGGAGGCGGCCGTGCAAAGTGGCCTCCAGCAGGCCCCCGTTGGCCTCGATCGTCCCGATCGAGCCCAGGTTGTCCTCGGCGCAGATGATGGTGACCTCGGTCAAACCCGCCTCGGCGGCCACCGGCAGCAGCGCGGCCAGCATCGCCGTGGCGTGCCCGCGGCGGCGGGCCGAGGGCCGCACGTCGTAGCCGACGTGCCCGACCTGGCGGCGGATCTTCTCGGGCAGCGGGGTGCGCAGGGTGATGCGTCCCAGGTACTCCTCGCCGTCGGTCCACCACAGGCTCCGGCAGGGCACCCAGCCCTCGGGGACGTTGGCCGGGTCGGCCTGCCCGTTGAGCCAGGCGAGGTATTCGGTGAACACCGCCGGGTCGTGCCAGGTCTCGCCGTACTCCTGGATCTCCTCCCCCACCAGGGAGTTGTCGTGCTCGGTCCCGCGGCCCTCGGCCTGGAACTCCTTCATCGCGGTCAGGAACGACGCGTGCACCGACGCGTTGGGTGTGATCAAGACGGACATGCCGGGGATCTTCCCCGACCCGTCCGAGGTCTGTCACGCGGGATTGTGCACAATCCTTGCCTGACCGCCGATCCAAAGGGGATGGAACGACGATGGCGCAGCCGACCACCGTGAAGGACCCGCTCGCCCAGCGCGTCACCGTCTGGATCGGCTTCCCGATCGCCGGCGCCCTGGTGGTGTTCCTCCTCGAACGGCTCGCCGACTGGATCGCCGGGCTGGAGTGGGCGCCCTTCCAGGGCCTGTTCCGGCTGGTGTCGAAGATCCCCGAGCCGTGGGACGTCATCGGCGCCGCCGGCGCCGGTCTCCTGCTGGGCCTGTTCATCGCGCTGATCGCCCACACCGAGAGCCTGCTGGTGGAGGTCGGCGACACCGAGGCCAAACTCACCACCGACGGCCGGACCCGGGTCTTCCCGCGCGAGACGGTCACCGCGGTGTGCCTGTCGGGCAAGGACCTCGTCCTCTTCGGGCCCGGCACCACCGAGCTCGCCCGCGACAACACCGACGCCGACCCCGGCGCCCTCGCAGCGGCCTTCGCCTCGCACGGCTACACCTGGCTGCCCTCCGGGGACCCCTACGCCGACGATTTCCGCCGCTGGGTCGACGACCCGTCCGTGCTCCCCGAGGGCGCCAACGGGCTGCTGAAGGCGCGCGAGAAGGCCCTGTCGAAAGACGACCGCAAGGACGCCGCCGAGCTGCGCGAGGAGCTGGCGCGCCTGGGCGTGGCGGTGCGCGACGAGAAGAAGAAGCAGTACTGGCGCAAGACCACCGGCGCCTGACATCCCCAAATTACCAAGACCGGCCCGCGGCGATCGCGCCGCCGGGCCGCCTTCGGCACCCCCGCCGCCGAGTAGTGTCGCTGCTCCGCCATTGGAAGGAGCCCCCGTGAACCCCACCCGCACGGCCTATCTGACCGCCGCCGACATCGCTCTCGCCCTCCTCGCCGACGACGCCGTCGCCGCCACCTGGGAGCGCCCGAGCGCCCTCGCCGAGTTCGGCGTGGCGGGACTCGCCGGGCACCTCGCCTACCAGGTGTCCAGCGTCCCGGAGATCATGGCCGAGCCCGTACCCGGCGGCGAGCCGCGCACCCTCCTGGGCCACTACGAGAGCGCCGCCTGGATCGACGCCGACATCGACCATGAGGTCATGACCGGCATCCGCCGCAGTAGCGAGGACCGTGCCGCGATCGGCCACGACGCCCTCGTCAAGGCCGTCACCGCCGACCTGGCCACCGTGCGCGCCGACCTGGCCACCGCCGGCGAGGACCGGCAGATCCACCTCGCCGGGCGCTGGTCGCTGACCCTGGACGACTTCCTCGTCACCCGCACCATGGAACTGGTCGTGCACTCCGACGACCTCGCCGTCTCCGTCGGCGTGGCCACCCCGGAGTTCCCCGACGACGTCACCGAGCCCGTCATCGACCTCCTGGCACGGCTGTCGGTCAAGCGGCGCGGCGCGCTGCCCCTCGTCCGCGCCCTCTCGCGCGCCGAGCGCGCGCCGGAGACGGTCACCGCGTTCTGACGCACCCGTAGCCGGACGGTGGGCCGCCCACCGTCCGGCCCGGGCACCCCATCACCCGGCCGACGCCGCCTTCGGCGTCCACTGCCCCTCCCGGCCGCCTTCGGCGTCCCAAGGTCGACATGTCCACAAGAGACGGGTCTTCCCACAGCGCCCCCCGAAATGCCACCATGTCCGGCATGGTGACGGTCGATCCCGCATTCCTCGGCTTCCGCGGCCCGTGGCAGCCCACCGCCCTCGAACGCGAGGCGGCCGTCCGCATCCTGCCCGCCCTCGCCCCGCCCCATGACGGCGAGACGCTGCTCATCCGGCTGGAGCGCATCGCCGCGGCCGCCACCGTCATCCGCCGCGCGATCCTCGACGCCGGGCCCGGCATCACCGAACCGGCCGTCCCCATCTGCCTGGCCCGCCTCGCCGTGGCTGCTCTTCGTCGCCTCACCGCTCTCGAAGAGCTCGCCGACCGGCTCCTGGAGGCCCGCGCCGGGCTCACCGCCGACGACCCGCCCTCGGTCGACGCCGACGAGCTGCGCCGCCGCGTCCACCTCGCCGAGGAGGTCGTGGCCCGCCTGGCGCAGCTGCTGTGGACCGCCGTCGGCCCCGACTGACCGGCGCGGCCGTTTCGGCCCGCGCGACCCGCGGCGGCTCCTAGGCTGTCCTGCGGAGCCGTCCGGGGAGGCCGCCATGACCGACGTCCACGTGGAGTCCGAGTTCGCGCCGCTGCGCACCGTCGTCCTCGCGCGCTGCGAGCTCGCCGTGCCCGCGCCGCCGCCCGGCTCGCCCGAGCTGCGCTTCCTGCGCGAGGGCGCCGCCGAGCGCAACTCCCTCGGCCGCGACCTCCGCGAGGCCGATCCGGCCCGCCACGCCGCCTGGGAGCGCGAGCGCGAGGCCTTCGGCGCGGTCCTGGCCGCGCACGGCGTGGAGGTTCTGCGTCCCCGCCTCCTCACCGAGGAGGAGAAGCGCACGGGGACCGACGGTTACGCCAATTTCTTCTCCCGCGACCCGTTCTTCACCGTCGGCGGTCACGTCATCGAGGGCTCCCTGCGCCTGCGGCACCGCCGCCGGGAGATCCTGCCCATCCGCGACATCCTCGACGAGCGCGTGCTCCCCGCCGACTGCTCCTACGTCGCCGTCCCCCGGCCCGGCATCGCCACCGCCGGCGGCGACGAGCCGGGCCCGTTCCTGGAGGGCGGCGACGTCCTCGTCCTGGGAAAGCGCGTCTTCGTCGGCGCCTCCGGCCTCGCCTCGAACGAGCGGGGCGCCCGCTGGCTGCGCAAGCTCCTGGAACCGCGCGGCTACACCGTCGAGCTGGTGCCCCTGCACGACCACATCCTGCACCTGGACTGCGCCCTCGGGCTCATCCGCGAGGGGCTCCTCGTCCACTGCCCCGAGGCGATGCCCGGCGGCCTCCCGGAGTCCCTGCGCGGCTGGGACGCGGTGACCGTCACCTTCGACCAGGCGACCTCCCTGGCCACCAACGGCCTGCCGATCACCCCCGGGGTCTACGTGACCGATCCCGAGTTCGCCTTCCTCGGCGACCGCCTGGCCGAGCACGGTGTCCGCGTCGAGTACGTGGACTTCGCGATCACCCGCTCCTTCGGCGGTTCCTTCCGCTGCAGCACCCAGGCGCTCCTGCGCCGGGAGTGAGCGCCTAGAAGCGCCCGTGCCGCAGGACGGTGCGCTGCGCGAAGTAGCCCTCGACGGCCGCCGTCCGCTGCGCCTCGTCGCCGAGATCGACGTCGCCGCCGGGATCGCCGAGGTCGGCGAGCGCCGCCGTGAACCGCTCCCCCATCTCGCCGTCGAGCCGGGCGGCGTCGAGCGCGGTGAGCTCACGCAAGCCCGCGACTCCGGCGGTATCGGCCCGTCCGGCCTCGCGCATCGCGATGGCCGCGCCGGGCGCGCGGGTGTCGTCGAGGCCGCCGAGTTCGGGTTCGCCGGTTCCGACGGCGACCGCCATCAGCCGCCCGAGGAGGTAGGCCGGGTCGCGGCGCTCGCCGAAGGCGCGGCGTCCGGCGCCGACGGTCTTGCTGACGGCCTGCTGGCTGACGCCGGTGAGCTCGGCGAGCCTGGCCTGGGTGTAGATCGCGGGGTAGGCGGTGCGGGCGATGCCGATGATGGAGGCGCGGAGCCGTTCGGCGCGTCGGCCTTCGTCGATGGTGTGGGTGAGTTCGGCGAGTTCGGCGTCGATGCGGGCGGGGGTGTAGGTGCCGGTGTCGTCCATGCGGGGATCGTAGCTCGCCACAACCAGGTTGTACAACCTGGTTGTATCAATGCCCAAGAAGGCCCCCACACGCGCAATTGAGACGGTGTGGGCAAAGAAAGGCCCCGGAGGCCCGACTGGGCAATAGCCAGGCCTCCGGGGTGAGCCGCAGCGGAGCGTGCCCACGCTCCACATGTGCTGCGGTGGGCGCCGCCTGCGTGCCCGTGCCTGCGGCGCCAACGGAACAATACCCATCTCTCGGCGGGATGTGAAGGCGGGTCGGTCGGGAGTGAATACCTTCCTTATCCAGGAAGAAACCTTCCGGTTCCACAGGTGGTTCACCGACCGTCCACCAGGGACAATGGCACACTTTCGGCACGCCCGAACCCTGGTCGCCGGCGCGAGGACTTAGTACATTCGTTCGCATGACTCACGCGAACGTCGCTCCCGTCCGGGGGCACCGGGCCGTGACCCGGGACTACGGAAGGCCCGTCGATCTCGGCAGTGTCCGCCCGCGCCCCGGTACGGTCCATCTCACCGGCCGCCCCATTCGCTTCGGCGAGCTCATCGACGGGCGCTGGTACGTCGAGGTGGAGCGCGAGTGCCGCGCGTTCGCCACGCGCCAGGACGCCGAGGCGGTGGCCGGTCAGCTGCAGGAGCGCTTCGCGCGGTTGTGGGACGCCGCGCGGCTGCGTCCGGGCATGGCCTAAGTCCGCGGCGAGCAGGTGCCGCAGGAAGTTCTGCGGCGCGTCGAGGAAGGCCCTGGTGACCGCGACGGGCCCGGCGTCGTCGTATTCGACGGGCAGGATGTCGCCGCTCTCCTCGATCTCCAGGATCCGCGCGCCGGGCACGGCCAGCAGGATGGGCGAGTGGGTGGCGATGATGAACTGGCTGCCCTGCGCCACCAGGTCCACCACGAGCCGCAGCAGCGCCAGGCAGCCGTGGACGGACAGCGCGGCCTCGGGCTCGTCGAGGACGTAGAGGCCCTGGGGCCCGAAGCGGTGCGCGACGAGGTCCAGGAAGGACTCGCCGTGGGAGCGCTCGTGGAGTGAGACCCCGCCGTACGAGCCGAGCATCGCGCCGTCGGTCTCGGCGATGCGCTCGATCTCGCTGGCGACGTTGTAGAAGGACTCCGCGCGCAGGAAGAACCCGGTCTTGGGCCGCATCCCGGGGTGCCAGGTGACGATGAGGTGTTCCGACAGGGACGACTCGGTGGCGCGGGTGGCGAAGCGGAAGAACTGGGAGCCGCCCTCGGCGTTGAATCCCAGGGCCACGGCGAGGGCCTCGACGAGGGTGGACTTCCCGCTGCCGTTGTCGCCGCACAGGACGGTGACCGGGGCGTCGAAGCCGAGCCCGCCGGTGCGGATGAGGTGGCGGACGACGGGCAGCCCGAAGGGGTAGCCGTCGCGTGGCGCGTCGGGTGATACGCGCATGCCCCGGACGAACGGCGCTCGCGGCTTCATGATCCCTCCCCCACCGGGACTCTACCGGCCGGACGGCCCTCGCCCGGCTGCTTCGAGGATACGTATCGGATCTGGGACAGAACTTGCCGTTTGACGACCGTCGGTGGTAGAACCGGTGACGAAGATACGCTCCGTAAAATCCCAGAGAGGACCGCCATGCTCGCGGACACCGGTCCCGCGGTGACGATCCGCCCGCTGCGCGACAGCCCCGAGATGAACGAGGCCGTCGATCTCTACCGGCGCGGCTTCCACCTCAAGCCCACCGATCCCTCCTTCTCCCCGCGCCTGCTGGCGGCCCTGCGCGACAACGGCGGCGGCGTCCTGGGCGCCTTCCACCCCGACTCCGGCCTGGTCGGCCTCGTCATCAGCTTCACCGCCCTCGACGACGGCCGCCCCTACCAGTACTCGCAGACGGCGGTGGTCGACCCGGCCGTGCAGAACGCGGGCATCGGGCGGCGCCTCAAGCTCGCCCAGCGCGAGCACGCCCTGGCCTCCGGGATCGGCACGATCCGCTGGACCTTCGATCCGATGCGCACCCGCAACGCCCACTTCAACTTCGACGTGCTGGGCGCGCGCGGACGCTGGTTCCGCCGCAACTACTACGGCTCGACCGACATCGGTCCCGAGGCCGGCGCCCGCAGCGACCGCGTGGTCGTCGAATGGGACCTGGACGCCTACCCGGGCGCCGACCGGCGTCCCACCGCCGCGCCGACGCTGGTGTGGGGCGAGCACGTGGAGCGCTCCGGCGAGGTGCTGCTGGGCGTCCCGGCCGACTGGGCGTACGTGTACGCCGCCGACGCCGACGCCGCCGAGCGGGTGCGCGACAGCGTCGCCGACCTGCTGGAGTCGCGCATGGACGACGGCTGGTCGATCGTCAGCTGCGTGCGCGTCTCCGACGACACCGCCGTCTACCGGCTGGTGCGGTGAGCGTGCCCGAGCGGCTCGTCGCGGCCGCCACCGACGCGCCGCAGAGCCGCCTGGCCGAGCTGATCGCCGCCGACTACCCGCAGGTGCCGCATCTGCCGCGCCTGCTGCGGCGGGCCGAGGCCGGGCCGAAGGACCTCGACGCGCTGCTCGCGGCGGCCGGGATCGACGGCTACCCGGCGCTGCGGGAGCTGGCCGAGCGCGACGCCGACCGCGCGCTGTCGAGCCCGGACGCCCGTTACGGCGCCCGCATCCGGGCACGGTCCTCGGCCGACGCGCTCATGCGCCAGGTGATCGCCCACGAGCAGGCGAACCTTAAGTCCACGCTGGAGGCGGTGGCCGCCGACGGGCACGTGGAACTGGCGGCGGGCCGCATCGCCGCCGCCCGCCGCCGCTTCGTGATCGGCGGCGGCAAGTCGGGGGCGTACGCGTCGCTGGTGGCCAGCGACCTCTCGGCGTCGATGGCCGGGGTGACCCTGGTCGACGGCTCGGGCCTGGGCGCCATCGACCTGCTGTCGGACGTGCGCTCCAGCGACGTGCTGGTGGCGTTCTCGTTTCGCCGCTACGCCCGCACGACGCTGCTGGCCGCCGAGGAGTTCGCGCGCGCCGGCGGCGTCCTGATCGGCGTCACCGACTCCCGCGACTCGCGCCTGGCGCGGCTCAGCGACGTCCCGGTGATCGTGGCGACCGGCAGCGCGTCCTACGCCGACTCGCCCACGGCGGTCGCGGCGGTCTGCCATCTGCTGGTCACCCTCGCCGCCGCGAGCGCCAAGGGCGCCCGCCGGCGGCTGGCGCGGCGGGACGAGCTCGCCGCGCGTCTGGAAGCCTACGAGGAGGTTTGATGCGCGTCGATCGGATCGAGGCGTTCCGGGTGTCGCTGCCGCTGGTGCACGAGTTCCAGACGAGCTCGCACCGCAAGTCGCATCTGGAGCACGTCCTGGTGAAGGTCACCGACGCCGGTGGCGCCGCCGGGTGGGGTGAGATCGCCTCGCCCTCGGGGCCGTTCTACAGCCCGGAGACGGTGGAGACGTGCTGGCTGATGCTGCGCGGCTTCCTCGCCCCGGCCGTCCTCGGCCGCGACTGGGACCACCCGTCGCAGGTGCCGGGGCTGTGGGCGAAGGTGCGCGGCCACGAGTTCACCAAGGCGGGCCTGGACATGGCCGCCTGGACCCTGTGGACCGGCGCGTCCGGGACGCCCCTGGCCGCGGCCCTGGGCGGGACGCGGGCGAAGGTCACCGCCGGTGTCAGCCTCGGCATCGAACCCACCGTCGACGACCTGCTCGCCCAGGTCGCCGCGCACGACGCGGCGGGCTACCCGCGGATCAAGCTGAAGATCCAGCCCGGCTGGGACGTCGAGCCGGTCAAGGCGGTCCGCGCGGCCTTCCCGCACCTCCAGGTCCACGTCGACGCCAACGGCGTCTACACCGAGGCGCAGGCGGAGGTCTTCACCGAGCTCGACTCCACCGGCCTGGTCATGATCGAGCAGCCCTACGCCCCGCGCGCGCTGGCCGCGCACGCCCGCCTCCAGAAGCTCCTGGAGACCCCGATCTGCCTGGACGAGTCGGTGGTGACCGTCGACGACCTCGACACCGCCCTGGCCCTGGACGCCGGGCGCGTGCTGAACATCAAGGTGTCGCGCATGGGCGGCCTCACCGCCGCCGTGGCCGCCCACGACCGCGCCCGCGAGGCCGGGATCCCCGTCTGGTGCGGCGGGATGCACGAGTTCGGGGTGGGCCGCGCCGCCAACGTCGCGCTGTCGGCGCTGCCCGGCTTCACGCTGCCCTCCGACGTGTCGGGCTCCGACAAGTACTACGCCCGCGAGGTCATCGCGCCCCCCGTGGTCGCCACCCAGGGGCGGGTGACCGTCCCGGTGACCGCCGGGCTCGGCCACGACGTCGACGAGGAATTCGTGCGCGCCCAGGCCGGCGCCACGCTCGACCTGCGCGGCTGAGCGCGCCCGGTGCCCCACCATGGACCGTGACGGACAGGAGACCGCATGACCTTCGACATCCGCGCCGCCCGCGACTGGGCCGCCGCGCACGAGGACGAGATGCTGGACGATCTGCGCGCCCTCGTGGAGTGCGAGACGCCCAGCGACGACCGCCGCGCCCTGGCCGACGGGCTCGCGCTGGTCCGCGAGTGGATCACCGAGCGCCTCGGCGTCCCCGGACGTGCCGAGCAGGTTGAGGGCGGCCCGCACGGCGACGCGCTCGTCCTGGAGTACGGCCACGGTGGCGCGCCCACGCTGATCCTCGGCCACTACGACACGGTCTGGCCGGTGGGGACGCTCAAGGAGATCCCGTTCCAGCGCGACGGCGACGTCCTGCGCGGCCCCGGCGTCTTCGACATGAAGGCCGGTCTCGTCCAGGGCGTCTGGGCCCTGCGCGCCTTCGACGCCCTCGGCGTCACCCGCCCCCCGGTGCGCCTGGTCATCAACGGCGACGAGGAGATCGGGTCCCCGGCCTCGCGGGAGACCATCGAGGCCGCCTGCGCCGACGCCGCGAAGGTCCTGGTCCTGGAGCCCAGTGTGGACGGCCGCGTGAAGACCGCCCGCAAGGGCATCGGCGGCTTCGAGATCGAGCTGACCGGCGTGGAGGCCCACGCCGGTCTCGACCCCACCGCCGGGGCCAGCGCGGTCAACGCCCTCGCCCGCGTCGTCCTGCGCCTGGCCGAGGCCGCCGACCTGTCGGTGGGCACCTCCGTCAACGTCGGCATCGTCTCCGGCGGCACCCGCCGCAACGTCACCGCCGGGCACGCCCACGCCTCCGTCGAGGTCCGCGTCAGCACCCTCGCCGAGGCCGCCCGCGTCGACGCGCTCATGGCCGGACTCGACCCCGGCGACGCCCGCGTCACCGTCACCGCCTCCGGCGACTGGCGCCGCCCGGTCATGGACCGCACCCCCGCCATCGCCGCCCTCTTCACCCGCGCCCGCGACCTGGCCGCCCCACTGCTGAGCCTGGAGGAGGCCTCCGTCGGCGGCGCCTCCGACGGCAACTTCGCCGCCGCCACCGGCCGCCCCGTCCTCGACGGCCTCGGCGCGGTCGGCGCGGGCGCCCACGCCCGCGACGAGCACGCCACCGTCTCGGGCATGATCGAGCGCTGCGCCCTCACCGCCGCGCTGGTCGCCGACGCCTGAGAGCCCGGCACCGCCGGGGATCCCGCGTCCGCGGAACCCCGCTGCCCCCATCGGTGAATAGGAGGAGTCGGCGCCCTGCGGCCGCCGACCCGAGCCTCCGAGATCGACACCGACCGATGGGAGCGAACATGACCAAGCTGCTGAACAAGGCCGCCGACAAGATCCTGGACCGGCTGATCCCCAAGAGCACCGCCTCGGCCGACACCACCTGGAACGAGTGGTGTGCCTCCTGCCGCTGGTCGGGCCACGGAGACAGGCTCACCCGCCCTTACCGCGTCTGCTACGTCGTCGGCGGAAGAAGCGGCTGCGGCACCTGCAACAACTGGGCCGACTGCTGACGACCACGGGGGCTGTGCCGGCCGGCTCCGGCCGGCGCAGCCTCCCCACGGGCCGAACCGGCCATGACGGCACGTCCGCCGCTAGGGCCCCCCGGGTTCGAGCACGAAGACCGGGATCACCCGGCCCGCGTTCACCGCGTAGCCCGCATAGGGCGGAAAGGCGGCAACCGCCCGCTCCCACCACCGCGACTTCTCGTCCCCGGTCACCTCCCGGGCGACCATGACCCGCCGCTCCGGCCCGTCCTGGAGATCGACCCGCGGGTTGGCGGTGAGATTGAAGTACCAGTCGGGATGGCGCGGAAACCCACCCTTGGTGGCCACCGCCGCGTAGGACCCGTCGTGCTCGACGCGCATCAGCGGCACCTTGCGAATCCGGCCGCTCCGCGCGCCCCGCATGGTGACGATGACGACCGGCAGCCCGGTGTCCCACAGCGTCGTCCCCCGCGTACCGCCGGAGCTCTCGTACAGCTCGACCTGCTCGCGGATCCACTGTGCGGGACTCGGGTCGTAGTCACCCTCAAGAGGCATCGCGGTCACCCCATCGTCGTGGACGGATCATGCCGGGATGGTCCGGGACAAGCCTCGCACATGCCCCTCGCCCGGGTCCATGTTCAGCCCTCCGGCCGCCGCTCCACCACCCTCGCCGCGTGCCTGGCCGCCTTCGCACGGTTCCCGCACCCCTCCATCGAGCACCAGCGGCGGCGGCCGTTCTTGCTCACGTCGTGGAACCATAGGAGACAGTCCGGGTTGGCGCACTTGCGGATCCGCTCCGGGCGCGCCTCCGCCACCAGGTCCACATAGGCCCGCGCGGCCCGCCACGCCGGGCCCCACTCCGGCGGCGCCTCCACCGTCTCGCTCCGGCGCCCGTCGCGCAGCTCGTAGCGGACGCGCCCGCGCGCCAGGACCGCGTTCAGCGCGTCCTCGCCCTCGCCGCGCAGGCAGGCGCGGATCGCCTCGCGGGTCTCCACCAGCCCGGCCAGGCCCTCGGCGGGGAAGCCGTAGAGGCCCAGCCACGCAGTGAGCGCGTCCTCCTCGAACAAATCGTGCCGGACACCGGCGTCCATCCACACGGTGTTGACCAGGTCCAGGGCGAGGGGTTCGCCCTCCAGGGGTCGGCTCATGTGGCCAGCATAACCCTCTATCCACCTTTCACCGGTTAGTCGGCGGTGTTAGTGTTCGGTCCCGCAACCGGTAAACCTCATTTAGACGGTTAGAGCCCCTGCGAACATCCGCCGCGCCCCCGGACGCGACGCACCTACACCCCGAGGTGAAGTCATGACCACCCTGTCCACATTGCCCCCCGTCACGGCGACCATCCCCGCCTCCCCCACCAGCGCGACCGTCACCCCGCGCCCGCCCCTGAAGGTGGTCGCGCTGCGGACCCTGGCCGCCCTGATGGGACTGCTCCTGCTGGCGGCGGTCACCCGGGCCTCGGGCCTGTGGCTGTTCGCCCTGCCGTTCGCCGCCACGGCCGGGATCATCGCGGTGGCCCCCTCGGCGCCGTTCTCGCAGCCGCGGAGCATCCTGCTCGGACAGCTGTCGGGGGCACTCACCGGACTGGCGGTCACCGCGGTGACCGGCCCGTCGATCTGGGCGGCGGCGGTCGCGGCGGCCCTGTCGACGGCGCCGATGCTGCTCCTGCGCGCACCTCATCCTCCGGCGGGGGCGACGGCGGCGTTCGTGGGCCTGACGGCGCCGGGCTGGCTGTTCCTGGTCAACCCGGTCCTGGTCGCCTCGGTGCTGCTGATCGCGGGCGGCTGGGCGGTCGGGAAGCTCCTGCCGGGCCACAAATATCCGGTCTACTGGCGCTGACCACCGCCTTCGAAAACGCGACGGCCGCCCACGGGCGGCCGTTTCCGCATTATCCGAAAAGTTCCCCAAACGACTCAATTGTGATCTGAATCACAAGGACTTCTGTCCCCAGTTATGGACTGTTAAGTTCAGAACCGATGTTGCGCAAGGTCAGCCGATCATCACCCGTCGGCTGATCATCGTGGCCGTTTCCCAGAAAGCGGCCCGAGGCGAATACGGGGACCCATCGTGAAGATCTCAGGCCGATCCGCCACGACCGATGTCATCACCACTCCCGAAATCGATCTCCGCGCGTTCATGCGCCTATTTCCCACCGGTGTCGCGTTATTGACCACCGGCAGCGGCGAGAACGCGTCGGCGATGACGCTCAACTCGCTGGTCTCGGTATCGCTTTCTCCCCCGCGCGTGCTCATCGGCGTGCAGCGCTCCTCGCGCACCCACGCCGTCCTGACCCGCGAGGGCTCCTTCAGCCTCAATCTCCTCGCCGCCCACCAGGGACCACTGGCGCGGCTGTTCTCCTCCCGGGACAAACCCGGCGGCGCCGACCTGGAGCTCTACGTCGAGCGCCACCACCTCCACGGCCGCCCCTGCGACGTCCTGCCCGGCGGCCTGGCCGCCCTCGGCTGCGACGTCGAGGCGGTCTTCGACGCCGACGACCACGACCTCCTCCTCGGCCGCGTGCGCGTCCGCGTGCCCGGCGCGAGCGGCGCCGACCCCCTGGTCTTCCACCGGGGACACCTGGGCGGGACCGTCCGGCATGGCTGAGCCAGGCGTGCTCGCCGTGCGCGGCGCCGTGCGGCCCGACGACGACACCCCCGCCGCGATCGGCGCGGCCACCCTCGAACTGCTCACCGCCGTCCTGGACCGCAACGCGCTGTCCCGGGAGTCGGTCATCAGCGTGTTCTTCACCGCCACCCCGGACCTCACCGCCGACATCCCCGCGCTCGCCGCGGCCGAGGCCGGCTGGACCGCCCCGATGCTGTGCGCGGCCGAAATGGCCGTACCCGGGGCCATGCCCCGGGTCATCCGCCTGCTGGCGCACGTCAACTGGCCCGGCGGACGCCCCGTCGCGCACGTCTACCTGCGCGGCACCGGCCCCAGCAGACCATGACCTCCCAAAGAGCATGACCTCCCACAGACCATGACCCCCTGAAGACCGGCGCCACCGACCCCATCACCGGCCTGGCCGCGCTCCCGCGCGGCCCCGCGACGCGAGGTCCGCATGCCCGATCCCTTCACCCGGCTCGAAACCCTCCTCGGCCCCGGGCGCGTCCACCGCGCGCCCCTGGAACCCCGCGCCAACGTCGGCATGTTCCGCACCCGCGACCTCGCCGGGCTCATCCGCCCCGGCGACGTCGACGGCGTCCGCGCGACCGTGCGCGCCTTCGCCGGGCACCACCCACTCCACGCCGTCAGCACCGGCCGCAACTGGGGACTGGGCTCGCGCGAGCCGGCCGCCGACGGCGCCGTCCTGCTCGACCTGTCCGGCCTCGACCGCGTCCGCGCCCTCGACACCGCCGCCGGATGGGCCGTCATCGAGCCCGGCGTGACCCAGCTGCGCCTGGCCGGGCTGCTCACCGGGACCGGGCGCGTCCTGAACGTCACCGCCTCCTCGGGCCACACCAGCGTCCTCGGCAACGCCGTCGACCGGGGCGTGGGCCTGCGCCGCCAGCGCACCGCCGACCTCGCCGGGCTGGAGGCCGTCCTCGCCGACGGCACCCTCGCCCGCTTCGGCTGGTGGCCCGGCGAGCGCCCCACCGTCCCCTACCCGCACGGGCTGGGTCCCTCGCCGCTGCACCTGTTCACGCAGTCCTCCCTCGGCGTGGTCACCGCCGCCGCGATCACCCTCGCGCCGCGGCCGGAGGCGCAGCGGGTGCTGCGGATCGCCTTCGCGCGCGGCGACCTGGCCAAGGCCGTCGACGAGCTGCGCCGCTGGACCGCGCAGGGCCTGGTGTCGGGGGTCCTGAAGATCTACGACACCGTCTCCACCCGCTCCTACGGCGGCCGTCAGGGCGACTACCTGGCGCTGGTGTGCGTGGAGGGCACCTCCCGCGCGGTCGAGGCGCTCACGGGGGTGCTGCTCGCCGAGGCCGCCGACAGCGGCCTCTTCGGCGCGATCACCCGCTCCGACACCGACCCCGCGGCGCCGGACGACGCGGTCCTGCGGGTGGTGGAGGCCGCCTACGCCGGGGATCCCTCGCGCAACGAGGAGATGCTGCGCTCGGCCGTCGGGCAGCCCGCCGACCGTGTGGACAGCGACGGCGGCGGCTGGCTGTTCTTCCTGCCGCTGATCCCCTTCACCGGCCATGACGTCGCCGCCGCCCAGGACCTCCTCGACGTCATCCACACCCGCACCGGGGTGCGCGCCGGGTGCACGGTCAACGCCCTCGACGCCGACGTCGTCGACTTCGTCGTGTCCATCCGCTTCCCCCGCGAGGAGGCCGCGGCCGCCCACGCCGCCCTCGACCTCGCCCACGAGCTCTTCGACGGGGCCGGATACCGGCCCTACCGGCTCGACGCCGACCACGCGGCCTGGATCGACCGGGCCGCCCCCGATCCCGCCGCGCTCGCCTTCGTCCGCGGCCTCAAGAGGTTCGCCGATCCCGCCGGGGTGTTCGCCCCGGGCCGATACGCCTGACCAGGGAGCCACCATGACCACCGTTGACGCGCGGCCCTCGGCCGCCGATCTCCAGCTCCGCGCCGAGAAGGCCGTCCCCGCCCTGCGCGAGCACGCCGCCGCCGTCGAGGAGGCGCGCAGCCTCACCCCCGAGGTGGTGGCACTGCTGCGCGAGCTCGGCGTCTTCGCCGCGGCCGTGCCGCGCTCGCGGGGTGGCGCGGAGATGACCTCGGCGGAGCAGACCCGCCTCATCGAGACCATCGCCACCGCCGACGCCTCCATCGGCTGGTGCGTCATGATCGGCATGGACTCCGGCATCTACTCCGGGTTCCTCACCGAGGCGGCCGCCGGCGCGCTCTACCCGCGCCCGGACCTGATCACCGCCGGGTGGATCCACCCGCAGGGCCGCGCCGAGCGCGTCCCGGGCGGCTACCGGATCTCCGGCGACTGGCGCTTCGGCAGCGGCATCACCCACTGCGACGTGCTGGCCGCCGGTTGCGTCGTCCACCGCGACGGCGAGCCCGAGCCCGATCCGCTGACCGGCGATCCGGTGCAGTGGCGGGTGGCGCTGGCCGGCCCGTCGGCCTACGACGTCCACGACACGTGGTTCACCACGGGGCTGGCCGGCAGCGGTAGCCGCGACTACTCCGTGCGGGACCTGTTCGTGCCCGAGGAGCACGTCTTCTCCTTCCACGCCCCGCACCGGGCCGGGCCGCTGCACGCCGCGCCGGACGCGATCCTGCGCAAGATGTCCGGCGTCCCGCTCGGTCTCGCGCGCGCGGCGCTGGACCACGTGCGCGGTCTGGCGCCGGGTCGCCGCGACCGGGAGACCGGCGCGCCGTGGGCGGAGGACCCGCGCGTGCAGGCCACGCTCGCCGAGGCCGAGATGCGGCTGTCGGCGGCGCGCGCGGCGGTCTACACGTCCCTCGACGAGCAGTGGACGCGGCTGAGCCTGGGCGAGGACGCCGGCACCGACGCGCGCGTGGCCACCGCGCTGGCCCGCTACCACGCCTTCCGCACCGCGCGGTGGATCGTGTCCGCCCTCTACGACCTGGTCGGCGGTTCCTCCGTCTACCGGCGCTCGCCGCTGGACCGCTGGCTCCGCGACGTGAACACCATGTGCCAGCACGCCGTGGCCCAGGACTCCGTCCTGCGCACGACCGGGGAGGTCCTTCTGGGCGGGACCTCCCGCAGTCCGTTCTTCTAGACCGAAGCGAAGGAGCATCGCGCATGCGCGTCGTCCTCTTCTCCGAGATCAACTCCAAACTCGGCTCCCCGTTCCTGAGCCTGCTGTCGGGTCACCCGATGGCCGAGCTCATCGCGCTGGTGACCTCACCACCGGGCCGCCGCTGCTCCTATTTCGTGCACGACGAGCGGCAGGTGGACCTGGAGGCGCAGGCGCGCGGGCTGGGCGTCCCGGTGCTGCGGCCGCGCCGGGTCAACGAGCCCGAGGCGGTCGCGGCGCTGCGCGCGCTGCGGGCCGACTACTTCATCGTGGGCAACTTCCAGCAGATCCTGTCCCCGGAGCTGCTGGCCGTCCCGGCGGTGACGTGCGTGAACTTCCATCCGAGCCCGCTGCCGCGCTACGCCGGGCTGGCGCCGTTCTACTGGATGGTCCGCCACGGCGAGCGCGACGGGGCGGTCACCGCGATCGAGATGGCGCCGGGTCCCGACACCGGTGCGATCATCCGGCAGAACCCGATGCCGCTGACGGGGGCCGAGACGGCCCTGGAGCTGCGCACGGCGCAGGAGCGGGAGAACAGCCTGATGCTGCTGGAGCTGATCCCGCAGCTGCGGGACCGCAGTTTCAGCACCGTGGCGCAGGATCTGTCGCGGCGGACCTATTTCGGGCGGCCGGGGGCCGGGGACTACCAGCTCGACTTCACCCGTGACGCGGTCACGGTGGAGCGGGCGGTGCGCGCGGGCTACCGGCATCCGGGCGCGCACACGGCCCGGCCGGACGGGTCGCGGCTGGTGATCCTGAGCGCGGAGCCGGGCTCGACGCGGCTGGCGCTGGACGAGCCGGGCACCGTCCGGCGCTGCTCGGACGGGTGGCACGTGGCCGCGGCCGACGCGTGGCTGCGCGTGCTCACCGTCGAGCACGACGGCGCCGAGGTGCCGGCCGAGGCGCTCGGGGGCGTCCTGGCCGATCACGCGGTGCTGGGCCGCGAGCATTCCTCGGCGCGCTGAGGCGGGCTCACCGAGCCATGGAGGGGCACTGACAATGGCCGATCATCACATGGGAGACACGCCCGGCCGGGTGGTGCACGTTCCCGCAGGGGGCGGGACGCCGATCTGGCTGTCGGGCGACGTGTACTCGCTCAAACTGGGGGCCGCCGACTCCGGTGGCACCGCCACGTTCCTGGAGGCCAGTGTGCCGCCGGGTGGCGGGCCGCCCTCGCACGTGCACGCCGATGCCGACGAGGCCTTCTACCTTCTCGCCGGGGATCTCGACATCTACGCCGCCGGTGAGCAATATGCGGCGGCCACCGGTGATTTCGTGTTCATTCCCAAGGGGACCGCCCACCGGTTCCATAACGCGGGAACGCATACGGTGAAACTGCTGCTGTTCTTCACTCCCGCCGGGGTGGACCGGTTCTTCCTGGAGGCCGGGAGACCGGCCGTTCCGGGTGTGCCGGTGCCGACGGCGGCCGAGGAGGACCCGGTCCGCATCGCCGAGATAGGCGCCAGGTACGGGCTCCATCCGGCGCCGGAGGGAGCGGCGTGAGAACACCGTACTTGACCAGGCGGTACAGAACGCAATAGGATCTCCATATGGCCAGACCACGCGCCTTCGACCATTCGACCGTCGTCGAGGCGGCCATGGAGACCTTCTGGAGCAAGGGCTACCAGGGCGCCTCGACCGAGGATCTGTGCGCGAGCACGGGCCTGGCCCGGGGCAGCCTGTACAACGCCTTCGGCAGTAAGCACAAGCTCTACGAGGAGGCCCTCAACCGCTATTCCGTGGAGGGCCTCACCACGCAGCTGGCGATCCTGGACGAGCCGGGGCCGGTGCTCGGGCGGCTGCGCACGCTCCTGGAGACCGCGGTCGACATCGACCTGGCCTCCGACGAGCGGCGCGGCTGCCTCATCGTCAACGCCGCCGTCGAGGCCGGTGGCGGCGACCGGGATGTGACCCGCCGCGTCCGGCGCCACTTCGGCGTCCTGGAGGACGTGGTCACCGACCTGATCGCCGAGGGCCGCCGCTCGGGCGAGCTGCGCGGTGGCGACGAGCCCCGGCAGGCCGCCCGCACCTTCCTCAGCGGCTATTACGGGCTGCGCGTGCTGGGCAAGTTCCTGCGCGAGCGCGAGGCGCTGATGGAGGTCGTGGAGGGCAGCCTGGCCCGCCTGTGAGCCGTTGATCGACGTCCGACCCTTCTCGCTACCCACATTCTGAACCGATCAGTCAAGAACTGAATCCACAAACCTTAGGGAGGCGCGCCGCATGCCGCTCGCCATCTACGTCCTGGGCCTGGGCATCTTCTCCATGACGACCAGCGAGTTCATGGTCTCCGGCCTGATGCCCACCCTCGCCGACCACTTCGACGTCTCGATCCCCCAGGTCGGCTACCTCGTCACCACCTTCGCGGTGGCGATGGTGGTCGGCGGGCCGCTGCTGACTCTGGCGCTGCTGAAGGTCCCGCGCAAGAAGGCGCTGATGACGCTCATCGCGATCTTCTTCGTGGCCCAGGTCGCCGGCGCGCTCGCGCAGACCTACTACCAGCTCATGGGCGCCCGCTTCGTCACCGGCATCGCCTCCTCGGCGTTCTTCGGGGTGTCGCTGGCCATCTGCATGGACATCGTCGGCCCGAAACTGCGCGGCCGGGCCTCCTCGGTGGTCCTGGGCGGCCTCATGGTGGGGACGGTCCTCGGCCTGCCGCTGGCCACCGTCGTCAACCAGTACTTCGGCTGGCGCGCCAGCTTCGGCGTCGTCGCCGGGCTCGTCCTGCTCACCGGCCTGATCTCGCTGAAGGTCATCCCCGTGACGCCCAAGCCGGAGTCGGTGAGCGTGCGCCACGAGCTGCGCGCCTTCCGCAACGGCCCGCTGTGGGCGGCCTTCACCACCAGCGCCCTCATCATCGGCGCGGTCTTCGCCGCCTTCAGCTACTTCGTGCCGATCTTCACCGAGCTCGGCGGCTTCAGCACCGCCACCGTCCCCGTCCTGCTGGCCGTCTACGGCCTGGCCACCGTCGTCGGCAACGCCATCGTCGGCCGCGTCGCCGACACCCGCACCATGTCCACCATGGTCATCGGCCTCACCGTCCTGACCATCGCCCTGGCCGTCTTCGCCCTCAACGCCGGCGCCCAGCCCGTCGCGGTGGCCTGCGCGATCGCCATCGGCCTCGTCGGCGTCACCATGAACCCCGCGATGGTCACCCGCGTCATGCGCGCCGCCAACGACCGGCCCCTGGTCAACACCGCCCACACCTCCGTCATCAACATCGGCATCATGGGCGGCTCCTGGCTCGGCGGCCTCGCCATCGCCTCCGGCTACGGGCTCGTCTCTCCACTGTGGGTCGGCAGCGGCCTGGCCGCGCTCGGCCTGATCTCCCTGCTCCCGTTTCTCCGTTCCAGCCCCGCTCCCGCGCCCGAGACCGCACTCCACGCCACCGCCCCACCTGAGAGCAGCACCGTCTGACCCGGGAGTCCCCCATGTCCCTGCCCCTGACCGGCAAGGTCGCCCTCGTCACCGGCGGCAGCCGCGGCATCGGCGCGGCCATCGCCCTCCGACTCGCCACGGACGGAGCCGACGTGGCCCTCACCTACGCGTCCTCGGCCGAGCCCGCCAACACCGTCGTCAAGCAGATCACCGCCCTCGGCCGCCGCGGCCTGGCCCTCTCCGCCGACGCCGCCGACCCCACCCAGATCGACGCCGCCGTCGCGCACACCGTCACCACCCTCGGCCGCCTCGACATCGTCGTCAACAACGCCGGTCACCTCCCCACCGCCACCGGCCTCTGCGACATCGACCGCACCATCGCCATCAACGTCCGCGCCCCCTTACTCACCGCCCTCGCCGCCTCCCCCCACCTCGGCCACGGCGGCCGCATCATCACCATCGGCAGCTGCCTCACCGGCCGCGTCCCCGCCCCCGGCCTCACCCTCTACGCCATGTCAAAATCCGCCGCCCACGGCCTCACCCGCGGCCTCGCCCGCGACCTCGGCCCCCGCGGCATCACCGTCAACGAGATCCTCCCCGGCCCCATCGACACCGACATGAACCCCGCCGACGGCCCCACCGCCGACACTCAGCGCGCCCTCACCACCCTCGGCGCCTTCGGCCGTCCCACCGACATCGCCGCGACGGTGGCCTTTCTCGCCTCCCCCGAGGCCGGATTCCTGACGGGGGCCACCATCGCCGTCGATGGCGGCACCAACGTCTGACCCGAAGGGCCCGCGCTGAGGCCCCAGACGCGTGCCACCAGAGGACCCCGCTCGCGGGCCGGGCGGGGTCCGCGCTCGTGGTGGCGTGGAGCCGCCCTCGACGTCGATCGCGTGGACACGACCTGCGATCCCACGACCGCCAGAACCCCACCCCTCCCCCATCTTGCTCACCCGTGCTAACTTTTGCTCATGCGAGCAAATCTCACCGTCACCGAGCAAGCCCGCCGCGCCCAGATCGTCGCCGCCGCCATCGAGACCATCGCCGAACTCGGCCACGCGCGCGCCTCCTTCGCCAAGATCGCCGAGCGCGCGGGCCTGAGCTCCACCGGCCTGATCTCCTACCACTTCCGCAGCCGCGGCGCCCTCATGGCCGAGGTGCTCGGCACGGTCACCGCCGCGTTCACCGAGTACGTCGTGGCCGAGGAGGACGACGGCACCGCCGCCGGGGCCCTGCGCGCCTTCCTCCTGGCCAACATCGGCTTCATGCGCGACCATCGCTCGCAGGTCGTGGCGATGCTGCGGGTGGCCGAGGCGGTCTCGGGCGGGGACGACGGCGGGCTGGCCGTGCGCGATCGGGCCGCCCTGGCCGCGCTCCTCGCGAAGGGCCGGGACGCCGGTGAGTTCCGCGCGTTCGACGCCGACCTCATGGCGGGTTTCGTGCTCTCCCTGCGCAACGGGGTCATCATGCGCGCCGCCGCCGAGCCCGGTTTCGACCTGGACGCCTGCGGCCGCGAGCTCCTGGCCACCGTCGATCTCGCGACGCGCCCGTGAGGCGCGTGGCAGCGGCGCTCGCCGCACTCCTCCTGCTCCTCGGCTGCACCAAGAAGGGCGATGACATGACGATCGTGACGACCACTACCGGCGACCTGCGGGGTGTCGCGGACGGCGGAACCGTGCGCTGGCAGGGCATCCCGTACGCCGCTCCGCCGGTGGGCGAGCTGCGCTGGGCGCCGCCGGCGCCCGCGGCGAAGTGGGAGGGGGTGCGCGACGCCAGTGAGCCCGGCAGCCCGTGCCCGCAGCTTCCCGCGGCCTACGGTGGCGCGGGCAGCACGAACGAGGACTGCCTCTTCCTCAATGTCACCGCCCCGAAGGACGCCGAGGGCCTCCCGGTGGTCGTCTGGATCCACGGGGACGGCGCGATCGGCTCCGGTGACGTCTTCGACGGCCGGGCACTGGCCGCCAAGGGCGTCGTGGTGGTGACGATCAACTACCGCCTGGGCGTCTTCGGCGCCTTCGCCCATCCCGAGCTGCCCGACTCCGGGACGGTCGGGTTCCAGGACCAGCGGGCGGCGCTGCGCTGGGTGGGCGCCGAGATCGCCGGTTTCGGCGGTGATCCGCAGAACGTGACGCTGATGGGCGTGTCCTTCGGCGCGACGGCGATCGCGGGGCATCTGATGTCACCGGGGTCGCGGGGCCTGTTCCAGAAGGCGATCATGCACAGTGGATTCTCCACGATGGACGCTCCGGCGGGCGCGCTGTTCCCGCAGCTTCCGGCGCTGCCGAGGTTCGGGTGGAAGGAGGACGCCGAGATGCGCGCGATCGGCGCGTCGGTGGCCGCCGAGCTCGGCTGCGGCGACCTCGCCTGCCTGCGGCGCAAGTCGGTCCAGGACCTGCTGGCCTATCCGCAGGTGATGAACATCTTCCAGGGCTACATCCTCGGCAATGAGCAGCTGCCGGGCGACCCGATCGCCGGGCTGGGCGAGGTCGCCGGGATCCCGGTCCTGGCGGGGTCCACAAAGGACGAGCACCGGGCGTTCACCGCCATCCGGGCGATGTCGGGCGCGCCGATCACCGCCGCCGACTACGAGCCCGCGCTCAAAAACGCGTTCCCGGACCACTGGCGCGAGGTGGCCGGGGAGTACCCGCTGTCGGACTACGCCAATGCCGCGCTGGCGTTCTCGGCGGTCATGACCGACCGGATGTGGGCGCGCCAGACCGCCACCCAGAACGACCTGCTGGCCGAGCGCAATCCCCTGTGGTTCTTCGAGTTCGCCGATGAGAACCCGCCGGCCACGTTCCCGTTCCCCGAGGACCTGCCCGGCGGCGCCCACCACAACGCCGACATCGGGTACCTGTTCCCGACGCCGGAGTTCGCCGCGTCCATGTCGGACGGTCAGCGCGCGCTCTCCGACACGATGCTCACCCTGTGGGCGCGGTTCGCCCGTGACGGCGATCCCGGGGACGGCTGGGCGAACCACTCCCCCGGCGCGCCGGTGCGCTCCTTCGCGCCGGGCGCGATCGGCCCGGTCGACTTCGCGGGCGAGCACCGGCTGGCGTTCTGGGCGGGCATCACCGCATAGGGCCGGATGACAGGAAGAAGGGGCGGACCCCGATGTCCGCCCCTTCCGCCATTGGGGGCACGAGCGCGTTCGCCACCGCCTCGTGCCCGTGGAGCTAGTGGTCCCGCCGGGTCGCCAGCCGCGCCAGCCCGCGCAGCTCTCCGGCGGCGACGTCCCCAGGGGACGCCATCGCCAGCTCCGCCAGGGCCGCGGTGAGCAGTTCGTCGGCCTGGCCCTGGCTCCACGCCCGTCCACCGGCGATGTCGATCAGCTCGGCCGCCCGCGCCAGTTCGGCATCGGAGAGCGGATCGCCCCGGTGGTAGAGGGCCGCCAGTTCCTCACCGGCGGCGGTGCCGGAGGTGAGAGCGGAGACCACGGGCAGGGATTTCTTGCGGTTGTTGAGGTCGGAGTAGACGGGTTTGCCGGTGACCGACGGCTCGCCCCAGATGCCGAGGAGGTCGTCGACGTGCTGGAAGGCCAGGCCCAGCCGCGTCCCGAAGCCCTTCATGCGCGCGGCGCGCTCGGCGTCGGCGCCGCCGAAGGACGCACCGAGGGCGCAGGCGCAGCCCAGTAGCGCGCCGGTCTTGCCGTCGGCCATGGACACGCATTCCATGAGGGCCACGTCGGAGCGGTCCTCGAAGCCCATGTCGGAGGCCTGCCCGTCGACCAGGTCCAGCACCGCCGTGGACAGCATCCGCATCGCCGGGCGCGAAAAGGGGTGCCCGCAGGCGGCCAGGACGTCGAAGGCGAGCGTGACGAGCGCGTCCCCGGCCAGGATGGCCGGTCCCACGCCGTAGACGCTCCATGCGGTGGCGCGGTGGCGCCGGGTGGCGTCGCCGTCCATCACGTCGTCGTGCAGGAGCGAGAAGTTGTGCACGAGTTCCACGGCGACGGCGGCGGGTACCGCCACCGCGCTGGATCCGCCGACGGCCTCGGCCGCCAGCAGGACCAGGGCGGGGCGCATGGCCTTGCCGCCGTCACCGTGGTCGGGGGACCCGTCGGCGTCCCACCAGCCCAGGTGGTATCCGGCGATGCGCCGCATGGACGCCGGTAGCGTGTCGACGGCCGCGCGCAGCGCGGGCTCGACCTGGTCGCGGCTCCAGGCGAGCACTTCCCGCGCGGATCTTCCGCCGATGTTCACCGCACTGGTGGTCATAACGGGTCCCCTCCCTCTCGTGGCCTCAGCGGCCGATCTCGACGTGCTCCAGCACTCCCAGCGCGTCCGGTACCAGCACGGCCGCCGAGTGGTAGGCCGAGACCAGGTAGGACGCGATGGCCTTGTCGTCGATGCCGGTGAAGCGCACCGAGAGGCCGGGTTCGACCTCGTCGGGCAGCCCGGTCTGGGTGAGCCCGATGACGCCTTCGTCCTTGAGGCCCACGCGCATGGCCAGGATGGAGCTGGTGCCGGTGGCGCTGACCGGGATCTTGTCGCTGGGCAGCAGCGGGACGCCCCGCCACGCCTGGACGACCTTCCCGTCGAGCACGGTCGGCTCGGGGTAGATCCCGCGGGCGTTGCATTCGCGGCCGAAGGCGGCGATGGCGCGCGGGTGGGCGAGGAAGAACGCGGTCTTGCGGCGGCGGGCGAGCAGGTCGTCCATGTCGTCGGGGGTCGGGGGCCCGGAGTGGGTGTGGATGCGCTGTTTGAGGTCGGCGTTGTGGAGGAGACCGAAGTCGGGGCTGTTGATCAGCTCGTGTTCCTGGGCCTCGCGCAGGGCCTGGATGGTGAGCCGCAGCTGCTGCTCGGTCTGGTTCATCGGCTTGTTGTAGAGGTCGGCCACGCGGGTGTGGATGCGCAGCATGGTCTGGGCGACCGAGAGCTGGTACTCGCGTGGTGTGAGGTCGTAGTCGACGAAGGTGCTGGGCAGGTCGAACTCGCCGTCGTGGCCCGCGGCCAGGTCGATGGAGGCCTCGCCGTGCTTGGAGACCGAGGGGCCGCCGGCGGCGCGGACGGCCTCCAGGTGGGCGCGCAGCAGTGGGCTGCGCTCGACGAGGGCGGCGAAGTCGGCGCGGGTCAGCGACAGGACGGTGACGGGTGTGCGGGCCTTGAGGGTCGATTCCCAGATGGCGCCGTCGTCGGCGCCGCCGCCCAGGAGGAGGGCGTTGCCGAAGAACTCGCCGGATCCGCTGGTGCCGAGCACGACCTGGTCGCCGAACTCGCCGGTGCCGGTCTCCTGGACCTTGCCGTGGGCGATGAGGTGGACCTGGTCGACGGGGTTGCCGAACTCGGCGATGACCTGGCCGGGCTCGTACTCGCGCTGGGTGAAGCGCCCGGCGAGCGCGGCCAGCGTGGCCTCGTCGTCGAAGTCGCGCAGGGCGGCCAGTTCGCGCAGTTCGGCGGGGATGACGGCGATCTCGGCGCCGGTGGTGGTGAAGCTGACGCGGCCGTCGCCGAGGGTGTAGGTGAGGCGCCGGTTGACGCGGTAGGTGCCACCGTCGACCTGTTCCCAGGGGAGCATCTTGAGCAGCCACCGGGGTGAGATGCCCTGCATCTGGGGTGTGGACTTGGTGGTGCTGGACAGGTTCCGGGCCGCGCGTGTGCTCAGGCTGAGCTGCTGGGCCTCGTGCTCGGTCGGTGTGATGGTCACAGGAGGCTCCCGGTGGTCGTGGTGTCATGGGTGCGGACGGCGGGCCGGGCACCGGTGGTGCCGAGGCCGCGTGGTCCGGCCGGGAACCGCGTGGGCGGTCCCGGTTCGTGCGGTGCGGTGGGCCGGGTGAAGGCCCGGAGCGCTGAGGTGCCCAGGCCGCGGCGGCCGCCGAAGAAGGGCCGCAGCTCCTCCACGCGGTAGCGGCTGGTCTCGGCGTGCCAGAGTTTGATGCCGGCCATCCAGTCCTTGAGTTCGCCCACATAGGACGTGAGTGCCGCGCGGGTGGCGGCGTCGAGTCCTTCGACGTCGAAGAGGACGGGCAGCTCGTCGGCGACCATGCGCTGGAACTGGCCGAGGCGGGCGTTCATGAGGTCGACGGCCACGGCGAGGGCGTGCTCGCGGTCGCTGTCGAAGAAGTTCTGCACGACGAGGACGAAGTTGTGGACCTCGCCCTCGTACTCGATCTCCTTCTGGAAGGAGTAGATGTCGTTGAGGATGCAGGCCCAGTCGGCGGCGGAGTCCTCGATGCCGCGGATGGTGCCGGTGGCGAACAGCTCCGGCGGGACGTCGGGGCAGTTGCCGAGTTTGGCCAGTTCCATGGTCAGCGGTGAGCCGAAGGTGCGGCGGCGGGTCTCCAGGTAGTCCACCGGGTCGGGGATGCGGTGCTGCTGGGCGTTGGCGACCTCCCAGGCCCAGGAGTCGAGCATGTCGGCGACGGCGAAGTGGAATCGCCCGCGCGCCGTGGTGTTCATGGACGCGGTGGTGCGCGTCCACAGGTCGGCCAGCCCGTTCTCCAGCGGGTGGATCGGGTGCGGGGTGGGTCCGGGCTTACGGGGTGTGAACTCCAGGAGCCGGGCGACCATGGCCTTGGCGGCGGCCAGTCCGCCGGGGGCGTTGTTGAAGACCGCCGGGAAGTAGTCGTCGCCGTAGGTGCCCCAGGTCAGCCACTGTGCCGAGATGGTCAGCTCGGCGGCGGTGGCGTCGGGGTCGAGTCCGGCCGAGCAGAGGGCGAAGTCGAAGCCCTCGTTGTCGCGGCGTGACCACAGTGGACGCCCGCCGCCCTCGGGCAGCGGGTCGTAGAAGCCCATCCGCCCGGCCCATTCGACGCTGTCGCGGCGGGCGACGTCGACGTGCGGGTTGACGGTGACGGGGAAGGGCAGCGGGAAGCCGGGTCGCGGCAGCGGCCCGGTCTTCTGGTAGGGGACGTGGGTGAAGGAGCGGGCGCCGTCGGTGAGTCCCTTGAGGAGCCCGCGCAGGGCGGATGTCCCGATCCCGGTGGGCCCGCCCAGGACGGTGTCCTTGGGCCCGCCGCCGTTCATGTACCGGTTGGAGCGCATGTGCCATTCCTGCCCGCCGGACTGCCAGTCCTGCAGGCCCTTGGCGTAGGCGAGGACCTGCGCCTGCTCCCCGGGGGCGAGCCCGGTCTCGGCGAACAGGACGGGCAGCTCGGTGAGCACGGTGTTCTCGAACTGGTGCAGGCGTGAGGTGAGGACGTCGTTGATGAGGTCGGCGGCCTCCTGCGGGCGGATCCCGAAGAACCGCTCGACGACCAGGACGCCGTTGTTGACCTCGCCCTCGCTCTCGGTCTCGCGCTGGTAGGAGAAGATGTCGTTGCGCAGGTGCACGCCGTCGGAGAAGGTGTCCTTGAGGACCCGCAGCGGGCGGCTGCGGGCCACCGCGGCGGGCACCTCGACGCCCAGGGAGTACTCGACGATGTCGGCCGACCAGGGCGCGCCGCCGACCTTGCGGCGCATCTCGATGTAGTCGATGGGGTTGGGGATGCGGCCGCTGTTGATGTTGGCCAGCTCCCATACGCAGTCCAGGAGCAGGTTGCGGGTGCTCTCGGTGAAGCGCTCGCGCCAGCCGGCGGACATGTGCGGGACGGTGCGCCGCCACAGGTCGGCCAGGCCCCGCTCGTCGGGGTTGGCCGGCTCGGGCATGTCGCCGGGGTCGGCGGGCATGAAGGTGGCCAGCCGGTCGAGGTAGGCGCGTGCTCCGGCGAGGTCGCCGGTGCGTTTGAAGGCGTCCAGGAAGTGGTCGTCGAAGTAGAAGACCCAGGTGTACCAGTCGGTGACGACGTCGAGGGTGCCGGCCGGGGCGTCGGGGTGGGTGTAGGCGCACAGGCCCGCATAGTCCATCCCCTGGAATTCCGCCTCGGTCCACACGACCTCGCCGTCCTTGACCGGCCCGAGCATGCCCATCTCGTAGGCCCACGCCAGGGTGTGGGCCCGCGCGGCCTCCACGTTCGGGTTGAGCCGCGCGGGATACGGCATGTAGAAGTCGGGGAGCGTGAACGGCTGCGCGGCCACTCGATCTAGCCTTCCCGCCCGATCTCGACGTTGTCCAGGACACCGAGGGCGTCGGGGACCAGGACGGCCGCCGAGTAGTAGGCGCTGACGAGGTAGGAGATGACGGCCTTTTCGTTGATGCCCATGAAGCGGACGTTGAGGCCGGGCTCGTACTCGTCGGGCAGGCCGGTCTGGTGCAGGCCGATGACGCCCTGGGCGTCCTGGCCGGTGCGCATCAGCAGGATCGAGCTGGTGCGGGTGGCCGAGACGCCGATCTTGTTGCACGGGTAGATGGGGATGCCGCGCCAGGCGGGCAGGCGGTGGCCGCCGATGTCGACGCTGGACGGGTAGAGGCCGCGCTTGCTGCACTCGCGGCCGAAGGCGGCGATGGCGCGCGGGTGGGCGAGGAAGAACCCGGGGTCCTTCCACACGGTCGACAGCAGCTCGTCGAGGTCGTCGGGGGTGGGCGGGCCGCTGCGGGTGTGGATGCGCTGCTTGAGGTCGGCGTTGTGGAGGAGACCGAACTCGCGGTTGTTGATCAGCTCGTGCTCCTGCGCCTCGCGCAGGGCCTCGATGGTCAGCCGCAGCTGCTGCTCGATCTGGTCCATCGGCTTGTTGTAGAGGTCGGCGACGCGGCTGTGGACGCGCAGGACGGTCTGCGCCACGCTCAGCTCGTACTCGCGGGGCTCCAGCTCGTAGTCGACGAAGGTGCCGGGCAGGTCGTGTTCGCCCTCGTGTCCGGCCGACAGGGAGATCTCGGCCTCGCCGTGGTCGTTCTGGGGACGCCCGGCCCCGGCCAGTACCTGGGCGATGTGGGCGCGCAGGGACTCCGAGTGCCCGTTCATCTCCCGCAGGGCCTGCGAGCGCAGCGCCAGGACGGTGACGGGGGTGACGGCCTTGACGGTGTAGTCCCAGGCCCCGGCGTCCTCGCCGGACAGGACCTGCTCGCCGAAGTAGGCGCCGTCGGCGAGGGTGCCCAGGACGGTCTCGTCGCCGTACTCGCCGGCGCCGATCTTGTTGACCTTGCCGTGCGCGATCAGGTAGACCTCGTCGGCGGGACGCCCGGCCTCGGCGATGACGTCGCCGGGCTGGTACTCGCGCTGCTCGAAGCGCGAGGCGAGCGCGGAGAGGACCGAGTGGTCGGTGTAGCCGCGCAGCAGCGGCAGTTCGCACAGTTCCTCGGGGATGACGCGGACGTCGGCGCCGACGTTGGTGAAGGTCACCCGCCCGTCGCCGACGGCGTAGCTGAGGCGGCGGTTGACGCGGTAGGCGCCGCCGTCGGCCTGCACCCACGGCAGCAGTTTCAGCAGCCAGCGGGAGGTGATGCCCTGCATCTGGGGAACGGACTTGGTGGTGGTGGCGAGGTTGCGGGCGGCTGCGGTGCTCAGGCTCAGCTGGGCGCGTTCGACTTCGATCGTCACGCCCTGGTCGGCCAGCTCGGTCACGATGCGATCCCCTCTTGATGGAACGGTGGTGGTCCCCCCGTCACGGAAACGCGGCCCTCCATGACTATCGGCGAGCATGAGATTCCGTGGCGTGAAAGGTAACGTGAAGATACGGACCCAAGGTAAATGACGCGCCGTATGTGTCAATGTCACGACAACAGTTCGGAAATCGTTCACCCGCACGGGCGATTACGCCTTGACCACCTGGGCGTCCATAGTGGAAGGTCGGTGGTCCGCATACCCCGCCCTGAATCGCCGTGCGAGGCTTCCGGGCATGTCCGCGTCCTCACCCGCCCCCAAGGGCGTCCCGCCGGTCCGGTTCCTCCTGGAGCTGGTCGCCTGGACGGCCGCGCCCTGGTCCCTGGCGTCCCATTCGATCCCGCTGGCGGTCGCCTCGGTGCTGGTCCTCATCGGCCTGCCGACGGTCTTCGCCACGCCCGGGGACAAGAAGCAGGTGATCGTCGCCGTTCCCGGCGTGGTGACGATCGGCCTGGTGGCGCTGCACATCGCCGTGGCGGCGGTGGCGTCGTGGGTGGCGTGGCCACTGTGGACGGCGATCGCGGTGTGGGCGCTGTGCGCGGCGGCGGTGGTCACCGAGCTGCCGCGCTGGCGGTGGCTGCTGAGCGCGCGGCGCTAGTCGCGGGCCTTGATGGCGGCGAGCCGCACCGCCCATTCGCGTTCGGCCACGGCGAGGGCGGCGGCGAGGGTTTCGGCGAGCGCGATCCGGCTCACCGAGGCCACGGTCGGCTCGTCGCGGGCGGGTGTGCCCCAGGCGGGGCCGCCGCCGTCGCGGACGCGGCAGGCCAGGTGGACGCGGTCGCCGTCGGGGAACGCGAAGGCGGTCACCTCCTCGGTGCATTCGCCCCACTCCAGGAACGCACACCGTACGAGATCGGCGCGCCCGGTGGCGTCGTCGTAGGCGGCGTGCTCGGCGAGGCCGAAGGCCTCCCGCGGTGAGGTGAATCCCGCCACGGGCTCGGCGGGGGCGCCGAAGCGGGCGGCCTCCTCGGTGAGGCACCTGACCAGCAGCGGCGGGTAGAACGCGTTGTCCCATGTGTTGACGTGGAGCCCGCCGATGAAGATGTCGGCGCACAGCAGCCCGGGATCGCGTTCGATGTGGAAGTCCAGGCCGAACCCGGTGCGCGTCCCGATCAGCATGATCGTCCTCCCGGTGCCCGGTGATCGGCCCATCCTCGCAGGCGGGCTAGGTCCCGCGCGGTTTGGCCCGCCTCGTCGGCTCGGCGTTCGCGGGGTCCTCCGGCCATGGGTGGCGCGGGTAGCGTCCGCGCAGCTGGGCGCGGACCTGCCGGTAGCCCTCGCCCCAGAAGGAGGCCAGGTCGCCGGTGACGGCGGCGGGCCGCCCGGCCGGTGACAGCAGGTGCAGGACGACGGGGACGCGCCCGCCGGCCACGCGGGGTGTGGCGGTCCAGCCGAAGACCTCCTGGACCTTGACCGCCAGCACCGGCGCGCCGGGGTCGGTGTAGTCCAGGCGGATCCGCGATCCGGTGGGGACCTCGATGCGCTCGGGCGCCAGCTCCTCGAAGCGCCCGGCCTCCGGCCACGGCGGCAGCCGCCGCAGGGCCTGGCCGGGGCGGACGGCGGCCAGGTCGCCGCGGCGGCGGGCGCGGGCGAGCTCGGGTCCCAGCCATTCAGCCGCGCGGGCCAGGAGTGCCGCGTCGGAGACGTCCGGCCACGGCTCGCCGAGGACGGCGTGGAGGAAGGCGAGGCGGTCGCGGACGCCGCGCGAGTCGGCGTCCCAGCCCAGCAGGCCCAGGCCCTCCTTGGCGAGTCCCTCGGCGAGGGCGGCGGCGACCAGCGCCGGATCGGGGTTCCGCAGGGGTTTCTCGCTCAGCACGATGGCGCCCAGGCGGGTGGTCTCGCGGGCGGTCACGTCGCCGTCCCAGGTGACGGCGCTGGTGGTGACGGGTGGCCCGTGGGCCTCGCGGGCGGTGGCCTCGTCGATGACGGCGGCGAGGCGGACACGGGCGTTGCGGTGGCCGGGCTGGCGGGCGGCGTCGGCTACGGCCAGCCATGCGGCGCCGGTCAGGGCGGTGCCGGGGGCGAGTTCGGCGGCGGTGCCGCCGGTCATGAGGTAGGCGCCGCCGCGGGCGCGGGCGATGCGCTCGGGGTAGGCCAGGCCGGTGACGAGCCCGGCGGCGAGGTCGTCGGACAGCGGGCCGCGCGGGTGGTCGCTGACGGCGGCGCGCAGGCGGCGGGACTCGGCGCGCCAGGCGGGGTCGGTGCGCACCGATCGCCACAGGGCCGCCAGGTCGTCGCTGCCGCGGTGGTCGCCGGACAGGACGGCGACGATCCCGGCGGCGCGCTCACCGCCGACGTGTGGCGCGCCGTCGAGGAGGGCGCGGGCAAGGCGCGGGTGGGCCCCGACGGCGGCGATGGCGCGCCCGCGCGGGGTGACGCGGTCGCCGTCGACGGCGCCGAGGGCGCTCAGGACGCCGGTGGCCACGTCGAGGGCGGCCGCCGGTGGCGGGTCGGGGAGGGCGAGTCCGGCGCCGGTGGGCTCGCCCCAGCAGGCGAGTTCGAGGGCGAAGGCGGTGAGGTCGGCGACGGCGATCTCGGGTTCGGGGAACGCGGCGAGGCGCTCGCCTTCGTCCCAGCAGCGGTAGGCGGTGCCGGGTCCCTCGCGTCCGGCGCGTCCGGCGCGCTGGTCGGCCGCGGCCTGGGAGACGCGGACGGTGGCCAGGGAACCCAGGCCGCGTGCGTGGTCGACGCGGGGGACGCGGGCGAGGCCCGCGTCGACGACGACGGAGACGCCGGGGACGGTGAGGCTGCTCTCGGCGACGGCGCTGGCCAGGACGACGCGGCGGGCGGAGGGCCGTAGCGCCTCGTCCTGATCACTGCGCCCGCCGTGCAGGATCGCGGCGGGGATGCCGGGGAGGCGGCGGCGGACGGCCTCGATCTCGCCGGCGCCGGGCAGGAACACCAGGATGGAGCCGGTCTCCTCGTCCCAGGCGTCGCGCACGACGGTGGCGACGTGGTCGAGGAAGCGGGGGTCGACGCGCAGTCCGTGGGGTGCGTCCAGGACGCGGCCGGGCGGGCGCCACTTGAGGGTGAGCGGGTGCGGGGCGACGTGTGCGGTGACGATGGGCGCGCCGCCGAGGACGGTGGCCAGGCGCTCGGCCTGGGCGGTGGCCGAGGTGGCCAGCAGCCGCAGCTCGGGGCGCAGGTTGGCGCGGACGTCGGCGGTGAAGGCGATGGCCAGGTCGGTGTCGAGGTGGCGCTCGTGGCACTCGTCGATGACGACGGCGGCCACGCCGGGCAGCTCAGGGTCGCGCTGGAGCATGCGGACCAGGACGCCGGTGGTGACGACCTCGACGCGGGTGCGCGGGCCGGCGCGGGTCTCGCCGCGGTGGCGGTATCCGACGAGGTCGCCGACGGGCGTGCCGGTCAGGTGGGCCATGCGGCGGGCGGCGGCGCGGACGGCGACCCGGCGCGGCTCGGCGACGATGACGCGCCCGTCGAGGCGGTCGGCCAGCCAGAGCGGGACGAGGGTGGTCTTGCCGGACCCGGGTGGGGCGACCAGGACCGCCGCGCCGTCGCCGTCGAGGGCCTCGGCGAGGGCGGGGAGCGCGTCGCGGACGGGCAGGTCGCCGGTGAGCGCGGGGTCGGGGGTCATGTGGATCAGTGTCGCCCACCGGCCGCGGGCGGTCTCGGCGTGTCCGGGCCATGACCGCGGTCACATTCACGCGCGCCCATGGCTCCGGGCCCGGAATTCATCTAACGTGGAACTCAACAGGTGATGAATTCCATCCATCCCCGGAGGGGCCATGCCCGATCCGCTCGTCCTCCCCTTCACCGGCATCGAGCCCGGCCTGCACCGCCTCGTCGGCGGCAAGGCGGCCAACCTCGGCGTCCTCACCCGCGCCGGGCTGCCCGTCCCGCCCGGCGTCTGCGTCACCACCGCCGCCTACACCCTCGTCGTCGGCGACCGCCTCGACGCCCTCCTCGCCGAGCACCCCGACGACCTGGCCGCGCGGGCCCGCGCGATCGTGGCCGCAGCTCCCGTCCCCGGCGACATCGCCGAGGCGATCCGGGCCACCGCCGACGGGCCCGTGGCCGTGCGCTCCTCGGCCACCGCCGAGGACCTGCCCACCGCCAGCTTCGCCGGGCAGCAGGACACCTACCTCAACGTCATCGGGCCCGAGGCCGTGCTGGACGCCGTCCGCCGCTGCTGGGCGTCACTGTGGACCGACCGGGCCGTGGCCTACCGCGAGGCCAATGACGTCGGCCACCACTCGGTGCGCCTGGCCGTGGTCGTCCAGCGCATGGTCGAGTCCCGCGTCGCCGGAGTCATGTTCACCGCCGACCCCGTCACCGGCCGCCGCGGCCAGATCGTCATCGACGCCGCGCCCGGCCTGGGCGAGTCGGTGGTCTCCGGCGCGGTCAACCCCGACCACTTCGTCATCTCCCCCGGCGGGCGGATCATCGAGCGCCGCCTGGGCGACAAGGCCACCGTGATCCGCTCGCTGCCCGGCGGCGGCACCGAGACGGTCGCCTCCGCTACGGACGGTGCCTGCCTGGACGACGCCGAGATCGCCGCGCTGGCCGCCCTCGGCCGCGCCACCGAGGACCACTACGGCTCCCCGCAGGACACCGAGTGGGCGATCGACGGCGACGGGACGCCGTGGCTGACGCAGGCGCGCCCGATCACCACGCTCTACCCGCTGCCGGACAACATGCGTCCCGGCACGCGCGCGTTCCTCAACGTCAATGTCGCCCAGGGCGTCCTGCGGCCCTTCACGCCGATGGGCGTGGCGGCGATGCGCGTGGTCACCGCCGGAGCCGCGCGCCTGTTCGGTTTCAGCTTCCCGCGACGCGGGGGCGCACCGGCCTTCGGGGTGTCGGCCGGGCGCATCATGGCCGACGCGACGGCGGCGCTGCGCAACCCCATCGGGCGGCGGATCCTGCCGCGCATGCTCGACGTCATGGAGGCCCGCTCGGCCGCCGCCTTCCGCGTGGTCCTGGCCGATCCCGCCTTCGCCGTCATCGGCGGCTCGGGACGCCGCACCGCCGCCCGCGTCGCCCGCGCGGCCCTGCGCACCGGCGTCCCCTGGCGCGTCCTGGGCGCCATCGCCCGCCCCGCCAGGGCCCGCGAGCGCGCCCACGCCGACCACCGCGCGCTGCTCCAGCGGCTCCCCGCGCCCGCCGGATCGAGCCCGCAAGAGCGGCTCGCGCACGCCGAGGCCGCCCTGTCGGGGATGTTCGCCGGCGTCGTCCCGCACGTGATCCCGGCCGCCGGGGCCGGGTTCGCCATGTTCGGCCTGGCCGCCAAGCTCCTCGGCGGGCGCGCCCGTCCCGGTGAGCTGCCGGTCGTCCTGCGCGCCCTCCCCCACAACATCACCACCGAAATGGACCTGGAGCTGTGGCGGGTGGCCGCGAGCCTGCGCCAGGACGCCGCCTCGGCCGCCTGGCTCACCGGCCGGAACGGCCCGATGCCGCCCGCGCTGGCGACGGCCCTGGCGGGCTTCCTCGCCGTCTACGGGGACCGCGCGATCGCCGAGATCGACCTCGGGATGCCGCGCTGGTCCGACGATCCGGCGCACATCCTCGGTGTCCTGGCCAACTACCTGCGCCTGGACGCCGGCGCCCACTCCCCCGACGCCGTCTTCGCCCGCGGCGAGCGGGAGGCCACGGCGATGATCACCGAGCTGTCGGGACGCTGCGGGCCGGTCCGGGGACGCCTGGTGCGCTTCGCGCTGGGCCGCACCCGGGAGCTGGCGGGGCTGCGGGAGTACCCGAAGTTCTGGTTCGTGACGGTGCTGGCCGCCGCGCGCCGGGAGATCGCCGCGATCGGCGCCGGCCTCGCCGCCCAGGGCCGCATCGACGCCCCCGGCGACGTGTTCTTCCTCGACCCCGGCCTGCTGGAGTCCGATGTGGACCTGCGGGCGGTGGTCGCCGAGCGGCGCGAGGACTACGCCCGTGAGCTGCGGCGGCGTCGCCTGCCGCGCGTCCTGCTGTCCGACGGGACCGAGCCGGAACCGCCGCACGAGCCCGCGCCCGACGGTTCGCTGGCCGGGACACCCGCCTCGGCGGGTGTGGTGACCGGCCGGGCCCGCGTCGTCCTCGACCCCGTCGGCGCCCATCTGGAGCCCGGGGAGATCCTGGTGGCGCCCTCCACCGATCCGGGCTGGACACCGCTGTTCCTGACCGCCGGGGCCCTCGTCATGGAGATGGGCGGCGCCAACAGCCACGGGGCGGTGGTGGCCCGCGAGTACGGGATCCCGGCCGTCGTCGGCGTCCGCGACGCCACCGAGTCGATCACCACCGGCCAGGTGCTGACCGTCGACGGCGGCGCGGGCACGGTCGTGATCGCCGAGACCGCCCCCGAGGCGGGCGCGCGGGCCTAGACTCCCGCTCGGGGGTGGATGCAGATGATCCCGATCGACGAGCTCACCGATCCGGCCGTGCGGGCCTTCGTCCAGGCGGTCAACGCCGGGGACCGGGCGGCCTTCCGGGACGCGCTGACGACGGACGCGACGATGTCCGACGACGGCACCGACCGCAACCTGTCGGCCTGGGCCGACCGGGAGATCTTCGGCGCCAACGGGCACATGACCGTCGACGAGCAGAGCGGCGACGGCCTGGCGCTCCAGGCGCGCTACCGCAACGACGCCTGGGGCGAGATGGACACCACGTGGCGCTTCACGGTCTCAGACGGCCGCGTGAGCCGCTTCGACACCGGGCAGGCCTGAGCGGCCCGGACGCAGCACCGGCGGCGCGGCCAGGGCGATGAGCACCGCCAGCGCCGCCGGGAGCAGCAGCGCCACCGGCAGCGTCGCCGCCTCGGCGAGCCCGCCGATGAGCGCCGGTCCGGCCAGTCCGCCGCCGTAGCCGATCGCCGAGACCCTCGGCAGCCCGCCCTCGTCCCCGGCCGCGCTGGCCACCACCGGCCACACCATCGCCACACCGGCACCGGCCACGGCCCAGCCGATCAGCGCGGCGGGCGTCCCGAGAGCCGGTGAGGCCAGCACCAGGGTGAGGCCGCCGATGGCGGTGGCCCCGGCGGCGCGGACGGTGCGCGCGGCCCCGAGCCGGGCGCGCAGGGCGTCCCCGGCGAAGCGCACGCCCGTCATCGCCACGCAGAAGACCGTGTAGGCCAGCGACGCCGCCGCGGGGGACGCGCCCAGCACCGTGGCGGCGTGCACCCCGGCCCAGTCGGCCGCCGCGCCCTCCACCACGAACGCCGAGGCCCCGATCACCCCCAGCACCACCAGCCGCACGCCGCGCCCGGTACCGGCGGTGACCGGCGGTGGCGCGACCGCCGAGGCCCGCCCGCCACCCGGCCCCGCGACGGCGATGTACAGCGCGGCCAGCAGCAGCCCGCCCGCGACGAGGACGGCCCGCGCGCCCGCGCCCAGGTGGAAGGCGATCGTGACCGCACCGGCCCCGGCGACCGAGCCGAGCGTCCACAGTCCCTGCATCCGGCCCATCAGCGGGCGGCCGGTGGCGCGCTCGGTCTCCACCGCGCGCAGCCCCAGGACGACGTTCATCGCCCCCGACATCGCCCCCAGCACCACCGCCGCGGCCAGCAGCGAGAGGTGGTCCCAGGCCAGCGCGGGCCCGGCCATCGCCACGGCCGCCGCCGGTGCGGCGGTGCGCACGGTGCGGCAGGAACCCCAGCGGGCGGCGGCGCGTCCGGCCAGGGGGACGGTGGCGATCGCGGCCAGGCTCATGGCGAGCAGGACGGTGCCCAGGCGCCCGGGCCCGAGGCCGAGGCGGGCGTCGGTGGCGGCGAGGGTGGCGCCCCACAGCGCGAACAGGGTCCCGGTCAGGAAGAAGTACACGGCCAGAACGCGGCGGGGCAGGGACACCATGGCTCCTCAAGATCGGCGGACGGTCTCATGAACACCGCCGCGCCCACTCCGGTTGCGCCACCGGCAGAACCCCTCCTATGACCCTTGACGACCGGGTCTTCTTAGGCCAATCTGCCTACACCGGGGTAACGCTTCCCCGTTCCGGTCTCCCACCGGAGTCGGCACGCCCGTTTTCGGAGAGGGGTTTCGATGTCCCGGAACACCTCTTCGCGCACGCCGGGACCGCACTCCCTCTCCGTGTCGTCCGTCCTCCGCTTAGGGAGCCCGGCGGTACCCGCGCCGATCGGCCGGTACCGCGTCCTCGCCACACCATCCGGCACCCCCACTGGCGTTCCACCCCTGCCCGAGGGGTGCCCACAGGGAGGAATCCGACCATGAACCGCACCACGCGATTACTGGCCCGCCTGGCCTTACTCGGCACGGCCACGGCGGCCATCGCCGCGTTCGCCACACCCGCCCTCGCCACCGAGCCCACCGGCGACATCCGCTACGCGGGAGCCTCCGACGCCGTCGCGAACTCCTACGTCGTCGTCCTCAAGGACGGCATGGGCGTCACCGCCACCAACGTCACGGCCACCGCCGCCGACCTCTCGTCGCGCTACGGCGGCACGGTGGGCTTCACCTACTCCGCCGCCCTGCGCGGCTTCTCGGTGACCATGCCGGAGCAGGCCGCCTCCCGGCTCGCGGCCAACCCGATGGTCAAGTACGTCGAGCAGAACCGCACCGTCCACCTCACCGGCACCCAGTCCCCGACACCGTCCTGGGGCCTGGACCGCATCGACCAGCGGGCGCTGCCGCTGAACAACTCCTACACGTACCCCAACACCGGCTCGGGTGTGAAGGCGTACATCGTGGACACCGGCGTCCGTTTCACCCACACCGACTTCGGCGGGCGCGCCATCTCCGGGCGCGACACCATCGACAACGACAATGACGCCACCGACTGCCACGGTCACGGCACGCACGTGGCCGGCACCGTCGGCGGCACCACCTACGGTGTGGCCAAGACCGTCACCATCGTCGGCGTCCGCGTCCTCAACTGCTCCGGCTCCGGGACCAACGCCCAGGTCATCGCCGGCATCGACTGGGTCACCTCCGACCACCAGGCCGGGGCGCCCGCCGTGGCGAACATGAGCCTCGGCGGCTCCTTCGACCAGGGCACCAACGACGCGGTCACCGCCGCCATCGCCGACGGCGTCTCCTTCGCCGTGGCCGCCGGCAACGACTACTCCGCCGACGCCTGCGGGAAGTCCCCGGCCAGCACGCCCAACGCCATCACCGTCGGCGCCACCGACAGCAACGACGCCAAGTCCGACTTCTCCAACATCGGCACCTGCCTGGACATCTTCGCGCCCGGCCGCGACATCACCTCCGCGTGGGGCAGCGGCGACACCGCGACCAACACCATCTCCGGCACCTCGATGGCGACCCCGCACGTGACCGGCGCCGCCGCCCTCGTGCTGACCGCCAACCCCGGCTACACCCCCCAGCAGGTCCGCGACAAGCTGGTCAACGACGCCACCAACGGCGTCGTCGGCGGCGCCGGCACCGGCTCGCCGAACAAGCTCCTCTACGTCGGCAACATCCAGCCGCCGACGCAGGACTTCTCCATCGCCGTCAGCCCGGGCTCCGGCACCGTCAACCCCGGCTCCTCGGCCACCGCGACGGTCTCGACGACGACCACGGTCGGCGCCGCCCAGCAGGTCACCCTCTCGGCGAGCGGACTCCCGTCCGGCGCGACGGCGTCCTTCAGCCCCGCCACGGTCACCTCCGGCGGCTCGTCCTCGATGACGATCGCCACGACCGCGGCCACCGCCCCCGGCACCTACAACCTCACCATCACCGGTACCGGCACGGTCACCACCCAGTCGACGTCCTACACCCTCACCGTCAACGGCCCGCCCGGATGCACCCAGACCAACGGGACCGACCTCACGATCCCCGACAACACCACCGTCGAGAGCTCCATCGTGATCTCCGGCTGCACCGGCAACGCCTCGGCGACCTCCACGGTCGAGGTCCACATCGTCCACACCTACATCGGCGACCTCGTCGTCACCCTCGTCGCCCCCGACGGCAGCACCTACGTGCTGCACAACCGCGCGGGCGGCTCGGCGGACAACATCGACCAGACCTACACCGTCAACCTGTCCGCCGAGGTCGCCAACGGCACCTGGAAGCTGCGCGTCCAGGACGCCGCCTCCGCCGACACCGGCTACCTGAACTCGTGGACCCTCGCCCTCGGTGGCGGCGGCACGCCCTCCTGCGGCGGCACCAACGGCACCGACGTGGCCATCCCCGACAACACCACCGTCGAGAGCTCCATCGTGGTCACCGGCTGCGCCGGCAACGCCTCGGCCTCCTCGACCGTCGAGGTCCACATCGTCCACACCTACATCGGCGACCTCGTCGTCACCCTCGTCGCCCCCGACGGCAGCACCTACGTGCTCCACAACCGCGCCGGAGGCTCGGCGGACAACATCAACCAGACCTACACGGTCAACCTGTCCAGCGAGCTCAAGAACGGGACGTGGAAGCTGCGCGTCCAGGACGCCGCGGCGGCCGACACCGGCCGCATCGACACCTGGACCCTGACCCTCTAGACCCCCAGCACACAAGAAGGGCGCGGACCGTGTGGTCCGCGCCCTTCTCATGCCTCACCCCAGCAAACTGCTCACCCTCGAAGATCAGCGCAGAACGAGGCGATCGCCCGCTCCACGACCACCGGCCGCTCCCACGGCAGGAAGTGCCCCGCGCCCGGCACGAGGAACGGCCCCACGACCTCCGGGTACGCCGTCCCGCAGCGCTCGGCGAAGTCCGGCGCGAGTGAGCCGTCCGCGTCCCCGGCCATCACGAACACCGGCTGCCGCACCACCCGCTCCCCCACGCCCGGCCCTGAGGACTCCCGCGCCCCCGAGGCCGCCTGGAACGCCCCGAACAGCCCCGCGAGGCGATCGGCGTCGGCGTACTCCCCGCAGAACCCCTCGACGTCCTCGGGCCCGAAGGCGCCCTCCGGGCACCACCCACGCTCCCCGCCCAGGAACCCCGACACGAACCCCACCCGCCCGGCACCGTCCCCGAGCCGGTGCAGCAGCGCGGCCGAATGCCGCCCCATCTCCCCGAAGACCTCCGGCTCCCCGCCGTCCCCACCCGGCCAGTGGTTCATCAGCACCAGGCGGTCGACCCGCGCCCCGTGCCGGTTGGCGAGGTCCACCGCCACCCGCGCCCCGAGCCCGAACGCGGCCACCACGACCCGCCGCCACCCCAGCCCGTCGCACAACCCCGCCACATCCCCCGACATGGCCGCCACGTCATAGAACCCACCCGCGGCAGGGCGGCTCTCCCCGTACCCGCGCAGGTCCGGCGCGACGACCTCGAACCCCGCCCGCGCCAAGCCCGCCGCGCACCGAGCCCACACCCCGGCCCCCACCGGAAACCCGTGCAGCAGCACCAGCGGCACCCCACCGCCGACCCCCACCCGCCGCACCCCGAGCACCTGCCCACCAGCGACATCGACCCGCTCGGCCACACCCCACTCACCCATACCGCCATCCTCCCAGCCCCACCCCGCCCACACCCCCACTTCCCGCCTCACAACGGACCCACCACCCCAAACCCGCCACTCCGCCCCACGACACCCCATGGCACCCCATGGCACCCCCGATTTGCGGCCCCCACCCCCGTCGGCTAAAGTTCTCTTCGTTGCAACCGACCGGGAAATCGGTCAAAGAGCAGCAAATGCGGACGTAGCGCAGTTGGTAGCGCATCACCTTGCCAAGGTGAGGGTCGCGAGTTCGAGTCTCGTCGTCCGCTCTGAACCGACCTCGGTCGGTGGCACTAAACCGGTCCCACCGCGCGGACCACCTCTGGCGCGATGGCCGAGTGGCTTAGGCAAGGGCCTGCAAAGCCCTGTACGCGGGTTCGATTCCCGCTCGCGCCTCGGACGATTAGCTCAGCGGGAGAGCACTTCCCTGACACGGAAGGGGTCACTGGTTCAATCCCAGTATCGTCCACCAAGAAGTCCCCAGGTCACCTGACCTGGGGACTTTTGCGTGCCCGTCCACTATGGAATCGCGTGGAGCCAAACTGGAGCAGCGGTGCCCCACCTCCAAAATGCGCCGAAAGTGGTCACGCCCGAAGTGCTCCACGTTCCACCGGTCTTCACGCGACCTTCCGGTGCGGGGCGGTGGCGGTCTGCCAGTGTGCTTCCGGGCGGGTTCGGGCCTGTTCTCGCATGAGGGGCGTGACGTGTGAGTAGACCCCGCTGACACCCCTCATGCGGTATCCCATGCGGTCGTGTTCGAGGACCTCGGGGAGGTCGAGTTCGTCGAGGATGGTCTTGTGCAGGTGACGTGACCCGTGGAAGGTCGCCGCCTGCGCGATGGGCCCCCGGTCACGGTCGGTGTCCCCATCGAAGACCGGCCGCCAGATCCTGCGGGAGAAGTTCGACCGCCGCCACCACTCACCTTCCGGTGAGATGAACAGCTGATCGCAGGAGTGGGCGGCGATGACCTGCTGGAGGATCCCGGCAAGGAAGCCGGGCAGATCGATGCGGCGAGCGGCGGCCTCGGACTTCGGCGGCCCCAGCCACAGTTTCCCTCCTACTTCGTGCAGGGCCCCGTGGTCGGGATCGACCTCCAGATACGGCTCGTCTCCGCCCAGGTGGCAGTGGCGGCGATCCAGCCCGCAGATCTCCCCCCACCGCATCCCGGTATAGGCCCCGGTCACCGCCTGCGCCCACAGGCCATACCCCCACTCCTCCGCCAGGCGCTCGGCCCCGGCCAGGAGTTGCTGGATGCTCAGCACCGGCCGCCGGATGGGCCTCTTGCCGATGTGGGTGCTGCCCAGCCTCATGCCCACCAGTGGGTTGTGGTCCAGCAGGCCCTCGTCGGCAGCACGGTCACGAAGCTGCCAACGCTGGAGCGCACGTGACGGCCGCACAGGCCCGTCGCCCACTCCTTGACCCGCAGGCGCTTGATCTCCTCCAGCGGCACCTCGGCGAAGACGGGAAGGATCTTCCCGTCCAGGAACTGATCGACCTTCTCGCGGGTGGCCGGGGCCATGGCATGCACCTCTCGCCATTTCGCCGCCCACTCGCCCAGGGTGAGACCGGGAGGCTGCCCCTCGGCCAGGATGTCGGGGCCGACCGCGACGGGTGTGGTGGCGTGCCTGCGCTGATCGGACTCCAAGTCCAAAGCCGCATCGTTGGCGGCAGGCTTCCCGAAGTACCTCTCCGGCAGCGTCCGCACCACCCCGGCCTGGTCTCGATACCGAACCCTCCAGAAGGCGCCGCGCTTCTCTGTCCAGGCCATCTAGTGGCCTCCTCGTCGTCGTGCTGGATTACCGACGACCACGACCACGACCGCTCGTCTCCGACGAAGGTGCAAGTCCACACACCGCCACTTCACCGCCCACCCCCCGCAATTGATGCGCAACTCTTCATTGGTGGTGATTATATGCGTGGGGCCTGTGCCGACGGCCTATCTACCTGGCTGCCGAAAGGGGCAACGCTGAGGGTGACCCATCGGGCAGGTGACAGGAGTATTAGGACCATCAACTTTACCGGTGGGGACTGACACGAAATAGGCCGCCCCGGCAGGTAGGCCCTGTCGGGGCGTTTCCCTAATATGGCAGCTTGCTCGGTCATCCGAGGAGGCCGGCTTTCACCGAGTTGAGGTCGGGAATGTCATCCAAGTAGGAAAGTAGCGTAGGATCGGTACTCCCGATCTGGATGTCCGCGTAGCCCGGCTTGCCACCGAAGGGGGCGGAGTCTTCTTGCGTCGGCCCCATGTTAGCGACAAGTCCTTCACCCATGAAGATGCGATGTCCTGGACTAGGCCACCGCCAGCCGCCGAATGCGACCTCCGTCATTGGGGTCAGAAGCTGTGGCAGAAGGTCCTCAGGCACCTCATAGCAGTACCTCCGTGATGTGGCGTTGTAGCCCGCCTCGAACAGTGCATTATGCACCAGAAATTCGGGGAGGCTCTCGGCGCACTTCTCCCATCCCTCATAGAGCGTTCCTTCGTAGACGTCGAGGGGGCTATCCGGAGCGAACGCCCACTCTGCGTCTCCTGGGTCGTCCATGAAGACGGCCTTTCCGTCTTGGAGTGTGATCGATTCAGGTGGGAGCATTCGCTTGACGGTCATCAGAGGCTTCGCCCATTGAGACGAGAGCTCATGCCATTCCCTCAAGGGCTCAGGTAGCCAGGCAAGATCGTTTGACAGGTGGCTTGATGGAGCTTCAGGAGATCCATACCAATCCTGGAGCAATCCGGGCAATTTGATGCTCTTCGGATCAATCATGATCCGATCATGTCACGGGCAGCGGAGGGGGTCTCCAGGCCCTAGAGATCGCATCGGTTGGTGCGACAGGGATGCGGCCCCTCCTGCAGCCAGCAGCGACCTGTCCCGCTGGGCTGCGTCAGTGCCTCAACCTGGCCTGACCCCCAGCGAGATCAAGCTCCGAGCAGAACAGGCCGGTCAACCGCTCTGGACCATCCTCAAGCGACCTGAAGGGTCTCAGTTGACCTGCGGGTCCAGCGTCTGCGCAGGTCAAGGCACCTTGCGGGCAACCCTGACACGGAAGGGGTCACTGGTTCAATCCCAGTATCGTCCACCAGCAAATCCCCAGGTCACCTGACCTGGGGATTTTTGCTTGCCCGTCGGATATAGGCGGTGTCGGGAGCGCCTCCGCTCTCCGGTGAGCCGGTAGTGGTCGCGTTCCAAGCAGTGGCCGGAAGCGGCCGGCTCCATGCCAGGTCGCCGGGGACCACATCGCCCAGGTGCTCCTCGCGGCCGCCGCGGTGGTCATGGTGAAGGCGCTGGCGGGGCGTCGGGTCCGGCGGCGTCTCGATGATCGTTTTCGGCCGCATTTCCACGTCCTCACCCATGGGCGCCATTAGCGGTGTTGCGGAGGATTCGTACAGTGGGCGAAGGCAGGATCGCTTCCCCGCGAAGGAGCCCGCCATGGGCGAGATCATCGATCGGGTCGGCCAGATGGTCGTCCGTGCCACATCCCCGGACAACCGCATCATGGCGCTGTTCAAAGGCGGCCACACGCTGGAGATCCGTTTCCGTCCGGGTGTGTACGACCAGTACGCGCGCGCCGAACTCGAACACCAGCTCTCGCAGCTGGGTCCATTGGTGTGGACGGGATACCGGCGCGGCCTGAGCAAGATCATCACGGATGTGGCCGGCGCGTCGGGTAAGTCCACAAGCGATGATGAGTACCCCGAGCGCCGCAGATACAAGCGGGCGCGGGCCGAACTCGTCGCCTCGGCGATGTCACCGCGCAAATGTGTGCGCGCCGAGGCGGTCGGGCTGCTGCGCTGGGACGTACACGTCAAGGACGGCACCCAGCAGCACCTGTCGGAGGCCGAGTTCTGCGGCGAGATCACCAGCCTCGTCGACCTGGTCATCAACGATCACAACAGCAAGATCAACGCCCTGCAACGGGAGCACCTGGGTCTGCGCCCGCCGGAAACGGCATAGAACCCACGTCTAGAGGAGCCAGGCATGACCGACAAGGAAAACCTGCTCGGAATGGAGCTGGGACAGCTGTGGTTGTGCGCCCACGTCTTGATTCCCGAGGCCGCCCGGCAGTACGTGACGATGGCGAACAAGGCCACCGCGACACAGGCGCACGAGAGCGCCTTCAACGACACGCTCTACAACGGCACCTATTCGGCGAACGGCGCTCTGTTCAGGGCGTGGACGGAGTTGCGTGACGAGTTCCAGGACGTCATGACCCTGTCGGCGGAGAACCTCTACGAGGTCTGCGATGTGCTCGACAAGGTGCGGGAGTCCTTCGGTCACGTCGACGGGATGAACGCGCAGAACGTCAAGGCGGCCGCCGACGCCACGATCGACGGATACACGCAGGTGCCCGAGCAACCCGGTCAGGACCTCGACGGTGACGGGAAGACGGGCGAACACGGCGGCGACTTCCGCGACCGCACGGTCGTGGACCCCGGCAGCCGTCCGCACGCCGACGACAGTGTCCGGGATCCCCTGAAGGGCAACCCGAACTACGACACCGGCGGTAAGAACTACTACGGAACACCGGGCGGCTGACATGGGTGGCGTCAAGTACGGACCGACGCAGGCGGAGATCAAGGCACTGGCGGAGAAGGTCAAGGCGGCCGCGATCCGGGTCAAGGGAGAGAAGGAACTCCTGATGATCCCGCTGGGAAGCCCCGACAGCGCCTGGGCGGGCCAGTCCTCCAAGGACCAGACGACGGGTATGACCAGCGGCCACCAGCCCAAGGGCAAGTACGGCGTCTACGGTGTCGGGAAGGACGACCGATACCTCGGCACCAAGGCGGACTGGGCCGCCCTGGAGTCGGCGTACTGGTGGATTCCAGGGGAGTTCGAACGCTACCTGCGTCCCGAACCCCGCGACTTCGACGCGTTCGTGGCGACCGCGCAGAAGCTGACCGAGGGCTTCGTGAACGTCGAGAAGGCACCCGACCCGGCCGGCGGGCTTCCACCGAACACGCCCGCGCCCCTGGCGAAGGGCACCGGCGCGGTCGACCAGCCGATTCGTTTGACCATGGGCTACACCAATGACTGGAGCGGCCATTTCGCCGACGGCTTCCAGGCCTACCTCGGCGAGATCCCCAACATCTCCCGTCGCCAGGCGCTGATCGCCGACACCCTGTACCAGGCGATCGTCGCCGCGCGCGACATCTACGGCGCCGGACGCGAAACCCTGGGAGACATCGCCAGGAAGACCGAGATCGCCATCGAGTCGATCGAAGCCGGCAAGACCGGCGGTGGCTGCAGCGACGACGCCCTCAACATCGCCTTCGGCCTGATCGCCGGTGCCGCGACGATCGCCGCCGGTGTCGCCACCGTCGGATCGGGCGGCCTTCTCGGCGGCCCCTCCGCCGTCGCCGCGTGGACCATCATCGCGGGCGTCAGCAACGCCGCCTGGGCCGGTGGCGCGAAGCTCATCGCCGACCCGCACGAGATCGACCTCTTGGCATCCGATGTGGACGGTGTACTCGCGAAGATGACAGAGGCACTGAACAAGCGGAAGCAGACCATCCTGGACATGGAACAGGCGGCGGCCGGGAAACTCTCGGAGAACTCGAACGTGGTCCGGCAGAACACGCTCACCGCCAAGGACGGCAGCGGCACGCAGCGGAACGCCTTCTTCCCCGCCAGGCCGGGCATGCTCGACATGCCAACAGATCTGAAGAACCTCAAGTCACCGGAGAACGGCTTCACGCACCCGAGTGCGGCGGTGTGACCATGCGGTGACGTCTGTACAACGAATGCCGGCACGCGACCACTCGGATCGGGCGGCAGTTCCCGGACCGGGTGACCGCCAGCGCAGAATCACTGCTCGTCGGGTGGGTAGGGGCGGTCGGGGTTGATGGCCTGCCAGAACAGGCGCAGATCACGGTCAACGATGTATGCCTGATCCTCGTCAAGGCCACCGTTGTAACAGACGTCGCCCCAGGTCTCAGTGGTGAACGCGCCCGCCCTGAGCGCTTCCTCGAACTCGGTCCCGAGCCATGCTTTGGACGGCAGTGCAGCGTCGTGGGCGAGGTCGTCGACACCGACGTCACCGTCGATGTTGTAGGTTTCGAGCACCTTCTTGAGCCGATCGCTCAACTCGTACATCCCTCGTCCTCTCTGAGCGCCGATCATGGCTTTGGGTAGCAGGTGTAGGCGACCCAAGGCGAGTTCTCATTCTCACGCCTGTACACCGCCATGACACTCGCGGTGTCGGTGAACTGGGTCGGGTCCGCGCCCTGAGGGTTGTTCTCGCTGCCGATACGAGTCTGTCCACGGACATGCTGCCTGAAGTCCGGGCCGAATATCGCCGACGCGGGCACCCGCACCGAGGCACGGAAGTCGCCGTTGGCCTCGGCATCCTTTATCACCGCCCGCCCTTCCTTCGAGTTCCAGACAGCGGCCTCGGCGAAGACCAGGTCGGAGTCCGTGGTGAACGCGGTGGCGTTACGGACCGGCAGATGGGTACCGCCGGTTTCCCAGTCGGTACGACTACCGTTGACCGGGTCCTTGCCGTACATCGCTCTGTCCTTGAGCTGCTGCTCGGTGACCACGCCACCGTGCCGCAGCCGTGCGTGACCGCCCGCGTCCATCCACTCCGACCGCAGGGCGATGATCCCGTCATCGCGGGTGGTGAGATCGGCGAGCCCCTTGGGGCCTTGCTCGGGAAAGACATGGCTGCGACCCCGGGACACGTCGGAGACGGCCTGCCGGGCCGGTGGGGAACCGGCGGGTCCGTGCCCGCCCTTCGCCGGTCCGCCGGCAGCCGGGACAGCGAGGCCGGTGACCGAACCGGCCGCGCCGTCCGGGTCGACCGCGGCCAGGTAGTCCCGGCACAGCTGCGCGGCCTGCCGGTATCCCGTCGCGGCCTCACCGGCGCGGTCGGCGGCCGAGGCGGTGTGGTCTCGGGCCGTGTGCGGCAGTTCGTTGTTCGAGCCGCCGTACAGCTCGTCGATGTGCGAGCCGATCCGGTCGGCGTCGCCCGAGTACTCCGCCGTTGTCGCGGCCAGACCGTCCAGAGCCTCGATCGCCGCATCGATGGTCGCGCGTACCTCCAGCCAGCCCATGTCAGTACACGTGGTCCAGGTAGGAGCGGAGCGCGGTGGCGGCCTCGTCGAGGTCGATGGCGGCGCCTCCGGACTCGTCTGCCGCTTGCCCCGCCTGTGTGATGGCGGCCGACAGCTCATCGCGGCTGGAGTCGGCGCTCTCCGCCGCCAGGGCGGCCAACGGATCATCGATCGCGGTGCCGCTGGCGCGCAGCGCGGCGGACAGCTTCGTCAAGGACGCGATGACGCCCTCGGTGTCGTCCCTCATCCGCTCCGTCCTCGTCCGGTCCGGCCAGCAGCCTAACCGAAAGGCAGGACGAGCCGCGGTGTCCAGCATTCCACTCAGCTTTGGATGGATGGGTCGGCCTAGCTCCGCTGAGGTGAGCCATCAGGTGTCGTCACTGTTGTCCATTCGTGGGGCTGGAGGAGCGGAGGCCACGTAGGGCGAGCCTGGCTGCGAGGAGCGCGCACGCCAAAGCGAGCAGAGTGTTCTTCGCCGCGCGGAGGATGCCGTCGGCGGTGGTGGCGTATGCGATGAGGCCTCCGTTGCCGTAGGCGTGTGCGTAGTAAGCCTCGGCGGGCACGATCGTCGCGGCGACCAGTCCCACAGCCAGGGCGATCGCGGCAATGCGGGCAGGTGTTGACGTCCATGTAGGCCAGTGGTGTGTTGGCCCAGCCAACGCCGTTCATGTGGACGATGAACGCCTCGATGGGGAAGATGGCCCCGGCGAGAAGCACAGGAACGGGCACGAGATAGGCGCTGTGGAACTTGGAGCGGTGGGTGCCTCGGGGGGCGGTTGTCGTCACCCATCGTCTTACGAACCTGGATGATTGCGGGTCACCGTCCGGCTAGCTGCCGGCTGCCTGGTCGAATGGTGGCCAGAACAGGGAGATCGGTCGCCATTCGAGCCAGTGGTGTACCGGCGGCCGGGTCCACGGGTCGGGTTCGGCGCGGACGACCCACTTGACGTCGAAGGCGGTCTCGGGTGGCGTGTAGCCCACCGCACGCAGCTCTTCCGCGTAGGTTTCGGGCGAGTAGGCGCGGACCAGTCCCATGAGTAGCTGTTGGTTGGTGGCGGTGTCGGTGGTGACGCGGTAGTCGGTGTCGGCTTGGTCCTCCTCGCAGCCGTGATCGCAGTAGGGGCCGCTCCACCACAGGGCCATGTCGTAGTCGTCTTCGTCGTTTTCGGTGCCAGCGAGGACGACTTCCCAGCCTCGGTATCCGGCGGGTTCTGTGGGTGGTGTGAGGCCGAGGTCGAGGACATGGCGGGTGAGGGCGCGGGTGTCGAGCTCGTCGGCCTTGATCATGAGGTCGGCGAGGACCTCAGGTGGGGCTTCGAGCGGCCGGTCGTAGACGTTTTCCGGGTGCGGGCCCGGTTGCCAGATCACGACGGGGGCGCCGCCGTAGACGCCGGTGACCATGACCTTGTCGCCGTGGCCTTTGGCGGGGTCGGGGCGCAGGCCGAGGGCGTGGACCTGGGTGGCGAGGCGGCGCAGCGTCAGGGGGCGGGTCTCCAGCAGGCGGCGTTGAGCGTCACGGTCGGTGGTGACGGCCCATTGGTCGAAGTCGCGGCGGTCCACAATCGGTTCCTTTCGCGGTGTCGGATCGGGTTTCCTGGTCGTGCGGGATGAGCTTCTGCGACCGCTGTGGCTAGAGAGGTCACGAGCTCCCGCCGGGTAGCCGGGCCCGGTGCGGTGGTGTCCTCTGTGTAGGGAGGAAGGCCCGGGGGGGATGGGAGCTGGCCCGTTTCCCTCCGCCGACGGCTCGGCGGAGGGGCGCGTTGGCGGCTATCCGGGGAAGCGGATGCCAGCGCGCGGTGGAAGGGTCTAGGCAGCCCGGTGGTTGGCCCTGGCATCGCGCTCGCGGCGCAGGTCCCCGACCTGGCGGGCGATGGGCCCGTATTGGTCGCACACTCCCACCGACTTGCACAAACGGCAGCCGCTGGATCGCGGGTCGGGAGAATGCAGGGTGAGGCGCTGCTCGGTGAGGGTGATCTCGATCTTGATCGCCGCGTCGAACAGCCCGGCGAGTGCGATCATGATGGCCCGGCGAACACCGACGGATGACTCGCATCCGCGTTCCGAGCCAGGGTCACGTCCTCGGCGGATCGCAGCATCTGTCGCGCGGTCTGCCCCCCGCGTGACACGACTCTCGGCCGCAGGAGCGGAGGACTCCGGCTTCGTGCCGCCAGGGTTCGAGGTGGGGGTGGCCGTCCATGGTGATCTCCTGTGGGTGGGCGTTCGACGATACCGATCACCTGCGCGGACGAACCCCGGCCTCGCCCCACGAACTGCCTTAATCCCCGGCACCCCCGAACCCGTAACAGGACGGCGCCGACTACTGAGAGGACGAGTCGTTGTCGGATTTCATGGAGAGCTACGCCCTCTGGCGATCCTTGCCGTTTCCCGATCTACGCCGCGGCGAGAAGGTGTTGCGTGCAGGAGAGAACCTCGCGCTCGTTCACGGCGACCTGGCCCTCGCCGACGAACATACGACCCAGGTGATCCTTTTTGTCGACGAGGGGGTCTTCAAACCGAGCAGGGCGGACGTCATGGGCTTGCTCGAAGAGGTCATCTCCCGCCTGGAACGATTCGGCGAAGGCATGGCCTCCGACGAGTGAGAAGTCGTCGACACCCATCATCGGTACGCAGTTCTGCTGCATCGAATCTATGGTGAATTTCTGCGCATAGGATCTCCGTAGACCGTCCAGCTCATCGAAGCATCATCGGCCGAGCTCCAGGTGTCTTGAACGCCCCACATCACCGACGTGGCTTCCACTCCCTCATGAGTGTCGGCCTGTTCGCCCGGGCACGCACCACTCAGTGCGGCCTCTCATGCCAGCGAGAGGCCGCACTCCCATCCACGCATCGGCCTACCGGGTCACCGCCCGTCGGCGAGGAACGCAAGGATGTCCGCCGCGCGCGGGTAGTTCGGCAGCGGCGCGTCCGTTCCGTCCAGGAACGCCTCGACGACGGACGCGGCCCGCTCGTCATTGCCGTCGAGCCCGTTCCACAGGCGGTGCCCGACGCCGGGCAGGTACTGGGTGCGCTCGATCGCGGGATCGGCGGCCAGGACGGCCGTCGCCCACTCGCGCGTCTGCGAGGAGCACTCGGCGATCATCAGCATCGCCGGGACGGTGGACGCGCCGAGGCCTTCGGCGATGGACGGCGAGTCGCGGATGGTCTCCTGGACGCGCATGCTCGCCGCGGCGCTGAAGGAGAAGTTCCCGGCGCTGTCCTGTGCGGGGATGCGGTCGGCGTCCTTCGCGCAGTAGGTCGAGGCGGCGTCGCCGCCGAGGTCGGCGGCCTTGAAGGCGTTCACCCCTTCGGCCTGGCCGATCAGGTCGGTCTCGGGTGAGAGCAGCCCCAGGCGCATGAGCCCGAAGGCGACGGCGTATCTCGGCGTGGTCGTGGCGCGCGGGCCTTCGGGGGCGGGTGCGATGCCGCGGGCGTTGGGGAGTCCGGTGCGGCCTTCGATGGCGGCGGTCGGACCGTCCATCGGGCCCGGTTCGGCGATGATCGCCCGGCGCATCCGCGTGGCGGCGTCCGGCTCGGCCAGTGCCCGGGTCAGCACCACCGCTCCCGCTGAGAAGCCGAGGACGTCGGCGGGCTCGCCCAGGCGGTCGAGGAACGCCTTCAGGTCGGCCACCGAGCGGTCGATGCCGTACTCGTCCATGGGCAGCAGGTCGCTGCGCCCGCCTCCGGCCTGCTCGTAGGCGTAGACGTCGTAGCCGCGCGCGGCCAGTCCGCGCAGGAAGCCGTGGTCGATCAACGCGATGGAGCGCACCGGCCCGCCGTGCAGGTACACCAGCGGCGTCGCGTGCACGGCGGTGCCGGGTGCGGGTGGGTAGTGGTAGACGGCGACCCGGCTGCCGGTGGACAGCTCCCAGCGCTCGGCGTCGCTCGCCGGCCGGTCGGTGGGGACGGTGGGGACGCAGACCGACGCGGCGAGCGCGGCGGCGATGGCGACGGGCAGCAGCGGCAGGAGTCTGCGCGGCCCGGCGCGGCGGCGTCCGCGCCAGATCGCCAGGCCGGCGCCGGTGGCGACGGTCGCGGCCCAGGCGGCGGTGCCCGACCAGAGTCCGTCGGTGGCGGCGATGAGCGCCAGGAAGAGGACGAGCAGGCCGGCCACGGCGGCGAGCGCGATGCCGAGGCGGGCGAGTGCCCGGAGGGATGTGCGCACGGATGCACCTCGTTTCAGAACGATGTTTCAAAACGACGTTAGCAAACCCGGTAGAGTGACGCCATGGGCAGACCCAGGACCAACGACGACACCGTCAAGGAGCGCCTCGTCGTCACCGCCACCGAGCTGTTCGCCACCAGGCCGCCGGAGTCGGTCACCATCCGCGCGCTGGCCGCCGCCGCCGGAGCGGCCACGGCGGCGGTGTACACGCTGTTCGGCAGCAAGGAGGCGCTCGTCGAGGAGGTCCGCGCTCGCGCCGTCGCCGGGCTCTTCGGCGCGCTGTCGGCGGTCCCCCGGTCCCCGGACGCCCTCACCGGCATCGAGACCCTCGCGGCGGCCTACCGCCGCTGGGCGCTCGACCAGCCGCACCTGTACACCGTGCTGTTCGGCGGCGTCCGCACCTTCGAGCCCACCGGCCCCGTGGGCACGGGCGACCCGATCGGGATCCTGCTGGACGCGATCGGCCGCGCGTGCGATGAGGGCGTCCTGAGCGGCGACGAGCAGGCCATCGCGCTGTCGATCTGGGTGAGCCTGCACGGACTGGTCACCCTGGAACTGGCCGGGGCGCTGACCCCTGCGGTCGCCGAGGCGACGTTCGCCGCGGCGATCCCGGCGGTGCTGCGGGGCTGGCGCCCGGGTCGGGACGGGTGACGGCGTGCCCATGACCAACGGGGAAATGGCGGCCGCGCTGGCCCGGGCCGGGCTGCTCTTCATCACGCGGATCCACGGCGAGGTCCGGCGGCCCGCGCTGCCGCCCGGCCACAGTCCTGCGAGCGCCCGCCCTGAGCACGGGCGCTTCGACTCGCCTCCGCATGAGGTCGCCGACGTCGATGAGCCCGGCATGGTGGGCAAGGTGAACGCGGGCTGGTACCGGATGGCGGTGGAGCACGGGCTGTTCGGCGAGGACCGGGAGTTCCTGTTCGCGGCCGACTACTCCACCTCGGCCGCCGAGTACGTCCAGGGCTGGGTGCGCGTCCGGCTCCTCGACGAGTGGGATCTCGCGGGTAGTGGGGTCGAGCAGCTCCGGAGCCCGATGGGTGCGCTGCTGACACACCGATTCGTCCCGGAGTTCACCGTGCTCTCCCTCGACGGCCGCGTCCTGATGAACACCACCGTCTGGGGCAACGGCGCGATCAGCACCATCGCCATCCGCCCGCCGGGCTGAGGGGCAGCGTGCCGTGCGCTCGCGGGGTATCGTCACCGCCCCGCCATACGCTGACGCCGCGACTGCCGGAGGACCCGCACGTGACATACCGGCTCGCGGTGGCCGGGTCCGGCCCCGGCGGCATGTTCGCCGCCCACTGCGGGCCATCGCGGCCGGAGCCGTTCGGCGCGGTGCCGTCGCGGTCGGGTGCCTTCGGGTGGCCGACGGACGGACGCGGTCACTCCCGCTTGAGCACCCGCACCAGCATCGCCATGCGCTCGGCGGCGACCTGCGGTCGCAGGCGGCCGCTCATGCCCAGCACGGTCTGGCCGTGGATGGCGCTCCAGGCCATCTCGACGTAGGTCTCCTGATCCTCGCCCTTGGCCAGAGGCGCGAAGGCCTCGATGAGCTCGCCGAAGGCGTCCACGAGTTCCACGGGCGCGTCGGGGCCGCCGAAGTCGAGGCCGTTGGGGAGCGTGAACATCGCGTCGAAGAGGGCGGGATGGGCCCGGGCGAAGTCGAGGTAGGCCCAGGCGACGGCGTCGGGGATGTTCTCGGGGGCGGCGGCGAGGCGGGCGCGGCGCAGGTGGACGGTCAGTTCCACGATGCCCTCGATGGCCACGGCGGCCACGATCGCCTGCATGTTGGCGAAGTGCCCGTAGATGACCGGCTGGCTGTACTCGATGCTCTGGGCCAGGCGGCGGGTGGTCACCGCCGGCCAGCCCTCGCTCTCGGCGATGTCGCGGGCGGCGGTGATGATCGCGCGGCGGCGCTCGGCGCGCTCGCGCTCCTTGCGGGACCCGGGTTCCATGCCCGGATCCTAGCATCGCTAGATCTACGAGCACTGCCCCCGCGTTAGTCGTCGAAATATTTTCTAGCGCCGCTAGACAAGACCGGGACACGGTGCTAACGTTCCTCCTCGTAAGCGCTAGCACCGCTAGAACTTCTAGCGATTCTAGAGTGCGAACCCACCCCTGAGGAGTCACGATGTCCACGCCCACCACCCGCAAGTCCCGCGCCTTCACCATCTTCACCCACCTGCTGGCCGGTGCCGGCGCCCTGTTCCTGCTCTACATGGGTCTCTTCTACGTCCTGGACCCCGTGGGCTCCGCCGCCGGCTTCGGCTTCACCAGCTGGCCGACCGGCGACGACGTCGGCATGCTGGTCATCAAGGGCGGCCGCGACCTCGGCCTGGGACTGATCCTGGTCGTCCTGCTGGTCACGCGGCAGACGCGGGCGGCCGGATGGGTCCTCGTCGCCATGTCGTTCATGCCCTTCTTCGACGCCACCACGGTCATCGTCCGCGACGGAAGCGTCGCCACCGCCCTGTGGGTCCACGCCCTGACCGCGGTGACGGTGCTGGTCTCCGGGCTCCTCATCGTCTGGAACGAGACCCCGCGCAAGAGCCTCCCGACGGCGGCCTGACCTCTCACCCCGCCGCTCACCACCATGGCGGGCCATGGTGGTGAGCGGCGTCCGCGTCACATCCCGATGGCGGTGAGTGCCTCGACGGCGCTCACCGCCGTCGCACTAGTGGCAGCTGAACACGTTCCGGCAGTGGGTGTCGCAGTTCTGGCGCGTCTCGCACTCACGGCAGTTGCCGGTCGAGTTGCAGGTGCAGAAGGTGTGCGGCGTACAGCTCGCCGTCACGACGCCTTTCGGCGCGAGCCGGTCGACGAGCGTGTCGGTGAGCCGGGTGATGAGTCGCATGTGATCCTCCCTGGATCGCTTGAGGTGAACCAAAAGCGACTCAGCGTCCCACTCATGGAGCTAAGCGGGCAATTGGCGTAGTCGAGACGGTTATGGCGAACAAGTCAGTGAACCGGGCGATACGGTCAGGCCTCGGCGAGCGCCGGGCGGTGGGTCGAACTTGAGGAGCCCGACGAGTTCGCCGATGTCCTCGGCGACCCAGGTCAGGGCCCGCCGGCCGGGCGGATCGTCGTCCGCGTGGTGGCGCCGGGTGTGGGCAGGCCGGCGGGGCGGATGGCGAAGGAGGTGCCGGGGGTGAATCCGTGCCCGGCCCCGGTGTCCCTGGTGGGCCAGGTGATCAGGGCCCGGGAGTCCTCGCCGCCGGCGGTGGCGTGCTCGGCGATGCGCGGTTCCCAGGCGTCCAGGAGCCGCAGGAGGGCCGTCATCCTTTTTCGCCACCTACCGCGTATGTACCGGACGCGGGAAACACCCGCGGACACGGACGGGAGATCCATGAGATTCCGCAAGACCATGGCCGTGGGATGGGTGGCGGCGCTGCTGGCCGCCGGTGCGCCCGCCCACGCCGACCCGCCATCACCCGGCTCCACGGTGGACTCCGAGCCGGGGACGCCTTCCGGCCCGCCGCGCACGGTCACGCTCGTCACCGGTGACCGGGTGGTGATGTACGCGCCGGACAACGTGGTATTCGAGCCCGGTCCGGGCCGCGAGAGCATCGGGTACAGCGCCCACACGACGTGGAGCGGCGAGCGGCGGGAGATCACCGTCGTCCCCTCCGACGCCGGGCCGATGCTCGCCTCGGGGCTCCTCGATCCGAGGCTGTTCCAGGTCTCGCGCCTGCTGCGCGAGGGCCACACCGCGACGCTGCCGCTGATCGTGCGGCACTCCGGGGGCTCGCTGGCCGCCGGGGACGCCACCTCGCTGTCGGCGATCGGCGCCGAGGCCTTCGAGGTGGACGCCGGGGGCGCCGCCGCGCTGTGGAGCCGGGTCACCGGGTCCCGGCTGGCCGGTGGTGTGGAGAAGATCTGGCTGGACGGGACCTCGCGCCTCCTGCTCGACCGCAGCGTTCCGCAGGTCGGCGCGCCCGCCGCGTGGCGGGCGGGTTACGACGGCACCGGTGTGACGGTGGCGGTCCTGGACTCCGGCTACGACCCGGCGCACCCCGACCTCGCCGGGCGGGTCGTCGAGGCGCGGGACTTCACCGGTACCTCCCCCGAGGCCGTCGACGGCAACGGGCACGGGACGCACGTGGCGTCCACCGTGGCCGGGACCGGCGCGGCCTCCAATGGCCGGTACAAGGGCCTCGCGCCCGGGGCGAGCCTGCTCATCGGGAAGGTCTGCGATGACGGCGGCGTGTGCGCCGACTCCGACATCATCGCCGGGCTGCAGTGGGCGGCGGGGAAGAACCCCGCCGCGATCAACCTGAGCCTGGGCGGCGACCCGTCCGACGGCACCGACCCGCTGTCGATGGCCGTGGAGGAGATCGGCGCGACCACCGACACCCTCGTGGTGGTGGCCGCCGGGAACTACGGCCTGGACCGCTCGGTGAGCTCCCCCGCGTCGGCCGGCTCCGCCCTCGCCGTCGCCTCGGTGACCAAAGAGGACGCCCTGTCGGACTTCTCCAGCCGGGGACCCCGCTACGGCGACGGCGCGGTGAAGCCCGACATCGCCGCCCCCGGCGACGACATCACCGCCGCCCGGGCCGCCGGGACCGAGGGCGAGGGCCCCTACACCGCCAAGAGCGGCACCTCAATGGCCTCACCGCACGTCGCCGGTGCGGCCGCCATCCTCAAGCAGCGCCACCCCGGCTGGACGGGCGAGCGCCTGAAGTCGGCGCTCATGGGCGCCGCTACCGGGCTGGACGGGCTCGGCGCGGACGCGGTCGGCGCGGGGCGGCTGGACGTGGCGCGGGCGATCGCGCAGGACGTCGTCGCCGACTACGGGAGCGTCTCGTTCCCGATGCAGGCGTTCCCGCATGACGGGCCGGTGGTGGACCGGAAGGTGGCCTACACCAACACGTCGGCCGTCGAGGTGACGCTGGCGCTGTCGGTGTCGGGGGACGCGTTCTCCATCGACCGTTCCTCGCTCACGATCCCCGCCGGTGGGACCGCGACGGTGGTGGTCTCGGCGCGCGGCGCGGGCCTGGCGTCGGGGTACCACGGGGGCGTCGTCACGGCGACCGCGCCGGGCGTGTCGGTGCGGACGGCGCTCGGCGTCGACCTGGAACCGGAGCTGTACGACCTCTCGGTGCGCCCGATCGGCCGGGCGGATGGCGGCGCGATCACGTACATGTACGCCGCCGTGTTCAACGTGGACACCCAGGAGAGCTACGCCGTCTGGGAACCCGGCATGACGCTGCGGATACCGGCGGGCCGCTACGCGGTGTTCGGCGGGATCCGGCAGACGGACGGGGCGGCGAAGTCCCAGACGTCCTTCAGCGACGACGTCGACCTGCGCGCCGACCGGGAGGTCGTGTGGGATGCGGCGCGCGGGCGCGCCAACGGCGTCAGCGTGCAGCGGAAGGCGGCCACGTGGGGTGGCGCCGACGTAATGGTCGCGGCGAACGAGGCCTCGACCATGGGCCACAACGTGACGCTGATGTACTCCGGCGACACGACGTCCTACACCGCCGGCGGGGACATGCCCGGCCCGAACTCCTGGTACATCCACGACGAGAAGCTGCTGGGTGACGGGGTCTCCTACGACCTGTCCTTCCCAGCCCGGGGCGCGGTCCCCGAGGGAAGCGTCCGCGCCCTGGCCGATTCCTCGCTGGCCGAGGTCCGCACCCGCTACCAGTCGCAGGGACGGGTCCCGGCGGCCCACGGCGAGCGCAATGACGCCTTCGCGGGCGTGAAGCGGGGAGTCTCCTTCGGGCAGACCCGTGACCAGCCGATCCCGGCCACGATGGTGGAGATGTACTCGCCGGGCCCGTGGTCGTCGTTCCTGACCCCGCACGACGAGACCGGCGGGGAGCCGACCGACCGCCGCGTGGAGCTGACGGCGGGGGTGTCGTACCAGAGCTGGAACGCCGCGCCGATCGGCGTCTCCCTCGACCCGGTCTTCCCGGCCTTCCAGCGCCACCCCGATGGGATGATGACCTTCCGGGCGGGGCTGTTCGACAGCGCCGAGCACGAGCTGTTCGGTGGCTACGGCGGGGGCGCGGACTACACGGGGTCGACCGTCGTCAAGGCCGACGGCACCGAGATCTTCAACCGCGACGAAAGCATCTGCAACGGCATCATGCGGCCCCTTCCGGCAGGCTTCGACGGGACGATCTCGATCGCGTGCGAAGGACGCCGGAAGGTCGGCTGGTCGGAGCTGGGGACGCGGGCGAGCGCCGAGTGGTCCTTCGCGCTGCGGCCCGGCGCCGACGTGCCGACGGTGAGCGCGGTCCGTTTCGACGCCTCCGGCGTCAGTGACGGTTACGCGCGCCGGAGCCTGCCGCAGCTGGTGGTGCTGGAGGTCCGCGAGCAGGCCGGGGCCGCGCCGACGGCCGTGCGGGACCTGGTCTTCGAGGTGTCCTACGACGAGGGCGCGACGTGGAAGAAGGTGCCGGTGACCCGCGTCGGCGACGCCGGGCTGGCCACGCTGACGCACCCGGCGGGGGCGACGTCGGTGTCCACGCGGCTGTCGGCCGTCGATGACGCGGGCGGTTCGGTGAGGCAGACGATGATCCGGTCCTACGGGCTGCGGTGATCGCCCGGCCGCGCCGCCGTCGTGGCGGCGCGGCCGCCTCGCGTCCCGTCAGGCTCTGGTCGCGTCCGGGAAGCCCGTCCAGCGCAGTTGCGGCGGCAGGTGGCTCATGTCGTTGAACATGGCGATGCTCGGTGGGGTCGCGGGGCGGTGCTCGATGACGGTCAGGGCGGTGTTGGCGCTGCTGAGGCCGAGCCATTGGACCGGTGGGGCGTCGAGGGCGTCGCGGACGAGCCAGGCGATGGGGTAGGCGTGGGTGATCAGTACTTCGTGGGTGTCGTCCTCGCCGTCGGGCGGGGTGGCGAAGCGGGCGGTGAGGGCGCGGGCGGTGCTGTTTCCGGCGGCGGCCTCGGCGGCGTCGTAGCCGTCGAAGAAGGGCACCCAGGACGGTGGGGTGTCGCCGATCGGGGGGACGTAGGGGACGTGGTCGATGAGCTCGGGGGCCTCGGCGAGGCGCGGGCTGCCGCCGAGGAAGAGGTCGAGTTCGCGGGCGGTGGCCGCAGCGCGGGGCAGCGGTGAGTGCCAGACGGCGGTGATGGGCAGCGGGGCCAGGCGTTTGCCGAGGAGGCGCGCCTGTTCGCGGCCGGTGCCGGTGAGTTCGCCGAAGGCGTCGGCGGCGCCGTGGCGGGCGATGTAGAGGTACCTGGTGGCCATGAGCGGTGTCCTTGTGGTCAGTGGAGGGTGAGCGTGCCCTTCGTGCCGTCGAGGGTGACGCGGGCGCCGTCGGGGACTCGGGTGATGGCGCCGGGAACGCCGACGACGGCCGGGATGCGGTACTCGCGGGCGACGATGGCGGCGTGGGAGAGCGCGCCGCCGGTCTCGGTGACGATCGCTGCGGCGACGGTGAACAAGGGCGTCCACGCCGGGTCGGTGTAGGGGCAGATGAGGATCTCGCCGGGCCGGACGCGGCCGAAGTCGTCGGGGCCGCGCACGACGCGCGCGGTGCCGGTCACGACGCCGTGTGCGCCGGGGGTGCCGGTCAGCGACGCGGCGGGCGGGACGCCGCTCGGTGTCGGTGGGAGCGGCGCGGTGACGGGTCGCGACTGGAGCAGCCAGATCACGCCGTCGGCGATGGCCCACTCGACGTCCTGGGGGCCGCCGAGAAGGTCGGCCGCGCAGGCGCCGAGGGCGGCGAGGCGGGTGACCTCGCCGTCGTCCAATGTGGACGATGTCTGCCGCTCTAGGGGGACGTCGCGGGCGACCACACCGCCGCTCCCCCGGTCCAGGCGCGTCGGCTTGCGGGCGATCCTGCGCTCGATGGTCCCGTCGGCGGCGAGCTCGAAGGCGTCGGGGGTGACGGTCCCGCCGACGACGGCGAGCCCGAGTCCCCAGCTCGCCTCGACGCGGACCGGATCGCCCGGCCGCGCGGGGGTGAACATCACGCCGGAGACCTCGGCGTCGATGAGCCGCTGCACGAGTACGGCCATCTCCGGCGTGGTGTCGCCGCCGGATCGATGCCAGTACCCGGCGACGCGCGCCGAGGACGCCGAGTCCCGGCAGACGCGGATCGCCGCGGCGACGGCGTCGGCGCCCTGGACGGCCAGGACGCTCTCGTACTGGCCCGCCGCCGATGCGCCGGCCCCGTCCTCGCCGGCGGCCGAGGACCGCACGGCGACCGGCGGATCGCCCATCCGCGCGAGCGCCGCCGCCACCTCGCCGTCGAGCGCGCCGAAGTGCGGGACGACGAACCCGTCGGGCACGGGCAGGCCCTCGCGCAGGAGCACGCCGAGGGTCGCCGCCTTGCCGCCGCAGGTCGCGCGGGTGGACTCCGCCAGTGTCGTGAGCATGACCATCCATCAACACTCTGTTGTCAATACCGTGTTGTCAACAGAGTGTTGACAACATTGTGTTGAGTGTGCAGGATGGGTCGCATGGAACGCAAGCAGGACCTCCGGGCGACCGGCGACGCCGATCACGCGCAGGCTCAACGCGAGCGCGAGGCGGTCGACCGGCTGCGCGCGCTGGGCGCCGATGAGCTGGAGCGGCGTCCATGGCGCCCGGCCCCCGCTCCGCAGACCGCCGTCGACCTGACCCAGTTCGCGCTGTGGCGCGCGGCCGACCTCACCCCGGAGGACCTCCTGGCCGCGCTCGCACTGCTGCCCGCCGCGCGGGCCGAGGTCGAGGGCGCCGAGATCGGCCTGCTGTTCAGCGCGCGCGGCGCCGGGCTGACCTGGGCGCAGATCGCCGAGGCGACCGGCTTCAACTCGCCCCAGGCCTGCCAGCAGTACTTCACCCGGCTCACCGCGCGCCAGGACGAGCGGCCGTGACCCGGCCGTCCCCGCCCGACCTGCGCACACTCCACGCCGTGCGGCTCCTCGGCTTCGCCGACGACCCCGCCATCGCCGTCCGTGCCGGGATCTCCCCCGCCGAGGCATCGAGCAACCTCCTCGACGCCGAGAGCCGGGGCTGGACGCAGCACATGGCCTTCGCCGACCTCCGGGGCTGGTCGCTCACCCAGGCCGGGAAGGCCGAGAACGAACGCCGCCTAGCGGAGGAACGCGCCGAGGCCGACCCCGGAGGCGAGATCGAAGCCGTCCACCGCGCGTTCCTGCCCCTCAACGCCCGGCTCCTGCGCGCCTGCACCGACTGGCAGCTCAAGCCCACGGCGGCCGACCGCTTCGCGCCCAACGACCACCGCGACCCCGCCTGGGACGACCGCGTGCTCGCCGAGCTGGCCGCGATCGGCGAGGCGCTGTCCCCTCTCAACGGCCGCCTCTCCCGGGTGCTGGCCCGCTTCGACGGCTACGACGTCCGCTTCCAGGCCGCCCTGCGGCGAGCCCGCGGTGGCCGCACCGAGTGGGTCGACAAGACCGACGTCGACTCCTGCCACCGCGTCTGGTTCCAGCTGCACGAGGACCTCATCGCGACCCTCGGCGTCGAGCGCGGCGCCGAGGGCACGACGGGCTAGTTCAGCCGATCCAGTAGAGGTCGTAGGGCCTCAAGGTGACCTGACAGGTCTTGAAGATGCTGGCGTCGAAGTACACGCGGACCATGACCGCGAAGGGACCGACGGTGTCGTAACCGATGTAGGGGGCCGGATCGGACTGGAACTGACCGGCGTGCCAGTAACTGTCCTCACGGGCGGCGGTGTCGTAGCCGATCCCCGACAGGCGCTTCCAGCTCCCGTCCACCCACTTCACCCGGGTCGCCTCGACACGGCTGTTACTGGCGTCGCCTCCGGCCGCCTCCATCACGTAGCCCCACTGCTGGACCTCGGTGTACTGGCCCGCCGTGGTCGGCTTGCCGTAGGTCTTGATCTCGGCGCGGAACTCCCGCCCGTCGACGAAGCAGGACTGCGCGGCGCGGTAGCGCACGTTGACCGCGTGTGCCGGGGACGTCGTCACCACGACGAGCGCGGTGGCGACGAAGAGTGCCGCGATTGCCTTCACCAGGCGATTCATTGCGTTCTCCTGACGGACTGATGTCGTGTTGCATGACAGGTACGCCAGCACGCGGTACCAGGTCCGCTCCCGGAGGCCGGCAGCCGTCAGCCTGCCCGGGCCTCGTTGATCCACATTGGACGCTGATCGAACGGCGGGTGAACGGGTGGGGTCGGGAAGAGGGATGTCACCGGGCCCGGGACAGGCCCGCCAGGACGAGGAGCCGCTCCATCTCGGCGATGGGAAGGGCGGGGTGGCTCGCCGCGGCCTCGGCGACGCTCTCCGCCGGGTCGCCCAGGAGGCGGGTGAGGGTCTCCGGTCGGAGGCCGGGATGGCTCGCGATGGCAAGGCGAACCCCGTCGTCGGAGTCGGCGGCGAGGGCATCGGCCAGGTGTGACGGCAGCTCGGGGTCGCGGGGCGTCAGTTGCCGCATGCGCGGGTCCGGGTCGTGGGCGAGCCTGCGCAGGACCTCCACCGGCAGGGCGAGCGTGTCGGCGGGACGCCACCGGGTCCTCTTCTGGGGGCGGTGGTCGCGATCGATGCGCTCGGCGGTCCCGGAATCGACCGGGATGGAGGAGTTGACGGCCATGGTGGTCCGGACGGCGGATTCCTCATCGGCGAGCAGCGCCGTGACGGCCCAGGCGGGGAGATCGCCGGACCGCGCGGCGGACGCGCGGAAGCAGGCGTAGGGGGAATCGACGTGCGGTAGCGGGTCGGCGGTGACCCAGGGGAGCCGCAGTCCCGCCAGCTCGTGGCGTGCGGCTTCGGCGCTCAGCCAGTCCATCAGCGCCTCATCGGAGGCATCGGGCGGTGATGGTGGCGTCTCGGCGGTGAGTCGTGTGTGGACGGTGGCCCGCAGGGCCTCGGGGGTGTCCCGCCGAGCGAAGATCGCGAGGGCGACGCCCGGGTCGCCATCGGTGGCGAGCAGGTCGCGGATCGGCGGCCGGAGCTCGGGGTGAGCCGCCACCGCCTTGCGCACGGCCGGGTCCGGGTCGGTTGCCAGCCGGTGCGCGACGTCGCCGTCAAGGGAGCAGTGACGGACGGCTCCCGCGCGGGTCACCGGATCGGCGAGGAGCGCCGGGACGAGATCGGCGGGCGGGACGGGATGGGGCAACCGCCGGTAATAGGTCGCGCAGGCGGCCGCGCGGACCTCATCGTCGGCGTCGGTGAGCAGGAGCCGCCGCACGGACTCCGGCGCCCGCGTCCACCATTGGGCGAGGGCCGCCCGGACCGACGGGTCGGGGTCCCGGGCGAGGCGGGCGCGCAGGTCGTCGGGGCCGTGCTCGTTTTCCGCGAGCCGCCGGCGCACCAGCGGATCGCCGTCATCGGCCAGCCGCTCGAACAGTCCATGCGGCCAGCGCTCGGCGGCCGTGGCCACCGCCGCGCGGATGCCCGGGTCGGCGTGCCCGGCGAGCGCGATGCGGAATCGGTCGGGAAGAGTGCGATTGAGCGCGAGCGAGTGGGTGAGCCAGAAGTCGTCCTCGGCGAGGATCCCGGCGATCATGTCGCCGCTCAGGTCCGGGCGCCCGGCCACGGAGCCGAAACCCTTGCGGTGGGCGAAGAGGCGGCGGATCAGGGCGGGCGGGAGGGCGGGGTTCCGGGCGAGTCCGTCGATGGTGCGGTCGAGGTGGATCGGGGCATCGGGCACGGCGGGGCCTTTCTCGAACCGGTATGAGTTCCTCGTGAACGGCCCACTGTGCGCGAGGACCATGTGGACCATGGTCCGGCCTGGCCCCGGGACCCACACCTCCCGCCCCGGGACCGGCCGACGCCACAGAACCCGGCCGCTACACCCGCTTCATCTTCACCACCCGGGCGAAGGCGTGCGCCAGCCCCTGGTGGTTGCCGCGGAAGCGGGCGGCGATGAGCGCGGCGTGCAGCGCCGCCCGCCAGCCGTCGACGCTGACGGCGTCCCCGGCGGTGCCGGCGGCCAGGTGCACGTTGGCGAACTGCAGGCCCTTCAGCGCCTCCAGCATCTCCTGGTGGGCGTCGGGTGCACCGGCCACCTGGTTGTGGTGCGTCTTGATCGTGTTCAGCACGGCACCGCCGTGCGTGGCCGTCGCGATCGCGTTGTAGCGGTCGTCGGGGGCCGACACGGCGAAGGTGATCGGGTTGGTGAAGCCGCGGGTGCCCGGCGAGACCGGCTCGTGCGTCGCGGGACCGGCGCCACCGGCGATGGCCTGCATGGGCGTGTTCGCCCACGTGTGGTGCCAGGAGCGGGCGCCACCGGCGGGCGGGTTCGTGTCGTACATCTGGAAGTAGTAGCGGGTGTCGGTCGCGGCGAGCGCGTCCTCGGCATTGCGGGCGTAGTTCTCCAGCGTGACCACGTCGGCGCCGTCCCTGGCGATCACGCCGCCGTAGTGGGAGGTCCAGCTGCGGGCGTGCGCGACCGTCTGCGGTCCGCCACCGGCGGCGACCTGGTAGAAGTCCTGGTAGGTCGGCGGGACGGCCGCGGGCGCGACGCCCGCCCCGAGGGCGGTGGCCAGCAGCGAGCAGGTCACGAAGCCCTCGCCGACGGCCGGGGCCGCGTACTCGTTGACCCCGTACTGCTGGAGGTCGGCGACGAACGCCGGGAGGGCGCCGCGCGAGCGCTGGGCGAATCCGACGGCGATGGCCCGCATGCTCGTCGCCCGGTTCACCGCGCTGGTGTCGTCGAGGTACGGGGGTTTGGGCGGGCTGAGGAGTTCGCGGGCGACGTGGTATTCGACCAGGGCGTGCGGGACGGGGTTCAGCGGCTGGAGGAACGACGGCTGCGGGCCAAGCGGGGCGGTCCCTCCGACGACGGCGTCGAAGAGCGAGTTGCAGGACTGCTCGGCCGTCATCGTCAGCCCGGCGGTGGCGGTGGCGACGTTGCGGGGTGTCACGCGCAGCAGGACCGCCGCCCCGTTGGTGATCCTGCGCTGGGCGGCGCCCGGCGGGTCGGTGGCCAGGCGGAAGTTGGAGTTGAGCAGGGTGAGCCTGAGGTTGGACTCGTCGACGATCGCCTGCGTGGCGTAGAAGACCTTCGGCTGGCGCTGGGTGGCGTCGGCGTCCTGGACGGCCATGTTCCCGTTGGCCGACAGGCGAAGCGTCACTCCCGCCGGGTTGGCCGACTCCAGGTTGACCGCGCCGCCGGGCTGGAGGAACGTGCCCGCGTTGGCCGCGGCCGCGCCGCCCTTGCGCTGGCTGATGAAGGAGTCCTGCGCGTTGGTGGGCGCGTTGTGGGCGCCGTTGACGACGGCCACGCCGAGCGCCGCCGCCTGTCCGACGGTGTAGTACTGCGTCGCGGGTGTCGGGCGCGCGCCCGTCCCGCGGGGGACGCCGACCGTCCGGCCCGCGGCGAAGACGCGTCCGGCGATGATCGCCTCGGCCTCCAGGGCGTCCTCGGCGCCGTGGCGCACTCGCCCGAAGCGCTGCTGGAGCACGTGGGCGATCTCGTGGGCGAGCACCTCACGGCCCGCCGGGCTCGACGGATCGTAGGCGCCGGGCGCGAAGTGGACGGTCTCGCCGCGCGTCATCGCGCGCGGGCCGTCGGCGGGGAGCGCGGACTCGCGGACGCGCACGTCGGCGAGGTCGGCGCCGAAGGCCTCCTCCAGCTCGACGCGGACGGATCGGGGCAGGGGACGAGCGGGGTGGTTCGTCACGTTTCTCTCCAAGGGTTCGGCGGCCACTTTCACTCAAGGTGAGCAGGTCGTCGCGCCCGGCGTCAGAGGCGTTCGGTCGCCAGCCCGAGTCCACAGGGGACGGAGAGCCTGCCCGTGGATCCACCCTTTCGCGCAGTTCGCCGGATCCGGGCGGCGCCCGCCGGCGCGGCACCGGCTCCGGCGATACTGGGGCCGTGGACTACGTGTCCAGAGTGCCGCGACCCCCGCTGGACGGGCTGATCGACGACCTCTACCACCTGGACGGCTCGCCGCCCTACGCCCGGCTGACGCTGCCGCCGATGCCGTCGGCGCTGCTGATCGTCAACCTCGGTGCGCCCTTCCGCATCCGCGCCGGTGCCGACATCGCGGCGGCCGACTACGCCGACGGCTGCGTGGTCACCACGCCGACCCGCGCGCTGGAGTTCGGCTACCCGCCCAGGACGCGGTCCGTCGGCGTGCACTTCAAGCCCTGGGGGCTGGCGCCGTTCCTGCCGATGCCCGCCGCCGAGCTGCGCGACCGTCCGGTGCCGGTGGAGCAGATCTGGGGGCGTCCCGCCGTCGCCGTGCTGCGGGACCGCCTGGCCACGTCCGGGGATCCGCACGACATGCTGACGCTGCTCGAAGACGAGCTGATGCGACGGCTCGGCGACACGTCCGGCCTGGGGCTGGTCGGCCATACGAGCCGCATCATCGCCGCGTCCGGCGGGACGGTGGCCATCGACGACCTGTGGGCCTCGGCCGGTGTCAGCAGCACTCACCTGGCACGGCGCTTCAAGGACCTCATCGGCGTCACGCCCAAACGCTTCGCCCGCACCTACCGCTTCGCCGCCACCATGCTCTCGATCGACCCCGCCGCACCGATCGACTGGGCCGCCCTCGCCCATGGCGCGGGCTACTTCGACCAGGCCCACTTCGGCCACGAGTTCCGGGCCTTCACCGGACTCACACCGACCCGGTACATCGAGATCCGGCGGCGGTTCCTGCGCGAACACCCCGGTCACATCCTGGACGGCTGGCCACTGCCGGCCGATTGATTTTCTACAAGAGCGACCGCCCGCCGCACCCTAATCTGAGGGCGTCCCCCCGAGTAGAGGAGCGCCCATGGGCAAGGTGGTCATGTACGGCACGGTGTCGGTCGACGGCTTCATCGCCGACGAGCACGACCAGCCCGGACCGCTCTTCGACTGGCTCCTCGGCGGCACCGTACCGCTGGACGGCAGTGGCGCGCTGAAGGTGTCACAAGCGTCCTACGACTACACCCGCCCGCACTGGGACCGGATCGGGGCCACCATCGTCGGCCGCCACGTCTTCGACATCACCGACGGCTGGGACGGCAAGCCCCCGGGCGGCGTGGACCACGTGGTCGTCGTGACGCACCGGCCGCAGCCTGCGGACTGGGACCCCGAGGCGCCGTTCCACTTCACCGACGGCGTCGAGGCGGCCATGGCCAAGGCGCAGGAGCTCGCAGGTGACCGCGTGGTCGAGGTCTCCGCCGGTGACGTCGGCGGCCAGCTGTTCGCCGCGGGCCTGATCGACGAGGTGCGCATGGACGTCGTGCCCGTGGTCCTCGGGTCCGGCAAGCGCTACTTCGGGCCGGTCGGCGCGCAGCACCTGCTGGAGGGGCCCGACGTGGTGGTTCAGGGCGAGCGGGTGCTTCACCTGTGCTTTCGGGTGCGCCGCTAGTCGCGGTACCGGCTCAGCGAGACCCGGCACCGTCGCGCAGGCCATGACAGTCGCAGGTCAGCAGGTTTACCCAAGCCGCGAGTTCGGCGTGCAGCACCTCGGCGTCCGGCAGCAGCGAGCGGAGCCGGTCGGCGGTGTCCGGCTCGGCGTGCGCGGTGAGCAGCCTGATCAGGGCGGCGAACTCCTTGCGCATCCAGAGCTTGATCGGGCGCGACCGGGCCATTCCGGCGACCCGGGCGTGGACCGCCTCGCGCAGTGCGGTGTCGAAGGGCAGCCGGCTCAGCGCATCGGCGAGCGGCGGCGCCCACCCGCCGGTGAGCGCCTCCGCCGCGAACGCCGGCCAGCCCGGGTGGTCGATGCGGGCGAGCACGTGCAGGATCCGCTGCCGCTCGGGGTGGCCCGCGGCCACGTCGGCGGCGAGCCGATCGGCGCAGAGCCGGCGAGCGCGGCGTCACCCCGGTCGCCGAGGTAGTCGATCAGCCGCCGGAATCCACAGTCCTCGGTCAGCAGCCACGGATCGGGGTGGGCGAGCCGGGCCCGGATGAACGCCGCGTAGACGGCGTCGGTGGCGGGTATGCCGATCGTGCTCATCGCCGCCACCGCCGCGGCCTGGGTGATCGGCGGCCGGTCCGGGGCGAGCAGCCCGGTCAGCCAGTCGGCGGCGGCCGGGTCGAGGCGGGCGGCCGATGCGATGAGAGGCGCCCGCAGCAGCGGATCGGTCACGTCCCCGGCCGCTCGCCGTACTCGTGCCGACAGTTCGGGGTCGGGGTGGCAGTATCCGAGCAGCACCGCCGCCTCGCGCGGGATGTCTCCTGAATCGCCGGTAAGGTCGCGGACGGCCAGGTCGAGCAGCGTGTCCGCTCTCGTGGTGAGGGCGTCGGCGATCGCGGTGGGCTCGGCCCCGGGGTGCGAGGCGAGTTCGACGAGCGTGGACATGATCAGCGGCTCGGCCAGGCGTGGATCGGCCACCCAGTCGATGACGGGACCGATGACGGCCACCGCCTCGGGATGCAGGCGGTCTCGAAAGAGGACCGTGTCCAGCCGCTCCGAGTCGGCGCGGCCGAGGGCGACGTCGTCCAGGAGGCCGGGCAGGTTCTCGTCGTCGGGCACGGCTGGAGTGTACGTGCGGCACCGGACGGGCCCGGCGTGCTGCCACGGCCCCTCCCCCTCCCCTCGGTAGCCTTCCGCCATGCCCTCCACCCCGCTCCCCCTCAGCCCCGTCGACGCGCTGTTCGCGGTGGCGGGGCGGGCCGAGGCCCAGTTCTGCGTGGTGGCGCGCATGGAGGGCCCGCGTCCGTCGCGTGAGGACCTGGTGGCGCTCGTCGACGAGCGCTGGGGCGACGCCGGGCGGCTGCGCCTGGTGCTGCGGGGCCGCCGCTGGCACGACTCCGGGGAGGGCTCACTGGAGCAGCATGTCCACCTGGGATCCGAGGATGCCAGGCCGGACGCGGTCGCCGCGCTCCTGGATGCGCCACTCGCCGAGGAGCGGCCGCGCTGGCGGCTGGTCGTCCTCGGCGGCGCCGGCGACTGGTCGCTGGTGCTCGTCGTGCACCACACGCTGCTGGACGGGCTGTCCGCGCGGGCGCTGCTGATCCGGCTGCTGTCGCGGGATCTCGGCGACGTCCCCACCACGACGACGATCGCCACGACCGGTGTCGTGGCCGCGCTGCGGTACGGCCTGGGCGCCGTCGCCCGCCGCCCGGTCGCGCACCGGCCGGTGCGGCGGCGGCACCTGGCGCTGGCGCGGGTGCCGCTGTCGGCGCTGCGGCGCCCGTCGGCCACGGTCAACGACGTCTTCCTCGCCGCCGTGGCCGGTGCGCTCGGGGACGGCGGGTCGCGCTGGGCGCGGGTGCTGGTCCCGGTGAACGTGCGCGCCTGCGCCGAGCTGGGCAACCGGGTGCTGCCGCTGGAGATCCGGCTGCCCGTGGAGACGGGCGATCCGGCGCGGCGGCTCGCCGAGGTCGCGCGGCTGACGGCACCGGACGTCCGGGCCCGCGCCGTGGCGGGCGCGGAGCGGGCGATGCGCTGGACGCTGCGCGCCGGTCGCCTCGCGTTGCGGCTCGCCGAGTACATGGGCATGACCCGCAACGCGATGACCTGCTCCAGCATGCGCCCGCTGCCGCCCGGGCTGCGCCTGGGCGCGGCGCGGGTAGTGGAGGCGTACTTCACCACGGTGCACCGGCGGGGGCTGGCGGTGGCGCTCACCGGGGCCAGCGAGGACATGACGGTCAGCGTCGTCGCCGACGTCGCGCTAGCGCCGCTGGCCGAGCGCCTGGCGTCCGGGATCGCCGCGGAGCTCACCGGCGCTCAGAACCGCGCGGCCAGCGGGTAGAGGCCACCGATGGCGCCGAGCAGGGCTCCGATGAGGACCTGGCGGGGCGTGTGGGCGCCGAGACGGACCCGCGACCAGCACACCGCCACCGCGACCAGCCACAAGGGACCGGTGACGATGCCGTAGAAGGCGGTCAGGATCGCCGCCGACCCGGCCGCGACGGCCGCGTGCACCGACACCTTCCAGCGCGCGGTGATCGCCAGGCACACGACCGCCGAGACGAGCATCGCCACCGTGACGGCGACCATCGGCGGCGGCGCGCCGCCCAGGGCCAGGACCGCGCAGAGGGCGCCCGCCACGACCACGGCCGCGATCATCGGCACGTACCGCTCGGTGCGGTCGCCGATGTGGTGGCCGGAGCGGATGGTGCCCCGCCGGACTCCCCGCACGACGATGGCCATCGGGACGCCGGCGGCGGCGAAGGCGATCAGCGCCGCCCAGCCCACGCCCGTCCAGAATCCGGGGACACTGTGGAGGGCGACGGCGAAGGGCACGCCCAGGCACCACACCCACGGCGCGCAGACCTCGGTGATGACACGGGCCGCGATGGGCGGGCTTGCCATAGAATCAGCGGACATGAGGTCTGAGGTTACGAAACGCTACATCGGACAGTGGCGCTTTCTCCTCGCCATGCCGCGGGCGATATTTCTTCAGGCCGCCCATCCGCAGATCGGCGCGGCGGTCATGGAGTACTCCAGCTTCCGGCCGCACCTGTGGCGGCGGTTCCAGAACACCCTGCTCAGCCTCCTCAAGTTCACCTACGGCACCGACGAGGAGCGGACGGCCGAGATCGCGCGGCTGGAGCGGATGCACTCGCGGATGACCGGCGTCGACGCCGAAGGACGCCCGTACAGCGCCGCCGATCCCGGCGGGCGGGTCTGGGTGCTGCTGACGCTGTTCGACGCGGTGGTCACCCTCGGCGAGCTGTCGGGCGAGCCGGTCCCGGAGGCCGATCAGGAGCTGATGTACGCGGAGTTCTGCGAACTCGCCGGTGACTTCGGCGTCCCCGGCGGCGCCGTCCCGCCCGACCTGGCGGCCTTCCGCGTCTACTTCGCCGAGATGGTCGACCACGAGGTGGAGCTGACCGAGGCCGCGCGGATCATCCTGGACGACTTCTTCGGCCAGGCGCCGCGCCCGGCGCTGTTCGACCGCGTCGCGCCACTGTGGAGCCTGCTGCGCGCCGTCCTGAACGAGCCGGCGAACCTGATGCTGCGCGGTGTGCTGCCCACGTCCTTCCGCCGCCGCTTCGGCATCGCGCTCCCCTGGTACGCCGACCTCGCCGCCCGCGGCGTCTTCCAGCTGACGGCCGTGGCCACCCAGGTCCTCCCGGCCGCGTGGGGATTCATGCCCTACGCCCGCGCCCGCCTCGGGCTGGACGCGCCCCGCCGCCGCACCCCCGGCTTCTTCACCGAGGTGCTCGACCAGACCGGCAACGGCTTCGTCACCCGCCACGACTTCCTGGCCATGGCCCGCCAGATCGCCGCCCAGTTCGACACCGACCCCGACCGCGAGGACGAACTGCACACCGCCTTCGAGGACTGGTGGCAGCGGCTGGCCGCCTCGGCCGACATCGACGGGGACGGCCAGATCGCCTTCCACGAGTGGAAGGCGGCCGCAGGGGCCGCCGACGGCGTGGACCGCGTCCTGCACGCGATCTTCGACGCCGCCGACACCAGCGGGAACGGCGCGATCTCCGCCGAGGAGTTCGGCCGCCTCTTCGGCGGCCGCGCCACCGCGTCCACGATCGCGGCCACCCTCGCCGAGATCGACCTCGACGCCGACGGCCAGATCACCAGGGCCGAGTTCCACACCGCGTTGCGCGCGTTCTTCCTCGACATCCGCGACAACGCGCTCGGACGCAGCATGCTCGCCGAGACGTGACGCCGGGGCGGCTGAACGTACGCGAAATCCGACAGACCGGTACCAATGGCGCGCCGCTGGAAGGTCCCTTCACGGTGCACGGCACAAGGAGGACCCGTTGGATCCCCGACCCCCTCGGCAGCCGCGTCCACCATGGCCGACACCGCCTCCCCCGGTCCCCATGGCACCCGCACCCCGGCCATGGCCTGTGCCGCCTCCGCCCGCCCGGCCCGCCGATCCCCCGAGCATCCGGCTGACGCGCTGGCACGCCCTCGCGGTCGTCGCGGTCCTGCTCGCCTGCACCGGGCTCACCGGCCTGATCGCCTGGCAGCCGTGGCGGCCGACCGCGCAACTCGTCGCGGGCGCCGCCGACCTCCTCGGGACCGCCCCGGCCTTAAGGCTGCGGTACCTCTACGCCGATCCGAGCGGCGAGGAGGTGTCCGGCGCCTTCACCGTCACCGCCGACGGCTTCGCCTCCGGGACGGTCGAGGATCCCGGCCCGGGCACCTCCTCGCTCGTGGCCACCCCCGACGGCTCGGCCGTCTACGGTGACGCCGACTGGTGGCTGCGCCGCGCGCCCGACCGGGTCAGCCGCGTCCAGGACCACTGGGTCCAGCCGGATGCGGCTGAGGCGTTCCCGCTCGACGTGCCGTCCGCGCTGAGTCCCGCCGCGGTGGCCGACCTGGTCCGCGCGGTCTCCAGGGACGGTGACGTCGTCGGCGACACGATCGTGGACGGCGTCGCGGTCAGCGTCATCGCCTCCGGCGACTGGGAACTGCAGCTGACCCGCGACGCGCCGGTGCGCGTGGTGTCGCTGGCCGGGCCGATCGAGTCCGGCGGCCTGCACCCCTCGGCGGCCACCGGACCCGGCGCGGCCATCGTCCCGATCGGCCTCAAGCACGCCCAGGACGCTCCCGGCGGCGGTTCCATCGCGCTGACACCCGAGCCCTCCGACGAGAACAACGCCGCCCGGACCCGAGCCGACTCCTCGGACACCATGCGGGGCAAGGGCACCACGCCCCCGGGCATGGCCGCGTCCCCGGCTCAGCCCGGCGAGGCTCCCCCGAAGACCGCCGAGCTGCCGCCCCAGCAGCCCAGATTCGAAACCGAACTCAACGCCAGCGACTGCGACACCCCGACCTGCTCGTGGTCGGTGACCACCACCAACACCGGCAACGCGCCCGGCACCGGCACCGCCTACTCCGGCGCCATCCCCGTGATGCCACCGATCTCCCGGCCGATCGGGCGACTGGAACCCGGCGCGAGCGTCACCTCGGTGTTCAGCGCGGCGAACCCGGCCCCGCCGGGCGGGACCATCAACGTGACGGTCATCGCCGGAGCGTTCTGCCAGGAGCTCTACGGCGCCGATTCCAAGCCGTACGAACGCCTCCTGGGCAAGGGCGTCGACCCCGCCAAGGCCGTCCCGAGCCTGGACAAGGCCTTCATCCCGGCCGCGGTCGCGGCCATGAACAGGATGCTCGACGAAGGCGCCGACCCGGCCGCCGTCAAGGACGCCATGGCGAAGGTGGACGAGTACCACCTGCAGCCCGCGCTGCTCCACCTCAACTCCGCCGGTGACGCCTTCCACGGCCTCGGCGCCACCACCCAGGGCCTGGCGGCGGCCAGGACCCACGAGGAGGCGATGCGCGTCGTCGACGCCATCGACTTCGCCCGCGACCTCCTCGACAGGTCCCCCGGCGGCAAGGTCAGCCTGACCGCGCCGAAGGACGCGAATGGCAAGGAGTGGACCGCCGACGTCACGTCCGGCGAGGACGCCTACCGCTACATCCTCACCACCGCCACGACCGCCGCCGAGCTGGTCACGGTCCTCAACGACGCGACCGCCCTGCTCTCACCCGACGCCAACGGAACCGTGCGGATCAGGGTCGAACGCGCCTGGGGCGAGCACGCCGACTCGCTCTGGAACGAGGACGTCGCGGGCCTGCAAAGCCTGCTCCACCAGAAGAACGGCGGCATCAACGCCTGCCGTGACGGCGGCGGCGGCCTCGACACACTCATCATCTCCAACAGGCTCGGCGACCATTCGCTGACCCCGGCCGACTTCTGCACCCCCGAGTCCGACCCCGCGAAGCTGAAAACCCCGCGCCACAACAAAGCCCGCGACAGGGTCACCGAGTTCCTCAAAGAACGGCTCAAACTCAGCGGCCGCAGCGGAACCGTCGGCGAGCGCGAGCTGATCGTGCCCAGCGGCAGCAAGAACGGCACCGGCAACAACGGCTACGTCGACGACTGGATGCTCGATGAGAACGGCGTCCTGCACATCTGGGAGGTGAAGTCCAGGGACGAGGCGTACAAGGCGCCCGGTGAGCTCCAGTGGTACCGGCAGAAACTGCTGGAGACGGGCGAGTACGCCGACGTCGTCCTCGGCTTCCCGCTCGGTGAGGTGCTGGTGGAGCCCGGCGTCCTGCCGTCGGAGACCCTCGAGATCAAGGACTGGGACGGGACGCGCAGCGGCAACCCGACGGGCGAGGATCCCCTGGCGGTGATCGTGTATCGGCCGGTGCAGTGACCGGACGCGAGGCGGCGGGGTCCATCACCGTGCACATCGCCCCTGCGGGTCAGGCCTCTTCCCACCAGCCCCGGCCGTCCGGGTGCCGCCACCAACCGGGCCAGCGCAACTGGACCCCGTCGTCCTCCCAGAAGCACACACGGCAGATGTCGTGCAGGCCCGGAGGCGAGTCCATCGTCAGGTGGCCACAGCACACACACGGAAACTTCACGGACACGCCGACGATCGTGACACGCCCGAGGACCGCCGGGCGAACCCTGCGATGCTCAGCGAGCATCAGTTAGCAGCCGCTGGAGACCACCGCGCAGCCGAGATTCTTGTTGGCGCAGATGTCGCGAACGCACTCGATCCACTTGGTGCCCGCGCAGTAGCTGCGGTAGACGACCTCACACGGACGGGCGTGGGCCACGGCCTTGGGGACCACGCGACCGAGCAGGCGGTCGCCGATCTTGCCGAGTAGTTTCACGGGTTCTCCTTGTCGTCGATGCCGCCGGGTTGCGGCATCCCGAACCTAAGATCGGCTTCCCTTTGCGTGACATATGCCGATTGGCATATTCCGCCCGATCGGCGGTGGCCCGGGTAGGCCGATCGGTACCCGCGGCGGCCCGCCCGAGTGCGTCCACAGAGGTCGGTGGCCTGGCACCGGGAGAGTCCGCGGCGATGGCCGTAGCACGTGACATCGATCTCCCCTGCCGTTTCAGCTCCGGCCGTCCGCCCTGGTCAGGGCCTCATCTCGGCGGTACCTCAGGGACAGGCCTTAAGGGATCACCCCCTTCCACCGTCCGCATTGGACACCGAGACTCGGTGGACATGAAACTGCAACGCATCGGGGTAGTGGTCCTCGCCCTGGCCCTCGTCACGTCCGTGGCCGCCCCCGTGAGCGCCGCCCCTTCCGCCGGATCCCTGCGCGATGAGATCGACGCCGTCGTCGCCGATGGCGCGCCCTCGTCCACCCTGGAGTTCCGGGACGGCTCGCGCGTCGAGCGCCTGGCCAGTGGCGTCGTCGAGCTCGGCCGTTCGCGGCCGGCTCCCGTCGACGGCAGGTTCCGCATCGGCAGCGTCACGAAGACGTTCACGTCCACCGTGGCCCTGCAGCTGGTCGGTGAGGGCCGTATCTCGCTCGACGACAGCGTCGAGCGGTGGTTGCCGGGGACGGTGCCGAACGGCGGGAACATCACGCTGCGGCAGCTGCTGAACCACACCAGCGGTCTCTACAACTACACCGACGACACTCTCGTCACGCCCGAGCAGGTCGTGCGCGATCGTTACAAGCGCTGGACGCCGCGGCAGCTGGTCACGCTGGCCACCAGCCGCGACCCGCTGTTCCCGCCCGGGACGGCGTGGTCGTACTCCAACACCAACTACGTGCTGATCGGGCTGGTGATCGAGCGGGTGACCGGCCGGTCGCTGGGGGCCGAGATCGATCGCCGCATCGTCGGCCCGCTCGGGCTGTGGGACACCGAGGTGCCGGGGAACTCGGTGTGGATCACCGGTCCGCACGCTCACGGGTATGTGCAGGTGGACGGCGCGCCGGTCGACATCACCGCGATGAACGTCTCGTCGTCCTATGCCGTCGGTGACATCATCTCCACCACCCGCGACCTGAACACGTTCTACGCGGCCCTGCTCGGTGGGCGGCTCCTCAAGCCCGCGCAGCTGGCGGCGATGAAGACCACGGCCTTCGACTCCGGTTACGGCCTGGGCCTGAGCAAGGTCGCGCTGCCCTGTGGCGCGGAGATCTGGGGTCACACCGGTGGCATCCCGGGTTACCTGACCTTCTCCTTCCACCAGCCCGAGACGGGCCGCTACTTCAGCCTTTCGGCCACCACGTACGCGGTGGTGCCCGACGTGGCGTTGTTCAACGCGCTGACGGCGGCGTTCTGCCCGGCGGGAACCCCGGCCGGGTCCTCCGACCGGCTGCCGGCGATCGTCTAGCCACGCCAAAGACGGAGGGCGAGCATCCGGAGGGTGCTCGCCCGTCGGGCGTCCACGAGGTCACATCTCCGCGACGACCTTGCCCTTGGCGCGGCCCTCCTCCAGGTGGGCCAGGGCGTCGCCGACCCGCTCGAACGGGAAGACGCGGTCGGTGACCGGTTTCGGCGTCGGTGAAGCCGAGCTTGCCGGGCATCCGCGCCACCAGGTCCTGTGGGAAGACGGGCTCCAAAGACACACCTCCCCGCCTCCCGGCAAGGCATCATGAAGATCCTCACTCCATTGGCGTACGGCGTACGAGGCCGGTTACCCTTCCGTCCCGACGAAAGGACCGGCACTTGCCCCGTACTCCCGCGCCAACCCACCGACTCCAGGCCGTCTTCGTCCCCGACAGGCGGCGCATCGCCTGGTGGGGACCCGACCAGCCCGACGAGCACGCCCGCAAGAGAGGCCTGCCCGAAGGCGTCCCCGGACGCATCGAGCTCGCGCACGGGACCGTCCCGGCCCGCCTCGTCCCGCTCACGCAGGCGGTACCGGCGCTGGCGGGACTGGCGGTGGGCAAGCAGCTGTCGGACTCGCTGCTGGCCTGGCGGGCGGCGGCCATCGCCGCGCTCGGCGACCCGGCCCGCCTGGAGGCCCTCGCGGGCATGATGCCCCCGGCCGCCCACGCCGTCCGCCTCGGCGCCGACCGGGTCTGGACGGCCGCCGAGCTCCTGTCGGCCTTCCGGAGCGCGGTGCACGACGCCTACTCCACCGCCGACGCCTCTGCCGCCGAGCTGCTCGCCGCCCGCGAGAGCGAGGCCGCCGAGGCGCCCGTCGAGGCGGTCCTGCGGCCCTACCAGCGCCAGGGCCTGTCGTGGCTGAGCGCGCTCGCCCGCAACGGCGCCGGCGGCGTCCTCGCCGATGACATGGGCCTGGGCAAGACGCTGCAGACGATCGCGCTGCTGGCCATGACGCCGGGGCCGCACCTGGTGATCTGCCCGACCTCGGTGGTCGGCAACTGGGCGCGCGAGCTGGCGCGCTTCGCCCCGGAGCTCGAAGTGGCCCGCTACCACGGGCCCAGGCGCGACAGCGCGTCCTTCGCGAGCGCCGACGTGGTGGTCAGCAGCTACAGCCTCCTGCTGCGCGACGCCGAGGAGCTGTCGGCGATCGACTGGGGCGTGGCCGTGCTGGACGAGGCGCAGCAGATCAAGAACCCCGACTCGCGCACCGCGCTGGCCGCCCGGCGGCTGTCGGCCCGCACCCGCCTGGCCCTGACGGGCACGCCGGTGGAGAACCGGCTGAGCGAGCTGTGGTCCATCATGGACTTCGCCAGCCCCGGCCTGCTCGGCACGCGCAAGCGCTTCACCAAGCGCTTCGCCGAGCCGGTGGAGAACCGCGGCGACGCCGCCGCCGGGCTCCGCCTCCGCGACCTGGTGGCCCCGCATCTGCTGCGGCGCCTGAAGAAGGACGTCGCCACCGACCTGCCCGACAAGATGGAGACCACCGTCGCCTGCACCCTCACCGGCGAGCAGGCCCGCCTCTACCGCCGCGCGGTCACCGAGGCCTTCGACGGCGGCCTCGGCGACGGCTTCGAGCGGCACGGCCGCGTCCTGGCGCTGCTGACCAAGCTCAAGCAGATCTGCAACCACCCCGCCCAGTACCTGAAAGAAGAGTCACCGGTCCTCAGTGGACGCTCGGGCAAGCTCGACCGGGTCACCGAGATCCTCGGCGAGGTCGTCGACTCCGGCGAGCGCGCCCTGGTCTTCACCCAGTACCGGGCGATGGGTGAGCTGCTGGCCGGGCACCTGGCGGCCGAGCTGGGGCTGGCGGGTGTCCCGTTCCTGCACGGCGGTGTTTCGGCCGCCGGGCGTGAGGCGATGGTCGACGGTTTCCAGGACGGCTCGGCGCCGCCGGTGCTGCTGGTCAGTCTCAAGGCCGGTGGGACGGGTCTCAACCTGACCGCCGCCACGCACGTCCTGCACTTCGACCGGTGGTGGAATCCGGCGGTGGAGGATCAGGCCACCGACCGTGCCCACCGCATCGGGCAGACCCGTCGCGTGGAGGTCCACAAGCTGGTCACCGGCGGGACCCTGGAGGAGCGGGTGGCCGAGCTCCTGGACCGCAAGCGCGCGCTCGCCGAGGCGATCGTGGGCACCGGCGAGGACTGGATCGGCAAGCTGGACGACGCGGGCCTGCGCGCGCTGGTGGAGCTCTCGGACGCGGAGGTGGGCGAGTGACCTGGTGGAGCAAGCGCTGGCCGCGCGCCCTGGAGGCCCTCGGACTGTCCTACCCGGACAACCGGCTCGTCCGCGCCCGCGCGCTGATCCGCGGTGGCGCGGTCGATGACCTGCTGGTCTCCCCCGGTGAGATCACCGCGTGGGTGGACTACCCGCGCAAGACCTTCGGGGTGAGCCTGCGCGTCCCGGTGCTCGATGAGGCGGCGTGGGCGGCGGAGTCGGGGCGGATCGCGGCCCGTGTCGGCAGTCTGGCGGCGTTGCTGGACGATCGGCTGCCGGAGGACATGCTGTCGCTGTTCCCGGGTGAGGGTGAGCTGGCGGTGGAGTGCCCGTGCGGGCGCGGGTTGTGCGTGCACGTGGTGGTGGTCCACCTGGCCTTCGCCGACCTGTTCGAGGAGGACCCGTTCCTGCTGCCGCTGCTGCGCGGGCGTGGGCGGGAGGAGCTGCTGGCGGGTGTCCGGGCGGCGATGCCGCCGGTGCCGGAGGCGGGTCCGCCGGTGGGCGTCGCGGTGGGCGATGTGGACGTGGCGGGGTTCTTCGACGGTGACCGGGAGGGTCTGTCGGCCTGGTGAGGGGTGTCGGTCCCCATGGCTAGGCTGTCGCGCCATGGGCAGCCGAGTGCACTACATCCTGATCGCCGACGGCCGCCGCACCCTCTTCACGCGGGGCGGCGGCAGCGGTTACGGCTTCGACGTCGACTTCGCGGTGGGACCGGACGTGGTGTTCCGCTGGCTGGCGGTGCTCGACGCCGACGGCCGCTTCAGCGAACCGCTGCCGGAGGCGGATGCCGATCACCATGTGTGGCTCGGTGACCTGTCGTGCGAGGGCGCGATCCTGATCGACGCCGACCGCCGGGAGCTGCTGCTGTACTGGTCCCACGCCGGAACCGCCTACCGCGTGGCGATGCTCGACGGGTACGCGCGGACCTGGCCGGGCTGGCGGATCGAGTGGGCCTTCGACGGCCTCGGCGATCTCCTCGCCCGCATCGGTCACGGCCCGGCCGCCGTCCGCGATGAGCTCTGGTCCGCCGATGCCGTCGACCGGGACGCCCCTGAGCCCGGCGAGCGCTTCGTGGTGAGCCGGGCGGGCGGTGGCGTCCATGGGCTGGGCGGTGACAGCCGTGAGCCCTGGTGGTACGGGGTCTCGCTGCTCGACCGCCTGCCCGGGGCGCACTCGGCGGCGGCCTGGGGTGAGATGCCCGATGGCGGGATGCATCTCGATGAGGCGGCCCGTACCGCGGTGGTCTGGTCGGCGCTTCCGCTGCGGGGTCTGCGTGATGCGTGGGAGCGGCTGTGGCCGGGCTGGCGCCTGGAGCTGCGGGGAGCCGATGTGGACGCCCAGATCGCGCTGTGCGGGGGCTTGTTCGCGCCTCCGCCGATCGATCTGCCGCGCGAGCTCAAAGACCTGGTGAAGCGGGTCGTCCGCGACTGGCCGATCGAGTCGGTGTTGCGCGAGCGGGGGGTGGACATCGAGTTCCTGCGTGAGATCTTCTCCCACTACTTCGAGGCCGGCTTCACCGTGCCCGAGAGGGATCGTGCGGTCTCGCTGCTCCTCGGTGGCTGACCGGGCCGTGCCTCACGGCGCCAGCCCGGTCCGCAACCGCCCCAGCCCGGCGTCCAGCAGCGCCAGGTGCCGGCGGATGAACCCCTCGGCGACGTCGTCGGCGCCGGCCGTCCACACCGCGATCGCCACGCCGACGATGGCGCCGGACAGCGCCAGGACCTCGACGTCGTCGGTGGGACGGCCGTAGCGGCGGGCGAGGGCCTCGCCGAGCATGGGGATGGCCTGCGCCATGTGGCCCGGTACCCGTGCGCGCAGTTCGGGGACGGTGCGCAGCAGGCGCTCGCGCCGCTCGTTCTGCGTCCAGCCCGCCTCGGGCGCGGTGTCGTAGAGGCCGGTGATGGCCTCGCGCAGCCGGTCGACGGGGTCGCCGTCGGTGGGGAGGCCGTCGAGGGCCGCGAGGACGGTGAGGTCGCCGATGTCGTGGAGGACGAGGTCGGCCTTGGCCGGGAAGTAGCGGAAGAAGGTGGCGCGGGAGACCTCCACGGCGTCGGCGATCTCCTCGACCGTGGTGGCCTCGTAGCCCTGTTCGGCGAACAGGCGCAGGGCCTCGCGCTGGATGGCGGCCTTGGTGCGGGCCTTCTTGCGGTTGCGAAGGGTGTCGGCCTCAGGCTTCGCCGTGGTCATGGTCGTCATCCTCCGGCGGGGTCGGTACGACGTCCTGGAAGCGCGTCGCCATCTCGCGGAGCCTATCCAGCCGTCCGGCCTCGCCCATGGTCATCCCCCACAACTGGTGGGCGGCGTGGAAGCCGAAGTCGTCGACGAGGGCCTGTTTCCAGGGGCGTACGGCGATGGCGTGGGTCATGCGGCGGGCGAAGCGGGAGCGTTCCATCATCATCCCGGCGATCTCCCAGGCGCGTGGGAGCAGGTCCTGGCGGGGCAGGACCTCGTTGACCAGGCCGAGTTCGAGTGCGGCCGGGCCGTTGATGGGCGCGCCGGTGTACATGTAGTACGCGGCGCGTTTGACGCCGATGGTCTTCTGGAGGGTGAGTCCCATGCCGTCGCCGGGTACGCCGCCGGCGAGGAAGTGCGGGTCGAAGAAGTCGGCGTCCTCGACGCAGAGGGTGATGTCGCAGGCGGTGGCGAACTCGCAGTGGGTTCCGGGTCCGTTGATCGCGGCGATGGTGGGGATGTCGATGGCGTGGACCAGGTTCTCCAGGAGCTTGGTCATGTCGTGGTACATCTTCAGCTGGCTGTCGGGCGACCATGCGGCGAAGGGTGTGTGCCACAGCTTGGACGGGTCGCCGCCGTGCCAGCGGTCGCCGGTGCCGGTCAGGATGAGGACCTCGTTATCGGGGTCGGCGCCGATGGCCGCCCAGGCCTGCCCCCAGGCGTTGTGTGCGGCCCAGCTGTGCTGGAAGGGCCCGCCGTCGGTGTGCATGCGGACCTCGATGATCCCGTCGCGCCTGGTCATGGCGAGGAACTCGGCGAAGGTCCGCGAGTAGTCCTCGAAGCGCGGTGTGCCGACGTGTGCGTCCCAGCTGGACAGTTTCTCCGGCATGACGCCCTCCCTGTTTTGAGTCGAGTCTCAGTTGAGATGCGTCTCACTTTAGCCTCGGGATCATGCCTGTCAAGCACTAGCCTGAGATGCATCTCATTTGAGAGCCATCTCATATTAGGAGCGTGCTCGTGGCCGCAGACCTGCTCGATCTGGCGCGGAGCCTGGTGAGCTCGCCCTGGATCCACCTGATCCTCTTCGCGATCACCGCCCTGGACGCCGTGCTGCCGCTGGTGCCCAGCGAGAGCGTCGTGATCGTCGTGGGCGCCTATGCCGCCGGTGGCCGGCCGAACCTGGTCCTCGCCGTCATCGCCACCGCGCTGGGCGCCCTCGGCGGCGACTACGCGTCCTACTGGATCGGGCGCGGACTGGGCGGGCGCGCCTACCGGCGCATGAGGCCCGGGACGCGGCGCCGCGCCGCCCTCGACCGCGCGGCCGCCGAGCTCGACCGGCGGGGCGGCGCCATCCTCATCCTCAGCCGCTACGTGCCGGGCCTGCGCAACGTCACCACGCTGGCGGCGGGCGTGGTCGGCTATCCGCAGGGCCGGTTCCTGTTCTTCAAGGCGATCGCGGCGGCCACCTCGGCGCCGATCGGGATCCTCCTGGGCTACCTGGGCGGCGTCGCCGCCCAGGACCACCCGCTCATCGGCATGGCGATCGGGCTCGGGCTGGCCATCGTCATCAGCGTCGTCATCGAGCGGCTGCACGCGCGCTCCGCCCGCGCGAAGACGCCGGAGTGAGGGTGGCCTCCCCCAGGCCGCGCGCCTCGGGTGCCCCGGGCCCGCTTCGGTACCCTCGCCGCACAGTCCGGACACCACGAGAGGCGCGGCGATGAGCATGCACGCGACGACACCCGACCGCGAGCCCCTGGTCCGCTGGTTCACCGTGATCGCCGTCGTCGAGGCCGTCACCTGGGCCGGGCTGCTGGCCGGCATGTACTTCAAGCACATCGCCGACGTCACCGAGATCGGCGTGCGCGTCTTCGGGCCGCTGCACGGCGCGGCCTTCGTCGCCTACGGCGTCATCACGCTGCTCACCGCGATCAAGCTGCGCTGGCGGCTGTTCTCGTGGACGACGTTCTTCGCGCTGGCCGCCTCCGTCCCGCCGTTCTTCACCGTGCTCTTCGAGCTGTGGGCGCGGCAGACGGGACGGTTGACCGTGCGCGCCGAGGCGGCCGAGCCCGAGCGCGTCGGGGTCTCATAGCCCCAGGTGCGCGGCGAGGTGGCCGATGACCTCACGCGCGTCGTCCTCGATGCCGTGGATGTAGGTCGAGCGGCGGCGGCGCAGGACCGGCAGGCCCAGCCCGTACAGGCCCGGGCTGGCGGTGACCACTCCCCCGTCGTGGCGCAGCAGTCCTTTGGCGTCGAGGACGGGCACGTGCAGCCACCGGTAGTCGGGGCGAAACCCCGTCGCCCACACGATCGTGCCGATCTCACCGCTCCCCAGGTCCAGCCGCAGGCGGCTGCTCGCGGGCACCGCCGTCGGCTCGTACCGCTCGGGCGGCGCGAACTCGCCGTCGCGGCCGGTGGCCTGCGCCCAGGTGTCGAAGGCGTCGAGCAGGCGGGTCATCTTCAGGTCGGCAAGGGCGAAGACGTTGCGCAGGCCGCCGGAGAACAGGGCGTGGCCGTCGCGGATCGCGGCCAGGCGCCCGGCGAGGGTGACGCCTGCGGCGGCGAGGGTGTTGAGGTCGAGCGTGGCCCCGCCGGTCAGCTGCGGTGAGGGCAGGCGGCGGGCGCGCTCCAGGTCGTCGATCTCGTCGTGGCGCTGGGCCCAGACGCCGGTGGCGTCCATCCACCACAGGACGTCGCGGCCGCGGTAGGTGCGCGGCAGGCGCACGTGCTCACCGACGGCGAGGGTGACCGGGCGCCCCGAGCGGTGGATTTCGGCGGCGAGCTGGACGCCGGTCGCCGAGGCGCCCACGACCAGGACGCCCCCGTCGGGCAGCCGCGCGGGGTCGCGGTAGTCGAAAGGTGTGAGCTGCTCGATGCTCGCGGGGACGGCCTCGCGCAGGGCGGGCACCGAGGGCAGGTTGCAGGCGCCGCTGGCGAGGACGAGGGTGTGGCAGGCGATAACGCCGTCGCCCGTGGTGACGTGGTAGCCGCCGTCGGCCGTCCGCACCGACGTGACCTCGGTGCCGGTGCGGACGGGTGAGCGCGAGGCGGCGGCATAGCCGTCGATGAAGGCGACGACGTCGTCCCTGGTCATGTACCCGTCGGGGTCGGGACCGGCGTAGTGGGCTCCGGGCAGGCGGGTCTGCCAGTTGGGGGTGAGCAGGCGCAGGGAGTCCCAGCGCTCGCGGCGCCAGGAGTTGGCCACCCGGCCGCGTTCGAGCACGACGTGGTCGATCGAGCGCTCGCTCAGGAAGTGCCCGGCGGCCAGCCCCGCGTGTCCGGCGCCGATGACGAGGGTGGTGACGTGCTCGATGGCCGGGCTCCTCAGGCGACTTCGACGGCGACGTTGGTGGGGTTGGTGAGGGCGTCGAAGACCGCCGAGCGCTTCTGCGACTGGGCGACCAGGGCCTCGATGTCCTCTTTGGAGGCGTCGGCGTCGACGGTGAAGGTGACCCTGATGTCGTTGAAGCCGTTGCGGACGTCGGGGTCGGCGCCGAGGATGCCGCGGATGTCGTGGTCGCCCTCGACGGTCGCCCGCACCGAGCGCAGCTGGATGCCGCGGTTCTGGGCGACCGAGGCGATCCCGGCGGTCAGGCAGCCGGCGAGGCCGACGAGGAGGTACTCGATGGGGGTGATCCCGTTGTCGGCGGCGGCGAAGACCTCGGGGTGGTCGGCGTCGAAGACGGCCTCGGTCTTGTGGGCCTGCTCCTGGCCGAGTCCGAAGAAGTTCTGGATGCGGGTGGTGCTGTGGACGCCGGCCTCCCATGTGGACGTGGCGCGCCAGGTGAACTGGGCGGCCTCGGGCGCTCCCTTGAGGACGTCGCGGGCCTCCAGTAGCGCCTGGACGTTGACCCCGTTGTCGGCGGTGGTGGTCATGTCCGCACTCCCCTCTCGATATCTCCTATAATTCCTACCTGAGAAGCCGACTTTACCGGACGCCTCCCCCCGAGGACCAGCCATGACCGCGACCGAACAGCAGCCCACCGGGTCCATCGGCGAGGTCGAGACGCGCTTCCTCGACCTGCCCGGCCCCCTGAGACTCGACTGCGGCCGCGAGCTGGGCCCGGTGCGGGTGGCCTATGAGACCTACGGCGAGCTGTCCCCGGAGCGCGACAACGTCGTCCTGGTCTGCCACGCGCTCAGCGGCGACGCCCACGCCGCCGGGATCGCGGTGAGCCCGCTGGAGGCGGGCACCCGCGACGGTTTCGCCGCCGAGAGCCGTGACGGCAAGCGCGGACGGGGGCTCGGCTGGTGGGACGGGATGATCGGCCCCGGCAAGGCCTTCGACACCGACCGGTTCTTCGTGGTGTGCACCAACGTGCTCGGCGGCTGCCGCGGGACGACCGGCCCGTCCTCGGCCGATCCGGCCACGGGCAGGCCCTACGGCTCGGGCTTCCCGGTGATCACGGTGGCCGACATGGTCCGCGCGCAGCGGGCGTTCCTCGCCGAGCTCGGGATCGAGCGGCTGGCGGCGGTCGCCGGTGGCTCCCTGGGCGGGATGCAGGCGCTGGAGTGGGCGGTGCTCTATCCCGAGCGGGTGGACGCGGTGGTGGCGATCGCCAGTACCCACGCGCTGCATCCGCAAGGGGTGGCCTGGAACGCGATCGCGCGGGAGGCGATCATGCGCGATCCGGCCTGGCAGGACGGGCACTACTACGGGACGGGCCGCGAGCCGGAGGCCGGGATGGGTGTGGCGCGGATGGTCGGTCACATCACGTATCTGTCGGCGCCCGCGCTGGAGGACCGGTTCGCGCGGCGGCTGCAGGACGCCCCCGACATCGGCTACACGCTCACCGAGCCGGAGTTCGAGGTGGAGAGCTATCTGCGGCATCAGGCCGCGACGTTCGTGCGGCGCTTCGATGCCAATACCTACCTGTACACCTCGCGGGCGCTGACCTATTTCGACCTGGCCCGCCAGCACGGCGGCGGGTCGCTGTCCCGCGCGCTGGACGCCGTCGCCGCCCGCACGCTGCTGATCGCCTTCAGCTCCGACTGGCTGTACCCGCCCTCGGCCTCCGAGGAGATCGCCGCGGCCCTGCGCGCTCGTGGCAAGACGGTCGAGTACCACCTGATCGAGGCGCCCTACGGCCACGACTGCTTCCTGCTGGAAGAGCCGCGGCAGACACCGATCGTCCGCCGCTTCCTGGCGGCATGAGCGTCAAGGAGGACCCCGTGTCCGATGCAGGGGAGCACGTGTTCGGGTTCGACACCCGGCAGCTCCACGCCGGTCAGCGGCCCGATCCCAACACCGGGGCCCGCGCGGTGCCGATCTTCCAGACCAGCAGTTACGTGTTCGAGGACCCCGAGTCGGCCGCGGCCTACTTCAACCTCCAGGAGTACGGCAATACCTACTCGCGGATCATGAACCCGACCGTGGCGGTCTTCGAAGAACGGGTGGCCAGCCTGGAGGGCGGGTGCGGTGCCGTCGCCTTCGCCAGCGGCATCGCCGCGCAGGCCGCCGCGCTGTTCACGCTGCTGCGGCCCGGCGACCACGTGGTGGCCTCGGCGGCGGTCTACGGCGGGACGGTCAATCAGCTCAAGCACCTGCTGGGCAAGATGAGCGTGACGCTGACCTGGGTGAATCCCGACGACGTCGAGGCGTGGCGGGAGGCGGTGCGCCCGGACACCAAGGCGTTCTTCGCCGAGACGATCGGCAACCCCTCGGGCAACGTCCTCGACATCGAGGCGGTCGCGGCCGTCGCGCACGAGCACGGACTGCCGCTGATCGTGGACAACACCTTCGCCACCCCGTACCTGTGCCGCCCGATCGAGTGGGGCGCCGACATCGTGGTGCACTCGGCGACCAAGTTCATCGGCGGGCACGGCACCAGCATCGGCGGTGTGGTGGTGGAGTCGGGGACCTTCGACTGGTCCAACGGGCGCTTCCCGGTGATCGCCGAGCCCTCGGCGGCCTATCACGGGCTGCGCTTCCATGAGACCTTCGGAACCTACGGCTATCTGATGAAGCTGCGCGCGGAGACCCTCCGCGATCTCGGCGGCGCGCTCTCGCCGTTCAACGCGTTCCTTTTCCTGCAGGGCCTGGAGACGCTGTCGCTGCGGATGCGACGCCACGTGGAGAACGCCGCGACGGTCGCGGCCTTCCTCGACGCCCACGACCTGGCCTCCCGGGTGACCTATCCGGGGCTGGCCGGAAGCCGGTACAAGGCGCTGGTGGAGAAGTATCTGCCGCTGGGGGCGGGCGCGGTGTTCTCCTTCGAGTGCGCCGGTGGCCGCGACGGCGGCCAGGACCTCATCCGGGGCGTCACCCTCTGGTCCCATCTGGCCAACGTCGGCGACGCCAAGAGCCTGATCATCCACCCGGCCAGCACCACCCACCGCCAGCTCGGCGACGACGAGCTGCGCGCCGCCGGTGTCGCGCCCGGATCGGTGCGCCTGTCGGTCGGGCTGGAATCGGCCGAGGACCTCATCTGGGACCTGGAGCAGGGACTGGCCAAGGTCGCCGCCGGGCGGGGTGGGGCGGCATGAGCGGGCTCTCGCGCTACCAGGACGCCACGGCGATCCGGCGGATCCTGCGCACCGCCCGGACGATCGCGATCGTCGGGCTGTCGGGCGATGAGCTGCGCGCCAGCCATTTCGTCGGCTACTACCTCCAGCGGCACAGCTACCGGGTCATCCCCGTCAACCCCCGCGCGAGCGAGATCCTCGGCGAGACCTCCTATCCGAGCCTGCTGGACGTGCCCGTCGCCGTCGACCTGGTCAACGTCTTCCGTCATCCCGACGCCCTGCCCGGCATCGCCCGCGAGGCCGTGGAGATCGCCGCGGGCGGCCTGTGGTGCCAGTTCGGGGTGATCAGCGAGCAGGGCGCGCGCATCGCCCACGACGGCGGGCTCGACGTCGTCATGGACCGCTGCCTCAAGGTCGAGCACGCCCGGCACGCCGGGCGCATGCACTGGCTCGGTTTCAACACCGGCCGCATCACCTCGGTCCGCGAGGGCCTGCAGTGACCCTTCTTCGAGCACCACGGGTGACCGGTCCCACCGATGGCTACGCGGCCTCGCGCACCAGCTTCGTCAGGTGCCGCAAGGCATCGGCGGAGGCGGTGCCCGGCTCGGCGGTGTAGGCGATCAGGCTGACATCGTTGCTGGCCCGGAAACTCTCGAAGCCGACCGTGAACTCACCGACGACCGGATGACGCATCCGGTAGCCGCCGTGGGTCCGGTCGGCCACCTCGTATCCGGCCCACAGCCGCCGGAAGTCCGCGCTGCGCTCGGTCAGCTCCTCGATCAGCGCGGCGAAGGCCGGATCACCCGGGTGCCGGCCGTGGTCCATGCGCAGGTAGGCGACCACGTTCTGCGCCTTGGTCTCCCAGTTGACATACCGGCCGCGCACCTCCTCGTCGCAGAAGACCAGCCACGCGGTGTTCTGCCGTCCCCGCAGCCCCGCCTCGTGGAGTGAGCCGGCCCCGAGCAACTCGGCGTAGAGCGGATTCCAGGCGAGCATGTCCGTCCGGCGGCCCACGAGATAGGCGGGACTGTCGCCCATCGCGTCCAGCAGCTGCCGCTGCCCGGGACGCAGCTCCTGCCGTCCGGGCACCGCGACATGCCGCGGATTGACCGCCCGGGCCAGATTGTGCAGGTGCGCGGTCTCGGCCTCGCTCAGTTTCAGGGCACCGGCGACCGCGTCGATGATCGCGTCGGAGACACCGTCGCCCTTGCCCTGCTCGAAGCGGACGTAGTAATCCACGCTCACGCCCGCCAGCTGGGCCAGCTCCTCACGACGCAGCCCCGGCACCCGGCGCCGCTCGCCATAACGCTGCAACCCCGCGTCCTCGGGCTTGATCCGGGCCCGCCGGGATCGCAGGTACTCGCCCAGCTCGGCTCTACCGTCCATCCCAAGATCGTACTGGGGGGTTCTGACAGAACCAGGCTGGCCGATACCAGGGGAAAGCGCAGCCCTGCCCGGGTTCCGGCGCCGACGGCAAGATCAGTGACGAGCCCGAACAAGGAGAAAAAACATGTACCACATCGCCGTCAGCTTCGACGTCCCCGCCGACCGCCGCGACGAGTTCATCGCCGCCGCGCTGGAGGACGGCCGCGACTCCCACGCCGGGGAGCCCGGCACCCTGCGCTTCGAGCTGATCACCGACGCCGACAACCCCAACCGCTTCTACCTCAACGAGGCCTACACCGACAAGGCCGCCTTCGACCTGCACTGCGAGGGCCCCTACTTCGCCAAGTTCTTCGCCATCATCGAGGACTTCGCCGAGGGCCCCACCTGGCTCATCCAGGGCACCACCGTCGACGACAACGCTTAAGGAGCCACCATGTCCCTCACCATCATCGCCGGATTCACCGCCAAGACCGGCCGCGAAGACGACCTGCGCACCGCCCTGGAAGCCATGATCGAACCCTCGATCGACGAACCCGGCTGCCTGGCCTACCAGCCCTACACCGACCCCAACGAGCCCTCCCGGATGGTCATCATCGAGGAGTGGACGAGCCAGGACGCCCTCGACCTGCACTTCCAGACCCCCCACTTCAAGCACGTCGCCGAGGTCCTGGACCGGCTGCTCGCCGAGCCGTTCACCATCCGGCACCTCACCGACGTGAACTGAGCATCACCGCTCCGCACGAACGGCGGCCGATACTCCGCGGCCATGCCAGTCCCGGGCTGGCAGGCTCCGGTCATGTCGAGCGATCCCCCGCTCGCCCGAACTCGCGGGTTGTGGGAGGAGCCGGCCTCGGTGCCGGTCTCCTTCCCACCGGCGGGCGGCGTCCAGGCGAGTAGCGCTCGCCCTGGGCTTTCGGGAGCTGGGCGCGCAGCTCGGCATCAGAATCGCCTAATCCCACGACGCGGCGACCCGAGCCGAAACCCGCTGACCTGCGCGAACGCCGACTGTGCCGGGTGTGTGCCCGAACTGTGCCTCTGTTCGGTGTCAAAAAACGGGCCTTTTTTGTGCTTAGGGGTGAAGGCGGCCGTGCACTATCGGCCCATCACCGCAGGCCAGGCTCCTACCTGCCTGTCCACCTGCACTTTCGGGCAGCCCGCCCACCTGACGCTGACATATGGTGGTTGGGAACGATGTATCCACCGGGAGCCGCCGATGCGCGCCCAGCACGCCCACCGAGAACCGCGAGGTCAGCTTCTCAGCGCGGTCCGGGCGGGCGCGCCATCACCTCAGGGACGTCTCGTCGGCGCCGCGGCACTACTGGAGCTTCAGCGGACGGCGGGCAACGCCGCCGTGGCCGCGCTGCTGGCCGACCGGCGGGTGGGACCGGTCCTGCAGCGCTGCGGCGACATCCCCGCCGCGCAGTGCCCGTGCCACACGGCGGCCGGTGACGAGGACACCGTCCAGCGGGACGGACCCGACGCCGGGACGGGGAAGAAGCCGCCGAGCCTGCCGCTGGTGGGCACCGCGTGCAGCCCCTTCGGCAGCAAGATCGAGGCCGACCTCGTCCACGACCTGGTGGTGGACAAGTTCCTGCCCGCCGTCGCCTCCCAGTTCGGTTCGGAGACCGAGAGCGTGTGGAGCGACTATCTCTCCCGCGTGCTGGGGGTACCCCGGCCGCTGCGCCAGTTCGACACCCCCGGCGGGCAGATCGTGGGCGGCTTCAGCCGCCACCCCAAGACGCGCAGCACCCAGGACGTGCTGGTCAACCTCGCCGCCGAGGCACTGCGCAAGTCGCCGCGCGCGTTCCCGGCCAACACGCCGGTGACCGTCCCCCTGTCGGACCTGGTGGCGCCGGGAACGGTGTGGAGCACGCTCAACTTCAGCTCCGACAAGATGCGGTTCGAGAACCCGCTGTCGATCCCGGGGCTCCTCGCCGGCGGTATCGACCCGGCCGCCGACACCCGCAACGCCTGGGGCGAGCTGGTCATCACCAACCACGCCACCCCGTTCGGCGCCACCACCGACGTCACCATCGAGCCGAAGCTGACCTTCAAGGTCGAGGACAACGTCAAGTTCTGCCCCGGCAACACCGGCGGCCTGTTCATCCAGCCGCTCACGATTCCGCTGTCGCGCCTGGAGGCGACCGGGACGCGGTTCGGCGCGCCCTACGCCGGCGTCACGCCGTTCTGGGTGCTCTTCGACGGTCCGGGTGGAGTCAAGTCCTTCGGGACCACGATCCCGACGACCCCGGCGGTGCCGATCCCGCCCACGCCGCCCGGCCCCGGTCCGGGTCCCAAGACCGGGCCCGCGCACACCAACGGCACCCAGCTGCGGCTGCGCTCAGGTCCGGGCACCGAGCACGACGTCATCGGCGGCTTCCCCCAGCGCGACACCCCGATCAATGTGCTGGAGCAGGCCGAGGGCACCGAGATCCGCGGCAACAACCTCTGGGACCGCGTCGAGGGCGGCTGGGTCTCCGACTCCTACGTCACCTTCAACGCCTAACTCCGCCGGAGGCAGCGCGGGGTGGTCGGTGGGATAGATGCCGATGGCGAACCCGTACGTGGTCTCCCCCGACCTGGGCAGCCGGTCGAAGGCGCCGACGAGCTCGGCCATGCGGGCCCAGAACTCCGAGGCCTGATCGCGAGAGATGCGCGCGTGGCGGATGAAGCCCCACAGCTCGCCCTCGGCGAACGCCGGCGCCGACTCGCGCGCGGCCACTTCGAAGTCGTTGAAGTCGCCGGTCGCCTCGCCACCGGCGGGTGAGGGCTCGGCGGCGACGTAGAACAGGCGCGCGGTCCGCCCGTAGAAGCGCTCCTCGATCGCCCGGACCTTGCGGGTGGCGACCACCTGGAGCAGGCCGTTGCGGGCGAGCACGTCGACGTGGTGGGCGACGGTGCTCTTGGGGCGTCCGACCGCGCCTGCCAGCTCGGTGACGGTCGCGGCCCGCTCGTGCAGGAGCTGCAGGATCGTGGTGCGCAGGGGGTGGCCGATGGCCTTGACCTGCCCGGGCTCGGTCAGGGCCATTCTGTCGGCCAGTTCATAGCCGGGCGGGTTGTCGGTCATGATGGAACAGACTAGCATCCTCGAATGATCCGGAATGCTGGATCATTCGACTGAGGGAGACCGCCGACATGGCCGAAGTACTGCTGTACCACCACATCCAGGGCCTCACCGACGGCGTGCGCGCCTTCGCCGAGGACCTGCGCGGGGCCGGACACGTCGTCCACACCCCCGACCTGTTCGACGGGCGCACCTTCGGCAGCATCGAGGAGGGCTTCGCCTTCGCCCGCGAGACGGGCTTCGACGCCCTCGGCGAGCGCGCCGCCGCCGTGGCCGACGGGCTCGCGCCCGGCCTCGTCTACGCCGGGTTCTCCTTCGGCGTGATGACCGCGCAGAGGCTGGCGCAGACCCGTCCGGGCGCGCGGGGTGCGCTGCTGATGTACTCCTGCATCCCGTTCACGGAGTTCGGGGAGGCCTGGCCGGAGGGTGTGCCGGTGCAGATCCACGGCAAGGAGGGCGATGAGTTCTTCGACGAGGACCTGCCGGCCGCCCGCGAGCTGGCCGACACCGTGCCCGGGGCCGAGCTCTTCGTCTACCCCGGCGACCAGCACCTCTTCGCCGATTCCTCCCTCGGCGCCCACGACCCGGAGGCGGCGGCGCTGCTGATGGAGCGGGTGAAGGCCTTCCTCGCGTCGGTGTGACCGGGCCCGTCCCCTCTCGCGCGCCCACCGGCCGGAAGAGCGGCCATCGCATCGATGGCCGCTCTGCGTTCCCGGTGTCAGTCCTCGATGGCCTGGTAGGCGGCGGTCCAGAAGTCGTGGATGACGCGTGCGGAGTCCGGGGTGGACATCCCGACCTGGGTGCACAGGACGCCGATGAGCCCGCTGCCCGGGTCGGCGTAGACGCTGGTGCCGGCGCCGCCGTCCCACCCGAACTGGCCCAGGGGCGCGTAGTCGGTGCGGTGGACGCGCACTGTCATCCCGAAGCCCCAGCCGCCCTGCCCGCCGATGCCGTAGGCGAGGTGCCCGACCTGCTCGGCCCAGGCGTCGCGGGCGGCCTGCTGTCCTGGGGTCAGCCGGTTGGTGGTCATCAGCTCGACGGCCGGGGCGGACAGGACGCGCTCACCGGCGTGCTTTCCGCCGTTCAGGAGCATCTGGAAGTAGGCGTGGTAGTCGTCCACGGTGGAGTCCAGGCCCCCGCCGCACGAGGGGAACGCCGGTGGCTTGGCGTGGTGGCCGCCCTCGGCGGGGTCCTCCACGAGGAACTCGCCGGTCTCGGGGTGCGGGGCGTACAGGGGCGGGAACCGGTCGATCTTGTCGTGCGGCACGTGGAAGCCGGTGTCGTCCATGCCGAGCGGGTCCAGGATCCGCTCGCGCAGGAAGTCCTCGTACGGGCGGCCGGTGACCCTGGCGACCAGGACGCCGAGCAGGTCGTCGCCGAGGTTGTACAGCCACCGCTCGCCGGGCTGGTACATCAGCGGGAGGGTGCCCAGGCGGCGCAGCCACTCGTCGGGCCCGGGCTCGGGCAGCATCCATCCGTCGGCCTGGCCGTAGACGCCGCGCTCGAAGAAGGCGCTCATCATCGGCGCGGTCCGGGCGGTCATGTCCAGGCCGAGTCCCAGCGTCGAGGTCATGACGTCGCGGACGCTGATCGGCCGGAACGCCGGCACGGTCTCGTCCAGGGGCGCGTCAGGGCGCTTGAGGACCCGCCGGTCGGCGAGTTCGGGGATCCACTGGTCGATGGGGTCGTCCAGGCGCATGCGGCACTCGTCGAGCAGGACCATGGCGGCCGAGGCGGCGACCGGTTTGGTGGTGGAGGCCATGCGGAAGATGGTGTCGCGGCGCATGGGCGGTCCGCCGTCGTGGCGCATGGTGCCGATGGCGTCGACGTGGGTCTGTCCGTCGCGGGCGACGAGGGCGACGAGGCCGGGGATCTTGCCGGAGTCGACGTGGCGGGCGAGGACGTCGTGGAGGCGCGCGAGTCCTTTGCGGGTGAAGCCGTTCATGGCGGGGTCTCCTTGTTTCTGTGGGGTGGTCAGTGGCCGCGGGCGGTGATGTGGCCGTGTCCGGTGGTGGCGCGGATGGCCAGGACGGCCCGGGTGCCTTCGGTGTTCTTGAGGGCGTTGCGGATGCGGCCGTGGCCGGTGGAGGCGTCGAGGGTGGCCGAGACGCCGGGTGCGGTATCGACGGTCACGTCGCCCATGAGGGTGCTCAAGGTGAGGGTGCCGGTGTCGGCGGAGATGACGCGGACGTCGCCGTGCTGGGTGGTGATCTCGGCGGGGCCGGTGAGGCGTCCGACGGTGACGTCGCCGCCGAGGACGCTGAGGCGGACGTCTTCGGCCTCGTCGATCTTCACCGTGCCGCATACGCCGTCGCAGTCGACGCGGCCGAGGCGTCCGATGCCCCGGAATTCGGCGCCGGCGGATGTCACGGTGACGTGGGAGCCGGTGGGGACCTGGACGGTGATTTCGACGCAGCCGGAGGGGCCGAGGATGCGGCCGCCGTCCAGGGTGGTGGTGACGCGCAATCGGCCGTCGCCGTAGTCGACGGTGGTCTGCTCGGCGGCTCTCACGTCGCGGGCCCTGGAGGCCTTGGCGGGCCGGACCTCGACGGTGGCGTCGGTCCGGTCGGCGGCGATGACCTGGACGCGTCCGGCGGGGACGTCGATGATGGCGGTGATCGGGGTCGTCGCGGTGAACTTCTGCATGATGCGCTCCTGCGTTCGTTGTTTCCGATGCAAGAAACGCTACGTTGCGTTCGCGGGTGCCACAATCACGCCGGATCTTGATTCCAGCGTTTACCCAGGTGAACGTCTTGATTTCATTGCGACGGATGGAAATCTAACGCAATGGACGCACCACACCGTTGCGTTGGTTCTGTTTCGAACGCTACGATGGCGGCCGTGGATCAACACAGAGGAGGCGATGGTGTCGGGTAGCAGGCTGACCCCGCAGGAGCGGGCGCGGATCGCACGGGGGCTGGCCGACGGGCTCGCCTACGCCGAGATCGCCCGGCGCCTCGACCGTCCCACCTCGACGGTCACGCGCGAGGTGATGCGCAATGGCGGCCCCAACGACTACCGCGCCGACCTGGCGCACCTGGCCACCGAGCGCCGCGCCCGCCAGCCCAAGCGCACCACCCTGCGGCGGCAGGGCACGCCCGGGCCGGGATTCGGGCGCGACGAGGCGGCCGTCCGCGCCTACGAGGAGACCTTCACCGATCTCCTGATGAGCCGGGGCATGCCGCGCATGACGGCCCGCGTCCTGACGTTCCTGCTCATCGCCGACACCGGCAGCGTCACCGCCGCCGAGCTCATCGCCCGCCTCGGCGTCAGCCCCGCGACCGTCTCCAAGGCCATCGCGTCCCTGGAGAGCCAGGGCCTCATCCGCCGCGAGCGCCACGACGGCCGCCGCGACCGCTACTTCGTCGACGGCGACGTCTGGTACGAGTCCACCATCGACAGTGCCCGCGCCATGGTCCACGTCGCCGAGGTCGCCCGCCAGGGCACCGCCGTCCTGGGCCGCGACACACCGGCGGGCGTCCGCCTGGAGAACATGGCCCGCTTCAGCGACCACATCAGCGAGAGCATCCTGCGCGCCGCCGCGCAGGTCCGCGAGCTCCTGCACACCACGGCCCCGGGCGACGACGCCACCCGGGCCGGGTGACTCACTTCGCGGGTTCGCGGTTGTAGAGCCGCTTGGCCCACAGAAAGCCGCCCAGCGTGATCAGGGCGCACCACCCGGCGGCCCACAGCGCGCTGTCGCCGATGGGGGTCCCCATCAGCAGCCCCCGCAAGGTCTCGATGAACGGGGTGAACGGCTGGTACTCGGCGAACCACCTCAGGCCGGTGGGCATCGATTCGGTGGGCACGAACCCGCTGCCCATCATCGGCAGGATCATCAGCGGCGTCAGCATGTTGCTCGCCGTGGCCACGCTCTTGGCGGCCATGGCCAGCGCGACCGCCAGCCAGGTCAGCGCGAGGATGATCATCACCAGGACACCGATCGCGCCCAGCCATTCACCGGCGTTCGCACTCGGGCCGAACCCGATAAGCAGCGCCACACCGGTGACGGCGGCGATGCTCAGCATCGTCTGGATCAGGCTGCCCAGCACGTGCCCGGTCAGCACCGAGACGCGGGCGATGGCCATGGTCCGAAACCGCGCGACGATGCCCTCGGTCATGTCGATGGCCACCGAGATCGCCGTCCCCTGCGCCGCGGTGGCCGCCGTCATGAGGATGACGCCCGGGACGACGTAGTCCACATAGGCGTCCCGGCCGCCCGAGGCCGCACCGAGCGCACCGCCGAGGACGTAGACGAACAGCAGCAAGATGGCCACCGGGACCCCGGCGGCGGTCAGGATGAGCGCCGGATAGCGCAGCATGTGCCGCAACTGGCGGCGCAGCATCGTCACCGAGTCGGCGAAGGCGTCGGCGGCGCTGATGGAGACGGTGCTCATCGGGCGGTTTCCTGTTCTGTGACATCGCCGGTCAGGGCGAAGAAGACGTCATCGAGATCGGGGGTGCGGACCTGGAGCTCCTCGACCGTGAGCGCGGCGCGCTCCACGCGGTCCAGCAGCGCGCGCAGCGACGCGACATCACCGCCGGGGACCTGCAGGGTGTACGCCTCGTCATCGCGGGAGACGGCGTCCAGCAGCCCGGCGGCGCGCTCGTAGCCCGGCCGGTCGGCGAACCGCAGGCTGATGTGCCCCGCGCCGACCCGCCGCTTCAGCTCGCCCGGCGAGCCCTCGGCGACCAGCCTCCCCTCGTGCAGGACGGCGATGCGATCGGCGAGCCGGTCGGCCTCCTCCAGGTACTGGGTGGTGAGGAAGATCGTCACGCCCTCATCGGCGACCAGGCCGCGGATGATGTCCCACATGGTCCGCCTGCTGCGCGGGTCCAGCCCGGTGGTCGGCTCGTCGAGGAAGATCACCCGCGGCCGGCCGACCAGCGTCATCGCCAGGTCCAGGCGGCGGCGCATCCCGCCGGAGTACGTCGCGGCGGGCTTGCGGGCGGCCTCGGTCAGGTCGAAGCGCCGCAGCAGATCGGCCGCGCTCGCCCGCCGCAGCGCGCGGGGCAGGCGGTTGAGGTCGGCCATCAGCAGCAGGTTCTCCTCGCCGGTGAGGAACCCGTCGACGGCCGAGAACTGGCCGGTGACGCCGATCGCGGCCCGCACGGCGTCCGGCTCTGCGGCGACGTCGTGACCGGCGACACGCATCCGGCCGGCGTCGGCGCGGATGAGGGTCGACAGGATCTGCACCACGGTGGTCTTACCGGCGCCGTTGGGGCCGAGCAGGGCGAAGACGGACCCTCGCGGGATGTCGAGGTCGATGCCGTCCAGCACGACGTGGCCGCCGTACGCCTTGCGCACCGCGGTCGCGGTGATCGCCGATCGACCGATGTCGACGGTCATGGGGATGTCACTTCCTCTGCGGGGATGTGGAGTCGCGCGGGCGGGTGCCGATGCGGCCCGAGAAGCTTCGCGAGGAGGTGAAAATTACGTTGCGTACACGACGTCGTCAATCACAGAACCGCGAAGCAACAACATCCATGCAGGTAGATAGGCATGAATCATTGCGCGAGGCCTGCGAGTTAACGCAATACCCGTTGCGTAGACTGATCCCCGCCCCCGAACGCGAAGGACGCCCATGGCCGGTGACAGACTCACGCTCCAGGACCGGCGGCGCATCGCCGAGGGCCTGCGCGACGGCTCGACCTACGCCGCCATCGGCCGCCGCATCGGACGCCCCACCTCCACCGTCACCCGCGAGATCACGCGCAACGGCGGAGCACGCGGCTACCACGCCGAGGCCGCCCACCGCGCCGGAGCGCAACCCGCCCGCCGCCCCAAACCCACCCCACCGGCACCGCCCGGACCCGACCCCGGCGAGCGCGATCCACGGCTCATCGACGAAGTCGACGCCCAGAGCACCGAGCTGATGATCCAGGCCGGGCTCCCGCCGATGATGGCCCGCGTCCTGGCCGCCCTGTTCACCACCGACAGCGGCAGCCTCACCTCCGCCGAACTCGTGCGGCGCCTGCGCGTCAGCCCCGCCTCCATCTCCAAGGCCGTCGGCTACCTGGAGAGCCAGGCGCTCATCACCCGCGGCCGCGACCCCCGCGGACGCGTCGAGCGCTACTCCGTCGACGACGACGTGGCGTTCCTGTCCATCATGGCCAGCGCCCGCGTCCAGACCCGGATCGCCGAGGCCTGCGCGTCCGGCGCCGAGAAACTCGGCCCCACCACCCCCGCCGGCGCCCGCCTGGAGACCATGAGCCGGTTCCTCCACCACGTCATCGACGACCTGGTCCACTCCGTCCAGCACTGGCGCCAGGTCTACGCCACCCGCGAGAACGGCGAGGACACCCCGGCCTAGAAGCGCCCGGCGTTCTCCGCCGCCCACTGCGCGAAGGTCCGCGGCGCCCGCCCGAGCACCGTGGCGATGATGTCATTGGGCGTGTACGCGCTGACCGGCGGTGACTCATGCCAGCCGACGACGTAGTCCGCGTCGGCCTGCGACACACCCTGCGCCAGCAGCCTGTCGAGCGCGTCCTGGCGCGTGGTCTCCACGTAGCGCAGCTCGCGCCCGAGCGCCCCTGCCAGGATGGCGGCCCGCTCGGGCGCGGTCAGCGGCTCCGGGCCGTTGATGGAATAGGCGAGCCCATCATGGCCGTCCTCGGTCAGCGCGACGGCCGCGATCTCACCGATGTCGCCCTCGTGCACCACCGCACTGCGGACGCTCGCGAACGGCGCCCGCACCACACCCCCGGCGATGTCGGCGCGCCAGTCGAGCGCGTTGGACATGAACTCCTCGGGCTCCAGCCGCGTCCACTCCACACCCGACTCCGCCACCGCCTGCTCGGCCGGTCCGACATACCCGCCCCACAGGATCGTGATCCGCTCGACGCCCGCGGCCACCGCCCGCCTCACCAGCGCGGGCCCGGACTCCGCGACGCCCTTGGTGACCGTGATGTGCAGGCCGGTGACACCGTCGAGCGCCGCGTCGAGGGTCGAAGGGGCATTGTGGTCGCCGCCGACGACCTCCGCCCCAGCCGGGACGACGGCCTTGGCGGGATCACGAGTGAGCGCGCGGACTGACCGTCCACGCTTGAGCAGCTCGGATACGACGTGTCGTCCAGTGTTGCCCGTGGCGCCGGTGACCAGGATCGTCATGGTGGATCTCCTCTCGCCCCGACCGACGCTAGGAGCCGAACCGCGGTTGAGGTCAAGGCCTGGTGATCGCCGCCACCGGGCCCCGTGGTCCCCCGGCGGTCACTTCGGTTTCGCCGCGGCACGGGCGGCCTGGTACTCCTGCCAGGTATGCCATTGACCGGTGCCGACGGGGATGTCCTCGGCGCTGATGTACTCGGTGGGATCGGCCCGGTTCTGGGCGACGTCGACCTGATCCTCGTGGACGGTGACGCAGTACTCGCCGTAACCGCGGACGTCATCGCCGCGAGCGAAGTGGACGCCTTTCTTAGCGAACTCGCTCTTCGGGGTGTTCTCCCCGGTGTGCGTCAGCGGCTGGTTGGCGACCACGTCCGGGTCAGGGGTGCGGTAGACCAGGTAGTCGTGCGGGTTCTCGGCGACCTTGCGCAGGAACTCCGGCGTCGCCCGCGCCCGCGCGGTCGCCGGCACGTTCGGCCGCGCGTGGGGCGGGTCGATGACATCCCCGCCGGACGCCGACCGGCCCTTGGGCACCGGCCGGTCCAGCACCTTCCCGACGCCCCTCGCGATCCCGCTCACCGCCACACCCGCGACGAGCTCGGCCGCCAGCCCGATCGCGATCAGCGTCAGGGTCTCCTGGACGTCATGGAGCCACTGGTTGAACGCGACCAGATAGGTGGCCATGACCTTGGGAGCCGTCGCCGCCGAGAGCACCGTCGGCACGATCACCGCGCCACCGGCTCCCTCGAAGTAGGCGTGCCGCCCCTCCCCCGCCTTGGCTTGCGCCTCCGCCCGGGACGAGTACACCTGCTGGCTCGCCGCCGTGCTGGGAGCGCCGCCCGAGCGGACGATGTCGCCGGGGATCAGCACCGGCAGCTCCATCCCCGCGATGTACACGAGCATCCCGTCGGCGTACATCGGGCTCACCCCGACCGCCACCATGGCGTTGTCGATGTAGCGGGGACTCTCGCGCGGATTGGTGAAGCGCCCCTGCAGGCCCTCGGCGTCGAGCTCAAGGTCCACATCGATCCGCTCCTCCACCGGGACGTACCGAACCCCGAGCGCGGCGGCCACCGCCCGCTGCGTCCGCTCGACATTCGTCGCACGGCCCGTCTCGGTCCGGTGCGCCGTCAGCAGCTCCAGGTGCGTCCGGTCCAGCGTCGCCAGCACGGCGTCCGCCCGCGCCGCCGACATCTTCCCCAGCCGCTCGAAGGCCGCCGGATAGCGCCCGACGCGAATCGCCCAGTGGACCTCGTCGGCCTCCTGCCGCTGCGCGGCGTCCCCACCGCGCCGAATCCCCATGCTGATCCGAGCCCGGTCGAACAACCCGTCGGCCCGGTTCAGATGCGAGGCCACCAGCCCGCGCTCGGTCCCGGTCAGCATCCCGAACACCTTGGCGATGTCGTCCAGCGCCAGGCCATTGAGCACCCAGTACACCCCGGGCGGATCCGACCCCACCCAGTTCTGGGCGGCCACGGCCTCATGCACCCAGATGCGCCGCTGCTCGAACCACCCCACCTCACCATCGGCACGCTGCACGCTCAGCAACCGCGCCACGGCCCGGTTCCCGGCCATGCGCTGGAGCTGCTCCAGCCCACCCGTGGCCGAGGACGAGCCCCCGGCCCGCGGTCGGGGGTCTAACGCCGCGGCACGGCGGCGGGCGCGTTCCATGAAGGCACGATAGAAGCGCACTGTCGGATATGTCCCAGGCCGCGCGGTCACAAGCACTGGTGCTCCCGGCTGCCCGAAAGGGCAGCCCGACGGCCACGACGTGGCGAACATGGACGCGGCTCACCGGCATTCAACGTCTGATGCGCACCGCTCCCGATGTATCTTCCGCACCACCCGCGATCCAGCCGTACCGTCACCCCAGACGCATGAGCAGGTGCGCGTTGCCCACCAGCTCCTTCGTGGCGATCTCGTCGGGGCTGAGAAACCGCATCGCCAGCCCCTCGCCCAGGACGACATCCTCCTGGCGAGCGTCCGTGCGTCCGGTGAACACGTGAAACCGGACCCCGGCCCCGTCGGCACCGACCTGTTCCACCACCCGGTCGAACTCCAGATCAGCGGTCAGCCCGGTCTCCTCCAGCAACTCACGATGCGCGGCGGTCACCGCGTCCTCCCCGGGCTCCAGATGCCCACCGGGAGGCGTCCACCTGCCAGGTTCCACATAGGCGTCGTGCCCACGTTCCTGCATCAACACCCGCCCGCCCCCGTCGGTGAGAACAACGATCGCGATCTTATGAGTGATCTCCACGCGAGCGACCCTAGGCGGCACCTGGGACACCGGGAGCTTCACCGAGTTGGGGACGGGTGGTTCAATGCCCGCATGTCCGGCAAGAAGCCCACTCCCCTGCGCTTCCTCGTGGTCGCGCGAACGCCGTCCGGCCCCTACCCGCACCCCGTCGAGGTGGGGGTCCATCTGGACGGGGTGAACTCGATCGTCTCGTTCTCGATCGGCCCCCACGCGGCGAACGCTGGCGGGCTGGTCGCCCTCTCCCATGTGCTCGACGAGACGCGGACCGGGATCAACCCGCTCTTCGAGCAGGAGTTCGCGGCGGCCGAGCTCGACTGGCTGGTGCCCCGCCTGATCCGTCTCCACGGCGGAGAGGACGTGACCGACGAGATCATGTCGGCCTATCGCGAGCAGCACGGCAAGCGTCCCGAGACGATGCACGTGAGCCGCCACGGTTCCTGACAGCCCGACCGAAGGCGGCATTCTGATCGAGCGGAATCCCACTTTCGCTCCGTGCGGTGCCGGTGTCCCAGGACCGCCGACACGGTGATCGCGAGCAGCGCCATCACCACGGACGCGGTGGGGCGTTCACCGACGAGCTCGACCTCATCAGCACGGGAGCCACGACCGGTCGACCACTACTCCCATGTAGGGCACTGCGGGTCGTTCGCAAGCGTCGCGCAGAATCGCGGTCCACCTCCACCACCTCCGCGTGAACTCGCCCAAGGCCCATCCGTGGAGCTTTGTGAGGTTGCGGGAGGCACTGAGTTCCCAAGATTCCGCAACCCTCACTACATCGGCCGCCTAGCCGCGGATCGGTGTTTCGGGCGGCCTGGAGACGGGCTTGCGAGGATCGCGGAGCTTCAGAAAAGTCGGTACCTCGGCTTCGTACCCACAAGCCTTACCTCACAGGACCAAGTCGGGTCTCACGGCACGCTTCCCGATTGGGCACCGATGCCTGCCTAATCGGCTTCGCCGATGCAGTTTCCGTCGTGATATCAAAGTTCTTTGTGAAATTTTTCCGGAAAGGCTGGTGTGGAATGCCCAGGATGCCCCGAGGGCTGGACTCCGAGACAGCTGACCTCTCGCGCCCTATTCGCGCTGCTCAGCCTGTTGTGAGATCAGACAAGGCAGCACCCATGGCTTTGCTTGCGATGCAGCGCAGTGCAGGAAATGCCTCGGTTGTGCAGTTTCTGAGCCAAGCCCGGGGATCTGGAGTATTGATCCTGGAACCTCACAAGCACCGAACCGACAGTGGGCGTACCTCTTCAGGTCCAGCGACGACCGGGTCGGCTATCACGGCAAGGGCTGTGCAGCGCAACATCGACGATCATTGGAAGCGGAGCTACTGGCAGAAGGAGGCCGGGAATCGGGCTCCAGTAGCCCCGAGCGATCCCGCCGGCGGGCGGGATCTCAACCACGTTCTTCACCAGGTGGCACGCGGTCTCCTGCAAGAGCTGGCCACCTTGGGACCGGACCAGCGCCAGCTCCGCGTGTTCAGGACCATGTCCCTTCTGGAGGCCAACGAGATCCTGGAGTGGCTCGGCAGGGGAAGACTGGCGGGAACAGAGGCCTGGATCCAGCAGCATGGAGGTCAAGCAGGCCTCGCTCCGCAGTTCCATGCTGCCGCCGGAGAGGATGAATCCCAGGTCGGAACGATGCCGATCAGCGGACATCTCGGCGGCATGGACCAGAGCTATTCCTACTACAAGACCCATCATGATGCCTACTATCTTCAGACGCCAGGGAACGGCCGGAGAGACCCTGCCGGTCGGCCCGATGTCCGTGTCCTGGAGTTCACGCTCAAGCCCGGTGCCCATCGATTGCTCTTCAGCCCAAGGTTCATGGCATTGACCGGCGCGGCAGGCAGCGCCGAGCGGACTCCTGGAGCGTTGCGAAAGATCTACGGGCACAAGGCGCCGCCAGAACACTTCCAGACCGCCCCCGCCGCCGAGGGAAATCTACCGGGGTATGTGGGAATGAAGCTCGAAAGCCGGGCGGACTTCAGCCTGGCCGTCGGAAACGACACCGCTGTGACCCAGCTGTTGTTCCAGCTGTTCGTCCAGGATGTGCGTGACGTGACGAAGAGGGCCAGTGACCGGTGGAACTCGGAGACCACCCACTACTAGTGCACACCCCGCAGATGGCACGGGATGTCCACAAGTGCCCGTGCGGTGAGTCGTAGTGAACTGGACGACGCCGTGCGGTCGGTGGTCACGTCGTTGTTGCCGGAGATCTTCTCTTCAGATGAGGTGATGTCCCGGTAGGGAGATCACCACCGTCGCCTACTCGTTGACGGGAAGCCCGCCTGCTCCGCCACCAATCGCGCCCGCCGCGAACGACCTCGTCGCCAGCAGCGCATCGGCGTCCCGCGCGGCCTCGCCGAGGACCGCGAACAGGCCGGGCCGCATCTGCGCCATGATCGAGCGGGCCGACGGGCCGAGTGGGATGTCCGCGAACCAGGTCAGCGCCCGGTGGAGAAGGCCTCGATCGCATCGGCGATCTCCGTCGGCCGATCGGTGACGTCGGCGAGGATCTCACGCAACTGGCACGCCAGTGCGGGCTGGGCCTTCCAGAACGTGGCGAGTACGCGCAACACTGCCGTCAGCAGGTCACCCGGGTAGAGGTCACCTGCCGACAGAGGATCATCCCGGAGCCGCTCCAGGGCCACCGGGATCACGAACTCAAGCCCGATCCGCTGGCCGATGAGGAGCCGGAGGTCCTCGATGGCCAGCTCCCTCATGGGTATGACGCGACGCCGGTGGGCTTCCCGGATCAGCCGCGTTGCTTCGGGTTCGGGTTGCCTCCATCGTCGTCCATCGAGCTGTTCCAGCGAACGGCTTCGGTCGAACTCTCCGTCCAATGTCGCCGTGCCCTCCGATGTCGGATCTGACGGGAATCTAGACACGCGCGGAGAAGGCTCTGCGCAGTACGGCGGGGTCACCTTCGAGGTGTCCTGCGGCGAGCGCCTGATCGACGGTCAGTGCGCCAGCCGCGAGTCCGACGACGACCTCTGCGGTGGCCGTCAGGGTCGTGGCGGGCCGGTGGTCGGGTTGGGTCGTGGCGTGTGGGCCGTCTTCGTCGATGCGGACGGTGGTGAGGACGCCTTCGACTTCGAAGCCGATGTCGAGCGGCGGGTCCATGGTCACGCCTCGGAGGAGTCCGGGCAGGGCGACGGCCAGCCAGCGTGGTTCGAAGGCGTCGCCGGCGCGGCCGGTCATCATCAGCGGGGTGCCCCAGCGGGCGAGTGCCTCGATCGGTTCGCGGAGTCCGGTGCCCCAGGGGGTGAGGGCGTAGTGGACGCCCGTGTCGCCGAGTCGTCGTTCGACGATGCCCGCGGCTTCCAGGGCTCGCAGTCGCTCGGTGAGGAGGTTGGTGGCGACTCCGTGCAGCGAGGTCTTGAGTTCGTTGAAGCGCATGGGGCCGACGAGCAGGTCGCGTGCGATCAGGAGGTTCCAGCGGTCGCCGACGGCGTCCAGGGCTCTGGAGAGGCCGCAGAACTGTCCGTATGAACGGACGCGCGGGTGCTTGATATTTTCCATCGCAGTTGATTTTATCAAGTAGTGCGAGGATGCGCCCGGGATCGCCTCGGACGCCCGACGAGCGAGGAGCCGCGTCATGAAGATCGACTGGCTTGGCACCGTGCCCGCGATCGTGGTCGGCATGGCCGTGGCGGGAGTCTGGTACGGGAAGGTCTTCCTGGCCCTCTGGTGGCGGCTGACCGGGATCACTCCGGCGGAGTCCAAGAGCGCCAGCAGGAGGAACATGATCCAGCTCCTCATCGCCAACGGCGTCACGGCCGTGGGGCTCACGGTCGGGGACGGGATCGCGTCGGCGGCTCTCGACGATGATTCGGTCTGGCCGGCGCTGCTGGTCGGGGGCGTGGCGTGGCTGGCGTTTTCGGCGACGACTCTGCTGCAGCACAATGCGTTCGAGCTCAAGCCCGCGCGGCTGACCGTCCTCAATTGCGCGTATCAGCTGGTGCTGTTCCTGTCCATGGCGCTGGTGATCGGGCTGCTGTGACGGCCGCACCCACCGCGGACGCTCAGGTCGCGCTCTTCAGTGGGATGCGGGCTGCGAGTAGTTGCTGATCGCGTACGGCCTTGTCGACGCGTTCGGCCAGAGGCCCCGGCGTGGCGGCCGTCTCGGAGTCGGGGACGGCGAACACCGGCACGAGACGCCCCGGGCGGGCGAGGTTCGGGGTGAGCCACCCATCAGCGAGGGGTACGGCGCCTTCCCAGATCACCCCGCCGGGGCGGCGCAGGGCGCGCAGGATCGGGCCGCCGTCAGTGCCGGTTGCGATCATGAGTCCCCAGGCGTAGAGGTTGAGGGCGTTGCGGCTTCCGGTGTCGGCGAGCTTGTGCCAGCCGTGGTGCCACAGGAACTCGCGAGCGGACTGGACGCGCTCGTCTCCGGGCCAGATCTGGATGGTCTCGGGATCGTGGCGCAGCAGAAGCGCCGGGCGCAGACCACTGGCGTCGCGCATGAACACCGGCTCGGGGTCGGCGGCGAGGAGCAGCACGGCTCACTCCTCACCGGGGAACGTCAGACCGGAGATCAGCGCCTCGGCGAGCTCGGCCAGGACACGCGGATCGTAGTAGCAGCGGTTGATACGGACACTCCACACGCGCGGGGTCGCATGACCGCCGACACCGACGCGACCGAGGGGCCGATCCCCCAGATACAGCTCGGCGAGTTGCGGCCCACGTGCCCGTACACCGTGGACGGTGATGGGCACCCGGCCGTGACCGTAGTGGATCGTGCCGAGCGGGACGACGGCGCTCATCGCGCGCTACCGGTCATCGCCACACGCCGCGCGCATGTGGCCTCAACGCGGGCGTCGGGGCACGGGTGCGGGCCGCCACACGAGCAGATCTCGACACGGACGCGCCGGCCGCTGCGATCCTCGTAGTGAACGACCAGCAGGTGGTGCGTCATCGTGGTCTCCTCGGCGACGGTGGTCGGGCGGGCTTCCGTTGCGCCCGGCCGTACCGAGGACGCTATGACCGGTTACTCACCGTCTGGTGCCATCTGGCACCACCGTGTCTATGCTGGGAGCGACCCTCGGAGCATGGAGCCGGACGTGGGCGGTCAGACCATCGGGCAGCGCATCGCCACCCGCCGTGTGCTGTCGGGACGAAGTGTGCGGCAGCTGGCCGCGGAGGCGGGGATCGCGCATACCACGTGGGGTCGCATCGAACGCGGTGAGCGTGGTGCCGACAACCGGGTCATCCTCGGTGACATCGCCCGCGTGCTGAACTGCACGGTCGCCGATCTCACCGGCCGTCCCGGGGAGCCGACCACGCGAGCGGAGGCGGCGCTCGCCGGGAGTGTCCACGGTCTTCTCGCCGCGCTCGTCGAGACCAATCTCGATGATGAGCCCACGGTGGCGCCGGTTCCGTTGCATGTTCTGGCTCGGGAGGCCGAGCTCCTCGATGATCTGCGGGTTCGGGCCGACTATGCCGGTGCGGCGGCGCGGCTGGGGCCGTTCACCCGGCAGCTGCATGCCACGACCGTGCTGGCCTCCGATCCGGTCGAGTATGAGGCGGCGCTGAAGTTGACCGTGCTCGGTGCGTCGCGTGCCGGTGGGATCCTGCGGGATGTCGGGCAGCGCGCGGAGGCGTATCTGGCGGGTGAGCGCGCGCAGCAGGCGGCCGAGGAGCTGGGTGATCCGGTGATGCTGGCGGCGGCGTTTCGGACGCGCGCGGCGGCCGCGATGGGGTGTGGCGGCTTCGCGCGGGCGCACAAGCTGGCGGTGCGCGGTCTGGGCAGTGTGGAGGGTGATCTGGACGTCTTCGGCGCCACCGAGACGGCGGGGCATCTGCACCTGCTGGCGGCGATGACCCTCTACGGGCTGCGCCGTGGCGGTGAGGGCGACACGCACCTGGAGGAGGCCGAGCGGCTCGCCGTCCGTACGGGTGACTCCGATGTCCTGCGGCTCTATTTCGGGCCGACGAACCTGCGGTTCTGGCGCCTGGCGATCGCCGTCGATACCGGTGACGCAGAGGAGGCCGTCCGCATCGTGCGCGGCACCAATCCGGCCGCCATCGGCAGTGTCGACCGGCAGTCGATGTTCTACCTCGACGCCGCCCGGGCCTGCGCCCGTCTCGGACACCGTGACGCCGACCGGGCCGCGATCCGCATGCTCGCCGCCTCCGAGCGCATCGCTCCGCAGCGAGCCCGGAGCCATCCCTTCGCGGCCGAGACGATGCGGGTCATCGTGCGTCGCACGAGGCGATCCGACATGGACGGTCCGCTGCGCGCGCTCGCCGTGCGGCTGGGAGTCACGGCGTGAATCGCGTCGTGCACATCATCGGGTGTGCCGCTCCCCCGGTCCTGGACCTCGCCGGACTCCTGGACGTTCTGGCGGCCGACGGCTGGACGTGCTGCATCGCGCTCACGCCGACGGCCGCGCGATGGGTCGACACCGACATCCTCGCCGCCCGGACGGGCCATCCGGTTCGCGTGGAGCAGCGCCTGCCCGGTGAACGGGACCCGTTCCCGCCGCCGGACGCGCTGCTGGCCGCGCCCCTGACGTTCAACACGCTCAATCATTGGGGCAGCGGCCACAACCACAATGTCGCGCTGGGGCAGCTCAATCGGGCGCTGGGGCGGGGTATTCCGATCGTCGCGGTCCCGGCGGTGAGCGCGGATCTTCGGGCGCATCCGGCCTACGGCGTGCACCTCGACCGGCTCGTCGGTGCCGGGGTCCTGGCGCTGGATCCCGATGAGGTGACCGTCCGGCGGCCTGGCGGGGAGAAGACCTTCGACTGGGAGATGGTCGCGAAGGCGCTCGCCTCACGACTCAGGTGATCTCCAGCGTCCCCTGACGCCGTCCCCGACCGGATGCCAGAGCCCACCACGCGGTGACCTTGATCATGTCGCCCGGCAACCATTCCACTATACCCCCTAGGGGTATATGCTCTGGCGGACGGTCACCGACCGGACCAGCACCGGACCTCGCGCACATGGAGGCGTCATGAACGACCACGCACACCACACGACCGGCCACGGCGGAGCACGTCCGGGCGGACTGGCGGTCTCCGAGGACGGCTACACGCTCGAACTCGACGCGCCGATCCTGGCGAGCGGGACGCAGCGGGTCGCCTTCCGGATCATCGGACCCGACGGGAGGCCGGTGACCGCTTTCGAGCGCGAGCACGAGAAGGAGCTGCACTTCATCGCCGTGCGGCGCGACACCACCGGCTTCCAGCACGTTCACCCCGTCCGCGATGAGACGGGCACGTGGAGCACCGAGCTGACCCTCACCCCGGGTGCGTGGCGGTTCTTCGCCGACATCCACCCGAGTGCGCTCGGCCGGACTCTGACGCTGGGTGCCGACGCGTCGGTCGGTGGGCTGTACGAGCCAAGGCCGCTACCGGAGGACACGGCCACCGCTGGGATCGGCGAGTACACCGTCACTCTCAAAGGCGAACTCACCACCGCTGCGGCGAGCAGGCTGACGCTCACGGTGAGCCGGGACGGTGTGCCGGTCACCGACCTTCAGCCGTACCTGGGCGCGTACGGGCACCTGGTGGCGCTGCGTGCCGGGGACCTGGGGTACCTGCACGTCCATCCGGAAAGCGGCGTGGATGCCGTGCCGGGGCCGGACATCACGTTCGTGGTGGTGGCGCCCACCGGTGGCGTCTACCGGCTGTACCTGGACTTCCAGCATCACGGTGTCGTCCGCACCGCCGATTTCACCGTGCGCGCCACCGATGGGGACGCGCACGACTACCACGGCCACCACTGATCTGGAGAATCCGATGTTCCGCCTCAGCCGGTCCTGTCCGGGCTCGCGTGTGACACCCACCGTCCTGGTTCATCGCGGGCCGACGCCCGCGTTCGACTTCGCCGCGTTCTCCGGGGCACGGCCGCCGTCGCGTGGTCGTGGCCCACCGCACGGAAGGACTCCTCCCTTGCGTTTGTTCTCCATTCGCGCCTACCGGCACTTGTTCGCCGCGCAGATCGTCGCCCTGTTCGGTACGGGGCTGACGACGGTCGCGCTCGGGCTGCTCGCCTATGAGCTGGCGGGCCCGCGGGCCGGTGCGGTCCTCGGTACGGCTCTCACGATCAAGATGGTCGTGTACGTGCTGGTGGCCCCGATCGCGGCCGCCCATGTGGACCGGCTCCCGCGCAGGGCGTTCCTCGTCGTCCTCAATGTCATACGCGCTCTGGTGGTGCTGGCGCTGCCGCTGGTGAGCGAGATCTGGCAGATCTATCTGCTGGTCGGGCTGCTTCAGGCGGCCTCGGCGGCGTTCACGCCGACGTATCAGGCGGTCATCCCCGACATCGTCACCGATCGGGCGGCCTTTACCCGGGCCCTGTCGGCCTCCCAGGTGGCGTCCACGATGGAGAGTCTGCTGAGTCCGGTGCTGGCGGCGGTCGCGCTGGCGTTCATGAGCTTCGACCTGCTGTTCCTGGGCACCTCGGTGGGTTTCGTCGCCGGGTCGCTGCTGATCTGGTCGACGCGGGTCCCCAATGCCCGCCCGAGTACCCATGCCGGTGCCTGGGACAAGGCCGTGAGCGGGATCCGGACCTTCGTCGCGACACCGCGGTTGCGGGGTGTGCTGGCGCTGAACCTGGTGGTCGCGGCGGCCGGGTCGATCGTCGTGGTCAACACCGTCAACGTCGTCCGGGACGAGCTCGGCGGATCGCGGTCGGAGGTGGCGTGGATGCTGGCCGCCTCGGGCGGCGGGACGCTCGTGGCCGCGCTCGTACTCCCCCGGGTGCTGGACCGGGTCGCCGAGCGGGCGGTGATGGTGTCCGGAGCGGTGGTCCTGACCGGTGGCGCGATCGCGGCGGTGGGCATCATCGCGGCGGGACTCGCGTCCTGGGCCGCCACGGCGGTCGTGTGGGGTGTGATCGGTGTGGGCATGGCGCTGGTCATCACGCCGACGGGGAGGGTCATCCGGGACGCCGTCGCACCGGATCGCATCCCGGAGGCCTTCGCCGCGCAGTTCTCGCTGTCGCACGCGGCCTGGCTGGTCACCTACCCGATCGCCGGCTGGCTCGGCACCGACGCCGGGCTGACGCTGACGTGGTCAGTGCTGGCGGGGCTCGCGGTGGCCGGGACCGGCGCCGCTCTCCTGCTGTGGCCGCGCCGCGAGCAAGAGCCGACGGCCGTGCCGGTCGCGTCCGACGAGCGGACACTGGCGGCCTGATCGACACGGCCACCTGGCGGGTCCAGCGCGGCCCGCCAGGTGGCCGTCGCGTCAGCCGTGCAGCAGCAGGTTCGGCGAGGCGTCGGCCGGGTCGAGGTAGTAGGCGCGGATCGAGCGCACCCAGGCCTCGGCGGGGACGGAGCCGTCGGGCTCGGCGAGGCTCTCGTGCAGGAGTGCCGCTCCGTCGGGGGCGAAGCCGAGGGCGTTCAGGCCGTCGAGGAACTCCTGGCGGCCGATGACGCCGTCGTTGTCGCGGTCGCAGACGCCGACCATGGCGCGGGCGTAGTCGGCGACGTGCGCGTCGAAGCCGGCCGGGTCGCCGGCGACGGCGGCGTACTCGGCGAGGGTGACGGTGCCGTCCCCGTCGGCGTCGGCGTGCTCGCGCAGGCCCGCCCAGAAGCGGTTCATGGCCTGGTGGAGGGTGCGGGTCTTGGGGTCGTCGGCGGTGAGTCCGAGGCGCGCGGCCACGCGGTCGGCGGCGGCGGTGAAGTCGTCGTGGCGGAGCCTTCCGTCGCCGTCTACGTCGAGCAGCTCGAACCTGGCGCGCAGGCGCTGCGCGATCGCGTCGGTCATTGATCCCCCATTGGGCGTGTATCGGCGTATTGGCGCCGATATCTTAGCCCGCGGGTGTCTCAGTAGGCGAGGCTGACGGTCTGGCGGACGGTGCCGGGCCGGTCGAGGACCTGGAGCATGTGGGCGGCGACGTCGGCGCGGGAGATGCTCATGCCGCGGCGGACGTTGCGTCCGATGGCGGTGCGGTAGGGGCGCCGGGGCTTGTCGGTGAGGTAGGGCGGGCGCAGGACCGTCCAGTCGAGGTCGCTTTCCCGGAGCAGGGTCTCCATGGTGGCCAGGTCGGCGTAGTGGGCGGCGAGGAACCTGCGCAGCAGCGGGCTGATGAGGTGGCGCATGAAGGGGCCGTCGCCGGGGTCGTGGCCGCCGGTCAGTCCGGCGACGGGGGCGGCGCTGATGGCCACGAGGCGGCGCACGCCCGTGGCGCGCATGGCCTCGGCGATGGCGCGGGTGCCGTGTGCGGCGACTCCGGCCTCGGCGTTGGAGGAGGGGCCGAGCACGGACAGGACGGCGTCGGCGCCGCCGACCGCGGACTGCATTGCGGCCGGGTCGGGGTCGGTGAGGTCGGCGGTGATCACGCGCAGGCCGGGGTGTCCGGGCAGTTTGGCGGGGTTGCGGACGGCGGCGGTCACGTCGTGGCCCGCGGCCAGGGCCTGGTCCAGCAGGTGGCGTCCGACGCCGCCGGTGGCGGCGAAGATGGTGAGTTTCATGGGTGCCTCCGAGGATGGTCTCGTGCCCATGACAGTTGGGGCCGGTCGTATGTGACCGGCCCCGGCAGTGATGCCTCGGATCAGATGTCGGCGATGATCTCGCCGCTGGCCACGACGTGGTCGCCGGTGAGGGCGAGGATGGCCGCCACGCCCGGGTTGCCCGAGCTGGCCTGGAGGGCGGCGTTCATCTGCTCGGCGGACTCCCAGGTCCAGGTGTCGACATAGGAGCCGTCTTCGAGCCCGATCAGGCGGGTCCCGGTCAGGCCGGGGAATCCGGCGCGGATTCCGGTGATGGCCTGGGCGCGGCGGTCGAGGAGGTCGTCGAGCCGGTCGGCGGCGACGGTGTAGCGGTGGACGCGGACGGCGGTCATGGGGGTCTCCTCGGCTACCAGGTCACCGAGCCGGCGAGCTGCCGGGTGGTGGCGTTGAGGCGGTTGAAGGCGTTGGTGGTGGCGATCCAGATGACCAGGGCGGCCAGCTGCTCGTGGGTGTAGTGCTCGGCGGCGGCCGCCCAGACGTCGTCGGGGACCGGGTCGGGGCGGTCGGCGAGGCGGGTGGCGGCCTCGGCGAGGGCGAGTGCGGCGCGCTCGGGTTCGGTGAAGTAGGGGGTCTCGCGCCAGGCGGCGACGGTGTGGAGGCGCTCGTCGGTCTCGCCGGTCTTCTTGGCGGTCTTGACTCCGGCGTCGACGCAGAGGCTGCAGCCGTTGACCTGGCTGACGCGCAGGTGGACCAGTTCCATGGTGGTGGCGGGGACGCCGGTGGAGCGGGTGGACTTGGCGAGGGCGTAGAGGGCCTTGCCGGCGTCGGGGATGAGGGTGGCGGGGTTGGGCATGCGCTGTTCCATGGGGGACTCCGTGGTGAGGTGGTGTGTCGTTCAGTGGGTCTTGCTCGGTGCTGTGATGAGAGTGCGGGGTGGGGTTGATGGGCTCGCGATGTGTTGGCGATGGGTGCCGCGATGTGCCGGTGGGCAGGGGGTATCGGCCGGACGGCGGTGGGGCTGCCGTGCGGGTGGTGGTGTGGCGAGGGGTTAGCCGTGCAGGGTGGTGATGGCCTTGTCGATGCGCCGCTGGCGGGTCTCGGGCTTCTTGGCGCTCTCGATGGCGCGGACGTGCTCGCGCTTGTGGCTGTAGGCCAGGCGGTCCCAGGCGGCGCGGGCGGCCGGGTCGGCGTCGAGGGCCTTGGTGAGGTCTTCGGGTTCGGCGATCACGCGGGGCTCGGTGTCGAGTTCGATCTCGACGTCGACTTCTTCGCCGATGGCGACGTCGGCGGCGGTGCGGTTGGCGTTGCTCAGGCCCAGGAGGTGGCGGCCGCGCATGATGGCCACGCGGCTCTTCCAGGTGTGGCCGTTGAGGGTGATGGTCACCGGTGGGCGGGCTCCGCCGCCGAGGGCCTCGACGATCTCGGGTGGGACCTCCAGGCCGCGCATGGGCTCAGGCGGCTCGACGACGGTGCGGAACTTCACGGCGTCCTCCTTACCGGCGTGCCTCTGGTCCTCAGCGTAGGACTTCTCGGCGCGGTCGAGGTCGGTTACGCCCAGCGTGGTGGTCTTCACGGGTCTTCTCCTCGTGGGTGTGGTCTCAGCGGTCCTGGAGGAGTCCGAGGACGTTGCCGTCGGGGTCGGTGACGGTGGCCACCAGGCGTCCGGCGCCGACGTCGCGGACGGGGTCTTTCACGACCGCGCCGGCGGCGACCAGTTCGGCGAGCCTGGCCTCGATGTCGGGGACCTCCCAGTAGGCGACCGGGGAGGTCATGGCCTGTGGGCCGCCGCCGAGGACGAGGCCGATCTGGAGGCCGTCGACGTCGAAGCCGACGTAGTAGGAGCTGTCGGTCGACGGCGCCACGCCCAGCAGCGCGGTGTACACGGCCTTGGCCGCCGCGAGGTCGGACACGGGGTGCAGCATCGTCTTGATCATGTTCGGCTCCTGGGTCGCGTCGGCGTGGTCGTCCTGGCCACGACATGAGCATCTCCCGGCCAGGACGCGGCCACATCCGTGCCGACCACGTAGACCCACACGTAGGTCTCCGTGCGTGTGGTGCAGGATGGTGCGCGTGGAAGCTCAGGGGATCTCTCGCCGGGAGGCCGAGGTGCTGACCCTGGTCGGGGAGCACCTCAGCAACGCCGAAATCGGCGCGCAGCTGTACATCTCCGTCCGCACCGTCGAGACACATGTGTCCTCGCTGCTGCGCAAGCTCGGTGCGGCCGACCGGCGGGGGCTGGCGCAGCTGGCCGCCGAGTGGAGCCGCGCGGCGCATGGTGGCGTCCCGGCTCCGTCGCTGCCTTCTCCGGTGACGACGTTCATCGGCCGCACTCGGGAGCTGGCGGCGCTGACCGCGGCGGTCCGCGAGCACCGGCAGGTCAGCGCGGTGGGGCCGGGTGGGGTGGGCAAGACGCGGCTGGCGCTGGCGGTGGCCGAGGCCGCCGCGGGTGACTTCGGGGACGGCGTGTGGTTCGTCGACCTGGTGCCGGTCACCGATCCGGGGATGGTCGGTGCCGCGGTGGCCGCCGCCGTGGGTATCGGTGAGCAGCAGGGGCGCGGCATGGACGACTCGGTCGTGGCCGCGCTGGCCGACCGGCGCGCGTTGCTGGTCCTCGACAACTGCGAGCACGTCCGCGACGGTGTGGCGCCGTTCCTGGAGCGGCTGCTGGCCGCGTGCCCGCGGCTGACGGTGCTGGCCACCAGCCGGGCGAGGCTGACGGTGCCGTTCGAGCGCGTCCATCCGGTCGGGCCGCTGTCGCTGGACGGCGAGGGTGACTCCGATGCGGTGGCGCTGCTGCTGGAGCGCGCCTCGGCGGTCGGGTGGCCGGTGGCGCCCGAGCAGCGGGTGCGGGCCGCGGCGATCTGCCGGGGGCTGGACGGTGTCGCGCTGGCCATCGAGCTGGCCGCCGCCCGGCTGCCCGCGCTCGGCCTCGACGGCCTGGCCGAGGTGCTGCCCGACCAGCTGCGGCTGCTGACCGGCGGGGCGCGGGCGGAGGACCGGCACCGCTCGGTGCGGGCGATGCTCGACTGGAGTCACGCGCTGCTGGAGCCGGGCGACCGCGCGCTGCTGCGCCGCATCGCCGTCTTCGTCTCCCCCTTCACCGTGGACGCCGCTCGCCGGGTGGCCGGTTTCGCGCCCTCGGAGACCGCGATGGTGGTCGACGCGCTGGCGCGGCTGACCGAGCAGAGCCTGCTCACGCTCGTCCCCTCCCCCGGTGGCACCCGCTACCGCACCCTGGAGACGATCCGGCAGTACGGGAGCGAGCGGCTGGCCGAATCCGGTGAGCTCGACGACGTCCGCGCCCGGCACCTGGCCTGGTCCCTGACGGTCGCCACCGGCCTGGCCGGGGCGAGGCCGTCGGGGACCTGGCGCGGTGACTTCGACGCGGCCGCCGACGACATGCGCGCGGCCCTGGGCTGGGCCGCCGAGCGTCCCGGGCATCGTGGCGAGGCCCACGACCTGGCGATCGCGCTGGCGCAGCTGACGTTCACCCGGAACCTGGCCGGTGAGTCCCAGCAGCGTTACGAGCAGGCCGCGTCGCTGGCGGGCGATCCGGCGGCGACGCGGGTGGCGTTGCGGCAGGCCGCGGCGGTCGCCGGGTGCCGCCAGGACGGCGACGGGATGTACCGGCTGTACCGGGCCGCCGCCGAGGCCGCGACCAATCCTGGGGACACCGCCCGGGACCTGGCCACCGCGGCGGCCGTCACCTACCGGTTCTCCGGCGCCTTCACCCAACCGCCAGCATCGGGTGAGGCCGCGAGGCTGCTGGACGAGGCGCGCGGCCTGGCCGGGGACGATCCGGCCGCCCAGGCGGCGGTCGCGCTGGCCGCGTGCGGCGTCCTCAATGAAGCGGTCGTGCCGCAGGCGACGGCCCTGGCCGAGGAGGCCGTCGAGCTGGCCACCCGCACCGGCGATCCCCTGGCCCTCAGCGCCGCCCTCGACGCGCTCACCGCCGTCCAGGCCTGGGCGGGCGACACCTTCGCCACCGCCGCGACCACCCGCAAACGCGTCGAGCTCCTCGCGTCGCTGCCGGTGACCCCGGCCAGCGCGCACGAACGCGTCAACGCGCTCTCCGAGGCCGCCGAGACGTCCGTCGGCGTCGGTGACCTCCACGCCGCCCGCCGCTGGGGCGAGCAGCTGCGCGACCTGCCGCTGCTGGCCGAGCGCGGCGACTTCGCCACCTCCCGCCTCCTGGTCGCCGACGCCCTGTCCGGCAACGTCGCCGACGTGCTCACCGGCAGCGGGCGCTTCCGCGACGCCTGGGAGCGCACCGGGAGCCTGCCCGCGCCCGACCTGGCCACCGCGGCCGCCGCCGTGGCGATGGTCCACGGCCTGCGCGGCGACGACGGCGCGAGGGCCGAGTGGCTGTCCATCGTGGCCGCCATGGCACCGGAGCAGGGCGCGGGCTTCAGCGCGGTCTTCGACGCGATCGTGCGGCTCCACCACGGGCACGCCGACCTGGCTCTGCCCGGTCTGCGGGCCGAGCCCGGTGAGATGGGCGAGTGGGCCATCTGGGTCTGGCAGCACTGGTACGTCGCTTTGCGGGCCGAGGCGTCGGTGCTCACCGGACACCCCGAGGCATCCGACCGGATCGGTGCCGCGCGGGCGATCGTGGCCGGGAATCCGGTCGCCGAAGCGCTGCTGGACCGGGCTCGGGCGCTGCTCGACGGTGACCGGGACGGGCTGCTGGCCGCCGCGGCGTCGTTCGAGGCGGCCGGGTGCGGCTACCAGCGGGCGCGCACGCTCGTCCTGGCCGGTGGCGAGCATGCGGCGGCCGGGGCGGACGCGCTGGCGGAGCTCGGTCTGGCCCGTCCGTGACGTCCGGGGCGGACGCGCTGGCGGAGCTCGGTCTGGCCCGTCCATGACGTCCGGCGCGTCGCTTGGTCGTCGCGGGCGAACGCGGCCCCATGCCCGGGGGCCGCGCCCACTGCGGCCGGACGCTACCGGCCGGGATGGCGGAAGATCAGGGTGCCCCACTGGAACCCGGCGCCGATCGCGGCCATCGCGTAGGCCTGGCCGGGTCTGAGCCGCCCGGCGCCGGCGACCTCGTGCAAGGCGGTGAGCATCCCCGCGCCGCCGGTGTTGCCGAGCCGGTCGAGGGTGATGGGCGCTCTCTCGGGCGGTACGCCGAGGGTGGCCAGTGCCTCGGTGAGGATGTTCAGGTTGGCCTGGTGCAGGAAGTAGTGGTCGATCTGCGACGGGGTGAGACCGGCCCGGGCGGCGGCGGTGGTGATGCTGTCGGGCAGGTTGACCGTCGCCGACTTCCAGACGGCGCGGCCGTCCATGTGCACATAGTGGCGTCCGGCGGCCAGGGTCTCGGCGCTGACGGGCAGGCGGGAGCCGCCCGCGGCGATCTCCACGTCGTAGGACAGCTGGGAGCCGTGGTGATGGGCCAGCAGCCCGCCGTCGGTGGCGCGGCCGAGGACGACGGCGGCCGCGGCGTCGCCGAAGAAGATCCTGGTGGTCCGGTCGGCGGGGTCGGTCACCCGGGACGCGCAGTCGGCGGCCACGACCAGGACGGTGCCGGTGGCCGGGTTCTGCAGCAGGTGCGCGGCGAGCAGGACGGCCTGGAGGCCGCCGACGCATGCGGCCTGGGTGAGGTCGAGTGGGAGCGCGCCGGCCGCGCCGAGCCGGTCCTTGACGATGAGCGCCGTCGACGGGAGCGGCTGGTCATAGGTGTAGGTGGACACGATGATCGCGTCGACGTCCAGAGCGGACCGCCCGGCGGCGGCCAGGGCCGCTTCGGCGGCCGGGACGCACATGTCCGAGGTGGCCAGTTCCGGCTCCAGCCAGCGGCGTTCGCGGATCCCGGTGCGCGAGACGATCCACTCGGCGGTGGTGTCCAGGCTCTCGGTCAGCTCCCGGTTGCCGACCACGCGGGGCGGCAGGTGAATTCCAGTGCCCAGGACGGCCACCGGGACGGGCAGGCCGCCGGCGGGTGCGCGGTCGGGGCTCATGCCGCGGTCTCCAGGTCCGGTCGCCGGTTCCCGGCCGCGTCGCGGGGCATCCCGGAGGTGTCGCGTGCGGCGGCGAGCAGCTCGGTGAAGTCGGTGTAGTACCTGCCGGACGGGCAGTCGCCGCCGAGGAGGATCCGGCGGGCGGCGTCGGTGACCAGCGCGCCGCCGAGGGCGACGCCGGAGGCGAGCTGGGGCCAGCTGCTGAGGGTGCGGCCGAGTTCGGCGATCGAGGCGCGCAGTTCGGGGCTGATGCGGTCGAGGTCGACCATGTCGAGGATGAGCGCGATCCGCTCGTCGCGGCTCAGGCCGGCCGCTTCTTGTGCGGTGATGCGGATCCGGCCGTGGAGCAGGGGTCTGGCCGGTTCCAGGTCGAAGCGCTCGACGTCGAGCATGCCGCGGTCATTGCAGTCCATGACGACGGGGACGCCGAGCAGGCGCGCGCGTTCGCGGGCGGCGATCTTGACGTGCGGGCTGTCGCATTCCTCGACGAGGAGGTCGAGGCCGTCGACGAAGTCGGCGAGGTTGCCCTCGTGCAGGCCGTCGGGGAAGATCTCGATGTCGAGGTAGGGGTCGATCTCGAAGAGCTGCCGGGCGGTGAGCACGGTCTTGTTCACGGCGAGATCGGCCACTCCGGCGCGCAGCCGGTTGAGGTTGGACAGTCCGAAGTCGTCGAAGTCGGCGAGGCGGAACCGGCCGCCGATGCCCTCCAGGGCCAGGGTGACGGCGGCGCTGTTGCCCACCGACAGTCCGGCCACGCCGATGGTGCGGCCGAGGAGCCGTCGCTGCTCGGGTCGCTCGATCTTGCCGCGGTTGCGGTCGGTGCGCACGAGCCTGAATTCCTCCCGGGGCAGGACGTGGACCAGGCGCGCCGACCACGGGTAGTGGACCCAGGTCCCGTATTCCCAGGCGGCCAGGCCGGCCAGCTGCTCGGCCCGCTGCGTTGGGTCTGGCACGGTCTTGGGGTCCCGGCTGGAGATCAGCTCGCCGATCTGGTCCTCGATCGTGTCGTGGACCTCGCGGATGACTCCGGAGGCCAGTAGCGCCTCCAGGGCGGTCCGGTCTCCGGGATCGGACGGGGTGAGGAGGGTGGGACGCCAGGAGCGCAGGTCGGGCTCGCGGCCGCGGAGCGCGGCGGGTGTCCCGGAGGATTCCCGTGGCACCTGTCGGGGAAGGATGCCGCCGGTGTGCTCAGCCGTCTCGGGTGGTCCGATGCACAGGGAGGCGAACTCGGCGGCGAGCCGGGCGATGAGGTCGGTGTACTCCCCGGCGCCTTCGGCCGTCCGCTGCATCATGAGGACGACGTCTTCGGTGTAGCGCTCGACGTAGCGGCGTGTGCCCGGTACGGCCCGGAATCCGAAGCGCTCGTGGAATCGGTCCTGGCCGTCCTTGGTGCCGGAGGTGCCGGTCATCGCCGCGGCTCCCAGCGCGTGTGCCGCGGCGATCGCCACGGCGTTGAGGTGGATGCCGAGGCCGAGCTTGCGGGCCCGGTGCTCGACGACGAGGCGGCTGTGCTCGAAGACCCGTCCGGCGGGCAGTCCGTGCTCGGTGAGCAGGGCGTCGTAGGCCTGATCGCCGAGGTACTCGCGGGACTGGAAGCGGGCGGTGGCCCTGGGCATGGCGAGCCGGACGTAGCCCAGTGGCCGGGCGCCGGGCTCGCGGCGGGCCAGGAAGTGCCAGGCGTCGTGGTCGAGGTCCTGGGGGTCGGTGTGGCGTCCGTCGGTGTGGCGGAAGGATGGCCTGCGGCCGTTGTCGTAGAGGACCCTGGCACGCAGGTCTTGGATCTCGGCCAGGGCTTCGGTGTCACCGGAGGCCTGGAAGGCGTCGATCAGCCAGGGACCGACGCTGAACGCCAGGCGCAGGCCGCCCGGCGAGACATCTGCAATCACGGACGAGATCGTAGGTGGCAAACTTCACAATCTTCAGCATTTGAGACTTAAGGCGAGTTTTCACGTGAAACAAGATGAATAGGACTCAACTCCTCGGCTCGCGGAGGCTCGGTGGCGGGCGATAGGGGTCGCTCGTCCCGGTGCGCCACTTCGGCGACTACGCGGGCATGGGGATGCCGTACCGGAATCGGGGCGAGGTGACGCCGCGGTCATGGGTGATCCTCGCCGGGGAGACCGGCATGGACGCCTACGACGTCGAGGTGGACCGGCCGGTGCTCACCGGGAGCCCGGTCAAGGCCGCCGCGCGGCTGGGCGGCTTGGTGGTGGAGTGGGCGCTGTGGCACCTGGCCTGAGCGCCGCCGGTCACGCGCGCCCCTCCATCCGTGACCGCGCCCTCGGCAGCTCCGGCGGCACTCGCCGTCCGGTCGCCGACAGCGCGCGGCGGTAGGCGTCCAGGGCGGCGGTGGCGTCGCCGAGGCGCTCGTTGAGGGCCGCGATCCGTTGCCAGGCGGCGGACTCGTCGCCGCGGGAGTCGCCTCCGGACGCCAGGATCGCGGTCGCCTTCGCCAGCTCCTCGGCAGCCCCCTCGGCTCCGGCGACGTAGATGGCCTCGGCGAGGTTCAAGCGCGCGGCGAGCTCGCGGCGCGTCCCCTCACCGGCCACGCCCGCCACGAGCCGGCGGGCGAGGGTCAGGGCCTCGTCGACGTGGCCGGCGTGCATGGCGGCCTCGGCGTAGTTGCACTCGGCCTGGGCGAGGGCGGCCAGTGGGGCGCCGAGGTCGCGCAGCTCGCCGATGGCCGCTCGCAGGATGGCGAGTGCCTCTTCGGCGCGGTCGGCGTCGGCGTAGGCCAGGAACTGCCCGTAGACCCCGCGCAGGGTCGCCAGGCTCACCGCGTGGTCGGTCTCGCCGAACATGGCGATGGCGCGTTCGGCGAGGTTGAGGGAGTCGGCGGTGCGTCCGCTCATGTGGGCGAAGATCGAGGCGTTCCAGTAGGCCGAGCCCCGGGCCAGTGGGCTGCCCAGCTGGTCGGCGATGCGGATGAGGCGTTCGATCAGCCGGACGGCGCGGTTGAGGTCGCGGAAGCGCAGCAGCCCGGCGAGGGTCACGCCCAGCCGGATCGCCGACTCGTGCCAGGGCAGTCCGAGGTCTTCGAAGGCGGCGAGCGCTTCTTCGGCGAACTCGATGGCGGCGGCGCGGTCGCCGTCGTCGGTGAGGGTGCGGGCCAGGTCCACCGACCGTTCGGCCCAGGCGATGGAGCCGGGTTCGGCGGCCTGCCGCAGTTCGGTGAAGTCGGCGATGGCGTCGGTGAGGCGGTGGAGGGCCTCGTTGGCGTTGGCGCGGCCGAGGAGGGCGCGTGGTCGCAGGCGGGGTGGGCAGTCGGTGAGGACGGCGTCGAACTCGGCGAGGGCTTCGCCGGCGGAGCCGTTGCGGAGGGCGATCTCGGCGAAGGCGATGCGGCGTTCGGGCTCGATGTCGTCGGTGGCGGCGCCGGTGGCCAGGTACTCCGGGGTGGTGCCGAGTTCGCCGGCGAGCAGGCGCAGGGCGGCGGTCGAGGGTGTTCGCGTACCGTTTTCGATCATGGAGAGGTAGCCGGCGGACATGCCGGGGCCGGTGAGGTCGGCCTGGGAGCGTCCGGCGGCCAGGCGCAGGTCCTTCACGCGGCGTCCGGCGTGTTCGTCGGGTACGAGCGGTCCTGCGTGAGGCATGGCGTCATCCTAGTCGTGAACCCTTGACTTCACAAATCTTCACACCTGTGCTCTACTTGCGCCGTGAAAACTTCACAACCGGCGCGATGGAAGTCGGCGACGGTGGTGTGGCTGGGCCTGTTCCCACTGCTCCTCCTGGCCGAGAACCTCATCGGGCCACTGCTGGGAGGCCTGCCCGGGCCCTTGCGGCTCGCGCTCGTCTCCGCCGTGCTGGTGCTGGCGATGACCTACCTGGTCGTCCCGGCGCTGCAGCGGATTCTTCACAACTGGCTCACCACTGGAGTTAACAAATGAGGATCGTCATCTCCCGCGCCATGGGGACCACCGCCGAGTCCCTCTGGTATCCCTACCTGGCCAAGGTCAATCCCGACGCCGAGGTCGTCGTCCCCGAACTGCCGCAGAACCCCGAGATCGGCACCTGGCTGCCGCCGGTCACCGCCGCCGCGGGCGAGGGCCGGCCCGGCGAGACCGTCCTGGTCGGGCACAGCCTGGGCGGACCGAACCTGCTGCGGCTGCTGGAATCGCACGAGGGTGAGCCCTTCGCCGGTGTGGTGCTCGTGGCGAGCATGTCCGAGCCGATCGGCTATGAGGCCCTTGAGCCGTTCTTCGCCGGTGGCTTCGACTGGGCGCGCATCAAGAAGGCCGCCCGCCGTTTCGAGGTGCTGACCGCCGCCGATGACCCGGTGCTGGCCCGGACCCGTTCGTGCACGTGAAGACCTTCGTCACCGAGCTCGGCGCGACGGCCACCGTCAGCGCCGAGGGCGGCCACTTCCCGATCTGGGACGACCAGGCCGCCCCGCCGCTGCCGATCGACCTGCCCGAGGTCGCCCGGCTCGTCGCGAACTGCTTCTAAGTTCGCGACGCGTGTGACGCCCACCCCGCCACGGGAGGGGTGGGCGCACGCTCTGGGGCACTGTGCACCTTGACAGCCCGTGTCCACTGTGACTCAATCGGTGATCTGTGACCTGCGGGTCGATGGTCTCCGGCCGAGGAGGATGCCATGGCACGGCGAGGTGAAGGGGCCGGGGCGGAATTACCCGGCGCGGACGAGCGGCGGCTGCACGAGCTGGGTTACGCCCAGGAGCTGTCGCGGAACATGTCGGGTTTCTCGAATTTCGCGGTCTCGTTCACGATCATCTCGATCCTCTCGGGCTGCCTGACGCTGTACGCGTTCGGGATGAACACCGGCGGGCCGGCCGTGATCGTGTGGGGCTGGCCGGTGGTCGGTGTCATGACGCTGTTCGTCGGGCTGGCGATGGCCGAGGTGTGCTCCAGTTTCCCCACCGCCGGTGGGCTGTATTACTGGTCGGCGAAGCTGGCGCCGTCGAGGGGGGCCGCGTGGAGCTGGTTCACCGGCTGGTTCAACTTCCTCGGGCAGGTCGCGGTGACCGCGGGCATCGACTTCGGGGCGGCGTTCTTCCTGAACGCGTTGCTGGACCTGCAGTTCGGCTTCGACGCCACGCCGGGCAACACGATCCTGCTGTTCGGGGTCATTCTCGTGCTGCACGGGCTGCTGAACACCTTCGGTGTACGGCTGGTCGCGCTTCTCAATGACATCAGCGTGTGGTGGCACATCGGGGGTGTGGCGCTCATCGTCGGTGCGCTGACGGTGCTGCCCGATCATCATCAGTCGGCCGAGTTCGTGTTCACCGGGTTCGTGAACAACACGGGCTGGGGCTCGGGGATCTACGTCGCGCTGATCGGTTTGTTGCTGGCGCAGTACACGCTGACCGGGTACGACGCCTCGGCGCACATGACGGAGGAGACCCGGGACGCGGCGCGCTCTGGTCCCAAGGGGATCGTCATGTCGATCGGCGTCTCGCTGGTGGCCGGGTGGATTCTGCTGATCGGGCTGACCTTCGCCATCCAGGACTACGGTGGCGCGCTCGACAGTGACACCGGTGTGCCGCCCGCGCAGATCTTCATCGACGCGCTCGATCTGCCGATCGCCAAGGCGCTGCTGGTGATCGTGGTCGGGGCGCAGTTCTTCTGCGGGATGTCGTCGGTGACGGCGAACTCGCGGATGATCTACGCGTTCTCCCGGGACGGTGCCCTGCCCGCCTCGGCGTTCTGGCACCGGATCAACAAACGGACGCGGACGCCGACGAACGCGATCTGGCTGGCGGCGGCGGGCGCGTTCGTGCTCGGGCTGCCGTATCTGTGGAACGAGACGGCGTACGCGGCCGTCACGTCGATCGCGGTGATCGGGCTCTACATCGCCTATGTGCTGCCGACGATCCTGCGGCTGCGGCAGGGTGATCGCTTCGTGCGGGGGCCGTGGCATCTGGGACGCTGGAGCCGCCCGGTCGGGGTGGTCGCGGTGGTGTGGGTGGCGTTCATCAGCGTGCTGTTCATGCTGCCGCAGAAGTACCCGGTGGAGGCCGGGACCTTCAATTACACGCCCGTGGCGGTGCTGGTGGTCCTGGGTTTCGCCGGGATCTGGTGGCTGGTCTCGGCGCGGCGCTGGTTCACCGGCCCGAAAGTGCAGGGGACGCCGGAGGAGCTGGCGGCGATCGAGCGCGACCTGGGCTCGGTGTGAGGCGGGGCCTCACCGCGACGGCACGACCGTCGCGGTGAGAGGGAGGCGGTCTAGCGCAGCCAGCCCTTGCGCTTGATGTACCACAGTGGAATCAGCGCGGCGACCAGCGTGAGCGCGGTGGTGATCTCGAAGCCGTGCAGCCAGCTCAGCTCGGGCATGTGGGTGAAGTTCATGCCGTAGAACGTCGCGATCAGCGTCGGCGGCAGGAACACCGCGGTGATGATGGTGAAGATCTTCACGATCTGGTTCTGCTTGACGTCGAGCGAGGTCATGATCGCCTGCTGGAGGTAGCGGACCTTGTCGTGCTCGAACCCGGCGTGCTGTTTGACGCCGTCGATGTCGGCCAGCAGGATGTCGATGAGCCCGGCCAGGTCCGGGTCGCCGGTGCCGACCTCGGCGCGCAGGTGGCGGGCGGCGCGGGCGAGCAGCAGCTGCGACTCCTGGCACTGGGAGACGATCTCCTCGGCCTCGTTCATGCGGGCGATGGTGTCCTGCATGTCGGTGACCCCGATCTCGCGCCCGGCGTCGGTGTAGCCGTTGGTGGCCTGGGCGATCTCGTCGCTCATCGTCTCCAGGACGTCGGAGGCGTGGTCGATGACGCGCTCGGCGGTCTCGTTGAGGGCCCACAGGAGGGCGTACATGACGCCGTGGGCTCCGGTGGCCAGGGCGGGGTTGCGGCGCATCTTGGCGATGGCCTTGTCGAAGGGCGCGAAGGGCTCGCCCGGGTGGAGGGTGATGAGCCGGTGGTCGCCGAGGGCGAAGGTGACGTCGGCGCGGCGGATGGTGTCGCCGTCGCGGACGTTGACGCGCACCGGGAGGTAGGTGAAGTCGTCGGTCTCCCAGACGCGCCCGGGGGCGGTGGTGAAGTCCACGCCGGTGGCCTCGCCGGTGGCGGTGATGAGGGCCTCGTCGGTGTCGGGGAGGCGGATCCAGACGCGGCGCAGGGTGGCGGGGTCGAACTTGCGGTCGATGATCGGGTGGGTCATGTGCTCGGTCCTTTGCGGAAGGGGGTGGCCGGGGTCTTCGGGGACGGATGTCGGGCTCCCGCTAGGGGTTGTAGGGCGAGGTGGAGGAGCTGCCGCTCTCGGCGGGCTCCTCATCGGGGGCGGCGTAGTGCACGGCCAGCAGGGCCACGCAGATGAACAGGTAGAGCCCGATCGTGAACAGCAGTGCCTGCCGCTCCAGGTTCGGGCGGCGGGACGTGGTCTGCGGGACCTTCGTCAATGTGGTCACGGGATTTTCCTTTCCGGCGGGAAATGGGCACGGTGAATGGCGTTTCCGCGCAGAGCACATGCGGAAACCGATCAGTGCTGGAATTCAGGCGTCACGAAATGCCGACGTGACGAGAGTGCGCGAATCATCGCGTGAGAAAGAGGGCGATGCCTCAGGCGCGCGGGCCGTTCGGGCCGACGCGTGCGGGTGCGGACGGCGAAGCGCCCTGGGTACTGTGACTCTGACCGGCGTCCATCGCCGCCACCTCCTCTGTTCCGTAGAACAACAGCCAGGAGGGCCCCGAACAGCCCGAACGCGGGCCGGAAGGGTTATGCCCCTGTCTCGTAAGAGCTTTGGCACTGCGCGGCGTACCCGTCCCCGGAATGAGACGGAAGCCACTTGGGATCACCCCTTAAGCCGAGGTGACCTGTCCTGATCCGGGGCGTCTCTCGACGTTTGGGATCAGTGGCCTGTGTCCACGCAGTAGCCTCACCGAACGAAGCAACGCATTCATAGTGCCATCCGGTAAATGGAGCGTCAACTCGGGGTAGCGGTATTCACATCCGCCCGCGAAATACACCGGTGCCCGAAACCTTCAGTTCTCCTCCCCCGCACCGGCCGGACGCTGGCTCAGCTGCCAGGCGTCCATCGCCGTCGACTCGGCGACACCGAGCAGGCGGGCGGCGCGCAGGACGCCCTGGCGTTTCACACCGGCACCGCGGTCGGCGAGCCACCCGGTCCACTCGCGACGGACGCGGTCGAGGTCGAGTCCGGCGGCGGTGGCCGCGCGCAGGACCTGGTCGCGGTCGAGGTGCCGGTCGGCGAGGACGCCGTGGATGACGATCTGCTCGCCGGAGCGCAGCGCGGTGGTCAGGACGAGGACGTCGAGTGGTTCCCCGGCCGGGGGCTGGGCGAGGGGGCCCAGGCCGTCGGTGAGCGGTGTGGACATGGTCGCCTCCCGGCGGGTCGGTGTGGTGTGTCCAGGATGCGCGCCGCGGGCCCGCCCGGGGTGTCGGCGCGCGGCGTCAGCGGCGGAGGTAGGCCAGGACGGCCAGGACGCGCCGGTTGTCGTCGTCGGAGACGCCGATGCCGAGTTTGGTGAAGATCCCGGCGGTGTGCTTGGCCACGGCGCTCTCGCTGACGTGGAGGGTGGCGGCGATGGCGGCGTTGGAGCGTCCCTCGGCCATCAGTTCCAGGACGTCGCGCTCGCGTGGGGTGAGGGCGCCGATGGTGCCGCGGGCGTCGCCGCGGGCGAGGAGTTTGGCGATGACGTGGGGGTCCATGACGGTGGCGCCGGCGGCGACGCGGCGGACGGCGTCGATGAACTGGGCGGTGTCGGTGACGCGGTCTTTCAGCAGGTAGCCGATGGCGCCCTCGCCGCCGCCGAGCAGTTCCTGGGCGTAGAGCTGGTCGACGTACTGCGACAGCACCAGGACGGGCAGGCCGGGGTGGGCGCGGCGGGCGGCGAGGGCGGCCTGGAGTCCCTCGTCGGTGAAGGTGGGCGGGAGGCGGACGTCGACGACGGCGATGTCGGGCGGGTCGCCGATGAGGGCGCGGTGGAGGGCGGGGCCGTTGTCGACGGGGGTGACCTCGCAGCCGTGTTCGCGCAGGGTGCGCACGAGGCCGTCCCTCAGGAGGAAGAGGTCTTCGGCGAGGACGACGCGCACGGGATCTCCATGGTCACGGTGGTGGGCCCGCCGGGCGGGCTGTGCAGGGCGAGGGTGCCGTCGAAGGTACCCAATCGGCGCACGACGCCGGACAGGCCGGTGCCGCCGTCGATGGTGGCGCCGCCGCGGCCGTCGTCGGTGACGGTGATGTGGAGGCGGTGGCCGTCGTGGGTGACGGCGATGGCCACGGTGCGGGCGCCGGAGTGCTTGGTGGCGTTGGCGAGGGCCTCGCTCACGGCGAAGTAGGCGGCCGATTCGACCGGCGCGGGCAGGCGTCCGATCGGCTCGGCGGTGACGTCGACGTCGAGGAAGCTGTCGAGGGCCAGTGAGCGCAGGGCGTCGGTGAGGCCGCGGTCGGCCAGGACGGGCGGGTGGATGCCGTGGACGAGGTCGCGCAGGTCGGCCAGGGCGCGTGAGGAGGTCTCGCGGACGTCGAGGAGGAGGGCGCGTGCGGTGTCGAGGTCGGTGTCGAGCAGGCGGGTGGCGTGGTCGAGGGTCATGCCGAGGGCGATGAGGCGGGCCTGGGCGCCGTCGTGGAGGTCGCGTTCGATGCGGCCGAGTTCGGCGGCCTGGGCGTCGATGGCGTCGGCGCGGGTGCCGGTCAGGTGCTCCACGCGGCGGGTGAGGGCGGTGGAGCGGGGTGCGGCCAGCAGGAGCCTGGTCCAGCGGGCGTGGAGGCGCAGCACCGGTGCCGTCGCCCAGAGTCCGGCGGCGATGAAGGCGAGGCCGAGGGCGGCGGCGGTGAGCATGGCCGGGGTGCTGGTGACGGGGATGAAGGCGTACCAGTTGCCGTCGTCGACGCGCCGCCAGATGAGGGGCTGGACGAGGGTGCCGAAGAGGCCGTAGGCGACCAGGCATTGCGGGACGGCGACGAGGAGCCCGCCGATGCCGGGTTCGAGGTTGGCCCACAGGAGGTCGCGCCAGAAGGACTCGGCGCCGATGATGGCGCCGGCCTGGCTGCGGCGGCTCGCGGTGCGGTCGGGGTTGAGGGGTTCCGGCTCGGCGACGGGTGCGGCCCAGCGGCGGGCGCGGTCGGTGAGGGACCGCAGCCACGCCGCCGTGCCGGGCAGGATCGCCAGGCCCAGGCCGAGTGGGAGGAGCAGGACGGCGAGGACGACGCAGGCGCCGGACGTCCACGCGGCCAGCGCCAGCCAGCTGCGCAGGACGCAGCGGCCCAGGGCCCGCACCTGTCTCATCGTCTTCTCCCCTTTCACGTCCGGGGGATGCTAGCCCGCGCCTTGAGGGTGTAGGCGATGGCGGCGGTCAGGCAGGAGGCGGCGAAGAGGGCCATGGGTGTGACGGCTCCGGTTTCTTCGTCCATGAACAGCAGCATGCCGAGGTTGATGAGGGTGTGGAAGGTCCCGGCGAGCAGGAGGCGGTGTCCGCTGTGGTCGAGGGCGATGCCGAGGACGACGGACATCGACACGGCGGCCAGGACGAAGGAGGCGGCGTAGAGGGGGTCCTGGGCGAAGACCTGGACGTGCCAGGCGGCCCACATGACCCCGACGGTGACCGATGAGGTGAGCAGGCCGAATCTGGCGCGCAGGAGGGGCTGGAGCAGGCCGCGCCAGCCGATCTCCTCGGCGCAGGCTCCGGCGAACTGGGCGACGGCGATGAGCGCGAAGGGGTGCTCGGGTGCCTCGAAGCCGCTGCGGGAGCGGATGAGGGCGTAGGCGGCGGACGCGGCGGCGATGATCGCCGGTCCGGTGAGCAGGACGGCGATGGGGCGGGCGCGTCCGCCGATGGTTCCGGCGAGGGCGGGGGTGATGCGGCGGCGCCAGAGGAGGGCGAGGATGGCCACGGCGATGGCCGGGCCGAGCTGGACGAGCTGGAGGACCTCGCCGGGGATGTGGGTGGCGGGCTGGATCGAGGCCAGCGCGCCGGAGGCGAGGATGGCGATGGTGTAGAAGGCGGCGGCCGGGAGGAGGACGTGTGCCAGGGGTGGGCGGGGGTGCATGGGTGTCGCTTTCGCCGTCGGTGTGGGACGGCTCGACGATGCCCGGGAATCGGGTGGTCGCCATTGGAGTGAGGTGCCCGGCCGGGGTGTACCCAGGTACACCCCGTGTGGTCACTGCCCGAGGTTGCGGTAGCGGCCGCGGGTGTAGGCGAGCAGGTCGCCGGCGCCTTCGGGGAGGGTGACCTCGTCGATGGTGGCGGTGATCAGGTCGCTCCAGCCGAGGGGGCGGCGGTCGGTGACGGTGACCAGCGCGGTTCCGGCGGCGTCGGCCAGGATGGGGCCGATGGGGCCGTCGGTCCAGTCGCCGGTGCGGAACATCCCGCCGGGTGAGGGGTGGAGTCCGGCGAAGACGTCGGCGAGGGTGCGGTGCGGCCAGCGCAGGATGTTGATGACGGCGCGGCCGTTGTCACCGAGGGTCTCGGCGAGGTCGCTGTCGGGGTCCAGGAGGGCGCAGACCGAGGCCGGTTCGCCCGCGGCGACCATCATCGAGGACACGGTCAGGCCGGTCTTGCCGGAGGTCCACACGGTGACGGGCGCGGTGAGGCGGCCGCGCAGGCGGCGGGCGGGGTCGCGGTCGCCTTCGGGGGTGGCGAAGGGGTGATCGGTGTGGATCATGGCGCCCGGCTCTGGTGCGGTGTTCACGCCACCACCGTACGGTGCGGGGTGATCTCAGGTGCCGGGCTGGGAGCCTTTGGCGGTGCGGGCACGGTGGGCGGCGACGGTGGTGCGGCTGGCGCAGGCGTTGGAGCAGAAGCGGCGGGTGCGGTTGCGCGACTGGTCGACGAAGAAGTTCCCGCATCCGCTCGCCGCGCATCGTCCGAGGGTGACGGCGGGGTCTCCGGCGACGATGAGGGCGAGTTTGGCGGCGGTGAGCCGGCCGAGCCAGTCCCGGGCGGGGGTGCCGTTGCGTCCGAAGTGGACGTGCCAGGCGCCGGTGCCGTCGTGGTCGGACAGGTGCATCTCGGGCGGGTAGTCGCGCAGTAGTTCCCGGACGGCCTCGGGCTCGGTGCCGTCGACGGTTTGGGCGAGGGCGCGGCGGACGAGATCGGGGAGGTCGCCGTAGTCGCCGCCGGGTGGCGGGGTGATGTCGTGCTGGGTGAAGAACGCGGTGACCAGTTCGCCGTCCTGGTCGAGGGTTCCGGTGTTGGCCAGCTCGACGGCCAGCTGTGTCACGTTCCCGATGTAGTTACCGTACTGCACTTGACCGCCTACATTCTCGCCCATACTGTAGGCGCCATGATATCTGATGACGCCTACATCGCCCGCCGTCTGCATATGCTCGGCGAATGGGACGCCGCCCTGGCCGTCCTGGGACCCGACGGCGATCGCGAGGTGTACGCCGAGATCGCCGTCGACCGCTGGTTCTTCCGCGTCGAGGACCACGAGACGGCCGAGAAGGCCGTCGCCGCCCTGGATCCGGCCTCACCGACCGCGCACCTGCTCGCCGCGCGCCTGGCCTACAGCCGCCTGCTCTTCAAGCACGATCCGCGCGAGGACGACCGCGAGGCCGCCGAGGCGCACTACCGCGCGGCGGCCGAGGCGGGGGACGAGAAGACGCGCGCGTGGGCGGAGTACCACCTGGCCGTCCTGCTGGACAACATCGACGAGGACGCCGCCAGCGCCATCCCGCTCTACGAGTCGTCCCTGGCGGTGGCGGTCCGCGACGGTGACGGGTTCCTGGAGTCGTACATCATCCGGCACCTGGCCCCGCACAGGGAACCGGGCGAGCGGCTGGCGATGCTGCGCCGCTCGCTGCACCTGCGCGCCGCCCTGGGCGCGCGGCCGCAGAGCGTGGCGGCGCAGGCGCTGCTCGCCGACGGCCTGGGCGAGGACGATCCCGAGCGCGCCGAGCTCACCGCGACGTTCCGCCCTGCGGCGGAGGAGCTGCGCATCGGCTGGCTGGTGTCGCGCGACTGAGCGTCCGGTACGGGACACCGCCCACGGTTCTTGCGGCGCGAGGGTCCGTGGGCGGTGGTGCGCCGGATCAGCGGCCGATGATGGCGTGCAGGCCGCCGAGGACGGCGATGGCGGTGGGAACGGCGAGGTAGAGCTGCCCGGCCAGGGCCATGCCCACGCCGGAGCCGGTGGCGATGAGCACGATCAGCAGTGTGCGGGTACTCATGAGGCCGCTGTCGCCTTTTTGCTGTTCGCTCGGAGGTCGGGCTGCCATGCTGGGGTTCTCCTGAGGTCGTCGAAGCCGCTGGAGACGAGCGGCCCCCGCTGGAATCGGGTGGCCGCTCGATACTCGTTCGAGCGGCCCGGCCGTCTCTCTGTCCTTGAGCGTGAGAGAACGGCACCCCGAGTGCCAGTCGTGTGTCGGATACTCGTCGGCTCAGGAGAGTTTCTTGGATCCCGACGCCGTCGGCGATCTCGCCGAGGGGTTGTCCTGTCGCGCGCCGTGATCAGGGACCGGGCCGCGCCGGCGGTCGGGAAAGCCGCACCAGGAGGCCTGAGCGCGGGGCGTGGTCGCCGCCGTCCGGCTACCGGTGTTCCAGCAGGCCGGTCAGGACCGCCCTCAGCGCCGCCCGCCTGCGGGCATCGGCGTCGCCCGCGCCGGGAAGCTCCGTGGACAGCAGGGCGGCGATGCGGGGATGCCCTCCGGCGGCGGCCACGTGGCGCAGATAGGTCGCCTGGGCGGCCACGCTCGCGCTCGTTCCCGCGAGGGTGTTGCGCGCGAAGGTCGCCACGGTGGCGTTCATGAGCGCGAAGATCTCCAGTTTCACGCCGCCGTCGGCGGGGTGGCCGGCGAGGACGTCGAGGAAGTGCTCCAGCAGGGCGGTTCCGTTGGGACCCAGGGCCGGGCGGGTCACGACCGCTTCGGCGAGCCAGATGTGCCGCATCATGATCGCGTAGCCCTGCTCGCCGATGGCGACGAGGTCGGCGACCCTGTCGCCGGTGGGTGGCGTGAATCGGTATTCGGCGGCGGTGGCGTCGATCATCAGGTCGAGCAGGTCCTCGCGGCCGGTGACGTAGCGGTAGAGGGAGGCCGCGCCGGTCGCCATTTCGTCGGCGACGTTGCGCATGGACACCGCGCTCAGGCCGCCCCGGTCGGCGACGGCGAGCGCGGCGGTGGTGACCTCGGCGCGGCTGCGTTCGGCGGGGCGGCCGGTGGCGGCGCGTTCGGGCCGCAGCCAGATCGGTGTGTCGGTGGTCATCTCATCCCTCGCGGCGTTTGCGAACAGCGTACCCGAAGGCTATGGTTCGGGAACACCGTTCGCAAACTCTGGAGGACGACATGTCACCCCAACCCACCGGATACGCGCACAACGGCGACGTCCGCATCGCCTACGACGACCTCGGCGGCAGCGGCGGTGAGCCACTGCTGCTGGTCATGGGGACCGGGCTGACCCGGTTGTGGTGGCCGCTCGGGTTCGCCGGGGAACTGATCGGCCGCGGTTTCCACGTCGTGTCCTATGACAACCGCGACTCCGGGCAGTCCACCCGTTTCCCGGCCGCCAAGGCCAATCCCGTCATCTCGCAGTTCCGCAAGCGCGCTCCCGCCTACGCCGCCGAGGACATGGCCGATGACGCCGCGGCGGTCATGGACGCCGTCGGCTGGGAGCGGGCGCACCTGTTCGGGCACTCGATGGGCGGCCTGATCGCCCAGCGCGTCGCGATGCGCCACCCGGACCGGATCCTCAGCCTCACCACCTCGGCCGCGGTTCCCAGCGACGCCTCCCGGCTGAAACTGCTGAGCTACATACGTTTCGGCTTCGTCGCGAAGCTGTCCCGGATGCGCTTCCCGGAGACCCCGGAAGGCGACATCGCGTTCGGGATGGCGTTCCTGCGGGCGGTGGCCTCCCCCGGCTACCCCTTCGATGAGCAGGACGCCCTGTCGCGCGTCAAGCGGGACGACTCCAACCCCTTGCGCGACAACGCCGCCCAGGGGCGCCAGCTCGGCGCGAAGTGGAGCGGCGGACGCCTGGCACAACTGCGCGTTCCGGCGGTGGTGATGCACGGTGAGGCCGATCCGCTGCTGCGCACCAGCGCGGCACGCGCGCTGAGCAAGGCGATCCCCGGCGCGCGGCTGGTGACGTCCCCGGGTGTCGGTCACGACCTGCCGCAGGGCGTGTGGCCCGCCTATGCCGACCAGGTCCGCTCCGTCGCCGACGCGGCGACCGGCAGCACGAGGTGAGGGAACCCCGGCCGAGCAATACATAAAGGCTTCATATAAATCGGTTATGCTTCTGGCATGACTCGCCGAGACGCCGGGCACGGCGCTTCCACCGCCATCGGGTCGGCCCTCTACGGCCTGGCCACCAGGGCCGTGCGGCGCCTGCCCCGCGACATGAGCCTGACCTCGGCGGCCACCCTGGCCACCCTGGACAAGACCGGCCCGCGGCGGATCACCGACCTGGCGGTCGCCGAGGGCGTCACCCAGCCCGCGATGACCGTCCTGGTCCGGGTGATGGAGGAATCCGGGCTCGTCGAGCGCAAGGGCGATCCGTCCGACAAGCGGGTCACGCTGGTGTCCCTGACCGAGGCCGGGGCGGCCTACGTCCGCACGCGCCGCCGGGCGGGCGTCGACGCCTACGCGCGGCTGATCGACCAGCTCACCGCCGAGGAGGTCGGGGCCCTGGCGGCGGCGCTTCCGGCGCTGCTGCGTCTGGCCGAGCTCGAAGGCCGGGAAGAGCCGGGGCGGTGAGCACCGCCCCGACCCGTTCACAGCCGCGGCTGCTCGTCCCCGCCCTGGTGTTCATCGCCCTGGTCGTGGCCGCCGTCGCCAGCCTCGGGACGCCGCTCATCACCAGCGTGGCGACCGCGTTCGGCGTCTCCCTCGACAGTGCGCAGTGGACGCTGACCATCGCCCTGCTCAGCGGCGCGGTCGCCACCCCCGTCCTCGGGCGGCTCGGCGCCGGCGCGCACCGGCGGGCCACGATTCTGGTCACGCTGGCGATCGTCGTCGCCGGCAGCGCGCTCACCGTGCTGCCACTGCCCTTCGCGTGGCTGCTCGCCGGTAGGGCGGCCCAGGGCGTCGGGCTCGGGCTCACCGCGCTGATGATGGGCGTGGCCCGCGACCATCTTCCCGACAAGCGCGGTGCGGCCGCGATCGCGCTGATCTCGGTGGTCTCCATCATCGGCGCCGGTGTCGGCTACCCGCTGGCGGCGCTGCTCGCCGAGTTGGGCGGGCCACGGGCCGCCTACGGCCTCGGCCTGCTCGTCACCGCCGTCGCCCTGGTGACCGCGTGGCGCTCGGTGCCCGCGGCTCCCGAAGGCCGGTCGGCCCACGTGAACGTCGCCGGTGCGCTCGTCCTGGCGGGCGGGCTGTTCCTCGTGCTGTTCCTGGCCGGGCAGCGCGGCCTGTGGAGCCGCCACCTCGCCGTGGCGGTGGCCCTCGCCGTCGCCGCCGTGCTGCTGCTCTGCGTCTGGACCGTCGTCGAGCTGCGGTCCGGGACGCCGCTCGTCGACGTCCGGGCGATGCGGCATCCGGCGGTCGCCGGGGCGAACATCGCCATGTTCGTCGGCGGGAGCGGCATGTACCTCCTGCTCACGCTCATCACCCGCTACGCACAAACGCCGCGGAGCGCCGGTTACGGCTTCGGGCTGTCCACCTTCGTGGCGGGGCTGGTCCTCATCCCGTTCTCCGCGCTGGGATTCCTCGCCGGAAGGCTCACGCCCGGGCTCCGGCGGCGGATCAGCGGCCCGCCGCTCCTGGCCGGTAGCGCCGCCATCGTCGGCGGCGGGTTCGTGCTCTTCGCCGTGGCGCGGTCCAGCCCGGCCGAGCTGCTGGTGGCCATGGGCGTGCTGGGTCTCGGTGTCGGCGGGTTCTCGGCCGCCATGCCCGGCGTCATCCTGGCCGTCACGCCCAAGAGCGAGACGTCGAGCGCGATGAGCTTCAACTACGTCGTCCGCAGCGTCGGGTACGCCCTGGGCAGCGCCATCGGCGGCCTGGTCCTGGCCGCCGGTACCGGCCGTCTCTTCCCGGACGAGGGCGCCTACACCACCGCGGCGCTGGTCGGCGTCGCGGTGATGGCGGCCACGACGCTGGTGAGTCTCATCCTCGCCCGCCGAGGCTCGCCTACGTCGTCGCCGGACGCAGCGTGAGCCGCCGCGACTCCCCCGGGTCGAAGGCGGGCCGCTTGTCGATGCGGGCGCGCACTTCCTCCGAGCCGAAGCGGTAGTCGATGCGGCGGACGGCCTCGGCCCAGTCCTGGCGGGTGGTGACGCCGCGCAGGGTCTCCACCACCCACGGGTCGTCCCAGCGGGCGCGGGAGCGCCGCCACAGCTCCTGGGGGTCGACGGTGAGCAGGCTGCCCACGGTGCCCTCGTAGATGGGCATGGCGCGCACCTCCCCGTCGGGTTCGACCTCCAGGGGCCGGAATCCGGGGTGGGTGGCGATGAAGTCGGGGTGCATCTGGACGGCGAAGTTGTCGGTGGTGCTGACCTTGACGGTGGCCGGTGCCGCGGCCTGGAGGCGCGCCTTGGTCGCCTCGGAGTTCAGGTCGCTGACCTGCTCGTCGGAGAGCATCTCGTGCTCGTTGAACGTGGGACGGCTGGCCAGCCCGGTGGGCACGACCGCGCCCAAATGGAGCTCGGTCAGGTTGGGGAAGCGGGCCACCAGGGCGGCCATGTCGTCGACCTGGTGCCAGTTGCTGCGCACGATGACGGTGTCGATGCCGAAGCGCATCGCCGGCTTGCCCTGGGCGCGGCGGCGGTCGTTCTCGGCGTCCAGCAGGCCCAGGGTGTGCATGGCGCGGTCGAAGGAGCCGGGGCGGCTGCGGATGTAGTCGTGGACGTCGGCGGTGGCGCCGTCCACGCTGACCACGACCTTCTCCAGGACGTCGGCCATCTCGGTGATGGTCTCGGCCGGGATGTTCCAGCCGCTGGTGTAGATGAGCACCTTGACGCCGTTGTCGCGGAAGCGGCGGGCGATGTCCAGGATGCGCGGGACGGTCAGGGGCTCACCTCCGCACAGGCTGATCTGGGTGGGACGAAAGCTGATGAGCGCGTCGGCGACCTTGACCATGTCCTCGTGGCTCAGGTTGCCGGGGCGCCGCCGGCCGGACTCGGTGTAGCAGTGCGTGCAGCGCAGGGGGCAGGCGAAGGTCACGTCCCAGATGAGGAAGTTCGGTCCTGAGTCGGTGGTCATGCGCCAGAAGGCTAGGAGTGGCCGGTGGGTCGGGCATCGGTAGCGCGGCACGCAAATCCACCGTGGAGCACCTAGTCGGCGGCCCTCATGGGCGCGCTCGCGGGGGCGACACTGCGTAGCCGTGGGGGCGGGTTTGCGTACTCGGCTACGGATTCGCGCGAACCCCGTGCCACCTAGCCTTCGCTGCACGGCATCCATGGAGGAGGTGACGGTCATGCGCAAGTACCCCGACGTCGGCGCGTAACGGTCTCAAACGTGGACGCGGTGGCCGCCTCCGGTATGGGGCGGCCACCGTGCCCCGGTCTCCGCACACCCCCATTCCCCCAGGCAGGAGCAGGCCATCGTGTCGACCAAGGCGAGCCGGGGCGGTAGTGCCGCCAGTGGCGTCTTCCCTCTCATCCGTGTCCTGCCCCGGATCAGCCCGGGGCTCTCGGCGCTGCTGGCGCTGCTGATCGCGGCGCGGGTGGCCGGGGTGGTGCTGCTGCCCCTGGCGATCGGGCGGCTGATCACCGCGCTGACCGTGCCGGACGCCGCGGCCGGCGCCGTCCGGCTGGGCCTGGTCCTGCTGGGTGTGGCCTTCGTGCTCGATTTCGCGCTGGAGCCGGTGCGGGGGATGGTGACGGCGAAGCTGAGCGCGGCCGTCGACGGTTTCATGGCGCAGCGCACCGTCGAGGGCGCGCTGCGTCCGCACGGTGTGGCCCATCTCGTCGATCCGGACGTCGCCGACGCCATCGAGCAGGCGCGCGGCCTCGGCGTCGGCGGGCACTCCCCCGGTGAGGCGGTGGACGCGTTGTCGACGCTGCTGCCGATGCGGCTGTCGGGGCTGGCGTGCGGGGTGCTGCTGGGGTGGGCCGGGCAGTGGTGGATGCCGGTCGTGGTGGGCGCGGCCTGGATCATCGTCGGCCTCCGCCAGGACCAGATCATGGCGCGCGCGGTGGCGGCCAACGCCGCCCAGACCGTGCAGCTGCGGCACGCGTCCTACCTGCGCGATCTGGCCGTGACCGCACCGGCGGCCAAGGAGCTGCGGCTGTTCGGGCTGAGCCAGTGGGTGGTCGCGCGGTTCACCCGGGAGTGGTGGGACGGGATCGTGGCGATGCGCCGCAAGACCACCGACCTGCGCCAGCACTACCTGGCCGGCGGGCTGCTCCTCGCCGCGCACCTCGCCGTCATCATCCCCCTCGCGCTGAGCACGTCCCGGGGGAATCTCACCGCGGGCGCGCTGTCGATCACGTTGCAGGCGCTGCTGGGCATGTTCGCCCTCGGCTACATCGGCGACCCGGAGGGGCGGCTGCGCCTGGCCGCCGCCGCGGTCCCGGCCGCGCTGAAGATCGGCGCGCTGCGTGCCAGCGACCGTCCAAAGGCGAGCGCACCGGCGGCCGGGACGCCCGCGCGCGAGATCCGCTTCGAGGGCGTGTCCTTCCGCTACCCCGGACGCGACAAGCCGGTCCTGGACGGCCTGGACCTGGTGATCCCGGCGGGCTCGTCGCTGGCGATCGTCGGCGACAACGGCGCGGGAAAGAGCACCATCATCAAACTCCTCGCCGGGCTGTACGAGCCCGGAGGCGGCCGGATCAGCGTCGACGGCACCGACCTGTCCGGCCTCGACCCGGTGAGCTGGCGGCGGCGGCTGGCGGTGGTCTTCCAGGACTTCGCTCGCTACCCGTTCTCCGTCCGCGACAACATCGCCTTCGGCGCCATCGAGGAGCCGGCGAGCGCCGAGGCGGTCGAGGACGCCGCCCGGCGCGGCGGGTTCCTCGGCGTCGAGCGGGGGCTGGCCGAGGGCTGGGACACCCTGCTGACCACCGCCCGCCTGAACGGCACCGACCTGTCCGGCGGGCAGTGGCAGCGGCTGGCGATGAGCCGCGCGCTCTACGCCGCGCGGAGTGGCGCGAAGGTGCTGATCCTCGACGAGCCGACCGCGCACCTGGACATCATGGCCGAGCACGAGCTCTACGCCCGCTTCCTGGAGCTGACCGCCGGGCTCACCACGATCCTGGTCTCCCACCGCTTCGCCACCGTCCGCCTCGCCGACCGCATCGCGGTGATCGGCGACGGCCGCGTCACCGAGCTCGGCGGCCACGAGGAGCTGCTGGCCGCCGACGGCCGCTACGCGCGGATGTTCGGTGTCCAGTCGGCGCCGTTCACCCAGACCGAGGGAGTCCACCATGTCTAACTGGCTGTCGGCGGCGCGCCTGGTGATCGGCGTGGCGATCCGCTCCGACCCGCGCCGCGCGATCCTCGTCATGGTCCTGATCCCCTTCTTCAACATCGTCGCCGCCGGGCAGGCCCTGGGGCTGCGGCAGATGGTGGACGGCGCGGTCGCCCACGACCTGGGCGCGGCCCTCACCGGCGGCCTGGTGCTCATCGCGGTCACCGTCTTCGTGTTCCAGGCCAGCGCCGTGGCCACCGACCTGCGCCGGTTCCTGCAGCAGAAGGTCGGCCTGGAATTCGACCGCCGCCTCATGGACCTCTGCTCCGGCCCCGCCCACATCGACCACTACCACGATCCCGGCTTCCTCGACGACGCCGAGCTGGTCCGCCAGCGGCGCACCGAGTTCGGCGGGGCCTTCGCCGCGCTGGTGGAGAACTGCGGCATGCTCGCCCGCTTCCTCACCGCGGTGCTCGTGATCGCCCTGGTCAATCCGCTGCTGGCGCTGCTGCCGCTGTGCATCCTCCCCCTGGCGCTGGCCACCCGCCGTCAGGCGAGCCTCATCGCGGCCGCCGAGAAGGCCGGGGCGGGCGCCGACCGGGAGCGCAAGGCGCTGCTGGACCTGGCCACCGATCCCTCCGCCGCGCCCGAGGTGCGGCTCTACCGGCTCGGTGAGGTCATCGCCCACCGCCACCGGGAGGCCTTCGCGTCCTCGGCGCGTGGACGCGACGCCGCCCACGCGCGGGGCACCTGGGCGGTCACCGGTGGCTGGCTGCTGTTCTGCGCGGCGCTGATCGGCGGGCTGTCGCTGGTCACGTGGTCGGTGGTCGCCCATCGCGCCTCGGCGGGTGAGGCGGTCCTCGTGCTGCTGCTGGGGACGCGGCTTGTCGGGGCGACCACGGGCTTGTCCTGGCTGATCGGGTGGCTGCGGCGCTCGCTGGACACCGTGGTCCTCTACCGGCGCCTGGCCGCCCGCGCCACCGGACGCCCCTCCGGGACCGATCGCGAGCTGCCCGAGCACGGTGACGTCGTCTTCGACCGCGTCGTCTTCCGCTACCCCGGCGAGGGCTCACAGGCACTCGGGCCCATCGACCTGCGGCTCCCGGCCGGGTCGACCGTCGCCGTCGTGGGCGACAACGGCGCCGGGAAGTCGACGCTGGTCGCGCTGCTGGCCGGGCTGTACGCCCCCAGCGAGGGCCGCATCACCGTCGGCGGCAAGGATCTGGCCGAGCTGGCGCCGGAGGTGTGGCGCGCGGCGAGCACCGCGGTCTTCCAGGACTACTGCCGCTTCGAGCTCCTGGCGGCCGAATCGGTCGGCGTCGGGCGCCTGTCGGCGATCGAGGACCGGGACGCCATCGGTGCCGCGGTGGCCTCGGCGGGTGCGGCCGACATGGTCGCGAGCCTGCCCGAGGGACTCGACACCCGCCTGGGCGGCACCTATCCCGACGGGACCGACCTGTCCTCGGGCCAGTGGCAGAAGCTGGCGCTCGCGCGGGGCCGGATGCCCCTGGCACCGGGGCTGATCATGCTGGACGAGCCCACCGCCAGCCTCGATCCCGACAGCGAGGCGGAGGTCCTGCGCGCGCTCATGCGCACCCGCGCCAACGGCGGCCCGGCGCCGATCACCGTGGTGGTCTCCCACCGGCTGACCTCGGTGCGCGCCGCCGACATCATCGTCGTCCTGCACGAGGGCGGTCTCGTCGAGCACGGATCCCACGCGGAGCTGATGGCCCTGGGCGGCCGCTACGCGCGGATGTACACCCTGCACGCGGCCTCCTACACCTGACCGAACCAGCGCACGCGCAGCTCCTGGCGCGATCCGACGCCGAGCTTGCGGTAGATGCGCACCAGATGGCTCTCCACGGTGCGGACCGAGAGCACCAGGCGGGCGGCGATGTCGCGATTGGACAGTCCGGTAGCCGCGAGGGCGCCGACCTCGGTCTCGCGGACGGTGAGCGCGGCCTGCGGGGCGTCGGTGGAGGTGATGCCCAGGGCCGCGCGCAGCCGTGCGGTGAGGGCGGCGGCCGCGCCGTAGCCGGGATCGCCCGCCGACAGGAGTTGCGCGGCGGTCTCGGCCAGTCGCCAGGAGCGGCGGTGCAGTCCCATCTCGGCCAGGGTCTCGGCCTGGGCGAACAGGCCCGGCCCGTCGCGGGACAGCAGGGCCAGCCCGCCGTGGGCCTCGGCGAGCAGGCGGGGTGCGTCGACGCGGGCGAGGCACGGGGGGATCTGCTCGGTGAGCTCGTCGGGCTGGCCGTGGCCGGACCATGCCGACCAGGTCAGGTACTGGAGTTCGACGCTGTAGGCCTCGGCGGCCCGCGCGTGGCCGGCGGCCTCGTCCAGGTGGTGGCGGGCGCTTTTCATGTCGCCCCGGGCTGCGGCGATCGCACCGGCCGCCCATGGGCGCAGGCCTGGGAGCAGGGCGAGGGCGTCGGGTGGCTCGTGGTCGAGGATGGCCTGTGCGGCCTCGGGCTCGCCGGTGGCGGCCAGGCTGACGGCGAGCCAGGCGGCGGCCTCCGAGCGGAAGGGCCGCAGTCCCGTCGCCTGCTGGGTGAGGGCCTCGCGCAGGGGCCCGGTGGCCTTGGCGAACTCGCCGGAGGACAGGAGTGCGTAGCCGGTGAACAGGGGCCAGGCGACCGAGTGGAGTGGGGTTCCGGGTACCGGTCCGGGTGTCCTCGGCCAGCGGCCCAGGAGCGGGTCGGTGGCCGGTGGCCTCGCGCGGCCCTCGCGCCACAGGCCGATGAGCGCCTCCAGTGCCAGGGCCAGGCCGGTCTGCTCGGGGGCCGCGTCGGCGGTGAGGCTCGCGCAGGACGCTGCGGCCTCCCTCGTGCGGCCCGAGAGGGCCAGTGCGGTGGCGGTGGCGAGGCGGTGGGTGAGGGTGGCGGGCCGGTCGCGGCGGGTGCGGAGGGTGTCGCCGGTGCGCTGGGCGAGGAGCAGGACGATCGCGCCGGTGGCGTCGATGGCGTCCAGCGCGGCGGTGGGGGCGGCCTCGCGGAGCGCGCGCAGGTCGGTGTGGGCGGCGTCCGGGTCGCGTTCGCACAGGCAGCGGTGCATGGCCAGGGCGGCGGCGATGAGGGCGCGCCCGGTGGCCGAGGGGTGGGCGACGATGGCCTGGTGCAGCACCGATTGGGCCTCGCGGGTGGCGCCTAACTCGGCGAGGGCTCCGGCGAGGGCGACGGCGGCTCCCCCGTGTCCGTGGTGGGCCTTGCGCGCCATGCGCGCGGCCATCTCGGGGCTGTGCGGGCGGAGTCCGCGGGCGATGCGGGCCAGGCTGCCCGCGTGCACGGCCGCGCCGGTCTCCAGGCGCTGGAGGACGACCAGCGGGTCGGCCTCGACGCCCTGGGCTCGCCGGAGCATGGCGGTGGCGACGCGCTTGCGGCGCAGGGGCGAGGTCCGGGACCAGACGAGCTGCTGCATCAGCGGGTTGGCGAAGCGCGCCACGACCTCGCCGTCGGCCTCGGCGGTCTGCAGCAGTCCGAGGTCTTCGAGGGTGTCGACGGTCTTGGGCGCGATGCGGTCGACGATGACGATCGCCAGCGGGCGGCTGCTTCCGGCCACGGCGGCCAGGGCGTCCAGTTGCGCCGGGCTCAGCCGCCGTGGCTCGGGCGGCAGGAGTTCGGCCAGCTGCGGTGGGACGCTGATCGGGCCGCGCCACCACCACAGTCCGCGTTCCTCGACGAGGGCGCCGATCGCGAGGCCGTGGCGGACCAGTTCGGTGGCCAGGCGCGGATTCCCGCCGGTCCACTGGTGCACCAGGTGCGCGGTGGTGGAGGCCGGTGCGCCGCCGAGGCGGCAGCGCAGCAGCGCGGTGGTCTCGTCGACGCCCAGTGGCGGGAGGTCGATGCGACGCAGGTGCCGGTCCTTCCACAGCGCGACGACGGCGTCGGGGACGTGCACGTCCTCGCGGGTGGTCAGCAGCAGCCGGATGCGCCCGTCGTGGGCGAGCCCGAGGAGGGTGTTGGCCGTCTGCGCGTCGACCCAGTGGGTGTCGTCGACGACGAGCAGTGGTGTGCGCGGCCGTCCGCGCAGGATCAGCTGGTCGCGGATCTGGCCGGGGTTGAGCGCTCCTCCCCCGGTGTCGGGCAGCAGCTGCGCGAAGACCCCGAAGGGGATCACCCGGCCGATCTCGGTGGCGGTGGCGCGGTAGACGGCGTGGCGTGCGGCGGGCAGCTGGCGGGCGACCAGTTCGATCATGCTGGTGCGGCCGGTTCCCGATTGTCCGACCAGCACGGCACCGCGACCGGCGGTCACCGCGGTGAGCGTTTCCCTGACCAGGTCAGGCCGAACGAAATGGGTATTCCACACCCTGGAAAGCTAGCCCGCCGAGGGTTTCCGTATTGTGATCCCGTAGCGTCCCGGGCCGTCGAGTGTGGTCGACTGCGCAGGTCTCGGCCGGGATACGGCCGTCCATGAGGGATTCATTCGGTGAAAGCAGAATGTGAACTTTGGACATTCACCGAGGTCTGGATTGGTGAATGAATGCGGATGTGAACCGTGCGCCAATACGGCACCATTGATGGCGGGAATGGCGCGATTGGCGGACTGCTTTTTCGGGGAAATGGTTTAGCATCGCCGCCCGTCGCCCGGGGTCGGCTCGGTCCACAGCGGACGGATCGGCGCGAGGCCGCAGGCGGGTGCGCGGGTGCCACCCTCCGCACTGCCGCGGCCACGTCCGCCTGGAGTGGCACGATGGTTGCGGCAGGTGGCACTCGTGCCACTGTCGCGGCCGCGTCGGGATTCCTAGCCTCTCCACATGAGCATCTCGCTGGAGCTTCCGACCGGCCCGATGGCCGAGGCCGTCGTCTCGGCGGCACGTGGCTGCGAAACCACTCCCGTCTTCAACCACAGTGTGCGCAGCTTTCTCTTCGCGCAGCTCGTGGCCGAGCACGAGGGGTGTCTGGAGGACGCCGCCTACGATCGCGATCTGCTGTTCGCCGCGACGGTCCTGCACGATCTGGGCACCGGCGACCTCGCCAAGGGCGAGGCCCGCTTCGAGGTGGAGGGCGCGGACCTGGCGGCGGCGGTGCTGCGGGAGCACCGGGTTCCCGCGGCCGACGTGGACCGGGTGTGGGAGGCCATCGCCCTGCACACCTCCCCCGGCATCGCCGAGCGCCGGGGGCTGCTGACGTATCTCACGCGCGAGGGCGTGGGATTGGACTTCGGGCGCCGCGCCGAGCTGGCCTCCGCGCGGCAGGCCGAGATCCACGCCGCCTATCCCCGCCTGGACATGGTGCGTTCCCTGGTCGACGCGATCGTGGAACGGGCCGCGCGCTCGGAGGCGGCGGCGCCCCGTTACTCCATCGGCGGCGAGCTGCTGCGTGAGCGCCGTGGCGACGGTGTGACCACATTGGAGCTGGCGGCCGACTCCTCGCCGTGGGGCCGGTAGCCGGGCCCGGGCCGGACGGTCAGGCCGTGGCGAAGGTTTCGCGGTAGGCGCGGGGCGGTACTCCGACGTGGGCCTTGAACAGGGTGCGGAAGTTGGCCGAGGTGCCCAGGCCGCAGCGCCGGGCGACGGCCTCCACCGTCAGGTCGGTCGATTCCAGGAGTTCGCGGGCCAGGCCGAGCCGCGCGTCGAGCAGCCAGCGCATGGGCGGCCGTCCGGTGTCGGTGTGGAAGCGGCGGATGAGGGTGCGGCGCGAGATGCCGGCCCGGCGTGCCAGCTGATCGACGGTGAGCGGCTCGTGCAGGTGGTGCAGGGCCCAGTCGTACAGCGATGCCGGGCCGCCGCCCGCGTCGGGCAGCACCGGCAGGTCCATGAACTGGGCCTGGCCGCCCGCGCGGTGGGGTGCGGCGACCAGCAGCCGCGCGCGCTGATTGGCCACGCGGGTGCCGTGGTCGCGGCGGATCAGGTGCAGGCACAGGTCGATGCCGGAGGTGACGCCGCCGGAGGTCAGCACGTCCCCTTCGTCGATGTACATGGCCTCGGGCCGCACCGTGACCCGCGGATGGCGCGCGGCCAGCGCCGCCGCGAAACGCCAGTGGGTGGTGGCGCGGCGGCCGTCGAGGAGACCGGCGGCGGCGAGGGCGAACGCGCCCGTGCAGATGGACACCATGCGGCTGCCCCTGGCCGCCGCCTCGGCGAGTGCGGTGATGACCGCGGTGGAGGGGGTGTCGGGTTCCAGGTAGCCGGGGACGATCACGGTGTCGGCGGTTTCCAGGGCGTCGAGTCCGTCGGTGACCGCCAGTCCCGGTCCACCGTGCATGGCGACGGCCCCGGGCGTCTCGGTGCACACCGTCAGCGTGTAGGGACCGCCGGGCCAGCTTCCGAACGCCTGCACGGGGATGCCGATGTCGAGGGCGAGGACGCTCGGGATGGCCAGCACGACGACGTGGTGGGTTCCGTCCCGCATCGTCATGGCACGATCCTATTGCCCTACGGCATCTGTGCCACACGTCGGCCCGGCCGTCCCGTGGCGGCGTGGGCGTTCGGGCGTCCCTTGGGGACGATGGGGACGCCCGCATCGCTATGCGTCGGCGGGGGCGTAGCAGAGTTCGAGGATCCCCGAGGCGGGGAAGACCGTGCTCTTGACCAGCCGCAGCCTCAGCGCGGCGTCGAGTTCGGGGAACAGGGCCGCGCCGGTGCCGGTGACGGCGGGCAGGACCCACAGGCGGTACTCGTCGACGACGCCGAGCTTGATCAGCGAGTGCAGGAACGCGGTCCCGCCGGCGGCGACGAGGTCCTTGCCGGGCTCGGCCTTGAGCGCGGCGATCTCCTCGGCGAGGTCGCCGGAGGCGATGCGGGTCTCGGGCCAATCGGCGGTCTGGAGGGTCGTGGAGAAGACGACCTTGGGGATGGCGTTCATGGGCTTGGCGGAGGGGTGGTCGGCGGTGGGCCAGTATCCGGCCATGGCCTCATATGTGTTGCGGCCCATGAGGAAGGCGCCGGCCTCCCAGAGGCGGCTGACGAAGTACTCCTCCTGCTCGGGGTCGTCGATGGACGTCATCACGTCGCGGATGCCGTTGTCGGCGTCGGCGCTCTTGCCGTCGAGTGAGACGTAGAAGCCGAGGATGAGCTTGCGCATGGCGGTGCTCCGTTCAGTTCGGGGTGGCCGCGAGCCAGGAGCGCCATGCCGTGGCGATCTCGCGCTCGTCTTCGGTGTCGCTGAAGCCGTGGTAGCCGACGACGAGGACGTCGCGGTGGCCCTTGATGAGGGTGAGGATCCCGTGCGCGGTGCGCACGCCGACGCAGCGCGGCTCGATGGCGAACTCCACCGTCCCGCCGGTGGCCGGTAGTCCGGGCACGTTCAGGCGGATGGGCGCGCCAACGGTGATGGGGCCGGTCAGCGAGAGGGCGTCGGCGAACCGCGTCCACACCCGCCGCTCGCCGGCGACGGGCGGGCCGGGCAGGAACAGGTTGCGCGTGGCGTGGCGGCCGGGGAAGTGCTCAAGGTAGGCGGCGAGCTGCCGGAGGTACATCAGGTCGCCCACGCGCATGCTCTCGTGGTACTCGGCGTCCCAGTCGCCGTCCAGGACGCCGTCGTGAACGAAGCGCAGGACGGTGCCGCCGCCCTGGCGGCCCTCCAGCAGGTACTCCACGGCCGAGAAGGTCCCGCCGGGGCCGTCCTCCCGGAAGGCCAGGCGCCTGCCGGGCTCCCAGGCGGTGATGGCCGAGGTCTGCGCGAAGCCCATGGTGTCGCTCATGTCGAGGGTGTTGGTGCCACCGGGTCCGGGTTCGATGGTGGTGCGGCCCATGAACCAGGAGTCGATGCCGGGGCCGGTGGCGATGGCGTCCCAGACCTGGTCCGGGGTGGCGTCCAGGGTGATCTCGTCGGCGACCTCGAAGTCGTGGGACATGTCAGTCGTCCGCGGCGACGGTGGGGTGCAGGGCGAGCACGACGCGGTGGTCGCGGCCGTCGGGGGCGTTCTCGTCGTGGTAGCGGCTGACGAGTGCGGCCACGGCCCCGGCGAGTTCCCCGGTGAAGGCGGCGCGGTCGGCCGGGCTCGCGAAGCGCACCTGGGCGTCCAGGCCGAACGTCGCCACCTGCTTGGACGCCTTGTCGGCACCGGCGATCAGGACGCCGACGTCGCGCACGAGCCGCGCGGCCAGCGCCAGCAGCCAGCGCGCGGAGAGCCGGTTGGCCGAGCGTCCGGGGTCGGGTGCCATGGCGGGCAGTACGGCCGGTGAGATGACGTAGGAGCGGGCGGTGGCGCGCACCAGGCGTTCGGTGACATTGCCCTTCCGGCGCTCCTCGACGAGCTCGATGAGGCCGTGTCGTTCGAGCTCGCGCAGGTGGTAGTTGATCTTCTGGCGGGCGAGTCCGACGCGTGCGGCCAGCATGGTGGCCGAGGCGGGCTCGGCGAGTTCGGCCAGCAGCCGGGCCCGCATGGGGTCCAGTGTGGATCCGGCGGCGGCCGGGTCGTCGATCACGGCTACTTCGAGCATGGCTCGACGATAAGTACCGACGACCCAAGTTGTCAAGACAAAAGTATTTGTCGGTGCGTACCCGGCTCAGTCCGTGTCGCCGGTGTCCTGACGGCCGGAGGCGTCGCCTCGATCAAGGGGATCGTGGCCGTTGACCCGGTCGGGCGCACGCTCGCCGGGGTCCTCCTGGTCGGCGGCGCGGTTTCGCGCCTCGCGCTCACCGGCCTCCTCGACGTCGTCGTCATCGCTCGGCCGCCGGTCATCGTTGCCTCGGAAGGGATGCGCCATGAACTCACCGTAACAACGATCGATGTCCCGGGTGAGTGAAACGAAGGCCGCCCAAGCCATCCGGCCGCGTTCTGCGGGGATCAGGTCACCTTGGCGGGACAACGCCGGGCTCGATCCGATAGGTCATGGAGGGGGCCGCTTCACCGGCGCCGATCAACGACCCGTCGGCTCATAGGTCTTGGCACCGGCTGCGATCGCGGCGAAGGTAGCGGTGAGGATGCCGAAGATCATGGTCAGCCCGACGGCCACGCCGTTGCTCTTGTCGAAGCCGAAGATCCAGGTGATCTGATCCCGCAACGGCGTTCCCCGCAGCAGCGGCGCCGCGAACGTCGCCACCACGTAGAGCGCGCACAGCCCGGCCAGCGCCCACGCGCCGGGAACCCTGCGGGCGAAGGTCAGCCCGCCGGTGACCAGCAGCGCGCCCGCCCCGAGGACGCCGCTGAACACGTTCTGCACCGTCAGCGCCGACCAGCCGCCCTCGGGTGAGGTGCCGTAGCCGATGTTGATGACCACGAACCAGACCAGCAGCCCGGCGGTGATCAGGGCGAGGACGCCCGCCGTCAGCGCCGCCGCGGCGTTCGCCCTCGCCCGTCCGGGCGCACCGCCCCACGGCGCGGGGCCGCCGGGGGGCGGACCGTACTGGGGCTGTGGTGAATGGGGCTGCATTGGCGCTCCTCGCGAGTCTTTGCGGCGACACGCCCATCATGTCCGGCGATGATCGGCATCTCAAGGCCGCCGGCGCCGACCGGCCGAGCCGAGACCGCTTCGTGATCGCATCACCGGCATCTCCGGTCACCCTCGGCCGATGTGCTGGAACACCCGCCGGGGCAGGAGGATCCGCCACGTTGGTCCCGCTCCTCCCCGGGCCGGACCCATGACCCGAGGAGCGAGAGGTGTCACGGATTCCCATGAGGGGACGGCCGCACGTCCAGCCGGTAGCCGCGTCCTGAATGGACACTCGCCCCGCCGGGACGGGCCTCCGTCGGCGGGTCAGTGCGGGATGACGCGAGGTTCCCGAGTGGGATGGAAGACCAGCACGGCCTCGGGATCGCAGACCACGATCGGGCGCTGCCACCTGCGCGCCATGGCACGAAGGAAGTTGCGGCACTGCTCGCAAACCACGCCCGACACGGCGAAGACGTCGACGGCCTCGGCGATGAGTTTGACCTCGGCGTGATTGGGGTCGACATCGGCGATACCGAACCTCGCGATCAGGTCCTCACCGGCTCCGGTCTCACCGCCCGGCAGATGTGGCGCGGGGTTACCGGAGAGGACCTCGCGTCCATCGGCGGCCACGGCCCAGCGGTGTGAGCCGCGCATCTGGCTGGGCAGTCGCAGGCTCCGGGCCTCCTCGATGGCCCGGGAAATCCCTCCCTCGGCGGCGGTGGCGAGGCGTCTGGCGAGCCCCTGAAGCCTGGTGCGCAGGGCCGGGTCGGCGGCCAGGGCGGCCGGAAGCGCGGCGTCGCCGGGCAGCGCGGCGACCTCGGCGGCCAGGACGGGATCAGTGCGCAGGACGTCGCGGTAGCGGCGCCACAGCGCGTCATGCCCGGAGACGCCCAGGCTCTGCTCGGCCAGTTGCGCCAGCCGGCGCTCGGTGCGCCAGACCACGCCACGAAGACGCTGCATCACCGCGTCGGACCTCGCCCGTTCACCGGGGGTCATCCTCTCGTGGGGAGCCATCTCGCGCGCCTCCCGCGCCAGGCGCGGGGCGGAGTCGAGGACCTCCTGGAGCCGCATGCGAACGCGTTCCTCCACGGCGGTGGTGGGATTCGGAAGCCGGTAGAGGAGGCGGCGGGCCTCCAGAGCCAGGTCGGCCGCCCCGGCCTCCAGTTCTCCCACCCCGGGCACCGCCGACATCGCCCCGGCCGACATGGCGCCCACCGGCGCGGGTGGCGGCGACTGTGGACCGGCGGTGTGCGAAGGGGGATTGCTCATCGGCGCGCCATGTGCCAGTTCGCGTCCGCTCGCACTGGTGACCGCGCGTTCGGTCTCGGGAGCGGCCCGGCCGACGGTGCCGAGGAGCTCCCGCGCGGTGGCGACCTGGCTGGGACGCAGGTGACCGCCGAGGCGCACGCGCCGGCCCATCGCGGTGATCGCGGCCCGCTCGCCCTCTCCCATCGCCAGCAGGATCCGCGCCAGCCGTAGGGCCGGTGCCCGGGGCAGTCCGGCCGTCTCGGCCAGGGTCCGGCTGGCGGCGACCAGTTCGGCGGTCCCGCGCACGACGCGGCCGGCCGCGCGGAAGAACCCGCCGATCGCGAGCGCTTCGAGCAGTACCGACGCTCCGGCGAGCGCGTATTCTCCGGCGCTGGGACGGTCGCGCGGGTCAGGTCCGAGGGCACGGGCGGCGAGGGATCCGGCCGCGACCAGGTTGCCGAGGATCGGTGTCATGTCGATGGCGAGCCGGGCGGTCGCGAAGAGGATCTCGCCGGCGGCGATCTGGGAGTCGGTCTCGTTGCGGCGGTCGATGAGCCGGAATACGCGTTCGGTGTGGGCGGCGAGTCCCTCGATGTCGCCGCTGAGGATCTCCCAGCTCCCGGGGATTCCGGGCAGCTCGAAACGAATCAGCCGATCGACGCCGGGTGAGGCCCCGAGGGCGGTGTGCAGCGCGTTGTTGACGGCGACCGAGGCGCGCTGGGCGGCGGTGTCCCCCGCTCTCCGTGAGGTTGTGGTGAGCAGCTCGGTGATGGCCTCCTCGACGGCCGTCCTCTCGATGCGGACCGATACCAGGCGCATCAGGTCCCCGAAGGCGTCGCTGGTCACCTCGTAGGAGTCGGTTCCGACGCGGACGAGCGTAGTGCGGCTGGTCGTTCCGGCGCGGGCGACGGCGTCCTGCAGAGCGCGCTCCACCCGGGGCAGCTCGGCGAGGGGCCGGGTGGCGATCAGCTCCCGCAGCGCGGTCTGCGGCAGTGGCGGCCCCGCCATCGGCGGATGCCACCCGCCGTCGCGCTGGACGACCGGCGTGCGGGTGGCGAGGTAGGCGGCCACGGCGGCGTTGCCGACCGAGCGCTGCAGGGCCGTCAGGGACGGCATGGGTGCCCCTCCGCCGGTGGAGCCGTCACGGCCTTTGGCCGGTTCGGTGAGCTCCGGGGCGGCGCCGGGGCGCTGGGCGGGTTCGTGCATCGGCGGCCCCTTTCCGCTTTTCGAGCCTCGCCGTCTCCGCCGTGGGGGCCAAGGACCGAAAGGACAGGTAACAGGGCAGAACATGGCGATCTCACGCGCCCGAAGGCGTCGTTTCTGACCGGTGTGTGCGCTGGGTGCGATGGCCACCCCGCCCGTCACCGGCGGGGTGGCCGTCGTGGCCTGTCAGGTCTCCCGGTACGTCAGGTCCGTCAGCTCATCGCCGGTGAAATGCAGCGTGGTGATGCTGGCCAGCGCGCACTGCCGCCGTCGCGGGTCGTGCCACAGCCGCCCGCCCTGCCAGTGGCGGCGCAGGATCCAGATCGGCAGCTGGTGGGAGACCAGGACGGCGTCGCGCCCGGCCGCCACGGTGCGTGCGTCGTCAATGGCGGCGAGCATGCGGGTGCGGACCTCGGTGTAGGGCTCGCCCCAGGAGGGCCGGAACGGGTTGTGCAGAGCCAGCCAGTGCGCGGGGTTGGCCAGGGCGCGCAGGCTCATGTCGACGCGGCGTCCGGCGAGCCGGTGGCGGGCCTCGACGAGGCGCTCGTCGGGGGTCACCGGGACGCGCAGGGTGGCGCTGATGGGCGCGGCGGTCTGCATGGTGCGTTCCAGCGGACTGGCGGCGAGGTGGGCGACGTCGATGCCGTCGAGGGCGGCGGCGGCGGCCTCGGCCATGCGGTGCCCGGATGGGGTGAGCGGGAAGCCGGGAAGCCGCTCGTAGATGACCTTGCCGGGGTTGTCCACCTCGCCGTGGCGTACCAAATGCACGCGTGTCTGTCCAGTTAGTTGCACTATGTAGTCATAGCATCTAGCTCATGTACATTGATACCGAGTCGACGGTCGGCTCGGCTCCCTCGACGCGTACGTTGATGCGGGCCGCGCGGCGGCTGTATCCCGGTCCGCCGTCGCCGACGATCGCCTTGCAGCGACTGCGTCCCGCCGTCTGTCCGCTCGACCGGGTCCTGCAATACGTTCCCGCCGACGCCCGGGTTCTGGACGTCGGTTGCGGAGGTGGCCTGTTCCTGGGGCTGCTGGCCGCCTCCGGGCGCCGGGTGAGCGGGCATGGCGTGGACATGTCGGCCTCGGCGATCGCGATCGCCGACGCGATGGCCGCGCGGGTCACCGAGACCGGGTCGGTCCTCACCTTCGAATGCCAGGACGCGACCACACCGTGGCCGCGCGGCGAGTACGACGTGGTGTCCATGCTGGACCTGCTGCATCACGTGCCGCCCGGCGAGCAGCGGGCGGTCTTCGCCAAGGCGGTGGCGGCGCTGCGGCCCGGCGGGACGCTGCTCTACAAGGACATGGCCACCCGGCCGCGCTGGCGGGCGGCGGCCAACCAGCTCCACGACCTCGTCCTGGCCCGGCAGTGGATTCACCACGTCGCGCTCGACGAGGTGCGCCGGTGGGCGGTCGAGGAGGACCTCGACATCGTCCACTTCGAGCGGATCAACCGGCTCTGGTACGGCCATGAGCTGCTGGTGCTGCGGCGGAGCGGCTCGTGACGGGGCCGTCTCAGGGGACCGAGACCCTGAGTCACCCGGCCGAGACTCGCACCGCCGGTCGCGGGTTCGACATCGGCGCGGTCGTGATCGCGCTGCGGCCGCGGCAGTGGCTGAAGAACGTCCTGGTCTTCGGTGCGCCCCTGGCGTCGGGGACGATCACGTCCCCGGAGGTGGCGCGCGGGAGCATGGCCGCCTTCGGGATCTTCTGCGCGGCGGCCAGCTCGGTGTACCTGTGCAATGACGTGCGCGACCGCGCCGTCGACGCCCATCACCCGCGCAAGTGCCGCCGTCCGATCGCCGCGGGCCTGGTCAATCCGGTCTTCGCGCTGGTATTGGCGCTGGTGCTGGCGGTGACGGCGCTGGGCGGGGCGTGGCTGGTCACGCCGGAGCTGTTCGCGGTGATGGTGATCTACCTGGTGGTGCAGGCCGCCTATTGCTTCGGGCTGCGCGAGATGGCGGTGGTGGACCTGCTGGTGGTCACCAGCGGGTTCCTGCTGCGGGCCCTGGCCGGTGGTGCCGCCTGCGACATCCCGGTCACCGGCTGGTTCGTCAGCGTCATCGGTTTCGCCTCCCTGTTCGTGGTGGCGGGCAAGCGGTTCAGCGAGGTCGTGGCCGCCGACCGGCAGGAGTCGGGCAAGCGCGCGCTGGCCGGGGTCTACACCGCCAGCTACCTGCGCCTGGTGTGGGGCAGCGCGCTGGCGCTGACCCTGGCCGCCTACTGCCTGTGGGTCTTCGAGGGCACCGGCGCCGATGAGCCGACGCCGTGGCGGGCGGTGTCGATCGTGCCGATGGTGGCCGCGATGCTGCGTTACGCCCAGCTCGTCGACGGCGGCACGGCCGAGGAGCCCGAGCGGGTCCTGCTGTCGGACCGGATGCTGATCGGCTGCGGTGTGGTGTGGCTGGTCAGCATCACCGCGGCGACCGTCCTTTCCTGATCTTCCAGAAAGCGTTCTGACGATGCTCGGTGGCGTTCTCACGCTCGTCCTGTCCAGCGCGCTGGTGTGCGTCACGGCCGTGGTCGTGGTGCGGCGGCTGCGGTTGCGCGGGCTGCTGGAGAGACTGGTGGCCTTCGGGGTCACCGGTGTGGCGACGGTGGTCGCGGTCAGTCTCGTCGTGGGCGGGCTGCTGCGGATGTACCGGCCGCTGCCGCTGCTGTGCGCGTGCGCGCTGATCGCCGCCGTGGCCGTCGCCGCCGAACTGCGGTGGCCCACACCTCGCCGGACGACGTCGCGGTGGGCGAGCGGGTGGCGCGCTCGGCCGTGGTTCACCGCCGCCGCCGGTGTGCTGGCGCTCGCGGTGTGCGGGCAGTACCTGTGGCGGCTGCTGCTGGCGGTGCGGCTGCCCGCGATGGACTGGGACGGCCTGCAGTACCACCTGGTCGCCGCCGACACCTGGATCCAGGCGGGATACGTCGGGCACAGCCCGTACACGGTCTGGGCCGACGTGTACCCGCTGAACATCGAGCTGCTGTTCGGCTGGACGGGCGTCTTCGGGCACACCATGCGCTACGCGCCGCTCGTCCAGTTCCCGCTGTACCTGCTCGGCGGGATCGCGGTGGCCGGGCTGGCGCGCCGCATGGACGCCGGGCGGCGGGCGGCGGTCGTGGCCGGGCTGGTCTACCTGGCGATGCCGGCGGTCTTCGCGCAGGCATCCACGTCCTACATCGACGCCGCCAGTGCCGCACTCGCGCTCAGCGCGCTGTACCTGCTGACGGGGCTGGTCCCGGCCCGCCGCGCCGGGGTGCCGCTGCGGCGCGGAATCCTCGTCTACATCGGACTCGGTGGTGTCGCGACCGGGCTGGCGGTGGGGGCCAAGACGCCCTACCTGGTGCTGCTGCCGGTGGGCGTGGCCGCGTTGCTGGTCTCGCTGTGGCGGCTCACTCCCCCGGCGGAGCGGCGGTGGACGGCGTGGTGCCCGGCGGTCCTGGCGCTGGTGACGGCGGCGGTCCCGGTCGCCGCGTTCGGCTCGTTCTGGTACCAGCGGACCTGGATCGCCTACGGCAACCCGTTCCATCCCTTCACCCTCGGCCCGTTCGCCGGTGAGGGCACCGTCCAGGACCTGATCATGGTCCACAACACGCCCCCGGAGATGGCCGGCGGCGGTCTCTCGGCGATCGCGGCGTCCTGGAGCAGCGACTTCGAGCGGCACGTCGTCCAGTACGACTCGCGCTTCGGCGGGCTCGGCATGGCCTGGCTGACGATCATCGTCCCCCTGGCGCTGGCGGCGATCTGGCTGTATATCCGGAGCGGACGGCGTGGTCCCCTGCCGGTCTACCTGGCCGCCGGGGTCCTGACGTTCGTGATGAGCCCGGCGCCGTGGTGGGCGCGGTACACCCTGCTCACCGCCGCGGTGGGCTGCGCGCTGGCGGCGGTGGCGCTGACCCGGCTGGCCGTCGAGCGGCGCGCGGCCGCCGTGATCTGCCTGGCGGCCCTGACCGGGCTGTCGGGGCTGTCGATGTGGTGGGGCACCAACCCGACGTTCATCTGCCCCGTCGACACCTGCGACACCGAGGGCCCGCTCACCGCGCGAGCCACCTTCGACCTGATGTGGCGGCCCGGCCGCGCCGACCGCATCTGGCCCTGGAAGCACTACACGGCGCTCGACCAGATACCGAACGGGAGCACCATCGCCGTCCCGGCCGAGCCCGAGCAGCGGTTCTTCCACCCGATCTTCGGCGCCGATCTCCAGCGCCGCGTCGTCGTGATCGACCCTCCGTCCACCGTCGACGCCCTCGCCGAGGCGATGCGCGCCACCGGCGCCCGCTACGTCCTGCTGGACCCCAGGATGGCCCACGACGTGGCCGTGGCCGCCGGCCGCGACCCGCGCTTCGCGGTGCGCACCACCGACACCAGGATCTACGGCGCCGACCTCTTCGAGTTCGGGTCATTTCCGGACCAGTGCCGCCACCTCGCCGCCGACATCCGCCTGACCGGCACCGTCCGCGTCGAGACGGGCACCAAGCTGACCTTCACCGTCACCGACGGCTGCCAGCAGCCGATGCCCGGCGCGCGCGTCGAGCTCTACGGCTCCGACCACGACCGGCACCTGCCCTACGACGACGTCCGCACCGCCCGCCGCACCACCGGCGAGGACGGGCGGGTGACCTTCACCGTCGGCGAGAAGCCCGGGCGCTGGGACTACTTCGCCCGCTACACCGGCGGCAACTACGACCAGCCGGCGGTGACGCCGAGGGTGATGGTGACGTCGGGGACCTCGGCGAACCGCTAGCCGGCCGGGAGTTCGGTGAGCAGGGCGCGCACGCGGGCGTCGATGTCGTCGCGGATGGCGCGCACTGCGTCGGGGCCCTGTCCGGCCGGGTCGTCCAGTTCCCAGTTGAGGTAGCGCTTGCCGGGATAGACCGGGCAGGCGTCGCCGCAGCCCATGGTGATGACGACGTCGGCGGCGCGCACGGCGTCATCGGTCAGCGGCTTGGGGTACTCCGCCGACAGGTCGAGGCCGAGTTCGGCCATCACGGCGATGACGGCGGGGTTGATGGTGTCGGCGGGGGCCGATCCGGCGCTGCGGACGGTGACGCGTCCGGCCCCGTGGTGGGCCAGGAGCGCGGCGGCCATCTGGGAGCGCCCGGCATTGTGGACGCAGACGAACAGGACGTCGCTCACGTGGTCTCCTTGAAACGGTGGCGCAGGGCCAGTGCGGCGTGGACGAGGGCGACCAGGACGGGCACCTCGATGAGCGGTCCGACGACTCCGGCCAGGGCCTGGCCGCTGGCCACGCCGAAGGTCGCGATGGCCACGGCGATGGCGAGTTCGAAGTTGTTCCCCGCGGCGGTGAACGCCAGTGTGGTGGTGCGTTCGTAGTTGAGGCCGATGGCGCGTCCGAGGGCGAATGATCCGGCCCACATGATCGCGAAGTAGGCCAGCAGCGGCAGCGCGATGCGGGCGACGTCGAGGGGCCGGGAGGTGATCTGCGCGCCCTGGAGGGCGAAGAGGATGACGATGGTGAACAGCAGCCCGTAGAGGGCGAAGGGGCCCAGGCGCGGCAGGAACGTCGTCTCGTACCAGGTGCGGCCCTTGCTCTTCTCGCCGAGCTTGCGGGTGAGGTATCCGGCCAGCAGCGGGATGCCCAGGAAGATGACGACGGACTTGGCGATCTGGAGTGCGTCGACGTCCAGGCCGGTCTGTTCGAGGCCGAGCCAGCCGGGCAGCACCTGGAGGTAGAACCAGCCGAGGACGCCGAAGGCGAGCACCTGGAAGACGCTGTTGAGGGCGACGAGGACGGCGGCGGCCTCCCGGTCGCCGCAGGCGAGGTCGTTCCAGATGATGACCATGGCGATGCAGCGGGCGAGGCCGACGATGATGAGGCCGGTGCGGTACTCGGGCAGGTCGGGCAGCAGCAGCCAGGCCAGGGCGAACATGAGCGCGGGCCCGAGGATCCAGTTGAGGGCCAGTGAGGACCACATGAGGCGCCTGTCGCCGGTGACGGAATCCAGGCGGTCGTAGCGGACCTTGGCCAGCACCGGGTACATCATGACCAGCAGGCCCAGGGCGATCGGCAGCGAGATCCCGTCGACCTGGACGGCGTCCAGGACGCGCCCGAGCCCGGGAATCGCGCGCCCGGCCAGCAGCCCGGCGCCCATGGCCAGGGCGATCCACAGCGGCAGGAACCGGTCGAGCCGGGAGAGCCTGGCGGCCGGTGCGGCGGTGGTGGTCACGCGGCGGCCACCGTCATGGGCGCGAGGACCTCGGTCAGGCGGGCGAGGGCTTCGGGGACGGGCCGGTAGTAGACCCAGGAGGCGCGGCGCTCGCCGGTGATGAGCCCGGCCTCGCGCAGGACCTTCAGGTGGTGGGAGATGGTCGGGCCGGTGAGGGTGAAGGCGTCGGTGAGGTCGCAGACGCAGGCCTCGCCGCGCGGGTCGCCGGTGATCATGCTCAGCAGCTTCAGCCGGGCCGGGTCGCCGATGGCCTTGAAGGCGCGGGCGAGGTCGGCGGCCCGCTCGTCGGGCATGACGGGGCGCGGGGTGGGGACGCAGTCGTCGAGAAGGGGCAGGAGCGGTTTCGACACGCGCCTATCTTGACAGATGTCTAAATCGATGTCGATCGAAGCCGGGGGGCGAAGCGGCGAATGCGTTCCTCGGCGACCGGCTCGTTCATGCCGCCGGGACGAACAGGATCCATCGGAATGTCTCGATGCGGCTGCCACTGGGACTCTGGCTGATCGCCGGAACGTCGCGGCGCCGTGCGCCCGTCCGCCGTCCGTTCTCGGCCCGGGCCACCGTCTCGCTCGCGCTGGTCATCGGCGCCGTCGGCGGCATCTACTGACGGCCTCGGGAACCGCCCGTTCGCCCGCTGCCCGCCGTCATGACCGCGCCCTACGCTTGAGGTGTCGATGAGGAGCGGTGATGGGGACCGTCGAGATCGGCGGGCTGGAGATACCCGCCGCCGGGCCGGTGTTCCTCACCGCCCTGGCGATTCACGTCCTCGCCGGTCTGGCCTGCGTGGCCTCGGGCGCGCTGGCGGCACTCTCCCGGAAACGGCACGGGTGGCATCCGCGCGCCGGGACGGTCTACGTCCTGGGCATCGCGGTCGTCTTCGCCTCCGCCGCCGTCATGGCGATCGTGCGGTGGCCGCACGACGTCCACCTGCTGGCCATCGCGACGGTCGCGCTCGTCACCGCGCTCGCCGGGCGGGCGCTGCGCCGCCGTGGCCGTCTCGCCTGGCACGGCTCGCTGATGGCGGGCTCCTATGTGGCGCTGCTGACCGGGTTCTATGTGGACAACGGGGCGCGGCCGCCGGTGTGGGACGCGCTTCCGCCGATCGCCTACTGGCTGCTGCCGGCGGCGATCGGGTTCCCGCTCACCTGGTGGGCGCTGGCCCGCCATCACCTTCTGCGCCGCCGGTGAGCCGGGGTGCCCGCCCCGCGAGGGCCAGCAGTCCGGCCGCCGCCAGGCACACCGCAGCCGCGGTCCACATGAAGACGTCGGCCGCCAGCAGCGCGGCTCCGAGTGGCGCCAGGGCCTTGGCGATCGTCATCGGGAACACCATGGTTCCGGCGATGGTGGCGTAGCGGGCCGTTCCGTAGCGTTCGGCGAGGATGGCGGGGCGGGCGATGGTGGCCACGCCGAAGCCGAGTCCGAAGGCGATGACACAGGCGGCGGCCCCGGCCACACTGCCCGCGAGGAAGGGCAGCGCGGCGAGGCCGAGTGCCTGGACGGCGAAGATCGCGGCGGTGATGGCGGGCATGCCGAAGCGGCGGGCCAGCGCGGTGGTGGCCAGCCGCCCGGTGACCGACAGGACTCCCAGCAGCCCGGACAGTGTGGCGGCGAGAGTGGCCGCGTGCCCGGCTTCTGCCAGGTAGGACACCAGCAGCACTCCGATCGCGGCCACCGCGGCGGAGTGAACCACGAACGCCACGGTCAGCAGCCAGAAGCCCTTGTCGGCCAGGGCTCGGCGCACGTCACCGCCGCCGGAACGCACCGAGGAGGCTCGCCGGGCGGTGGGGACGGCGAGCAGATGCCCGGGGATCGCGGTGACCGCGAGCAGGACGGCGAGGGTCACCAGGGCGGTGCGCCAGTCCCAGGTCGCGGCCAGCCATCCGGTGAGGGGGAAGAGGATGCTGCTGGCGAATCCGGCGACGATGGTGACGGCCAGCATCACCGAGGCGCGCCGTTCGGGTGCGGTGACGGCGATGAGGACGGAGAAGGCGGCCTCGTAAAGCGACATGGCCCCGGCGAGTCCGATGAGGACGAAGACGGCGTAGAGCTGCCACAGCTGACTCACCTGGGACCACAGCAGCACGGCCGCGACGCCGAGGATGGAGCCGGTGGTCATCAGGGCGCGCCCGCCCCGCCGGTCGAGCCATCGCCCGACCGGGATCGCCGCCGCGGCGGCGGCCAGGACGGAGACGGTGAGCGCGGTGGTGACCTGGAAACGGCTCGCCCGGAGGTCGGCGCTCATGGGGTTGAGCAGGACCGAGAAGGTGTAGAAGAGGACGCCGTACCCGACGGTCTGGGTGACGGCGAAGACCGCCACCAGCCCCGTGGTCCGGGACGTGGTGGCGGTCCTCGTTTCGGTCGTGGTGGTCACCCGCAACATCCGGTGGTCTTCTCCGCCACCAGCGGGAGGGTGAGCAGGCCGCCGGCGACGCCGGTGGCCAGGCCGCGCTTGATGACGGGGAGGACCTCGGTGGCCGGAGCCGGGGTTCCGCAGCAGGAGTCGGCCCCGGTGGTGGCCGGGGAGGAGGAGCAGACGCCGGTCTCGGGCAGCTCCAGCCGCACGTCGCGGGCCGCGGTCCAGTCACCGGCCAGGGCGGCGACCACGGACCGGGCCTGCTCGTAGCCGGTGGCGAGGAGGAACGTGGGCGCGCGGCCGTAGGACTTGGCGCCGATGGCGTAGAAGCCGGGCTCGGGGTGGGCGAGCTCCTCGGCGCCGTGGGGCGGGACGGTGCCGCAGGAGTGCTGGTTGGGGTCGATGAGCGGGGCCAGTGCGCGGGTGGAGCCCAGGATCGGGTCGAGGTCCAGGCGCAGTTCGGTGGCGATGGAGTGGTCGGGGCGGGCGCCGGTGGCGTTGACGATGACCTCGGCGGCGACCTTGCGGCCGTCGGCGGAGACCACGGCGTCGGCGGTGATCTCGCGGACGTGGAATCCGGTGTGGACGGTGAGGGTCCCGGCCTCGACGAGGTTCCTGATGCGGGTGCCGATGGCGCCGCGTGCCGGGAGGGCGTCGGCCGCGCCGCCGCCGTAGGCGCGGTCGGGGTTGGCCGCGCGCAGCAGCCAGTGGACGGTGGTGCCCGGCAGCTCGGCGAGCGCCAGCAGCGTCCCGGTGGCGGAGTGCCCGGCACCGGCCACGGCGACGGTGCGTCCGGCGAAGGAGGTGCGCAGGCGCCCGAGGACGTCGGGCATCCCGGCGTGGATCCTGTCGGCGGCCTCGGGCTCACCGATGGCGGGCAGGCCGTTGCCGCCGAGGTGGTTGGGAGTGCGCCAGGTGCCGGAGGCGTCGATGACCGCTTGGGCGAGCAGTTCGGTGCCGTCGGACAGGCGCAGCACGAACGGTGCTTCGTCGCGTCCGGTGGTGCGGACCTTGTCGATGCCTTCGCGGGCGATGGCGGTCACCGCGACGCCGGCCCGTAGGCGCGGTGCGATGGCGGGGTGTGCGGCGAGGGGCGCGAGGTAGTCGGTGATGAGTTCGGCTCCGGTGGGCAGTGCGTCGGGGTCGGGCGCTGTCCAGCCGGTGGGCTCCAGCAGTGCGCGGGCGGCCGGGGCCGTGTTGTACCGCCAGGGTGAGAAGAGCCGGACGTGGCCCCACTCGGCGACCGAGGAGGCGATGGTCTCCCCGGCCTCCAGGAGCACGAAGTCGATGCCTCGGTTGGCGAGTTCGGCCGCCGTGGTGAGGCCGACGGGTCCGGCGCCGATGACGGCGATGGGGTGGGTGCTGCTCATGACGCCCTCCGAAGATGTTTCGATGATTGTCGAATCAGATGTGACCGAGCCTGCCACCTGATTCGACGATCGTCAAATCTGATGGAGTGAGACGCGAGTCACTCCCGGCAGGCGCCGGGAGTGCTCGGCGCGGGCTTGCCCATGACGAGGTCGGCGGCCGAGGGGAAGCGGTCGAGGCAGGCGGCGTTGATCCGGTACCGGCGCGCGTTGCCGTCGGGCTCCACCAGCACGAAGCGCACCTCCAGGAGGATCTTCAGATGCTGCGAGACGGTCGACTGGGCCATCTTCATGGCCGCCACGATCTCGCCGACGCTCAAGGACTCCCCGTGTCGCGCGAGCAGCTCGACCAGCTGCACGCGGGTGGGGTCGGCCAGGGCCTTGAACCAGGAGGCGTACTCGACGGCCCGGGCCCGGTCCAGAAGTGCCATGAATCCTCCATCGTTCATCGGCGATCAACGATGATGTTAGACCTCGCCTCCCGCCGGGGGCAAGGCCAGTTCGGTGACCGTCTCGATCAGCAGGCTCGCGGCGGCGGTGAGGGTGGCGTCCTCGACGCGATCGGGCGTCTCGGCCGGTGTCTGGTAGCCGGGCATGCCCATGCCGATCCCGGCCGAGGCCAGTCCGGCGGCGGCGTAGCGGCGGTTGTCGGAGGGCATCGGCTGTGCCTTCAGGGGCACGCCCGAACGTCGCGCCGCCCGGTCGAGTGCGAGCAGCAACGGTGCGGCCGGGCCGCCCGCTTCGACCGCGGCGATTCCCAGTCGTGCGGCGCCGTCGAGGTTGATCACGTAGGTGCCCGGTGGCACCGTCGGCGCGTGGTGGGCCGAGCCGTGCGCACCGGCCTCCTCGGCGTCCAGTAGCGCCACGGACAGGCCGATCCCCGGCGGGAGGACGGCGTGCAGGATCCTCGCGGCCTCGATGACGGCCGCGACGCCGGAGGCGTTGTCGCAGGCGGCCGGGAAACGCCGGTCCGGGTCGTCGCCGACGCCGTCGAAGTGGGCGGTCAGCAGGACCGAGATCGCGCCCGGCGGCCGGAACTCGGCGATGACGTTGGTCGCGGCGACATCCACGGTGCGGACCGGGACGCTCGCGGTGAACTCCCCGCCCTCGGCTCGCATTCGTGCGTGCAGGTCGGTGCGAACGGCAAGGACGGGGATGCCCACCACCGCGGGCCCGGCGATCATCTTCGGCATCCACCCGGCGGTATCGGTGCCGCGTGGCACGAGCAGCCCCACCGCGCCCGCCGAGACCGCCGCGGCGGCCACGTCCGGCCCCCAGGAGGCAGACGCCCACCACGCGCCCGCCATCGCCGCGCCCGAAACCGGAGCGGACACCGGCTCGGGCAGCCCGGCCGAGGCCAGATGCTCACAGAAGTCACGGCGGAAGACCAGGCCCGACCCGCCGAAGCGGGCGATCGGCGTCGCGTGGACCTCCCGCACCGCTCCCGTCACCGCGAACGGGTCGAGGCGAACCTCCGCTCCCGCGTCGCTCAGGAGCGCGGCCAGCCACCCGGCGGCCGCGCGCCCTCCGGGCGTCCCGACACGGCGTCCGGTGAGGTCACCGGCGGCCAGCCGCTCCACGGTCCGGCGCATCCGCAGCCGATCGGGGCCGGTGCCGCCCATGGGCGGCACCGGCGTGACGAAGGCGCTCACCCGCAGCAGCCCGAGCTCCGCGGCGCCTCCGCGGTCTCGGTGCCGCAGCATCCGGCGGCGGTCGCATCGGTGGTCCCGCAGCAGCCGCCCTCCGCCGCGATCGTGGCCACCGCGGCACCCCCGCAACACCCGCCGGAGGAGGCGGGCGGGTGGAGCGCGGCCATGGGATCCCCGGCGAACCCACCTGCGGGCTTGGTCGTTTCGGCGCTCATCTTCGGCTCCCAACTATTTCGATGTTCCTCGAATCACGAGGATGGGTGGAAGTTTGCATCCTGATTCGATGCCTGTCAACATAGGGGCATGCCGAAAGAGCTCCAGCTGCTGCAAGCCACTCCCGGAGGCTGCTGCACCCCCATCACCGAGGAGCCCCTCGCCGCCGGCGACGCCACCGAGCTCTCCCGGCGCTTCAAGGCCCTCGGCGACCCCGTGCGCCTGCGGCTGCTCTCGCGCATCGCCTCGGCCGAAGACGAGATCTGCGTCTGCGACCTCACCGGCGGCGACTTCGAGGTCTCCGCGCCGACGATCTCCCACCACCTGAAGGTCCTGCGCGAGGCGGGCCTGATCACCGGCGAGCGGCGCGGCACCTGGGTCTACTACCGTCCCGTACGCGGCGAACTGGACCGGCTCTCGGCGCTGCTGGGCGGGCAGTGGAGCGCGTAGACGTCGCCGTCATCGGCGGTGGGCAGGCCGGGCTCGCCGCCGGGTACCACCTTCGCCGCGCGAAGGCGGACTTCCTGATCCTGGACGCCGAGCCGGAGCCGGGTGGCGCATGGCGGCACTACTGGGACGCCCTGACCCTGTTCTCCCCCGCCGAGTACTCCACCCTGCCCGGCTGGTGGATGCCACGCCAGGACGGCCACCCCTTCCCCACCCGCGACCACGTCGTGGACTACCTGGCCGCCTACGAGAAGCGCTACGCGCTGCCCGTCCGCAGGCCCGTCACCGTCACCGCCGTCGAGCCCGGTGACGAGCACCTGAAGGTGGTCACCGACACCAGGACCATCGCGGCCGCCGCGGTCATCTCGGCGACCGGGACCTGGCGCTCACCGCACGTCCCGGCCATCGAGGGCCGCGAGGTCTACACCGGGCGCCAGCTGCACACCGTCGGCTACCGCTCCCCCGGCGAGTTCGCCGGGAAGCGTGTGGTCGTCGTCGGTGGCGGCAACTCCGCCGCGCAGATCCTCGCCGACGTCTCCACCACCGCCACCACGACCTGGGTGACCCGGCGCGAGCCGAGGCTCCTGCCCGGCGACGTCGACGGCCGCGCGCTCTTCGGCATCTCCACCAGGGCGCGCACCGACCCCGGCGCCACCCGCGTCGGCGACCTCGGCGACATCGTCGTCACCCCGGCCGTCGCCGAGGCGCGCGAGCGCGGCGTCCTGACCGCCCGGCCGATGTTCGACCGGCTCACCCCCACCGGCATCGCCTGGGACGGCGGCGAGAGCCTCGACGCCGACGCGATCATCTGGGCCACCGGGTTCCGCCCGCACCTGCCCCATCTGGCCGCCTTCAGCGGCCCCGACGGCCGCATCCGCCTCGACGGGAACCGGGCGGTGACCGAGCCGCGCCTGCACCTGCTCGGCTACGGCGACTGGACCGGGCACGCCTCGGCGACCATCATCGGCGCCGCCCGCACCGCCAAGGACGTCGTCCGGACGGTCCTGGAGCAGCTCACCTGACGAGGTGCACCCCTGCCCACCGCGACTTTCCCGCCCCGAGTTCCCCTTCACGCAGCGAAGTGCTCATACTCATGGACCGCCCGCCTGAGTCGATCATGCCGGTGGTGACCAGGACAGAAGCATCTCAAGGGAACTCGCATGGACCACGCCCTCCAGCTCCGCACCGCCACTCCTGACGATCGCGTCTGGATCCACGAGTTGCGCCACCGGGTGTACGCCGAGGAGCTCGGCCAGCATCCGGTGGATCCGTCGGGGCGGCTGAGCGACGGGCTCGACGGGGAGAACGTGTACCTCGTCGCCGCTCGCGGCGAGACGCCGATCGGGTTCGTCAGCCTCACCCCGCCGTGGGTCGGGCGGTACTCGCTCGACAAGTACCTGACGCGGGAGGAGCTGCCCGTCCTCACCGAGGAGGCGCCGTTCGAGATCCGCGTGCTCACCGTCGAGGAGCGCTGGCGGTCCACCGCCGCCGCCCCGCTCCTCATGTACGCGGCGCTGCGCTGGGTCGCGGCACGCGGCGGTCACCAGGTCGTGGCCATGGGCCGCAGGGAGCTGCTCGACATGTACCTCGCCACCGGGCTGCGGCCGGTGGGACGCACGATCCGCTCAGGCGCCGTGGACTTCGAGGTGCTCGGCGGGTCGGTCGCCGAGATCCAGCGGACGGTCGTGCAGCACCTCGGCCGGACGCTGGAGCGGCTCCGCGCCGGGCTCGACTGGCGGCTCGACGTGCCCTTCGCGCCGCGCGCCGACGGCTGTGAGCACGGCGGCGCCTTCTTCTCCGCGGTCGGGACCGACTTCCGGACGCTGGAGCGCCGTCACGAGGTCGTCCCGGCCGATGTCCTCGACGCCTGGTACTCACCGTCGCCGGCCGTTCGCGCGGTCCTCGCGCAGGACCCGGGGTGGGCGGCGCGGACCTCGCCGCCCACCGGCGCGGAGGGGCTGATCGCCGAGATCGCCGCCGTCCGCGGACTGCCGGAGGACTCGGTGGTCGTCGGCGCCGGTTCCTCCGATCTGATCTTCCGGGCGTTCGGGCGGTGGCTGAGGCCGGAGAGCCGGGTGCTCCTGCTCGACCCCAGCTACGGCGAGTACCACCACGTCACCGAGCGCGTCATCGGCTGCCACGTCGACCGGCTCCGGCTCAGCCGCGAGGACGACTGGACGGTCGCCCCCGCCCGGCTCGCCGAGGCGACGTCCGGTGGCGCCTACGACCTCGTGGTCGTCGTCAACCCGAACAACCCGACCGGCCGCCACGCTCCCGCCGACGCGCTGCGCGCCGTCATCGAGGCCTCCCCCGAACGCACCCGGTGGTGGATCGACGAGGCCTACCTCGGCTACGTCGACCCGGCGGACTCACTGGCCGGGCTCGCCGCCGTCGACTCCCGCGTCGCCGTGTGCACCTCGCTGTCCAAGATGTACGCCCTGTCGGGCATGCGGGCGGCCTACCTCGTCGCCGACCCGGAGACCGCCGCCGAGCTGCGCCGCTGGACGCCGCCGTGGCCGGTGAGCCTGCCCGCGCAGATCGCCGCCGTGACGGCGCTGCGCGATCCGGGGTACTACGCCGAGCGCTGGGCGCGCACCCACGTGCTGCGCGGGGAACTCGCCGCCGGGCTCGCCGAGCTCGACGGGTTCGACTCCGTCGACGAGGGCGTCGCCAACTACCTGTCGGTGACGCTGCCGCGCGGCGGGGCGAGCGCCGCCGACTTCGTCCGCGCGTGCCGCGCCCACGACGTGTACCTGCGGGACCTGTCGCCGATGTCGCCGGCCTTCGAGGGCCGGACCGTGCGGATCGCGGTCCGTGACACGACGGAGAACGCCCGGATCGTGGCGGCGTGCCGGAGCGTGCTGGCGGAACTCGCCGTCGCGCCCGGCGCACGGAGCGCGCGATGACGTCGGTCGCCGCGCTCGTCCCGTACCTGGGTGGGGCCCTGGCGGTCGGCGGTGTCGCGGTGGCCGCCACCCGGCGCCGTGAGCTGATCCAGCGCTGGTGCGTGTGGGCGGTCGGGGTTCCGCTGGTCACCGCCGCCTTCTGGCTCGGTCCCCCGGGGATCGTGGTGCTCGCCGCCGTGGTCGCGGTGGTGGCGGTGGCGGAATACGGCGGGCTGCTGCGGCTCGGGCTGCCGGACCGGGTGGTGCTCGGGGCGGCCGTCGCCGGGCTCATCGTGGCGGCCTGGCTGGCGCCCGGCGAGATCCTGCGGGTCGCCGGGATCGGGGCGCTCGCGATCGCCGCGGTGCCCTTGTTCTGCGGCGACGCCGAGCACGGTCTCCGGCGAATGGGCGCGGGACTGCTCGGGCTGGTGTGGCTCGGCGTCCTCGCCGGGCTCGTCTCTCTCGGCGCCCTCGGGCTCGTGCTGTTCGTGGCGGTGTCGGTCGCCGACATCGTGGCGTTCGCGGCGGGCCCCCGCATCGGCGGCCCCCGCCTCTCCCCGCTGTCGCCCGCCAAGCGGTGGAGCGGCACGCTGGCCGGGGCGGTGGCGGGGCTCGGCGTGCTCGCCCTCCTGTCGTCGTTCACCTGGCAGGCGGCGGTCGCCGTAGCGATCGGCGGGCCGCTCGGGGACCTGCTGGAGTCGATGGTGAAGCGGGGCGCCGGCGCGAAGGACGCCGGACGGTGGCTCGCCGGGACCGGAGGGCTGCTCGACCGGATCGACTCGCTCCTGCTGGCTCTGGCGGTGGTCCTGGTCCTGGGGTGAGGCGCGGGCGGCCGCTTGCCGATCGCTCATGCCCCTGACGGGAATGGCCGCGCGTCAGTCCGGCAGCCAGCCCAGCTCGCGCGCCACGGCTTTGGCGACGGCACGGATGCGGCGGTGCAGCGGTGTCTGCTCGCGCGGGAGGACCAGGTAGATGGTCAGGCCGGGCGCGTCCCGCAGTGGCCGCCAGGTCAGACCCGCCGGTTGTACCGTGGCCGCGGCCTCTCCGGCCGGGGCGAGGGTGAGCCCGTCGCGCAGGTCGCGCTGGGACATGTCGAAGGAGACCGCGGGCGCGTGGAATCGGGGGTGCGGCCGGGCGTCCTGGAACAGCGCGGACAGCCGGTCGTGGACCACGGGGTTGGCCGCGCGGTCGGGGAGCCGCAGCGGATAGGCGGCCGCGTCGGCGATCTCGATCTCGGCGTGTTCGGCCAGCGGATGGTGCTCGGCCAGCTGGACCCCGACGCGCATGTGCCGCAGCGGGAACCGGCGCACGCCGCGGCCCGGCTGCTGACCGCGGGTGATCCCGGCGTCGATGCGGCCCTCGGCGACCGCGGGGCAGATATCCGGTGTCGCCATCGGGACCGCGCCGACCTCCAGTCCGCCATTGCCGCCGATCAGCCTGTCCACCAGGGCCGGTGCCGTTTCGGCCCCGGTGGACAGGCTGTATCCGATGCGGAGGGTGCCCAGCTCACCGGCCGCCGCGCTCCGGGCGGTCTCCCATGCGCGGTCCAGGGCCGCCAGCGCGGGCGGCGCGGACTCCGCCAGGGCCGCACCGGCGGTGGTCAGGGCGACGCTGCGGGTACTGCGGACCAGCAGGGCCGTGCCGAGTTCGGTCTCCAGCCGGCGTATCCGGGCGCTGAGGGCGGGCTGTGCGATGCCGATCCGCGCGGCCGCGCGGGTGAAGTTCAGCTCGTGCGCCAGGACCAGGAAGTACCGCAGGCTCACCGTATCCGGCGCCACGTGCCCTCCCGGACGATTGATAGCGATCCGTTCTGAGTCTATCCCGTACCGGTATTTCCCTCGTCCGCCCATCGGGCCCTAACCTGCGGATATACGGTTCCGGTGACCGCGATGCCCGCCGCCGGAATCGATCTGTCAACGCCGAGCCGGACGCGTCCGGCCGAACACGGGAGGTCTCCATGGCCAAGGGCTACTGGGTCAGCGTCTACCCCGCCACTTCCCCCGGGGAGCTGGCCGCCTACGACGAGCTGGCCGGTCCGGCCGTCCAGGCCGGGGGCGGGCGCGTCCTGTCCCTGATCCCCTCGCGTGGCGGACGCGTCGCCGCCCGCGAGGCCGGCAGCACCGAACGCGTCGTCCTCATCGAGTTCGACGGCTTCGAACAGGCCGTCGCGGCCTACGAGAGCGAGGCGTACCAGAAGGCGCTGGCGGCCCTCCCCGACGGCTACCGGCGCGACTTCCGCATCATCGAAGGCGTGGACTGACCGGCCCCGGGTCACACACCCGCCGAGATCGCCAGCGTCACCACCCGCCCGGGACCGGTGAACACCACCGCGGCGATCACCCCGTACTCCGGCTCCTCCCCCGCCTCCGGCAGCCCGAGACCGTGGACGAGCCCGGGGCTCCCGGCCAGCGCGGCGGCGCGCTCGAACAGCTCGGCGCTGAGCAGTTCCACCAGCCGGTCGCCGGGGAAGCGGGGCTGCGGATCGTCGTCGATGTCGTAGTCGCCGATGAGCTCGGCGGCCCAGGCGCCGCCGCGGGCGTTGGCCAGGTTGTCCTCGGTGAAGGAGGCGGCGAAGGCCGCCAGGGTGCCGTCGTCGAGGAGTTCGATGCCGGGTTCCTCGTCCCACAGCCCGGTCAGCAGCCCGGCGGCGGTCTGCGATGTGGGCCACCAGGTGCGGAAGGCGGCGTCGGTGACCGCGGCGAGCCCGTGGTCCTCGCACCTGACCGTGACCTCCAGGCGCTCATTGTTGTTCAGCCACACGTACTCGCCGAGCACCTCGGCGGCGTCGGCGAGCGCCCGGACGGGGTCGCTTTCGGCCGTCGCGGGGGCGGTGAGGGAGAGGATGCGCGTCCCGCCGTCGTGGTCGCGGGAGGCCAGGTGGAGCTCATCGAGGGCCGGCCCGCCGGGCTCGGCGGCGACGGTGACGCGCGCGAGGTCGCCGCCGTCGGCGAGCATCGACGCGATCTGGCCGAGCAGTTCCCGGGCGATCTCGGGGATGTCGCCGGGGTAAGCGGCCGGGAGCAGCGCCTCGACCGTGGCGTGGTCGATGACGTCGACGGCGAGTGCGAACCGTCGCGGTACCGGGGAGGCGAGCGCGGCGGGCAGCGGCGGCTCGGCCCAGGCCCACTCGTGTCGTGGTGGCAGCTCGCCCTGGTAGACGGTGACCGCACGGGCGGGGGCCAGGTGTGCGAGCAGGCGGAGGGCGGGCTGGAGGCGCAGCGAGGTCACCGGTCCAACCTAGACACCCGGTGCGACAGGCGGACGAGGCCGAGGCCGCACCGGGCGTGGCGGATCAGTGCTCGCCGTGGCGGACGACGGGCCAGTCGATGTCGGTTCCGGCGAGCCGGTTGAAGTAGTTGGTGAAGACGTTGAGGGCGACGTGGGCGACGACCTCGGCGACGTCGCCGTCGGTCAGCCCGGCGGCGCGGGCGGCGTCCAGGTCGGCGTCGGTGACCTCACCCTTGGTGGCCAGCACGGCCTCGGCGAGGGTGAGGGCGGCCTGTGCCTTGGCGTCGGCGGACTTGCCGTGGCGGGCGGCGTGGGCCTCGGTCTCGTCGAGTCCGGCGAGGTTGGTGCCGATGTAGGTGTGGGCCGAGAGGCAGTAGTCGCAGGCGTTCTCCTCGGCGGTCAGCAGCGCGAGGCGCTCGCGGACGTCGGCGGAGAGGGAGCCGGTGGCCAGGGCGCCGGAGAAGTCCAGGTAGGCCTTGAGGACGGCGGGGCTGTTGACCATGGCCTTGGTCATGTTGGGGGTGACGCCCAGGGCCTTCTGGACCCCGGCGAGCAGGTCGGCGGCCTTGCCGGTGGCGTTCTCCGGCTGGATCTGCGGGAGGCGGGACATGGATCGCTCCAAAGTGGTCGATCGCGTTCGCGGCGGGTGCCGCGAGCGCCTGTTCACAGCACCGGGAAGCGGTGCTGGAGCGATCGTGCGGGGAAGGGCTGATGCGCCGGCCACTCATTCCCGATGCGGTGGCGGTGTGGCCGCATCATGTCCGCGAGTGATGGCGTCGGCGCGCGTGTTTCGGCGGCCGGGCCGATGTGGATGATGGGGGGCGTGGATCCGGTAGACGCGCAAGCCAATCTCCGCCACCTGCTCAACGAGTGGGATCCGCTCGGTGTCGCCGATGTGGTGGCCGACGAGTACGACTGCATGATCGCCCCGCTGCTGTCGAAGCTCGCCGCCGGTGGCGGCCGGGCCGAGATCGGCGAGTTCCTCTGGCACGAGCTCGGTGACCACATCGGGCTGAGCCACCCCGAGCGCTACGGGACCGATCCGATGGCCGACCGCCTAGTCGCCTGGTGGGCTGCAGTGTCGCGAAACGACTGATGGGCGTGCCCCGGACGCGATCGTCTCGGGGCACGCCGTCGCCTACTTACCCGCGCCGCCGGGTTCGGCCGTGATGGACCGCTGGTATAGCTCGGCGTGCGTCGGCTCGTCCCCGATCAGCTCATCGCAGAAGGCGGCGACGTCGCTGCCGACGACGTCCAGGACGCCCCTGCCGGAGGCGACGCCCTGCTCGAAGAAGTCCAGGAGCTCGGCCAGCAGGTTCCCCTCGGTCAGCGCCACGGGTCCGACCTTGAAGAAGTACTTCTGGATCTCGCGGTAGACGATCTGGTAGTCCGGCGGGAGCGACTTGACGCGCGCCATGTGCGCCCGCCACTGCTTCTTGCCCTCGATGATGTCGTGAATGGTCACATCAGCCTCCCAGCCTGCCCAGTTTCCGCGCGACGTTCCTGTTCAGCTGCTCGCGCCACCGGTCGCGGAAGGTGCGGGCGGGCTCTCCCCCGGCCAGCGCCGAGCTGAACCCGGCGATGTCATCGCCGAGGGCGTCCCGTGCGCTGACGCCGTCGGCGGCGGTGGTCTCCAGCAGCCCGAGGACGCCGTCGAGGATCGGCAGGAGGTTGCGGCCGGTGAAGTCGCCGTAAGGGAAGAGGTGGTACTGGATCTGCCGCCACGCCTCCCGGTGATCGGACGGGAGTGCCGCGGCGCGCGCTTCGAGCGCCTTGTACTCCCTGGTGAGATCGCTGCCGGTGATGGTCTCCCAGAAACTCATCTCCCGCCCTCCTTGAGTTCGTCGATCCGCGCCGACACGTACTCCCACTTGGCCCAGAACGTCGCCAGGTGCCGGCGTCCGGCGTCGTTGAGTGTGTAGAACTTGCGCGGTGGCCCCACCTCGGACGGCCGTTTCGCCGCCTCCACGAGGCCGTTCTTCTCCAGTCGCACCAGGATGGTGTAGACCGTGCCCTCCACGACATCGGCGAAGCCGAGCTCGTTCAGCCGCCGGGTGATGGCGTAGCCGTAGGTCTCCTCGGTGCCGATGATCTGCAGCACGCAGCCTTCGAGGGTGCCCTTGAGCATCTCTGTCAGGTCTTCCATCGGTGTCCTCTTCGTCGCACCACTACTCAGTCTCACTGAGTACCGGTACACGGTACCACTAGATAGTGGACGGGCGTCAAGCGGCGAGCGCCACCGGTGCCGCGCGGACGTCCGTCCGCCGCAGGTCGCGGCCGCCGAAATGCCACCCGGCCGCACCCGTCCCGAGCAGTGCCCACGGCGACATAGTGCGCGGATACCACGAAACGGACCGTAAGGCGATGACCACACGGTCCCTTGTGATCACTGAACGTAGCGGCGAGTGTCATCCCTGACCCCGCATGGACGTCAGTCGATACGCGGGAGGCCCCGCCCCCACGGCGGGGCCGCGATGGATAGGGGATATCCATGTCCGCAAGATTCCTGCCCGCCCGCTGGACGACGATGGCCGCCGCGGCCGTCCTCGGCCTGGCGATGGCGACGGGGGCCACCGCCCCGGCGTGGGCGGCGGCCCCCGCCAACGACGACTTCGCCAACGCCGAGGCCCACGCCAGCGCCTTCGGCACCAGCGGCTCGACCGCCGAGGCCACCATCGAGTCCGGCGAGGACAACACCACGCCGTGCAAGTCCTTCCCGAACGACACCGTCACCCGCACGGTTTGGTACGGCCTGACGCCCACGGTGTCGGGCAACGTCCAGGTCGACAGCGCCGGCTCCAACTTCGACACCATCATCGACATCTACACCGGCTCGGCCGTCAACGCGCTGACCAACATCGCCTGCAACGATGACGGCCTCGGCGGCGGTGGAGCCTCGACGGTGACCTTCGCCGCGACGGCCAGCACCACCTACTGGATCCGGCTCGGCGGCTACCGCAACCTCGGGCGTCCGGAGATCTTCGGGTCCTACAACCTCAACGTGACCCCGCTCAACCCCGACCTGACCGTCGCCGTCACCGACTCCGCCGACCCGATCGCCCTCGCCGGCGGGAACCTCACCTACACCACCACCGTCACCAACAACGGCACCGCCGCCACCGGCGTCTCCGTCGCCACCACCCTCTCCGGTAGCGCCGCCGCCATCGTGTCGACGAGCACCACCCAGGGCTCCTGCTCGACGTCGGCCCCCGTCGTCACCTGCACCATCGGGTCACTGGCCCCCTTCGCCTCGGCGACCACCACCGTCACCGTCACCCCCACCGCGACCGGAACCCTCACCGCCACCTCCGTGGCGCCCCTGACCGAGACCGACGCCAACAGCGCCGACAACACCGACGCCGAATCGACCACCGTCAACAATGGCCTCGGCTGCACCATCACCGGCACCAACGGAAACGACACCCTCAACGGCACCAACGGCGCCGACGTCATCTGCGGCCTCGGCGGCGACGACACCATCAACGGCGGCAACAACAACGACACCATCTACGCCGGCGCCGGAGACGACACCATCGACGGCGGAAACGGCGACGACGTCCTCTACGGCGGCGACGGCGATGACGGCATGGGCGGCGGCAACGGCGCCGACTACCTCTACGGCGAAGCAGGAAACGACACCAACTACGGCGAAACCCTCCTGGGCAGCCTGCTCTACCTCTTCGACAACGGCAACGACCACATCTACGGCGGCCCCGGAAACGACGACCTCGACGGCCAAAACGGCAACGACACCCTCGTCGACACCAACGGCACCGACACCATGAGCGGCAGCCTCGGCAACGACACCATCGACGTCCAGGACGGCACCGGCGGCGACACCGCCAACGGCGGCCTGGGCAACGACACCTGCACCACCGACGTCGGCGACACCACCAGCAGCTGCTAGACCACCCCTGAGAGCAACGCGTGGACGGTCGGGCCCGGGCATCTCACATGCCCGGGCCCGACCATGCCTCCATCAGGAAGCCGTCGCGGCGTACCGCTCGGAGCTCAGCTCGAAGACCCGCACCGGCCGACCCGTGTCGGGCCCGGTGGTCTCGCGGAACAACGTCATCCCCAGCTTGGTCATGATCCGCTCTGAGGCGCCGTTGCCGACCTGGGCGATGCTGACGATGCGGTCCAGGCCCCGGTCCTCGAACGCGAACCGGACGGCCGCCACGGCGGCCTCGGTGGCCAGGCCCTGTCCCCAGTGGCCACGTCCCAGGCGCCAGCCGACCTCGACCGCGGGCAGCACCTCCGGCAGGAAGTTGGGTACCGCCAGGCCGGTGAACCCGGCCAGCTCACCGGTGGAGCGGACCTCCACGGCGAACAGCCCGAAGCCACGCGCCTCCCACTCGCCCTCCCAGGCCCGGATACCGTCGCGGGTCTGCTGTTCGTCGCGGACGCTGCCGTCGCGGATCCAGCGCATCACCTCGGCGTCGCCGTTGATGGCGGTCATGGGCGCGACGTCGTCCTCACGCCAGCGACGAAGGATCAGACGGGGTGTCTCAAGCGTGATCATCTGAGCATTCTGGATCACCGGCGGGCTCCCCCACCATCCGCACCGGCCACTTTCGACACTCGCAGCAGAGGCCATTGTCGTGACCTGCGAACCAACGGCGGGACCAGCCTGGCCGTTAACCCGGGTGTGCTCGGCGCGCCCGTTGAGGATGATGGGCCGATGCTCACCCGGGACCAGATCGATGACCTCCTGCTGCACGAACAGATCCCGCATGCGCTCAAGGCGATCATGGAGCGGGACGGGTGCTCGCTCAAGGATGCGATCGTCGTGGTCGACAAGCGTGTGAGGGAGCTGCGGGACGCGCGTCCCGGGGACTTCACGGTGTCCGAAGAGGACTACGGGCGCGACATCTACACCTAGCACCGATTCGCGGGGGGCGGTGCTCCAGACGTCCTCGGCTACAGCTCCAGCGCCGTACGCACGAGCTCGGCGACGGCCTTCGATCTGCTGTGCGCGGGCCACGCGATCACGGTCGTCACAGCCGGTGCGTCCGCCACGGCCACGATGGCGTGATCGCCGTCCAGCTGCGCCCGCAGCGACTCCGGCACCAGCGCGCAGGCCCGCCCGAGCGTGATCAGCTGGGTCAGCTGGATGAGGTCGCGGACCTTCGGGCCGGGCCCGTCGGGGTAGGTCCCGTCTCGTCGCGGCCAGCGCGGCAGGGGCAGGGGCAGGGCGTCGACCTCGGCCATCGACACGTGCGGCCGGTCGGCGAGCGCATGCCCCTCGGGCAGGACCAGGACCTGGTTCTCGGTGCGCAGGTCCTCGGTGTCGAGTCCGGCGGTGGTGTCGTGGGGCCGCTGGAGGAGGGCGACGTCGGCGCTTCCGTTGCGCAGGAGGGCCTCGGATTCGCCGGGTCCGCAGAGCACGACCTCGACGTCGACGGCGGAGGGGGATGCGGCGTAGGCGTCCAGCAGCCTCGACAGCAGTTCTCTGGACGCTCCGGCCTTGGTGGCCAGCACCATGCCGGGCTGGTCGGGGGCGGCGCGGCGGGTGCGGCGCTCGGCGGCCTCGACGGCGTCGAGGGCGAGGCGGGCCTCGCGCAGGAGCACCGATCCGGCCTCGGTCAGGGTGATGGCGCGGGTGGTGCGGTGCAGGAGGACGACGCCGAGGCGCCGCTCAAGCTGCTGGATGGCGCGTGACAGTGGTGGTTGCGCGATGGTGAGCCGCTGGGCCGCGCGCCCGAAGTGCAACTCCTCGGCGACGGCGACGAAGTACCGCATCTCCCGTGTCTCCACGGGGCCATGATATCCGGCGGTGACCACGTCTTATACCCGTGCAGTATCAATGCGCGCCCGATCGGTCTTGGACGCCGTGTCCGGGGTGGCCGCAGGATCTGCGGTATGACTGAGCAGATGATCGCGCTGGTGACCGGCGCGAACAAGGGAATCGGGTACGAGATCGCCGCGGGCCTGGGCGCGCTGGGCTGGCGCGTCGGTGTGGGGGCGCGGGATCGGCAGCGTCGTGACACCGCGGTGGAGAAGCTGCGCGCGGCCGGTGCCGACGCGTTTGGTGTGCCCCTGGACGTGACCGACGACGCGAGCGCGGCCGCGGCGGCCGCGCTGATCGCCGAGCGGGCGGGCGGGCTCGACGTCCTGGTCAACAACGCCGCCATCACCGGTGCCATGCCGCAGACGCCGAGCACGCTCGATCCGGCGACCGTGCGGACCGTGGTGGAGACCAATGTGATCGGGGTGGTCCGGGTGACCAACGCGATGCTGCCGATGCTGCGCGCCTCGGCGTCGCCGCGCATCGTGAACATGTCCAGCAGCGTCGGCTCGCTGGCCCTGCAGACCACGCCCGGCGTCGACATGGGCCCGGTTCCGGCGGCCTACCTGGCCTCCAAGACCTTCCTGAACGCCCTCACCATCCAGTACGTCCGGGAACTGCGCGACACCGGCATTTTGATCAACTCCGGCTGCCCCGGTTTCACCGCCACCGACCTCAACGGTTTCCAGGGCGTCCGGACGGCCCAGCAGGGCGCGGCGATCGCGATTCGCCTCGCGACGCTGCCCGACGACGGCCCGACCGGCGGGTTCTTCGACGACGAGGGAACGGTGTCCTGGTGACCGGCACGTCGAAGGCGGTCAGGTACGACGAGTTCGGCGGCATTGAGGTCCTGCGGGTCGATGAGGTCGAGCGCCCGGTGCCCGGGGACGGCCAGGTCCTCGTGCGAGTCAAGGCGGCGGGCATCAACCCCGGTGAGGCGGCCATCCGCGCCGGAGCGATGGCCCACATCTTTCCCTCGACGTTTCCGTCCGGGCAGGGCAGCGATCTCGCCGGGATCGTCGCCGAGGTGGGCGCCGGAGCCGACTCGTGCTCGGTCGGGGACGAGGTGATCGGGTTCTCCGAGAAACGGTCCAGCCAGGCCGAACTGGTCGTGGTGGACGCCGACAAGCTCACGCCCAAGCCGCGCGAGGTCTCCTGGGAGGTGGCCGGTGGCCTGTACGTCGCCGGAGCCGCGGCATGGGGAGCGGTGCATTCGGTGCGGCCCGACAAGGGAGAGACCGTGGTCGTCTCCGCCGCGGCCGGAGGAGTCGGCTCGCTCGCCGTCCAGCTAGCCCGCCGTGCCGGGGCCACGGTCATCGGCCTGGCCGGCGCGCACAATCACGCGTGGCTGCGAGGCCACGGGGTGATCGCCGTCGAGTACGGTGACGGCGTCCTCGACCGGATCAAGGCAGCGGCGCCGGACGGCGTGGACGCCTTCATCGACACCCACGGCGGCGGCTACGTCGAGCTGGCCCTGGCCCTCGGCGTCCCGGTCGAGCGGATCGACACCATCGCCGATTTCGCCGCGGCCGCGAGGTACGGGGTCCTGACCGAGCCCGGCCCCAACGCCAGGCCGGGCGCCGAGGTCCTCGCCGCACTCGCCGCCCTGATCGCCGAGGGACACCTCGAAGTCCCGATCGCCAATACCTATCCGTTGGCGCAGGTCAGGCAGGCCTACACCGAGCTCGAACGCCGCCACACCCACGGCAAGATCGTGCTCGCGCCCTAGAGGGTGTGCTCGTCGAAGGCGGTGCCGCCCGCCGCGTGAGCCTTTGGCCTTGCGGCGGTTGACGGTGTCGGCGCCGCATGCCTGATCCCGCGGGCGTCCGCGGGATCAGGCATGCGCGTGGCCCTTGCCTACCGGACGGGCCCTCCCCTACTCACAGTCCTCAGTGGGCTCGATGCGCACACCTCATGTGTCACGGCGTCGCCGGGCGACCAGGAAGATCGCGATGCCCGCGATGATCATTCCGGCGGCGAGCAGGCCCGGCCAGACCGTGTTCGGGCCGGTTTCGGGGAGGACCGGATCGCTCGGCGGGACGGACGTCGTCGGTGTGGGTGGCGTTGGAGTCGGTGTGGGTGGCGTTGGAGTCGGCGTAGGCGGCGACGGGCTCGGCGTGGGCGGCGATGGACCCGGCGTGGGCGGTGTGGGCTGGTGTTGCCTGATCAGTCCCGCGTCCTGGTTCAGGTCGCAGTTCACTCCGATCAGCGCGCCGGAGTCGGTGGTGTCCTTGTTCAGGGTGAACGGGTCGCCCGCGCCGTTGGAGCCGGCCACCGAGTTGCTCGCGGGGTCGGTACCGGCGTTCTTCGTGGTGAACGTGTACCCGATGGGTTGAGTGAAGGTCGCCGTGTAGGTACCGGGACGCAGGTTGCCGAAGCGGTACTTGCCGTCTTTGCCGGTCTTGGTGGTCCTGCGCACCTGGCCGCCCAGATCATCGGTGCCGGTCAGTGTCACCGTGACGTCGGGGACCGCGGGATCGTTCCCGCTCTGGACGCCGGTGCGCTTCTCATCCAGCCAGACGAAGTCGCCCGCGCAGCCGGCCACCACCCGCACGGGCACGTCCGGGGACTCCACGGGCAGTGCGATCTCGGGCGCGGCGGCGCCCGCCCGGTTCGTGTAGACGTCACCGGCGGCCTGGTCGGTGTTGCGCAGGCTGATGCCCAGTGACACGCCGGCGCTCGGGGCGATGGGGCCGGGCTTGTCGTACCGGAAGGCGGTGGCCTCGGCCAGGCCCGTGGGGCAGCCGGTTGTGCCGAAGTCGGCCTCGACGCACCATGTGGAGGTTCCGCCGGGACCGTTGGAGGCGGCGTTGGGGTTCAGGGAGATGCCATTCGGCGCGGCCTTGGTGTACCGCAGGGTGCCGCCGGCCGGGGTGGGTGTCGGCGCGGCCGCCAGCTCGGCGCGGCCGGTGAAGCCCGAGGCCGGGTTGCGGTTGTCCCCGCGGTGGGGCAGCACGTCGATGATGTCGATTGTGGACAGTGCCGATGAGGTGCGGTTGTCGGCCGTGAGGGTGTACTCCATCCGGTCGCCGATGATCACCGTGGGTTTCACGACCCGCTTGGACACGATCAGACCCTTGCCCTCGACAACGGTCAGCTGCCGCTGGGCGGTGCGTTCCTTCTCGGCACTGGTGTCCAGCGGGGTGCCGATGACCGCCTTGTTCACCAGGTCACCGGCGGGCGCGGCGGGATCGGCGCGTACCTCGAAGGTGATCGGGGCGATGGATGTGCCCGGGACGGTCTGTGGGTAGACCCAGGTGATCGTGGTGGTGCCGTCCGGGTTCTCCACGACCGAGGACGGTTCCCTGGTGGCGCTTCCGGACACGTACTGCAGGTACTTCGGCAGGGTGTCGACCACGGTGACGTCCTGGGGCCCGGGTGGCTTGCCCCCGCTGGTCAGGCTCGGGTAAAGCGCGAATTTCGCGGTGGTGCCGGCGGTGACGATCTGGTCCTTGTTCTGGGTGGTGCTCGCGTTGGTGCCGGGATCGACGGTCTTCTTGACGATTCGGGCCAGCACGGGAGACAGCAGCAGATAGTCGGCCAGGCAGCAGTCGGCCAGGTCGGGGTTGGAGCCGGTCAGGGTCCAGTTCCCGTTGTTGGTGTTGGCGTCCTGGTAGGCGCCGTAGTTGCGGACCCGGTCGTCGAGGCGGGCATCGTCGCGGATCCGGAACTCCATGTTCAGGTACCGGGCGGATTGCCCGGCCACCGGGCCCACCACCCGCACCCGGCCCACGGCCGCGGCCCCACCGGGCACGGCGGTGATGCCGTCGTACCAGGGACCGTCGGTGTCCCCGCAGGTCTGGGTGGCCATCTGCTGGGGGGTCTGCCGGGTCGGCTGGGCGGCGTACTGGACCTTGGTGCCGGCCGGCTCGGGATCGGCACGCGCCGCCACGATCGTCATCTGGGTCTTGTCGAAGACATCGCAGGCGATCTGGGGATCCACCACACCCAGGCCCTGGTTGCGGGCGATGACGTACGCGAGCACCTGGGATCCGGGCGCGTAGTAGCGGTCGTTGTCGGTGAGGACGAAGTTCTTGTCGTAGCCGAGACCCATGCTGAGCTTGTTGCTCATCTGGTAGGAGTTGTTCGCGGGCGGGTCGACGTTCGTCTGCCCGGAGGTCGAGGTGGGGCTGAATCCGGTGAGGGTGTCCTTCATCCGCACCACCCCGCCCGTGGCATCGGCCGCGGCCCGAAGATCGGTGTCCGGGATCCAGATGGCCAGCATGATCGAGGCGACATAGCCGTTGCCGGCGGGCAGGGAGTTCCACAGCGCACGGGACGGCACATGGGTGGCGGAGGTGTCGGTACCGGTGAGCGTGACGTCGATGTTCGCGCCCGACGCGGACTGGGCGCAGCTCACCGCGCCGCTGTCGGTGACGAAGGCCGGGCCCCCGCCCGCGCCACCCGGCTGATCACCGGCGCCGAACTTCTCATAGCTCGGCAGCCAGCAGCCCGGCCCATCCTTGCCCCATGTGTACAGCCGGGCGTCCGGGCTGGCCACGCCCTCCAGGATCTGGGAGATGTCGTCGGTGAAGCTGAGCGGCGAACGGAGCTGCTCGGCGCCGAGCCGGTGCGGGATCGACGGGTCACGGGGGGTGTTCTCGATGGCGATCGGGTAGTAGAAGACCCGGCCGGACGTTCCGTCGGGGGCCGCGGCGGCCACACTGCGGTGCTCGAACCGGTCCTTGACCAGGTCGAACCGGGGCGCGGCGGAGACCCGGGTGATCGGCGGATTCGGGGCGGGCACGTTGGGTGTGGTCGCGTTGTCGGCGGTGACCGTGCCCGTGACCTGCACGGTGTCACCGTTCTGCTTGGCGCCGGTCACCCGCAGGGACGGCTGTACCACCTGGCTCTGATTGGTGAGGGAGCCGAGGTTGCAGATCAGCTGCCGGCCGTTGATCCGTGAGCCGCCGCCCGTGCATTCGGTGGGCAGCTGCAGCCACTCGGTGCCCTCGGGGGCGGTGAGTGTGAAGGTCTCGTTCTCGGCCGTGCCGCCCACCACGTTGACGTTCACGTCATAGGTGATGATGTCGTTGGTGCGCACGATCCCGTTGCTCGGCCCGGAGTCATCGCCGGGCTGGTCGGTGGCACCGAAGGGCGCCGAGCCGTCCTTGGACACCCCGATCCGGATATCGACCCCGACCGTGGCCTCCCAAACCCGCACCGGCGCGTTACCCGGCCTCGCCGGACCCGCCGACGCGACACCGGGAAGCATTGCCACCGCGAGCAGCGCCGCCACTCCTCGCCACAGTTCCCCACCCCATCGAAGGCTCACTATCGCATTCCCCCGTAGCGACATCAGCCGCACGGCGCGACTACAGCGAAACTATATGGACCTTTCCTCCTTTTTTTGGCGATGACGGATGATTTGTGGATCTTGCCGTCGGTGCATGTCGCCGGCCACCGTGTGCGGCGATGCGGCTCGCCGCACACGGGGAGGTCCCGGCTCAGTCGCGGCGGCCGAGGGTCAGCACGGTGACCCCGGTGCGGGTCAGCCGCGTGTCGCGGGCCTCGAAGCGGGTGAGCGGAAAGCCCTCGGGGAACAACCGCTGCCCCTTCCCTGCCACGACGGGGTGCAGCAGCAGGGTGAGCTCGTCGACGAGACCAGCGGTGATCAGCGACCGCAGCAGCGAGCCTCCACCCTGGACGATGAGCTCACCGTCCCCGCCGTGCCGCAGCTCGCCGATCCGCTCGGCGAGAGGCCCGGTGACGGGGATCGAATTGGCCCACTCCAGCGGCTCGGTACCCGAGGTGAAGACGTACTTGTCGACGCCGTTGATGAAGTCGGCGAAGGGGTCGTCGGTCTGCCCGGGCCAGTACCCGGCCCACATGTCGTAGACGCCACGGCCCATCACGACAGCGTCGGCGCGTGCGGTGGTGGCGGCGAGCAGTTCGGCGAGGTCGGCGTCGAAGTGGTCGAAGGTCCACAGCTCGGGGGACTCGGTGACGGCGTCGAGGGAGATGAACGGGTAGGCGGTGACCTTGCGCATGGGTGGTCCTCTCAGGTGCGCGGGATCAGGCGGGTGATGTGGGCGGCGGCGGCCAGCGCGGCCGCGTCGCCGGTCCTGGTGTGGACCTCCACCGCGGTGTCGGTGAACTTGATGACGTGCTCGTCGCCGTGCCAGATGGCCTCGGCGAGCGCGTCCTCGGGGGCGGTGTGAGCCGTGGGTGGCGGGGGTTGGGGTGTGTGCGCGTAGGCGGAGTGGACGGCGGCTGCGGCCTCCCAGACGGCGGTGAGGCTGGGCGCCCACAGCTCCGGCGGCAGTGCGGGGAGGCTGTGGAGGACGGCGTTGGGCGCGGTGGCGGTGTGGACGAGCAGGACGGGTGAGGCGTGGCCGTGGGCGAGGTAGCGGGTGGTCATGGTGTGGACGAGGTCGGCCAGGACGCCGGGAATCTGGTCGTGGTCACTGGGGACGGCCAGGCGTCCGGCGGCCTGTGTCCAGTCCGGGGAGTCGCCCAGGCGGGTGAGGCGCTCGGCGAGGCGGCCGGGCTCGCTTCCGCGCAAGGGCAGGCCGTCGACGGCCTCGGCGGGGGCCAGCGCCCGGCGTGAGGGTGTCCCCTGTGGCGGGTTGTGTGCGTGCGCGGCCCAGAAGGCCAGGGCGGCGGCGAGTTCGGTGAGGCTGTCGGTGTGGTCGGATCCGGCGAGCAGGGTCCGCACGACGTGCCCGGTGCGGATGACACCGTGGGTGGCTCCGGCGGCGATGCCGGGCAGCAGGAGCGGCCACCATGCGGCCAGGACCTCGCGCCATGGCGCCTCGGTGAGGCACTGGGTGTAGAAGTCGGTCCAGTCGGTGACGCGGCGGGGGTCGCCGATCGCCTCGGCCCAGTTGCCGGAGTGGATGCGGGTGTGACGTGCGGGGGTGTCGTCGAGCCGGGTGAGGTAGCCGGTCACCCATTCCTCGACGGCGTCGGCGCGTCCCCTGCGGACCAGGACCTCGGCGGCCATGGGGCCGTGGTTGGTGAGGCGGTTCTCGCCCCATTCGGGTCCGGTGCGCGCGAAGCGCCGGTAGGCCTCGGCGAGTGATCCTCCGCTCATGGCTCCTCCTCGTGTCGTGAGGAGATCCTGCGGGGAGGAGGCGCCGGCGGGCATCGGTGGCGGCCACTCACCCGCCACTCAATGGCGCCGCCGATGCACCATGGTGGCGTGCCGAACTCCCCGGTTTCTCCCCGTGAGGAAGAGGTGCTGGTCCTGCTGGGCGAGCACCTGACGAACGCGCAGATCGCGCGCCGCCTGCACCTGTCGGTGCGGACGGTGGAGAACCACGTGTCGGCGCTGCTGCGCAAGACGGGCGTGCCCGGACGCCGGGAGCTGGCGCGGGTCGCCGCCGGACGCGCGGTGGCCACCGTCCCGTCCGGCCCGCCGACGCCCCGCACGTCCTTCGTGGGCCGTGCGGTGGAGCTGGATCTCCTCGCCCCCTTGCTGACCGGCGGCGGCCTGGTCACGCTGGCCGGTCCCGGGGGCGTGGGCAAGACCCGGCTGGCGGCCGCGGCGGCGTCCTCGGTGGCGATCGGCGCGGTCTGGGTGGATCTGGTGCCGGTGCGGGAGGGTTTCGCCGCGCAGGCGGTGGCGGCGGCGCTGGGTGCGGCCGAGACTCCGCAGCTGCCGCTTCGCGAGGCGATCGCCGCCCGGCTGGGCGCGCGCAGGCTCCTGCTGGTCCTGGACAACTGCGAGCACCTGCTGGATGAGGCCGCGTCACTGGCCGAGCTGGTCCTGGACGCCGGGCCGGCCGCGACGGTCCTGGCCACCAGCCGGGAGCGACTGGGCGTGGCGGGCGAGCGCGTCGTCCACGTCGCGCCACTCCCCCTCGGCTCCGATGCCGAGGCCCTGTTCTCAGCGCGTGCCCCGGGGCTGGCGGGTGACCTGGCGCTGGTGGCCAGGGTGTGCTCACGGCTGGACGGGCTTCCCCTTGCCATCGAGCTGGCCGCCGCCCGTGGTGATTCCCTCGGCGCGGTGGGCCTGCTGGCCGCACTCGACGACCCGCTGCGCCTGCTGTCCGGGGCACGTGGTGGGCAGGCCCGGCACCGCTCGCTGCGGGAGGTCATCGCCTGGAGCCACGACCTCCTCGCGCCCGCCGAACAGGTCCTCCTGGCGCGCCTGAGCGTCTTCGCCGGGCCCTTCGACCTGACAGCGGTCGCGGCGGTCTGCGAGGAAGCGCCCGCGACCGTCGCCGACCTGCTGGGACGCCTGGCCGACCAGAGCCTCATCACCGCCCAGCCCGGCACCGGCCGCTGGCGGCTGCTGGAGGCCGTCCGCGCCTTCGCCGCCGAGCGCCTCGACGCCCGCGCGGAGGCCGCCGACGTGCGGACGCGGCACGTGTCCTGGGCACGCGAGGCCGCCATCGGGCTGAGCGCCTTCGCCCCCGGCTGGCGGGAGGTCTTCGACGCGCTCGCCGCCGACCTGCGCGAGGCCGCCCGCGGCGACCACGGCACGGTCCGGGCCCTGGCGCGGCTGACCTTCGCCCGCCGCTTCCTGCGGGAGTCCTTCGAGCACTACCTGACCGCCGCGCGCCTGGCACCGTCCCCAATGGAGGCGCACACCGACCTGATGGACGCCGCCGAGGCCGTGTTCTCCTTCGGGCACGCCGAGGCCTCCTACCGGCTGTTGCTGGACGCCGCCGCTGCCGCACGCGACGCGGGCGCCGGCAACGCCGAGGCCGCCGCGCTCGCCGCCGCCGTCACCACCGCGGGGCGACTGCCGTCCGGCTTCACCGAGGAGATCCCCTACACCGAGATGCGCGCGATGCTCACCCGCGCACGCTCCCTCGCCGACCCGGGCGACCCGCTGGTCACCGCCCGCCTGGCCGCCGCCACCACCTGGACGCAGGGCCCCGCCCGCCTGACCGCCGATGCCGCCACCGCGTCCACAGCCCATGAGGCGGCCCTGGCCACCGGCGACCCGATCCTGATCAGCGCCGCCCTCGACGCCCTGAGCAGCGTCGCCGCACACCACGGCGACCTCGCCGAAGCCGACCGCCTCGCCCGCCGGCGCCTGGCCCTGCTCCCGACCATCGACCGCACCCGCCCGGCCTCGGCGGCCGAGATCCTCGACATCCACCTCACCGCCACCCAGTCCGCCCTGGCCACCGGCGACCTGCCCGCCGCCCGCCGCAACACCGAGCTGATCCTCGACGACGACCTCCTCAAAAACCACCCCTACCGCGCCACCAGCCGCCACGTCGCCGTCCTGGTCCTCCAGGGCGAGCTGGACGAAGCGGTCGCGCTGGCCCCGGGCCTCCTCGACGGCTGGCGGCGCAGCGGAAGCCCGGCCGCGGCCTGGATGTCCCCGGGCGCCTCCTGCCTCGTGCTGGCCCACGCCCTCCTCGGCGACGAGGCCTCGGCCGCCGCCTGGCGCCGCGTCGCCCAGACCGCAGGAGGTCACGGCAGCCCCGGCTACGCCCGCAACGCCGCCGCCTTCGCCACCTTCGTCGACGCCCGCCTCGCCCTCCACACCACAACCGCACACGACCTCACCCCCGCATCCGGCAGATACGCCGACTACGCCAACGCCGCACTCGCCGAGCTCGCGGTGTCCACCGGCGACCCGCGCGTCCCGGAGCTACTGGCGCTGGCGGAGGAGTCGGCGCCGCGAAACGCGTGGGCGGCGGCGACCGTCCTGCGTGCTCGCGCGCGCCTGTCGGGCGATTACGCGCGGGCGGTGGCGGCGTGGGATGGGCTCGGTGCGCGGTTTGAGGCGGGGTACACGCGGGAGCTGGAGAGCCGAGCAACGCGGTGACGCGTGGTCGTCGACAGCGGGCCACGACTCGTGGACGTGGCTCCGGCCATTGTGACTGGGACGGGCCACTCACCGGCCGCGACCTGATCCTCGGAAAGCTGGCGCCCTCCTGATGTCCACGCCCTCTTGTTCCGTGAGCGGTCGTATCTCTCATCCCTGAAACCGCAGATGATCCGCCTCATACCGACGAGTTCCGACAGCACACTGTGGATCACGAATTGGTAACGATCGATCACGATGATTGAGTTGATCTCCCGGACTCAATAGCTTGAGCCTCGCCCGCTTTACCTTGTGCCCGAGGAGTGCCCATGCATCGCATGTGTGCCGTTTTGCTGTCCTTTGGGGCCGCAGTTGTCATCGGTGGTGCTCCGCCATCGGCGTCTGCGGCGTCTGAAGGCTGTATTCCAGGTGGTTCGACCGACTTCAACGGGGACGGGACCGTCGATGTGGCGGTCGCCGATCCCGGGGCGACCGTCAACGGAGTGGTGAACTCCGGTCGGGTGCACGTTCTTTCTGGCGGACAGGAGGGCACGGTCAGCCTGCCGCTCACGCCTCCTGGCGGGGCGGTCCGCTTCGGCACCGCGCTGGCCACCACGGATGTCAACCTCGATGGGTGCGACGATCTGCTGGTTGGCGCGCCGGACGAGGCTGTGACCGTCGGTGGTGCCACCGTCGACAAGGCCGGGGCGATCTACCTTTATTTCGGCGCCCAGGACGGGCTCGGCACGCCGATGAGGATCACCCAGGGAACCACTCTCGGAGGCAGTGCGCCCGAGGCCGGGGACAACTTCGGCGCGAGCCTCGCCGCTGGTACGACCGCGTCAGGTGTTCCGTTCGTGCTCGCCGGCGCACCCGGTGAGTCGGTTGGGAGCCTGAGCGCCGCCGGATCGGTCTTCTACCTCTACAACGGCGCGTGGACCGAGCTCACCGAGGATTCCCCGACGGTCGAGGGCTTCGCCGAGGCAGGCGACCGGTGGGGCAGCGTGCTGGCGGCCACCTCGCTGCACTTCGCCGTAGGCGACCCGCTGGAGGACATCTCCCAGTTCGTCGATTCGGGAAACGTCGACGTCTTCCGTCACGCTTCGGCTTCGAACGGCGCGATCTCCGTCGGGTTCCTCAACCAGGAGATGCCCGGGCAGTCCGGGTACGGGGAAAGTGGTGACCACTTCGGGGCGAGTCTGGCGATGACGGTCTTCACCGACGGAACCAGGCTCAAGTCCCTGCTGGCCATCGGTGTACCGGGTGAGGCCATGGAGTCGAACAGCCAGCCCGATGCCGGTCGCGTCGTGGCCACCGTGACGATCTCCGACGCCGTCGATACCACCGAGCTCCTGGAGATCCACCAGGATGTCGCCGACGTCGACGGTGCCTCCGAGACCGGAGACGCCTTCGGTTCGGCTCTCGCCATCGTCAACCGGGCCGCGACCGGTGTGGTACCGGCCTGGAGCGATCTGCTGCTCGCGGTGGGGATTCCAGGCGAGGAAGGCGGCCTGACCGATCAGGGCGGAATCCAGGTGTTCTCGCTGGTAGGCGGGGCTGGCGAACATGATCGCTGGGTGGATCCAGCCATCGTCGCCAACACCGGCTGGACGCCCAAGGCCGGCGCGCGCATGGGTGCGTACCTGTCCGCCTCATCTTCGCACCTGTTCATCGGGGATCCCGCCGGGAACACCCCGGCGCTCTGGGCCGTGCCTTGGAGCGTGGTGACCGGGCAGTCCACGACGGACCCGATCTACGCCATCCGGCCGGGTCTCAACGGCGTCCCGCCCACCGGGACCGGCACGTTCGGGGCGGCGGCGGTATGAGCGCCGAGTCGCACAAGGGCAGTTCTTTAACGACCGGTCCTCGACGGGGAGTCGCGATGACACGCACACGATTGGCCACCGGAATCACCGCAGCCCTCATCAGTGGTCTTCTCACCATTCCGTTGACCGCCTCCGATGCCGCGGCCGCCTGCCCGTCGGGACTGTGGGGGCAGGACGAGGCACTGGCCGAGGCGGCGGCCTGCGCCGGCGACGTCGAGGTCCTGTCGCTCAAGGGTGAGACCGCGCAGGTCTGGGCTCGGCCGGACGGTCAGCTCGCAGCTCGCGCCTCGATGTACCCCGAGCGCGTCCAGAATGAGAGCGGGGCATGGGTCCCTAGCGATGCGACCCTCGCCGTGGGACCACACGGTGAGATCACTCCCGCTGCCGCATCCGTCGACATGTGGTTTCCCACGGCCGGGGCCTCGCCGACCGTCGTCGCGCGTATGGGCGAGACCGAACTGACCGTCACCCTCGATGGCGTTACCGCCGCTCTCCCCCAGCCCGTGCTCTCGGGGAATGTCGCGACCTACCCGGAGATCTCCCCGGGAATCGACCTCCAGTTGACCGCCGAGGTCACCGGCTTCTCTCATGTGCTCGTCGTCAAGACCCCGGCGGCGGCCGAGAGCCCGCTGGCCAGGGATGCGTCCTTCACCGTGGCGGTCGAAAACGGCGAACTCCGCGAGGGCGAGGCCGAAACACTCGAGGTGGTCGATCCCACCACCGGCACAGTGCTGCTGTCAACCGGTACGGCCACGGTCTGGGACTCCAGTGTCGCCGTACCGGCCGCCGGGTCAGGCGCGCGAGGAGCGGCCACCGGTGGGGCGGTGCCCGCGCCGAGGCACGTGACGATGGATGTGAGCATGCGCGGGACAAAGGTGAGCGTCCATCCCGACACCGCGTTCCTGACCGACCCTGCGACGACGTTTCCGGTCTACATCGACCCGCCCTGGAGCGAGTCGGATTCGGCCTACGCGATCCTCACCGACCAGCGCGGGTCGTATTACAACTCACCGCACCCACCGTCGAACAAGAATGAGGGATACCTCAAGGTCGGTTACACCACCGAGGACTACGTGTTCCGGTCGCGCAGCCTGCTCAAGTTCCCGCTCGACATGAAGACCCTCGCCGGCACGAAGATCACCGCCGCGAGGCTCCAGCTGACCCAGGGCTGGTCGTGGAAGCCCGGGTCCGGTGACTGCGACGGCGGCAGTGGTGTCGGGCTCTACCGGGTTCCCGCCTTCAACAAGAACGTCACATGGTCCACCTCGTGGAACTCCGGTGGCGGCGGGTGGGGTGACAAACTGTCCAGCAACTACCAGCAGCGGCGCTGGAACAGCGCCTCCTGCTCTGCCGCTCAGGTCGAGTGGGACGCCGTCGGTGGTGTGCGTGACGCGGTCTCGGCCGGAGAGTCCTCCATATACCTCGGGCTCCGGGCGAACAATGAGGGAGACATCACCGAGTGGCGCAAGTACCGCACAGACGCCACCCTCTATGTCACCTACAACACCTATCCGGCGATCGACTCCGGTGGCGTCCGGGTGGACGGCAAGGAGTGCGCCACCGGTGCCACCAGGCCGTCGGTCTCCGACGCGACAAGGGGTGACGGGCGCGGCCCGAAAATCGAGGCCGTGGTCCAAGACCGGGACGTGGCAGCCGACGGAAACGCGCTCAAGACCCGCATGTGGTGGAAGAAGGACAGTGACGCCTCCTTCCCCCCGGGCGTTCAACGCGATCAGGGCGGTCTCGGTGACGGCACGACCGCGGTGATGTACACCGACGAGCTCGACGAGGGCGTCTACGCCGTGAAACTCGACGTCACCGACGGGAAGTTGGACAGCAGGAAGCAGATCACATGTGAGTTCGTCGTGGACCTCACCGCCCCGGGTGCCACCACGATCGCCTCGAGCGACTATCCGCCGTTCAGCACGAAACCCGAGGGCGAAGGGGGAATCGGGGTCACGGGGTCTTTCACTCTCACCTCGACCGACACCGATGTCGTCGCGTACGAGGTGTGCTTGAACGAGGGGGGCTGCGACGTCACCGTCCCGGCCGGTGGCACCGTGCGGGTCACCCCCACGCAGGCGGGCAAGAACATCCTCATCGTGCGAGCCGTCGACAAAGCCGGGAACACTCCGGAGGCCGCCTCGGAGTACGAGTTCGGTGTGGGCGCCAAGGAGGTTCCGGCCGTCGGGTCCTGGACGTGGCAGAGGCTCAATGGTGGGGCCGTCCTCAACGAGGTGACCGGTGGTGTAGTGCTTCAGCCGTACGGCAGCCCCAGCTCCCCTGCCGGACACCTGCGCGTCGATGCCGCCGCAGGGACCTCGGCGACGGCCGGATACTTCGCGCCGAACGACAAGGTGATCGACACGGCCAGAAGCTTCACGATCTCAGCGTGGGCGAAGCCCGACAATCTCATCGGGCACCAGACGGTGCTGTCGGTGGCCGCGGTCAACCGCCCGGGGGTGTACCTGAAGTACAACCCGGATTTCCAGCGCTGGACGTTCGACTGCCCGGACGCCGACGTCGCCTCACCCGCCTGGTTCACCGTCAAGTCCATCAACCAGCCGGTTGTCGACAGATGGACCCACCTGGTCGGGGTTTTCGACGAGGGCTCGAAACAGATGAGCCTCTATGTGGACGGTGTGCTTCAGGGCACCACGGCCAGAACCAAGGCGTACACCTCTCCGGGCCCGATGTGGGTCGGGCAGGCGGCGGGTACCGCCGGCGGTGGGAGTGTCTGGTCGCCCTTCACCGGCGCGCTGGATGACGTCCAGGTGTGGAACCGGGTAGTGACCAAGGACGAGATCGGTCTCAGAGCGACGCAGACCGAGCGGACTGGACGATGGACCCTCGACATGGGATCGGGTACGGACACGGGAGGCTACAACTCGGCCCTCACCCTGGGAACCGGAGTGTCGACATCCTCCGACAAGACCGGGCTGAACCTCGCCGGAACCGGATGCGCCGAGGCCGCGCGGCCGGTGCTGTGGACCAGCAGGTCCTTCTCCGCAGCGGCCTGGGTGCGACTGAGCGACAAGACCGCCGACCGAACCGTTCTCTCTCAGGCCGGTGCGAACAGGACCGCGTTCGCGCTCGAATACAACGCCACCGCCGACCGATGGCGGTTCTCAATGAGTTCGGCCGACAGCACCACCTCGGCCGTCACGGTCGTGGACTCCGCGGCGAGCCCGCTCATCAACAAGTGGATGCACCTGACGATCACCTTCGACGCGGTGACCGGCCGCATGAGCCTCTACGTCAATGGCGGTGCTGCCGCCACCGCGACCCACACCGGTATCTGGAACGGACCCGGAGTGTTCCGGATCGGCTGTGGTGGGCCGGCGCCGGGCAGGTACTGGCGTGGCGACATTGACGATGTGTCGACCTTCGCCGGTGTCCTGTCGACCGGCGACGTCAAATCACGGGTCGACACCGTGGATCGCGTGATGGCCGAGGCCAAGCGCAAGCCCGAGACGCTTCCCCAGCGTCCACGCGATGACCGAATGCTCACCCTGGAGTTCAGTGAGGGCGGCAATGCCGTGATCCGTGCGCTCGGGTACGACAAGTACAGCGGGAGCTGGAACGAGTCCGCCCTGTGGATGTCGTCGGATTCCGACCACTACGCCCGGACCACCAGCATGCGGACGGGGTACCTCAACGGTGACGGCATTCTGGACGCGGTCATCCTCCACGAGGCCCACACCTATGAGATGCGGCCCGGATGGACCCATTCGGTCATCAGCTCCCGGACGGTGACAATGACGGTCCTCATCGGGCGTGCCTCCGGCTTCAGTCCCCAGGGGCGTCCGACGCTCTTGGAGACGACGACCGGTACAACGGAGAATCCGACCGCACCGGCCGGTGTGTGGAACCCGGCCATCACGCGCCTGGGCATAGGTGACATCGACACCGATGGCGACGGCGACCTGATCGCCACGTCCGACATCTGCTCGGGTGGACCGAGGATCTTCCTGAACGCGGGGAAGACGTTCGCGGCGCCGGTCACCGCTCCTGCGAGTTCGATCGACTGGTGTGTGCGGGGGGCCGCGCAGCCGCAGGTCACCGACCTCAACGGTGACGGTGCCGCCGAATTCGCCGTACTGGCCACCGCCGGATTCGGGGTCGGAGCCCGGTTCGGGGTCCACCTTGGTCTCGGAAACGGTGGCCTCGTCGCACCGTCGGCAGCGGCGTGGTCCTCCACCAGCGCGGGATGGAATGCGGTGAATCTGCAGACCGTCTCCGGTGACCTCACCGGAGACTCCGCCCCCGACGTGGCCGTACTCCGGAAGAACACCACCACCGGAAACTGGACCTTCGATGTCTTCGCGACGGTGAAGGGAACGACCGGGGTGTCGAATCCGGTCACGAGGCTGTCGACCGCCACACCGAACAGGTTCGACTTCGCGACGCCGACGCTCCTCGATGGTGACGGGGACGGGGACCTGGACCTCGTCATCCGTTACGCCGACGGCACGGTCACGCAGGCCTGGCTCTACAAGAACACCGGTGGCGCCTTCGGTGGAGAGAGTCTGCTCTGGACCCGTGAGGTCCCCGTGACGTAGCTGGCCGGCGGCGTGCCCGGCACCGCCAACTCGTGTCCCCCAATCCCTCCCAACAGCCCTATGGAGGAACCAGGATGTTCGTGCCCGTTGTCCGCTGGTGGATGAAGCTCTCTCGTCGAGTCAGGTACGGCGTGGCCGGAGGCATGGCCGTCGTTCTGGTGGCCGGTCTACTCACGATCCCCGCCTTGCGGGACGCGCTGCCGGAGTTGGGTGAGCCCGCTGACGAGTCCTCTGTGGAGACGACCACGGCACAGGCGTCCAAGCCGCAAAGCGACCCGACCGCGGGGTCGATCATGACGCAGGCGCCGCCGGCTCCGGTCTGGCCGACGGCCGCCGCCGCCGAGATCGCGGCGAACGGCTCCCCTACGACCGTGGGCGGTCTCCCGATAGCGGTGACCGGCCGGGACTCCTCCCGGAAGGTCAAGGTCGATGTCTACGGCCAGGACGTCAGCAGCGCGCTGGGGATCGACGGCGTCGTGGCCCGGCTGGGGGACCCGGGCGGCCCTGCCACGGTCCAGATTGGATACGCCCCCTTCGCCACCGCCTTCGGGGCCGACTGGGGCGTGCGACTGCGGGTCACGAAACTGCCGGAGTGTGCCCTGAGCCGTCCCGGTGATCGCGACTGTGTCGGCAGCCCTCTGCGCACCACGAACAGCGCACCGAAGCAGACCTTGACCGCGGCCCTCGACGCGGGTTCCTTGTTCGCGGTCACCGCCGCCCCCGCGGGTGCCTCCGGCGACTACGCCGCCACCACCCTGACCTCGTCCTCGGGCTGGTCCGCGGGAAGCGCGACCGGCGACTTCACCTGGTCCTACGAGGTCCCGATCCCCTCCGCCTGGACCGGCGGTCCCGGAGCCAGGGTCGGGATCTCCTACTCCTCGGGCAGCGTCGACGGCATGACCGCGGCAAGCAACAACCAGCCGTCCTGGGTCGGTGAGGGCTTCGCCTACGAGCCGGGCTTCATCGAGCGCAAGTACACCGGTTGCGCCATGGACCAGGACGGCGGCAACAACACGGAGAAGACCGGCGACCTCTGCTGGTTCGACGACAACGCGTTCCTCTCCTACGGTGGCACCGCCACCGAACTCGTCAAGGACAAGACATCCGGTACATGGCGGCCGAAGAACGAGGACGGGACCCGCATCGAACGAAAGACCGGTGGCCCCAACGCCGACGACAACGGTGAGTACTGGCTCGTCACCCTCATGAACGGCACCAAACTCTGGTTCGGGCGCAACCAGCTCCCCGGCTGGGCCACCGGAAAGGCCGTTACCAACTCCGTGTGGACCGTGCCGGTCTTCGGTAACCAGTCCGGCGAACCATGCCACGCGACCTCCTTCGCCGCCTCCAGCTGCGCGCAGGCCTGGCGATGGCAGCTCGACTACATCGAAGACCCACACGGGAGCACCACCAGCTACTGGTACAGCACCGAGACCAACAAGTACGCCCGGAACCTCGATCCAAACAACCCCGTCACCTACACCCGCGCTGGCCTCCTCGACCGGATCGAGTACGGCACCCGCAACGACACCGCCTACGGCCGGGCACCCAACCGCATCGAGTTCGCCACCGCAGACCGCTGCCTGTCCAACTGCTCCGACCACAAGGAAGCCAACTGGCCCGACACCCCCTGGGACCAGGAGTGCACCGGCAGCACCTGCGCCGACCACTACTCACCGACCTTCTGGTCGACCAGACGTCTCGCATCGGTGACCACAAAGGTCTGGACGGGCACCGCCTACTCGAAAGTCGACGACATCCTCCTACGGCACTCATTCCGTAACCCTGGAGACGGGACACGCGCGGGTCTGTTCCTCGAAGGGCTCACCCGCACCGGCTACGGCATCGGTGAGGTGCCGATGTCGCTCCCCGAGATCACCTTCGGGGCGGCGCAGCTGCCCAACCGTGTCGACGGCATCGACAACGCCCCGGCGATGAACTGGTTCCGGCTGTCCTCGATCATCACCGAGACCGGTGGTGAGATCCTCGTCGACTACTCCGAACCCGACTGCGTCGCCGGCACCCGTATCCCCAGCGAGGCGGGCACCAACACCTGGCGTTGCTTCCCCGTCTACTGGAACCCGGCCGAGCACGGAGACCCGGAGCTGGACTGGTTCCACAAGTACGTCGTGGACACCGTCTCCCAGATCGACCACTCCGGCGGAGGATCGCCACGCTCCATCGTGCGTTACACCTACGGCGGCGGCGGAGCCTGGCACTACGACGACACCAACGGGCTCAGTGAGAAGAAGTACCGTACCTGGAACCAGTGGCGGGGCTATGAGACCGTCACGACTACCAACGGCGACACCGCTGACAACCAGCCGCTCGCCGCAGTGAGCCTCTTCCACCGCGGCATGGACGGCGACAGGAACCCGGCCGGCGGCACCAAGACGGTCAAGACCGTCGGCTCCGACGGCGTCCAGGTCCCCGACGACGACGTGCTGGCCGGGCGTGTCCGCGAACAGCGGGCGACCATCGCCGCCACCGGCGAGATGGTCTCCACTCAATTCACCGACTACTACATCTCCGGCCCCACCGCCACGAGGACCATAGAGGGGCGTGACATCCATGCTCGCTATGTGCACACCTCGAAGGTGACGGCCAGTACGAAGCTGAACGGCACCGGAACGTGGCGAACGACCGCCAGCACCATGGTCTACAACGAGTACGGTCAGCTCGTCCTGGCCGGCAGCCTCGGGAAGCTCGACACCACCTCCGATGACACTTGCGTGCGGACGACCTACCTCAAGAACACCCCCAAGTGGATCCTGACCGCGGTGTCGATGGTCGAAACCTATGAACTGCCCTGCTCCGCGCTTCCGTCCACGCCCGAAACCGTCTCCGACCGCGACTCGCTGCGCGCGGTCAACCGCTTCTCCTTCGACGGCCAGGCCAACGGCGTCGCTCCCACGGTGGGTAACTCCACCTATGCCGACCACTTCGTGGGCTGGACCTCCACCGGGCCGCGCTACGTGAAATCGGTCAGCACCACCTACGACGCCTACGGGCGTCCCACATCCATGACCGACGCCTCGGGCGATACGAGCAGCACGGCGTACGAAGGAGCGTTCGACGGGTCCTACCTGGACCGCACCATCCACACCAACCCGCTCGGGTACACCCAGACCATCAACTTCGAGCGCCTGCGGGGCCAGGCGACCTCGGTCATCGATGCCAACGGCTTCGTCACCAACTACGAGTACGACCCGCTCGGCCGCAAGACCAGGATCTGGACGCCGGGGCAGCCCACCACCGCGACACCGAGCATCGAGTACATCTACGACCTCAAGCACAGCGGGCCGACCACCGTCGCGACGAGGTCCCTCATTCACAACGGCGCCCAGGTCACGACCTACACCCTCTACGACTCGTTCCTGCGCCAGCGCCAGAGCCAGGTGCCAGGGGTCAACGGCGGCCGGATCGTCTCCGACGTCTTCTACGATAGTGCTGGCCGTGCATGGAAGACCTTCGACGCCTACCACGACGCGGATGCCCTACCCGGCCCTGACCTCGCCGTACCGACTGCTGAGAGCCGCCTCCCGCGCATCGGGGTCACCCTGTTCGACGACTACGGACGCGTCACCGACTCGATCTTCTACTCCTTCGGCACCGAGAAGTGGCGCACGAAGTACATCAATCACGGCGACCGCACCGACGTGATTCCCCCCAACGGGGGCACCGTCAGCTCCGTCCTCACCGACTTCTACGGCCGGACCAGTGAAAGCAGACAGTACGAGGGCCGCACCCCCACCGGCCCCTACGATGCGACCACCTACACCTACGACAAGCACGGCAACCTCAAGTCCTGGACCAACTCCAGTGGTGAAACCTGGTCGTACGAGTACGACGTACTCGGACGCGTCATCTCCAGTAGTGACCCGGACTCCGGCACCGCCACGGCGGCCTACGGCGACGACGACCGTCTCGTCTCCACCACCGATGCGCGCGGAGAGAAACTCTTCTACAGCTACGATTCCATCGGCCGCCCGCTCACCGTCCGGGAAGACGGCGCTAACGGCACCATCCGGACGGAGAACACCTACGACACCGTGCCGGATGCGCTGGGCCTTCCCTCCAGCGCCACCCGCTGGATCGGCGGCAAGGCGTACATAAGCACCGTCAACGACTACGACGAGAGCTACCGCCCCCTGTCGACCACACTCACGGTTCCCGACGGACACGGCGACCTCACCGGGTCCTACAACTTCTCCCAGACCTACAACATCGACGGCAGCCCGGAGACGATGACGTACCCGGCAGCCGGTGGCCTGCCCGAAGAGACGATCAAGTTCCACTACGACGCGACACTCGGGCTACCCGACTGGCTCGGGACCGACTACCCGGACATCGTCACCTACGTCCAGAGCACCAAGTACACCAACACCGGACTCCTCCAGCGCCTCGACACGTCTGGCGCCAAGGAAGACCCCTACCTCAGGCAGTCCTTCTGGTACGAGGACGGCACCCAGCGGCTCAAGTCCAGCGCCGTCCAGCGCTTCCCCGAAGCCCCGAGCGTGCTCACCAACTCCTCCTACGAGTACGACGACGCCGGCAACATCACCAAGATCGCCGACTATTGGGACGGCACAGGCACCACGCTCGTCGAAAACGACGTTCAGTGCTTCCGCTACGACCATCTGCAGCGCCTCACCGAGGCCTGGACCCCCAAGGCCAACGACTGCGTCAAGACTCCAGGGCAAGGCACCGTGCTCGGCGGTGCGGCCCCCTACTGGCAGTCGTACAGCTTTCAGAAGAACGGCAACCGGGCAAGCCTGACCAACCACCCCGTCCCGGGCAAGACCACCGAGACCACGACCACCTACACCTACCCTTCACCGACTCCCGGCACCGACGGTGCACCGGGCAACCACCGGTTGGCGTCCACTGAGACGTCCACACTCGGCTCCCCCGGCTCCTTCACCCACGCATATGCCTACGACCAGGCCGGCAACACCGTCCAACGCCCCGACGGCAAGGGCAAGCTGCAGAACCTGGCCTGGGATCCCGAAGGTCATCTGGCGAAGGTCACCGACGCCGACAACGGTGAGGAGCTGGGCTCCTACATTTACGGACCCGACGGCTCCAGGCTCCTGGCCAAGGACAAGACCGGCGAAACCCTCTACCTCGGCGGAATGGAGCTTCGAGACACCTCGACCGCGGCGCCGACCGCCCGGCGCTACTACGGCTTCGCCGGCAGCACCATCGCCATCCGCACCACAGAGAACGGCCTGACCTGGCTCGTCGCCGACCACCAGGGCACCAACAGCATCGCCATCAGCCAGGACACCAGGACCATCCAGCACCGCCGCCAGGACCCATACGGCAACCCACGCGGTGCGGTCCCCGCCAACTGGCCGGACAAGAAAGGCTTCGTCGGAGGCGACAACGACCCCACCGGCCTCACCCACATCGGCGCACGAGAGTACGACGCTTCCATTGGCCGCTTCGTCAGCGACGATCCGATCACCAGCGGAGACCCGCAACAAGCCAACGGCTACACCTACGCCGACAACACTCCCATCACCGCCAGCGACCCTTCCGGACTCGCGCCCAAGGGCGGCGGTGTACTGGACCTCGGCGCGTACCGGATGTGCCAGTTCTACGGCTGTCGAGACGAGCTCGCGCCGGGCACCGTCAAGGAGTGCAACAGCGGCTTCTACTGCGGCGTGGCAACCCAGCTGACCGACGACCTCCTGGGGCCACTGGAAGATCTGGCTGACGGATGGTGGTGCGCCACGAACTTCTCGGCGTGCAAGCAGAAGGTCATGGACTTCGCCAACGCCGTACTCGCACAGCCAGATCAGTTCATCAAAGACGCGCTCTACGGCATCATCGCCCCCATCGCCGACCCCATCAGAGCAGGCGAGTGGGGTAAGGCCATCGGCGCCGCGGCATGGATGGCGCTCGCATTCATCGCCACCGACGGCCTCAGCACCATCCGCAAGAACATCAAGAACGCCATCGAAACCGCGCTCAAGAAGCGCGACGGCGGAGGCGACGGCAGCAGCGGCTCCCATGGACTCCCCGGCTCGTCCGGGTCGGACTCACCCGGCGACGGCAGCCCGACCAGCAGCATCGACCCCGGTGTCACGACCGGATCCCCCGAGCTCCCCGACGGTGAACCCGGCAAGAAGAAGGACGGAGACGAGGGGTCACCCGAAGCCGACGGAGGAACCGAAGCCGGCAGCGACACCAACGGCGAAGCGGACAACAGCGGCGGCCCCAAGTGCAACTGCTTCACCGAGGGCACCCCGGTCCTCCTCGCCGACGGCACGAGCAAGAGCATCGAAGACATCGACGTCGGCGACAAGGTCACCACCCTCAATACCGACAGCGGCCAGCAGGAGACCCACACCGTCACCGCCCTCTTCCACAAGACCGCCGCCATCCTCGTCGAGATCACCATCCAGTCCAACAGCAGCGACGGATCCAACGACGTCAGTGACACTGGTCAGCCTGACAACGACACCGTCTCGGGCACCGACCCACCCTCAGCCGCCGGCCAGAGCTTCACCGTCACACCTGAGCACCCCATCTGGGAAGCCAGCACACGGACCTGGACCCTCGCGGGGGACCTTCAGATCGGCGACCGCCTCCTCCAGGAAGACGGCGCGACCCCCGTCATCACGGCAATCCATCGGCTCGAGCCCAGCACACCGTTCACCGTCTACAACTTCACCGTCGACGGCACCCACAACTACTACGCGACGACGCTCAATACTCTGGTACATAACTGTTCGTCCGGCGAAGCCGATGAAGTCCTTGACGGCCTGGGCGACCACGTCACAACTGGGCAAGTAGTTGACGGGGGCAAGAGGATCGGCCCGCCGGTTCAGAGCGGGGAAAATAGTTCCACCTCGACCATCAATGAATTCCTCATGGGATCTCCCCATATTGAGAACCCTCGCGCCGGAGCACCGCATCCAGCTGCATCGCATGTCGAGACGAAGATTGCATGGGCCATGAGGAATCGCCCTGTAACACACGCAGTGGTTGTAATCAATAATCCCACTGGAGTGTGCCGGGGGATATACTCATGCTCGAATGCTGTTCCAGCGATTCTACGAAGTGATCAGAGTATGACCGTGATGTTTCCTTCAGCCAACGGATGGAGTCAGGTCACATTGAGAGGACTCAGCGGTTGATTCTAAATGCACTAACCCGGCACGGGTGGCATTATGCGGAGACACTGGAAGCACAGCTTCAGCTAGCATCTCAGCTATTGGAGACCCTGCCACCGGAATCCAGTACTGGACGTTTTCGTGACCCGGGAGGCGACGCGGTATTCAGCTTCTCCGACCGAATCCACGACGACGTCACGGAGCTGCCGACGAACTTCTTGCGAGTTGGACTCAACTCAAAGACCGGATATGGTGCGCTCATCTGGTTCGTGAGCGAGAGGGACCCGCGGAAAGGCGGCATCTACGAGCAAACATGGATCAGCGATAATCCATCACCTCCGGCCAGGGATCCGCGGGTGGTATCTGATCCGGGCGGACCTCGGTTTCACCATCTACGGAGCACCCTTCCCAGGGCGCGAGTCCAGGCGGCGATCGACGAATTCTGTCGGACCGGAACCGGTGATCGCCCAGCCTGTGTGGACTGGGTAATAGGTCACCCGAGCGGGCGCCGTCAAGATGAACCTCATATCGACTACCCACCAGCGGTCGATGACCCCTGGGCCTGAGAGTTCATGGGACCGACATTCGTGCGCCGGAGCGGGCCTGCACAGTAGCCACGGCGCGTGGGGCGCGGACAGCAGCTCGCACCTCCGCCGCCCCGGCGGCTGTCAAGTTCGCTTCTTCAAGTCGGAGGGCCTCAGACGCATCCCGATCAGCTCGCCCAGCGGCTCCTCCTCGGCGATCCCGAGACGCTGGCCTCGTACGCCCGATATCTGACCATTCTTGGTCTGCCCGGTGTCGCCTGACCGGCCTTGTGGCCGCGCCCGATGGCCCGGCTGGAGTTGACCGAGGCCGCCGGGGAGGATCCCAGAAGGTCATCGCCGACTACAACCTGTAGCGGATACGGCCCGGCGTCCACATCAGGGCGCCGGGAGGGTGCGGACGACTCCCGACATCCTCCCCATGCCCAACTTCCAAAGAAGTGTTTGCATCCACTCCTTTGCAAAGCTATCTTTGCCGTCATGACAGATGCCACCCACCCCGAACCCGCCCCCGAGATCCGCCTCGACGCCCGCGCCATCCGCGGCGTCGCCCACCCCCTGCGCGTCCGCATCCTCGACCTCCTGCGGCGCGGTGGACCGGCGACCGCCACCATGCTCGCCGAGCGGCTCGGCCAGTCCAGCGGCGCGACCAGCTACCACCTGCGCCAGCTGGCCGCGCACGGTTTCGTCGTCGAGGATCCCGAGCGTGGGACGGCGCGGGAGCGCTGGTGGCGGGCCGCGCACCGCTCGACGCATCTGGTGTCCACCGATGACGTCGATCTGGCCGACGCGGAGTTGTACATGCGGGCGGTGGCCGAGCGCGACGCGCTCCGGACGCAGGCGGCGATCGGTGAGCTGGCGGCGATGTCGCCGGAGTGGCGCTCGGCGTTCAGCATCCGCTCGCACGCACTGATGCTGACCGTCGATGAGGCGCTTGAACTCGGGCGGGAGCTGGCCGCGGTCTTCGCGCGGTACCGGCGCGACGACGAGGGCGAGGCTCCGGAGGGGGCGCGGCAGGTCAGTGCGGCGATGCAGATCCTGCCGCAGACGGGCGGACGGCTGTGAGACGCCTGGTCGGCTTCTACGCCGGCTTCGCCGTCGCGCAGGTCGGGACCTATATGGCCGCACTGGCGCTGCCCTGGCTAGTGCTGTCCACGAGCGGATCGGCGGCGGCCACGGGTGTGCTGGCCTTCGCGCAGATACTGCCGTTCGTGCTGGCGAGTCTGCTGGGCGCGCCGCTGATCGACGCGCTGGGGGCGCGGCGGGTGGCGGTGGTGTCGTCGCTGGCGGGGATGGCGGTGACGGCGACGGTTCCGCTGCTCTACGGCGCAGGGTTGCTGCCGTATGGGGTGCTGCTGCCGGTGGTGGCGATCGCGGGTGCGTTTCAGGGGCTGGGGACGGGCGCGCTGCGGGTGCTGCTGCCCACGGTGATCGCCCGGGCGGGGGCCGGGCGGGAGCGCGCGCTGTCGGTGTTCCATGGCTTGGACCGGTTGAGCACGCTGGTCGGCGCGCCGGTCGGTGGTGTGCTGATCGCCTGGGCGGGCGCGGCGAACGCGTTGTGGGTGACCGCGACCGCGCTCGGGCTCTCGGCGGTGCTGACGCTGTGGTCGGCGCGGGGGACGACGCCACCGCGCGAGCGGGAGCCGTACTTCACCGCGCTGCGCACGGGTGCGGCGTTCATGCGCGCCGACCGGCTGGTGCTGGCCATGTGCGTGATGCTGCTGGTCACCAATCTCACCGCGCAGGCCTTCAGCGGGGTCTACGTGCCGGTCTGGATCCATGACGTGGTCGGCGATCCAGCCGCTCTCGGGACGCTGTCCGGCGTGATGGCGGCCGGTGCACTGATCGGCACGGTCCTGTTCACGTGGCTGGCGCCGAGGTTGCCGAGGCGCTGGACGTTCGCGATCGGTTTCATGGTGGCCGGGCCGCCGAGGTTCTTCGCGCTGGCCTTCCTGGACTCCCTCAGCGCGATCCTGGTGATCTCCTTCCTCGCCGGGCTCGGCGCGGCGGTGCTGAATCCGATCCTGTCGGCGGTGCAGTACGAGCGGATCCCGGAGCGGCTGCTCAGCCGCGTCCTGGGCTTCACCGGCTCGATCTCCTGGCTCGGCATGCCCTTCGGCGGGCTCCTCGGCGGTCTGGCCATGGACTCCTGGGGACGCGTCGGCGCGCTGGCCACCACCGGCTCGGTGTACCTGCTGGTGACCTTGGCGCCGTTCCTGTTCCCGGTGTGGCGTGGCATGGACCGGGCGCCGAAGGTTCTGGCGACCGTCCACTGAGGCCCGTGTTCGTCGAGAGTGGACGGAGGCGCCAGAGTGCATATGGACCGCATACATCGAATGGTTTTACGGCCCTCCCGGTACCGTTTTCCCGATCACGCCATTGACCTTGATCGATTCATGTTGCTAGCGTTCCACAATCGACATCACCGGCACCACTACCGGTGATGCACGACGGCCCTCGGGAAAGGAATTCCTCATGGCATTCGCGAAACTCGCCGACCGGCTGCTGAACCGTTTGGTGCCGCAGACCGGCGCCAGCGCCGCCCCGGACTGCCAGGTGTACACGGAGGTGACCGGCATCGGCTGCGGCCCGGGCAAGTACCGGCTGCGCAAGCGTCAGTGCTGCGTGGGCACCGGCTGCACCCCGTGGATCTACTACGGCGGCTGCGCCGTCCCGTAACGATCGGGCGGGCCGGGTGGCGTGGGCGCCGCCCGGCCCGGTACCGCCGAAGCGTTCCCGGAGCGCTTTTCGTACGGAGTTTCGATTACGCGACCCCGGGCCGGATCATCATTTCCCGACCGCATTTCCCGCCAGGCCATGGTGGGCCTATTTTCATGCCCTCCAAGAGATTCCGGGGTACACAGAGTGGCCGGGGTCAGGTAGCCGTTTCCTCCCGCGCGAACGCCGCGTCGAATGCCGCCCGCGGCGGCTCGAAGGCATGGCGGCGCAAGAATTCCAGAGCCTCGGGTGCCCCGGCCAGGCGGTCCATCCCGGCGTCCTCCCACTCGATCGACAGTGGACCGGTGTAGCCGATGGCGTTGAGGGCGCGGAAGCAGTCCTCCCAGGGGACGTCGCCGCGGCCGGTGGACACGAAGTCCCAGCCGCGGCGGTGGTCGGCCCAGGGCAGGTGGGAGGACAGGACGCTGCGGCGGCCGTCGGCGGGGCGGATGCGGGTGTCCTTGCAGTCGACGTGGTAGATGCGATCGGCGAAGTCGTGGAGGAAGGCGACGGGGTCCAGGCCCTGCCAGATCATGTGGGAGGGGTCCCAGTTGAGGCCGAAGGCGGGGCGGTGGCCGATGGCGTCGAGGGTGCGGCGGGTGGTCCAGTGGTCGTAGGCGATCTCGCTGGGGTGCACCTCTAGCGCGAAGCGGACGCCGTGCTCGTCGAAGACGTCGAGGATGGGGTTCCAGCGGCGGGCGAAGTCGCGGTAGCCCTCGTCGATCATGTCGGCGGGTACGGGCGGGAACATGGCCAGGGTGTGCCAGATGGAGGAGCCGGTGAAGCCGACGACGGTGCCGACGCCGAGGGCGGCGGCTGCTCGTGCGGTGTCGGCCATGTCGGCCGCGGCGCGCTGCCGGACGCCTTCGGGTTCGCCGTCGCCCCAGACGCGGGCGGGGAGGATGGCCTGGTGGCGGGCGTCGATGGGGTGATCGCAGACGGCCTGGCCGACGAGGTGGTTGGAGATGGCGTGGACGCCAAGTCCGTGCTTGTCGAGCTGGGCGCGTTTGGCCGGGATGTAGGTGTCGTCGGACAGGGCGCGCTCGACGTCGAAGTGGTCGCCCCAGCAGGCGATCTCCAGGCCGTCGTAGCCCCAGGAGGAGGCCAGGCGGCAGACCTCCTCGAAGGGCAGGTCGGCCCATTGTCCGGTGAACAGGGTGATCGGTCGGGGCATCGGTCTTCCTCTCGTCTGTTCTATGTGGACGGGTGAGCGAGGCGACTCTTTCACCGGTGGGTGGGTGAGTCCAGGGGTTGCCAGGTTCCGGTTCGCGCCGAGTGCTCCACGGCGTCGATGACGCGCTGGACGCTGAGGGCGTCGGTGAAGGAGGGTTCGGGGTCGCGGCCGTGGGCGATGGCCTCTATGAGGTCGCGCATCTGGTGGGTGAAGGTGTGCTCGTAGCCGATGAGGTGCCCGGGCGGCCACCATGCCGCCAGGTAGGGGTGTTCTGGTTCGGTGACCAGGACGGTGGTGAAGCCCCGGGTGGTGGGCGGTGCGGTGGCGTCGAAGAACTCCAGTTCGTTGAGGCGTTCGAGGTCGAAGGCGAGGGAGCCGTGGGAGCCGTTGATCTCGACGCGCAGGGCGTTCTTGCGTCCGGTGGCGAAGCGGGTGGCCTCCAGGGTGGCGATCGCGCCGCCTTCTAGGCGGGCGGTGAGGATGGCGGCGTCGTCGACGGTGACGGTCCCGGTCTCCGCGGGCGCCTCTGGGAGTGGGCGCTGGCGGATGAAGGTCTCGGTGAGTGCGCTGACGCCGGTGATGTGCTGTCCGGTGAGGTATTGGGTGAGGTCGATGATGTGGGCGCCGATGTCGCCCAGGGCCCCTGATCCGGCGCGGTCACGTTGGAGGCGCCAGACCAGGGGGTGTGCGGGGTCGACGATCCAGTCCTGGAGGTAGGCGGCGCGCACGTGCCGGACGGTGCCGATGTCGCCGCGGGCGATCATGTCGCGCATGAGGGTTACGGCGGGCACGCGCCGGTAGTTGAAGCCGCACATGGCGCGGATTCCGTTGGCGCGGGCGGCATCGGCGGCGCCGGCCATCGCCTCGGCCTCGTCGAGGGTGTTGGCCAGGGGCTTTTCGCACAGGACGTGTTTTCCCGCGGCGAGGGCGGCGAGGGCGATCTCGGCGTGGCTGTCGCCGGGGGTGCAGATGTCCACGAGGTCGATGTCGTCGCGGGCGATCAGCTCCCGCCAGTCGGTGTGGTGGCCCTCCCAGCCGAGCCGGTCGGCGGCCTCGGCGGTGCGCCGGGGGTCTCGCCCGCAGACCGCGACCATCCGGGCGCGCAGGGGCAGATCGAAGACGCGGTTGACGGTGCGCCACGCCTGTGAGTGCGCGGCTCCCATGAAGGCGTGCCCGACCATGCCGATGCGCAGTTCCTTGTCATCCATCGTGGACACTCGCGTGGGCCCTTCCGGTGCGGGGGTCAGAATCCGAGCGGCAGGTAGCCGGCGGCGTTGTCCTTGGTGATGGTCTCCGAGGCCAGGACGATCTCCTTGGGCACGGCCAGCTCCACCAGGTCCGACATGCCCCTGCCCTGGGCGATCAACCGCGCGAGGGCGATGGCCGAGGAGGCCATCGAGGGGCTGTAGGTGACCGAGGCCTTCAGGACGGAGTTGTCGGCCTGGATGGTCTGGATGGCCGCGGTGGACCCGGCGCCGCCGACCATGAAGAACTCGCCGCGGCTCGCCTGGCTGATGGCGGCCAGGACGCCGATGCCCTGGTCGTCGTCGTGGTTCCACAGGGCGTCCATTGTGGGCAGTGCATTGAGGAGGTTGGTGGCCTCGCGTTGCCCTGAGTCGGCGGTGAACTCGGCGGCGCGACGGTTGGCGACGCTGAAGCCGTAGACGGCGAGGGCCTCCTTGAAGCCGCGGCTGCGTTCCTGGGTGAGTTCGAGGGAGTCGATGCCGGCGATCTCGCCGATGATCGGGCTGGCGGTTCCGGCAGCGGTGAGGCGGGTCCCGATGTAGTGGCCGGCGGCCGCGCCCATGCCGTAGTTGTCGCCCTTGATCTGGAGGCGGTAGGCGAGGGCGTCGGGGAAGGCGCGGTCGAGGTTGACCACGGGGATGTCGGCCTTCATGGCCTCCAGGCCGAAGGAGTTGAGTTCCTTCCCGTCGTGTGGGAGGACGACGATGACGTCGGGCTTCTGGGAGACGAGGGTTGCCAGGGCGGCGCGCTGGGCGGCGGCGTCGGCTCCGGCCTCGACGGTTTTGAGGGTGACGTCGGAGAAGGTGGCGGCCTGGGCCCTGGCGTTGCCGGTGATCGCGGCGATCCAGCCGTGGTCGGCGGCGGGGGCGGAGAAGCCGATGGTGACGGCCTTGCCGGGGCTGGAGTTGGGGACGGCGTCGCCGCCCTTGGTCTGGGCGCTGGAAGGGGTGTCGTTGCCGGTGCAGGCGGCCAGGGCCGCGGTGGTGGTGAGGATGGCGCCGCCGAGCAGGATCCTGCGGCGGTTGATGGGGCCGGGTTTCATGGCGGTCTCCTGTGTGAGGGCGTGGTCGTCCCGGCGACCGCCGGTGAGCAGGTCGCCTGGGCCGGACTGTGGGGTCAGGTGGTGGGGGCGGTGACGGCCTTCTGCCGGTGGAGGAAGGCGGTCAGTGAGCCGAATTTGATCTGCTGGACCAGGACGGCGGCGATGATGATGCCGCCCTTGACCATGTTCTGCGCCTCGGTGGAGAGGTTGTTGACGGCGAAGAGGTTGGTGATGGTGGAGAAGACCAGGACACCGAAGATCGCGCCGGTGATGGTGCCGCGCCCGCCGGACAGCAGGGTGCCGCCGATGATGGCCGCCGCGATCGCGTCCAGCTCGTAGAGGTTGGCCATCGCCGCCTGCGCGGACGTGGCCTGCGAGGTGAGCAGGACGGCGCCGATGCCGCAGCACAGTCCAGATAGGACGTAGAGCAGCATCGTGTGCCCGCGGACGTTGATCCCGGCCAGCCGGGCGGCCTCGGGGTTGCCTCCCACGGCGATGGTGCGGCGCCCGAAGGTGGTGCGGTTGAGCAGGACGGCTCCTGCCGCCGCCACGACGGCGAAGATCAACACGATCAGCGGGATACCGAGAAGTTTCGTGGTGGTCAGGGAGTTGATGGTGGCGTTGAGGGACAGCTGGGTCTGTTTGCCCGAGATCTGGGCGGCCAGGCCGCGTGCGGCCACGAGCATGGCGAGGGTGGCGATGAAGGCGACGAGTCGTCCGTAGGCGATGAGGATCCCGTTGACCAGGCCGACTCCGGCGCCGACGGCCAGGGCGGTGAAGACCATCCCGGCGGCGCCGAAGCCCTGGGTGTCCACAGTGGTCGACCAGACCCCGGCGAGGGCGACGATCGCGCCGACGGACAGGTCGATGCCGCCGCCGATGATCACGAAGGTCATCCCGACGGTGACCACGCCGATGGCCGCCGACTGCTGGAGGATCGTCGCGATGTTGCCGGCCAGCCAGCCGGGATCGCCGTAGAGCTCGGGCTTGGTGAGGAAGCCGATGCCGAACAGCGCGATCAGGATCGCGGCCAGGCCGAGGTTTCGGCGGATGGACTCGCTCACGTCACTTTCCTCCCATGGCCAGTTCGAGGACCTTCTCTTCGTCGATGCCCTCGGCGGGTCCGGTGTGGACGATGCGCCCGGCACGCATCACCAGCACCCGGTCGGCCAGCCCGAGGCATTCGGGGACCTCGCTGGAGACCATCAGCACGCCCAGGCCGTCGGCGGCCAGGTCACGGATCAGCTGGTACAGCTCGGCCCTGGCACCTGCGTCGACGCCCCGGGTGGGCTCGTCGAGCAGCAGCAGGCGGGTGTGGCCGAGCAGCCAGCGTCCGAGCACGACCTTTTGCTGGTTGCCACCCGACAGCGTGCCGACCGGCCGCTCGACGTCGGGTGGGCGCAGCTGGAGCCGCTCGGCGAGGGCGCGGGCGGCGGCGCGCTCGCGGCCGGGACGGGTGAGCCCGGCCGCGGAGAAGCGGCGCAGGGCGGCCAGGGTCATGTTGCGGTAGACCGGCTCGCCGAGGATCAGCGCCTGGCTCTTGCGTTCCTCGGGCGCCAGGACGAGCCCCGCGCGCACCGCTCCCGGGACGCCTCCCCGGACGGGCCGCCCGTCGAGGGTGATCGCACCGGAGTCGGCGCGGCGTGCTCCGGCGATGGTCTCCAGGAGCTCGGAGCGGCCGGAGCCGACGAGTCCGGTGATGCCCACGATCTCACCGGCGGCGACGGACAGGCTCACGTCGGTGAACTCCGCCCGGCGGGTCAGGCCACTCACGGTCAGCAGCGCGGGTGCGTCCACAGTGGTCGGACGCGCCGGAAAGATGCTGTCGATGGCGCGGCCGGTCATGCGCGTGACGAGGTCCCTGGCCGGGGTGTCGGCGGGCAGGCCGGTGGCGGTGCTGCGGCCGTCCTTGAGAACGGTGACGCGGTCGCCGATCTCGCGGATCTCCTCCAGGCGGTGGGTGATGTAGATGACGGCGATGTCCAGCGCGGTCAGCTCCCGCACCACCCGCATCAAGTTGGCGACCTCGTCATGGGCGAGCACGGCGGTCGGCTCGTCCATGACGATCAGGCGCGCCTCGTGGCTCAGCGCCCGCGCGATGGACACGAGCTGGCGACCAGCGGCCGGAAGGGTGTGGACCATGCGGGCGGGGTCGAGCTCGGCGTGGCCGAAACGCGCCAGCAGCTCATCGGTCCGGCGTAGCATCTCGGCGCGGCGGACGAAGCCCGCCCGGCGCGGCTCGTGTCCGAGGTAGACGTTCTCGGCGATGCTCAGGTGGTCGACGAGGTCGAGTTCCTGGTAGATCGTGGCGATCCCGGCCCGCATCGCCTCCATCGGCGCCGCGAACGCCACCGGCGTCCCCTGCCAGTCCATGCGCCCCGAATCCGGCCGGTGCGCACCGGAGAGGATCTTGATCAATGTGGACTTCCCGGCGCCGTTCTGGCCGAGCAGGCAGTGCACCTCGCCGCGCGCGACCGACAGGTGCACGCCGTCCAGCGCCCGCACTCCGGGGAAGGTCTTGACGACGTCGGTTAAACGCAGGATCTCGTTCATGGCGCCTGCTCGAAGGCCGCGTCGCTGGCCAGCACGGCCGCACCGGTCACACCGGCCCGCGCGCCCAGCTCGGAGAGGACCACGGGGAGGTTCCCGGTGGCCAGCGGCAGCGAACGGCGGTAGACCACGCTGCGGATCTCGGCGAGCAGAATGTGCCCCAGCTGCGCCAGTCCCCCACCGATGACGATCATCGACGGGTTGGCGAAACTGACCAGACCCGCCAGCACCCCGCCGATCTGGCGCCCGCCCTCGCGGATGAGGGTGATGCAGGTGACGTCGCCCTCTGTGGCGCCCACGGCCACGTCGACGGCCGTGACCGTCCCGGCCGCGGCGAGACGCTCGGCCAAGACCGGCGACTCCCCCGCCTTCGCGGCCACAAGAGCCTCCCGGGCCAGTGACGCTCCACTGAAGACCGCCTCCAGGCAGCCGATGTTGCCGCACGAGCAGACCGGCCCCTGCGCGTCGACCTGGATGTGCCCGATGTCGCCGGCGCAGCCGTCCTTGCCGCGGTACATCTCCCCCGCCAGATGAACCCCGCAGCCGATCCCGGTACCGATCTTGACGAACAGGAAGTCGTCGACCGAGCGGGTGACACCGCCGTGACGCTCGCCGATGGCCATGATGTTGACGTCGTTGTCCACCACCGCCGGGCATCCGTAGTCGCGGCTGAGGGTGTCACGGACGGGATGGCGGTCCCAGCCGGGCATGATCGGCGGCGATACCGGCACGCCGTCGCGGAAGCTGACCGGTCCGGGCACGCCCATGCCGACCCCGGCGAGCCGGTCGAAGGCCCCGTCGGCGCGGGCTTTGGCGAGGAGTTCGCCGATGCGCGCCAGGATCGGCCTGGGGCCGGTGCGGATGTCGGCGGGCTCGGAGTAGGCGGCGATCGTCTCCAGGCGTCCGTTGGTGACCTCGACGTCGAGTGAGCTGGCGCCCAGGTCGATGGCGGCGAACCGCAGGCCGGGGTGGAGTTCGACCAATGTGGACCGTCGTCCGCCCCGTGAGGCCGCGGGCCCGGCCTCGCTGATGGTCCCGGCGGCCAGCAGGCGGTCCAGCTCGGCGAGCAGCCTGGGGCGCGGTGTCTCCAGCCGGTCGGCGAGCTCGGCTCGGGAGAGTGGCCCGAGGTCGCGCAGCAGGCGCAGGAGTCGGGTGTGGAGCGGGGGCATGTGGCACCTCGGTGGTTCGTGTGGTGCCGGACACGCTATCGACTTCTGCGGCGGAGGTCCATAGTTTCTCTCCGAGGATCTCTAACTTTTGTTGATTTCAGCGAAAGTCCGGTGGTGAGCGCCGGAGCTACCATCGGCTACCCGTCGCAGGTCGCGGCCGAAGGGAGAGTCCATGGTGGACATCGAGCTCGACGTGCCCGCGCCCCTGCGGGACTGCCTCACCTATTGCGAAGACGAGTGCGTGCTCGACTGCTGCGGCATCGCCGCGGTCTCCACCAATCCCACCCTCATCGCGGCCTGGCGTGATCAGGCCGGGCCGGTCGCGGTGGCCGAAGCCCGCCGCCAGATCGCCGAGCTGACCGGGGTCGTCCAGGACCGCTCTCGCAAGGTCATGTCGAGGCGCCTCAACCACTACGCCCACGACGAGCCCAGCCGCCGCGCGCTGCTGGACTTCCTGGCGGCGATCGACGCCGGGCTCACGGCCGTCGGCAGGCGGTGAGGAATGGCGGCCGTCCGAGTCGACGGCTCGGGTGGGAGAGGTCCCCGGCGGTGGCGGACCTCTCCCCTATGTGGACGTCGCGGCGGTGACTAGCCCAGTTCGGCGTAGAGCGCGACGCCGTTGCCGTCGGGGTCCAGGACGAGGGAGAAGCGGCGTCCCCAGGGTGCGTCGTAGGGGTCGACGGATCCCTTGACTCCGGAGGCGACGAGCTCGGCGTAGATCCGGTCGACCTCGGCGGGCGAGCCGCAGTCGAAGGCGACGGTCATGGCCGGGCCGTTGGTGGCGGGGGTGTAGCCGGAGGAGCCGTCGCCCTGGATCATGGCGAGGTCGTCCCAGACGAGCTCGACGCCGTTGCCCAGGTCGTAGTGGACGGACTGCTCGGTGTCGGCCTCGGCGGGGATGTCGAAGCCGATCTTGCGGTAGAAGGCCAGGGAGGCGGCCATGTCGGCGACGATGAACTCGACGGCGGTCATGCTGTAGCGGGGTGGCATGGCGACAGCCTAGGTAAAGATCATCTCGGTTTGTTAACGATACGCGCCAGCCGGGCCTCGGGGACACCGATCTCCTCGTCGAGGCGCTCGACGCCGTCGCGGGCGAACCCGGCGCGCTCGTAGAAGGCGATCGCGCCGGTGTTGGGGACGTAGGCGTAGACGCACACCGGGTCATGGCCGCGCGTCTCCAGGTCGGAGACGGCGTGGGCGAACAGCTCGCGCCCCAGGCCCGTCCCGATCCGGGCGGGATCCAGGTAGAGACCGTAGACCTCACCGGCGGCGGGCCCGAGGTCGAGATCCTCGGTGGCGGGACCGGTGCGGCAGAAGCCCGCGACCTCACCGTCCACCACGGTCACCCAAAGCCGGTGCTCGCCGGGAATGGCGTCGAGGTACTCCGCCCAGTCGGCGGTCTCGGCCGCGGCGTCGAGGCCGTCGAGGTCCATGAACTCCGCGTAGGCCGCGCGCCAGGCGCGGACCTTCAGCTCCGCGATGGCCGCGGCGTCAGCGGGGGTCGCCGTTCTGATCACGCCCGGAGTCTAGGAGGGCGGTTGGCCGTCGGCACCTCTTTTGCCCGCCACCAGGTCCGATGCCGTGACCGGATCGGGCGCGGCGAACGTCCACCGCACCCGATCCGTGGGCTCAGCGCAGGACTCGCAGCGCCTTCGCCCACGCCTCGACCTGGTCCAGCACCCGGTCCAGCTCCGCCTCACGCGATGCCGCCGGCGCGAAGGCCGGGTACTCGGGGAAGTCGCCGGCCACCGTCAGCGCCACCTGCGCGGCGACCGTGGCCAGCCGCAGCTCGGACGCCACCAGCCGCAGGTGCTCCACCGCACGCGCACCACCGACCGCACCCAGGCCCACGAACCCGGCCGCCTTGTCGTTCCACTCGGCGTAGATGTAGTCCAGCGCGTTCTTCAAGGCGGCGGTGGGCCCGTGGTTGTACTCCGGGGTGACGAACACGTACCCGTCGTAGGGCGCCACGGCATCGGCCCAGGCCCGGGTGTGGGCGCCCTCGTACTTGCCGAGCGCGGCGGGCAGGGGCTCGTCGTAGACGGGCAGGTCGAAATCGGCCAGGTCGAGCAGTCCGTAGGACGCCTCGCGCCCGTCCGCCCGCTCCAGGACCCAGTCGGCGACGGCGCGGCTGACGCGTCCGGGACGGGTGCTGCCGACGACCACGGCGATGGAAACCATCTCTCACTCCTTCGAGTTGATGTATCAACCCGATTCTGCGCACCTCCGAGTTGATACGTCAACCCGGGGGCTATGATTTAACCGTGGGCAACGGAATCGACGACGGCGACCGGGCGGTCTGGGACGCGTTCTTCGCCATGCAGATGGACTTCTGGCGGCACCTCTCCCGGATCCTGCAGACCGAGACCGGGCTCTCCGAGCCCGACTACGCCATCCTGCTGGCCCTGCGCGACGCACCCGGCGGACGCCTGCGCGCCTACCAGCTCTCCGAGGTCACCGACTTCGAGAAGAGCCGCCTCCACCACCACCTGCGCCGCATGTCCGTCCGCGGCCTGCTGACCCGCGAGTCCGAAGCCGACGACCCCCGCGCGGCCGTCGCGGCCATCACCCCCGAGGGCACCGCCGCCATCACCGCCGCCGTCCCCAAACGCGAGGAGCACATCCGGCGCTGGCTGCTCGACGCCCTCGACGACGGCCAGAAGGCCGCGCTCACCGACATCTCCGAGGCGGTCCTACGTGGACTCAAGGACAAGACCGCCAGCGCCGAGTGACAGAGCAGGGCCCGACGCCACGTCCTGTCACGGCGATGCGATGGGCTGATCGGGAAGAGCGACGGCATAGCCCGGGTCGCGGCCTGATGCGACACGGACGTAGCGAAGCAGCTCACGCGGGATCCCGGCGTTTCCATGCACCCAGGGCCACCCGGTCACCGCCCGCCATTGCCGGTAGATTCTGCGGGATACCACTCGTTTCCACACGAAGGGTCGCAATGGACTCTCCACAGCCGTATCGCCCACAGCTCTACGCCGTCTCCGTCAAGGGGGTGTGCGTCCAGGACGGGCGCGTGATGCTGTTGAAGAACGAGCGCGAGGAGTGGGAGCTGCCCGGCGGGAAGCTCGACCCGGGTGAGGCCCCGATGGACTGCGTCGTCCGTGAAATCCACGAGGAGTCGGGCTGGCCCGTGGATGTCGCAACGATCCTCGACACGTGGGTCTATGACGAGGGCCGCCTGAACAACACCGTGCTCATCGTGACCTACGCGTGTGTGGTCAACACCGATCAGCCACCCGTGATGAGCAACGAGCACAAGGAAATCGGCCTCTTCACCACCGAGGAAGTGCCCGGCCTGAACATGCCCGCGGGGTACAAGCGGTCCATCGCCGAGTGGTTCGCACGGCTGTCCTCACCGGCACCGATCGGGTAGAGCCGGGGCCATGGGCTAGCAGGCGCGTGGTGCGCGGGTGAGCCGCTGAAGCGAGCCGGGGCTGTTCCCGGCCTGCCGCATGTGTGCGACCTCGCCGTCGTCCACAGTGGCGGCGGCATCTCGGGCGCTACTTCCCGGTCGGGGCCTTCAGATGGCGGCGGGTGGGCATTCATGCCCGTCTCCGGGCAGGCTCAGGACGTTCAGCCAGGGACCGGCGTCCTCGCAGGACTCGAAGGTGAACGCCGCGCCGGTGTGAGTCACGACGATGGTGCGCTGGCTCCCGAACGTCCCCTGTGGCTCGGGCTCCCAGTGGCAGCCGATCTCGTCGAGTGCGGTGATGACGGTGTCGTAGGCGATGCCCGCCGGCGATACCGGGTCGTCTCCGGTGAGGAGCGGGGGCAACTCGATCTCCTCGCGCCATGCCTGGACGCAGACCAGGGTGACTCGACGGCATCCACAGACCTGGATCTCCAGATCTCCGTAGGCGAACAGGCGCGGCCAGCGCCGACGGCTGAAGGACCCCAGGTCGACGGCCTCCCCCAGCGCGCGGGTGACGTCGTCCCAGGCTGCTCCGACGAATACCGGCCCGAGGCGTCCCGTGCTCGCCGCTCGTGTCAGCACTTCGAGTATCGCCATGGGTTCGATCTTGACAGCGGGGCGGGCCGGCGGCTACTGGAGCGGGAACCCGACCGCGGTGCGCGACCCGCCCGACCAGGGGCGGGTCGCACACCGGCTACGGCTTATGCCGACATTGAGCGAGCCCGGTCATGACATGGCCGGGGTACGCCCACCAAGGGGCTCCGGTGAGGGCTGGTCTCGCCTCACCGCTGCGCGGCTACTGCGGCACGCCTCCGCTCGGTCCGCAGTCGTCGGCTAGCAGCAGCCGGCCCAGGACCAGGCGCCGCACTGCCTGCGGTAGAGGGCCCTCTTGCGGACGCAGCGTCCGTGGATGTCCTCCTCGCATTTGGTGGTGTCGGATCCGCAGGCCGCCGAGGCGGTCATCTTCGGGGCGAGCCGGTTCACCATCCGGTCGGTGAGACGGGTGAGCTGTCGCATCGTGTCTCCTTTGCGGGTTGTGTCGCCTGAGTCCTTATAGACGCGATGCGCGGTGATTCGGGTTGCGTGCGATCCCGGATTTTCGTGCCTTTTGCTCGCATGGCGGCTCCGGTCGCCCCGGGTGGTTGTCTGATGGGCATGCGAGTCTTGGCGGCATGACGAGGTCGACCTGGGACGATGCGGAGGCGGCGCATCTGGCGGACGTCAGTGGTCTCGCGAGGCGGCTGCTGGCCGCCGAGGATCCCTATGAGGTCGCTCTGGAGATCATGGGCACGTCCGCGATGGTGATGAGGGTGGATCCGGCCGGGTCTGTGTACCGGATCTGGGGTGTGCTGACCGACTGGATCGAGCTCAAGCCGGACGAGCGCGAGCGGGCCGAGGCTGAGATGGCTCGGGCGGCCCGGGAGTGGCTGGCGCTCGACCTCGCCGACCGCGGCGCCGTCGGGACCTACCTCGATTACTGGGAGTACGACGTGTGCGGCTATGAACGGTCGCAGCCCGATCGTGGTGCCGTCGCGCCGGATTTCTGATCGCTCGCCCCTCGCTGGCGGCACTGGCCTCGGGCGCCGCCGGTTCGAGCTAGCCTCGCCGGGTGAGTTTCGGCGCGTTCGCCCGCCACGTCCGCAACCCGGCTCTGCCCCATGGGCGCCGGGTCTCGGCGCTGCGGTCGTGTGTGCAGCTGTACCGGCCGGTCGGCTATCACGCCGGGCTGGGTTTCCTGCGGGAGGTGGCCGGGCCGTATGAGTCCGACGAGGCGGCCCTGCTCCGCGCGCTCGATGCCCTCAGCGCCAGCCGCGCCGGCTGGCACGCCGAGATCGCCGAGTACGCCGTGCGGCGCCGCGACGCCAAGCGGCGTGGGCAGCGCAGCCCTCGCCCGGGCGAGCCGAATCCCTATCACGGCCCCAGGCACTGGTACGGCGCACCGCGTCAGGCCGCCCTGTTCGCCCTGACGCTCTGGCGTCCGGAGCGCCCGCCGGGCATACCGGCCTGGCTTGAGGCGATCACCGCGCGCGTCGACTCCTGCGTCGCCGCCTGCCTGGAATCGGGAGGACCGCTCACGCCCGCGCAGCGAGACGACCTGGCCGACGCCGTCGACGCGCTCCAGCGCCGCATTCGGGCCGACCTGTGGTACGAGGACCAGAGCGCATACTTCCGGGCGCGGGATCTGCTGACCGTCACCGGGCACGTCCAGACCGCCGCCGCCCAGCCGCGCTAGGCGGTGGTGGAGTCGCGGCGCATGGACACCCGGGGCCAGCGGTCGAGCCCGATGCGGGCCTGGTGCTCGCGGATGGCGCGCAGCCCGGGCGTGGCCTCATCGTCGGCCAGGGCCACGAACCCGAGGCGCCGGTAGTAGGGGGCGTTCCAGGGCACGTCGCGGAACGTGGTCAGGATCAGCGCGGGGTACTCACCGGCGGCCGCGGCGTGGTCGATGAGGCGGCGTCCCAGGCCCTGGCGGGCGCTGCCGGGGTGCACGTTGACCTCGGCGATGTAGAGGCAGTCGTCGACGATCTCGGCTAGGAGGAAGGCCACGGGACGGTCGGCGTCGTCGGTGAAGACCCAGGCGAGGTCCTCGCCGACGAACCCGGCCAGGTCGTCATCGCCGTAGGGGCCGAGCTCGGCGATCGCCGGGATCCCGACCGAGCGGTAGAGCTCGGCGGCGGCGTGCTCGATGTCGTGCAGGGCGGGGAAGTGGCGTGTCTCGGCGGGACGGATGGTCATGGTCTCGCCCATCTCCTGGTTGTGGGTCGGCCGACAGGCTAGTGCCGCCGAATTCGAGCCGGACGGCGAGGGCGGCCCGTGCCCACTTCGTCTAGCGTTGCCCCCGGGCGCGAGGACTGGAGGATGCCGTGCAGGACGAGGGGTTCTTCACGGCAATGGCGCGCGAGACGCATCCGGTGGACCTGATGTGCCTGTACCTGCTGCACGGCTCGCTCCAGGAGATCCCCGGCCTGCTGGCCGACCCGGAGACCCTGTCGTTCGAGCACCTCGATCACCGTGTCGGTGACGCCAACCGCTGGAGGCATGACGACGCCGAGACGTTCTCGCTCGCCATCGAGAAGAAAGTCCACGGGCGGCGCTACGGCCTCGAATGCAGGATCTACTTCCTCGCCGGTGAGCCCTATGCCGACGCGGTGATCCCGTACGGCGCGAGCATCGACCTGCCCCGGTTCATGCACCACCTCCGTACGCACTACGCCACGGCCGCACGCGACTGGGACTTCGACGTGTACACCGACGTCGGTGACCTTCGTGAGAGCGTCATCCTGTTCGGCAACCACCGCGAGCTCTGGTTCCAGATCAACCGCGGGCCGATCGTGACCCGCCAGACCAAGCCCGTCCCCCGGGCCAGGCGGAGGCTGGTCACCGGCCGTCTGCAGGGCAACCGGTTCGGCGCGAAGAAACGGGCTCTGGACGCGGGCAACGCCGTCTTCCCCGACCGGCACGACGCCGTCGCGGGCACCTCGCCCGAGGCCCGGGCCTACCGGCGGTATCTGGCCGGGCTGCGCAACCCTCCGCCCCTGCGCGCGCGACGACCAGGCCACCCCGGCTGATCGGCTACATCGTGCCGGTCCAGGCCAGGCAGATCGTGCCGTCGGCGTGGACGGCGACGCTCGGGCCGGTCTGGCGGCGGACGCGCTCGCCGAGCGTCACCGGGTCGCCGAAGGTGCGGCCGAGGTCATGGGAGTTCGAGTAGTTCAGTCTCCCGTCGGTGCCTCGCCAGGCGAGGTGGAGCGTTCCGTCGCGGATGTAGCGAGGTGGCGGGGTGTAGGCCAGTGCCGGGCCGCTGTCGGCATCGCAGCGCTGGTCGAGGATCACCGTGGGCTCGGGGTCGACGTGCGGGCGCAGGACGCGGCTGCTGACGTGGATCCGGTGCTCTGGTTCGAGTCCGGTGAAGGCCAGGTACAGGTTCGTCTCGTCGACCGCGATCGCGGGCGCGGCGTAAGGGTGGGTGCGCTCCTTGTACACGATGTTGGCGGTCTCGTGGAGATCGAAGTCGAACTGGGTAACGCGGATGTTCAAGTTCGAGTCGACCCAGCACACGTACACCCCGGCGACCATCGGGTCGGTGCTGACCGCGATCGCGGGCGCGGAGTCCCGTGGCCCGTCATTGGGGAGCCGGACGCGCCGGGCGAGGGTTCTGCCGTCGCCGGTCCAGCCGACCCAGGGGTGCTCGTCGGACCCGCGCCACGCCACGTACACGCGTGGCCCGAACCAGGCTACCCCGAGGCCGCACGCGCTGCTCTTCTCCCCCGTCCAGAGGGTCTTGGTCGGGCTGATGGCGATGTTGCACTGGAGGTCCAGGCCCGTCCAGCCGACGCCGAGGCTCGTCTGCGAGAACGCCACCGACGGGTGGTTGTAGCTGCGCCCGAAGGTGACCTTGTCGCCGAAGGAGTGCCCCCGGTCGCGGGAGAAGATCAGGTTCATCGAGCCGCCGGGATCGTCCGGCCCGCTGAACAGTGAGCCGATCCAGTCGATGACCGCGCCGATCGCACCGCCGATGAACCCGCCGACGATCGCCACGATCACCCCCACGATGACGCCGCCGGCGATCGCCCCGGCCAGGCTGCCGACGGTGAGTCCGGCGCTGGCACCGATGGCGATGCCGGTGACGGCCCCTACGGCGATGCCGATGGCGGTCCCGTACGCGGCGGCTGCTCCCCCGAAGGCGAAGATGCCGGCGATGTTCATGCCGATCGCCAGCAGCAGCGCCAAGACGTGCAGGAACTTCTCCAGGACGTTGCCGCGGAAGACGTCGGCGAAATCGCAGTCACTGTGCGTCTTCGGCGGTACCGGTGGGAATGTGGCGAAGTTGGGATCGGGGTGCGGGGGTGCCAAGGTCGTGAAGTCCACCGGCGGCACGGTCGGCACCGTGTCGTCCGGGAGCGGATCGGTGCCCGGGGGTATCGGGATCACCAAACCCGCCGGCACCGGGTCGGGTGCCGTCCCGCCTGAAGGCCGTGGCCAGTCATGCCGCTCCCACACGCAGGTGCACGGGCAGCGACCGCGGACCTTGTCCTCGTAGGCGTAGGCCTCCTTCTCCGGGCAGTTCCCGTCACCGGTACGGCTGAACCCGGCGACGATGTACCGCATCGTGTAGTTGATCCGCGCGAACCACCAGTTGGCGGCTTCCTGGATCTGCAGCGCGTGAACCAGCTCGTGCGTCATCACCTGGAACGTGCTGGCATCACACGGCTCGTAGCGCTCCAGATAGATGTCGATGCCGCTCGGGCCGGGCATCGTCAGGCCGCCCTTGTGCGTCGGCTCCAGACTATGAATCGGCGGCAGGCCCTCGTGGAAGCGGATCCGGCTGAAGTCGAGCGTCGGGAACATCCGCCGGAACTCGTCCATCAGGCACTTGGGCGGCTCGAACTGTGTGGGCATGGAGCACCCCCGTGATCCCCCGGTGACAAACCACTCTCAATCGCCATATTGCCCCGATGGGCGACGGCGGGCAGGAGCGGTTCGGGCAGCTCAAAGGGCAGAAGGGGGCCTCGGCGGACCGGACGCCTTACGCCCGCCGCGCCGCGCGGCGTCCGGCTCGCGTGCGCGCCTGTGATGCCGACGTGCACACTGACGCTTTCCCCATCGAGCGAAGGACCAAAGCCGTGCCCGAACGACCCGAGATCGTCTGCGTCTGCGGCTCCATCCGCTTCGCCGAGCAGATGCGTGCGGCCAACCGCGACCTGACCTTCGCGGGCATCATCGTCCTCGCACCCGGCGAGGCGGGCGAAGCGGGCGAGCCGATCACCGGCGAGCAGAAGGCGGCGCTGGACGCCCTGCACCTGCGCAAGATCGACCTGGCCGACCGGGTCCTGGTCGTCAACCCCGGCGGGTACATCGGCGAGTCCACCAGCAGGGAGATCGCCTACGCCCAGGCAGCGGGCAAGCCGGTCTCGTTCACCCATCCCGCCTGACCGCCAGACGCCTCCTGGCCCCGCCGCGGACCCGAAGTTCGACACCGGATTGTCGCGGCAAGATCGGCTACTCTCGCGCGCATGACGACCACCGCCATCGCGCGCGACCTGGCCCCGACGGGCATCCTGCGGGCCTCGATCAACCTGGGCAACCCCCTCCTGGCGCAGGGAACACCGGAAGCGCCCTCCGGGGTCACCGTCGACATCGCCCGGGAGGTCGCCGCGCGGCTCGGCCTCGATCTGGAGCTCCTCTGCTTCGACGCGGCGCTCAAGTCCTTCGACGCGATGGCCGCGGGCCTGGCCGACCTCTGCTTCCTCGCCGTGGAACCGGCTCGCGAGGCCGAAGTAGCCTTCACCGCGCCCTACGCGGTCATCGAGGGCGTGTACGTGGTCGCCGAGGACTCGCCGCTGTCCTCTCCCGCCGACGTCGACGCCCCGGGTGTGCGCATCGGGGTGAAGGAGGGTTCGGCCTACGACCTGTTCTTGACCCGGACCCTGCGCAACGCGACGATCGTGCGCGGAGAGGAAGGCGTCGACCTGTTCCTCGCCGAGAAGCTCGACGCGGGCGCGGGCATCCGCCAGCCGGCCACCGCCTTCGCTGAGGCGACGCCCGGTGTGCGGGTCATCGACGAGCGCTTCATGGAGATCCGGCAGGCGGTCGGGACGACCATTGGCCGCGAACCGGAGACGGTGGCGTTCCTGCGCGGCCTGGTAGAGGAGCTGAAGGCGAGCGGCTTCATCGCCGAGTCGCTGCGCCGGTCGGGGCAGACGGGCGCGCGGGTCGCGGCGGCGGAGGAGCCGCGGTGACGGACCTCGCAGGACGGGTCGCCTTCTAGGACGGCGCGGCGGCGAAGACGTTCCCCACCTGCTGGGGCACGCTTCGATGAGCCACATTAACGGCATCACGCCAGCACTACGGGCGAACACTTGTGCGAGTCGGTATGTCGTGATTGACTCACCTGCCGGAAGAACCCGGCGGCACTCGATGGACAAGGACGACGCGATGAAGCTTCTCCTCACCTCCGGCGGCGTGAGCAACCAGAGCATCCGCGACGCTCTCGCCGACATGCTGGGCAAGCCGATCGAAGAGGCGACGGCCTTGTGCGTCCCCACCGCGATGTACGGCATGTACCCCCGCACGGCGGTCATGACGTGGCGGCAGATCGCCGGGCAGACGTCGACTCCCATGGTCGAGCTCGGCTGGAAGTCGGTGGGGATGCTGGAGCTGACCGCGCTGCCCAGTATCGGCGCCGACAACTGGGTCCCCTTGGTCCGGGAGACCGACGCGCTGCTGGTCTGTGGCGGCGATGTGCTCTACCTCGACCACTGGATGCGCAAGTCGGGCCTGGCCGAGCTGCTCCCGTCCCTCACCGAGACGGTCTATGTGGGACTGAGCGCCGGCAGCATGGTGATGGCCCCACACGTCGGCGAGGAGTTCGTCGGCTGGAAACCATCCGGTGGCGGCGACAGCGCCCTCGGCATGGTCGACTTCTCGATCTTCCCGCACCTGGACAATCCCATGTGCCCGGAGAACACCATGGCCGACGCCGAGAAATGGGCCGAACGCGTCCCGGTACCCGGCTACGCCCTCGATGATGAGTCGGCCATCACCGTCGTCGACGGCACCATCGCGGTCGTCTCCGAAGGACACTGGCGGCACTTCGAGGGGTGACGTCAACGCCGGTCGGTGGTCACAGCCACCGCGCACCCGGCATGTGCATCCGCTGCGGCACAACCGATGCAGCCGGTCACTAACCAGTGGCCTGCCCCGTGGTGGCCGGTTAGCATCCGCTGGTGCTGCACGCCGAGTTCCGCGACCCTCTGCTGGTGACCGTCTACGACGCCGAGTGCCCATGGACACGCGAGGACGACTTCTTCCTCGCCGAAGTCTCACAGACTCCGCAGGCGCGGGTCCTCGACCTCGGATGCGGCACCGGACGCCTCGCCCTGGGCCTGTCCGCGGCCGGTCACACCGTCACCGGCGTCGACCCCGCTCGCGCCTCCTTGGTGGCCGCCCGCGCCAAGCCCGGCGCCGACCGGGTGACGTGGCTGGAGGGCACCTCACGCGACCTACCCGAAGCCGCCTTCGACGTGACGGTCATGACCAGCCACGTCGCGCAGTTCTTCGTCACCGACGACGAGCTCGCCCAGGCACTCACCGACCTGCGGCGTGCCCTGGTGTCGGGCGGACGCCTGGTCTTCGACACTCGCGATCCCGCCGCGCGGCGCTGGGAGAAGTGGAACCCCGTCGACTCCCGCCGCACGATCACGCTCCCCGACGGCACAGTCATCACCGCCTGGACCGAAGTCACCGCCGTCGCCGATAGCGCGGTCACCTTCACCCACCACTACGTCTTCCCCGACGGGCCGGAGCTGGAGAGCACCGCGACCCTGCGATTCCACACGGAGAAAGAGGTCCGGGAAGCCCTGCACACCGCAGGATTCGGCGTCGAGGACATCTTCGGCGGCTGGGAACGAGAGCCGGTCGGCCACAGTGACGGTGAGCTGCTCGTCATCGCCCGCGCCCTTTGAGTGGCGGTGGGATCACTGCTCGGCCTGCACCACCGGCATGGCCCGCCGTAGGTCTTGGCTCCGTCTGGCCAACATGCGGCCAGGCGCATCCCTGGGCCGGCGCCATCAGCCTTCCGGGCCCCAGTACTCGTGGTGACTGCGGCTCTCGCTTTTCAACCAGAGGTGGCGATACCGTCACCTCCGGCTGTCGGTGGAGGGGAGACGCGGGGTGTGGTCGTCCGGTGATGTCATCAAGGCGCTAGGAGCCGTGCAGGAGTTGATCAGGGAGTCGCGAGCGATAGCGAGACGGGCAGCCGACAAGTACGGAGACATGTACGGTCAGCTCGCCTTAGCGTTCGGCGAGTCGGTGAACCCCAAAGCGACCGCCGCCCTCGGTGAGGTCGGGGAGGCCGCCGAGCGGATCCGTGAAGCCGACGCCGACGCACGAGGCGCCATCGATGTGATCGGCGAGTACATCGAGGTCGTCAAGGGCGACATCTCCGGCGCCGGCTCGACACCAACGAACTCGGCGAGTTCAGCAGGCAGCAGGTTCGATCCCGCAGCACATCTGCGAGACATGCCGACATTTCCCGGCACCGACAACAAAACCCACGGGCGGGCACTCAGCAACGGCGGCAAGGTTGAACCGATCATCAGCGGCGAGCTTGACCCCAAAACCCGCGAGTACGACCCGCGATACGTCGAGGGCGTGAAACTCGCTAGGCGCTTGGGGAAGATCCCACCGAAAGGCAAACTCACCGCGGCCGGAGATGTCGAACTCAAGTGGGCCTTGCAGATGCGCAAAGATGGCGTGAAGCGTTCGCTGGTCACGATCAACAACCCCAAGGGGCCGTGTCAGGGTGAGCTCTCATGCGACGCACTCTTACCCATATGGCTCGACCAGGATTCGGAGCTGACGGTGTGCTGGTGCGACGACCAGGGACGTGACCAGTCCAAGACGTATGTGGGGGAACCCGATGAACACTGAACCCGGTCTCGGCGACTACGTTGACTTCTTCGTGCCAGGTGATGAAGGTCCCCGCCGCGTGAGCAGCGTCGAGGGCATGAATGAAGCACTTGACGCGCTCATAGCCACGTCAAACGGCACGCCCGCCAGGCTGTACCACCGCGCTCGACCTACCCTCCCCGCCGGTGGCGTCGACCATGAACTCCAGGTCGCTGTGGATGCCGGCCGCTCCGTCGGTGCCTTGCGGTTCGGCGCCAACGGGACATGGTTCACCAAAGGCACCACACCACCGAAGGGTCTGGCGGCGGCCGGGGCGATCTACGACTACCCCCAAGATGCCGAGGTGCCACTTGATGACGTGCGGGCGGCCTTGGCGGAGTTCTTCGAAACCCACGAACTCCCCACCGTTATCGCATGGCAGGAGGACACGGCCGACTTCTAAGAGGGCGTTATGTGATTTGTTGCCCCGGTTTATGGTTTGTTTCGGGGTGAGGCAGAGTAAGGTTCCGGTCATTTACGGTGCCCGGCACGGTTGTGGGTCGTTAGGACTGTCGTGAGTGGACGGCCTGCGTATCCGAGTGATCTGACCGATGAGCAGTGGGCGGTGATCGGGCCGTTCCTAGCCGCGTGGAAGGCCCGGCATCCGTCGGTGTCGAGGCATCGCGGGCACTATGAGCTGTCCCACCGTGGGCGGTGATCTCGCAATTGGCTGGGAGCCAGTCGGGCGGGCACCGGCACAATGGCGCGGTTGCAGGGATTCCGTTCATGGGGCGTGGTGTCCACAATGGTGGGATGACGAGGTCGGGGGTGCGGTCGTGGTGGCCGCTGGTCGTGGGGTTGTCGGTTGGTGTGGTGGCGGTTGGTGCGGGGGTGTGGCTGCTGGTTCGGGCGGGTTTGGAGGACGCCGATCGGTGGGCCAGTGTCGTGGGGGTGTTTCTGAATCTGGCCGGGGTTGCGATCGCGGCCTGGGGTGTGGTGTGGGCCAGGCGGGCGGTGAAGGCCCCCGTCGCACCCGTGCCGGTGCGGGTGCCGGGGTCTGGTGTGGTCAATGAGGTGAAGGGTGGCCGGGCCGGGTCCCTGGTCCAGGCTCGTGTGGTGGATCTGTCCGGGAACATCGCGCCTGCGGGGGGCCAGGTTGCCCCGGGTGGGGTGTCCAACCGGGTGGAGGACACCGATGTGGAGGGGCTGCAGATCCAGGGCGAGGTGGTGCGCGGGCCGCTGCCCCCGGCCGGTGATGGCTCGGTGGACGGGCGGTGGTCGTGACCGGCGCGGCCGGTGCGGGTGGGTGGCAGGTGGTGAACACCGTCTCCGGCAGCATCGTGATCGGCGCGGTGGTCCAGGGGCAGACCGTTCATGTGACGCTTCCGGCGAAGGTGCCCACGGCGCTGGGGGGTCTGCCGCGGGCGGCGGGAGTGTTCACCGGCCGCAGCAGCGACCTGGATGCGCTGCTGGGAATGCTCGCCCCGAACGGGCCGGGTGGGAGGCTGCTGGTCTCGGCGGTGGCCGGGATGGCCGGGGTCGGTAAGACCGAGCTGGTGGTCCAGGCCGCCCACCACGCGCTGAGGCAGGGCTGGTTCGGCGGCGGGGTGCTGTTCGTCGATCTGGCCGGCTACGACCCCGAACGGCGTAGGTCACCCGCCGATGCCCTGGGCGGGTGGCTGGGGGCGCTGGGGGTGCCCGGTGAGCACATCCCGGCATCGCAGGACGATCGGGCCCGGTTGTGGCGCACGATCATCGCAGCGCACGCGGCCGGGGACAAACCGATCCTGGTGGTCGTCGACAACGCCGCCGACACCGGCCAGGTCACCCCGCTGCTGCCGGGCGAGGAATCGATTCCGGTGCTGGTGACCTCCCGCCACGTCCTGGACCTGGACGCGCACGTCCACCGCCTGGACGTCCTGGACACCGAACCGGCGATCACGCTGATCACCGAGCTGATCGCGCTGCGCTGCGGGCCTGGTGATGCCCGCCTGCATGATGCGGCCCATCGTGGTGGGTTCGTGGAGTTGGCGGGGTTGTGTGCGGGACTGCCGCTGGCATTGCGGATCATCGCCGCCCTCCTGGCCGACCGCCCCCACCTGACTCCCGCAGCGCTCGCGGCGAGGCTGCGCGATGAACACGGCCGCCTGGATCAGCTGGTCCGCCGCGAGACCAGCGGTGACGTCGCCGTCCGCGCCGCCTTCGACCTGTCCTACCAGCGCCTGCCCCCAGCCCAGGCGCGCATGTTCCGGCTGCTGCCGGCCAATCCCGGCCCCACCATCGCCACCACCGCCGCAGCCCACCTCGCCGGGATACCCGAAGCCCAGGCCGAGGCGCTGCTGGCCGACCTGCACCGCGCGCACCTGGTTGAGGAACCCGCCCTCGGGCGCTGGCGCCTGCACGACCTGTTGCGCTTGCACGCCGGCGTGCAAGCCCCGGACCCGGCAGACCCCGGCGAGGCCGCCACCGCACACCAGCGGCTCCTCGACCACTACCTGACCACCACCAAGACTGCCGACACCCACATGGCCATCCTGACCCCACATCAACGGCCCGACACTTTCCGCGACCGGAACCATGCCCTGGCCTGGCTGGACGCCGAAGCCGCAAACCTCACCGCCGCCACCCAGCACGCAGCCGACAACGGCGACCACCACACCACCACAGCATTCACCTTCGCCCTCACCCGGTACCTGCACCACCGGCGCCGCTTCAACGACGCCATCACCCTCACCCGACACGCCCTGGCCGCCACCCACGCACTCGGCAACCGCCGCGGTCAAGGGGCGGCGTTGAGCAACCTCGGGCTCGCGCTGCAGGAGGTACGGCGCTTCGACGAAGCCATCACCTCCCACGAAGCTGGTCTGGCGATCCGCCGAGAACTCGGCGATCACCACAGCGAAGGGACGGCGCTCAACAACCTCGGGCTCGCGCTGCGGGAAGTGCGGCGCTTCGACGAGGCCATCACCTCCCACCAGCAGGCCGTAGAGATCTATCAGGACCTCGGCGACCGCGACGGCGAAGGCCAGGCGCTGAACAACCTCGGGCTCGCGCTGCGGGAAGTGCGGCGCTTCGACGAGGCCATCACCTCCTACCAGCATGCCGTAGAGATCTATCAGGACCTCGGCGACCGCCACGGCGAAGGGGCGGCGCTGAACAACCTCGGGCTGGCACTGCGGGAAGTGCGGCGCTTCGACGAGGCCATCAGCTCCCACGAAGGTGGTCTGGCGATCTGCCGAGAGCTCGGCGACCGCCACGGCGAGGGGATGGCGCTGAACAACCTCGGGGCTGCGCTGCAAGTGGTACGGCGCTTCAACGAGGCCATCACCTCCCACGAAGCTGGTCTGGCGATCTGCCGAGAGCTCGGCGACCGCCACGGCGAAGGCCAGGCGCTGAACAACCTCGGGGCTGCGCTGCAAGCGGTACGGCGCTTCAACGAGGCCATCACCTCCCACCAGCACGCCGCAGAGATCTATCAGGACCTCGGCGACCGCCACGGCGAAGGGACGGCGCTGAACAACCTCGGGAACGCGCTGCGGGCGGTGCGGCGCTTCGACGAGGCCATCACCTCCTACCAGCAGGCCGTAGAGAACTATCAGGACCTCGGCGACCGCCACCGCGAAGGCCAGGCGCTGAACAACCTCGGGCTCGCACTGCGGGCGGTGCGGCGCTTCGACGAGGCCATCACCTCCCACGAAGGTGGTCTGGCGATCTGCCGAGAACTCGGCGACCGCCACGGCGAGGGGATAGCGCTGAACAACCTCGGGCTCGCGCTGCGGGAGGTGCGGCGCTTCGACGAGGCCATCACCTCCTACCAGCAGGCCGTAGAGATCTATCAGGACCTCGGCGACCGCCACCGCGAAGGCCAGGCGCTGAACAACCTCGGGCTCGCGCTGCGGGCGGTGGGGCGTGATGGGGAGGCTCGGCAGTGCTGGGCGGAGGCGCTGAGGGCATTTGCCGAGACCGGTGACGGCTGGAGCATCGCCAGGCTTGAGGAGTTCCTTGCCTGGCTTGGTGCTCCAGGACAGTAAGAGCCTGGCTCTAGCAGGTGCCGGAGCGCCCGTACCCGGCGGCGACCAGGTCCGCCACCACTCATCTACGTAAGGCCGACAACGGCATTTCCACCGATGTCCTCGCGGTGCCCACACGGTTCGAGGACGCCAACAGGCGGCCGATCACGGCCCCACTTGCCCCGACACACCCGCTCCAGCCACGAAAGTGACTACTGATAACGCGTGCCCGGCCGCCCCCAGCCCCTGGGTTGCCGTAACCGCGACAGCAGGCCTGTGTGGCCTCACGCCCACTGTGGGGTCGTCGGTTGACCAGCACCACGCACACGGTTGAACGGTTGAACGGTTGACCTTATCTCGGTTCGTGCTGGGTTTCAGGTGGTGTTCGGGAACCAGGAGGTGGTGGCGTATCAGGTGGAGGCCGTTGCCGGTGCTGATGGGGCATTCCACCAGGCCGATGTGTGTGTGCCGGTGACGCGGTCGCGGTACCAGGCCAGGAGCCTTGCGGGCCGGGGAGTGGTGAGGTCGAGGTCCCAGGCCCGCACACCGAGGGTCATCATCGGCGGTTGCGTCGGCGGGGATGTCGCGACCATGGTGGGCAGGTCGGCTACGCGGGCGTGGTGGTTCCCGCATGTCCATGTGGTGCGGGTCGAGTCCCATCAGGTCGCCTCGTGTTCCCACCAGCAGCGCCCGGGGACGGTGGCGCGCAGGCGGTCGGCGAGTATCCGCGCGGCACTCTCGCTGGTGCAGGTGAGCGTGGTTTGGGCATGCAGGCTGGTGTGTTCGACGTCCCAGCCGGAGTCGGAGCCGGTTCGGCCTATGGTGATGGTGTGGCCGCCGCCGGTGGTGTGCCACATGACCATCGGTCGCCGCGCCGGGTCGGGAGTGGTGTTTCCGGATCAGCACCCGCCCATGACCGCACACATGTTCGCCCCGGGCGTGTGGGATCACGCCCCGGCATAGGCACCTGCCAGGCTAAACGGTCGGCCGGGCATGAACAGAACGACACCCGCCGCCACCTCGCGCGGACTCCCCGCACTTGCCTACAGGGCACTCCCCGCCTCTGGCGACCTGACGGCCGCGGTTCGGCCTCCGCTTCGCAGAGCAGGCGAGGCAGTAGTTGCCATCACCGGGCATGGTCACCGCCTTGACCTGGGATTTCGATGGATCATGTGAAAACGCTGGGTCCGTATTTGGTGCGGGCCAGTTCCAGGTTGCGGCGGCATGCCTCGTCCAGGACGAAAGTCTGGTGACGGGTGAGGGTGTTGGGGTGGCGGGTGAGCCAGCGGGTCAACTCTCGGATCGACGGCGGTGCCGGCTCGGGTTCTGTCGTTTCGCTGCCGCGCAGCGGGTGCAGGAATCTGCCGGCGCTGCGGCTCGACCCTTGATAGCCGATCGGCAGGTAGGCGGTGAGGCTGCTGTGCGGCGGGCTGGGGTTGACTCCAAGAGCTCGTTGACGTCGGCGCTGGCGGCGTATTTGCGGACCGTCTTGCGATCCAGGCCGAGCTCGGTGCTGATCACGGTGATGGTCCACCCCAGATCGGCCAGGTGACGCACCGCGGTGAATCGGCGATGGACGCCTTCAGCCCGGCGTCCGTTGGGGGACGGCCAGGTCGACGATCTCGCGGTCGTCACACGGCCACAGGCGGGCATGGGCGCGGCGGACGACTTTCTCGACAGCGGTGCTGAGGTTGTTCCACAAGTGCCACCGGTCGGCGACCTGGAGGGGCTTCGGAGCGCCGCGGACAGCGCCTTCGGCATAGCATCCGGCGCGGTCTCGGCAGATCACCTGGACTCCGCGTCGCTTGGACGGCCAGGCGGCGAAGGAGTCGGTGGAGCGCTCCGGGAGGACGTCGATGGGGCGACGGGCGGTGACATCGACCAGGATCGTGGCATACGTGTGGCCCTTGCGCAGTGCGGACTCGTCCACGCCGAGCGCCCGGGGTGTTTGATGCTGCGGGTCGGGCAGCGCCCGGATCAAGCGCAGCTGGCTGTCCCTGGATGCGCTCATCGCCAGGCCGAAGGCGAGCCTGGCACCGGCCCGGCCGCCCGGCGGCAACGCGATCCGGGTCAGTGCATCGCGCAACGGCCGCTGCGCCTGCCGCGCGACTGTCAGCCCCTCGATCTGCTCGGCGAAGGTGACCCTCGCACAAGCGGCCTCGCCGCCCGCCGGGCGTGATCGGGTAGGGGCTTGAGGAGTGCCTGCGGTGGCGAGCGCTGTTATGTGCGAGGGCGTGGGCGGTGTCGGTGCCCGGTTGTCGTGCCGGTTGCGGGGACCGGGTGGCCTGTGGAAGGGCGGGGCCCGGTCTCCCGCGGGCGGATGCCGTTGGGGGCTCAGCCGGTGCCGGCCTCGCGTTCGGCGTTGATGCGCTGGGCTTCGGCGAGCTGGTCTTCGAGGATGATGATCCGGCAGGCCGCCTCTAGCGGGGTGCCCTGGTCGACGAGCTCGCGTGCCCGCTCGGCCAGGCGCAGCTGGTAGCGGGAGTAGCGGCGATGCCCTCCGCTGGAGCGTTGCGGGGTGATGAGGTTGGCGGTGTCCAGGCTTCGCAGGAAGGCCTGGGTGACGCCGACGAGTTCTGCGGCCCGGCCCATGGTGTAGGCGGGGTAGTCGTCGTCATCGAGTTTGTCGCTGGTGCTTGCCCCGGGGGGCGTGGTGTGTGCTGGTTGTCCCATAGAACCTTCCCGAAACGGGTGAGGGGCCCCGGCGCGGAGCGCGCCGGGGCCCGGAATCGTTCGAACGCCATCTCACCGGCGGATACCAGCCGGTGCGCGTGCCGCACCTCGTGGGTGTCGGGCGCGATCGCGTAGTCGTGACCGCGGACCACCTTCGAAGCGGTGGTGCCGCGATGTCCGCGCGGCGAATATCTCAGCGGGCGCGGGCGATCTGACGATGGCGTTGGAACTCCTTTCCTGAAATCACTGAACTCGCACGGCCCTGCTCGCTGACCGCCTTGGCCCGGGCGACGCCCGAACCGGTACCTCTGCTTTCTGTCGAGCGGCCTGGAATTACGCCACCCCTAGTCACCGGCCACGAACCTGGCGACGCGCCCGGCCGTAACCCGCATGACACTTGCCACTTCGTCGAACACTTTCCGGAAATCCACTTCCGCGGCCACCGGTCGTGACCGCTGGCAGAGCCACCGTCCGAAGCCCCTTGCACTTACCGGCCTCGATCCGCCTGACCTGCCAGTTCACACTTCCGGGCAACTAGTCTCTGCTGCCCCGCATGGACTCTCTTGCTCTCCAACGAGAGAAAAGGTAGCACGACCTGAAACCAATGTCTACCGCGGCCGCTGAAGATTTTCGAACGCGTCCCCTGGAGACCCGGCGCACCGCACCGCCTCGTCGGCGCCACTGGCGAGACCTGGACACCGATCGCCTCCAGGCCCGGCGCGAGGTCTTCCCCGCCCCCTCGCGCGGACTTCCCGCCTTGCAAGCCGGGGCTTGGTCACCGGCTCGGCCTGGGATCACGATGGATCATGTGGCAGCGCTGGGCCGGTATCGGTTGCCGGCATGGGTCGGTGTGACCCTCGCGGATTGCCTGGCGGCCGTCCTTAGCCGCCCTACGCGCCTCAACCCGATCGAGAGGCTGGTCCACACGTCACCATCGCCTTGAGCCTCCTGCCCGGTGACCGCGTGACGCGTGCTGTGGCTGAGAGCCCGACGCTGTCGGGGATCTTGCGCTTCCCGAGATGAGAGGCATGGCGACGTCGATGGGGACTGCCATGCCTCCCAGCGTGTTCATGCAGCTCAGTGGCGCGCCTGGTGGCTCAGTTCAACCTCGCGCTGGAACGCATCAAGGCCGCCGGCCTGGTCAACCCCGCGGACGGCAGCGACTCCACCCACATCGTCGCCGCGGTCGGCGACCTCACGCGCCTGGAGCTGGTCACCGAGGCCATGCGCGCCGCCCTGGAAGAACTTGCACGCCATGGCACCGCAGGAGCTGATCGCGCTGGTCACCGGGGAATGGGGACAGCGATATGGGCGCGCGGCCAGGTTCAGGAAGAACCCCACCCGTCCCAAGTACACCGGCGACGACACCTACCTACTGCTGCGCTGCGCCGCACGGTTCCTTCCCGAGCCGGATCGACTGGCAGCGCCAAGAGGCGATCTGCCCGCAAGGCAAGGTCGGCCGCGAGTGGCTGACCCCGCCCTCGATCGCACCGCTGGCCGGAGTGAAGTTCTCCAAACGCGATTGTGGCCAGTGCCCGATCAAATCCGCCCGCACTCGGGCCGGCACCCGCCAGATCACCTTCCCACCGCGTCCGTTGTTCGAACCCCAGGCCCATGCCCGAGCCGAACAACAGACCCGGGCATGGGCGACGCACTACGCGATGCGCGCAGGTGTCGAGAGCACCATCAGCGAGCTCGTCCATGGCCACGGCATGCGCCTCGGCGACCGACCGCCTCGCAGGGGGTTTCTCGACCGGCAGGGCATCCCAGGCCACGATCATGGCGCGCAACCGGATAGCCCCAAAGATCCCCGACGGCGTCAGACACCTAGACGCCGAGCGGCATCTCGTTGGCAATAAGACGGGGGCTACTCGACTCGGGCCTGCTCTGCTGCTGAAGTTCTATTCGTCGCGTGGTCGTTTCCCGCAGAAGTCGCGGGATCTGCCGCCCCTGATCGTGGAGTTCGTCGCTCGTCAGATGCAAGTAGAGCCGGCTGAACGTGGCCTCTACGAGTGGACTGGGCGAACTAACCGCTTCCACAAGGCGCAGATCCGGGACCACCTCGGGTTTCGGGAGTGCACGGTGGAATACGCGGACAAGGCCACGCTGTAGTCGGCGGCCGAGGGCTAATGGATCGCAGGGCCGCCGCTGACGGCTAGCAGCAGCCGTCGCCACCCCAGGGTTCACATCCGCACGTGCCGGTCGCCCAGTCAAACCCGCACCGGTAGAGGTCGCAGCCCCAGCATTGGTACTTCGCACAACCGGCCGCGGTCGCGGTGGCCTTTGGGACGAACAGGCCGACCATCCGGTCGGCGATCGCGTTCAGTGCCTTCATCAGACCTCCTGAATACAGGATCGTGTGGTCACGTTCTCCAGGCGAGGCTAGCTGATTTGAGGAGCGGAAGTTGCCCCATGCTCGGCGACCTTTTACCCCGGCTCACCTGGTCCGACCATTCATGATCACGAGTGAGTTCTGGCCCCACCTCCCCTGTGCATCGCCGATGGCGACAGTGGACACAGGGTCTGTCCAGGCTTGGCGAATGAGTCGGCGACTCACCGCTGCGATGCGGCTGATGCGCACCGGTCGGTTGCACCACGCCCCGTCCCGGGGCTGAGACGTTTTGCTCCATGCCAGGTTGGCGGATGCATGATGCGCTCCGACTCGACTGGCCTGAACATGAGCCCATGTTCTCCAGATTCAGCGAGACCGCCGGCGTCGTCGGCGCGGTGCTCGCCCTCGCGGCCGTGGTCCTTGGAGTCCTGTGGGTGAGCGGCAACTCCCGCCGCTCCCATCTGCTGCCTCACCCGCCCGATCCGACGTGGGCCGACCGCCCGGCGCCCGGGGAGATCTGGTGGGCCAGGGTCGCCTTCCGCGACGGCACGGGCTACAAGGACCGGCCCTGCCTGATCATCAGAACCCACGCCGACCACGTCGTCGCTTTACCCGTCACCAGCCGCGACTACGGCTATGACGCCAGGTACCAGGAGATCTACCAGACCAGGGACTGGGACAAGCGGGCCAAGAGCAACAGCTACGTCAAGCTCACCGAGCGGGTGGACCTCACGTCCGAGGACGTGCTCCGGCGGGCGGGGGTGTGCAGTCGGCGGACGTGGGCGGTGGTTCAGGAGAGGCACAAGACGGGCTGGGTCGTGGATGTGGTCCGCAGGCCGCGTCGGTCGGTCCGGTCCCCGTTCAAGCCGTGAGGCCTGGGCGCCGGCAACATCCACGCGGTTGCCGCTCACACGGCTAGGCGCACAAACCGGGCCGAGCAACCAGGGCGCGGAGCGAACCATCTCGATCATTCTTTGCATGATGCGCCGCACCTCCTCCAGCGTGAGCATCGAGGAATGGACGAAAGCGCTCCCACAAGCTGGATCTGTTTGGCGGTCCAGTTCGGCGCCATAGCCATCAGCGTCGCGGTGGCCTGGCTCCGCCGCGCCCCTCATCGGCAGGTGCTGCTGCCTCACCCACCCGACCTCACCTGGTACGCCCATCCGGCACCCGGTGAGATCTGGTGGGCGCGGGTCGGATTCCGTAACAGCACGGGTTACAAGGACCGGCCCTGCCTGATCATCCGCACTCACGCCGACCATGTCGTGGCCTTACCCATGACCAGCCGCGACCGCCGCCACGATCGGGGCTATCAGGAGGTCTACCGGACCCAGGACTGGGATCCTCGCGCCCGAGGCAACAGCTTCGTCAACCTCAGGGAATACGTCGTCCTCACCCCGGGAGGACTACTCAAGTGCGCCGGAATGTGCAGCCGACGCACCTGGGCGGTCGTTCAGTCCCGGCACCCCACAGGCTGGATCATTGAAGAACCACGCTTGCGCCTCTGGCCAGGGCGGTCACCGTTCAAGTCGTGAGGCCTTCAGGTCGGCGACCAGGCCCCGCCAGCACGCAGTGCTGACCTCGAAGTGTCCAGTGTGCCGAGACTTGCTGTCGCGGACGGCGACCAGTCCTTCGAGGGAACCCGAGACCTCCACGCAGTTGCTGCTCGCGCCGGTACTCGCCGTCGCCTTACGCCAAGCTCGGAAGTCCGCCATCAATCACCACTCCCCGATCGCGTCGCGAGATCATCTGCCATGGTAGCCAGCAGGGTGGCCGCTTTCACCGGGTCCAGACACGCCGATTCGAGTCGGCGGAACAGCTCGGCGTAGGGCCTTACCGCTTCGGCCTCGGTGGTCACGTGATCGATCATCTCCGTGTCGATCGCCAGGGTGTCGGGGTCTCCACTGTCGTACGTGTAGATGACGGCCGGTGACCTGGGCAGCCAGTAGTCGCGGAGATCCGCCTCCAGCGGGAGAATCCGCACGGTGATGCGGTCGCCGTCGACGTACTGGATGAGGTGCCGGAGCTGACGGGCCATCACCGCGGGCGGTGCCGATAGACGCCGGATGGCGCCCTCCTCGATCAGCGCCGTGTAGCGCGGCCCGTTCTGGCGGGCGAGCATTCGCTGTCGCACTAGGCGGGCATCGATCATCTTCGGCGGGAGGCTCCGGACTCCATCGGCGTCCGCCACGGTCAGTTCGTCCCAGCTCCACCGGAAGGTGATGTACTCCCGCAGCTGGAGCAGCCCTGGGATCACGTGGATCTGGTACTCCGTGATCGTCTTCGCGCCCCACTCCAGGTTGGCGTACATCGCTTGGCGTGTACCGATCTCCGGCAGGTAGTCGTCCCACCAGCCGCGCTCGCGCGCTTGGGTGGCCATCTCGACGAGCTCCTCCCAGCGGTCGCCGGTGATGTTCAAGGCCGCGAGGTAGTCCATGACCATCGCCATGTCCGGGCGCGTGGTGGCGCGTTCCAGGCGGGTGACGGTGGGGACGCTCTGGTGGATCTTCTTGGCGAGCTGGGCGGCGGTGACGTGTGCCCGGGCTCGTTCGGCGCGGAGTTCGGTGGCGAGGCGGCGGTGGCGGACGAGTGGGCTCGGCATTGCTGCTCCTTTTCGGCAGTCGTCCGGCGTCGGGTCGCCGGGTGCTTTTCGGGTCGTGATGAAACAGGGGTACTTTCACGCACCCCGGTTGTTTCACGACGATAGCTCGACTGTTTTGCCTGGTAGACGACGTGATTCAGACTGGAAAATACCCGAGGGCGTTCTTGAAGTCACCCCCTGTGGCGACCAATGTGGAACCTGATCAGCACGACGGGTCCGGCAATTTCGATCCGTTTCGATCGCGTGTCCATGAGGGGTGGGATCCGCAAATGGAAGAACTCCGCAAGAGGTACTCCGCGCGTGTCGAGCGGGCGCTTCGCGTCCTGCGCACCAGGCACACCCGGCCCGAGCGGATGCGTTGGGCCGCGCGGATCGCCGGCGAGGTCTATCTGGTCGAGGTCGTGGCCGAGCATGCCGCGGACGGGGTTCCGCCCGTGGGGTCGGGTTACGCGCGCTGTGACTGGTGTGGGCGGGACAACGCGCCGCGGCCTTGTGCCGATGTGGTGCGGGCGTGGCGGCTGGCTCAGCTCGGGCGTGAGCCGAGGAGGCGGCCGTGACGGTCGACATTCTCGCCGCGCTGCGGCGGGCCGACGCCGAGAGTCTGTGGCGCACCGAGTCCGACCACGGGCCGTTCGGCGGCGCCTGCGTCCTTTGTGGAACCGCGCATCCGTGTCAGCTGCTGCGGGCGGTCCGGCTGATCAATGACCGGGATCCCGATACCGGGTCCACTCCCCCTGCCGTGCCAGAGATCTAGCGCATCACCGGTCCACCTCGTCTTCTCTCACAGGAATGTGGTTCGCCATGCTCACTCGCACACCCACCCGACGGATCACCCGCAGGCCGTCACCGCCGCCGACCGTCCGCCGCCCGCACGGTGTGGTTGCTCCCCCGGTCGCCGAGGCCGGGCCGCCCGAGGCGTTCCTGCGGGCGATCGGCGGGGACCGGGAGGCCTTCGCCGGGATCTACCGGGACAACCATGTCGTGGTGCGGCGGGTAATCCTGTCCAGGCTCGGCCAGGCCGATCGGGGTCTCACCGAGGACTTCGTCCAGGAGGTCTTCGCGCGGGCGTGGAAGAACATCCGACTGCTGCGCTGGAGGGGTCGCGACATCGCCACGTGGCTGGTCACGATCGCCTGCAATCTCGTGCGCGATCACTGGAAGCGGGCCGCGGCGCGTGAGGTGCTGGGTGCCGACGTCGTGGACGCCCCCGACCGGTTCTTCGACGCGCCCGAGGACGCGGCGATCTCGGCGGCGTCGCGGCCGGAGCTCGTGGCGGCGCTGGCCGCGCTGCCCCACCGTCAGCGGCAGTGTGTGACGCACAGGTTCGTCCATGACCACTCGGTCGCCGAGACCGCGCGGGTCCTGGGGATCACGGCGGCCAATGTGAAGGTGACGACGCATCGGGCTCTGGAGCGCCTGGCGCGGCTGCTGGGAGGCGATCGATGAGCGCGCTGGATCCGCGCAAGCATCATCTCGCCGGGGACAGGCGGCTGCCGTTGCTGGCCCGGAACTGGGACCGGGTGGCGCGCGAGGCCGCCGCCGTCGCCGAGGGCTATCGCGGCCTGAGCATCGACGGCGACGCCCTCGATCGGCTCAAGGCCGCGATCACCAAGGCCGTGCGGTTGCAGGCGGACCTCGCCGCGCATCCGGGCGCGCGTCCCGGCGACCCGATCGCCGCTCTCACCGAGGCACAGCGGCGCGTCCTCAAACTCCTCGCGGAGGGTTTGACGAAAGCGGAGATCGGTGCGGAGATGGGCGTCGGCGAGTCGACCGTGAAGTCTCATACGGCCGAGGTGTATCGGGCGCTACGGGCACGCAACGCCCCGGACGCCGTGGCGATCGCGCTGCGCACGGGCCTGCTCAACTGACAACCGCCGCCGTTTCAGGACCAGACGGAACCCGGCCTGCTCGGTAGTGCCGGACCCGATGCGGTCGGCGGACGTGGGCCTCCGCCTTTCAGCTGCAGCGCCCAGTCCTTGTACTGCGAGGCGCACTCGGCGGCGTTGCAGCCGACCGACTGGACCGACGCGGTGGCCTTCCCGCCGCGGAACAGGCCGTTGTGGCTGGTGACGGTCACCGTCCAGGGCACCGGATCGCCGCCGGGGTAGCAGTAGATGTTGACGCCGTTTTGGCCGCTGATGATCACGCGTCCGACCCGCTGGGACAGCACGACCTCGACGGCGGCGAACTCCACGGTGGACGCGCACGAGGCGGTGCCGGAGACGGTGGCGCCGCCGGCGTGGTCGAAGTAGCCGACCGAGTTCACCGTGGACGTCACGACCGGCGGTTCCGGCGCGACCTCGGCCGTCAGGCGCAGCTGCCCGCCGAGGCTGCTGCCGCAGCAGGCGGCGACCTCGATGTAGTAGGTGACACCGGCCTGGGCGTCGAAGCGCAGGGACCGCTCCTGGCAGGCGAGGAACGTGCCTGGGCCGGGTGTTCCGGCGAAGAGGTTGAGGCCGGTGTTGTAGTCGCTGCCGGAGGCGTCGACGACCACGCGCTCATCGGTGGCGAGGGTGAGGGTGTACCAGACGTTGGCTCCGGCGTCGGCGCTCGTGCAGCCGCCGTAGGGCACGTAGGTCGCCTCGGTGGTGTTCTGGACGGCCACCGCCGGTAGTGGACCGATGGGCAGCGCTCCGGCGGGCTCGTCGTTGCCGGGCGGGGCGGCCGAGGCGGGCTGGGCGGTGAGGATGACCGCGAGCGCGGTGAGGACGGCGAGTACGGACGCTGCGGCATGGCGCGGCATGTGCGCCTCCCAACGGTGTGGGGAACGGTTTTCCTCACTCTCAGACGGTGCCCGGCTCGGGCACAGTGCCGAAGGTCCCGGTGGGGATACTCCGGCCGTCCGGCCCATGTTTGAGGCCGGGGGCATGATGCCCCCGGCCTCACGGTCGGGTCGCTAGCGCCGGTCGATGAGTTCGGCGTTGCGGGCGGTGGCCTCGCGGGTGAGGGCCATGGCCGCGGCGGCCTCGGGCCCGCCGGCGAGGGGGAAGGCCGCCGCCATCGCCGGCAGGCTCTCCCATTCCCAGGTGTCGGTGTAGGTGCCGTCCTCGTTGCGCAGGAGCCTGGCGTCGAGCAGCCCGGTGTGGGCGGCGCGGATCGTGGCGATCAGGGTGGCCCGGCGGGCGATGAACTCGTCGAGGTCTGCGGGTTCGACGGTGTAGGTGTGGATGCGGTAGACGCTCACCACTTGCCGCCCGCCTGCTGACGCGTGGGCGCGTTCAGCCGGTTGAAGAGGTTGGTGACGGCGATGTTGAGCAGCAGGACGGCCAGCTCCTCCTGGTCGAAGTGCTTGGCGGCGGTGTCCCACACGGTGTCGGGGACGGCGTCGGGCTGGTCGGCCATGCGGGTGACGGCCTCGGTGAGGGCCAGCGCGGAGCGCTCGGCGTCGCTGAAGTAGGGCGTCTCGCGCCAGGCGGCCACGGCGTCGACCTGGTCGTCGGTGGCGCCGTGCTGGCGGGACTGCTTGGCGCCGCTGGACACACACGGCGCGCAGTTGTTGATCTGGCTGGCGCGCAGGTGGGTCAGGCCCAGCAGCTTGGGGTCGAGGCCGCCGTTGTTGACGGCCTTGATGACGCCCATCAGGCCCTGCATCGCGGCGGGGACCAGTGCGGCGGGGTTCGGCATGCGCTCAGTGGACATCTCGTTCCTCATCCTTCAGGTGTGTTTCGCGTTCGGTCTTGCGTAAGACCGATGGGACCACCCGGCGGTGGTGATCGGCGCGGTCCGTGGGACACCGTGGGACACTCCGAGACGCTCTGACCTGCAACAACGGCACTGAAAGATCTTCGGGTGGGGCGGGACGGTAGCGTGTCCCGGGTGGCGGGAGAACGCGAGAAGCTGGTCGAACGGCTCGGCCGGCTAAAAGAGCTGAGCGGGCTCAGCCAGCGTGCCCTCGCCCGCGCCACCGGGCTGAGCAACTCCTCGCTGTCGCGCTACCTCACCGGGCAGCTCGTGCCGCCCTGGGACGCGCTGGTCGCCCTGTGCAAGGCGGTCGGACGCGACCCGCGTCCACTGCGCCCACTGTGGACGGAGGCGATGAAGGCCGAGGCCATGCCCGCCCCGCGCCGCAATGACCTGCCCGCAGACTTGGCCGACTTCACCGGCCGCTCGCTGGAGCTGGCGATGGTGAAGAAGACCCTCGCCACGGGTTCATCGGTGTCCATCGACGGGATGGGCGGGGTCGGCAAGACCAGCCTCGCCGTCCACGCCGCCCACTCGGTCGCCGGCGACTATCCCGATGGCGGGCTCTACCTCGACCTGCGCGGCTTCACCCCCGGTCAGGAGCCGCTGGACGCCTTCGTCGCGCTGGAACGGCTCCTCGGCGCCCTCGACGTCGCGCGGATCCCCGGCGACATGGAGGAACGCGCCGGGCTGTGGCGCTCGGAGCTGTCACGGCGGCGCGTCCTGGTGGTTCTGGACAACGCCGTCGATGCCGCCCACGTCGCGTCCCTGCTGCCCGGCGCGGGCAAGTCGGCGGCGCTCATCACCAGCCGCAACCGCCTGGTCGGCCTGCACGGCGTCCCACCGGTCTCGCTGGAACCGTTGTCCCGGGCCGATTCTGCCGACCTGTTCACCCGCGCCGCCGGGATCGCGTCGGACGCCGACGTCGCCCAGGTTCTGGAGCAGTGCGGCGGGCTTCCGCTGGCGCTGCGGATGGCCGGGGCACGCCTTCTGCACCGTCCAGGGTGGACGGTGGCGGTCCTCGCCGAGCGCCTGCGCGACAGCGCCGGGCGCTTCGACGCCGTCTTCGAGATGTCGGCGCGGCAGCTGGACTCCCAGCAGCGGCGCGTCTTTCGCCTGCTGGGTGTGCTGCCCGGCAGCGACTTCGACGCCGCCGTGGTCGCCGCCCTCGCCGAGCTGCGGCCCGGCCAGGTCGCCGCCGTCCTGGAGGAGCTCGTCGACGCCCACCTCGTCCAGGAACCCGCGCCCGGCCGCTACCGGCTCCACGACCTCATCCGCGACTACGCCGCCGACCTGGCCACCGCCGAAGAACCCCGCGCCGCCGAGGCCGTACACCGGGTCCTGCGCCACTACCTCGACCTCGCCGTCACCCACGACAAGGTCATCCCCTTCCTGCACCGCCGCGAGACGCTGCCCGGCGACCGGGCGGCCGCCCTCGCCTGGTTCGACCGCGAGTACGCCAACCTCATCGCCTGCTTCGACACCGCCGTCACCGTCGGCGCCGACGAGATCGCCATGGTGCTCCCCAAGGCGATGCGCGCCTGGTTCTTCCGCCGCGCTGGCACCGGCGAGAAGGTCCGGCTTTTCGAGGCCGCCGTCCAGGCAGCCGAACGGCTCGGGGACCGTCCCTCGCGCAGCGCACTGCTCCTCGACCTCGGCTTCGCCCATGCCGCCGCGGGCAACCCCACGAAGGCACTCGCGGCCTACGACGGCGTCCACACCGACGACCTCGACGCCGAGGACCGCGCCGGGCTGGCGCTGCGACGCGGCTACACCCTGCTCGACCTCGGCGAACTCGACGCGGCCGGTGCGTCCTTCACCCTGGCCCACCAGCTCATGGAGCACATCGGATACCGCGCCGGGCTCTCCCAGGCCCTGGCCTTCGAGGCCTGGGTCGCCCTCCACCTCGGGCGGCCGGACCAGGCCGCCGAGCTGGCCCGCGCGGCCGTCGACCACGCCGACGGCGTCCCGCAGATCACCGGCCTGGTCACCCTCGGCGTCGCACTGGCCTACTCAGACCCGGCGGCGTCCCTGGCCACCCTCGGCGACGCGCTGCGACAGTCCGAACAGGACGATCACCGGCACAATCAGGCCTGGTGCCTCAACTACCTCGGCGTCGCCCTACGCATCATGGGCTCACCGGAGGAGGGTTTGGAGCAGCACCGGGCGGCGTTTTCGATCCTGGAGGAGCTGGGCGAGGCGCAGTGGGAGCTGGACTTCCTGCACACCTACGCCGAAACGTTCGAGGCGGCGGGCCGTCCCGGCGAGGCGCTGGCCCTGCACGAGCGGACCATCGAGCTGGCCCGGGAACTGGGGCGCGACCACGATGAAAAGCGAGCACTGGAGGCGATCGCGGCGCTTGGCGAGCCGGTCGTGTTACCGGCGGACCGTCAGGTGAATGACGCGCGTCTCCGAATCCTTCGCCCCGCTCACGTCCTCTTATGCGGCCCGGCACGCTCTTGGAGGGAACCCGCATGCGCACGCTGATCAACCAGCTCCTAGACCGCCTCGCACCCGGCGGCACCGCCAACGCGCAGCAGTACTACATCGAGTACAAGTGCGTCGGCAACACGCGCTACAGCCGAGTCTGCATGAAGTCCGATCCCGGCTGGAACTGTCACGCCTGGCAGGTAGATGGAACCTGCAAGCCCATCCCGTAACTGCCCCTCGGCCGCGTGTTCCAGAGCGGGCCTCGACCGAAAGGCGGGCCTGTTCCCGGTCGCCGTGCTACGGCCCGGTGTACCCGGATCAAGCTTGCATCCGGCACCCGGGCAATCCGAGCCCTCTCAGGGCGGTGAGTACTCGCGGTCGCCGCCAGCAGGGACGGCTTCATGCCATGTTCCGAGCCCTCTTAGGGCGGTGAGTACCCGAAGGTAACGGCGCAGGTTGACCGCCACATGCAGGTTACCTCCGAGGCTGGCATTGCAGTGATCCCTCGGTTCGACATCCCACCCTGGCGTGTCGCTGCAGCTAGCTTGCCCCGACATCTTGGCGGAACGGGAGTCGTCGTTCTCCTCGTACTTCAGCTTCATCGTCACACCCGCCGATGGCGAGAGCGTCGAGCCGGGCATCACGGTCCCGGCCGCGCATGCCGGTGGCCTGGCGGCGCTGGTGGAACGTGCTTGGGCCGCGCGCAGGCATGGCGCAAGCGAGGGCTCCCAGCGGAGAGGCCGCCGCAGCGGCGGAGGTGGACCGGCGGACCCTGCGCTATTGCCAGGCGCACGAATCCCAGTGGCTTCAGCGTTCGGGGGAGAAAGCTCGGTGGAGGCTGCCTCCCGAGTCCGGCGAAAGCGCTGCGGCGGGCCTGGTAGGAGCGTGTGACGACATTTCCCGCCATGACTGCGTACAGGTGATCGAGCACGTTCTTGTCGGGGTTGGTCTCTAGCCTCTCTCGCGTTCTCGATGAGCTGGAGGGGCGATGACCGAGGACTGGATGTCGGGTATCGACATGTGGTTGTGGGGGAAGTCTCGGGATCTGGAGTCGACGTATCCCTTGGTGTGCCATTGCCTTGACACAGGGGCGTTCGCGGAGGTCCTTTGGGACAGGCTGTTGTCGCCGGGAGTGCGCGGATGGCTCTGCGGGCAGCTGAAGGTCGATGAAGCCGTCGGTCGCTCATATGTGGCCTTCGTTGCCGCCCTGCACGACACCGGGAAGGTGACCGAGGCCTTCGTGAGGAAGGACGCCGATGCGTTCGCGAAGCTCTCGGGCTATCCGGTCGTGGCCGGCAACGACCAGAACCACGCGTTCGCGGTGCACACCTTCCTCGCCGAGGCTCTGCGGGATCTGTGGGGACTCACGGCGGGAAGCGATGCCGAGTGCGTGCGCCTGGCACAGCTGCTGGGCGGCCACCACGGTGGATACTCGCCTCTGGATGGGCGTGCCATGGGCGCACCGGGCAAGTACGCGCCCTGGCTGGGGTGGGGGAAGTGGGATCAACAGCGGCGCCTTCTAGTGGCTGCGCTGCACGAGCTGTTCGGCTCCCCTACCCCGACGGGATCCTTGACCAAGGAAGGGGCGGTGTTCATCACCGCCATCGTGATCCTCGCCGATTGGCTGGCCAGCCAGGTCACCTACATCGCAGCACGCATAGGGTCCGTACCGGCCCAGGCTGGCCGGGGTGTGCTGGCGGCGCATCTCGAAGCGGCGCGCCACGACGCTCCCGGGTTCGTGGAGGCCGCACAACTAGGCGGGGCGACGGTCGACGCCGGGAGCTTCGCCGAGGAGTTCCCCTTCGACCCCAATGACCTGCAGGCCTCGATCGCGCAGAACCTTCCCGGCTTGTTGCGGGGAGCGGGCATCTTGCTGGTGACCGCCCCCACCGGGGAGGGCAAGAGCGAGGCCTCATGGCACGCCGCCCGGCTCATGGGCGAGGCGAGCGGGCGACGCGGGTTCTTCCTGGGATTGCCGACCATGGCCACCGCCGACCAGGCCTACCAGCGTGTCGAGGAGTACCTCAATCGGCACCTCACCTCACGCTCGGCTCTCACACTCCTGCACTCCATGGCATGGCTGAGCAAGGCCTACGACCCGGCTACCGAGCCGGGGCGGGTCGACGGGGTCAGCTCCCGCGATTGGGTGCGCGCCTTGGAGTGGCTGCGCGGCCACAAGCGCGGAATGCTGGCCAACTGGGCCTTGGGGACGGTCGACCAAGCGCTACTGGCGGTAGTGAAAGTCCGCCACAACGTGCTGCGGATGCTGGGGCTGGCCAACAAGACGGTGATCATCGATGAGGTGCACGCCTACGACGCCTACATGCAGGGACTCCTGCTGCGCCTGCTGCACTGGCTGGGCGCCACCGGCACTCCGGTAATCCTGCTGTCGGCGACGGTCTCGGGACGGATGGCCAACCGCCTGATCGCCGCCTACCTCGAAGGCGCCGGCCAAGTGAACGGCCGCGATCGGCAGCCGGTCACCTACCCGGGCTGGGCTTACGCCTGCGCCGTCACCGGCGAGGTCCACCCGTTCCAGGTCGCATCCCGCCACCGGAGACTCGCCATCACCAGGCACGAGGTTCCCCTGGTCAACGGCGTACCCGAGCGGCTGGGCGTCCTCACCGGCGAGCTCGCTCCGCTGCTTGATGCGGGAGGAACCGGGGCGGTCATCTGTACCACCGTCGCCGAAGCACAAGAGACGTTCCAATCCGTCCGCGATTGGGTGCAGGGCTCCGGTGCCCGAGTCGATGTGTGGCTGCTGCACTCCCGGTTCCGCGTCGAGGACCGCGAGGAGCACACCCGGAAGATTCTGGCTCGCCTGGGAAAGGAGGGCCGCGGACCCGATGGGAAGCGAGCGGCGACCATCCTGATCTCCACAGCCCTCATAGAGCAATCGCTCGACATAGACCTGGATCTGCTGGTCACGGACCTGGCGCCGATGGCGTTGCTGCTGCAGCGGGCGGGACGCCTGTGGCGCCACGTTGCCGAACAGCTCAAGACCCCGCTGGTGCGGCCGGCTTGGGCGAGCGAACGCCTGGCCGTCATGGTGCCGACCGGAAAGAAGGGGGAACTGCGCCTGCCCAAGAGGTGGATCTACGACGAGGCGCTGATGATCCGGACCCTAGACGCCCTCACCGATGTCGTGGACGTTCCCGGTGACGTCCAAAGTCTGATCGACACGGTCTACGACGCGGCATTCCTCGCTGGCGCCGAACTCACCGAGGCCGACCTGGCGCATCTGGCCGGGGAGAGCCTCCGGAGAGGAAAAGCGAGGCAGGCGGCCATCCCGACGCCCGCCGACATGCGCGACCTCTCCGAACTCAGTGCAGGTCTCGACGAGGAGCGCCTGGGAACTCGCTGGGGCGCCGAATCCGGCCGCATCGTCTGCCTCTACCGCAACGACGGTCGGCTATGGCTTGACGAGCACGCGACCATCCCCGTCCCCGACCGAAAGCTGCCACCGCCGTCGGTCACAGACAACGAGTGTCTGCCGCGCGAGGGGGTGCGAGCGGTGGTCGCCAAGAGCGTCCCCGTGCCCTCCACCTGGATCAGCGGAGTCACCAACCAGGCACCGGCCTCATGGGCGAAAGACCCGCATCTGCGCTCCATCACCGCCATCGTCTGCGATACGCCTTCCCGTGGTGCCCCGACGATCGTGCGACTGGGCGACCGATCCTTCGAGCTGACTAAGGAACGCGGTCTGCAGGAACGGTGACATCGGCTTCGCATGCCATCTTTGCTCCCGGTGTTACATGCCATCTTGGTGGAGATCGATTCACATCCTGTACCGTCCTCGTGTGACCCGATGGTCCATTGGGGACTGCTGACGGGCTCCCCCGCAAAAGCGGTATGCCCACCCCCGTAAATGCGAGCGGTTAAAACGGTGGACCTGCCATATCTGCCCGGTCCGCCCTGACCCCCACGCGCGTGGGGAGTGGTATCGCGTACTGCCGCCGGCGTTGCATGCCATCGACTGACCCTCATGCACATGAGGAGTTGTTGACCTTGTATATCACCACCAGCGACGGGAGTCGCCTGTGAACTCACCCTCCTTCGATCTCCTCACCCGCCCCTGGCTCACCCCGATCGGCGACCATGCTCCCGATCCGTCCGGGTTGATCGACTTCTTCAAGCGGGCCCACAGCCTCACCGACATCCAGTGGCCCTTCGCTCCAGCAGCATCCGGGCTGTCACGAGTTCTCACCGTCCTCACCGCACGCGTCACAGGACTCGATGATCCCGGCAGGGGCTTCGACGACTGGGCAGCGCGACGCGCGGTGCTACTCACGAAGGGTCATTTCGATCCTGAGACCGTCGAAGACTACTTCGAGCGCTGGAAGGACAGGTTCGACCTGTTCGGGGCACGACCGTTCCTGCAAGACCCGAGGCTTGCCACGCAGTGTGAGAAGACTTCGGGGGTCAACAAGCTCGTGCCCCGGCGGCCTTCTGGCAACAACCAGGTGCTGTGGGATCACAACACCGACCTCGACGCCCGTCCCCTGGATCCGGTGGATGCCCTGTGGGGCCTGCTGACACTGCTGTTCTACGGCCCGTCCGGGCGCTGTACCTCACGAACCGTCGGTGGTGTCGCCAATGCCAACAGCCTCGGCGGGCCGCTGCGGCGAACCATCTCCTACCACTCACTCGCCCCGACGGTGTTCCAGAGTCTGGTGCTGTCGGTGCCCTACCCGGTCGTGGATCCCGACGGGGAGGATGCGGCGCCCTGGGAACGCGATGAGCCTCCCGACCCTGCGGCGGCCCCACCGGCACCAAGCGGTGTGGCCGGTGTGCTCACCGGTCGCTTCCAGCACGCGGTGCTGCTGAGTCCCTCCCCCGACGGCCCCACGGTCATCGACTGCCGCCTCACCTGGGCATGGCGCTTCCCAGTGCCGGAGGTCAAGGACCCGTACCTGGTGTACCTGCATAACAGCAAGGGCGAGGAGTACGCGCGGTTCGCCGATGCCGATAGGGACCTGTGGCGTGATCTCGATTCGCTGCTGCTGGCCGATGTCGGTCATGACCATCGCCGCCGTCCCGGCGTGTTCGAGGGGCTGGAGACGGGAGTTCCGTTCGACCTTCTGGAGTCGCTGCGGGTGCGTTCCTTCGGTTTCGACCAGGACGGGCAGACCCGCGACTCGATGTACATCACCGCCACCACGCCCCCACAGATCCTGCAGCTGATGCTCTCCGGAGACGGAGCCTGGCGCATCAGCCGATTGCGCAGTGAGGCCGAGCGGTACGCGAGCAACCTCGCCGCCGCGCTGCGGTCTGCGTGGACCGCCGTCAACGACCCCAGCAACGGCAGTGGCAAACCCGTCCGCAAGGAACTGTCCTCCGGTGCCTGGCCGTCGCGCGGCCTGGCCCGCTACTGGCCGGCGGCCGAGCAACTGTTCTGGCAGCTGCTGCGCGACGACCTCGGTGGCGAGGACGATCCACGCCCGAAGTTCGTGCGGCTGGCGCTGGACGCCTACGACGGCGTCCTGGACTACCCCTCGGTGACACCGCGCATGGCGCGTGCATTCGCCCTCAACCGCAAACGCGTCTTCGGTATCTCAACGCAGCCCACTGGAGGCCGCTCATGACCAGCCCCGCGACCGGCGTCCGCGCCGAGCGCCTCGCTCGCGCCCAGACCTTCCTCGCCCGTCTAGGGCGGGTCACCTCCCGGCCGGGGCCGCGATCGGTCCTGCGCCGAGGGCTCGGCCGCCCGATGGACCACCAGTCCGGGCAGGCCGCCTTCGCCACGGTGATCCCACTGGTCCCCGCCGACGACATCGCCACCGATGCCGAGCGAGCCCACATCGCCATCGCCTGCCTGATCGCCTCCACCACCGCCCGCGATCAGCCTGCGGCCGAGGGCCAGGAGACCGAGGCCGTCACCGACGAGGCACCGGAGGAATCCGGTGAGGCCATTTCAGCGGGGGCCACCAGTCTCGGGCGAACGCTGGCGCTGGCCGTCAACGGCAGATTCCTCTCGCAGGCCACCACGCAAGCGCGGCTGCACCACATGTGCCGCCAGGACCTCGATGGCGTCCTCCCGCACCTCCCGCGCCTGGTGGGACGCCTGAAGGCGGAGGCCGTCCCCATCGACTGGGCTGAGCTGCTGGTCGACCTGTCCACCTGGAACACCCACCGCCCCTACATCGCCGCCCGCTGGCTGCGCGACTACCACCGCAGCCTCACCACCGAATCCTGAAACGGAGCCGTTCATGTTCATCGACATCAGCCTCATCCAGCCGGTCCCGCTGTCCAACCTCAACCGCGATGACCTCGGCGCTCCCAAGACCGTCGTCTACGGGGGCTCCACCCGCACCCGGGTCTCCAGCCAGTCCTGGAAACGTCAGGTCCGCCTTGAGATCGAACGCCAGCTGGCCGACCCGGCCGTACGCACCCGCAGGATCCTCACCGAGGTCGCCGGGCACCTCACCGGACCCGACTACGGGTGGGAGCCCGCCGAGGCCGAGGCCGCTGCGGCACAGGTGGCGCTGTCGACGGGCAAAGGCCTGAAGCTGGAGAAGGACGGCTCGACCTCGGTGCTGATGTACCTTCCGGCCGGCGTCATCACCCAGCTGGCCGACCTGGCCGTCACCCACCGCGAAGCGATCCTGGCGGAGGCCACCAAGAAGACCCCGAAGGCGATCCTGCCCGGCGATGAGATCCTCGCGGTCCTGTCCGGGCGCAACGGGACCATCAGCCTGTTCGGGCGCATGCTGGCCGAGCTGCCCAGCACCGAAGTCGACGGCGCCGTCCAGGTCGCCCACGCCTTCACCGTCCACGGCACCGCACCGGAGATCGACTTCTTCACCGCCGTCGACGACCTCAACTCCGCCGATGATCGCGGCAGCGGCCACATGAACAGCGCCGAGTTCGCCGCAGGCGTCTTCTACCGCTACGCCTGTGTCAACGTCCGCGGCCTGCTCCACAACCTCAACGGCGACGAGAAGATGGCCAGGGAACTCACCAGCGCCTTCCTGACCGCGTTCATCTCCACCCTGCCCACCGGCAAGCAGAACTCCACAGCGGCCAACACGCTGCCCGAGCTGTGCCACCTCGCCGTCCGCGTCGACCGCCCCCTCTCCCTGGCCGGCGCCTTCGAAACACCTCTCGGCGGCACCAGCGGCCACAGCCTCGCCGCGCGATATGAGCTGGCCGACTACGCCCGGCAGCTCAACCTGCTCTGGGGGCAGACGGGGCTTCGCTTCGAAGGCCACGCCGGACTTGAGAAGCCCTCCCTGACCGGGCTCGGCCCCCGCGTCGGCTCCTACCACGACCTGATCGACCAGGCCGTCACCGCCGCCTACGGCGGCGAGCAGTGAGCGGGTTCCTTCTGCGGCTGAGTGCTCCCATGCAGTCCTGGGGTGAGCACTCGGCCTTCAACCGCCGCGAAACTCAGCGCTTCCCCACCCGCAGCGGCCTCATCGGCTTGTTCGCCAACGCTCTCGGACGGCCGCGCAGCGCCCCTCTGGACGAGTTCACATCCCTGTCCATCACCGTCCGCATCGACCGGCCGGGAGTGTCCATGATGGACTTCCACACCGTCGGAGGAGGGCTGCCCGCCAAGAAGGCGCTGCCCACCGCCGAAGGCAAACGCCGCGGCGAAAACGCCTCCACCCTGGTGTCCAACCGGTACTACCTAGCCGATGCCGCCTTCACCATCGCCGTCACCGGCCCCGCCGACACCTGCACCTCCATCACCGAGGCTCTGAAGGCGCCGCACTGGCCGCTGTATCTGGGACGGCGCTCCTGCCCACCCGATCAGCCCCTGCTACTCCACGCCAACGCGAGCGACCCGGTCGCCGAACTCCAGCGTGTACCGGTGCCGGCGCGTCTGCCAGAAAAGGCCGAACCCATCCTGGAATTCCTCTACGAGGGCCGGATACCGGGCGCCGCCGCCATCACCGAACTCGACGACGTCCCGGTCTCCTTCACCTCCAGGGCCCGAAAGCACACCACACGCCAGATCAGCTCCAGCCGCGAAACCCTCCCGCGCGCGTTGTGGACCGGCCGCGGCCGCACCCACCTACTGGCCCTCAGCGACTACATCAAGGCCGCCACATGACACTTCACCTCACCAGAATCACGCTCAACCCCGCCGATCGCAACGCCATCACCGACCTCGGCGACCTTCAGCGCCTCCATCGGCGGCTGATGCTGCTGGTGCCCGACGACCTCGGTGACCGTGCCCGCCAACAGGCCGGCGTCCTCTTCCGCATCGACGAGACCGCGAGCCGAACCGCCATCCTCATCCAGACCCGCGCCGAACCAGGCGTCGACCGCATCCCCAGCGGATACGGCACCATCGAGCACCGCGACATCAGCCCCCTACTCGAACACTTGGCCGTCGGCACCAAGGTCGCCTACCGGATCACCGCCAACCCCAGCAAACGCAACGCGATCGGTGAGGCAGCGGGCAAGATCCGAGCCCTCAACGGGGCAGCCGCAGACACCTGGTGGAGGGACAAAGCCACCGCCTGCGGCATGGAGCCCGGCCAGTTCTCCACCGTGTCCCTGCCCGACGCCGTCGCCAAAAAGGGGCCCGATCCACGCCGTTGGATCCGCCACGGACTACGCCGCTTCGAAGGCACCGCCACCGTCACCGACCCCGACGCCCTGCGCGACGCCGTCCTCAGCGGCATCGGGCGTGCCAAAGCCTACGGAGCCGGACTGCTGAGCCTGCGAGTCCTGGCATGACCGATGCCCGCAAACGCCTGGCCGCACCCACACTGGCCATGTTGCCCCGCGTCGCCGATTCTCTGTCATTCCTGTATCTGGAAGCCGTCCGCGTCGTCCAGGACGACACCGGAGTATGCGCTCAGATCAACACCCAGCACGGAATCGAACGCACCTATCTACCCACCGCCTCCCTGGCCTGCATCCTGCTGGGCCCAGGCACGTCCATCACCCAGCCCGCTCTGGCCACCATCAGCCGCCACGGAACCACACTGGTAGCCACAGGATCAGGCGGCGTACGCACTTACGCCGGGCTCACCTCCTCCTCCATGACCACCGCCTGGCTGGAACGCCAGGTCACCGCCTGGGCCGACCCGGAGGAAAAACTCGACATCGCCAAACGCATGTACCGCATGCGCTTCGAAGACGAAGACATCCCCGACGGACTCACCCTGGCCCAGCTACGGGGACTCGAAGGGCAGCACGTCAAGACCCACTACCGGCTCCTGACAGCCCAGCACTCCATCAAGCGCTTCCGCCGCAACTACGACCGCGACAACTGGGACAGCCAAGACCCCGTCAACCTCGCCCTGTCAGCCGCCAACACCTGCATGTACGGCATCGTCCACGCCGCCATCCTCGCCCTGGGGTGCTCCCCGGCCCTCGGCTTCGTCCACAGCGGGAAACAGCACGCCTTCGTCTACGACATCGCCGACCTGTACAAAGCACGCGTCACCATTCCCCTTGCCTTCTCCCTCCACGACAGCGACCGCCCTGAACAGCAAGCCAGACGACGCCTACGAGAACAGTTCAAACTGCTCAGGCTCATGCCCACCATCGTCAACGACCTGCAGCACCTTCTCGACCCCGACCAGATCACCCGCACCGCTCACCGCACCGCCGACCTGGTCCACCTCTGGGACCCCATCACCGGATCAGTCCCGGCCGGCGTCAACTACGCCGAACCCGATTGGTGACACGACATGGCATCCATGATCGTCATCTCGGTCACCGCCGTACCCGACCACGTCCGGGGCGCCCTGACACGCTGGCTCACCGAACCAGCACCAGGCCTCTACGTCGGAACCGTCTCAAGCCGCGTCCGCGATGAGCTCTGGAGCGCCGTCGCCGCCAGCATCGAAGACGGCGCCGCCGTACTGATCAACCCCGCACACACCGAGCAGGGATACAACATCTCCACTAGCGGACAACGCCGACGCGTCGTCGACGACTACGACGGCTTGCAACTCATCCGCTTTAAGACGACAGAGGATGTCATCATTTCGGCAGAACTCGAAGATCTGCAATAAACCCGCAGGTCGGGAAGTCCGCTCCCCACGGACGTGGGGGTCACCCGCGGAGCAGGCGGCCGTGAGTCTCCCCGTGGGCCCGCTCCCCACGGACGTGGGGGTCACCCGCGATGATGACCGCGGCCCGTGAGGCTGGCGAACCGCTCCCCACGGACGTGGGGGTCACCCGGCGAAACTGCCCGAGGAGACCCTTGAGGTATGCCGCTCCCCACGGACGTGGGGGTCACCCGGATGACTGAGCCTCTGCCCACGTGTGACTCGACCGCTCCCCACGGACGTGGGGGTCACCCGCGAGCCTCCGGGGCGGTTAACCGCGGCCCTATCCGCTCCCCACGGACGTGGGGGTCACCCGTCCTCCTGGTCCTCGTTGGGGGTCTGATTGTCCCGCTCCCCACGGACGTGGGGGTCACCCGTAGCCCGCGCTGGCACCGGTCGCGCCGGACGTCCGCTCCCCACGGACGTGGGGGTCACCCGTGCCCTTTACCGGGGGTCTCCAGGTAGACCGGCCGCTCCCCACGGACGTGGGGGTCACCCGGTGCTGAACCGGATGACCTTCTTCTCGCCGTACCGCTCCCCACGGACGTGGGGGTCACCCGGACGAGGAGACGCCATGACTTCGCAGGCCCGCCCGCTCCCCACGGACGTGGGGGTCACCCGGGAAGGGAAACGCGAGACTCCACTACAGACTCCCGCTCCCCACGGACGTGGGGGTCACCCGTCGCTCATGGTCTTTCCCAGCCGCCGTTTTTGCCGCTCCCCACGGACGTGGGGGTCACCCGAACGGGGTCTCGGCGGGGGTGAGCAGGTGAAGCCGCTCCCCACGGACGTGGGGGTCACCCGACGAGGCGAATGCTGAACCTGTTGCTCACGGCCCGCTCCCCACGGACGTGGGGGTCACCCGCGCGGCGTGAACTGGTAGCCCTGCTCGGTCTCCCGCTCCCCACGGACGTGGGGGTCACCCGCGATCTCCCTGTCAACTAAGGCTGACGCTAACCCGCTCCCCACGGACGTGGGGGTCACCCGCCGGGACATGCTCCAGCGGTACCAGCACGTACCCGCTCCCCACGGACGTGGGGGTCACCCGATCGCGGTCGTGACCTCGGCCTCTTTCCGGGGCCGCTCCCCACGGACGTGGGGGTCACCCGGCGGCCCATGGTGAGGTATGCGGGGTATCGGGCCGCTCCCCACGGACGTGGGGGTCACCCGCAGCCGTACCCCGATACCCCGCCTACCTCACCCCGCTCCCCACGGACGTGGGGGTCACCCGGCGACGGCCGCCGCTGTGCAGTCGGTGATGAACCGCTCCCCACGGACGTGGGGGTCACCCGTAGAAAGGGAGGGATCATGCTCGGGCTTGAAGCCGCTCCCCACGGACGTGGGGGTCACCCGGCGAGCAGCAGGTCCAGGAGGCCGAGGGCAGCCCGCTCCCCACGGACGTGGGGGTCACCCGTAGAAAGGGAGGGATCATGCTCGGGCTTGAAGCCGCTCCCCACGGACGTGGGGGTCACCCGGCGAGCAGCAGGTCCAGGAGGCCGAGGGCAGCCCGCT